>OY760073.1:0-2354649 GCA_963663025.1 Dehalococcoidia bacterium | reverse complement strand
CATCTCCCGGTGCCAGCGCTTCGATTTCAGGCGCTTGACATCCGAGAGCATGGTGGACCGGCTGCGCCTCATATGCGACATGGAGGGGATCGAGGCCGACACCTCAGCCCTGAAGATTCTGGCCCACTTCTCCTCGGGCAGTCTCCGCGACGCTGAGAACCTGCTTGAGCAGGTGGTGGTCTCATACGGCGGGGCCGTGGGGGTGAACGAAGTCAACCAGATGCTGGGGCTTGGCCACGGCCAGCAGGCCCTGGAACTCATCAACTACCTGCTCATGGGCAACACATCGGCTGCCGTCGCATCCATCAACCGGGCCGCGTGGGACGGCGTGGACCTTCGGCAGCTTCACAAGGAGGCGGTGGAACTGCTCCGGTCCCTGCTGCTGCTCCAATGCGGGTCCAGGGACTCCCTGGACATATCGTCCGAAACGTCCCATGCCCTCGAAGAACTGGCATCCAAAGCGCCTATAACATCCACCATGCAGTGCCTGAAGCACCTGGCACCCGTCAACATGAAGCTGGACTCGCCCTCTCCGCTTCCCCTGGAGCTGGCAGTAGTCGAGATCAGCTTGGAGGGCGCTCCCCGGCAAGCCCCGGAGCAAGCACCCAAACCCCAGCCTTCAACGACCGCTCCAAGCACAAGAACGTCCGTCCCTCCCCCAAGGGATACGGGAGACAAGCCCGCAGCTGCCGGCGCCATCGCCGAGCCAGCCAAGGTGAGCCCTGGGCCTCCTCCCGCGCAGGTCGAACCACCGATGGTCGAGGCTGGGACGCCTGTGCCGGCAGCACCCGTCATGAGCAACGGCTCCTCCGAGGGGCTGACGGGGGCCCAATGGTCGTCCCTGGTAAGGGCCCTGAGCCGGTATAAGGGGAAGCGCTTCAACATAGGGGCCCTGCTCAGGGACTGTAAGAACCAGCACCTGGATGGCGACACCCTGGTGATCGCCTTTTCCCACAAGTCCCACCTGGAGCGTATGCAAGGAGAGTTGGACGACCCACAAGGTATACGCGCAATAGAGGAGGCGATGGTCAAGTCTCTGGGAACAGCTTACAGGCTGAAGTTGGATATGACCGAAGGGGCTCCGGCCGCATTTACCCAAGGGCCGGACCAAAGCCCCCTGGTGCGGGCAGTGCTAAACTGGGGAGGACGGATTTTGGAGGAACGGGCAGAATGATGAACCGGCAGATGCGGCGCCAGGCCAAGCGCCAGCAGGGAAGGTCCCAGGACCGCGCTCCGGCCCAGCCGTCCATGAACATGCTCCAGCAGATGCAGGAAGAACTGGAGACCATGAGTGTGGAAGGCACCGCCGGTGGCGGGGTGGTCAAGGTGATCATGAGCGGAAAGCAAGTTATAGAGTCGGTGGAGATCGCCCCCGAGGCTGCCGAGGATGTGGAGCTGCTCCAGGACCTGGTGGTTGCGGCAGTTAACGATGCGCTGAACAAGTCTCAGCAGGCAGCTTCAGAGAAGCTGAGCACCCTGACCGGAGGCATGAACCTCCCGGGGTTGACCTAAGGACTTAGGTAAAGACACCTATGACCGGCTGGCCCGTACCCTCCGCAGCCCCCTCGGTGGCGAGGCTGATCCAGGAGTTGAACAAGCTCCCAGGGATCGGCTCCAAGAGCGCCCAAAGACTCGCATACCACATCATCAAGCTGCCCCCCGAAGAAGCCCACATGCTTGCGGAAGCCATCACCGTGGTGAAAGACCAGGTTATCTTCTGCTCCCGTTGTCAGAACCTATCCGACACCGATCCGTGTCCGATCTGCACCGACGACCGCCGGGATCCCACCCAGGTTTGCGTGGTTGAGGAGCCCCTGGATGTGCTGGCCCTGGAGCGCACCCACTGCTACCGGGGGCTTTACCATGTGCTCCACGGAGTCATCTCCCCCATCAACGGGGTCGGCCCCGAGGACTTGAAGCTAAAGGAGCTCATCTCCCGGCTGGACGGCGCCTCGGTGCAGGAGCTGATTATCGCCACGAACCCCACCCTGGAGGGGGAGGCCACGGCGATGTACATACGCAGGCAGGTCGGGCAGCTTCCCGTTAAGGTCACCCACCTGGCGCGGGGCCTTCCCGTCGGCGGAGACCTGGAGTACGCCGACGAGGTCACCCTGAGCCGGGCTTTCCAAGGAAGGCAGGAGCTCTAGGGCCGTGAGCCGCCCAAGATCATTCCGAACGGAAGGGGTCGTCATCCGCTCCGCCCCCATGATGGAGGCTGGGCTGATGGTCACTCTGTTCACACGGGAATGGGGCAAGCTCCGGGCCGTGGTGCATGGCGCCCGCAAGCCGTCCAGCAAGCTGGTGGGGCACCTGGAAGTGCTGAACTGCGTCGACCTAACCCTGCACCGCGCTCACCCCGGAAACCTGGACATAGTATCCCAAGCACAGATAGTAGAAGCCTTTCCTGCCCTGAGAATGGAGCTGGAGGGGGCTACCGGCGGGATGTACATGACCGAGGTGGTGGACGGCTTCGGCGCAGAAGGAAGTCCCAACCAGGAGATGTACCAGCTTCTCGTCGGATGCCTGCGGGCGCTGGATGGAGGCGCTCCCAGGGACCACGTTCTCCGTTATTTCGAGATGCAGGTGCTGGACCACTCGGGCTTCATGCCCGAGCTTCAGCTTTGCGTAGAATGCCGGGAGGTGCTTCAGCCCGGGGAGCACCTATACAGCCCCGAAGCAGGTGGCACCCTCTGCCCATTGTGCGGCATGAAGGGGCAGCAGGTGTACCAGATGTCCGTCAATGCCCTCAAGGCCCTCCGGTATTTCCGTCAGTCCAGCTTGGAACAGGCCTGCTCCCTAAAGCTGGAACCCCAGCTTACCCGGGAGTTGACAACCCTGTTATCAGGTACGCTAAAGTACTGGCTGGACAGAGAAATCCGCTCCAGGACGTTCCTGGAACGCCTAGCCTAGGAAAGGCCTGCGGTTGTATAACGGCACAATGTTTCAATGGTCCTGCGGGAAACAGAGTGAGAGTTAACGCGTGTTCAAGAAGCTGCTGATTGCGAACCGGGGCGAAATCGCCTGCCGGATAATCCGCACCTGTCAAGAGATGGGCATAGAGACCGTTGCTGTGTACTCGGAAGCCGATGCGGAGGGACAGCACGTCCAGATGGCCGACGAAGCCTACCTGCTGGGTGGGCCCGCTCCCCGGGACAGCTATCTGAAGAAGGACAAGATCATCGAGATCGCCATTCAGTCGGGCGCGGAGGCGGTACATCCCGGATACGGTTTCCTCTCGGAAAGCGCTCCCTTTGCCCAAGACTGCCAGGATGCCGGAATCCGTTTCGTGGGGCCTTCGCCTGAGGTCATCGAAAAGATGGGAGACAAGCTGCAGGCCCGCAGGATGGCTAAGAGGGCGGGTGTGCCCGTCATGCCCGGCTCCAGCAAAGCCATCGACGACGCCCATGCCACCGACATGGCTTGGTCCCTGGGCTTTCCCCTCATGGTAAAGGCCGCCGGAGGAGGCGGGGGCATCGGCATAAAGATCATCCAGTCCCTGGCGGAGCTGGAGTCGGTGGTCCACCAGCAGCGTGCCCTTGCAGCCAGCGCCTTCGGGTCCAGCACCCTTTATTTCGAGCGGTACATGGAAGGCGCTTCCCATATCGAGGTCCAGGTACTGGGCGATGAGCATGGCAACCTTGTCCACCTGATGGCCAGGGACTGCTCCATTCAACGCAGGAACCAGAAGATCGTCGAGGAAAGCCCGGCAATCAAGCTAACGGTCCAGCAGAGGCAGCGCCTCTGGAACTACGCCGTCCGCTTTGCCAAGCACGTGGGCTACTCCAACGCCGGAACCATCGAGTTCCTGGTTTCCCCCGACGGGGGCATGTTCTTCCTGGAGATGAACACCCGCCTGCAAGTGGAGCATGGCGTGACGGAGATGATTACCGGACTGGATTTGGTGGAGCTGCAGCTAAGGGTGGCCTACGGCGAAGAGCTGCCCATCAAGCAGGAAGATGTTCAGTGTAATGGCCATGCCATCGAAACGCGCATCTATCCCGAAGACCCGGTCACTTTCCTCCCCACGGCAGGGGTGATCGAAAACTACCATGTGCCCACGGGAAGGCATGTGCGGGTCGATAGCGCCCTGCGTCCCAACTACGAGGTGACCACCCACTACGAGTCCATCATCGCCAAGCTCATCTGCTGGGGAGAGAACCGGGAGGAAGCCAGGAAGCATCTGCTGGATGCCCTGAGGGTGTTCCGGCTGGAAGGCATAAAGAACAACATCCCCCTTCTCAGCCGCATTGTGGACCATCCCACCTTCATCGACTGCACCTACCACACCGACTTCCTGTCCTCGGTAGGCCCGAGCTTGGGAGGCCCCGATACCAACGGCGAAAAGGACAACGGCGATCACGACAAAGAACTGGCGTCAGCCATAGGTACGGCGCTCCTGATCTCCATGTCCAAGGGGGCGATGCTAGGCCAGAACTTTGGTGAACGGGGACCGGGAGCATGGAAAGAGGCCGGAAGGCGAGGCCAAGTCATGAACCGAACCCTCGGTTCCAGAGCCTGGCGCTAGCCCCTCCGGCCTTAGATACCCTTCCCTCTACCGAGCGGCAGAGGGCACTTGATTACAAGCACATCCAGGACGGGCAGGTCTGCTAGTTGCCGCCTACCCAACCATCGGCGCTGATGTCGAATATCTGCCCGTCGGGGCCCTTGTACTTCAACTCGAAGTAGGACTTGCCGTCGGCGTTGGTCTGGGTGGCTGTGTTGACTGCCGGAATTGCAGACTCAGCACCCGCATCCTCCAGCTTCCTGCAGGTCTCGTCCATGTCATCGACCAGGATGCCGAAGTGGTCGATGCCGGTGTAGCCTTCCACATCCCGCGGAGTCTCGCCGTGGGCGGTCTCCAGCTTGCTCAGGATGGCGATGTTCAGGTAGCCATCGGACAGGTAGAACCCGGTGCGGGCCTTCCCTACCTCTTCCAGTCCGAAGACCTCCTTGTAGAAGGCGGCCGTCTTTTCGGGGTCGTCGGCCCTGAGGGCGATATGCTTGATCCTTGCCATAGCAGTCTCCTTTCTTGGGGCTTGCAGACGCATTGCCCACTCAATGCTGGCCTTATTGTACAGGCGCCACGCTTGAGGGTCAAAAGGCGAGGGCTATCCTGCCCCCAGAAGGAGTGGGGCCTCCCCGTCTCCCTTAGGGAGCCCGTTGTGTAGCCCGCGCCCGGGCTGCCCGTTCCGCTTCGATTTCCCTCAGGGCGAACGGGCAGCGGGCGTTGAGCACAGATCCGCATTGTTAGGCGGGGACGATATGGTCGAAAAGAGAGACCCCTAGCTTTTGGCGTTGCGGAATAGGCGATAGCCGGCAGTGCACAGTAGGAAGGGCAGCGTGGAGTCTATGAGCATCCAGACCAGCCCATCATCATTTCTCGGCTCCACGAACTCGACACCTATCCAGTTCCAGAGGAGGGCCAGCAGGATGACGCCCGAAAAGAAGAAGCCGAACTGTGCCTCCAGGTATTCACGGGTAACAGGCTGCCCCTGGCCTCCACCAACCCGGAGTTTGCAGCAGGTCGAGGCTGCAAAGGCCATAGCCACGGCGGCCACCATTAGCGGGTCCATGATGCGCCATGCTGTGAGGGCCGTACCCTCGAGGAAGGGATCATAGAACTGGGTGGCGATGAAATGTACAGCCACCGCGGCTCCCACAAGCACCATGTACACGCCCGCTAAGCTCTTTATTGCGCTCATTGCGCCCATTGCCGACCTCCTTCGGAGGAGAATGGGAAGATTATAGGATTGCTCTGTGGTGAATTTCGCCAACAAAGCCCACAACTTTTCGCCGAAACGCGCGACATGGCAATAGCCCCCACGCCGTGTTTTCGTTTGACGCTGCTAGGGGTGCGTGCTAGACTTTGGCCTCTTTCCAGGGGGCCATCAACGGCTCCATTTACCCACATCGCCAATCTGAGAGGTGGACTATGCACCATATCGAGCGAATCCATACCGACCAGGGACCGCCCCCCCAGGGGCCTTACAACCAGGCAGTCAAGGTGGGCAACATGGTGTTCACCGCTTCCATGGGGGCCATCGACCCGGCCACCAACCAGCGGGTAGCGGGGGATATTCCCGAGCTGGCGGAGCAGCTGTTCAAGAACATCAAGGCTGTGCTGGCGGCGGCCGGGGCCAGCCTGGATGACGTTGTCAAGGCAACCATCTACCTGACGGTGGGCGATGACCCCGCCCAGCAGAGGGCCCACTTCGAGGCGTTCAACAAGGTGTACGAGACCCACTTCACCGGGGTTAGGCCTGCGAGGGCGTTCATCAACGTTTACCGCCCCAGCCTGGTACCTAACGTGGGGATGGACGTAATCGCAGTGACCCACGACGGCCACGAACACTAAAGAACCAGACTCTTTATGTCCAAAACAAAGACCGGGTAGGATGCATCCTACCCGGTCTTTGTTCTTCAGGGATCCTCGGCGAGGGGAACGAATCCCCGGCTTGCCGCAGTACGGGCCGTCCCTACCGGAACTTGGGGATCAGGTCCTGGGCGATCAGCTCCAGCTGGGGCATCAGGTCGTCAAGTTGGCCCATGGGGCTGAGCATGAACCAACTGGCGCCGGCGTTGATAAAGTTCCGGATCACCCTGGCGCAGTCTTCCGCATCACCCGCACAAACGTAGTCCTCGACCAGCTCATCGAAGGGCACCCGGCCTCCATCCCCAAGGATGCCGCGAGCATCGCTCCGGGCCTTCTCTCGGTCTTTGTCGATGCGGATGCCGAGGCTGTGGATTCCCTGGAAGCTGCTCATGTCCCGGCCCATCTCTCCGGCGAACTCGTGCACCTTCTCCATGTTCTGCTGCCACTGGGCCGAGCTCATCTGGGTCGAAGTCCACCCGTCGCCGAACCGAGCCGCCCTGCGCAGGGCGGCGTCCGAGCTGCCGCCGACCCAGATGGGAATGCCGTCGGGGGCCTGGGACTTGGGTTCCATTGAGATGTCCGTCAAATCGTAGAAGCGTCCGTGATGGTCGATCTGGTTCTCAGTCCACATCTGCCGGATGATGGCCAGGGCTTCGTCGGCCCGCTTGCCCCGGTCGTGGATGTTCTGCTGGGCAGCCTCCCACTCGTTGGGGTACTGCCCTCCCACTCCGACACCCATTATCGCCCTGCCGCCGGACAGGAAATCTATGGTCAGCATGCTGCGGGCGACCACCGCCGGGTTGTACATGGGAAGCTGGAGCACACAGGTTGCCACCTGGATTTTCTGGGTGACGGCCGCGGCAGCCGCCAGCACGGGAAAGCACTGGACTATAGGGGCGATGCCGGCCCTGCCGCCGGCGATGTGGTCTCCCGCCACCACGAAATCGTATCCCCACTCCTCGCACTTCCGGGGTATGTCGAGAAACTCCTGGGTTGACGGGATGCCGTTGTGCCAATTAGCTCCGAGACGGGTACCAAACTTCACATCCGACAACTTGATCGCTCCTTTCGCATCAGGAATGGTGGACAGGGAGTCCTTCGGTATAGGCCTGCCTCAACTAGGATGCCCCGAACTCCGCGACCAGCTCTGCTATAGCCTTGCCGCTGGTGCGCCGATGGGGGTCCGACATTTGCTCCACCCGCTCTTCGTGGGTGCGAATGCTGGGGTGGATGCTCACGCTGACCATGACCGGCCCATCCTGGGTCAGGATATCCTCGGCGCTGCCGGCAAAGTCTTCCAGGTTTTCGAACTCGAAGCTCCGGGGATACCCGGCAGCCTTGGCCATGTCCGCAAAGCTCGCCTGCCCGCTGCCCGGTACGCTCTGCCCCCCGGTAGTGGCATAGACCTTGTTATCCATGACGAAGTGGTAGAAGTTCTTGGGAAGAACACCACCGATGGTCACCAGGGAACCAAGGTTCATCAGCAGGCTGCCGTCGCCGTCGAAGAGGATTACCTTGATGTCCGGCTGGGCCAAGGCCAAGCCCAGGGCCATGGACGACCCCTTTCCCATTGCGCTCCAGAAGGGAAGGTCCCGGTGGGGATTGGTGGTGATCTTCGCCCACGCCGGGTCGGAGCGGTAGGCCGCCACCACGATAGCATCGCCCCGGTACTTCTCCACTATGCGCATCATATCGGTCTGCTCGAACATCAAGCCTCCTAAAACCGCTCTGGCATCGGGGACCCGTAGTACAGGGTCCTGAAGCTCTAATTGGATGGGCCAATTCTAGCACACTCGAATCGACGGGCACACCTGAAAGGCGAGCCTCCCCATAGCTGGCGAAGGTGAGTTCCCCTTGACTATGACCTTCCTTCAGAAATATACTCGGTCAGTCCGAGCTTCCACCCTTCCCCTTCAGGAGGTGTCCTCTTGGCTCCTACTCGCCCCTCTCGCAGCACTGTCTATGGCCGTAACGGGATGGTGTGTTCAGCATCTCCCCTTGCAGCGTCCACAGGCATAAGGGTGCTCCAGGAGGGAGGGAACGCCTTCGATGCGGCCCTGGCCCTGGCGGCGGTGGAAGCGGTCACCCTGCCGTCGAAGTGCAGCATAGGCGGCGATACCTTCGCCATCTTATATCAGCCTCCCAGAGGCTCGAACAAGGCCAGGCTGCGCAGCATGAGCAGCAGCGGCGTTGCGCCCACGGGGGCCACCTCCGCCTACTACCAGTCCAAGGGCCACGAGTTCGTTCCCAGGACAGGCCCCCTGGCCGCCACCGTGCCCGGGTCCATCGCCGCCTGGGAGACGATGCACCGGGAATACTGCACCATGCCCTTTGCCAAGCTAATCGAGCCTGCCATCGGCTATGCCGAGGACGGCTATCCTGTGACCCCGCGCATCGCACGGGAGTTCAAGATCTTCGCCGAGACCCTGGCGGAGTACCCCTCCACGGCAAGCGTCCTTTTAAAGGATGGGCAGCCCTACCAAGCCGGGGACGTCCTCGTCCAGTCGGACCTGGCAGCCAGCCTGAAGAAGGTCGCCCAGGGAGGCGCCGACGAGTACTACAGGGGCAGCCTAACCCAGCAGCTGATCAAGGGCCTGCAGGCATCCGGCGGGCTGTTCACCCAGGAAGATTTCGCCAACCACACTCCTCAGTTCCAGGAACCGCCCCTTTCGGGCACCTATCGCGGACACACCATCTATGAGACCAGCTTTCCATCCCAGGGGTTCATCGTGCTGTCCACCTTGAACATACTGGAAGGGTTCGACATGTCCTCCCTGGGTCACAACACCCCCGAAAGCGTACACTTGATGGTGGAGGCGAAGAAGCTGGCCTATGCCGACCGAAACACCTACGCCGGCGACCCAAGCTTCGTCTCCTGGCCCCTGGAAAGGCTGCTGTCCAAGGAACACGCCGAAGAGCAGCGGAAACGCATCGACCATAATTCCGCCGCGACAACCCGCATCGACGCTCCGGCGCCGGTGGCGGCAGGCAACGACACCGCATACTCTTGCATCGTGGATTCGGAAGGGAATGCCGTCTCCTACATCCACAGCATTTTTGCCGGGTTCGGCTCCCAGTTCATCGTGGAAGGCACGGGAATCCTGATGAACAACCGGGCCACCAGCTTCTACATCAAGGAAGGCCATCCCAACACCATCGCCCCGGGCAAACGCACCATGCACACCCTCAACTGCTACATGGTTTTCAAGGATGACCTCCCGGTGATAGTTGGCGGTACTCCGGGCGCCGATAATCAGCCCCAGAGCAACGTCCAGGTCCTGACGAGTCTGATCGACTACGGCATGGAGCTTCAGCAGGCCGTGGATGCTCCGAGGTGGAACAGCACACCGGGCACCAATCCCCGGACCGTCGAGGACGACTATGTGCTCCAGATGGAGCAGGACGCTCCCCTGCCCGAGGAGACCATCGAAGGCCTGCAGTCCAAGGGGCATAAGATAACCACCACGCCCGCCGACCTGTTCGGCCGGGTGAACCTCCTTGCCATCGACCATGAGCGGGGCATCCTCGCAGGCGCATCGGACCCCAGGGCCGACGGCGAAGCCATCCCTCTCTAGAACAGCCGTCCACCGGGGAGCATCCGCTCCTTTTCGATATAGGCGTTAGGGTCCTAACTCCTCCGAAGGAGTAGTAGAGCTGTGATCATCGATACCCACATCCACATGGTTGGCGCTTCAGCGTCGGTTTCCGACCTGTCGGACAAGATCAAGCGGGTGGAAGATGTGGTGAGCCTCAGCGTCCGCTATCCCGACCTGATAAAGGCCCGCCTGAGCGAGGACCCGATAGATATATCGGACCAGCTCTTCGAAGACTGGGAGCGGCACGGCATCAGCAAGGGCGTCGTCCAGACCACTCCCGGACGGGCTACCAACGAGACCGTCGCCCAGACTGCTGCCGACCATAAGGGCACCCTATACGGGCTGATCAACGTAGGCGGCTACCACGTCAGCCAGAGGCGGGCCCTGGACCCCTGGACGGAAGAGAAAGAGACCGCCGGGCTGAAGGCTGCACGAGAATGGGCAGCCGGCGAGATAGAGCGGTGCGTAGAGATGCCGGGCATGGTCGGCGTGGCCGAGATACACGCGGAGAGATTCACCGTATCGGACCATCCCGAAGCCATCGCCAGGGACTTCAAACCCATCCTGGATGTGGTGTCCCGGTACAAGCTGCCCATCCAGATTGCTACCGGATGGTCCCAGTTCCCCGGCGGCCTCTGCTACGCCGACCCGGTGTGGACAGACGAGATCGCCGGCAGGTATCCCGATGTGCCTATCATCCTGACCAAGATGGGCCGCGGCCTGCACTATTTCGATAACGCCCTCGCCGTAGCCATGCGCAACACCAACGTGTTTTTCGACACCGTCAGCACCACCGGCGAGCATGTGCGCATCGCTGTGGACAGACTGGGGGCCGACAGGGTCATGTTCGGCTCGGACTGGTCGCCCACATGGCGATGGGTGACGGAGCCAATGGACCTCTACTCCATGCGAAAGAAACCCCTCAACGACGCCAACCTGACTCCCCTCGAGCTGGAGCAGATCGAATTCAGGACAGCGCAGCAGGTGTTTGGTATAGGGGAATAGCCAACATGGAGGTGATGCCATGATCATAGATACCCACATACACCTCGTAGGAGCAGGGCGATCGTTCACCGACCTGCGGGACAAGGTCTCGCGCATCGAAGATGTGATTAACCTGAACTCCCGGTTCCCTGAGCTGTACCAAGCCCGCCTCACCGAAGACCCTGTGGACATATCAGACGATCTGGTGGCCGACTTTGACCAGCACGGCATCGACAAGGGGCTCGTCCAGCTCACGCCGGGTAGGGGCACCAACGATGCCACGGCGGAGCAGGTGGCCAGGCATTCCGGGAGGTTGTTCGGTCTGATCTACCTCCCCAACAACGCCCCTGCCCAGCGCAGAGCGCTGGACCCCTGGACCCAGGAGGCCGAAGCTGCGGGCCTTCAGAAGGCCCGGGAGGATGCGGCCGCAGAGATAGTGCGGTGCGTGGAGATGGCGAACATGGTGGGAATCGGCGAGACCCACGCCGAGGGCTACACGGTAGCGACCCACCCGGAGAAGATAGCCAACGACCTTAAGCCCTTCCTGGATGTGGCCTCGAGATTCAAGCTGCCCATCCAGTTCCCCACGGGATGGTCCCAGTTCCCGGGAGGTCTGTTCTACTCAGACCCTGTGTGGACCGATGAGATAGCGGGCAGGTACCCGGATGTGCCCGTAATCCTGACAAAGATGGGGCGGGGGCTGCACCATTTCGACACCGCTCTATCGGTCGCCATGCGCAACACCAACGTCTATTTCGACACCGTGGGAACCATCGGCGAGCACATTCGCATCGCCGTGGACAAGCTGGGGGCCCACAGGATCATGTTCGGGTCCGACTGGTCTCCCACCTGGAGATGGTTGTCCGACCCCACTGACCTATACTCCATGCGAAAGAAGACCCTGGATGATGCCAACCTGACCCCTGCTGAACGGGAGCAGATCGAATGGCGCACTGCTGCCCAGGTGTTCAACCTGAAGGTCAACTAGGATGGAAAAGCGCGGGGTCAGCTAATCGCAATCAACTTCGAGGGCACACTCTAACCTTGGCAAGGACCCCCATTCCCGGCCTCCTGGGCCGGTTCTCCGCAATCTCGGCGCTCAGGCACAGGGACTTCAGGCTCTACTGGACTGGCTTGGTCTCCTCTGTGACCGGCTACATGATGGTGGTCAGCTTCTCCCTCAACTGGCTGATCTACGAGCTGACCAAGGAGGCCATCTACCTGGGATACGTGGGCTTGGCCATCGCCATACCCTCCATCACCCTTAACCTGTTCGGGGGTGCATTTGCCGACCGGGTGAGCCTCAAAGCACTTATTGCTATATGCCAGTCCTTCACCGCCGCCGTGGTGCTGGCGCTAATGGTGCTGACGCTAAGGGGGTTGGTGGAGCCCTGGCATGTGCTGGTCGCCGCCTTCCTGGTCGGGGCTGTGCAGGCCTTCGACTCGCCGGCCCGCCAGAGCATACTGCCCCGGCTGGTGCCCCGGGATGACATACCCAGCGCGGTGGCGATGCACAACTTTGCCTGGCAGGGGATGGGAATAGTGGCGCCGTCCCTGGCAGGGATTCTGGTGGCAACTGTGGGCATCGAGGCAACTTTGACCGTCGGGGCCTGCACTTTCATATTCATGGCCACAATAGCTCAGACTCTCAAGATACCGGTGCTGGACAGGCAAAGACGCAACGTCCTCAGAGAGATTGCCGACGGATTCAGCTTTGCCCGCACTCACGGGGTGTTCGCCATCCTGCTGAGCACATCTTATTTCAACGGGTTCTTCGGTATGTCCATCGCCTTCTTCATGATGCCCGTCTTCGCAGGCGAACGGATGCTGGACGTAGGACCCGAAGGCATGGGCTTCATGCTGGCTGCCTTTGGCTTCGGGGCCGTGATCGGCACCATCATCACCGGAAGTGTGCGGGAGTCCTACCGGCAGGGGCAGCTCATCGTACTTGGCATGACAGTTTCGGGCAGCTTCTTCTTGCTGTTCGCTCTGTCACCATGGTTCGCCCTGTCCGTTCCCATCCTGTTTGTAGCCGGAGTGGGCAACTCTTTGGCCCTGGTCTCGATAATGGGGTCTCTGCAGATGCTGGTCCCCGACAACCTCCGCGGACGGATAATGGGCCTCTTCAGCATCACCTTCAGCATGCCCGCCCTGGGTTCCATCGTGCTGACCAGCATCGCCGACACGGTACACCCCAGGTTGGCTGTGGCCGTGGGAGGCGCCTGTTTGATCAGCTTCATCTGGATCCTGGCTTTCCGCAGCTCCAGGCTGCGCGGCCTGGGCGGCGAGGTGCGCCTCGCCGCCGCCGAGCGACGCCGCGCCCAATAAGAAAGGGGCCAGCCAAAGTGGCTGGCCCCCTGCTTTCCGTGATTTGACGCCCCAGGCTTAGTTCAGGCGAAGCATCTTCCCAGCGTTGCCCGCCATGTGCTTCTCCAGCGCGTTGGGGCCCAGGCTTGGCCAGAAGTCCCAGTCCATCACCTCCTGGGCCGTCTCCGGGAACCAGCACTGCCCATGGGGATAGTCGGACTGGTGCATGAGGCAGTCTTCGCCCAGCACATCGATGGTGGCCTTGGTCATGGTCGGTCCCTCAAAAGGCTCTGCGGCGCAAGCGATCCTTCCCATCTGGGCGTACTCCAGGGGAGTGTACTTCAGGTCCTTGGACGCACCCTGTAGGTAGCTCTTGTTGAAGCCCAAGCGCAGCAGCATGTTGGGAAGCCATCCGTGACCCACCTCCGAGGCAAAGGCACGGAAATTGGGGTAGCGGTCCAGCAGGCCGCCCAGGATCATGTAGGCGAACAAGCGGGATGCGCCCCAGGGATGGGCGAAGGTGCGGGCCGCAACAGCGTTGCCCCAAACATCCTTGTATCCGGGGAAGTAGGGGGGCTCCATGTAGAAGCTGTGGTGAACCGAGGGAAGGTCGTACTCGTTCATCGTGGCCCAGATCGGCTCCAGGTCGGGATGGTCCACGGGCAGCCCTTCCTTCAGGTGCACCCAGACGCCCGCCACCCACTTCTCGTTGCCCCACATCTTGATTTCGCTCACCGCCCACTCGGGGTCGGCGCCGGGCACCTGGATGGCGCTCTTCAGCCGGTCCGGGGCGGGAGCGGAGTACATCTGCATGTAGTGGTGGTAGGCCCGGTAGTAGCCCTCAGAGAGGGTTACGTCGGGCAGACCGGTGATGGATGTAATGGACGTTCCGGGGAACAGAAAATCGATGTCCCGCCCCTCCAGGTCCATATCCTGCAGACGGCCCTCCACGTTCTCGTCCTGCACTTGGGGCTGCACCGGCACCCTGTGCATGGAGTGGGAGCGTCCTTCGTTGCCTCCCCGTCCGCCGGGCGTTGCCTTGGTGTCCTCTTCCCTGGGAGCTTCGCCGGGCATCCGGTCATAAGGGATGGGGCCAACAGCCAGGGTCGTGGTTGACCCCAGATAGTTCTCCCGGGTGCGTCGGTAGGGATCGAACTCCGATAGGCGTGGGCGGAAGCTGGGTTCCACGTACTTCTCCAGCACATCCACGGTGGGCTGGACGTGGGTATCCATGTCCACGATTCTTATTCCGTTCCTCATAGATCACCCCCAGTTTTGTTGAGGTCCAAGCCGTCTGTGAAGGCTATTGGGCGGGCTTTCCTCCGCCAGAGCCGGTGGGGTTCCCAAGCACATCTCTGTCAGGGAAGAGGGCCCCGTAGTGGGCCATGTAGGGGCTGTCCTTATACTGCTCTCGGCGGGCGTCGGATGCGGCAAAGCCCCGCTGATTGAAGTCTTCCAGGAACTCCCAGCCGGCCGAGTGCATGACCATCTCCAGCTCGTAGGGACGGCGAACCTCGCACAGGCCCAAATCCCGGGCCAGGTCGTAGGTCATCCAGGTGGCCGGCACCGTGCAGGGAATGTTCAAGCCATCCAGGCACTTCTTGGTATCTTCAGGGGTCTCCACGCCGCCCAAGTAGAGCACATCGGCCCCGGCCCGCTCATAGGCTTGGAGGCGCTTGATGGTGTCTTCCAGGGGAGTGCCCACGTGGAAGTCGTAGCACCGCACCCGGAGGACGAAGTCCGGGTCGAGGGACTTCATAACATCCTTGGCCGCGCCGATTACGTCAGCCATCTGCTCGACGGGCACGCACTCGGAGATGCCGTGCTCCCGCTCGGTTCGGGCGGCCCCGCGCTCCTCGAACACCACCCTATCATCGATGTCCATGCCGGCAAGGCCGATATCGACGTACTTCTCCACAGCCCGCTCCACTATGGCCGGCCCGCGACCGCACACCTCGTCGCAGTCCATGAGCACGGGGATGTTCACCGCGTTGACGTAGTACTTGGCGATGAAGGTCTTTTCGGTGATGTCCAGGTAGGTGCCGGGAATGCCCAGCATAATGCCGAAGGTGGCATCCCCTCCCAGGAATACATACTCGAACCCTGCCCGTTCATACATACGGGCATCGTGCACCGAGGGGGCGCTGGCGATGTGGGTGATCGGCCTCCCCTTTCGATAGAAAATCTCCCTGGCCTTTTTGCTCATTACACCCATGGGACTCACTCCTTGAACGTGATGGGGATTGCTGGGTAAATCCTGCGACGGAAAGCCGCTTCAGCTAGCTAAATTATTAGCCAACGGGGCTAGCTTGTCAACGAAGGGGGGCTTGGAGGCCTGGGGGGTTGGGACTAGAACTCAGGGAGGTCGCCGCGGATGGTGCGGACGGTGGCGATGAAGCTCCTGCCCTTCACGAAGTCGAGCTGCCACCGCTTGTCCACCTTTTCGGTGTTGATCCCGAAGGCGGACTTGATACGATCGAGGGCCACTTCCAGCTCCGTGGGCGGCTCGGGGGACGGCACGGTAGGAGGCTGGTCTACGTGCAGCTGATAGTAGGAGTTGTGACCTTTGGAGCCGTACAGGACCATGGCAAGGCCTCCAGCCACAGCGAGGAAGGCGGTGACAAATATCAGGCCGGTTATGGTCATGAAGATGGCCCCCAGCACTGCGAGCACTCCCAGCGCCATAATGGGATGGCTGGCCTTGCGCACCACTTCGACGCCGGTGAGCTGTTGGTAGGACAACTCTTCGAAGGAGACGGCTCCGCCCTGCCTCTCGTAACGCAGCAACCTGCGAGAGGTAGCGTAGAGCGGCCCGCACTGGGAGAGCACCTTCTCGCCGGGCGCCAACATGGTCTCCAGGTTGGAGGGCCGGGTCATTAGAAGGGATTCTTCAGGCACTTCCCTTTCCTTATGCTGGACGACAGCACACCCTTTGTCTTCTCTTCGGGTGTGGTCGTCGGGCTGCTTCCATTATATCGCACACACTTAAGCTAGACCACGAGATTGGCGTGCGGGGTTGGCTGTCCGTTCGCCCTGAGGGAAATCGAAGGGGAACGGACAGCCTGTTGTGCTCTTGATTATTAGCCATCCTGCAAGTGGGTAACGCTCCGTCCTGGATTGCGGCCTTCGCCGCAATGACGAAAGGCTTGGCTGTCCCAGCCTGCCTGAAGCCCTTCGATTTCCCTCAGGGCGAACGGAACGCTGGGCGTGACAAAAACCTCTTGCCGTCATTGCGGCTTAGGCCGCAATCCAGGAAACTTCGGGGCAGGACAGGCCCCCGCTCTGTCCGTTCCCCTTCGATTTCCCACTTCGAGAGCCTCAGGGCGAACGGACAGAGCCTACCGTCACTCCCGCCACCCCCTTGCGTCACTCCCGCGGAAGCGGGAGCCCGTTCATCCTGAGGGAAATCGAAGGGCGAACGGGCGGCCTGCTTCTAGCTGGCGTATCACCCTACTCTTGATCCCCTCCTTCAAGGGAGGGGAGTTTCGTGCGCCCCGGTTTCCTTGACGGTGAAGTTGGGGCTGGGATAGCATTTGCGGGGAGGTATCAATTGCCAATATACGAGTACATATGCGCTACCTGCGACCACACCTTCGACCTGCTCCAGGCGATGAACGCCGACGGGGCTGACTGTCCCTGGTGCAAACAGCAGGCCAAGAAGCGCATCTCCCTGTTCTCGGCAGCCGTCACCACCGATGACGGCGAGCTGAGCTACATTCCCAGTGCGGGTGGTGGATGTGGCGGCTGCGCGGGCGGGTCCTGCGCCTGCGCCATGGATTAGCCTCGACCTCAGCGAGACCTGCCGGAAAGCAGCCTTCTTATTTGTTCCCAGGTTCCCACGCCACCGCCTTCGGCACCCTGTTCAACTCCGTCCTCCGAGCTGACGCCACTTGGGCCCTCCCTCCTCTCCCTCATGCGGGAAGCAATCAGGTAACCGACGGAGGCAGTGCCGATTATCACCGCTCCCATTACCGCCAAAACGCCGACGAACATGGTGGCGTCATACCAGAATCCCTCAGGGAACAGGATCACCAGGTAGTCGGAACGGGGGTCCAGCATCCAGAAGTCGTTTGTGAAGCTGACCTGGTGGAAGAACAAGAAGAGCCGGTCGAACCCCACCAAGGCCGCCAGACCCACCCCCAGCACAAACGTCGTGGTGACAGCGCTGCCTCGGAGCAGGTTACGGGCCAGAAGCTGGGTATAGGAGCGTCCCCGTCGCCGGAATCCCAACGCGGCGCTTCCCAGCAGATAGGCTAGGGACAGCCCGCCGACCACGTAAACCCCCCAGATGAGGTGCTTCACATCCTTCATGTGGATGATCTCCCGCTCGTTGAACAGATCGCGTTCCTCGGAGAAGATGGTCGCACGTATCTCCAGGGGCTCCGTTCGGGAGTTGAAGTAGCCCCGGATCTGGCGGGCTATGGAACTCAGCTCTTCTCTCTCGATGCCGGTCTTCAGGGAGATGTCCCACTTGTCGAAGCCATAGCCGTAGAGGCGCAGCTCGTTGACCGCGTAGGTCACACTGGCCGTGATCAGGAGCAAGAACACCGCTATCACAAAGAAGGCAGAGGGTACGATGCGCACAAGGGGTCCCAGCTTGGCTCGCATAGCCCAACGGTACCACCTTGCTTCCTTGACCTTCAACAATTAGAGGCTTTATGGTTCCCAGGACAAGACCTGTGGGGAAGGTGGAAGGATGACGACCGACGTTTCGGGCTTCGAGGAGCTTGTGAGATTAGTGTCCCAGCTCAGAGGACCGGGAGGCTGCCCTTGGGACAAGGAGCAGACCCACGCTTCCCTGAAGCGGAACTTGCTGGAGGAGTGCTACGAAGCCCTGGAAGCCATCGACGACGATGCCCCCGACAAGCTCTCCGAGGAGTTGGGAGATGTGCTGGTGCAGATAGTGTTCCACGCCCAGATCGCCAGCGAAGCGGGGGATTTCGGCATGGCCGACGTCGTCGAGAAGATACGAGACAAGCTGGTGCGCCGGCACCCCCATGTGTTCGGAGGCACTAAGGAGTCCGATGCCGACGAGGTGGAGCGCAACTGGGAGCAGCTCAAGGCCCTGGAGGGCAATCGAAAGTCGGCCACCGATGGCATCCCGGCGGGCCTGCCGGCTCTGGCCCATGCCCAGCTTCTGCAGGATCGGGTAAGCCGGAGGGGGTTCGAGTGGGAAGACATCTCCGGGGTCATCGACAAGGTGACCGAGGAGGTGGAGGAATTGAAGGCTGCGTCTACTCCGGAGGAGCGGGAGCAGGAGCTGGGAGACCTGCTGTTCTCCGTGGTCAACTTGGCCCGCTGGTTGGGCATCCAGGCCGAGGACTCCCTGCGTCGCACCAACAACAGGTTCCGCACCCGGTACACAGCCATGGAAGGCGTGGCGGAGCGAGAAGGGCTGGACTTCGAGCAGCTTCCCCTGGACCGGAAAGAGGAGCTTTGGCAGAGAGTGAAGAGAGAGGGAAACTAGCCCCCGGACCCTCGGGCTACATCTCCCACCTGGAGCTTGCGACGGCGGGGGAGGGCGAAAGGTAGTAGATGCCTCCCATCATCGCCCGCTCCATCTCTTGGACCAAATAGAGGGCTGACCCTGACCCGCCCATCCGGCCCAGCATCCTCTCCAGCAGAGGACGCTTGGGCTTTACCCACTGCACCCTGGGCCGTATTCCAGCCATGGATGCTGCGATAGCTACGGCCCGAGGGGCGGTCCCCACCTCGTCGATCAACCCCAGCTCCAGGGCCTTCCTGCCGGTGTATATCTCGCCCGTGGCCAGTTTTTCAGCATCCTCCGTCTTCAGGCCACGCTCCCGGGCTACCACACCCACGAAGTTGCCGTATATCTCGCCGATGAGTCCCTGCAGCCTCTCATCCTCTTCCTGCGTGGGTGGCCGCCAGGGACTCCCCATGTCCTTCAGGTGTCCTCCCTTGTACACCGAAACGCCGACGCCCAGCTTGCTCAGCATCTGCTCCATGACGGGCCTGACCAGGATCACGCCGATGGATCCCACCAGAGATGTGGGCAGCGCAACGATCCGGTGGGCGGCGCAGCTCAGGTAGTAGGCGCCCGACGCCCCGGTGCCACGTATGTAGGCGACCACCGGCTTGCGGGCGGCGACCTGCTTCACCGCCTCGTACAGCATCTCCGAAGCTGAGGCGCTGCCACCGGGGGAATCTATCTCAAGGACCAGGGCTTTTATCCGGCGACTGGTGCGGACACTATCTATCGTTTGGGCTAGCTCGGAGATGGAGGAGCGACCTCCGATGGTCCCGGCCACCTCCAGGACACCGACCCGACCCCTGCGGAGAGAAAATCTGAGCATTGAGAACCTCCTTGGAACCATGTGTGTTCGGCAACAATACCACACGAAGGCCAAAGAGCTTTTGCCCAATAGGTAATACCGGCGTGAGGAGGGCGCGATGGGCGAGCGGAAGGGGTGGGTCAGCCGGCAGCCCGGTTTGTGCCGTGAGGCGGAATCTGGAAGGGCGGCGCCAGGTGAGGCATGGTCACATCGACGATGACGGGTCCGTCTTTAGACAAGGCATCCCTCAAGGCGCCCCTTAGCTCGGTGGCGGGGTCATCGACCCTGATGCCATAGGCCCCGAAGGACTCTGCCATCTTCACAAAGTCGGGGTTGTGGACGCTGGTGCCGTAGTAACGCCCTTCGAAGCGAGTACCCTGGTCCATCCGGGATGCTCCGAAGGCCCCGTTGTTGAACACCAAAGCCACCAGGTTGGCCCCCTCTTGCACAGCCGTGGCCAGGTCGGGAATGCCGAACATGAACCCGCCGTCGCCGCACAGGGCCACGACCTGCTTGTCGGGATTGCCGATCTTGGCGCCCACAGCGGTGGGGAAGGCGTAGCCCAGGGTGGCGAAGTAGGAAGAGGTCACGTAGGAGCGGGGCTTCAGCACCGGGAAAGAGAGATGGCACCAGTAGGCCACGTTGGTTATCCCGCCTACGACGATGGCATCATCATCCAGCTCCTGGCGGATCACCTCGCCCATCTCCACCTGGAGGGGTGCCATACTTCTAATGTCGTCCCTGGTAGCATCCCTGATAGCATCGACATCCTGGGGCGTCCACCGGCTGGCGCAGGTGCGCCCTTCCAGCTCTTCAGCCAGGGCAGCAAGGCCAGCCTTGGCGTCGGCGGCGATGCCAACGACCACATCGTGGTTCCTGCCGACCTCGTCCGGGTCGGCATCTATCTGCACCAGCTTCTGCCCCGGGGTGAAGGCCCACGGCACGCTGGGCGTCAGGTGCAGGCGGCTGCCAACAGCCAGGATAACGTCGGCGTTGGCCATGGCGTGGTAGGCGGCTCCGTGTCCCGAATAGAAGGCACCCACGGACAAGGGTTCGTCCTCGGCAATGGCCCCCTTACCCTCAGGGGTGGTGACGACGGGCGCGCCCAAGAGCTGGGCCAGCTTGGTCAGCTCCTCGGAAGCATCGGCATTGATGACTCCACCGCCGGCCCAGATGATCGGGTTGCGGGCCTCTGCCAGCACCTGGGCCGCATCCCTGGCCTTGACAGGGTCGGGCTGCGCCCGGGTGATAATTGCGCGCTCGGGGAGCTCCACATCGTCGGACTGGGGGAGAACATCCCAGGGTATCTCGATCTCAGTGGGACGCTGCCGTCCGCTGGCGGCGATGGTCATCCCCCTGTGGACGGCGTCCGGTATCTGGTCCACCTCAAGGATTCGTTCGGCGGACTTGGTGATGGGTCGAAACACATCGAGCTGGTCCTGTACCTCGTGGAGAGCGCCCTTGTACTTGCCCAGGGCTGACCGCTCCATCTGGCCGCTTATGAGCATCACAGGCAGGGAAGAGGCGTAGGCCGTCCCCAAGCCCGCCGAGGCGTTCAGGGCGCCGGGACCGGGAACAACCAGGGCCACTCCCACCTTGCCGGTGGTGCGGGCGTACCCCATGGCCATGTAGGTTGTGCCCTGCTCGTGGCGGACGGTGACGAGGCGGATGCTGGGCTCCTTGCTCAGGGCATCGTATATGTGCATGATCTGCACACCGGGAAGGGCGAAGACCACCTCGACCCCTTCCCTCACGAGGGAACCCACCAGCGCTTCAGCCCCGGTCATTCTGGGCATGCTTCCACCTTTCGTCGATAACCTAGCCCGCCTGGCGGCGGATCACACTGCCCAGATATGGCCTACCTGGTGCACCAGGTCCACCTTGTGGATAGAATCGTAGGGCCAGCCCACCTGGTTCAGCCAGTCCTCGAAGTGGGCCTGCTCAACCGCTTCGCACTCGGACACCATCTTTCCGTCGCTGAGGTTGCAGTAGATTTTCACGATGGTGGTGCGCCGGTCGGGCCGCCAGTTCTTCACATCCTTCAGGGCGCTTTCGAACTTCTCTTGGGACATATCGGGTATCGTGTGCAAGGCCATGAACCTGGCCATAGGTTCCTCCTCTGGGGCGCGGGCAAAGGCCGCCCCCGGCCATCGTATGTGCGGCTATCCCTTGGGGACGGGCGTCACTAATCTTCGGGCGGAACGAAGGGGTAGGGTATGGGTTTTCCGCCGCGGATGGGAAGCACCACGGTAGCGGTGCCGGGCATGCTCTCGATGCCTTCCTGGTTCTTCATCCCGATCTCGAGGTCCACCAAGCCCATGCCCCCCTGCTCCCTCTTGCCGGTGACCTTGCCCCACATGATCAGCACATCGCCGGGCACCAGCATGGCCCTGTGCTCGAAGTTGGCCTTCCAGGGCCACCCGCCGGGCAGAGTCCAGTCCTTCAGGTACTGGGGCACCACGCTCTGCTTCCACGACCCCTGCACCAGGATGCTGGGCAGGCGGTCATGGTTAATGGCAAAGTCCAGGTCGTAGTGGATGCGGTGCCAGTTCTCTATGGCGGCGCTCCACCGGAACAGGTGGGTAGGCGTGGGTTCGTAGATGTACTTGGGAAGCTCCATGCCTTCGTCAACATCGTCGTAGTAAATCTGCTGCTTGTTGCGAAGAGCCTCGGAGTTGGGCCTCTCGTTATGCTGAGCCATCTCCGCCGGTGGCAGCTTCAGTAGCTCTTCAAGTTCCATGGGCGTGGACCTCTTCTCATAGGTTTCTTGACGGCGGTTCCCGCCTGGGGACTACCGCCGGATGGACGAAGCGTGGGTTATGCAGAGCACCTCGCCCTTCTGGTTGCGGAAGATGGTCTGCCGGGTGACGATCAGGAAGGCTTCTCCATCCCGACCCACCCGCTCTCGTATATCCGAGTACTTGTTCTGGAAGTAGATCTTGTCGCCGATGCTGGGGTACTTGTATATCTCCAGGCCGTTCCCGGCGTTGAGCACCCGCACCAAGTCGGTGGGTATGGATGGAAGCTCACCCTGGCGCCGGACGCCGCCTATGCCGTCGGAGTGGGGGTTCTCCTTGAAGGCCCGTGTGATGGGGTCCTCCTCTGACGGAGGAAGCCTGCCCGACATGTAGCTGACCATGATGGGCGGGGCGATGATTTCCCCATAGTGGGTGCTTGCCGCAAACCCCGGGTCCCAGTAGCGGGGGTCCGGGTCCATGACAGCTTGGGAGAAGCGCCTCAGGTACTCCTTGTCCACCACCCCCCAGCACTCTACCACCGGCCCTTCCACGCCGATCATCGCTTCCACCTCGGGGGTGAGGGCCTTCTTTGCTTGCTGGGTCATAACGTGCGGTTCCTTTCTGTAGCCGGGCTACGGGAAAGCTGGAGGCACAGGCGGATACTACCCCAGCCCCAAAAGGGAGTCAACCCTGCCTCTATGCTATAATTGGCTAGCTGCGGGGTGTAGCGCAGCGGCTAGCGCGCCACGTTCGGGACGTGGAGGCCGGTGGTTCGAATCCACTCACCCCGACCATGCTCCTCCTCGCACTTCAACCGCCCCAGTTTCCTCAGGATTATCCCTAAGCCCAACCTCAAATGTCCGTTCGCCCTGAGGGAAATCGAGGGGGACCGGACATCCCAGCCTCGCAACACGGTAGTGGGAGTGTACCCTCCCGCTTTCGCGAAACTGACGATAGCAACTTCTCCCACTTTCAGACTTTCCTGGATTGCGGCCTTCGCCGCAATGACGGGGAGGGTGGTTCGTCATAGGCAGCCTGTTCCCAGGCGTCGCATCCCACAGCCATGCTCACTGCCACAACGCTTTTCGTTATTGCGGCCTTCGCCGCAATCCAGGACGGAGAAATGCCCGATTACAGGGGGACCTATACGGTAGCCCGTTCGTCCTGAGCCTGTCCTGAGGCTCTCGAAGGGGGAAATCGAAGGAGAACGGGCGGGGACGCAATGGGCAGAGAGGGCAGGCTAGGCCAGCGCCAGCTCGTACTGGTAGGACGCGGGGGTCTGGGCTGACCTGGGGGGTCGGTCCTGCAGGTCGTAGGTGCTCTTCAGGTCGTTGATGGTGTTCCACACCTGCTCTTTCATCCGGCGTGGGGGATAAGCTCCCGGATATAGCCCTTTGTACGGCACCACCAGCCTGGGGTAGTTGGCTTCCAGGAAGTTGAAGAAGTGGCCCTTGGTACCCTCCTTCAGGTGCAGGATGCTGCCGCTCAGGAACCTGGCGCCGTGCTCCGATGCCTGGCGGACCACCTCACGCAGCCCCGCTTCATCGTCGGTAACGCCCGGCACCACTGGAGCCACGAGCACCCCGGCATTCACGCCGGCGAGTGCCAGCTTTTCCAGCACCTGCAGCCTCTTCCTGGGAGGCGGCGTTCCGGGTTCCAGCTTGCGCCATACGTCCTCGTCCATGGTCGTGATGCTGAAGCACAATGCCCCTTCCGCCTCCGCGGACAGCTTGGCTAGCAGGTCGGCATCCCTGAGGGCTAGGGTGCCCTTGGTGACCAGGAACATGGGGTTCCTTCTGCCTGCCAGCACCTCCAGGCACCGGCGGGTCAACCGGTACTTGCCTTCGATGGGCTGGTACGGGTCCGTCGAGGTCCCGATGGCTATGGTCTCCCTTTTCCAGGTGGGAGCCGATAACTGCAGGGCCAGCAGCTCGGGCAGGTTGGTCTTTACCATCACCGAGCCGGAGAAGTCCTTATCGGGGTTCAGGTCCATCAGGTAGTGGTAGCGCCGGGCGAAGCAGTAGTGGCAATCATGGGCGCAGCCCTGGTAGGGGTTCAAAGACCACTTGAAGTCCATGCCCTGCACCCGGTTCAGCGCCCCCGAGGCGTGTTTCTCCGTGTATTTGACAGCTCTCATCATCAAGCCTCCTGGTACCGTCCATATTCTTCCTCTATCGACCATTTGTTCTAATTAAATAACTGGGCTTGGCCCGCCGTCTAGGGGCGAATGTCGTTGGATGCTCCCAGGGGGCGCCTTTGTTGACGCACCTGGGGCAGGACAATATGCTGGTGGCACCTTCAGCTACGAAAGGGAGAGGACTATGGTGAACCCCCTGGCAGACCAGTACAAGGTAATCGTCGAGAAGAACGTGCCGGCGGCCATGAGGGACGGCACCGTGCTCAAGGCGGACATCCTGCGCCCCGATGCTCCCGGCTCTTTCCCTGTGCTGGTCAACAGAGGCCCCTACGGCAAGGAGTCCACATCCAATGATGAGACCCGCTCTCCCCGCTTCTTCGCCAGCCACGGCTACGTGGTGGTCAACCAGGACTGCCGGGCGCGCTTCGAGTCTGAGGGGGACAGCTACTACCCACTGATCGACGAAGCCAGGGACGGGTACGACACCGTGGAGTGGGCTGCAGCCCTGCCCTGGTCCAACGGCAAGGTGGGCACCATCGGTCAGTCCTACCTGGGGGCCACCCAGTACCTGCTGGCCCAGAGCAATCCCCTCCCTCCCCACCTCAGGGCCATGTCCCCCATATCGGCCTCAGCCAGCTTCCACGACAGCTGGGTGTACCACACCGGCGGCGCCATGGAGTGGGGATGGATGGTGCCCTACGCCATCCACAAGGGGCGCAACACCCTGGCGCGCAAGGGGTTGGGGGACCAGATAGCAGTCATGGACAGCTATGTGGAGGCAGGCAACAACTTCGCCATGCCCCTCACCGCGGAGGAGTACGCCCACCTTCCCCTGAACGACTGGATCGAGCGTCTCAAGGATGCCGCTCCTTACTTCGGAGACTACATGGCGAACGCCAACGACGGCCCCTACTGGAGGAGCATCAACCTGATGGACAACCTGGCAGGCATCACGGTCCCCATGCTGCACATCAGCTCCTGGTACGACATCTTCCTGGAAGGGGCCCTCAACGCCTTCTCGGCTATCACCCAGCGGTGTCCCGACCCCCTGGCCCGGGCCAGCCAGAAGCTGTTCATCGGCCCCTGGGCCCACCTGCTGCCCTATAGCGTGCCCACCTCCAAGGGGGCGGGGGAGGCGGACTTCGGCCTGGATGCGGTGGTGTCCATACATGAGATGCAGCTTGGCTGGTTCGACCACTGGCTGAAGGACCAGCGGACGGGCGTTATGGATGAGCCTCCGGTGTCCCTGTTCGTCATGGGGGAGAATAAGTGGCGCCGGGAGTGGGAGTGGCCCCTGGCCCGCACCAAGTACACACCCTTCTACCTGCACAGCCAAGGCGACGCCAACACCGCCGACGGGGGCGGGACTCTCTCCCTGGAGCCGCCCGGGGAGGAGCAAGCCGACTCCTACGTTTATGACCCGGCGGACCCGGCGCCCACCAAGGGCGGGGCCACGCTGATCATCCCCCAGGGGGTGTTCGACCAGCGGTCCGTGGAGTCCCGGCCCGATGTGCTGGTGTACACCTCGGAGCCGTTGCAGGAGGAGATGGAGGTCACCGGGCCTATCGTAGTGGAGCTTTACGCAGGGTCAACGGCTTTGGACACCGACTTCACCGCCAAGCTGGTGGATGTGCAGCCCGACGGCTATGCCCGCAACCTGCAGGACGGCATTATCCGGGCCCGCTACAGGGACTCCCGGTCATCCCCTTCCCTGATAGTGTCCAACCAGGTGTACAAGTACAGCATAGACCTGTGCGCCACCAGCCACCTGTTCGGGGCGGGTCACAGGGTGCGCCTGGAGATATCCAGCAGCAACTTCCCCCGATTCGACCGCAACCTGAACAGTGGCACCCGCCTCGGCGAAGGGAGTGCCGGCCAAGCCGCCAAGCAGACCATCTGCCACTCCGCCGCCTACCCCTCCCACATCCTCCTGCCGGTCATCCCAAGGTAGGGCGGCGGGTAGCCCATCCTCACACGTTGATTGACAGAGCCGGTCGTCAAAGGTTGGTAGGGCTTCAACAGGCTGTTGTTCAACTAAACCCTTGTGGACTCCTCGTATTTCTCCAGGATCGTGTCACTCATGTAGGACAGATGCTCCATTCTCGCCAGCGTGTCAATGGACTCATACGAAAGGAACGAGCATTGTTGGTACAAAGGACCTCGGTCCAGCAGCGAGAACGCGGGCCTCTTGATCTGCCCTAAAACCCTTCCCCGCTTGACTTGCGGTGCCACGATGTGTAGGCGAATGTCCATGTTTGGTTGCAGCGCCAAAAGGTCAGCCATGCGCAACAAACCTGAGTAAATGGCGGTGGTGTGTTCAATCTCGAAAGCCCTAGCCATAGATCGGCCCTTGAGCCACAGTACGTCAATCTGCTCTATGGTCTGAAGAGTAGAGTCGTTATAGTTCAGGGGCAAATCGCTCAAGAACTTCTCTCGTAGTTCCTCCGGAACCGTCTCCATTACTCTCGCCTTGTCATTCCTGGGGACCCATATATAAAATCCCATCTGAGCTCCAACACATGCTACTTTAGCTTGATACAAGATGGACTCACGGGCGGCAGGCTCTGGTACACTGTTTGTGTCCAATAGGTCCTCACCGTCGTCTTGGTCTGGGACCTCCACCTCCACCTCTCCAGCCAGAGTTCGAACCTTCCTTTTAGAGCTCAGTTGACGGCGATCCTTGTCTGTAAACTGGTAGATCTTTGGATTCGACTCCTGCTGCTTCAGCAAATTAACCAAGTAGATTCCATCCTCTTCTCCGAATGAGTTTAGAGAGCTACGAAAGAAACCCGTCCAGTAAGGATGCTCGCGCTCATACTGGTTGGTGATTGTCAACGCCTTCCAGACTTCATCGTCTTGAATGGGAATAGCCGATTCTGGCTCAAGAAGGACTATGGGTTTGACCTTGCAACGAACAGGGAAAGCATCTAATTCGGGGCGAATTGGGCTGGTGTCGAAATACGATTCCGCTTCAGCTTCCAGAACGCCGCACCATCGCGATAGGCGGGTTAAGTAGCAGAGAAAGATGCTACCCGGCTGGATCCTCTCGGTGGCTAGTCCCCGATGACGTTCCCTAAATCCGGTGATAGTGGCCCCAGACTTGCGAAAGGCATCCCATGTTTCCGGGGTGTATATATCCAACTAATACGCCATCAACCCTCCTTTACGCCGAACAAGACCAACGTGCAAGCACGCACATCATTAATGATTCCTGGAGTCATGCTTCAAATCCTATGTTCCATCTCCCTCCTCACCCACATCGGAGAAATTAGTGATGGCGACCTCGCCTTCGGGGAACTCGGCTACGATCTTCAGCTTACCGCTCGCAGCCTCAATGTAGGAGCTGAGGCTGGACACATACACGTCGGTCCGCTGCTTCAGCGTGGATACGGCGGGCTGGTTCACCTTGAGTATCTTCGCCATGTCCCGTTGGGTCAACGCCCGCGCTTGGCGCAGCTCATGCAATGTCATTTCCTTAAGTCTATGGGCGGGGGGTCGCCGCTCTCAGAGTCCCAGGGTTCAGATACGCGGCAATCGTTGACTAGCTGCGCCAGTAGCCCGCCCGTACTTGTTGTTGTGAAGCTGAGAGCCTCACTAGGGTCAGGCATGTGGTTGAGAAGGCGGCAAGGACCGGGAGTGCAGAGTCATAGAAGGCGTGACGTAATCCCTACTCACGCGTTGGATGAAAAACGTACCCATCGGATGAGTCTTGCGAGTCTCTATGACTGCGGAGCGCTCATCGTCGTAGGCTCCGATAACGATTCCATCCTTCATGACGATAACCCTGCCTTCGTACCGTCGGACCATCTCTTCATGTAGCTCTCGATATTTCCCTGCTTCGTGTTTGAGAATCGATATGACCGTCATCCTTGCCCCCTGAGGGTTGAGAGGCCCGCTTATGCTGGCAGCCTGCGCGCTCGCTGTTGGGTCAGCCGGCACAGTGTATCCTATCCCGCCTTTGTTTTCCAACCCGAAACTGTCCCTCAGTGACGGCGGCCTTTCCTTGACAGGCTGAGGGCTTCTACTTACGATGAATCTACCCTAGATACGGAAGGTTCCCTGGTATGCTCCCCACCAATGTTTTCCCTGAAACTGCGACAACCGATGCCGCAGGCCGTCTCCTGATCGGCGGCTGCGACGTTGCAGCCTTGGCGGAAGAGTACGGCACTCCCCTGTACATCTTCGACGAATCTATGCTGCGAAACCGGTGCCGCGAGTTCCTCAACGAGTTCCGCAGCCTCTATCCCAACACCAGCGTGGTGTACGCCTGCAAGGCCTACGTCAATCCCGCCCTGGCCCGCATCTTCATGGAGGAGGGCCTGGGGCTGGATGTGGTGTCGGGCGGCGAGCTGGCCATAGCCCAGGCAGTGGGCTACCCGGCCGAGTCGGTCTGCTTTCACGGCAACAACAAGGGTCCCCAGGAGCTAAGCGATGCCGTCCGGTGGGGCATCGGCACGGTGGCCCTGGACAGCTTCCACGAGATAGACCTGCTGGAGCAGATCGCCGGGGAGGCGGGCGTGACCCAGGAGGTGCTGGTGCGGGTCTCCCCGGGGGTGGATGCCCACACCCACGCCCACACCACCACGGGCATCCTGGACAGCAAGTTCGGCTTCCCTATACAGACGGGGCAGGCCGAAGAAGCGGTGCACAAGGTGCTCCGATCACCCCACCTGAAGCTGAAGGGCCTGCACTTCCATCTGGGCTCGCCCATCTTCGAGCTTGAACCTTATCGCATGGGCCTGGAGGTGGTGCTGGAGTTCGCATCCCGCCTCCGGGAGGACGGGCTGGACCTCCAGGAGCTCAGCCCGGGCGGTGGATTCGCCATCGCCTACACCCGGGACCAGGAGCCTCCCACCGTTGCCCAGTACGCCGAAGCCATTACGGGGACCCTGTCCGACACCTGCCAGTCCCTGGGGATGGACCTGCCCCAGCTTGTCATCGAGCCGGGACGCTCCATTACAGGCCCGGCGGGAGTGGCCCTGTACAGGGTGGGAGCGGTGAAGGATATTCCCGGGGTGCGGAAGTACGTATCGGTGGACGGGGGCATGGGCGACAACATCCGCCCCGCCCTCTATGAAGCCGCCTACGAAGCGGTAGTGCCGGGCAAGCTGAACACCGAGCCCTCGGACCTGGTGACCATCGCCGGCAAGTACTGCGAATCGGGGGATGTGTTAGTGCGGGACGTCAAGCTGCCCCCCGTGGAGGCCGACGACATCATCGCCATTCCCGCCGCCGGGGCCTACTGCCTGGCCATGGCCAGCACCTACAACCTGAATCCCCGCCCGCCCATAGTCCTGGTGAAGGACAGCGACGCCCGGCTCATCCGCCGCCGTGAGAGCTACCAGGACATGATGCTGTGCGATGTGGTCTGACCCGAACCATCTTTCTCGCCCTGTACGGCTACCCCTAAGGATCCCATAGCAGTGTGGCAGGTCCGGGGACATGATTCGCTGGTGGAGCATCTGGACCGCGCCTTTCGCGATGGCCGAGCGCCCCACGCCTACCTGATAGTCGGCCCGCCCCATGTCGGCAAGGGCACCCTGGCCGTCAACATCGCCCAGAGAGTGAACTGCACCAACGCCGACGATGCCCCCTGCGGTTCCTGCACCCAGTGCCAGCGGATCGCCTCCGGCAGCCACGCCGACGTCCAGGTGATAAGCACAGCCAGCGAGTCGGACGGTGCTTCCCGGCGGCAGATCGGCATCTCCACCATACGTGAGCTTCAACACCAGACCAGCCTCAAACCCTATGAAGGCTCCACCAGGGTGTACATTTTCGACGGCGCCGAGGAGATGAGTACCGAGGCCGCCAACGCCGTACTCAAGGTGCTGGAAGAACCCCCCGACCAGGTGCTGTTCCTCCTGCTGACGGCCATGGAAGACGTTGTCCTCCCGACTATACGCTCCCGGTGCCACCGCATCGAGCTGCACCCCCTGCCCATCGCGGCGGTGGCCGAAGAGCTTACCTCCTCGGGTCTGGCGGGCCCGGAGGAGGCGGAGGTGCTGGCCCGCCTCTCCAGGGGTTGCCTGGGGTGGGCCTTGTCGGCCGCCCGGGAACCCGCCGTCATGGAGAAGAGGACCTCCCAGGTGGAGCGCATCGCCCGGCTTGCGTCCGCAACCCTGGAGGAGCGCTTCGACTACGGCGGCGAGCTGGCTACGCGGTACTCCCGCGACCGGCAGGATGCCATAGCGGAGTTGGAGCAGTGGCTGCGGTGGTGGAGGGATGTCCTGCTGATAAAAGAGGGCGGCGAGGAGCACGTAAGCAACATCGATCAGATGGACGGACTGCGCCTGGGGGCCGGACAGGTGACCACCCAGCAGGCGGTCAGGACCATCACCGGCATCCGGGACACCATCGAGGCACTGGAGAGCAACGCCAACCCAAGGCTGGCGCTGGAGTCGTTCATGCTGGCCCTTCCGGCCAGGGAAAAGAAGAGCTGGCAGGAACGCTAGGCCGGCGATGAGAAGGCCTCAAGTGAAGATCACACAGACGGCTGTCCGTTCCCCTTCGATTTCCCCCTTCGAGAGCCTCAGGACAGGCTCAGGGCGAACGGACAGCGTGGGACCTGGTTACCTAAGAATTTCCTTTCGCGGGAACGACGAGATTAGGCGGCGAAATGGATAGAGTGCAGGAGAGTGCAGACCAAGGGATGCACCCGTCGGAGGATGGGCTGACCCGCTGCGCTTGGGTCAGCAGCCTCGTCTCTTACCCATACCATGACCGGGAGTGGGGCGTCCCGGTGCACGACAACCGCACCCTCTTCGAGATGCTCCTGCTGGAGGGCGCCCAGGCGGGGCTGAGCTGGGAGACCATCCTGAAGAAGCGAGACGGGTACCGGCACGCCTTCGACAACTTCCATGCCCGTACAATCGCCTCCTACGGCCAGGACAAGATAGACATGCTCCTGCAGGACCCTGGCATCATCCGCAACCGGCTCAAGGTACATGGCGCCATCCAGAACGCCCGCAGCTTCCTGTCAGTGCAGGACGAGTTCGGCAGCTTCGATGACTACCTGTGGGGCTTCATCGGAGGCGCTCCCCGGGTCAACACATGGCGCTCCATTGACGAGGTGCCTGCCCATACCGCCGAGTCAGACGCTATGAGCAAGGACCTGCGGAAGCGGGGCTTCAAGTTCGTTGGCAGCACCATCTGCTATGCCCTGATGCAGTCCGTCGGTATGGTCAACGACCACACCACCGATTGCTTCCGCTACAGCCAGATCAACACGATGGCCTAGGCGCCCAGAAACGAGCGTCCCCTCAACTTGCCACCTCGATGAGCAGGCGGCAGTGGTCGCTTGCTCCCCACTCCTCGACGGCGTTCAGGGCCCGCACCGCGACCTTCTCGTGGAAGCCCCTAGAAGCGAAGACGTAGTCGAGCTGAAGATTGCTTGCCGTCTCTGGGTTCTTGCCGGGAGGGTAAAAGGTGACGACGTTACGCGAGTCTTCAGGTTCGCGCCAGGCTTTCGTATCAGCCTGACGTCCATTCGGTACTTGCGGCCCCATGAACTCTAAGCCGATGGCCCTCATCCTCTCGAAGACGGAGCAATAGCGCTCTTCCCAGTAAGGAGGTCTGCTTCCATCCCCATAACCGTGGTAGATGTTGAGGTCGCCTGCGGCCAAGATGCGGTGGGTTTCGGGGTTCTCGTATCCAATGAAAGACGAGATATCTGAGATGATGCGGTGCACGGAAGAGTCCGCGAACCCGCCGTTCCAGGAAGTCTTGACGCTCGGCTGTACTGAGAACCATTGGCCGTACATGGAGACAGCAATAAACGGGTTGATTGAGCTGTCGCGCGGGATGATTCGGGCGGCCGTAATCGTCCCGATTCCGCTGACGGCGATTTCGTCCACCGCCGGATATTGCCACATGGGACCCACCTGCTTGAACCATTCCACATCCACACGGTCAGAGAGGCGCACCACCATGGGCCAGCGGTCATACAGCGCTTTCCAACGCCCGCGCCACCAGTCGGAGTTCCATGAATGGGAGTCCCAAGCCTCTCGCGGGCCTATGTCCAGGGGGCCTGCGCCCTCGGAGGGCGGTAGCTCCCCCTTCCGGATTCGGACCACATCTTCCGGCGGTTCAGCGGCCTCTTGCAGCAGGGCAACATCGACATCCATATCCAGAAGCTGACGCCACGGCGCATGACTCTTACGGATGTTCCAGCTCACTACTTTGATAATCAATGCAGCCTCCTGCCAGTCCTGGGCTCTACCTGCGTCCGAGGTCCCTTAGTTGGTTGTGAGTATAGTTGGGCAATACCCACCTAACAACCGTGTATTTTCCTTCAACCAGCCCCCACCGCCCCAACCCTCTCCCTCCGGGGGAGAGGGGGCCACTTTCTCCGAGTTTCTGTATCTACTGATCCGTCTTACGAACGGTACCGGCTCCCCCCTTCGTTTGATTCCCGACATACCCGATGCTATCCTGACTTCAGCCTCGCTCAAGGTACCGTCCATGTACGTCATCGGCACCGCCGGACACGTTGACCATGGCAAGTCCACGCTGGTCAAAGCGCTCACAGGCATAGATCCGGACCGACTCCCCCAGGAGAAGGAACGGGAGATGACCATCGACCTGGGCTTCGCCTGGATGTCCCTTCCCGGGGGCCGGGAGGTGAGCATCGTAGATGTTCCCGGGCATGAACGCTTCATCAAGAACATGCTGGCCGGCGTGGGGGGCATCGACCTGGCCATGCTGGTGGTGGCCGCCAACGAGAGCGTGATGCAGCAGACCCGAGAGCACCTGGCCATCCTGGATATCCTCAAGATCAAGCGGGGTCTCGTGGTCATCACCAAGGGCGACATGGTGGACCCGGAGCTGGTGGAGTTGGTGAAGGCCGAGGTGGAGGATATCGTAGCCGGAACTATTCTGGAGGGCGCCCCCACCCAAGTGGTCTCGGCGTACACCGGCGAGGGGATGGATGCCCTTATTGCCACCATTGAAAGCATGCTGGACGAGACCGAGGCCAGGAAGGACCTGGGACGCCCTCGGCTTCCCGTGGACCGGTGCTTCAGCGTTGCAGGCTTCGGCACCGTCGTCACCGGCACCCTCATCGACGGCACCCTGAGCGTCGGCCAAGAGGTGCGCCTTGCCCTGTCGGGCGAGCGGGGCCGCGTCCGCGGCCTGCAGAGCCATCAGAAGAAGACGGAGCGGGCCGAGCCGGGCATACGCCTGGCTGTGAACCTATCCGGCCTGTCCCGCCACGATGTGCAGCGGGGAGAGATGCTCACAGCGGGAAGCTGGCTTCAGCTTACCAACCGGATCGATGCCCGCATCAAGATGTTGAAGGACGCCAGCCAGTCCCTCTCCCACAACGAAAACGTCACCTTCCACCTGTACACCACCGAGGCTCCCGCCCGGGTGCGCCTGCTGGATGCCGACGTCCTGGGAGCGGGCCAGGAAGGCTGGGCCCAGCTGCATTTACAGGAACCTGTGCCTGCAGTCAAGGGCGACCTGTTCGTCATCCGCTCGGCCGACACCACCCTCGGCGGAGGGACGATCATCAACCCCCAGCCCAGGAGACGTCACCGCCGGAACATCCCCTCGGTGCTGGAGCAGCTCGCCGCCATGGAAGCGGGCAGCGGTCTGGATGCCGTCGCGGGGGCGGTGGAGCAGTGGGCCCCCTGCGACCTGAAGAGCCTGTCCCAGAAAGCCAACCTTCCCCTGGAGGAAGTCCTGTCGGAAGTCGCCGGCCTTGCTGAGGAGGGCCAGGTGGTTGTGCTGGGAAGCGGCCCAGCATCCCCGGACTCGACGGTATACTCTAGGGAAAGCTGGAGCACCCTCGCCCGCCGGGCATCGGACATTCTGCGCCAGTACCACGGGCAGTACCCCCTGAGACGGGGTATGCCCCGGGAAGAGATGCGAAGCCGCCTCACTATCGCCCAAGGCGCCTTCCCCCTGGTGGTGGAGCAGCTTGCCGGAGAGGGGGTGCTGGCGGAGGATGGCGCCTCGCTAAGGACTCCCCAGCATTCGCCGGCGCTGACCTCAGCCCAGCAGAAGCTGGCCGACGGGTACATTCGATCCCTGGAAGGCAATCCCTTCTCTCCGCCAACTGACCTGCCCCTGGATGGGGAGGTGCTGGGCCTGCTTATTGACGAAGGCAGGGTGGTCAGGGTCAGCGACTCCGTGGTGTTCTCTGCGGAGGCCTACAAGACCATGGTGGAGCGGATAATCGCCCATACCAGGGCCAACGGGAAGATAACCGTCGGCGACGGCCGGGATATGTTCAACTCCAGCCGCAAGTACATCCTTCCCCTCCTGGAGCACCTGGACCAGGAGCACATCACCCGCCGGGTCGGCGACGAACGGGTGCTGCAATGAGCAACGGCAACGATGTAATCCCCCTCACCCCAGCCCTCTCCCACCAGGGGAGAGGGTGGAATTAGGCAAGCAGCTTGGCACTGGACATAGCCAAAACGGCAGCGCAGATCGACAGCATGGCGGGGCACCTGGCTGACGCCACCTACTCCCGCACCCAGCAGGTTGACAGGCTAATGGCTGCCCTCGCCACCACCGACGCCGCCGAGCTGGCTGGCAGGGTGGAAGCATCCCGGGGCCGGCCCTTCCTGTGCGCAACGCCCGAGGATGCTCTGGATGCTAGATACCAGCCCTCCGTACTGCCCGCCGACTTCAGCGTGGCTTCGGTGGACGGCTCCCACATCGACGTGGACAGGCATATTCCCGTGCGGTGCTACCTGATCAACATCGGGGGGTGCGTCTTCACCTATGGGTCCCACCCCGACGCCCGCCTCTTCAGCCAACCCGCCCTCTACGCCGCCGAGGAGGACATCTTCCTGAACGCGCCCGCCACGACCTCCAACGATTCGGTGGCTGTCCAGGGAGCAGTCCTGGGGATGCTGCGGACGGTCAAGGAGGTAGAGGGCTTGGCGGAAGCGGCGGAGAGCGCGGACCCGGCCTTGCCGCTCCTGGCCTTGCTGGACGGCTCCCTGGTTATGTGGGGACTGGCAGGCCGGGGATACCCTCCCTTCCTGCGGGAAAAGCTGCTGGGCGAAATGCTCATGCCCGCCCTGGATTCCCTGCAGGCGCAGGCCGCTCGCCGCTCTCTGGTCCTGGCAGCCTACGTGAGCCTGCCTCAGACCACCGAGGTGTTGAACACCCTGAGGCTGGCCCTGTGCCAGCAAAGGGAAGATATCTGCCAGCAGTCTTGCACCAGCTTCCGCTCCGCCCACAGCCCCTGCGACAGCGCCAACGGGCTCCTGGACAGGCACATATTCCAGGAGCTGCTGGCCCCCGGCGAGCGGTCGGGCATCTACCGCTCCAACTCCTCGGTTTCCAGGGAGTACTACGGGCCTCACCAGGTATGCTTCTACTACCTGAACACCGGCACCGAGATAGGGCGGGTGGAAGTCCCTTTGTGGGTCGCCCAGGATGAGAACCGCGTCGCCCTGAGCCACACCCTAGTCATGGACCAGGTGCGTCGGGGCATGGGATACCCGGCAGCCATCGCCGAAGCCCACGAGCAGGCGGTGGTTACGGGACAGGACAGGGAGACCTTCAGAAAGATGGTAGATGCCGCCCTGGAGCGCCGCCACCTGCCCGTGTACACCTCGGAGAAGAACCGCTCCAAGGGGACCCGCTGGCTATGAGCAGCCACCAACCCACGGACAGCTCTACCCCCCAGAGAGTTGGCGAGGTGGTGGAATCAGCCTCCCACCGCTTCCAAGCCCAGTGCTACCAGCTCTACCAAGCACCCCCGCTGGGATCCCTGGTGAGCGTCGGAGGCCAGGGCGAAGCCCGGGACGTGTCTCCCAGGGTGTACGGTGTGCTGACGGGCATCGACACCCAGGGCTTGGAGCCGGGAAGACCTGTGATCGCGCGGGGGGCGGAAGCCCAGCGGGAAGAGGACATCTACCGGGAGAACCCCCAGCTGGAGCACCTGCTGTGCACCCGGTTCGAGGCAGTCGTCGTAGGCTACGAAAGCGCCGACGCCTTCTTCCATCACCTTCCCCCGGAGCCTCCGCGTATTCACGCCTTCGTACACTCCTGCACCCCCCGGCAGATCCTGGAGTTCACACACTCGCCGGGATTCCTGGATCTGCTCATGGCATCGGGCGGGGGCAGCCAGGCGGTTTCCGACGAGGTGGTCGCTTCGTGTCTGCGCTTGGCCAGCGTCCACCATCCGGACCCCAGGTCCTTCCTGGTGGGTTCGGGTAAAATCCTCGCCCTGCTCTTGGCGTCGGAGCCTCCCAGGGTCAACGCCATGCTGCGGAGACTATCTCCGTGAACGGCATGGGCACACCCCTTGGACTGGTTGTCGACGGCTCTCTGGGACAGGGTGTGGAGGTTCGCCTGGACCCTGCAACCTCGGTGGAGGAGGTGAAGGTCGGCACCTTCGTGACCCTGCAGGGCGAGAAGCTGCGCTTCTTCGGCGTGGTGACCGACGTCAAGCTGGGAGCCGCCAGCCCGGGCCTGAAGTACAACCTGCCCGACGTGAGCGACCCTTTCATCTCTGAGGTCATGGGAGGCACAGCTGTCTTCGGGTCCATCGCGGTGCTTCCTTCCCTGACCATGCCCGCCGTCCTTGGCGATTCGGATTCGCCTGCCCCGGCCAAGACCATCCCTCCCCACTTTGCCCGCGCCTTCCTGGCCTCCGAACGGGATGTGCAGGCGGTGTTCGGCAACGCCGACGATCAGCACTTCTGGATCGGCAATCCCCTGGATATGGAAACGAAGGTGTGCCTAGACCTGAAGTCCCTCACCGAGCGCTCCATGGGCATATTCGGCAAGAGCGGCACGGGCAAGACCTTCCTAACGCGGCTGCTGCTGGTGGGCATCCTGCAGAGCGATCTGGCTTCCACCCTGATCTTCGATATGCACAGCGAGTACGGCTGGCAGGGCCGGGATGCCGAGCGGAACAGGCAGGTCAAGGGGCTGAAGCAGCTCTTCGGCTCCAAGGTTGCTGTGTTCTCCCTGGATGAGAAGAGCTCCCGCCAGAGGGGATTGTCCCCCGATGAGGTAGTGCGCATCAGCTACGGCGACATCGAACCCGAGGACATAGAGGCCCTGCGAGAGAACCTGGGCTTGTCCGACGTGGCTGCCCAAGCCGCCTACAACCTGAAGCAGCGACTGGGCGCGGGAAAGTGGCTGGAGGAGTTCCTGGGGATGGGGGGCCGGGATGACCTGTCGGAGCTGTCGTCTTCGATCAACGTGCAGCCCCAAGCCCTGGCTGCTCTTCACAACCGGCTGTCCCGCTTCAAGCGTTACGAGTTCATGGTCTCCAGGACCGAGCGGGACTCGGTGCAGCGCATCCTGGAACACCTGGACAGGGGAATGCACGTGGTGCTGGAGTTCGGACGCTATGGCAACGACCCCCACGCATACATCCTGGTGGCCAACCTGCTTACCCGGCGAATCCACGAAAGGTACGTCCAACGCCATGAAGAGGCGGAGGGAAAGGGCGGCCCCGGGCCGCGGCCTCTAGTCATCGCCATTGAGGAGGCCCACAAGTTCCTCAGCCCCGGGCTGGCTTCTCAGACCATCTTCGGCATCATCGCCCGGGAGCTGCGCAAGTACAGCGTTACCCTGATGGTCATTGACCAGCGTCCCGGCGGCATCGACCAGGAGGTGATGAGCCAGGTGGGGACCAAGCTGGTGTGCCTGCTGGACAACGAGCGGGACATCGATGCCGTACTTGGAGGAGCGCCGGGGAGCCGGGAGCTGCGCACGGTCCTGGCCCGGCTGGAGTCCAAGCAGCAGGCCCTCATATACGGCCACGCTGTACCTATGCCCGTGGTGGTGCACACCCGGGAGTTCGGGTCCGCCGACTCCTATGCCGAGCTGAGCAGGACGCCTTCCCGTCCCCTCTCCGGCGACGGCTCCGCCTCACGCTCGTCCGGGGATGAGCTAAAGGACATCTTCGGGTAGGGCACCTGCTTCCTGTCGGTTCGCCCTGAGGCTCTCGAAGGGGAACGGACGGCTGTGTTGCGAGCCATGGTAGGTTCCCGCTTTCGCGGGAACGACGAAATGGGGCCGGAGCCATCCTGGAAGCCGGCAGCGCTCCGTCCTGGATCGCGGCCTTCGCCGCAATGACGAAATGCGTGGTCTCTGTGAGGGAATCGTACCGCCATTCTCGAGGTCGGCGAGCCTTGCGCAACCTAGGCACCGGCTGTCCGTTCCCCTTCGATTTCCCTCAGGACGAACGGACAGCCGTGCTGAAGGCCACTGTGTGTTCCCCTTTTCCTGGAACGACGAAGAATGTGCGAGACTTGCAAAAGGCTGGCAATGACGACGCCCTTGTCGTCATTGCGGCGAAGGCCGCAATCCAGGAGAGTTCGGGGGACTGGGACAGGCTGCTCGTGCCGTCATTCCCGCTGCCTCCTGCTGTTCGTTCCCCTTCGATTTTCCTCAGGGGAACGGACAGTTGGGGCCCATTACTATCGGGGCAGGTACCCTTAGGCGCCGATGCGGTCGAGGGGCGCCGGGCCTGCGATGGCCTGGATCTGCTCGGGGGTCTTGTCGTGGCGCGTCGTGCGTTCCCACTTCCTGTTCAGGTCGTCGCGCACATGCACCGTCAGCCTGCCCAGTCCGTCGGTCTCCAGCTCGATGCGGTCACCGTTCTGGACCCCCGAAAGACCCTGGTGGTTGGTGCCGGCGGCAACAATGTCGCCAGGCTTCAGGGTGGTGATCCAGCTAACCCATTCGATGATCCTGGGTATGGCGTTGGCCATGTCGCTGGTCGGGTAGTCCTGGTACAGGTCGCCGTTGATCCAGCTTCTGATGTTGATGTTCATCGGGTCGGCTATCTCATCGGCGGTGACGATAGCGGGGCCCATAGGCCCGAAGGTGTCCCACGTCTTTCCCCAGAAGAAGCTGCCCCGGTTCTCGGGACGGAACCCCCTGGCCGACACATCGATGAAGTTGGTGTAACCGAAGATGTGGTCGTAGGCATCCTTGGGCTGTACCCTGCTGGCCGTCTTACCGATGACGATGCCCAACTCAGCCTCAGCTTCGAAGATGGTGGCTTGGCACTCGGGCAGCACCACCGTGTCGCCGTTGCCGATGACACAGCTTGGGGACTTGTGGAAAGCGTCGATGTCGGCGGCCCGCTCCCGGGTGCCGTACTCCATGTAGTTGACCGCCATGGCGACGATGCGGGGAGGCTCGGGCAGGGGCGCGCGGAGCCTCACCTGGGAGACGGGTGTTCCCGCCGAATCGTTGATGGCCTTCTCTATGGCTCCTTTGTGGCTGCCGAAATCGGCGATGACCCGGCTGATCAGGTCCTGGGGCGACGTGTGGACCACGCCGCTGACGGCGCCTCCAATGTCCACGACGTTATCGCCCTTGAGGGCGCCCAGGCGGAAATCATCGAAGAACACTAGCTTCATGGCTCCTCCCAACTCTTGTGAATGATGGCAGGAACAGGCCCTGCCCTTGGAACAGAGGGTATTGTATGGTGCAGCCCATAGGCCGTCAACGCAGGGAACAGTAGGGGCCGTCACCGGGAAGTGGGCCGCAACTGCGCCAACAGCCTGCTACGGGGACACAGGCAGGTGTTCTATAATTGCCCTAAGGAGGTCGGATATGGACGTTCTCAGTTACATGCATGACAACGGGCACGAGCAGGTGGTGGCATTCTCCGAAGAGTCGGCGGGCCTTCGAGGCTTCATCGCCATCCACAACACCACCCTAGGGCCGGGACTGGGAGGGGTGCGAATCTGGCCCCACAAGTCCGAAGAAGATGCCCTTACCGACGTGCTGAGGCTGTCCAAGGCCATGACCTACAAGTCGGCCGCCGCCGACCTGCCCTTCGGCGGCGGGAAGGCCATCATCATGGCCGACCCCAACAAGGACAAGTCCGAGCCGATGGTGCGGGCCTACGCCCGGTTCCTGGACTCCCTGGGAGGCCGGTACATCACCACCACCGACGTGGGCTCTACCATCCGGGATTTGGAGTACATCCGCCTGGAGACGCGCCACGTAGTGGGTCTCCCAGTATCCGAGGGCGGTAGCGGCGATACGTCCATCATGACGGGGCTTGGCGTCTTCATGGGCATGAAGGCCTGCGCCAAGCACCTGTGGGGCACCGACTCCCTGGCTGGCAGGACGGTGGCCTTCCAGGGATTCGGCAAGGTCGCCTATCACACCGCCGGCCACCTGCGTGAGGAGGGGGCGCGCATGGTGGTGACCGACATCAACGAAAGTGCCCTGGACAAGGCCCGGGAGATGGAGGCCACCATAGTCCCCGGGGAGAGCATCTACGACCAGGAGTGCGACATCTTCGCCCCCTGCGCCCTGGGAGGTGTGATCAACAGCGACACCGTTCCACGCCTGCGGTGCTCCATTGTGGCGGGAGGGGCCAACAACCAGCTTCTGACCGACGACGACGGGCTGGCCCTGCAGGAGCGGGGGATACTATATGCTCCCGACTACATCATAAACGCCGGCGGGGTGATAAACGTCTCCTGCGAGGTAGGCGCCCAGTACAACGAAGATCGCGCCAGGGAGAAGACCCTGCGCATCTACGAGACCATGGAGAAGGTGCTGGACATAGCGCGCCGGGACGGCGTCAGCACCTCCCAGGCCGCTGACCACCTTGCCGAGGAGCGCATCCACGCCATGGGCAAGCTCCGCCCTATACACAGGAGCTAAAGCCTTTTACAGGCGCCTGATGCTACCCGTGCATTACGGCGTCGGACCTGCAGCTACCCTGGATTAGGTTGCTTTGGTCGGGGCGTCGAAGAGGGAACCTTCGTTGCGGTGGGTCAAGTCGCAGAAGGGCTTGGTCTGGGACATACCGCACCGGCAAAGGGCCACCCTCTCGCCCTCGGGGATGGTGAAGGCGTTCCCGTCCTGGTCCACTAGGTCGAAGGGGCCTTCCACCCAGTAGGACCCGTTCATTCTAACGATGATCTTGGTGTCCGCCATGTAGCCTCCTATGCTGCTCTTGCCCGATATCTTCGATAGGCCGCTCAGAGCTTCCGAACCTTGTGCTCTGGGGCATGAAGTACCGGCGTATGTGTCGGGTGCTGGCAAACGTTATAACACGGGTCTCAGGGTGGCACAAGCGCAGCGGACCCGCTAGCCGTAACCCATTTCCTCCAGATCCTCCTCGCCGAAACCCATGTAGTGGCCAACCTCGTGCAGCAGGGTGGTCCGCACCTCCCGCACCACATCCTCCCAGTTGGCGCACACAAGCTCGATGGGTCTCTTGAACAGGGTGATGCTGTCAGGAAGCATGGGGACGAACTCTCCTCGCTCGGGAAGAGGGACTCCCTTGTACAAGCCGAATAGCTGGTCCCTGCGTTCTATGCCGGCATCTTCCAAGTCTTCCCAGGTCGGCCAGTCCTCCACCAGGATGGCGACGTTCTCGATGGACGCCATTATCTCATCGGGCAGCTCATCGTAGGCCCGCCGCACCAGGTCGTGGAACTCCCGGTGGGATAGCTGCATCAGCCCTCGGGGACGAGCCGCGAGCGCATATCCTTGAGAATATCCAGGTTCTCCCTGTCGGGGCCCTTGCCCTCCAGGCCGGGCACTTCAAGAAAGAAGGGGACGTCCTTAAAGGCAGGGTTGGCGATGATGTTCTCGAAACCCTCCAAGCCGATGTACCCTTGGCCGATGTTCTCGTGCCGGTCCACACCAGCCCCCAGGACGTATTTGGAGTCGTTAGCATGGACAGCCGCCAACTTGTCGAGGCCGATGGTCTCGTCGAACTCGGCCAGCATAGCCTCCAGCCCATCCCTGGTTGCTACGTCGTAGCCCGCCGCATAGGAGTGCTGGGTGTCCAGGCATATCCGCAGGCGATGGCGGTGGGCCTCATCGACACCCCTGATGATGCGCCCCAGTTCCTCCAGCTTGGCCCCGATGTGCTGGCCCATCCCGGCGGTATTCTCCAGGGTCAGGTAAGGCCCTTCCGGGCTGTTCTCCAACACCTGCTCGATGGCTGTGATGACGCGCTCCAGGATACCCTCGTACCCCGCTCCCTTGTGGCTGCCGGGGTGGAATATCACCCCTCCGGCATCTATCTCGGCCGCCAGGTGCATGTAGTTGATCAGGGACCCGATGCCCTTCTCGATGAGGTTCGGGTCGGCGGAGCCCAGGTTCACGAGGTATATGCCATGGAAGAACACGGGGCAGATGCCCTGTTCGCGGGCCTTATCCCGGAAGGAGCCGGTCTGTTCGGTGGGAGGCGCTTTATATGCCCAAGCTTGAGGAGAGGAGCCGAATATCTGGATGGCCTCGCACCCGATCTCCACCCCACGGTCGATGGCTTTGTCCAAGCCCCCGGATGTGGACACGTGAGCGCCCAGCTTCATAGTAAGCCTCCGAGAGGGTTGTAGTGGGGGAGACCCGGTTACGCCTCGCTGGCTTGGCGGGCCAGCCTCAGCTTGCTCAGCACCTTTCTGATCTCTCCTCTGTCCCATGCCACGAGGAACTGGCTGGCGATGAATATGGAGCTGTAGGTCCCGATCAGGACCCCAATGATCAGCACCATCAGGAACTCCCGCAGAGTGGCGCCGCCGAAGAGGAGCAGGGCCAGCAGCACAAAGGTGGTTGTCATGCTGGTGTTCAGAGAACGGCCCATGCTTTCCATGATGCTGGCGTTTACGACTCCTGCCAGTGGGCGGTCCACGTTGCGGGCCACGTTCTCCCGGATGCGGTCGAAGACGACTATGGTGTCGTTGACGCTGTATCCCATGACGGTTAGGAGGCCGACGATGAACATAGCATTGACCTCCAGGCCGATCACCTTGCCCAGGATGGAGAAGATTCCCACGATGAGGAGCAGGTCATGGACAAGGGCAACGATGGCGGCAACGCCGTACCGGAAGGAGTTGGGGATGGAACGGAAGGCCCAGGTAACATAGATAAGGATGCCCCCGGCGGCAATAATCACCAGGATGATGGCATAGACCACCGTCTCTGCGGCCACGATGGAGGAGACGGTATCCACCTCCTGGACATCTATCCCCAGGCGCTCCATCAGCTCCTCTTCCATCAGGGACAGCTCGGAAACCGAGGTGCCGTCCTCCTGCACCAATCCCTCTTCAAGTACATCGGTGCGGACGAAGGCTGTGGTAGAGCCGGTCTTCTGTATGAGGGCTTCGGGATGACCCAGGTCGGCGAACACGCTGCGGAGGTCGGCCTCGGAGATGGGCCGGTCGGCCACTATGGTTATGGCGCTCCCGCTGGTGAAGTCGATTCCGGGCCGAACGGCAGGCGGAATGATAAGGGATATGATCCCCGGCAGCAGAAGCAGGGCGGAGATGAGGAAGTACCAGCGCCTGTTTCCTACGATATCCATCTACCTGTCTCTCCCCGCTGCGACGCCGGGCTGCCTTCGAGGCTCCGGCGAGAATAGGGACATGTACCTACCGAAGGGGGTCAAGGACGATATCTGGAGGAGGTTCCTGCTCACGGTGTAGGCCGTGAACATGCTGACCACCACCCCGATGCCCAGGGTTATGGCAAACCCGGTGACCACCGGTGTTCCTCCGCCCAGGCGGGAACCGAACAGGAACAGGATCAAGCACGTGATGATGGTCGAGAAGTTGCTGTCCCGTATGGCCCGCCACGCCCGCCGGAAACCAATCTCCATGGCTGAGCTGAGGGTGCGCCCTGCGCGCATCTCCTCCTTCATGCGCTCGAAGATCAGGATGTTGGCATCCACCGCCATGCCAATGGACAACACCAGTCCTGCCAGCCCCGACAAGATAAGGGTAATGCCCACCACCTTGAAGATCGCCAGGATGATCAACGCGTAGACCACGAGGGCAACCCCCGCCACCAAGCCCGCAAACCGATAGTAGCTGACCATGAACAGGAGCACCAAGCCCAGCCCGATCAGGCCGGCAATCAGGCTCTTGCGCAGGGAGTCGGCCCCCAGGAGGGCATCGACGGTGTTTTCGCGGATCAGCTCCAGGGGCACAGGCAGTCGTCCCGACTCAAGCTGAATGGCAAGGTCCCTGGCCTCAACGTCGGTGAGACCGCTTATCACGCCCCGGCCGTCCAGGATGGCGGCTTGGACCACGGGGGAGCTGATCTCCCGCTGGTCCAGGAAGATGGCGATGCGCTTGAACTCATCCCCGGCCAGGCGTGTCGTCAGGTCGCGAAATATGGATGCTCCCCGGTTGTTGAAGTGCAGGTTGACCACGGGCAGGTTGGTCGTGGGGTCTCGTCCCCGGAAGGCCCGGTCTAGGTCCCGACCCGTCAAACCGATGTCCGAATCGACAAAGGAGAGACAGTTGATATCCTGGCAGGTGCGCTCCTTCAGCTCCAGTTCGGCTGTCTGCTGGATCAGGCCCTTGGCCCTCTCGAACCCCCCTTGGGCCAAGTAGCTGTCCAGCCTGGAATCGATAGTCTGGAGCTCCGTCCTGATCTGCTCATGGAAGGCGTCGCTGAGGGGGTCATCCAGGCGGACGATGAAACGGTTGATGGCCGGAGCCTCCAGGTTATAGCCCTCCACCCCCACATCATCCAGCAGGCCCGTGATGTCCCCCCGGCTGGGCGGTGGAAAGTAAGTCAGAATAGCCACATTTCCATCTCCCGTTACCACGAAGGACTCCAGGCTCCCCAGCAGGGCCGCGACTTGGCCGAGCAGGGCCTCTTCGTCGGGCGTAAACGGTTCGAGGGCGGTAATGGAATAGGTATTGATATCCGGAGCGCCCACAGAGTCGCCGGTCCGCTGCAGGTCGGCGAGGGCGTTACGCACATCCAGGCCCGAGGGTATGGGGCTGAAGGTCATCTCAATTGTGCTGGGCTCTGCGCCTGGAATCTGCACGACCAGCCTGTCACCACCCAGGTTCTGGATGATAGGTTCGGTGGTTCCCAGGGCGTTGATGCGGTCCTCGATTATGTCCCTGACGCCGTCCATCTGGTCTTGGGTCGGTTCAATCACTTGTACGTTGACGATATCCAGGGTGGCGAGGGTAGCAAGGGACGCCTCAAACTCTTCCTGATCTTCGGGAGCGATGGACAACTCCTGCAGTTCATAGGATTCTTGGGCAGCCACCTCTACCTGAGCTGCGGGTGCAATGTCGTTCAGTGCGGTCTGCACCTCGAATCGGTCAAGGCTTTCCTCAAAGGCCACCTCCAGGGTGGTGTCTTCAAGTTCGAAGGAGGTTGTAGGCGAAAGCTGAGACAGGGCAAAACTGATTCGCTCCTCGGCACGTGGTTCCACCCGCAGGCCGCTGATCCGGTAGCTGTCCTCACCGGTGGTTTCCAGTACAGCGTCCACGTACCCCAGTGTGTTCAGGACCTGGCGCAGGGCTTCCTCGGTCGTGGGCTGAGGGGCGTCTCCCGTGCTGGCCTCCTCGCCCGTACCGGGAGCTTCACTGGTAAGGGTGAACTCCAGGGTTCCGCCGCTAAGCTCGAGCTGCTCCACGATGCCCAGCACCTCAATGCTTCTTTGCAGCTCCACCTCGGAGACATCTGCGAGGGATATGCCCGTTATGGTGTATTCCCTCTGGGATGTGGTAGCCCGGTCCTGGCCGGCATTGGCCAGAAGGGCCAGCAGGTCGGCCTCCTCCACGGGAGTAGCGAAGGTCACGCTGGCCTGGTCCGGCAGCTCAGCTTCGTAGATCAGAAGGCTTCCTCCCTGGAGGTCCAACCCCAGGGTCAGACCCAGGGGGCCGCCACCGGCGGCGTTGCTGAAGGGCAGCTCATCCAGGACGAGAGCAACGACGGACAAGATGATCAGTACGGAAACCAGGACAAATACCTGGAGCCCCCTTCTACGCATCTTTGGCTCCACGAGGGGTTTCCGTCACATCATCGGACGCCAAGCTCTGGGCCAGCACCAGGGCGCTGTCGGCGTCGCTGACCGTCCCGGATGCCTGCGCGCCACGCACCTCTTCCAGGATCCTTCCCACCAACGGCCCAGGTTGCAACCCCAGGGTTCTCATGACATCGTGCCCCGTTATGAGCCGGGGCATATTTTCCGGGGCCTGCTCCCGGGTCCCCACATTCAGGATGTGCTCGGTTATGTCTATATGTTCTTTCCAGCCTTCCATGGTGATCGTCGGACCCCTGGCGGCCAGGTGGTCAGCCAAGCTCAGGTAGAGGGTGTCGATGGCTGCATCTCCCACATCACGGAAGTACCTGTAGATGGCCCTGTGAGTGGGCATGGCCCCCCCTTGGCACATCTGGGTTGGGCGCAGGTGGTTTTCCACCAGGGTAGCCAGCATCTCTGCGCCGCGATTGGACACCCGAAGGCGGCCCGCGATATCCCGGCACACCTCAGCGCCTATGCTGTGGTGTCCGAGGAAGCGGGTCTTTCCCTTGGGGTCCACCATCTTCGTCTGGGGCTTGGCCACATCGTGAAGCAGGGCGCCCATCTTCAACATGGTCGCCCTGGTGTAACCGTCGCTGACCTCTTCGGCAAAATGCTCATCTATCTCCGGGCTCCAGGGTACCAGGCTAGCCAGCGCATCCGTCCCGGAGTTCCGGGGTCCCGGGCTCAGGACTCTTTCGACCGCGCCCACCGTCTCGATGGAGTGGTCGAAGACATCCCAGTAGTGTTCCCTGGGCTGGGACACGCCCTTGGCCGCCTGCAACTCGGGGATTATAGCGCAAAGCAGGCCCACATCGTCCATTGTGCGCAGGTGCTCTTTGACGTTTTCGGAAGCAAGGATGGCCAGCAGCTCGTTACGAATTCGTTCCCCGGCCAGGTTGCCAACCAGGTGAGAGTCCGGGCGCATAAGCTCTAACGTCTCCGGGTCTATCCCGAAATCCAGCTGGGCTGAGAGGCGCACCGCCCGGAGCAGGCGCACCGGATCATCCCGGAACACCTGGGGCCCAATAGCCCTGATGACACCGTTGCCCATGTCCGCTCTGCCCCCCGTGGGGTCGATTATGCTGTCCGGCCAATCGGGCCTGTCCCATTGGTCCAGGGAGAGAGCAAGTGCATCGATAGTGAAGTCCCGCCTGAGCAGGTCGTCGTGCAGGGAACCCTGGATGCCCGAAAGGTCCACGCTCCAGCTACCGTAGGCAGAGCCATCTACAACAACCCGGGCGACATGGTGTTCGTGACTCAGCGGCACAAAGACGCCCCCAAGCCGCCGGGCCAACTCCTCGGCGAACGGCATGGGGTCGTTGGCCTGTATAGCCACGTCGATGTCGTGGGTCTGCCTGCCGAGGAGGGCATCGCGGAGAAAGCCCCCGACGAGGAAAGCGGGCAAGGTGCAGCTTTCGAAGATGCTTCTTAAGTCGCCAAGAATCCTTGGCATCTGAAGGTAATGGTTCAGCAACGGTGATTCAGCGAAGATACGGAAGGTGTCCGGAGCTATGCGGTGGAAGCTGCCTCTACGGCAGGGTTCTCCGAAGGCTCATCCCCATCGGATTCTTCTTCGTAGGGTTCCAGCTTCCAGATCTGGTCCTTTTCGATAAGGTGGTCCACGTACAGGGTACCGTTCAGGTGGTCCAGCTCATGTTCCAGGGCTTGGGCCAGCAGACCCTCGGCCTTGATGCGGACCTGTTTCCCATGCCGGTCGAGGGCCTTGGCCCGAACCTTCTCCGACCGGGTAACCATTCCTCGGTAGCCGGGAATGCTCAGACAGCCCTCGGTGACCTCCCGGGCGCCTTCCCGGCGGGTGATCTCGGGATTGATGAACACGCGGGGCTCCTCGTCTTCGGGGAGCTGGATCACGAACACCCTCTGCAGGACTCCTACCTGGTTGGCTGCTATGCCCACGCCGTCCTCATCATGCATGGTCTCCACCATGTCGTCGATGAGCCTCTGGAGGGACGGAGTGATGTTGCTTATCCGCTTTGCTCTTGTACGCAGTATGGAGTCCGGCACGATCCTCATGGGAAGGCGGGCCATGCATGCACCTCGCAGGCAACTGTGGACCCTGGATGCCTGTCCGGCGTAAGGCAGGGCCTCGCCACGATTATATCCGTACCTATGGGAAAGTGCAAAGCTGGAGGGAGCCCTTCCGCTGGGAAAAGCGTCCTCCTCCCCCTAGTCCCTCCCTCAGGGGAGGGGGACAAGATTGCCCTCTCGCCCCTGGCGGGAGAGGGTTGGGGTGAGGGGCAAAGGCCCCACCGTCATTGCGGCCTTCGCCGCAATCCAGGAAATCCCGGGCTGATGACAGGCCAGGTGTGACAAAAGGCCGCCCTGCCCGTTCCCCTTCGAGAGCCTCAGGGCGAACGGGCGGCGGCTCAGAACCAACAGACAACCAGGATGGGTACGTTCTTGAGATGTCCGGAATTAGAGCCATCCTGGAACCCGCCAATGCTCCGTCCTGGATTGCGGCCTTCGCCGCAATGACGAAAAACGTTGCCTCCGTGAGGAGGGTTGTGGGATACAACGCTTGAGAACAGGCGGCTCATGACGAACCACCCTAGCCGTCATTGCGGCGAAGGCCGCAATCCGGGAAGGTCCGGGACCGGGAGGGGACCCCCACTGAAATGTCCATCCCATCGGGCAGACTGCCCAGGTCTAGGGGGTGGTGCACCTGCCATCCACCAAGTCCATCCCCGATGGACAGCCCAGCCTCCGCCCATCTATCTGCAACGCCACCGACTTGCCCAGCCGGTTCGCTTTGTCGTTGCTCCCCGACCCCCCTGTGTTCACCTCTGTCCACAATACCTTGTTGGCGATGGCCCAGCCTGTTTCCTCATTGCTGTTTGTGAAGCGCACCTTGAAGCCGGAGGCGCTGACATCGGAGGGAGCTATCCGCAGGTACCACTTCTGGGACTCTTTCTGCCCGTTCCCCGGCACCTCCACGCTCCCACCTGCGGAGTGCAGCAGCACCCTGCGTCCCTCAGCAGTGTCGGAGCTGCTCACAAAGTCCCCCGCAAGGCAGTCTTCGTATATGGCTGGACTGTAATCAAAGGTGGAGTCTGTGCCATGGTAGATGGTGTGGAGGTCATCGTCGTACCTGCAGAAGCGGGCTGTCAGCCTGACCCCAGGGTCGCTGGCAAGGGTGATGCGGTGCACCGCAAACTTGTCATGCTCGCTGCCGTAAGCCCATGTGCCGTTGTCCAGCTTCACCTTTGGTCCCAGCTTCTGGTACAGCACAGGCCCTGTGGTGTATCCGCTGCCCAGGTTCAGGGTGGTGTCGGAGCTTTCCTTCTGGGCAAGGTTGTCCGAAAGGGTGATGAGGGGCTCCGAGATGCGCAGCATAAGCTGGTCTCCCGAGGACCAAGGCTGCTTGGAGACGCCCCAGGTCAGAGCGCCGGCAGCGCTGTCCCCCGTGGCCCCGGTGAGGGAGAGCATCGTTGTCCCATCGCCGGTGATAAAGTCGAAGATGTGGGTTGTCAGATCAACGTAGGGGGATAGGGTCATGGTGACCGCATCCCCTGTCCCGTAGAAGCTGGTGATGGTTGTGGTGGTGTCGCCGGTGGTGAAGGTCGCTGGCTTGAAGGCATCGCCGGTGCCGGAATACCCGACAGCATAGCCACTGCTCACCGGGTCGAACAGGGCCTCGAGCACGATGTTCGGAAGCGAAGCGGAAACGATAACCTCATCATTCGAGTACCCCAAGGGATTTTCGCCATCGCAGGGGAGTGCCGATGCGGGCTGAAGGCGAGAGACGAAGCTGTATTTCCCTGCGGGGAGGGGTCGGGTCGTTTCTAGTTGCTGCCTGAATCCATTCGACGGGTCATTATCGGTATCAAGTATGCCAAAGGTGAACAGGGGTGCATTAGAACCCTCCACCCACATACGAGCATCTGCCTGATCGTAACTGGAAGTATATTGCACGTCGAAGGCAATGATGGTTGCCCCTGCGGGTGCTCCCGACTCTGTCTCAAAGGTGAATGCCGAGCGTTGTATGGGTTCGCCATTGTAAGCGGTTCGATCCCTGTAATCCCGCTCCCACCGTATGGCATCCTCGACGCACTCCGCATATCCATCAATGCCAGCCCCTCCCGTAATCCATGCAATTTTCTCTTTCACCTCGCTGAGAGAGACAGTCGGGTTTGTTACCACGCCGTCCGGAGATCGCACCTCGGTTACGAAATCGGGGTTGCTATTGGAAGCGCTGCGGGCACCGCCCGAACCGTCGCTGCTCGCCGTAGTGGAGGGCATCCACACAGGATTGCGAGAATTTATGGAGTAGCCCTCCGGCAGGGAACCGCTATAGTCATTCTCCGCAACGCTTGGAAGGAACTGGATCGCCCTTTGTGTTGTGTCGGCAAAGGTGAAGGTGCTGCCTGATGCGCTTTTGTCAGCCCCACCACTGCCGGATCCGGAGGAACTGCTCAGGAACAACACAGCCTCTCGCCCATCCCACTGCGCCGAGTGCGCGGCTGCATCGGCGCTTACGGTGAACTGGGTCGAACCCGATCCCTTCAGGTACTCCAGGGCTCGGAACGTGAAGGAGTCGGCTGTCTTAGACACCAGTGAGACATGAACTACTACATCCGAGAGATAGATGCGCTCGGCAAGAGAAGCGACTGCCGCCCCCCAATGTTCTGTAGCAATCTGCGTCCCTTCGGTACTGTGTCCAATGACCACCTCGCCGACTTCGATGGTTTCCTGGGGTTTTAGGTTCTGAGGGGTCAAGGGGGTTGGGGTTTCTGCGGGTGTGGACTGACCACCGCCGCAAGCTGCAAGAACGATCAGGAGACAACTTGTGAAGCCTGTTATAGCCAGGTGTCTCATGTCGACTCCTTTCCTTCCCATAAACCTCACGGGGTGGGGTGAGGATGTCCCATCAAAATGTTGTTCATCCCTCTTATATCGGCCTCCGAGGGAACCTTGGAAATGTGATCATCCGTGTTGTACTTGGCTTGCATGGTACCCTTTCCTTGAGAGAGGTGATTAAGCCCTGCGGCATGACCCAACTCATGCGTTGTAACCCAGCGCAAGTAGTACCTGTCCGCATGATTTTCTGCGATGTATTGATACATGGTCCAGTGCGACGGAGGGCCAGCTACGGGCGGGTAAGGTATCCACAATTTGAGGGTGTGCCTGATTATGTGCTGATGCCCGCTCCCAATAGGGATACTATAGTCGGTACGCCCAAGTGTACCCGCCCCGAGTTCCCCTGGACGCGCCGACCGATGATAACCGATTATCTCAAGTTCGTTGGTACCAGGGCTTTGCTGGAAGTTGACCTTGGTCATCTTGTTCCACTGATCTGCGCTGTCCATCGCCGCATCGGTTACTTTGGCAGCATCGCTTGTGCTAAGAACTCCATAAAGATTCGTCGTGATCTTGAACGGTATGTTGGGGGTATCTATGTGAGGTGCTCCTCGAACCTCTCCAAGAATTTCGTAATGGAACTCCTTAAAGTCGCTCTTCCGTGTCACCGTCAGTTCCATCCCCGTATTCCCTGGCGTTCCCGGATAGCAGCGAATGAAGATGAACACTTTGCTGGGACTCTGTGAGAACGTGCCAGTCGAAGTCCTTCCCTGGGTGCAGTCGTGCCCTCCCTTAGAAAGAACTACGAAGCCGGTGCCATGTGGGTTCGTCTTGATGTTGTAGGTGAAGTCGGTAAGAGTCTGATCTCCTGTAAGTGTCACCTCCACCCTTTTCTGATCAAAGACTTTCCACTTCCATCCATAGGTCTGGATGGGTTGTGCATTATAGGTGATAGTAGCGCTAAACGTGGGGTCAGGCGTAGGTGTTGGGGTGACAGGAGTAGGCGTGGGCACTGGCGTAGGTGTTGGGGTGACAGGAGTAGGCGTGGGCGATGGTCTAGAAGTATTGAAATGCTCTGTCGACGACCAACTCCCCCTGGTTCCTGCTGAACCAAATGCCCGTACCTGCATCTCGTAGGTCGTGTCCGAGCTGAGGTTCGACACGGTGGTTGCGATGTCGCCACTGATTGACCTGGTGCTAACGTTGGTCAGGGTCGTCCATTGGCTGGCCCCATCCACACGATAGCGAAGGTCGTATCCGTCGATCGGATTGTTTCCTGGAGTTGCTGCGTTCCACCTGGGGGTGATGGTAGTCAAAGAAGCAGAGTAAATATTAGCCCATGTTGGGACGCCTGGAGGGGTGACCGTGGGCACTGGCGTGGGCGTGGCTGTCGGCACCGGCGTAGGAGCGTCCGTCGGGCCTGGCGTGGGCGAGGATGTCGGCTCCGGCGTAGGAGCGTCCGTCGGGTCTGGCTTGGGCGTCGGTGTGGGAGCCGGGATATCGGTTTCCCTCTCGACCCAATCTGACTGGCAGAGGTTGCCGCCCCGTTCGGCGGCAGTCTGCACCTTGGCCCCGTAGGTGCCCGGCCCTTGCACGGTCCGCTCCCTGGTGCCACCGGGGACAGTACCCTGCCCGATGGCGACGGTTTCGGTCACGCTTCCGCTTGGACCATCCGTCCAGCGAAAGACGATCGAGATATTGTGGTTCGGGTGGGTTACGCTTCCATAGGTGGCGAAAAGCCTCCACCGGTTGTTGTCCCAGTCCTCTTTACGCAACGTGAGCGATGGAGGGGACGGGTCTGTACACGGCACCAGCGGCCCCACCTCCTCCTCGGTTTCACCGCCCGACGTACCCCGAGCCTCCTGTACCAGTCAGACGCCAATGGTCAACGGAATGCTCACGAGGAATAGCACAAAGATGAGGTCGATTATCCGGCTGACGCTCATGCTTCACCTCCACCAGAGGTTGGTGGCCGTTATGAGGTCTCGTCAATTCGCCCAGGATGATATCTTCGGAGGGAATAGGGCCGATTCGCCTTCAGCCATGTGTTCATGGATAAGCGTTGGTCTGTATTGGTCTTGTTTTGAAACCGCTGCATAAATACCAACATCACTGTGGGATGGTTGTCAAGATGCTATGATATTCGGCGCTTTCGGGGAAACCAGACCAAAAGGCTAGAGGCCGGCTACAGGGTGCTTATGGGGTCCACATCCAGTGTCCAGCCTTCGGGCAGCGCCATCCCTTCGATGAGGCTGTGCAGGTCCCGTCCCCGAAGGGTCAAGCGCCAGCGGAACCGGCCCCGGACGCGCTCCCGATAGGCAGGGGCAGGCCCCAGCACATCGATGTCTGTAAGGCCGGCGGCGTCTATCCTGCGGATAAAAGCCCGCTTCAGCCTCTCTGCCTCCTTCTGGCACAGGTCGGGATTGGTGTGGGTGTACACCATGTTGACCAGGTCGCAGAAGGGGGGCTGGCGCAGTTCCCGGCGGTTGTCTATCTCCCGGCGGTACATCTCCAGGTAGTCCTGGGCTGCGGCAGCCTCGACGGCATAATGCTCCGGGTTGTAGGTCTGGATGATCACCCTGCCGGGGGCATCGCCCCTGCCGGCCCTGCCAGCGACCTGGCATAGGAGCTGGAAGGTGCGCTCCCCGGCCCGGTAGTCGGGCAGGTTCATTCCCACGTCGGCCAGCACCACGCCAACCAGGGTGACGTTGGGCAGGTGAAGGCCCTTGGCAATCATCTGGGTGCCCACCAGCACCTGTGCATCACCCTCCAGGTATTCACCAAGTATCCGTTGATGGGCCTCGGCGGAGGGCGCGGCATCCCGGTCCCACCGGAGCGCCCGGATGCCCGGCAGGAGGGTGTCCAGCTCATCTACAACCCGCTGGGTGCCCAGGCCCAGGTAACGTATGTGCTCGCTTCCGCAATTCGGGCATGTGCGGCGCAGGTTGGAACCCCGGCTGCAAAGATGGCACAGCAGCTTCCTGCCGGTGGTGTGGTAGGTCAGGGTGGAGCCGCAGCTGCGGCACTTCAGAATGTGGCCGCAGTCCCTGCACTGGATGATGGTGGAGGCGCCCCGGCGGTTCAGGTAGAGGATGGCCTGCTCACCGCGCCCCAGGCACTCGGCCAGCCCGTCGGCCAGCGCCCTGCTGAAGATGCTGCGGTTGCCCGCCTTGAGCTCCTCCCGCATATCGCACACCTGGGCCTCTGCCAAGCTTCCCGGCGAGGACGATGGTCCGGCCGGGATTCTTTCAGGCAGGCCGTGGAGGGCCAGCTCACCCCTAGAAGCATGGAAGTATGTGCACACGTCGGGGGTGGCGCTGCCAGCCACAAACACCGCCCCCTCCAGGGCCGCCCGTTTCAGGGCCGCCTCCCGGGCATGGTAGCGGGGAGAGGCATCGACCTGCTTGTAGGCCCATTCGTGCTCTTCGTCCATCACGACGAGGCCCAGCTTGGGCACTGGGGCGAAGACGGCGCTGCGGGGGCCCACCACCACGTCGAACCTGCCATGCTTGATACCCCACCACTGGTCCAATCGCTGGCGCGGGGTGAGCTGGCTATGCAGCAGCGCGACCCTGCCTGGGAAGCGCTGGTTGAGCCGGTGCAATGTCTGGGGGGTGAGGGCGATCTCCGGCACAAGGAATATGCCCTGCCTGCCCAGGGACACGCACCGCTCCAATGCCCGGAGGTAAACTTCGGTCTTGCCACTTCCCGTTACGCCGTAGAGGAGGTGCTGCCTTTCAGAGGACAAGCCGTCCAGAGCTCCAGTAATGGAGGAGATGGCTTCTTCCTGGTAGGGAGTGAGATGCTCCACAGTCTCCGTTCCCAGGCCTGCCAAGTGCTCGGCGGGAGGACGCACCTCGGTGCGCACCCACTCCCGGCCAACCGCGCCCATCTCGAGGAGCGTCTTGACTGCGGGGGCGCCGAAGTTCTTGTTGGCAGTGACTGTGGGAACGGGTCCCCCGGTTTCCCGCAGATAGGCGTACAGGGCGGAGGCTTTGCCAGTAAGCTTCTGGAGCTGGGCCGAAACTTCAGCACCCTCCATGGACGATGAGGGAAGGCGGAAATAGGTGGCGGTGCGGTGGATGGCCCTGGGCCTGGGCAGCTCCCAGCGGCGGGCCAGATTCCCCCTGGTCAGCATCCGCCGGAGGACGCTGACATAGCTCTTCCCCAGGCCTTCCAGCAGGTCTTTGTCCTCCATCTCTTCGGCATCACCAAACCTGGTCAGCACAACCTGCTCGTTCTCCCCGAGCCCGTCGGTGTCCAGGGATGGGGAACGGCGCAGGTAGGAGCGCACCTGGCCTTCAAACTGGTGGGGCAGGTGCAGAGCTGCCGCTTCGTACAGAGACGAAAGATAGTGACGGCTGATCCACCGGGCTAGGTCCAGTGAGGCTTGGGCCAGGAGGGGGCAGGGGCCTACGACAGACCGGATGTCCTTGGTGTAGTAGGAGTCGGGCTGGGCGACTTTCTCGAAGATGATTCCCTTGACCAGCCTGTTTCCCAGGGGCGCCCACACGAGGTGTCCCGGTCCGGCATCCATGCCTGCTGGGACGGAGTAGGAAAGGGTCCGGTTGGGCCCCATGGGGGCATCGACGGCAACTTCAACGAAGCTCATATCCTGCCAACCACCACAGGAGGATCTGTGGCGCAGGCGCACACGTATAAGGGGCATCTGCTCCCTGGAGTCAGGAGATGGAAGGAAGGGGTTCTAGAGGAGAACCGCGAGGAGAGGTCTGGGGGCCGGGACCGAATGCCTACAGGCTTCGTCCTAGGAGGACCCCTTCTTGCCCTTGGGGCCGAACTGGGATCGCTCCTTGATGCGGGCTGCTCTGCCCGAAAGGCCCCGCAGGTAGTACAGCTTGGCCCGGCGGACCGCGCCTTGCCGGACGACCTCTACCGAGTCCAGCAGCGGAGAGTGCAGGGGGAAGGTGCGCTCCACCCCGACGTTGTATGTAACCCTGCGGACGGTGAAGGTCGCTCCAATGCCGCCTTCCCGCCGGCGGATGACGACACCCTGGAACCCCTGGATGCGTTCCCTTTCACCCTCCCGGACCCGGAAGTTCACCTTAACTGTATCTCCGGGGAGGAACTCCTGCACCTTGGGGTTGGATGTAACGTTGACTAGCGCGCGTGCGTCCATGGTCTTCTAGCGTTCCTTGTGATTGGCTTTCAACGGGATATTCTACAGGGATACTTCCCTAGAAGCAAGGCTACCCGGCCTTGTCTGCGGCGAGCATGTCCTGTATCTGCTCCTCCAGGGCATCGGCGGAGAGGAAGCCCCCGAACTTGCGCACGATGTTGTGGTCGCGGTCCAAGAAGAAGGTGGTGGGAAAGCTGATCACATCGTACTCTTTGAAGATGTCGCCGTCAGGGTCGGGTCCGATGGCGTAGGTGATGCCCAGTTCATTGATGAACTTCTGGCCTTCCTCTGCCGGGTCCACATCCACAAGCTGGATGCCGACAATGACCACACCGTCGTCCCGGTACTTGTGGGATGCTTCTTCCAGGTCGGGCATCTCCTCACGGCAGGGCGCACAGGACGGGTACCAGAAGTTGACCACCACCATCTGATCGGTAAAGCTGGCGAGGCTGATCTCCTCGCCAGCTTCATGGTTCTCGTTGCCGAAGGCCGGGAAGCTGAAGCTGGGCGCCGGCTCGGCTTTGCTGGACCCTCCGCAGGCCCCGGCCGCCATGAAGACAGAGACGACCATCAGCATACAGCCTGCCAGGCGCAGTCTGTTCATCGATTTGGTCATTGAAGAGGCATCCCCAACATCCTGTTACCTAATATTCTACCAGCCGATGGCATAGCTTTCTCGGTGGGGGGCCGCGCCGGCGATCAGGGCGCCCCGCTCATGGTCAACCACGATGGCGCAGGGGCTTCCAGCTATGAGCATCCAGTCGTCCCGCACATTTACCTTGTGCCCCAAGTCAAGGAGGGTCCGCACCACATCCCCATCCATGCGGCCCTCCACGCTAAGCTCGCCAGGGGCATAGAGATGGGGCCAGCCGGAGCTGGGGAAGCTGGTGCTACGGAAGCGGGGCTCCTCCACAGCCTGCTGGGGGTCAAAGCCGAACTCCACTATGTTCAGGAGCACCTGCACCTGGGCCTGTACCTGCATATCCTCACCGGGGCTACCGAAGGGCATGAATAGGCGTCCGTCCTTGAGCACCATGGCCGCGCAGGGGGTCATGCGGGGGCGCTTGCCGGGGCCCAGGCAGTTGGGGTTTTCGGGGTCTAGCCAGGATTGACCGCCACGACCAGATATGGACACGCCGACCCCCGGCACGATGGGTGTGCTGGTAAAGGCGTCGCTGGGCGTGGCCGAGAAGGCGTTGCCCCATCTGTCCACCACGCAGGTGTAGGCGGTGTCGGGTTCCGGGAGTCCTGACTTGGGCACCGCGGGAATGGCGGTCACAGTCCTGTTCTTACCTTCGAAGGGCCATGGGTTACCTGGAGGGGGCATTTCGGGCCATGCAGCCTTGGGGTCTATCCCTCCCCTCCTGTGGTCCGCATACTCCTTGGTCGTCAGGCCGGCGATAGGCACCTCGATGATGTCCGGGTCGCCATAGTACTGGTGGCGGTCCGCAAAGGCCACCTTTATGGCCTCGGCAAGGGTGTGCACGTACTGGGCCGAGTTGTGGCCCATTGCCTGAAGGTCGAACCCCTCCAGCAGGTTCAGCACCTGCACCAGGGCCGGGCCCTGGCACCACGGTCCGTTGGTGTACACGGTGTAGCCGCGATAGTTGGTTGATGGGGGAGTTTCCACCTGTGCCCGGTAACCAGCCAGGTCATCCATTTCCAGGAGGCCGCCCTGCTCCTGGCAGAAGCGCACCATCTCCTCGGCGATCTCTCCCTTGTAGAACAGGTCTCTCGCAGCCCGTATGGCCTGCTCCCGGCCCTTGTGGGCGCTCCCTCGCTCGGCCTCGACCATCCTCCGGAAGGTGCGTCCCATATCCTCCTGGCGAAGGCGCTCTCCAAGCCGGGGGCACCTGCCTCCTGGCATGAATATGGAGCTGGAGGTGGGATGCTCGGAGATGAACTCCTGTTGCATCTCGATGATCCGCTCCATCCTGCGAGTGACGGGCAGGCCCCTTTCGCACAGCTCGATTGACGGCGCTACAACCTGCTCTAAGGACATCGTGCCGAAGCGCTCCAAGGCGGTGAGCCAGGCATCGCAGGCCGCGGGAACCACGGCCCGGGCCATCCCGCGTGGAATCGTGCCCCCGAACCTCTTGATGTAGCTGTCCAGTTCGGCGGCCTTAGCCCATGGACCCACGCCGGTGATGCTGTGCACCTCGCCGGTGTCGGCCATATACACCATGATGGGAGCGACGCCGGCGATGTTGGTCTGCTCGGCGATCGTGATATTCAGGGCGATGCCCGAGGCCGCCCCCGCATCGATGGCGTTGCCACCCTGCTGGAGCACCTGGAAGCCGGCGGACGTGGCCAGGTAGTTGCCCGTGGCGATCATGTGCTCGGTGCCCATGACCGCCGGCCGGTAGGACGATATGCCCCTTGGAGGCAAGCGGCACCTCCGTATGGGATTTCCGTAGGATACTCTCCCGACCTCGGAATGGAAAGTCGCGCTTGGGTTGACAGCCCCTAGCTGGCTTCCTAACATGAAATCACTACCAAGACCGCCCGGGGGCACACTTGTTCAAGCTGGGTATACTTACCATCAGCACCGCGGGGTTCCATGGCCAGCGCGAAGATACCAGCGGGGAGGCTATATCCAGGATGCTGGCCGCTCCCGACTACGAGCGGGTGCGCTACGAGATCGTCTCCGACGACACCGGCATGATCACCGACCGGCTCAAGAGCTGGGCCGACGACGACGGGCTCGACCTGATCGTGACCACGGGAGGCACCGGCGTGGCCCTCACGGACCTGACCCCCGAGGCCTGCAGGATGGTGTTCGACAGGGAGGTGCCCGGCTTGGCGGAGGCTATGAGGTCCGGCACCCTGAGCAAGACACCCATGGCAATGCTCAGCCGGTCTGTGGCTGGTACCCGGGGCGGCACCCTCATAGTTGCCCTCCCCGGCAGCCCCAAAGGTGTCGTGGAGTGCCTGGAGGTTGTCCTGCCCGTCCTGCCCCATGCCATCCAGCTCCTCCGGGGCGATTCCCAAGGGCACCCAACCAACCCTCCGGGTCAGGGGGGCGCTCCCAACTGAGCACCCCTACTTCCGGCGTCATGCGATGAAGATTCACATCCTGACCCTGTTCCCCGACCTGTTCCATGCTCCCCTGCACACCAGCATGATCGGCCGTGCCTTGGAAAGCGGGCTCGTAAGCGTGTCCATCGACGATATCCGGGAGTACGCCACCGACCCTCACAGGACGGCCGACGACTACCAGTACGGCGGCGGCCCCGGCATGGTGATGAAGCCAGAGCCCATATTTGCAGGGGCGGAAGCCGCCCTGGAGGGCCTTGCCTCGGCAGATAGCAAAGATGTGCCCATCATCCTCCTCTCGCCCCAAGGGCGGGTCTTCTCCCAGTCGATGGCCGAGGAGCTGGCAGGCAAGTCCGGGATGGTGCTCATCTGCGGCCACTACGGTGGCGTCGATGAGCGTGTGCGGGAGCACTTGGCGACCTATGAGATCAGCATCGGCGACTACATCCTGACGGGAGGCGAGCTGGCCGCCCTGGTTGTGGTGGATGCGGTGGTGCGCCTGCTCCCGGGGGTCGTGGGGTCCGAGGACAGCGTTTCGGAGGACTCGTTGACTACCGGCTTACTGCAGCATCCCCTATACACCCGACCCCAGAGCTACCGGGACGCCGAGGTGCCCCCGGTGCTGCTTTCGGGCAACCATGGAGAGATATCCCGCTGGCGGAGAAGGCAGTCCCTGCTGAGGACTCTACAGAGCCGCCCCGACCTCCTGGAGACGGCGGACTTGGCGAAGGAAGACCTGGAATACCTGCGCTCCCTGGGGTATCAGCCCGGCTAGTCTAGCTGTCTCCGCACAGGTGCAGCCACCGGTGGCCATACCGGGCCAGCAGGGCATCAGCTGCATCGGGCCCCCAGCTTCCCGGCCAGTAGTACTGGAGGGCCGGAGCGTTGGGACTTTCCCACCCCTCCAGAAGGGGATCGACGATGCTCCAAGCCTCCTCTATGTGGTCGTTCCTGATGAATAGCCGGGCATCCCCCTCCAGGGCATCCTGCAGCAGGCGCTGGTAGGCTTCAGGGATTTCGTGCCCCCTAAACGCGTCGTCATAGTGGAACTCCATGTCCACCGGCCTCAGGGGCAAGTCCTGGCCTGGGACCTTGGCGTCCAGGCGCAGATGAGCACCCTCGTTGGGCTGGACACACACCGACAGGATGTTGGATGAGGAGCGGTCCTCACCCCCCAGGGAGAACATCACGTGGGGCGGCGCTTTGAACTGGATGGATATCTCCGACACCTTGGAGGCCAGGCTCTTGCCGGACCGCAGGTAAAAGGGGATTCCCTGCCAGCGCCAGTTGTCCACGTACAGGCGCACGGCGACGTAGGTGGGTGTGGTTGAGTCCGGGGCCACCCCCTTCTCCTCCAGGTAGCCCATGTACTGGCCCCGGACGGCGTTTGCTGCGACCTCGTCGGCGGCCCCGCGCCGGATCGCCTTCAGCACCTCAACCTTTTTGTCCCGCAGGGACTCGGCATCGATGGCGCTGGGGGGTTCCATGGCCACTATGGACAAGAGCTGGAGCAGGTGGTTCTGCACCATGTCCCTTACGACCCCCGACCCGTCGTAGTAGCCCCCCCGGTCTCCCACGGGGATGTCCTCGGCAACTGTGATCTGGATGTTGTCCACGTAGTTGCGGTTCCATACCGGCTCGAACACCGCATTGGCGAACCGGAGCACCAGCAGGTTCTGCACCGTCTCCTTGCCCAGGTAGTGGTCGATGCGGTACACCTGCCTCTCATCGAAGAGCTCCTGGACGATGCTGTTCAGGTGCTGGGCCGATGCCAGGTCCCGGCCAAAGGGCTTTTCGATGACCGCCCTGCGCCAGCCGGTATCCTCCCTGGCGATTCCGCAGGCGCTGAGGCTGCGAATGGCCGCCTCGTACAAGCTGGGTGCTATGGAGAGGTAGAACAGGCGATTGGAGGGCCGAAGGTCGCCCTCACGCTCCAGCAGGCGGTCCCGCAGGCCGCACATGTCCTGCTCGGAGTCCACGTTCCCCCGGACATAGTGGACATGCCGGGCGAACTCATCCCACTCTTCAGTCGAGGCGCTGAGGGAGCCGATCTCGGATATCTTCTCCCATGAGTATCCCCTGAAGGCTTCGTCGGAGTAGTCGGAGCGAGCGTACCCGACTATGCTGAAGTGCTCAGGCAGCCGGCCCTTGCGTCGCAGGTTGAACAGCTCGGGAAGCAGGCGCCTCTGTGTCAGGTCCCCGGTGGCTCCCATAATGACCACAGATGTGGTGCCTTCGGCCATCTCTCCACGCACCTCCGGGGCTGGCGATTGATCAAGGATGCTGTGCTGGGAGCATCGAATGCAGGGGTATCGTACCCATCTGGACGCAACGAAGTCAACGAAGTACCCTTTTTTGCAGATTGGGCCGAAGGTAGGTACGGGTCAAGTGCATGACAGAGGAGCCAAGAGCGGGTTATTGCGAGCTATCCTGGCCGTTGGTATTAGCGTGGCTGTGACCGCCGCTACGGTCGGGTGCGGGTCGGACGATACCCCGGAGGGATCTGCCGCTACGGAAGCTGCCACAGAGACGAGAGGGGCGCCTGCCACACAGGACCCGGAAGCGACCGGCTCTCCTGGCGAAACGGCTGCTCCTCCGACCACTCCGGCCTTCAAACCCCTGGTGGAGCCAGACCCTGACTACGAGAAGGCCCTGGAGGATGCGCGTTTCAACACCAGCTACTGGCGCGACACGGACTTCAGCCGGCACACGGTCCCTCTGAACGAGTTCAGATCGGGAGGCCCACCCCCCGACCGCATCCCGCCTATCGACAATCCCAAGTTCGTCACCCCCAACGAGGCCAATTTCCACCTGGACAACGAAGAGCCGGTGATGGCTTTCGAGATGGACGGCGATGCGCGGGCGTACCCGCTGCAGATCCTGATCTACCACGAGATCGTGAACGATGTGGTTGCGGGGGTGCCGGTGGTGATCACCTACTGCCCCCTCTGCAACTCGGCCATAGCCTTCGAACGCACCCTGGAGGGCGAGGTGCTGGACTTTGGCACGACGGGCAACCTGCGCAACAGCGACCTTGTGATGTACGACCGTCAGACGAGGTCCTGGTGGCAGCAGTTCACCGGGGAGGCTGTGGTTGGCGCCCTTGCGGGACGGCAGCTGACCTTCTTGTCCGCCCCCATCATTTCCTGGCAGGACTTCAAGGATGCCTACCCCGACGGCATGGCGCTTTCCCACGACACCGGCTTTCGCCGGGAGTACGGGACCAATCCCTACCCTCAGTACGACCTCCCAAGCACCGATCCCTTCCTGTTCGACGGGGAGAGCGACGGGCGACTGCGTCCCAAGGAGAGGGTCGTTGCCGTGACCATCGACGACGCAGCTACGGCATTCCCCTTCTCTACCCTGGAGGAGGAGCGTGTCATTAGCCACCGGGTCGGAGGCATGGAGATCGTGGTCTTCTTCCAGGACGGAACAAGGTCTGCCCTCGACTCGGACCTGTTCGCCTTCTCCAGGGATGTAGGCGCCACCGGGGTGTTTGACCCCGTTCTGGATGGCAGGACACTGACTTTCCGCCACGAAGACGGACGCATTGTCGATGACCAGACGGGCAGCACGTGGAACATCCTGGGACATGCTGTTGACGGGGAGCTGGCCGGCAAGATGCTGGCCCCCATCGTCCATGGCAATCACTTCTGGTTTGCCTGGGCCGCATTCAATCCCGACACCGCCATCTACCCCGGGGGCGGATAGGCTCTCGAGGCCCGCCGAAGCTCCCCCCTGATCGTCCCCCATGCGCCGCTGGAACAGCTTCCTGGAGCGGGCGAGGGAACGTCCGGCCAGCCTGATTCGCGTTGACTTTATCCCGTAGGAAGATATACTTCCCTTGTTCTTTCCGGCCAATCCGACCAAAGCAGAGGAGTAGAAACATGCCCGATACGAAATTTGGCGTTCTGATGGGTGGTACGTGGACCCAGGGCCTGCCTTCAGGCAGCGAGCTTCTGGCCATGGCCCGCGGTGCGGAGGAGGCAGGTTACGATTCCATACACACCAGCGATCACATTTCGAGCCCGCCCGAGGGATTGGCGCCGTCCATCAACGCCTTCCCCTTCCTGGCAGCAGCGGCAGCGGTGACCAACCGGGTCAAGCTGGGGCCTTATCCCCTGGCAATGCCCCTGTACAACGCGTCCATCGTGGGCAGCATGATGCTCAGTGTCCACCATATCTCCAACGGACGCGCCATCTTCTGCACAGCCTCGGGATTCGGATACCCTGTGGAGCTGGAGGCGGTGAATGTCGCCCTCCCCGAGCGCCCCATGAGAAACACCGAGGGCATGGATTTGGTTGCCAAGCTGTGGACCGAGGATGACGTCTCCTTCGAGGGCGAGTTCAACAAGACGACCAACCTGAACATGACTCTCAGGAAGTCGGTCGCGAACTCCATTCCCACATGGGTGAATGGTCGCCATGACTCTGCCCTCCGCCGCGCCGTCAGCTCCGGTGAGGCATGGGCGGTGCCCATGGTCACACCTGCGGAGTTTGCTGAGAAGCGTCCCCTGGTCCAGCAGTATGCCCAAGAGGTGAACCGGGACATTCAGAGCGGCTTCGACTGGGTTGTCGAGGTAGGCTTCAACATCAATGCAGACCGGGGCAGGGCCGCAGCCGAGGCGGAAGCTGCAGTGGAACTGCGTCCCGACAAGCAGAGCACCACCGGTCAAGCCCCCACCGAGGACCTGGTGGGGCAGGCCGCCGCGCTGGGTAGCCCCGAGGAGTGCATCAGCAAAGTGCGCGAGTTTGTGGACTCAGGGGCAACCTGGATAATCGCCACACCCTTGTGCCCCCTGTCGGGCTTCCAGGACCAGATGCTCCAGTTCGCCGAGAAGGTGATACCCAGCTTCAAGGCGGTAAAGGCCGGGGTCTAGCCCCCCACCTCCCTAACGCAGCCCTTTAGTGAAGCCTGGGCCTTGATGCCCAGGCTTTTCTTTATGGTCGGGCCGATACAATCGGCGCCTTGGGCCGGGAGGCAAACCAGATAACCGCCCCTCCGAGAGCTGTCAGCCCCGCAAACACCGAGAAGGGAATGAGGTAGGAGCCGGTGGTGTCGAACATGTACCCGGCGAAGATAGGGGCTGCCATCATGCCCAGATTGTTTGGCAGCTGGGATAGTCCCATGATGGTGGCGAAGGACTTGCGCCCGAAATAGTCCCCCCGTATGGCGGTCAGCAAAGGCACCCGGCCGCCAAACCCGATGCCATACAACACCGCGAACAGGTACACCATAGCTAGGTTATTTGCCAGGGCGATCACCATGATGCCCACAGCCTGGAAAGCAATGAAGATGAATATGGCTGCCGTCTTGGGCATCCGGTCCGCGATGTACCCCGCAACGGTCTGGGAGGGAAGGGCAATGGCTGTGTAGGCCAACACCACGATGCCGGCGGAGCTCAGCGACATACCCATATCGGTAAGCTTGGGAATAAGATGCAGGGCCAGGGAGACGATGGCCACGCTGGAAGACAGATGCACGAAGGCTATTATCCAGAAAGCCCGGGTCTGCATGGCCTGCCTTGCGGTAAACTCGGGTTCCCCCAGGGTCGTGGTCGGGCCCGATGTCGCCGATTGGGGGGTGTTTCCATCGGGCAGCAGCCCATGGTCTTCGGGACGGTTTCGAATGAACTTGGCCATCGGCAGGCAGAACAGCAGGATGAACACCCCGATTCCTGCGGTGACGTTATGAAAGCCGAAATTGTCCACAGCAATTGCAAGGACAGAGACCAGCAGACCGGCGATGTGAATGCCGGACATGGCCGACGACATAGCGATGGACCGCTTCCTAATGAACCAGTTGTTGACGATTGTGACGCACGCCAGCCAACCACCCAAGCCGGACCCCAAGGTAAGGATGATGAAGCCCAGGTAGAACTGCCAGATCTCCTCGGTCCTGGAAAGGAAGATAAAGCCCCCTCCCATAATCGAGTAACCTATGATTATCATGCGACGGCAGCCGAAGCGGTCGATAAGGTATCCCTCAATTGGACCTATGGCTGCTCCCTGGACCCTGGAGAAGGCGAAGGCCCCCGAAAGGACCGTTCTGCTCCAGCCGAATTGCCTCTCCATCGCAACAATATACGTACCCAATCCCTGGAAGACCCCGAGGGACATTATCGCTATCAGGAAGGAAACGACGGCGACCATCTTCCAGCCATAGAAGACGTTGCCCAGCTGAGAAATCGTGCGGGGGAAGCGGCGCAGAGGCTCCCGGGAAGGAGCTTCGGCGCCAGGGTGATCAGAGGCCATCGAATGCCAGCATAAATGAAGGAATATAGTTCAAGGCGCCCGTCATTATACAATGCCCGGTGTCCCTGAAGAACGCTACAGCTCCCCGTTTCTCATATTGGCGAGGGTTGCGGACGGAACGTTTCCTAAGCTATCATAAGTACGAGTTCTCCCGACCGTCGGGCCATGAAGGTGGTGGCCGGGAGATGGATCGAAAGCGCTGGCAAAGGAAGGAAGTCAACTTGCTGCGATTCGCCGAGGAAATAATCCTGCTCCTGCTCAACGATAAGGACGGCACTTTCGCACGGGTGCCCTACTGGTCGTTGAACTATGCCCTCGCCGGCGGGGTCCTCATGGACCTGGCTTTGGAGAATCGCATCGACACCGACCTTGAGAAGCTGGTGCTGGTGGATGAGTCGCCACTGAACGACAACCTCCTGGACCCGACCCTGTCCGACATTGCAGCGAATGAGCAGCGCGACGCCAAGTACTGGGTGGAGCAGACCGCCAGCCACGCCGACACCATTCGCGAAGAGGCCCTTGCCAGGCTAGTTGACAATGGCATCCTCGACCGTCGGGATGACCGGTTCCTGTGGGTGTTCAAATCCAGGCGCTACGTAGCTGTTCAGGGAGATGCTGAGCGCGAAGTCAAGCGTCGAATCATGGAGGTCCTGTTCAGCGACTCCATCCCCGACCCTCGGGATGTGGTAATAATCTGCTTGGCCGATGCGTGCGGTATCTTCGATAAGCTGCTGACCAAGCAGGAGTTGGACAAAGCATCGGAGAGAATCAAGCAGGTACGCCAGCTGGACCTCATCGGGCAAGCCATGTCCCAGTCCATACAGGACATCGAGATGCTGGTGTCCTCATCGGTGCAGGCCCACCTGTACTAGGCTGCCTTAGACCACGGCACCTAGCGTATTTCCTCCAGCGGACTCAGGGGTTTACCACCGGGTAGTAGTTTGCTCCCCAAAGCTCCTCAGGGTGGTCCATCATCACCTTAACGAAGGTGGGGACAAGCAACCCCATGATCGTTGCCCCATCTCTCACCTGGCTGCGGTTCACGCTGCTGTTCCACGTTGCCCCGCCGTGCAGTATCTGGTTTCTCAGCACGTAAAGCCGGTCAAAAAGCATAGCCAGAATCAGGGAAGTGTCCTGGCTGACGAGGGCCGTTCCGATTAAATCCTGGGCATGCCCGAAGCGTACCTCCCAATCGGCGTATCCAGGGACGCCGTTCCAGTGCTTCCAGAAGGGCTGGTACACGAACTTGTTGTCCAGCAGGAGCCGGACCGGACCGGAGAATCGCTCCCAGATCGCCTCGTAGATGGCCCGTCCCGTGTCCAACCTCAGGATCTTATCGAAGTATCCGTCAATGAGAGCTCTTACCGGTGCTTCAGCGGTTTCCGATGTATCTTGGGCGTAGGCTGCATTGAATGCGATCCAGTAGCAAACGAAAGCTATGTCGGGATCATCGTGGGCCATCTCAGCCCGCCTGATCCAGCTTATAGCCCTGTACACTCTGAGGTCCAGGTTTTCGGGACAGGCAGCACCCATCCGGTCCTTCTGGGCCCTCAACACATCTGCCGTTAGTTGTTCCAGGCTGCTCATAGGACTTTCCTCAGCTATTGCGAGCCCATTCTAGCGCAACTCTCATAGGGCACGTCCTTCAGATGGAGCACTGACATCGCCTGCTTTTCAAGGCGGGCGGCACCTGGATACCATGCCAAGGTAATCATCAGGCCTGCGCCTGACTAATGGCCGGGGCATGGAAAGAACGAGAGAACCAAACTACCAGCCAACCATCCGAGACCTGCCCCAGGGCGAACGGCCACGAGAAAGGCTGAAGCACTACGGCGCCAAACAGCTGAGCAACTCGGAGCTGATCGCCATTCTGCTTCGGACGGGCATTCAGGGAGAGAACGTTCTCTCCCTGGCATCTCGCCTGCTTGCCCAGTTCGACGGCCTTGCCGGACTTGGACGCACCGGCTTCTCTGAGATGTGTGCCGTCAGGGGGCTGAGTGAAGCAAAGGTCTGCCAGCTGATGGCGGGCTTGGAGCTGGGCAGGCGCATGGTGTCCCTTGCCCCCGCAGAACGGGCGACCATCAACTCCCCCCAGGATGCAGCCAACCTGCTCATGGGCGAGATGGCATCCCTGGAACAGGAACACTTAAAGGTGCTTCTACTCAACACCAAGAATGAGGTGCTTGGCATCCAGGAGATCTACGTGGGTAACGTGAACACCTCGGTGGTGCGCCCGGCGGAGGTGTTCCGTCCTGCGGTTCGGGAAAACGTGCCCTCGGTCATCGTTGTGCACAATCATCCCTCCGGGGACCCTGCCCCCAGCCCGGAGGACATCAGCATCACCCAACACCTGGTCTCCGCAGGAAAACTGCTGAGCGTGGAGCTGCTGGACCACCTGGTCATCGGCAGTGGAGGGCGCTTCGTAAGTCTCAAGGAGCGCAACCTCGGCTTCAAGTAGCCTCTCTTCGGAGGCCCTCTCGGCTACTGGCCCTGCCACTCTTCTAGCAGGATGGCGTAGAGGTAGTGGTCCATGGGCACTCCCTGCTTCAGCTCGACTTTGCGGAGCAGGCCCTCCCGCCGGAATCCCGCCTTCTCCAGCACCCTTATTGAAGCAATGTTTTCCTTCAGCACAAGCGCATCGATGCGGAGAAGCTCCAGCTCCCGGAACCCGTAGGCGGTCACCGCCTGTGCCGTTGCCGTGGCCACTCCACGACCCCAGAAGGCCTTGCCCAGCCAGTATCCCAACTCGGCCGAGTGCTGCAGGTCTCCCTCTCGCAGGGTTAGCCCTATGCCGCCTATAGGCCCATGAGTGTCGCAGATTGCAAAGTCGCCTACCGGGTCCCGCCCCTGCTGCAACGCAACCCACTCCTCGGCGTCCACGAGCGTGTACGGATGGGGGAACCGGTCTCGCAGGTTCAGCCAGATATCGCGGTCGTCGGCCAGCGTCACGAACCTTGCCCGGTCCCCGTCCTCCCAGACGCCGGGCCAGTCCCGCAGGGAGAACCCATTATGCAGCGGAATCTTCACATCTTTCTTCTGCGGATCGGACTTCTTGAAGTCACGGCCTGCCTTGGGCGATGAAGAGGATGTCCTTACCGGGGAGCGTCGGCACTGTCCCGGATCATCTTCACGCTGACCTCCAGCGTGCCTTCCCCGCCCCCGATCAGCACACCCTTGGTGGGAGCGACGTCCTGGTAGTCCCGGCCAGCCGCCATTCGCACGTACCGCTCGTCAACGCGGCCCTCGTTGGTCGGATCGAAGCCGACCCATCCCACTTGGGGCAGCATACATTCTACCCATGCGTGGGTGGCAGTCCCCTTCCACTGAGGTTCGGACCGGCTCCCGTACAGGTATCCCGACACGTAACGCCCGGTATTCCCCAGTGTCGTGCGACCGCCAGCATCAGGTGGGCATAGTCCTGGCAAACACCCTGGCCTGTCTCGATGATGTGGTCGATGGTGGAAACCACGCTGGTGCTCCCGGGCACGTATTCAAGGCCGAGGCGAAGAGTGTCCGAGAGGCGCAGCAACGACTTCAAGGGATCGTCGTTGGGGGAGATGGCGCGGTCTTCGATGAACCTGTCTAGGGCGGGGGAAGGGCTGGTCAGAGGGGTAGGCTGCATGAATTCCCAGGAGCCGTAGTCCCCGGCCCACGAGTGGACTTCCTCCCAAGCTCCCGTACCAAGGCGACTCAATGGGGTGCTCGAAGGGCCCTTGTCGACCGTTGAATGCGCCACAACCTCCAGGGTCTCGTGCATCCGGTTGATAGTGAAGCTGTGCTTGGTGTTCCCGAAGACGTCCACATCCTCAATCAAGGAGGCGTCAGGATTCGTAGAGACCTGGAAATCTATGCACCTTTGGTCAGCATCGGTACATGGCTCCAGGCAGAGGGACATGGCGCAGCGCTGCACCGGCGTCGAATAGGTGTAGCGGGATATGTGCTCTATCTGGTAGCGCACAGTGGCAAGCCAGTTCAGGCAGCCGGTTGCGATTCCAGGGGGTAGTTGAAGTACGAATTAGCCACGAGCTGGTGAAGCTCCCGGCATCGCTCGTTCACCCTTCTCAAGAGGGCGGCGCGGTTGCCTTGGGGGGTCAAGCTTTGATTGATCAGGTTGCTGAGTCGGATCTCCGCCTGCCGGACTGCCGCATTGGACCCCGGATCGGGTCCGGGTTTCAGGCCCTTCAACTCCGTCGAAACCTGGTCTATGGAGCGGCACAGGGACCTGGGCAGCAGGGAATCGTTGACAAGCAGGTCCAGCACCTGCTCGGCGGACACCTCGACGCTATGCTTGCGGTTGTACGTTTCAGTGGCATGGTAAGCGCGCAGCAGGGTCGCCCAATCGTCCTCGAGGATTTCCTCGGCGCCGATTTCGCTAACCAGCTGGGCCAGCAGAATAGAGGTCAGAAGCTGAGAACGCTCCATGGAGCAGCCCAATTGCAGGAAATGCCAGCCATCGTCCCGGTACATGGTAAATGCTGCCACCCCTGTGAAGGTATTAATCTCAGCAAAGGTCTCCACATAGAAGCTCTCCGGGGCTGTCCAGATATCCTGTATGGATAGGTCCTGGATGCGGAGGTAGGCCAAGTTTAGCGAAGTCCACATGTCGGCGCTGATGCTGTTGCGCATCTGCCGAGCGTTCTCGCGGCCCATGGCAAAGCACCGCCACACCGAGTCGGGGTTTGACCGCTCGAAGGTCAGATCGTCCGCCAGGGTGTATGAGTCGGCCAGAGTGAACTCATCGGTATCGCTCAGCGCAAGACTGCCCCCCGGTGGCTCTCTACCAATGCTGTCGTAGATCCGCTTCCAGCCCGCATAGATCTCCCGGATGGGCCGGTCCACCAGGGCCTCTGTCTGCAGGCGCAGCAACCCGCAAAGGTGCTGCGCCCGCTCCAGGTAGCGGCCCATCCAGTAAAGTCCCTCGGCGTTGCGAGATAGCACGGAGTTAACTCGCCTCGTCGTCCGGCTCAGGCATCAGCACAAACTCTGGGTACGCCTCGATTCCCAGCTCTGCCACATCCTGACCCAGCCTCTCTACCGAGGGGGACACCCTGAGTCCTATCGTCCTATTCAGTCCGAACCACAACAGGTATGACACCCCGAACACAAAGGCGCCTATGGCAACGACGCCCATGAGCTGGATGTGGAACTGGCCGCCCGCAGCGATGCAGACCGCCAAAGTACCCCAAACGCCGGCAAATAGGTGGGCTGGAATGGCGCCCACCACATCGTCCAGCTTGACCATCTCCATGAACTTGATGGCGCCTACGCAGATAGCGCCACCTACGGCGCCGATGACTACTGCCCAATAGTGGTCAACGATATCCGGTCCCGCCGTGATGGAAACCAATCCTGCAAGGGCGCCATTCAGCCCCGCAAACAGGTCCATGCGGCCCAGGATGGGCCGGGACACCGCTAGAGCTACTACAACCCCGGCAGCAGCGGCCAGGTTGGTGTTGACCAGTACATTGCTCATAGCCACAGCGTCCAAGGCAGAGCCCAGGGCCAACTGAGAACCACCGTTAAACCCGAACCACCCCAGCCACAAGATAAATACGCCAAGGGTTACCGACAGGATGTTGGATGGCGGGGTAGGCCTTGCGGTGCCGTCGCGCCTGAATTTGCCCAACCTGGGTCCGATAACCATCACTCCTGCAAGGGCGGCCCAACCGCCGGTGCTGTGCACGATGGTCGATCCGGCGAAGTCCTGGAAACCCCGCTCGGCCAGCCATCCACCTCCCCAGGTCCAAGCTCCCACAATGGGATAGATGAATGCTGTGAGCACAAGGATGAACAGGAAGAATATCCACAGCCTCACCCTCTCAGCTATGGCCCCTGAAACGATTGATGCTGTGGTTGCAACGAAGACCATCTGGAAGAACCAATCGGACATCACCGAGTAGTTGTTCTCAACCACCTCGGCTGCATCTCCAGTTCCCTTAATCAACGCGATCTCGGCATCCGACGAGCCGTACAGGAGTTGGAAGGAGCCGATCACATGCCACACATCGGTGTACATCAAGTTGTAGCCTATGAAGAAGAATGCCAGGCCGGCGATGGAGTAGAGGCCGATGTTCTTGAGGCAGATCATCGATGCGTTCTTGGTACGCACCGACCCCGCCTCCAACATGGTAAATCCGGCGCACATCCACATCACCAATGCTCCCCATGCGAGGAAAGCGAAGGTGTTGAGAACAAATTGGGTCTCTGGGTTGACACCGGTCGTCTGGGCGAGGGCCGGCCTCGCAGAGAATATCCCAATTGTCAGTAAGACCAGGACAGCCAGCACAAGAATGCGGTGGCGCTTAAACGGGACCACTATGGCACTCAATTCCCCATCCTCCTATTTCTGCAACCTTCCTGGGCTGCCTTCTTCTCGTCTTCTTCAAGAGAGTGAGACGGCATATGCGTTGTTCACTTAACCCGTGGGCCAGCCCTTCCTTTCGGGACTTACTCGTCCATGACCCAGAAGTCCTTGCCTCCTCCACCCTGGCTGGAGTTCACGACCAGGCTGCCCCGACGCAGGGCGATCCGGCAGAAAGCCCCGGGGACTATCCGGGTGGTCTGTCCGTGGAGAATAAAGGGCCGCAGATCCACGTGCCGCGGCTCGAACTCGCCATCGATGAAACAGGGCGAGCGGGAAAGGGCAAGGACCGGCTGGGAAATGAAGTCGGCCGGGTCGGAGCGCATCTCCCTGGCGTAATCTTCTCGCTCCTCCGGCGTTGAGTGGGGCCCGATGAGCATTCCGTACCCACCGGAGCCTCCGACCCGCTTCACCACCAGGTCTTGCAGGTTGTCCAGGGTGTATTCCAGGTCTTCAGGCCTGCGGCAGAGGCGGGTGTCCACGTTGTTCAGTATGGGTTCTTCGTTCAGGTAGTAGCGCACCATGTCCGGCACGTAGGCATAGACGCTCTTGTCGTCGGCGACTCCGGTACCGGGTGCGTTAACGAGACTGACGTTGCCCTGCTTGTAGGCTTGCATAAGCCCGGGAACACCGAGGAGAGAGTCCGGGCGGAAGACCAGGGGGTCGATGAAGTCATCATCCACTCGGCGATATATCACATCCACTCGCTGCAGCCCTGTGGTGTTGCGCATGTACACGTAGCCGTCGTTGACCAGCAGGTCCCGGCCTTCCACCAGCTCGGCCCCTATTTCATGGGCCAGGAAAATGTGCTCGTAGAATGCTGAGTTGTACACGCCGGGCGTAAGAAGGACGATGCTGGGGTCTTCGCAGCCCACCGGGGCCAACTCCTTGAGAGTTTGCAATAGAACGCGGCCGTAGTGCTCCACTTCCTGCACCCGGGAGGTACGATACAGCCGGCGCAGGTTAGCCTTGACCGCTTTGCGGTTAGCGATCATATAGGAGACCCCCGATGGGACTCGGAGGTTATCCTCCAGTACCTGGAACCCCTGGTTGGTGCGCACAAGGTCGGTGCCGCATATGGCAACCCAGGTGCCATATGGCGCAGAGAAGCCCTGCATTTCCAACCTGTACTGGGGGCAGCCCCGCACCACATCGACGGGGATCACTCCATCGTGAATGATGCGCGGCTCCCCTCGGCCGTTTTCTCCCGGGGAGCCGCTGTAAACATCTTCCAGAAAGAGGTTCAGGGCCTTCAGGCGTTGGGTCAGCCCTGATTCGAGATGGCGCCAGTCAGAATTGGCCATCAACCGGGGCACACAGTCGATGGGGATAATGCGCTCGTCAGCCTCCTCATCCCCATACACTGTGAAGGTGATGCCCTCGTTTCGGAAGGAGCGGGCGACCCGCTCCTGGATGATCCTAGTCTCCTCAGAAGAAAGCCGGGTCAACTCTTCGTAAAGTCGACTGCAATGTTCCCTGATGGTACCATCGGCCAGGAACATCTCATCGTAAATCGAAGGGTCTAGCTCATAGCTGTCGAACTGCACCGCAGAAGTATATGTCCAAGGGGATATCCATGTCCAGATAAACCCAGTGTGGATAATGGGCAGAGACTATTGTATTGTATTGAGGCGGTCTTCCAGGTAGGCACTACCGAGCTGGCACATCCTCCAAGGCAGACATCTTCATCTAAATACAGGTCCCGCAGAACTTCGTGGGTGAGGCCATTATCACCAATGCCTTCTAGAACTAACGGATGTCTCCCAGACTAAAGCAAGACCTGCTAACCCTCCGAGGTGAAGTCTTTGGAGGGGTTACCGCCGCAGTAGTCGGACTCCCGGTCGCCTTGGCCTTCGGCATCGCATCGGGGTTGGGGGCTGCCGCCGGCATATATGGAGCGGTGGCCGTAGGGTTCTTCGCTGCCTTGTTCGGCGGGTGCCGGGGCCTCATATCTGGGCCGACGGGCTCCACCACAGTGGCCATCGCCGTCATCGTTTCAGCCCATGCGGATAGTCTGGGTGAGGCGTTCACCATCGTCATCATGGCGGGATGCATCCAGATCCTGCTGGGCATGCTCAGGGTCGGGCGCTTTGTGACCTATACACCCTACTCGGTCATCTCCGGCTTTATGACCGGTGTGGGAGTCATAATCATCCTGGTTCAAACCCTGCCCTTCCTTGGGGCGCCAGTAGTTGCCGGCGGGCCCGTTGGGACCATCCGGAACTGGCCGGAGGTAGTAAACCACTTCGAGGCCGGCGCCCTGATAATTGCTGCTTCAACCCTCGCCGTGGCAGCCCTGTGGCCCACAAAATTCCAGAGGTTCCTGCCATCGACCCTGGTTGCCCTTCTGATTGGAACCCTCCTGGGAGTGCTGTGGCTCACCGATGTGCCTGCGATAGGCTCTGTTCCCACCAACCTTCCCTCGTTCCTACTGCCCGACGTCTCTCCCGGCATCCTGGTTAGGGCCATAGAACCTGCGCTGGTCATCGCCCTAGTTAGTTCCGTAGATACCCTGCTCACAGCATTGGTGGCGGACTCCATGACCCGATCCAACCATAACGCTGACAAGGAGCTTTTAGCCCAGGGGGCCGGCACCGTTTTCGCCGGGTTCATCCGCGGCCTTCCCGGGGCCGGAGCCACTCCGAGCACCGTGGCGAACATTCAGGCTGGCGGACGTTCTTACGTTGCGGGGCTGCTTGCCGTGGGCATCCTGGCGGTGATGGTGATGCTCCTTGGAGACTACGTCGCCAAGATACCTAACGCCGTTCTTGCCGCCATCCTCGTAAAGGTTGGATGGGACACCGTGGACTGGCGTTTCGTTGCCCTGATGCATCGAGTCCACCGGGAACATCTGCTGGTAATGCTCCTCACCTTTGGACTGACCGTTTTCCTTGACCTGGTAACCGCCGTCGCAGTGGGAATGATAGCCGCCGCGGTCACCAACGCTCGCCAGTTTGAGCGACTGGAGTTGGACAGCGTGGTCTCGGTGCCCCTGCTGGACTACAGCTTCCTCGGAAACGGGGAAGGAGATGCGCAAGGCGCAGAGGACGATGCCCCAGACGAAGACCCCTTCTCCGCTCGCGTTGGACTGGTCGCCCTGCGAGGAAGCTTCACCGTGGCGTCAGCAGCCAAGCTGAACAACACCATAGGGGCGGACATACGGGAGCACGAGGTGGTCATCCTGGATTTCAGCGACACGGTCTACGTGGACGACAGCGCCGCTTTAGTGGTGGAACAGCTTATCGACACGGCGATGAAGAACGATGTACAGTGCATCATCATCGGACTTCAGGGTATTCCTGAAACCACCCTCCGGGCGCTGAACGTCCTGCGCAATGTCCCTCCTGAACACTTCCAGTCCAACCTGGAGGATGCTGCAAGACTGGCCAGGAAGCTCCTCTCTCAACGCAACACCTAGAGTATCTGGGACAGGAACAGCTTCGTCCGGTCGTTCTGGGGATCCTCGAATATCTGCTCCGGGGACCCATCTTCTACAATCGATCCCTGGTCGAACATCATCATGCGGTCCGCCACCTCCCTGGCAAACCCCATCTCGTGAGACACCACCACCATGGTCATCCCCGAGCTAGCCAGCTCCTTCATCACCTCCAGCACCTCTTTGATCATCTCCGGGTCGAGGGCTGAGGTAGGCTCGTCGAACAGCATGATGTTCGGCTGCATCGCCAGCGCCCGGGCTATGGCTACCCGTTGTTGCTGACCGCCGGATAGCTGGGGCGGGTACTTGTCCGACTGTTCCGTAATTCCAACCCGCTCCAGCAAGTCCAGTGCGATCTGCCGGGCTTCGTCTCTGGGCATCTTGCGCACTTTCATTGGCGCCAAGGTGATATTGTCCATCACGGTCAGGTGAGGAAACAGGTTGAAGGACTGGAACACCATCCCCACATCCCGCCTTATGGCATCGATGTTGCGGACGTCGTTGGTGAGCTCGATGCCGTCCACGATGATCTGGCCCCGCTGGTGCTCCTCCAGGCGGTTTATGGTGCGTATGAAGGTGGACTTGCCGGACCCCGAGGGGCCGAACACAACGACCACCTGGGCCCTGCCGATGGTAGTGGTGATGCCCCTAAGGGCATGGAAGCTGCCGTACCACTTGTGCACATCCCGGCAGATGATGATATCTTCTGCGCCATTTTTTGTTTCTTGCGCTTCCATGGTCCCTCCTGTCTAAGCTAGCGGCGTCCCACTCCCATGTTCTCTTCCACCCGTCGGCTCACATATGACATGCCGTAGGTGAACACCCAGAAGACCAAGCCCAGGAAGAGGAACAGCTCCTTGGTGCTAACCAGGTACTCGGGGTTCCCCTGGATGAAGGCCCGGCTGATCTCCACCACGTCGAGCATTCCTATGATGTACACCAAGCTGGTGTCTTTGAACAGGGCGATGAACTGCCCCACTATGGCTGGAATCACGTTACGTATGGCTTGGGGCAGCGAAATCAGCAGAGTGGTCTGCCAGCTGGGCAGGCCCAGGGCCCGGGCTGCCTCTGCCTGGCCGGGGTGCAGGGCTTGGAGCCCTCCGCGGATGTTCTCCGCCATGTAGGCGGAGCTGAACAGGGTTATGATGATGGCCGCGCGGAAAAGAGAATTCTGAGGGAAGTTCTCTGGGAATGCCAGAGGCACCAACACCTGGGACATGAACAGCAGGGTAATGAGGGGCACCCCGCGAAACACCTCAATGAATACCACACATAGCAGCTTGACCACCGGCAGGTGAGAACGTCGCCCAAGGGCGAGGGCGATGCCGATGGGAAAGCTGAAGGCAATGCCTCCCACTGCCAGCAGCAAGTTCAGCGTCAGCCCTCCCCAGTTAAGCACCGACACTGGTTGCAAGCCCGGGATACCTGGGATTCCACGCAGCAGAAGCAAGGTCACCGCGAATACGACGACGGCCGACAGCGCAATTCTGGGCGATGTCCCCAACGGCGTGTACCGGGCGACGGCCCATCCGATTCCCAGCGCAGGAATATTCGCCGCCAGCAGCAGGCGGACATCCATGCCCATACGTTCGAAGCTGTAGGGAAGCAGGGCGAATGCAGCCAAAACCACGGCGACACCTATTCCGATACGCTTTGGGAGCCCGCCTCCCGCAACTCCCCACGCCATGCCCAGAATACCTGTCACCATCAGCAACGATGCCTGGGGTCTCCAGAAGCAGTTCTGGCCGGGACAGGCCGCCTCCGTGTTGTACTGGCCTATGACCATCTGCCCGCCCAGGGTTGCGATAACGGACCAGTCGGCGTTGAACAGCATCCAGTTTATGCCGAATATCGCCGCGGCGCCGAACACCAAGGTGGACGCCACGGTAAGAGCGCCGCTGAATCTTGTCGCAAAGAGGTTGGCACGAACCCACCCAACGATGCCCCTTTCCAAGCGCGGTGGCGGGAGCGGGGGGTTGCCGAGGGGACTTACTTCGGCCATGTCCTACCTTCTCCCAACGTTTATTCGCCTGTTGTACAGGTTGCCGATAAGCGAGTAGGTCAGGCTCATGGCTAGGTACGCCGCCATGATCAACAGGAATATGGATACGGCAGGCGCCGTCTGGGTCATGGTTTTCGCTACATTGGTAAGGTCGGAAAACCCGATGGCGCCTGCCAAGCTGCTGTTCTTGGTCAGGTTGAGGAATTGGCTGATCAAAGGAGGAATAATGACCTTCATAGCCTGGGGAAGGGTGACCTGTCTCAGGGTCCTCGCGTTTGAGAGCCCCAACGCTCGGGCCGCCTCGATCTGGCCTCGGCTTACCGATTGTATGCCGGCCCGCACTATCTCTGCGATAAAGGAGGCTGTGTACATGACCAGCCCGATCATCAGCGCCATCAGCCCTCCCGACATGGTGAACCCGTCGGATATGCGACCAAAGGCGCCCTGGGGCGATGGAATCGAAATGGTAAATGGAGCCGTTCCTGACGAAAAGGCGATGACAATCCAGCCGACGGCGCCAATGACGAAGAAGGTTGCGGCTCCCACCAGCAGAGGGTCCGGCGCCGACCCTATACGAATTTCCCGGAGCACCAGCCAGCGATGGACCAGCAGGCCGGCGACGATGGCAGCGATGACCAACCCAATCCAAACCAGGGCGGAGCCAGCACTGCTCACCGCCAGCCAGGGAATGGACAGCCCTGCATTGTTCAGGTACAGGCGGTCCACCAGAACGTAGCCCTCCCGCACAGGAGGCAGCGCAAGCACGATATAGAACCAGAAGAACAGCTGCACCAGCAGAGGCACATTTCGGAAGAACTCTATGTACACGAGGGCAACCTTTGAAACGATCCAGTTGCCGGACAGGCGAGCGACCCCTATGAAGGTGCCCAGGAGGGTTGCCAGCACCACGCCGACTAAGGAGACAAACAGGGTATTGGTGACAGCGACGAGGAAGGCATAAAGGAAAGTGTCGGAGGACTCATAGGGCAGCAAGTGCCAACCGATGGGCGTCTGGTACTCTCTGGATAGAAAGCCAAATCCGAAGGGGATATTTCGGTCATGGATGGCGTTGGCTATATTGGCAAAAAACCAGGTGACCAGGACAACCACCAATATCCCGGACACGATCTGGGCCGTCCACTGAAGGACTTGGGCGTGGCGCCAGACAGGCACGCCCTTGTAGGTGAGGTTGGGGAGCTTCAATGCCTCCACCACCTAGGGGATTTGCGCCTGATTCTAGTCTAGCGGCGCAGAGTTTGTCGAGGTAACTTGCTCCTTTGCTTCTCGTGAAGCTGGCATAGGTCGATGCCTATGGGATGTGTACTAAGTTCCCAGGAGCCGCGGCGCCAGTCAGATTCCCGCTATCGGGATGGGGCACTCAGTGAGCCCACATAAAAGGATACCCCCGGCATGGGCCGGGGGTATCCTCAATATCCTACATCGAGTGCCGGTTTGCGGCTACCTTAGAGGAGCTGCATATATCTGGCCGCCCTTGGGGCAGTCGCTGCACGGAGCATCTGCCCATAGGGCGTTACGCCCGCCCTCTCTCGGAAGGTCGATCCCGTCGGGGCCGAGGTTCCTGTCATATATCTCACCGTAGTTGCCAACAGCCTTGATTACATCCTGGGCCGCTGTCTCGCTGAGCCCCAAGCTGTCCTGTCCGAAGGAGCCTTCCAAGCCGAACAGCCGGTCAACCTTGGTATCGCCAGTCTTAGCAGTGGGCACACCGTCTGACGTTACCCCGTAGGCCTCAGCGTAGATGAGTATGCCCATCACCGTCTTTACTATGTCGAACCACTGGTCATCGCCGTGGGGGACCACCGGGCCCAGGGGCTCTTCGGAGATGGTCTCCGGCAGAATCGTATGGTCGTCAGGGTTGGCCAAGGCTGTGCGCAGCGCTGCAAGCTGGGAGCGGTCATTGGTGAATGAGTCGCACTGCTGGTTATCATATGCCGCGACCACCGCATCGGTGTCTTCGAAGGTCAGAACGGTGAGATTCAGATCGTTCTGGTTCGAGAAGTCCTGCAGGTTCAGCTCGGTGGTCGTTCCCTGTGTAACGCAGACCGTGGCGTCCCTAAGGTCCAAGGCGCTGGTCAATCCAAGGTCATTCCTTACCATGAACCCTTGGCCGTCGTAGAACATGGTCTGGGCATAGTTGCCCCACTGGGCATCCCGGGAGGTGGTCCATGTTACAGTGCGGACGAGCACGTCAACTTCGCCCGACTGGATGGTAGGCCCACGCTCAGCGGCTGTGATATACCGGATCTCGATGGCACTCGGATCACCCAGTACAGCCGCCGCCAGCGCCCTGCACAGATCGATGTCAAAACCTACGTTGTTTCCCTCCGCGTCCAGTGAGCCATACCCTGGGACATCATTTCGGCTGGCGCAGATAACCTTGTCTCGGTCTCTTACAGCGTCGAGCCTGCTGCCCTCGGGATCCATGGTGCCGGCACCTTGTTCAGCGACCATTGTCTGGGCCAGCATCTCAGCCCTCGCCTGAACGTCCGCCTCTGTCATCCCGGTATTAGTGCTTGTGCGCTCCGCAGCTAACGTTTGGGCCCGCTCCTCCACATCATCTTCACTCAATCCTCCGCCGCAAGCTCCCAGGATCACAGCAAACGCTGCGAGGACTGCTACCAGAACAAAGGCCTTTTTTCTTAGCATCTCCCAATCAGTTCCTTTCCTGAGGTAGAAGTGTGGTGTCACAGACTGGAGTTCCTGTAACAGTCTGCCAACCGCTGGACTATTATAACGCAACCGTTGCGGGAAGTCTTGGGGCTACTGGTCACCCATGATGCTTCCCCGCAGAATGGTTTGCGAGACATCTCCTCCGGTATCCTGGACAGCCGGGCAGTCTATTGACAGGCACCTACGTGGATGCTTGAATCCTGTCATTCTTTGGCACAGCGTTCTCCGTAACGTCAGAAGGACCATCATGTCTCCTACAACCAGCGTCGGCCGTGCCGTGGTGGAAGCCCTGAGGCGGGAAGATGTGCGCCATGTGTTCGGCATAGTGGGCGCCGCTTTCCTGGATATCCTGGATGCCATGTATGACCGGACCGACATCCAGTTCGTCGGTGTCCGCCATGAGCAAGCAGCAGCTCTCATGGCTGACGGCTATGCCCGCGTCACCGGCCGGCCCTCGGTCTGCCTTGTCACCAATGGACCCGGGGTTATCAACCTGACCTATGGTGTAGCGGCGGCCTACGTAGCCCATTCGCCCATGGTTATCCTGGCCCCGTCCCCCTCCAGGGAGCACCAGCACCGCGACTCCACCCAGGAGTTCGACCAGGTGTCCCTGTTTCGACCCATCACCAAGGCGGCCTTCCAGGTGACCGTGCCCGAGCGCATCCCGGAGCTTCTGCAGCACGCCTTTCGAGTAGCCACATCGGGTAAGATGGGGCCTGTGCTGGTGGACCTTCCCAGGGACATCATGGTGGCCACCGAGATCGAAACTACGGCCTTCGACCCTGAGTGCTACCGCGTCGGCCAAAGCCGGGTGCAGGGGGACGAGGAGCTTGTTGAGCGGGCAGTTCAGGCGCTCCGTTCCGGCCTGCGTCCCGTAATCATGGCCGGCGGCGGCGTGGACTGGAGCTTGGCCTCCCGGGAAGCTGTCGAGCTGGCGGAGATTACCGGCGCCGCCCTGGTCACCTCCTATGGTCGGGCAGATGCCGTTCCTAATAACCACCCACAGTTTCTGGGACACATAGGACGCTTGGGAGCGCCGGAAGCCGCCGAGGCGGTGCGCAAGGCCGATGTATTGCTGGCGCTGGGCACCCGCCTGTCCCACAGCACCACCTTCTACGACGATCGTTACATTCAGCCGGAGACCCGGATAGTTCAGGTGGACATCGATGCTAATGAGATCGGCAGGAACTATCCTGTGGCCGTGGGCATCCAGGGAGACGCCAAGGGCGTGGCCACCCAACTGCTCCGGTCCCTACGGGCAGCGGAAGCGCCCATCCGGGGCGAATGGCTGGAGGAGGTCAGGGAGCTTTCCCGACGCCGCTGGGAGCGCCTGGACTCTGAAGGATCACTGGGCACCATGCCCCTCAAGCCCCAGCGCGCCTACCATGAGCTTCGCAAGGTCATCCCCACCGACGCCATCGTCTCCCTCGATGCCGGGCTGACCCCCGCCTTCGGGCAGGACAGGCTGGTGTTCGACAACCCCCGCAGCCTGCTCATCTCCCTGGACCTGGGGGGACTCGGCTTCGGATTCCCCGAGGCTTTGGGCGCAAAGTTCGCCCTGCCGGATCGCACGGTGGTCAACATGAACGGGGACGGAGGGTTCCTGTTCAACGCCCAGGAGATGGAGACGGCGGTGCGCTACGGCCTGAACGTGATCACGGTGATTATGAACAACGGCTGCTGGGGGTCGGAGAAGGCCTACCAGAAGTACGCCTTCAACGAGCGTTACGTTGGGGCCGACGTGGGAAGCCCCGACTTTGAGCAGTACGCCCGCTCCTTCGGCGCCCTGGGCATCAGGGTTGAAGACCCCGACCAGATAGGAGACGCCTTCAGGGAGGCGATGAACGCAAGCGTCCCCAGCATCATCGAAGTGCCCGTTGACCCCGATGAAATGCCCCGCCCGGCCCGCCTGGGCGATGTGATGAAGCAGCCCCAGCAGTAGGAGAAGGGAAGCTCGCATGGCCCCCATCGACTACATACCCCGCACCCGGGAGATGTACGCCAGCTACCTGCCCTACCGGTGGGTGGCCAACGAAGATGCTCCCTGGACACCCCTGGGTTCCCCTGTAGCTGAGAGCAAGGTGGCCCTCCTATCCACGGGCGGTATTCACCTGAAGGACCAGGCCCCCTTCCACTACAAGGACGACACTTCCTGCTATGAGATACCGAAGGACGTGGACTACGCCCGGCTGCGGGTGTCCCACTTCGGCTACCTGACCCACGACGCCGGCATCGATCCCAACTGCGTGTTTCCCCTGGAGCGGCTGCGAGAGATGGAGGCCGACGGCGCCATCGGGGAGCTGGCGGACCCGGCCTATTCGCTGATGGGGGGCATCTACTCAGCCCGACGGGTGCGCAACGAAGTCGTCCCCATGGTGGTCGAGCAGATGCTGCAGCACAAGGTTGAGGTGCTGTTCCTGGTGCCTGCTTGACCGGTGTGCCATCAGTCCGTGGGGCTGATCGCCAGGGGTGTTGAGGAAGCAGGAATTCCAACTCTGTCCATGACGTCGGCGCTGGATATCACACAGGCGGTGAAGCCTCCCCGTTCGGTGTTCGTCAACTTCCCCCTGGGGCACCAGACAGGCAAGCCCAACCAGCCCGAGCTTCAGCGCTCCATTCTGAAGGATGCCTTCGGTGCGATGGAAGCCATGACCAAGCCGGGCGAGATCGTTCAACTGGCCTATGTGTGGGACCCCGACGACCATTCATGGGAAGACCTGGACTACCGCCCGGGCTACCTGCCAGCCTACACCCGCTAGCCGGCCTCCAGCGCCTGCCAGGGGAACTCGTCGAGAGAGCTTATCACCCGATTCGCGCCCGCCAGCTCGGCCTCGGGCACCGGGTCGGTGCGCACCGCAACCACGAACATCCCCGCTCTCTTGGCGCCCTCCACTCCCCGGGGAGAGTCTTCGACCACAAGACACTCCCCGGGCTGAACACCCAGCCTTACGGCCGCCAGGAGAAAGATGTCCGGGGCAGGTTTGCTGGCCGCCGCCATGTCCCCCGACACTATGACCTCGAACAGGTCCTGGAAGCCCAGTATCGCCAGTGTGCCATGCACAATCCCGCTTGCAGAGGACGAAGCCAGCCCCAGCTTGTAGCCTTGATGCTTCAGGTCATCCAGCAGGCGGGCCGCTCCCGGGGCGGGCACAGCTTCTTCCGACAAGCGCCGAAGTATGCCTTCCTCAAACAGGGAGGCGTAGTGCCCCAAGGGCTTGTCCAAGCCTAGGCGGTCAATCAACTCCCCCATCTGGGATGGAAAGGTCCTCCCCAGCCCTTCTTCCAGCACATCTTCCGCCGGATAGTCAAAGCCCTCATCGGCCAGGATACCGTCGAACACCGCCGCATGGATGGGTTCGCTGTCCACCAGGACGCCATCCATATCGAATATGACCGCCTTCATGGATGCTAGGGGACCAGCACCAGCTTCCCCGTGGACTCCCTGCCCTGGAGCTGTCGGTGGGCCTCGTGGGCTTCGGACAGGCCGAAGGTGCCCCCGATGCGCAGCTTAAGCTGGCCGCTGGCCACCCATCCCAGCACCTCGGAGGAGCGCCACTCCAGCTCTTCCCGGGTGGCGGTGTAGTCACCCAAGGTGGGACACGTCAGGTAGGAGGAGCTGCGGATGCTGGCCCGGCTCACAGGGGGGACGGGGCCGCTGGCTTGTCCGTACAGCGCCAGGTAGCCCCGGCGGGACAGGGATGCCAAGCTCCCGTCAATGGTGGTCTTCCCAACAGCATCGAATACAGCTTTGGCTCCCTTGCCGCCGGTGCCTTCCATAACCCGGTCAGCGAAGTTCTCCGTGGTGTAGTTGATCACCACGTCCGCCCCTGCTTCCTTGGCCAAGGCGGCCTTCTCCTCGGTGGAGACGGTTGTATAGACGGTGGCCCCCGTGCGCTTGGCCATCTGTATCAGGAGGAGGCCGGTGCCTCCAGCTCCCGCGTGCACCAGCGCCGCGTCTCCAGACTCCAGGGAGCAGATGCTGAAGGCCAGGTAGTGGGCCGTCATGCCCTGGAGGAGGGCTGCCGCTGCTGTTTTGGTGTCTATTCCCTGGGGCAGCTTGACCAGGGCGCTGGCAGGCACAGCCACCTGCTCGGCATAGGAACCGGTAACCCCGCACCACCCAACGGCATCCCCTACCTGCAACCCGCTCACCCCGCTGCCCAGGGCTGAAACCACCCCTCCAGCTTCGCGGCCCAGGACTGCCGGCAGGGCGGGAACGGGGCTGGCCCCCGACCGGCTGTTGACGTCGGTGAAGTTGACGCCTATGGCCTCTACCCTCACCAGGACTTCCCCTTCGCCGGGCGAAGGCTCGGGGCTATCTTCGTACTTCAATACCTCCGGTGGACCCTGTTCGTGAATGCGGCTGACCTTCATGGCAGCTCCTCCTGGGTGATGAGTAAAAGTGCTGGCAGTATACACCTTAGGAGGTTGCCGGACACGGCGGGAGAAGGTGCGCAGGTACTTGTACAGATCTCTAGCCCTGGAGGTTGGGGATCTAAGAGGAGGTTGGCCGGGGCACACCCTTGAACCTGAGCCTCATAAGGCCCTTGATGTCTTCCCAGGCTGTGGCAATCACTCGCACACGGGAATCGGGGTCATCATCCCATTTCACGGGAATCTCCCTTATTCGGTACCCATTCTTGGCGGCGATTATCAGCATCTCGGTGTCGAAGAACCAGTTGTTGTTCTGGACCTGGGGGATAATGGCTTGGGCGGCCCTGCGGGTGACGGCCTTAAAGCCGCATTGGGCATCCCGGAAGGGGGTGAAGAACATCATCCTGATCAGGGCGCTGTAGGAGCGGGATATGAACTCCCGCTTGAGGGAGCGGGTGACCCTGGAGTTCTTGGAAAGCCGGCTGCCTATGGCGAGGTCCGCTCCCTCTTCGATGGCCCCGACTAGCTGTGGGATGTGGGACAGGTCTGTGGACAGGTCAACGTCCATGTAGCTGAGGATGTCGGCGCTGCTCTCCATCCACACCTGGCGCAGGGCGCGACCCCTGCCCTTCTGGGGAATGTGTACGCTGACAACGCTGGTGTGGCGGGTGGCCAGCATGTCGGCGACGGCGCGGGTGTTGTCCGTGGAGCCGTTGTCGGCAATGATTATCTGCCAGGGGTTCTGGAGCAGGTTCTCCCGCAGGTACTTGCTGAGGATATCGATGCTGCGTGGCAGATCATGCTCTTCGTTATAGACCGGTATAACGAAATCTACGGTGTCTGCCATATACCCGCTCCCCCCACTGGCTTCCTGGCTCCGACTAACCCTATTTGTTGCGACAACTCGGTGTCAAGCAAGAATCAGTGCTTGAAGTGGCGCACGCCTGTGAACACCATGGCCAAGTTGGCTCTGTCGGCGGCCGCTACTACTTCATCGTCCCGGATGGACCCTCCCGGCTGGACGACGGCTGTCGCCCCGCCCTCGGCCGCCAGCTCCACGCCATCGGGAAAGGGGAAGAAGGCGTCGGACGCCAGGACGCTTCCCGGGGCTGTATCCCCAGCCGCCCGGACAGCCAGGTGAACGCTGTTGAGCCGGTTGGGCTGGCCCGCCCCCATGCCAACCAAGGCACGGTCCTTCACCAGGACGATGGCGTTGGACTTGATGTGCTTGGCTACCTTCCAGGCGAAAGCCAGGTCGGACATCTCGCGGTCATCGGGCTTTCGCTGGGTGACCACTTTCCACGATGAAGCATCCTCGGCCAGCATATCCTGGGACTGGGCCAGGAGCCCTCCCGACAGGGGCCTCAGGTCGTAGTTGTCGCCCTCATCCTTAGCTGGCTCAGCTACCAGTATCCGCAGGTTTCGCTTCTTCTTCAGCTCCTCTAGGGCTTCATCCTCGTAGCCGGGGGCCACCACCACCTCGTAGAAGACGCTGCTCATCTCCCTAGCCGTGGCGGCGGTGACGACGGAGTTGAACCCCACGATTCCTCCGAAGGCCGACACCGGGTCTCCGGCAAGGGCCCGCTGGTAGGCCTCCACTTGGTCGGAGGAGACAGCAAGACCGCAGGGGTTGGTGTGCTTGATAATGGCGACGGCGACGCCATCGAAATCGGTGGCGGTCCGCCAGGCTGCATCGGCATCCAGCAGGTTGTTGAAGGACAGCTCCCGCCCATGGACCTGCTTTGCCCTGGCCAGGCCGCCGCCGCCCTCGCATGGCACGTACAAGGCGGCCTTCTGGTGAGGGTTTTCCCCGTAGCGCAAGTCCAGGTGCTTCCGGTAGGACAGATCCAGCACCTGGGGCATCTCTCCGTCGCCAGCCCCATCTTTGCTATCCGTCCTGGCGCCCAAGTATGCGGCGACGGCGGTGTCGTAGGTGGAAACGTGCTGGAATGCCTTAAACGCCAGGCCCTGTCGCTCCTCCAGGCTCAGCCCGCCCCCGGCTATGCGTTCGGCGACCCACGGGTAGTCGGCGGGATCAACGACCACCGCCACCGACGGGAAGTTCTTGGCTCCCGCCCTGATCATGCTGGGCCCGCCGATATCGATGTTCTCCAGGGCTTCGTCCAGTCCCACGCCCGGCTTACTCACCGTATCTACGAATGGGTATAGGTTAGATACAACAAGATCGATGGGTTGTATGCCCTGGTTTTGCAGCTCTGTCATGTGGTCCGGAGCATCCCGCCGGGCCAGCAGGCCCCCATGGATGCGGGGGTGCAGGGTCTTCACCCGACCATCCAGTATCTCGGGAAATCCGGTGACATCGGAGACCTGCTGTACGGGCAGGCCGCCATCCTCGGCCAAAGCCTTGTATGTGCCCCCGGTGCTGATCAGCTCGACACCGGCTTCCGCCAGGTGGCGGGCAAACTCTACGATTCCGCTCTTGTCGAAGATGCTGATGATGGCTCGCAAGGGACTCCCTCCAGGAGATATGGCATATAGCTAGTGAGGCAGGGAACCCAGTATAACCCCATCATCGCCGGACTGCACCACCACCTCGCCTACCACGGCTGCGTCGGGCACCTCGGTCAGCACAGCCTCCACCCGGTCTTGGGGACACACCATGACCATGCCCAAGCCCATGTTGAACACCCGGTACATCTCGACAGGGTCTATCTCCCCCCGCCGCTGCACCATCGTGAAGATAGGCGGTACCTGCCAGCTCCCTGTATCGAACCGGGCGGCCAACCCCGGAGGCATAGATCGGGGCATATTCTCCAGGAGGCCTCCGCCGCTTATGTGGGCCATAGCCTTAATGCTGCCCAGCGCTGGCGACAGGGCTGGGTAGTATGAGCGGTGGGGTGTCAGGAGCTCCTCTCCCAGGGAGTGGCCCAACTCCTGGTGGTGTTCATACAAGACGTTGGGGTTGTCGTCGATGTCGAACACCTTGCGGACCAGGGAGAAGCCGTTGGTGTGGAGACCGCTGGAAGGCACTCCTATCAGGACATCTCCGGCTTCCACAGTGGAGGGGTCGAGCCTCTGCTTCTCCTCCACGACACCCACTATGAAGCCCGCCAGGTCGAAGTCCCCCTCGGCATACACCCCGGGCATCTGGGCGGTCTCGCCGCCGATCAGAGCGCAGCCGGCCTCCCTACAGGCCCACGTCATTCCCCGCACCAGGGTGTCGATCCAGTCCAGCCCCTTGTCGCTGGTTGCTACGTAGTCCAGGAAGAAGAGGGGCTTGGCGCCCTGGGTGAGCACATCGTCGATGTTCAGGTTGACCAGGTCGATGCCCAAGGACTCGTAGTGGCCCAGGAGGGAAGCCACTTTCAGCTTGGTGCCAACGCCATCGGTGCTGGCTACCAGGATGGGATTGTCGTATCCCTGGAGCTGGAAAAGCCCTGCGAAACCGCCGGCTCCCCCCAGCACCTCGGGGCCGTGGGTCAGGCGGGCAAATCCGGCAATTCGGTCCTTGATGCTGGCCAGGGCGTCGGTGTCCACTCCCGCTGCCTGGTACGGGTTGTCAGCCACGGTCAGCCCCCGGACTCAGGATGCGATTCTTCAGCGTCTTGGTGGGACGGATGGGAAGCAACCGGCTAATGGTGCTCCAGCATGAGCTTGTCCATTTCCAGCTGCACCGGGATGGGGTACTTGCCGGTGAAGCAGGCATCGCAGAACCCGCCCGAGCTTCCGCCAACCACCTTCAGCAGCCCCTTTACGCTGAGGTAGCCCAGGGTGTCAGCGCCGATGAACCTTCGTATCTCATCAATACTCTTGCGGGAAGCGATCAGCTCACCTTTGGTCGCCATATCCACGCCAAGGATGCAGGGGTGGCGAATCGGCGGGGCGCACACCCGCATGTGCACCTCCTCGGCGCCGGCCCGGCGCAGCAGGCTGACCACATGGGGAGTGGTGGTCCCACGAACAATGCTGTCATCGACCACCACGATGCGTTTCCCCTTGATCACCTCGATCAGGGGATTGAACTTGACCCAGACACCCAGCTCCCGGAGCTTCTGGTCCGGCTCGATGAAGGTGCGTCCCACGTATCGGTTCTTCACCAGCCCCTCGCCGTAGGGGATGTTGGACTCGTGGGCGTAGCCGACGGCGGCCGCTCCCGCCGAGTCGGGGACACCGATGACGACGTCGGCATCGGCGGGATGCTCCCTGGCAAGCTGAGCGCCCATAGCGTTACGGCTGGCATAGACCAGGCTGCCTTCCATGGTGCTGTCGGGCCGGGCGAAGTAGATCAGCTCGAACACGCACAGGGACCGTTTGCCGTTGCCTCCCTGCCATACGTAGGACTGGAGACCGTTGCCGTCAATGAGCACCAGCTCGCCAGGTTCCACATCCCTGAGGTAAGTGGCGCCCAGGTGGTCGAGGGCGCAGCTCTCCGAGGCGAGCACCCAGCCTTCGTCCAGGCGGCCGATGCAGAGGGGCCTGACCCCCATTGGGTCACGCATGCCCATCACCCCGTCCTTGGTCAGCACTACCACCGAGTAGGCGCCCTGCACGTTTCGCATGAAATAGGCGGCCCGCTCCTCCCAGGTCTGCCCGGACGCATTGACCAGGAGGTAGGCCATAACCTCGGAGTCGGTGGACGATGTGAAAGTGCAGCCCCAATCGTTCCTGAGCTGGACCTGCAGATCGGCCGCATTGACGACGTTGCCGTTGTGGCCCAGGGCTAGCTGGCCGTGAACGCCCTCGACGAGGAAGGGTTGGGCGTTGCACTCCTGACTGGAGCCGGTGGTGGAGTAGCGGGTATGGCCTATGGCCATCGTTCCCTGCAGGGGGCGCAGCTCTTCCTCGCGGAAGACCTGGGTCACTAGCCCCATGTCGGTGTGCACCCGGATGGAGGAGCCGTCGGTGGCGGCGATCCCCGCGCTCTCCTGGCCGCGGTGCTGAAGGGCAAAGAGGCCGAAAAAGGCGACACGCCCGGCATCGCGACCCGGGGAGTATACCCCTACGACGCCGCACTCTTCCCTGGGACGGTCGCCGGCAGTCCGAGGTTGAAGAGAACCGGAATTCTTCTTCACATGTGGATTATAGGGATGCTGTTCAGAGAGGGTCAATAGCTTCCTATTCGGGTATTTCCGCCACCATATCTCCGGTCAACTCCACGGCGAAGGCCGCCAGCACCTGCCCTACCAGCATATAGTGGCCGATGAGCCCGGTTAGCTCGACGGTCCCCTTCACCCCGAACCGGTCCTTGACGGCATCGAAAGAGGCAGCGGAAACCTTGTGGTCCCGCAACAGCTCCTGGACGTACCTGACCACCAGGGCCTCATCCCCCGACAGCCCGCTGGGAGCCATCCCCTTGGCTATGCCCTGGATGGTGTCCTCGGAGACCCCGGCGGCCCTGGCCAGCCGGGCATGGGCGGCAAACTCGTACTGGCTCTTTATCTCCCGCGCCGTGGCAAGCACCACCACTTCACGGAGGGCATTGTCCATATCGCCCTCGAAACGTACATAGGTGCCGGTGGCAGCTACGCAGGCTGCCAGCTTGGGGCTGTGCAGCAGGACACCGTAAGGCCCCCTGATGCCCCCGCGGCTCTCCACTATCTCATCGTAGTAACCCTGCTCCTCAGCGCTCAGGTCTTCCCTGGAAACATCGGGTATGCGCGCCATTGTCAACCTCCTCAAATTCTGCTGAACGGTACTGGGCGGTCTCACCCTGTCAGAGGTAGCTCCGGCACCGCTCCCGGCGCCAGCTCCACTTCCAGGGACGTTAGAAACAGGTCAATCATCAGGTAGTGCCCGACTATCACGGACAGCTCGGCGACGCCTCGTGATCCGAAGCGCTCCATCGCGGCCTCAAAGACAGGCCCGGAGATGCGGCGCATTTGCAGCAGATCCCGGGCGTAGGACAACGCCACCCTCTCCTCATCGGATAGCCCCTCCGGGTCCTCGCCAAGGGCGAGGGAGCGGATTACCTCGTCGGACACGCCGGCCTGCCGGGCCAACCTGGCATGAGCCTGGAACTCGTACTGGGAGCCGATTTCTCGAGCGGTTGCCAGTATCACGATTTCCTTAAGAGCTGTGGGAAGAGAAGACTCGAACCTGACGTAAGCTTCGGTGGCTGCCATGCGTGCAGCCAAGCCTGGGCTGTGGAGCAACAGGCTGTACAGGCCACCTGCGCCTCCACGCAGCTCGACGATCCTGTCGAAGTGCGCGCCATCAGAGGCATCCAAATCTTCCCTTTGTAGCCGGCCTAATCTCGCCATCGCTTTCCTCTTCCCAGGGCCTGTCGTTGTCTTTGGCGGGCCGGGAATTTCCCCGGGCTATTGGCGCCAGTCCATCCCCTCGGTGGCGTCGAAGAAGCTCTGCACGATGCGCGGGCTGGACGCGATGACGCTCCCATCTTCCAAGCACCGGCTGCCCCCGTACCGGTCAACGACCAGCCCACCCGCCTCCCGGGCCAGGATAATCCCCGCCGCTATATCCCACGGGGAGAGTTTATGGTGGAAGAACAGATCGACGCGGCCACAGGCGGCATAGGCCAGCCCCAAGCCCGCCGAACCCATCACCCGCACAGCCTGCATGTTGGGCCACAGCCCGCCCACCAGCTTCAAGGCCTTGGCCGCCATGTCGTCGACGTAGCCCATCTCGAAGGCCAGCACACACTCCTCCAGGGAAGTGCGCTGGGTAGCTTGCACCGCCGTGCCGTTCATGAAAGCGCCCTTCCCCCTCTCGGCGGTGAACATCTCCTCCCGCAAGGGGTCGTAGGTGACCCCGATTACAGGCTCATTGCCATGGGCCAAGGCGACCATGGCGCAGAAGTGGGGCACCTGCAGGGCGTAGTTGCGCGTCCCGTCCAGAGGGTCGACGATCCAGGTAAAGCCCGAATCGCTGGCTACCGCCGGCGACTCCTCGGAAAGGATGCCGAAGTCGGGGTACTCTTCTCGCAGCAGGGCAAGGATCTCTTTTTCGGCTGCCAGGTCCACGTCGGTAACCAAGTCGGCCCGGCCCTTGTAGCTGATGGACTTCTCCGAGTGGTAACGCTCCATCAGCAGACCCCCGGCCCTCCTGGAGGCCTCCACCGCCACATCGAGGGCTGCCAGGCGGCTGGCTGATTGGGGGATATCGATGCTCTGGGCGCTCATGGGGCGAAGCTAGGCCAAGCCCATCTTCTCGTTGACTTCCGCCATGGTGTCCCTTGCGATAGCGCGGGCCCGCTCTGCGCCGTGCTCCAGCACCTCTTTAACGTAGCCGGGGCGGGCGCGGAACTCTTCTCGTCGCTCCCTCAGGGGCGCCAGGTAGGTGTTCATGTTGCCGGCCAGCTCACGCTTGCAGTCCACGCAACCCCGCACAGCGCCGGTGCACTCCTGGTAGATGGTGTTGACGTCATCCGAGGGGGTGAAGGTCTTGTGCAGGGAATAGACGTTGCACACCTCGGGGGTGCCCGGGATGTTGCGGTGGGTGCGTTTGGGGTCGGTGAAGGCGGTGAGCACCCGCTTCTGGGTGTCCTCGGGCGTGAGGGCTATGTCGATGTGATTGTCCAGGGTCTTGCTCATTTTCTGCTGGCCATCCAGGCCGACGATAAGGGGGACCTCGGTGAGCTTGGCTTGGGGCTCGGGAAAGGTCTCTCCGAACATGTTGTTGAAGCGCCGGACGATCTCCCTGGCTAACTCCAGGTGGGGCACCTGGTCTTCGCCCACGGGCACCGCATCGGCCTTGTACAGGATGATGTCGGCCGTCTGCAGCACCGGGTAGCCCACCAGCCCGTAGTTCACCGTCTCGTCGGTTTCCCCCATCTGGCGCACCTTCTCCTTGAAGGTGGGCACTCGCATGAGCCAGCCCAGTGGGGTGACCATGCTGAGGAGGGTGTGGAGGCTCATCACCTCGGGAACGTGGGACTGGACGAACAGGATGCTGCGTTCCGGGTCCAATCCAGCAGCGAGCCAGTCCAGCACCATCTCCTCAATGTTGCCCGCGATATCCCCGGTATCCTCAGCGGACGAGATGGTAGTAAGGGCGTGGATGTCCACAGCGCAGTAGATGCACTGGTAGGAGTCCTGGAGATCGACCCAGTTCTTGAGAGCGCCGAGGTAGTTGCCGATGTGGAGACGGCCCGTGGGCCTCATTCCCGAGAAGATCCGCCTGGTCTGCTGCATTAGGTGACGTCTCTATCGTGGTGGGGTGTGGCTTGTTCCCGCTGATTCGCCCGTAAGAGTATAAGAGGAACCCCTACGCACCGCAACCGCGGCGGGGGCAAACCAATCGTAGTTCCCGCGAATGCGGGAACCTGATCTAGCCCACCGTCGGTGTGGGTCGAGGACCTGCTGGGACCGCTGCCCGTTCCCCTTCGATTTCCCCCTTCGAGAGCCTCAGGACAGGCTCAGGGCGAACGGACGGGGGGGATAGGCTCCCGCTTTCGCAGGCGTGAGGTGTCTGGGGCGGAAGTGACGGTAGTGGGAGGCCCGTCCCCGGCCTGTGTTTCCTGGATTGCGGCCTCCGCCGCAATGACGGCAGGGGCTTTCGTCACGGGCAGGGTGTTCCAGGCATTGCATCTCTCATCCATCCTCTCTCCGACCGCGCTTTTCGTCATTGCGGCCTCCGCCGCAATCCAGGACGGAGCATTGCCAGTTACCAGGGCTGCTACCACCAGGGCATCCTGCCCGTTCCCCTTCGAGAGCCTCAGGACAGGCTCAGGGCGAACGGACGCGAGGATAGGCTCCCGCTTTGCCGGCGTGACGAGTGGGGGGAGTGGGAGTGACGGGTGTGGCGGGCGCGTGGGCGGGGGTTCAGGGGCACAGCCCCCGATACAAGGGAGGGCGGGTGGAGACCTATGCTTAATCGGCGGAGGACTTCTGGGCCTCCGGTGCTGGCGCCGGTTCCCCCTCGTGGACAGCCTCGGCGGTGACCGAGGCTGGACGTCCACCCTTCAGTATGGACAGGGTGACCGCAATGAGGAGAAGTCCGCCCAAGACCAGCAAAGCGGTCTCCGTAGCTTGGGTGAAGGAGGACAGCAGCGCTGTCTCCTGGGAGTCCAGTATGTCGCCGATGTTCACCGTATACCCGGCGGCGGCCATGCTCAGGGTGACTACTACGGTTGCCAGGGCTATGCTGACCGTCTGGGCCGATGTGCGGCTCAGGCTCAGGAGCCCCGACACCACCCCGTACCTGCCGGGGTCAACGGTGCTGAGCACCGAGGTGTGGTTGGGAGAGTTGAATATTCCTGTCCCGCAGCTCTGTAGCACCATCGCGAGGATAATCAGGCCCAGGGGGGCCGACCTGTCCACGAAGAAGGCCAGCAGGAATATCCCGCTGGCTGACATTATCGATCCTGCCCCGTTGAACCTCCCCCAGCCGTAGCGGTCCGAGAGCCTTCCCGCCATTGGCCCCATAAGGATCATGGCGATGGCGTTGGGCACCATGATCAGCCCCACCTGGGCGATGCTGAATCCCATAACGCCGTGCAGGTAGAAGGGCATCACGAAGCGCATCCAGTGCATTCCCATAAAACTGATGAACCCTGCCGACACGCCCATGGCAAAGAGGCGCCTGCCGAACAACCTTAAGTCCAGCATTGGGACTTCCGTTCTTAGCTCCCACCAGATGAAGGTGGCTGTCAGGGCGACGAAGGCGACCGCCCCTCCGATTATCGGCGCCGAATCCCAGCCTAGTCGATTTCCGTTGGTAATCGTCAGCAGCATGGCCAGCAGGGTCCCCGTGGACAGGGCCGCCCCAAGCCAGTCGAACTTGGGGCGTTGTTGGGAGTCGCTGGTGTAGAGGCGGGAGTCCAGAACCACATAGGCTACTATAAGGGCTACGATCCCCGCCGGGATGCTGGCCAGGAAGACCCAACGCCATCCCAGGGTACCCGCCAGGATGCCCCCGATCACAGGTCCGGTTATGCCCCCCGTCCCCACAACGCTCATATTTAGCCCCAGGGCCTTTCCTCTCTCTGCGCCCGGAAAGCTGGTGACGATCATTGCCATAGCTGTGCCCTGGCTCATGGCCGAACCTATCCCCTGCAGGGTCTTGGCAAGCACAAGAGAAGTGATGCTGTTGGAGATCCCCGCCAGGGTCAGTCCTGTTAGGAATACCACCAGCCCGATGGTGTACACCTTCTTCCTGCCCACAATGTCCGACAGGCGGCCCATGGGCACAAGCAGGCAGCTGAGCACAGTCAACTCGGCCAGGACAACCCACTGGACGGTAGACATGTCCGTATCGAAATGGTCGGCAATGACGGGAAGGACGACGATGATGCTGTTGTGGGCGACAACCGACTGGAAGGTCCCTATACCGAGGGCGAAGAACGCCCACCACTTATAGGATGGGCTGGATGAGATTGAGCCTCTGATGCGTTCTAGCATAGGTTCAAGACTGCTCTGGGGCCAAAAAGAAGATGAGACCTTGCCGTTGGTCTCATCTTAACTGCTCAGGCCTTAGGTTACGAGGCGGGAGAGGCTACTACCCCCACTTATCGACACTGGGGGACCACCTCCTGGGCAAAGAGCTTGATGGAGTTGAGCACCCGGTCCCGGGAGTTTCTGCCTCCGACGTTCACCTCGGCGATTACGCCCGACAGCTTCAACTCTTCCGTCAGGTGTCTCAGCTTCGTGGCCACCTCATCAGGCGTGCCGTATGCCAGGCGGTCCCTCAGCAGGTCGTCGTAGGTGATCTGCCCCAGTTTCTCGCCCCGGCTGGCCCGGTCTTCGTTAGCTGTTGCGCCGGGCAGGCTGGTTGACTTGGAGTAGTTGGCGCCCAGGCGCCTGTAGGACTGCAGGGTGCTATCCATGGGTTCCGACAGGGCCGCTTCCGCGGTGTCGGCCACATAGACAGGGATGCGCAGGATCACATCCCCATCGCCCTCGTGTCCGGCTTCATGCCAGGCATCCCTGTAGGTCTGGAGGGCGGACGACAGCTCCGGCACATCCATCCCCCGGAGGCCGACGAAGATGCGGTACCCCTGCTTGCCCACGAAGTGGAAGGTCTCCCTGGTCGTGGCTGCGATACGGGGCATCGGGTAGGGCTTCTGGTAGGGCTTGGGTATCACGCACACATCGTTGTACTGGTAGTACTGACCTTGGTAGGAGAAGTACTCGTTGCTCCAGGCGGCCAGGATCACCTCCAGGCACTCTCTGAACCGGTCCCTGCTCTCATCGTAGGAAATGTTGTACCCCTGGTACGCCCTGGCAAAGCCGCTTCGCCCCACGCCGAACTCGAAGCGTCCCCGACTGATATGGTCCAGGGTGGCTATCTCTTCAGCTAAGCGGACGGGATGGGCCAGGGGGAGGACGTTCACAGCGACGCCGACCTTGATGCGCTCGGTCCGGGCGGCAATGGCGGTAGCGATGATCAGCGGGGCCGAAACCACCGAGGGGATGCCGGTACCCTGGAGGTCCAACTCGGCCCTGGGCGCGGCAAAGTGTCTTTCGGCCAGCCACACACCATCCAACCCCCAGTCCTCGGCAGCCTGCATCTGGTCGAAAGCCTCATCGAAAGCATCTACAGCGGTAGTGCCATACCTGTAATCGCATTCCATAGTGAGACCGTAGTGCATGGCATCCATCCCTCGGAATCTTGATAGCTTCGTTTGGGCATGAATTCTTAAGGGGCGTCGGAGTCTAGTAAATCACAGGCCAGCTATAGCGTCAAGAAATCCCAAGGGCCGCCCAAGCTGCCTGGAGCGGTGTTCTGGACAGGCTAGCGGCCAGCTTCGTAGTCGAACACCGCAGCTACCTGGGAGGGCGTCTGTAGGGAGCCGGGTCTCAATTCGCGGACGCGCTCCACGGCGCCCTTGGCGTCGTAACCCTCATCGACGAGGTAGCACGCCAGCACCGTCCCCGTCCGCCCAACGCCGGCGTAGCAGGACACGCCGACGGGGACCCCCTGCTCAACCTGTTCGTGGATGAAGGCCAGCATGCGCTTTAGCTGGGTTGGCAGGGGCGGTGTCATGTCCGGCACGAACTCAGCCATATCGACCAGGCCAACGCCCTCTCCCGAGATGGTGCGCTCCTCCATGCGGAGGATGGCGCCCACACCCTGGGCTTTGAGGAAGAGCAGGTCTTCCCGGCTCATCGGCCCCCGGGACCCGGCCAGGATATCGGGAATCACCCAGCTGAAGTGCATGTTCTCCATGTCGCTCCACCTCTCGCGGGACTGGATTGGCCATTGGTGCAGGCCCTGGACGGCATTATACTTGTTGCTCGGAAGCATGGGCGAGGAGCGTGAACGTGAGTTTCCAGTGCATCAGGCTGACGATCGATGACAGGGTAGTCAGGCTGACCTTGGCGCGTCCCGATGAGCTGAACGCCGTTAACCCGGGCATGATCGAGGAGGTCATCGAAGCCCTCACCGACCTTTCGGCGATGGACGACGTCAAGGCCCTGGTGGTGTCGGGCGAGGGCAGGGCCTTCTGCGCCGGGGCCGACCTCACCTACATGGAGGGCATACTGGCAGACCGGGAGGCGCTGTCCCGGTACCTGGGCAGGTTCAATCAGATGCTCTTCGCCCTGGAGGAACTGCCCGTGCCCGTCATCGGGCTTGCACACGGCTACGCCCTGGCGGGTGGGCTGGAGATACTGCTGGCCTGCGACCTTGTTATTGCAGCAGAAGATGCCCGCATAGGGGACCAGCACATCAACTTCGCCCTGATCCCGGGCGGAGGGTCCACCCAGCGCCTTCCCGGCAGAGTAGGGCGCCAGCGGGCATTGGAACTGCTTTTCACGGGCCGCTGGCTGACGGGCGCGGAAGCTGCGCAGGCGGGACTGGTGCTGCGCGCCGTTCCCATGGACGAACTGGAGGGGGATCTGGAAGCCCTGCTGGCAGATCTCAGGGATAAGAGCAGGCATGCCCTTGCCCGCATTAAGAAGCTGGCCTTGGAGGGCGACCGCACCCATCTGAGGGAAGGGATTGCCCGGGAGACCCGCTCCTTCGTCGAGCACGCCGCCACATCGCCCCATCCCGCCATGGGCGTCGCCGCTTTCAAGGCCAAAGAGCAGCCCAAGTTCTGACCATCATCCGTCGAGAATCCTTTGGCAAATCTTAGAACCAGGAGCAGAACAGCTATGCCCGGTTACGAAAACTACCAGCACCTCCAGGTGGAGGTGAAGGACAAGATCGCCCTGCTGACCATGGACCGCCCCGATGTGCTCAACGCCACCAATGCCCGGCTTCACTACGAGCTGAGCCGCATCTGGGTGGACATCGGCGACGACCCCGATGTGCGGGTGGCTCTGATCACAGGCGCGGGCCGGGCCTTCTCCGCCGGAGGGGACCTTAACGGGTTGCGAGGCACCGTAGGGAACTCCGAGGAGATTGCGCGGAGCATGAAGGAGGCCAGGGACATCGTCCACAACATGATTGCCCTGGACAAACCAATCGTATCCGCCATAAACGGCGTTGCAGTGGGAGCCGGCCTGGCCGTTGCCCTTCTTGCTGACATCTCTATCGCATCGGACAAGGCCCGCTTCACCGACGGCCACGTGCGCCTGGGAGTGGCTGCCGGCGACCATGCCTGCCTGATCTGGCCCCTGCTGTGTGGGATGGCCAAGACTAAGTACTACCTGCTGACCTGCGACTTCCTGGACGGCACGGAGGCCGAGCGGATCGGCCTGGTCAGTAAGGTGGTGCCGCACGACGAGCTGATGCCCACAGCCATGCAGGTGGCGCAGAAGCTGGCCAGCGGGCCTCAGCCGGCTATCCAGTGGACCAAGCGTGCCTTGAACCAGTGGCTGCGTATGGCAGAGCACACCTCCTTCGACTATTCGTTGTCTTTGGAGATGCTCGGCTTCTTCGGCGACGATGTGAAGGAAGGGCTCGATTCCCTGCAGGAGAAGCGGGACCCGGACTTTCCGTCGGCCCGTTAGGAGCCGGCTACCGGTCGCCAGCCAGCTTTTCCAGGAAGCTGTCCACCGGGACTGCCTCTTGCTCGCTGCTGGCCATGTCCCGCACCGTCACCTCGCCCTTGCTGATTTCGTCCTCTCCCAGGATGACGGCGTAGCGCACACCCAGCGCGTTGGCTTGGCGAAGCTGGCCCCGTAGGGCACGGCCCGCTGTGCTGAGCATGGCCCCGGCCCCCGCCCGGCGAATCCGGGCGGCCAGGTCGAGGGCGGCATCCCGGGTGCCCTCGCCGGCGCTGATGACCATGTAGCCGGGCGACGGCTCGTCGGGGACGGGCACCTCCTGCCGTTTCAGGTTCAACACCAGGCGTTCCATGCCCGTGGCGAACCCTATTCCGGGGGTGGGCTTCCCCCCTATCTGCTCGATGAGGCCATCGTACCGGCCCCCGCCCAGGATGGTGCTCTGCCCGCCCTCCTCTTTGGGTTGGATCTCGAAAACAGTGCGGGTGTAGTAGTCCAGCCCCCTCACAAGGTGGTGGTCGATACGATAGGGCAGGCCCATGGCGTCCAGGTAGCGCTGGAAGCTTTCCCAGTGGGCTTGGCATTCCGGGCACAGGTGGTCCACCGAGCGAGGAGCCTCCATGCCCAGGCCCTGGCAGGATGCCTGCTTGCAGTCCAGGAGCCTCAGGGGATTGCGGTCAAGGCGGTCCAGGCAGTCGCGACAGAGCTGGTCCTTGGCCCGGGTGTAGTGCTCCTTCAGCTTATCGATATAGGCGGGGCGGCACTCCCTGTCTCCGATGCTGTTGACCAGGAGGGACGTGTCCTCCAAGCTCAGGGCGCCGACCAGGGACCAAGCCAAGTCCACCACCTCGGCATCCACCGAAGGGTCGCCATCTCCCAGGGCCTCCACCCCGAACTGGTGGTGTTCCCTGTAGCGCCCGGCCTGGGGGCGTTCGTACCGGAACACAGGACAGAAGTAGTACATGCGCACCGGCTGGGGCTGGTTCTGCATGCCATGTTCCAGGTAGGCCCTGCACACGGGGGCGGTGCCTTCAGGGCGCAGGGTGTTGGAGTCGCCGCCCCGGTCAAGGAAGGTGTACATCTCCTTTTCGACGATGTCGGTGCCTTCCCCCACAGAGCGAACGAACAGGCCGGAGTCTTCGAAGACGGGGGTGTCCAGGCGGGAGTAACCGAACCTGCGGGACAGGTCGCGGGCCTTACCTTCGATGTACCGCCAGTACTTCTGGTCCGAGGGCAGGATGTCTGTTGTTCCCCTGGGCGCCCGGTGCTGCATAGCCATATTCAGGTTTGAGGATACCCCAGCCTCCAAGAGGGTGTAAAGGAACGGCGGGGGCTAGGAGATCTCGTACGCTTCCCAATTAGCTCATGGTGCGCTTGTAATGACCCGGCTGATCCGGGGCAAGGAACTCAATTATGCCTTTACCCCGAAGCAACCGCAGCTGCTGTCGCAGCTTCGCTTCCACGTGTTGATTCCTAGGGTACCGTCTCGATGCCTCGTCCTGGCACTCGGCGATCAGTTGCTCCAACTGAAAGTTATCTTCCGGCATCGCTAGCACACCCCGAAGGGTAAGCCTCAACCAGCCACTGTGAGATTGCAAGAAGGCACTAGGGTCGGAGATAGAAAAGGTTGCTTCAGCAATAGACTCCTCCATGGACGCCTTAATTTGCGGAAAGCGAACAGTTGTCTTGACTATTTTTGCTTGGGCTTGCAAGGCCTCCAGCTCCTTAAGCCGCATTCTCCTAGGAGGACTATCTGCCCCTAGACCCTTCAATAACGACCTTGCCAATCGATTCACAACGCGCCTGTCTTGCGATGCCAAGCCGCACTCAATGTTGCGACGCATTCCTGAATGCGTCGCATTGGCGGAAGTCACCAAGGCCCATTTGTCGTCGAAAACGTAGAGCTTTGCGTGTAGGTCGATCAAGCTGCGTACCTCAACTCCGTCCTTCGCCAGCTTACAGAGAGTTCCCGGGTTAGAGGCCCCCATTGCAAAGTCCCGTAGGTTGGTCCGGGTTATCAGGAGCCGTCTCACGTTTTCGGGCATTAAGCTGGTCAGCGACAAAATGCCGTCGTTGACGAATGGGCTCCCAATGAGCACCCGAGACGTGCAGGAAGAGATACGTTCAGCCAGCCAGTCAGATGTTGGAGTGGTAACGACTTCCATAGCACTCACGCAGGTTTTATTTCCCCCAGTATATCCTCGACCTCGAAGACCTCGTACTGGGCCTCCTTCCATTCAAGGGCATACGGATCAACATCTTCGGCCTGGTTTTGGGCATCCGTTGCATCCTCTGCCTCAACCAGTATCCAACACACAAGTGTTCGTTCTATTCCCACCTGGTATATGGTCATTTGAGCAAGCTCCTTCGAAGCTCCAACCTTCATAGGCCGTATACGTTGGGCTGTCAATACCTGAAGTGGCGCACACGGCTGTCCAGACTCGGGATTTAAGGGCCTGCTGCGCTCCTAGACTTCCCGGTGCTCCAAGGTTATGATTTTCCGCAAGGGTAGTCCTATGACGACCGTTGCAGAGAGCGCCGAAAAGCTGATCGCCAAGGTTGGCTCCTACCTGCCCGCCGACAAGGTGGCAGTGGTGGAGAAGGCCTACGAGTTCGCCACCGAGAGCCACACCGGACAGACCCGCATGTCCGGAGGCCCCTACATTGAGCACCCGCTCGAAACGGCCCTCTTCCTGGCAGACCTTCGCCTCGACGTCACGACCATCGCCGTCGCACTACTCCACGATGTGATGGAGGACTGCGGCGTCACCTACAGCGACATAAAGGACGCCTTTGGCGATGATGTGGCCAAGCTGGTGGATGGGGTCAGCAAGCTCAACCGCATGGATGCCAAGACCTTGACCAGCGAGGGCTCCGCCAACTCCACCGAGGACCGCATTCAGGCCGAGAGCCTGCGCAAGATGCTGGTGGCCATGGCCGAGGATATCCGTGTGGTGCTGGTCAAGCTGGCCGACCGACTTCACAACATGGAGACCCTGGATGCCCTGCCCGAGGTGCGGCGCCGGGCCATAGCCCAGGAGACCCTGGACATTTACGGCCCTCTCGCCCACCGACTGGGCATCTGGAACATCAAGTGGCGCCTGGAGGATTTGGCTTTCCGTCACCTGGAAAACGACCTGTACCACAAGATCTCCAAGATGCTGGCGGCCCGGCGACAGGAGCGGGAGTCCTACATCGAAAACGTGGTGAATGTGCTCCGGGAGCAGCTTGAGCTGGCCAACCTGGAGGCCCAGGTGGTCGGACGCCCCAAGCACATCTACAGCATCTACAAAAAGATGCTGAAGTACCAAGCCCAGGGAATGGAGCTCAGCCAGATACACGACCTGTACGCCGTTCGAGTCCTGGTGAGGTCCAAGGCCGACTGCTACAACGCTCTGGGCTTGGTGCACGATTTGTGGCACCCCATGCCGGGCCAGTTCGACGACTATATCGGGAGCCCCAAAGACAACCGTTACCGCTCCCTGCACACGACTGTAATGTGCGAGGGCGGCAATCCCCTGGAGGTGCAGATACGCACCTACGAGATGCACCAGGTCGCCGAGTACGGAGTGGCTGCCCACTGGAGGTACAAGGAGGGCAGCTCCGGGGATGTACTCTTCGAAGACAAGATGACCTGGCTCCGCCAGCTCCTGGACTGGCAGCGGGAGGTGAGCGGCACCGAGGAGTTCCTGGAATCGGTCAAGACCGACCTGTTCAAGGACCAGGTGTTCGTCTATACCCCCAAGGGCGATATCGTGGAGCTTCCGTCGGGGTCCACTCCCCTGGACTTCGCCTACAAGATACACACCGAGCTGGGGCACCGCTGCATCGGAGGCAAGGTCAACGGACGTTTGGTGTCCCTGGACCGGCAGCTACAGAACGGCGACACCATCGAGATCCTGACGACCAAGGTTGCCCGCGGGCCCAGCTTGGACTGGCTCAATCCCAACCTGGGGTACCTGCGGTCGGCCAGCGCCAAGGAGAAGGTGCGCCAGTGGTTCCGCAGGCAGGAGAAGAGCGCCAACATTCAGCGGGGCGGCGACTTGCTGCGGAAGGAGCTCAAACGCCTGAACGTCACCATGGATGAGGATGCGGTCGCCAGGACCTTCCGCTACGACTCCACCGAGGACTTCCTGGCCGCCCTGGGATCGGGGAACATCTCCGAGGTACAGCTTGTAGGCCGCCTCTCTTCCCAGCAGGAGAAGACGACCAAGAAAGCCCAGTCCAACCTGCCCATTTCCAGCCCGACCACCGGCGTCCAGGTGCTGGGCGTGGGAGACCTGCTCATCCGCATGGGCAGGTGCTGCAATCCCCTGCCCGGCGAAGAGATCATCGGCTACGTCACCCGCACCCAGGGGGTGACGGTGCATAAGACCGGCTGCCCCAACCTGCGCAACGAGGATGAGCCAGAGCGCTTGGTGAGCGTGGACTGGGGAGAGGCCCGTTCCCTGTATCCCGTGCGAGTGGACATCCAAGCGTGGGACCGGGTGGGCCTCCTGAAGGACATCACCACGCTGGTGTCCGACGACAAGGTGAACATAGCTTCCGTGGTGACGACGGAGAACTCCGACGGCACGGCAACTATTTCCCTCACCCTGTACACCACCGGGGTGGACCAGCTTGCCCGCCTGTTCAACAAGCTCGAGGGTGTGCGGGGGGTGATCAGCGCAACTCGCAGCACAACGGACGCCCCAACCCCTTCACCTCGCTAGCCAAATGGTCTATAATGCCCCCAGTTTGCTTTGACCGCCGAGGAGGATGCTTTGCCCAGCGCCAGGTCAGCCCGTTCCGCCGAGAGGCGTAGATTGAGAAACCGCCACGTTCGCTCCACAACCCGCACCTTGATGGGCAAGGCGCTGGATGCTGTCTGGGATGGCGAGGCTGAGGCCGCCGAGCCGGCAGTAGCCCAAGCTATCCGCGCGTTGGACAAGGCCGTCACAAAGGGCATCCTCCACAAGAACAACGCCGCCCGCAGAAAGTCCCGCCTCATGGCCAAGCTCCACGACCTCCAAGACCCCGGTTCCTCCTAAGCGTCCCGGCAACCTACTCCTGATTTCCCTCCCATATTGGTCAACGGCGTGTTGACATGGCCTAGCACCTTTGCTAGTCTCGCTCAGAACACATGTTTCGAGGCGCACTATGATCATGCCCCGCAGGAAGAAACTCTCCCCCAGGCAAGAGCGCATCCTGGAGTTCATCAAGGAGTTTATCGAGGACAACGACCTGCCGCCGACGGTGCGGGACATCCAGATAGGGTGCTCCATCAGCTCCACCTCGGTGGTGGACTACAACCTGAGGCTCTTGCAAAAGGAGGGCTTGATACGGCGTAAGTCTGACGTTGCTCGAGGCATCGAGCTGGTGGGAATGCGCGTCAACGCTCCCAGCTTGCCCCGTATTCCCGTGTTGAGCTACATCGCCGCCGGAGAGCCGGCCCTAGCCCTGGATGCCGAGGGCTGGTCCGGCGAACCCATGGACAACATAGAGATAACGCCGGGCATGGTGAACGGGAAGAAGGACCTCTATGCCCTGAAAGTCCGCGGCACATCCATGATCGATGCCCTGGTGGCCGACGGGGATCTCGTCCTGATCGAGCCTGCACGGCAGGCCAACAACGGCGCAATGGTGGTGGCAAGGCTCAAGGAAGAGAACGAGACAACCCTGAAGTACCTGTACTGGGAAGGGGATATGGTGAGGCTCCAGCCCGCCAACGACCAGATGGACCCCATCTACTCCCACGCGAGCAACGTGGAGGTACAGGGCAGGGTGGTGGGTGTCATCCGCATCATGCGCTAGGGATTCCAGCCTTATTTTCAGCTACAAACTAGCCTTTTCTCCGTGCCCCAGAGCACCCCTCGTAAAGGTCCCGAACGGCACGTTTCCTCATTGACAGCCACCAGGCAAGCAATTAAAATCCGCCCAAGCTAGGGCGGTGGCGGAAGGTGGGCGGGGAGCTATCCCGGCGGACCACCGCAAGTAGGAGGTATCAAGTGAGCAACTGGCCGACCGTGAACTACAAGGAAGAGGGAATGCGGGAGGGCATGCAGATCGAGGATGCCAATATCCCCGTCGAAGACAAAGTCCGACTACTGGACGCCCTCTCTGAGACGGGGCTGAAGCACATCGTCGTAGGCTCCTTCGTAAGCCCCAAGTGGACCCCCCAGATGGCCCGTATCGACGAGATCGTAACCAAGTTCCACCCCAAGGAAGGGGTGAAGTACACCGCCCTGGCGCTGAACGCCCGGGGCATCGAGCGAGCCAAGGAGTACTCGCCTCCCCTGACCATCGAGCGGGACCGTTACCCCAGGCTCCAGTGCCACATGTGCGACGTATTCGTTCGCAGGAACACCAACCGCTCCCAGATGCAGGAGATGGAGCGCTGGCCCCAGATCGTCGCCCAAGCCCAGGAGCGCAACGTGGAAGCGGCCGGCATCGGCACCAACGCCAGTTGGGGTTCCAACTTCCTGGGCGACTTCCCCGTAGATGCCCTCATGACCATGCTGGAGAAGCAGCACCAGCTTTGGGACGAGGCCAACATTAAGGTCGAAAGCGTGAGCATGGGCGACCCGATGAGCTGGTGCCGCCCCGATAAGGTCGAGGAGAGCATCGTCCGCGTGAAGGAGCGGTGGCCCGAGATCAAGCACTTCCGCATGCACTTCCACAACGGGCGCAACATGGCCCTCCCCTCCGCCTACGCTGCCCTCCGGGTGCTGGAGAAGGAAGACACCCTCGATATAGACGGGAGCATCGGCGGCTTCGGCGGTTGCCCTTACTGCGGCACCGGGCGGGCCACCGGACAGGCTCCCAGCGAAGATATCCTCCACATGATGGATGATATGGGGATCGATACCGGCGTAGATATCGACAAGCTCATCGACTGCGTCTGGATGTGCGAAGAGATCGTGGGTCGCCCCCTGTACGGGCATGTATCCAAGGCCGGCCCCAGGCCCACCTACGACAAGCTGTACGACATGAACGCCCCCTTCATCGAGACGATGGAACAGGCCAAGCACTTCAAGCTCGGCGCCGAGGCCTATGAAGGCGGCATCTACCCATACCAGGAGCCTGTGACCAGCCCCTACAGGGACCGGCTGGACCAGGGCAAGCCCGCTTTCGACGATGCCGACGGCGAGTGGCCCTGGAAGCAGGACTGGTTCCCCGTAAAGGACTAACCGGAACCAACAAGACTACCCGCCAGGAACCACGACAGGGCGAGGTGTATTCCAACCTCGCCCTGTCGTTTTCTGCCGATAGTGGGAATTCCTGCCCTTGACAATGGCTAACAAAGGGTCATAAGATTATGCAGGAAGGCTTCCTCCCACCCCGTTCGCCCTCCATGCTTCCCCTTACGCTTCCGCAAGATGGTGTAGCATTTCCCCTATGCGAAAACGCAGCTAGTAATACATGGGTGCCAAGTACATCTTTGTGACCGGGGGAGTCGTTAGCTCGGTGGGCAAGGGCATCAGCGTCGCTTCCATCGGGCGAATACTCAAGAGCCGTAACGTCTCCATCTCCGTAATGAAGCTCGACCCCTATCTCAACCTGGACCCGGGCACCATGTCCCCCTATCAGCACGGCGAGGTGTTCGTCACCCGGGACGGGGGAGAGACGGACATGGACCTCGGCCACTACGAACGCTTCACCGACCAGGAGCTCACCCGGTCCTCGAACCTTACCGCCGGCCAGGTGTACGTTTCCCTGCTGGGCAAGGAACGCAGGGGAGACTTCCTGGGCGGAACAATTCAGGCAGTACCCCACGTCACCAACGAGATCAAGTCCAGGATCACCGATCTGGCCGACGAGTCCCAGGCCGAGGTCGTAGTTGTCGAGGTCGGCGGCACCGTGGGTGACATCGAGGGCCTCCCATTCCTGGAAACCATTCGCCAAATGCGTAACGAAGTGGGGAGAGACAACGTCTTCTACATACACTGCACCCTGCTGCCTCACATGACGGCGACAGGTGAGCTGAAGACCAAGCCAACCCAGCACAGCGTCAAGGAGCTACGAAGCCTCGGAATCCAGCCCGACGCTATTATCTGCCGCAGCGACCACGAAATGCCGGCGGGCATCAAGGACAAAATTTCCCTCTTCTGCGATGTGCCCAAGGAAGCGGTCATCCCGCTGCCGACGGTGCCCCGAGTGTACGAGGTGCCCCTCATCCTGGAAGAGCACGGCTTGGGGGACCTGTTGGCCAGCTCGTTGAACCTGGATGGGGGCACCAAAGACCTGGGTGACTGGGCGAACATGGTCGAGCAGATGAACCAGCCCAGGGATAAGGTGCGCATCGCCCTTGTGGGCAAATACGTTGAGTTCCCAGACTCTTACATATCCGTAAATGAAGCCTTGAAGCACGCCGGTCTTTACCATGACCGGGATATCGAGATGGAGTGGGTGCATTCAGAGACGATTGAGCAAGAAGGCCCCGACAACCTGCTGAAGCATGCCAGCGGCATCGTGGTGCCGGGTGGCTTCGGAGTCCGCGGTGTGGAGGGCATGGTCCAGACAGCCAGGTACGCCCGGGAGAACGGCGTCCCCTACCTTGGCCTGTGCCTTGGTCTCCAGGTGATGGTGGTTGAGTACTCCCGAAATGTGTTGGGAATCGCCGACGCCAACTCCTCTGAAGTTGATGCCTCCACGCCTAACCCGGTCATCGACATTCTGCCGGAGCAGCGTTCCATTACCGACAAGGGCGGCACCATGCGCCTGGGCGACTACCCCTGCAGAGCCATGGAGGGATCCATTACGCGCCGGGCCTACGGCGTCGATACTTTCACCGAACGCCACAGGCACCGATTCGAAGTCAACAACGCCTACCGGGAGTCTCTGGAAAACAACGGCCTTATGGCTGGCGGGGTCTCTCCCGACGGCAAGCTGGTGGAGATAGTGGAAACCGCCAACCATCCCTTCATGGTAGGTGTCCAGTTCCACCCCGAGTTCCTATCCCGCCCCAACCGTCCCCACCCTCTCTTCCGAGAGTTCATCGGCGCCGCCAAGTCAACCTTCCGAGAAGGTTCCCAGGTGCCCCTTGAACTGAATGGTGAAGCGTCAAGCTGACAGATAGCGTGTAGTTAGTGCTGATTCCCTCCATAACCCTACCTCTCGAGATCGTGCAATACCCAGCGAAATCTGCCTTATTGGCCGCATCCTCTCCGGTACCCACGAAGGAGGAAAGCCGATGAAGATATTCCTGGACACCGCCAACATCGATGAGATACGCCAAGGCGCCCGCCTGGGTGCGGTGCATGGCGTGACCACCAACCCCTCCCTTGCAGCCAAGGAAGGCATAGGCGCCGCGGGCGCATACAAGGCCGCTGTCCAGGAGATCGCCGACATCATCGACGGGCCCATCTCCGTAGAGGTCGTCAGCACCGACGTTGATGGCATGATCAGCGAAGGCAGGGACATTGCGGAGTGGATTCCCAATCCCTGGGTGAAGCTGCCCAGCACTTCCGAGGGTCTGGAAGCTATGGCAACCCTCACAAGGGACAACATCAAGGTGAACCAGACCCTCTGTTTTTCGGTCAACCAAGCCCTGCTGGGCGCCCACTGCGGCGCTACTGCCGTCAGCCCCTTCGTGGGACGGCTGGATGACATCGGCCACGACGGGATGCAGCTTGTCAGGGACATCGTTGAGATCTTCCGTCAATACAACCTGAAGACCGAGGTGCTGGCAGCCAGCCTGCGCCACCCCCTTCACTGCATCCAGGCTGCCAAGGCCGGCGCCGACATCGCCACCATGCCCTTCACGGTCTTCGGCCAGATGCTTAAGCATCCTTTGACCGATGCCGGGCAGGCCCGATTCCTGCAGGACTGGAACAAAGCTTCGCAATGATCCGTTCGGATATTCTTGATGATCTCCGAACTCCCACCGCCGAAGGCGTTGGAACCCCAAAACACTCCACTGAGAGGTGAGACCTGTGACAACGGAACAAGCAGTTGATATTGGTGAGTTGGAGCGCAAAAGCAAGGATGAGCTCCTTGTAGTTGCAAAAGACCTGGGTCTTGAAGACAGCGCTCCCCTCGTCAACCTTAGAAGAGAAGATGTGCTCGGACGCGTCTTCCAGATGTGCTCGGAGCAGCGGGGCCTGATGGCCACCGGTGTCTTGGATGTGATGCACGAAGGATATGGATTCCTTCGGCAGCAGGGACTCCGCCCGGCTGCGGGGGATGTGTACGTCTCCCAGTCCCAGATAAGGCGTTTCGGCCTGCGCACCGGCGACACCCTGGCCGGCCAGGTACGACCCCCTAAGGAGGGAGAGCGCTACTTTGGCCTGGTGAGGGTTGAGCAGGTCAACGGCCTGGAGCCCGAGGACCTGCGCTCGAGACGCTCCTTCGAGCACCTGACCCCTGTGTTCCCCGACCAGCAGATCGTGCTGGAACTGGAAACCGAACCCAACAACCTGACCAACCGGATGGTTGACCTGTTCGCCCCCATCGGCCTGGGGCAGCGGGGCCTTATCGTGTCCCCTCCCAAAGCCGGAAAGACCACGGTGCTTAAGAACATCGCCCGCGGGGTTTCCAACAACTGCCCCGAGGCCGACATCATGGTGGTGCTCATCGGGGAGAGACCCGAGGAAGTCACCGACATGCGCCGCTCTGTGAAGGGCGAGGTGTTTGCCTCCACCTTCGACGAATCGGTGGACGACCAGTGCCGCATCGGCGAGCTGGCCCTGGAGCGGGCCAAGCGCCTGGTGGAGAGCAAGCGCGACGTGGTGATCCTGCTGGACAGCATCACCCGCTTCACTCGCGCCTACAACCTGTCGGCCCCCACCAGCGGACGCACCCTCTCCGGTGGAATAGACCCCATGGCCCTGTACCCGCCCAAGCAGTTCTTCGGCGCAGCCCGCAACGTGGAAGAGGGCGGCAGCTTGACCATCATCGCGAACTGCCTCGTGGACACGGGCAGCCGCATGGATGAGGTCATCTACGAAGAGTTCAAGGGCACCGGAAACATGGAGCTGCACCTGGACCGCCGTCTGGCCGAGAAGCGCTTCTTCCCGGCCATAGACATACAGCGCAGCGGGACCAGGCGTGAGGAGCTGTTCTTCGATGAAACCACACTGAGGCAGGTCTACCTGCTGAGGCGGATGGTTGCCCTGCTGGCAACGGACTCGACCAACGCTGCCGATGCCACCGAGCGCATCCTGGAGCGCCTGGGACGCACTAAGAATAACGCCGAGTTCCTGGCCAACCTGTCCAAAGAAGCGTAGGCCCAACTCTGCCCCTGCCCTCATAGGCTCTCGGCCTGCTGACTTAATCGGAATCCTACCCCATCCCTGCATAGGTGCCCCATCAGGCCCATTGCGCCCTCCGATTGCCCTTTGGGACTCCCTTGTCTGCACTTCCGCTCTGGCTGTCCGTTCCCCTTCGATTTCCCTCAGGGCGAACGGACTTAGACCGCCTTGGCTTCAGCCATCTCGCGACCGGCAATGCTCCGTCCTGGATTGCGGCCTCCGCCGCAATGACGATTATCCTTGCAATAACGAAAAGCGTGGCCACCACAATTACCGTCGTTTCCGCGAAAGCGGGAAGCTCTGGCTGTCCGTTCCCCTTCGAATTCCCCCTTCGAGAGCCTCAGGGCGGGCTCAGGGCGAACGGACTTAGACCGCCTTGGCTTGAGCCATCTCGCGACCGGCAATGCTCCGTCCTGGATTGCGGCCTCCGCCGCAATGACGATTACCCTTGCAATAACGAAAAGCGTGGCCACCACAATTACCGTCGTTTCCGCGAAAGCGGGAAGCAGCGGCTGTCCGTTCGCCTTCGATTTCCCTCAGGACGAACGGACAGCCGCATAGGTGGAGGCGTGTCTGTGTGCAAAACATAGAGCGGTGAAGCCTGGGGGAGTGGGAAAGCCGGGGGAAGCTAGCCGTTGACTCGCTTGCGCCGGTTATGCACGTAGTCCACCAGCACATACTCTCCCAGCCGGTCGGGGGCGCTGTAGAAGGCGCGTCCCTGGTTGATGCGGGTGAGATGGTCTACGAAGTTCACTAGCTGGTAGCTGTTCTCCAGCATGAAGGTGTTGATGATGATGCTTTCCTGGGTGCACCGGCGGGCTTCCTTCATCGTCTCCATGATGGTCTGGTAGGCGGGCGGGTAGCTGAAGTAGGAGCGATCACCCTCCAGGTGGGCCGTCGGCTCGCCATCGGTGATCAGGAGTACCTGCTTGGTGCAACCCTTCTCCCTGGAAAGGAGCTTGCGGGACAGCATCAGGGCGTGGTGGAGATTGGTGCCCGGCGCCCAGGTGTTCCAGGCCACCTTGGGCAGGTCCTCCTCCTTGATCTCCCGGGCGTAGTCGGAGAACCCGATGACGTAGAGGCTGTCCCTGGGGTACTGCATGTGGATCAGGGCGTACAGGGCCATCGCCACCTTCTTGGCGGCGTAGAAGCTGTCGCACAGGCCCATGGAGCGGCTCTGGTCCAAGAGCACGACCGTGGCGGCCCTGGTCTGGCTCTCGCTCTGGTACACCTCCAAGTCCTTTTTGCTCAGCTCCACGGGCGTGCCCGGCCCCGCCCGGAGGACTGCGTTCTTGACCGTGGCCTGCAGCTCCAGCTGGAAGGGATCGCCGAACTCGTAGGGCTTGGTGTCGGTGAGGTTGTCCCCGGCGTCTCCCCTGGACGTCAGTTCATGGTCGCCCAGCCGGTCCTTGTGCAGGCTCAGGAACACTTCCCGCAGGGCCTTCTGGCCGATGCGCCGGATCGCCCTGGGAGTCAGGGCCGGCTCGTCGCCCTCGGTTATGTAGCCTCCCTCCCGCAGGGCTTCCAACAGCTCGTTTAGCTGCTCCCAGGTACGCCGGGCTTCCTCGCCCAGCAGCTCAGCCAGTTTGTCCGGGTCCACGTTGTCCAGTTCGCCGGTGCGGATGGCCTCCTGGAGGGCGCGGGCCATCTCGTCGCTGTCCTGCAGGTGCTTCATCAGCTCCATGGCCTGGTTCATGGTCAGGCTGTCGTCCCCCAGGAAGGGGTACTGGCGCCGGAGGTCGTCCATGGGCATGAGCTGCTCCATCCATGAGGCCAGCTGGGCCAGTTCCCGCGCCAGGCCGGGGTCCATGGCTGCGGCGAGGGCTTCCTCCATCTCCCGCCGGGCCTCGGGGGACATGCTCTCCAGCATCGACTGCATCTGGGACATCTGCTGCATCATCTGCTCCAGCAGCTCATCCAGGCTCTGGGGCGGATTCGGACCAAAAGCGTCCCCGTACCGGTCCATGAAGCCCTGGAAGTCGGGCTGTCCGCCCCGGGCCCGCTCCTGGAGCATTTGGTTCAGATCCCGGATCATCTCCTCGAGGGCCGACATCTGCTCTGGGGACATGTTCTGGAGGTTTTGCAGCATGTCCTGGGAGATGCTCTGGGCGGCCTGGCCCCGCAGCATATCCAGGAGCTCCTGGAACAGGCGTTGGGCTTCGGGGTCCATGAAGTCATACTCGAGAAGGTCGCGGATGGCGCCCCCGGTGCTTTCGGGCAAGGCGTCCAGCTTCGCCAGGTTGCGCAGGGCCCGCTGCTCCAGGATCTCGTTCAGAGCCTCCATCTCGGCCCGCTCGGCCCCTTCAGCCTGGCGTATCTGCTCCTGGGCATCCTCCAGGCGCTGGTTGATGCCCTGCCGTTCCCGGCTGAGCACCTCCTCAAGGCGCTTTTCGATGTCTTCGATGACCGAGTCCATGTTGTACTGTTCCAGCTGCTGTTGGCGTTGCTCGCGGAGTTGCTGCATCAGGTCGCGGAGCCCGGGCATCTGCTGGCCGTCCTGGTTGCGCATACCTTGGCGCATCATCTCCCGCAGCGCGCGCATCAGGTCGCCGTGGGCCATCAGCTCATTGGACAGGTGGTCCATCACCTCTTCGGCATCGGCGCCAAAGATGCTCTGGGAGCCATCCCACTGGGAGTAACGGTAAGGGCTGTTCAACATGATGCTTCCCTGGAGGTGCCTGGGACAGGTTGGGGGTATAGTACTATTGGGGGAAGGGTGTGGCAAGGACAACCCGGTCTATGAGACCGGGGCTAGCGTCCCTTGAAAGCGGGAGGGCGCTTTTCCAGGAAGGCCTGGACCGCTTCAGCATGGTCCTCGGTGCTCCTGGCTACCTGCTGGGCGGTGTGGGCAAGCTCCATGCTCTCCCGGAAGCTCAGGTCCAGGGACTTGTGCACCAGGTACTTGATGAGGGACATGGAGCGGACAGGGCCCTGGGCCAAGCGGTGGGCCAGCTCATTTGCGTTATCCATTAGCTGGTCGTCGGGAAACACCTTGCTAACCAAGCCCAAGCGGTACGCTTCCGCCCCGTCGATGCGGTCGCCGGTGTACTGGAGGAGCAGGGTGTTGCTGAGGCCGATAAGCTTGGGAAGCTGCCAGCAGCTCCCGTCTCCGGGGATCAGCCCCATCCTGACGAAGGCTTCGGAGAACACGGCCTTCTCAGACGCCAGGCGTATGTCGCAGGACAGGGCAAGGCCCATACCAACGCCCACGGCGTGGCCGTTGACGGCGGCGATGGACGGCTTCTGGAGCTCGTAGATGCGCAGGGGCACCCGGGCGGCAAGGGCGCGGTCGGTCCTCTCTCTGCTGGCAAGCTGGGCTTCCATGTCCCCCCAGGGCAGAGGATCGGGCGCCGGGGCGATCCCCTGCTCCGAAATGTCCTTGCTGAAGCCCCGCACGTTGGCGCCGGAGCAGAAGGACGGCTCGGTCCCGGTGAGCAGTAGCACCCGGCTTTCGGGGTCGTCCTCGAACCTGTCCAGCTCCTCCATCATCTCCTCGGCCATCTCCTGTCCCAGGGCGTTGCGGGTTTCAGGATCGTGCAGGGTAATGGTGCGCACACCATCGTGGGTATCGACCTTCAGGTAGCTGTGGGGCATCTCGCTCCTTGGTGGATAGCAGCAGGTCCGGGGCAATGACAATTCTAACACCCGAACCTATAATCTTTAAGAGCAATCCCCCCTTCCAACATGGAGGTGAACCGATGGAACAGGGAAAGATTCTTGCACTGCAAATCAGCACTCAGAGCGGTCAACCCATGTCCCCCGTAGAGGAGGCCACAGCCATCTCCGGCGTGGGTCTGGAGGGGGACCGGCATGCCGAGAAGGGCAACCCCCGGCAGGTGCTCCTGATGGACAAAGAGACCCTGGATATGCTGGCGCTGACCACCGGAGTGATCAAGGAGAACATCACCCTGGAGGGCATCGACCTGTCATCGGTCAAGCCGGGCAACGTGTTCTTCATAGGCGATGATGTGACGTTGGAAGCCACTGGCCTGTGCGAGCCCTGCGGTCGGATGGACATGCTGCGTCCCGGTCTGCAGGAGGCGCTTCAGGAACGCCGGGGCGTGCTGGCCATGGTGCTGAACGGCGGCAGGCTCCGCGTGGGAGACAGCGTCCGCCTCGAGCCGTAGGGGGGCGGGGGGGAGATACCGGCCGAAATCCTTGTATCAAAGCAGACGAATGAAGGGTTGTTGAAAAAGATAGCGGGCGTGGAGGGGCGAACATAGTGCTCGAGAACTCGGATTTCAGCGCCGAATCGTCAGCCGTGCAGAAGCACCTTGACATCATGCAGGGCGTCATTGCGCGAATGGCGGAAAACAGCCGCAACTGCAAGATATGGTGCGTCACTCTCGTCGCGGCCACTTTAGTGTTGGTAGCTCGGACAGGAGAGCCCCGTCACGCACTCATCGCTTTAGTTCCAACCCTGCTGTTCCTGTTTCTTGATTCCTACTACCTGGCGCTTGAACGCTCATTCATTCGGTCACAGAATCGATTCGTGGCTAACTTGCACAAGGGCGAATTGAACCGGTCCGACATCTTCATAGTAGCCCCGACTGGGATGGGGTTGAACCTGATAGGGCAATGCCTTCTAGGTTCACTATCCATTTTGCCATTTTATGTTCCTGTTACCGCGACTGTCCTGCTGGCTTGGCTATTGGTCTTCTAGCATGAGCACTTCAATCGCTGGCAGTATACCTATCCACAAGATATTCATAAGCTACTTTCATGAGGATGATGAGGAGTACAAACGCCGATTGGTACAAGCTTTGGATAGCAAAGCCATAGACAAATCTGTTAGCCCTGGAGACATCCACGACGAGGGGCTTCCCCTAGAGGAAATACGCCGGAAAATCAGAGATGAGCACATTGCGGATGCCTCCGTTACCATAGTCCTGATTGGTGCCTGCACTTGGCAGCGCAAACATGTGGACTGGGAGATATCGGCAAGCATTATTGACCGGCCCAGCAACAAGCGATGTGGATTGGTGGGCCTTCTTCTGCCCACTCACCCGGACTACGACAAGAGGCCCCAAGATCGTAATCCCCGCCTGATTCCGCCCCGGTTGGCATGCAACATCGATGGTAAGGATGCCTTTGCTGTAATCTACAAGTGGCCCCGAAAGCGAATTTCCAAGAGAGTCTTGCCAAAGGTTCACCGAGCATTCCTCAGGAAGGACGATGCGCCATGGCCTAACGACGGGCTCAACTTGTTTACCAACAATCGCAGAGGTGATTGTCTAAAAGGCTGGCAGAGCTAGTTCGGAACCTTTCCTACTACAATCGTCCCGTGAAGCTCCCTAGGCGACAGAACGATAGAGAGAGCGCCCGGTATGAAGAGCGCTCCTTAGACTGCTCCACCTGCCCGGGCGCTAGGTGCTTACCGGCTCGAGCCAGCCTTTGTCTCTGAGAGCCTTGAGTGTCTGCTTTATCTGCTGCCCTGTAAACTCGCGCTTGTTCGGGCCCCACGCATACGTGTAGGCGATGATCTCCTCGTCAGTGCTGGACGGATGATCCGTCGCCACCCAGTACACTGTCGACAGAAGCTCAAGGGCGCTGGCCGACTCGATCCCTTCGATAAGCTTGGCCACCCGCCTCAGGCGTCCCTTGGTCCTCGGAAACCTCTTGAGGAAAGCGGTCGTGTCCCTGATGGCGCCCCGGGCAAGTTTCAGTTCTTTGTCCGGGCCATCTTCTAGACAAGGGACATCGGATGGCTCGTAGTATGGGTATGGGCGGACGGCACCTTCAGGAAGCATTATCTTTCGTTGATTTTGTAACTGTTGGTGTGGCACTCCTGCACCTGCACTTAGGTCCTATGGAATAGTATTGAAGTTGACATAGAATTCCTTCGTACCTCCGATCACTTGAAACGCCCCTTCAAGCCCACTTGGCACAGGGATGTAAATGCGATTCCTAGTAACTATTGTGGTTGTTGGGAACATCTGACCGCCAGTGTTTTCAGCCCCAAGGGGTGTCTTTAGATCGATGTCGTAATAGAGGCTCATGCCACCAGTTGCATCAGTGAAGACATAAATGATGCGGTGTGCACCCCACATTATCCTAGTCGTGTGAGGCTGGTGGAGGAACTCCCCTTCGCGTTTCACCAAGCGATCCGATACTGCTAGGAACATACGGAATTCGTTCAGTCCTGGGTACTCATCAGCCACCGTCAGTACCTTCTTTTGGCTGGATACGTCAGATCGAAGAATCGGTGGTACAGCACCGGATTCATTAAATGATGGCGACAGAGCTGGAGATTCAATGATGTCGGGTAGCTCCTCCTCTACACTGCCTGTCTGTTCATTAGTAACCTCCTGCCGATGCCCGGAAGCACGGCTCCGAGCAGCCTTAAGGACTTCGGTGAAACCCGCTTGACCTGACATATATTCCGCAAGAACCGCCTCAATGCCGCCATAGTCGCCCTCTTCCAATTTATACAGTTCCTTGTTGGCCATGAGTCGAAGGTACAGGGCTTCGCTTCCTTGCCTTGTTGATGAAGGAACGTAGTCTCGGATATCGGGATAGATGTGCTGTCGCACGAAGTCCTTCACGAATCCGTCGAACACGTCTCGGGCAGTCTTGTAGCAGTCGATGACAGTAGCGGCAGCAGAAAAATCACGGGCAATCGCTATGTAACGTTCATTGCCCTCCATTTCAACATAGACAGCAACCCCATGACTGATGGTCGCGAAGTAAACCTCAACCTCCGGCATCAGGTAATCATCAAGTAGCACCCAACGCACTTGTGCAATGAACATAGCCTCTTCTAGGGTCAGTTCTGCTGGAGGGACCCTGTCAACTATCGTTTGCTCTGGAACTTGTTCGAGTCCGGTTACTTCAGTCAAGAATCGCGCCTGTAGCCCGCGACGTGGATTTGTCTGACTAACGTGAAAGAGGTTTGCTGGCTGGCTGGCAAACCGACTCAAGATCGTCGAATTTCTACCGGTATAGTAGTGTTTGGACTTATCCGGCTCGTAGTCTCTAACGCCGCCTAAGCCAATCATTTCGTCCTTGGGCAATACAGAGATTCCTACTCGGTACGCGAGGTGAATAAGATTGTGAGAGAGAATATACTGCTGAAACTGCTGATTGCCATCGGCAGCATCAGTGCCAGCGATATCCACTGATGCTTCGGCCTCGATCATCGAAACTAGATCGGCTATGTGCTGAATGCTATCTCGGCTAAGGGCCTCACGTCCCGCTGTGGGGTTGAGGATGTCAAGATTGACGAAACCAGCAAGGCCGTATAGGCCCGGAACAGGAGCCGGAGCAAGGCCAAAGGAATTGCGGAAGGCGAAGGTTGAGCCACCTTCTTGTACAAAGAACACTTCTCCGCCGACTGGATTTCCATGTAGGAAAATATCGGTGACCCGCACGAGCAAACGACTGCGGTTGTCGACCGAGACACTTAAGGTAGCAGCGAACTTGCCATTTGTTACATGCCGAGACGCGACCTGCTCGAACCCTTCCGCCCTTCCAGCTACTGTATCTTCGTAGGCTTCCTGACTGATGATAGTTCCATTCACCACTACAGGAACCGGGAGGAATCTAACGTACTGTCTTAGATAGTTGCTGGCTGTTACTTCATCAATGGTGTATGACGGATCAAGTTCAGCGACAATCAACGTCCCAGCGTCACGCCCGTCAGGTACACGTTCAAGGTCTATGCAATCCTCTGCTATCCTGAGATCGTCGCGCTGAACTGAACTGATGATCGTGTCACTCGACTGAATGTGTCTTGTTTCAACCCGGAGCGAGGTGCAGACTCCAAAGTTGGCCATTGCACCGATACCGAACGTTCCGATGACACCAGACCTCTGTGCCAGTTCCGTCTTCTTTCCACTCGAGCCAGCTTTCCAGAAGTTATTCTTTAGCACTTCTTCATTCATGCCTATGCCATCATCTCGTACGATGAGACGGTTGGCTTCTACATTGATTTCAATTGTTCGATTTGTGATGGGAGTATTCTGTGCCGTGCAACGCATGAGGATTGCATCATAAGCGTTTTGAACATTCTCCCTGAGAAATGCAGTCGGTGAGTCGTATATTTCTGAAGAGAGAATCTCAAGGATTCTACTCGTTTCTACATTGAATGCGATCCGCTCTTTTCGCGTCTGAGTCATCACGCCAACCTCGCAGAGTATTTGTTTCTCATTTCCACAACGGAAGGATCTATGGACTTGTGTATGAGCGGCATGCCCAGCACTTGTGTCAGTCGTTCTCGTCTGTTTTCGGTCCAAAGTGCGTCCATGAGAGCTATTGCCTCAGAGGCGCTTTCAGGAGGATCGAAGAATTCAATGATCCCCTGCATGTCGTCAATCCTATGTAAACAATCAAGCAGGAGTGGACGTGCTAACTTCTCGATTCGACTAAGCGGACGAAGCAAAAGCGATGCCTCCTCATACTTGTTGCTGTCGTACAACCGCCTAGCACGTGACAACACAGCCGTGTTCCTGTCAGCACTTTCGAAAGATTCAAGCGGTGGCTCAAAGTCGAAGGCTAAGTATTCCGCAGAATGCGATGACAAAGAACGAGGCCCCCAAATTGGAAGGTTAAGATTATCGTTCTGCATCTCTCTCACATGCAGGCGTCCTGTCCTACTTTCAGGATCGAGTTCAACTAGATTGTAGGCGCGCCCGAACCTGTATGCAGCACTGCCACAGATTGTCCCCGCACTGATGATGATGCGACGATCGGGACCATGCCGAAACCGAGTATCAAGATACTGCGGCCTATGTTGGTGGCCATGAAGTCCAAGACTATAACCGCTGTCTATCAGATTCTGGACAATTTCCGGATCCACGTAATCCATCTTCGTCGGTGGCCCTTCTATGTTGTGGTGCCAAACCGCTATGCGCATTCTTCCTTGGTATGAGAGGTCGCGAAGTTGCAGACGAGCTTCTGCGATACAGTCAGGGTGGATTGCTCCCTGCTTGTTAAGTGTGTCATTATCGTAGCAACTATTGAAGCCGACGATTGCAAGTCCTTTATCCGGAAGATCAAAGATGTCAAATTGCCTCGCAGGATCGGCAGAGTAGGAACGTTGGTTTTCATAGAAACTGCTGTAGAACTCGATGAAGGCATCGAACCTGCGGCCATACATTCCCGTATCGTCAATCCTGTACAGGCTGAATTCCGGCCATGACCACCGCAGGTGGGAACCCGGGGAGACTAGCTGTTCACTCAAGGCTTTCCTGGCATCCAGCTGAACAGCAACAGGCGCAAGGCTGTTTCGGAAATGATAGTCGCTTACATCATGGTTGCCTGGCACAATGATGATGCATCTTTTGTCACCGTCGACGAACCGCGCAGCCAGTTCATCCAAGAAGTGTAGGGCTTCCTCGTACTGATAACGAAGACTGGACTCAGCATCCTCGGAATCGTGCTTCACTCCGTATATGATGTCACCACTCACTACGATAATGTCTGGAGGCCTGATGGGAACATTACCCTCTCTGGTATATCGATCGCGATCCCTCTCCAAAGAATCAATGAGCACCTGATTGCTAATTGGATTCGAGGGGTCGCGATGAAGATCCGAAATATGTAAGACGCTCAGTGTCATCAGCTCTCATTTCCACATCTAAGTATTTTGTCTTCGGCTGGGAAACTTTTCCTCTTCAAGCCTGACCATGTCTGCTAGTAACTCTTCTGTCTCCCGCTCGAGGGCCAAGATGTCGGGCCGGATCTCCTTCAGAGAACGCAGAGGCTGGGGTCTGCAGAAGTGTCGGATGAAGCTAATCTCGTGATGGAAGCGCTGGCGGAGGGGGTGGGATTCGAACCCACGAACCCCGCAAGGAGTTAGCGGTTTTCAAGACCGCCGCCATAGACCGCTCGGCCACCCCTCCATGCATCTGAAGGAAGCCTCGAAGTCGCCGGGGCTTAGAACCTGTACCCTTCCTGGCCCTTCCCGGGCCTCTACGCTACTGAGCTGCGTCCGCTCAACCGCGCATTGACCAGTCGGTTCAGGCTGACCCCTTCTTCCGCAGCGCGGAGAACAAGCTCTCGATGGGTCTCTGGAGGGACCCGCACCATGAACTTGCCGCTGTAGCTGCGCTTGGCCAACGGTTCAGGCAACGACTCCCGGATATCCCCTAGAACTTCGCTGACTAGATGCCGAATTCCGCTGAAAGCTTCATCGGGCGACAAAGCAGTCCAGCTAAGCGTCGGAAATTCCGCACAGAAACCACGGTACCTTTCTTCTTCAGGAGACCAGGTCACGCGGTAGGTGTAGTAGTCAGCCATTCTCCTCCCCCAACCTCACGATGACTTCGGGCACCTCCCTGACTACGGGCGCCCCTGCATAATAGTGTCACTAATGCTACTACTCGTCAACCATTGGCACCAAATTCCCCGTTGAGGCGGGCGCGATTGCCCCATCCGCCCTTTATGGTCTTCGTCTCAGTCATTCCACTTCTATGTGATAGATGGTCCAGGTGCCTCCCCTTGATTCAACCGTTAAACTATGAGGAGCGGGTGAAGATGGACAGAGTGCCGTGTCGTCGAGAGTGCCACCATATTCAGCGGAGACTCTAGGACCAGCGACACTCCAGTCGCCTGATCGGTCAATGCTCTCAAAGTACCACTCACTAGAGTCTGGCTCAAATTCAACTACCAGAAACGAACTGGGTGGACGAACGGTGTATTCAATTACGCGATTTCCTTGGCCGCCCGTCCACCGGTCAGATACTACCAGTGTCTCAACCCCAGGACGCGGGGGACAGGCACCGTAGTACCCCTCAAGTGGGGCAGCAATCGTGGTGGATAACTCTTCTTTGCCTGCGGGCGATATAAGAAAGACTGTCCAGTTTAGGCCATGGGATTCGATTCCAAGGGTGTCCGGGAAGATGACACCGTAACCGCTGTAGCACCACAACTGAGAATCGCTCGTTTCGTGAGGAACGTTGCTCGACACGTGCAAAGAATCAAAAGCCCTATTCCCTGTAGCATAGGAACTGTCGAATCGCCAAGTCTCCCCTCAGGTTGAGTCAACAACACCAGAAAGTAGCTGCCAGAAGGCGGAGTAAACGTGATTTCGCGTTCACCTTGCCCTCCTGACCATGATTCGACTACACCAAGCGTCTCAAAGGCCGGCTTGGAGCAACTGCTGTAGTAATTGTCGAAAAACTCTTCCCAAACTCGGCGCGGAAGTTCCTGCTGGAGACGAATCTGTGGGACCGGGGTACTCGTCGGAGTAGGTGTGGGGACCATGGTGGGTGTTGGAGCTATTGTAGGAGTTGGACGTGGTGTCGGAGTGGGTGTTGGTTGGGGCTGTGTCAAGACTTCAATAGCATCGGTGGGAGTCGGATGCAAGACCTTCTCAGTCGGGCCGGGTTCACCCGTTCCGTTACACGACCAAAGAAACAGGGAGAACAACCCAAGTACTGGAACTATCGAATACAGCTTCGTTAGCATATTCGAGCCTAATCTGCGGCCTTGATGTTCACGAGACAGTAATTCCCCGTTAAGACGCCCCCCTAGGTGGTCGTGGGGGGCGGGGCGGGGGCCGGGTTGTAGATCTCGAAGCCGAGGGTGGCGGGAACCACCCGCACCAGCTCCTCCACCGTCCAGCGACCCTCCTTGTGGATGGTCTTCACCGGCTCCGGCTCGTTCAGCAGGGTCACGAGGCCCTCGGCAACGTGGAAGATGTGGCCGTTCACGTGCTTGGCTTGGTCCGAACCCAGCCAGACGGCAAAGGGCGCGATGTCCTCAGGCTCACCGCGTATAGCCTCCACGGTCCCTCCCCCGGATCCGATGCCCCGCTGGGCGCGGAGATCCCGGGCTTCGTCGGGCACACTCACCGTCATGCGGGTGGCCGCGCTGGGCGAAATGGCGTTTGCAGTAACGCCATACCTGCCCATGTCCCGGGCAACCACCCGGGTGAAGCCGGCGATGCCATCCTTGGCGGCGCCATAGTTGGCCTGGCCCGAGTTGCCGTACAGGCCCGATGTGGAGCTGAAGGTGACGATGCTCCCGGACCTCTGCTGGCGGAAGAGGATGCAGGCGTGCTTGACCACGGTGAAGGTGCCCTTCAGGTGGACGGCTATCACATCGTCCCACTCCTGCTCCGTCATGTTGAACACCATGCGGTCACGCAGGATTCCTGCCACCGTGACCACGATGTCCAGCTTCCCAAAGCTGTCCACGGCGGTCTGGACGATCTTCTCTCCGCCCTCCATGCTGACGACGGACTCGGTGCATGCAGCGGCGGAGCCGCCGGAGTCCCGTATCTCCGAGGCCACCTGCTCGGCGATGGATGTGTCCCCGCCCGAGCCATCCACGTTGACGCCGGGATCGACCACCACCACGCTGGCGCCCTCCTGGGCCATCAGCTTGGCGATGCCCTGCCCGATGCCTCGTCCTGCACCGGTGACGATCGCTACCTTGCCTTCCACCAGACCAGCCATATATCAGGCTCCTTGTTTCTGCATTGATCTTGAGGGGCGGGCTAAGCCCTTCGCCATCTCCTTAGCGGGAAGGCTGAGCGGGCGCCGGGTTGGGGATGTCCTTGGTCAGGTAGCCGGCCGCCAGGGGGGCCAGCTCCTCCGTGGGCCAGTGGCCGTCGGGGTTGTAGATGGACCTCTCCGGCCTGGGCTGGGACATGAGGGACACCTCGCCGCCCCACACCAGGAAGGTCTGCCCGTTGATGTTGGAAGCGTAGTCGCTGGCCAAGTACGCCACAAATGGGGCGATGTCGTCGGGGTCAAGCTGTTCCAACTCGCCCTCTTCGGACAAGCCGGAAACGCCGCCCCGAGCCCTTATCTCGTTGGCGCTCTCGGGAATGGCCCCGATCATGCGGGTGGCTGCCCTGGGGGCTATGGAGTTGGCGGTGATGCCGTACCTGCCCATGTCCCGGGCTACCACCTTGGTGAAGCCGGCGATGCCCGACTTGGCGGCGCCGTAGTTCGCCTGCCCCGAGTTGCCCACCAAGCCCGACTGGGAGCTGAAGGTGACGATCCTTCCGGACCTCTGCTGGCGGAACAGGATACAGGCATGCTTGACCACGGTGAAGGTGCCCTTCAGGTGGACGGAGATGACATCGTCCCACTCTTGTTCGGTCATGTTGAAGATCATGCGGTCGCGAAGGATGCCCGCGCAGGTGACGACTATATCCAGCTTGCCGAAGCTGTCGATGGCAGACTGGATTATCTTTTCGCCGCCTTCCATGGTTGCCACCGACTCGGTGCAGGCAACGGCGGTGCCGCCTTCGTTTCTAATCTCCGAGGCCACCTGTTCGGCAAAGGAGGCATCGAACCCCGAGCCGTCAACGTTCACGCCGGGGTCCACCACCACCACGCTGGCGCCTTCCTGGGCCATGAGCCTGGCTACGCCGCGGCCCACTCCCCGGCCTGCGCCGGTGACGATGGCAACCTTACCTTGGAGGATGTCTGACAATGTTATCTCCTGGAATCAGTTCGATGGTGTCTAGAGTCCCGTCGGAGCGCCCGGCTGCTGTCAGGGTGTGAGGCTATGGGCCGGGCGCTCGACGCCGACCTGGGCCGTCCTATTTGGAGGGCTTAGGCTCAGGCTTGGGCTTTGCCGTTTCACATCCGCAGGTTGCGCACATATCGTTAGCCCCCTTTCTGTAAATTGGCAGCCCCATCTTACACCGGGGCCGCCACCTTGGGAAGGAGCGGCCCCGTCATCGGTGCAAGGGCTTTGGATTGGATGCCGGAATCCCCGGCGGGAAGACCTATCCCTTCAGATGCTCGTCGAAGAAAGCGATGGTCTTGTTCCAGGCATCCCTGGCGGCCTCGGGCCTGAAGCTGGGCCGAGCATCGCAGTGGAAGCCGTGGCCGCACCCGGGATACATGTGGAAGCTATAGGTCTTGCCCTGCTTCTTGAGCTCAGCCTCTATGGTGTCCACGTCGGCAGGTGTGGGATTCTGGTCCTCTTCCCCGAACAGGCCCAGGACCGGGCAGTTGATGTTGGCTGTCCGCTCCAGGGGCGAGGGGCCGTCCCCGCCCAGGGGCGCCAGGATGCGCCCGCCGTAGAACACCGAGGCGGCCTTAAGATCGGGGATGGCGCAGGCGGACAGGTAGCTGACCCGCCCGCCGAAGCAGAACCCGACGATGCCGATACGGTCGCCATCGATGAAGGGCTGGGCCTTCAGGTAATCGACTGCCGCCTGGACGTCGGCGATGATGCCGTCGTCGGTGCATCGGCCGAGGCGCTCCAAGGCCGTCGGGAACTCTTCGTGGAGGCCGATGGTCATGGGCCCCTCCCTGTGGAACATGGCCGGCGCAAGGCCGACGTAGCCCAGGGAGGGCATGCGGTCGGTTACGTACTGGATGTGGGAGTTCACACCCCAGACTTCCTGGATAACTATCACGGCGGGGTACTTCCCGTCCTCTACGGGTTGGGTCAGGTACCCTTCCATGTTCTGGCCCTGTACATTCATGTTTACCCAGCTCGGAGGCATAGCGGCTTCTCCTTCAACTATTGGAGTCAAGCAGTACCAAATGTGGTACTACGGAGACCATTCTATCACGATTTCGGATGTAGCTATCCCAGAGCCCCAAAGGATCCCCATGCCCGTTCCCCTTCGATTTCCTCCTTCGAGAGCCTCAGGACAGGCTCGGGACGAACGGGGGATGGTGCATGGGGGGTTATTCATGGACGGCTTCGTTCCCAGCATGGGTTTCCTGGATTGCGGCCTACGCCGCAATGACGGGGAGGTGGCGGGGGGCCGGATCGCTTCCTTCCCCCTCACCGCAACCCTCTCCCTCCAGGGGAGAGGGAGAAATAGATCCCCCTCCCTTGATGGGAGGGGACTAAGGGAAGGGTGATATGCACCTTAGGAGCAGCCTGTCCCAGTCCCTGGGTCTCCTGGATTGCGGCCTACGCCGCAATGAAGGTGAAAGTGGCCTCAATGACGGGGCGGCAATGACGAGGCATGTCCGTTCGCCCTGAGCCTGTCCTGAGGCTCTCGAAGGGGGAAATCGAAGGGGAACGGACGGGCGGACTAGGAGTCGCCAGCAGAAGCGGTGGCCGCTTCCTCCAAGTAGAAGCCGTTCTCCCACAGGTCGTCGATGGTGCGGGACTCCTCCTCGGTGAGGTCCGGGGTTTCGGGGGCCACTGCGTACTCCTCCAGGTCCTCCATGCTGGTGATGTTGGGCAGCACCGTCATGATGGTGTTCTGGGCAAGGCAGAACTTGATGGCCGCCTGGGCCATGGTACGTCCCGTGTCCTCACCCAGGAAGTACGCCTCCCTGGCCTTCCGCAGGGCCTCGGTCATCCACTCGTGCTTCCGGTGGGCCCGGTGGTCGCTGGGGTCGAACTCCGGGGGTTCGGTGAACCTGCCGGTGAGCACCTCGGAGGCGTGCGGCACCCGGGAGATAAGCCCGGTGCCGTCCCCCTCCTCGGCTATGGGGAAGAAGCTCCGGGCCGGGTCCTGCTCCAGGATGCTGTAGATGATCTGGAGGGTGTGCACCCGGCGCTCCCTCATGGATGCTTCCCCCTCTTCGTACCATCCTATGTCGGGGCCCAGGGCCACTCCGTAGTAGCGTATCTTCCCTTCCTTGACCAAGGTGTCCAGCAGGTCGAACACCTCGTCCTTCTCCAGGGCGTCCACCCGGGGGTTGTGCAGCTGGTAAACGTCTATGTAGTCGGTCTTGAGGCGCCGGAGGCTCTGCTCGCAGGCGTAGCGGATGAAGTCGGGATCGAAGCGCTGGGTGCGCTCCTGGTGGCCTACGCGCTCGATGCTGTCGTAGAAGTCGTAGCCAAACTTGGTAGCGATGACGATGTTGTGGCGCTCATGCTTCAGCGCCTTGGCCAGTATCTCCTCGCCATAGCCCTTTCCGTAGGTGTCGGCCGTGTCGTAGAAGTTGACGCCCAGGTCGAAGGCCGACTCCAGCAGCTTCACCGCGTCGGGATCCTGGATGTGTCCCCACCAGTCGGTGGCCACGGTCCAAGCCCCGAATCCTACCTCGGAAAGCTCAAGGTCAGTCCTGGGACAATGTCGGTATTTCATGGAAGGTACCTCCGATGGGCAGAGCCGGGACCGGGATATGGGTCTGGCTTCCGCTCCCGGCTTGGCAATTTCAGGTTACCGGGCTAGCCGTCGTGTTCAGCGCATCCTCGATGTCCCGCACCTGGTCGGCGAAGCGGGCATCATCCAGCACCGGGGTGAGGCTGCCAAGGGCCACTTCTTCCTCCAAGTCCACCCAGGACCTGCAACCGCCGAAATGGGGCTTGTATGGGACGCTGGCTGGCGTTGGTAGGCGATAGACCCTCAGCAGCATGGCCGTCAGGGGATGCCGGGGTTTCCAGCGCAGCCGGGAGTGGGCGTAGTCGTCGGACCAGATGTGGTGGGGTGACAGAGAACGAAGCTGCTCCTCCTCGGAAAGCTCCACCGTCCGCTCTACCTGGGCCCAGCAGCCAAAGGTGATCGTGCCTGCGTCGTTGCCCTCGGCCAGGAGCCGGGCAAGGTTTTCCCGGTGGACAGGCTTCAGGAGGTCGTCCTTCTGGTGCTCCAGGGTCGGGTAGAGAAGGAATCGGTCGTGCTCGACCCTGAAGTGTTTGCCAACCTCGTTTATTCCTCCCTTGCGCAGCAGCAAGACCTGCTCCCCGCGGCCCAGGGCTTGGACAACCACCGCCCACTCCTTGAAAGCCATCCGGCAGGTGTCGGGGAGCATACGCAGCAACCTCCTTGGACGTACCCAGCTTTAGACCCAGTCGTTTCCTGAAGGTAGATGTTACCACCAACCAGGCGCCCCTCTCAAGGACGACAGCGTATCATCGAACATGCAGAAATCACCGTATGGCCTCACCTATACCGGCGTCGGGCAATGGGTGTAAGCTATCCTGGTTGTATCAACTACGATCTGGAAAGGGTGGGCCCTGAATATGGTTCAGTCCAAGAAGATGGTGTACAGCTTCGATGAGGGCGACGCTTCCATGCGCTCCCTCCTCGGCGGCAAGGGGGCCAATCTGTGCGAGATGGCCAAGCTGGGGCTCCCCGTGCCCCCGGGCTTCATCATCACCACCGAAGCCTGCCTCGACTACTACGACCTGGACCATGAACTCCCTGCAGGCCTCTGGGACCAGGTGCGGGACAAGCTCCACGGGCTGGAGGCCACCCTCGGCAGGGAGCTGGGCTCCACCGACAACCCCCTGCTGGTCTCGGTCCGGTCCGGGGCGCGAATCTCCATGCCCGGAATGATGGACACAATCCTCAACCTGGGTGTGTGCGACGACAACGTAGCCTCCCTGGCGCGCCACATGAACGACGAGCGCCCGGCCTACGATGCCTACCGGCGCTTCCTGCAGATATTCGCCAGCATCGTATTCGGCATGGAAGCCTACCAGTTCGAGATTATCCTTGCTGGGCACAAGGAGCGTGCGGGAAAGACCCTGGACCACGAGCTTACCCCCGACGAGCTCCGCGCCGTCATCGCCGACTTCAAGGCTGCTGTCCGGGAGGAGACCGGCCGGGACGTCCCCCAGGACCCCCAGCAGCAGCTTTTCGAGGCGGTGCAGGCGGTGTTCCAGAGCTGGAACAGCCCCAGGGCCATTAGCTACCGGGACCACTACAACATACCCCACACCTGGGGCACCGCGGTCAACGTTATGGGCATGGTCTTCGGGAACCTTGGCAACGACAGCGGCACCGGCGTGCTCTTCACCCGCAACCCCGCCAACGGAACGCGGGAGCTGTACGGCGAGTACCTGGTCAACGGCCAAGGCGAGGATGTGGTGGCCGGCATTCGTACACCCGAACCCTTCTCGGTGCTCTCGGAGCGCCACTCCGATGCCCATGCCTCCCTGTCGGGCTTTGCCGGGCACCTGGAAAACCATTACCGGGACATGCAGGACATCGAGTTCACCGTCGAGCGGGGTCGCCTTTACCTGCTCCAGACCCGCAACGCCCAGCGCACCGTCCAGGCGGCCGTCCGCATCGCTGTGGAGATGGTGGAGGAGGGGCTGATCAGCCGCCAGGAAGCGGTCCAGAAGGTGGTCCCCGAGGAGATGACCCAGCTCTTTGTGCCCCGCTTCAACGAAGGGGCGAGGGCCCAAGCCGGCAACTCCTACATGGCCCAGGGGTTCGGAGCATCTCCGGGGGCCGCCACAGGCAAGGCTTACTTCGACGCCGCCCGGGCCGCGGAAGCCTCGGCCCAGGGCATCCCAGTCATCCTGATCCGGCCCGAGACCAAGCCCGACGATATACACGGCATCCTGGCCGCCAAGGGTGTGCTCACCAGCCGAGGAGGGGTGACCAGCCACGCCGCCGTAGTCACCCGGGGGCTGGGCGTCCCCTGCGTGGTCGGCTGCGAGGCCCTGCAGGTCGACATTCAGTCCAGGTCCTGCTCCGCCTCCGGGCACACCATCAACGAAGGAGACGACATCAGCATCGACGCCACCAGCGGCGAGGTGCTGGCGGGCGCCATCCCCACCTTCCAGCCCCAGCTGGACGAGGTCCACGAAGCCCAAGTGCTCCTGGGCTGGGCCGACGATTACCGCAGGCTGGGAGTGTTCGCCAACGCCGACACGCCCACCGACGCCCAGCGGGCCGTCGCCATGGGTGCCGAAGGGATCGGCCTGTGCCGCACCGAGCACATGTTCCTGGGTCCCGAGCGGGTGGAGGTGGTGCGGCGGATGCTGGTCAACGCCCAGGAGGCCACGGGGTGGGCCAGGGAGCACCCTGAAGAGGCTTCCCGGCGCGCGCCCCTGACCGGCCAGCCCGACGGCGTCCAGGCGTTCTACGAGGCCCTGGACCACCTGAAGGGGCTGCAGATCGAGGACTTCACGGGCATCCTCCGGGCCATGGGCGACCACCCGGTGATCATCCGCCTGCTGGACGCCCCCCTGCACGAGTTCCTTCCCCGCTACGAGGACCTGGTGCGCCAGATCATCACCCTGGAAGCCCAGGGCGCGCCCGACGGCGAGGTGGAACCCCACCGGCAGCAGCTTCAGCTCGTGGAGTCCCTCAGGGAGGCCAACCCGATGCTGGGGCACCGGGGGTGCCGCCTGGGACTGACCTTCCCGGCCATCTACGAAATGCAGGTGGAGGCCATCATCACCGCCAGCGCCAACCTCATCAAGGAAGGCATCATGGTGCATCCGGAGATCATGATCCCCCTGATATCCCACGTAAACGAGCTGAAGCAGCTCCAGGTCAACCTGACCGGCGTGGCTGAGTCGGTCCAGGCCGCCATGTCCACCGAAGTCGACTACAAGTACGGCACGATGGTAGAGGTGCCCAGGGCCTGCATGACCGCCGACGATGTGGCCCAGGTGGCCGAGTTCTTCAGCTTCGGTACCAACGACCTCACCCAGATGGCCTACGGCTTTAGCCGTGACGACGCGGAGGGCAAGTTCCTGAACCAGTACATCCAGGATGAGACCCTGCCATCCAACCCATTTATGACCATCGACCCCGAGGGGGTGGGCGGACTGATCCGCATCGGCGTGCAGAAGGGGCGGAGCGTACGGCCCGACCTGGAGGTGGGCATATGCGGCGAGCACGGGGGCGACCCCGCCAGCGTCGCCTTCTGCCACCAGGAGGGTCTGGACTACGTCAGCTGCTCTCCATTCAGGGTGCCCATCGCCCGGCTCGCCGCCGCCCAGGCCGCCCTGGAGGGCGCTGCCGGGGGCGACACCCGATAGCCGATCGGCTGAACCTCATACCCAGGAGGTGGACTCGTGTCCCTGAACATCGGAGATAAGGCGCCGGAATTCGCCCTGCCCGCATCGACCGGCGAGGATATCGCCCTGAAGGACCAGGCCGGCAAGAAGGTCGTGCTCTACTTCTATCCCAAGGACGACACCCCCGGCTGCACCACGGAAGCCTGCGGGTTCCGCGATGCCTCCGACGAGCTCCGGGCTTTGGGAGCCGTAGTGCTGGGAGTGAGCGCCGACAGCGTGAAATCCCACGAGAAGTTCGTAGGCAAGTACGAGCTGAACTTCCCCCTGCTGGCCGACACTGAGAAGGTGGTTGCCAACTCCTACGGGGCGTGGGGCGAGAAGAAGCGCTACGGGCGCACCTACATGGGGATGAACCGGATGACCTACCTGATCGACGAATCGGGCAACATCGAGCGCATCTGGCCCACCGTCAAGGCCAACGGCCATGCTGCCGAGGTCATCGCGGCGCTCAGGGGGTCGTAGATCCCTAGAGTCCCGCGCACGCGGGAATGACGGTAGGGGTGGCTGCAGTGACAGCAACGCTGTCATGATATAATAGTACGACGTTGAAGTCGGAGAACATTTCATGGCCACCATCACTGTGCGCAACCTTGAAGAAGGCCTGAAGAGACAGCTGCGTATACGGGCAGCAGAGAATGGCCGGTCCATGGAGGAGGAAGCCCGCGACATTCTGCGGACGGCCCTAGGGGAAGAGGCTAGCCGACAGCCCCGAAAGGGCTTGGGCACGCGGATCCACGAGCGGTTCAATTCCCTGGGCGGCGTGGAGTTGGAGCTTCCGCCCCGGGAGCCGGTCCGTCAGCCTCCGGGCTTCGAGCGTGAAGGCAACGAATGATCGTCCTGGATACCAACGTGATTTCGGAGCTGTTACGGAGCCAGCCTGATCTCCACGTTCTTGAGTGGGTCAACAACCAGCCCGAAAGAGTACTCTTTGTCACGTCCATCAGCGAGGCTGACTTGAGGTACGGCGTCGAGATTCTGCCGGCAGGTGGACGCCGGGAGAGGCTACTCGATGAAGTGGACGGACTGATCCGGGAGGACTTTTTCGGGCGCATCCTTCCCTTCGACAGCGCCTCGGCTCGAGCATACGCCTCGATTGCTGCCTCTCGGCGCGCTAGCGGACATCCCATCAATCACGCCGACTGCCAAATAGCTGCCATAGCCCGTTGTCGCGGAGCTTCAGTCGCGACACGGGACATAGGCGATTTTCAAGGCGCCGGGATCGATCTGATCAACCCCTGGGAAGATAGGGCCTGAGAACGACACCCCCGTCCGGGACGATCCGACAATTGTTCTCTCCCGTCTCTAGCCAATAGCCGCTGGGAACTTCCGCTGTCGGTTCGCCCTTCGATTTTCCCCTTCGAGAGCCTCAGGACAGGTTCAGGGCAAACGGTCCGAGAAACTTACCACAGGCTTGTAGCACGGCCCTAGATTCCCGCGTGCGCGGGAATGACGATATTGGGGCAGCGAGCTCGAAAGTAGGGGGCCTAGTCCGATCCCGGGGTTTCCTGGATTGCGGCCTTCGCCACAATGCCGGCGAGAGAGGCCGCAATGACGGTGAGGCCCTCCCCCTCATCCTAACCTTCTCCCGCCAGGGGAGAAGGGACACCTCTTTTCCGGCCCGAGGCGCAGCTAACTGGCTAGCTCTTGCTCCAGGCGGTCGATGTCCGATTCGTCCAGGTTAAAGTACTTAGCATCGGGGTGGGAGACCACCAGGGCCGACACCGAGCCTTCGGGGTCCATCATGTAGCCTTCCGTCAGCTCCACGCCGATGTTGCCCGCCACATCCAGCAGCCGGAAAAGCTGCTCCTGGTCCTCCAGTCTGGGGCACGCGGGGTAGCCGAAGGAGTAGCGCCGTCCCCGGTACTGGGCCCGGAAGAGCTGCGGATAGGTGATGTCAGCGGGGTCGGCAAATCCCCACATCTGCCGTATCTGCTGGTGGAGCACCTCGGCGAAGGCCTCTGCTCCTTCCAGGGCCAGGGCCGCCAGGATGTGGGACTCCAGGTAGCGCCCCTCGTCCTTCCAGGCGTCGGCCAACTCCCGCACTCCGGGCCCGATGGTGGTGGCAAACATGGCCACGTAGTCCAACCGGCCCGAGTCCACGGGCGCAACGTAGTCGGCGATGCACAGGCCCTCGCCTTTGCCTTGGCGCCCGAAGTGGAACCTCTCCAGCACCGTCTCGCCGTCGGGGGCGTAGATGAGCAGGTCCTGGCCGTCGGACCGGGCCGGGAAGAACTTGAAGACAGCGTCGGCGTGGATGTTCTCGCTTGCCAGCATCCGGTCTTCCACCCGGCGCACCGACTCCCTCAGGTCCAGGGCCGCCTTTTCCTCCTCGGCCAGGGCTTCGGCGAACCGACCCTTGTAGCCAAGGTGCCTGACGTAGAGCATCTGCGGGTTGATGTAAGGGAATATCTCGGACAGGTCCCGCTCCTTGATGACGTGCAGCCTCAGATCTGGCGGCACGGCAACGGAATGTTCGTGGGAAACCTGGGCAGGAGGTGCTGGCTGGGTTGCTCCGGTTTCTCCGGCATCGGCAGCCGCCCTCCTGGCCTCCAGTAGCTCCTCGGTCTCCCTGCGCAGGGAGACCGCCAGCGTTTCCCGCTCATCGGCCTCCAGGATAGTGTTGGCCAGGGCCAGGCCCGCCATAGCATCCTGGGCATAGGTCACCAGCCCGTCGTACTCGGGGGCTATGCGCATTCGAGTAAACCTGTTGCTCAGGGCTGCGCCGCCCACCATCACGGGGCAGGCAACCCCAGCCCCACGGAAGTCCTGCACCGTCTCGACCATCATCTGGGCTGACTTCACCAGCAGCCCCGACAGGCCAATGATGTCCGGGTTGTGCTCCTGGTAGGCTTCGATCAAGTCCTGGGGCGGCACCTTGATTCCCAGGTTGACCACCTGGTAGCCGTTGTTGGACAGGATGATCTCCACCAAGTTCTTGCCGATGTCGTGGACATCCCCCTTAACCGTCGCCAGCACCACCTTGCCCTTGGCGGCATCGTCCACCCGGTCCATGTGGGGTTCCAGGTGGGCGACGGCGAACTTCATCGCTTGGGCCGACTGGAGCACCTCGGCAACGATGAGTTGGTTGGCGTTGAACTGCCTTCCCACCTCATCCATCCCCGCCATGAGGGGGCCGTTGATGATTTCCAAGGGCGACCTGGTGGTCAGGGCCTCGTCCAGGTCCTCAGCCAAGCCCTCCCTGATGCCATCTATGATGGCCAGCGCCAAGCGTTCATCCAGGGGCAGGCTCTGCCTCTCCTCGGTGGTTGACTTTACAACCCGGTCCCGGAAGTGGGCCGCAAAGGCAGCCACCGGATCTTCTCCCCGGAACCAGATCAGGTCTTCGGAAAGGACGCGGTCCGCCTCGGGTATGGAGGTGAAACGCTGCATCAGCTCCGAGTTGACGATGGCCATGTCCAGCCCTGCCTGGACGCAGTGGTACAGGAAGACGGAGTTGAGCACTTCTCTGCCCGCCTGGGGCAGTCCGAAGGACACGTTGGAGATGCCGAGGACTGTCTTGCACTCGGGCAGGGCTTCCTTGATCAAGCGCACACCCTCGATGGTCTCGGCGGCCGAGCCAACGTACTTCTCGTCGCCCGTACCGCAGGGGAACACCAGGGGGTCGAAGATGATGTCCTCGGAACGGACTCCATATTTCTCCGTCAGGAGCTTGTGGGAGCGAAGGGCAATCTCCAGCTTCCGCTCTTTTGTGATGGCCTGGGCCTGCTCTTTGTCATCGTCGATGCAGCCAACCACCAGGGCCGCGCCGTAACGCCGGGCCAGGGGCACCACCCTTTGAAACCGTTCTTCCCCATCCTCCAGGTTGATGGAGTTGATGACCGACTTCCCCTGCAGGCGCTTCAACGCCGATTCGATGACGTTAGCGTCGGTGGAGTCGATCATGATAGGCGCCTTCACCTTCTTGGTCAGCACATCCAGGAATCCCAGTATGTCCGCCGTCTCGTCTCTGTCCGGGTCCTGGAGACACACGTCGAGGAGATGGGCGCCTCCTCTCACCTGGCGCCGACCCACCTCGCCGGCTTCGTCGATAGCGCCCTCGGCTATCAGGCGCCGGAACCTCCGGCTGCCCAGGACGTTGGTGCGCTCGCCCACGATGACGGGGCGGGTGTCCTCGTCCACGACAAGGGCTTCGATTCCCGAAATGCGGGTCTCCCTCGGATTGGGCAGGCTCCTGGGTTCCTTCCCAAAGGCTGTCTCGGCCAGCAGTTGGATGTGCTCGGGAACCGTGCCGCAGCATCCACCTATAAGGTTCACCCAGCCCTGCTCGATGAACCGGCCGATGGTCGCGGCCATCTTCTCCGCCGTTTCGTTGTAGCGCCCGTCTTCGTCGGGAAGGCCAGCGTTGGGCACACAGGCGACGGGAAACCTGGATAGTTGGGCGAGGGTGCGAATGTGGTCGGTCATGAAGTCGGGGCCGGTAGCGCAGTTGAAGCCTATCCATAGCAGGTCCCGGTGGGCCAGGGAGGTGTAGAAGGCCTCGGCATCCTGCCCGGCCAGCAGGGTCCCCATGGCTTCGATAGTGCCCTGCACAGCTATGGGAACGTCCATCCCCAGCTCTGCCAGTGCCCGGTCGATGCCGTCCAGCCCCGCCTTGATGTTCATGGTGTCCTGGCACGTCTCCAGGAGCAGTACATCCGCGCCCCCCTCGGCAAGGCCAAGGGCCTGCTCATAGAATGCCTCCACCAGCTCGTCGAAGGTGACGCCGCCGGTAACCGAGATGGTCTTGGTGGTCGGCCCCATGGACCCGGCGACGAAGCGCGGCTTCTCGGGGCTGGAGGCCTCATCGCACAAGCGTCGTGCCAAGGCTGCCGCTTCCCGGTTGATGCGCCGGGCTTCGTGGGCCAGCTCGTACTCGGCCAGGACAACCGATGTTGCGCCGAAGGTGTCGGTCTCCACGATGTCCGCCCCCGCATCCAGGAAACCCTGGTGCACCTGGGCTATGGCGTCGGGCTTGGTGAGCACCAGGTACTCGTTGCAGCCTTCGTACTGGAGCCCGCCGAAGTCTTCGGGAGTCAGGCCCTGCTTCTGGATAGACGTACCCATAGCCCCATCCATCACGAGGATGCGCTGTTCAAGAGCAACGGCTAGGGAGGGTCTGGCAGATTGGTCCACGACAGAAGTTCCTTTGGAAGCAGCATGGCCCTGGATGGGCCATGTGCGCAGGGGTAACCTTTGTTTAGAGCTATGCCATTATAGCATAAGCGTCCGATGCGGCTTGCTGGACGGCATCGAATGCTCCATAGCCGGGGTCAGCGGGCCTGTTACGGGGGCACCCTGTTGTGTTATCAATTACCGGGAACTTGACCGATCAAGGGAGGGCCGAGGCTGTCGATGAAGTCGTATGTTAGCGCATGGGGGATACGGGCTGCGTTTATCGCCCTGCTCCCCCTATTTGTTGCGCTGCTAATTCTTCCCTGGCCCAGGGGCCCTCGCTCCTTCGTCAAGACCCTGCTGTTCGTTACCCAGGTGCTGCCCCTTCCGGCCAAGCCCCTTCAGTGGCTCACGCGGTCGCCGGTGCGGGAGCAGGTGACGTACACCTGCTCCCAGGGTGAGGGGTCAGGCGACCTTTACCGTCCCGCCGGCGGCGGGAAGCGGGCCGGAGTGATGGTGTTTCTGGGGATAATCCCCGTGCCCCAGGATGACCCCAGGGTGGTGAACCTGGGATCGGCACTGGCCCGCCTGGGTTTCATCGCCCTGTTCCCGTGGTCGAAGGCTATGATGGACAGGCGCATCACCCCCGAGGAGCCGGGCAACATGGTGCAGGCCTTCAACCGGCTGGCGGACATTGAGGAAGTGGACGCTGACAGACTCGGCATGGTGGGGTTCTGCGTGGGCGGTTCGGTGCTTGCCCTGGCGGCCTCGGACCCCCGAATAAATGACAAGGTGGCCTTTCTGAGCGCCTTCGGCGCCTACTACGACATAGGCGATGTGATGGCGCAAATTGCGAGCCACACCAGCGCCTTCCACGGCGACCAAGACCACTGGGAAGCCAACCATCTGTCCAAGGAGGTCTTAGCCTTCCAAGGAGTTGAGAACTTGGAAGCCGATTATGACCGGCAGGCGCTGACCAAGCTGTTTCAAGAGGGTGACCCTTCCTCAACGGAGGTCCCGGATGGGTTGTCCGCCGACGGCGAAATAGTCTTCCGCCTTCTGCGCTCCATGACAGTCTCCGGGCTGGAGCACCGCCTCAGCATCGAGGATGCCCAAGACCTGGTGTCCGGGCTCTCCCCGTCCTACCGGGCCAGGTTGGACAGCATTTCACCCAAGTCAATCATAGGCACCCTTAAGGCCCGGGTGCTGATAGCCCACGACCTGGAAGATGACCTTGTGCCGGTGGAGGAATCCCGGCGCCTGGCGGAAGCGCTGGCATCCAGGGGCAACGTCACCCTCACCGAGTTTTCCCTTTTCAGCCACGTGACCCCCGACAAGAAGGTGGACAAGGTCACTTTCTTTAAGGAAGCCACCAAGCTGTTCCGCTACGCCTACAGCATCGTAAGGTTGGCGGGCTGAAAGCTACAGCGACCCATGTGCTAAAATTGAAGCAAAGCGGACCCCCAGAGGACGACAATGGCCAAGAACTACTGGATGATAGTAACCACCCCGGACAACTATCACATAACCAAGAATATGGGCTTCACTGCCCAGCCCCTGAAAGGGCAACATCCCCGCAAGGTACAGCGGGTAGAGCCCGGCGACCGGATACTCTTCTACGTGGGCACATCCCGGCGCTTTCCGGCCACCGCCACCGTTACATCAAAGTACTACGAAGATACAACGCCCACATGGCACAAGGATGGGGCCACCGACTGGAAATACCGGGTGGGCATAAAGGCAGGCCTTATCCTGGACGATGAGCGGGAGATCGATGCGAAGCAGCTAGCCCCAAGACTAGAGTACGTGCGCAGGTGGGCGCCCGAGGACTGGTACATAGCCTTCGCCCAGAGCGACCTGCACCTATTGCCCAAGCGGGACTTCCTTCTGGTGGAAGAAGAGATGCGAAAGCTGAAGGCCAGGGCTTCCCGCAGAAGACAGCGCCCCGTCCGCGCTCCGGCGACCACGGCAACCTCCAGCTAGACAGGTTACGATTCGTCGGGGCCGGCCTTTTCCCGTGCCTGGTCCAGCGCCTCAGCGATCTCATTCAGCGCGTCAGCGTCAGCCTCAGCAAGAGACGCCCTTTCGAGGGCCCGCACCGCCTCCTCGCCGCCGATCTGCCCCAGGGCCCAGGCGGCGTGACCCCGCACCAGGGTTTCTCCCTCTTTCAGGGACTTGGCCAGGGCCCCCACCGACGCCGTGTCGCCCGTATTCCCCAAGGCGACGCACACGTTGCGCTGCAGGCCGGTCCGGGTAGCCCTCTTTATCGGGCTGTTGCGGAACCGCTCCCGGAACCCTTCCTCAGTCAGGTCCAGCATCTCAGCCAGTTCCAGCAGGTCGAATCGGATGGCCCTGAAGGCTTCCTCCCCTGAGTGGGACGCCTTGAAGTTGACGGGGCACACATCCTGGCAGAGGTCGCAGCCGAATACCCAGTCCCCCACCAGGGGCCGCAGCTCCCTTGGTATGGCCCCCCTATTCTCTATGGTCAGGTAGGAGATGCAGCGCCGGTTATCCAGGACGTAGGGGGCGACGATAGCCCCTGTGGGACAGACGTCGATGCAGCGCACACAGCTCCCGCAAGTCTTTTTCAGGGTCTCGTCGGGGACCAGGTCCACGTCAGTGATCAGCTGACCGAGGAACACCCAGGAGCCATGGGTGCGGGTCAGCAGGTTGGTGCTCTTCCCAAACCATCCGATGCCGGCCCGGGCGGCGGCGGCCCTGTCGAGCATGGGGCCGTCATCCACGTACCACCTGCTGCGGGCGCCGTTGTCCAGCTCCTCGGACAGCTTTTCTGCCAGCAGCTTCAGCTTCTTCTTCATGACCTTGTGGTAGTCGTCACCCCAGGCATAGCGGGCTACTTTGCCTGCAGTTGCTGAGGGGGCATCCTGCGGCTGATCGACGTAGTAGCTCAGCCCTACGGTGATAATGGACTTGGCGCCGGGGAGCAGCTCCTGGGGGTGGCAGCCTCGGCGTACCCTGGCCGGGGTGTACCAGGGAAGGCCATCCATAAGCCCGTCGCCCATGCGCTCCAAGGTGACGGATTGGTGGTCGTCAAAGTTCTCGGCGGAGGCAACGCCCACCAGGTCGAATCCCAGCTCCCGGGTCCAGCCCTTAACTCGCTCTTCCAGGGACATGGATGCGTCCCGTCCTACTCCAGCTCTATCAGGGGCTGGTCAGCGCCGACCTGATCCATGGGCTTGACTCGTACAGCCTTGATGGTGGCGGCGCGGTGGACACGGATGCTCTGCTCCATCTTCATGGCTTCAACCACGCACACCTCTTCCCCCGCAGAGACCGAATCCCCGGGAGAGACCTTGATGGCCACAACTCTTCCTGGCATAGGGGATGTGATGACGTTTTCGGATGCGCCAGGCGCGGCAACGGGTTCAGGGGCCTGGGACTGCCTGGGCTGCCGGAACTGAGGGGTTTTGTCCGCCCCGGTATCTGACGTCCGCTGGCTCTCTATCTCGACGTACACGGTCTCTCCATCGACGCTCACCTCCAATGGAGAAGAGGAGAAGTCTTTGATCTCCACCGTGTACCAGCGCTCTCCCACCTTTACGCGGATGCTGTTCCCAGCCAAGGTCATGTGTCCTGCTGCACTACCTGGACATCGCCCTCGGGCGTAGCTTCCATCAGGGCTACGAAGTCATATCCCCGCTTCCTGATCTCGTCGCTTCCGCCCTGCCGGCGGTCCACTATGGCCATGACCTTGGCGACGGTGCATCCTTCCCGTTCGGCCGCCGTGATGGCATGGAAGATGGCAGACCCGGAAGTGCAAACATCATCGACGATGGCAACCTTGGAGCCGGGCACAAGGGGGCCTTCCACACCGCGCTCGGTGCCGTAGGGCTTCACGGTCATGCGCACTATGAAGGCCGGTATGGGCGACCCATCGTGGTGGCTGGCCATAGCTACGGCCGCCACAATGGGCACGGCGCTCATGGTTGGCCCGCCGATGGCCACAGCCCCCGATTCCCGGATTATGGGTATCAAGGCTTGGCTGATCAGGTGGGCACCCTCGGGATGCAGGCTAAGGAGCCTGCCGTCGAAGTAGTACTTGCTCTTCAGTCCCGAAGACAGGGTGAAGTCTCCGTACTGCAGGGCTCCGCCCTCTATTGCGAGGCTAAGAAGCTGTTCTGATATGGATGCCACCTCACCTCCCATCTCGATACAGGCCATGGGCATCTATGTATTCTCTTACTTGGGGCGGGAGACCTTCCACATCCCCAAGGCTCCGGGCTATGCTCTCCCTGATCCGGCTACTGCTGATTTCCAGCACAGGATTCTCCAGCATCACGATCTCCCTGCAAGCGCCCTGGCGGATAACCTCCAAGGCGCATATATCATACTCCCCCAGTTCAGGCCTTGGAACACCCACCAAGGTGCACAGGTCGAGGATGTGGGCCGGATCCTTCCATTGCGGCAGGGTGCGGAGGGCGTCGATCCCAAGAATCAGGTAGTATTCGGTCCCCGGCTCACCTTCCCGGTGCAGAGCGGCCAGGGTGTCCACAGTGTAAGTCGGTCCGGGCCGGTCTATCTCCATCGATGAGACTCGGAAGGCCGGATAGGGCTGTACCGCCAGGCTGGTCATGTTCAAGCGATGTTGGGCCGGGGATATCGCCGCGCCGGCCTTCATCCAGGGTTCGCCTGCGGGCACGAACAGCACCTCATCCAGACCCATCTCCCTGCGGGCCTCCTCGCCGCACATCAGGTGGGCATCGTGGACCGGGTCGAATGTGCCCCCCAGGATCCCCACTTTCACCCTAGTACCACTCCAGCTCGACTTCGCCTATGCGCACCGTGTCGCCGGGCTCCACCCCCTGCTCCTCCAGGGCCTTCACCGCGCCCAGAGTCTCCAGCTCCTTCCACACCTGCACCATCGCTCGCCAATCTTTCAAGTTTGCCATGTCCAGCAGCCTTTCGACCCGAGGGGCTTCCACTACGTAGGTGTTCCCATCCCGGTAAACGCGGAAGCTCCGGTCCCACCTACGGCGAGAACGGGCAGTGGGCAAAGGGACATCGGGGGCTTCGGAGTCATCGGTACTCTTGGGGATGGTATCCAGCATTCCCAGGGTGCTGCTCAGGAGTGCGTCCACACCTTCGCCGCTGGCTGCGGAGATAAAGAACACCGGGCAGCCCAGGGGTTCCAGGGCATCCTGAACCCTTGCCATTCCATCCTTGGCCTCGGGAATGTCCAGCTTGGTCACCACAAGCACTTGGGGTTTGCTCCCCAGGTCGGCATCGAAGGCGCTAAGCTCTTCATTGAGCTGCTGTACATCGGCCAGGGGGTCCTCGGCGGTGCCGTCCACCAGGTGCAGGAGAAGGCGGGACCGCTCTGCATGGCGAAGGAACTCGTGGCCCAAGCCCGCACCGGTATGGGCGCCCTCTATCAGGCCAGGCACCTCCATGACGACATAGCTGCGGTCCCTGGTCTGGACGACGCCCAGCACCGGGTCCAGGGTGGTAAATGGGTAGGGTGCGATCTTGGGTTTTGCCGCGGAGCACACCGAAAGCAGGGTTGACTTGCCGGCGTTGGGCTTGCCCACCAGGCCGACGTCGGCCAGGAGCTTCAGCTCCAGGTTCAGGACCCGTTTCTCACCAGATGCTCCCCTTTCAGCCAGGACCGGTTCCTGCCGTGTTGCGGTGGCAAATCTAGCATTCCCCTGCCCTCCTTCGCCGCCCTGGGCAACCAGCACTGGAACGGTGTCGGTGATGTCCGCCAGGAAGGTCTCCACCCCGCCGGGACCTATGCTTCGCACCACGGTGCCCAAAGGAACGGGTATGCTGACGGGGCGTCCGTTGGCCCCCTTCCTGTTCTGACCCCCGCCGTGACCGCCCCGGTTGGCCCGCCAGGTGCTGTGGAACTTGAGGTGGAGGAGGGTGTTCAGGGAAGGGTCGCCGTACAGGAAGATGTTGCCACCAGGGCCCCCGTCGCCGCCATCGGGGCCCCCGCGTGGGACGAACTTTTCTCGGCGGAAGCTGACGCAGCCATTGCCTCCGTCTCCAGCCTTTACGGATATTCTCGTGGTATCAATCATCTAATGGCAATTAAGGGCATATTCGGTGAAAGTTGTAGGGGACTTAGCTACGCCAAGTCGGGGGAGTTGGGGTACCCTACCATTCTAACACGGGGGCTTCCCAGGCCCTGTGGTATCACGAGCGGAGTTAATCTAAGGAATTTAGCTGAAATCACATCTCACTTACCGAAGCCTGGGACACGAAAGCAACCCGGAGAAGCCGGGCAAAGACCCAAGTCTACGGTCACGATATCTCTAGAAGCTCTGACTGGGGCCCTTCCCCTTAGAGCTCCCCAGAATAGTGCTCACCACACTACCCATCCCTCTGCAGGGGTACACTCTCCCACCAGCATTATTCTGAGGAGCTCTAAACGGAAGAGCCCCTGATTTCTAGCTGTATAGGGCTTCCTTGATGGCCAGGATGTCACGCCTAAGCTGGACATCAATGTTGATCTGGGACTTGATCTTCCGCAAGGCGCTGCTGACAGTCGAATGATCGCACCTGCCAAGGTGCCTTCCGATTTCCGTGTCCCTCATGCCCTTCTCTTCGTGAAGAAGGTACATGGCCACATGCCGTGCCCTGACCACATCCTTCTTGCGGCTGGGACCGCGCAGCTCCTCAGCGGTCATGTGATAGTAGCCGGCCGTTTCATCCACTATAGTGTCGGCGTCCAGAGCCCGTCGGTCGGGGGTGTGGACCAGGTCTGCGACCAGCCGGGACACCAGCTCCAGGCTGATGGGTTCCCGGGTCATCTGCGCATATGCAACGACCCGATTCAGGCTCCCTTCCAGCTGCCGTACATTGGTCTGGGCAACCTGGGCCAGATACTCGATGATGGGATCATCTATCTTGACGGACAGCAGATCCGCCTTGGACCGCAGGATGAGGAAGCGGGTCTCAAGGTCGGGCTGCTGGATATCTGCCACCAAGCCCCCCTCAAACCGGGAGACGAGCCGGTCTTCCAACAGGTGCATAGCCTTGGGCGGGCGGTCTGCCGCCAGCACCACCTGGTGGTCCGCATAGTGCAGGTCGTTGAAGGTATGGAAGAAACCTTCCTGGGTCTGCTCTTTGCCGCTTATGAACTGGACATCATCGATGAGAAGCACGTCCAAATTACGATAACGTGCCCTGAAATCCTCGGTGGTCCGGCTTCGTATGGCGGCGATGAACTCGTTGGTGAAGCGTTCGCTGGTGACGTACAGGGTGCGGTGGCCCTTGGCGATACAGTGCTGGCCTATGGCTTGGAGTAGATGGGTCTTGCCGAGGCCGACGCCGGAATAGATGAACAGGGGATTCGAGCCGCAGCCGGGGGATTCCGCCACGGCCATTGCAGCGTTGTAGGGGAGCTGGTTGGATGGCCCTACGACGAAGCTCTGGAAGGTGTACTTCCGGTTAAGGGTGAGCACCGGCTGGTGGGGGATTGGCTGCCGTTCTTCAGGCTCTCGGACCTGGGTTTCGTCGTGGCCCTCGGCTGTCGAGCCGCCTCCGGCTACCCGGAACCGGACCTCAATGGGCGCCTCAACGACCTTGGTAGCCGTCTTTTGGATGAGATGGTACATACGCTGCTCCAACCACTCACTTGAGAAAGAGGTCGGCACCTCGACGGAGAGCACATCCCCATCCATGGATACCCCGACGGTGTTCCTTAGCCATGTGTCGTATATCGGCCTGGAAACCTGTAGCTGCAAATCTCCCAAGACTGCCTTCCACGTATTAACGGCCCCTGCATCCACAATCCCACCACCCCGGCCCGGATTTTGGCCTGCGTGCAGGCCAAAAGACAAAGCTCTACTAAGGACTTATGAGGCTTCTGAAAGTTCCAGCGGAGAACCCGCCTCTAGATGGTCCTACGGGTCGCTGGAACTCCACCTGCGGGCTTGTCGGTGCACCCTGCGGGGAACCACCATCCGACTTACCCGGAAAACTGACTCGCAAAGGATAACAAACATAGACCAAAGGAAGTCAAGGCAGGAAAGCATCAATTTTGAAACTCGATGCCAAATTTGTGGCGTTTCTAGTAACTTTCTAAAACAAGGCATGTGGTTTCGGCAGATGTAACGTTCTAAAAATGACGTTATTCGTCGCTGAATCTCGCCTCATAATGCGCTTAATGCTATAATCATGGCAAGTCGTAAACACGATTAGTCAATGGTTCGGTAGTCTTCGGCTAATCTCGAAATCGGCTTTGAGAGCTATGCGAATCGTCTTCATGGGCAGTCCAAATTACGTTGTCGGGGTCCTCGATAGTATCCTGGGCCAGGGCCACGATGTGGTTGCTGTATTTACGCAACCGGACAAGATTGCCGGCAGGGGCAGGAGCGCTGTTCCGACGCCGGTCAAGTCATTCGCCCTGTCCAGGGGGATCCAGGTGCTCCAGCCAGCTTCCCTTAGAGTAGACGAGGCCCAAAGGGAGCTTGCCCTTCTGGAACCTGACCTGGTGGTTGTGGCTGCATACGGCAAGCTCCTCCCCCCAGAGGTCCTGGAACTCCCTCGCCGCGGATGCTTGAACATCCATCCGTCCCTCCTGCCCAGGTTTCGGGGCCCCTCACCGGTGGCATCAGCCATCCTGGAAGAGGAGGACCCGACTGGAACCACCATCATGCTCCTGGATGAGGGCATGGACACCGGCCCCGTACTTGCGGCCCGAGAGCTTTGGGGTTGGACCGGTTCCGCGACAGCCCAGCAGCTTACCGAGAAGCTCTTTGAGCTGGGGGCCGATATGATGGCAGAGGTGCTGCCCGGCTGGTTCGATGGTGACATAATCCCCCAAGCCCAAGACCCTGCACGAGCTACCTCAACCAGGAAGCTCGATAAGGCCGACGGGGAGGCTGACTGGACGCTGACCGCGCGGGACCTGGAGAGGCGGTGCCGGGCCTTCACACCCTGGCCGGGGCTGTACACCACCTGGGGCGGCAAGATGCTGAAGGTCCTGTCTGCCAGCGTGGTCGATGACTATACAGCAGCGGGTGGGACCGGTCCCACGCCAGGCACGGTGGTGTCAGACACCGGATACGGCATCGGCGTTACAACGGGGCGCGGCGTACTGGCCCTGTCATCTCTTCAGTTGGAGGGAAAGCGGGCCATTAGCGCCGGAGAGTTCCTGCGCGGCTACCCCGAGTTTGTCGGCGCGACCCTGCCAAGCTGACGGGCCGGTCGAAGGGGCCGGGCTATTCCGCTTCTTCCTCGGTCTCTGCAGGCGCAGCCTCTTCCGCTTCTTCCGCCACCACTACTTCCTCCGCACGCACAGGCAGCTCTATGCGTGCCACCATCTCTTCGGAATCGGGTAAGCAGGGTGACGTTGCCAGGGAGGGAGATATCCCCTGCCCGCAGGACGTTGTTGTCGTCGGTCAGCACCGATACATCCACGCGCAGGTCGCCGGGCATATCCAGGGGCAGGGCCTCCACGCTCAGGGTGCGCAGCACCTGGCCAACGGTGCCCCCGACCTCTCTGGCTGCTTGAGACTCGCCCTCCAGCAAAATGGGGACCTCGGCGGAGACCCTCTGGGAGACATCCGTTTGCAGCAGGTCCACGTGAAGAAGGGTGCCTCGCAGGGGCTCCCATTGAACTTCCCGGACAAATGCCAGGTGCTCCTCACCGCTGTCCGGCAGGGTGACGAATACGGGCGTGTTGCTGCCGGCCTGTACCAGCACCTTAAGTAGATCGGAGGTGGCGCATTGGAGGAACCGGGGAGAGATGGAGGGGCCATACAAGTGCACAGGCACGGTGCCGGCCTTGCGAAGTTTCTTCACCTGTTTTCCTATGATGGTGCGAGTTTCCAGCGAGAGGGTGATCCTGTTTGCCACTTTGTGTCCCTTCTAATTTCCTGGGTTGACCCGATGGTCCGTTCCCCAGGCAAAATGGTCTCCATCCACTGATGATGGTCAACTGAGTACGTTACTGCCCGACAACGGTCAGCGTCAAGGCCTCCCACCGTCAGGCCGGAAGTTCGAAGGGAGGACAACGTCCTGATCGGGAACCGCTGTCCCCGAACTCTTTCGTCGCCGTTCTGCCCCGGCGTTGCTATCCGATGCTGCGGGTGCTAGAATCTGCTAAAGGGCCCTGCCGGAGGTAGGAGCGATGAAAGTTCCGATGCGCGTCGATTACGGCGTCAGGGCGCTGGTCGAGTTGGCCGACCATTACGGGAGCCGCCCCGTGCAAACGGCCGACATCGCAACCAGGCAAGCTATCCCCCAAGCCTACCTTGACCAGCTTCTGACTATCCTGCACAAGTACGGCCTCATCACCAGTCGCCGCGGCCCTTCCGGGGGCCATATGCTGGCCAAGAACCCCTCGGAGATCAGCCTGTGGATGGTCATGTCCACCCTGGAAGGCAACACACCGTCCATGGACTGCCTCATCGCACCCAACGAGTGCACCCTGTCTGTCTGCTGTCCCCAGCGGAGCATCTGGCAGACTGTGGACGAAGCCATCCAGGACCTGCTGAGCTCCACATCGATAGCAGACCTGCTCGACCGCCAGCACCAGATGGCAGCCGAGGGAGGCCAACAGGCAAGGGAGCAGACACCCGCCGCCGCATAGCCCAGATACCCAATCTACCTTGACACTCGGACACCTGCTGGGATACATTAGAGGGCGGAATGAGACTCGAAGACGACCTTTTTCACTTGTGTTTGCGCCCTCTGATGTAGAGGGCATGCCGGCCACATAAGAACTGCACAGGCTGCGTCCTCTCAAGTTAGATGGAGAGGGCGCATGTTTTTTGTCCGAAAGCACAGGAGGCGCACAAATGACCCAGACACAAACCCAACCCCTTAGCTTGACCCCCGACCAGGTAAAGCGCTACAGCCGGCACATCATCATGCCCCAGGTGGGGAGCCGCGGCCAGCGGAAGCTGCTGGAGTCCAAGGTGCTGATCGTAGGCGCGGGCGGCCTGGGCTCCCCGTCGGCGGTGTACCTCGCTCTAGCAGGCGTGGGCACCATCGGGGTTGCCGACTTCGATGTGGTGGATGTCTCCAACCTCCAGAGGCAGATCCTACATCACACCGACGATGTGGGCAGATCCAAGGTCCAGTCGGCAACGGACAGCATCCACCAGTTCAACCCCGACACCAACGTCGTTGCCCACGACACCTGGCTGACGTCGGAGAACGCCATGGACATCATCAGGGACTACGATGTGGTGATCAACGGGGCCGACAACTTCCCCTCCAGGTACCTGATCAACGATGCCTGCTACCTGTCCAACATTCCCCTGGTGGATGGGAGCATCCTGATCTTCGACGGCCAAGCCACGGTGTACCTGCCGGACCAGGGCTGCTATCGCTGCCTCTTCCCTTCGCCTCCTCCTCCAGGCATGGTGCCCAACTGCGCCGAGGCCGGCGTCCTGGGCGCCCTGACAGGCTTGGTGGGGAGCATCCAGGCTGTAGAGACCCTGAAGCTGATCCTGGGCATTGGGGAGAGCCTCTCATCGCGCCTGCTGCTCATCGATGCCCTCAGCATGGACTTCCGCCAGGTGCGGATACCCAAGAACCCCAAGTGCCCCCTCTGCGGGGACAACCCGACGGTGACGGAGCTGATCGACTACGAGGTGTTCTGCGGGGTTACGGCCCCCGCCGACAACGGAATGCACAAAGGCTAAGATGCCCAGCGGGATACTGGACACCATCGGCAACACCCCCCTGGTGGAGCTGCAGAACATGGACCTCAAGAAAGGGGTCCATGTGTATGCCAAGCTGGAAGGCAGTAACCCCACGGGCAGCGTCAAAGACCGCATCGCCCAGTACATGCTGGACAAGGCGGAGGAGGACGGGGCCCTCACCTACGACAAGACCATCCTCGAACCCACCAGCGGTAACACGGGCATATCCCTCGCATTCGTGGGTGGACTGAAGGGGTACAAGGTCAAGGTGGTGATGCCGGACAACGTCAGCGCCGAGCGCACCCACCTCCTGGAAGCCTACGGCGCATCTATCGTTTACTCCGACGGTGCCTCGGGTACCAACGGCTCCATCGTGGTGGCCCAGGAGATGATGGAGGCCGACGGCGACAAGTACTTCATGCCCTACCAGTACGGCAACTCGGCCAACCCCGGCGCCCACTACGACACCACAGGTCCCGAGATAATCCGGGACCTGCCCGATGTGGATATGTTCGTCGCTGGGCTGGGCACCGGCGGAACTCTCATGGGAACGGGCCGGCGCCTGAAAGAGCACAATCCCGACCTGAAGATAGTCGCCGTTGCCCCTGAGTTGGGCGATGTCATCGGAGGCCTCCGGAGCCTGGAGGAGGGTTTCATCCCGCCCATCCTGGATTTGTCCCTGCTGGACTCCAGGATGATGGTGCAGAGTAGCGACGCCTTCCACATGACCAAGGACCTTCTCCGGCTGGAAGGCATCTTCGCAGGCGTCTCTTCGGGCTCGGTGGTGTATGCAGCCATGAAGATGGCCCAGCGGATGGATCAGGGCCACATCGTCTGCCTGCTGGCCGACGGTGGTTGGAAATACCTCAGTACCGGCCTCTGGACCAAGGACTACGTCGAGATGGAAGAGCAGGCCAGGGGCAAAATCTGGTGGTAGCCAAAACCAGGAGGGTCTCATGACAACCAGCCAGTGGGATCCAACGGGCGTTTACTCGGGCTTGGGCGTCAGCCCCATCATCAACGCGGGCGGGCCGATAACCCGGCTGGGAGGCAGCCGCACCCGCCCTGAGGTGCTGGACGCCATGTCCAGGGCCGCCACCGTGATGGTGGAGGTCAACGACCTGAACCAGCGGGCCGGAGAACGAATCGCCCAGCTCACCGGCGCCGAAGCGGGCTTCGTGTGCAGCGGGGCCGCGGGCGGGCTGGTGCTCCAGGCGGCTGCGTGCATTGCAGGCGCCGATCCCTTCAGGATGCGGCAGCTCCCCGACACCACCGGGATGAAGAACGAGATAATCATCCAGAACTGCCACCGGTTCGCCTATGACCAAGCATACCGGGCAGCCGGTGCCAAGCTGGTGGGCGTGGGTGACGGACGGCGCACCCAGGCATGGGAGATGGAGGGCGCCATCACCGAGTCCACAGCAGCTATAGCCTACCTTTTCTCCAACCACCTTAGCCGGCGGGCCATGGGGCTGGAAGAGGTGTGCCGAATCGCCCACAAGCACGATGTGCCCGTCATCGTCGATGGCGCATCCATGCTGCCCCCCAGGGCCAACCTGACCCGCTACCTGGACCAGGGCGCCGACATGGTGGTGTTCAGCGGGGGCAAAGGCATACGGGGCCCCCAGGGCACCGGCATACTATGCGGGCGGGCGGACCTGATAGCAGCTGCCGCAGCACAGGCCAACCCAAACCAGTTCCTCGCCCGGCCCATGAAGGTGTCCAAGGAGGAGATCGTGGGGCTTGTGACGGCCCTGGAGTTGTTCGTCGACGAGGACGATGACACCGAGTTCGCCGAGTACCGGAGCCTCCTCCAGCCCGTCGTCGACGCCCTCACGGAGATCCCAGGCATAGCCGTGTCCATCGAGTTAGACGACTTCGACTACCTCATCCCCACCGCTGTGATCAGGTTCGGCCCCGATTGGCAGGGACCTAGCAAGGACGAGGTCGTCAGCACTTTGGCCAACGGCGACCCACCCATCTATTTCGGAGGCCTGAGCGACCCCGACGAGCTGACCGTTGACCCAACCAACCTCACTGAAGCAGAGGTCGAGGTCCTTAGCCAGCGAATCAGGGCTGAGCTGACCAAGTAGAACGGGGATAACTCGCCCCAACACGGGGATAACGCGGCACTAAGTGCGGGGCTAACCCTATCGGGATTCGGCAGCCTCACTTTCTTTCCCCACTTCTAACTCTACTTTTCCTGCAGAACTCAGCAGTTCTTCAGAAGCCAGTACCTTTCACCCACCTACCTTCTCCCATTTTTCCACGCCACTACTGTTACCTACTCCTCTGCTCTGTCTATAGAGTTTACTTATCCAGTACACCATTAGCGATCGTGGGTACCGACGTTCCGTGTAATCCAAGTTGACACCCCTAGGGGGCGATGGTACCATTCCCACACAGGCGTCCCAGGACCGGTCAGCATAGCCTAGCCGGTCCGTCAGATAGGGACATGCGCCACACCCGGGTTACTTGGCTGGTTCTTTAGCATCGCTTTCAGTATCTCTTGTGATATCTCTTTGGGCAGCAAGGAGGAGCTGAGGTGACTTCTGAAAAGGCGGATATCAAGCGTGGCCTGAAGGATGTTGTCTTTGACACATCGGAGGCCAGCTTTGTGGATGGCCAGGCCGGCAAGCTCCTGTACAGGGGCTACAACATCCATGACCTCGCTGAGCGTTCCACCTTTGAGGAGATCGTCTATCTGCTCTTCTACGGAGAGCTGCCTACTCAGAGCCAGCTTGATGCGTTCGATGCTCAGCTAAGGGCCAGCCGGGGAATTCCCAAGCAGGTCGTAGATGTGATCCGAGTGGTATCCGACAGCCACCCAATGGATGCCCTGCGGACGGCGGTGTCCGCCCTCTCGGCCTTCGAGACGGAGGTGAACGACAACTCTGAGGAGGCGACCATCCGCAAGGGTGTGCGCCTCACTGCTCAGGGGCCGACTATAGTTGCTGCCCACCACCGCATCCGCCAAGGACTGGAGCCCGTGGCGCCCAACCCGGACCTCAACCACGCCGGCAACTTCCTGTACATGCTGTCAGGGGACGTGCCCGACGAGGAGACTCAGAAGTTGATGGATGTGGACTTCATCCTTCATGCTGAGCACAGCTCCAACGCCTCGGCCTTTGGTGCTAGGGTGGCCGCGTCTACGCTGTCGGATCTTCACTCAGCCGTGGTGACGGGCATAGGGGTCCTGAAGGGGCCGTGGCATGGGGGGGCGGCTGAAGAAGTTATGAAGATGGCCATGGAGATCGGCCAGCCCGAGAACGCCGATGAGTATGCACGCAACCTGCTGGACGGCGGGGGGCGAGTCATGGGCTTCGGCCACCGGGTGTATCGGGCCGAGGATCCGCGGGCGAGGCACCTCCGGGAACGCTCCCGGGATCTGGGTGAGAAGATGGGCCAGCCTCACTGGCACCAGATACTCAGGTACCTGGAAGAGCAGATCATGGTGCCCTACCGAGCAAAGGGCATCTTCGTGAACGTGGACTTCTTCGCCGGCTCCATCTACAACCTGCTGGGCATACCCGAGGACCTGTTCATATCCATCTTTGCCCTGGGGCGAATACCAGGCTGGACCCTTCAGTGCGTGGAGCAGTACCGGGACAACATCCTCATCAGGCCCCTCCTGGACTACCAGGGCCCCATGGACCTGGAGTACGTGCCCATAGAGCAGCGGGGGTAAGCGCAGCCCCGGAGTTGGCCCATGGACGCCGAAGGTGAGATACGCCGTCGGATCGCGCAGCAGGGCCGGATCACCTTCGCCGACTTCATGGAGGTCGCCCTCTACTGGCCTGTAGGAGGCTTCTACAGCACCCGCCACTCGATCAGCCCCCACGAGAACTTCTACACCGCCGCCAGGGCCCACCCCGCCTTCGCTACGCTGCTGTCCCTGCAGGTCTTCCAGTTCTGGCACCTCCTGGAGCGTCCGCGTCCCTTCTGGGTGGTGGAGATGGGCGGGGCCGATGGGCTGCTGGCCCGGGATATCGTGGACTACAGCGCCCACCTGCCAGATGCCTTTCGGGAGGGGCTGAGGTACGTCTGCCTGGACCGCTCCCAAGCCCCGGGCCGCCCGGGAGGTGTGCAACGCATAATCTCCGAGGGGGTCCCGCTCAAGGGCGTTGTCGGGTGCTTCCTGTCCAACGAGCTGGTGGATGCCTTCCCCGTTCACCGGGTTGCCATGGCCCACGGGCGCTTACAAGAGTTATATGTGACGGTAAATGACGGGGCGCTGGCTGAGGAGCGTGGCGAGCCGTCCACCCCGGCCCTCGGGGAGCACCTTGATGAGGCGAGCATCGCCCTGGAGGAGGGCGTGGTCGCCGAGGTGAACCTGGCAGCGGGTAGGTGGGCCGAAGGGGTCGCCGGGGCGCTGGAGCGGGGATTCGTCCTGACCATCGACTACGGCGGCTCAGCCCAGGAGCTGCGCGCCCGATCAGGACCCAGGGGAACGCTGCGGTGCTACTACCGGCACACGGAGGTCGCGGACCCGTACGCCCGCATCGGCAGGCAGGACATCACTTCCCACGTGGACTTCACATCCCTGGCCCTCCAGGGCCGCAAGCATGGCCTGGAGCCTGTGAGCTGCGTCACCCAGGGGCACTTCCTCAGGACACTGGGGCTGAATCGGCTCCTGCGCCGCCTTCGGGCCGAGGGCCTGGACCAGAGGCAGGTGGAAGCCAACTCTATGGGTATTCTGGACCTGGCAAGGGCAGGGGGCATGGGGGACTTCAAGGTGCTGATGCAGGGCAAGAAGGTCGGCGCGCCCAGCTTGTGGGGAGTCGACGGCTCCGACGAGGCGGCGGGCATCCTGGACGGCCTGCCCCTGCCCCTGCGGTCCGAGTCCCACATCCCTCTCCTGGAGGGGCGGTACCCCCACGCTGGGCAGGAGTGGAGCTACAACAACGGGGGCGGGCAGCCAGAGGGCTAGCTGTCGCTCTCTGGTGTCCCGGTGTTCAGGCCAATCCGTTCCGCCACAGGCTTCAGCGCCTCGATGATGAAGGTGATGTGCTCATCCAGGTCCACGCCCAGCTCCTCGGCGCCCTGGTAGATGTCGTCCCGGTTCACATCCCGCGCAAAGGCCTTGTCCTTCATCTTGCGCCTGACCGAGCCTGCGGTGACCTCATCCAGGCTCTTGTTGGGGCGCACCAGGGCCACCGCCCGGATGAAGCCTGACAGCTCATCCACAGCGAACAGGGTGTGCTCCAACAGGCTCTCCCGCTCGATGCCCGTGTGGTTGCCGTGGGTCAGGACAGCCCGGACCATGTACTCCGGGTAGCCCCGCTCCCGCAGTAAGTTGGCGCCGTAGTGGGGATGGTCCTCGGGAGTGGGGACGATCTCCCAGTCGAAATCGTGGAGCAACCCCGCTATGCCCCACACCTCTTCATCTTCGCCGTGCTTCCGGGCGTAGGCCCGCATCACCGCCTCCACGCCGAAGAGGTGCTTCATCAGCATGTCCGTCTTCACGAACTCCTGCAGGTCCTTCAGGGTGCTTTCCCTGTCCATGGGCAACCTCCTTGGGTGTTTGCGCAGGCGTAGCCGGCGCTGTAGGCTCCTGCCTCGCCCTCGGTGAGCACAGCCGGGCGGTGGTGATGAAGCCCGTGTGGGCGACCATGCGGTGGTCGGGGCGGGCGCTGCGTTCGGCTATGTGCCAGGGCCTCTGGAGCAGCTCGAAGGTCTCCACAAGCTGGAACCGCCCGTCCTCCTCCAGGGCCTGCACAAGCTGGTGCACCTGGAGCACCGTCGGCAGGAAGCTCAGGAACACCCCACCGGGCGCCAGCGCCCCGGCCGCCAGGGGGACGACCTGCCACGGCTCGGGCACATCCAGCACCAGCCGGTCCACGTCCCTCTCGTCGATCTTCTCGTAGATGTTGCCCAGTTTCAGGGTGTGGTTGGGAGCGTCTCCTGCCAGGGCGGCGATGTTCCGGCGGCCCCGGGCTACCATGTCCTCGCGTATCTCGTAGGTGGTAACCCGGCCGCCCTCACCCACAGCCCTGAGAAGGGCGGACGTCAGGCCACCGGACCCCAGGCCCGCCTCCAGCACGGAGGCGCCTGGAAATATATCGGCGTAGAGGAGGATAGCCCCCAGGTCCTTGGGATAGATGACCTGGGAGGCCCGGGGCATCTCCAGGATGTAATCGGAGAAGGTGGGCTTGACCGCCAGCAGCACCTGGCCCCTGGAGGTGCGGCACCAGGTGCCCTGCTGCCGGCCGATTATCTCGGCGTGGGGCAGCGTGCCCACGTGGGTCTCGAAGAGGCGGCCCTCCTCCAGGGTGACCTGGTAGCGCCGGCCCCGGCGGTCGATGAGGAGGGCCAGGTCGCCTTCTCGGAAAGCTCCTTGGGACAGGTCAGCCAAGGCGAGCTTCTCCCGGGAGGGTTGCTATCCCAGCTTGTCCAGCTCGGGAAGTATCTCCTCCGCCAGGGGGAAGGTGGGATGCTCGTACTCTTTCCGGAAGCGGACGATGCCCTCTTTATCGACGATGATGACGGCCCGGTTGGCGGTCCCCCGGCCCTCGTTCCACAGGCCGTAGGACTTGATCATCTCCCCCGCGGGGTGGCGGTCGGAAAGGAGGGGAATCGGCACGTTCCCCAGGCTGGTGGCCCACATCTGGTGGGAGAACTGGCTGTCGGTGCTTATGCCCAGTACCTGGGCATCTTTCTCCGCGAACTGGCCGGCGGCCCGGCCAAACGAGGAGGTCTGGGTCGTTCAAAGACCTGTGAAGTCAAAAACGTAAAAGCTGAGGACTACATGTTTTTCGCCCTTGAACTGGCTCAAGGTAACCCGCTCCCCGGTGTTGGAGGGTAGGTCGAAGTCCGGGGCCGGCTGTCCGACATCTGCTGGCATCGATGGCCTCCGCTGGCAAAGTGCGCCCTGCTATGAGGGCTGTGGTGATTATAGCGCATAGGTACACGCGGGCGCCATCGGCAGAGCCTTCGAGAGATCCGGCTGACACGCCGCCGCCCTAACCGTCATTCCCGCGCACGCTGTCCGTTCGCCCTTCGAGTCCCCCCTTCGAGATCCCCTTCGAGAACGTCAGGACAGGCTCAGGCCGAACGGCTAGGCCTCCCCGCCCCCCGTTCGTGCTGAGGGGACTCGAAGCATAAACGGAGCCTGCCACCTAGCTAGAGCCACCCTGGAACCCAGCAGCGCTCCGTTCTGGATTGCGGCCTACGCCGCAATGACGAAAAGCGCGGCCGGCGGGACGGGGCGTGTCGGACGCATTGCCTGGAAGTCGCTGTTTATGCCGAAAACCCACGCCGTCATTGCGGTGTAAGCCGCAATCCAGGAAACCCCGGAGGTGGGAACCCCTTGGCAGGAGCCATCCTGGAACCCAGCAGCGCTCCGTTCTGGATTGCGGCCTGCGCCGCAACGACGAAAAACCCGGCCGGCGGGAGGGAACGCGGCGAACACTCTCCCGTTCGTGCTGAGGCTCTCGAAGTACGAAGGGAGGCCCTACCCCCTCTCCCCTGGTGGGAGAGGGTTGGGGTGAGGGGGACCATCATGGGAGATGGGCTCCTGGCGGGGGCATCACCCTCCCCCGTGACCGCTCCCCCTTCGAGTCCCCTCAGGGCGAACGGACAGGCTAGGGCAGGGCAGGGTGAACGGACACGCCTTCTCCCCTCCCGTTCGTGCTGAGGCTCTCGAAGTACGAACGGGGGCGGGCGCCCCTGTGTTAGAGCCATCCTGGAAGCCGGCAGTGCTCCGTCCTGGATTACGGCCTACGCCGCAATGACGAAAGGCGCTGCTGGAGGGAGGAAGGTCTCTCCTAAGGTGGCTATCACCCTCCCCTTAATCCTCTCCCATCAAGGGAGAGGGAGAACGGTGCGGGAGAAGGTCAGGATGAGGGGGAGCTAAGCAGGCGGGCCAGGGAGCGGGTGACCAGGTTGCGGGCAAGGGTGACCTTGTAGCGGTTGTCATGAAAGGGCCGGGCGTCCGGCAGCACGAGGGCGCCGGCCTGCTCGGGCGACACATCGCCTATCGCCTTGCCCGCCAGGTAAGCTTCGGAGTCCCTGGCACGCAGGGGCGTGGGAGCAACTCCCCCAAGAACGATGGAGACGGCCTCGATGGCATCCCCGCTCAGCGTTACCACCGTCGCCACGCTGGCCAGGGCAAACCCTCCGGCCACCCGCTCCTGGGCCTTCAGGAAGATGCTCCTGGTGCCGGGTGGGGGCTCGGGCAGGGCGACACTCTCCACCACCTCTCCCCGCTCCAGGGCGTTCTCCCGGGTGATGTCCACCTCGGGGCCGGTGAAGAATTCCTCCAGGGGCATGGTGCGGTCCTCGGCTGGCCCGGCGATGTTGACGGAGGCCCCGAAGGCCACCAGGGGCGACGCAGCGTCCGAGGGGTGCACCATGTAGCACCCGCTCCCGCCGGCGACGCACATGTACTTGCTGTAGCCCTCCAGGACGTAGCAGACGTCCCCGCCTCGCTTCAGGCAGGGCGTAAGGGGGTTCCTGTAGTACCAGCAGCGGGGACGTTGGCACAGGTTGCCCGCCAGGGTGCCTACGTTTCTTATCTGGGGTGTCGCCAGTCTCTCGGCAGCCTCAGCCAGTGCTGTGTAGCGGCGCCGTATCCCTGGGTGGTGCTCTACGGCTGTGATGGTGGCCATCCCGCCGATGACCACCCCTGTGAGGCCCTCGGTGATCTCGGTGAGGCCGGGAACGCCGTTCAGGCCGAGGAGCACCCCCGGTGCGGCGATGTCGTCCTTCATCTCGCCCAGCAGGTCGATGCCCCCGGACATCACCTGGGCATCCGCGTAGGCTGTCAGCAGACCCACCACATCCTCCATGGTGGAGGGTTCCCGGTACTCGAAGGGGTTCAAGCCGACCCTCCAGCCGAGGGGTCCAGCGCGTGGAGGATGGCGTCGGGGGTGATGGGAAGCTCCTTGATGCGCACGCCGATGGCATCGTAGATGGCGTTGGCCACGGCAGGGGCGACGGCGGCGCAGGGAGGCTCGCCTAGGGACTTGGCTCCCATGGGACCAACCGGATCCACGATGTCGGCGAAGATCACCTGGATGTCGTTGTAGTCCAGGATGGAGGGACACTTGTGTTCCAGGAAGCTGCCGTTGAGGGTGATGCCCGTAGGGCCGTCGGTGATCAGCTCCTCGGACAGGGTGTACCCCAGCATCTGGCTGATGCCCCCCTCGACCTGGTTCAGGGCGGCCGCGGGGCTGAGGATGCGCCCCGAGTCGTGGGCGGCGACGTAGCGGCGGATGTACACCTTGCCTGTCAGCGTGTCCACCTCCACCTCGACGAAGTGGGCACCGAAGGCGTTGACGATGTACTCGGTGCTGCCTGGCACGATCTCGGCGTAGGCGGTCATCTCGTCGCCGGGAATGTGGCGGGCCACTTCCGCCAGGGACATGCGCCGTTCGGGCGCTCCCTGGACGTAGATGTGCCCACCCCGGGCCTCGAGCTGGTCTGCGCTGACCTCCAAGCCCACCGTAGCCAGCTCCAGGATCTTGTCCCGCAGCTCCCCGGCGGCCTGCACCACCGCTGTGCCGGTGGAGAAGGTGGCAGTGGAGCCGGCGGTTATGGGGGCCGTCGGCGTGAGGGAGGTGTCGGCGGAGACCAAGTTTACGTCGTCGTACCCCACACCCAGGGTCTCGGCGGCAAGCTGGGCCAGCACCGTCTCGGCCCCCTCGCCCACGTCCATGGTGCCCACCAGCAGGTTGATGCTCCCGTCCCTGGAGAGCCTCACATCTGCCGAAGAGCGGTTCCCCGGACCTCCCCGGTAGATGAGCATCGCCATGCCGCGTCCGATCTTGCGCGTAGGGTCGGGCAGGGCCTGCTTCGGCGCGCCCCATCCAAAGGCCGACGCTCCCTCTATCAGGCACTGCTCCAGACCATTGCTGGAGAATGGGATGCCTCCCTCCACGGGCTGGGTATCCACGATGGCGTCGGCGGGGGTTGTCCTGATGCCAGGCTGACCCTCGGGGGGCACCCGGTTCTTCAGGCGGAACTCCAGGGGGTCCATGCCCAGGGTCTCCGCAGCCCGATCCATGGTGCTCTCCAGGGCGAAATGGCCCTGGGGCGCTCCCAAGGCCCGGTAAGAGCCTCCGACGGGTCGGTTTGTGTACACCAGGTGGCCGTCGTAGCGGGCGTTGGGGCATCGGTACAGGTACAAGCTGCCCTGCCCCAGGCGGCGGGTGACGCCCGGCCCTGACGCAGCGTAGGCCCCGCAGTCCACGTAGGCTGTGGTGTGGACGGCGGTGATTGTGCCGTCGGCCTTGACGCCGACCTTGGTGCGGATGCGAGCGCCGTGGCGGGTGCGCCCGGACACGAACTCCTCCCGGCGTCCAAACTCGATGCGCACGGGACGGCCTGCCCTCTGGGATAGCACGGCAGCCAGGGATGCGGTGCGGGACTCGTCTTTGCTGCCGAAGCCCGCCCCCAGGTAGGGGCCGATGACCGTGATGTCCGACTCGGGCAACTGTAGGGCCCTGGACAGGGCTGCCCGGTCAGGGTGGACTCCCCTGGTGGACTTCCACACCGTCAGCTTGCCGGCCTCCCAGCTTGCCAACGCCGCCCGGGGCTCCAGGGCTGCAGGCCCGTGGGGAGGGACGAGGTACTCTTCCTCCAGCACCAGGTCCGCCTCCACGAACCCCTGCTCGACGCTGCCCCGCTCCAGGGAGATGGGCTGCCCGCCGACCAGGTTGCCTCCAGGATGGATCTCCGGGGCGCCCGGCTGCACGGCTGCGTCAGCATCCAGCACAAAGGGCAGGAATTCGTACTCGACGTTAAGCAAACTAAGGGCCTCGGCGGCCCGCTCCGGCGAGTCGGCGGCCACGGCAGCCACCTCGTCACCCTCGTAGCGCACCCGCGTGTCCAAGATGGGCAGGTCGCCGTCAATCCGCCCGGCGGGGACATCGAAGGGGGTCACGATGGCGTGGACCCCAGGCTGGCTGGCGGCCGCCGAGGTGTCTATGCTGAGCACGTTGGCGTGAGGGTGGGGGCTGCGGAGGACGGCGCCGTATAGCATTCCCGGCAGCTTAAGGTCTGCCGAGTAGCGGGCCTCGCCGGTCAGCTTCTCCCGCAGACCCCTGCGCTCCACCTTCTGTCCCACGACGTCCAGGGTCAAGACGCCTTCCTCTGTGCTGCGGCCGCCTTTACGGCGGTGATGATGCGCCCGTAGGCGTTGCAACGGCAGAGGTTCCCCGCCAAGGCGAACTTTATCTCCTGCTCTGTGGGATCGGGGTTGGAATCCAGCAGTGCCTTGGTGGTCATCAGGAAGCCGGGGCTACAGTAGCCGCACTGGCCCCCATCCTCGTCCAGGAAGGCCTGCTGCACCGGGTCGAGAGCGCCGTCTTGGGCGAGGCTCTCGACCGTGAGTATGGGGCGCCCTGCCGCCTGCACCGCCAGCATCTGGCAGGCATATACGGGGAGGTCTCCCAGGAGCACGGTGCAGGCCCCGCACTCCGCCCTGTCGCAGCCCACCTTGGACCCCGTCAGGTCCAGCACCTCACGGAGGACGTACAGCAGGGTCCACCTGTGCTCCACATCGAGGCGGTGATCGACGCCGTTGACCTGCAAGGTGATGGTGGAGATTGGGGAGTCCGACGGTTCCTGCAAGGCCCCTTCTCGCAGCTAGGCTACGTCCAAGCCGTATAGCTTGGCGCAGTTGCCCCGTATTATGCCCAGCTTCTCATCCTCGGGGACATCCACCATGTGGCGGTCCACCACATCGTGGGAGTTGGGCCAGGAGGAGACGGTGTGGGGATAGTCCGAGGACCACATGATGTTGCCCACACCGATGCTGTGGCGCTGGTCTATCCCCATGGGGTCGTCGATGAAGGTGGCGAAGAACTGGCGGTGGAAGTAGTCGCTGGCCTTCATGGTCAGCTTGGTGGGGTACAAGTACTTATACTCATCCTGGGCTTGGTCGAGGCGCTGGAGGAGGTAGCCCAGCCAGCCTACCTCGTTCTCAGCCGACACAAACTTCAGGTCGGGGAACCGCTCCATCACACCGCCGAAGATGAGGGTGGTGAGGGAGCGCTGCACCTCGTGGCACAGCACCGTCGAGCGCACGTAGCGGTCGATGGGGTCTTTGACCATAAGGCGGCTTTCGGGGCCGAAGCCCGTGATGCTGTGCAGGCTCAGGGGCATGCCCAACTCTTGGGCGGCATCCCAGAAGGGGTCATAGCGGGAGTCGTGGTAGGGGATGTCGTCGGGGGGAGAAGCCCATATCATCGCGCCCCTCAGACCGATGCCGTGGCACCGACGGAGGCCCTTCACCGCCTCGTCGATGTCCGACAGGGTGATCATGGCAAGGCCGACCAGCCTGTTGGGGGCGTAGGAGCAGTACTCGGCCAGCCAGTTGTTGTACGCCTTGAAGCAGGCTCTCTGGAACTCGCCGTCAGTGAGCCAGAACAGCCTGAAGCCTAGGGTGGTGTAGATCACCTCGGCTTCCACCCCGTCGATGTCCATGTCCTTGATGCGCTCGGCCGGGTCCCAGCCTCCTGGTCGGGCATCCTTGTAGGTGGACTCCTGGAAGAACTGGGGCAGTTCCTCGGGTTTCTTGCCGGCGCCGGTGCCCTGGGCCATGTGGATGGGAGGGACTCCTTCCACCAGCAAGTAGGAGCCCGGTCTCATGTTCTCCGGGTTGTGCACCATCCGGGGGGCCCGGTCCTTGAACTTCTTCTCCAGGCGCTCCTCCCAGAGGTCAGCCGGTTCGGTTACGTGGGAGTCGGCGGAGATCAGCTTCACGTCGGCCATGATACGCCTCCATCGGGCCTGTCTGCCCGAGACCAATACGTAGGGGGCTGTTGGTGTCGAGTGTAGTCACGGCCCCCAGGAGTGTCAATTATTGACACCCTCAGCAGGTCAACCTATGATATTGCCGCCCCGCCGTCTGAGGTAAGGAGGTCTCTATGCCCGACTTGAGAAAGTCGGCCGCCATCGTTGGCATTAACGAGCACCCTACCCGCTACGCCCCCGACAAGAGCGAGCTGCAGATACAGGGCGAGAGCGCCATCGCAGCCATCGCCGACGCCGGCTGACCAAGGATGATGTGGACGGCCTGTTCACCTCCTCCACCACCGTTCGGATGAGCGCCTTTGCCCTGGCGGACTACCTGAACATCAACCCCAGTTACGTGGACAACACCTCGGTGGGAGGAGGGTCCTTCGAGTTCCACCTCTCCCATGCCGTGACCGCCATAGTTGCGGGTCGCATCAAGTGCGCACTGATCACCTACGGGAGCTTGGCCCGGTCCGGGGGCGTGTCCGTGGGTACCGGGGGAGTGGGCCGGTTCGGACGCAGCGCTCTGGAGGCCTCGCCCGACAGCTTCGAGGAGCTGTACGGCCTGACCACCGTGGGCCTGTACGCCATGGTGGCCCAGAGGCACATGCACCAGTACGGCACCAAGGGGGAGCAGCTAGCGGAGATCGCGGTGGCCATGCGCCACCACGCCGGCATGAACCCCCATGCCATGTTCCGCAACCCCATCAGCGTGGATGAGGTGCTGTCCTCGCGGATGATCTCCTCGCCCCTGCACATCCTGGACTGCTGCGTGATCAGCGACGGCGGGGGAGCGGTGGTGGTGGCTTCCCCGGAGGTGGCCCGCAACTGCAGGCAAGCCCCGGTGTGGGTGCTGGGCGTGGGAGAAGCCCTCGCCCACCAGGCTGCGGGCAACCGGGACCTGGTGTACCTGGCTGCCAAGCAGAGCTCGGGGCCTGCCTTCGCCATGGCGGGGGTGACCCACGATGACATCGACATGGCCATGATCTACGACTCCTTCACCATCACCGTTCTCACCACGCTGGAAGACCTGGGCTTTTGCGCTAAAGGCGAGGGCGGGGACTTCGTGACGGGAGGCAGGCTTATGGTCGGCGGTGGCCTGCCCATAAACACCGACGGGGGCGGCCTGTCGTCCAACCATCCCGGAATGCGGGGACTCTTCCTGCTCCTGGAGTCCACCCGTCAGCTCAGGAACGAGTTCGCAGGAACTCCCCGGCAGGTGGAGAATTGCAAGATCGCTTTGGCCCACGGCACCGGGGGCACCATCGGGTCCCGCCACAGCGGCGGCACAGTCATCCTCGGAAAGGACTGATCATGCCTGAGTGGACGAAACCCCTGCCCTCGGTTGCGGGAGAGACCAGGAGGTTCTGGGAAGCCTGCCGGCAGGGCAAGCTGCTGGTCCAGAAGTGCCCGTCCTGCGGCAAGTTCCAGTGGTACCCCCGGGGCATCTGCGCTAACTGCTGGGCGACGGAGGTGGAGTGGGTGGAGTCCAGCGGCAAGGGCACCATTTGGACCTTCACCGTGACCAGCCAGAACCGCACGCCGGGCTTTGCCGACGATGTGCCCTACGTGGTGGCCCTGGTGGAGTTGGAGGAGGGGGTGCGGATGTTCACCAACATCGTCGAGTGCCCGCCTCGGGATGTGTCCATCGGCATGGCTGTACAGGTCACCTTCGTCCGCGCCACCGACCAGATCTCCATCCCCTACTTCAAACCGGCGGCCTAGTTCTGATCTCTAGCAGGCGAGCCGTTGGATTGGGGATTATTGCGATAACCACGCTGTGATTTAGCCACTGGCGCATTCTCGGACGGCCTCAATCTCATCATCGAATTTCTGGGCGAACTGGCCAGCACCCGAAATACTCCAGACCGAAAACTCCTCCGACAGTGAGTCCACCGCCACAATTAAGCTGCTGCCGTCCAGATCAAGCGAACTCGTGGCCCAAGTAAGGACTATGCCATCCGCACCAGGTGCCTCCATCTTGCCACCTATGAACCGCCAAGGGCGGTTGTCGTTGTTCTCCACATAGAAAACGCTGTGCAGGGTAGCCGAACCATATGCGGTCAGGCCATTCTCCAATTGGGAAACCAGAGCGGCTGGTGCCTCTATGCACCGTGAGGCAACAATTACGGTTGGTGTAGGGATTTGTGTTGGATGGTCCTCGGAATTCGGGTCCTCCTCCAGACAAGACAAGGCGAATAGTGCCAGTACAGACAACATGAGAATGCAGGCCTGATTAGCACGCATAAGGTGCCCCCTTACGTGATGATGGGTCAGCTTGCGACGGCCAGACCGTATCCACCCAGCAAGGGGGCTTAGTGCCCATATCACAGGGCGGATACGGAGCCGTCGCAGGGGGAGGGTAACTCACGAAGGGAGCCTTTGACAACTGTGATTCCGGGGATAGTTGACCGGTTTAACTGTGGGCGAACTCGAAAAAGGCGGTGTTGGCTCTATCGAACGCTGAAGCTAATAGCTTGGACGCGCGGTCGTAATCTATCGACACTTTGCCACATCTAGTAGTTGGTCCACAGAGCTTCTTGACGGATTTGCTTGACCGAGTGCGACCGTTTGGGTGGAGCGAGATGCAGGTTCCAATTTGCATAGAGGCGGTTCATGAGTTCACATTGATAGCCAGAAATGGCAACCTTGCCCCTTGCCACCTGTAGCAATGCCGCCAACTTGATGTGCTCGTCGTCGCACATTTCGTAGCTGTAAGCCCGGCTATCCCCTCTCGAATCATGTGGGTATGGTGGGTCACAATAGAACAGGGTGTCAGGGGAATCATAAAGCTTCATCAGGTCAACGGCTGGGCGGTTTTCGATCTGCACCCGCAGGAACCTGGTAGCTATCTCAGGTAAGGATTCTACGCTTCCCAGCCAACGGGAAACCACCCCTGACATACCGGAGCGGCTGGTGTTCTTGCAGTTGGCCCATCTACCAAGGGTAGCTGTCTGAGCTAGGCCGGTGCGAGCTTGTCTCGCGCGGATGAAAAACCTTAGCGCTCGTTCAACTGGCGCTCCATCTAGGGGTTGGTCGGACAGAGCCAGGAAGAACTCTTCGCGAGAAAATGGGGTCAAGGAAAGCATCCGAATGAATTCGTCGCCGTGTTCCCGCAAGACTCGGAAGAAATTGACCACCTCCCCATCCAGGTCGTTGTACGTCTCCACAGGGGAGGATTCCCGATTGATTAGCACGGCCCCAGACCCGCCAAAAGGTTCACAGTAGTGATGCGATTCGGGCAGCAGAGGTAGGAGCCAATCCAGGTGGCTGAACTTTCCCCCGTACCACCCAAACGCGATGTGCTTACGTGATCTGGGGATCACCGATCCGTTGGTATGGATGCCCAATGTCTCTATTTGGTCGTTTTCTAGAAAGAGTCGGGAGGGATGACGCGACAACTTGGGCCTCACTCGATCTGTATAGAGTCTTGGGATCCGGGACCAGGGCTGTGCGTCCAGCAACTTTGACCCCAGAGAACGGCTTACCTCAAATAAACAAATCCAGCGGTTACTTGTCAAGTGTATCGTGGCACCTTGTCGGGCCACTCACGCCCGCTCTCCGATTATCAGGATCTCGTGCGAGTCCTTGATATTGTGATTCACCCCGTTCTCTATTCGATTCTTGCCGATTCGGGTCTCCCCCTGTCCCAGGGTGTACTGCCAGCCGACCTCGATGATGGGATAGGCTGCGTACAGCTCCCGGATGGCTGAACAGTCGTTGTAGGAGAGGATGAACCCACCCCGGTGTTGTCCCAAGAGCTCTCGCAGGGCCTCGTGGTCGAATCGGTTGTGATGCACGGGGAAGTTGCGCTGGGGGTAGATTCCCCGGAACATCCGGCTATCGCCGTTCAGGTAGTAGGGGGGATCGCAGTACAGGAAATCGCCCTCGTGCTGCGGGATGGTCTCTTCGAATGTGCCTTGACGCACTTCCAGAGTCGGACAGTCGAAGGACTGAACACGGGAGAGGAGCCTCTCATACCGGACCGGATTTTCGTAGATGCGACTCATCCATCCCAGGAAACCCGGCCCATAGGAGAGGTTGTGGTTGAACCAGTAGTGGGCGGCCACCTCAAGGGGGTCGTCCAATGGCGATTCATCCTTCCAGTGGGCCCGCAGGCGCTCCTTGACTTGGCGGTAGGTCTCTTGGGTGGGTTCCCACCGGCTCAGGCGTGTCGCTAGCGCTTCGGGATCAGAAATCTGGACCTGCCAGTAGGTGCACAGGATGTTGAAGAGGTCGTATGCGACAACGTCCAGCCCCAGTTCATTGGCGCAGGCGATCTCGACGGACCCGCCACCGATGAAAGGTGACACCAGCCGGTCGATGTCTTGGGGAACCCGCTCTACGACGTAGCCAACGGCCAAGCTCTTCCCCCCCGCATACCTCAGGGGGGAGCCTACGTACCGCTTGTAGCCTGGCTTCCCGCGGGCCTTGAGCGCATACAGAAATGCGTCGCGCCCGGAGGTGGGGAGGCCGTGTGGGGCAGTAGTTAAGGTGCTACCTGCGGAATCTTGCATAGGCTTACGGTCCCCGCTAAGACGGGTACCTAAACCCTGTTTGGACTGGGGAGCTATCGCAAATCCGCCCTGTCTCTCCTGCTGGAGGACATTTCCGTAGGAGAAAGGTGCGATGCGACGGCGTTAATTGCCAATGTAATTGAGGATTCCCTGAGTGGCGGGCTCACACTTGGGGCAATCGTGCTCTCGCTCATATTGGCACATATCCTTAGGCTTAGCGTGGAGCCCGACATCAGACAACTTCTCCCGAGGGCATCTATGGCCCAGGTATCGGCTGTGCGGGAGTGTGTTTCCTTGTAATCCTCTGCACGCGCTGCGTCATCGTTTATCTCCCTATGATCCGATCGCGTGTTCCTTGAAGAATTTCTGCCAATCGGACACCGAAATCCCTCGGATTCGCGTTGCAACCATATCGGTGATGTAGCTGTCCATCAGGCCGTAGCGGGCTAGCCTCCCGAAATTGCCTCCACCATCGCTAACCGGCTTGTCGGATATGTGGTCGCTCTTTAATGGATATGGGCCAACGTCTTCAGGGACATTGATTTCGGTGTTACTCGAAGTTTTCCGTTCGTACATCCAGTAGTAGTTTCGCTTTGTTGCACAATACTGAGCGGTTTCGACAAAAGGTCTTTGAAGTACCGGTGAACCAGCAAGAATATTTGAGAGAACCCACGGTACAACGGCGAGCAGGTCTTGCGGATTACAGGCCTTTTCGGTCACTGTGAATCTGTACGTTGGCACCCCTTCTCGAGCTAGCAGATACCAACCCTTTAGTTCAATTCCCATTAGGATGTCTTGGCCGTTTTTCGTTTGTCGCAATATCACGTCTGGAAATGTCTGGGGCTGCCGAACGAACGTGTAGGTCAAATACTGCTTGTCGGGGTCCCAAACTGACCGCATCGCATTCAGCGTCCTTACTACTGATTCTTCAATGGTTGCTGCTAAAGGAGTGTTAAGTGTGAAGACGTCCGTTGCTAACAGGCCTTCGATGGTCGTTGGCGTGGTGAAATGGTCTGGACAGGCATAAAGGGCATCTTTTACTCTCTTCCAGAGCGAATAGTGTTCCCAGCCAGTGGGCTCTGAGGGCTGTGGACTATTCACCATTCAAACGGCTTACCGCCGCCTCATAGTATTCTGGAATTATCTCTGCGCTGTAACTCACCCGCCCTGATCGCCACGAGCAAACTGCAGCTGGGCAGAGGCCACCAAACGGTTCCCATACAACATCCCCGGGCTCTGTGGATGCCTGAATGGGTATCTCAATGAGACCCAAGGGTTTCTGACTGCCATGCAGGCTTCTGAATTTCCATTTTGGACTCCGCTGGTTGCCACTCACCCGTTCTACACCCCCAACATGCGGAACTGTCCAGACGTTCGTAATTCCCACTGTACAGTTGAACTTCGCGCGCATTCGAGCCCATTGATCAAAGCCGATGGAGTGCTTGCCATCTAGGCTGAAGTAGGGTCTACCCGTGGGGTTTCCGTATTCATTTGCATAAGCAGCGAGACGAACAAAGGCATCAGGGGGCGGGTAATACCATAAGTGATCCGCGGTCAGATACTTGCGAGTGGCGGCGTTTAATACGCCGCAAGCCTCATTGGCCAAACGCAGTGGAAGTCCGGATCGTTTCCATTCGGCACGCAACCAGTCTTGCATAGTTAACCATTGACCGCTGGAGTGAAAACGCGCTTGTTTTACGTATTGCGCACAAACCTCCGTTGTTACTGGGAACTTTCTCAACGTTTGGGTGTTGGCATTGCCTGCTATGTGCCCAAGCCCCTTATTCCATATGTGACAACTTCGGTATTCCCAGCCATGCTCCAGCAGTAGAGGGTGGATGGTAGCCCATCCTAGCTCCGAATTCCAAAACCACAATGTAGTCTCGGGTGTTGATCTATCCGACCAAGCCTTTACGTGAGGCCGATACCATTCGAGCAAGCCATCTACATTCGGAAGATCACCAGGAAATCCGTTGAGTCCGTATGGTCCGTCGGCAACGATACATACCGGGGCAGGCCACCGATGATACAGTTCTTCGGCGTACCCGAAATGTATAGTTGATAGGTCTCTACTAAAGACATCTTCCCGGTTGGTAGATGAAGGCAAACCTAGTGGCTGCTTCAAACCCGGGGATTCTGGTTGCGGGCGCATCACAACCATAACCCGTCCTCCTGCACCTTCTTCGGATGCGTTGTCACCTTGGGTCCGATGAGTTCGGCGTATGTGCATCTTCCCCCAGCTAACTTCACTGTCATCGTGTTGGCGATATCAACGGTACTGAAGAGAGAAGATTGTGCCTACTCTCGAACCCGTGCACAAAGATGCCTATGTATTTGTGGCAAAGGTAAGGCGGACCATCATGGCCTAGTCTCAGCGACGTCACGCTTTTCGATAAACAGATATGTGGTCCACTAAGGCTAAACCCTCCAGAGAGACGCTAGGCCTATCCTAATAGACTAAAACTGGAAGAAGAATGTCAAGGGGGATTCGTCTAAAGACTTTACAGCTTCAGGAGCTTCTGGAAGGCGCGGTCGCTCCGGTGAGGGCCCACCACGGCCAGCTTCAGGTGCTCGTCGCGCACAATATCGGCGGCCACCCGCTCCACATCCTCGGTGGTGGTCTCATCCATCATGGCAACGACTTCATCCACCGTGTGCACCCTGCCCGTCAGCTTCTCCTGGGCGCCCAGCCACATAGCGACGCTGCGGCTGTCCTCCATGCGCAGCATCAGGCGCCCCTTGGACAACTCCCTGGACTTGTCCAGCTCGCTCTGGGGAATGGTGTCCTGGAGGCCCTTCAGCTGCTCCAGGATGGCGGACACGGCGCCGTGGCTTTTCTTGGGTTCCACGCCGCAGTAGATGCTCATGGAACCGCAGTCCCGATAAAAGCTGATGGCGCTGTGCACATCGTAGGCCAGGCTCTGCTTCTCCCGGAGCTCCAAGAACAGGCGGCTGCTCATGCCCTCGCCCAGCATGACGTTCATAAGGGTCATGGCGTATCGATCGGGGTGATCCTGGGGCAGTCCCGGCAGGGCCAGGCACAGGTGGGCTTGGTCGGTGTTGCGCTGCTCGACCCTGACGGGGGCGGAGCCGTTCCTGTCCTCTACGGGGAACCAGGGGATGGGTTCCGCATCCTTCCAGTCTTTGAGCAGGTCGCTCAGCAGGTCCACCACCTCTTCGTGGGAAACATCGCCTGCCACAGCAGCCACCACGTTTTTGGGCGTATACTGGCTGCCCATGTACTCCATGATGTGGTCGCGGGTGATGGCCTTGACCGAGTCTTGGCTGCCTCCCACGTCGCGTCCCATGGGCTGCTCCGGCCAGAGGGTCTCGTCGATAAGCAGGCCGACCCGGTTGGAGGGGTAGTCGTTGGTCATCCGTAGCTCCTCCAGGATGACTTCCCGCTCCTTCTCCAGCTCTTCAGGGTCGATGATGGGGTGCACCAGCATGTCGGCAAGCACAGCCAAGGCTGTGCGGAAGTGGGGCCTGGCGACCTTGCACCAGTAGATGGTCATCTCCCGGTCGGTGCTGGCGTTCATCACCCCGCCGACGCCCTCGATGGCTTCGCTGACCTCCCGGGCGGTGGGCCATCCCTGGGTCCCCTTGAACAGCAAGTGCTCCAGGAAGTGGGAGGCGCCGGCCATGTCGTCGGTCTCGTAGCGAGAGCCGGCCCCCACGAACAGGGCCATGGAAACCGAGTGGATGTTGGGCATCGTTGAGGTTAGAATAGGCAGCCCGTTGTCGAGCACAGTCCTCTGGTACATTTCATCTCCCTGGCGCGTGTCGCTGTAGTCTTGGGGTTGCAGTCAGGTCCTGAGTGCCCGCCCCGGCAATGGTCTGCCAACAGGCCACCGCTAGCTCTTCAGCCACTCCACATCACCGCACAGGTCGTCGGGATGGGTCTTGGAGTTGAATACCGCGATCTCCTTGCGGGCATCGCCTATTATCGTGTCTGGGCCGTGGCCGGTGAGGACAGACGTGGCATCCTCCAAGGGGAGAAGCTTGCCTTCTATGCTGGCCTTCACCTGCCTGAAGTTATCGGGGGAGCCGGTGCGTCCAGGCCCCCCCTTGAACAGGGTATCCCCGGAGAAGACGTGCTGCCCGATGACCAAGCACAGGGCGCCGGGGGTGTGGCCGGGCGTGTGCATCGCCAGCAGGTTCAGGTCTCCCACCGCCATGGTGTCGCCATCCTGCAGGAGTATATCGGGGGGCATGGGCAGGGCGGGCGCATCGTCGGGATGGGCAGCCACGGGAGCGCCCGTGCGCTCCTTGAGTCCGCGCAGACCGGCGGTGTGGTCCCCGTGCCTGTGGGTGATGATTATGGCCTTGATGGGGCCGTCGCCCGCTGCATCGGCCAGCCTTTCCGATTCGTCGGGAGCGTCGATGATCACCTTCTCGCCCGTGCGGAGACAGGTGAGGATATAGCCGTTGTTGTCCAGCATGCCCATGTGGGGAATCTTGATGATTTGCATCTCGCTGTCTTCGAAATGAACGGACAAATCATGCCTCCCAGAAATGACCTAACGTACATATTAGCAGAAATCGCCTACAGGACAACCCGGCCTCCGGCCTTCTCCAGGGGTTCCGCTATTCGTACCTGAGGGCGTCGGCAGGGGTGACCCGGGATGCCTGGCGGGCTGGGAAATAGGTGGTCAACATGGCAAAGATGTAGGTCGCGATGATGATGCCCACAATCTGTATCCAGGGCACGGAGAAGCTGATGCCCTCCAGCTGGTCCTCGAACCCGGTTACAAGGTTGTTGGACAGGACAAATCCCAGGGTCACGCCGATGGCGACCCCCAGCAGGGTGACGAAGGACGACTCAAGAAGGAAGCTTAGCTCCACCATCTGTTGGCGATACCCCAAGGCCCGCAGAACCCCTATCTGCTGCCGTCTCTCCACCACGGCCCTCATGGACACTACACCGAGGGCGGCGATGCCCACGATCAACCCCAGACCCATATAGCCGATCAGCAGGTTGTAGAAGGACCTGAAGAAGGAGACAAAATCGGCGATCTGGTCTTCCAGCACAACGGTCTCCATGCCGTTGGCCAGGAAGGCGACCTCCAGGGCCTTGGACGCTTCCTTGACGTCAACCCCTTCGGCCACCATGAACCTGTAGGTGGTTATGGGTATCTCAGGGGCCGCGGGCACATCTATGCCGGCCCTGGATGCTATGATGCCAGCCGGGTCGGCCGCCGGGTCCAGGATGGCTATGATCGTGTACTCCCGCTCCCAGCCGGTAAGGGTCTCCGAAACCTCGACGGTTATGGGAGCCTCCAGCTCCTCCGTGAGAGTGACCCCCTCCAGGGTAAAGCTGCCTGCATCGTTGAAATCCTGGTCAGCCTGCTCGACAGCGCCGGAGTCTATCACCGCAAGATTGGGGTCCCGGCGCAGGGCTTCCCACACAGCCTCCTCGTCTCCCCTGTATTCGGGGATAGCAGTTCGAATGCCGTACTCATTTGAAGCCAGATACTCATCGTCAGATGCCTGAAGGGCGTAGCTCTCCCACGCCTGGCTTTCCGCCCCCACCTGCCTCACTGCAATGGGAGCGAAAGTGTAGCCGCCGATGGCCCTGAAATCGTCTATGGACAAAGATGGGTCATCGGCTATGGAGGCGCGGATGTCGTCGATGGGACTTGTAAAGGTCACGCTGCCTTCGATATCCCAACCCCCGGATATCCGCTCGGTGTCGCGGAAGGTGTTGGCGAAGGAATCGTTGAGCAAGGACATCACCACCATGGTGAATATAACCAGGGAGAACATGGCCAGGGTGAGGCCGGTGCGGAACTTGGCGCTCATCGGGTAGGCGACGGCGGTGACCACCACAGGCCGCAGCTTTCCCACTCGGGAGGTCAGGATGGTGAGGCCACGCAGCAAGAGGTCGGCATTGTACATGACCGTCCACACCGCTGCGCCCACCATGCATATGCCGGAGATGAAGAACATCTCTATATCGGCGTTCAGCTCCCCAACCCAGTGCTCTCCAACGTCCTCAGGGAGCAGCCAGAAAGCCAGCACCAGCACTCCTACCAGGGTGAAAGCGTGGCGGTCGATGGTTTGGGGCCTGCGTGGCACCTTGCCGCTGGCCAGGGGAAGGACCATGGCTGCCCCCGCGATCAGCAGCAGCGCGCCTAGCGTGATGACTATCCCCTGCCCGTTCAAGATGCCGTAGGGCGCCAGCAGCACGCCGGACAAGGCCAGAAGGAGACCGAACACCTCGGTGAACTGGGGCCGCGCAGCCACCAAAAGGCGCATCATGAGCCCGAAGCCCATGATCATCAGGGTCATGCCCAGGGTGAACGCCGCAGCAGACTTCCAGCTATAGACGCCCCCTAAGTACAACAATGCTCCAATCAAAATTATCAGCCAGCCTCGGCGCAGGTAGGGCAGGGAGAATCGCACGACTGAAACGGCAAAATCCACGATCCAGATGGGGAATACGATAACCCAGAGAACGCTGGCGAGGGAGCGCAGGGTCCCTCGCAGGAACCTGCCCCGAGCTATGGAAGTGAGGCCCTGCCACAGGAAGACCAGGGGACGCCCAAGGGACAATGGCAGCAGCTTTGCCCTGTCTCCCAGGGGCGGCTCGCCCCCCAGAACGATGTTTTCGGGCACCCCGCGCACCGCCTCAGCGATGTTCATACGGCTGACCCTGGTAGCCGACACTACGGCGGTGGCAAAGACGATGATCATGCCCATGGAGAAGGCGGCGATAATGCTGGTGGCCTGCACCGAGTAGGTGAAGGAGAAGTCCACGTCGATGCGCCCGATGATGTAGTTGAGCAGGCCGATGATGCCATAGCTGATCACCAAGCCCAAGGCGGTCCCCACGGCAGCGGCCATCAGGTCGTAGGCCGTTCCCTCGAAGACGAACATCTGCACCAGGTGGCTTCTCTTTGCCCCCACTGCCCTCGCCATGCCCATCTCGGTGCGCCGGGCGGCGGCCAGCATCACGAATATCAGGAATATCAGCAGTATGCCCACCATTATTGAGAAGAGGCCGAACATCACGAACAAAGATGTGATCCCGCTTCCGGCCACGTCGGCGATGTCAAGCAGGGAGCGCTTGATCTCGAACACCCTGAGGGGCGCCAGATCCTCGAACAGATCATAGGCTTCGCCAAACATCGCCCACTTGCGATCATCGGGAATGGGCAAGCCCTCTATCGCCGAAAGCACCTCTCCTTCCACACTGGGATTCGAGAGGGTATCCAGCAGGTCCTGGGACACTTCCGGCGCCTGCAGCTCGCGATGAAGAACGCTGAGCTGTTCCCTGGCGACCCCTTGGGGCGCAGCGCTCAGCTCGTCGATTGCTGCTAGCAGCTCAGGTGTGGCAAGCAGCCCCTTCAGCTCTGCGGCCACTGCCTCGTCGGCCAGCAGTCCCCGTAGACGCTTGGTGACGTCCCGGCTAAGGTCAGCTCCACTTCGGGAGTCTCCCCGGTTGGAGACAGAGATGATGTTGACCTGACCCGGGCGGTCGAAGAGTTCCTGTCCCTGCTCCAGGGAAATCAGGGCTGTGGAGGAAGTGCTCTGTCCAGCCATGCCTCCCGACCGGACCACCCCGGCAACGTCGAAATCGGCCGCTTCCCCGCCTATGTACAGGGTGATGCGGTGGCCTGCCTGAGCTGTCAGCTCCTCGGCGGCCGCCTCGTTAAGGTAGAGGCTGTCGTCGGGGAGTGCCTCCACTGATACAACATCCCCGTCGAGGCTGGTCAGGGGGACAAAGCCAGCCATCCTGGACGGGTCCAGGGCGGTCACCCGCATCCGTCCCTCGCTGAGAGAGGTGGTCTGGCTGAAGGCGGGGACAGTCTCGGCCATGTGGGGGACCATGCCGTCGATCTGGTCGTAGCCCCGCAAGGCCTCCTCCAACCGAAGGAACTCGTCTTGAGAGAAATAGGGCGGGCCGGGCTGCCCGAAGCCCTGGGGATCCTCGGAGGAGGTGATCACCTCGTCGATGTTCCCCAGCTCCACTATGGCGTCGCTGCGGATAGAGCTGCTGATGGTGTCGCCCGTTGCGAAGGCCGCGGTGATGATCACAGCGCTCAGCATAGAGCCGACCACTATGAGCACCGACTGGGACTTGCGGCGGGGTATGTTGCGCAAGCCAAGACGCAGCATCACCCGGTTGCGCCAAGCCAGAATGCCCACGACAAGCATGATAGCCAGGAAGGCTATCAGCATGGTCGCCGCTATGTAGGTCATCGATAGGCCGAAGAGCTCATCCATGGTTCACCTGCCCTCAGCCCTTGGACCTTGCGCGGCCCCGGGCTGTGGGAGACGAGGTGCCGTCATCCACTACCCTGCCGTCCTGCATGCGCACGATGCGGTGGGCCCGGTCGCCCACATCCTGTCCGTGCGTCACCATGACGAAGGTCTGGCGGTTCTCGTCGTTGAGGCGGCACATAAGGTCCATGATGTCGTTGGTCGTTTCGCTGTCCAGGTCGCCGGTCGGTTCGTCGGCCCAAATGATGGCCGGCTCGTTCACCAGGGCCCGGGCGATGGTAACCCGCTGGCGCTGGCCCCCGGACAGCTCGCCGGGCAGGTGGTGCGCCCTGTCGGACAGCCCCACGATGTCCAGGTGTTCCATGGACTTGCGCCGGGCCTCCCCGGGATTCATTCCCGCAACCAAGAGGGGCATCTCCACGTTCTCAACCGACGTAAGCACGGGGATCAGGTTGTACAGCTGGAACACGAAGCCCATCCGCCGTGCCCGGTAGTCGCTGCGTTCATCATCGGGCAGCTCGTGGAGCCTCATGTTCTCGATTAGTATCTCTCCTTGGTCCACAGTGTCCAGCCCGGACATGCAGTTCAGGAGGGTGGTCTTGCCGCATCCGCTGGGGCCCATGATGGCCAGCATCTCGCCCTTCTCGACCGTCAGGTCCACGCCCTGAAGGGCTTCCACCTTTATCGTTCCTGTGTCGTAGGTCTTGAAAACATCCCGCACTTGTACGGACGGAACCTCCACTGGACCCTCCTAACCTTGACATTGGCGCATGGGGCGTCTTAGCCTCTGCCCAAGCAAACGCCGTACATGATATATGAGGGGGAGACTTGTGGCTAGGGGTGATGCGCCCCTGGGGGATGTCGCAACCAGGGTTCTGTTCGAAAACGACAAGGTGAAGATATGGAGCCTGGAAATAGCCCCCGGCGATGCCAGCGACTGGCATCTCCATGAATGGGACTACGTCACTGTCTCCATCGAAGGCGAGCGCCTAATCCGAGAGCTGGAGGACGGCACCGAGGAGGATGTGGCCTTCGATCCCGGGCGGTGGACGTACCATGCGGGACCCGAGGTGCACCGGGTGATTAACGACAGCCAGGTCCCGTGGCAGAACCTCCTCATCGAGATCAAGGACTAGCTAACTCGCCGGTTGTCGAGCCGGCCTTCCATTAGCCTCCTTACTATTGTATGCTGTTGGTAAGGAGCAGTGCGATGTTAGTCAAGGTCACTTCAAAGAGACAGGTAACCTTCCCTGCCCGAGTGTTGGAGGCCCTGGGTGTGGAACCAGGTGACCATATCGAACTGCTCGAAGGTCCAGAAGGATTCTCTCTGCGTCCGCGCCGGATAGATTACTCCAAGCTGGGCACTCTCCGGGACAAGATACCGCCCGACACCCCGCCATTTGACATACGCGAGTTCAGGGACGAGGGATATGATCCGTACAAGTATCGGGATTGACACCTCGATTCTTGTGCGGCTAGTCGCTGGTCAGCCCCCGGACTTGTTCGCCAGGTGTCTCGAACGGTTGGGGGATCTTTCGTCAGGTGGAGTCGAAGTGCTTGTCTCCAACCAAGTCATTGGTGAGGCATACGTCGCCCTTCAACGCCACTATGGCATTTCGTGGGAGGACTCCCGCGCCGCCCTTTATGCCGCCCTCACCAGCGGCTTGGTTGCCCCACTGAATGGTCGACCTGTACTGGATGCCCTCTCCGCCTCGGTTGGCCCCGGCCTCTTCGACCGGCTGACAGCCAACGACTATCAGCACGCCGGGCTGGAAACTCTGACCCTGGACCGCCGGATGGCATCCCTCCCCGCAGCTCGCCTCCTCGAAGGGTAAACTGGTACCTGTCTCCCGATATTCGTTCGGAGTGCGCTATACTATATCCTTGAGGGACCACAGGACCTGTTAATCAAGGACTAGCTGCCAACCCGCCGGCTGACCACTGACCAACAGAACGGAGACCCCCTTTGATTATCAAAACACTGCTCAAGGCCATAGTGCTTGCCTTGGCAGTCCTCACAACCCTTGCTTGCGGCTCCGAGGCGACCAGTCCTACGGTCGGTTCACCGGAGGTCTCATCCGATTCCTCTGCCGTTGGCACCCCCGTGCCGCGTTCGGATGTCGAGGCAGCTTTCGAGGAACCGTTATCATCCGGTTTATCGATTGCTGACGTGGTGGAGAACGCTCTGCCCAGCGTGGTCCACATAATCGCTGGTTCCGGGACTGGGACTGGTTTCATTGTTAACGAAGATGGTCTCGTAGTTACGAACAAGCATGTCGTCGGGGGAAGCAGCCAAGTCACCATACGTACTAGCGAATCGAACGAATACAAGGCCAACGTAACTCAAAGGCACCCTGACCTTGACTTGGCATACATTCAGATAGACGCAGCTTTGTCTTTTGCTCCCATCGCAATCGGTGACTCCAACGAAATTCGCGTTGGCGAGGAGGTCATCGCAATCGGTTTCCCTCTGGGGCGGGCATTGGGTCTGGAGCCGACGGTCAGTGTCGGTATCATCTCTGCCAAACGGGAGGACCGCCTGCAAACCGACGCATCCTTGAACCCTGGTAACAGCGGTGGACCTCTGCTGGATATGTTCGGCAAGGTTGCCGGAGTGGTCGTATCCCGGGTGGAAGCCGACGACTCCGGTCGAACCATCGCCGGAATCGGATTCGCAATACCAATTGAAGCGGTGAAGTCTGGCCTCGGAGAGCAGGTCTCTCCAGATGGCAGGATACTGTCAACTCCGACTCCTTTCCCGACCCTTGGACCGACTCCTGACCTCCAGGCGACCAAAGCCGCTATAGATGCCATAGATGAGCACAGGCGCCAAGTGGAGCAGGCCACCCGTACCGCGATTGAAGCTGAGCAGGAAGCCGAACGCTACGCTGCCGCCCTAGAAGCCACCCGCATCGCCGAGCTTCCCACGCCTACGCCGGAGCCTACGCCGACTCCCCTGCCTCCGACGCCCACGCCTACACCCCATCCGGCAACGTTCTGCCAGGAATGGGAAGCTTTGGTGCTGGAGTGGATAAAGCAGGGCAATTATTTTTGGGGAGGCCAATGGTGGGTGAGTGGTATGCGCTCAACCCACGATGTACCTGATCACCCTCAACTGCCAGCTGTCCTAGCACTTGATCATTGTGCTACCGACTTCCCAACAGGCATCTTATGGAAAGGATCTGGTGCGGTCGTTGGGTATGGGGAAAACCAACTTCTGCCAGGCACTTACGAATACCGGCACCGGGGATACGAGGGCGATAATCGGGTGAAGGGTCACGACTGCCTTCTCCGTCTCAACAGAGGAGAAAATAACGTGCAACAAATAGAGATGCCATACGGTGCCCCGTTCGTTTTTCGATTTGCTGGCGATCACGGAAGGGTCCTTTATGATGGGAGATACTATCTCACCGATTGTGGAGGGTCAGGTGACGATAGTGCTCTCTACCGTATTGGGGACTGACCCTTTGCAAAACATGGAACCAGCCTAAGGAGAGTCATGGAAGGGAAGCCCGAAGATTTCGATTTCGACTACCGGTCACACTTATTCGCCATTCGTTGCCTTTTGTCCAGGCAACGCGTAGCCGACGAGGAACTGGCAGGCGACATCGAAAAGGCAGGAAGGATGGCGGCCCAAACGCAAGGCCCTGCGAATGAAAATTGGGTCGAAGAGCAAGTCGACCGTATGCATGACTCGGTGTACCAGGACGCTGCCCATAGCATGGCAGCGGTAGGCATGCTTGCCCCATTTATGGAAGCAGCCTTTAAACGAACCTTCCGGCACATGGGCAAAGAGTGGCCAAGAAAGCAGGACACAACTGAGACAATCATGAAATACGTTTGTGAACTTGGTATGAAAGGTTACATGCCGGATGATCTTAATACGACTCTACAAACGCTATTCGCATATAGAAATAAAATGTTCCACTTTGGTTTTGAGTGGCCTCTTGAAGAACGTCAGAAATTTGAGAAGAGCCTTCTCGGATGGCCGTCCGACTGGTTTGACAAGGCAACAAGCGACGATGAACCCTGGATGTTCTACATGACTCCAAAGTTCGTCGACCACTGTGTAGAGAGAGCGGAGCAAGTCATCGAGGGGATCAGAGAGTTTGAGATAGGTCAAAGGGGTGTGGAATGAATGATCAGCAGTTGCACCGAAACCTTAACTCGATAGGGAAAGAATGTTTGGTCACGTTCTTCAATGAGTTTTGCGACCTTACGCGATCAAACGAGAGCGTCGCCGCGCAGATCAGAGAAGAAAGGGGCTACACTTGGGAAGCCTGTCGTACCCGTACGAGTAAATCTCGCAGGATAATCAAAGCGGGACGCGCGTCGGATGCTTTGGATATGGTTTGCCTCTCCACGAGCCCACTAGTGACAGTTGATACCAAGAAAAGGGCCGCCGAATTAGCTGTCGGCTTGCGAGAATCGAGCTAGAGGTAGACAGCAGCCACCTTTGATGCAGCCCGAAGAGTATGACTCCAACCAGCCATTGACAAATCGTGTTGCAACCGACACTGCCCCACATGGTATATTCTGGGCATGTCCCAAGGGTGGAGGTAGGTGTGCAAAGGCCCCCTGTTTGGCGAACCGATCCAGAGTCGGTATGGATTCATTGCAAGCCGATAGACTGGGATGCTCAGCCGTATCAAGCCCTTGGTGAATTGGTCGTTCACTTCAGTTTAGGTGGCAAGATGTACACGACCTTTGCCCCAAGAGAGTTAATTGATGTGCAACGTAACCTGATGCAGGCTGCCATCATTGCTGACTGCGATGATGACCTCCTCGTCCAAATCCCCGCCGAAACACTAACTTCAGGCCCTCGGTTCCTCGTCTCAGAGGTGGAGGAGAGCATGGTACGCACATCCGGAGAGAGGAATGGTCCTTAGCGACATGGAAATCTAGGAAGAGTTGGCAATAGGCGATCTGAAGTTCTCCCCCGGACTAACCACAGCCAGACAGGAGGAGATATGCTTACCCGTGAAGATAACGAGATTCTGACTCGCACCAACGCAGGCACACCCCTGGGTGATGCGATGCGGCGCTACTGGATTCCCGCCTGCCTCTCCAACGAGATCCCCGAGCCCGACTGCCCGCCGGTGCGGGTACGCCTCCTGGGCGAGGATTTGATCGCTTTCCGGGATACCTCGGGGCGCATCGGCCTGCTGGACGAGTTCTGCGCTCACCGGCGCACCTCCCTGTGGCTGGGGCGCAACGAAGAGTGCGGCCTCCGGTGTGTCTATCACGGCTGGAAGTACGATGTGGACGGGAACTGCGTCGATATGATGAACGAGCCGGCAGAGAGCAGGCTCAAGGATGAGGTGAAGCTCACCGCCTACCCGGCCGTCGAGATGGGGCAGGTCATCTGGGCGTACATGGGTCCAAAGGACAGAATGCCAGCAGCGCCCCGGTTCGAGTGGACCCAGGTGCCCGACACCCACCGGCTGGTGACCAAGAACCGCCAGGAGTGCAACTGGCTGCAAGCCCTGGAAGGAGGCATAGACACCGCCCACGCGCCCATCCTCCATCGCCTGCTCACCAAAAACACGAGCCGCGTGGGCATCGGATCCGATACGCAACTGGTCAATGCCAAGCCCCCCACGCTGGAAGTGGATATCACCGACTATGGGTACCGCTACGTCGGTCTGCGGGATGTGCCCAACGAGTCCACCCTGGTCCGCACTTACCACTTCATCATGCCCTTCCACCAGATTCGCCCTCAGCAGCTCCGGTTCAAAGGGGGAGATTGGCACAACATCATCGCGGGGCACATGTGGGTGCCCACCGACGACCAGAACGTCATGATCTACAACTGGATTTACAGTTTCGATGAGCATCCCCTGGTCATAGGCGAGGAGATCGAAAGGGAGCTGGGCCGAGGACCCGGCGACGTGGGACCCGATTATCTGGGCATACGGAACAAGAGCAATAGCTGGATGATCGACCGCCACGTACAGAAGACCGAGACGTTCACCGGCATAGATGGCATCAACACCCAGGACCAAGCTGTGCAGGAAGCTATGGGGGCCATCGTCGACCGCTCCCGGGAAGTGCTGTCCACCAGCGATATGGCGGTGGTGAGCGCCCGCCGCCTGTTGCTCCAAGCCGCCCGCACCGTTGCCGACGGAGGGGACCCCCCGGGCGTAGGCGCCAGCTACTACGGCGCCCGGGCTATCGATGAGATCATCCCCAACAACCAGAAATGGCGGGACGTAATGCTGCCGAAGCTATACGCGGAGCCCAGGCAACAGAGCTAACCGAATCCTTTTCCAAGGGCCCAAAGATGAACCCCTACTCTGGGCATAGCGAAATCGCCCTGCATGTAGGGGTTCATTGCGGAAATGAGCCAACCGCCCTGGGAACCCTGGCGAACTTTACCTAGCCTGCGTTCCAAACCCAAGGTGGAACTAAGGTAAGAGGTCCTAAGTTCGAGGGATTGTCAAACCCAGGGAAGGACGGGCCTGGCACGGCGCCCCTTCCCTGAGACTCTAAGGCGGCTTAGGCCTTGCCGATACGGTAGAGCTTGGTCCCGCAAACAGCGCAGGTACCCTGGGTAGCGGGCCTGCCGTTCTTGAGTGTTACCGCCTGAGCGCCCTTGATCTCTTTCTTGCTACGGCACTTGAAGCAATATGCGTCCATTACGTCTCCCTCCCATCAGTCACAGCTACGCTCTAGCTATAACTAGCATAGCTAATATCTTTTTGTCAAGTAATGCAAGGTGGTAGCCGGGAATTTGTTGAGACTTGTAGGATTCGCAAGGCCCTTTTTTGTAGCTGCCCAGCTACGAAAAGGCGATTTGAAGAGTTCCTATTCCCCGGCGCGAATAGTGGGGGCGTGGGGGGACGGAGAATCCAGGCTGAAGAGCTTGTGGGGCAGCCACCGGTTCTTGGGAAGGTCGAACGACAGCACACCCACAAAGCGCCCATCTTGGGAGTAGGCCCTGTGGCGCTCCATGTAGCGGACGTAGGCGCCAACGCTGGGGGACAAGGTGACAGACTGGCCAGCCCTGAGCAGTTTCTCGGCGTCCCGGCCGATGGTGAGGCCTTTCAGGTCCAAGAGGGGATAGTCCACAGGGTACATGTGGCTCTGCCACTCATCCCGCGCCTCTTCGGAAAGGTCTTCCATGGGGACGGCATCCTCTGCCCTGAAGGCGCCGGACCGGGTGCGCACCAACCCGCTAAGGTAAGCGCCGCACCCCAGGGCTTGGCCGAGGTCATGGGCAAGAGACCTCATGTATGCCCCTCTGCCACTTTCCGCCAGCAGCGCCAGGGATGGGTATGAGAACTCCAGGACCTCCAGCCTGTAGATCTCCACAGCCCGGGGCTGCCGTTCTACCTCGATACCCGACCGCGCCAGCTTGTACAACCGCTTCCCCTCCACCTTCAGCGCGCTGTACATGGGAGGCACCTGCTGGATGGTCCCCCGGAAGGCTTCCAGGGCATCTTCGATCGTTTCGAGGGACAGGTCGGGTGCTTGGGCCGTGTCCACCACTTCCCCTTCGCCATCGTAGGTTGTGGTGGTGGCCCCCAGGCGTACCTCCATCCGGTACTCTTTCCCGCTATCGACCAGGAGCTCCATGAGTCGGGTAGCTTGGCCGAAACAGATGGGCAGCACCCCCTCAGCCTGGGGGTCCAGGGTGCCTCCATGCCCGACTCGCTTGCGATGGCCCGTATGCTGCTTGACTTGGCGCAGAACATCCATGGAAGTGGGACCGGGGGGTTTGTATATATTCAGGAAGCCGTTGACGGGACTGATGTTGTTCTTCATGTCGCCTGGGACGATGCTCCGTCGTCTAGCCTGTCGATCAGCTCCTGTAGATGCTCAGCTTGGTCCAGGGTGTCGTCCAGGTAGTAGCTGATCTCGGGGATGTGCTTCAAGGTCAGGCGGGAGCGCAGCTCCCGGCGTATGAAACCGCCGGCTGACCCCATGCCTTGGAGCACCATGTCTTTAGCATCCCGGTCTCCCATGATGCTGACGAACACCTTGGCGTAGTGCAAATCCTCGGAGGTCTCGACGCGTGTGATGGTGACCAAGCCCGACAGTCGAGGGTCGTTCAGGTCCCGAGACACAAGCTGGCTAATCTCCTGACGTAGTATGCCGTTGATGCGGTCGGTGCGCCTGGTCATGGGTGGGATATCCTATAGCGGGAGCGGTATTGGGTGAAGGGAGGTGTGTAGAGTCCGGGGTAGGGTCCTCAGGCCCGGCCCTTTTCCTGGCGGTAGGACTCCAGGACGTCCCCTTCCTGGAACTCGGTGTAGCTGGCAAGCCCAACGCCGCATTCGTACCCGTTGGCGATCTCGTTGACCTCCTCTTTGAAGTGGCGGAGGCTGGAGATGGTGCCTTCGTGGATAACCTGGCCATCCCTGATCACCCGTACCATGGAACCCCGGGTAATGCGCCCATCGTTGACCATGCAGCCGGCAATCTTGCCCCTGCGACCCATGGGGAATATGGCCCGGATGGAGGCGCGTCCCTGCACGACCTCGTGGTACGTGGCTTCCAGTATGCCGGACAGGGCCTTCTCTATGTCTTCGATAAGGTGGTAGATGATACCGTAGTGCCGTACTTCGACACCTTCCCGCTCGGCCAGGCGGTCGATGCCCGGCTGGGTGGTTGTGGCGAACCCGATGACAATGGCATTGGAAGCGGATGCCAGCAGTATGTCGCTCTCGGTAATGGTGCCGCTGGCAGCGTGGAGGATGCGCACCCGGGCTTCAGCCTCGTTGAGCTGCTCCAAGGCTTGGCAGACTGCTTCTACGCTCCCCTGGACATCGGCTTTCAGGACCAGGTTCAGCTCCTTTACCTCACCCGAGTCCATCCGCGACTGAAGCTCTTCCAGCGTCAAGGCGCGCATGCTGACCCGCTCGATCTCCTTCTGACGCAGGCGCTCGTCCTGCAGATCTCTGGCGGCCCTCTCGCTGGAAGCCACGGAAAAGATGTCACCGGCTTCGGGCAGGCCGCTGAATCCCATCATGACGACGGGCGTAGATGGGCCCGCTTCCGTCAGCCTCTTGCCCACGTCCGAAGCCAGGGCTCGCACCTTCCCCCCTGTCGTGCCTGCGGTCACGTAATCGCCCACCCGCAGGGTCCCGGACTGCACTAGGAGAGTTGCCAAGGGACCCCGGTTCTTATCCAGCTTGGCCTCCACCACGGTACCTGTGGCGGGCTTGCTAGGGTCGGCTTTGTATTCGGATATTTCTGAGACCACGAGGATGTTTTCCAGCAGGTCATCAATGCCGTCGCCCTTCAAAGCGGAAACGGGGACCACGATGGTGTCCCCTCCCCACTCTTCCAGGAGCAGTCCCTGCTCTCCAAGCTGGCGCTTCACCCTGTCCAGGTCGGAGTCGGGCCTGTCTATCTTGTTGACAGCTACGATCATGGGAACGCCTGCAGCCTTGGCGTGGTCCAGGGCCTCCACCGTTTGAGGCATAACGCCGTCATCGGCCGCCACAAGGAGTATCGCTACGTCGGTTACCTGCGCTCCTCTGGCCCGGATGGCGGTGAACGCCTCGTGACCCGGCGTGTCCAGGAAGGTGATGTCCTGGTCCTTGTAGTTGACCATGTAGGCCCCGATGTGCTGGGTAATGCCCCCGGCTTCCGACTCGGTGACCTTGCTCTTGCGAATGGTGTCCAGTAGGGTGGTCTTTCCGTGGTCCACGTGCCCCAGGATGGTTACTACAGGGGGGCGGGACTCCAGGGTGGAGGTGTCCACATCTCCGTTGCTGTCCGCAGACGCACCGGCGCCTGCGGCGCCCTGCTCTTCCCGCCTGGTCTTGATGCCAAAGGCCGATGTGACCAGGGTTGCGACGTCATAGTCGATCAGCTGGTTCATGGAAGCCATGATGCCGTTGCGCATCAACTGCTTGATGACATCCACGGAGCTTATCTGGGTGATCTCCGCCAGTCGCTTTACCGACAGGGTGTCGGGGATAACGTACACCTTTGGCGCGGTCTTGCGGGCGGTGGAGCGCTTGTCTCCCCGAGGGCTCCGCCTTCCTGCGTCGGGAGCAGATGTGCGACTTCCGGCAGTTGTCATTGGGCGCTCCCAGCCAGAGCCAACTCGGTCTTTTCCCTGAAGTAGCTCTGAAGGTTTTCCTTATCCTCTTTGCCTATCGTCGATCGGAGCACATTGTCCAGCCGGTTTCTTGCGATGCCCCGGTCCCAGCACTGGGGATTGGCGCATAGGTAGGCGCCTCTTCCCGAAACCTTCCCGGTTGGATCCACCTGGACCTTGCCCTGGGGGGTGCGCACTATGCGTACTAGCTGGCCCTTGGGCGATTGTTCACCGCAGGCGGCGCACCTCCTAAGGACCGGGCGTTTCGTGCGAGCCGGCATGCTACGAGGAGCCTTCTTCTACTACGGTGCGGGCCTTCTTGCCGCGGGCGCCCTTCTTGCCTTTGCCAGACTGAACACCCCGGCCTCTCCGGCCTCCACCGCCACCGCGAAAGTCGCCCAGGATATCCTCGGCGAATCGTATCTGGCCGGCCCCGGCAGCTACCGCTGGAAGGGTCCACACCTCGGACTGGATACCCTGGTCCTCCTCTTCGTCTTCCTCGTCCTCTTCGTCCTCGCCTTCGTCTTCCAGCTCTTCGAGGGCAAGCAGGGCCAACTCTTCGGGGCTCAGCCCCGAATCCTGTACCTCGGCGCTCTCCTCGGCTTCTTCATCCAGGGCTGGCGACTCCACTGAAGAGGCTACCGCCACCTCCAGCTCTGCCGATACTGGCTTGGTGATCTCTTCCAGCTCCTCGAGGGTCAGCTCTTCGACGGCCAGGTCTTCGTCAGTGATGACAAGCTCGTCCGTCGATGCGACGGCTTCGACCTCCGGAGCTTCCGGCTCCTCGACTACGGCACCGGCCGCGGCTGCCCGGCGGGTTTCCTCCGAGGCTTGGCGTTCGGCCCGCAGAGTCTCCCATTCCGTCATGCTCAGGATATCCAGCCGGAAATTGGTGAGCTTGGCGGCCAGGCGCGCGTTCTGCCCTTCCTTGCCGATGGCCAGGGATAGCTGTCGCTCGGGTACAACAACCAGGGCCGAGCCTTCCTGCTCGTTTATCTCTACGTGGATGACCTCCGAGGGGCTGAGAGCATTTGCGAGGAACACCTTCGGGTCCTTGTCCCAGCGGACCACGTCGATTTTCTCTCCCTGGAGCTCGTTGACTATGCTTTGGATACGGTTCCCGCGCATCCCGATGCACGAACCGACGGGGTCAATGCCTTCCTGGCGGGATGTGACGGCCACCTTGCTGCGCGAACCACCCTCCCGGGAGATTGCCTTGATCTCCACCACCCCGTTGAACACCTCGGGCACCTCGATCTCAAAGAGGCGCTTGAGCAGGTTCTTGTGGCTGCGCGACACCAGGATTTCGGGCCCCTTGGCAGAACGCCGCACCTCCACCACGTAAACCTTGAGGCGCTGTCCCTTCCGGTAGCGTTCGGTGGGCACTTGCTCCTCGGGGATGAGGATGGCCTGCGCCCGGCCCAGGTCGATTACAACGACCCTTCCTGGCTCTATCTGGTCGACGACACCGGAGACAACATCGTCGGTGCGGTCAATGAATTCCTGGTAGACCAGGTCCCGCTCCACCTCCCGGAGGCGCTGCAGGACAACCTGCTTGGCGGTCTGGGCGGCGATGCGGCTGAACTGCAGAGAAAGGGCTTCGGTGGCGATCTCCTCGCCGACCTCGGCATCGGGCTTCAACTTGCGGGCTTGGTCCAAGCTCAACTCGCGCTGGCTGTCCTCGACCTCTTCAACCACCAACTTCAGTGCATAGACGCTGACGGGCTCGCCGCTGCTGGGGTTTAGCTTGACAGAGATGTTCTGGCCTACATTCAAGCTGTCCTTCTTGAAAGCTGAGGCAAGGGCAACCTCAATGGCTGACACCACCTGCTCCCTGGGCAGGTGGCGCTCCGCCGCCAACTGGGTAAGAGCAATCAAAAAATCGCTTTTCATGTTACCTTTGGCTCCCTTTGAAGGATGTGGCTTGCGGTGGTCCTAGTCTCTACCCTATTCCATCACCCCCGGTCACTGGTTCACCGCCAACCGCCTCCCTGCACCTAATTAAAAGCCCCGAAAAATCGGGGCTCCCAACGAGGTCGAGCGTGTGCGGCCAGTATAACATCCACCCCAGTTAATTGCAACTAGACTCATAGCCAATCCGAAGTAGGAAATGCGCATTTATGTCCTCCAGGCGGGAGTGGGTCCCCTTAGTCAGCTTGCCCGTCCCTGAGACGGGGTCTATAATCTGCCTAATGAGGCTCAGCAGCTCCGAAAGGCATCCTGGGGCGCGTTCAGTGAACTGAGGAGAATGTTCCGTCATGGCACTTCCCAACCACATGAAATTCGGGATCTTCATGGCCCCCTTCCACCGCCTGGGAGACAACCCCACGCTGGCGTTGGAGCGGGACCTGGAGCTTATCCAGCGTCTGGATGAGTTGGGCTTCGATGAAGCTTGGATAGGGGAGCACCACAGCGCTGGTTGGGAGACCATCGCCTCCCCCGAAATATTCATCGGCATAGCCGCCGAGCGAACCCGCCACATCCGGCTGGGCACGGGAGTGGTCAGCCTCCCATACCACCATCCCCTGATGGTCGCAAACCGCATGGTGCTCCTGGACCATCTTACCCGGGGACGGGTAATGCTGGGAGTTGGTCCGGGGGCCCTGGTTTCTGATGCCATCATGCTGGGCATTGACCCCGAGCTCCAACGGGAGCGCATGGACGAATCCCTGAGCATCATCATGCGCCTCTTCAACGAGACTGAACCCATCACCTACAAGAGCGACTGGTTCGAGCTGCACGACGCGGTGCTCCATCTTCGGCCTTACCAGAAGCCCCACATTCCGGTGGCGGTGGCTTCGGTCCAGTCCCCTTCGGGCGTTGCCCTGGCGGGAAAGCACGGGGCGGCGGTGCTGTCCGCCAGTATTCCCAGGGACTCGTCGGGGGAGGCGCAGCTATCCTACCTGTGGGATGTGGCGGAAGAGTCGGCCGCCAAGCATGGCAAGACCGTCAGCCGTGAAGACTGGCGCCTGTCCATTCCGGTGCACCTGGCCGAGACCCGAGAGAAGGCCTTTGCCGAAGCGCGCCAGGGGGCCGGCCAGTTCCAGAGAGAGTACTTCGAGGACACCATAGGCAGAAAGCCGGATGATCCCCTGCCGGCGGACGAGATCATCGACCACATGGCGGACCTGGGCCACTGGATCATCGGCACCCCCGATGACTGCATAGCGGGCATCGAGAAGCTCATGGAGCGCAGCGGCGGGTTCGGCGGATTGCTTGTGATGGCCCAGGACTGGGCTCCCCGGCAGGCCATACTCAACAGCTACGAGCTGATGGCCCGCTACGTGATGCCCCACTTCCAGGACAGCCTCACGGGGCTGGAGATATCCAATCAGTGGTCCAGGGACCGTACCACCGAGCTTATGGCGGCCCGGCAGTCCTCCATCGCCCGGGCCCGGGACAGCTACGCTCAGCAGCGGTAGGCGGCTCTCAGCTACTTGCTGGCCGCAGCCTGCCCTGAGCCGCTTTCCTGCTCCAGCCTGCGCTTCTCTCTACCCCGCACAGAGACCAGCACCTGCTTGATCGCGATGCGCCCTAAGGGACCGGAAGCGTACATGGAGCCGAAGGCCGTCCCTCCACGTAGCAGCAGAAACTCCATGGGCTGAAGGTACCGGCCGCGGTGGTCTTCGGCCCACCATGGGTCCAGCTCCCGCACATCCTCCTCGGTGATGCCGTAGGCCAGCGGGAAGGTGAGCCCATCCTCTTGCACCGTCTCAGTGGCCGTTTCCCTGTCCTCCACTGTGGCGCCGATGACCTCCACACCCAGCTGCTGAAGCTCTTCCAGGTTTGCCTGGTAGCTGGCTAACTGCCGGCGGCAGTAAGGTCACCACTTGCCACGGTAGAAAAGGAGGGCCAGGTAGCGCCCGGACATGTCGCCGGGAAGCTGGACGGTCCGGCCGTCGGTCAGGTTCAGGGTCATTGCAGGGAACTTATCTCCCTGCACCAGCTTGCTAGCCATGCTCTACCTCCGGCACTCTCTTAGGTGTAGTACCCGATTCCTATCTACAGCACTCCCGCAGTCCCTACCGTCGCCCCTCCCACTTTCGGAGACCTTTGTGTTACCTGTGCTCGGGCTGTCCGTTCGCCCTGAGGCTCTCGAAGGGAAACGGACAGCCTCCTACCCCAAGGATTGTCGAAATTTTATAGCGCTTTGAGTTGAGCCAATACTGTGGTCAATCGTTCCACCAGCCAGTCGATATTCTGTACGGCAGCGTCGTATTCCACGATGTAGGCGTTCAAGTAGTCACGTTGCGCCGGTTTTGCGAATCCGCAATCCTGGAACTGGTCTGCCCAAGCGTTGAGAAGGGCACCCCTGTCTTCGTCCCCGGGCTTATCGTAGACACCAGGTTCTACACCAAAGGTGAAACATTCGCCATGGTTGCCTGATTGGGACGGTAAGTACAACCATGCAACGCTAGCTCGGTGCCTGTTAGGGGAATACCCTCTTATACTCACGCGGCTCGGGCCCCAGTTGAAATGGACACCTGGTTTCTTCGCCGCATCGAGCAGCTTACAAGCTGCGTCTCGTTGGTCCTCCTTGGGAAAGCCGGCCAAGAACGTTTCTCGGGTCAGATTCTTCGATCCAGCACTGCCCCGACCAGGTGCAGCTGCCAATCTCCCGATAACACGCGGCACCAGAGTCTGCGTGGACTCGCCCCTAAACTGTTTCACCTCCACCGCAAGGACCTCGATCTTGGGCATCTGCTCGTTCAAGAACTCCACAACCCGTGCAAGTTCGTCTGGTATCTTGTCTGCCACGAACAAAAGCCGGAGGCGTCGCGCCGCTAGGTTTGTTGCCACTCTTTCCCAGAAGTCGTCTTCCCAGGACGATTCACCATCGGGCTCCTCATCGACCTGCAGCAGATACTTGAGTTTTTCGTGCGGATCAAAATTGGCGGCGCGGACTGACTCCTCGAAATTTCGGCGCAGCTCCTCAGCCGTCCAAGTCTGAGATCCGTGGGCTGCATAGTCCAGCATCTGGCCGACAATAGTGCGGCGTATTTCAGAATTAGAGCCTCGTTTCACCTCTACAAGGGTCGGCGTGGCATCCTGGTCGATGATCATGTGGTCCAGAGCCCATCGATAACCAGAATCGGATGCTTCCGCTACACCCTGTTCGCGGGTCACTAGAATCCAGCGCAGGGGATCGACGGGCCGCATCTGCTCCCCGTCCAGCAATTCCGGGTGCTGCGCAATCAGCGTCTGAAGGTCGTCTTCAGTGGCGAAGGGCTGCTCGTGAAGAGTCTTTAACTCGCCTTCCTCGCCTCTGAGCCATATACGCTCAGCCATGTCGTGACCCCCTGCCACGAGCGCCTAATCTTGGTTGGCCTGACACTCGCCTTCATCGAATGAATCCATCTATAGGATTCCCGACCTCTCTCCCCATCGTCGCGCTTTGGGCCGGGGGTTCCCGCTTTCGGAGACCTTTGTGTTACCTGTGCTCGGGCTGTCCGTTCGCCCTGAGCCTGTCCTGAGGCTCTCGAAGGGGGAAATCGAAGGGAAACGGACAGCCGTGGTTTTGCGTCCCCCCTCACCCCAACCCCCTCCCGTCGAGGGAGAGGGGTCCTGTCTATCCCCCCTCCCTCGACGGGAGGGGGCTAGGGGGAGGGTGAAGGCTCCTAGCCCCCCTTACTCTTCAGGGCGGCCAGCACCTTCTCGGCGGTGATGGGCAGGTCGGTGATGGGCACGCCGATGGCGTCATAGACAGCGTTGGCTATGGCCCCGGCCGTAGGGATGTTGGCGCTCTCCCCGATGCCCTTGCTCTCGAAGGGCGCAGGCCCCGGAGTTGGCTCCAGCAGCACGGTGACCAGCTCGGGGATGTCCCTGATGGTGGGCACCTTGTAGTCGCCCATGCTCAGGGTGTTCACCCTGCCGTCCTCCACCAGCATCTCCTCCATGGTGGCGTATCCCAAGCCCATGATGGTTCCGCCGTCTATCTGGCCCTGGTGGGCCATGGGGTTCAGTACGGTGCCCACATCGTGGATGGTGGTGATCTTCTTGACGTCCACCTGCCCCGTCTCCGGGTCCACCTCCACCTCGGCCACCTGTACGCAGAAGGACGTTATCTCCGGAGGTTTGGAAGCGAAGGTAGACTCTCCCGCCAGGGGCTCTTCATCGGCGGCGAAGGCTTGGGCGGCCACCTGTTGCACCGAGACCGGGCCGCTGGGCGTGATTACGTTGCCGTCGCGCAGTTCCACGTCTCCGGGGGGGCAGTTGTACAGCTCGGCCGCCTTGGCGACCAGCCTGTCCCTGAGCTCATTGGCGGCGCCCACGACCGCCGGCCCCGACGTGTAGGTGACCCGGCTCCCTCCGGAACCTGAGTCGAAGGGTACGGCATCGGTGTTCTGGGTCAGGTACTCGACCTGGCCCACGGGGATGGTCAGCACCTCGGCCACCATCTGGCGGAAGATGGTATGGGCGCCTGTCCCGGTGTCCCAGAGGGACATCATGAGGGTGGCCTTGCCGTCGGCGTCCAGGACCACCTTGGCGGTGGACTCCCCGGTACCCTGGGGAAGGTCCGAGATGGCCATTCCCCGGCCCATGTAGGGCCCGGCTTTGGGGGTGTTCCAGTTGGAGGCTTCGGCCGCCTGCTCCAGGCACTCGGTGGCCCTGATGTGCTCGTACTCTTCGCCGATGGGTGAGGAGTCCCCTTCCCGCAGGGAGTTCTGCAGGCGGAACTGGTACGGGTCGATGCCCAGCTCCCGGGCGATCATGTCGGTGTGGGCTTCCACGGCGTAGATGACCTGGGGTTTGCCGGGAGAGCGCATGTGCCCGCATGGGACGGTGTTGGTGTACACCATGTAGCTGTCGATGCGGGTATGGGGGACGTTGTAGTCGCCGCAGACATGGTCGGCGCCCCGGATGAAAACGCCGGGCTTGAAGGCCCCGGAAGCGCCGCTATTGAACACGACCCGGGCCTGCCGGGCTACGAGGGTACCGTCCTTCTTGAGGCCCGACTTCAGGGTGATGTGGGTGGGGTGCCGGGGATTGCCCGCCTGGAACTCCTGGATGTAGTCCATCACCATCTTGACGGGCCGGCCCGAGTGGAGGGCGAGGTAGTAGCAGAGGGGGCCGTCCATGAAGTCGCCCTTCCCCCCGAAATCGCCTCCGATGCTGGTGACGTTCAGGGTGATGTTGGTCTCGGGCATATCCCAGGCGGCCGCTAGCTGGGCGCGCAGGGTGAAGGGGGCCTTGTTGTTGATCCACATCTGTACCCGGCCATCGTCCTCCACCTTGGCAACGCAGGCGTGGGGCTCGATATACACCTGGTGCACCATCTGGGTTGTGAAGGTGTGCTCGAAAACCAAGTCCGCTTCGGCGAAGCCCTGCTCGACATCGCCCTTGGACCAGACGTTGTGGGCAAAGACGTTGTTCTCAGCGATAGTGGATGCGGGAGCGGGAAGGCCTGTGTAGGATGCCAGGTCGGGGTGGAGGACCGGAGCGTCGGGCTGCATCGCCTCGAAGGGGTCGAACACCGCCGTCAGGTCCTCGTACTCCACGTCGATGAGCAGCAGCGCCTCTTCGGCGATGTCCGGGGTCTCTGCGGCCACAGCGGCCACTTTCTCGCCGACGAAGACCACCCGGTCCCTGGCGAGCACGGGGAAGTCCTTCAGCCTTCTGCCAACCCTGCGGTCCGGGATATCCTGCCCCGTTACCACGGCGTGGACGCCGGGCAGCGCCCGGGCCTTCGTCGTGTCGATGCTTACGATCCTGGCGTGGGGGAAGGGGCTCCGTAGGACCTTGCCCCACAGCATCCCCGGCAGCAGCACATCTGCGGTGTAGCGAGCTTGGCCGGTAACCTTGTCGGGGCCTTCACCCCTGGTGACAGATTGGCCGACAGCGGAAAAGGCAGTAACCACGGGAACCTCCTCGGAAGGGGAGTAGCGCCGCTCAGTATAGCACCGGGCCTAAGCCCTCAGCTATTGATCGGGATCTATACTGCGAAAGCAGCCGACGGCCCTATGGCGACTTGGTCTAACCCGAGTAAAGGAACTTCTTATCGGGCGGAGTCTTAATGATGGCCCGAATGACGTTCTCATGAGAATCAGGGATGCGCCCCGGCATAGACAACGGTGGACGGCCGCCCCGCAGGGGTTCCTTCTTTGGCCTCAGCATCATTGGGCTCCGTCCAAGCGCGCCCGCCACGCAAGCACGATGTCTCGCACAAGCGGATTCTGCATCCCTCGCACGGTGCAGCTCACGACGTGCACTCGCCCTCCAGCTTCAGTGTGTTCGTTGAACGAGTAGCAGCCGTCGAAGGCTCCACTGTTGATAGTCTTCCGCTTAACTGAAGGTTTCTTTTCTGTCCCTAGTTCCCCACGGGCATCAAGCGTAACGGTGCCGCACCATAGACCCTTCGCGATAATTTCCTTGCTGCGCTCTGCATCTGCGCGGATGCGTTCTGCATAGCTGGCCTTAGGGAACAGAGCACCGAACACCTGAGGTTTGCCATCGGAACCGATGCCCTGTAGAAATAGGTCAATATCCATCGGTCGCAAATCTATCCCCAGCGACGTTGTCAGCCTCTTGAAGTCGTCTCCACTCAGGCTTACCGCGCGAATGCCCTCTTTCCGCAGCACGTCGTTGCTGTTCAGGTACTCCTCGACAAACATTTCCCATGCAGCCCCGCTCTCTCTTCGGTAACTCTGCCCGGGCTCTTTCTGGTCGGGGAATCGCTCATGCAAGTGTTGGATGTACTCGTCGTGAATCAACTGCCAGATGTCGCGCTTGTTGACTCCTGGGTCTCGATTGATTGCGTAGGTCAGGGCGACATGGATTGCCCATGCCTTCACGTGCGGCTTGCCTTGCGCTTCCCAGAGAGTCAGCAGCAGCGCCCTTACCTGTTCAGAAACGCTGTTTGTGGTCATTGTTTGAACACCAAAATAGCCTCTCGGTCTATCGCAGCCCCGAACTGCCTCATCCTGGGGAGACGTTTTGTGGGCAGTTGGCGGTAGCTGACCTCGGCTAGGTCGATGCCTATGTGCTTCATCAGTTCCGTCGTTATCACCCCATTGTCGAATATCGTGTTCCTGAGAACCCGCTGCCCTATCACAATGACGATGGGGCCACTGGTGACGCGCACCATCTCCCGGAGCGCGACCAAGTAATCGGCATAGAAGGCGGTCGCTGCCTTTACCGAATCTGGGAACTCAGATATTGCCTCTACGCAGGTCGCCAACGCTGGGGAGTTAGGAAGTGCGCGTTCGTCGTTTCCCCAGCCTAGCGTCATAGCCTTCAATCGCCTGACTTCATCCGACGGGTACCCAAGCCAGGCCAGCATGTTCTTGGCGAACTGGACATACGATACACCGTTGCGTTCGTCACCGTAGGGAGGGGAGCATATGATCCCGTCGCAAGCATCGTCCTCTAGGTCCATAGCCTGAGCTGTTCCCGTCTGTATGTCGACAGAGGCAGTCGGCAACTCGCCAGCGGCCTCAATCGCCCGCGATGCGCGGTCCCGAAAGCGCGTCACCGGGTCAACGTTGAACTTTTCAATCTCATCCGGAGCCATCCGCCTGAGCCGGACTTCCCCGCGATAAGTGAGGCTCACATCGCGCACTGTGGCTGAGAACACCGTCTTGAATAGGGACACCAACGGCTCTTGTGCGGCAATCTTGTCAATAGCCAAGCTCAATCCGTACAGGGCACCGCAGTGTTCGGGCTTAAACCAGAAAGCCAAGCCCGGCTCTATGAGCGGCGGCGATGTAGACGTAACAGCGGCAACTATACGGTGCAGCATGCTCTTCGCCTCTACGGTGTCGACCTGCGCTGACTTCGCTTTGCTGATGAGCACCGCTAGGGGGTTGATGTCTCGCCCTATCGCGCCCCTTCCGCTGGCCACCGATTCAACGAGTACTGCCCCCCCACCGCAGAACGGGTCTAGGACAGTGCCCTTTTCGGGTATGTGCATGTCTACGAGCCTACGCGCCAGTTGGGGGATCATCGCTGCGACGTAAGTGTGGATCCCATGCGTGCCGTATTGTGTGTTGCAACCTCGGAAATCCCAATCATGAATCGCTGACTCTGGGGTAATTAGCGTAGTCACTGGGTGACACCTCCCTTCTAGGCGGCGAGGCCTGGTATCGGAGCCGTTAGCTCACCATACCGGGCAGGATGGCTCGCATCTGTGCGATAGTATTCATCGGATTCGGGTTGTGTCGCCCTGCGACCCAGGCCCTGTACCGCCCGAGATGCTTCGCGCTCCGATGGTGATAGGTGCCGATGTAGCAGAGCTTCATAAGGCTCCGGCCAGAATCCATGACGTTGGTGTGTGCACCAAATAATACATAGTTCCCAGCGCTGTCGTGAACGAGCAAGTGTCGGTGGTCCCTCTTCAAAGCTTTGTAGCCCACTTGGTCATCGGAGTGCAACGTTGCGCCGGGCTTCAAATGTCCACGCAAGAATCCCTGTAGCGTCTCGCCGTCCGCGGCATTGACCATTTCCATGGAAACCTGTTTTGTAGGGTGGACCTTCATGCCGACGACTCTCGACTTGCCACGGTGCCCGCGCTCACCTTACCCCGTCTGACCAGCGGACTTCAACCATCTATCGCTCTGCGTCTCCGTCGTCGGGAAACGGTGTCTAAACTCAATCAGTGAGATTCCGTTCCGGTAAATCTTACCTAAAGTCAAGAGCGACGGTTACTTTCGGACGTGAGTCCCTATTGATCGAAGCTGGCGTAGTAGGTCTCGTGCCGTGGTACGGCCTCGGACATCCCCTTGCGGGAGTAGGCCGCCTTGGCGACGTGGTTGTCGTGGACTACCCGGAGACCGATGCCTATGGAGTCCGGGCTGTTCTTGGCCCACTGCAGCACCTGGTCATACAGGAGGCCGAATACCCCCCGCCTGCGCCAGTCGGCCTGCACGTACACTGCCTCGAGCCACCAGGTGGTGCCGCTGCGGTAGTAGCTCCAGAGGTAGGTGACGACAACTATGCCCACCACCTGCCCCCCAGCATCGGCCACCACGCAGAAGCCCTTGGCGGGGTTGTCGAGGAGCTGGGTGGTGCTCTTGATCAGGCGGTCTTTGTCCTGGTCCCGCCCTTCTGTCTCCCAGGTGATGGCCGCCACCATGTCCACGATTGTTTCCAGGTCGCCGGCGTCGGCCTGCCTGATTTTGACTTCGGGTTCCGTCGTCAATGCTCACCTTCTTTCCGGGGCCGGGGCATGTCGCAGTCGCATGGGAATGAAGGCAACCAGCACCGCAGCTAGAGCGGTCAGGGCTGCCGCATAGTAGAACATGGTGCCGTACCCGCCCAGCTGGTCGATGATGACCGAAGCGACGAAGGGAGACCCAATCCCGATGAGGCCGTTGATGCCGAAGATCAGCCCGAGGGCCTTGGCTTCCGTCCCCTGACCCACCACATCCAGCACAGCCGCCAGCATTATCTGGTGCAGGGCGAAGCTGAAGAGCCCCATAGCGGCAAATATTGGGATGAGCAGAAGGCTGTCCCCCGTCGGAACGACGATAAAGGACAATGCTGCTGCCATGACGAGCCCGGGGACCAGCACAGCCTTTCGCCCGTACCGGTCAGACAGAGACCCCAGTACTGGCGTCGATACGATGCCCATTCCGGTCACAAGGGCAACGTAGAAGCCCGCCTCCACGTTCCCCATGCCCAGGCCATCCTCCGTGCCCTTCAGGTAGAAGGGTGTCCAGCTGAAGATGGCATCCAGGCCGATGCCCCGCAGCATAGCGGCCACGGTAAGGCCCACGACCACCGGTTCTTTCAGCAGCGCCAAAGCCTCCCGGAACTGCACGCTCAGCCGGATGCGCTCGGATGCCTGGCCGTACTTGCCCAGGTCCTTGAGGGACCACCAGACAAAGGCTGCCACAAGGACGCAGGGGATGGCGTAGATGTAGTACACGTAGCGCCAGAGGAGTATCCCCAGCAGGGTGCCGGCCAGTACCGGACCGATGGCGTTGCCTACGTTGGAGCCGAAGCCATGGATTGATATGGCGAAGCCGCGCCGGTCGGGGAACCGCTGGGACAGGGCCGCACCTGCGGGCAGGTGCCACAGGGACCCGGGTATGGAGAACACAGCCACCGCAACGGCCAGCACCCAGAGGTTGGGAGAAGCGCCCATGAAGATGAACCCGGCCGCCGCGCCGATCATGCAGCAGGTCAGGATGGCCCCCCAGCGAGGCTTCATCATGTCCACCACCGGCCCACCTCCCAGGTTTACCAGCGCCGACCCTCCCTGGCGAATACCGAACAGGACGGCCTGCTGGAAACTGCCAAACCCCATAGTGGCGGAGATCTCCGTCAGCACCAAGGGGAATCCCTGGTCGAAGAGATGGGACACGCCGTGGCCGAAGGACAAGCTGCCCAGGACGAAGCTTCTCTTGCTGCGGACGTCAGTGAATACCGTGGGGGAAGCTTCTGCCAAGCTACTCTCCCTGTGAATGATCTTGCGTAACCCTAAATCCCTATGCCCCTGCCTGTCGCTCCCGCTTGCGCGGGGGCTACTCCCCCGCCCGTTCGTGGTGAGGCTCTCGAACCACAAGAACGAGCAGACCAAGCCAGGCGCCCGCTTTCCCGGGAACGACGAATCTTTTCAAAGGTCGCCTATGGGAAATTAGGGCCGCCTGAGGTCACCGTTTCAAGGGCAGTATTGCTACTACAAGGGCGGTGGCTGCCGTGAGGATACCGACGTAGTAAAAGATGGAGCCGTAGCCTCCGTAATTGTCTATGATGACCGGAATGATGAAGGGAGTTGCGATGCCCAGCAGCCCGCTTAATCCGAATAGTAGCCCAATGGCTCTGGCCTCAGTGCCCCTGCCGACAATGTCCAGCACCGAGGCCTGAATGATCTGGTGAAGGGAGTAGGCAAATATTCCCACGGCCGCCAGCACCAGTCCCAGCACCCACCTGCTGGACTCTCCGGCGGGTACGACCAGCACTGACAGGATAGCGGCAGCGATGAAGCCGGGGAGCATCACCATCTTGCGCCCAAAGCGGTCCGAAAGCTCGCCCAGGACTGGCGTGGACAGGATGCCGATTCCGGTGAGGACGGTTAGGTAGAAGCCTGCCTCAAAATTCCCCATGGCCAGACCGCCCTCCGCCAGGGGCTCCTTCAGATAGAAAGGGGTCCAGTTGGTTACGGCGCTCAGGCTGATAGTCCGCAACATAGCTGCAATGGTCAACCCGGCTATCAGTGGGTTCTTCAACAGCCCGAAGGATTCCTTGAACTGTTCTCCCAGTTTCCTGGAGCCGACATACTCCCCTCCCGAATGCCCCAGCCCCTTCAGGGCCCACCACACCAGCAGAGTGGCTACCAAATAGGGGGCGGCGTAGATGAAGAAGGTCGGCCTCCAGGCGATCAACCCGAGGACCCCCCCTGTCATCAGGGGACCGAAGACGTTGCCGATATTGGCCCCGAAACCGTGGAGGGTGACGGCGAACCCCCGCCGGTCGGGGAACCTCTGGGATATGGCCGCCGCGGCGGGAAGGTGCCACAGGGATCCCGGGACGGTGAATAGGAGGGAGACGACGACCAGGAAAGCGTAGTTGGGCGTGGCTCCCATCAGGGCAAAGGTGACGCCATGGAAGAGCATGCAGCCCGTCAGGATCAGGCCCCAGTGGTACTTGAACATATCCACCAGGGGCCCGCCGCCCAGGTTGATGAACCCGGACCCCATCTGCCTCACGGAAAACACGCTGGCGTTCTGGAAGTTGTTGAAGCCCATCGCGGCCGAGATCTCGGTGAGGAGGAGGGGGAAACCCTGGGAGAAGAGGTGGGAGATGCCGTGGCCTAGAGATAAGCTGCCTAAGATGAAACTGCGTCGTTCCCTTAAGTCCGTCGAGCTTTCTCTAGTCGATTGTTCCAACAACGCCTCTTGGGGCTGCGAATAGGAAAGGTTGATTCTAAGCCCAACCCACGTAGGTTTCAATCCCCGAACTAGGGTCCTCGTGGCGATCTGAGTTTGATCCCGCAATTGGTCCGATTAGGTTCATGGGGCGGGATTGGTTTTGTGGCCGAGGCAGTCGCTCGACATGGCAATCTGTCCACCTTTGTTTGATCATGTGGGTGAATTCGGATTAAGCGGAGCGCCGTTCAAGATTGGCTTGCACACAAAGCAACCCGAAGCTCCCAACATAGTCGATAGAAATCAAAAGAAGGTCATCAATCTAGCTAGTCACTCGATATTTGTAGCTTTCTTGCAAGTTTGAGGCAATGCTCATTCTCCAAGTCCATAGATAGACCCTTCTTCACAAAGTCTTTCGCTAGATCAAGCTGATCCAAGTGGAGTGCGAGCCAAGCCATGCGAGACAAATCACCCGCCTGAGCCTCGGTGGAGCGGGTCTGCATTATATCAAGTAACCTCTGGGCCAAATGGCGCTTTCCGTCGGGGTCTAGGCCTAGGTCCGAGTACTTGCTGTTGAGGAGATTGGCGGTATTCGAAACATCGTAGAAGGGCACCGAAGCGTATTTTGCTCGCTCGACCAGGGCATGAATTTCTCCCAAATCATCCTGTTTTCTGAAGTATGCACGAGCCAACATTCTCCATGCCATAGGAGAATCTGGCCCGTCTTGGTCCTGCTGCAAAAATGACTTAATTTCGCTGATAGCCTCCTCGATATCTTGATCGGTATTTCGTTCAATATGCCATCGGGCCAACAGCAGCCAGCCGGGGCTGAACGACCTACAAATCATTTCCAAGATGGGTTTATAGAAGTCAAACTCTTCGCCCTTCTCAATTCTCTCCGATACGTTTCTAATAAACCGCTCAAGTCCATTTCGAAGATTTAGGTTCACATCAGAAATCTGATTCGGTCTAAACATCTGGAGTATCTGGGCATCAGACTGAATAGCCGACATTAGGGCGCTAGTCCGCAATTGTTTTTTGCCAAACTCACCTGCCGCGAGTGGGAGGCTGATGAACTCCTGATCGTCGTCCGCAGTGATCCGGGTTTCCGCTAAGGAATAGTGGAGGAGAGATTCGATCCCTTTCTCAACCTCAGCCCGCTCTTCCGTCGAACGAATCAGTACAGCTTCTAGGGCAACTCTCGGAACAGCTGAATTCCAAGCTGCCAGCGTCATGAAGGCCCTTTGTCCGCATGGGGACAACGCCTTAAAGGTTCGTTCGAAAAGTGCTGTCAAAATCTCGTCGCTGCCAGCGACAAGTCGCTTAAGGGAGCTAAATTTGCTTGAATGTGCCACTTCACCCAAAAGTATTTTGATCACATATGGGTGCCCCCCCGACTGCTTAATTATCTCTTCTATTCTGGCAGCAGGAGATAGGTAGTTGGCTATGCCGAGCGTGGATGCAGTACGTTGGATCAAAGTCTTGGCTTCTTGATCAGTCATACCGTGAACTTCTAACGGATAGTCCCCCTTAAATTCCCGCAACCTTGTAGTAATTAGAATTTTGTTTGGCAAAGCTATATGGCCCTCGATCCAGGCAAACATCTCTCGGGGATTTTGAACTGTCTCAAAGTTGTCAAACACGAAGAGGCACGGACCTCCGTCGCTTTTGCTCAGTTGTTGTTCGAAATAACCCTTCCGGTCAAACCCCTGTTCGTTGGCCGTCTGAGAAGAAAGAACAAGGGTTGAATATTGGTTCGATATATCGCTCGGAGACAGAACCCCAGGCCTTACAGTCTTGGGCCCGGAAGGCAAGAGGTCGATATCACGAGCACTAAACCAAACAATCATTTCGTAACGATCTTCATCATATAGCTTGGCGATTACCTGAAGTGTGGACGAGGTCTTTCCTACACCTCCGGCACCCTGCAGAGTGACTACTGGGTGCCTGGTATCCATGAGCAGATCAAACAGCTCCCGTTCTAGGAAGTGTCTAGGGACGTAATCGCTGGCTGCGACTGGTGCATTTGAAAAACATTTACCCACCGGAAGTAACTCCCCAAAGCCGCGGGTCTCGCTATCTTGGACCTCTGGTTGTGCAAGGTAATGGGATGAATCTCCCGATTGCTTGTCGTCAGTCTTGTAAGATAGGAGCGAGAATTCCTTGTCGCCAAAACCCCCATTGGGCAGAAAGAAATCACTCAGTTCCGGGTCGCTGACGATCAGCGGAACCAGCCGTGGTGCGCCAAGGTATAAGTAAACTCCGTTGTCATAAGCGTGGTTTGCTTCGCTTTTCAGGTAGTCGAACTCTTCAGCAGAATTTCCCAGGGTCGTAACCCGATATTTCCCGGAAAGGTTTCTGTATAAGTGGACCCATGGACGCTGAAACAAATTGAGGTTCTCATATATGACATGAATGCTTTCGCTGAGAAAGTAGGAAGCTTCACTTGCATCCGAAATTTGTGTGGCACCGTGCCCTCTAGTCTTGTTCCGGAGGGTGACGAAAAGTCGGAACCATCGCTTCATGTCTGTCCGTGCGGGTATTTTTTCGGAGTCGATGTGTAGGCGTTCAAGAGTCTTCTTGAGAGAAGTCACAGCTTCAAACTGCCAATCTCCTTTACCGTAGGGCTTAGTTAATTGTTCTCGCTCCAGTTGAACCTCTGAGACCAAGTATTGAGAGGAGGGGCCGCTGAGGGCGTCATCCAGGACTTCGCTCCAGTCTCCAAGGCCGTCTGCTCGAACGAGCTTGTGAAGGAGTCTGTAACGATTTCGCTGGGTGTCATTGTCAACGGCGGCTACCATCCCAAGTACTATGGTTTTCAACATTGCCTCGCCAGTCAGCAAAAGAGTCCAAAAATAGGCAAAGTCAGACTCCTGCTTATCAATGTCGATCCTTTCAAACATCTGGTCCACCAAACGATGAGGCATTCGGGACTGCTCCTTAATCAAAATTAGCCTAAGGATGGTTGCGCCGAACAGTTATTGTAAATGCCCCTACGACATAGGGCAATTGACGGTAGTAGACTTCCGCATTTGCGGAAGTGACAGTGGTTGGGGCGGCCCTTCATCATAGCTGGGCTGTTCCCGGCCAGGGCTGTCCGTTCGCCCTGAGGGAAATCGAAGGGGAACGAACAGACTGCTATAATGCAGAACTCCAAACCTTATGAGGGATGAACTTCCATGAGAATCACACACGAAAACCGAGAGGGAGACCCCCAGACCGTGGAGATAAGAGAAATTAACCTGGATTTCGATAACGTGCTAGAAATCGTCTTCAAGTTCAGTATAGCGTCATTTCTCATCTGGACTTTGCCGGGATTCATCATCGGCGTGGCCCTCGCTGCGTGGGTTGTGTAAGGCCTCCATCACCGGTCCGTCGGCCCGTCGCCCCAGGGGACGTCGGGGAGGTTCTGGGAGCGCCTCACCTCGTTGATGGTCAGCACACCCCGGTCCAGCAGCATGGACTGGCGGTTGACCAGGCTGTCCTCATCCTGGCGCAGGGCTTCGATGTTGCTGGTCTCGAACTGCAGCCTGATCTCAGGGTATCCAAGCTGGTGCAGCAGCTTATGGTCCAGCTGCTCCTCGATGAACCGCATCTCCGGAATCATGGTGTTGCGCCAGAAAAGCTGCTCCGCCGTCCTTATGTTGGTGAATGTGGCCCTCTGGTAGTCGGAGAGGAGGGGCAAGGGGACACCGTAGATGCGGCTGACATCCTCCAGGCTCCAGCGCAGACCCTGGACGAACTCCATCTCCCGCTGGCTGAATCCTATGGGCTTTACGTCTTTGATGAAGCTGGCAATGGCCGGGCGGTGGGCGTTGGCCGGTCCCTGGTAGCGGGACTCCCAGCGCTGGTAGAAGGCTGTCACCTCCTGCTCGGACAGGTCTGTCTCGGTGGTGAGGATCAGGTCGGGACGAGCCGAGTTCTGGTAGAAACTGCGGTTGAACTTCAGCGCATCCATGCCCATGTCGATGGACAACCTGAGGGGGGCGATGGGAGAGAGGCCGGAGAAGTCGTCCAGGGGGTTGTAGTAGCGCAGCCAGACTATCTCGTCGGCGGTATAGGGGACGGCCCCGTTGGCCCCGACGTAAACGTATCCGCGTATGTGGCGTTCCCTGTCGGGGATCACCTTCATCCGGTCGGACCGGAGCACCCATATCTCCGTTCGTCCCTCCTCGTCGGGTTCCAGGGCCAGGAAGGCCGACCCCCACAGGCACAGGTTGGTCTCGATGGCCGTCCAAAGCTGGCCTCGGGTGGTCCAGCGGTTGGCCCTGTCCAGCAGCACCTGCACCGGATGGTGGCCGGGCACGGGAAGGTCGTCCTGCAGGGCCAGGAGACGCTGGCGGCTCAGGGCTTCGGTGCGAATTCTGATGGCAGCGTGGACGGCAACGGAGGTAGCGTAGTAGCCCCCGTAGACCGGCAGGGCCCACTGGGGACTGCCTCCCCACAAGTCCCTGCGCCCGTCCACTTCCACGGCGGCGGCCCGGCTGGCCTTCCGTACCCGCGGGAGGATGCGCCTGCCAGCGAGCCATCGGGATGCCGACTTCAGTAGGGAGCCATTTCCGGACCGACCATTGTTCATAGCATTTCCCTCGGTTGGTGTTCTTGGGTCGCCTGCTATCCCCATAGCTTTACCTTGCGGCGCTTGGTCAGGAAGGCCAGCATCAGGGCGTCTGCCTTGTCGGGCGAAGGCACACCCCGACGGCGCATCTCCTCCTTGGACTCGATGAGCACCTTGCCCATGCTGTTGAAGCTGTACTTCAGGGCCGCCAGCTGGCCCACCAGCTCGTTGTCTTTGGGGAGGGCAACGCACCCGTCCAGCAGGAGCTGGCGCAGGTCCCAGTAACTCTCCGCCCTCAGGTTGGCGTAGTGTTCATGGTCCAGGGCGAGGCTGCCGACGTTGACGCCCTGCACCCTGTAGCCCTGCTCCTTCAGCCTGTCCACCACGCCGGCCCCTATGCCTACTTCATCGATGACCACCTCGTCGGGCTTCCACTGGTCGATGGCGTCTACGATGTGCCCCACCAGCTTCATGGTGTCCAGGGAGTGGTAGCTGCGTATCTCCTCCACGACCAGCCCCCGTCTTCTCAGCAGAACACTGGCGTCGAAGCCGTAGCGGGCCACATCCACCGCCAGCACCAGGGGCTTGCCCGGGTCCGAGGGCACAGCTTCCCGCTCCGTCGCCCCTTCAATGGCGGACAGGGGTATCAGGGTGTCGTCGCCCTGGTCGGGGAACTCCCCGAGCACCCGGGCACGGTAGATGGGGTTCTCCGCTCCCCACACCCGCAGCCTCTCGGACACCCATCGCTTGGTAGCCAGGCCCTTGATGATCGAGGCCCCGTGCACCACGTTGGGGCTTTCCAGGGCGGAGATGGTGATGGTGCGGTACAGCTCCCGGTCCTGGTAGAAGGCCCGCCGGAAGGAGCCTCCCATGGTCGTGGGGTTGCCGATGAGCAGCAGGCGGCAGTTCTCCGAGGTCATCACCCCTTCTATGGCCTCGTAGATGGGATCCTCCACACCCTCGGCTTCATCCACCACTATGAGCATGTTGGGGCTGTGGAAACCCTGGAACTCCTCGTCGCTGTCGGCGGAGAGGCCCAGCGCATAGCGGTTCTCCGACAGCTCAAGCCGGGTGTCTAGGAGCTTGGCCCCGAAGGTGTAGGGGGCGCTGTTGTAGAGCTTGCGCACTTCCCGCCACAGGACGTGGCGCACCTGCCGGAAGGTGGGGGCGGTGCTGAGGACGATGGCCGGATCATGGCAGCAGAGGAACCACAGCAAAGCCACGGCCGCCGAGAACCCCTTGCCCAGGCCGTTGCCCGACTTGACCGCCACCCTGGGACCTTGGCCCAAGGCATCCAGCACCTCATCCTGCTTGCTCCACAGGTTGACGCCCAGGGCTTCCCTGGCGAAGGAGACGGGCGAGGCTCGGTGGCGGTCCGAGGGAGTGTAAAGGGGTTTCTTCTCTTGGGTCACCGAGAAGTCCCTCGAGACTGGCGTGTCTGGCTCGAAGGCCCCGGCCCCTCCTCGCGGGACCGGCCGGGCGTAGCTGGATCGGTGTCCTTCTCCGGGTCCGGGGGCGGGCTGAAGATGTACCCGCACTCGACGCAGCGATAAACGTCGTGGTCGTCGTCCCGCATCTTCTGGAGCTTGATCACCCTCCGGTACCTGCACCTGCGGCAGCGCTGGCTATCCACTAACATCATCCACCTCGGCTCGCTGAGAAATAAAGAAAGGGACGGACCCTCCAGCCCGCCCTTCAGAACATCTGGCGTTGGGACCTGCGACGACAATCCCGAGCCATGGTCTTCAGACGGAGATGGTATAAGGGTCCGTCCCTAGTCGGTTCCAGCCTAGGCTTTGGGGCGTGGGGGTGTCAACGCGCCGGTGGCACTGAGGTGACTGGGGGTAAATCACCCTCACCCCAGCCCTCTCCCTCAAGGGAGAGGGGGTTAAGAAAGTCCCTTCTCCCCTGGCGAGAGAAGGTTAGGATGAGGGGATCCCAATTCGTCATTGCGGCGGAGGCCGCAATCCAGGAAAGTCAGGCCCGGGACAGGCTGCCCGCGACGAAGAGCCGCCCCTAGGCCGTCCGTTCGCCCTGAGCCTGTCCTGAGGCTCTCGAAGGGAGAAATCGAAGGGGAACTGACAAAGGGTACAACGAAAGGCGTGTCCGGCATGACGGGAAGTGGGGAACGCAATGCCTGGAAAGGACCGGATGTGACAAGAGGCTTGCTGTCATTGCGGCGGAGGCCGCAATCCAGGAAAGTCCGGCTGGGAGCACGCTGCCCGCGACGAAGAGCCGCCCCTAGGCCGTCCGTTCGCCCTGAGCCTGTCCTGAGGCTCTCGAAGGGGGGAATCGAAGGGGAACGGATAGCCCGCTCCTTTGGGGCGCAACACCCTCCCCTTAATCCCCTCCCTCAAGGGAGGGGGAATATTGGCTACGGCTTGTGCTGCTCGATGGCGGCGACTACGCGGGGGTCGATGTCCTTGCTGGCCAGAGGAACGTTGGCGTCGGAGTAGGCCACGCCCAAATGGGCCTGCCGGAGGATGTCCTCCCAGTCGCCCTGCTCTCCGTACTTGCCCCGCAGGTCGTCAAATAGCTTGTCCAATGCTGCTTTATCGAACATGACTGGGGCCAACCTCCTTATGGCTGAATGGGTGGCTCTATGGGTGCGCGCGAACGCACCTCAGGAACCCCTGGATCTCTCGACGTAGATGATGCCCTCCTGGCCCACGTACCTGTCCCGCATCTCCTTGAACATCTCCAGCTTCTCGGGCTGGAATTCGGCGGGGTCGTCGTTCTCGTCCAGGTAGGGGTTGGGGAAGAAGCAGCGCACCAGGGTCTCGCCCCCGGTGTCGGAGAACCGCACGTAGTAGAGATAGGGGACGCCGTGGTCCTCGGCCTGTACGAACTGGATGCCGGACACCGACCCCATGTTCAGATGAAAGTGCCATGCTTCAGCCCGCACGGTGGCGTAGCCTTCGGTGAAGTCGGGCTCCTGCATACCCACCGAGGAGTTCTCGCTGACCACCTCGCCGCCGCCGACCACCCACAGCATCCCTGGGGTGACTGACAGCTCACGTAACAACGTCTCGAGGACAGCCACGGTTTACCTCCCGGACTCTTGTTCCCCGACAGCCAGCTGTCGGAGAGGGGTGTGGTTCGCATTATACCCGATGATGCCCAGCCGTGGACGCCGTCGCCACCGGCCCGGCCCCCATCCGGTTGACGCTCCTGGGGCGGTGTGCTATACAGCCTTCAATGCCGTCGCCCGCCGATTCGTGGGCAGGAGGTGCATCGTGGCGGAAGCCCCGGAGAGCTTGGTGGATGCGGAAAGGGGCTTGGTCAATCGCCGCATCTTCGTCGAGCCGGACATCTACCGGCGGGAGATGGAAAACATCTTCGCCCGCTGCTGGCTGTTCCTCTGCCACGAAAGCCAGATTCCCCGCCCCGGCGACTTCATTACCACCAGCATGGGGGAAGACCCGGTGCTGGTTGTCCGGGATGACGGCGGCAAGGTCAACGCCTTCCTTAACGTGTGCCGACACCGGGGGAACCGCCTCTGCCGGGCGGAGGACGGCAACGCCGCATCCTTCACCTGCTCCTACCACGGGTGGTCCTACGGCAACGACGGCAAGCTGATAGCGGTGCCCAACCTGGACGATGCCTACTACAGGGAGCTGGAGCAGGGCAGGTGGGGGCTGATGCCCGTTGCTCAACTCGACAGCTACAAGGGCTTGGTGTTTGCCACCTTCGACCCCGCGGCCCCTCCCCTGGTGGACTACCTGGGGGAGATGACCTGGTACCTGGACAACTTCTTCGACCGCCGGGAGGGGGGAATCGAGGTAGTGGGAGGAGTGCACCGCTGGACCATCGGGTGCAACTGGAAGTTCCCCTCGGAGAGCTTCGGCGGGGACAACTACCACACCTTCTGGACCCACCTGTCAGCCATCCGAGTGGGCATTGGCGCCGGCGTGCCCCCCGCCAGCACCGGCGGGGGCAACGTGGTATCCAGCGCCGATGGGCACGGCTTCCAGACCATAGGGCCCTCGGACGTCAAGGACCCGCCGGTGCCCGAGATACTGGAGTACGAGGCCGACATCCTGCCCGAGGTTAAGGCACGCCTGGGGCCCAGGCGGGAGCTTCTGAACCCCATAGTTGGCACCATCTTCCCCAATTTCTCCATGCTCCGGGCGACCTCCCACACCTTCCGGGTGTGGCAGCCCCGGGGACCCGAGCAGGTGGAGGTGCAGGCCTTCGTGTTCGTGGATGCCAATGCCCCCGAACAAGTTAAGGAAGCGACCCGCCTCATGAGCATCCGCAGCTTCGGGCCCGCCGGCACCTTCGAGCAGGACGACATGGACAACTGGGAGGAGTGCACCCGCACCTGCCGTGGGGCGGTGTCCCGGGACCTGGAGCTGAACATGCAGATGGGGCTTGGGCACGAGAGCTTCGACGAAGACCTGATGGCATACGCCAGCGACTTCCGGATCAGCGAGAGCTTCCACCGGCGCTTCTACGGACGCTGGGCGGAGCTGATGGCCGCCCCCCAGGGCCGGCCCTAGGACGAGCCGGCGGGCTGTGTGCCCGGCGCAACGTAGGAACGGCGCATGTTGGGCCAAGCCGCGGGGTTTCCGGCCTTCTCTACAGTCTCCTCCAGGGGCAGGGAATCGTCCCACAAGTATCCCACGAACCTGCGCCCGTTGACGCCGTCGGAGGCGTCGGAGGCCAGCCACACCACCGGCTTGCGCATCACGTCGGGCTGGATCAGGGCCTCCCGATCAAACCCGGCTTCGTCATGAATCATGGCTGTGTTGGTAGGCCCCCCTGGCACCAGCACGTTCGCTGTAACGCCCGTACCGTCCAGTTCCTTGGCGATGGTAGCCATGAAGGCCTCGTGGCCTGCCTTTGCAGGTCCATAGGGTGCGTTGCCCTTGCGGATCATCGTCTCGAAGCTGGTGGTTACCCCGATGATGCGCCCCCAGCCCTGCTCCAGGAAGTGTCCTATGACCGCCTTGGTCATGTAGAAGGGGCCGGACAGGTTGACGGAGATCACCTTGTTCCACGCTTCCAGGGAGTTCTCCCACGTATTGACCGGCTTGGTGGGACCCAGGCCGACGGTGCCTGGGTTGATGCCGGCGTTGTTGACCAGGATGTGGAGGCCCCAGGCATCCACCACACGGCCAACGGCAGCCTCGACTGAGGCCGTATCGGAAACATCGGCCTGGATAGCCATGACAGCATCATCCCCGGCCAGCTCACGCACATCGTTGGCGCTCTGCTCCAGCCAATCTAGATTGACATCGACCATGGCCACCTTGGCGCCCGCAAGCACCAGGGCCTCGGACATCGCCCGGCCCAGCCCAGTGGGGCTGCCGGCCCCCGTCACCAGCGCAACCTTGCCTTCCAGCTCCTTCGTCAACATGCCTTCGCGGCCCTTTCCTTTCTTCCCACCGTTCGCCTCTCCCCTGGAGGGAGAGGCCGCTGTAGGCGGGTGAGGGGGGTTAGGGCACCCAGTCTATCACAACCGGCGTTGCCTCCAGCCCCCTGTTCGTTCGCCCTTCGATTTCCCCCTTCGAGAGCCTCAGGACAGGCTCAGGGCGAACGGACTGTGGGGGCATATTATCCCCCCTCCCTCAAGGGAGGGGATTAAGGGGAGGGTGTTACACAGGGCAGAGGACCGTCCCCCCTCACCCCAACCCTCTCCCACCAGGGGAGAGGGGGCATATCGTGCGCCGCAATGACGGCAAGGACTTTCGTGGTGGGCAGGGTGGTCCAGGCATTGCGTCCCCTACACCTCCTCTCGTTGGCCGGGCTTTTCGTCATTGCGGCGAAGGCCGCAATCCAGGACGGAGCATTGCCGGCTTCTAGGATGGCTCACTCCAAGGGTGGTCCCCCGTTCGCCCTGAGCCTGTCCTGAGGCTCTCGAAGGGGGAAATCGAAGGGGAACGGACAGCCCAGGCCCAGGGTACGCAAAGGTCTCCTTTCGCGGGAACGACGGTCATGGTGGCAGGTGGACAGAATCCCTAGCTGGCAGATATGATTGTCAGTGGTGTGGGGCGGAGATTTGTGCCCCCGGGGGAGTCCATGAAGATAGATGTGCGCCTGTTTGCGCTGTACCGGGAAAGGGCCGGCACCGAACACCTCACCCTCGATCTGCACGAAGGCGCTACTCTCGCCGGCGCCGTGGAAGAGGTCAGGGCCCGGTACCCCCAGCTCGCCCCTCCCAAGGTGGATATAGTGGCGGCTGTCAACGCAGAGTACGCCGAGGGTGGCATGGCCTTGAAAGAGGGTGATGAGATAGCCCTCATACCCCCGGTCAGCGGAGGAAGCCCTATGGTGGTGATCACCTACGATGTGCTGGACCCCGATGAGATAACCGCCAAGGTGCGCAAGGAGACCAACGGCGCCGTGGTGACCTTCCTGGGCACCACCCGGCTCTATGCCGAGGGCCGGAAGGTGCTCCACCTGGAGTACGAGGCCTTCACCGAGATGGCCCTGAAGAAGCTGGAGGAGATCAGGGTGCAGCTCCAGCGGGAGTGGGACATCGAGGACATCGCCATCGCCCATCGCATCGGGCGGGTGGACATCGGCGAGATCAGCCTGGTAGTTGCGGTGGCTTCTCCCCACCGGTACGAAGCATTCATGGCCTGCCACCAGGCGGTGGACCGTCTGAAGGTGATGGTGCCCATCTGGAAGAAGGAGTACTTCGAGGGCGGCTACCACTGGGTCGCCTGCGAAGACCACGAGCACACCACTCCCGCCCCCGCCAGCGCTTAGGGCGTCCCCACCTCCGTCACTCCGCGAAACTTGTCCTCGTGAAAACGGGGAGCGAGAACCTACTAGGTTTTGCCCGCTCTTGTGGTTCGAGAGCCTCACCACGAACGAGCGGCTGGGGTTGGGAATTGGGGATATGCAAAGACCTCCCTGAGCGGGAGAAGGTTAGAGCAAGGTGAAGCCGTTAGAGGCGACAGGAGGTGAAGCATGAAACTGCTCCTGGTTTTCGCTCTGGGCCTCCTGGTCGCTGCCTGTATCCAGCCCACTCCCCCACAACTGTACGTTTGGCCTCCAGCAGGCTGCCCCCAAGACTATGATGACTTCCGGGCAGATAGGTGGACTATGTATGCCGAACCGTATCGAGGCGGAGCAAAAGAACCGACCGCTTGGGGATGGGCAAGAGTCCCCGATATACTGATCGAGGGCTATGTTAACGAGGGGAGGACTGAGTTCACATTTACAATGGAGTTTGACGCCAGCAGCTGGACAGAAGAGCTCCGCATCGGTCCCCCTGGAGACTTTGGAGCATCCTTCACTCCTAGCAGAGCAGCATTCGCGATTAAGAATGGTCCCCCCGTTCATGACGTTTTCCTCCGGCGATTCAGAACGAATCCTCAGACTCCTGAAGGACCTTGAGGCTTTGGGCAAACCGGCAGTCTTCAGCTCCGCTGACGGAGAACACCGCTCTTACTTCTACCTCAAGGGCTTATCCACCCACCTGGATAGGTTCGAGTCTTGTTGGGAATCCCCAGCGGAGTAATCCGGCGCTGAAGTACTCGTCTACCATGCGTCCTCGCCAGCGCGCAGATCTGTCTTGCCCCCGTCACTCCCGCGAAAGGAGACCTTTGAGTAACCTGACCCTTGGCTGTCCGTTCGCCCTTCGATTTCCCTCAGGGCGAACGGACAGGTCTAGTTGTGCTCTTGACTAATCCTCTGCTCACCGCCACGTTGTGTCCTGTCCGGGGAGTTATCCAAAGGTCTCCGAAAGCGGGAGTCTAATTGAGCCCGTCCCGAAGTTGTTCGCAGAGTTAAGGCGACTTCAGGCCGTTAGAGGCGACAGGATGTGAAGCATGAAACTGCTCCTGGTCTTCGCCCTGGGCCTGCTGTCCGCTGCCTGTATCCAGCCCACTCCGCCAGAGCTGTATGTGTGGCCTCGAGCAGGTTGTCCCCAGGATTATCTTGACTTCCGGGCAGATAGATGGACCATATATGCGCAACCATATCAAGGTGCAGCAAAGTTTCCAACACCTTGGGGATGGGCAAGAGTCCCCGATTTCCTGATCGAGGGCTACGTTGACGAAGGGAGGACTGAGTTCACCTTTACACTGAGAGATGACGACATTAGCTGGACAGAAGAGCTCCGCATTGGCCCCCCCGAAGACTTTCAAGCATCGTTTACCCCTAGCGAAGCAGTATTTGCAATATTAGGTGCTTCCCCATCCATGACGTTTTCTTCTGACGATTCAGAGCGAATCCTCAGACTCCTGAAGGACCTTGAGGCTTTGGGCAAACCGGCAGTCTTCAGTTCTGCCAACGGAGAACACCGCTCTTACTTCTACCTTAAGGGATTGTCCACCCACCTGGAGAGGTTCGAGTCTTGCTGGGAAACCCCAGCGGAGTAACCCAGAAATGCAGTCCTGTTCCATCATGGACCCGTCCAGAAGTAGTTCGCAGAGATTAGGGGGCTTCATGGTGTTAGAGGCGGCTGGAGATAGATCATGAAGCTGCTCCTGGTCTTCGCCCTGGGCCTCCTGGTTGCTGCCTGTATCCAACCCACTCCCCCACAACTGGACGTTTGGCCTCCGGCAGGTTGTCCCCAGGATTATGATGCGCCTAGCCATTGGACAGATAGATGGGCTATAGCTGCCGATCCATATGGAGGTGCAGCGGAACTTCAGACTCCTAGTGGGGGGTCGGTAACAGCCCCCTATTTCGAGATCGTGGGCTTTATCCACGAGGGGAAGACTGAGTTCACTTTTATACTGGGAAGGGACGTCGACAACTGGACAGAAGAACTCCGCATCGGTTCCCCTGAATACTTTGGAGCGACGTTCTCTCCCAGCGAAGCAGTATTCGGGATAGCGGGTGCTTTCCCGTACATGAGGTTTTCCTCTGGCGATTCAGAACGAATCGTCAAATTCCTGAAGGACCTTGAGGCTTTGAACAAACCGGCGGTCTTCAGCTCCGCAAACGGAGAACACCGCTCTTACTTCTACCTAAGGGGCTTGTCCGCCCACCTGGAGAGGTTCGAGTCCTGTTGGGAACCCCTAGCGGAGTAACCCAGCGCTGCACTTCTCTTCAATCATGCGTCACCGCCCCCATTTCCCCTTCGGCCTATTGCCAAAGGGAGGCCGAAGGTGCATAATAGGGAGTTAGAAGTCCCTTGGTGGTTGGAGCGGAGCGGACCCACCCGTTCCCATCCCGAACACGGAAGTGAAACGCTCCAGCGCTGACGATACTGCCCCGGCGACGAGGTGGGAAAATAGGTCACTGCCTGGGGGCTTTTTCTTTTCCTATCCGCTCCCCTGGGCGATCTGGATCACCGACAGATAGGCCCCCGTCGAGTCCTGGATGAAGGAGAACCGGCCCACGTTCTCCACCTCCATGACCGGGCTGACGACCTTGCCGTCCATCTCCTCCACCAGCTTCAACGACTCCTCCAGGTTTTCCACTGCCACGTAGATGGACCAGTTGGAGGGCATCTCTCCCCACTCCGGGCGAATCGCCATCATCCCGCACGCCGGCTGCCCGCCCAGGTCGAACATGGTGTAGTCGCTCCCGTCGGCGCCCTTGACTTGGTTGGGGTTCCAGCCGAACAGGCCACCGTAGAACGCCGTTGCCTTGTCCACGTCGTGAGTGTACAGCTCGTTCCACGCCAGGGCCCCCGGCTCACCGAACACCTCGGCGCCGATGTTGGCTTTCGGCTGCCATATGGCGAATGCAGCCCCCGTCGTGTCTATGATGATGGCCATGCGTCCCGCTTCAAACACATCAACGGGCCCGTACACGATTGTGCCTCCCAGAGCTTTCGCCTTCTCCGTCGACGCATCGACATCCTCCACGGTGAAGTAGCTCTGCCACCAGGGGCCGCCCCGCTGGTCCATGGCCTCCTCGCTTACGTTGTATAGCGCACAGCAGCTCTTGCCCGCCTTGTCCAGCATCACGTAGGTCATGTCCGGCCCGACGGGGTTGGCTGTAGCGTTGAGTCCCAGAAGCCGGGTGTAGAAGTCCTGGGCTTTGTCTATGTCCAGTACGGGCATGTCAGCCCAGCTGAACATTCCCGGCTGATGCTTCGCTACGTCCATGGATTCTCCTTTGTGTTCTTGTTTTGTATGGATTCTTGACAGGAATAGATTCCAGGAGACCCATTTTACACCTTCCGGCGAAGGGCAAATGTCATCCCCTTTTCCTGGGTCGGGTGCTGTGCTAAAGTGGTACGGCCGACGGAGATTGTTACTTCCTTCACAAATGCCGATGGACAGTCAAAATGGCGTAAGGAGCAGCCAGTCTCCTTTACTTTGGAGGTCAATCTAAGCTATAATCACCTAGCAGGCTCCCGCCCCCAGAAAACTTCCGAGATATGTGCTGGGCATGATCGTTCTAGCCGGAAGGGTTTCACCGGGGTGATGACGGGAGCCTCTGGATCGGGCAATCGGGGTCGCTAAAAGAGAAGCATCTCTGCCAAGAAGACAGTTTCCAAGGGGATTGCCTAAACGAAAGGTGCAATAGATGGGCAGCAGGTTCGAGAAGTTCTCCGAGAGAGCACGCAGGGTCTTATCCCTAGCCCAGGAAGAAGCTCAGCGCTTCAACCACAACTACATTGGCACCGAGCACATTCTGCTGGGGCTGGTGCGGGAGACCGAGGGTGTCGCCGCCCGTGTGCTGGCCAACCTGGGCATCGACCTGACCAAGGTGCGGTCCGCCGTGGAGTTCATTATCGGCCGGGGCGAGAAGCCCGTCCAGGGTGAGATCGGTCTCACCCCCCGGGCCAAGAAGGTCGTCGAGCTTGCGGTGGATGAAGCCCGTCGCATGAACCACAACTACATAGGCACCGAACATCTGCTCATCGGTCTCCTGAGGGAGGGCGAGGGCGTGGCCGCGGGCGTGCTGGAGAGCTTGGGCATCACCCTGGACAAGGTGCGCTCCGAGACCCACCGGATCCTCAGCCAGAGCGCCCCCACTAGCTCGGGCTACGGCACCAGGGGCCAACAGACCAGGACACCCACGCTGGACCAGTTGGGCATCGACCTGACCCAGGCCGCCAGGGCCAACAAGCTGGACCCGGTCATCGGCCGGGAAACCGAGATGGAGAGGGTCATCCAGATCCTTAGCCGTCGCACCAAGAACAATCCGGTGCTTGTAGGCGAGCCCGGCGTGGGCAAGACCGCCATCGTGGAGCTCCTTGCCCAGAAGATCTCCACCGGGGACATCCCAGAAACCCTCCAGGGCAAGAGGCTGGTCACCCTCGACATGGGAGCACTGGTGGCCGGCACCAAGTACAGGGGAGAATTCGAGGAGCGGCTCAAGAAGGTGATCGAGGAGATCAAGGGATCCTCCAACTGTGTCCTCTTCATAGACGAGATGCACACCATTGTGGGCGCCGGCGCCGCCGAAGGCGCCGTAGATGCCGCCAACATTCTCAAGCCGTCCCTTGCCAGAGGCGAGATCCAGTGCATCGGCGCAACCACCATGGACGACTACCGCAAGCACGTGGAGCGGGACCCCGCCCTGGAGCGCAGGTTCCAGCCGGTGCAGGTGGTGGAGCCTTCGGTCCAGGAGACCCAGGAGATACTGGAGGGCGTCAGGCACCGCTATGAGGAGCACCATCGCCTGGACATCACCGACGATGCGCTGAAGACGGCGGCCAACCTGGCAGCCCGGTTTATCTCGGACCGCTTCCTGCCCGACAAAGCCATCGACCTTATCGACGAGGCCGCATCCCGGGTGCGCCTGCGCAGCAGCACCACCCCCATCTCCGTCAAGGAAGCCATGAAGCTCCTGGAGAACGTCCGCAAGGAAAAGGACGACGCCATCGCTTCCCAGCAGTACGAGTACGCAGCCGAGCTGAGGGAGCGGGAGCTCCAGCTCGTGGAGAAGATGGAGTCCCTGGAGAAGGAATGGCACGAAGAGCAGGAAAGCGAGCGCCCTGCCGTCGTCAGCGAAGATGTGGCCGAGGTGGTCAGCATGTGGACGGGCATCCCCGTGACCCGGTTGGCCATGGAAGAGACCTCCCGCCTCCTGCACATGGAGCAGGAGCTTCACAAGAGGATCGTGGGGCAGGAGGAAGCCATCGTCAGCATCGCCAAGGCGGTGCGCCGGGCGAGGGCGGGCCTCAAGGACCCGCGCCGTCCCATCGGCGCCTTCCTGTTCCTCGGCCCCACCGGCGTGGGGAAGACGGAGCTGGTGCGGGCCATGGCCGAGTTCATGTTCGGCAGCGAAGAGAACATGGTGCGCCTCGACATGTCCGAGTTCCAGGAGAGGCACACCGTCGCTCGCCTCATCGGGGCGCCCCCCGGCTACATAGGCTACGAAGAGGGCGGTCAGCTCACCGAAGCGGTGCGCCGCAAGTCTTACTGCGCCATCCTGCTGGACGAGATCGAAAAGGCCCACCCCGAGGTGTTCAACATACTCCTCCAGATATTCGACGACGGGCACCTGAGCGACGCTAAGGGACGCAAGGTGGACTTCCGCAACTGCATCATAGTCATGACCTCCAACCTGGGGTCCGACCTGATTCGCAAGGAGACGGCGCTGGGCTTCTCCATCAAGACCGACGAGGCCCAGACGGAGCAGCACGCATACGCTGCCATGAAGGACAAGGTGCTCAACGAGGTAAAGCGCTTCTTCCGCCCCGAGTTCCTGAACAGGGTCGATGCCAACGTCGTGTTCCACGCCCTGTCCAGGGAGCACATCCTCTCCATCGTGGACCTGATGATGAAGCAGGTGAGCCTGGAGTTGGCTGAGAAGAGCATCACCCTGGAGATCACCGACGCCGCCCGGGACTACCTGGCCGAAAAGGGCTACGACCCCAGCTTCGGCGCCAGGCCTCTACGCCGCCTCATCCAGGATGTGGTGGAGGACAAGCTGTCCGAGAAGCTGCTGAACGGCGAGATAAACGAGGGCGACGAAGCCGTGCTGGACGTGGAGGAAGGCGAGACCGTCATCCGCGTCAAGGAGATGGCCGCCGCCCCGGCGTAGGACGCCCTTAGTTCCCCACAGAGGAAGAGGCGAAGGAAATGGCCAGAATCATCTGCAATTCGAAGAAGCAGTTAATGCGTAACGCGGCAGTTGGCGCGCTGGTGATCGCCATCGTTCTTACTAGTCTTACAGGGTGCGGGTCTGGCCCTTCCGAAGATGTAGGCACCCTTGCCGAAGGAGAGGCGATAGCAATGGTTCAAAGCCAGCTTGCTATCCGTACAACCCTATCACTTGATTCGGGTGAATCGCTTAATTGCTTAGTACATTACGATCTATTCAATCCTCAATGGACCGAAGAATATGTCGGCGATGGGGTCTGGGTTGTGAGCGGTGGCCTATTGAATGGTAGGTGGGAAGTTTTTGAAGGCTCCTCGTCTGTAAGTTCTGAAATGGGCAGCGGTGGAACCCCCGGCTGTTAAGTCCCGCATGTCTATGGAACTCCTTAAACCACTACCCTGACAACGTCAAGGCACGACGCAAAGCTTGGTGTCGGAAGGCCACCTCACAAGATTGCACTCAGCTTGGTTCCGCAGTCGCGCTTTATCACTAGTTTTCTGTCGCCTCTAAATTTCACCGATTTGTTTTGTAGGAGCCTGATTTCATGCGAGTTCATGCCTCCGCTATACAGCAAAACAGGCACCCACTCCGCGACAGGGTGATTTTTCAATATGTCCGCTGCTAGCCCCAAGCCATTCTGAATTTGCTCTATGGCGTCCGACATGTTGATGTTTCGGCCGCTCTTCAATTCCACTGCTACTAGAATGAAGCCGTGCTCGGCGCAGAAAATCATCCGGTCGCATAGCTTCTCGGTGAGTCCGTGCGTCTTCTGGTATTTCGTGCCGTGAACGATGGCCAGTGAGTTCTGGCTGACGTTATCTAGCTGAAGAGCGCAACTCTTTTCCTTGCAGGATCGTGCAATGCAGTTGGCGTAGGCCTGCCTGATATGATCAACGAGGTTTGGTGTAGTCACTTAACTCGAATCTTCTGAAGCGAAACGGTCTCTCTATAGAGTGCTTCTGAAACCGCGGCAAAGTCTTCCTCTTCAATGCCAAAACTTGGGATGATTGGCAGTTCCTTGACGACACTTTCTCCGAGGCTTTCATTGAGCAGAAAGTGATACACGCCAAGGTCATTCGGCTTGAGACAGTCCTCAGCGTCATACCCCTCTTTCGCGCGCTTTTGTCTGCTGGCATGGCTCAGTTTCAGCAGGTTATTGACTTGGCCAATGAAATAGTCGCTATGGGTCGTTATAATCACCCGGACACCTGCGTTTACCAAGCGAACTATGCCCCTGGCCATCTGACGTTGACTTGCTGGGTGAAGGTGGGACTCAGGCTCCTCCAGAATCACCAAATCCCCCGGTCCCACCAGGTATTTCAGGAACAGTATGACCGGAGCAAGTTCAGAAACCATTGAGGATGTCTTATGGAAGGGAAATCTTCCCATATCTGGCTGGCCTGCAAGTGTGGGCGTAAGAAATCTCCGGGTAAGTGGCTTCTTCTCCACGCTCGATGTCGATCCCCCCACCCAGCACCTTACGCTCCATAAAATCAACCACCTCTCTCATTGCTTTGGTGCCTGACCTAAGAGCGCCAACTCCCGCCCCGTTCCATCGTAAGAATGTGCCCCATGAAATCGGTGATTATCCCGGGTAATGTTGGTATCTCCAAGGGGCGAATAGCGGCCAGGGAAGACTGCCTAATTAAGATACTGGCTATGGCCTTATGGCCTTGGGCGATTCCGGAGCGGGCAGCAGGAAGGTAGTAACAACTGCCGGGAAACTCTTCGAATAATGTGGTGGAGGCAGTCTCGATCAATAGAGACAGGAAGTCCACATAGGGCATCCCACGGGTTTCTTCCGAGCGCGGGCTTTGTCGTGGTGCCGCGGCCTGCATTAATCTGATTAGGGATCTAGGGGATTGTCGCCTTAGCTTGTGAAATGTCCCATTCTGATTTGGACAGGGCTAGGAGAGTACTTTGTTCCTCCTGGAAATCTAGCTTTAATTTAGGCTGAGCTTGATCGAGTACGATTTGTAGTTGAGTAGGCCCTGTCCGACGGCTCCTAATATTAGTAATGTCTCCGTGGCATCTCTGTAATTCCCGATTAAAAAACAAAAAAAAGGCAGGGCCGACTCAATCGCACTATTAACGGCCTCACTTACCAGCCCTCTTACTTCGTCAGGAAGTTCGACGAGCGAAATCTCAGCCGACTCTCGACCCTGGGGGCTGACAGATCGGGCCCATTCGTGGACGACATTAGTAACTGTCCTGTTAACTTCGACCAGATACTCTAAGTTCCTGACTAACTTGCGGCTTCTTGCCGACCTTGTTATGCCAACCTGTTGACTGGTGTAGCTAAAGTATGATGGTGCGGTGAGTTCATCTAGAGTCTGCATAAGGGAATAGACCATGGTTGCCATGTAAGACTTGCCTGCATTGCTGGGACCAACAAATATGGTGAGGGGCTTTAGTTCTACCTCACCTCTAGCGATAGGACCGAAGTCCTTTACTGAGACCTTGATCATAATTAGCCTTTTCTACAGAAGGTTGGACAACCTAGTCAGGCTACGCGCCTAGGTTAGCACCAGTCCCATAGGGCTGCAAGGTGGCTGACCGGCCACCCCACTTAGGCAAGGGCCGCAAGACGCTCTGCGAATGGCGTCAAGTCCTTGTTGACGTTGCTAATGCCCCATGCTTTGATTGCTGCAGTGACGATAGTAGGGCGGGGGAGAAGGAACAATGGTGAAAGGTATGGCCAGGTGGTAAAGGAACGGGCTGGTTCCACCTTCTTCTGCCAGGGATGCGGCTACGAGAGCGCCAAGTGGATGGGCTTCTGCCCCGCCTGCGGCGACCGCGTTCCCCTGGTGGAAGCCCCCAAGCCCCAGCGCGGCAGCCCATCCCCCCGCCAGGCGAGCGCCTCAGCGCCGCCTCTGGAGCTGGCCCAGGTGTCCGCCGAGGACGGCATCCGCATCCCCACGGGATTTGCCGACCTGGACAGGGTGCTGGGCGGCGGCCTTGTCAGCGGCTCCCTGGTTCTGATGGCCGGCGAGCCCGGCATTGGCAAGTCCACCCTCCTCCTGCAGGCCGCCGAGCACGTGGCCCGCAGCGGTGGTAAGGTGGCCTACGTCACCGGCGAAGAGTCGGCCCACCAGATCAAGCTCAGGTCCGACAGGCTGGGTCTATCGGGCAGGGGCGTGTACCTCATGTCCGGGACGGACGTGGATGAGACCATGGAACGCCTGGACAGCTTCGACCCCGGCCTCGTCATCATCGACTCGGTGCAGACCCTGTACAGCGGGGATGTGTCCTCCTCCCCCGGCAGCGTATCCCAGGTGCGGGAGTGCGGCCTGAAGCTGGCCCGCTGGGCCAAGGCAGGCTCCACACCCCTGATCATGGCTGGGCACGTCACCAAGGACGGCGCGTTGGCCGGCCCCAGGGTGCTGGAGCACATGGTGGATGTGGTGCTGTACATGGAGGGCGAAAGCCTGAGCGCATACCGTATCGTCCGGGGCGTCAAGAACCGCTTCGGGTCCACCAACGAGGTCGGCATGTTCGAAATGGGGGGAGACGGCCTGCGGGAGGTGGACGATGCCTCCCGCGCCCTCATCTCCCAGAGGCGGGAGGGGGCGGTCGGCTCAGCCGTCTTCCCGGTGCTGGAGGGCAGCCGGCCCCTGATGCTGGAGATACAGGCCCTGGCTTCACCGTCTTTCCTCAGCGTACCCAGGCGGGTGGGGAACGGCGTGGACTACAACCGGCTGTTGATGCTGGTGGCGGTGCTGTCCCGGCGCATCGGCCTAAGTCTCGCCAACCAAGACATCATCGTGAACGTCGTCGGAGGACTGAACGTCCATGAGCCGGCGGCGGACCTGGCTGTCTGCTTGGCCATCGCTTCCAGCCTGCGCAACACCGCCCTGCCCGCAGACCTGGTGGCCATGGGCGAGGTGGGACTGAGCGGGGAGCTACGGACCGTTCCCCAGACGGACCGGCGTCTTGACGAGGCGTCTCGCCTGGGGTTCCGCCGGTGTCTTGTGCCCGCAAGTTCGGCAGACAAGCAGTCCGGCGGGGACAGCATCCGCATCGTCCGGGCCGGCACCGTGAGGCAGGCCCTAGGCTTGTGCTTCCCCCGCGGCCAGAAGGGCCAGCCCGAAGATTTCGAGGTGGGTGAATAGGCACAGCGGTTCCGTTTGGTTGTAGTGTCTGGCGTATCCAGGCTCAGGTATCGCAACACTGGAAGCAAACGGAACCGCCGAACCTTCCGGACCACGAAGTCTCCCAGCACATAGCGTATATCTGAACCTTCCCCCTTAACAGTCCAAGGCATTATGTTTCTCTTTCTCGAATCTGGAGGGGGCTTGACACCATGCTGCGAGAGCGCAAAGATGGGAAAGCACTAACCCCTTAGTCCGTGCATTTGAAAGAGACCGCTAGGGCGGTCTCTTTCTCTTTCCGACAGTACGCCGATTGTTATTTATTGCAACCAATTGTCAGTCAGTGATCTTCAACCCCAGCCCCGGTCTGCACGTTCTTCAGCGATCCACCGCTTATGGGGTGGGGGGATCAGGGCCTTCAGTCCCACGGTGTTCCCCTCCTCATTCACAAGCTCCCACCATTTGCCCATGAGATAACCCGGCGGCTCCCATTCGGGAGCCGTCGGGTGATATATCATTCTGACGAACCGACCCATGTGTCTCTTGGTGACATCCCTGCCTCCCTGGTATCGCCAAGAGTCACGATAAGCCTTATAGCCTGGTCCGTTGCTCAGAATCTCCCGGCTGATCCGGATCTTCTCAGGGTCTGTGGTCATTGATCAGCTGCAATCGCCAACCTGGATGGTCCTGGGACTGCTCTGGAACTGCCTGCTGTAGTAATCCCCATCAACCCACATCCAGCTTCTGCCGACGGACTTGAAGGTATCTGTCCTGCAGCCTGTCACAGCCACAACCTTGATCGTGTGGGTACGGCTTTTTTCATCTATCCCAACACTTCCTGTTGGGACCCATCCACACTGGCCAAAAAGACACCACTGCCTGTAGATACCTACAAAGGCGCCGATCCTGTCAGGTTGAAAGCCGTGGGGACACCAGGTCTTCTGTGTTGCATCTATTGTGCCTGGTACATCAACTGACGCATGGACACCAGAATGCCAACCCCTGCAGTTCCATGCATTGCCACCCACCACCCGCATGGTATCCCCACCTTCACCATCCAGGTCACCTTCCAAGAGTTCGGGGGGTGAAGTATCCGGGGGATCGGAAGGCCCTTTGGCCAAGGCTGTGGATGCTGACAGGGTCAGCAGAGCCAGGAAGACCACCATGAGAACCAGGAAACGTATGGAAAGGAACTTGGTCATTGCATCCTCCTCAGCACAAAAGGATGATGTCACGCTGATGGGTGTCGGTCCCGCCTGTCAACATTGTGAAAAAAGCAACTGTAACACAGCGTACAATCGGGTACCGTTTGCTTCTAGTGTTTGGCTTACCTGAGCCTTGATACGCCAGACACTACAACGAAACGGAACAGGACGGCAGCTAATGCTCTGCGAGGGGATGATTCGATAACCCTGACAACTCGCCGTTGACCATTGCCAACGCCGGGGATAGCCTGAACTGGACGCCAGCGATGGCGCTTGATGGGACAGACCCTTGAAGGTCTGTCCTTTTTTGTTGTCAGTTTTTGGGAGAGCGAGGGAGACATGACTTACGACGGAGAAAAGTGGGAGCGGGAGCAGATGATGGAGGCCCTGGAGTGCTACCGGCACGGAACCTCGGACGCTCCCAGCATCAGGAAATGGTCCGCCCAAGCCCGCGATGGGCCGGGAGGGGGCGAGACGGCAGGCGCCCTTACCTTCGTGGCATCCACCGAGGATGAGGACCGCCACGGCGACGTCATCCTGCAGGCTGGCTGGAAGCTGGATGCCTACATGAAGAACCCGGTGTTCCTGTGGGCACACCACTACACCCAGCCGGCCATCGGCAAAGCCCTGGATGTGTGGACCGAGCCCCGCATGCTGCTGGCGTCTATCAGGTTCGCCCCCACCGAGTTCGCCCAGCAGATCGCCTCCCTGTACCAGGGTGGCTACCAGAAGGGGGTGTCGGTGGGGTTCCGACCCCTGGAGTTCGAGATGCGCAAGGATGCGAAGACGGGCCATGTGCTGGGCATCAACTTCATCAGCCAGGAGCTCCTGGAGATCAGCGCAGCGCCCGTGCCCGCCAACCGGAACGCCCTTCGGAAGGGACTGGACGGCGCCATCATGGATGCAGAGTATCCCCCCTGGGAGGCGCCTGATTCGGACCTGGAAGGGGTGCTGGAAGTGATACGGCAGTTGAATCCAACGTACATAAGGAGGATAGGATGTCTATAGGTACCCAGGAACTGGAGGTCATCAAGAAAGAGGTTGCCGAGGTGCGCAGCTTCTACGATGAACGCATAAAGGAGTCGGTGCAGCCCCTGAAGGAGGAGAACGAGCGCATCGCGGGGCAGATCAGGAGCATCCAGGAACGCTGGAAGGCGTCTGAGAAGCAGGCCATCCTGGCCCAGCACCGGAGCCCGGAGCAGGCCAGGGTGCCCTTCGGCAAGTACAAGGGCCTGGATTTGCTGGACCTTGCCTTGGTGAGAAGTCTGCTCAACGCCCAGGTGCGCCAACCCAGCGGCCTGAATCCGAGAATGCTGGAGGAGTGGGACCTGGCCCTCAAGAACGCCATGGACAGCACCACCAGCGGCTCCGGCGATGAGCTGGTCTCAACTCAGGAGGCGGCCGCCCTCTGGATGGACGTCAACCTGGAGACCATGGTGCTGTCCCTGTTTTCCAGGGTGGATATGCCCACCAACCCCTTCGAAATCCCCCTGCAGCTGGGAGATGTAAACTGGTACCCGGGCGCCGAGAACGTGTCCCCAACGGCCACCGCCCTGGCTACCAGCAAGCAGACCCTGACCGCCTACGAGCTGGTGGGCCAGGTGCCCTGGTCGCTGAGCCTGGACGAGGATGCGGTGATCGCCATGGCCGAAGAGGTGCGACGCTCCCTGGTGCGCAACACCGCCGAGGTCATCGACGACCTGCTGCTCAACTCCGACAGCACGGCAACCAACAACATCAACGCCGACGGCGCAACCATAGCCGCCTCGGACGCGGGCAAGGGGCACTGGCTCATCGGCTTCGACGGGCTGTTGCACCTGCCCCTGGTGGACAACCCCAGCCAGGCCAACAACCACGGGGCGGGCGTGTCCGACGATATGTTCAACGAGGTGCGGGTGAAGCTGGGCAGGTACGGGGCAAGGCCATCGGACCTGGCCTACATCACCGATCCCAACACCTACATCCGGGCCCTGAGCACCGAGAACTTCCGCACCCTGGACAAGCTGGGACCCAGCGCCACCCTGCTCACAGGCCAGCTCGGCGCGGTGGAGGGCATTCCCGTGCTGGTGTCCGAGCAGATGAAGCTGGCCGACGTTGACGGCAAGGTCACCAGCGGCAGCGCAGGCACAACCGGCCGGCTGCTCCTCCTGAACCGCACCCAGTGGAGGGTGGGCTTCCGGCGGGAGCTTTCCATCGAGACCGAGCGGGACATCCAGAAGAGGCAGAACGTGATGGTGGTGTCCATGCGCCTGGCTTTCGCCGAGCGGTCGGGCAACCGCACCACAGCCACCCATACAGCCATGCAGTACAACATCACCGGCGTGGCATAGCCATCCCGAAAGGCAACAGCGAAAGACATCAGCGAGAGGAGCAGCGATGAGCGGGTACCCTGAAGGCAAGCATGATGAACCGGTGGACAGCCTGGACCGGCTGGTGAGGATTGGCACGAGGTACCAAGCCGACCCTGCGGAAGTGGCCGATGGAGACAACATCTACCTGCTGGTGGACTCCGTCGGACGGGTGCTCATATCGGGAGCGGCGCCAAGCAACACCAAGGCGGTGGGCAACCCGGTGCAGATAGGAGGCACCGTCGATGAGCTCTTTCCCCGGTCGGGCACCGAGGGAGATGTCCGCGCCTTCAGGGCTACCACCAAGGGGAACCAGATCGTCGAGCTGTACGTGGACAACACGCCGCTGCTGCCCCTGGCGGCCATGCCGGGGGCCAGCGAGGTCAAGTCGGCCACGGCGTCCATAGGCGCCACCTCGGTGAACCGGGGCACCCTGGCAACCCCAACGGCGGACGGGAGGATACGGGTAATCTCCCTGGAGGTGCTGAGCTACGGCCTTGTCACGGACCCGGCGGGTGTGTACTTCTGGTTCGGCACGGGCGCGAAGTTCACCACAGCCGCAGGCAAGGCCATCGCATCCCCGTCGCCGGGGGTGAAGGGCAGCGTGTTCCTTGTCTGGCCCGACGGCGCCGGTCCCCTGGGCGCGGTCAACGAGGTGGTGTCCTGGAACACCCAGGTAGAGACGGAGACGGGCCTGAGAGCGACCCTCCACTACCGGGAGGAGTAACCGGACTCCCCCCACGCCCCCCTCACTCCCGCGCAAGGAGGAGTCTATGCCCCTGGCTCTCCGTTCGCCCTGAGGCTCTCGAAGGGCGAACGGGCAGTGGGCTATTGCTCTTCCTACCATCGTGCTGTGGGCAAGGTAGATTCCCGCGTGCGCGGGAATGACGATAGGGGAGCGGGGATGACCAGAGGAGGCGGGAACGACGACAGGGGAAGCTTGGATTGCGGCCTTCGCCGCAATGACGGGGCGACATTTCATCGTGCCCTGCTTTGCTAAATCCCTACTCACGCCGTCGTCACTCCCACGAAACTTGCCCTCGTGAAAACGAGGAGCGGGAGTCTATGCCCCCGGCGTCTGGGATTTCCGTTCGCCCTTCGAGAGCCTGAGGACGAACGGGCAGTGGGCTATTGCTCTTCCTACCATCGTGCTGTGGGCAGGGTAGATTCCCGCGTGCGCGGGAATGACGATAGGGGAGCGGGGATGACCGGCGGGTGGCGGGAATGACGATAGGGGGCGGCGATGACGGTGCGGCCTGTCATCCTCATCCTAACCCTCTTTCGCGAGGGTCAATCCACCCCGGCGGTTTGGGTTGACAGTAGGAAGGCCACGCTCCATGATTGGTAGCTGGCCGGCAGGATGCCGAAAGGAACAAGCCGGCCCGCCACCCACCAAAGCACGGAGCGCACGCCATTCAAGGACCCGGCATAATCAGGGTCGTCGCCACACTGATCCTGACCTTCGTTATCCTGGTGGTATTCCTGGCCTACCTGCTCAGCACCACCATCTTCGGCAACCTCTTCGACGCAGGCTTTTACACTGTCAGCTTTTCCGAGAACCGCATCTACGACCGCTTCTACGACGAGGTGCTCCTGGATGAGGAGGTGGAGGAGGTCAGGATCGAGCTTCTCGGCAATATCCAAGTTGTGTCCAGTGAAGACATCGTCCGCCTGGCCAGGGAGATACTTCCCCCCGATTATGCCCAGGAGCAGGTGGAGACCTCCATCGAGTCCCTGATCGGGTACCTGGGTGGGGAGGATGACTCCCTGGAGATGCTGATAGACCTCGGCCCTCCACTGGATCGGGCAAAGCCGGTCCTGCTTGGCTACATCGATGAGCGGATCGATGAGGTCCCCGATGCGCCGGTTAACAACCTGGATGAGCTGGAGGCGAACCTGGAGGCCCTCTACGACGACCTCAGCGGGGGGCGGCTGCCCTCATCGATACCCAGCATTGAAGACCCTACTGCCGTTGTAGCCGCATCGGTGGAGAATACGCTGGGCGACTTGCCGGTCGTGAAGATAACGGGGCCCCTGGAGCTGGCCGAAGATCTTAACAGCATCTACGTCGGGCTGGCTTCCGGCCGTATCCCCGATTCTATCCCGTCCATCGAAGCCATCTCCCCGATCCAGAGGGAACTGTTCGTCCAGGCGTACGACTCGGCCGTTGCCCTCCTGTCCGCCTCTCCGAGCATTCCCGCAGATGTGCGCCAGAACGCTGTACAGGCCCTCCAGGAGCATGAAGAAGCCGTAAAGGAAAGCATACGAGCGGGGGACATAAGAGACGCCATTGTTCCCGTTGTGGCTCCCTTGGTGGAGGACGCCGTAGATGATTACATCGATACGGTCTATGACGAGGCTGTGCGGTCCCTGGAGGAGCAAGGCGGCCTCTCCCAGGAGTCTCTGGACAACCTTGATGCGCAGGAAGATGCGATCAAGGCCCTGCTGGCCGGAGGGGACGTCAGGGGATCCCTGAAGCTGGCCAGCCGCAGCATCGCTGGGCCGGTCATCGACGAGTCCATTGAGGAGATTCGGGACCGGCTGGTGGAACCCGGGGACGGAAGCGAGCCCAGGATGCTGGACCTGGTGCAGTGGGCGGCCGACGAGGAAGGAGTTACCAGAGAGGCGCTGTTGGAAGAGTGGAGGCTGGAGGATGTGCGCAGCTTCGCGGGAAGGGTGGGCCAGGGCGAAACGATACTCTTGGCGATCCTTGCTCTGGCTTCCGTCGGGGCTGTCTCAGTATATCTGCCCCGGGTGTCGTCCGGCCTGTTCTGGCTGGCGGGCATTCTAATGACCGTAGGATCTGTCGGCTTGGTGATTGGAGTCATCCTGAGGGCCATGCTCCCGACACAGGTGTACATCTGGTTCAATGATTTGCTGTTGGACTCCAACAATGACCTCCCCAGGAGCGGATTGAACATAGCTCGCGATGTGCTGCACTCTATGGCTAAGGACGCGGCGGTGGACTGGGTGCTTACCTCGGTGTACATGGTGGCGGCCGGAGTGGCGGTGCTGGCCGTGGCTCTACTGGCAAAGAGGCTCAAAATACCTCTGCTGAGCAAGTAGGCAACCTAGTTCTGCAGCCAGGTCTTAGCCCAGAAGAAGTACTCGGAGGCGGCGGTATTGGGATAGAAGCCCCTGACCCTGGGGTGGAAAACCCACATGTCCCCGGCAGTCACCGTGGCCACCATGTAGGCCTGCTCCAGCACCCTGCGCTGTATCTGGCGCACTATCTCCCCCCTGGCGGTCGGATCCCGCTCCGTGGCCTGCGAAGTTATGAGAGCGTCCAGGACATCGTCGGCGTGACGGGTAACGTTGAGGTCTGAAGAGCTGTGGAGGATGTTCAGCAGGTAGTTGTTGGTGGTGACCGTTGGGGGAATTGGGCCCACGGCGATCTGGTAGTCTCCCTGCGCCCACACCTTGTCGCGGTACTCGGGAGGCGTGAGGAACAAGGGGTCTGCGGGGAAGTCGAACCCGACGGCCCGCAGGTCTTCGGCAATGTTGCGCCCGTACTCCAGGTGCAGGTCGCCAAAGTCTCCCACATGCAACCTAAAGGACGTAAGCTCCCCTGATTCGAAGCCCTCCAGGATGTTTCGCGCCCTTGCCGGCGACGCAAAGTAGGTCTTCCGGATCTCATCCTCTCCCAAGAGCCACTGGGAACTCCTGACGGGAATGCCCGCGCTTACGAAGCCCTGGCCGGCCCACAAGGTGTCCAGGTCGCGCCACGGGTCCAGCGCCAGCAGTACAGCTTGCCTCACCCGAAGGTCGTCGAAGGGAGGGGCCGACGTGTTCATGGTCAGGACCAGTCCGGTTCCGCCCCGCCGGGACCGGAAGGAGTTGTAGGGCGCTCCCGTCTCCTCCAGGGATGCCTGCAACTGGGGCGGCAGCCTGTAAACATCCACCACGCCGGTGGCAAAGGCGGCCAGCCGGGCCTCGTCGCTGCCCCCCATGACGCGGATGAACAGCTCATCGGCGTAGGGGAGGCCCGGTTCGAAGTAGGCGTCGTTGCGTTCCAGCAGGGCGCCAACGTCCTCCCTGGTGTTCACCCATCTCCAGGGGCCTGTGCCGATGACCTCGGCCTCCTTCAGGTCTCCCCTAAGGTCCACCACCTCGGGGGACACCACCTTGGCGTGGCCGTCGGCCAGGGACGCCATGAAGTCGGCATCCGGGAAGCCCGGCGCCAGGGATATGTTTATGGTGCGCCTGTCCACTACGTCGATGCTGTCGATGTTTCTCAGCAGGCCCGCATTGGGCCAGCCCGGTGTGCGCAGACGCTCCAGGCTGTAGGCAACATCATCGGCCGTCATCTCCCGACCGTTCACCGGGGACACATCATGCCAGCGCACACCCTCCCGCAGCTTGAAGCTGTAGGTCAGGGGGTCCAGGGCTTCCCAGCTTTCGCACAGGTCACACTCCAGCAGAAGGCTGGGCTGGGGGTACTCGCTCTCGGGGCCGGTTGCCAAGCGCAGCAGCCGGCTGTAGGCCAGCCCCGGCCCCATGGAGGCGAGGGTCTCCTGCACCTCCTGGTGCACATCCAGGTGGGGCACGTTAACCTGGGTGAGGGTGGTCAGGCGGCCACCGCGGACGCCGGCGGGCGAGGGTGTGGCCTGCAGGGTGGGAGATGGCGACGGCACGACCGTTGCCGAAGGCAGAGGAGTAGACGGTATGGGCGACGGTGTAGCTGAAGGTGCAGGGGAAGCTCCGTTGCAGGCGGAAATAAACAGGAGCAGGGCGAGGGTTGTAGGGATGAGCCATGCCCGCCTCATTCGTCCCCAGGGCTTCCCGGGGTTGCCAGCACCGGGGAATTTGGCATCTCCGCATCCGGCGCATTCCGCTTGAATGGATGCAGACCCAGGGAGCTGAACAGGGCAAGGGCCACCACGATGGGCGGAAGGAAGACCACAGCATGGATGACGACGGCAAAGCTGAAGGCCGAGGCTTGGTCCACGTCAAACAGCTTAAGCACATACACCACGGCAAACTCGAAGGTGCCCAGTCCTGCGGGCAATGAGGGCACGGATGTGGTGAAGTACAGGGTCCCCAGGATGGTCAGGGTTGCCACAACGGGGCTGATCCCCAGGTCCATGCCGAAGGCAAGGACCCATACCGCCAACCCCAGGAGCAGCCAGTGGGCGAGGGTGAGCAGGAAGGACTGGACCAGCGCTCCCTTGGACTGATTGAGCTGGGAGAGGTAGTCGACGGTGGCTGACAGCAGGGAGATGCGGCTGAGGAAGCCTGTGCCTGCCAGCTTTACAAACACAGGTATCGCCAGCACGGCCAAGATGGCAAAGACGAAAGCGCCTATCACGTAGGGGCGGGCTTGACCTATGTCGGGGATGAGGACCAGGCCGGCCATCAGCAGGCTGGCCGTGATCACCATATCCAGTACGCGTTCAACCCCCATAGTGCCCAACGCCACGCCGTTATTGACCTTGTAACGCAGGGTCAATAGGGCGAACTGCACGCCTTCGCTGATTACCCGCACAGGCACTACGTTGTTCAGCCCGATGCCGGTGTTCTGCACCATAAACAACCGCAGCAGGGAGACCGGCTCGCTAATGAAGAGCACCTTCCAACGGTAGGCCCGGAAGATGTTGGCCACGACCACGGTCAGCAGGGATATGAAGGCCCAGATGATCGGGAAGGTCTGGAACTGCTCCAGCACCAGACCCCAATCGATTCCTCTGACCGCCAGCCAGCCCAATCCGCCGCTTATTGCGAATCCCAGGACAAGTTGGACGCGAGTGTTACGGAGCCACTTAATGGGGAGCCGAGAGGTGCTTATCCGTGGCAGTGGACGTTGCCCCCTTCAGGTTGAATGCCGGTTCTTGTAGCCTCTTTTGGGCTAGTATATAGTAGCCAAACAAACACCTACAAGGAAAGCAGCGTTGATCCTCGCCGATTCCCACACCCACCTGGACCAGTACCCCGCCCAGGAGATCCCTGAGATCCTGGAAAGGGCGGAGGGTGTCCAGGTAGGCCCCATCATCTGCGCAGGCACCACCCTAGACTCCTCCAGGATCTGCGTGAGCATGGCCGGCGAACACGCCGTCTTGTATGCGGGAGTGGGGATTCACCCCATGGAAGTGCAGACTTCCATGCCCGGGGATGAAAGGCTACTCTCGGACCTGGAGGAGCTTGCCAGGAGCAGTCCCAAGGTCATCTGCATCAGCGAGATAGGCTTAGACTACCTGCCCGAGTCTCCCGATGTGCCCAGTCAGCACCGGATGTTCAGGGAGCAGATACGGCTGGCCAAGGCCCTGGGCCTGCCCGTAATATTCCACTCCCGGGATTCCCACTCCGACGTCTTCAGGGTGCTGCGGGAGGAGGGCGCCGGAGATGTGGGTGGCGTCATGCACTACTTCCAGGATGATGAAGATACAGCCAGGGAAGCCATCGACAGCGGTTTCTTGGTTTCCCTGGCCCGGCCCCTGCTCAGGCTGCCCCACCTCCAGGAGGTCGCCAAGGACCTGCCACTGGAAAACATCGTGCTGGAGACGGATGCGGCCCCCCAGCCCTTCAAGAAGTACCGGCACAACTGGACGGAGCCCAGGCACGTCAGGGACGTTGCAGAGAAGCTGGCGGAGCTGAAGGGGATCAGCGTGGAAGAGGTCGCGGAGGCCACTACCCGCAACCTGGCAACCCTGCTGAAGCTGCCTATTTCTCCCGCATCCTAACCTAGTCACCCAGGGGAAGAATGCTAGGATGACGGGCCCGGTTGTCCGTTCCCCTTCGATTTCCCCCTTCGAGAGCCTCAGGGCATGCTCAGGGCGAACGGACAGTCTTGATCGCGGGAACGACGATAGATGGCCGGGATGATGAAGGCAGGGTGTGAGGAAGGGCCGCTCCGTCATTGCGGCGTAGGCCGCAATCCAGGAAAGCCCGGGCATGAGACAGGCGCCCTACTGAAGTGACGACCGCGATTGAATAGCCATCCGGGAAGCCGGCAATGCTCCGTCCTGGATTGCGGCCTACGCCGCAATGACGAAAAGCGCGGCTGGTGAGCCGGGGCTGTGGATGCGATGCCTTCCGGCTTGTCCGTTCGCCCTGGGGGATTCGAAGGGGAACGGACAACCTAAATTGGGCTAAGGAAGGTTCCCGGTATCCGGGGGAACGATGAGGTTGCGAAAAGGGGGGAGAAGGGACTTGCCCTAGCCTTGGGAGCGGTACTCGGTGATCCCGTCTTCTAGGGCTGCCCATGGCAGCAGGGCGCACTTTATGCGCACGGGGAACTTGCAGACCCCCTTCAGGGCCTCCAGGTCGCCCATCATGTCCAGCTCTTCCTCGGTAGGCTCCTGGCCAGACATCATTCGCCGGAACACCTCGGACAGGGCGACCGCCTCTTCCAGGGTCTTGCCTTTCAGCAGGACCGTCATCATAGATGCCGAGGCTTGGCTGATGGAGCACCCCTGGCCATGGAAACCGGCCTGCTGGACGGCGCCGTCGGACAACTTGAGCTGCAGCACCACCTCGTCGCCGCAGAAGGGGTTGAAGCCGTCATACTCGATGTCCGGCGACGGAAGGGGAGTATTGTTGCGGGAGTTGCGGTAGTGGTCCAGGATCACTTCCTGGTAGAGTTCGTCCAACTCTTCCATGGGGAACTGCTGCATGTTGTCAGTCTAACCTCGTTAGGCCCGGCCAAGGGCCGCGGAAATAGGAGCGCCCTTCAGGTGGCCTAGGATGTGCGGCCCTTGAAGAACCTCAGCGCCTGTTTCAGGGCGGCCACAAGCTGGTCCACCTCTTCCTCGGTGTTATAGACGTAAAAGCTGGCCCGGGCGGTGGCCGCCTTGCCCAGCCGGTCCCGCACCAGGGGCATGGCGCAGTGGTGCCCGGCCCTGATGGCGATGCCTTCGCGGTCCAGCATGGTCCCCAGGTCGTGGGGGTGCACATCGTGGGCGTAGAAGGAGACGATGCCTCCCCGGACGTTCAGGTCCTCGGGGCCGTACATCTCCAGGTCTTCCTTGAGCTCGCGAAAAGCCTCCAGGGCGTAGGCGGTGATCTGGGTCTCGTGCTGGCGCACCTGGGCCATGTCCAGGCCCTGGAGGTAGTCCACGGCGGTGCCCAGGGCGATGGTGTCGGCGATGTTGGGAGTGCCGGCCTCGAACTTCATGGGCAGGTCGTTCCAGGTGGCATCTTCCAGCCACACCTGCTTCACCATCTCCCCGCCTCTCAGGAAGGGCTCCATCTGGTCCATGACGCTGGGCTTGACGTAGAGGACGCCGATGCCCGTGGGGCCCATCATCTTGTGGCCCGAGAAAGCCATGAAATCGCAGTCCAGGTCCTGCACATCCACCGGCATGTGGGGCACGCTCTGGGCCCCGTCCAAGAGCACCAGGGCGCCCTTGGCCCTGGCGGCTTTGGTCAACGTATCTACCGGGTTGATGGTGCCCAGCACGTTGGACATGTGGTTGAAGGTCACCAGTCGGGTGCGTTCACTCAGCAGGGTGTCCAGGTCGCTGGTGTCGAGGGTGCCCTGGTCGGTAACGGGCACGAAGCGGAGAATGACACCCTTTTCCTTGGCCAGCTTCTGCCAGGGCACCAGGTTGCTGTGGTGCTCCATCTCGGTGGTGAGTATCTCGTCGCCCGCCTTCAGGTTGGCGACTGCCCATGTGCCGGCCACCAGGTTGATGGCCTCGGTGGTGTTGCGCACGAATATAATCGCTTCGGAGCTTCCGGCGCCGATGAAGTCGGCGGTCTTCTGGCGCGCCTCCTCGTACCTCTGGGTGGCTTCCATACTGAGGGCGTGGACCCCCCGGTGGACGTTGGAGTTGTAGCCTTCGTAGTAGTCCACCAGGGCTTGGATCACCTGGCGGGGTTTCTGGGACGTGGCCGCGTTGTCAAGATAGACGAGGGGTTTCCCGTAGACCATCTTGGACAGGATGGGAAAATCCTCTCGGATTTTGGTTACGTCGAGCACAGCGCCCCCTTGCCGGCCTCCGTCGGGTTCATCGTACCTTCAGTCCGACTTCGATGTTGTCATCTGTTATCCGCACGGGAAAGGTGGGTACGGGCTTAAGGTGCTTCCAGAACCCGGTGGCTTCGCCGCAGGTAACGTCGAACCTGGCGAAGTGCCGGGGACATTCGATGAACTTGCCGTCCATCTCCCCGAATCCCAGGATCGACCCGTCATGGGTGCAAAAGTCCTCGATGGCGTATAGTTCGCCTTCCACGTTGCACACCAGGAGGTACTCCCCCTTGGTGGGTCGCACCCGCATGGTGCTACCGGGGGGCAACTCTTCCACTTTTGCTACCGGAAAGTACTGAAGCTCCATCTATGCACGTTCCCTTCGTGAAAATGGCGGTCAGGCTGCGCCCGACTGAAGTTGGGGGATTGCCTTCACCACCTGGCGATCTATGTAGTCTCGCAGGGGGGTAAGGTCGATAAGCTGGATGATCTCCCTGGCGAAAGCGCGGATGAGCATAGACCGGGCGGCGTCCCTGTCTATGCCCCTGGCCTGCAGATAGAACAGGGCGTTCTCATCAAGCTGGCCGTTGGCGGCGCCGTGCCCGCACTTAACGTCATCGGCATAAATCCAGAAGGCGGGCTTGGTGTCCGCTTCCGCCTGCTCGGAAAGGAGCAGGTTCTTGTCTGCCTGGCTTGCGTTGACCTTCTGGGCGTCTTTCCTGACTATGATGCTGCCGTGGAACACCGAGCGGGACTTTCCATCCAGGATGCCCTTGTAAAGCTCCCGGCTGGTGGTGTTCGGGGAGGCGTGGTCTATGATCACCTCGTTGTCCACGTGCTGGGCATCGCCCACCAGGTACAGGCCGTTCAGCGCGGCGTTGGCCTGCTCGCCAGACATTGCAACGCCCAAGTTGTTCCGGGCAAGGGAAGCGCCCATGTCCACAGCCGCCGAGTCGAAATAGGCCTCGCGCCCCACCTCCGCCTTTATAGTGGCGATGTGGTAAGCCTGTGGGCTCTGGCGCTGCACTCTGAAGTGGTGCACCGTCGCGCCGGGAGCAACCGCCACCTCGGTGACGGCGTTGGTGAAGTATCTGCTTGACTTTAGGGCAGAGTGCATCTCCACCACCATGGCGTCGGAGCCTTCCTCGGCGACTATCAAGGCCCTGGGGTGGTTCACGCTGTCGGGCTGCTTGCCCGAAGACAGGTTGATAATCAGGACGGGTTGCTCGGCATTGTAGTCCTTGGACACATGGACGAAAGCGCCGTCGCGGACAAAGGCAGTGTTCAGGGCTGTGAACCCGTTCTCTTCCTGGGAGGCCAGCCGGCCAAGGTGCTGCTCCACCACCTCAGAGCGGTGAGTCATGGCCTCGGCCAGGTTGCATATCGTGACACCGTTGGATGATCCGGGCGGGCTGGAGAGCTCTTGGCTGTAGGTCCCATCCACAAACACCAGCTTCGGCCATTCGCCAGGGCCAAAGGATGCGGTCCTTAGCTGGCTCGCCTTAACCGGCGTCCCTTTAGATGGGTCCGGGAGCCGGAAAGGTACACTCGCCAGAGGTCTGACATCGGTGTACTTCCATGCTTCGTTGCCCCTGCGGGCGGTGGGAAACCCCTGCGCGCCGAAGCGTTCAATGGCCTCCCGGCGGTGGGTCTGTATGTAGGCCGGGTCCCCGGATGCATGCCCAGCCTGAAAGGCGTCAAAGGCCTCCAGGTAAGGTGCTTCGTAGGCGGTCTGCTGCTGCATGGAGGTGGTACGTGCGCTAGGGGCCGACCCCAACCCGGTCTTCCGATTCCTGAATCCAGTCGTAGCCCCGGGTTTCTATCTCCAGGGCCAGCTCCCGGCTGCCCGACTTTACGAATCGCCCGTTGCTCAGGACGTTGACCACGTCGGGAACGATGTATTCCAATATGCGCTGGTAGTGGGTGATGACGACGACGGCGTTGTCGGTGGTACGCAGGTGGTTGATGCCTTCGGCCACAACGCGGAGAGCATCCACATCCAGGCCCGAGTCCGTCTCGTCCAGTATGGCCAAGGTAGGTTCCAGGATGGCCATCTGGAGTATCTCGGTGCGCTTCTTTTCGCCCCCCGAAAACCCTTCGTTTACGGAGCGGCGAATCAAGGCTTGGTCCAGCTCCACCAGCTTGGACTTGCTCTTGACCAGGCGGTCGAACTTCAGGGCATCCAGCTCTTCCGCGCCCCTGCTCTTTTGGACGGCGTTGTAGGAGGCCCGCATGAACTGGTCCAGCCGGACCCCCGCTATCTCTATGGGATGCTGGAAGGATAGGAAGAACCCGCGCCTTGCCCGATCTTCCGGGGGCATGGTCAAGAGGTCTTCTCCCCGGAACAGCACTTCGCCGTCGGTTACTTCGTAGAGAGGATGACCCGCCAGCACGTTAGCCAGAGTGCTCTTACCCGAGCCGTTGGGGCCCATGATGGCGTGCACCTCTCCGGGCATGACCCGGAAGTTGACTCCCTTGAGAATGGGCGCATCGGCCACGTTGGCCCAGAGGTTCCGCACCTCCAAGACAGGGCTGTCGAGAACCATCTTAGCCTACCGCTCCTTCCAGGTTGACCTCCATCAGCCTCGTGGCTTCAACGGCGAACTCCAGGGGTAGCTGCCGGAACACCTCTTTGCAGAACCCGTTGATGATCAGGGCGTTGGCTTCTTCTGTGGACATGCCCCGCTGGTTGCAGTAGAAGAGCTGGTCCTCGCTGACCCTGGAGGTGTACGCCTCGTGTTCCAGCTGGGCGGAGCTGTTGCGCACTTCGACGTAGGGTGTTGTGTGGGCGCTGCACTGGTCTCCGATGAGAAGGGAGTCGCACTGGGTGAAGTTGCGGGCGTTGTCAGCTTTGGAGTTGACACGCACCAAGCCCCGGTAGGTGTTGCTGCCGTGCCCCGCCGAGATGCCCTTTGAGATGATGGTGCTGCGTGTGTTCTTGCCCATGTGCACCATCTTGGTGCCCGTGTCGGCCTGCTGGTAACCCTTGGTCAGGGCTACCGAGTAGAACTCGCCAATGGAGTTGTCCCCCTGCAGGAGGACGCTGGGGTACTTCCAGGTGATGGCGGCGCCAGTCTCCACCTGGGTCCAGGAAATCTTGGAGTTGACGCCCTGGCAGCGACCCCGCTTGGTGACGAAGTTGTAGATGCCTCCCTTGCCCTCTTCATCGCCGGGGTACCAGTTCTGGATGGTCGAGTACTTGATCTCGGCGTTGTCGTGGGCCACCAGCTCGACCACGGCGGCGTGAAGCTGGTTGTTGTCGCGCTGGGGCGCCGAGCAGCCTTCCAGGTAGCTGACGTAGCTGCCCTCGTCCGCCACGATCAGGGTGCGCTCGAACTGGCCCGACTCGGCGTAGTTGATGCGGAAGTAGGTGGTCAGCTCGTAGGGGCATCGGACGCCCTTGGGTATGTAGCAGAAGGAGCCGTCGGAAAAGACGGCCGAGTTCAGGGCGGCGTAGAAGTTGTCGGCGTAGGGGACCACGGAACCCAAGTACTTCTTCACCAGGTCCGGATAGTTCTGCACAGCTTCGGAGAAGGAGCAGAAGATGACGCCGTGCTTGGCCAGCTCCTCCTTGAAGGTAGTCACGATGGAGACGCTGTCGAACACCGCATCCACGGCAACCCCTGCCAGGCGCTTCTGCTCTTCCAGGGAGATGCCAAGCTTCTCGTAGGTGGCCAGCAGTTCCGGGTCCACCTCATCCAGGCTCTTTAGGGTCACTTTAGGCTTGGGGGCTGCGTAATAAACGATCTTCTGAAAGTCGATGGGCGGGTAGTCCACGTTGGCCCACTGGGGCACCTGCTCCTGCTCCACCAGGGTGAGGAAGTGGCGGTAGGCCCGGAGCCTCCACTCCAGCATGAAATCAGGCTCGTTCTTCTTTTCGGAGATGAGCCTGATGATATCTTCGTTCAGGCCGGGGGGTATGACCTCGGATTCGACATCGGTCACGAATCCGTACTTATATCCCGAATCACCGAGCCCCGTCTCCCGGGAGATAACCTTAGGCGCCGTCATCGGCCCCCCTTTGCCCCTTTGATAGACTGGCTTCCGCTATCTAAATGCTACTAAAGTTGACCTATTTAGTCAACAATTAATTTCGGTCGTCCTGTGGCATACCTGGCGGCCCCTTAGCTACAATAATTCTAGAGGCGCTGCCAGCCCTTTCATCCAAAGAGGAGGAGCCCTTTCATGCCCGGCCCCAAGGTGTTCGTCACAAGGCGCATCCACCCCGATGCCCTGGATGCCATAGCCTCTGAAACGGAGATGGAGGTGTGGCCCGACGACTATCCTCCTCCGCCCGCTACCCTCAAGGCAAAGCTGTCGGATGCAGCCGGTGTGTTGACCAACATCATGGACACCATCGACGCCGACCTTCTGGACGGAGCATCAGGCCTGAGGGTGGTGAGCCAGATGGCCGCCGGCACGGACAACATCGACGTTGCCGAGGCTACCCGGCGGGGCATCCCCGTGGGGCACACGCCGGGGGTGCTGTCCCAGTCCACGGCCGACCACACCTTCGCTCTGCTGATGGCCACGGCACGCAGGGTGGCCGAAGGGGATCGGTGGGTGCGGGAAGGCAGGTGGCGCCTCGCCTTTCATCCCATGCACTGGCTGGGGGCCGACATCAGCGAGGCAACCATCGGCATCGTAGGCATGGGGAAGATCGGGTTGGAGGTGGCCAAGCGCGCCCGCGGGTTTGACATGAAGGTGCTCTACGCCTCCCGGAGCAGGAAACCCGACTTGGAAGACAGGTACGAGATGCAGCACGTGGGCCTGCCACAGCTTCTGGATGAATCGGACTTTGTCACCCTGCACGTTCCCCTCACGCCGGAGACCCATCACCTTATCGGTGAGGCGGAGCTTTCGGCGATGAAGCCGTCGGCCATACTGATCAACATGGCCCGAGGTCCCGTAGTGGACCCCGCCGCCCTCTACGTCGCCCTGAATGAGGGCCGAATAGCCGGGGCCGGACTGGACGTAACCGTGCCGGAGCCCATCTCCCCCGACGACCCCCTGCTGACCCTGCACAACCTCGTGATAACCCCCCACGTGGGAAGCGCCTCTCATGGCGCCAGGAGGGCGATGTGCATGCTGGCGGCGAGGAACCTGCTGGCCGGTGTGAAAGGGGAGAAGCTGGTCGCCTGCTTTAATCCTGAGGTTTACGACAGGCCCTAAGCCCGGCGGCCGGCTACCACCAACGGTAGAAGTGGTTCAGGGGACCGTGCCCCTCTCCTACCTGGAAGCTCTGGCGGATCGCCCCGGTTACGTACTCCTTGGCCGCAGCCACAGCATCGGTGACCTCCATCCCCTTGGCCAGCCCGGCGGCTATGGAAGCGGCGAAGGTGCAGCCGGTGCCATGGGTGTTCCTGGTGTCGATGCGCTCGGCGGTCAGCTCCCGGAACTCTTTGCCATCGTAGAATGTGTCCACGGCGGGCCCTTCCAGGTGCCCTCCCTTGACCACCACCGAACTTGCGCCCATTTCGATGATCCGAGAGGCAGCCCGGCGCACATCATCGGAAGTGGCTATGGAGGCGCCCGTCAGCACCTCGGCCTCAGGGATGTTGGGGGTCACCACCGCCGCCATGGGCAGCAGCCGGTCCCGTAGGGCATCGACGGCCTCCTCTTGCAGAAGGCTGTCGCCACTCTTGGCGACCATGACCGGGTCAACTACCAGCCGACTCACCTGGAAGTGGTCCAGTTCCCCGGCGACGGTCTCGATGATGGCGCTGCTGGAGAGCATGCCCGTTTTCACGGCGTCGGCCCCGATGTCGGTCAAGACCGCCCTCACCTGGAAGGCGATCATCTCGGTCGGTATCACATGCACGCCCGTAACGGCGATGGTGTTCTGGGCGGTGATTGCCGTCAGCACCGATGAGCCGTACACGCCCATGGCGGCGAAGCTCTTAAGGTCGGCTTGAATCCCGGCCCCTCCGCCGGAGTCGGAGCCTGCAATGGTCAGCGCCCTTGGAACCCTCCCTACGTCGGCCATTCATCTCCCCTGTAGGCCATCTCCCAGAACAGGTACTCGTACCTGAGGACGGCGCCGAACACCTCTTCCAGGCCGGAACCATCGGGGATATTGGCACCATCCAGGGTGCGGCGCATCCACGTTACGAACCCCTCCAGGTCCGGCCCGGCGTGAAGGTCTATCCACGTCTGGTAGTACTTGTTGCTCGGCTGCTTGCCCTGACCGGCCAGCCATTTCCCCCAGTCCAGGTATGGCCACTCGATGCCCAGGAGGGCCGTGATGATGTGGTGGTAGCTGCCCTCATGGGCGACCTTGTCCAGGTAGCTGCAGTAGGCCAGGGTGGTCGGCTTGCGTTTCAGGCTGCGCACCTGCTCCGGGGACATCCCTTGCTCGCGGAAGTACTCCTGGAATAGCCCTTCCTCGCCACCGAGGGCCAGGTGGACAAATGCCGCCAATGGACGGGCGCCGTCGAAGTCCGGTGCCTTGGCGATGCCTGCGCACATGAGAGCTATCCAACTCTTGAGGAAGAGATGGTCCTGCTCGAAGTAGGTCTTGAACACACTACCTGCAAGGGTGCCGTCCCCCAGTTCCGTCACGAAGGGATGGAACACCGTCTTTTCCCACAGTGGTCCTATGCTGCTGCGCAGGTCGTCGCTCCTGCTCATATGCGTATCCTCCAATCCAACTTCCCATCGCTCTCTCACCCCTGTCACTCCCGCGAAGGCGGGAGTCCACGCTCCCCGCCGCCGTCACTCCCGACCCTATGGCTGTCCGTTCGCCTTCGATTTCCCTCAGGGCGAACGGACAGCCATAGGGTCGGGGTAGGGGTACACCCCCTCATCCTAACCTTCTCCCTCACGGGGGAGAAGGGACAAAGTCGAGGGTTAGACGCCGCTTACCGGCCGCTGGCTTCCTCTACGAACTCGTTGGTGAAGGCTGCTGACGCATCAACGGCTTCCTCCACCTGGCCGTTGTCCAGCAGCCATTGGGCGAAGTTGGCCCACTTCTCCGCTGTCTGCCAGCCCACGGGGTCCCCCTCGGTCCATAGGGGCGCAATCACCTTGATGCCGGGGCGTTCGATATCCTCGTCTATACCTGCCGGGGCAGAGCTGAGAAGGATCTCTATGGCTTCGTCAGGGTCGTTGGCAGCATCGGTGTAGCCCCGGGTCACAGCACGCACGAATCGCTGCACGATCCCGGGGTTGTCCTTCAGCATATCTTCGCTGGTTACCAGCACCAGCTCATAGTAGTCCGGGACGCCGAACTTCTCCAAGCGCATGACGTTCACCGGGTACCCTTGGTTCTCCATCAGGATGGACTCGTGGCTGAAGTAGCACCCGATGCAGGCATCCACCCGATCATCTATGAGGGACTCGGCAAGGTTGAAGCCCACGTTGACCAGCTCCACGGCGTCCAGGCCTCCCTCAACTCCGTCGAACCTTAGCATGGTGTCCAGCAGGGGTTCGTTGGTGGGGATTCCCGGATAGCCCACCCTCTTGCCCACCAGGTCGCTGGGCCTCGTGATGTTGGATTCAGCCAAGCTCTGCACCGAGTTCAGGGGATGCTGCACGATCCCGGCCACGGACACCACCGGCACACCCTGGGAGCGGGCGATGAGAACGTCGGGCTGGTAGTTGATGCCAAATTCGTCGGACCCGGCGGCCACGGTAGCGTTCACCGTCGATGGGTCTGAGGGGGTGTACATATTCACTACCAGGTTCTCATCCTCGAAGTAGCCCTTCTCGAAGGCCACGTACAGGCCGGCGTGGTTGGCATTGGGGTACCAGTCCAGCGCCAGTTGTACCTCGACTACCTCCTCCTCGCCGCCACCGCAGGCGACGGCAATAGACAAGAGCATTGGCGCAAGCAGCCACAGGACCCACTTCTTTCCCCGGAGTTTCATCACGACACCTCGCATTTCGTTATGTGTTTGGACCTCCGCGCTGACGACCGTGCCAGGGCACCAGAACTCTCTGGGCGAGCCCCGCAGCAAGAAACAACCCCACCCCCATTGCGCCCAGCAGAAATATGGCGGCGTATACCCGCTCCGTGAGGAACTGGGACTTGGACCGGAGTGCGACGTAGCCCAACCCTTCGCTGGAACCGACCCATTCGCCTACTACAGCGCCGATGACGCTGGCCGTGACAGCTATCTTGATCCCAGAAAACATGTAGGGCAGCCCGTGGGGCACCTGGGCTTTGAGGAACATCTGCCACCGGTTGGCGCCCAGCGCCCGCATCAGGTTCAGCAGGTCCCCGTCGGTGGACCTGAGGCCGTCCACGGTGTTGACCAGGATGGGGAAGAAGGATATGAGGGCGACGACGATGACCTTGTGCTGGAGTCCGTACCCCACCCAGGCCAGCAGCAGGGGTGCGATGACGATTATGGGCAGGGTCTGGGAGGCGATGGCCGGAGGGTAGATGACCCGTTCCATGGTGCGGGACATGTGGATGAAGGTCGCCAGCAGCAGACCCGCGCCCAGGGCGATGCCGAAGCCTATCAGCACCTCCTCCAGGGTTACCCAGGTGTGCTGGGCAAGGTCGGCCCGGTCTCCCCAGAGGGCGACGGCAACGGCGGAAGGGGCGGGAAGCTTCCAATTGGGGATATCCTCCAGGGCTACGATGGCCTCCCAAATGCCGATGGCTACGACTGCAATGACGGCAACGGGCGCCCACCGAACCAGGGAGGCGCGAAGGCCGTTTCTCCCCCCGTTGATGGCGTATGGACTGGGGGCCATCTCGGCCTCATTCATCCCAGGCGCGCCCCTCATGATACCCGGCTTCCGAGGCTGCCCAGCGCTGACAGGAGATCCAGTTTCAGTTTCACGAAGGCGCTGTCCCCCACCATCTCCATACTCCTGGGTTTGGGAAGCCTGACGTCGGCCACGGTGGAGACTGTTCCCGGGCTTGCCGTCAGCACATAGACCCGGTCGGACAGGAGCACAGCCTCATCCACATCGTGGGTTACCAGGACGATGGTCTTCGCCAGATCCTCCCTCAGACCCAGCAGCCAGGACTGCATGTGGGAGCGGGTGAGGGCATCGAGGGCGCCAAATGGTTCGTCCAGGAGAACTACGTCATGGTCCAAGAGCACGGTCCGCAGAAAGGCCGCCCGCTGGCGCATACCGCCCGACAGGGCGTAGGGAAGATAGTCCTCGAATCCCTCCAGCCCGAATGGGCCGAGCAGGGCCCTAGCCCGGTCTCGTGCTTCCCGGCGGGGCACACCCCGTATCTCCAGGCCCAGAATGCAGTTGTCCAGCACGCTGCGCCAGGGCATCAGCAGGTCCTTCTGTTGCATGTATCCCACGGACCCCAGCCTTTGGGCGGTGGCAGCCCCGTTCAGTTCCACGGCGCCCGAGTCGGGCTGGTCGAGGCCGGCGATGATGTTCAACAGGGTGCTCTTGCCGCAGCCGCTGGGCCCGATGATGCTGACGAACTCGCGGTCGTCGGCGTGAAAGTCCACCCCTGCCAGGGCAGGCGCCCATGAGCCATGCTCACTGAAGGCCTTGTGGATGCCGGTGGTCCGTATCTTGGCGTGCGTCGATTCCATAAATCAAGAAGCCGCCAGCAGGAGTGGCAGCTTCTGATCCATGGACACCAATGTGCACCGTTGCCAATTCCCTACGCTGGCATTACCCAGATCAGGTTCGCAAGGGTCGGCGGCATCCTTCGGCCGCCCTCTCAGCCTGGCTCTACCAAGCTCCCCTACGGGCCTAGATACATCGATTTGCGATATTCTATCCGGGCGCGTCCAGGGTGTCAACCTGGCTTCCCCGCCGTGCGCTCGGCGCCGGTGGGGCACAGGGCTAAGAGGCAGCAGGAGGAGCAGAGGGGATCTTTGCGGCAGGCGACCTTGGCGTGCTGGTCCAGAAGGGCATGGTACTCGTTGAACAACCCGGCGTCGGCCGGCAGGCCGTCATGGAAGACCGCCTGGTGGCCGGCGTAGCTGTTCGTGTAGGGCGATATCCGCAGGCGCTGCATTATCCGCCGGGTGTAGCTGTCGATTACGAAGGATGGATGCCCGGCCGCATAGAGGACGATGTCGTCGGCCGTCTCCTCGCCGATGCCGTAGATAGATAATAGCTCGGCTCGAAGCTCCGCAGCGCCCTGCGACAGCATGGCATCCAGGTCGCCGTCATAGCGATCCCAGAGATGGTTGACGAAGGCCTTCACCTTCCCGGCCTTGGCGTTGAAGTAGCCCGATGGCCGGAGCAGCTGGGCCAGGTCCCCTTCGGGTATGGCCTGAAGGGCTTCGACGGAGGTGCACCCGGCTTGCTCAAGGTTAGCGAGGGCGCGCTCCACTCCCCTCCAGGCCACCGACTGGGTCAGGATAGCTCCCAGCGCCACTTCCAGCTTCGTTTCCGCCGGCCACCATCCCTGGGGGCCATAGGACTCCAGGAGGCGGTGGAAGATCGAAAGGAGCAGCTTGGGTTAGCCTCCCATGCCGGGGGCGACCAGCTCAAGGTCGCAGGCATCATAGGCAGCCATCACACTGGGCAAAGCCATCATAAACTCCGGCGGGGGGTCTCCACCTTCCAGCACAATCGCAAAGGCGCCCATTATGCCAAGGAGATCGTCCTCATCTATGTGCTGGGTTAAGCAGCGAAGCTCAGAGGGCTTGGGCAGACCGCTATCGTCGGCGTCCGATTGAAGGATTTCGGCTTCCTCGTCGGTCAGGCAAAGCATGAACCTGACAAAGTATTCGAGGGACGCACCGGGGTCTGTCTCGGATGGATATAACCCATGTTCAGCATAGAAGCCTTGCAGACATTCTTCGCTTTCGTGAGTCAGGCCTCCGACTTGCATGGACAGCAGGGATATGCTCAGGCCGATGGCCGCCTCTTGGCTCAGGCAGTGGAAGGGGAACTCAAAGTCCGGGCCAGAGGCCGACACCGGTTGCTCCATAATGGCTTGAAAGAGATCGTCCCCCAACTCGGACCTGATACAGGCGATCTCCTGCTCAGTGAACATCTCGAGTATCGCGCTGCCCGGGATATCCTCGCCCATGCCGGGCCCTTCCGTCGAATCGGAGGGTTCGGTTGGCTCAGGTGCGGACGTGGGAGTAGGAGCAACGGTGGGAGTGGGCGTTGGCACAGGTGTAGCCGTCGGCTCAGGTGTGGAAGTGGGTTCAGGCGTTGGCGTTGGAGCAGGGGTGGCGGTAGCCGTCGGCTCAGGTGTGGAAGTGGGGTCCGGCGACCCGCCGCAGGCGGCGAGGGTCATCGAGGCGATAGCTAGTACGACAAGCATCAGGGCTATTCTAAGTGCCATGTGTGTCCTCTCAAGAGTGATTGCCAGCCGCCTTGCAGGAAGGGCGCCAACGCGGGTGGGACAGGTCCCCGTTGCCCTCCCAGGTGGTTTCTGACAGCGATGCCAGCGTAGCTATCGGGCAGAATGGCTGTCAATGACATCGACAACGGGATTGCGGGGGTTTGGCTGTCCCGGCAGCGCATGTTCAGAAATAAAGGCCGTCTTTAATATACCGTCACGATTCGGTATTTGTTAAAGGCAGCATTTAACATGATTCCTTTTCTGTAGTATATTAAATCTAGCATTTAATAAGATGCATTTAACCTTCCAGCCAGGCACAAGGTTCCAACATGAATAGTCCACATACAACTCCAACCAGGGCCGGGCAGTACGTCCCGCAAGCGGGAGGCTACCGTGCATTCGTTCCTGCGCCATTGCCCCCTCACCCGTCGGTGGAAATCTCTGGGGAGCTTCAGTCGCTGTTGTCCAGGGCGGACCAGGTTCTCGGTCGTCTGGACGGTTCCATTTACACCCTGCCCAACCCCGATTTATTCGTCTATATGTACATCCGCAAGGAAGCGGTGTTGTCCAGCCAGATCGAGGGCACCCAGAGCTCCCTCCATGACCTTCTGTCAGCGGAGGCCAGCGTATTCGCCCCGGACCAGCCCAAGGATGTGGATGAGGTCATCAACTACGTTAGCGCGATGAACCACGGGCTTGAACGGCTTACCCAGCTACCCATGTCAGTTCGCTTGGTGCGGGAGATACACAGTCGCCTGCTTCAAGGAGTCCGCGGCTCCGGGCTAGCCCCGGGTGAAATTCGGGACAGCCAGAACTGGATCGGTCCACAGGGATGTTCTGTGAACGAAGCCATCTTTGTCCCACCCCCACCCTTGGAAGTGCTCCCAGCCTTGGGGGCATTGGAACGCTTCATACACTACGACGGCTCACTGCCTTTGCTGGTCAAGATAGGGCTGGTTCACTCCCAGTTCGAGACCATCCACCCGTTCCTGGATGGCAATGGTCGGATTGGAAGGCTGCTCATTACCCTCCTGCTCTGTGAGAGTGGCGTGCTTCAGAAGCCAGTGTTGTACTTGTCCCACTACTTCATGCAGCATAGGGAACAGTACTACGATGAGCTTCAGTCTGTGCGTAACGCCGGAACATGGGAACGGTGGCTGGCGTTCTTCCTGCGAGGAGTGATCGAGGTGGGGGAACAGGCCGCAAGGACGGCGAGGGCTGTTCTAGCCCTCCGAGAGGACCACCGCAACCGGATCACCGAAAATTTTGGCCGGGCCGCCAGCAATGGACACCGGGTCCTGGAGCATCTCTACCAGCACCCAGTGGTCTCCGTGAAGGAAGTGCAGGTCATCACTGGGACCAGCTATCCTGCAGCCAACAACCTGATGCAGCGTATGGAGGAGTCAGGCATTTTGGTGGAGATGCTCGGGCGCTCCAGAAATCGGGCATTCATGTACACCAGCTATGTGGACCTGTTCGCCTAACGCCAGCAAGTCCGGAGGCGGCACAGATCCCCGGGCAATCTGCTATCATTCTCTTTGTCTAACGGTGCGTGAGGAGTAGCTATGAAAACATCCATCGACTTTCAAGCCAGCTATGCTTTGTTGAACGTCGAGCTGGCATCCGGGGAGGGAATCAAGGCGGAGCCGGGAGCCCTGGTGGCCCAACAGGGTGTGGAGATGAAGACGGGAATGGGGGGCGGAGGCCTGTTCGGTGGGTTGAAGCGCATGATTGGAGGCGAGTCTTTCTTTGTGAACACCTTTACGGCAGGCTCCGAAGGTGGATGGGTGAGCCTCGCCCCGACCTCGCCCGGAGATATCGTGCCCTTCGATGTGGAAGGCCAGGAAAACCTCTTCGTTCAGTCAGGATCCTTCCTGGCTTGCACCCCCAACGTCCAGATAGATACTCAGTTCCAGGGATTCCGGGGGTTCTTCAGCGGGGAGAGCCTCTTCTTTCTCCGGGCCTACACCGAGGGAGACCGGGGCACCATCTACGTGGACTCTTACGGAGGCATCAAGCAGGTGGCTGTATCGCCGGGACAGGAGCTGGTGGTGGATACAGGACACCTAGTAGCCTTCTCCGACGATGTGGAGTACTCCATCGGTAAGGTGGGAGGCCTCCGGTCCCTGGTAGTTGGGGGTGAGGGACTGGTGATGAAGTTCCGGGGCAACGGCCACGTCTGGGTTCAGAGCCGCAACATGGCTTCCTTCGCCGAAAAGCTCATCCCCTTCCTCCCCAAGGACTCCAAGTGATTATCGACACTCCCGTTCAGCGCCACCCCGGGGATGTCTGAGGCTGAATCATGCTCATAGACCTGCACACCCACACCTTCCCAAGCTCCGATGACAGCTTCATGTCTCCCGACGAACTGATCGAAGCTGCCAAGAAGGCGGGGCTCGATGGTGTGTGCCTGACGGAGCATGATCGCTTTTGGGACCCCGATGATGTAAAGGCCCTGGCCGATAAGCACAGCTTTCTGGTGATTCCAGGATGCGAGGTGAACACCGACGCCGGCCATGTGTTGGTCTTCGGGCTGGACTCCTACCTGTTCGGCATGCACAAGCCCGACTTCTTGCGGAGGCATGTCGATGAAGCGGGCGGGGTGATGATTGCAGCCCACCCTTACCGCCGCAGGTACCGCAGGGAGCGGGCCCACCTGGAGGCCGAGTACGGGAGCATGGTGGAGCAGGCTTGCGCCGACCCCATATTTGGTCTATGCGATGCTTTGGAGGGCCTGAACGGAAGGGGCACCGACGGTGACAACGCCTTTGTGGCAGACCTGGGTGAACGTCTGAGCCTGGGGATGATAGGCTCCAGTGACGCCCATCGGACGAAGCACATCGGCACCGCAGCAACCAAGTTCGATATCCAGGTGAATAACGTCGGGGACCTGATTAGGGCCATCAGGGGCGGCTTATACCAAGCTGTAAGCCTCCGGGATTCGCCAATCGTCGCTCGCGCTGGAGGGGGCTAAATGGCCGCCGTGCTGGAAGCAACAGATTTGGTCATTCGCTTCATCACCGGTGAAGGAGAGGTCAAGGCTGTCAACGGCGCCAGCTTCCGCTTGGAGGAGGACAGCATCCTGGGTCTCGTGGGTGAAAGCGGCGCCGGAAAAAGCACCATAGCCCTGGCTGTTCTTAAGCTGTTGCCCAGCACCGCACGGGTCGAGAGCGGGTCCGCCACCTTCGGCGGTCTGGACCTGATGCAGGCGGGTGATGATGAACTGCGTAAGATCAGGGGCAAGGACATCGTTTTCATCCCCCAGGACCCCCGGGCTGCTCTGAACCCGGTGATGCGAGTGGGGAACCAGGTCGAAGAGGAGATACTGGCCCACACCGAAATGTCGAAGAGAGAGGCTACGGACCTGTCCCTTCAGACCCTGCGGGAGATGGGACTGCCCGAACCCAGGGAAGTGGTGTACCGCTATCCCCACGAGCTTAGCGGTGGAATGTGCCAGCGGGTCGTGCTGGCCATGGGACTTGCCCTGAAGCCCAGGGTGATAATTGCCGACGAGCCCACGTCCAGCCTGGATGTGACCATACAGGCCGAGATTCTGCGGTACCTGAAGTCTTACTGCAAGGACCAGGGATCATCCATGGTGCTCATTACCCACGATCTGGGCGTGGTCGCCCAGATGGCGGACCAGGTTGCCGTCATGTACGCCGGGGACATCGTCGAGCGCACCGACGTTGTGAGCCTGTTCCATTCCCCCAGGCACCCCTACGTGGGCGCCCTGCTGGGTTCCCTGCCCAGGATGGACAGGGAAGAGAGGAGGTTCGCCCCCATAGGCGGGAACCCCCCGGACATGCTGAACCTTCCCGCCCAGTGTCCCTTCCTGCCCAGATGCCCCAAGGCCATCAACGAGTGCCGCACCGAACCCAAGCCGGATTTGGCTGAGATGGACCCTGCCCACTGGGTGGCGTGCTACAACCCCCACGAGAGCGCAGGCGTCGCCTAGCCTCTGCTTTGGGACGGGGCGCCGCGGGCCGTGGACACGAAGGTGGACATCTCCCCCACCATCAGCTCCAGGGCTACGTCCTGGGGGACATCGCCCCTCTTCACCGACAGGTCTGCCTTCAGAAGGGTTGCATACATCTGTTCCAGCGCCGGCCATGGGAAGCGCCTGGCCTGCTCCAGGGTGCGGCGTTGGGCAAACTCGTGGGTGATGCGCAGGCGTCGACCTATCTCCTGGGGAGGACAGGCCCCCTCCAGCAGGTCTTTGGCCAAGGTCACCAGCCTAAGCTGGCGGGCGATCATGACGACAAGATAGGGGAACTCGGCGCCATCGGCGACGAGACGGTGCATGATCTTTAGGCAGTTGCTGGGCCGCCCATCCAGCAGGGCATCCACCCCGGCAAATATGCTGGATTCCCTCGCCTCCGAGACCAGAAGATTGACGTGGGACTCCTGGATGGAGGAGTCGTCGGCGTAGAGGGCCAGCTTCTCCAGCTCGTTGTCCAGCATCCACAGGTTGCTGCCGATAAGCTGCCCGAGGATGCGGATGGCTCCCGGCGTTATCTGGGCGCCCTTGTCGTTGGCGGTCTTCAGGATCCACCTGGACAGCCCTTCCCCCGACGGAGTCGGGTGCTCCTGTACCTGGCATACACCCTGAAGGCTGGACAGGAGGGGGTTGTTGTGGGCCAGTTTGGGTTCGGCGAAAACCAGGAGAGTGGTGGGAGGCATCTCCTCTCCAATGTACTCCGCAAGTCCCGCCCACTCCCCAAGGTCCTTCCGGTTCTGCCCTCCCTGGCTCCTTCGCCTAACCTGGGCTCCAGCCCCCTGCCGCCCGCCGGAGGAACCTTCATAGCCTTCCAGCAGGCCCTGTACGATCACAAGGCGGCGGTCAGCCAGGAACGGTACGGCTGCGCAAATGCCCTTGAGCTCGGCCATGCGGGCTTGGTCGCCGGACAGGCGGTGGCAGTTGGCATCCAAGGACTCGGGAGGGCCGACCTGGACCTCCATGTCCTTGAGGGCATGGGACACCAGGTAACCGTCGCCATAGATCACATAGCTGGGCATGGCAAGGGCACTGCTTCAAAGTTAGGATGGGGAAGATTATAATCCATAATCAAGAAGAGAGCTTGAGGGAACTTCGATGCCTTGGCGATTGATCATTCAGATCCTTCTGATGCTGTCCCCCCTCGTCCTGCCCAGAATGCTCAGGACCGCATACCTGGTGTGGAAGCTCACCTTCGACTCCAGGGTCCCGTTGCTGCTGAGGTTGCTTGTCCCCACGGCTCTGGTCTATTTCGTTATTCCGGTCAGCATCGTTCCCGATGTGCTGCCCTTCGGCGTTGGCCTTATCGAGGACGTTCTCTTGCTACTGCTGGCCGTCTGGGCTCTCATCAGGTTTGCCCCGGCCCACGTAGTGGGAGAGTACGCTCCCTGGAGGGCCTCATCGAAATCATCCCGGAGCTCCCCCGACGGCGGCCCCTCCAAGGTCGTCGATTCAACCTACCGCATAGTGGATGAGGGAGAAGGCAGCCTGTAGCCTTAGCAGTAGAGTGCCTGATAGTTGTCGTGGGTGGTAGGGGTCCGGGAACTTTCCGGGGAGTCCCCCCGTCTTAGCTTCTGAGACGGCGCACCCGCCGCGAAGAAAGAAGTACCCCGCTATGAAGAAGCTGTTTCTGTTGGCGCTGATGGCCCTCACTATATTTTCATTCGCCTGTGGGGGGAGCGATGCGCCGCAGGAAGAGTCCTCAGGCTTGCTCTCTTTGAACATGGACTTTGCCGATGCCAGCGACGACCGCATGGCCCGCTTTGATGAAGCGATGGAGACGGAGATGGCTATGTCGGGCGCCTTCGAGGCTGAAGCCAAGGAGCTGGCGGTGGAGTCATCGACTGCCGAGTTTCAGGATGACCAGCGAGATGTGATATCCACCGCATCCATGTCCATAGAGGTGGATGTGGTGCCCGAGGCGACAGCCGGCGTCAGGGTGATCGCCGAGGCCCACGGAGGCTTCATAGTAACCCTGTCCACGTCGGGCGTGGGGAGCCGGCAGAGCGCAAGCATAACCGTTAGGGTGCCCCAAGACCGGTTCGATGCGGCCCTGGAGCAGCTTTCCTGGCTGGGTGACGTGCCCAGCCAGCACATCAGCAGCGAAGATGTCACCGAGGAGTTCATCGACCTGAAGGCCCGTCTCAACGCATCCATCCGGGAGGAACAGAGCCTGCTCGCGCTGCTGGAGAGGGCGGACAGCGTGGCCGACGTCCTGGGAATAGAGCGGGAGCTCAGCCGTGTGCGTTCCCAGATCGAAAGGCTCCAGGGGCAGATCAACTTCCTCCAGAGCAGGATAGACCTGTCCATCATTCACATCTCCCTGTTCTCCAAGGTCAGCACTGGCACACCGCCGTCGGCGGGTCTGCACCTGGAATCCACCGATGTTGCCGCATCTACGGAGGAGATCAAGGCCTTGGTGGCGAGACTTGGAGGGGAGCTGGAACAGGTTGTCGTCACCATCGACGACGGGGAGGAGCGGGCGTACGTCGCATTTAGGGTCCTCAGGAAAGACTTCCGGGGCGCCCTTGCGGCAGTCGAATCTATCGGCGATGTGGTGTCCAAGAGCTTCCAGGAAGGCACGGCCCTGAATGAGGAAGAGCTGGAGTACCTGGACGACCCCGACGCATTTGTGGATGTCAACCTGGTGGAGCCGGGAGGCCCCAGCGTGGCCATCATCGTCGCTATCGTGGTTGGCAGCGTGCTCTTTGTGGGAGCAATAGCCGGGTTCCTGTTCCTGAGCTACCGGCTTGGAAGGGGACGGCGGAGCGCCACCTAGGACAAGCCGACGGGCTTCTCCCGGCCCTTGTGGGCCTCCAGCAGCAGCTTGTATGCTTACTGATCGTGGAAATCGGGATCATTGGCTTCCCCCAAAGCGGCAAGAGCACCCTGCTATCGGCTTTGACCCGTGGCAGGTCCGAGGCTTCTGCTGCGGGCAGTTCCCGCCAGGATGTCCTGGTGGGGACCACCCGCATGCATGATGCTCGGCTGGACACCTTGGCCGGCATTTACAATCCCAAGAAGGTTGTCCATGCCGAGGTCACCTACTGGGATGTGCCGGCGGTTGCTGATGGCGGCGAACGGCAGGGTATCGGAGGCCAGTATCTGAACCTGCTCCAGGGCGCCGACGCCTTTATCCTCGTCGTGCGGGCCTTCCATGACCCCGCGGTAGCCCATGTGTCGGGCAGCGTGGACCCCATGCGGGATGCGGAAGCTATGCAGGAAGAGCTGGCTCTCTCGGACCTGGTGATCCTGGAACGGCGCATCGACCGTATCGACTCAGCGCTGAAGGGCGCCCGCTCCGCCGAGCGGGACAACCTGCTGAAGGAAGCGGAACTGCTGGGCAGGGTCAGGGAAAAGCTGGAAGGAGGAGCGCCCCTGCGGGAGCAGAATCTGTCCACCGACGAGCATGCCCTACTCTCCAACTACCAGTTCCTTACCGGCAAACCCCTGCTCCTGGTCTTCAATGCCGACGAACAGGAACGGGATGGCCAGCCCGACCTATTGCCGTGGCTGCAGGCAGACCCAGAGTCGTCCATGGTCTCGGCCCTGAGCCTCTGCGCCAAGCTGGAGATGGAGCTGACCCAGCTCCCGCCTGACGATGAAACCGAATTCCGGGGCAGCATGAATGTTGGAGAGCCGGCCCTGGATATGGTTGTGAGTGAATCGTACCGGCTGCTGGGGCTGATCTCCTTCTTCACCGTGGGTCCCGACGAGGTGCGGGCCTGGACAGTCAGGGCGGGCACTGAGGCAGCCGGAGCTGCCGGCAAGATACACACAGACATGGAGCGAGGCTTCATAAGGGCAGAGGTGGTGACCTACGACGATTTAGCCCGGTGGAGGTCCATCCCCAACGTGAAGAAGGAGGGCCGGTTCAGGCTTGAAGGCAAGTCCTACGTGGTGCAGGATGGCGACGTAATGAACATCCTGTTCAACGTGTAGGCCACCATGGCACCTCCGGCCCAACCCGAACGCCCCGGGTATCCCGACGGCATTTCCCTCTACGTGCACGTGCCCTTCTGCCTTAGCAAGTGCCCCTACTGCGACTTCAACACCTATCAGGGCATCGAGGACCTGAAAGCCCCGTACGTGGATGCCCTCGTCCGAGAGATCCGACTGTGGGGCGGGCTGCTGGAGCATCCCAGGGCCAACACCATCTTCTTCGGGGGAGGCACCCCTTCCTACATGGCCGCGGGTCAGATCGTGGCCATCCTGGATGCGATACGCGCCAGCTTCCAGGTGGGCGCCGACGCCGAGATCACCCTGGAGTCCAACCCAGGCGACGTAACGACCGCCTTCCTGGAGTCAATGCTGTCCCTGGGCATGAACCGCCTCAGCATCGGCGTACAGGCCCTGGACGACGGCCTTCTGCAGATGCTTGGGCGACGCCACACAGCGGACCAGGCCAGGCAAGCGTTCCTGCTGGCCCGCGCCGCCGGCTGCTCAAATATAAGCGTCGATCTGATGTACGGGCTGCCTAAGCAGACCTTGGACCAGTGGGAGTACAGCCTGGGGTCGGTCCTGGACCTGACGCCCGATCACCTTTCCCTGTACTGCCTCATCCTGGAAGAGGGCACTCCCCTGAAGCGGTGGGTAGAGGGGGGGAGCCTGCCCACACCCGACCCTGACCTGTGCGCGGACATGTACGGCCACGCCAGGGACGCTATGAAGTACGCAGGATACGACCACTACGAGATCTCCAACTGGGCAACGCCGGGGCGCCAGTGCGTCCACAACATGGCCTACTGGGAGAATGGCCCCTACCTAGGTGTCGGACCGGGCGCCCACTCCTCCCTGCGGGGGCGACGTTTCTGGGATGTAACCTCGCCCCGTCTCTACATCGAACGCTCCCGCCAGTGGGAGCCGAGCATATTGCCCTGCGACGGGGGAGTAGACTGGGAGATGCTGGCGGAACGAGGGCCGCTGGCTGGCAGCGAGACTATCGACACGCGGACAGCGATGGCCGAGACCATGGTGTTGGGCCTGAGGCTCCTGGAAGGGTTCGATAAAGAAAGCTTTCGCAGACGCTTCGGCCAGCTCCCCGGGGATGTCTATGCAGACGAGGTCAGCGAGCTAGTCCGGGAGGGCCTACTGGAGAATGACCGGGGTGTGCTGAGGCTGACTGAGCGGAGCCTGTTCCTCAGCAACCAGGTGTTCATGCGCTTCCTGGACTAGCGGCCTCGCCCCTCTAGCCCCTTGTCCGCCCTTACCGCCACTCCCGCTTTCGGAGATCATTGCGTAACCTCGGCTCAGCCCATCCGTTCGCCCTTCGATTTCCCTCAGGCCGAACGGACATCCGGAACTGAGCCGCGGTAGGATCCCGCTTTCGCGGGAACGTCGAAAAAGTGGTGTGACGACAGGCGTTGCCCCTTCCCAGTTCGCCTTTCGATTTCCCTCAGGCCGAACGGACATCCGGAACTGAGCCGCGGTAGGATCCCGCTTTCGCGGGAACGTCGAAAAAGTGGTGTGACGACAGGCGTTGCCCCTTCCCAGTTCGCCTTTCGATTTCCCTCAGTACGAACGGACTGGCCCGTCATCGCGATAGAGTCATCCTGGAACCCGGCAGCGCTCCGTCCTGGATTGCGGCCTTCGCCGCAATGACGAAATGCGCGCCCAGTGCGAGCAAGGCTGGGATGAGGGCATTACAGGGGCGGCGGTTCGCTGACGTACTGCTCGGCCACTTCCCTGGCGATGGTGCGGAGCTGCTCCCGGTCCTCTTCCTCGGTGGCGGCCGGAGCGACCTCGCGGACCGTATTGTTGGCGTAGGTGCGGATGATCTTCTCCCCGTCCCGCACCAGGCCAGGCGGATCTTCCCCGCGCTTCACGGCCTCTATGCCGTTGCGGATCAGCCTGCGGAAGGTAATGACGCCCCGGTCCGTCTCGGCCAGGTGCTCCAGTCCGTGGCGGGACATGCCCCAGTGGATGCTCATCTGGGCGTCGTAGTCGCCGGGCACCCGCTGTCGCTCATCGTAGGGCCGGTCGCAGGCTTGGCCGAAGGTCTGCACCGGGGGACGCTTTTCTCCCCGCTCCCACTCCTCGTCGGTGTAGTGGCGGAGCCGGTAGTTCATGGTATTGTTGTCGTCCACGGGCACTCCCCACTGGGTCAGCCACGGCCGGGCGAACTCGTGGGCGCGGCTGGCATCCTCGGTGTCAGGAGCAACCTGGTGAAGACTGGGGAGAATGAAGTCCTTCATGCGCACCCAGACGTAGTTGCCGATGCGCCGTGTTGCCATGTACACCATGCCCGTCGGGGTTTCCATGTAATCCAGCTCGGGCAGGACGCCGAATTGGGCGGTGAACTGGGCGCCGCTGATAATGGTGTGAAGGAAGGCGGTGTGGATGGGGTCCATGCTGTTCTCCTTCACCTGCAGCCAGTTGCAGGGCAGGAGGAACTTGCCCCCTTCCACATCCCATTTCCGGTAGCCCGGCTCCCCATCAATGGTTAGGGTGTCGTACTTGGGCATGGGCGGGATCTTGTCCGGCGGCCCCATGTAGGCAAACACCAAGCCTTTATGTTCTTGTGCGGGGTACGCACCATGGAATAGGCGGTCCTTGAGGGTGCTGTCCGCCGGCTCGCCCGGCGTCTCCAGGATGGTGCCATCCACATCGAACAGCCAGCCGTGGTAGCAGCACCGGATACCTTTCTCGGACACCAGCCCGAACTCCAGGGAAGTTCCCCTGTGGCAGCAGTGGAGCTCCATCAGCCCGACCCGGTTGCTCTTGTCGCGAAACACGACCAGGTCCTCGCCCATGATGCGGGTCTTTACGGGCACATCCTTGAGCTCCGAAGACAGGGCAACGGGCTGCCAGAATCGGCGCAGGTACTCTCCCAGGGGAGTGCCGGGCCCGACGTGGGCCAGGTCTGCGTCCTCCTCGGGAATGTCCCTGTGGGCGTAAGCCCCGTAGGCCTGTCGTAGAAACGGCGCTCGTGTGGTCATGTCTTGGCTCCTCCTATCTGTGAAGGGCTTGCCGGGGACCTGGGTCAGTCTGGCACTCCCATCTGTGCCCACGGGATGAACTTCTGCCACTCATCGTAGATGGTGCGGTTGTGCAGCAGGTAGTATGGGCTGGGATAGGGGGCCTTGGGAGTGCGCATCAGGCGCATTCCGGCCTCCTCGGGGGTGCGTCCCGCCTTGCGGCGGTTGCAGGGTCCGCAGGCGCTGACGATGTTCTCCCAGCTATGCACACCATCCTGGCGGCGGGGCTTTACATGGTCGAGGGTAAGGTCCTTCATCTGCACACCGCAGTACTGGCAAACGTACCGGTCGCGTAGGAAGACCTCCTTCTTGGAGAGCTTCCGCTGGACGAAGGGACGGCGCACCAGGTACACCAGGCGGATCACCGAAGGGATGATCATGCTCAGCCTGGCGGAGCGTATCTCTCCCCGCCCATCCTCCAGCAGTTCGGCCTTACCTTTACTGAGCAGAACGACAGCCCGCCGCACATTGCACACGTTGATGGGCTCGTAGTTCAGGTTCAGTACCAGAACCGAAGAACTCAACATGATGGACTATTATAATGCCAGTCCCCGAGGATTCAACCGGGGAGGTTACTCGCCCAGATCGTCGGGGATGAAGCCGATACCCTTCAGCACCAGGTCGAACTTGTCGGCCAGGAAGGTGCCCAGCGCCGATCCCTCCACGGTGTTCTCCAGCCCAAGCACAGGATGGCTCTGCACCGTCGACAGCAGGGTGGACCAAACGGCAAGGCTGACGACCAGCCCCAGGGCTGCTCCGATGGCGTTGTCCGCCCAGCCGATCTTCAGGCGCTTGGACATGAAGCGCAGCATGGACCCGGCTGCCAGGGCGGCAGCCAGCGCTATAAGAAAGATGGCGACGAAGGCCGCGACCTCTGCCCAGTTGTCCCCTAGGCCCAGGGCGGAAAAGGCCGGCTCCACCTCGTCCTTGAACCGGCTGGCTAGGGTAATGCCCAGGAAGGACCCCACGGCGACCACCGCAAGGTGGAGGACTCCCAGCTTCCAGCCCATGAGGAGAAGCACGCCCGTGGATACGATTATCGCGATGTCCAGCCAGTTCATATCCCACCCCGAGGAGCCGCCTGGCGACGGCTGATGGGGGCGAGTCTAGCACTCTGGGAAAGAAGCGGCCTAGCGTCGGAGGCTGTCGAAAGTGAGCCGTTTGCGGGCCCAAAGGACGGCCCATACCCACAGCCCGCCCAGCAAGTACCCGCCCAGCACATCGCTGGGCCAGTGCACCCCCAGGTACACCCTGGAAGCGCCCACCGCCAGGATGGCCGACACCAGGACTATTCTGAGGGGCCACTTCAACCATCGAGGGCCGACCAGCTCGCCCGCCAGATAGAACAGCAGCAGGAATAGCACCGCAGCGTACTCGGCATGGCCGCTGGGGAATCCGGGGCTGGTCGGAGGAGAGATAAGGATGGTCATGTCGGGGCGGGGCCGGTCGATAACCTCTTTCAGCGCCACGTTGACCACCACCGGCGCCAGGATCGATGCAAACATCAGGGCATCCATCCACCGCCTGAAGGTCAGCAGGGCCAGGACAAGAAGCGTAACTGTAAGGGCAGCCACCAGCCTATTGCCGGGAAGGGATGTTACCTGGGCGGCATCATCCAGGAAGCTGCTCCGGTGGGACTGCAGCCATTTCATGGCCGCCGCATCCCCGGGGAAGGTGTCGTATAGCCCCGCCAGTATGCACATTGCCAGGAAGGCCAGCACTCCGGCCGCGTAGACCCGCTTGCTGTGCAGCGTAGGTCACCTCATGAGCAAGAGTCCAAGGATAAGGAGGGTATTGTAGTATAATTCCCTCCGTCGGCGCCCTATCTAGCCTCTCGCATTCACTTCAGGGCCGCCCCGTCCCAACATGGAAGCACCTAAGACCATTGCTATAGACGGCCCCGTAGCTGCCGGGAAGACGGCACTGGGCAAGGCCCTGGCCGAAAAGCTGGGCTACCGCTTCCTGGACACCGGCCTGATGTACCGGGCTGTGAGCTGGCTGGCCCTCCAGCAGGGTGCGGGAGCGGACGATGAAGCCGCTGCGACCCTGATAGCCCAGGCCAATGCTATCCGGCCCAGCGACGATGATGGCGCATCGATGATGATCGGCGAACAGGTGCTGGGGGAGGAGCTGCGCCTTCCTGAAGTGGACTTGGCTTCCTCCCAGGTGTCCACTTACCCGGCTGTGCGCTCGGCGCTGGTGAAGCAGCAGAAGCAGATAGCAGACGAAGGGCCCGTGGTGATGGTGGGAAGGGACATAGGCACAGTTGTGCTGCCCGACGCCCCCCTGAAGCTGTTCATTGTTGCATCCCCCGAGGTGCGCGCCCGGCGCAGGTATGAGGAGCTGCTGGCCCAGGGAAAGGAAGTGGGATTTCAGGAGGTGCTGGACGACCTTCTGGCCCGGGACCACCGGGACGAAAGCAGGGACGCCTCCCCCCTGAAGGCCGCCCCCGATGCCGTGTTGCTGGACACCGACGACAAGACTCTCGGCCAGGTGGTGCAGGAGGCCATGGGCATAGTGGTGGGGGGGGGATAGTGGGTTTCTACTATGGCTTGGGCAAGTCCCTGGCCCAGGTCTGCTTTTCCCTTTTCAGCAAGTGGGAGGTCGAGGGGAGAGAGGCTGTGCCACCCAAGGGCCCCCTGATCGTGGTGTCCAACCACCTGAGCAACGCCGACCCGCCGGTGCTGGTGGCCAGCATGAAGCGCCCCATGCACTTCATGGCCAAGGAGGGCCTCTTCTCCAGCCCGGTGTCGTCCTACTTCCTTAGATCCGTGGGTGTGCATCCCACAGCCAGGGAAGGGGCTGACGTAGAGGCGCTGCGCTGGACAATGGGACTTCTTCGGAACGATAAGGTCATCGGCATCTTCCCCGAGGGCACCCGCAGCCGCGATGCCCAGATGAAACAGGGGCACCCGGGAGTAGCCTACATCGCAGCCCGGTCCCAGGCGCCCATACTGCCCGTGGCCATCACGGGCACCGAGAACATCCCCGGATTCTGGAGAATCGCCTTCCCCGCGACTTCCATGAAGGTCCGGTTCGGGGAGCCCTTCACCCTGCCCATCGTGGAGGGGAAGCTCAGTAAGCCTGTGCTGGAGAACCTCTCCGACATGATCATGGGAAGGGTCGCCGCCCTGCTGCCCCCCAGCTACCGGGGCTACTACGCCACCCCCGGCGCCCTGGACTAAGGCGCTTCCGCCGGGGCGCGACCTTCGACCGTCGTCCCCACGAAAGCGGGAACCTACTCAGGCTCACAACCAGGTCCTTGTCCGGTCCCCTTCGATTTCCCTCAGGGCGAACGGACAGCCCGGGACGGACCTGCTCAGTCCTTGGGCAGTGGGGCGAGGCTCCGAATCTCCTTGTTGACCAGGGCGGGGACCAGGACGAAGGCGATTACCAGCGCTCCCCCGATGGCGACGGCGGCCGGCGGGCTGATGTAGTAGGCAAAGAAGCTGGCTTGGAAGGCGCCCAACGCTATCATGCTCCAGGTCATGGTGAAGAATCCCATGACCCTGCCCCGAAAGCGGTCGGGAACCCGGGTCTGGAGGTTTACCATCACCGACATCAGGTAGATGTTGTTGCTGCAGCCTGCAAAGAAGAGCACCACCAGCCCGAGCTCGTAGGAGCCAAGATGGCTGACCAACCCGAAGGTCATCAGGAATAGGGAAAACAGTATGCTCCCCCCCATCAGGGCCTTGGCATCGCAGAGCCGGCTGCCCATCTGGGCGGCGATCAGCGTGCCGCTAAGGGCGCCCGCCCCCGACGCTCCCAGAAGCCAGCCGGTCTTTTCCGCTCCCACATCCAGCACTTCCTTGGCAAATACGGGCATGAGGAAGATGTAGGACATGCCGAACATGCTGTTGAAAAAGGTCATCCCGATGAGGTACAGGAAGACGGGATTCGCCCTGATGAAGGCGAATCCATCCAGCATCTGCCGGAACACCGAACCGGCGACCCTGTCAGTGGACGGGAACTTCAGAGTCTGGACGACCACCGAGAGGATGTAAAAGCCGGTGGCGCTGACGAAGATGGCCGCCGCTATGCTTGTGCGTCCGATAATGATTCCGGCGATGGTGGGAGCTATTATGCGGGTGCCCGTCCAAATCACCGAATTGAGGGCAACCGCGTTTGGCAGAGCTTCCCTGCCCACCAAACGAGGCCATATGGATTGCTTACTGGGCATGTCGAAGGCTTGCATGGAGCCGATCAAGAATGCACCAGCCAGGACGTGCCACTGATTGACCATTTCCATCATGACCAGGACCGCCAGGGCCACCGCAACCGTGCCTGTAAGGAGCTGGGCGATCGCCACCAACCTCCGGGGGTCCAGGCGGTCGGCGAACACACCGCCGAACAGGTTAAGCCCTATGGCAGGGATAGCTATGGACAGGCCCACGTACCCCTCGAAGCGGGCATCGTGGGTGATGTCGTAGACCAGCCAGAGCAGGGAGAAGTTGACCAACATCTGGTACCCGGTGACGGATGCCAGGAGGGCCAGCCAGTAGTTGCGGAAGCTCTTGTACTGTAGCGCGGGGGGAAGCTGGAGCCTGCGCCTGCGGGGTGACTCAACTTCCGGGGCGGAAGACGAAGGAGGTTCCTGCAAAACCTAGTCCTTCAGGGGGATTCTGCCCCAGGTGATCTCCCCGGCGTCGGAAACCAGGGCCTTCTCCTGGGCCATCTCCCTGATCTGTACCAGCGTTGCGTTAACTTCCGGTGTGAGGAACACCCAGTCGGGATCTTCAGGTATCCAGTAGGGGGAGTTTATGCGGACAACCTTGCGGTCGTTTGCATTTAGATAAATGCCGAACTTGGAGCGCTGCTGCATAGGACCGATTCTCCTGTGGGGGTTCTGACAGTTTATAGATGATACTTGAAACGCAGGTTGGGAGACCAGCCCCAGATAGTCTTAGCTCTGGAGGGACGAGGCCGAGGGGGCTTCCAGAGAATTGGGCGATTTTGGGGTGGAATATTGGCACAGCATGGCTTTTAATGGAGATGTATGGGTGTGGTGGATGACATAAAGGGCCGCCTGGATATAGTCGATCTGGTGTCCGGCTACGCTCCCCTGACCAAGTCAGGGAACAGCTACAAGGCCAACTGTCCTTTCCATAGTGAGCGCACCCCCTCCTTTCACGTCTTCCCCGAAAGGCAGACCTGGCGTTGCTTTGGAGCCTGCGCCCAGGGGGGAGATATCTTCTCCTTCTGGATGCGCATCAACAACCTGGAGTTCAGCGATGCGCTGAAGCAGCTTGCCCAGCAGGCCGGCGTTGCCATGTCGGAGAATCCTGGACGACGGAAGGAGCGGAATTCCCTCCACGACGTCAACGAGGCAGCCGCCGAGTACTTTTGCAGTATCCTGGCTACTTCCAAGGCAGGCGCGGCAGCCAGGGCCTACCTGGAAGAGCGGGGCCTGAACAAAGAAACCGTCAAGGAATTTCAGATAGGGCTTGCACCCGCCGGAGGTGATGCCGCGCGAGACCACCTGTCTGCCAGGGGATTCGGGGAAGATGTGATCGCCTTGGCGGGACTGGCAACCAAGGGACGGGGGGACGCGTACCGGGACCTGTTCCGGGGACGGCTGATGTTCCCCATACGGGACGCCGACGGCAAGCTGGCGGGATTCGGGGGCCGTTCCATGGACGGGTCCGAGCCCAAGTACCTCAACTCCCCCAAGACCCCTGTGTTCGACAAGGGAAACATCCTGTACGGCATCCACATGGCCAAGGACCAGGCCCGGGAGAAGGGCATAGTTATCGTAGAGGGGTACGTGGACGCCGTGGCGTGCCACCAAGCGGGGTACACCAACGTCGTAGCATCCATGGGCACAGCCCTTGCCCCTGGGCAGGTGACCCAGGTTTGCAGCCTGCTACCAAGGCCGGGAGCGGGGGAGCGGGGAAGAGTCACCCTGGCCCTGGATGCCGATGCGGCGGGGCAGGAAGCCACCCTGCGTGGCCTGCAGGTGCTTTGGGAAGCGGTTCACCAGGGAAAGAGCAGGTCCACCAACCGGCCCTATGCTACTTCCGAGGTGCCGGACATCAACGTGATGGTGCTTCCAGACGGCCGGGATCCCGACGAGGTAGTGCTGGAAGATCCCCAAGCTTGGCCACGCCTCGTGGAGGATGCTGTCCCCTTGTTGGACTACCGTTTCTCCGCCGAGGCGGCTAGGGTCGACATAAGTACGCCCGGCGGTAAGTCTGCCCTGGCGGGAGTGCTAATGCCCCTGATATCCGCCACCTCGGACCCCTTCCAGCAGGACCATTACTTCCAGAAGCTGGCATCCATGCTCGGCGTGAACGAAGCTACGCTGAAGGCCAGCGTGGAGCTGTCCCGCCCGCGCACTGCGCCCAGGAGCGGGAGGTCACGTCAGCCCCAAGCTTCGGCGACACCCTTCGACCGGCTGGAGCATGATCCGATGGAAGAGCACTGCCTGGCCCTCCTGCTCCAGGAGCGGGAATGGGTTGCGGGAGATGTTCAGGTGGACTCCGACGGGTACTGGCTGACCGAAGCGGCTGTGGGGCTGAGACCCGAGCATTTTCGCCGTGTGGAAAACCGAGAAGTGTTTACAAACTGGACAAAATGCTCCACACTGGAATCACTGCAATGGGCGCTTGATGATGAGTTGAGTACCCACTTGGAACACCTGTTGGGGAAGGCCCTACCCCCGATGGACCGCAAGGTCCGCGAGTCAGACCTCTCGAATTGCATCCGCCGTCTGGAGGAGCGTCATTTGCGGGAGCTAAAGCATGAAGAAGCTCTCAGGCTGAACGAAGCATCCCTGGACGACCTGCAGGAGCAGCAGGACACCATCCTGGACACCAACGAACGAATAAGACAGGTGTTCCAGCCCTAGAAACAATATTCAAGAGACAGGCTTGCCCCGTCCCGAGATCTGCGATATCGCACTGCGTACCTATCCTGGCAACTGAGGTAGCGAGAGTATTCACATGATGAAACGAAGGAACAGCCGTCGCACCAACTCCGACGACATACTGGAGAACCTCGTAGGTCCAGAGGAAGAGAGGACCAACGAGGACATCCTCGGTGTGGTGGGGCAGGTTGCCGCATCCCAGGCCGTTGCTGAAGAAGGCAAGGAAGAGGCCCCGGTTTACACCAAGCAGCCGGAAGAGAGCTGGGATGGCCAGACGGCGGTAGCTACCCAGACGGCCAATGGCTCCGAAGAGGCCGAAACGGACAGCGACGAGCAGGAATGGGAGCACGATGTTGAAGGGGCGGAGGTGCTCGACGATCCGGTGCGCATGTACCTACGGGAGATCGGCCGGGTCAACCTCCTCACCTCCAAGGATGAACGGGTACTTGCTCGAAAGATGGAGGGTGGCCGGCATATCGAGCGTATGGAGAAGATGCTGTCTGAGGCCTACGGCAGACAGCCCCAAGCTTGGGAGATATGCGTCATGCTTCTCCAGCAGATCAGCCAAGCCTCGTCCCTGGTCAACGCCCTGTCCGAAAACCTGGGTCTGGCCAGGGGGATGACCCTATCACAGATAACCGACCATCCCATGCTGCGGGCGGCCATCGACGCTGAGCTGAAGCCGGAGATGCTGGACGCGGTGTCCGAAGAGACGGGGCTGGACTACCAGGAAGTCAGCAAGCAGGTGGTGCAGCTTTCGTTGAACAGCTGGGTGCTGCCTACCGACGTCATAGATGTGCTGGAAGACTGCACCCTGGACCAGTTGTCGGCGATGGTGAACAGAGGCGACGGCTACCAGGAGCTCCAACGAATGGAGCATGTGTTCCAGCGTTACCTGAACCGCATCAAGGAGGAGGGACTGGGAGCGCAGGGACACCTCACGGAGGCCAACCTGCGCCTCGTCGTCAGCGTCGCCAAGAAGTACATCGGACGCGGCATGGCCCTGCTGGACCTGATCCAGGAAGGGAACATCGGGCTCATCCGTGCCGTCGAAAAGTTCGACTATCGCAAGGGCTACAAGTTCAGCACCTACGCCACCTGGTGGATACGCCAGGCCATCACCCGGGCCATAGCCGACCAAGCCAGGACCATCCGCATCCCGGTGCATATGGTGGAGACCATCAACAAGCTGATGCGCCAGCACCGGCGTCTCCTCCAGGAGTACGGGCGAGAACCCACCCCCGAGGAGATCGCCCTCGCTATGGACGTCAACTCGGAAAAGGTGGAGGAGATTCTCAAGATCTCCCAGGAGCCTGTGTCCCTGGAGACGCCCATAGGAGAAGAGGAAGATAGCCACCTGAGCGACTTCATCGAGGACCGGAGCGCTCCGGCGCCCTCGGAGGTGGCATCCTACCAGATGCTGAAGGAGCAGATCCAGGAAGTTTTGGACACCCTGACCGAGCGGGAAAGCCGGGTGCTCCAGCTCCGCTTCGGCTTGGAAGATGGACGCAGCCGCACCCTGGAAGAGGTTGGCAGAGAGTTCGGGGTAACGCGAGAGCGCATACGGCAGATCGAAGCAAAGGCCCTGCGCAAGCTGCGACACCCCACCAGGTCCCGCCGGCTCAGGGACTTCCTGGAGTAACCAACCTCCCGGTTACCCTCCCCCGGCCGCTTCATGGACGTCGCTTTCGAGCTGGTTCCTGAATTCGGCATAACTTTTCATAATTCCCCAAATCAGGAAATGGTATTACCTTGCGTCTTTTTTTAAACAAGTGCTAGGCTTTGTCCACGCTGGCTAGGGAGGAAGATTCGGTGGGAGACACTGGCACTCCTAAGTGCTTGAAATGCGATGTGGGCCAACTGGTACCACTGTCCGACTATGGCAGCCAGGGAGCTGCCGTCCATTACAAAGCCTGGGTCTGTATCAATCCCGAATGCGGCTTCAACATCAAGATTCGGAATGGCGATATATACCTGAACGAGCCGATCTCCAGCGGTGCAATGCACTCGCCCAGATCGCGCTAACCCAGCCGTGTTACTAGATTGCAGGTAATGGCAGCCCAGGGAGTGGGTCTCTTCAACTTGACCGGCTGCACGTCAAGAGTCAGCACCAAGATACTGAGCCAAGAGAGGTAATGGGGTATGCAAGTTGGTTACGACTACCTGATATTGCGCACAAGGTACATGCATCGGGCCCTCCGGAACACAGGGATGTTTCTTGTGGCCGCCGGTGCTACACTGCTTGCACTGGGGTTCGCCTACTACCTGTATGCCGAAGGGGTCGGCTTCTAGCCAGACCGGCGTTCCCGGCTAGGAAGCCCCACGTATAGCTTCTAACCTTTGTGGGGTATGCCGATGGGCAGTAACAACCTGCCCGGACCCTTCAGATTACTGCAGAGATCGCCCCTTCTTTGGGCCGCCCTTCTCATCATTCCGGGTGTCCTACTGATCGCCCTGGCGGTCGCATATTACATCTACGCAGTCCAGGCCGGCGCCAGCCTGGAAGACCTGAACATAAAGCAAGAACCCACGCCCGTGGTTTCGCCGGTGGCCCACGTCCCTAATGAAGCGACCGTCACCCTGCCTCCTCTAACTCACACCCCTGCACCGACGCTCGATCAGCCCACCACACCAGCCATTCTCTCAGAGGAGACTATCGCCTCCCAGCAGGCATATCCTGGGGAGCTTATCAGCCCATACGCCTGGGAAGACCCTGGGAAGTACGATCCGGCATCCTCCCTGGGAGAAAGGCCTCAAGGGTACGTTCCGGTGCTGTCCTCCCAGGGATCGCCCGCGGGTTCTCTGGCCGACCCGGAGCGCATCGTCATTACCTCCATACGAGTGGACTCGGAGGTCAAGGGTCTGGAGATCATAGATCTGGGCGACAGCCAAGCATATGAGACTCCCAACAACGTGGTTGGACACATCCCCCTGGCTGTCAATCCGGGAGAGGTGGGGAGCTCCTGGTACTTCGGACACCTGGAAAGCCCTGTCGCGGGTGAGGGCAACGTGTTCCGCGACCTCCCCAACATCGCGGAAATGCTGCGCCGGGGCGACGAGGTGTACGTCGAGGTCTTCAGCAGCTCGGGTTCCTTCCTGTACCAGATCACCGAGTCGCTGGTCCTGGAAGCGAACGACTTGAGCCTCAGCTACGCCGAGATCCAAAAGGCCAATCCAGAGTACGCCGGCCTGGATCCCGGAGGGGCCATCCTGCACCTTGTCACCTGCGTTCCCCGGCTGGTGTACGACCACCGACTGGTGGTCAGCGGCCAGCTAGTGGGCGTCCGGGGCTCCTGACCGGGTTTCTCTGGATGCAGGCCCACGTTCGTTGGTAAACCCGAAGGAAGTGCAAAACATGGTGGAGGGTGCGGGAAGTTTTTAGCTCGTCCGTGGCGTCCCACGAACCCTGTCTACCAGGCCAGGCACCGCACCCCGGCAGACTATAGCATGACTCCTCCTGCTATGCTATAGTACCCCCGCCACAGTTCTACCAAGGTAGCTGTTGTGTATTTGGGCTTTATGCCCCCTTACCAGCTGTCTTGGGATGAGCTGTGGCAAGTGAACCCAAATTCACTGTGAGGGGGCACCTATGCGTCTGGGTCCTCTGAATCCTGTCCTAATACTTCTGCTAGTCCTACTGGTTTCCTTTGTTGCTTGCCAAGGGCCGCCTGGTCCACCGGGGCCTCAAGGGGATCAAGGAGTCCCCGGCGCGACCGGTATCCCAGGAGCGACTGGCATCCCAGGAGCACAGGGTGAGATGGGGCCTCAAGGGGAGATAGGCCTACAGGGAGCACAAGGCCTTCAAGGTCCGCAGGGTGTGTCCGGGATACGAGGTGAGCGTGGATTAACAGGTGCACAAGGACCTCCCGGTGAACAGGGTCCTCAAGGAGCAACAGGGCCACGAGGTTCTACTGGGCCACGTGGGGCTGATGGTGATTCAGGCTCGGATTTTTCGGATTTCATAGGCGGTGCCTCCGATGGCGTTGTCGCCATCTTCCATAGTCGTGGAGGTCTGCTGGGATCGGGAGTGGCTATCTCTTCTCGTGAGGTCATCACTGCGGCCCATGTTGTACGTGGATACGACACAGTTAATCTCTCCGTCCCAGGAGTAGGCTTAGTCTTAGGGGAAGTGGAGGGCTATGATTTTGATCGCGATGTTGGATTGGTGACCTTTCGAGGGAACGGGAGCCCAGAACGCACATTCCCGATTCTCACTAGCCGTTCTGGGACTCATGCAGGTCAGCACTATTACAAATGGGGACAGGGTGTTGAGCTTGCGGCAGTCGGGTTCTGGGATGTAGTTTCCACCACAACGCCAATCATCTGCTTTGGGCGTATGAGCGCATGGTGGAAAATTGTGCCAGGGGACTATTCTATGGGTGATTCAGATTCCTGCGGCGCCCCAGGAATGAGTGGCGGAGCTATCTTAAACAAATGGGGTGATCTGATTGGGATCACCCTCAGCAAAGATTTTGCTCAGGGCACTGGTATTAGGTTCCTCTTGGTCAATGAGATCGCCGAGGTGTTGGGGGAACTGCGCAATGGAGTAAGGCGGTAAACAGGATAAGCTTAAGCGACGAATTAAAGACAGAGATGGACAAGATTGAGCCTGGCATAAGAACATTGGTCCGCAGATGGGGAAGGAAAGCGGCAACGCAGACTAGGGACGGTTGTCAGTTTAGGAACCTTTGCACTTGCCTCAGATAAACCACTGGGCCGGGCTGGCGTCAAGTTCCCTGAGGACTATTGTTTCGTATGAGCCCCACTCATCTGATTAAGGTGAGAATAGGGATATCATCGGCCCTACTACCCTTGGGCCACAAACGGAGCAAGGAAGTGACTACCTAAATCAGTAGGCCTGAGGTGTAAGGCATCTAGCCTAGACCCACATCGGGCGACCATAGCCTCCCTTGTCATGGGCTCGGAGGTTAAGTCCTGCAATAGTGTACGCACCGATCCAACCATTTCCCCCAGTTTCGGTAACGCGAGGGCCATAGTTTTCCCTACTGTCACTGACTGAGTAGCGTTGGCATTAGGATGGACTATGATTCCTACTTGTTCTAAGCCTTTGTAGTGTTCCTCTACCCAGAGAGTCGCCTGGAGAAGTTGGCCATGCTCTTCCTTTGTCAAACTTTTGTTCGGAAGTTTCTTGCTCTTTGCTTCAATCGTCCAAGCTGTCTTGTTGTCCAATATCCAAAGAACGTCAGGGCCTACGCCTTGTTCCTTTTCTGGTCTATCTGCCGAGAAACCCAGAATGAGTCCAAGGTTCTTGAGGGCCTCTTCAAATTGGTTGCTTGTGGCAGACGGTACAAGAAACTCAACGATGCTCTCGAAATCAGCCAGTGTACCCCGAACCAATGCGAATCCTTCAACGTAGGCCGCTACTCTGAGGGCCTGTTCAGTAGGAGGAGATAGAGGAGAATAGTGCGTTTCTGTGGTCGGTCTGTGTAGGTTTTTGTTGTGGGAATAAGCTTCGCGTTGTAGCTGCTCACGTTTGGATACTTGCAGACAATGATGCGCGGCTCTGGCCCCCAACTCAAAGAGCCATCCTCTGATCCCTGGGTCAAGGCCATCTGTTTCTCGGGCAAATTTCTCAATAATACCGGTTGCCTTAGCATAGTACCCGCTCCGAACTTGATTGAAGTAACGTCGCTCTTCAGCCGCAATTTGAAGGCTTTTCGCATCAACGAGCGGGAGACCAGTAGAGTCTGCAAGTGCATTTGCATGAAACTCAGTCCACTCATGAGCTCGGTCTAAACACTGGTGCATGGTTTCATCTAGTTGAGCGGAAGATGTGATTTCCCGACTTACGTCCATGCCAAGAAGTAACTGGGCTTGGGTCGAATTGGTCAAGAGCGCCAAGTTCGAGGCGCGACTTACCCACGAAACCAGGTCCTTGCCCAGTAACAGCACAACACAGTGGTCTCCACCTCCTCTAGTTCCACGGCCCATTCCCTGTTCGACTTGCTGAGCAAGTGTAGTATCTATGGTGCTACTTCCCTCGAGGACGGTAGCTCGCTGCAAATCATAAATGTTGTTGCCACGTGGCAACCCCAGAAGAACCAACAAACGGCAGGCATCTGAAGGCAAGTCTATGCCGTCGTACCGGTTCGGAAAAACGAAAGGGCCGTTTTTTGACCGCTGGACCAAACTGTTGACAGCAGGGGCTACTTCATCACCATGGGCCACTGTTGCTACATCCGACCAGCTTCCTGCGCTTTGTGCAGATGGAGCTAGAATTACAACTCCCGCATCTGCTGCGACCTGAGTTGCCAATTCTTTCGTAATTTTTTCAATATCCGCCCCCGTCAAACGCATAAGTTCCGGAATCAGAATCATTCTTTCACCTACACCTGCCAATGAAGTCGGAGAAATCGGTTTCGACACAGAATCGTAGTTGGCGTCGAATGTTCTAATGATGGAACTGTCGTCAGCGACTGTGGCTGACATGTAGATGCGGCGAGAGCACCCACTAACACTTGGGAACAAGTCCACCATTGGATACAGCGGCGTGATTACGAACCTGTCCTTGCTGACGAGAGCATGGCACTGCTTAAACGAGTCCCGAAGCAAGGGCCAGACGAAACTAAACTTATTGCTGGCAATCTCTGCAATACGCTGCCTGACTTCTTCCGCCCTCGTTGCCCAGGCAACGTAGGGAACTTCTAATATGCTGTACTCTTGTCCCGCAATGACGTCATCGAAAGTGCCAAGTCGATTTTGAGCAGCAAAGTCCCCCCTAAACAGGGATGTGAACTCTTCGTAGAGATCATTCAGTTCATTGCGCTCAATGGAGAGTGAGAAGATTTCCCGCATGTTTGAGAATGCTGTGTGAGCATCATCGAAAATGATACCTTGAAGCCCTACGTATCCCGTACCGCCGAAGATTCCGAATTTGCTGTAGCCGTTGAAAAGAGCATGGTAAGTGGCAACCATGACCGCCTTAGCTGCCATGAAATCTTCAGGTAACTCCTGTCCGCTTATGTAAGGTACCGCGGGAATTCCGTATCGTTTAGACTGTTCAAGAATCTGGCCTTGCAGTTGTCTCGTGGGGCACAGGTAAAGGACCGGACCCTTGTGCTCATTCAGGATAGACTGAGCAATTAGCAGACCAACTAGGGTTTTGCCTCCCCCGGTGTTGAGCTTGATTACGATGTCTCGTTCATTACGTCTTTGGTACCACTGCCTCAGTGCCTCTGCTTGGCCACTCCAAAGGTCATCGAACCCTGGAGATTTTGGAAGGCGCAGGAAAATCTCGACTGGGTCGAGCGGTATCGACTGTTGCTGTTGTCTCCTGAGTTTGCTGAAATCAACCATAGGAGCCTCCAAACCGGACCGCCACATGAACCAATTTGGGCCATAGAGGAGCGGATTGGGAACTGTTGGTGATGTGGTCCTCGTCTAAAGAGCGGGGTGGCGCTGATCCGAAAGTCCATTGGAACACCTGGCCCACCCACGTTAGAAACTTCACTATCGCAATAGCCTGTTGCCTACGACAGGGTCGACAGCGATGCCATGTTGTGTAACACGGAAGAAGGGCAAAAGTCTGTGCTCCCCATTGGTAAAACAACCCACACCCAAGACTGGATGCCGCATCCCGCACTCTGGAATTCCGCCCCTGCGAGCTAGCTCTTCCCACCCGTAGCCCATCACCGCTTAGTACTTGTAGGAGAGTACAAAGAAAGACTACCATAAATGGTGGTTGGTTGATATCTGCTGGTGAGCAAGTAGGGGTAGCAGCAATATGAAGGTGCCGGAGAGAATCAAACCTCCGGCACGCTGAGCAGAAATAGTGCGGCCTTGCTACATCACTTCAGAGACTTTTGCACTTCGTGGAAACCCAGCAGGCCTGCGTCACCCTAGCCCTACCCAAGAAGCTTCTAGGACTATAAAATCAACGCTGCACTAACTCTTCTTGTCAGGAGGTGTGGAGCGTGACCGCCGACCAACCCATCCGCATCGAGCGGGACTCTATGGGTCCCATGGAGGTCCCCGAAAGCGCCTACTACGGCGCTTCCACAAGGCGGGCCCAGCTTAACTTTCCCATAAGCGATCTGCGCTTTCCTCGCAGCTTCATCCGCGCCCTGGCCACTATCAAGCTGGCTGCCGCGCGGGCGAACATGTCCCTGGGGCTGCTGGAGGCCCATGTCGGAGGAGCCATCGTGGCGGCCGCCGGAGAGGTGGCCGACGGCGCCCTGGACGACCACTTTGTCGTAGATATCTTCCAGACCGGCTCTGGGACATCGACCAACACCAACGCCAACGAGGTCATCGCCAACCGGGCCACGGAGATCATGGGCGGCGAAAGGACCTCCCGCATGGTTCATCCCAACGACCATGTGAACATGGGCCAGTCCTCCAACGATGTGATTCCCACAGCAATCCATCTCTCGGCTCTCGTGCAGATACAGGACGACCTGGTACCGGCCCTCAGGGCCCTCCAGGAGGCCCTGGAGGAGAAGCAGGAGGAGTTCTGGCCCATCATCAAGACGGGGCGCACCCACCTCCAGGATGCCACGCCCATCCGCATGGGCCAGGAGTTCAGGGGCTTTGCGGGTCAGGTCGCCGCAAGCCTGCGCAGGCTGGAGCACGCCCAGGAGGAGCTATCCCAAGTCGCCCTGGGAGGCACGGCCGTGGGCACCGGTATCAACACCCATCCCGAGTTCTCCGAGAGGGTATGCACCCTTCTCACGGAACTCACCGGCGTCCGGGTGCGGGAAACATCCAACCACTTCCAAGCCCAGAACACCCTGGACTCGGTGGTAGAGGCCAGCGGCGCGCTCCGCACCATCGCCATCAGCATGCACAAGATAGCCAACGACATCCGCTGGATGGGAGCGGGCCCCCGGGCCGGCTTGGGGGAGCTGGACCTTCCCGAGGTGCAGCCGGGCAGCTCCATCATGCCGGGCAAGGTCAACCCAGTAATCGCCGAATCGGTTATCCAGGTGGCAGCCCAGGTGGTGGGAAACGACACCAGCATCGCCTTCGCAGGCCAGGGCGGGTACTTCGAGCTGAACACCATGATGCCTGTAGCCGCCCACAACCTGCTCCAGTCCATCGACTTGCTGGCTGCCTCGGCCAACAACCTGGCTGAGCAGTGCATCAAGGGCCTGCAGGCCACCGACGTTGGCCCCGCCATGGTGGAGAAGGGGCTGATGCTGGGCACAGCCCTCTCCCCAGCCATCGGCTACGACAAGGCTGCCGAGGTCGCCAAGGAGGCTGCTAAGACGGGCAGCACCATCAGGGAGATGGCCAAAGCCAAGACATCCCTCACCGACGCGGAGCTGGATGTGCTCCTGGACCCCGCCAAGATGACCGAGCCGGGCGTCTCCACAGGGGGTGGAGGAGGCTGATGTCCACCAGGTCCCAACAGACCCTGGAAACCAGGGAGCAGAGCCCCGCGACGGACCCTGGGCAGTTCACTCTGCCGGACCGTATCGAGGGGGACATCCCCATCGACCTGGACATTGGCAAGGCGGGCAAGCGGTTCCTGTTCATAAGCCGGGACCAGCGCTCCTACACCCACGCCATTCACAAGTACCCGGCCAAATTCTTCCCCGAGCTGCCTCGCTGGATCATCCAGCGCTTCAGCCAACCCGGGGAACTGGTGTTGGACCCCTTCATGGGCAGCGCCACCACAAACCTGGAGGCTATGCTGGCGGGCCGGCCAAGCGTAGGGGTTGATATCGACCCCTTCTCCCGCTTCCTGGCCACCGCCAAGACCACACCCCTGAATGGAGAAGAACTGCAGGGGGCCGCCGACTACCTAGTATCGGCTATCAACGCCTACGACGAATCTGCAACCGAGGACAACATCCCGGAATTCCCCTACAGAGAAAACTGGTTCCAGTCCCACGCTCTGAAGGAGCTGGGCTACCTGAAGGGGGCGATCACCGGCCTGGACTGCGCCCCGACCATCCGAGACTTCCTGCTGGTAACCTTCTCCTCTATCATTCGGCAGGTTTCCCAGGCCGACAACAACTGCACCAGGACCGTCGTTCGAAAGAGGCTGAACAAGCAGGTGCCGCCCGGCTATGCCCTGAGCCTTTTCCGCAAGAGGCTGGAGGGCAACGTGGAGGGCATGTCGGCCCTGAGCGCGCGGCCGACGATGGCCGGCGTGGAGATACCCCTGGGGCCCGGCGCGACAGACCTGTCCGCCTACCCGGGGGAGACCTTCGCCCTGGCCCTCACCTCCCCGCCATACGCCAACGCTGTTGACTACCCCCGCACCCACCAGCTCGAAATGTACTGGCTGGGCCTTGCCGATGGTTCCTTGCAGGATCTGAAACGTCAGCACGTTGGGACCGAGGCGGTCCTCAAGGAGGAATACGAGTCCCTACGCCAGACCGGAATCGCCAGCGCCGACAAGGTCATCGAGTCCATCTACGAGAAGGATCCCAGGAGGGCTTATATCGTCCTCAAATTCCTGCAGGACATGGTCAAGAACCTGGTTGAGGTGCGCCGTGTCTTGGAGACGGGCCGCCACTATGTAATTGTCACCGGGTGCAACCAGGTCAGGGGGCACACCTTCGAGACGTGGCGCTACCTGCTGGATATTGCCCCGATACTCGGCTACCAAGTGGACTCCTGGTTCGTGTCGGGGATCATCAACCACTTCATCAAGGTGCCCCGCAAGGAACGCATCGACGACGACTACGTCCTGGTCCTAAGGAAGCGATGATTCAGCACCTGGATATAAATGGTACCCCCCAGAGTCAGGTACCGGAAAGCGACTATGGTAACTTCCGGGATAGCTTGAAAGCTCCCGTCCACCGCTGGTTCACGTATCCCGCTGGGTATTCTTATCGTTTCGTGGAAGCGAAGATCAGAGAGCATGGGTTAAAAGCTGGCTCGACCATCGGAGATCCGTTCCTGGGCACGGGTACAACTTCTCTGGCTGCAAGAATGCTAGCGGTGCACTCTGTGGGCGTCGAAGCTCACAGTTTCGTTCATTGGGTTGCCAAGACGAAGTTGTATTTGAATCATAACCTGGAAGAGTTGTCTGAATCGGTTTATTCGGTGGTCGCCCGGGCCAAGGACCAGTCCAAAATTATAGATCCTGCGAGTATCTGGCCGGCTCTGATATACAAATGTTTCGATAACGAGAATCTAGCTTCCCTAGCGGCGCTGAGAGAGGCCATTCTGGAACGAGACATCACTCCCGAATTGCAGGATTTTCTAAAACTGGCACTTACATCAACCCTCCGTGTAGTAACCACCGCTGGTGCGGGATGGCCTTATATAGCTCCAAACAAATACCACGAAAGGAAAGTTCTTCGAAGAGCAGTTCCCGAATTTGAAGCTCGCTGCCTTCTCATGCTGGCGGATGTGCAGCAAATTCAATCTCTGGATTTGCCGTACTCGTCCCATGAGGTTGTCTTCGGAGACGCTCGCCATTTCGATGAATACGCGGGTTCTGAGTCAATTGATCTCGTTGTAACCTCTCCACCTTATCTCAACAATTATGATTACGCGGACCGGACGAGGTTAGAAACGTATTTCTGGGGGCAACACGCCACTTGGGCCGAAATAACTCGCGAGATTCGGGATCATCTGATCATGTCCACTACCACACAAGTTGCGATGGCATCAATGTCCGGGATTAAGGATTGTTCAGGAATCGCTCAGGTGGATAGTAAAATCCATGCTGAACTTACGGACATCATCTTGCGACTTGCTGACAGAAGGAGCGTAAAGAACGGCAAGAAGACATACGATTATGTTGTAGCAGGATATTTTGAAGATATGCTTCAGGTCCTAAAGTCCACCCTTCCGACGCTTAGACCACAGGGCAGCTTTATCCTCGTTGTTGGCGACTCTGCCCCGTACGGAGTCCATATTCCTACAGAGGAGCTCTTGGGGAAACTGGCAGTTTCCATTGGATATTCGTCCTACAGAACTGATGTTATCCGCTCGAGGGGTGGGAAGTGGGGCCATAACCCACAACGTCACGCTGTTCCCTTGAAGGAGAGCATCCTGACGATAACCAAGTAGGAGGGCCGACGTGCCAACGAGGGCAACAACAGCATTAGGGCAAGAGGTTGGGGCGCTTTTCGAGAATGCTGTGATTGAGGCTGTGCGCCCCGCAGTTGAATCGAGGAACCACTCAATAAAGGCGGCAACTTTGGTTAACGGCACCGGCAATGCCTATCAAATCGATGCGGTTGTGTTCAATGCGAGCAATCAACCAGTGATAATCATCGACCCCAAGTACATCCGATACACTAAGCACAACAGAGACAAGGGTAGTTGGCTATGTGTTGCACACTATAACCTGCGTAAGACACACCCTACCATCAGGAAGTCTGTCGCTGCACTCGCAGGAAGTTGGTCGCTGACTTCAAAGGCGTTAGTACGAAGCTTTGGCGTGGAGCTTCTAGAGGTGCCATTCGAACATCTGGTTTCGGTGCTAGGGGAACATGGGATTCAGTTTGATTGGCCTGAAAATGCTGGAGAAGCCATCGCCAAAGAGTCTCTTGAAAGATTTCGGCAGCTCAGCGACGACATAACATTGGAGATTGGTCGGAAGATGGTGGCTCACATTGCTGAACCTTTGCGACATCAGGTAGTTCAGGTGTTGGATACCGATGTGGAATCTTTAGGAAGTCGCGTAAGCCAAGTCGAGATACTGCTGAAAACCGACCAAGGAGAGATGCTGGTTTCGTCTTTTCCTCAAGTAACGGCCGCTATGCACGCGTTGATGGAACTGGTGTCTGACCGCCCCAATGTTCAATCGTTTCTACACCAACAATAGTACTGGAATAACCAGATCAGATCGCTTAGATACTCCATCTTTGTTCCTTGACCAGCGCTCGCAAGAAGACCTATACTGTTACCGATAGTTAACAGCTGGGAAGAGGAGTAGTAGGCTTCCGACCGAAGCTCAGAGAGCCGGGGAAAGCCCTGAATGAATGGGCTGGATGGTGGGAACCGGCGCTGCAGGCAGAAGCTGAATGGGCCTCGGAGCTGCAAGCTAAGAAGCCTGGACTTGGGCTGATAAGAACAGCCGTGGACAGGCAAAGCTGGGCCGGGTTGACCCCGTTAAAGGTCTGCAGTGTCCGGGATGCATGGCGTCCCGGCGCCGGATGAGTTAGATCGAGCAGCAGGGACTGGTTCCCTGACCTGCGGGTCTAAGGGTGGCAACGCGGGAATTTCCCGCCCCTTGAGGGCGGGATTTTTTGTTATATGGCCGGGAAAATATGAGCGCATACTACCCGACAATCGAGGAAGCCGAGGCCCTGGCGGGCAGCGGCAACCTGCTGCCCATCTACACGGAGATAGACGCCGACCTGGAGACCCCCGTCTCGGCCTACTTGAAGGCTGCTCGGGGGGCCTACTCCTTCCTGCTGGAGAGCGTGGAGGGAGGGGAGCGTCAGGGACGGTACAGCTTCATCGGCACCGAGCCCTACAAGGTGCTGAAGACGGGGGTTGGCCAGCCCGAGGGAGCGGTGGACCCCCTGGTGCCCATAAAGGCCGAGATGGACAAGTACGTCCTGGTGCCCGTGGCGGGCCTGCCTCGATTTCACGGCGGGGCTGTGGGCTACCTGGCCTACGATGCCATTCGCTACTTCGAGCCCCGGGTGCCCGACGCCCCCGCCGACCCCCTGGGACTTCCCGAGTCGGTCTTCATGTTCTATGACACCCTGCTGGTCTTCGACCACATCAAGCACAACATCAAGGTGGTCAGCCACGTCCACCTCGACGGAGATGTGCGCCAGGCTTATCAGGATGCCGCCGGGAAGATCGAAGAGCTGGTGGACAGGCTCTCCTCTCCCCTTGAGCTTCCCCGCACCATGCACGGCCCGTCGAAGGGGGAAACGGGATCGGAAGTAACGTCCAACTTCACCCCTCAGGGCTTTGGCGAAGCGGTGATGCGCGCCGAAGAGCACATCGTCAACGGCGACATCATCCAGGTGGTGCTCTCTCAGCGTTTTGCCCGCAGGACAGACGCCCACCCCTTCCAGATATACCGCTCCCTGCGCTCAGTGAACCCCTCTCCCTACATGTACTACCTGGATTTGGACGACTTCCAGATCGTCGGCGCCTCCATAGAAACAGTGGCCCGGGCTGAGGATGGCCTCGTTGCTACCCATCCCATAGCGGGCACCCGGCCCCGCGGACGGACCGAGGCGGAGGATTTGGCCCTGGAGGATGAGCTTCGCAACAGCGAGAAGCAGCGCGCCGAGCACATCATGCTGGTGGACCTGGGACGTAACGACATCGGGCGGGTGAGCCGGCCCGGCACCGTCCAGGTGACCCAGCTAATGGATGTGGAGCGGTACTCCCACGTCATGCACCTGGTCTCCCACGTCGAGGGCAAGATGGTGCCGGACATGACGGTCTATGACCTGCTGCGGGCCTGCTTCCCCGCCGGCACCGTGTCGGGCGCACCCAAGGTGCGGGCCATGGAACTCATATCCGAGATCGAAGGTGAGCGCCGCGGGCCCTACGGCGGGGCCGTGGGCTACTTCAGCTTCTCCGGCAATCTGGACACCGCCCTGACCCTGCGCACGGCGGTCATCAAGGACGGCGTGGCCTACGTGCAGGCGGGCGGGGGTATTGTGTACGACAGCACCCCGGAGGATGAGTACGAGGAGACGCAGCACAAGGCAGGCGCCCTGCTCCGGGCTATAGACAAAGCCGAGGGGCTGTCGTGATCCTACTCATCGACAACTACGACAGCTTCACCTACAACCTGTACCAGTACCTGTGCGAGCTGGGCGCCGAGGTTGTGGTGCACCGCAACGACAAGATCACCCTGGAGGATGTGGAGGCGATGGCGCCCCAGGGCATCATCATCTCTCCCGGCCCCGGCACACCCCTGGACGCCGGAATCTCCAACGACCTGGTTAGGCGCTTCGGCGGTGAGGTGCCGACCCTGGGAGTCTGCCTGGGCAATCAGTGCGTTGGCTACGCCTTCGGAGGCGCGGTGATTAACGCGGGCGAGATCATGCACGGGAAGCTCTCCCCCATACACCATGACGGCAAGGGCCTATTCGCGGGGCTGCCCAACCCCCTGGAGGCCATTCGCTACCACTCGTTGGTGGTGTCCCGACAGGATTTGCCACCGGAGCTGGAGGTCACCGCGTGGACCGACAACGGCCTGATCATGGGCCTGCGCCACCGGGAGCTGCCCATCGAGGGGGTGCAGTTCCATCCCGAGTCCATCATGACTGAGTCGGGCAAGCCCCTCCTCCAGAACTTCCTGGACGGGGTGGGGTAAGGCCGCTGATCGGTTTGCGACGATAGGATTATTTCGGGTAGGAATGCTGGGGGTTTGCATATTGACACAACTAACACTATCGCCGGAAGCTCCGGACTCTGGAATCACAGGACGAAGCTCAGGATTGCACTACCCGCCATTCATTCGTGTGCGAACTAAGCTCAGTTATGTAGTCGTGGACTCGTCTTGTGAATGATTCCAAAAGGTCCTCTAGCAGGTTGACACCACCGACGTTGCATGCTAGTATGGGCCCGTACTGCCCCTAGCTCTTCGGCGCTAGGGTTGAAACCGCCCACTGATGGGCGGTTTCTGTCTTTGTGATACAGCACCCTTTGACCACCAACGTCTATATCGACGGCTTTAACCTGTATTATCGTGCGTCCAAGCCGTCCGGGTTGAAGTGGATAGACTTACGAAGGCTTTCCGAGCTACTATTCCCCGACGACAATATACAGAGCATACACTACTTTACTGCCCATCTATCCCACCGTCCTGGCAACGAAGCGCAGAGGTATCGACAGCAAATTTACCTGAGGGCATTGAGTACGATCCCAGAACTGAAGATTCACCTTGGTTATTTCACATCACAACGAAGAATAATGCCGTTGGCAGACACTACGCCAACACAATATGCCGAAGTCTTGCACTCCGAAGAGAAGGGGACGGATGTTAACCTGGCTGTGCAGTTGGTCTTCGATGGGTTCGTAGGGAGATACGACCATGCTGTGGTGGTATCGAATGATGCCGATTTTGCTGGAGCTATGTCGCTCATCAAGGATAACTTGAACCTGAAAGTAAGCTTAGTGAACCCAGACCTCAAGCAAGGGAGCCCCAAGAAGTTGTCTGACGCCGCGAACTACGTAAAGCGGATCCGCCGAAAGCACTTACTGGGGAGTCAGTTGCCGGACCGGCTATCGGACCAGAATGGAGAAATCGTTAAGCCTGTGGGATGGTGATTCCCCATGGGGGTCGAGGGATCAGAAACAGACGGCCATGATTCGTGAAGCTATAGATAAGCTGGTGAAAGGCCGGAGCCTCGGCATGGAAGAGGCATCGGGTGTGATGCGGGAGGTCATGGACGGCGAGGCCACCCCAGCCCAGCTGTCCGCTTTCCTGGTCGCCCTCCGCATGAAGGGCGAGACCGCCGAGGAGATGGCCGGCATGGCGGCGGTCATGCGGGAGAAGGCCATCCGAGTTGAGGCCGAAGGGCTGCTGGTGGACACCGCCGGCACGGGGGGCGACGGCAAGGGCACCTTCAACATCTCCACGGCCGCATCCTTCGTGGCCGCCGGCGCGGGCGTGAAGATATCCAAGCACGGCAACCGGGCCGCCTCGGGCTCCTGCGGCAGCGCCGATGTGCTGGAAGAGCTGGGCGTTGCCATAGAGCTGGGCCCCGCAGAGGTCAAGCGCTGCATCGAAGAGGTGGGCATCGGCTTCATGTTCGCTCCCGCCTACCATCCCGCCATGAGGCACGCCGTGCCGGTTCGCCGAGAGTTGGGGATACGCACCGTATTCAACTTCCTGGGTCCCTTAACCTGCCCGGCGGGGGCCCAGAACCAGCTTGTGGGTACGCCCAACGCCCAGATCGCCGAGAAAATGGCCCAGGTGCTCCTGCTCCTGGGGTCCCGGCACTCCATGGTGGTGCACGGCGAGGATGGGCTGGATGAGCTCACCCTGGGGGCCTACACCCTGGTGTGGGAGGTCAAGGACGGAGGCATCCGCCACTACCGGGTCTCCCCCTCGGACGCAGGGCTCGAAGCCTCGCCCACCGGCGAGGTCCAAGGAGGCGACAGGGCCGCCAACGCCCGCATCCTGCGGGATGCGTGCCAGGGAGGCAATGGCCCCGCGCGGGATGTGGTGCTCCTGAACGCGGCGGCTATGCTGGTGGTGGGCGACGCTGTGGGAAGCTTGACCGAGGGTGTGGATGCAGCCCGGAAGGCCATCGACAACGGGGCAGCCATCCGGTGCGTCGATAACCTGGCAGCCCTGAGCCAGCAGTTGGCTGCAGAGGATACCTCCAAGCCGTAACGGTCTGGAACAGCGATGCAAAGTTCAACCATTCTCGACGAAATAGTAGCCCTCAAGAGGGATGAGGTGGCTTCCAGGAAGGCCGAGGTCTCCCTGGCTGACCTGGAGGCCGAAATTGCCGACCAGCGCCGGCCCCTGAACATGTCCGGGGCCCTCTTGGGCGATCGGGTACGGCTCATCGGCGAGATCAAGAAGGCCTCCCCTTCCAAGGGCCTTTTGTGTCCCGATTTCGACCCTTCCAGGCTGACCTCAACCTACGTCGAGAACGGTGCAGCCGCCATCTCGGTGCTCACCGACCCCCGCTTCCAGGGGTGCCTGGAGCACATGGCCGAGGTTAAGGCCGTCACCGCGCCTCACGGTACCCCCATCCTCCGCAAGGACTTTGTGTTCGATCCCTACCAGGTGTACGAGTCCCGGGCATGGGGCGCCGACGCCATCCTGCTGATCGTTGCCATCCTGGAACCGGCCCGGCTAAAGGAGCTGATCGGGGTGGCTCGGCAGTTCTGGATGCAGTGCCTGGTGGAGGTGCACACTTCCGAGGAGCTGGCGTCGGCGGTGGAAGCTGGGGCGGAGATCATCGGCATCAACAACCGGGACCTGCGCACCTTCCACACGGACATCGACGTTACCCGGCGGCTTGCCGGGCAGGTGCCCAGAGGCAAGGTGATCGTCAGCGAGAGCGGGATCAGCACCGCCGACCACATCAGGGAGCTCAAGGGCATGAAGGTGAACGCCGCCCTGGTCGGGGAGGCCATAGTGACCGCGCCCGACGTTGGGGCCAAGGTCCGAGAGCTGGCCGGGTAGGGCGAGGCCATGATCACCGCCCTGACGGGAGTCACTCTCTGGACCGACGATTTGGCACGCCTGGTTGCCTTCTATCGCGACACCCTGGGCCTCAAGATGCGCAGCGACCACGGGGACTTCGTCAACTTTGAGCTCGGCAGCGCCCGCCTGAACCTGGGCCTCCATGACAGGGTATCGGGGCAGTCCAGGGACCCCTTCAGGGTCATGGTGCACTTGGAGGTGGACGACATCCATGGCTTGCATGGTCGGTTGGCTGAGCAGGGTGTGGAATTCATCCGGGTGCCCGAGCAGGAAGAGTGGGGCGGCTGGATTGCCACCCTGCTGGACCCAGACGGCAATGTCCTCCAGCTTCTCCAGCTGCCCCGGTAACCTGGATCCCCTCAGCCCACCCCCTCGCCGTCCGTTCCCGTTCGATTTCCTCCTTCGAGAGCCTCAGGACAGGCTCAGGGCGAACGGACAGGTGTCGTTGTGCTTCTGACCAGATCCCTCTCACCATCGCGTTGCTTCCTGTCAGGAAAGTTGCGCAAAGGTCTCCTTTACCGAGAACGATGGCTACAGGATGAGCATGGCGTCGCCGAAGGAGTAGAACCTGTACTTCTCACGCACGGCTTCCCGATAGCAGTCCAGCACCAGCTCCCTGCCGGCGAAGGCGCTGACCAGCATGATCAGGGTCGAGCGAGGCAGGTGGAAGTTGGTCACCATGCCATCGACCATGCGGAAGCGGTGCCCGGGCAGGATGTACAGGTTGGCTAGGCCAGCCGACGGCAGAAGGTCCGACGACCCCATCTGCTGGGATATCAGCGCGCCTTGCTCCAATGCCCGGACCGTCGTGGTGCCCACGGCAACCACCTTGCCGCCCCTGCTCCGGGCCTCGTTTATCCTGGACGCCGACGCCTCGTCGATGCTGAAGAACTCGCCCTGCAGCTTGTGTTCCAGGGGGTCGTCCTTTCTGACGGGCAGGAAGGTGTCGGGGCCGACGTGGAGGGTGAGCTGGACCACGTTCACGCCCCTGGCGCTGATGGAGTCCAGCAGGCCCTGGGTGAAGTGCAGCCCCGCGGTGGGCGCTGCCACGCTGCCCGTATCTTTGGAGTAGATGGTCTGGTAACGCTCCCCGTCTTCCAAGGAGGCGTGAATGTAGGGAGGGAGGGCCAATTTGCCTGCCCGTTCCAGGGAAAGGCCCGGAGATAGCTTCACGGTCCTGATGCCGTCCCGGTCCACGTCCAGCACATCTATCCAGCCCCCGTCGCCGCCCTCGACCTCCAGGTGCCGGCCCGGACGGAGCTTTCTGCCAGGCTTGCCGATGGCCTTCCACACATCGCCCTCCACCTTGTGCAGCAAAAGAAGCTCGATTCGTTCCACGAAACTCTCCCGGAGGGCGTGGATGCGGGCTGGGAACACCCGGCTGGTGTTCACCACCAGGGCATCCCCGGGATCCAGGTACTCCAGCAGGTCTGAGAAGCGGCGGTGCTCCCAGCTCCCACGCTGGCGGTGGAGCGTCAGCAGGCGCGAGCTGTCCCGGGGTTCCAGGGGGGACTGGGCGATGAGGCTCTTGGGCAGATGGTAGTCGAAGTCGCCGGTGTTCATAGGGGGTGTCTGAAGCCGGGGGCTGGGCGCTATGCCGCTATTCGCCGTGGATGCTTATGCGGGCCGCGGTCAAAGTGTTTACCAAGAGCATGGTGATGGTCATTGGGCCCACGCCACCGGGCACCGGGGTGATGGCTTCGGCGATTTCGGACACCGACTCGAAGTCCACATCCCCTTCCAGCCGGAACCCCGATTTGCGGCTGTCGTCGGGCAGCCTGTTTATCCCCACGTCGATGACCACGCAGCCCTCCCTTACCATGTTGCCCGTGATGGCCCGCGGCCTGCCAATGGCCGCGACCAGGATGTCGGCCTGCCTCGTCAGTTCAGGGAGGTTTCGTGTCCCCGTGTGGCACAGGGTGACCGTGGCGTTGGCACCCTCCTTTTTCTGCATCAGCAGGATGGCCAGGGGTTTGCCTACGATGTTGCTCCGCCCGCAGATGACAACGTGCTTGCCCGAAGGGTCGCAGTCGTTGTGTATCAGTATCTGCTGTATCCCGCCCGGGGTGGCCGGAACGAAGGGGGAGTTGCCCTGGGCCAGCCTCCCCAGGTTGGTAGGATGGATGCAGTCCACGTCTTTGTGGGGACTGACGGCCAACAACACCGCATCCTCGTCGATGTGGTCGGGCAGGGGAAGCTGCACCAGGATGCCGTGGTAGCGTACGTCCTCATTGAGGTTGTGGATCAAGGCAAGGATCTCCTCTTGCGAGGAAGTAGCGGACAGGTTGAAGGTCTCGCTGACCATCCCGGCCTCATCGCATGCACGGCGCTTGTTGCGGACGTAGATGGCCGAGGCGGGGTCGTCTCCCACCAGCACCGCAGCCAGCCCGGGGGTGACGTTGTGCTTCTCCTGCATCTCCAGCACACCGGCAGCCACCTCGTCCCGCAGCTTCTTCGACAAAGATGCTCCGTCCAGGAGCTTTGCCATTGAGCGCCTCCCTATAGGACCGACCTTCAGAGGTATCTTAGCACCCACCCATGGGCCCATCAACGAAACAACGTGTCCCTTTTCCCTTGACGGCTGTCCGTTCCCCTTCGATTTCCCCCTTCGAGAGCCTCAGGACAGGCTCAGGGCGAACGGACAGGAGACCGCCCTTCGTTATTACAAGGATAATCGTCATTGCGGCGGAGGCCGCAATCCAGGACGGAGCATTGCTGGCTGTAGAGTGGCTCCCACCAGGAGCATCCCCCGGTTCATCCCGAGGGAAATCGAAGGGCGAACCGACAGCTCGGGCCAGCTATTCGTCATACCCAGTCTGTCCCTGGCCTGAGTTTTCTGGATTGCGGCCTGCGCCTCAATGACGGGGAGGGCCTGCCCGTTCGCCCTGAGGGAAATCGAAGGGGAACGGGCCGCCTTGGCCCGCGTTGCACAACGGTCTCTGGCTGTGCGAGTGACGGGAGCCCCGTCGGCTTGCGGTGGCTTGCAGGGTGAATTACAGTAGGCCGTACTGCTGGCGGCCTCAGCTGTGGCCAGCCATCTCCGAGGAAACTAAATGCGGTTCGGCCACTTCTTTTATCCCACATCCATGGACCCGGCCCAGGACAGCCGGGTGATCGACGACTGCCTGGCGGAAGCTGAGCTGGCCGAAGAGCTGGGGCTGGATGCCATCTGGATGGCTGAGCACCACTTCGTCGGCGAGGTGGCCTACGGGGACCCCCTGGTGTTCGCCGGAGCGGTGGCTGCCCGCACTTCGAGGATCATGCTGGGGATGGGTATCGTCGAAATGGCCCTGCACAACCCGGTGCACCTAGCAATTCAGACAGCCCTCCTGGATGTGCTCAGCCACGGACGCCTGGTCGTCGGAACGGGCCGGGGCTCCAACTACAACGCATTCGAGTACGTGGGCTTCGGCACAACCGTTGCCGAGGGCCTGGACCGCCTGGACGAGGCTGAAGATCTGCTGGTGAAGGCGTGGACCACCGAGGATCTGGACTTCCAGGGAAAGTACTGGCAGGTGTCCTTCCCACTTCTGCGGCCGAGGCCCTACCAGAAGCCCCATCCGCCCCTGGCCAGGGCGTGCATCAGCGAAGATTCCATCGCGGCCATGGCCAGGATCGGGCGCCCTGTGCTCCTCAGGTACCGGTCCGTCCCGGTGGTGCGCCGAACCCTCGACCTGTACCGGGACACCATGCTGGCATCGGGCTTCGATGAAGCCGCTGTGGAGGCGAACCTGGACCAGATATGGTTCTGGTGTGAGTGCCACGTAGCCGAGTCCGACGAGCAGGCCAAGGACGAGTTCCTAGGCCCTTTTCACGAGGCCAGCGAATACATGGCGGCAGTAAGGGAGCGTTGGAATCCGGCTGATCAGCCTGTGCCAAAGCCGCCTCCACCGCTGCCCCACTCAGCCTACGGGAGCAGCCCCGACCCCGCTGCCCCCGAGGTGCTTCTGGGGTCTCCCCGGCGGGTGGCGGAGCACATCGCCATGCTGAGGGATGCCGGAGCTCGCAACCTGATGCTCACCAACCGGGGGCTTGTGTCAAAGGAGCAGTCGGCAGCCTCTCTCCGGCTGCTGAGTGGGGAGATCATGCCCCACTTCCGGTAGGCCGGCCTACCCCTCCAGGGAGGGCCTTGGCGCATCATTATCCCCCCTCCCTTGATGGGAGGGGACTAAGGGGAGGGTGAAACTCTCGCCGGGGACGGCTCGTGGGTTCTTCGTCATAGCCGACCTGTCTTAGTACCCGGCTCTCCTGGATTGCGACCTTCGCCGCAATGACAGATTGGGGCCCCCTCACCCCAACTCTCTCCCGCCAGGGGAGAGGGGATTCGGCCGCTGAGGCGTCAGGCCGAGTCCTGGTCCTCCTGGGTGGACGCGTCGGCGTCCCTGTCTCCCCTAGTCCGTCTTGGCCGGGCTGGCGGCTGGACCAGCTGGGCCTTGTACAGAAGGACTGGGACGGTTATCGCCAGCACCGCCAGGGCTATGAAGTGGGCTTCCCCCATGCTCCAGACCCACTCCTTGTCCATGAACAGGTCCTGCGACCCATCGGCGATCCTAAGGAAGCTGATGAGAAACTTCCCGATGGAGTAGAGGGCTAGGTACAGGGCGAAGAGCATCCCGTAGGGCCTGAGCCTGTTCCGCAGGGGCCACACTATCCCAAGGACACCCAGGTTCCATATCATCTCGTAAACCACAGCCGGGTGGCTGGCCGCCAGCCCGTACTGGATGTTGCTGGGGCTGGCGGGGTGGGCATAGATCACACCCCAAGGCAGGGATGTCAGCGTTGCTACGTGCTCGCCGTTAATGATGTCGCCGATGCGCCCGATCATCATGGCGATGAGCAGGGCAGGGACCGCAATATCGGCTAAGCGTCCTACCGGAGGCAATGGGGCCTCTTCCAGCTTGCCGGGGAAGAACTTGTTCCAGCGTTCCAGGAAACCGGGGTGGTTCCTAATCAGCATGTACCCCCCGCCGGTGATGAAGCCACCCAGGATTGCCCCGTAAATAGTCACACCGCCCGTCCAGACCTGGAAGGCCTGCAGGGGGTCGTGGCTGTAAACGTCACCCCACCGGTCGATGACGTGGGTTAGGCGGGAGAACACGATCCCGCCTATGATGGCCCATACAGCGACGGTGTAGATGGCGTCCTGGTCAAGTCCCTGCTGCTTGCCCCAGCGGGCTACCAGGACGGTAGCCACCGCCACCGCAACCAGGGTGAAGAAGCCGTGCCAGGTGAGTACCAGGGAGCCGATCGTGAACAGGTCCGGATTGATGTCTATTGTTATGCTGTGAAAGAGTAGCTCCATGCGCTAGCTTTTGGCTCCTCCCCTGCCCGACATGCGGTGGGCAGGCCAAGATAATGGTTGAACCGTGGGGACACAGTACGCCTGAAGGCCCCTGTCTTTCAAGGACATATGCGCCTTTCGAGCTTCGTGTTCGTGGGAGAACAGGCTGAAAAGGGCCGGTCCCGATCCCGCAAGGCAGATGTTTCTCCCTCCGGCTTCGGCTAGAAGATGCTCCAACTGAGTACTTTGCGGCGATGCCCGCTGGGAAGCGCGGCGGAACCCGTTGAACAGCAGGTCGTCTATGGGCCGACCACTCTCCAGGGCGTCCATCATCTGCCGGGTGTGGGTGCCGTCGGAGAAGTCCCCTGCTTCCAGCAGGGAGTACATGTGGGCTGTCTTGGGGGTGCCCGATGGCGATGCATCGTCCTTGGGACAGACCAGTACCACCCAGGAGTGCGACGGTCCTGGCAGCGGGGAGGTCTCGTCCCCCCGACCCGTCCCCAGGCAGGTGCCTCCTGTCAGAAAGAAGGGCACGTCGGAGCCCAGGGACGCTGCCAGCTTCTGAAGGGCAGTGTGGTCCAGCCCCACTTCCCAGAGGGTGTTCAGAGAGAGTAGGGTTGTCGCCGCATCGCTGCTTCCCCCGCCCAGCCCCATGTTCATGGGAATGCGCTTCTCCAGGCGGATGCTGGCGCCGCCGATATGACCGCTGGAACGCTTGAGCAGGTCGGCAGCCCGCCAGACCAGGTTCTCTTCCCCGGAGAGCGAAGGGTCCGAGGACTCCACCGAGAGCTCGGCCGCCTCTTCAAACGTGATGATGTCCGCCAGGTCTATGGTCTGCAGAATGGTCCTGACCTCATGGTAGCCATCCTCCCGGCGTCCCAACACCTCCAGGGTCAGGTTGATCTTGGCGTAGGCCCTAGCTTCCATCTGCGCCTTCGGTGGTCCTCCAAATGCTGACGGAGCGGTGCAGCCCGGCCCACTGGTCGAGGGTCAAGTTTTCCGCCCTGAGGCTTGCATCCAGCCCGGCCTTCTCCAGGAATGCCCTTGCCTGCTGGGTTCCTACGTCCAGCCCCTGGGCGAGGGAGTTGCGAAGCTGCTTCCGAGGGGCGGCGAACCCAGCCCTCACAACTTTGAAGAATCCGTCGAGGTCATTGACGTCTACAGCGGGGCGGGGAAGGGTGTCGATACGTATCACCGCGGAAGCGACCTTGGGCTTGGGCCGGAAGGCGCTGGCGGGCACATCGCAGACGGGGCTGGGCTTTCCGTAGAGGTGCACAGCCACTGCCAAAAGGCTCATGCGCCCGTTGGCTGCGAGGATGCTCTCGGCAACCTCTTTCTGGAGCATCACTACCAAGGCCGACGGCCTGGGAAGGCAGTCCTCAAGAAAGCGCCTCAGGATGGGAGCGGCCGCATAGTAGGGCAGGTTGGAGACCATCTTGTAGTCGGCGCCTTCGGGGGTAAGCTGGGACAGGTCTGCAGTGCGGGCATCTTCGTTGATGACAACGAGGTTGGGTGGGTTGCCCAGCCTGCGGGGCAGGGCCGCCGCCAGTGCGGGGTCGATCTCCACGACTACAACCCGCCCAGCCTCGTCGATCAGGTGCCTGGTCAGGGTTCCAGGGCCGGGGCCTACCTCGACGACGGTGTTAGAGGGTGTAAGGTCTGCGGCTCGTACTATGGTGTGTACGATGTCCTGGTCCAGCAGGTAGTGCTGTCCGAGGGCTTTTCGCGGGGAAGGCGTCCTGTTGGTGAGGCTGACCATAAGTTGGAAGCTGTGCACCCCTCTTCGACCATAGCTGATGAGCGTAGCTGCAGGGACAGCTCCAGCCAGGCACTCCCTCGGCACCCGAAGGGCTCTGCTTACCGTTGCTTCCTTCCGGACCTGGCGGGGTTCACAGACCTCCGTCGCGATGGACCCAGCTATCAGCACTGCCCAGTGCGGTTAGAGGCCTACCAACTAAGCCTTGGAGAGGAGTTCAACCCCGCTGCAGCGGATTGCGGGTATAGGGCACCGCTAGCTCCCCGTCTAGCACAGCTCCACCTTTCATGGTAGGTTCCCTCCCTGGGGTCTGTCAATGCAAAGGCCTCCCCCGCGCCGGAGGCGCAGCGGGTGATTGGGCCCCGGAACGGATGGTAGAATAGCACCCGTGGCAACGCTGGCGCCGATACGCAAGGCCGTCATTCCCGCCGCTGGGCTGGGCACTCGTTTCCTCCCTACCACCAAGGCTGTTCCCAAGGAGCTGCTTCCCATTCTGGACAAGCCGATGATCCAGTTCGGTGTGGAGGAGCTGGTCGACGCCGGAGTGGAGCAGGTAGTCCTGGTCACATCTCCCGGGAAGGCGGGCTTGGAGCAGTTCTTCCGCCCATCAACAGAGCTTGAGGAGCGACTGGCCGCCGGGGGCGCCGTCAAGATGGCAGAGATGGTCAGAGGCATCTCCACCATGGTCAAGATCACCACCGCCGTACAGAAGCAGCAGCTTGGCCTCGGCCATGCTGTGCTGACCGCTAAGAAAGCCGTCGGGGACGAACCCTTCGTTGTGGTGCTGCCCGACGATGTGATCGTTGGGGATGTGCCCGTGAGCCGCCAGATGCTGGAGGTGTACCGACGGTACGGGGCCAGCGTAGTCGCGGTGCAAGAGGTGCCCAGGGAGGCTGTCAGCTCCTACGGAGTCGTGGATGCCCATGAGGTTGAAGGGGGCATCTACGAGGTGATAGGGCTGGTCGAGAAGCCTGCCCCTGAGGAGGCTCCTTCCAACCTCGCAGTGGTGGGGAGGTACATACTAACGTCTCAGGTGTTTTCCTGCCTGGAACGCACAGCGCCCGGGGCCATCGGCGAGATACAACTCACCGACGGCATGGGCCTGCTCCTCCAGGAGCAGCCCATGTACGCACTGCGATTCGAGGGCACCCGCTACGACGGAGGGACGCCCCTGGGCCTCCTGAGGGCATCCCTGGAGATCGCACTGAGCCGGGAGGACACCCGGGAGCGGACCCTGGAAATCATCAGGAATCTTGATCTGGAGCAGCTATGAGCGGCGAGAAGAAGCAATACCTGGAGCAGGTGGCGGCGCTGAAGGATGAGCTGTCGGAGCTCCTGGACGGTATGGACTACTGCCTGGACTGGAAAGACTCGGAGGAGGAGTGGTCCATCAGGGAGGTTGTCTGCCACCTGCTGGATACACCCCCCGGCGGCATGGCCACGGTCCTGAAACGGGTGCTGGAGGGGAGCAGAGATGAGATCGTCATTCACTCCAGCATGACCAACCTGACGCCCGAGCGGAAGGCCAAAGATCTGGCAGACCTGCGCCAGGACCTGAGAGAGCTGATGGAGCAGGTGGAGGCCAGCTTGTCTGCCGTCGCCGATTCGGACCTGCAGGACAGCACCGTCCCCGTTCACCTGGTCAGGGCCGACGTCAAAGAGGAACGCACAGCCGCGGGTTTGGTTGAGCGCGCCCTACTGGGCCACTGGCGCGAGCACCTGGGGCAGATAAAGGGGATCCGGCAAGCCCTGGGCTTCGGGTAGCCCGGAGGAGGCTCCTGAGGGGGAAGCTCCCTCATTCTGCCGGGGAGATTGAGTCTACGGCTTTCTGCCTTGGACAGGGTGGATCATCTGATACCACGATTCGCCCTGTATGCTGGCGGCCACTTGATTCAACATCTGCCAATTACTGCTGAAACTGCTTTCGTCACGGGGCTGGTGACGGGATTTTATGCCCCTGAAGAACCTACCGACGGGGGACCGCCTGACTTTCATTGCCGTAGCCTTTCTTAGATTTGGATAGCGTTCCGCAGAATATTATGCGCTTCCAAAATCAAAATTGCATCAATTTTGCAATGAGTTTACGGAACTGAAAAAATCCTAGTGCTTTTCATCACAATTCAAGACAGAACGCTCCCCAAGAGAGCACGGCTGACTCGGTATCCTGGGGTGATACTTCAGTTGCAATTGAAGAACAGGCCTGATACTTTTGGGCTATTCAGTATCAGGTTGTTAAGCGATACGGAACTGTAGTAAGAAATAGGTACTTTATCCGGCTTAGGTCAGGAGGCCGCAATTGGAAGTGTTCCTGGGTATACCGAGAGGTTTCTGCGCCGGGGTGGTGCGGGCCATCAACATCGTTGAGCTAGCCCTCGAAAAGTACTCTCCGCCCGTTTACGTTAAACACCAGATAGTGCATAACCCCTACGTGGTGCAGTCCCTGGAAAGCAAGGGCGCCAGGACCGTCGAGGATGTGGACGATATTCCCGAAGGCGCCACCGTTGTCTTCTCCGCCCACGGCTCCCCGCCGGAGGACTTTGAGAAAGCCCAGCGTCGCGGCCTGCACATCATAGATGCTACCTGCCCCCTGGTAACCAAGGTGCACAACGAAGCGAGGCGCTACTCCAACGACGGGCGCAAGCTGATCCTCGTCGGGCATCACGGGCACCAGGAAGTCCGGGGCACCATGGGCCAGACCAGCATGCATCTTATGGATGACCGGGAACTTGCGTCACCACCAGGCTGGGAAGAGGATACGCCCATAGCGGTGCTCACCCAGACCACCCTCTCGGTGGATGATACCAGCAAGTCTATATCAGAGATAACAGGACGTTTTTCCGACGTGGTTGTGCGAAACGATCTTTGCTACGCCACCACCAACCGGCAGGAAGCTGTAAAGCAGCTCTCGCAAATGACCGAACTCATCCTGGTCATCGGTGCCGAGAACAGCTCCAACTGCAATCGTCTGCGAGAAGTGGCCGAGGCCAACGGGGTTAGGGCCTACCTGATAAACGGACCCGATGAGATGGATGGGGCGTGGTTCGATGGTGTGGAGAAGGTCGGGATCACGTCCGGCGCATCCACTCCAGAGGATATGGTGCTGGCGGTGATAGACGCACTGGCCCCCGATACAGTAACCGCCATTGACGGTGTGGATGAGGACGTCAGCTTTGTTCTTCCCCGGGAGCTCAGGGACTGAGGGCCACGGTCCGCCTAACGAGCTGACTTGCTTGGCCGGGACGAGGCCGCATCGGTGAAGTAGGCTTCCAGGACCTGCTCAACGATACCTTCCGCATCCAGGTGTAGTTTCTGCCGTTGAGCTGCAGCCGTGCCGTGCTCTACAAAGGCGTCGGGCATGCCGATGCGGTGGACCGGCACATCATCCAGCCCCGCTTCGGCTAATGCTTCCAGCACCGCCGATCCGAACCCTCCGGCCAGCACGTTCTCCTCTACGGTCACTATCTTGCCTGTGCTGCGGGCCGCATGGGTGAGCAGGTCCATGTCCATGGGCTTTACGAATATGGGGTTGACCACACCGCAGGCTATGCCGTAGTCGGCCAGCTTCTCGGCCGCTGCCAGCGCCGCAGCAGCCGCCTTCCCCAAGCCGAAGATCACCACGTCCCGACCTTCTCTGATGATGGAGCCCCTGCCCAGGGGCAGCTCTTTCAGCTCGTCGCTTAGGGGCGTTCCGATGGCGGCGCCCCTGGCGATGCGGATGGCGAAGGGTCCCCGGTGCTTGTAGGCCGTGTACACCAGGTTCTGCAGCTCGTTCTCGTCCATGGGGGCTGCCACTACCGCATTGGGTAGACAGCGCAGGTAGGAGAGGTCGAAGGCCCCGTGGTGGGTCTTGCCGTCTTCGCCGACGATGCCGGCCCGGTCCACGATCAGGGTTACAGGGAGGTTCTGCAGGCACACATCGTGCAGCACCTGGTCGAAGGCCCGCTGCAGGAAGGTGGAGTAAATGGAAACGAAGGGATTGAGGCCGGTGGACGCCATGCCAGCAGCCATGCTGACCGCATGCTGTTCGGCGATGCCCACATCGAACACCCTGTCGGGGAACTCCTGCTGCACCTCGGCCAGACCCGTGCCCTCCAGCATCGCCGCGCTGATGCCTACCACCGATTCGTCTTCCCGCATGAGGCTCCCCAGGGTCTGGGCGAACACCTTGGAATAGGTGGGAGCGCCCGATGTATCCCCCAGAGGAGAGCTGGGCTGATGGAACTTTACAGGGTCATCCTCGGCGGGCTCGTAGCCGTGCCCCTTGTGTGTCACTACGTGCACCACAGGGACGGAGCCGGATGAGCTTTTCGCCTGCTGCAGGGTCTCTTCCAGTTGTTTGAAGTCGTGCCCATCCACCGGGCCCAGGTACTGGAAGCCCATCTCGGTCCAGAACATGGTGGGAACGATGAGCCCGTCCAGCCCGACGCTGAACCTCTTGACCAGGCGGTACATCATCTCTCCCGTGGGCACTTTCTTGGAGAGGGCCTTCATGCGCTCCACCATCGGAGCATATTCGGGATGGGTGATTACGCGCTTTCGCCAGTTGGTCAGGAAGCCGATGTTTTCCGAGATAGACATCCCGTTGTCGTTGAGGATGATGATGAGCTTCTCGGGATTCAGGTGCACGATGTTGTTGAGAGCCTCAAAGCTGGAGCCGGAAGTCATAGCCCCATCGCCCACCACCGCCACGGTCCACGAATCTATTTTCCGGTTCTCGGTGGCTTCTGCGATGCCCAGGGCGATGGAAAGGCCTGTGCCGGCGTGGCCGGCGCAAAGGGTGTCGTGGGGGCTCTCCATGGGCTCCCCGAAACCGGAGAGTCCCCCCTCCAGGCGAATGTTCTGGAACTCGTCTCGCCTCCCCGTCACCAGCTTGTGAGTGTAGGTCTGGTTGGTCGTGTCCCACACGATGCTGTCTTTGGGGCTGTCGAATATCCGGTGAAGAGCGAGGGTGAGCTCTACTACTCCCAGGTTAGAAGCCAGGTGGCCCCCCCTCTGGGTGATCACCGAGATGATGGTGTCCCTGGCCTCCTGGGCTACCTGGGCCAGCTCCCGGTGGGTCAGGTTCTTCAGGTCTTTTGGATCGTTGATACGGTCTAAGAGGCGGGTGGCCACCAAGGTCTCCTGCTAAATAGTTGATTAGCTCAACTTTATAACACCTGCGCAGTATACCTGACAAGCTATCGGGTCTACCAGCGCCGCCCGTTTTGACGTGATACGGCTGGCTGGCATGTCGGCTAAAGGAAGGTGCTGATGTTCTTGGCGGAGAGAGTGCTCTGGTCGAGAACGACTTTCCTGCGTGCCACCCTCCAGCCGTCGCCGGTCATGCGCAGCACATCCTCCCGGCCTCCCACGTACAGGTCGGCCTCAGGCCCTCCCCGAACGCGATAGACCAAGTAGTTGGAGTAAACGACTACCTCGGCGTCCGACCCGCCAGCCTCCACCTCTATGTTGGAGATGGTGCGCCGCGTGGTGGACGGCGGGTCTTCCGCCCACGCCATTCCGGTTTCCAGGCGCTCCACCCGAAGGGCCAGGGAGTTCTTGGTCTCTTCCATGAGGGAAAGCTCGTTCTCGACCTGATCTGCCATTGCTCGCTGGCGCTCCCTGTCTCTTGCCGCTAGGGCCTTGCTGGAAGATGGGTAGCGGAACCGCCGGGAGACCATTCGGTAGTCCAGGTCCTCTTCTAGAAGATCCAGCCACTGCCGGAACTCCCGGCTGTCCAGCAGACGCGCCTCCCTGTACAAGAAGCGCTGAACTGAGGCTAATGTGTCGTCTTGCATGCACCCCTTCCCGCTCCCCAGCACACTTGCCCTACCGGGCTGGCGGAGTTGGACGGGAACATTCTGCGGCAGTAGACGCCTCAACGCAACTTTCCCCAGTCTGCCGAGGGCAGGGGAATTCCCCGATTTGTTGGCAATTTAGAAAACTCGTTCTAATTATGTCGAAAATCTCTTGCGCTATTAGAACAGATATTCTATTATCTCGTAGTATCACATTACGGGATCGAGGTGTAGATATGGTACAGCGCAGTTCGGCAGCAGTCCTGGATGCGGCACCCGAGGAGTTTCCTTATCGGGATGATGGGTGTGAGGTCTCACCATCGTGCTTGAGATGCCCTCTACCGATGTGCAAGTACGATGATCCGGAATGGTTCCAGCGGGAGAAGCGGCGGGAGAGGGACGAAGAGGTGCTCTCCGCAATGCGGATGCAGAAGCTGACGGTGCCCGAAGCGGCAGCCAGGTTCGACATCAGCCAGCGCACCATCTTCCGCATACTCCAGCGGTGCGGGTTCAAGAACGTTCAAACTGTGATGGCGGCCTAGGGCTGCGCTTCGAAGCTTGACGCCCCCCGGAGGGGTGGTATCATGTAGTAGCCATCTACCTTTCCGGGGGTGAGCTAGTTGATGGGTCTTGGGGCTGCCCGGACCGTGACCGGCCGGGACGGCGAAAACATAGGATTCGGTTTTGTGCACCTTCCCATGTGCCGGGAAGGTGCTAATCTTTTTGTCTACGGTGGGTTCCGCCGATGACGGGTAGTATCACCCAGGTCGATGGAATCGAGGTCGGACATTACACCGACCTTGCCGGGGGCACCGGTTGCACCGTCGTTCTGTGCCGCCAGGGGGCCGTTGCCGGGGTCGATGTCCGGGGAGGCGCTCCGGGCACCAGGGAAACGGACCTGCTGGGTCCCGGGCGCTTGGTTCAGCAGGTCCACGGTGTCCTGCTGAGCGGCGGGAGCGCCTTCGGCCTGGACGCGGCGGCGGGTGTCATGCAGTACCTGGAAGAGCGGGGGGTCGGCTACACCATGGGCAGGCGGGTCATCCCCATAGTGCCCGCAGCCATTATCTTCGACTTGAACCTGCTGTCCGATGCCGCGCGTCCCGGTCCTCAAGATGCCTACGCAGCTTGCGAGCGGGCATCGGGCGGGACTGTGGATGAGGGCAGCGTAGGCGCCGGCACGGGAGCAACCGTGGCCAAGGGCCGGGGAATGCGTTGGGCCATCAAGGGCGGCATCGGCACCGCCAGCTACGAACTACCAGGGGATATACATGTTGGAGCGATCATTGCCGTCAACGCCTACGGTGGAGTGTGCGACCCCGCTATCGGGAAGGTCATCGCAGGCCCCAGGCTGGAGGACGGCGCCGTAATGATGGACCCCGTGGAAGCCATCCTCCAAGGCCCGGAGCCTGTAGAATCCCAGCCCGGCGCCAACACGACCATCGGGGTGGTCGCCACCAACGCCACGCTGAGCAAGGATGAGGCCCACTACTTGGCCAGGGTCAGCCACGACGGCCTCGCCTTGGCCATTCGCCCATGCCACACCATGTCCGACGGAGACTCCATCTTTGCCCTTGCTACGGGCGCCGTCTCCGTTCCACCCAATCTCACCCAACTGGGGGCAGCGGCAAGCGTGGTTGTGGCCGAGGCGGTGGTACGGGCAGTGCAATCGGCCGCAGGGCTGGGAGGCATCCCCGCCGTAGGGGAGCTTTAGCATGGAGGCTACCGCCATAGGCATCATCGGCGCTGGCGCTTTGGGTAGGGCGCTGGCCCTCTGCCTGAAGACCCACGGCTGCAACGTTGCCGTTGTCAGCAGCCGCAGTGCCACATCGGCAGAAGCCTTGGCAGACCTCGTGGAGGGCTGCGGGTGGACCGGATCCCCCCAGGAAGCCGCCGACGCAGCCGACATCGTATTCGTCACAACCCCCGATTCAGCCATCGCCCAGCTTGCGAGCCAGGTGCGCTGGTCTTCCAGCCACGGTGTGGTCCACTGCAGTGGCGCCCACACCCTGGACGTCCTGCAAGACGCGTCCCTACAGGGCGCCTTCGTCGGCTCCTTCCATCCCTACCAGACCTTCGCCCTTGTCAGCTCCCCCGAGGATGCTATCCAGCGGTTCAGGGGGGCAGGCGTGGCCGTTGAAGGTACAGGCTGGCTGGCCGGTTACCTGGAAGACCTGGCCGGACTCCTGGGCTGCAGGGTTGTCCAGGTCGAGGCCCGGGACCGCGCCTTGTACCACGCCTCGGCGACGATGAGCTGCGGGCACCTGGCCGCCCTTGCCACGGTGGTACTGGATATGTGGAGGGATATGGGAGTGCCCGAGGAGGAGGCCTTGCCCATCATTGCCACCATCATGCAGTCCACCCTGGCCAACGTAGCATCGGCGGGGGTGGCTGCCAGCCTGACAGGCCCCGCCGTCCGGGGAGATACCGAAACGGTGGGGAAGCACCTGGGCGCCTTGGAGGTGAGACTTCCCGGCCTGGCGCCCCTGTATAGAAGCCTTGCCCGGCAGTCCCTGCTGGCTGCAAGGCCGGAATCCTCGTGCCCCATGGCTGAAGAACTTGCCGGCCTGCTGGAGGACCGTTAGATGCCAGACAGGCGCCAGCGTAATCCCAAGACCAATGCAGGGACCCCTTGCCAGCCACATTCAGAAGGAGACCCGAAGAATGCGTCGCACCAGCGTTAGAGACATTGCCAGGATGAAGTCGGAGGGGCGGAGGATACCCGTTGTGACGGCCTACGACTACACATCGGCGCGCATCGCCGATGATGCCGACATCCCTGTGCTGCTGGTGGGCGACAGCTTGGGCATGGTGGTGCTTGGGTACGAGTCCACCATTCATGTGACCATGGACGACATGATCAGCCACACCCGGGCTGTTAGCCGAGGGTCCCAGCAGGCGCTGATCGTCAGCGACCTCCCATTCATGTCCTTCCAGGCGAGCACCGAGGATGCCCTGCGCAACGGAGGGCGCCTCCTCCAAGAAGGGTACGCCCATGCCGTGAAGCTGGAAGGAGGGGCGCGCGTGGCGGAGAGCGTGCACCGCATGGTGGAGGCCGGGATCCCCGTGATGGGACACATAGGGCTGACCCCCCAGTCGGTGAACGAGTACGGCGGTTTCCGGGTGCGAGGCAAGGACAAGGGAGAGGCCGCGGAGCTGATGAGCGATGCCCTGGCCCTCCAGGATGCCGGGGCCTTCTCGGTGGTGTTGGAACTGGTGCCGGCCCCCCTGTCTCGGGAGATCACCCAAAGGCTGTCCATCCCCACAATCGGCATCGGAGCTGGGCCCCATTGCGATGGTCAGGTGCAGGTCTTTCACGACATCATGGGGATCTACACCGACTTCGTTCCCAAGCACACCCGGCGTTATGTCCAGGCTGCCGCCTTAATGTCCGAAGGGATGGCTGCCTACGCCTCCCAGGTCAGGGACGGGAGCTTTCCCTCGCAGGATGAAAGCTTCTCTATGGACGAAAGCGCGCTGGAAGGCCTCGAAGCGACTCTATAACACCAGCGCCGGGGTCAGTAAACCTTGCAAGTTCTCACCACCATAAGGGACTTTGGAGCCGCCCGCAGGAGCTGCGATGGAACTTTGGGGCTGGTCCCCACCATGGGCTCCCTCCATGAGGGGCACCTTGCCCTTGTCAGGCAGGCCCGCAGCGAAAACAGGGTGCTGGCCGTCAGCATCTTTGTGAATCCGAGCCAGTTCGGGCCCAGCGAAGACTACAGCGCCTATCCCAGGGACATGGAACGGGACCTCGCCCTGCTGGATGCCGAAGGCACGGACCTGGTGTTTGCCCCCCTGGCCGAGGAGGTCTATCCGCCGGGATATACAACCTGGATAGACCTCCCCAATATGGCCAACCGCCTGGAGGGGGAGCACCGCCCCTCCCACTTTCGGGGGGTCGCCACCGTGGTGGCCAAGCTGTTCAACATCGTGGAGCCGGATGTCGCTTACTTTGGCGAGAAGGATGGCCAGCAGGTGGCGGTCATACGACGGTTGGTTGCCGACCTGAACCTGGATGTTCAGGTGCGGGTAGTCCCGACTGTCCGGGAAACCGATGGCCTGGCGTTGAGCAGCCGGAACATGTACCTGTCCGGGGAAGAGCGACGGGCCGCAACCGTTATCTTCAGGTCCTTGTCCCGGGCCAGGGAGATGTGGGCTGGAGGCGAGCGGTCGGCGGAAGTGCTGCGAGGCGAAGTGAGGGGGTTTCTGGAAGGGGAACCCCATATAAGCGCCGTCGATTATGTGAGCATTGCCGACCCCGACACCCTGGAGGAGATGGACAGCGTCCGTACTCCGGCCATGCTCTCGACAGCCGCGCGCATCGGGATCACCCGGCTCATTGACAACGTCGTGCTCGCCTGATGGGCGTCTCTCCCGCCAGGAGTCCGATTGGGCGCATCATTTCTCCCCCTCCCTTGACGGGAGGGGATTAAGGGGAGGGTGAGTCGCCCGCCAGGGGCGGCCAGTCCGTTCGCCCTGAGCTTGTCCTGAGGCTCTCGCAGGGGGAAATCGAAGGGGAACGGACAGTGGGGCCGACCTCTCTTAGCGCCTAGCCTGTGCCCGGCCCAAGTTTCCTGGATTGCGGCCTCCGCCGCAATGACGGCAAGGGGTTTTCGTAGTGGGAGGCGTTCCCCAGGCGTTGCGTCCCACACATCGTTCATTATTGCAAGGATATTCGTCATTGCGGTGGAGGCCGCAGTCCAGGATGGAGCATTGTCGGATGCAGGATGGCTCCCGCCGGGCCTCACTGTCCGTTCGCCCTGAGCTTGTCCTGAGGCTCTCGAAGGGGGAAATCGAAGGGGAACGGACAGCCTGAATGCCGGAATGGGTCAAGGCGTAGGAGTATAATAGCCTTTTATACCCTGTGGAGCCGGTAACCCGCTTCTCAGCCTGGAAAGGATTTGCCCATGGACGTTGCGCTATACGCTAAGGATTTCGTCGATGACCCCAACTCTTCGATGCACCAGCAGATCGAAGATGTTGCCGACGTAGCCCGTCGAGCGGGAGCTTGGGGGTTCATGGGCTTATACGCTCCCCAGCATTGGGTGTCGTACCCTTCCGTATGGATGCAGCCACTACCCCTGCTGGCCCGGTTGGCGCCCGAGGCCCCGGGAATAAAGCTGATTACCGGCGTTGCACTCCTCCCCATGCTGAACCCAGTGGAGCTGGCCGAGCAGGTCGTGACCCTGGACCACATCAGCAACGGCAACTTCGTGCTGGGGACGGGCATCGGCTACCGGGAGGTGGAGCTGGAAGCTGTGGGGGCTACCCGGTCCCAAAGGGTTGCACGTTTCGAAGAGTCCCTGGAGCTGATGAAACTGCTCTGGTCCGGCGAAGAGGTGAACTACGAGGGCTCCTATTGGCAGATACATGGCGCCAAGATGGCTCTCCGTCCCCTCCAGGACCCCCATCCCCCCGTCTGGATCGCGGCCCAGAGCCGTGGGGCGTGCCGCCGGGCCGCCTTTAAGGCTGACTCATGCCTTCTAGGCCCCCAGCCGGCGTGGGCCGACGTGGGGCGCATGGCCGAATACTACTGGGAAGCCATCGGGGAGAAGGGCACAGCCTCGGGCGGGCTGCTGGGCGCCCAGAGGGTCATCGCCATTGCCAAAGACCGGGAGACAGCCCTGGCGGAGGCCCGGGCAGCCGCCGAGCGCAAGGCCAACATGTATGGCGGCTGGAACATGCAAGAGCGCACCACCGTCGACCTGGGGCTGTCCACCGACCGGAGCCTGGAAGACTGGGCTATCGTGGGAAGCCCTCAAGACTGTGCCGAGACCATCTCCCGCTGCTACAATGAGATGGGAATGCGGTACCTGGGGATGGGTTTCCTGAACCTGCCCAGGGAGCACCAAGCCCGCCTGGAGAAGCTCCAGTTCATCTCCGAAGAGCTATTGCCCCTGCTGCCCTAACCCCAGCCACCGCGTTGACTGGGTTCAGCGCCCTTCCGTATAATCGCCCACTGACGGTGCCCGTCCCAGGAGAGACTTCCAATGGCTAACCAGACAGGCAAGCGATACTTCTGCGCGGTGTGCGGCTCCGAGTTCATCGTTACCAAGGCCGGGCCGGGCACCATGTCCTGCTGTGATCAGCCCATGCAAATGAAGGGCTGAGCTTCCAGCCTGCGTCCTAACAATGGCTAATCAGCTAGGCAAAAGATACGTTTGCGCCAAGTGTGGCACCATGGTGCTTTGCACCAAGACCGGGGATGGCGCCATCCAGTGCTGCGAGGTCGAGATGGAGATCCAACAGCCCCGTCAGCTCCCATCGTCCGACTAGCCTAGAGCCAGACCTTACCTGGGAACCGGTACTCCTGCCACCTTCATCTGGATGCGCCGCAGCGTGTAGAAGGTGGTGAAGAAGAGGGTCTTCCAATCGTCTCCGCCCCATGCGCAGTTGGTTGCGTGGTCGCCGGGGACGGGGATGGTGCCCAGGTGGTGCCCCGCCGGGTCTATGATCCACAGCCCGCCGGGTCCCGTGCAGTAGATGTTCCCCTCCAGGTCCAGCTTCATGCCGTCGGGGTTGCCTTCGCCCTCTCCATGCACCTTGCAGAACTCCCGGCCGTTACGAATGCCGCCATCGTCGGTCACATCGAAGACGTGGATCAGGCCCACCCTGGAAGAGTTGACGTATAGCTGCTTTTCGTCCACCGAGAAGGCCAGCCCGTTGGGGAAGTGGACCTCGTCGGTCAGGAGATGCACCCCGCTGAGGTCCGGGGGCACCATGTACACCCCCAGGAAGTCCAGCTCCGACTCGATGCCGCCGGTGATGGGGTCGGTGAAGTAGATGGCGCCGTCGGAGCGCACGACCAGGTCGTTGGGCCTGTTGAACCGCTTGCCCTGAAAGCTGTCGGCGATAATGGTGATGCTCCCGTCGGCCTCCATGCGGGAGACCCGGCGCAGCGACTGCTCGCAGAAGACCAGCCGCCCCTCCGGGTCCCTGGTCATCCCGTTGCTGAAGTTGGAAGGCTCCAACTCCACGGTCACTCCCTGGCTGGAAGTCCATCGCATACGGCGGTTGTTCCGTATATCGCTGAAGAGTAAGTAGCCGCCCTCCCGGTACCACAGCGGCCCTTCGGCAAGCTGGTACCCGGAGCCCAGCTCCTCCCACTCCGCGTCGGGAGAAACCAGGTCGGCCAGTTCAGGCAGGAGCATCTCAACGGCCATGACGCCTCCATTCTCTGTTGCTACAGGCCATCGGGGAGCTCTACGATCATGCGGTTGTTCTTGGTGTCCACTTCCAGCACAACATCCTCAAGACCCGGCACCAGCACCTCTCCCTCATCTCCCCGGACCACGTACACATCGTTGTCCCCTACGGGAAGCACATCGACGATGCACCCGATCTTGGCCCCCTCAGGGGTCAGAACCTCCATGTCGATTATCTGGTAGTGATAGAAGGTGCCATCGGGCAGCTCTGGGATCGAGTCCTTGAGAATGGTCAGCAGCTTGTCCCTGAGGCCCTCCGCCTCGTCCCGGTCGTCGATGCCCTCCAGCTTCAGGTTGATCCGGCCCTTGTGGATGGCGGATGTCCTCTGAATCCGGCGCTGGGCGCCGTCCAACAGCACCGCCTTTCCGACGGAGAACCGATCCGGGATATCGGACATTATCTCCACCTGCAGTTCGCCGTGCACTCCGGTGGGCTTGATGGCCTTGCCAACCACAACCTGCCCTATGGGAACGTCAGGATCATTCACGGGGCAAGCTCCTGAGGGTACGGAAGAATCGGCAAGCGAGATAGAGGAATGGGGGTGCAAACGGGTGGTCTTGGGGGTGGGGGTGAAAGAGGCTCCGGAGGGTAAGGCTGGATCAGACTATCTCCAGCACAGCCTTGGTGCCGTTCTTAACGGCTGAGACGCGGAGGAGGATTCGCATAGCCTGGGCTACTCGGCCCTGCCGGCCGATAATCTTGCCCTTGTCCTCTTCTGCGACCTCGAGTTTAAGTACAACCCGGTCCTCTTCCATCTCTTCGGTGACCACGACGTCGTCGGGGCGGCTGGCCAGGTTCCGGGCGATGTACTCGATCAGTTCCTTCATGCTGCTTTAGCCTTCTCGTAGATTCCGTTCCAGTTGAAGATGCGCTGTACCGGCTCCGAAGGCTGGGCGCCCTTGTTTAGCCAACCAACAGCTTTTTCTTCGTTCAGCACAACGGCGGGGGGTCCATCAGTGGGTCGTACTGCCCGATCCAGTCCACGAAGGCGCCGTCCCTGGGCGCCCGGGAGTCAGCCACCACGATCCGGTAATAGGGCCTGCCTTTCTTACCAACGCGGCGCAGTCGAATTCTCAGCATAAGTTATTAGTCCCCTCTGTCCTGCAACATACCCTTTGGAAAGGGCCGCTTAGAAAGGGATTGTAAACCTACAGCCTCACCATTGTCAACGCTGAGAGCGTATTGCCACGCCCATCGGCCGCCCTTATAATGGGGAGGATTTCTGTAGCTTAGGAGGTGATCGGTGCGCCCCTTTGCCTTCGTTTCCCCGCGCACCTTGGACGAAGCTGTTCAAGCTATGGCCGGAGCCGGCGGCAACGCTCGCGCCCTGGCCGGAGGCTCCGACCTTGTGGACCAGATGAGGGTGGGGCGCAGGACCCCCAGCCTGGTCGTGGACATCAAGAACATTCCCGATATGCAGCGCCTGGAGTACATCCCAGAGGACGGACTGCACATTGGCGCCGGGGTCTCCTGCACCCGCACCGGGGAGTATGCTCCTGTGGTGGAGCACTACCCATCCATCAAGGAAGTCTGCGGGCTTATCGGTTCCACCCAGATACAGAACCGGGCCAGTATCGCCGGAAACGTTTGTAACTCGGCCCCCTCGGGCGACACCATACCGCCGCTGCTCACCTACGATGCCAGGTGCATCGTTGTGGGGCCTAACGGACGCAGGGAAGTGCCCATCGCGGAGTTCTTCGCCGGCCCCGGGCAGAACGTCATGGCGGCCGATGAGCTCCTGCTGGAGATAGTCGTTCCGCCTCCGCCCGCCAACAGCAGCGGGCGCTACTTACGTTTCATTCCCAGGGAGGAGATGGATATCGCCGTCGCAGGCGCCGCCAGCATGATCGCCGTAGACCCAGCCTCCAAGCGATGCACCACAGCGCGCATCGCCCTGGCATCGGTGGCCCCGACGCCGGTTAGGGCCCGGGATGCCGAGGCCGTTCTGGAAGGGCAGGTGGTGAATGCGGATGTGATAAAGGCCGCATCGGACCTGACGCCCAACGCCACCAGTCCCATTTCCGACGTTCGTGGTTCCGTCGAATATCGCAAAGAGCTGTGCAAGGTGCTCACCCAGAGGACCCTGGAGCATTGCCTTGCCGATCTCGGGATGTAAGGAGCAGACGTGGAGCAGACCATTCGAAAAGCGCCCCTGCAATGCAGGGTGAACGGGGAAAACGTAGAGGTGTTGGTAAAGCCGTGGCAGACCCTCCTGGAGGTGCTCCGGGATGAGCTCAGGCTGACGGGCACCAAGGAAGGTTGCAGCAACGGAAACTGCGGCGCCTGCACCGTAATCATTGATGGCCAGGCTGTTGATTCGTGCCTGACCCTCGGTTTGGAGGCCGACGGGCACGAGGTCACGACCATAGAGGGCTTGGCCGACGGGGCGGAGCTGCACCCCGTCCAGCGGGCTTTCATGGAACACGGCGCCCTGCAGTGCGGTTTCTGCACCCCCGGTTTCATAATGTCGGCCAAGGCATTCCTGGACAAGCACCCCAACCCCACGGAGACGGAGCTGAGAACGGGAATAGCCGGGAACCTGTGCCGGTGCACCGGGTACGACAAGATCATCAAAGCAATAATGTCCATTACCGAGAAGTAAGGAGGAGCTATGGCAACGGTCCAGGATCGGAAGTACGTAGGCCAGTCAATCGAAAAGGCCGATGCCCTGGAAAGGGTAACCGGCCGTGCCCAGTATGGCGCAGACGTGTTCATGTCCGGGATGCTCTACGCCAAGGCACTGCGCAGCCCTCATGCCCACGCCCGCATCAAGAGCATCGACACCTCCAAGGCTGAGAAGGTGGAGGGCGTCAAGGCGGTGATCACCCACAAGGACCTGCCTGTTCCCAGCGACACCGCCACATCCTTTGGCGGCGAGCTGATGATCGCCCTCAAGGACCTCCAGAAGCTCACCATGGCCCATGACAAGGCGTTGTTTGACGGCCACACCGTCGCTGTTGTTGCGGCGACCAGCCTGGACATCGCCGAGTACGCCACCAGCCTCATCCAGGTCGATTACGAGGTCCTGCCGCCGGTGGCGGACGTGGTCTCGGCCATGGATGACAGCGCGGCCCTACTGCACGAAGACCTGTTCACCAAGACCCTGGGCGAGCCTCCCACAAAGGCCAGCAACGTGGCCACTTACCTGGAGGACGGCCGGGGAGACATGGACCAGGCATGGAATGACGCCGACGTCGTGGTGGAGGACACCTACGACACCCTCATGGTACACCAGGGCTACCTGGAACCCCAGGCCTGCGTGGCCCGGGTGGACGGCGACGGCACCGTCAACATCTGGACCAGCAACCAGGGCACTTACAACGTCCAGCGCCAGCTAAGCGCCCTGCTGGACCTCCCCCAGGACAAGATGATCGTGACCCCGATGGAGATCGGCGGAGGCTTCGGCGGGAAGATATACACCATCCTCGAGCCTCTGGCCATCCTCCTGTCCAAGAAGAGCGGTGGCGCTCCCGTCAAGATGGTGATGGACCGCAACGAGGTGTTCCGGGGAACCGGGCCCGGTTCCCCGGCCCACCTGACCGTCAAGGTCGGCGCCAAGAACGATGGGACCATAACGGGCTGCTACGTCCGCATGGTATATGACGCAGGCGCATTCCCCGGCTCACCCATCGCCGGCGCTACAGTAGTGTCCTTTGGTCCCTACAAGTGCGAAAACATGAAACTGGAAGCCTTCGATGTGGTGACCAACAAGCCCAGGGTGCAGGCGTACCGCGCCCCCGGCGGGACTCCCGTAGGCTTCGCCGTCGAGACCGTCATGGACATGGTGGCCGAAAAGGTCGGGATGGACCCCCTCCAGTTCCGCAAGCACAACGCTGTGGTAGAGGGCGACCTGATGACCAACAACCGCCCCCTCAACAGCATCGGCCTGACGGAGATGCTGGACCAGATAGAGAAGCATCCCTCTTGGACCTCGCCCCTGGAAGGGCCCAATCGAGGCCGGGGCTTGGCCGTGGGCTTCTGGCTGGGAGCCACCCTGACGTCCAGCTCGGTGATCATGGTCCACGCCGATGGCACCGTCACGGTGACCACGGGCCAGGTGGACCTCACGGGCATTCGCACGACCATGAAGCAGATGGCAGCCGAAGAGCTGCAAATCCCCATCGAAGATGTGAACGTGAGGGTGGTAGATACCAACTCCGCCCCTTACACCGACCTGAGCGCGGGCAGCCGCTCCACGTGGACCCAGAGCATAGCGATCCAGAGGGCGGCCGAAAACGCCATATCCCAGATGAAGGCCCACGCCGCCGAGCAGCTCAAGGTGGAACCTGAGGACGTGGAGTACGCCGACCGTCGCTTCTGGGTAAGGAATGACCCGGAGCAGGCGATGGGCTGGTTCGACGTGGCCCGCAACAGTGTGCGCCGGGGCGAAGGCCCGGTCTGCGGGGAGGGGTCTGTGACCAGGGTGCAGAGCGCCCCTACCTTCGGCGCCAACGTAGTAGACGTGGAGGTGGACCCGGGTACAGGCAAAGTGAAGCTCCTTCGCTACACCTGCTTCCAGGATGTGGGCTGCGCCATCAACCCCGTGCAGGTGGAGGGCCAGATCCAGGGCGGAGCCGTCCAGGGCATCGGCTGGTCCCTGTACGAGTACTACCACTACGACGATAAGGGCGTGATGAGGAATCCCTCCCTCCTGGACTATCGCATGCCGACGGCCCTGGACCTGCCGATGATCGACATAGTTCTCACAGAAAAGCCGGCCTCCGAAGGACCCTACGGTGCCCGCGGCGTCGGTGAGGTCCCAATCGTTCCGCCGCCGGGCGCCATCGCCAACGCCATCTACCAGGCGACCGGTGTGAGGATGAACAAGCTGCCCATGACGCCGGAGAACGTCTTCTGGGCCCTGAAGGACAACGGCAACGGGAAGTAGGCAGCCGGTACACTAGCAACGTTCGGGAAGGACGGCCACTCGTCCGCCCTTCTCTATTGCATCCTAGCACCACTTCGGTTCGCCCTGAGGGAAATCGAAGGGGAACGGACAAGAGAAGCCCCCCTCCCTTGATGGGAGGGGATTAAGGGGAGGGTGAAACGTAGCCCTCAGGACGCCTTTTCATGTTGTTTCCCCTCACCCGCCTACGGCGGCCTCTCCCGCTAGGGGAGAGGCAAAATGATCCCCCCCAAATTGAATCTGAAGGACCGCTCTGGTAACATGGAAGCAGATAGTACAGCTTTGGACATACGATGAGAGAAGCTATACAGGAAGCCGTAAACCTGCTGGAGCAGGACCAGCCCTGTGTCCTTGCCACGGTGGTCAGGACCAAGGGGTCCACGCCCCAGAAGCCGGGGGCCAAGCTGCTGGTGCGCCAGGATGGCAGCGGCATCGGCACCCTGGGTGGGGGCTGCGTTGAAGGGGACATCTGGTTCGCCGCCAAGGAGATACTGAGGCGCAAGGGCGGGCCCGAGTACAAGGACTACCTGCTAAACGAGGACATCGCGGCGCGGGACGGTCTGGTCTGCGGCGGGACGATGTACTTCTTCCTGGAGCCTTTCTGGGACCCCAAGGAGTTCCTGGACTACGGCCATGCCATGCTGGGCGCCTACGAGAGCGGCAACCCCGTGGCGGTGGCGACGCTTATAAAGGCCGACGGGGGCAGGGGTGTCCAGGGGGCCAAGCTGCTCCTGAAAGAAGACGGGTCCGTATTCGGCAGTCTGGGCGATGGAGAGTTGGACGAGATAGCCCTGGAGGGGGCCCGCCGGGTTGCCGACCTGGGGAACAACGAGCACATCGCCACGCGCCTTGGCGCCGAGATATACGTGGAAGGTTTCACAACCCCGCCGACCCTGGTGCTTGTGGGGGGTGGGCACGTAGGCAAAGCGACCTACGACTTGGCGCTCATGCTGGGCTTTCGCATCTACGTGGTGGATGACCGCGCCCAGTTCTCCAACCCCGAGCGGTTCCCCGGGGCGGAAGATACCATCGTGGCGCCCGACTACACCAGGGCGATGGACCAGGTGCCGGTCAACGCCAACACCTTCATCCTCATAGCCACTAGGGGACACTGGTTCGACGACCTCGCCCTGGAGTCGGCGGTGCGCACACCCGCCAGGTACGTGGGCCTACTTGGGAGCCGGCGCAAGACCATCATGATCTACCAGAGGCTGGCGCAGCAGGGCATCCCGATGGAGCGGCTTCGGGATGTCCATGCACCCATCGGTCTGGACATCGGCGCCCTCACCCCCGAGGAGTTGGCTGTGAGCATCATGTCTGAAATCATCATGGAGCGTCGCAGTGGCTCCGGCGGTCCAATGAAGATGGACCGGAAGTACTTCGATCGCGCGGTGGGGAAGGGACTGGCTGCTGGGGTCATGTCCGACTAGGACGGCCGGTGGCGTCCCCCAGTCCACATTCGGCGGGTCCCATCTATGCCCTCCTTCTGTCTGCGGGAGAGTCCACCCGCATGGGCCAGTTAAAAGCGCTCCTCCCCTTCCAGGGATCCAGCCTCATCGAATATCAGGTCAGATCCCTCAAGAAAGCCGGAGTTGTCCGCACCATGGTCGTCCTGGGACATGACATATCGCAACTCTCGCCGTTGCTGGAAGGAGTGTCGGGCGTTGAGTGGGTGAACAATCCCGACTATCGCCAGGGGAAGACCACCTCGGTGAAGGCCGGGATGGGCGCCCTACAAGACGCGGCGACCGAAGCCGCCGGGATACTGGTGCTGAACGTGGACCAGCCCCGCACCCCCGAGTGTGTGCGTCACATTATGGAGCAGCACGTCGGTCAACAGCATGGGCGGGGCGCTCCGTGCCTGATGACCATCCCCACATATCGGGGCAAGGGCGGGCACCCCATAATCTTCCATCCCTCCATGGTCCCGGAGGTAATGGAGATCGAGGAGGGAGATCAAGGCCTGAAGGCCCTGGTGAGAAAACATGAAGACCGCACCCTCAGGTTGGAGACGGACAACCCCGAGGTGCTCTTCGACCTCAACACCGCCGAGGACTATCAGGCGGCCCTCGCCCACTTCGGTTAGCTACGCCCATCCTAAGGATTTCTCCGGCACAAATGCCGGAGAAAATCCAGAAACCACGGACCGCAACGTAAGCTATGAAAATCACCGAGTTGTTTGAAGCAGGGAAGCGAACCATCTCCTTCGAGTTCTTCCCGCCCAACACGGAGCAGGGGATCGAGAACCTGTTTCGAAACATCCCCACCCTAGGACAAGTGGACCCAGACTTTGTGTCGGTGACATACGGGGCGGGCGGGGGCACACGAGACAAGACCATAGGCATCGTCAGGCGCATCAAGGAGCAGACGGACCTGGAGGTAATGTGCCACGTGACCTGTGTTGCCCAGACCAAGGGAGAGGTTGAGGCTGCCCTGGATCTTCTGGGCCCGGCGAAGGTGGAGAACGTGCTGGGGCTGCGGGGAGACCCGGGCAGGGGGGAGGACAGGTTCGTACCCCCCGAAGGGGGCTACCAGTACGCTTCAGAGCTTATCGAGCACATCCGCAGCAATCATGACTTCGCCGTGGGAGGCGCCTGCTTTCCCGAAGGGCACCTGGAGTCCCCCAGCCTGGAAGCCGACGTAGCCTTCCTGAAGAGGAAGGTGGATGCCGGCGCCCAGTTCCTTGTCACCCAGCTTTTCTTCGACAACGACGACTACTACCGTTTCATGGAGCGTACCCAGCGGTGGGGCATAGACGTGCCCATAGTCGCGGGAGTGCTGCCTATACTGAGCACCAGCCAAATACGGCGGTTTGCCTCCCTCTGCGGCGCCCGCATACCCGATGACCTGGATGCCAAGCTGGAGCAGTACGCCGACGACGACAATGCGGTGCGCGAGATAGGGATCGAGCACTCTTCGATGCAGGTGGTGGATTTGTGGCGGAACGGCGTGGCAGGACTTCACTTCTACACCCTGAACCGGACCTACTCCACCCTCAAGGTGCTGGAAAATCTGAATGCCGATAAAGCCTCGGCCCCATGCTGATCACCGGGGTTGATATCATCGAGATCGCTCGTGTAGGTAGGGTGGTTAAACGCTTTGGAGACAGGTTCCTCCGCCGTATCTACACCCCTAGTGAAATCTCCTATTGCCGGGGCCGGGCGGCCAACCTGGCGGCCCGTTTCGCAGCTAAGGAGGCGACCATGAAGGCCCTGGGCACCGGGGTGCGGGGCGTGGGCTGGAAGGACATCGAAATCGCCCGTAAGGAGAGCGGCGCCCCCCACATCCTGCTCCATGACCGCGCCCAGCAGCGGGCCGAGCGCCTGGGCGTTGAGGAGCTGTCCCTCAGCATGTCCCATTCCCTGGAATACGCTGTGGCCTTCGTCGTGGGGTATTGCAAGGATGAAGATACTCAGCGTTGACCAGATGAGGCAGGTGGAGGAGGCCAGCGTAGCGGCAGGCGTCCCCGCATCCACCCTCATGGAGAAGGCAGGGCTGGAAGCAGCCCGCTTCTGCTCCTCCCTGCTCAGCCCCACCGCCGGTTCGTGGGTCCTGGCGCTGGTGGGCCCGGGCAATAACGGCGGCGACGCCTTGGTGGCCGCCCGTCAACTCCAGCGCTGGGGTGCGAGGGTGACCGCCTACCCGGTGTCGGGCAGGCCCGCCGACGACCCGAACCTGGCTGAAGCCGTCAGGCGAGGCGTGACGCTGGTGTCCGCTGCCGACGACCCCAACGGTGCCATCCTGCAGTCGGAGTTGGAGTCCTGCTCACTGGTACTGGATGGAGTGCTGGGTACCGGCCGGGCGAGGCCCTTGGAGGGTGTAATCCTGCAGGTCATGCTATCCCTGGGCCGCGCCCGCGGTTCGCGCAGGGCGCTCACCGTCGTTGCTCTGGATGTGCCTACGGGGATTGATGCCGATTCCGGGGAGGTGGACCCAGCCTGCCCAGGGGCTGACCACACCATCGCCTTCGGCTACCCCAAGATGGGCCACTACCGGCTCCCCGGCGCCGACATGCGGGGCGAGCTGCACATCGTGGACATAGGCGTTCCCCCCGGACTCGACACCGGGATATCCACGGAGCTCCTGACCGAAGAGTTAACAGCCGGAGGTCTGCCCCAGCGCCCGTCCGTCTCCCACAAGGGCACATTCGGGCACACCCTGGTGGTGGCCGGATCCGGCAGGTACGTCGGCGCAGCCTGCCTGGCCTCCGAAGCTGCGGCTCGTGTCGGCTCCGGGATGGTTACCCTGGCAGCCCCCGAGTGCATCTATCCCCAGCTCGCCGCCAAGCTCACCGAGGTGATCCAGCGCCCTGTACTCAGCGACGTTCAGGGCAGATTTCACGCTGACGCCGCCCCTTCCGTCAGGGAGACTGCCTCTGTGTGCAGCGCCATGGTTTTGGGCTGCGGGTTTGGCTCGTCGCCCGGCTTGGTTGAGCTGGTGAAGCAGGTGCTGTTGCAACCCCCGCAGCCGTCCATTCCCGTTGTCGTGGATGCCGATGGGTTGAATAACCTTGCCAAGATCGATAATTGGTGGGAGGCCGTATCCTACCCCATGGTTCTCACACCCCATCCGGGAGAGATGTCCACCCTGGCTGGCGTACCGGTGTCCCAAGTGCAGGCTCGGCGGGAAGACATCGCCCTGGAGATGGCGGAGCGTTGGGGGCAGACCGTGGTCCTCAAGGGAGCCTACACGGTCATTGCGTCGCCCGATGGTTGCTGCACCATCAGCCCCTTTGCCAACCCTGCCCTGGCATCGGGGGGCACGGGGGATGTGCTGGCGGGCATGATAGCTGGACTCATGGCCCAGGGAGCCGGGCCCGTGGATGCCGCGTGCTGCGGGGTGTATCTTCACGCAGCAGTGGGAGAAGATCTGCGCAAAGTTATGGGAGACGCGGGCGTGCTGGCCTCGGACATGCTTCCCCGGCTGCCCGGGGCTATGCAGAAGCTGCGAATGCGCTAGCCGGCGCCCGATAGTTTTCCCGGCAAGGGTGATATAATCTTCCCCGACAATACTGCCTGATGCAGTCTAGGAGATGGACCGATGGACTTGGGTCTCAAGGGCAAGGTGGCCATAGTCACCGGAGGGAGCTATGGCATCGGCCGGGCAGCGGCTTGGCGCATGTGCGATGAGGGCGCCAAGGTAGTCATCTGCGCGCGACGGGAAGATGTCCTTCAGGATGCAGCCCGGGAGATCGAGATACGCACCGAGGGAACGGTGCTGCCGATCAGGGCCAACGTCGCGGACCCCGGCGATATATCGAGGGTCATCCAGGCTGCGACCCAAACCTTCGGCCGCCTGGACATCCTGGTCAACAACGCTGGCCAGTCGGCGGCACACGCCTTCGAATCGGTAACCGATGAGGAGTGGCACGCCGATTTCGATCTGAAGCTCTGGGCAGCCATTCGCTTTGCCCGGGAGGCTATTCCCCACATGCGCAAGGTGGGCGGAGGCCGGATCATTAACGTTACCAACCTGGGAGCCAAGACACCCGGGGCCGGCTCGGTGCCCACCTCCGTGTCCAGGGCAGCGGGCATAGCCGTCACCAAGGCCCTGTCCAAGGACCTCGCCAAGGATAACATACTGGTGACTACGGTCTGCATTGGGCTTATCAAGAGCGGCCAGCACGAACGTCGCTTTGCCCAAGCCAACATACAGAATCCCAGCCTGCGATTGGACGAGTTCTACGACCAGATGTCGGCAGCCCGGGACCTTCCCCTGGGACGGATAGGGGAAGCAGAGGAAGCCGGCGATGTGATCGCATTCCTGGCTTCCGAGCGGGCAAGCTACCTGACAGGCATTGCAGTTAACATAGACGGGGGCGCTTCACCGGTAACCTAGCAGCCCACGCACCCGTCCTGCACCCATAAGGCACTATCTCAGGGCAATCAGCAGGCGACGCTACGACCTGTTGCCATGCCTCTACTATGGAAGGTGAAATGAGCAGCTATCTTGAAGAGTTCAGGCCGCCCCACCGCATACTGATGGGCCCCGGCCCCAGCAGCGTCCATCCCAGGGTGCTCCAGACCATGTCCGCCCCCGTGCTGGGCCACCTCGACCCGTATTTCGTTGGGGTGATGGACGATGTGATGGAGATGCTCAAGATGATGTTTCACACCTCTAACCCCCTCACCCTGCCCATATCGGGCACCGGCTCCGCAGGCGTGGAGGCGGCTTTCTGCAACGTGGTCGAGCGAGGGGACGTCGTCATCGTCGTGGTGAACGGCCACTTCGGCAACCGGGCTGCCGACACCGCCTCTCGGGTGGGCGCCGATGTCCGGAAGGTGGAGCTGAAGTGGGGCGACGCCATCGGCCCCGACCTGACTCCCCTGGAAGATGAGCTGAAGAAGCATGACAAGGTCAAGGCGGTCAGCGTGGTACACGGCGAGACCTCTACGGGGATCCTGAATCCCTTGCCGGATATTGCCAACCTGGTCCATCGCTACGGCGCTCTGCTCATCGTCGATGCCGTAACCTCCCTGGGAGGGGAGCTGGTCGATATGGACGAGTGGGATGTGGACGTCTGCCATAGCTGCACCCAGAAGTGCATCGGGGCCCCGCCGGGCTTGGCGCCCATAAGCATGGGTCCCAGGGCTGTGAAGGTGATGCAGGAGAGGGAAAGCCAGGTACAAAGCTTCTACCTGAACCTGTCCACCCTCCAGACCTACTGGGGCGACCGCCACCAGTACCACCACACAGCCCCTATCTCGATGATCTATGCCCTGCGGGAAGCCCTGCGCATGGCGATGGAAGAAGGACTGGACAACCGCCTAGCCCGCCACGCCCGGGTTGCTGCAGGTCTAAGGGCGGGGGTAACGGCCTTGGGGCTGGACCTGTTCGCCAATCCCACATACCGGCTGAACCCCCTGACCACCGTTGTGGTACCCGAGGGCGTGGACCAAGCAAAGGTACGGGGACGCCTGCTGAACGACTACAATATCGAGATCGCCGGAGGGCTGGGTCAGATCGCCGGCGATGTGTGGCGCATCGGCGCGATGGGAGGGTCTGCTGAAGAGAGCAACGTTCTGGCCCTGCTGTCGGCCCTGGAGCGGATACTGCCAGAGGAGGGCTACGAGGTGGCCTACGGCGCAGGCGTAGGCGCCGCCCAGCAGGCCTTCGCAGCGGCAGGCTAGCTTCTGGCTAGCCTTCTTACGCCTTGGTTTGTCTTAGGGCGGTCCTTCAACGGTCTGCGCGCAGAAAAGGGTCTAGGCTGCTAGCTCCCTATCCGTACCAAGAATTCCCGCAGGTGAGGCGCAACCCGCTCAGGCGCTTCCTCCGCGACAAAGTGGCCGACATCATCGAACGTATGGTTCTCGGGATTGGTGAGTTCCGTAACCCATCGCTCCTGTTCCTTGCGTCGAAAGGCGATGTCCTTGAATCCCCAGAGGATCAGGGCGGGCTTGTTCCGAAAAGCCTCTCTAGCGTCCCAGATGGAGCGCAGCCACGAGCTGGCCCCTACAATATGCCCCGGCAGCGCTGCGCTGGCGTGTCTTCCCCGAGGAGGCTGCGCGTTGCGGTAATGGTCCATAACCTCCGTGGTGAGCGCCGACTTGACGCCAACGGCCCTGGGCATTACGTCATTCACAAAGAAATTGCGGCGCTTGATCAGAAACTGTCCCAGAGGACTGCGCATGAACGCGCTGAAGAAGACGAAGTGAAGGTCGCTTTCCACAGGCCAGCACCAGGTATTGGCGACAACTAGCCCGGCCACTCGTTTAGGCTGATCGCAGGCAAAACTCAGACCAATAGGCCCTCCCCAGTCGGACATGTACAGCGTGGCGTCGTTCAAATCTAGATGGTCAATCAGGGCAGAGAATCGGTCCGCGTGCGCCCGAGGATGATGGTCTTCCCGCTGTTCGCTACGCGACGAGAGTCCAAACCCCACGTGGTCCACTGCGATACATCGGAAATCGCGGCGTAATTCGCCAATTAGATGACGAAACTCAAAGGACCAGGACGGATTCCCGTGCAAAAATACGATAACCGGCCCCGACCCTTCATCAACATAGTGCATGCAGTGACCGTCGGGAGTGGTAAACCATCGGCTGCGGAAGGGAAATAGGTGATCGGATAACCAGGGTGGTCTCGTGGGTTCGTCTCCGACTGTCAACGCGTTCCCCTTATGCTTGATAGTGTCCTCGGTATGTCGTCGCCAGTGGCAGACAACTCGCGTGTCTAGAGGATAGTATTCTGCCCGCCTTGCGTTTCCCGGCGGTAGGCCTCATCCAGGATGTCCACGACATGATACACGCGCCGGTCACTTTCCCTGTTTCGAAAGCCTGATTCAAGCTGGATCATGCAGCCCGGATTTGCGGTTACGACCGCCTCTGCTCCGGTGGCGTCGATGTACCGCATCTTGGAGTCCAGCAAACGACGGGACATCTTGCGATGGGTGATGGAGTACATCCCGGCGGCGCCGCAGCACCGGCTCCCATCGTTGATCTCCGAGATCTCCAGCCCCGGAATGGCCCTTAGTATGGTCCTTGGGGCTTGGACAATGCGCTGGGCGTGGGCCAGGTGGCAGGGGTCCTGGAAGGTCACTTTCATGGCCAGTTTCCCCTCCGGGCGCTCGAAGGGAAGGCTGACCAGGAACTCGGTGATGTCCACAGTCATCGCCTCCATGCGGGCGGCCCGGTCCCGGTACTCCGGGTCATCCTTCAGCAGCTCGCCGTACTCCTTCATCGAGGAGCCGCACCCTGCCGAGGCCACCACCACCCTCTCCACGCCCGCATAGGTGAAGGCGTCGATGTTGACCCTGGCCATCCTCCGGGCCTCATCCATCCTGCCATCATGTCGGCTCAGTGCGCCGCAGCACCCCTGTCCGACGGGCACGACCACATCGCACCCGTTGCGGGTGAGCACCCGGACGGCAGCTTCCATGGTGGTGCCCTGCACCAGGGGCATTACGCACCCGCTCAGCAGGCCGACCACGCAGCGCCTGGGGCCCTGGGCCGGGTAGGTGGAGCGGCTGGTGGTGAAGAAACGGAGCGAGAAGTCGGGGAGGCCGGCCTCCATCTCCCTGATGGCCGTCGGCATTAGCCTGAAGACGCCTATGGTGTGCAGGACCCTGCGCATTCCCCAACGCTGGTAGGCCCTCAGTAGGGCTGCGCCTCCCTTGAGGAGCCACGGACGGGGGAGGATGCCTCGCAGGAAAGCCATTGCCATCAGGTTGCGCGTCCAGGATCCCTTCCCGCTGCGTCGAAGCTGGCTGCGGCTGTACTCCATGATCCTGCCGAAGGGCACTCCCGAGGGGCACACCGCCTCACACGCTCGGCACTGGAGGCACAGCTCCCAGTGGGAGGCGACCCTCTCGCTGATGCCCATGCGGCCCTCGTTCACCGCCTTCATGTAGGCGATGCGCCCCCTGGGGGACTCGGTCTCCAGGCCCAGCTCGGTGTAGGTGGGGCATGCGCTCAGGCACAGGCCGCAGTGGACGCAGCGGTACAGGTCTGCTTCCGACGGCACGTCGATGCCGCTGAAGCCACGCTCCCGGTTAAGGGGCAGTGGAGTCCGAGTTTCCAATCTACAGCCCTCCTACGAATCGCCCGGGGTTCAGGGTATGGGATGGGTCCATCTGCTCCTTGATGCGGCGCATGACCTCCAGCCCCTCTATGCCCTCTCCCCACACATCGATATGCGCCTTTACCGAAGGTTGGCACCGCTGCACCACCAGGTGTGCGTCTAAGCTTCGGGCTTTCTCCCGCACAGCCCGCGCCACCTCCAGCAGAATGCTATCCTGGCCTTCCGGCCCCAGAGGCACAGCGCCGGCCCAGTAGCAGAGCTTCACGATGCCCATGCCCACATCGGCTGACATACCCCGCTGCAGGCCGGTATGGGTGTCGTCATGGAATGCCGCCCAGAACCCTTCCACCTGGGAGGGCAGCATGGATGCCCTGAGCACCATGTCCGGGCCGTTGTCCTGCCTCCAGTCAAGGTCGATCAGCTTCTGCCAGAGCGACCCATCGGTCCCGGAAGGGACTTCGGCGCAACGTCCATGTCTGACCTGAAGTATCCTGTTGGTGTCCTGCGCCTTGCGTTTCACCGCCGAGCGACGGCCCGAGTGGCGCACCAGCAGCACCACCTTGCCGGCCGGCAGCATCTCTTCGTCCAGGTGGCCGGCGAGGTTGCCATCGACCAGCAGGAGAGAATGGGGGTGATAGCTCAGCGAGAGGAGGGATTTAGCGGCTTGGTAGGCATCTGCCGGACCGTCGAATGCCCCGATGATGGTCGCATGGTCGTCGGGGAGGGGCGTCAGCTTGAAGTTGGCCTCCACAATTACACCCAGGGTGCCGAGAGACCCGGAGTACAGCTTGCACAGGTCGTAACCAGTGACGTTCTTCACCACTCTTCCCCCGGCCTTCGAGACCCGTCCATCGGCCGTCACCACGTTGATGCCGATGAGCCAGTCCCTGGGATCGCCGAAGGAGAGGCGGGACGGCCCCGAGTAGCCCGCAGCGATTATCCCGCCAATGGTTGCCTGGTCGGGGAAAGGGCTGTCCAAAGGAAGGGTCTGTCCCCCCTTGGCCAGGGTGGAGCGCAGGTCTGACACCGTCGTGCCTGCCTGCACCGAAGCCACCAGGTCGGCGGGTTCGTGGTAGAGCACTCCGGCCAGCTTGGATGTGCCCAACGCCAGGTCGTATGTACGGGGCAGGTTACCCTGGCATGACAGGGTGCCCCCTCCCAGGGGAAGCACCGCCTGGCCGTCGCTGGATGACGAGGCCATCACGCGCGAGACCTCTTCGATGCTATCGGGGAGGACGACCTCGCGGGGGACCATGCCATCGACGGCATAGCTGGCCAGCGTGCCGGTCGGGCTGGCTTCGCTGCCGGTCGCGTCCGTTGCAGGGCTGTTCATCGGGAAGGGGGGATTTCCTGGGAGTTGTCGGTGGGGGCCGTCATATGAAGTCGCCGGGGGCCGCCCTCATGCCAGCTTGCCCCTGGACCGGACCAGGGTGTTCCGGCCCGCCGGGGAATATCTTGCCCGGATTGAAGGTGGCCGCCGGGGAGAAGGCGTTTCGCACCCTCATCATGGCATCCATATCGTCCTCGCTGAACACCAGGGGCATGTAAGCCTTCTTCTCCAGCCCCACGCCGTGCTCACCCGACAGGGTGCCCCCCATACCCACGCACACCTCCAGCATCTCGCCGCCGGCGTGCATCACCCGCTCCAGGGTGCCGGGGACCCGCTCGTCGAAGGCTATGCACGGGTGGAGGTTGCCGTCGCCTGCATGGAACACGTTCGCCACCATCAGATCGTGCTCTTTGGCGATCCTGTCCACCTCTGCCAGCATGTCCGCCAGCCGGGTGCGGGGCACCACCGCATCCACCAGGTAGTAGTTGGGCGCCAGGGTGCCGAGGGCGCCGAAGGCCCCCTTGCGGGCCTGCCACAGGCGCTCCCGCTCCGCCGGGTCGGTGGCTGTCTTCACTTCTATGGCGCCAGTGTCGTACATGGCGGCTTCGATGCCTCCCCTGGTCTCCTCCACCTCTTCTCGCAGTCCCTCCACCTCCACCAGCAGCACGGAACCGGCGTCGGCGGGAAACACATCCTTGGTGACGTTCAGGATAGCCCCGATAGACACCGAGTCGATCATCTCCATTGCGGCCGGTACAACTCCCTGGCCGATGATGCTGGAGACGGCGGTGCATGCCGAATCGATGTCGGGGAAGGTGCCCAGCATGGTGCTGACGGACTCGGGTACAGGAAGGAGCCGGACGACTATCTTGGTAGCTAGGCCGAAGGTACCCTCAGAGCCCACGAAGGCCCCTCGGAGGTCGTAGCCCGGCGTCTCGCGCGCCTTGCCGCCCAACCAGGCCACGGAGCCGTCCTCCAGCACCACTTCCATACCGAGAATATGGTTGGTGGTAACCCCATAAGCAAGGCAGTGGGGCCCGCCGGCGTTCTCGGCCACGTTGCCTCCCACGCTGCAGGCCCGCTGGCTGGACGGGTCGGGAGCGTAGCGCATTCCGTGCTCCCTGGCTGCCTTGTCCAGGTCCAGGTTGATCACTCCCGGCTCTACCACGGCAAGGCGATTCTCTTCGTCGATCTCCAGGATGGCCTTCATGCGAGTCAGCACCACCTGTATGCCCCCCAGGGAGGCGATGGCGCCGCCGCTGAGGCCGGTGCCTGAACCCCGGCCCACCACGGGGATGTTTTCCCGGTGGGCCATGGCGACTACCCTGCTGACCTCTTCGGTGTTGGCGGGGAAGACAGCGGCCTCGGGCACAGCTTTGTCCACCGAGCCGTCGTATTCATAGACCAGAAGGTCGTCCGGGTGGAAGATAACGTTCTCAGCCCCGACTATACCTTGGAGCTCGCGTATCAGTTGTGCCCGGGACAATGTCATATAAACCTGCTATCACGATGGGCTTGGCCCAGATGCCCAGATACGCAGATGATAGTACACAGCGCCAAACCCAAGCAACCGCAGGAAGGGCGGTCAAAACAAGGCGGCATTATAGAGGACAGCCACGGCTCGTTCTAAACTTGAGCTGTGACCACCCTCAAGAAGATTGGCGACCTGTTCGACGCCTGGGACCCACAAAGCCGCAGGACCCTAGGGCCACGGGTTCGATATCACCCCGGTCTAGTCGGGGCTGGCCCTGATTAGCCTAGCTTCCCTCGAAGCTCTTCTGCTTGTTCGTCATTCACGATCCTGATGACCTTGCTGGATGGATCTTCCGACGCGACCCCGCGGATGGCCTTCCGCCCATTCTTCAGGGTCACCAGCTCCGGGTCCTTGATGTCCACCATCTTACGTAGCTTTACCGAATAGGCCTTCAACTCCACCATGTCCCCTCCTTGCTATTCGCTCTCCTGCGCATGTCGCCCCAAAGGCTCACCCAACGATCTTTCAGGGAGCACGGCTCAGGGCCGTGCTCCCTTCCAGCCTGAGGTCATGCCTCGAAGCGACATGCGCGCTCGTAGCTCACTTCAATGCCTCGACCATGCGCTCAACGTTCGTTCGCACCATGCCGAGGTATGTGCCTGCCGGGCTGCCTCTTTCGCCCAGGGAGTCCGCATAGAGCTGGGCGAATACTGCTCCGGTCTCCCTTGCCAGGGCTTGCGGCAGCTTCCCGCTGACCGTCGTTTCGCTGAATACCGCCGGGGCGTTGTGCTCCCGGATCACCTCGACCAGTCCTGCGAGGTGCTCCGCCGATGGCTCCACATCGGGCGCCAGGGAAGGTATGAGGGCACCTATGACCTCGAACCCGTAAACATCTGCAAAGTATGCGAATGTGTCATGGGACGTTACCAGCAGCCTGCGCTCCGGTGGTATTTGAGCAACCTGCTCTAGGGTCCAGGAGTGTAGCTCGTCAAGCTGCACTGCGTAGTCCGCTGCGTTCTGGAAATAGTACTCTGTGCCCTCAGGGTCCAGAGCCGAAAGGCGGGCTGCTATGTCGTTGACTGCGATCTTCACCCGGTTCGGATCGAACCAGAAATGGGGATCCAGAGGACCGTGGTCGTGTCCTTCATGGCCATGGTCATCATGGTCGTCGCCTGCATCCATGTGATCGCCGTGGTCGTCATCACCTTCGTCATGGCCGTGGTCTTCGTGACCTTCTTCGTCACCATGGTCATCGTGGCCTTCATGGGGCGCGCCGCCCGAGTCGGGTACACCGACAAACGCCAGGCTCGATGGTGCGCCACCGATTTCCCACTCCTCCTCGATCTCCATATGCTCTAGGTGGACCCCGAGGATGTGGCCGCTGTTAGGGTCGGCGACGTAGAGCCACTCGCCGACAACGATCATGGCGGGATTGCCCGCCTCGCCCGGCTCGACCAAGTCCATAGTCTCGATCAGTTCGCCGTCGTGCGCGTCGAGGACGTGCAGCACGCCGTCGGCTTCGAGCACGTAGAGCAGCTCTCCATCGCTGGAGAATTTCGTGGAAACGCTCGGCTCGCTGAACACCTGGCGCATTTCCGCGCGGCCCACATCGATCAGCCAAATGCCATCGTCGGCGAAGCTCTGACCGTCGCGGTAGGAGGCCCTGCCGAAGAAATGCTCGACGTGGTGGTGACCGTAGACTGACCCGATTCGAGAGTCCTCGCGCATCTCCGACGGATTGGCGATGAACTCGTGCTCGTACTCACCGTCGTGAGCGTGGAGGAAGAGCACCCCGCCAATGCATCCGAAGGCGGCGCCATGTTCATTGTGGGACTCACCGTGCATGCCCGGGCATGAGCGATTGCTGGCGTCGTAGACTACCTGATTGCTGAAGTCGCGGACTTCCACGCCAACAGGCAAGCTATCGTCGGAGTTCTCGGGGTAGTCGGGATTCTTCGTGGTAACCATAATATGCTCGTCCGAAACGACAATCGACGCTCCATGCTGGGGTCCGGCCTCGAGCACGATCGGCTCATAGTCGCCGCCTGAGGCTGTCAGGTCTTCCTCGTTGATCAGGATCACGTGACCGCTGGGATCTGCGAATATCGCAGTCCACCCGTGGTTGTTAACGTAATGGATTGGCCGTTCTTCGGCAATCTCGAGCGGGTGGCGTGACACGGGCTGGGTGACGAGATCGTAGTGGTCCCCGTGCTCGACGAGGAAAACTCCGCCGTCGAAGATGTGGATGCGGTCATCGCCGTCCTCGGACCCGCGGGCAAGGACGATGCCGTATCGGTGAGTGGGGCTGGGGTAGACGGTCGCGCGTGGTGCGGCGACCTCGAAGATTCCGCTGTCAACATCATCGGTATCAAGATCAACGACGGAGAGGTGTGCTTCTTCCCTATCCGCAACCAGGAGACGCCCGACTATCTCTTCGGTGCCGTGGTCGTCATGGTCACCGTGATCATCATCCCCATGGTGCTCGTCGCCCTCTTCCATGTGATCGTCGTGGTCATCGTGGCCGTGGCCACCCATCTCCATGAACTCCAGGGGGTCGACGCCGTCACCAAGGGCTACTATCCTCGAAGGGTCTGCACTGGCGTTGTGCACCAGGTCTCCCAACCAGATGGCCTCAATGCTAAGACCGACGGAGAATACAACGTCGGCGGCGGCCACTTTGGCAACGTCGCCAGCTCCTGGTACCAAATTGTGCGGGTCGCTACCCGGTTCATGCAGGCTGAAGACCTCAACCCTTTCACCACCGACAACCTCGGCCCAGTCAGCGACGATGTTGGAGGTTGCCACCACCTGGACCGGCTCCTCGGGGGGTGGGGCTGTAGCAGCTTCCGTACTGGTGGGTACGGGTGTTGGACTTGGCGCCTCCTCGGTTGGCTGGGCGCTTGTAACCGTCGCGGTAGGCGTTGGGTCCTCGCCGCCCGTGCAGGCAACAAGAAAAGCCATACCGAGCACGACAAGGCCCAAAGCTAAGGCCTGGACTAGATTTCCAAAGGGTCTCCTGAGATGTTGTGTCACTAGCACTCCAAGTTCTCCTTCTGTTATGAGATTGCCATAGGGGGCTGACGCATCCCCTTCCAGTTTGCGATGATATTGCGTATCAGCTAACGTCTCGCGATACTGGTATTTCAGCCTGTTTGAGTAGACTCCCTACTTGCCCCAGTCGACGCGGCAGTAGTCGCAGGTCACGTGCAACTCGATGTGGTGGTTAACAGCCTGGCCATTGGAGTTGGCACCCATAGCCCCGGGAGGCCGATTCAGCGTAGCCGCCCTGAACTCAACCATCGCACCGCATTCCAAACAGACGGAACGAGTGAGGCCATACAGGTGGGACCCGTCCATCATGGGAATCTTGCATACCACTCCCAGCTCGAGGAAGAGTTTGATGGTCCGAAATACCGTTGCCCTGCCCACTGACGGCAGCTTTTCGTTGATCGCCTCCGCCGTAAAGCCTTCATTCGTCTGCTCCAAGAGTCTGGCTATCGCTTTCCTGGGAGCAGTGGCTCTATGGCCTCGGTTCTCCAGCGCCGCCATCAGGTTCGGGGCTTGGTATTCCAAGCCCATTGTTGATACTATGTATCTATTATTTGCGCTTGTGTCTTGCCTATCCATTTTCGAGAACGATACACCATATCAAGTCAAAATGAGGTTGTCAACATCCAATAACCAGCCTCATGGTCCCGATTCCCTGTCTGGCGCAGCAAGCTTGCCGGACTCAATGGTCTTCAAGGCACCTGAGAAGCCTCGCCCCCTGTGGTAATCTCTCTGTCAGGAGGCTCGGAAATACCGTCCCTGGAGGTGCCGGATTGGGATTTGCAGACAATGCCGAAGGTAAAGCATCGGGGATACGCCGGGCTATTCTGGAGCACCCCTTCATCACTGGAATCGGAGACGGGAGCCTGGACGTCGAGGTATTCAAGTACTACATCTGCCAGGACTATGTGTACCTGATCGGATACAGTCGGATGCTGGCCCTGGCGTCGGCGAGGGCGCCCGACCTGGAAACCATGGGCTGGTTTGCCAAGCTGCTGGACGGCACCCTGAACGTCGAGATGGACCTACACCGAAGCTACTGCGCCCAGTTCGGGATCACCCCCGCCGAGCTGGAAAGCATCTGCCCGGCGCCAACTACCCTGGCCTACACCAACTTCCTGCTCAACGTTGCCAACCAGGGTTCCTTTGGCCAGCTGGCGGCCTGCTTCCTGCCCTGCCAGTGGGGGTACTGGGAGATAGGAGACCACCTGTCCAGGCGAGGCAAGCCCGCCCATGCTCCCCTCTACTCCCAGTGGATCGACATGTACACCGACCCCGAGTACGTTGCCTTGGCCCTGTGGGCGCGCTCTAAGGCCGACCAGCTTGCTGAGGAAGCCAGCCCATCGGAGATCGCGCGGATGGAAGAGACCTACCTGACCAGCTTCCGTTACGAGTACCTGTTCTGGGAGATGGCCTACCGGGGAGAGCAGTGGGCGGTATGACTACAGTGGCTCCATAGAGCGAGGGTATCACCCTCACCCCAACCCTCTCCCTCAAGGGAGAGGGGGATTTCTTCTTTACCGGATGGAGCGGGGGAGCTGGGTGGAGCCCATGAGGTAGGCGTCCATGTGGTGGGCGGCTTCCCGACCTTCAGCGATGGCCCATACCACCAGGGACTGCCCACGGGCCATGTCTCCCGCGGCGAAGATGCCCGGCTTGCTGGTCATCCGTTGAGCGTCCACCTTGACGTTGCCCCGGGCATCCTGCTCCAGGGCGAGGTCGTTCAGCAGCCCACCGTGCTCGGGGTGGAGGAAGCCCAGGGCCAGCAGCACCAAGTCCACATCCAGGTCGAACTCGCTGCCGGGTATCTCTTCCATCGCGGGCCGACCCCCGGGCCCACCGGGCACCCACTTCAGCCTCACGGCGTACAGCTTCTCCACCTGACCGTTCCGTCCTGAGAAGGCCTTGGTCAGGATGCTGTAGTCCCGGACTCCGCCCTCTTCATGGGCGGCAGAAGACCTCATGATGATGGGCCACTGTGGCCATGGGTTGTTGGTGCTGCGGCTGTCGGGCGGGGCGTCCAGCAGCTCGTACTGATAGACCACCTCTGCGCCCTGCCTGTGGGCGGTGCCCAGGCAGTCCGCCCCTGTGTCACCTCCCCCCAGGATGACCACCCGCTTGCCTTCGGCGGATATCCGCTCGGCTGGGATGACGTCCTCTCCGGCCAGCAGCTTGTTCTGCTGCGTCAGGTACTCCATAGCCAGGTGGATGCCCTTCAGCTCCCTGCCAGGGACGTCCAGATCGCGGGCTTGGGTGGCGCCTCCGGCCAGGCAAACGGCATCGAAGTTGTCCGTCAACTCCTGGGCAGAGTAATCGAAGCCCACGTTGATGCCTGTGCGGAACTCGATCCCCTCCTGGGCCATGAGATCGACGCGGCGCTGGACGATGGCCTTGTCCAGCTTGAAGTCGGGTATGCCCAAGGTCAGCAGCCCGCCGATGTAGTTGTCCCTTTCGAATACGGTTACGTGGTGTCCTGCCCGGTTGAGCTGCTGGGCTGCGGCCAAGCCTGCCGGCCCCGACCCCACCACGGCGACCTTCTTGCCGGTGCGCACCGCGGGGGGTTGAGCTGCGATCCAGCCCTCCTCGAAGCCCCGGTCGCTGATGGCCTTTTCGATGTATTCGATGGTCACCGGTTCCTCGTTGATGGCCAGCACGCAGGAACCCTCGCAGGGGGCTGGGCAGATACGCCCGGTGAACTCGGGGAAGTTGTTGGTCGATAGCAGGGAGGCGACTGCCTCCTGCCAGCGTCCCCGGTACACCAAGTCGTTCCAGTCCGGGATGATGTTCCCCAGGGGGCAGCCTGTGTGGCAGAAGGGCACGGCGCAGTTCATGCACCGGGCGCCCTGCTCACGGATCCGCTCCTCGGGCCACTCTTTGTAGAACTCGTCGTAGTCCAGGATGCGCTCCTGGACGGGCCTGCGCTCCGGCGGCTGCCGGCGGTGCTCCTTGAAGCCTGTCGGGTTACCCACGGGCGGCGCTCCCCAGGGCGGCTGCTTCTTCCAACGCCCGGCGGTAGGCTCGCGGGTACACCTTCACGAACCTGGGCAGCGTGCGCTCCCAGTCGTCCAGCACCTGCTTGGCTTTACCGCTGCCGGTGTTCTGGTAGTGCTCTTCGATAAGGGCCTTCAGGTCCCGCCGGTCACGCTCGTCCTCTACCGGCTCCAGGTCAACCATCTCGGGGTTGTGGCGCTGGTGGAAGGTGCTATCCTCGTCGAGGACGTAGGCGATGCCGCCGCTCATCCCGGCAGCGAAGTTGCGCCCTGTCGCGCCCAGGACCACGACGGTGCCGCGGGTCATGTACTCGCAGCCGTGGTCCCCGACCCCCTCCACCACCGCCTCGGCGCCGCTGTTGCGCACCGCAAAGCGTTCGCCCGCCACGCCACGTATGAACATCTTGCCCTCGGTGGCGCCATACAAAACCACGTTGCCGACGATGACGTTCTCTTCCGAGCGGAAGGCGGAATTAGCCGGGGGATAGACGACGATCTTGCCTCCCGACAGACCCTTGCCAAAGTAGTCGTTGGCGTCGCCCTCCAAGAGGAGGGTCACTCCCTTTGCCAGGAATGCGCCGAAGCTCTGTCCCGCGGAACCCTTGAACTCTACCTGGATGGTGTCGTCGGGTAGGCCGTCCTCACCGTAGCGCAAGGAGACCTCGCCGCTGAGCATTGCCCCCACTGTGCGCTGGTGGTTGCGTATGGGATAGCTCAGCTTGACCGGCGAGCCGTTCTTGAGGGAACCGGCGCACAGGGCGATCAGCTCCCTGTCGATGACCTGCTCCAAGCCGTGGTCCTGCTCCCGGACGCAATGAGTTGCCACATCCCCGGGAACCTGGGGCACGTGCAGCAGGTTGGAGAGGTCGATTCCCTGGGTCTTCCAGTGGGATATGACCGCCTCGGTTTCCAGGACATCCACCCGGCCCACCATCTCGGCCACGGTCTGGAAGCCAAGCTGGGCCATGATCTCCCGCAGGTGTTCGGCTATGAAGAAGAAATAGTTGATCACGTGCTCGGGCTTGCCTGCGAAGCGTGCCCGCAGGTCGGGGTCCTGGGTGGCGATACCCACCGAGCAGGTGTTCAGGTGGCACTTCCGTAGCATGATGCATCCCAGGGTTATCAGGGGCGCTGTGGAGAAGCCGAACTCCTCGGCTCCCAGCAGGCAGGCGATGGCAACGTCCCGACCTGTCTTGAGCTGGCCGTCGGCCTGGACGACGATACGCCCCCGCAGGTCGTTCATAACCAGCACCTGCTGGGTCTCGGCTACGCCCAGCTCCCAGGGCAGGCCCGCGTGCTTGATGGAAGACTCCGGGGAAGCGCCGGTGCCGCCGCTGTCCCCGCTAATCAGCACCACATCGCCGTGCCCCTTGGATACGCCGGCTGCGATGGTGCCCACACCAACCTCGGAAACCAGCTTGACGTGTATGCGGGCGCTGGGGTTGGTGTACTTCAGGTCGTAGATCAGCTGGGCCAGGTCTTCGATGGAGTAGATATCGTGGTGAGGAGGGGGTGAGATGAGCTCCACCCCGGGTGTGGTGTGGCGCACCCAGCCGATGTACTCATCCACCTTGTGCCCGGGAAGCTGTCCGCCCTCTCCGGGCTTGGACCCCTGGGCCATCTTTATCTGCAGGTCACTGGCATTGACCAGGTAGTTGTTGGTTACCCCGAAGCGCCCCGAAGCGACCTGCTTGATGGCGCTGTTGCGGGACCTGCCGTCAGAGTCGGGAGTGAAGCGGTGAAAGTCCTCGCCTCCCTCACCGGTGTTGCTCCGGGCCCCGATCTGGTTCATCGCCATAGCCAGGGTCTCGTGGGCTTCCCGGCTGATGGATCCCAGGGAGATGGCGCCGGTGGCGAACCGCTTCACGATTGCGGAAGCAGGCTCGACCTCGTCCAGTGACACGGGAGGCTGAACGCCTTCCTTGAAGCCCAGCAGCCCCCTGATGGTGGCGCAATCTCTGCTCTGCCCATCCACCAGCTCGGCGAACTCCTGGTAGGTGGCGTAGCTGTTGGACTGGGTCGAGTGCTGCAGCTTGGCGATGGAGTTCGGGTTGAACATGTGGTGTTCGCCATCCCACCGCCAGTGGTAGTAGCCGCCCACTTCCAAGTCCAGGGTGGCGGCCACCGCCTGCGTTGGGTAAGCCTGCCGGTGGCGGGTGAGGGTCTCTTCCTGGATGACATTCAGCCCGACGCCTCCCAGCTGGGACGGCGTAGCGGTGAAGTATTTGTCGATGACCTCATCTCCCAGGCCTATCGCCTCGAATATCTGGGCGCCGCGGTAGCTCTGGATGGTGGAGATGCCCATCTTGGACATCACCTTGACCACACCCTTGTGAACAGCCTTGACGTAGTTCTTCTCCGGTCCCTTGGGATCCGAGCCGTTGGACAGGATGCCCGTGCGCTTCAAGTCCTCCAGGGTCTCGAAGGCCAGGTATGGGTTGACGGCCCCTGCGCCGTACCCGATAAGGAGGGCGAAGTGGGCGACCTCCCGGGGTTCCCCCGATTCGACCACGATCCCTACCTTGGGGCGGCTCCCCTCCCGTATCAGGTGGTGGTGGACAGCCGCCGTAGCTAGAAGGCAGGGTATGTAGGAGTGACTGGAGTCCACGCCCCGGTCCGAGAGGATAAGGATGCTTGCGCCGTTAACAACAGCCTCGCTGGCCTCTCTGCAGAGGCGGGACAAAGCATCTTCCATGGCTGTGGCCACACCGTCGGCTGGGAAGAGGGTGGAGAGGGTGGCCGACCTAACGGGGCCCGACTCCATTCCGCGTATCCTGGCCGTTTCCTCGGTGGTGATGACAGGTTCCGGTAGTCTAAGCTGCCGGCAGTGCTCTGGCGTTTCATCGAACAGGTTGCTCTCGTAGCCAATGAAGCTGCTGGTGGAGGTGACCAGCTCCTCCCTGATGGCATCCAGCGGGGGGTTGGTCACCTGGGCGAAGAGCTGCTTGAAGTAGTTGAACAGCAGTGGGGACTTGTCCGACAGCACCGCCAGGGGGGTGTCGTTGCCCATGGAACCCACAGGTTCGGCTCCCGTAGAGGCCATAGGTTCCAGGATTATGCGCAGGTCCTCCAGGGTGTAACCAAACACCTTCTGCCTCTCCAGCAGGCTGTCGAAGTCGGTTGCCGGAACATCCTGGGGCACGGGCAGGTTGTCCAGGTCGATCACGTTCTCAGACAGCCACTGCCCATAGGGGTTCTGCCGGGACAGCTCGGCCTTGATCTCCTGATCCTGGATGATCCTCCCCTGGGACGGGTCAACCAGGAACATCCTGCCCGGCTCCAGGCGGGCCTTGAAAACGACATCCTCGGGTGCGACATCCAGCACCCCCGCCTCCGAGGCCATGACCAGCAGGTCGTCCTTGGTGACCAGGTAGCGGAAGGGGCGAAGTCCGTTGCGGTCCAGGATAGCGCCCACACGGACCCCGTCGGTGACCGCCAGCAGGGCAGGCCCGTCCCAGGGTTCCATGAGGGCTGCGTGGTACTCGTAGAAGTCCCGCTTCTCCTGGGACATGTCCACCAGGTGACCTGAGGCCTCAGGAATCAGCATCATCAGGCAGTGGGGAAGGGAACGCCCGGTAGCCAGCAGCAGCTCCAGGGCGTTGTCCAGGCAGGCGGTGTCGCTCTGCCCCGGCCTGATTATGGGGAACAGCTTCTGCATATCGTCGCCGAAGAGGGGCGAGGAGAACATGGCTTGGCGGGCTGCCATCCAGTTCTGGTTGCCCCGCAGGGTGTTTATCTCGCCGTTGTGGCACAGCAGACGATAGGGATGGGCAAGGGGCCAGGATCCGAGGGTATTGGTGCTGAAACGGGAATGCACCAGGGCGAAGGTCGTATCCAGGTCGGCCTCCTGCAGATCCAAGTAGAAGCCGGGTATCTGGTGGGCTTGGAGCAGCCCTTTGTAAACGATACGGTTAGTGAAGAAGCTGGGGATGTAGAAGCATCCCTGGCTCTTCAGGTCCAGGGAGGAGGCGCTGGCCTCTATACGCTTGCGGATGACGTAGAGCTTGCGTCCCAGGTCCGACTCATCTGCGATGCCTGGGCCAGCAGCCACAAAGGCCTGCTTTATGGCGGGGGCCACCTGCCGGGAGTGGGAACCGATGGCATCGTAGTCTACGGGCACATCACGCCATCCCAGGAACCTCTGCCCTTCTTCAGCCACCACGTTCTCGACGATCGCCTGGCACCTTTGGGACTCATCCCGGTCCCAGGGCAGGAAGACCATGCCAACGCCGTACAGACCAGGTGAGGGCAACTCGAATCCCAGGCTGGGAGCGGTGCGGCTGAAGAAGGCATGGGGCATCTGGAAGAGTATGCCGGCCCCGTCTCCCGTCTCCGGGTCGGCGCCGCAGGCCCCTCGATGGCCCAGGTTTATCAGTACTTCCAGGCTCTTTTCGATAATGGAATGGGAGCGGCCGCCCTTGATGTCGGCGACCACGCCTACGCCGCAGGCGTCATGTTCGAAGGCGGGATCATAGAGCCCCTGTTTCCTGGGCTCGGGCAAATACCCCATATTCCGTTAAGCCTCCCGTTGATTTCAGTTTTGCGTTGCTTTACGTATAGGAGTGGCGACCTGCAGCTCACAGCATGGGAAGGTAGCGCCCCGTCTCATAGTTGGTTACCTGGGCGCTGAAGCGGTCCCATTCGATCTTCTTGTTCTGAATGAACACCTGGAAAACATGGTCACCCAGGGAGCTCCGCAGTATGTCGCTGCTTTCGGCAGCCAGGATGGCTTCCCACAGGCTGCGGGGCAGCATCCCGATTCCCCGCGCCTCCCGTTCCTCATCCCCCAGTTCGAATACGTTCTCCTCCACCGGTTCGGGAATCTCGTACTCTTTCTCGATGCCCGACAGCCCGGCGGCCAGCATGACGCTGAAGGCAAGGTATGGATTGCAGGAAGGGTCCGGCGCCCGATACTCGATGCGCACCGAGTCTTCCCTACCCGGCTTGTAGTCGGGAATGCGTATCAAGTCCGACCTGTTGTTTCGGGCCCAGGAGATGTACAGGGGAGCTTCGAAACCCGGCACCAGGCGCTTGTAAGAGTTGACCCACTGGTTGGTCACCAGGGTCAGCTCTGGCGCGTGGCGCATTAGCCCGGCAGCGAACAGCTTGCCTATGTGGGACAGCTTGTATGGGTCATCCTGGTCGTAGAATGCGTTGTCGTCTCCCCGGAACAGGGACTGGTGGGTGTGCATGCCAGAGCCGTTGATGCCGAAGACCGGCTTGGGCATGAAGGTGGCATAGACGTTGTGACGGGAAGACACTTCCTTGATCACCAGGCGGCTGGTAATCACATTGTCGGCCATGGTGAGGGCATCGGTGTACTGGAGGTCGATCTCCTGCTGGCTGGGCGCCCGCTCATGGTGGGAGTATTTCACCGAGATGCCCATGTCCGCCAGGCTCAGGACCGTTTCCCGGCGCAGGTCGCTGGCGTAGTCCGAAGGGAGCTGGTCGAAGTACCCGCCCTGGTCCAGGAGCTCCGGGCTTTCGGGGCTTTCCACGTAGAAGTACTCCAGCTCTGGACCCACGTAGTATGTGAACCCCATGTCGGCCGCCCTGCTCACGTTGCGCTTCAGCACATGACGTGGGTCACCCTCGAAGGGTTCCCCCGTTGGGCTGAGAACGTCGCAGAACATCCGGGCCACCGAGTGTTCCCGGGGCCGCCAGGGCAGTATGCGGAAGGTGGTGGGATCGGGCATGGCTACCATGTCGCTCTCGTGGATGCGCACAAACCCTTCGATGGCTGAGCCGTCGAAGCCCACCCCTTGCGCCAGCGCATCCTCCAGCTCTTCGACCGTGATGGCAAAGCCCTTCAGGTTACCCAGGATGTCGGAAAACCAGAGGCGAATGAACTTCACCCCGTTCTCCTTAGCAGTCCAAAGGACGAACTCCCTGGCTTCAGCCTGTTCTTTCAGCACTTAGCTAATCTCCGTGATATCAGGGCTCCGCACATGGCGCAATCCACCTACATCGGTCATCCCCAAGCTTCAATGTAAAGGGGCTGTGTTTCATAACCTTTTCCAAGCTGTTAAATGTTTGTTACAAAATTCACAACATCACAGCGTGGACAAAGACAACAACGGACGGGGGTTAGCGTGCTTTTTGAGCGAACAGCGATGAGGAACGCTTTTGCTTTTACGAAGCTGGTGTAATGGTGTAATATAGTATCACTATGGATCGGACACCTCTGTCCCCCTTCTCGGGCCTTCTTTGCTCAATAGGATGCCTCGATGCGTAACAGCTTTCTCTGGCTTCTGCTGGTCGTCGGGGTCATTGCCGTCTTCCTGTACTACGTGGGAGGACGCATTGGAGGCACTACCGAGGAGCCGATCTCGACGGTTATCGAGCTGGCCAAGCAGGAGGGAGCGATCCAGAAGATCGAGGTCCGCGACAGGGACCTCACGGTGATTACCGCCACCGGCGAGATCAAGAGCCGCCTGCCTGAAGACACGGACATCCTGACCCTGTTCCAGTCCGAAGGCGTGGAGCTGGGCACCAGCGGCATCACCATAGATGCCAAGGGCAGCAGCGGCTTTGGCAGCTTCCTCAGGATCCTTCTGAATTTCCTGCCGCTCATCTTCTTCGGCGGTCTGATCCTGTTCATGATGCGCCAAGCCCAGGGCAGCAGCAACCAAGCTATGGGCTTCGGGCGCAGCAAGGCCAAGCTGTGGATGGTGAACAGGTCCACTGTGACCTTCGCCGACGTGGCGGGGGTGGAAGAGGCCAAGCAGGAGCTGGAAGAGGTCGTAGAGTACCTGAAGTACAAGGAGAGGTTCCTCTCCCTGGGCGCCCGCATTCCCAAGGGAGTGCTGCTGGTCGGCCAGCCGGGCACTGGGAAGACCCTCCTGGCCAAGGCTGTGGCCGGGGAAGCCGGTGCGCCCTTCTTCTCTATAAGCGGCAGCGAGTTCGTAGAGATGTTCGTCGGTGTCGGAGCCGCCCGGGTGCGCGACCTTTTCGACCAAGCAAGGCGCAATTCCCCCTGCATTGTTTTCGTAGATGAGATCGATGCCGTCGGACGGCATCGGGGCGCCGGTGTCGGAGGCGGCCATGATGAGCGGGAGCAGACCCTGAATCAGATTCTGGTGGAGATGGACGGGTTCGATACAGACACAAACATCATCATCATCGCAGCCACTAACCGGCCCGATATCCTGGACCCTGCCCTGCTGAGGCCCGGCCGTTTCGACCGCCGGGTGGTGCTCGATCTTCCCGAGCTTGTCGGCAGGACGGCTATTCTCAAGGTGCATTCCAGTGGCAAGCCCCTGGGACCCGACGTAAGCCTGGAGGTGCTAGCCAAGCAGACACCGGGCTTCAGCGGCGCCGACCTCTCCAACCTGGTCAACGAAGCCGCCCTGCTGGCTGCCCGCGCCAACAAGAAGCTCATCGGCATGACCGAGTTCGAGGAGTCCATCGACCGAGTGATCGCTGGCCCCGAGCGCAAGAGCCGCATTATCAGCACCCGGGAAAAGGAGATGACCGCCTACCACGAAGCGGGCCATGCCCTGGTAGCCTGGAAGCTCCCTCACGCCGATGCCGTCCACAAGATATCCATCGTGGCCAGAGGAGGCATGGGTGGATACACTCGCCTCCTGCCCGATGAAGACCGCTACCTGATGACAAAGAACCAGTTCGAAGATATGCTGGCAACTTCCCTGGGAGGACGCATCTCCGAGGAGATGGTGTTCGACGAGATAACTACCGGCGCCAGCAACGACCTTGAAAACGCTACCCGCATCGCCCTCCGGATGATCAAGCAGTACGGGATGAGCGACAGCCTCGGGCTGCGTACCTTCGGGCGAAGGGAAGAGCTGGTGTTCCTGGGCAAGGAGATCCACGAGGAGCGGGACTACAGCGACAAGGTGGCCGAAGACATTGACCAGGAAGTGCAGGCCCTGATTAACGAGGCCTATGCCCGGGCCAAGGATATCCTGACCACCAACAGGGACAAGCTGGATGAAGTAGCCAACTACCTGATCAAGAACGAGACCGTCGAAGGCGATGACCTGAAGCGCCTTTTCGACGGCTTGCCTCTCGAACCCGAAGCCACCGCCCCCGTGGCCGACTCGGAAACATCTGAAACGCCTGTTCCCCCCGTCATAGCGCCCACTCCGGGTCCGTTCCCCCAGCCCAATCCCACAATGCCCAGCAGCCAGGACCAAGGCGCCTCCGAAGCACAGCCTTCCTAACCGGGGCTATTTTCAGAGCCCGGAGGGACTGCGTCCGAATCAAGAGACCACGTGGCTTTTGTCTGATTAGGGCGGCCGCCCGCCAGGTAATGGTTAAATACAACTAATTCCTAGGATCCTCACTTGGTCGACGCGCAAAACTAAAGAGGCTAGAAGAGGTTGGGTTCACCGTGCCGACGGTATTGAGAGAAGGAGGCTTCCGTTTTTTCTTCTATTCTGGCGACCGTAACGAACCCCCGCACGTTCACGTGGCATACGAAAATAGGGGTCGCTAAGTTCTGGCTAGAGCTGGTGAGCATTCACGCAAGCGGTGGAATGAGCCGGGCTCAAACCCGTAGGATATTGAGAATCATTCAGGAAAATCATATATTGCTAGTAGAGGCATGGGATGAATACTTCAACGATTGAGATTCGAATACCGGATGCTATAGAGATAACGGTCACTGATGACGCACTCCAGATCGAACTGTCCGATGGCCGCTCTATCTCAGTGCCGCTGGCTTGGTATCCCAGGCTTGTACATGGGACCCAAGCGGAACTGGGCAGATGGGAGATTATAGGTGGGGGGCAGGGTGTCCGCTGGCCCGACCTGGACGAAGACATCAGCGTCGAAGGACTGATCGCCGGTCGCCCTTCCGGAGAGAGCCAACGCTCACTTAAGCGTTGGCTAGAGGCAAGGCGCAGTAGCGCAACCTAAGCGTTCACCATCTGGCTAGTTGCGTGGGGATCCCACCGTCATAACGCCCACCCCGGGGCTGCTTTCCCATCCAAATCCCACAATGCCCTGTCGATAGTGTTGCCTAGCCCAATATTGTGGTCTCAGGCCTCTTTGATATGAACCATATAGAAGTAATGCAATTAGCGCTTTACTAATGCATCAACTATGATGTGAGTGGATGTGGTTAGGCTAGGTGCATGAAAACAACGCGCTACTTTGATGAACAGATTCGTCGAAAGCGCCCATACATAGATTTAGCTTGGTGTGCTCAGGTCATTGCCTCCCCGCTCTATATGGAGGAACAAGAGGATGGGCGCATGCGTTATTGGGGGGAAGTCATTCTGCCCGGAGAGAGCGTGCCACGCTATCTGAGAGTTGTAACATTGGCGGATAGAGAGACTATCCACAACGCCTTCTTGGACCGGCGCTTCCGAAAGGAGGACTAAGCATGAAACTTCACTATTACCCGGACACTGATAGCCTGTATGTCGAGTTTAAGACAGGCCCAGGAGCGGAAACCATCGAGGTCGTAGATGGGCTGAACGTCGATTTAGATGCTAATGGCGAGGTTGTCGGCTTCGACATCGACCAGGCATCCCACCGCCTGGACCTCCATACGCTGGAAACGAAGGCGCTGCCCCTGCGTGGCATCAAAGCGGAGTGACGCTTAGTGGACGGGTCTCAGGTAACTTAACACCACATTGGGCGAGCGAATCTATATGACTCGTGCCGTCCAAACTCTGAAAAAGTCCACTAAGGACGCCCGCCTCCGAAGCAAAGCCCTCCTAAGACGGGACTATTCCTTAACCAGCACCTTCCCCGTCGTCGGATTCTAAGGGTAGGCGGCGGAAGTAGATTCCCCACCTCTGCATCATCGCCTTAACCCTGGAGTCTTCCATCTCGACCAGCTCGCCCAGGAAACCGGCAAGCGCATGGGCCGGCATCATCTCCTGGCTGCACACCCAGCTCTTCTCACCAGGCACCATGTACAGCAACCCACTCTGGTGTTCGCAGGTGATCTGCAACCTGGTAATGTCCTGTCCCGTCTTTACGTCCAGCCCGTTGGCTGACATACCTGCTCCTCCTTAGGTCTCTCTGCTGCTGGGTATCCCTGCCTCGTCGATTGCTTTGGTCGCCTTGAGCCTCTCCCGTGGCCGTTTGTCTGCTACATAGTAGCAGGTAAGGGGAGGTCTAATGCAATTGTTCATGCTTCGTGTTAGAATTTCTGGCGCACCGGCGTGGGCCGACACCATTGTAATGGCTGGCAGCTAATAGATGTACCGTCCCCCACAGAGAGAGCCCGAATTTGACCTTGACCGTATCATCAACCGGATCAAGGCATGGTTTGGCGGATTGGGACAGGGACCGGGTGGCGGTGTAGCGGGCAACGTCGGCTCCAGCGGCCGGAATTTCCTCCCCTACCTCATCTTTGGCCTCCTCGGAGTCGCTTTCGTCGCCTGGATGGCTACAGGAATCTACCAGGTCAGCCCGGGCGAACAGGCGGTACACCGCACCTTCGGCAAATGCTGCCGGGTGACCGCAGAAGGTCTTAACTGGTGGTGGCCCGCCCCCATCGGCACCAAGAATATCGAGTCCGTCGAAGAGATCCGTGAGATGAAGCTGGGCTTCGCCGATGAGGGCAGGACCATATCCCCGGCTGTCCTCCTCCAGGAAGCCCAGATGATCGCCGGAGACCTGAACCTCGTGGATGTGCCCCTGGTCGTCCAGTACCGCATCAAGAACCTGCAAGATTTCCTGTTCAAAGTTGCTGATCCCGGCGAGACCATTGCCACAAGGGGAGACAAGGACATCGCCCCCGACCGTCCCGAGGGCCGCACCCTGAAGGATGCCACCGAGGCTGCCCTGCGCTTGGTCGTTGGCCAGCGGAGCATCGACGATGTGCTAACCGAGAACAAGACCCAGGTCCAGGAAGACACCTTGGCCTTGCTCCAGGATATCCTGGATAACTACGGCGCAGGAATCGAGGTTACAGCGGTCCTTCTGCAGGAAGTGTCGGCCCCCGAAGAGGTCCGGGATGCCTTCCAGGATGTGAACCGCGCCCGGCAAGACAGGGATACCCTGATCAATCAGGCGGAAGCCTTCGAGCGGGACATCATCCCCAGGGCCCGCGGAGAAGCGGCAAGAATCACGCAGGCTGCCGAAGCCTTCAAGCAAGAGCGCATCGCAAACGCCGAAGGTGAAACCTCGCGCTTCCTTTCCATATTGCGAGAGTACCAGAAGTCTAAGGACGTGACCCGCCAGCGCCTGTACCTGGAGGCCATGGAGGATATCCTGTCCGGCGTCTCCAAGTTTGTGATTTCCCCTGACGTCGAAGGATCCATCATCCTGAACTCCGGCAGCCAAATCGTGCCTGTGCCCGATCTTTCAGGGTCCCCAAACGTCCAACCTGCGCCCTCGGGTGAGACCACCGGGGGAGGCAGCTAGCATGAAGTACGCTGTCGCCGCCGTCGCTTTGGTCCTGCTGCTGGCCATATTGGGCCCCCAGGCCCTGTTCACCGTTGACGAAACCCAGCTTGTAGTGGTCACCCGATTCGGTGAGATCCAGGAGATCCACACGACGCCCGGCCTCAAGGTGAAGGCGCCATTCCTGGAATCGGTCAACCGGTTTGACAAGCGCGTCCTTCGCATCGATACCCCGCCCCGAATACTGAACGATGTGGAGAAGCAGAACCTGGTTATCGACGCCTACAGCCGCTACCGCATCACCGAGGTGCAGAAGTTCTTTGAGAAACTGCGAACGCTGAGCGGTGCCGGAGACAGGATCGGGAGCATCGTCACAAACAAGCTCAAAGAGGAGATAGCCCTCCGTACCAGGGCCGAGATCATCGGCGGCCAAACCCAGGCCGGCACCAACATAGTGATTCCCACCAACTCCCGCCAGGAGATACTCGATAAGGTGGTGGTGGAGTCCAATGCTGAGGTGGGGCCACAGGGAGAGGACTTCGGCATAGAGATCATAGATGTGCGGATCAAGCGGGCTGAGTTCCCCGAGGATGCCCTGCCCAACATCTTTGCCAGGATGCGGGCAGAACGGGACCGCATCTCCAGGGAAACCCGCGCCCTTGGAGCCGAGGAGGATGCCAGGATACGGGCTAAGGCCGAACGGGACCGCACCATCATCCTTGCCGATGCTCAAAGGCAGGCCAACATCACCCGGGGTGAAGGTGAGGCCCGGGCCATCGAGATATTTGCCCAGGCGTTGGAGCAGGACCCCGAGTTCTTCGCCTTCCAACGCAGCTTGGAGGCTTACAGACAGTTCCTGTCCACGGACACCACGGTGCTGCTCTCATCGGATGCGGAGCTGTTCCAGTTCCTGGAGGAGCCCTCCTTCATTGCCATCCCGTCCTCAGTCGCCCTGGTAGGCGCCATTGAAGGGATGGTCGGCAATACATGGACCGTGGGGGACGAGGCGGTGATGTTGACGGGGAACACCGCAGTCACCCTCCCCTCCGGACCCAGGGTCGGCGATGTCGTCTTCGTGGAGGGATCTGCCCAGGATGACGGTGCTATCCTGGCTTCTCGGGTCATGGCCGGGGTCGGCGGGCTGGTAGAGTCCATATCCCTGTCCCAGGTGTCGGTGGAGGGCGTGACGGTTCACGTCCCAGCCTCCGCCGAGTTGCTCGTTGACCCGGCGTTCGTAGGGACCATCTACGTTGAAGGCAGCGTATCTGACGGCGCCTTGGTTGCCGAAAGGATATCTGAGGGGGTCCGAGGCACTCTGGAAAGCATTTCGGGCACCACTTGGACCATCGGTACCACTGAAGTGGAGGTTCCTCCTGATGCGACTGTGGAAGGCGGCGCCGAGGTAGTGGGCGCTGATGTCCTTGTATCGGTTACCCGAAGCGGCGACGGCACTCCCATTGCTACCAATGTGGCCCTACTGCCTGGGACGGCGGTCGCGACCGACAACTCCGAGGATTCACCCGATGAGGGACAGAGCGAAGCAGGGATTGCGTCGCCCTTGGTGGGCAGCGCCACGTTCATCGTGAGCTCCTGGTCCATATCAGGGGCACCGGGAGTGGTCCTGGCGGATAGCGACACGAATTTGGAGCTGGGCGCCGACCAGGTGGGCTTGGTGGTGCTGGTCGGCTACGAGCAGGCCGCCGATGGCTCGCTGGTAGCCAGGGAGATCAGGACCCCCTAGTTCTGTCCCTGCGGTACACCTTTCCCCCTTAGGTGTAGAGAAAGAGTTGGTATGGAGCTTCGTGACCTCCCCAGCGTAGATAGCGTGCTCACCAGCAGGACCATACGCGGCCTCGCCCAAGGGTACAGCCGCGAGCTGGTTGTGAACCTGGTCCGGGAGCGCATCGAAGAAGCCAGAAACAGCGTCCGCAGCGGTGGGTCTCCACCCTCTGCCGATGAGGTTGCCGACTCCGTAGCGGTTAGACTGGCCCGGCTCGACCAGGTCTATCCTCGTCCCGTGATCAACGCCACCGGCGTTATTGTGCACACCAACCTAGGCCGGGCGCCGCTGAGCTTGGAGTCCATCGAAGGCATGCTCCAGGCGTCGGAGGGCTACACCGACCTGGAGCTGGACCTGGATGCCGGCAAGCGGGGCTCCCGCCAAGCCCATGTGGCCCCTCTCCTGAAACAGGTAACGGGAGCCGAGGCTTCGCTGGTGGTCAACAACAACGCAGCCGCCATGCTTCTGGGACTGTCGGCCTTGGCGCGAGGGAAAGAAGTAATCGTTTCCCGGGGCGAAGAGGTCGAGATCGGCGGAGGCTTCCGTATTCCCGACGTGCTCCTCCAGAGCGGGGCCACCCTGGTCGAGGTTGGCACAACCAATCGTACTTATGCCGAAGACTATCGCGCGGCCATCACAGAGAATACCGGTGGGCTGCTGAAGGTGCACGCCAGCAACTTCCGCGTCGATGGATTTGTCCACTCTGCTTCGGTGAGAGAACTGGCGGATATCGCAAATCATCACGGGATCCCGGTGCTCCATGATGTGGGCAGCGGCTGCGTCCTGGATACACGGGATTTCGACCTCGCACAGGAACCAACCCCGCAGGAGAGCATCGCCGAAGGGGCCACCCTGGTCTTCTTCTCGGGCGATAAACTGCTTGGGGGGCCCCAGTCGGGCATCATTGTCGGAAAGCAGGAGCTAATTCGAAAGCTGGAGTCCCATCCCTTGGCAAGGGCTCTGCGCATCGACAAGGTGAGCCTGGCGGGCCTGGCGGCCACCCTCCTCCACTACGTTCGGGGAGAGGCCCTGGTCAAAATTCCCATATGGAGGATGATCAACACCTCCGTCGGGGAGCTGGAGGACAGGGCGTATCATTGGCAGACCATCATCGGTAGCAGGGCTGCGGTGGAAGAAGGCAGGTCCACCATCGGCGGAGGAAGCCTCCCCGGGGAAACCCTGGATACGTGGGTGGTGTCGCTGGACTGCGAAAGCGTGGAGGGGAAAAGCCAAGCTGTAATAAATCGGCTCAGGGACAACAGTACACCCATCATAGGCCGTATAGAAGGGGACCAGGTGGTCCTTGACCCCAGGACCGTCTTCCTGGAAGAGGAAGACACGCTGTTGCGGGCGGTGCGTGAAGCCTTGGAGCTTCCCCGGTTCTAGCTGGTGCTGCCTGCGCCCGCTTTGGCGGATTCGGACATCCTTCTGGCGGCCGTCACCACGATCTCCGCTGAGGCGTCGTTGTCCATCATCTCCGTGTTTATCATGAAGTGGTACAGGTGTGGGGTGATGGGGTCAACCTTGAAAAACTTCTTGTAGTACATCACCCTCGCCTTCTCGGTCTCGGTAACGTACCTCTCAGCTTCCTTCTCGCTCAGGTTTTCCCGTTCCATGATTGTCTTGATCCTCAGGGCGGTAGGGGTCACCAAGCCAACATGCAACGCTCCGGGCGTATCCTTCAGGATGATGTTGGATGCCCGTCCTATGATTACCACGTTGTCGGACTCAGCCAGGTCCTTGATGACCGCTGAAGTCACCTCCAGGACCCTGTCGTCGTTCAGCTTCTGGGCTGCTGTCTGGGGTTCCTGCACCAGCTCCGAGTACTCCTCCGAGGGCAGGTACTCCATTCCCGCGCTGAAGTAGGGCTCGCCCGCGGCGCCTGACATAGCGGAGCGCTCCAGCATGGTCTGTAGAAAGTTGGAAATACGGTCGCGCATCTGCACCGTTCGCTGCTCTTTCATGTGCAGCACTTCCACTGAAGACCCGATGCGCTTGGCGGACTCAGCCAGGATCAGTCGGTCCACGTAATCGGCGTTCAGGATCCCCGCCACCTTCAAGCCGATCTCGTTTCCACCGGCGCCAATGGGGCCATTGAAGGTTACTACCGGCATAACATGCTCCTTGAGATGGGTTTGTATCTATCGGCGAATTCGCCGGCTTAGGCGTTCCCTGAAACCTCCAAGGTAGGGTCGTCATCCGGCTGACACAGGAGCCTGCTGATTCCAGACTACCTGCCAGAAGATATTCGTGTCAATCAGAGTAGTTTTGACAAACCTCCCACGGAGGCAGGTCGGAAGACCCGTGTTTCGGTTGACCCTGCAATGGGCCTCTCATATAATGTTTGACGTTACTGGCCAGCTACCTGGAAACACTGGGAGCTGAAAGGAGAAGGAATGCAGCAGGAAACGGTGCTTCATCCGGCCTCGATCATAGCGGAGCTGAAGAAGAACAAAGTAACCCATGTGGTATGGCTGCCCGACAGTGAGACCAACTTCATGTACCAGCAGCTAACCGAAGACCCCGAAGTGGACCTGGTTCCCGTGTGCCGGGAAGGCGAGACCATGGCCATAGCGGCGGGCCTCTGGGTTGGGGGCAAGAGGCCCGTGTGCCTCATCCAGAACACCGGTATCTTCGAGTCTGGAGACTCCATCCGGGGACTGGGTCTGGATGTGAACAACCCTCTGGTTATGCTGGTGGGATACCGTGGTTGGGACAGGCATGGTGTGTGCCGGGACTCGGCGGCCCGTTTCATAGAGCACATCCTCCATGCATGGGGGATCACCTTCTACTTGGTGGAGACCGACGAGGATGCTAACCGCATCTCCCTGGCCATGGAAGAAGCTGACCGCACTTCCAAACCGGTTGCAGTTTTGGTCGGCACCGAGTTTGGAGCATAGCTCCGATCTCACTGGATTGGTGTCCCTAAGGAAAGCTGCCTTTACGAATCCTGGAGGTAAGACACATGGCTATAGAAAACATCGATGCGGTACGACTGCTGGATGAACACCGGCACGACGCCATAATCCTCACCACCATGAGCGCCAACAATGTGCACCATGGTCTGCCCAGCGTGAGCAAGAACGAGCACCTGGACTTCCCCATGGGCGGCGCCATGGGCAAAGCCTCTTCCTTGGGGCTTGGCTTGGCCCTTGCCCAGCCCGACCGCAAGGTGCTGGTGGTCGACGGCGATGGAAGCCTGCTTATGAACCTGGGTTCCCTGGTGACTGTCGGCAATAAGGCACCGGAGAACCTTTACCACTTCGTATTCGAGAACGGCGTTTATGCCATAACCGGCGGACAGCCCGTTCCTGGAAGCGGAGATACCAACTTCGCAGGGATGGCAAGGGAAGCCGGCTACGCCTCGGTGTACGAGATCGACAACACCGAAGATCTGGCCACCAGCTTGGACGGCATTCTAGAGCAGAAGGGCCCGACGCTGGTCTGCTTGAAGATCGTTCCCGTCATTGAAAACACTCCGGTGCAGTTCCGGGACCGCCCCAGCCGTACAACCCAGATCGCCATGAAAGACCTGCAGGGAGCCCTGGCCGACTGAACGGCGACTCCGGCCCCAAAGGCCCGAACCCTCTGTGGATAATTGCGCGAGTCCTCCTTGGTCGTTTCTTAGGAATCGGAACGGTTGCAGGAGGATTCCTGCTCTTATTCAAGGGCGTCTTCGACGAGAACCTTTTCGTGGCCGTGGTGGGGGGTGTCCTTATCCCGGTGGGCATGTGGATAATGGTGAACGCCTACAAGACCCAAACGGGGGGTCCTCCGGACTAGGGACTTCGGCCCCCTTCACTCCCGTAGCGATGAGGACGGCCCCACCAACTGCTCCAGGAGTAGCAATGTGATTCCTTCGCGACAGGGGATGCAGCTCATAAACGAACACCGGGGAGATTCCCTGGTCGTTTCGGCCACTACCGCCCTCCGGGAGTGGGGCAACATCTCCGGACGCAGGGACCTGGACTTGGACCTTTCCGACTGCATGGACAAAGCTCCCGGGGTCGGATTGGGGCTGGCCATCGCCCAACCCGAACGCAAGATCCTGGTGCTGGACTCTGGAAGCCTGCTTAGGACTAACCTGGGCAGCCTTGTTACCATAGGCAACGCAGGGCCATCGAACCTGGTGCACTTCGTAATGGAGGATGGAGACCACCTCTCCACCGACGGCCTTCCCATACCGGGCATCGACAACATCAACTTCGGGGCAATGGCAGAGGACGGCGGCTATGCTCGGATCTACCAGTTCGACAACTTGGAAGACCTTATGTACAGCCTGGATGAGGTGATGGAAGGCCCTGGGCCGACCTTCGTCTCCCTCAAGGTCTATCACGATGGGGACATCCCCGACTACCCCGCCCGCACAATGGCTGACTCGCTGAAAGAGGTCAAGGAAAGCCTGGATAGCACGCCGTCCTAGTGGCGGTCACCCTTCCGCCAGGAGCAGAGGTATGAGACTGGAAAACAAGGTTGCCCTGATCACCGGGGCAGCGTCGGGCATCGGTAGGGCATCGGCCCTCAAGTTCGCCCGCGAAGGTGCCTTGGTGGTTGCCGCCGACATCCAGCAAGAGGCCGTCAACGAAACCGCAGGTATTGTCACCTCCGAGGGAGGCCGGTGCATCCCGGTGCATGCCGACGTTTCCGACAGCTCTTCAGTGCGACAGATGGTACAGGCGGCTATCGAGGCCCACGGGCGCCTGGACATCCTGTACAACAACGCCGGGCTGGGCGCGCGGGGCACCATCCTGGACATTGACGAAGCCACCTACGACCGCCTGTTCGCTGTCAACGTCAAGGGCGTCTTTCTTGGGTGCAAGGAAGCCATACCCATCATGATCAGCCAAGGTGGGGGCGTCATCCTCAACACCGCTTCCCAGCTTGGCTTGGTGGGAGCAGACGCTTCCGCGGTGTATCCCGCTACCAAGGGTGCGGTGGTCCAGTTGACCAAGTGCCTCGCCCTGGACCATGCCAGGGATGGCATCCGGGTCAACGCTGTCTGTCCGGGCCCTATAGACACACCGCTGGCCCGCCGGGGCAGGGCGCAGGCCGGAAACCCCGAAGAGGTGCTTCGCCTGCGCCTCCAGCAGATTCCCCTGGGGCGCATCGGCGAAGCTGAAGAAGTGGCAGACGTGGCGGCCTACCTGTGCTCCGACGAAGCGTCCTTCATCACCGGAGCAGCCATCGTCGCCGACGGGGGCTGGACCGCCCGGTAGCGCGCGGCCTGTATCCCAGTGGCCGAGTTTGACGGAAGGGTTGCTGTCGTCACCGGAGAGGGGGCTTAATCGATGAACAGAGATGAAGTCCTCGACCTGCTTCGTGCCCACAAGCCTGTCTTGGCTGAGAAATTCGGTGTAAGCGAGCTTGCCCTGTTTGGTTCCTTTGCCCGGGATGAGGCGACGGCGGTCAGCGACGTGGATATCCTGGTCAAGTTTGGTGCCCCTCCCGATTGGCGAGCTTACTTCGGCGCTGTCTTCTACTTGGAGGATCTGGTGGGGAGATCAGTGGAGATGGCAAGTAGCGAGGAAATCCGCCCGGAGATACGCTCTCACGTTATGAGGAACGCCATCTATGTCTGACTCAGAGCATGGGGAACGCCATTGGTATTTCTTTGTGCGGGACATGTTGGAGTTCTGCGAAAAAGTCTTGGATTACACGGCAGGGCTAGACCAAGAATCCTTCGTAGCAAGTCCCCTCGTGTATGATGCAACCCTGCGAAATATCCAGCTAATCGGGGAAGCTGCCACACACATTCCATCAGAAGTGCAGGAGGGCTATTCAGCAATTCCGTGGCGTTCGATCATAGGGGTTAGAAACCGTTTGGCCCACGCCTACCTTCATGTAAGTGACGTTGTTATTTGGTCGATAATCCAGGACGCGATTCCAAACTTGCTACCCGAGCTTAGGCGATTGCTGGCATCTACTGAACAACAATCATGATGATTGCCCTCGATGATAGAAAGGGGTTCCTTTCGGGGAGCGGGTACCCCAGTGGCCGAGTTTGACGGAAAGGTAGCTATCGTCACCGGGGCCGGAAGGATGCGGGGCATCGGTCACGCCACCGCCCTGGCCTTTGCCCGCATGGGCGCCGACGTGGTCGTGACGGGCACTGGCAGGGACCCCTCCACATTCCCACCCGACGAGGTTGCCGCCGGCTGGCGGGACGTTGAGAGCGTTGCCGACGCCGTCCGGGGGCTGGGCCGGCGCTCCTTGGCCCTGATCGTTGATGTGTCCGACGGCTCCCAGGTGCAAAACATGTTAGACCAAGTCGTAGCGGAGCTGGGCAGGGTCGATTTCCTGGTCAACAATGCAGGGGCAGGCCGGACCGTTGCCTTGAACCCCGTCGCCGAGATCCTCGAGGACGAGTGGCGACAGGTAATCGACAGCAAGCTGACGGGGACTTTCCTGTGCACCAAGGCTGCCCTGGGCGTGATGCTGAAGCAGGGCGACGGGGGCGCCATCGTCAACATCTCGTCGGTGGAGACCCGCACCAACCGCCCTGGAGGCTCGGCTTACGCCACCGCCTGCGCCGCACTGCACACCTTCACTGCCATCGCCGCCAAGGAGGTGGCGTCCCAGGGAATCCGGATCAACTGCATCGCTCCAGGCACCACCGACACAGCCCGCAACGACAGCCTGTACGGTTATCCCAGGGGCGAGGTTTGGGCTGAGAGGGTGAAGTCCATTCCCCTGGGCAGGGCGGGCGCCCCGGAGGAGATAGCCGGCATGATCACATGGCTCTGCAGCAAAGAGGCGGCCTTCGTGGTGGGCCAGTGCATCGGCATCGACGGCGGTCAGGGCGTGTAGGGGGCCTACCATTCAGGCGGTTTAGAAATCACTCCTTTATCATCCAATAGCTGGTCAGGGAATTGGCTTTCTCTTAAAAGGCTGTTACGAATTTTCCTGGTATAGGTCGCGGCGTCCTGTAGTTTCTTGGGAATGGGCGCATTGCCGGTTTCAGGGCTGACTAGTGAGACTTTCCGCTTTAGCTCATCCCGAACTCCCAGCATCGCCTCTGCAAAGTCAGCGTCATTAGATACTATTACCGCTTGCTCGTAATCCTTGGTAGTAGCATCCAGCAAGAGACGTGTGGCCAGGTTTACGTCTGACCCTTTCTCTTCCACATCCAGGAATTCCTCGTATTTCGATGGGTCTTCCTTCAGTGGACGTATTTTGGTCCGCTCCTTCATTTGACCTAGATGGATGGTAAGGTTCGGTATGGTTCTCAAGGCCCTCAGGTAGACTAACTGGCGGGACCGCGCGCCATGATTGTTAGGTTGCTCAAGGATATGGGCCGTGAAATACGAAATTGACTGGATCTCATCTTCAGGGAAGATCAGTGTCGCTAACTTGCCGAGGTCCAACCATTTGAATTGAGTCTTTCGGACTGCGCGATAGTAGAGATTCAAGCCGTCGATGTAGAAACTGGTCCGCATGGCGCAAAAAGACAGAGACCGCCCACTCAGAGGGGCGGTCTCGACCCTGCCACCTAGTTGGCAGGGGGGGTACAAAACCTACGCTAACACAATTGACAAAACATTGTCAAATTGAGACCGTCCGCCCCTCTAGCTGGCGACGACGTTAACCAAGCGGCCCGGCACGTAGATGGTGCGGGCTACCTGCTTGTCCCCCAGGTGGGCCTGGACCTTGGGGCTGGCCAGAGCCAGGCTCTTGGCCTCCTCCTCGGCAACGTCTGCCGGAACTTCCAGCTTGTCCCTCAGCTTGCCGTTGACCTGCACCACCAGGGTTACCACCTCCTCGGCGGCCAGATCCTCATCCCAAGCGGGGAATAGCTGCTGGTGGATGCTGTAGGAGTGCCCGGTGCGCTCCCACAGCTCTTCGGCAAGGTGGGGAGCCACGGGCGCCAGCATGAGGAGCAGCTTTTCGATGCTCTCCCGCCACGTCGCAGGCTCCACGCTACCGTCGCTCCAAGCCCGGCCCAGGTCGTTGGACAGCTCCATCAGGGCGGAGATGGTGGTGTTGAACTTGAACCTGTCCAGGTCCTCGTAGCACCTCTTGATGGTCTGGTGGAGCTTGCGCTGGATATCACGCACCGCCGTCTCGTCGGTGGGACTCTCATCCAGGCTGCTGGGGTCCTGCTGGCACAGCTCCCAGAGGCGGTTCAGCCAGCGGGCGGTGCCGTTGATTCCCGAGGTGCTCCAGGGGCCGCCCTGGTCCCAGGGGCCGAGGAACATCAGGAAGCACCTGACCGCATCGGCCCCCAGGGTGGAGACGAACTCGTCGGGGTTGACCACGTTGCCCCTGCTCTTGCTCATCTTCTCGTGGTCTTCCCCAAGGATGATGCCCTGGTTGTAGAGGCGGCGGAAGGGCTCGTCGAACTCCACCAGACCCATGTCCCGGAGGGCCTTGGTGAAGAACCGGGCGTAGAGGAGGTGCATGACGGCGTGCTCGGCGCCCCCGGTGTACTGGTCCACGGGCATCCACTGGGCCAGGGCCTGGGGATCGAAGGGCCCCTTTTCGTATCCCGGGCTGGTGAACCGCTCCATGTACCAGGAGGAGTCCACGAAGGTGTCCATCGTGTCCGTTTCCCGGGTGGCCGGCCGGCTGCACCGGGGACAAGGCGTGTTGATGAAGCCGTCATCCAGGGACAGGGGGGACTGGCCGGTGGGAAGGAACTCGGCGTCCGATGGGAGGAGCACAGGGAGGTCGTCCTCGGGGACGGGAACAACGCCGCAGTCCGGGCAATAGACCATGGGTATGGGAGTGCCCCAGTAGCGCTGGCGAGAGATGAGCCAGTCGCGCAGGCGGTAGGATATGGCCCTGCGCCCCCAACCCTGGGCTTCCACATGGTCGGCTATGGCCTCCTTGCCCTTAGCATTTGGGATGCCATCGAAGTTCCCGGAGTTGGTCTGGACGCCCTCTTCCAGGTAGGCCTCATCCATATCTTCGCCGGCCCATCCGGGGGGCGCTATGACAACCCTGATGGGCAGGCCGAACTTCCTGGCGAAGTCGAAGTCCCGCTGGTCGTGGGCGGGCACCCCCATCACGGCCCCGGTGCCGTAGGTCATCAGGGCGTAGTCGGCGATGAAGATGGGCACCTTCTCGCCGTTCAGGCGATTGACGACGTAGGAGCCCAGGAAGACGCCGGTCTTCTCCTTCTCGGAGGCCAGGCGTTCTATCTCCGTCTGGCGCCTGGCATCCTCCACGTAGGCCTGCACCTCGGCCCTGTGCTCCTGGGTGGTCAGAGGCTCCACCAGAGGGTGCTCCGGGGCCAGCACCAGGAAGGTGACGCCGAAGATGGTGTCGATGCGGGTGGTGAAGGTGCGTATCTCCTGTGCCTCCAGCCCCAGGTGGGACAGGTCGAAGGAGATATCCACCCCTTCGCTGCGCCCGATCCAGTTCCGCTGCATAATCAGTATCTTCTCGGGCCAGTCGATGAGGCTGCCGAAGTCCAGCAGCTCTTCGGCGTAGGATGTGATGCGCAGGAACCACTGCTCCAGGTCCCGGCGGGTGATGATGGTGTCGCAGCGTTCGCAGCGCCCGTTGAGCACCTGCTCGTTGGCCAGCACCGTGTTGCAGGAGGAGCACCATACCACCGGGGCGTTGGCGCGGTAGGCCAAGCCTTTCTCGTACATCTTGAGGAAGAACCACTGGTTCCAGCGGTAGTAGTCGGGATCGCAGCACACCAGCTCCCGGTCCCAGTCGTACACGGGGCCCATGGATCCCAGCTGCCCCCGCATCTTCTCGATGTTGCCCATGGTCCAGGTGTAGGGGTGTATCCCCCGCTGGATGGCGGCGTTTTCCGCCGGCAGGCCGAAGGCGTCGAAGCCCATGGGATGCAGGACGTTGTACCCCTGCATACGGCGGAAGCGGGCGTGGCAGTCCGACGGCCCCATGGCGTACCAGTGGCCGATGTGAAGGTCGCCCGAAGGGTATGGGTACATGGTCAGCTCGTACCACTTGGGGCGGGGGTCGTCGTCCCGCACCCGGTGTATCTCATCCTTTCGCCATCGCTCCTGCCACTTCCCCTCTATCTCGGCAGGGTTATAGCGAAGCTCCACCTGTCTCATCGTCATGCAAAATCACTCCGGTACCGGGGCTGTATTCCGCCCTAGTCTCAACGCAGGGTACATGTTAGGGCATCACGCCTAGGCTAGCAACCAAATCCCCCAGCATTGATGCTATACTTTGCCCAGCTACGAGATAAGAGGTCCACTACACATGCAAGTGAAGTGCAGCTACACCTTCGATGCGCCGGCCGCCCAGGTCTGGGCCACCATCCTGGACCCGGAGGTCATAGCCGGATGCATGCCCGGCTGCCAAGCGTTGACCCCCCTGGGAGACGACCAGTACGAAGCGTCGCTGAACGTGGGCGTCGGCTCCATCAAGGCGTCCTACAAGGCGAAGATAACCCTGGCCGACCAGACCCCACCCACCTCCTACAAGCTCAAGGTGGAAGGTCGGGGGTCGCCGGGCTTTGTCCAGGGTGAGGCCCTGATCTCCCTATCAGAAGACGGAGACAAGACGACTATTCAGGTGGACGGCGACGCCCAGGTGGGCGGCACCATCGCCAGGGTGGGCCAGAGGCTGCTGGGGACGGTGAACCAGCGCATGATGGACAACTTCTTCAACTGCCTGAAGGAGTCGGTCGCCGCCCGGGGGTAGGGGGGCGGGACTTCGCCCTTGGGCGAGAAGGCTAGGACGAGGTTGTAGCTGTCAGGGACCAAGATTCGGGCTCAATTCCCGATGGTGTTCAACGACGGTCTAAAGCCAGACCATCTTGAATCAGCCGGTGTACACTTACCTTAGCCCCTTTGATGTGAGGATCATCTTTCCAAATCTCAGTGAGATCGAAGCATGTGTGGCCCCAATTGGGTAGTAAGCTCGTGGCTGTCCCGTTCAGTCCGTACATTTTCCTATTCACTTCAACCCAGACGGCCATGTACTTGCAACAAAGTTTGGAGGAATCTACTGTGAGAGGCCAATCGTCGCCATATTCCGTCGAGTTCACCGCCTTACTTGGACAACGGAATCGAAATTGCCATCGCTCGACAGAGATCAGAAAACGAATATAGGGCAGGGTGCCGATCGTCAGACATAGCGGCAACACAAGCGCCTGCATAAGCGATTTCCAAGTATTCGGTTGGTCTACAATGTTCACTAATGCTAGAGACACAATAGCTAGCGTGTACAAGATCAAGACAGCTCTTGCGCCGTTGTACATGTATCGTTCTCGTTCCCTTGATTCATAGTAAACAAAGATAATTGTGAACAGCGCAAGCAATGGGAAAAGAGCGACTTCCCACCAGAAATGTAGAACCCCTATATTGGCTAATGCCGCAACAATCGTGGCTGGTGTGAGGACAGAGCACACTCTTCTGAATTCCCCATCCTTCTTGAGGAAATTATCAAAATTCATCAGAAGCTTGGCCCCAGAGCCCGCCGTCCACAATGTCACTGTAACTACTGGGAGAATTTCCCAAAACCCGATGGCCCGTCCCGCGCCTACTAAAGCTGTAGCCAGAGAGGCAACTACCAAGATTAGGCCCATGAACCACAGCAATAGACTCCCGTGCGATAGAGTCTTCAGTAGGCCGAAGCAGCTCTTTCTTACATCGCTTGACCAAGCTACTGCATAAATTAGAAATGTCCCAATCCACAGGGTTGCTGCCTCATGTCGGGCGTTTAGGTCGAACCACTCAATCATGGCCTAACTTGTTGCCCCCCGCAATTGAATCATGGTGAGCTTTTTGTCGTAGCGTTGCCTTAGAAGAGGCATGGAGCTCGCTTACGCACGGAGTGTGTGGCTGAAAAAGCACACGTAGACCCCTAGAGAAGCCCATACCGTTGGCTAGAACACAAATTTGGCGTCTTTGGGGCGGGGCTTGCCGCCGTGGACCGAGGGTTCGGCGCACCACTTAGCCGAGAGACGACGCACTGCCTCGTAGGTCTCTTCGTCGAAACCCAAGAGGTCGCAAACTACGCACCGGTCCAGCAGAGCGCGGTTGGGGTCCGCGTCGGCGAGGTATGCGGGCATAAACTCCTTGTCCCGAAGCTCGTCGAAAATCTTTTCAGCCGTCATCAGTTGCTCATCGGTGAAATCGCGGAAGTCCAGCACGGGAAGGGATTCTGACGAATGAATTGTCTTTCGCCCCCGCCCGCTTTGTTGTCTGTTAGCATGCCACCAAAACATAAGAAGACCTAACGTGGCGTTACACCATAATACAAACGCAAAATCGGCACGGGCATCAGAGAAAGACACATTAGGCCATGCGACACCGCCTATACTTCGCTGCTCGGTAAATGCGGCTGCCAGCGGCTGAGAAGTAAACCTGAAATCGCGGTTAATGTGAGCACGGCTGGCAGTGCTCCAAAGCTCGATCGCTTTCTCCTCCATGCCCTGCTTGACATACAGCTGTGTATCCGGAGTACACACTAATCGGGTTTCATTTGGCGCGTCGTGGTTCCACAAGGCGGGGTATGTGGATGTGGCCTCGGGGGGGTGTAGAGTGAAAGGTCCTTTATGGGCGGCGCTAACGAATAGCTGGGAGTCCAGCCCACGCCGCCCAATTTGTCCTAGAGGAGCTACGGGCAATTTCCAAGCCTCTAGTTTGCCAGGCAGCCACAGCTTCCCATTGTCGAGTTCGTGAGCTACCTGGACCACGGAGGCATCCAGAATGCGGGCGGCTCCCCATCCGGCCTTGTGGTTGTCGAGGGGCGCGTCCAGTATCTCGCCCGCTGTAGTAACGCCTCGGTATATGGGAAGACCGCCGTATGGGCCATCCTCCAGGCGACGAGGCTGTGCGGCGGACAACACCATATTGGAGAGGCCTTGGGCGTCCAGGAAGCTGCTTGGCTTCCCCTTCAATGAGATGAAGACTGCTCGGCGAGTTGGTTTCCTGCGACTCGCCAGCTTCCGACCAACCACCAGACATTCCGCTATGCCGGTATCGGATGAAAAGGACATGTCATCGCCGCTGGCCGCGATGCTTACGATTGATATATCTGTGTATTGCTTGGCAAGCACCTCTCTGAACTTGGCCCATGAGGGCCCGTTGATAGCGGTAAACGGCAACACGAATGCCAGGACACCATTTGGGCGAAGCTTCCTGTGGGCAAGGGCGACAAACGCAGATGCCAATCCGGCGTGTCCGTGGTAGCAAGTTTTCTTGGCCAGTCGCCTTAGTCGTGCCGCCATCTCCTTTTGATCATCGCTAGTGGAGTTGAAGGCTGCAAAGGCAGCATTTAACACACCTGCTTGAGAGTCCCTGTGCTTAGTATCACTTGTGAACGGTGGGTTCATGATCACCAGGTCCAAGCTTCGATCAGGTACTTCTGCAATGATCTGGGCTGCGGTTTCTTCTCCCTTGCTGCGGGTGCGCCAAGCGGGATCTGAGGTGTTGAACAAGGTCCGGACGGCAGAAGTCCGAAGGAACTCCAGGGAGCCTATCTTCGCGCTTCCGTCTTTCTGCCTCCCATAGGCTAAAGGGTACAACCGTGTGCTTCCGAACCCTTCCGAGGGTTCTATCCCGGAGAGGGTGGCGCATGTAATGTGCACGGCCGAGGGCATGACGTCGCAGCCATAGAGCACCTTCTCCATCATCACCTTGTGAAGGGCGTCCGGGTCTCCCCCGGCCCGCTCATGGCGAGCAGCTACCTGCTCGTACACTGCCGAGAGCAGGGCGCCGGTGCCGCAGGCGAAGTCGGCGATGCGCAGCTTCCGAATGGACTCCAGGTTAGACCAGTCCACCCCTACCATCTTGGCGACGGCCAGCCGGGCCAGCAGGGCGGCCGAGGCGGGCAGGGTGTAGAAGGTTGCCAGGTACTTGCGGTCGGCGATGAGCCTCTGGAAGATACGTCCCGTCAGGTCATGGGCGTTGTCCACACCCGTGGCGTTCACATCGCTGGCGGTGTGCTCCAGGGTACGAAGTATGTCTGCCGCCCTATCGGAGGTCAGCTGCGAAAGGATGTCCCTCCCGATAGCAAAGATGGGCCAGTAGTTGATCCTGAGGATGTCGTCCCACGCTGTCAACGTCTCCCGTTGGGGGTTGGGAACATCCCGGCTGCACACCTGGTGCAAGGGCTTGATGCCGTGATGGACTCCCGCCAGGCGCTGGTGGAAGACCATCGCATTGGCGATGATGGCGCAGGCCATGCGCCGGGTCTGGGGAACATTGGTCATTCCCAGTTTTTCGGCGATGGCCCTGTTGACTGCGGGACGGGTCCTATCCAAATTGTCCAGTATGGACGCCACCCGCTCGATGCCTTGCTGCATGTAGTTGGCTGCCTGGTCCACGGCCCTCTCGGGAACGGAGACCAAGCGCACCATGTCCGCCAGATCCTCGACGGACCCCCCTAACCAGCCAGCCTCAGGGAAGCGGTTCGCACCCGTCTTCCCCTCTGTGAACATGCAATAAGAGAGAGCAGCGCTGCCCAGGGAAGCTGGCAGGTCGTCGGTATCCTGTAGCTGCGTAGGGTACCTAAGGGCGATTGATGCCTCTATAGGTTGGCCGGTTTCAGACGCCACCAACCCCAGTCGAGACTTCGCCTCATCCTCGGCATTGGAAGCAGGCATGTATTCAGCCTCGATCACTACGGGAGAGCGTCCGGGAGCGGTGATGAGGACGTCGGGCTTCAGGCCTGGACTGCCGGCGATGGTCTGGGTGTTCTCGGACAGGACGCGGCTCTTGGGCAGCATGGCTTGAAGCAGGTTGCCGAGGGCCACATTGACGTTGGGTTCGGTCTGGTGAGGCATAGCTGCTGCCCAATGATAGCACAGGGTATAGTCGATGCCTTGTGGGGTGTGTCAGAGGGGATGTGTCCTCTGGGGGAGTTCCTGGATTGCGGCCTTCGCCGCAATGACGGTAAAGGGAGCGCAATGACGGTGGGAGCGATCACCCTCACCCCAACCCTCTCCCTCAAGGGCGAGGGAACAGTCTGTCTGTTACATACCCGTCCGTCCAGTTCAAAGGACAGTTGACCAGTATGATGCCCTTAGGCCAGGTGGAAGCGGCGCATGACGCTGAGGACGGTGGTGGGCAGGGGTTCTATGAGGCGCATGAGCACGGAAAACACGTAGGTAATGCACACGCCGATGGCGGCGCCCCCAAGTCCATCGGACAGGTAGAACACCCCGGAGTACATCCTGGACAGCACCCACAGGGACGCCAACCCGCCCAGGACCACGCCCATGGCCCGGTTGTACAGGAACACCCCGAAGGCGATGGCGAAGGCCACGGCTGCCGGGTTGGCGGGGAAAGAAGAGTCGGTGGGCTGATAGAAGAGCAGCTCCAGATCATGGTGCACGAAGGGCCGGTCCCGGAAGTAGAACTGGTTGATAATCAGCACCGTCAGGTTGGAGAAGCCCACCCCCAGCAGGGCCACCAACACCCCCTTCTGGTTGGCCGCCCGGTCCGACGCGTCCCTGGCAAGGAACCAGGTGGACATGAGGGCCAGGGACAAAAGGGTGGGTATCAGGTAGTCACTGACCACCAGCTCGGCGGCTTTGTCCAGCACGCCCCACTTGCCCACCCACTGGTTCAGCCAGGTGATGATGGCGGAGTCGATGCTCAGGAGCGCTTCCACAACGCTTTCAGGCTCACGCTAAGGGCCCGCAGGTAGGTGGTGTGTCCCAGGGCATCCAGGCCCGGGGAGGAAGGCTGCCCGTCCCTACCCAGGGAACGGTTGATCATGGACGAAAAGACGAAGGTCGTAAACACAGCAAGGGAAGAGGCAGAACTGAACATCTGGGCAGCCCGGTTGCCGTCGATCCCTCCCGCGGTGTCGGACAGGTTCCTGAACTCAGATGCAAAGAACCATGCGAAGGCTGCTACAACGGCGCAAAAGCCCAGGAGGAAGGCTATTCGGGGCGCCGGGACAAGAAGCATTCCACGAAAGTCCCTACGGGAGGCAATCATCTGGAGGACACCCATGTCGGCAATGTACACCAGGATGAAATAGTCCAGGGAGAAGGAAGCTACCAATGCTGACTGCCGTCGGTCAGCATCTTGTCTTCTACCTCTTGGTCATACGTTGGAGGCTGGAGTTCCCTGCCGTGGTTCCTGGAGGTCAGGTGGTGTCGCACGCCGACACCCATGGGAAGGAAGATGGTGAAGATGGTGGTGGCTACAGGATATCCAGATAGCCACACCAGCAGGGGCATGGGCGCCATAATAAGCCCCAAGACCAGGGTGGCGCTTCTGACGAAGGGGAGCAAAGCCAGGCAGGCCAGGCTGATGGGCAGGGCCGGTATAGGGAAGAGGGCGCAGTACACGCCCACTGTGGTTGCGGCGCCCCTGCCTCCCCTCAGCTTCATGAATATGGGCCAAGTGTGCCCCGCCACCGCCGCTGCGCCTGCGGCCATGGCCAGTCCATTTCCTCCACCGACGATGAGGAACTTGGCAAGGAGCACGGCGGCGATTCCTTTGCCAATGTCCACTGCTCCCACCATAAGGCCGGCCCTGGGACCGATGGACAGATAGACGTTGCCTGCCCCGGGGTTGCGGTCGCCCTCTTCCCGGATGTCTTTACCCATGGCCCGCCGTCCGGCAAGGTAGGCGGTAGGGATAGATCCGATGAGGTAACCGATGATGATAGCCAGAAACCAACTCATGGAGGTTCGACTACCCTTCGTTCGAATGTAGGCGAGCTGAACGGGAGCAGGCTTGGTGCAGCCTGGGGGCTACACGCCCACCAGTCGGGGGGTAGCAGAAGTACACCAGTGAAGGAACTTGGGAACGTTGCCGACGACCACATCGAAGTACAGCTTCTGAATCTGGGCAGATATGGGACCCACTCCGCCGTCGGCGATCTTGCGGTTGTCCACCTCGACCACAGGGGTTACGTGGGCGGCGGTGCCGGTCAGGAAACACTCGTCGGCGATGTATATCTGGCTGCGGTCGATTCGGGTCTCAATGACCTCCAGGCCGAGCTCGCTCTGGGCCAGCTGGATCACCGTGGACCTGGTTATGCCAGGAAGGACGTTGTCCTCGATAGGCGGGGTGTACAGCTTGCCGTCTATGGCCAGGAAGAGGTTCTCGCCGGAGCCTTCGCACACATGCCCGTCCTGGTTCAGGAGGATGGCTTCATCGAAGCCAGCCATGGTCGCCTCGGTCTTGGCCAGGATGCTGTTGACGTATATCCCAGATATCTTGAACCGGGCGGGAATCATGGGGTCGTCAACCCGGCGCCATGACGAGGTGCAGCATCGCAGGTTGTCGGAGCCCAGGTAGTTGCCGAAGGGGACAGCCATCAGGCAGAAGTCGCTGTCCAGTTCATGGAGCTTCAGGTTGGCTACCCGCTCGGCGCTCTTGTAGGCCAGGGGGCGGATGTAAACATCCTCCGAGAACCCGCTGCGCTCCACCATCTCGACGGTGATGTTGCACAGGTCCTCCAGGGAGTAGGGGATGTCCAGCATCATGAGGCGGCACCCCTGGAGGAGCCTCTCGTAGTGCTCGCGAAGGCGAAAGATATAGACGCGGCCGGCTTGGGCGTTCCAGTTGCCCCGTATGCCTTCAAAGACCCCCGTCCCATAGTGCAAAGCGTGGGTCATGATGCCCACCTTGGCTTCGCTCAAGGGAACGTACTCACCTCTCAGGAAGGCGAAAGGGTCCCCGCTCAATGGCCACCTCCTGTCTGGTACCGGGGCTAGGGTATTATAATCAGTCGTAACGCTTCAAGCAATACCGCTTTCCCTATGGACGCATTCAAGCGAGCAGCCTTAATCACCCTGGCGATACTCCTGGTGGTCACCCTCTCGGCGGGAGGGGTGATACTATACCGGAGCTTGGACGATGGCTCCGGGTCCAGGGGCGTGGAGGTACGGCTTCCCGCGCCTACTCCCCACCCCACCCTGAAGGTGTACGTGAGCGGGGAAGTGGCCGCCCCGGGGGTGTACGTTGTGGCTCCCGGCGACCGGGTGGAGGATGCGGTTGAAGCGGCGGGCGGGGCGTTGTGGGGCGCCCAGCTTTCGTGCGTCAACCTGGCGGCCAGGGTGAGGGACGGGTCCCAATACCATGTTCCCTCGGTCGATGACGGCTGCACACCGGACGTTTCCGAACCGACGGCTGACGACCTGCCCGAGGGGGTGGACCTGGGGCAGGAGTCCAGGATCGACCTGAACTCGGCTTCCGCAGAAGAGCTACAGGCGCTGCCGGGCATCGGGGAGGTGAAAGCAAACGCTATCGTGGCCTACAGGAGAGACGTCGGCCCCTTCTCCTCGGTGGAAGAGGTGGTGGAAGTGCGTGGGATCGGGCCTGCCACCCTGGATGCCATAGCGGACTTGGTGTATGCGGGGCCTCCTCCCCGGTAGAGCAGATGGCGGAACCGGCCTGCGACCCGGAACCTACCTGCCGAAGACCACCAGGATGATGCCTCCAACGATCATGAGGGTGCCCAGGACGAGCTGCCACGTTACCCGCTCCAGTCCCCGAAGCACCAGGTAGGCAAGGACCAGGGTAAACAGGGGGGCGCTGGAGATTATGGGCGAGGCTATCACAACGTCGGTACGGCTTAGGGCGAAGTAGGTGAAGGTTACGCCAGCTCCGGAGGAAGTCCCTGCCAGCAATATGGGAAGCAAGGAACTCCTGGATCTCGATACTGCCCGTGGGACATCGACGTGAGTGAGAGCGAGCATAATGACCATGCCGAACAGCAAGGCAAAGGCGGACACGAGGAGGGGGTGGGAGTATTCATCCACCACCCTCTTGCCGATGACTGTAGTGGCGCCGTAGCAGAAACCCGCGCCCAATGCCATGGCAAAGCCCAAGGCCTTACTTTGGCCGCCCATATTCAGGCTAGGAAGACGCACGGGTCCTCTCCAGCACAATCAGGATAGACCCAACCATGATGGCGGCGGTCCCCAACCCCACCAGCAGGTTCATCTCCTCGCCAAGGAAGATGATGGCCAGGACGGCCGAGAAGAAGGGAGCAGTGGCAATGATCGGGGCGGACCTAGAGGCTCCCACCAGGTTGACCGACGTGTAGTTCATGAACCTGGCTAGAGGATAGTTCACGATGCCAAGGGCCAGGAACCACGGAAACGCCATGGCCGGGAGGGCAAAGACGGCTGACCTTTCGATGGACAGGGCCAGGATAGCCGTCAGGACGAAGCTGACCACCAGGGAGATAGCAGTGCCGGTTGCGGGCTTCATCCCCTGCAGGCCGAGGCGGGCGAAGACGGCGGCCGATCCGAACCCGACGGCCGCAAGAAGAGAGAATATGATGGCTAGCACGGGGGGATTGTATCTGCGGCTTCGTACGAGGGTCAATGCCGCTCCGCCCCTAAGGGCTAGGGGTGTTTCGGCTTGTCCCTTATCTTGGAGGCCATTAGAATTGTGCGCACTCAGGCAACAATTTTCCCCCGGCCTGCCGCAGTTCGGGTCCAGCGATAGAGGAAATGATGGTCGATAACACACTTTCGCCCCACGGTGGACGGCTGGTTGAACGGGTAGCCCCTCAGCCCCTCTCCGCATCCTCGTATGGGGCCGCAAAGTCGATAGCTGTAAACGACCAGATAGCCCGGGAGTGCATCAACATCGCCTACGGCGTCTTCTCCCCCCTGGAAGGGTTCATGCTCCAGGCGGATGTGGATGCGGTGCTTGAGAAGATAGCCCTGGTCAACGGGTATGTCTGGAGCATCCCCATCGTACTGGATGTGTCCGGGCAGGAGGTCGATGAGCTGGCTTTGGTAGAGGGCGATACGCTGCTGCTCACCTACCAGGACCAGCCGCTGGCAACGCTGGATGTTGAGCAGGTATTCTCCTACGACCTGGAGCGCATGGCCCGCCGAGTGTACGGGACGACGGACCAGAGCCATCCCGGGGTTGTCCGCACCTTCAACTTAAGGGACCGCTTCGTGGGTGGGAAGGTGTCCCTCGTAAACGAACCCAGGATTAACCCTCCCTTCGACCGCTTCTGGTATCCTCCCGCCCAGCTCAGGAAGATGCTGGCCGAGAAGGGATGGGAGCGAGTCGTGGCACATCAGACCAGGAACGTGCCCCACGTGGGGCACGAGGGGTTCATGAAAGGGGCTTGGTTCGCCTCCAGCGCCGATGGTGTGTTAGTGAGCGCGGTCATCGGTGAGAAGCGCATCGGGGACTACATCGACGAAGCTATAGTGCTGGCGCAGGATGCCCTGCGCAACGCGGGTTACTTTGCGGAGGATGTGCACGCTACGTCGGTGCTCATGTGGGATATGCGCTACGCGGGCCCCAAAGAGGCGGTGTTCCACGCCATCGTCCGAAAGAACATGGGCTGCACCCACCACATGTTCGGGCGGGACCATGCGGGGGTAGGGTCCTTCTATGACCCCCGTGCTTCCCACCAGATTTTTCAGGAGATACCCCCCATCGGTATCGTGCCGGTCACCATGGGGGAGTGGTGGCATTGCCCAACCTGCAAAGGGGTGGCTTACGAAGGGTTGTGCGGGCACCGGGACAGCAAGCAGGACCTGAGCGGCACACTGATGCGCCAGACCCTGGAGCAGGAGGTCACTCCGCCTTTTCTGACCTTCAGGCCCGAGGTGTTCGACGTGGTGAAGGAGTGCACCCGAGAGTACGGCGCAGGGTCTTCCTTCGTAACGCCCGAATATCTCGCCAACAGGAGGCCCGTCATAGCCATGGCCCCACCGGGGACAGGGTAGGCCCGGCGTCCGAAGCGTTGAACTTGGGGACTGACATCAGGGTGCTTGACGAAGGGTAAAGACAATGATATCATTGTGTTGTGATTCCTCAGTTTGATGCCAGGGGGCTCTTGCCCGCAGGGGTGCATCTGGCTAGCTGGAGGGAAGTAACCGATAGGTTCGGCGGCAATTTGTGGAGAGAGCGACTCATGGCCGGCCTCAGGGATGCATTGGACGACCTCAAGAGGGCAGGCTGCCGGAAGGTTTACGTCAATGGTAGCTTCGTTACGAGCAAGGAGTTTCCGAACGACTTCGATGCCTGCTGGGAGGAAGATGGGGTCGATCCGAACTTGCTGGACTCGGTACTGTTGACCTTCGATCCGGGCAGGGCCACCCAGAAAGGCAGATACCTGGGTGAGTTGTTTCCAGCTTCCATCACTGCGGATGAGGACGGGTTCTCATTTCTCGATTTCTTCCAAAGGGATAGGGAGGAAGGGGAACCGAAAGGGATAATCGCCATCGACTTGGGAGACCTGACATGATAAAGAACGAACGGCAGTACAAGATAACGAAAGCCCAGGCAGACCGGTTCTCGCAGACCCTGGAGAGGCTTGAGCTGGATTCAGGCAAGGGGCAGCACCCCCTCATCGCCAAGGCGCGCAGGGATGCCGTGCGAAGCCAGCTGTCGGACTTGGAGAAGGAACTGGTGGAGTACGAGGCCCTGAAGAAAGGCGAGTTCCGGATGGAGGGGCTGAACATGGTTGCCGGCTTGCCCGATGTCCTGATCAAGGCTCGAATATCCAGTGGACTGACCCAAAAAGAGTTGGCGGAGCGGATGGGGCTTAAGGAGCAGCAGATTCAGAAGTATGAAGCCAGCGACTATGCATCGGCCAGCTTTGCCAGGATCCGGGAGGTAGCCGACGCGTTATACAGGACGGACCAAACGGCGGAAAAAGAGTAGCCTCAGGCCAGCGGGATGAAAGAGGTCGATATCTACACCGATGGCGCCTGCCAGGGCAACCCCGGCCCCGGCGGGTACGGCGTCGTGCTGTTGTGGGGGGAGCACTGCAAGGAGCTTTCAGGAGGCTACCGCAGGACCACCAACAACCGCATGGAGCTTCTGGCCGTCATTGAGGGGCTGGCTGCCCTCCAAGAGAAGTGCAAGGTCAGGGTCTATAGCGACTCCAAGTACGTTATCGACGCCCTTGCCAAGGGATGGGCGGCCAAGTGGCGGAAGAACGGATGGAGGCGCAACAAGCGGGAGGCGGCGATAAATCCCGACCTCTGGAAGAGGCTCCTTGACCTGTGCGAAGGGCATGACATGACCTATCAATGGGTGAAGGGGCACTCGGGCAACCGAGAAAACGAGCGGTGCGACCGGCTGGCTACCCAGGCCGCTGCCCAGTCGAACCTGCCTGCTGACGAGCCGTATGAACGGGCATCCCTAGCTGCGCAGCGGACCGGGCTTTTCTAACCATCCCCTTCTCACTAACATTGGACAGCGTACCCTGTTGGTGATAGCTTATCGGTGCATCCCAAAGCCAAGGCAGGTCTTCCGTAATGCAAGCCATCGATATGCACATCCACGTTCCCCGGCAGCCGGGCCTTCCCGAGGTTGGCATCGAAGCTGAACTGAGGAGCTACTTCCGGGTCTCTTCGGTGCCCGAGAATGCCAAGGAGATGGCTGACAAGTACCGGGAACTGGATATCATGGGGGTGATCTTCTCGGTGGATACCGAGACCACCACCGGGGAGCCTCCAGATACCAATGACTACGTGGCGGGAATAGTGAAGGACCACCCCGACCAGTTCATAGGTTTCTGCTCCGTCGACCCATGGAAGGGGCACGCCGCTGTCCTGGAACTGGAGCGTTCGGTGACCAGCCTGGGACTTAAGGGGCTCAAGCTCCATCCAGTACACCAAGCTTTCCACCCCAACGACACCCGCTTCTATCCCCTCTACGCCAAGGCTTCGGAGCTGGGCGTACCGGTCCTGTTCCACTCAGGATTCGCGGGCGCGGGCTCCGGCACTCCTGGTGGGTCGGGCCTCAAGCTCAAGTACAGCGCACCCATACCCTACATCGACGATGTGGCCGCCGATTTCCCGCAGCTTACGGTTATCATGGCCCACCCTGCCTGGCCATGGACTGAGGAGCAGATCGCCGTCGCCCTTCACAAGTCCAACGTGTACCTGGACCTGTCGGGCTGGTCCCCCCGTTTCATTCCCGAACCCTTGAAGCGAGAGATCAACACACGCCTCCAGGACAAGGTGCTCTTCGGCTCCGACTACCCCTACATCACGCCCGAGCGTTGGCTGAGGGATATAGACCACCTGGACCTGAGGGACCATGTACGGCCCAAGGTTCTCCTGGATAACGCCAAGAAGATACTCAATCTGGCCTAGTCGGCAAGCTTGGCGCCAAAGAGCGACCATCATCCTCCGCAGAAGGGAGAGCCCATGACCGTTCGAATAGGCTACATGCCCGGCGCATTTCCTCAAGGGCCCGAGGGGGTCTCCTATTTTCGGGGCTTGCTGGAGGTGGGCGACGGGTACGGGTACGACTCCATCTGGCTGTCGGACCGGGTAGTGGGCCAAAGCGCCAGCCCGGAACCTGTGGTCGCCATGGGCATGGTAGCCGCCTACTCCGAGAAAATGAAGTTCGGTACCAGCGTCCTCCAGCTCCCTTTGCGCAACCCCGTTGTGCTCGCAAAAGAACTGGCAACCCTGGACTACTTGTCGGGAGGTCGCTGCCTGCCCGCCATCGGGTTGGGACAGGACGACCCCAGGGACTACGAGGCCTGCGGTGTGGTCAAGTCCAACAGGGGCGAGCGAGCGGACGAGGCTATGCAGGTGATGCGGCGCCTCTGGCACGAGGACAATGTCACCCATGAAGGGAAGTTTTTTTCTCTGCACGATGTAACCGTGAACCCCAAGCCCGTCCAGGAGCCGATCCCTCTGTGGATCGGCGGCAGGACCGTCGCCGCCCAGAAGAGGGTGGGGCGCCTTGGGGACGGCTGGCTGGTGTCCTCGGCGACCCCCGAGGAGGTAGCGGAGGGCGTGCACATGGTCTTCGCCACCGCCGCAGAGTTCGAACGCTGCGTGGATGAGGACCACATCGGGGTGTTGATCGGGTACAACATTTCGCCGGGCCCTGGGGCTGCGGCAGAAGCGGCCGCGCCCTACGTTACCCGCGTCAGGCCCGAGATCCACTTCACCGATTACAGCGCCCTGGGCACCACCCAGGACATCTGCAGCATGATCGACCGCTACCTGGAGGCTGGCGCAACCAAGTTCGTGATGCGCCCGATGTGTCCTCCCGGGGAAGCCCTGGAGCAGCTTCGCCTCTTCGGGGAGGAGGTCCTTCCCAGGTACCACCGACCCAAGCGGTGTTAGAGGTACCCGACGTCCCTGCGGGGACAAAACCGACAATTGACCCTACTTTCCTTCGACAATAGAATGCCACTCAAGGGACTCGGCTTGGTAAAGCGGAGACTGCGCCGACCTGAGGAGGGATGTCGTGGCTGATAACGAGGTCACCGTTGGGAACGTAAGGGTGGCTTCCTTCTCCGACGGGAAGCTGGAGTTCGACCTGTGCAACTTCTACCCGTCCATACCCAAAGAGAACTGGGCCCGCTACCCCGAAGACCTTACTCCGGACCACAAGGTCAGCCTGAACCTGGCCTCCTACCTGGTCAGGTCGCAGGGGAGCACCATCCTGGTTGATACTGGCATGGGGCCTGTTCCCGAGGATGCTCCTGAGAGCTCCTGGGGTGAGCTACTGCACAACTTTGAAGCAGCCGGGGTTCGCACCGACGAGGTGGATATAGTAGTAATGACGCACCTCCACAGGGACCATGTGGGCTGGAACATGGTGTCGGAGAATGGCCGATACTTGCCCGTCTTTCCCAACGCCAGGTACATGCTGTCCAGAAAGGACTGGGAAGCAACCAGGATGCCTGAGTACGCCGAGCGCTTTCCCACCGCTTCCACCAAGCTGTGGCCCCTGGAAGAGCTAGGGATACTGGATGTGGTGGAAGGAGAGTACTCAATCAACGGCGAGCTTACAGCCCTGCCCACGCCTGGGCATACGCCCGGGCACATGAGCGTCCTGATCACCTCCCAGGGGCAGAAAGGCGTCATTACGGGCGATGCGCTGCACAGCCCAGCCCAGGTGCAGGAGTGGGAGTGGTGTTCCCGGGCGGATCTGGACCCGGATCAGGCACGGACCAGCCGTCGGAAGCTGGTGGAGGATGCCGAACGGGAAGGCACACTGATCGCAGCGGGCCATTTCCCGGCTCCCGGCTTCGGTAGGGTGGTCCGCCTGCAAGACCGGCGATACTGGCAGGCCCTGTAGCACAGTCGACCCCCAGTAGATTCGGAGAGCGTTTAACTTTCCATGTATGGAAGGAAGATGGTATGCCAGGTGAAGTAATAACCAGCCCCAAGGTCTCCATTCCCAATGCGGTGATATCCCATGCCATCAAGGTCCCGGCGGGCAACCTTGTCTTCGTTTCCGGCCAGACCGCCCGCAATGCCCAGCGTGAGATAGTTGGCGTGGGCGACATCGAAGCCCAGACCCACCAGGTATTCGCAAACATCATTGCGGTGCTGGAGGAGGCGGGTGCCACCCTGCGAGATGTGGTGAAGGCCAACATCTACGTCACCGACATCAAGGACCAGCCCAAGGTGACAGAGGTGCGAAAAGGCTACTTTGGCGAGACCCGGCCGGCCAGCACCTTCGTCCAGGTGAAGTCCCTGGCCCACCCGGACATCCTTATAGAGATAGAGGTTGTGGCGGTACTCCCTTAACTGAACGGGCTTTGCGCCACACAATCCCAACCGGGAGGTTTCTACATGGCCAAGAACGTGCTTGAATCGTCCAAAGTGTCGAAGCCCGTTGGGATAATGTCCCAGGGGGTGAAGGCAATCGGTGGGCACCTGATATTTGCGTCGGGGCAGGTCTCCCGCGACGTAAACGGGAACACCGTCGGAGTAGGCGATATTAAGGCCCAGACCCGCCAAGTGCTAGAGAACCTGAAGGCTGTTCTGGAGGAGGGCGGCGCCACCCTGGATGATGTGGTCAAGGTGACCGTGTTCGTGACCAACGTAGCTGAGCACTTCGCCCAGATCCACGAGGTGCGGTCGGAGTTCTGGAAGGACGGCTATCCCGCCAGCACCCTGGTGGAGATAAGCGCCCTCGCCAACCCGGAACTGCTCATCGAAATAGAGGCTCTGGCCGTAATCCCCTAGCGTCGACGTTCTTCGGCCCTCACGTGCGGGATTGCAAAAGAAGGGGGCCTTTGGCAAGATAGGCCCATGAACATCGGTGGTTTCGAGCTAACCGACCCCCTTCCTGAACTTCGAGAACCCCACGCCATGGCCATCGTTAGACCCTGGGTAAACGTGGGCAGGGTTGGCACCCTGGCGCTTGCACGGCTGGAGAGGCACTTTTCGGCCCGCCAGATAGGGAAGCTGTCCAGGCCCGGTAGCTACTTCGACTTCACCCGCTACCGTCCCCGCACCAGGATTTCCGGGGACCGCCGCCAGCTAATACTGCCCAACAGCACCATCGGCTACACCCAGCGTGAGGAAGGCCCCGACTTTCTGTTGTTGAACATGCGGGAGCCCCACATGAGCGGCGAAAGCTACGTGGATTCGGTGGTCGAAATCCTCAAGATGTTTGATGTTAAGAGATATTGCTTACTGGGCGGCATGTACGATGTTGTGCCCCACACCCGGCCTTTGCTGGTGTCGGGTTCGGCCAGCGCCCAGAACCTGACCGATGAAGTCAGAAAGCTGCGAGTGCGAGAAACGACCTACCAGGGCCCCACCAGCATCACCACGCTGATCACACAGGAAGCCCGCAAGATGGGCATCGAGCACATGTCCTTTGTGGTGCACCTGCCCCAGTACGTGCAGCTAGAAGAGGACTATTCAGGGGCCGCCCGGTTGATGGAGATATTGTGCTCCTTGTACGAGCTTCCAATTGAGCTGGCAGACCGTAAGCGCGGCGAAAACCAGTACGCCGAGCTCACGGCGGCGGTGAACCGCAACCCCGAGCTGAAGGCGGTGCTGCAGCAGCTGGAAGGCCAGTATGACCAACGGGAAGAGGACAAGGAACCGGAAGAGTCTGCCCCACCCCCCTTGTCCTCCGAGGTGGAGCGCTTCCTTCGGGAGCTGGACCAGGAAACCGAGTAAGGTCCTCTCGGATTGCTCTCGAAAGACACCTCCTCTTAGTTTCGCAGCAGGTCCAGGTACTTGTATCCGGAGCCGGTGTTCAACAGGACGATCTTCTCGTCGGGGTCTAGGAAGCGGTCATTCAACAGACGTTCCAGTGCTACAAGGGTCGCTGCGCCCTCGGGGCATATGAACAACCCCTCTGCCGATGCCACATCCCGCATAGCTCTAACCATATCGCCGTCAGATACCGCCAGGGCTGTTCCGCCGGTCTCGCGGATAGCCTTGAGGATCAGGTAGTCGGAGAATGGGTGGGGCACCCGTAGGCCGTCGGCTATGGTGCTGGCGTTGGGCCAAAGTTCCGATACGTCGGCGCCGTCGTTGAAGGCTTTCACGATGGGCTGGCAGCCCTCAGGCTGCACAGCGATGAACTTGGGCAGTTTGCCATCGACCCAACCCAGGTCCAGCAGCTCGTAGAAGCCCTTCCACATCCCTATGATCCCGGTGCCTCCCCCGGTGGGGTAGATGATGCTGTCAGGCATCTTCCATCCCAGCTGCAGGGCAATCTCCAGGCCCATGGTCTTCTTGCCCTCGGCCCGGTAGGGTTCCTGCAGGGTGGACAGATCGAATAGGCCTTCGGCTTGCGCCCGCTCTCGAGAGAGGCGGCCCGCATCGTTGATCAGCCCGTCCACGAGGGTCAGGTTGGAGCCCATGATTTCCGACTCGATCTTGTTGGCGGCCGGCGCATCCTTGGGCATGAAGACATGGGCCTCCATTCCCCCCTTGGCGGCGTAGGCGGCCACCGCCCCTGCGGCGTTGCCAGCAGAAGGTATGGTCACCTTGGTGATGCCCAACTCGTAGGCCTTGGAGACGGCCGCTGAAAGGCCCCGGGCTTTGAAGGTGCCGGTGGGGTTCAACCCCTCGTCCTTGATGTACAGGTTCGACAGGCCCAGCTTGGCCCCCAGACGGGGTGCTCGGAAGAGGGGTGTGTCTCCTTCACCCAGGGACAGCACCTTCTCCGGATACATTACGGGCAGAAGCTCGGAGAACTTCCACATTGAGCCGGAACGGGTCTCGAATTGGCTGCGGTCGACCTCCCGCTTCAGCTTGGGGAGGTCATAGCGGGCGAAAAGCACCTTGCCGCAGGATGGGCATGTTCGGATGGGCTGATCGTGGGGATGGGTCTCACCGCAGACGGTGCATTCCAGGTGGTCCAAGTAGCTGTACATAGGGCGTTCCAACTCCGGGTGTGCTTGTCCGACAAGGGAAGGTATTATATCATCCCTACATTGGTTCCCCCGCTGCACCCTACGACCCCAGATGAAAGGAGCGCCGATGGCAACCATTCTGGAAGAGTACGTTCAGAAACACCCAGGCTCAGCCAGTCGCCAGCAGGAGTCGAACGACATGTTTCCGGGAGGGGTCACTCATGACAACCGCTACGTTACTCCCTTCCCCATATACATTACCCATGGCGAAGGGCCTCTCAAGTGGGATGTGGACGGGAATGAGTATGTGGACTATGTTAGCGGACACGGCGCCCTGATCTTGGGCCACTCCCACCCTGCCATCGCTTCTGCCGTAGCCAATCAGGTGGGACGTGGCACCCACCTGGGGGCCAACACCGAGGAAGAGCTGCGCTGGGGGCGGGCCATCAAGAACCTGATGCCCTCGGTGGAGAAGATGCGCTGCCACAGCTCAGGGACGGAAGCTACGCTGATGGCCCTGCGAATGGCCAGGGCCTACACAGGCAAGTCCAAGGTTGTGAAGTTCGATGAGCATTTCCATGGATGGCACGACTATGCGGTGAGCGTGGCGGGGCGCACGGTGCCTGGCGTGCCTGAAGCCACATCCTCATCGATGGTGGTCATTCCGCCGGACTTGGATGCTGTCGAGAAGGTTCTCTCCCAGGACGACGATATAGCGGCGGTCATCCTGGAGCCTACCGGCGCCCACTATGGCCAGCTTCCTCTGAACGTGCCCCAGTTCCTGACGGACCTGCGCCGGATAACCCGCAGCCACGGCGTGCTCTTGATCATGGACGAGGTGGTCACCGGGTTCCGAATCCACCCTGGCGGCGCCCAGGGCAAGTACGGCATCGACCCTGATCTGACGACCATGGCGAAGATTGTTGCCGGAGGTCTGCCCGGCGGAGTTGTCGGGGGAAGGGCCGACATCATAGACATGATCGCCTTTAAAGATGACCCCGACTGGAACGCTCGAAGCCGCATTGCCCACCCTGGCACCTTCAACGCCAACCCTCTCTCGGCAGCAGCGGGGGCGACTTGCCTGGAGATGATAGCCAATGAACCCATCAACCAGCGGGCCGATGAAGCTGCTGCCGCTCTGAAGAAGGGACTGAACGACACCTTTGCCCGGCTGGAAGTGGTGGGCCATGCCCACGGCATATCCTCCCTGATCCACATGACCCTGGAGGACTGCGGCTGCGACCGGGAAGTCTGCGACATGCCTCACGCGGAGATCAAGGCCGCGGGAGCACCTGCCAAGACCATCGCCCTGAAGCGGGGATTCATCAACGAAGGGATAGACCTTATGGGGCGGGGCTCCTTTATCGTGTCCTCCACCCACACCGAAAAGGAGGTGGGACGGACGCTGGAGGCCTTCGAAGAGGTGCTGACCAAGATGAGGGCAGAGGGCATGGTCTAATGGCCTGGAGGGAGAGGGCATAGCCGGTACCGTTGACACTCAAGACTGGCCGATGGTATCCTACCCTCCGCCGAAAAGAGGCTATTGACCGCATGTCTGCTTGCTTCCGAACTGCCGTGACAGGCCATGTGGTCTAATCTCCAGAGGAGCTTGAATGCCAGCAGACTTTGACTTCCGGTGGGCTGCTGTAATCCTTTCAGCCATCGTGGGGTTCGTTGCCATAGCGTTGATGTTCGTCGGCTCCCGCATTCTGTCATCCCGCCGGCATTCGGACCGGAAGCTCACCCCTTACGAGTGCGGGATAGAGCCTGAGCCTTTTCGCTGGTCCCAGATCAGTATCCGCTACTACGTCTTTGCCATCCTGTTCCTGATATTCGATGTTGAAGCGGTGTTCCTCTTCCCTTGGGCGGTGGTCTTCCTGGGCAACAACCTTGCATTTTACGCGATGATGATCTTCCTGGCTGTGCTGGCCTTCGCGGTGGTGTATGGCTGGCGCAAGGGGGTCCTGGAATGGTGGAAATAAGCACCGGCGGGAACGTTCCCGCCCCCAGCACTTTCAACCAGGTAGCGCCGGGGGTGGTGACCGCCAAGGCGGAAGAGTTGTTCGCCATGGCCCGGAAGTCTTCCCTGTGGACGTTGACCTTCGGCTTGGCCTGTTGCGCCATCGAGATGATATCTACCCACATGGCACACCACGACGTTGACCGTTTCGGTGTCGTAACGTGGCCGTCTCCCAGGCAGTCGGACGTGATGATCGTGGCCGGTACCGTTGTGAAGAAGATGGGGGAGCCTATCAAGCTCCTCTACGAACAGATGCCCGAACCCAAGTGGGTGGTCGCCATGGGCAGCTGTGCAACCAATGGGGGCCCATACTACCGCTCCTACTCGGTGGTGATGGGTGTGGACCACCTGGTCCCTGTGGATGTCTATGTTCCGGGATGCCCCCCCAGGCCCGAGGCGCTGATGCAGGGCCTGATGAAGCTCCAGGAGAAAATCATGAGGGACTCGCGAAGCGGTGGCAGAGGGAGATAGGGCGGCCGCCCACAGCCCCGAAGCCGAAGGAGCCCTCGGCCCTGCGGCTTTAGCCCTGCAAGAATTGCTTCAGGCAGCCTTGGTGGGGCATGAGGTCGAAGCCGGGGCCTCGGTAGATATCCCCACCATCCAGGTGTCCCCCCAGGATGTTCCCGGGGTGTGCGCCACCCTAAAGAGCGACCCCAAGCTCTCCTTCAAGATGCTCCTTTGCCTCAGCGCCGTGGACTACAAGGAGTACATACAGCTGGTGTATGTGCTGCTGTCCATGGACCAGGGCCACAAGCTGATACTCAAGACGGACCTGCCTTATGAGAACCTGCAGGTCGCAACCGTAACCCCGATTTGGCGGGCGGCCGACTGGTATGAGCGGGAAGCCCACGACCTGTTCGGTGTGAACTTCGAAGGCCATCCCTATTTGCAGCCCCTGCTTCTGTACGAAGGTTTTGAAGGATTCCCGGGCCGAAAAGAGCACCCCTTCCATGACTACCAGGAATTCTAGCTACCAAGTGAATACCCTCTGCCTTTCCGGGAATGTGCTGTACCGTGATGGCATGTTCGAAGCCATTGTGGACACCCTGGAACTTAGCGGAACAGGCGAAAGCTTGGAAGAGGCCCAAGACGACTTGATTGACCGGTTTATCAACTGGATACAAGAGCGGGAGGGGCAGGGCGACTTGGAAGAGAGGCTGGCCCGGGCGGGGTATCCCGGAGTGGATGAAAGCACCGAGCTGGTGCTGGAGTTCAAGGCTACGGCCGGGGCTGATGGTCAGGTGAGCGAGTAATTCCCAGTATGGTAGAAACTAACGTACAGGATATAAACGCCGACGGCGAGTCCCTGGAGATGATGGTCAATATGGGGCCGCAGCACCCGTCCACCCACGGGGTGTTCCGGATGCAGTTGTGGCTGGACGGGGAAAAAATTACCCGTGTGGTGCCCCACATCGGCTACCTGCACCGGGGGTCGGAGAAGCTCTGCGAAGGCGAGCAGTACCACCAGATCATCACCCTGTTCGACCGGCTAGACTACATCTCCAACTTCAACAACGAGCTGGTGTTCTGCCGCGCCGTTGAGAAGCTGATGGGCCTGGAGGTGCCCGAGCGGGCCGAATACGTGCGCGTCATCCTGTGCGAGATGAATCGCATAGCCAGCCACCTGCTCTTCGTAGGCACTTTCGGGCTGGACATAGGTGCGATGACTCCCGTAATGCTCACTTTCAGAGGCCGGGAGCGCGCCCAAGCCTTCTTCGAAGCCGTCAGCGGCGCCCGCATGATGCATAACTACTTCCGCGTAGGCGGGATCAAGGAAGATCTCCCCAACAACTTCGAGACGATGGTCCGGGAAGTGCTCGACCTGCTCCGAGAGGATGCGGAAGAGGCCGACAGGCTCCTCACGTACAACGAAGTGTTCATCGCCCGGTCCAAGGGCGTGGGGGTCATCGATGCCGACACCGCCATGCAGTATGGCCTGACGGGCCCATGTCTCAGGGGATGCGGAGTCGACTACGATGTGCGCGTCGCAGACCCCTACTCGGTGTACGACCGCTTCGACTTCAACGTTCCCGTGGGTCTGGACGGCGATTGCTGGGACCGCTACTACGTGCGAGTCCAGGAGATTTACCAGTCCCTGAACATCATTGAGCAGGCCCTTAGGCAGATGTCGCCCGGTCCCATCGCGGCCATGGGCAGACGCCTCATCCGCCCGCCGAAGGGCGACGTTTACGTGCGGTCCGAGAATCCCCGGGGTGAGATCGGGGTGTACCTGGTTAGCGACGGCTCGGACAAGCCCTATAGAGTAAAGGTCCGTCCCCCGTCCTTCTGCAATTTGAGCGCCCTCGAGGAGCTGCTCAAGGATACGTGGGTGGCCGACGCGGTGGTCATTCTGGGGTCCCTGGACATAGTCCTTGGCGAGGTGGACCGCTGATGGCGGCCCCGTTCTGCAAGGCGAAGAGCATTGGGAGAAGTTGTACCCGTGCCGGATAGATTCGACCTGCCTCTTGATATAGGCTTGATCGCCCTGGCGCTGCTGATATTGTTCACAGCGCTGTCGGTGGTGGTACTGTCCCTGACGTGGCTGGAGCGCAAGTTCCTTGGCCGCCTGCAGCGCCGCCTCGGTCCCACCAGGACCGGGCCGATGGGACTTCTACAGCCTGTGGCCGATGCTCTGAAGCTGGTCCTCAAGGAGGACCTGATCCCGGCATGGGCCGACAGGACGGTCTTCTGGGTAGCTCCCCTTATCGTGATCGTGCCCTCCTTCATGATCTGGGTGACCATTCCAGCCGCTGAGAACCTGGTTCTCCGCAACCTGGATATGGGCCTCTTCTACATAGTGGCCTTCTCGGTGGTCACCATTCTGGGGCTGGTGCTGGCCGGCTGGGGTTCCGCCAACAAATACGGCACCCTTGGCGGCCTGCGTTCGGCTGCTCAGCTTATCAGCTACGAGATCCCGGTGATCATGGTGGTCATCTCAGTGGCTATGCTGGCCCAGTCCCTGGACTTGCGAGAGATATCCAACTTCCAGTTCCCCGGAGTCCAGTCCGACAATCCAGCAGAAGCAGGGTTTACTAACATCCCCTACGCTGTGATCATGCCCCTAGGGCTGGTCATCTTCCTGATCGCAGGCTTGGCGGAACTGGGGCGCACACCCTTCGACATCTACTTCGCCGAATCCGAGATCGTGGGAGGCCCCTTTGTGGAGTACAGCGGTGCCCACTGGTCCGTATTCTTCCTGGCTGAATATATGAACACCTTTGCCATCGCCGCCCTCACCGCGCTGCTCTTCCTGGGTGGCTGGCACGGCCCCTTCCTGCCCGACTGGCTTTGGTTCCTGGTGAAGGCCTACTTTGTGGTGCTGCTGATCTTCTGGGTACGAGGCACCTTTCCCAGGCTCCGCATCGACCAGCTCATGGCCTTTGCCTGGCAGGTGATGGTGCCCCTATCCTTTGTCAACATAGTGATAGTTGCTATATATTTGTTCTATGGCTGGCCCTGGTGGGTCGCGACCATCATGTCGTCGGCTTGCACCTTGGTGATAGCCTACCTGGTGTACAAGCACCTCTCCCGCCCGGCTGCACGGGTGGCTGAGGTGTACAGGCGACAACAGCAAGCCAACCTGAGACGCAAGCTCGAGGCTGGAGGAACGTAACCGATGCTGGGTGGACTCAAAGGCATGATGGTCACCATTCGCTCTACCCTTAACGGGCTGCGCAGGCCGGTCACTGCCCAGTACCCCAAGCAGCACCTGCCCATCCAGCCGAGGTACATGGGCTTCCCTGCACTCACCTGGGACTACCAAGTTGACGAGCCCTACTGCACAGCCTGCATGGTGTGCATCCGCAACTGCCCGACCCTATGCATGAGCGCAACCATGAAGGACAATCCGCTGCAACAGGAAGGCAAGAGCACACGGAAGAAGATCGTCGACACCTTTGAGATAAACCTGAACCGGTGCATCCTGTGTGGCATCTGCGTCGAGGTTTGCAATTTCGATGCTATAGTGATGAGCCACGAGCATGAGCTGAGCGTGTACGAACGCAACGGAGACCGGGTTGACCTTGAGCCGCTCCTGGATATGGGGAAGCAGTTCCAACGGGATACTGCATGGGTGCCGCCGTCGGAGTTGGCCAAGAAGAGTGGAGCCAAGGCTGAGGAGGCGGCAGCCACCGGTGACTCTGGCGCTTAAGCCCCTGCCCAGTGCAGGGACCGTGGGCACGGACAACATCTTGGTTTGACAAGGAGGGAGCTATGGCTGACGCGGCGTTGGATGGCAAGCATGTGGTCATATCCAAGCCGATGCTCTACCAGCAGGCGAAGGATGTGACAGGCACCGCCCGGGCCGCCGAAGGCGGCAAGTACATCGTAGAGCCGGACCACGATTTCGAAGAGCACAAGCTCAAGGGCAAGCTCTTTTCCGAGACCGAGCTGGAGCTCAAATAGCAGAATGCCGGCTTTGTTCAGTTGGGGGCGGTGCCAAATAACTGAGAAGCTGCCACAGGTGATGAACTTACCTGCGGCGACTGGTGAGGGCAGCCAGCAGTGACCGAAGTTCTCTTTGGGATTGCGGCGGCCATGGCGCTGGGAGGGGGGCTGGGCGTTGTAGCAACAAGGAACGTGGTGCATGCCGCCCTGTTCCTGCTGCTCTCCCTGGTGGCGGTTGCAGGACTGTACTTGCTTCTCTTCGCCGAGTTCCTGGCCCTGGTGCAGGTGCTTATCTATGGGGGAGCGATCATCATAGTCCTCCTCTTTGCCATCATGCTCACCAGGAGCAGAGAGTACCCCCGGATATCAGACAACAGGCAGTGGCCCTTGGCTATCCTGGCCGCGGGCGGACTCTTTGGCGTTGTCACCGCGGCGATTCTCTGGAAGCCCAGCCCCGATGCCGCCCCCCAGGGTCCCGGCCTTGCCAAGCTGGGCGAAACCCTGTTCACCGACTGGGCGCTGCCCTTCGAGGTCGCTTCCTTGGTCCTGCTGGTAGCCCTGATCGGGGCTATCATCATCGCCCGGGCAGGAGGTAGGGGCTGATGTCCCTGGAATTCTTCCAGGTGCTTTCCGTAGCCCTTTTCTCCATCGGCCTGTATGGGGTGCTGGCCCGGCGCAGCTCGGTGCTCATTCTGATGTCCATCGAGCTGATGCTAAACGCCGTAAACATCAACCTGATCGCCGCGGCCGCCTTCCTGGACTCGGCATTCGTCGGGCAGATCATCGCCATCTTCGTGATCACAGTTGCGGCGGCCGAGGTAGGGTTGGCGCTGGCGATCATTCTCCAGCTGGCCCGCAACAAATCCACGGTCAATGTGGACGAAGTGGACTTGATGAAATGGTAAGAGCCGGCGATTCTAGCGGAGCGGAGGCTTAAGGGTACCCCCGATGGACCTTACACAGCTAGCATGGCTGATTCCAGCCTTCAGTTTCATCGCATTTTTCCTGGTCGTATTCCTTGGAAAATTCCTCCCGGGCCGTGGCGTGTGGATTTCCATTCTGGCCATCGGGGGAGGATTTGTCGTCTTCTGGGTGGTGCTGGTCGGTTTCCTGGGAGCGGACTGCCCCATGGCCTTCGGCCAGGCGACCTGCGGTTTCAGCATGGAATGGTTCACCGCCGGGGATGTGGAGCTGTCTTGGGGCATCATCGTCGACCCCCTGTCGGTGGTAATGCTGGGTATGGTCACCTTGGTCGGCCTCATGATCCAGGTCTACTCCCTGGGCTACATGAAGGGAGACCCTCGCCTGGGATGGTACTTCGCCGTGCACTCCCTGTTCATAGCGTCCATGCTGGCCCTAGTGCTGGCGGACAACTTCCTGCTCCTGTACGTGGTATGGGAGCTGGTGGGCCTCTGCTCCTACCTGCTTATCGGCTTCTGGTATGAGCGCAGGTCGGCCAGCGAGGCGGCCAAGAAGGCGTTCATCACCACGCGCATCGGCGACGTGGGCCTGCTAATCGGGATACTGCTTCTATTCGATCAGACGGGCACCTTCAGCATGTCTGGGACCTTCGAGGCTGCCACCGCAGGCCAGATCGGCCAGGGCACCCTTACGCTGGCTGCCCTGCTCATCTTCCTTGGGGCGATGGGAAAGTCGGCCCAGTTCCCCCTGCATGTCTGGCTGCCAGATGCTATGGAAGGCCCCACTCCAGTCAGCGCTTTGATCCATGCGGCGACGATGGTGGCGGCGGGGGTGTTCCTGGTGGCCCGGGCTTTCCCCATTTTCGAAGCGGCCCCCGATGCCCTGACCGTGGTCGCCGTTATTGGCCTGATCACAGCTCTCATAGCAGCGTCCCAGGCTCTGGTCGCTACCGACCTGAAGCGAATACTGGCTTACTCCACGGTGAGCCATCTGGGCCTTATGATGCTCTCCCTGGGCGCCTTCGGCTACACCGCGGCTATATTCCACCTGGTGGCCCACGGGTTCTCCAAGGCTGTGCTGTTCCTGGGGGCGGGAAGCGTGATGCACAGCATGGATGAGGAGACGGACATACGGAAGATGGGAGGCTTGAGGAAGGTGATGCCCGTAACGGCGTTGACCTTCACCATCGGCGCGCTGTCCCTGGCGGGAGCGCCCCTCCTGGCCGGGTTCTGGAGCAAGGATGAGGTGCTGCTGGCGGTGCTGGATCACAAGAACTACCTGCTGGCCTTTGCCCTCATCGCAGCCTTTCTGAGCGCCCTGTACATGGCCAGGGCCCTGTTCGTCGTCTTCTACGGAAAGCTGAAGGACGAGAACCAGCATGTGCATGAGTCGCCTTGGGTGATGACGGGGCCCATGGTCCTGCTGGCAGTGCCGGCGGCTGTGGTGGGATTCATAGCCCTGCGAGTGACCGACACGGGTGGATTCGGGACCTTTCTGTACTTCAATAAGGCCCACGCCTTCGAGTTCAGCTACCCCCTGGGGATCGCTTCGGCGCTGCTGGCCCTGGGCGCCCTCTGGCTGGGATGGATGGCCTACGGGAAGGGGTCCACGTTGCTGGACCCGTTGAAGGCCCGTCTCGGAGGTCTGAACCGCATTATCGAAAACAAGTACTACCTGGACGACCTCTACCAGTGGACCATAGACAGGATCATCCTGCTGGTAGCCAAGGTGGTGGCTCTCTTTGATCGGATCGTGGTCAACGATACGGGAGTGGACGGCCCCGCCAAGGGCGTCCGTTGGTCTGGAGGCATAATCCGCTACCACGTAACAGGCCGGATGTACAACTACGCCCTTGGCATGGTCATAGGTGGAATCTTCGTAGCCCTATTCTGGTGGCTGTTGACCACCAGGTAGATCGAGAGTGATGGAGTAGCTTTGTAGGATGGCTCTGTTCGCCACCATACTGATCCCCCTCTTGGGGGGCATTATCCTGGCTTTCTTCCCTGCACACAGGGGGAGAGAGATCAAGGTGTTCGCCATCCTGCTGTCGGTCGCCACCCTCATCCTGAGCATCGTGCTGTTCGCAGCCTACGACTACTCGGCCGGCGGCTTCCAGTTCAGGGAGTCCTTCAAGTGGCTGGACCATCCCATGAACATCACCTTCAGCCTGGGGATGGACGGCATCTCGGCCCCCATGGTGCTGCTCACCGGCATCGTCATGTTCGCCGCAACCCTGATAGCCTGGAACATCCAGCACCGGCCCAAGGACTTCCTGGTGCTCCTCATGATGCTGGTGGCCGGTGTCTTCGGCACCTTCGTCAGCCTGGACCTGTTCTTCCTGTTCTTCTTCTACGAGCTGGCCGTGCTGCCCATGTTTCTCCTGATCGGGGTGTGGGGCAGCAGCAGCGACTTCGGCACCTTCTTCCGCAGCAAAGAGTACGGCGCCATGAAGCTGACGCTGTACCTGGTGGCGGGCAGCGTCCTGGTGTGGGTCGCCATCATGGCCATGTTCTGGGCTTCCTACCAGGCGGGCACTCCCACCTTCTCCCTGGAGGAGCTGCGCAGCGTAGAGTTCAACGACAGCTACAAGCACTTCCAGAACCTCTTCTTCCCGCTGGTGATGGTGGGATTCGGGGTGCTGGCGGGTCTGTGGCCCTTCCACACCTGGTCGCCCGACGGCCACGTAGCCGCTCCCACATCGGTGAGCATGCTCCACGCTGGCGTGCTGATGAAGCTGGGGGCTTACGGCATCATCCGCGTGGGCCTGGAGCTTATGCCCGAGGGCGCCGAGACGTGGCTGCCGGTGCTGGTGGGGCTGGGGGCCGTCAACGTCTTCTACGGCGCGGTGTCGGCCATGTCCCAGACCGACCTGAAGTACGTTGTGGGCTACTCCAGCGTCAGCCACATGGGGTACGTGCTCATAGGCATCGCCACCCTGGACCGCCTGGGTATGGGCGGCGCGGTGCTGCAGATGTTCTCCCACGGGATCATGACAGCCCTCTTCTTCGCCCTGGTTGGGGCTATCTACGACCGGGCGCACGTGCGGGACGTTGGAGTCCTGGAGGGCTTGGCCAAGCGGATGCCCATGACAGCCGCCTTCTTCGCCGTGGCCGGGCTGGCTTCCCTTGGACTGCCGGGGCTGAGCGGTTTCGTGGCCGAATTCCTGGTGTTTGTGGGGGCCTTCAAGACCTATCTGCCCGTGGCGGTGATAGGTGTTATAGGCGCCGCCATAACGGCGGTGTATATCCTCAGGCTGCTGGCCAAGGTGTTCTTCGGTCCCATACGGCCCGAATGGGAGCACCTGACCGATGCCAGCCGGGTTGAGTTGGGCGCCGCCGCCCTGCTGGCCTTCGTCCTGCTGTTTGTAGGCGTTTGGCCCCTGCCGCTCATGGACGTCATCAATGCAGGCGTAATCGAGATTCCCGGAATACTGGGGTCCGGATAAGAGAAATGTCCCTTACTACTAACCTACATCTGCTGCTACCCGAGTTCCTGCTGGCGGGACTGGCTTTCGTCATCTTCTCCGCCGACCTGATTCTCGCTGAGGGCAGGAAGCACTGGCTGGCATGGATCAGCGTCCTGGGGCTCATCGCCCTGACGGTCCTGTCCCTGCTTCTGCTGTGGGACCGGGATGAGCTTATGTACGGTGGCCTGTTCCACGTCGATGCCTACTCCCTCTTCTTCAAGACTTTCTTCATGGCGCTGGGGGCCGTGGTAATCCTCAGTTCCATAGATTTCGCCAAGGCCCGGTTCTCCAGCCAGGGGGAGTACTACGCCATCATCCTCATGGCCATCCTGGCTATGAACATCATGGCGGCCTCAGGGGAGCTTCTCACCGCCTACATCGCCCTGGAGCTCATGAGCTTCAGCTTCTACATCATGGTGGCCTACCTGCGGGGCAATCCCTTCTCCAACGAGGCGGGCATCAAGTACATCCTCATTGGCGCCTTCTCGTCGGCCTTCCTCCTGTTCGGCATCAGCATGGTTTACACATCGGTGCTGGACACCCGGTTCGTCGATATCGCCGATTTCCTGGCAAATGCCGGCGACGTCAGTCCTGCCCTATGGGTGGGCCTCGGCCTGATGCTGGTTGGCCTTGGCTTCAAGATTGCGGCGGTGCCCTTCCACATGTGGGCGCCCGATGTTTACCAGGGGGCGCCCCTGCCCATCACAGCTTACCTGTCCGTCGGTTCAAAGGCGGCCGCCTTTGCCCTGGTGCTACGAATGTTCTCCGAGGCTTTCGCCCCGGCCATCGATGATTGGCGGATCCTGATAGCGGTGCTGGCCGTTGCCACCATGTCTGTCGGGAACCTGGTCGCCATGTCACAGCACAATGTGAAGAGGCTGCTGGCCTACTCCAGCATAGGGCAGGTGGGCTACCTGCTGGTCGGCATCGCCGCCTTGTCCCAGCTAGCGTCCAACGGCATCATGCTTCACATCGTAGGCTACGCGTTCACCAGCATGGCAGTGTTCGTTGGGGTGATTGCCTTCTTCAATATGACGGGCAAGGAAGAGATCAAGGATATGGCGGGTCTGGCGGACAGCCATCCCTTCCTGGCTGCGTCCATCTCCATCGGTCTCTTTTCCCTGGCCGGCCTGCCCTTCTTCGCGGGCTTTGCCACCAAGTTCTACCTGTTCAACGCGGCCGCCAACGAGGACATGCTGTGGCTGGCGGGAATTGCGGTGCTGAACAGCCTCTTCTCCCTCTACTACTACCTGAACGTCATCCGGCAGATGTACATCGAGCCCAAGCCTGAAACCGCCGATGAAGAGCATGAGATGACAGAGGATGGACGGGAAATCGTCCTGTCGCAAAAGCCGTCTCTGCTGCTGATTGGTGTGCTGGCGGCGATGGTGCTGGGCACCATATTCGTTGGTGTGTACCCCTTCCCCATAGTGGAGGCCATCGAAGCTGCCACCCAAGCCCTTGCCATAGCCGGCTAGCTTCCCAACCTTTCTTGACCTCCTAGCTGCTTCAGGATATGCTGTCCCTAGAACCTCCACCCTTTTTCGAAGCACACCCTCGGAGGAGTTGACATGGTTTCGATGGACCCCAAGCTGTCCAAGGAAGAAATCGTTGCCCAACTTGTGGAGCAGGCTGTGGCTGTGTGGGGACCTGAGCGGGCCGAAGCCCTGAAAGCCTCCCTGGAGGAGACCGGGGGCAACCTTTGGCTGCTCAACCAGAACCTCCCTCGCCAGGAAGAAGAGCCCGCCTTCTTTTTCAAGGACTAGCGGGTCCCGGCTCGACCTTCGTGACCCATCGACTTTGAGGTTGCCAGATTTCAAGGTAGGTGCCCCATGACAAATCTCCATGACCTGACAGTTGGTGAAGCCGCAGCCCAGATCAAGGACCGGGAGCTCTCCCCGGTGAATCTCCTGCAGGCCTTCTTCGAGCGAATAGATGCCCTTGAGCCCTCGTTGGAAGCCTGGATGTACGTCGACCGGGAGGGCGCCCTCGGGGCTGCCCACAAGTGCGAGGAAGAGATAGCCCGGGGCGAATACAAGGGGCCTCTGCACGGCATCCCCATTGCCATAAAAGACATCTTCCACGCCGACGGACTGAAGACCACCGCCGGCTCCCGGGTGTATGAGGACTTCGTAGCCGCCTATGACTCTGAGGTGATCGCCCGACTGAGGGAAGCGGGCGCCGTCATCATGGGGAAGACTACCACCGCCGAGTTCGCAGCCGCCGACCCGCCCTCCACATATTACCCGTGGGACCGGGAGCGCACGCCGGGCGGGTCCAGCACCGGTTCCGCCGTGGCTGTATCTGTGGGGATGTGCCCCATAGCCATCGGCTCCCAGGGTTCCGCTTCCACCCTCCGGCCCGCCTCTTATAACGGCATCGTCGGATTGAAGGCCACCTACAGCCGGGTCAGCCTCTACGGCATGCTGCCTTACAGCTTCACCGGAGACCATGTGGGGATACTGGCCAAGAACGTGGAAGACGCGGCCATCATGCTGGCGGCTGTTGCAGGGTACGACCCCAACGACCCCAGCTCATCCCGGGAGAAAGTGGGCGACTACCGCGCTGCAGCCCTTTCCTGGTCCAAGCCTCCGCGAATCGGGAGGCTCCGCGAGTACTTCGAGGTCAATGCCGATGAGGGAGTGCGGGAGCACACCGACATGGTTGTGCAAAAGCTGGTGGAAGCCAGGGCTGTCGTCGAGGATGTGAAGCTCCCGGCCAGCTTCGCCACCGCCCATGCCGCCCACGGTGTGCTGGGCAGGGTGCATAGCGCTTCCTTCCACCACGATGCCTTCCTGGAGAAAACCGACAAGTTCGGTCCCGGCAAGAGATTGCAGATCGAAGCCGGCGGGCTGGTGCCTGCCGTACGCTACGTCCAAGCGCAGCGCCTGCGAAGAGAGTTCCGCCGGGACATGGAGGAGATAGCAGCAAACTACGATGTGCTGCTGACCCCGACCACCCCTGGGCCCTCCCCCAAGACCCGGGCTACCACGGGCGACCGGCGCTTCCAGATACCCTGGAGCTACTCCGGTCTGCCCACCATCGCCATTCCATCAGGCCTGCATCCCACCGCCCTGCCCCTCGGCCTCCAGCTCATAGCTCCCGGCTTTGCCGAGGAGCAGCTACTGGGTGTCGCCCACTGGTGCGAACGGGTGTTGAACGTCAGCCTGAAGCCTCCCCTGCCCGTTGCCGTCTCGTGATATGACAGCCGGGCCTTTCCAGGATACACTCGATGCCTTCAAGCCCTTGACCGGGCGGAGGCATCGTTTTTTGTGTGACCTCCCCAAGGTGGGCATATGACCTTCCCCAAGACCATCATAGCCGTGATCGGAGGCTCCGAAGCCACCCCTGAGGCGCTGGCATTGGCTGAGGAGGTGGGGCGAGAGCTGGGAAGGCGCGGGGCAGCCGTGGTGTGCGGAGGCCTTGCTGGCGTCATGGAAGCGGTCTGTCGAGGCGCCAAGGAGACCGGGGGCACCACCATAGGTATCCTGCCTGGCAGGGAGCACGGGGCGGCCAACGCCTGGGTCGATGTCCCCATCCTGACCAACATGGGCTACGCGCGGAACGCCATAGTCGTCTATACGGGCCGGGCGGTCATCGCCGTGGACGGAGCTTACGGCACCCTGTCCGAGATAGGCCATGCCCTTGGTGTGGGCATACCTGTCATTGGGCTGGAGACCTGGACCCTCTTCAGGGATGGTGCGACGGACACCGGTATCATCCCGGCCAAGGACCCCCTGGATGCTGTCGAGAAGGCTCTCCAAGCCGCCGGAGACCGTGATGGCTAGGGCAACTATCGAGAAGATAACAGCCCGGGAGGTGCTGGACTCCCGGGGGAACCCCACGGTGGAGGCGACGGTCCATCTCTCGGATGGCGCCTCGGCTTGGGCCATGGTTCCCTCGGGCGCAAGCACCGGCAGGTACGAAGCACTGGAGCTACGGGACGGGGACGATGCCAGGTACGGCGGGAAAGGTGTGCTCAGGGCGGTTGCAAACGTGGAGGGGGTGATCTCTCCAGCCCTAAGAGGCGTTTTCGCCGAAGACCAGAAAGCCATCGACCGCATCCTCGTGGAGCTGGATGGCACACCCAACAAGACCAACCTTGGGGCCAACGCCACTCTGGCGGTCTCCATGGCTGTGGCAAAGGCTGCCTCGGCTTCTGCGGGGATGTCCCTTCATTTCCGTATTACAGGCGGCGGCTCTGTCGGGCTGCCCGTTCCCATGTTCAACATACTGAACGGCGGTAGGCACGCCCACAACTCCATCGACATCCAGGAGGTCATGGTCGTTCCCGCGGGTCTGCCTTCCTTCGCAGAGGCCCTGCGGTGCGGCGCCGAGGTGTACCACACTCTGGGAAGGCTGCTGCGGGAGCGAGGGCTGGGTTCCAACGTGGGAGATGAGGGCGGTTACGCCCCCACCCTGGCGGCCAACCGGGATGCCTTGGGACTGGTCTGCGCCGCCATCGAAGGGTCCGGGTACCGGCCCGGGGAGCAGTGTTTCATCGCCCTGGATGCGGCGGCCTCGGAGTTCTACAGCGAAGGCGTTTACAACCTGGCCTGCGAGGGACGCAGCCTCTCCTCGGTCGAGCTTATCGACCTTTATCGCACCTGGGCCGCGGAGTACCCCATCATCAGCATCGAGGATGGCCTGCACGAGGATGACTGGGACGGCTGGAAGGAGCTGAACCGGGCTCTTGGTGCCAGGGTGCAGCTTGTGGGCGACGACCTTTACACGACTAATCCCCAGCGAATTCAGAGGGGTATTCAGGAAGAAGCAAGCAACGCGGTGCTTATAAAGCCCAACCAGATCGGCACTCTCACCGAGACACTGGAAGCCGTCTCCATGACGAAAGAGGCGGGCTGGGGTTCGGTTATGAGCCACCGGTCCGGGGAAACTGAAGACACGACCATCGCAGACCTGGCGGTGGGATGGAATACGGGCCAGATCAAGACCGGCGCGCCCTGCCGCTCCGAACGCTTGGCCAAGTACAACCGCTTGCTGAAGATTGAAGAAGAACTGGGGGATGGGGCATCATATCCAAGAATGGCCGCTTTCCCCCATATCCGTTCCCGAACCCAGGGAGCTTCACTATAATATAGTCGGCTGGAGAGTAGTCCTAGGACAAGTCGAGGGAGGGTTTCGATGGTGACACGGATTGGCGTCAACGGTTTCGGCAGGATCGGGCGCCAGGTAACCCGGGCGGTCATGGAGCGATATCCCCGGAAGCTGGAGGTGGCGGCTGTCAACGACCTCACCGACGCCAGGACCAACGCCCACCTGTTCAAGTACGACACCAACTACGGCATCTATCCCGGCAGCGTCGAAGCATCGGAAGGCAGCCTGATAATCGACGGCGCCGACGTGAGGGTTTTCTCGGAGCGGGACCCAGGTCGTATCCCTTGGGCCGAGGCGGGTGTGGATGTGGTGGTGGAATCGACAGGCATCTTCACCGATGCCACCAAGGCGGCGGCCCACCTGGAGGGTGGGGCCAAGAAGGTTATCATCTCCGCACCTGCCCGCAACGAGGACTTGACCATGGTGCTGGGTGTGAACGACGGGAGCTACCTACCCGACCAGCACAAGGTGGTGTCCAACGCTTCGTGCACCACCAACTGCTTTGCCCCTATGGTGAAGGTGCTCAACGATGCCTTCGGCATCCGGCACGGCCTGATGTCTACGGTGCATGCCTACACCAACGACCAGAAGATACTGGACCAAGTGCATGACGACCTGCGCCGGTCCAGGGCAGCCGCCCAGAACATCGTGCCCACCAGCACAGGGGCTGCCCGGGCTGTGGGCGTAGTCCTTCCTGAGCTCAACGGCAAGCTGCACGGCATGGCCTTCCGTGTGCCCACGTCCACCGTCTCTGTCACCGATTTCGTAGCCGACCTGGAGACCGAGGTCAGCGTGGAGCAGGTGAACGAAGCATTTCGCTCAGCCGCCTTCGGCGGGCTGGAGGGGATACTGCGCTACTGCGATGAGCCCCTGGTCAGCTCCGACTTCAAGGGTGACCCCCACAGCTGCATCTTCGACGCTCCATCGACCATCGTGATGGAGGGCAACATGGTGAAGGTGCTGGGGTGGTACGACAACGAATGGGGTTACTCCTGCCGCACCGCCGACCTGTGCGCTTTCATGGTGGACAAGGGACTCTAAGCCCAGGGAATGTACCAGGGAAACCTGCCTCTTCCGAGGGGGCTAGTGGACAAGCTTGGGTGGATCCGCCTGCCCCCAGTGCCCGCCTCATCCCTCCTGTTGCTCCTTATCCTTGTTGTGGCCTTGGGGCTGAGGCTGTACGGCATAGGCTGGGACAGCTTCCACGGCTACCATCCCGACGAGCGCTCCATCTACATGCGGGCCGACTGCATGTACGATGTGCTCACCCAAGCCCAGAACTACGAACATGGCGCCTGCTACCGGAACAACCCGGGCATGGAGGCGGGCGTTCCCGGCCCCGACGCCTTCCTGGATGCTGACCGCAGTCCCCTGAACCCCCACTGGTTCCCCCTGGGCAGCGTGCTGATCTACCTGCTGGTGCTGTTCCGGTCTATCCTGGAGCCCTTCGGCAATTTCGGCACCCTGGAGAATATCTCCTACGTCGGACGCACCCTGGCGGCCCTGGCTGATGTGGGAAGCGTGCTCATGGTGTTTCTGGTGGGGAGGCGAATATTCGGCCAGGGCGCCGGCCTGCTGGCCGCCGGCCTGACAGCCCTGGCGGTGGTGCACATCCAGATCAGCCACTTCTACCGACCCGAGCCTTTCCTGGTCTTCTTCCTGCTGGCCTCCTTCTGGGCGATGCTCCGCGTAATGGACCGGGGTAGGATGCGGGACTCGCTGCTCCTGGGAGCCTTCGTTGGGCTGACGGTAGCCACCAAGGTCAGCGTCCTACCCCTGGCCTTTCCCCTGATCCTAGCTTACCTGTTCAGGATGCACGCGGTGCTCCGGTCTGCCCCCGGCAAGTCTCCGGTCAACGCCATTCGGCAGGTGCTGCCCCAAGCACTGGCTGGAGGTGCCGCCTCCCTGGTCGTCTTCTTCATGGTAACGCCCTATGCCCTGCTGGACATGTTCAGCTTCGTGGGAGACCAGGTCTGGCAGGCTAGGAACGTGGCGCGGACGGCAGGCATCGTGCCTTTCACCCTCCAGTACGTTGGGGAGACACCCCTGCTGTACGAAATTCGGCAGGTCGCCGTCTGGGGGCTGGGCATTCCCCTGGGCATCGTCGCCTGGGGTGGGTTGCTGTTCACCATGGCCAAGGTGTGCAGGGGATGGGATCGGCACAATGGGGAGATACTCCTGCCGGCGTGGGCGGTGCCATCCATCGTCCTACTGGCCTTCTTCGAGACCAAGTTCCTGCGCTACATCTTTCCCGTCGTGCCCTTCCTGGTGCTCATGGGGTCCGGGATGCTGTTCACCGCCCTGGCGTGGGCCAGGAGGCGTCGGGAAGAAGCATCCTCCCAAGGTGCCGTCCTTACTAGTGCTGCCTCTGTCCTGAGGCCCCACCTGCCTCGCATCGTCACCGGCGCGATCGTGGTCGTGGTGGCCACGACAGCCTTCTATGCCTTGGCCTTTGCGGGCATCTACTCCCGGCCCCATACCGCAGTGCAGGCTTCGGAATGGATCAACGAAAACGTGCCCCATGGTGCAGCCATACTTACAGACAACCATTGGGATGAGCCCCTTCGCAACCTGGGGCGGTACGATGTGGAGCAGTTCGTCAGCTACGAACCGGACAGCGTGGACAAGATGGAAGTCCTGGCCCGCCAGCTGGCCTCCGCCGACTACCTGGCCTTCTACAGCAGCCGCACCTATGGGAGCATCGCCCGCCTGCCGGAACGCTACCCCATGACCTCCAACTACTACCGACAGCTCTTCTCCGGCAACCTGGGGTACGACTTGGAGCGCTCCTTCACATCCTACCCGCAGCTACTGGGTGTGGCCTTCGTTGACGACACGTACAGCAGGGCCAACTTGCCCGAACCTGAGAGTCCTGATGACGACATCGGGGCGCTGATATCCCTGGACCTGGGTTATGCCGACGAGAACGTGATCAACTACGACCATCCCAAGGTACTGCTATTCCGCAACCAGGAGAGGCTGCCCTTCAACAAGCTGTTACGTCTGCTGGCGTCGGTGGAGGACCCTCCGCCGGGGTTGTTGCTGTCCCCGGAGGAGCAGGAGGTGCAGCAGTCGGGGGGCACCTTCTCGGAGATCATCCCCAGGGAAAGCTGGACCAACCGGGTGCCTGTGCTGGCGTGGTTCCTTCTGGTGGAGGTCATATTCCTGGCGGCGCTGCCCCTTGCCACCTTCCTGTTCAGGCCGCTGCCCGACAGGGGGATAGTGTTCGCCCGCCTGCTGGGCATCCTCGGCGTGAGCTACGTGGCATGGATGCTCGCCAGCACGGGATGGATGGGCTTCTCCCGGATGTCGGTGCTGGTGGGCATACTCGCAGTGGCGACGCTGTCGGGGCTGGTGCTTGCCTTCCGGTGGCGGGAGTTCATCAGCTTCGTCAGGAGCAATGTACGCTTGCTGCTGGTTGCTGAGGTGCTGTTCCTGGCGGCCTTCCTGGCCTTCGTGGCACTGAAGGCTGCCAACCCGGACCTGTGGCACTTCTATAGGGGCGGTGAAAAGCCCATGGACTTCGCCTACCTGAACGCTGTGCTTCGCTCGACCACCATGCCGCCCTATGACCCCTGGTACGCCGGCGGCTACCTAAACTACTACTACTTCGGGCAATTCATCGTTGCCACCCTCATCAGGGCGACGGGCATTCTGCCATCGGTGGCATACAACCTGGCCATTCCCCTGCTGTTCGCCCTGACGGTCACGGCCGCCTACTCCCTGGTGTTCAATGTCTCTGCCGGCCTGCGTCGCCTTAGGCCGGGGGATGGCCTCGGGGCCCAGTCTGGGAACCGGTTCCCCTGGGGGCCTGTAGCGGCCGGTCTGTTTGCTGCCCTCTTCGTCGGGGTGATCGGCAATCTGGATGGCATCGCCCAGGTGGTCAAGGGGTCTTGGGACCTCCTCTTCACCGGCGCGCCGTTCCCCTCGCTGGAGTACCTGTCGGACTTCTGGCGGAGCAGCCGCATGATCCCTTTACTGCAGGAGGCGACGCCGACCCTGAGGTTCCTGACCTTCTGGCTACCCGATCCAGGAAGTCCCCTATCTGACAGCCCCCACATTACCGAGTTCCCCTATTTCACTTTCCTGTTCGCCGACTTGCATGCCCACCTCGTTGCCATACCCTTCACCCTCCTGGCCCTCGGCCTGGCCCTGAGCTTGGCGGTGGGCCTGAAGAAAGCCGGGCCGGGCTGGACGGCGGGCGTGGTGGTGATGCTGGCGGGAACCGTCGGCTCGTTGGGGGCCATCAACAGCTGGGACTATCCAACCTACCTGCTCCTGTCGGTGGTTCTCATCGGCATAGGGGTGCTGATGTGGGACGGAACCCCTGGAAGAAAGGCACTGCTGTTCCTCTCTTTGGCTGTGGCAACGGGGCTGCTGAGCTATCTGCTTTTCCTGCCCTTCCACGCCAGCTACCAACCATACCCCCTGGGGTTCGAGGTCAGCCGCTGGCAGACGCCCCTGCTGAACTTCATGGGAATCCACGGCCTGTTTATATTCCTGCTGGCCGCCTTCCTGGCCTACGTCCAGCGGGAAGCCCTAATTGCCCTCCCCGGGCGCATAGCGGCCCTGTTGGCAGGAATGTCGGCTTCCCGCAGGCTCCCGGTACTCCGTTGGCCGGACAGGACGCCGTGGCTGGGGTTGGTTGGAGCTGCCGGGCTGGTTGTCGCCGGATACCTGGCGGCCGCCCAGTACTGGACGTCGGCCTTCCTGGTCCTGCTCCTCCTGGCCCTGGGTCTAACTGCTATCAAGCTGGCAAGGAAGCAGGAAGGCAGAAACGCCTACATGACCTTCGTGGTTGCCCTGGCAGCGATGGCGCTGCTCGTCTCCCTGGGAGTGGAGTTCGTGCGAGTGCAGGATGACATCGGAAGGATGAACACCCAGTTCAAGTTCTACGTGCAGGTGTGGGTACTCCTCGCCCTGGCCTCTGCGTGCATTCTCTGGTTCCTGAAAGAGCAGGGCGTCTTTCGCATCGGACGTATGGGCATCATCAGGGGAGGATTCCTGGTTGTGCTGGCGGTGCTGGTGGGATCCAGCTTCTTCTACACCATTCTGGGCACCAGGGACCGGCTGGCCGACAGGTTCGACACAAGCAGCTTCACCCTGGACGGCGCCCGATACATGGCCACGACGGGCCACCATGACCGGACGACGGGCGCCCTCATCGAACACAACTGGGACTACCAGGCGATAGAGTGGCTCCAGGACAACGTCCAGGGGTCGCCGGTGGTGCTTGAGGCCCACACGGACCAGTACCACTGGGGCGCGCGCATCGCCAACTACACCGGCTTTCCGACGATTCTGGGGTGGCCCTGGCACCAGACCCAGCAGCGGATGAAGTACGCAGATTCGATACAGGACCGAAGCCGGGATGTGCTGACCATGTATGCAACGGAAGATTTGGACGAGGCGCTGGGCCTGCTGGAGAAATACAAGGTGAGTTACATAGTCGTCGGCCAGCTCGAGCGCTCCTACTACCCCGCTGAAGGGTTGGAGAAATTCGAGGCGCTGGTTGATTCCGGTCAGGCTGAGATCGTGTACGAGAACCCGGGCACCAGGATTTACGGGGCCCTGTGGTATAATCGCTAAGTCCAATCCGGCGCGCCACCTTCAGGCTTGCCGTTGCCGACAGACCAACCCCTTCCGCCTAGTCCTTAAACCAGCTAAGGAATTTTGCCCATGATCGACAAGTTCTCAGTCCTGTATGTAGGCCAGATCGAGCTGGAGAACATCGGTAGGGAAGGAACCCCCGCCGATGAGCGGACCTACCCCAACGAGCGATTGGTGGAATCCCTGGGCCATGCCACAGACCTCGCCCAGTTTATGGACGAGCGGGGGTTCTACGCCCTCTGGACTGCGGAGCACCACTTCCAGCGGGAGGGCTACGAGTGCCTTCCAAACCTGATCCTGCTGGGCACCTACCTGGCCGCCCGCACCCAGCACCTGAGGTTCGGCTGCGCCTTCAACATCGTCCCCATGTGGCACCCGATCCGCCTGGCCGAGGACTACGCCATGGCCGATGTGCTCACAGGGGGCAGGATCATCTTCGGAGTGGGACGGGGATATCATTCCCGGGAGGTCGAGTCCTTCGGCGCCCCCGTCATAGACAACGACGCCAACAAAGAGCTTTTCGAAGAGCAGATTGAGATCATCCTCAAGGCCTTCAACGAAAGCTCCTTCTCCCATGACGGCAAGCACTACACCATACCTGCCAGGGTGCCCTACCGGGGCTACGACCTGCAGGAGGTCACCCTGGTGCCCCAGCCTGTGAACCGTCCCGTGGAGATATGGCAGCCTATCGCCAGCGCCCGCACCCTGGAATACATAGCCAGCAAGGGCTTCAAGGCCATGGTCGGGCTTACCGGCGAGAAGCTGGTGGAGAGGCTGTTCCACGACTACCAGGAAGCCGCCGCCAGGTATGGCCGAAACCTGAAGCTGGGCGAGGACATGGGCCTCAATATCGGCTTCTACCTGGCCGATACCCACCAGGAAGCCATGGAAGCGGTGCGCCACAGCCACGACGAGCGGTACAAATGGTTTGCGCCCTTCGGGTTCGTCCGCTACTCCGACGATGAAGGTAGGCCCTGGGGCACGCCGGGAGCGCCGGCAAGGGTGCCCCACATCGAAGATGGTGTGGACCAGAAGGCTTGGTACTGCGGCCCGGCTGCGGGCTTCATTGATTTCCTGGAGGACCTCCAGAACAAGTACCCTGGCTTGGAGCACATTATCCTGCACTGGCCCGAAGGTACCCCCTGGCCCGAGTTCCGGGAGCAGCTGGACATGTTCTCCCGGGAGGTGATGCCCCACTTTGCATCCGTAGCGCCCGACAGCAAGGTCGCTGCCGGCCGGGCCGGGTAGCCCGACGCCCATGATGCAGGTCCGACCCGGAGGCGAGACTTGGCTGTAGTCCGCCCCTTCAAGGGCATCCGCTACGAACCTCAGAGCATACCGTCGATGGGCGATGTGGTTTGCCCGCCTTTTGACACCATCTCTCCCGACTTACAGGACACCCTGTACGAGCGGAGCCCCTACAACATCATCCGGCTGGAAGCAGGCGCCCGCCTTACCGGTGATACTGCAGATGACAACCGCTACACTCGAGCCGGCGCTATGCTCGCCCAGTGGCTGTCCGAGGAAGTCCTGCGCAGGGATCCCGTTTCCTCCCTCTACTTGGTAGAGCACACCTTCACCCACGAGGGACGGGACTACCAGCGCCTGGAGCTGATGTCGGCGGTGCGCCTGGAGGAGTACGAGCGAAGGATCGTACTGCCCCACGAGTTCACCAGGGATGCCGACAAAGCGGACCGCCTGGCCCTGATCCGCGCCTGCTCCGCCAACCTCAGCCCCATAATGTCCCTGTACTCGGACCCGTCCCACGAGGTGCGCTCCCTGCTCGACCGCATCATGTCCGGCTGGCCGGACATCGCCTTCTCGGACCCCGGTCTGCAAGGCTACAAGATGTGGAAGGTGGAGGAGGGCGATGTGACCGCAGGGATATCCCATCTGCTGTCTTCCAGTGAGATTTACATCGCCGACGGCCATCATCGCTACGAGACCGCCTTGAACTACAGGGCTTTGAGGCAAGAGGAGGCCGGAGGCTCTCTGCCCGACGACGCAGCCTGCAACCACGTCATGATGGGCCTCGTCGCTTTCGACGATCCGGGTCTAAAAGTGCTGCCTTACCACAGGGTTCTGAAGGGCCTGCAGCCTTCAGCCCTGGCTCAGGTGCGCTATGAGCTGTGGAAGTACTTCAACCCTGTGCCCGAGGCCCAGGAGGCCTGCGGCGACATAAGGGCCATGCTGGCGAAGGTGGAGGAGCTGGGGAGCAGCGGCCCGGTGATGGGCATGATAGATCCCGGAGGCAGGGGCAGCCAGATACTGAAGCTGAGGCCGGGGGTGGACCTGGAAGACGGGGGCGTGATGGCCGATTCCGAGCCCTGGATCCTGGAGGAGCAGATACTGCGCCCCATCCTGGCTGAGGAGAGCCGCTCATGCATCGACTATGTGCATGATGCTGGGGAGGCGTCAGCGGGACTGACTAGCGGTGAGCTGCAGATGGCCTTCCTGCTCAAACCCTTCCCGCTGGACCTGTTCAAAGAGATAATCGATGCCGATCAGAAGCTCCCGCCCAAGTCCACCTTCTTCTACCCGAAGCTGCCGACGGGCTTGGTGATTAACCCCCTGGACGGCGCAATCTAGGAGTCTAGCCGGGTTCTCTCACGGTGGAAGTCGGGACTTCCCTACCGGTCTTCTAGAGAAGCGGTGATCGCCCTCTCAGCCACCTTGCTGTACTCAGCTATAAACCCCTCCAGCCTGCGGACCTCACTCTGCTCCGCTTCGGTGAGGATCTCCTGTGATGTCTGTTTGGCCTTTAGCTGGCCCAGGGACTCCTTGGCCGCTTCGACCTGCTGGGTGATCTGAAGGGCCTCCAGCTCTGCGGTAACCTGCTGTTTGATGGCCAGGAGATGCTCCCTCGTGGCCTTGGCGTAGTCCAGCCGTTCCTGGACTTCGTTCATGGAGTTGAGAGCAGCATCCAGGGAAGCCCTGCCGTAGGCGGCTTGTCTTGGCATGCGGGAAAGCTGGGTGTTGAACTGGCGAATCATGGCATCCATCTGCTCTTCGCGGCCCCGTATCTCGGCCAGCAGCATCCGCAGCTTGGCGGTTGCTTCTCTTATCTGTACCACAACATCACCCTCTTGGACCTCCACCCATCCCGGAGAGCTTGGTGAAGACTGCGGCTCACATCCTGATCAGCCGGACGTTGTCGATGTGCGGCAGCGCCCGTAACTGGTCAAGGACATTGGCATTAATAGGGTCATCCAAGCCCACAATCATCGTAGCCCTTCCCCTGGGGCTGATGCGCCCGACCTCCATGAAGCTGATGTTGATGTCGTTCTGGCCGGTTATGTTGCCGACGGCGCCGATGGAGCCTGGCATGTCCTGGTGCTCGATGAAAAGCATGTAGGGGGAGTATGGCACCACGTCCAACCAGTGGTCGTTTACCCGCACCAGGTGGGTCTCGTTTCTTATGCAGGCGCCCGTCAGGGAAATACTGCCCGAGGTGGTGTTGATCCCAATCGTGATAAGGCTGCCGTACTCGGGCATCTCAGCGACCTTGCGCTCGGTGATGCTCAGCCCGCGTTGCTCTGCGATCGTGGGTGCGTTGATTACGTTGATGCGTTCCTCGGAGATGGGGGTGAGGAAACCCGCCAGCACCGATGATTTGAGCACGGTGGTATCGTGCTGGGCGATCTCACCTTCGTAGGTGATGTGCAGGTTCACCAAACGGCCTTCGGACATTTGAATGAGGAGCTTGCCGAGGGTGTTGGCCACAGGCGCGTAGGGGTCTATCACCGCGTGCACTTCCGGAGGCAGGAATGGGCCGTTGACCATATTACGGACAGGCTCGCCCCGCAGGACGGCCAGCACCTGCTCCGATGCCTCCAGAGCCACCTCTCGCTGGGCCTCCCGGGTCGATGCTCCCAGGTGGGGCGTTACTATTACCTTCGGATGGTTGACTAGGGCGGTGTTGGTGGGGGGTTCGCTGGAAAACACATCCAGGGCCGCCCCTGCAAGACGCCCTCCTTCCAGGGCTTCCAGGACGGCATCTTCATCCACCAGCTCTCCCCTAGCTACGTTAACAATGTAGGCGGTGGGTTTCATCAGGGCGAGCTTCTCTGCCCCGATGAGGTGGTGAGTGTCGTAGGTGTAGGCGGTGTGGAGGGTGAGAAAATCGCACTGGCTGAGCAGCTCGTTCATGTCCATCAGCTCGACCCCCGACATCTGGGCGTACTCGGGGGACACAAAGGGGTCGAAGGCTATGGGGCGCATGGAGAAGCTGCGCGCCCTGCGGGCCACCTCGGACCCAACGCGGCCCAAGCCAATGATGCCCAGGGTCTTGTTGCGCACCTCGATGCCCATGAAGGTGCTGCGCTCCCACCGGCCCTGCTTGAGGGAGTCGTGGGCTTGGGGGACGTTCCGCGCGGCTGCCAGGATGAGGGCCATGGTGTGCTCGGCGGCGGCGATTGTGTTTCCCGCCGGGGCATTCACCACAGCTATCCCGCCGCCCGTTGCCGCTTCCAGGTCGATGTTGTCCACGCCCACTCCTGCCCTGGCGATAACCTGGAGTTTCTTGCCCGCTGCGATCACTGGACCTGTGACCTTGGTCTCGCTGCGCACGATCAGCGCATCGTAGTCGCCGAGGATATCTATTAGCTCGTCGGCTTTTAGGCTCCTTTTCACATCGACCTCGGCCCGGGACTTCAGGAGGTCGATGCCTTCGGGGGCTATGGGGTCTGCAACTAGTATCTTTGTCATAGGACTAGCACCCTTAGGAGGAGGGGACAAGCTGGTGCCCCAGCTTTGTCAGGGATGTTTCCAGGGCGTTTAGCACCTCCTGGATGTCCTCGCGGGTGACCAGTCCCATGTGCCCTATGCGGAATATCTTGCCCGCCAGCGGGCCTTGCCCGGCTGCAAGCACCACCGAATGTTCGGTCCTCATCATCTCCACCAGGGCTGCGCAGTCCACGCCCTCGGGATTGTTTATGGCCGTTACTGTGTCCGATGCGTGGGCGGCGTCGGCCAGGAGGGTTAGGCCCAGCTTCTGGACTCCTGCGCGGGTGAAATCGGCGATCTCCCGGTGTCGCTGGTACACGCTCTCCATGCCCTCGTCGAGCATCATGTCCAGGGCCACATCAAGGCCGTATAGGAGGGCTACGTTGGGCGTGAAGGGGTTCTGGCCCCGGTCCAGGTAGCGATGGGCCGATCCAAGGTCGAGATAGTAGCGGGGCATGGTCGAGGATTTGTAGGCTTCCCATGCTTGTTCGCTAACGCTGGCGAATGAGAGGCCTGGAGGCACCATCAAGCCCTTCTGGGATGCTGTAGAGACCACGTCGCACTGCCACTGGTCGGTGTGCAGGGGAACACATCCCAGGCTGCTGACGGCATCGACAAGGAGCAGCTTGCCGAACTCGCTCTTTACCACCTGGGCGATGCTCTCCAAGTCGTTGGTGATCCCTGTGGAGGTCTCGTTGTGGGTGACCAGGACAGCCTTGATGCCCGGATCGTCCTGGAGGGCCTTGCGTATTACATCGGGGTTTGCGGGGGTCCCCCACTCGAACTCCAGCTTGGTCACGTCCGTCTGGTAGATCCGAGCAATGTCGGCGAACCGGTCGCCGAAGTAGCCTATGCTTACCGCCAGCACCTTGTCTCCGGGAGAAAGGGTGTTCACCACCGCCGCTTCCAGGGCGCCTGTACCCGAGGCGGTGAGAATGTATACCTTCCCGGAAGTCATGTAGATGCGGCTCAGCTTGTCGGTAAGGCCATTGATGAGGTCCCGGAACTCGGGCCCCCTGTGGTTGATCATCTGCTGGCTCATCCCATCCAACACCTCGTCGGGGCAGGGGGTAGGACCGGGAGTCCGCAGGTTTTGCTGGGGAACTTTCACGTCTCCTCCTCGGGGTTTGCTGTCTCCGGCACCGCTAACGGGGCTTAGGATGCCTCTATAGTCTTTATGAAGCGCCTCCGGCCCAGCTTGATGGTCTGGCCCGGCTTGTGGCCAATCTCTGCGTTAATCTTCGCGCCATCGACCTCCACCGCACCTTCGTTGATGAGCCGTTTGAGCTGGCTCCGGCTGGACTCGGGAAAGGCAAGGCGCACCACATCCGATGTGGAGGTGCCGGCAATCACAGGCACCTGCACGTACTGGTCTTCATCGGTGGGGGCCTGCCGTCCCTGCACTACTCGCTCGAAGTTGCTCCGGGCGTTCTGCCCTTCCCGGGTGCTGTGGAACTGGGCTGTGATGTCCTCGGCCAGGCGTTTCTTGAACTCCATGGGATTTATCGATGCATCCTCCAGAGCCTTGGAGATTTCATCCAGCTCGGCATTGGGAACGTCAGTCAGGTACCGGAAGTAGTCCAGCACCAGCGTATCGGGCAGGGACATCACTTTACCAAACATCTCGCTGGGAGGCTCATCCACCCCGATGTAGTTGCCTAGGCTCTTGCTCATCTTCTGGCTGCCGTCAGTGCCGACCAGGATGGGCATCAGGAAGCACTGCTGGGGTCGCTGGTCCATCATGCCCTGCATCTCTCTGCCCACGAGCAGGTTGAACTTTTGGTCCGTGCCGCCGAACTCGATGTCCGACGTGATGGCCACCGAATCGTAGGCCTGCAGCAGCGGGTAGAGCAGCTCGGTGATGGCAATGGGGCGGTGGGCCTGGAAGCGCCGGGCGAAATCATCCCTTTCCAGGAACTGGGCAATGGTGAAACGACCGGTAAGGTTGATAACGTCGGCCAGGTTGAACTTGCCAAACCACTCGCTCTGCCAGACCACTTGAGTGCGCCTTTTGTCGATGACCTTGAAGAACTGCTCCATGTAGGACTGGGCGTTGTCCACGACCTCCTCGTGGGTGAGCACCGGCCGGGTGGCCGACTGGCCGCTGGGGTCGCCAATCTGGGCTGTCCAGTCGCCCACGATCAGGATCACCTGGTGGCCAAGCTCTTGGAGCTGACGCAGCTTCCGCAGGCCTACCACGTGTCCCAGGTGTATGTCGGGACGGCTGGGGTCGAATCCCATCTTTAAGCGCAGGGATGTGCCCGATTGCAGGAGCCGGACGAACTCCGACTCTACAATGATTTCGCTGACGCCCCGCCGGAGTATCCTTTGCAGGGTACCTTGGTCGGGGATGGATGCTTTTCTGACGGATGTCATGGTCGCTTAGATTCTTGTTTGGGCGGTCTGTTCCACAGCGAGGATTTCCCTGGCTTGCTCTACATCCAGTTTCATCTGTCGTACAAGCTCATCCACGCTCCCGAAGGCCAGCTCTTCTCTCAGCCTTTCGACAAACTCCAAGTTCAACGCTTTCCCGTAAATGTCCTGGTCGAAGTCCATGATGAAAACCTCCACCAGCTTGGGCCCTGAGCCGAAGGTCGGACGCACGCCCACGTTGGTGGCCGAGGGATAACGCTGTCCGTCAATAGTGGCCCACGTTGCATATATGCCGTTCTCGGGGACCATAGTGGTTGGTTCGACCTCCAGGTTGGCTGTGGGGAAGCCCAAGGTGCTTCCACGGCGAGCGCCGTGGACGACGGTCCCCGTAAGGGAGTAGGTGCGCCCCAGCAGCCGGCATGCCCCGGCCACGTCTCCGCTGGCTATGGCCCCGCGGATGGCGCTGCTCTTGACGGCGCTGTCACCCAGGTACAGAGGGTCGACCGTCCGCACCCAGAAGCCCAGGTCGGCCCCGATACCTTCGATAACGGGAATGGTGCCGTCCCTGTTGTGCCCCATGGCAAAATCCGGCCCCACCACCAAGCCTCGCATATTCATGTGACTGTTGAGCAGGGAGAGGAACTCCCGGGCGCTCAGTTGGGACAGCTCCAGGGTGAACTCTAGGTCCACCACCCTTTCGACCCCCGCATCTCGCAGCCGGGATATGCGCTCCTCCAGGGGGGTGATGTAGGCAATGTCGGCACCGGGGGCCAGCACGGCACGGGGATGATTGCGGAAGGTCAGGACGCAGGGGACGAGGCCCTCCTGATGGGCCATGGAACGAAGCTGGCTAAGGAGGTGCTGGTGGCCGAGGTGCACCCCATCAAAGATGCCGATGGTAAAGGCGGTGTCTGCTTCGGATGCGACCTTGGCGAACTCTTCGTGAACTCTCATGCGGGACCTGAACACCCCTTAGGTCCGGCCAAGGCGAACCGGCGGAAAGTGGAGGGCGGCTGACCCAAGTGGAAAGAAGGATGGAAGCGCCGGACCTGGGGCGATGTTAGCATAGCTACCCATGAGCGTCAAACTGAGCTGGGTAGAGAAGCACCCGCATCAACCGCCCGCATGCGGTTCAAGAGCCAACCCGTGACTAGGGACAGAAACCCAGGCTCGACACCTCGTTAAACGGCCACTTTGACGCGTCCCATACCCAAGGCGGAGGCTACGTCGTTAAGCTGACCCATGGTCTTGTGGAAGATTTCGAAGGTCAGGGCCTGCGCCCCGTCACACATAGCTGTCGCGGGGTCGGGATGTACCTCTACCATCACGCCGTGGGCGCCCGATGCTACCGAAGCCAGGACCATCGGCGGCACCAGGTTCGTCTTGCCGGTGCTGTGGCTTGGATCGGAGATGATGGGTAGATGGCTCAGGTTCTTTATCATCGGAATGGCGGTTAGATCCAGGGTGAAGCGCGTGGCCGTCTCGAAGGTCCTAATGCCTCGTTCGCACAGAATGACCTGGCTGTTGCCCCCTGACAGGACGTATTCCGCAGCCAGCAGCCATTCCTCGTAGGATGCTGCGAAGCCCCTCTTGACCATTACGGGCTTGCGGACCTTCCCCACCGCATCCAAAAGGTTGAAGTTCTGGGCGTTGCGGGCGCCGATTTGCAGGACGTCGGCGTACTGGGCGACCATTCCCACATCTTCGGGAGACATAACCTCGGTTATGACGGGAAGCCCTGTCTCCTCCCGGGCCTTGGCTAGGAGCTGAAGGCCCTGGACACCCATCCCCCTGAAGCTGTAGGGCGACGAGCGGGGCTTGAAAGCTCCTCCTCGAAGTATCTGTGCACCGGCCTTCTTTACCTCATAGGCCGTGGTGAGCAACTGCTTCTCGTTCTCCACTGCGCAGGGGCCGGCCATCACGACCACTTCGTCGCCGCCGATGGAGGTGTCCCCAACCCTTACGATGGTGTCCTCGGGTTTGAACTCTCTGCTTGACAGCTTGTAAGGCTTGGAGATGAGTACCACCTCCGAGACCCCGGGGAGGAGCTCCAACTCATCCTTCAACTCGCGGAAGGTCTGGCCCAATACACCAACGACGGTCCTTTCGACCCCTTCCGACACCTGGGCCTGCAGCCCGTGACCTTCTATCCGCCCCTTCACCCCATCCAGTTGCGCCTGGGTGCTGTCTCTATGCATCACCACGATCATTGCCGGTCTTCCTTTCTACAGGAACGTACAGTGTGCTGGCATAGGGGGCGTTGGATATCCCGCTCCGACCTTCAACCCTTGGAAGGCCATACAGGAGCCTCTAGCAGCCGGACCATCCGTTCTCGAAAATCCCTATTCGTTATCGCTCCTCAGGGTAGTTGCATCCCTGAGATATACATGTACGAGGTCGTCGGGACCTTTATCCGTATTCACAAGTATAAGTACGCGGATGCACTTGGACAAGCTGTTTGGCACCGCGATTTCGGGGCTACACAACAGGGCGGTCTTCTCCCAGCCCATCCTCCGCACGGCGGTGGCGGGGAAGGCTGCGTTAAGGTCCTGGGTGGCGGTCAAGAACATAGCCGCAACGTCAGCTTCGACGATATCGTTGGCGGCCACCATCTGCTGTAGCAGCTCCTCGGTTGCGGCAAAGATGGCTTCCCTGGTGTTCTCCGGGGTGGTTGTCGCTCCCCTGATGCCCCGACAGACGCTCATCAGGGACCCGCCTTTCCCGACAGGGCCTCGACGAATCGACTGGCGTTCTCGACCATCTTCTCCCTGGGGGAGCTTGCCACAACTTCTACCAGGGCGCTGCCCACGACGGCGGCTTGGGCTTTCCTTTCCAGGGAATCTATATGCTCCCGGGTCGATATCCCGAATCCGGCCGTCAGCGGAAGGGAGGTGTGCTTACGCACCCGTTCCAGCAGGGGAAACACCCTGTTGGAGAGGGAACCTCGCGCCCCGGTAACGCCTGTCAAGCTGACGCAGTAGATGAAGCCGGAACTGACTCTGCAGGCTGAAGCGATCCGCTCATCGGTGCTGGTGGGGGCCAGGAGGGAGATAACGTGGATGCCCTCAGGCCTGCACAGCTCCATCAGAGGCCCAGCCTCGTCCGGGGGCAAATCCACCACGATAATGCCATCCACTCCCGCCCCGGATGCATCCTTGGCAAAGGCGGATAAGCCGTAGCGCAGGATGGGATTGTAGTAGCCCATCAGGACCAGGGGAGTTTCGGGTACCTTGGGGCGCAGCTCTGCCACCAGCTCCACACAGTCGCCCAGGGTGACGCCGTTCTGAAGGGCTGTGAAGCTGGAGGCCTGGATGGTCGGGCCTTCCGCCAGGGGGTCGCTGAAAGGTACCCCCAGCTCGATGCAGTCAGCCCCCGATTGGGCAAGTGCGGGGACAAGCTGCCTGGTGGATTCCAGGTCGGGACAGCCGACCGTCAAGAAGACGATGAGGCCGGTGCGGTCCTCCTCCTGTATACGCCGGAACCTGGCAGCTATACGGTCCTGGATCATTCGTTTCCATCTTCCGCAAAGGTCCCCTCTTCCCAACGTTAACGTACATTATACGCCCTTCTAGCCCAACCCCCAAGCGAAAACGGCCAAGGCCAGGGCATTCTGCGTTCCATGGGCAATGAAAGAAGGCCAGATGGAGCCGCTGCGGTGGTAAAGCCACGCAAGCATAAGGCCCGTTACGAAGATGGGAATCATGACCCCGACCTGCTGGTGGGCCAGGGCAAACAGGGCGGAGGTCACCAGGGCGGCCTTGATCGGGCCAAAGCTGTTTGCTATGCCCGGGTAGATGAACCCCCGGAAGAGCACCTCCTCGGCAAAGGGGCCGAACAGCACCACGAGCAGAAATATGGGGATAAGGATGGCGCCGGCGATCTCGATGTCGCCCAGGGGAGTGTCCGGCGGTTCCAGCCCGTGCCATCCCAGGGCCGATACGACTGCAGTATAGGCGACGGTGAATGCCAGGCTGGCTAGGAATACCGGGATGGGCAGCGCCATGTAGAAGAGCGCCCGCCTCCGCGGCAGCCCCAGGCCCAAGGAGGCGAAGGGGGTCTTGTGGGCGCGCGGGCCCATGTCCCACGCTGCAACGAGCATGAGTACGGAGATGATTATCCCCAGGATAACCAGGTCGTACTCCAGGCCGGGGTCCACGCCCAGGGCCCACTTGGCCGCCTCGTACAGGGTGATGGCAACCAGGAGGCAGCCTATGAAGAGCAGAACACCCAGGACGACGTGCCTCGCCCCCCAAGGCACCCCCGGGGGGCTGGTGTCCAAAGTCAGGTAGTCTTCAGTCATGTTTGTCGCAGTTGTCCGGCAATGTGGCAGTTCGTTACAGGCGTTGGCACGCCGGAATCTTACTACCCATCCGGCTGACTGGTAAACAAAACGGGGGTGTAATAGACTGGGCCTACTTGGGGGGCATGCCATGGAGCTTTTCGAGCATGACCGCATAGAGAAGCAGCGGCGGGGGGCGCCCCTGGCCGGGCGGATGAGGCCCAAGGTGCTTTCGGACCTGGTCGGACAGGACCTCATCGTGGGGGAGGGCAAGGTGCTCCGCCGGGCTATCGAGTCCGACCAGGTGCCGTCCCTGGTACTTTGGGGGCCTCCCGGTAGCGGCAAGACGACCCTGGCCCACATCATCGCCGGGGCTACAAGCGCCCACTTCGAACCCATCAGCGCCGTAGCCTCGGGCGTGGCCGACCTTCGGCGCATCGTGGACAAGGCCCACGAGAGGCTGGGCATGTATGGGCAGAAGACCATCCTGTTCATCGACGAGATTCATCGCTTCAACAAAGCCCAGCAGGATGTGGTCCTACCCTATGTGGAGGATGGCACCTTCACCCTGATCGGGGCGACCACCGAAAACCCGTCCTTCGAGGTCATCCCGCCCCTCCTGTCCCGGTGCCGCGTGTTCACACTGCAGCCCCTCGGCGAGGGGGAAATAGCGACCATCGTGCGCCGGGCATTGGCCGACGAGGAGAACGGTCTGGGCGCCCTGGGAGTCAGCCTCGATGATGAAGCCCTTGAGCACCTTGTGAGCATCTCCAACGGGGATGCCAGGACAGCCCTGAACGGCCTGGAAGCCTCTGCGCGCGCCTCCGGCGCCGACGGAAGGTCGACCGTAGACCTTGCCCTGATGGAGGATGCCCTCCAACGACGCTCCCTGCAGTACGACAAGGCCGGGGACCTGCACTACGACACCATTTCGGCGTTCATCAAGTCCGTCCGGGGATCTTCACCCGATGGGGCCATGTACTGGCTGGTGCGGATGATCGAGTCGGGGGAGGACCCAATGTTCATAGCCCGCCGGCTGATCATCCTGGCGGCCGAGGACATCGGCCTTGCCGACCCGGCCGCCCTGACCCTTGCCGTGTCCGCCCAGCAGGCCGTCCACTTCATGGGCATGCCCGAGGGGGCCATCCCCCTAGCTGAGGCAACCATATACCTGGCCAGCGCACCCAAGAGCAACTCCGCCTACGCAGCCTTGAACAGGGTGAGGGACGAGGTGAGGAGCTCGCCCACCGAGCCTGTGCCTATGCACCTGCGCAACGCTGTAACGGGCATGATGAAAAGCATGGGTTATGGCAAGGGTTACAAGTACGGGCACGACTATGAAGACCACTTCGTCCCCCAGGACTATCTGCCCCCTGCTCTGAAAGACAAGACGTACTACGAGCCGTCCCAGGAAGGGCAGGAGAAGGAAGCCGCCGCCCGCCTTCGAGCCTGGTGGAAGGACCGCACAGAAGGAGAGAGCCCGAGTGAGAGAGAGTAAAATTGCCCCCTCGCCCCTGGAGGGAGAGGGTTGGGGTGAGGGGGATTGGTCTCGCCGTCATTGCGGCGGAGGCCGCAATCCAGGAAGCCCTGGTCGTAAAACAGGCAGGGTGTAACAAAGCCTCCCAGGTCCGTTCCCCTTCGATTTCCCTCAGGGCGAACGGACAAGGCTGAGTGACCGCCCAGAGGCCTTGTCCGTCGGCCACGATTGGGCTTCATGACCACCGTCTACTTTATCGTTGACCCACGGGAAGTCGGCTAATATCATTTGGGTTGTCCCGTGGGCGAGCTGCACAAGTGACCGCCCCTTGGAGTCTTCGATGACCAGGAGAAGATGATGGATGCTGCCTGGTATCAAGATTTGGATCCTACCGGCTTTCTAGCCCGTAGTCTCCGGGTGTACCCGGACAAGACTGCGGTCATCTACAACGATCTGCGCTACTCGTACCGCCAGTTTTGCGAGAGGGTGGACCGCTTGGCCGGCGCCCTCAAGTCCTTGGGCGTGGGGCGCGGTGACCGGGTAGCCTTTCTCCTGCCCAATATTCCCGCCATGCTGGAAGCCCACTACGGCCCGATGAGCATCGGGGCGGTGCTGGTGGCCATCAACTACAGGCTCTCTGCCCGGGAGGTCACCCACATCATCAACCACTCGGGGGCCAAGGCGTTGGTTTTCGATTCGGAGTTCGCTCCCGTCGTCCGGGAGGTGCGGGCTGGGTCGGACAGGGACTTGGCCTGCGTGCAGGTGGTGGACACCGCACCCAAAGCTGACGACATTCCCGGCCCCGACTACGAGTCGTTTCTTGAGTCGGCGCCTCTCGGCGGCCACCATGCCGGCCTGTCATCGGAGCTGGACACCATCGCCATCAACTACACCTCGGGTACCACCGGCATGCCCAAGGGGGTCCAGTACACCGCCAGGGGCGTTTATCTCAACGCGCTGGGCGAGATAATCGAGATGGGTCTGTCCTCCCGAAGCAGCTACCTCTGGACCCTGCCCATGTTCCACTGCAACGGCTGGTGCTACACATGGGCGGTCACGGCCGCTGGTGGTACCCACGTCTGCCTCCGGAGGCCGGACCCGGTGGATATCTACAGGTTGATCCGGGAGGAGAGGGTGACCCACATGTGCGGAGCACCCACTGTGCTGATATCCATGTACTCGTCCCCAGACGCCGAAGGCCAGGACTTGTCAGGACTGACCATCGCCACCGCCGGCGCTCCTCCTTCCCCACAGGTCATCCGCACCATGGAGGGCATGGGGGCATCGATCCACCACCTCTACGGCTTGACCGAGACCTACGGCCCCCACACCATCTGCGCCGTCCAGCCCGGTTGGCAGGACCTGACCACCGAGGAGCGGGCGCGCTTGAAAGCCAGACAGGGGGTGCCCTACGTGGTTGCCGGCGATTATCTCAGGGTGGTGGATGGGAATATGCAGGATGTTGCCGACGACGGGGTGGCCATCGGCGAGGTGGTAATGAGGGGCAACAACGTCATGTCGGGCTACCTGGATGATGCCGAGTCCACCCAGGAGGCTTTTCGGGGAGGATGGTTCCACTCGGGCGACTTGGCGGTCCGCCATCCCGACGGCTACATCGAGCTCCAGGACCGGGCCAAGGACATCATCATTTCCGGGGGCGAGAACATCTCCAGCCAGGAGGTGGAGAAGGTCATCATGGAGCACCCAGGCGTCCTCGAGGTGTGCGTTGTGGCGGTGCCAGACGAGCGCTGGGGAGAGGTGCCCAAGGCCTTCGTAACGAGGAAGCCCGGCGAAAAGGTGGACGGGGAGGAGATTATCGAGTTCTGCAAGGAGCGCATCGCCCGGTTCAAGGCCCCGAAGTACGTAGAGTTCGGCGACCTGCCCAAGACCGCTACCGGCAAGGTGCAGAAGTACGTCCTCCGCGAGGCGGAATGGCGGGGCTACGAGAAGTCGATTAACTGATGGTCCACAGGAAGCCGGAGGTCGGCATATGGCCGAGGGTTGCTCTCGCCGCCGGACCTGAAACATAATGTAGCCAAGATCGGCAAACTCCCTGAGAGGAGGTAGAGATGCCCAGAGTCAAGCTGGTACATCATGTGAACATCCAGATCACCGACCGGGACCGCACTCGCGAATGGTACGAGAGAGTGCTGGGTGCCCGGTTCCTGGACCGGGGCCCGGCGTTGAACAAGCGCCAGCTACAGCTCCGTATTGGCACGGCTGAGATGCACTTCAGCGAGGTGGACAAGCCGATATTCGTCCCCGCAGTCCACTTTGCCTTGGAAGTGGATGACTGGGATGCCATGTTGGCCCACCTAGATGAGGAGAAGATACCCTACAGCCGCACCACCAACAGCAGCCTGGGCAGGAACATTGGAGGCGATGACCCCTACCAGGGGCGCAGGGAGGACAACGGCGAGCACTACACCTACATCCACGACCCCGACGGCAACATGATCGAGCTGGTATACCATCCTAACGGCCTGGAGACCTCGGAAGGCGAGGGCATAGAGGTGCCTGACGATCCCGAGGGCTTGCGCTGGCGCCAGAAGCCGGGCTGGGTGGAGGCGGAGCACGCCAACCCAAGCTGGCAATACGCCGGCACGCGCAGCTAAGACCTGCGCCCCATCCCCCTATGGATGGGTGCTGGACTCACTCATCAGCAGTTTGATATATTGTATTGATGAACAGGGTGATAGGGTGCCCGCATCACCCCCAATGCGTCCCGGAGACTTGGCTGAGTCCGGGGCACTGAAGGTCCCATTTAGCTCGATAGGATAGAATCGCTCCTGGGGGCAGGAAATGTCTGACAAGTACAAACAGGAGATTGAGGAGATCCTCAAGCAAGTGGAAGAAGTGCTGCCAAAGGACTCACGCAGGTCGAGCTCCTCTTCGGGCGGCTCCGGCGGTGGGCCGCTGGGTTCCATGGGACGCTCTGTCAGAGGCTTCAAGCTCAACCTCGGGAAGCTCATGCTGGCGAGCTTTGCCCTGCTCCTCATCGCGTTGACGGTGGGGACACTGGGTGTGGGCAACCTCACCATCTTCCTGATAGCAGGTCTGGTGTTGTTCGTTGTCGCCTACTTCCTGCTCTTCGTAGGCTCCTCAGGGATATCGTCGGGCTACGAGAAGCGGTGGCGGGGCCGCCTGATCGAAGAGAACCCGTCGGCGTGGGAGCGCTTCAAGAGGTGGCTACGGGGCTAGCTTCCGCGGCTAAGGTCCCTCAATTTCTGGTATTGCCCCTTACAGCTCCGTAGATGACGCTGTCCGCTGCATCTCAGCTTCAGCCAGCAGGCGCTCCAGCAGGGGCAAGACTTCGGGCTTCCTCATGTCCAGGCACGAGATGGATATGGCCCGCCAGAGCACTCCGGTGGGCACTCGGGCCTGCACCTGCTCTCCCAAGGCGGGGACATCGACACCAAGGGCGTGGGCGGTGAAGCGGGCGGCGCGCATCCCTGTCCTCGTGATGTAGCACCGGGTCAACGCCCTGCCCTGGTGTAGCAGGGTGACACCGCCCTTGGTGTGGCGCAGGACCACGGCCACGTGGGCCTTAGGGGAGGCCAGCACGCTATCGGCATGCTCCAATGCCCGTCTTCTGCTAACGGCTACGACGATCTCCTAGGCGGAGCATTCCCCTTCTCCCCGTTCCAGCTTGTACATGAATGTGTGGCTCCAGTCCATGTACAAGTCTATGGATTCGGGACCCACGGGGGCGACCTCTGAGAATTCCTGGGCTATGGAAGCCACGGATTCCAGGCCGACCCGCTGGAGGAAGTCGTTGAAGCCCTCCCCGTCGAGGCGGTTCTCCTTGTAATACACAGCCAGCCTACGGACCATCTGGGGGACCCGCTTGGCGGGCACCTTTACCCGTGGGAGACGCTCCCCGATGCGGGTGTCTTCGGGGCGACCGATGCCGTAAGCACCGCCCAGGAAGACCTCGTAGGCCGGCACCTGGACGCCGTTGGGGCCCTTCATTGCTGCGCCATGGAAGCCGATGTTGGCTATGTGGTGCAGGCCGCAGCCGTTGGGGCATCCGCTCATCTTGATGTGAAGCTTGCTGATCTCCGGGTCTTCCAGCAGCCCGTTCCAGGAGCCCAGCTCATCCATTATGGCCCTTCCCAAGCCCATGGAAGAGGTGATGCCCAGCTTGCAGCTATCGGTCCCGGGGCAGGATGTGACATCTACTATGGAGTCAACGCCCGTCCCTGCAAGGCCAATCTCCTTTAGGCCCTTCCATACATCCACAAGATGGGCTTCCGGCACCCAGCGGAAGGCGAGGTTCTGGTTCTGGGTTGCCCTGGCAGACCCGCCAGTGTACTTGGCTACCAGGTCGGCCAGCGCTGCAAACTGCTCCGGATCGATGTCGCCCTGGGGAATGGTGACGTAGGCTACATGATAACCCGGCTGTTTCTGGGCAAAAGTGTTGCTAGACTTCCACTCCAGGAATTCTGCGGGCGGCTGGTGGCCGTTGGCGCCGCCGGTAGGGAGCGCCGGGGGATGCTCGATGAACTCATCATCCAGATCCATCAAAGGCACAGGGTCGATGGGGCCTATGCCTGCCAACTCTTCCTCAACCATCTCCTTGAATGGCTCGAAGCCGATGCGATCTATCAGGACCTTGATGCGGGCCATCATCCGGTTCTTGCGGAGCATTTCCGCCTTGTCGAACACCTGCCAGATAGCTTGGGCCACCCGCAGGTAGTCTTCCACCCCTACGAAGTCGAAGAGGGGCTTGCCCAGGCGGGGCATGATGGACGTTGCGCCGCCCACGATGACCTTGAATCCCCGTACCTCGACTCCGTCCACGTGGCGTACCTGGGCGATGTAGGACAGGTCGTGGATGGCCGATGCCACGGTATCGCGGTCAGGGCAGCCGGAGAAGGAGGTCTTGAACTTCCTGGGGAAGTTTTGAGTCAGGGGATGGCGCACGGCAAAGCGCACATATGCGGCCAAGTAGGGGGTGGTGTCGAACACTTCATCGGGGGATACGCCCTCAGTGGGGGAGCCGACTACGTTCCGCACCGTGTTGCCACAGGCTTCCCTGGTAGTCAACCCCGCTTCTCCCAGGATACGGAGCACCTCCGGGCACTCCTCCAGCTTCAGGTGGTGGAACTGGACGTTCTCCCTGGTGGTGACGTGTCCCTTCCTCAAGGGAGCGTACCTGTCGGCGATGATGCCCAGCGCCCTCAAGGCCTGCTCGGTGAGAACGCCGCCGGGTATCTTCACTCGAACCATCTGGGAGTCGGCCTGCCTCTGCCCGTACACACCCTGGCGCAGGCGGAAGGGAAGGAACTGGGAGTCCTCGCGCTCGCCCGCTCGAAAAGCCCGGATCTCTTCCTCCAGGGCAACTACCTCACCCTCCATGTAGGGGATCACGCCCTTGGCGGACGGGGCTTGGGCCAAGCTGCTCTGGTGGATATCGCCCTGGGAGGGGCGGGCGTCGGGCTGGGTTACCGTGCTCAATTGGGGCCTCCTGAAGTTAGACAAAAAATAACCTGCGCTCATCAAGTAGTCCGGGCATAGGGCGCAGGTTTAGGCGCTAGAGGGGTTTAACCTGGCTCCTACATCAGGAGCCGGGTACACAGGTGGAAAAGGTCGTCCTCAAATCGCATGTTGGGAATAGTCTACTTTCACACTCGACTTTTGTCAAACGCAAATGGTACCGCTTTGGCCAACTTGGGCCGGTACCGGGCGATGCTATAATTGACTTTACAGCATGAGTTGGGGAGTGTACATGAGTCCCGACGGCGACAGGTACTTCGTGAGGTACTGCTTCTACAAGGTGTCCCCCGAATGGAAGAGGCTGGACCATGGGGACAAGGAGCGAAGCAAAGCCGAATACGTGGCTGTCCTCGATGAGCTGTCCCAAAGGATGAGCATAGCCAGCTACTCCCTCCTGGGGACCAGAGGCGACGTGGACTACATGCTGTGGGCAATCAGCCCGACTGTCGAGCTGCTGGACCAGCTTGCTGCCCAGACCAACCGCACCGAGCTGGGCAAGTACCTGGAGACCCCGTACTCGTATCTGGCTATGACCCGGCGCTCACCCTACGTCGATGAGCACACCCATCCCGGCCAAGACGGCACGGGGGATGTAGTGCGGACCGTGGGGCGGCCCTACCTGTTCGTCTATCCTTTTGTGAAGACCCACGACTGGTACCAACTCTCCCAGGAAGAGCGCCAGTCCATCATGTCCGAACACTTCCGGATAGGCCACAAGTACCCCTCGGTGAAGATCAGCACCAGCTACTCTTTCGGGCTGGACGACCAAGAGTTCATGCTGGGGTTCGAGACCGAGAGTCCCGGCGACTTCCTCGACCTTGTTATGGCCCTCAGGGAGTCCCAGGCCCGGCCCTACACCCTGCGGGACACCCCCATATTCACCTGCATCCATAAGCCCTTGGGGGAGTGCCTGGACGGGCTGGGGTAGCCCCTACTTCCCGCGCATCAGGTTCAGCGCAGCGCCCAGCTTGAACCATTCGAGCTGGGGTTCGCTGAAAGAGTGGCCCAGCCCGATCTCCTCTTCCGTCCCATCGTCGTGGCGGATTCGGCACGTGACCGGCCTGCCGGGGGCGAGGAAGTCCAGGCCCACCAAGCTCAGGCGGTCGTTCTCCCGTATCCTGTCGTAGTCGGCAGGGTCCTGGAATGTCAGCGCCAGAAGGCCCTGCTTCTTGAGGTTGGTCTCGTGGATGCGGGCAAAGCTCCTGGCGATGACCGCCACGCCTCCCAGAAGCCTGGGAGAGAGGGCTGCGTGCTCCCTGCTGCTCCCTTCGCCGTAGTTATCGTCGCCGATAACCACCCAGGGCAAGCCCTCTCTCTTGTAGCTGCGAGCAACGTCGGAGAAGGACTGGTCCGGTTCCTGGGTCAGCAGGTTTAGTCCTTTGCCGGCGTTCCCGGTATAGGCGTTGATGGCCCCCATGAACATGTTGTCGCTGAACTTGTCCAGGTGCCCCCGCAGGCTAAGCCAGGGCCCAGCGGGGGAGATGTGGTCGGTGGTGCATTTGCCTTTGACCTTGGCCAGCACCGGCATGTCCAGGTAGTCCTGGCCGTCCCAGGCGGGCCAGGGTTCCATCCTCTGCAGGCGCTGGCTCTGGGGGTCCACCGCAACCTCTACGTGGGAGCCGTCGTCGGGCGGGGGCACGAAAGTGGTGTCGCCCCGGCTGAAGCCGTTCGCTGGCACCTCGGGGGCATCGCCTGGGGGTTCCAGTATGAATGCCTCGCCGTTGGCCCCCGTGAGGGCATCGGTCAGGGGGTTGAAAGAGAGTTTGCCTGCCAGGGCGAAGGCCACGGTGACTTCGGGGCTTGCGATAAAGTTCATGGTGCCTGGCTGACCGTCGTTCCGCCGGGGGAAGTTGCGGTTGTAGGATGTGACGATGGAGTTGGGCGCGCCACCCGCTTCCTGGGAACGGCGCCACTGGCCTATGCAGGGACCACAGGCGTTGGCCAACACCGTCCCGCCTATGGCCCGCAGGGACTCCATCTGGCCGTCCCTTTCTATGGTGGCCCGTATCTGCTCGGAGCCGGGGGTTACCATGAGGGAAGCGTCGGCCTGAAGTCCGTGGGCCCGGGCCTGCTCCGCCACGTCGGCTGCCCGCCCCATATCTTCGTAGGATGAGTTGGTGCAGCTTCCGATGAGGGCAGCCGACACTTCATCCACGAAACTGTTGCCTGAATCCCGCACTTCTTCTGCAAGCTGGGATATGGGCCGGGCGCGGTCGGGAGAGTGTGGCCCTACCACGTGGGGTTCCAGGGCGGAGAGGTCGATCTCCACTATCCGGTCGAAGTAGCGCGCCGGGTCGGACAGCACTTCATCGTCAGGACGTAGCAGGTTGACGGCCGCTTCGGCCAGGGGTACCAGGTCTCCCCTTGCGGTAGCCCTCAAGTAGGTGGCCATGCGCCCGTCATAGGGGAATATGGAGGTGGTGGCGCCCAATTCGGCCCCCATGTTGGTGATGGTGGCCCGGCCAGTGCAGCTTATGGAGTCGATGCCGGGGCCGAAGTACTCGATTATGGAGTTGGTGCCGCCGGACACGGTCAGCACCCCGGCCAGGTACAGGATGACGTCTTTGGGGGCGGTCCAGCCTCCCAGCCTGCCCGTCAGGTGCACCCCGATGCGCCTGGGGAACAACAGCTCCCAGGGAAGCCCGGCCATCACCTCCACCGCGTCGGCCCCACCAACGCCCACGGCGCAGGCCCCCAGTCCTCCGGCGTTGGGGGTATGGGAGTCGGTGCCGATTATCACCGCGCCCGGGAAGGCGTAGTTCTCCAGGTTGACCTGGTGGATGATGCCCGCTCCTGGTCCCCAGAAGCCCAGGCCGTACTTGGCGGCCGCAGAACGCAGGAAGTTGTACACCTCGTTGTTCTCGGACAGGGACTCCCTCAGGTCCGACACACCCTCCTGGCGGGCCTGTATCAGGTGGTCGCAGTGAATGGTGGAGGGAACGGCGGTGCGCTGACGCTCGGTCTGCATGAACTGGAGCATGGCTGTCTGGCCCAGCACATCCTGGAGTATCACCCGGTCCGGGTTCAGCAGCAGGTAGCTCTCCCCAGGCTCCAGCTCCTGGGACTCTGGGTCCTCCAGGTGGGACAGGAGCACCTTTTCCGTCAGGGTCATCGGGCGGCCCAAACGCCTGCGGACCACCTCCAGGTTGGCCTCCATGGTCCGGTAGGTGTTGGCTACGAACTCCGGGCTGGACTCGATGCTGTTGGCCATCTTGCGACTCCTCTCGAATGGCGGGAATCTAAGGTTAGCGTGGGATGGCACCGTCCCGGCTCAGGGGGCGCTATTGGCCCGTTACATGGCCATCCCGTAGGTGCGCTTCTTTATAGACAGATTTATGAATGTCTCGGTCTGCATGACCCCGGGAATGACGGCTATCTGGTTGCGCAGGAACGCCCCCAGCTCCTCCGTTGACTGGGCCCTCATCCAGATGAAGATGTCCCACGCCCCGGTGGTGATGGAGACGTAGTGGACCTCCTCGAGATCGCTCAACGTGTCGGCAATGGCTTCCACGCTTGCAGGATGGGTGCGGATGCCGATGAGAGCGGCGGTGCCGTTCCCCATCTGGTCCAGGTTGGGAATGGCGACGACCTTGATCATATCGTCTTTGACCAGGTGATGCAGCCTGCGACGGACCGTCCCTTCACTCACGCCAACCTCCCGGGAAATGTGGGAGTTGGAGGCCCGCCCGTCGGTCTGGAGCACCTTTATGATCCTGGCGTCTAGCTCGTCCATCCTTCTCTGAGTAGCCTTTTCCCATCAAGGGAAGAGGGTGTAGGTGATACCAATGGGGTCTGCTTCGGTGTTCATATTAGGTTAGGGTACTTTACCTGTCAACGAAAGCTAATCGGCCTGCCATTGACCGCCTGCTTCTAGTGGTACTACATTGGAATGAGCCATGAAAATGCCTGCCTTAAAGGAGAGGCTTTCCAGTTCCCTGGCTGCCCTGCGCATCCGCAACGTCAGCCTGATCATCGCCGGCACCATCCTAATCTCTTGGGGAAACTCTTTCGTCTTCGTCTCGGTGGGCTGGCTGGCATACGAGGTTACAGGCTCTGCCACCGTCGTCGCCCTCGCCATCGGGATCAGGTACATGCCCCTGCTGTTCAGCCCATTCTTTGGGGTGCTGGCCGACCGCATCGAGGGAAGGGTGCTCCTTATCGCCACATCCGTTTACATGGCCTCCCTGACCTCAGCCTTCGCCCTGTTCGTGCGCTACAGCGAAGTGCAGGACTGGCAGATCTACACCTTCATGTTCTTCACCGGAATAGGGTACGCCATAGGCAGCCCTGTCAGGAGGACCTACCTGGCCCGTTCATGCCCAAAGGAGATGCTCCCGACGGCCCTTGCCCTGTACAGGACGGGATTCGAGGGGTTCCGCATCGTCTCCCCGGCCTTCATCGGGATAATGATCGGGCTGTTCGGGGTAGAGGCGACCCTGTATGCCCAGGCGGTGGTGTACGGGGGCTGCATGTTCCCCTTCTTCGTGTTAAAGCCCGTTCCCCACGACACCGAAGCGGTGAGAAGGTCTACTCCCCTAGCCAACCTGGTGGAAGGGCTCTCTTACATCCGCTCCGAGAGACGAATCCTGGGGCTTACGATGCTGGAGCTGCTGCTGTGCTTCTTCGGAGGGGTTGCAGTCTTCACCCTGCTCCCCGTTTTTTCCGAGGAGGTGCTGGGCGCTGGTGCTGAGGGATACGGGTTCCTGCACACAGCCGCCGCCATCGGGGGTTTCCTGGCAACCCTGCTCTCGGTCCACCTGGCAAACACCCCCGATAAGGGCAGGATCATGTTTGTTACGGCGGGACTGGCTGGGCTGTTGCTTGTGGGTTTCTCCCAGGTGCCCTGGCTGCTCCTGAGCCTGGTTGTGTTTGCCCTGCTTAGGGGTGTGGATGAGCTGTCCAACATCATGTCCCTCACCATGGTGCAGTTGTATGTGGACGACAAGGTCCGGGGTAGAGTTACGTCCGTTTTCACCATGTTCGTCGGCCTGATGCCCATAGCCGGGCTGCTGGGAGGGGTCGCCGCCAATGCGCTGGGCATCGAGATGGCGGTAATGTTGGCCGGCTTTTGGGTGTGCCTCGCCACTGTGGCGGTTTCAATAGGGTTCCGGGTGCTCTACGAACCTGTGGAAGCGACCCAGCAGAGCTAGGGTTCTCGATGGACTGTCCATGGATGCCCAAGCTGTGATTTATTTCACATGCGTCGGTTGATTAGCCAAACGCCGCTCTGCTATATTGGCCCACACGGGAGGGATCGCATAGTGGCCTAGTGCGGGCGCCTGCTAAGCGCTTAGCCCGAGAAATCGGGCTCATGGGTTCGAATCCCATTCCCTCCGCCAACTTCCGGCATTCCCTCTGAAAAACACATGAAGAACTACCATATTTGGACAATCGGATGCCAGATGAACACCGCCGACTCCGAGCGCCTGGCAGGAGCCCTGGAGCAGATGGGCCTGGAAGCCGCTTCCAGCCCCGGGGATGCCGACGTGATCGTTCTAAACTCGTGCGTGGTGCGCCAGGGCGCAGAGGACAAGGTGGTGGGGAACCTGGGCTCCATGAAGTCCCTCAAGCAGCGCAGGCCCGGGAGCATCCTGGCGCTGATGGGATGCATGGTGGGGCCCAAGACCGCCGACCTGGAAACCCGCTTTCCCTACGTGGACACATTCATGCAGCCCCAGAAGTTCGGACCCCTCCTGGAATTGGTGGGAGACCGCCTGGGCTTGGACTGGGAGGGCTGCGTGGGTCCCCTGCTGCCTCCCCAGCCGTCAGTTCGCAGCTACGTTCCAATAATTCATGGCTGCGACCTTATGTGCACCTTCTGCATCATTCCCTACCGCCGGGGGCGCCAGGTCAGCAGGCCGGTAACCGAGGTTGTGGAAGAGGTGCGCGCTCTGGTCCAGCGAGGCGTGAAAGAGGTCACTCTCCTGGGCCAGACGGTCGATGCCTACGGGTATGACCTGCCCGACCAGCCCAGCTTGGCCCACCTGCTCACGGCCCTTAACGCCATCGACGGCCTGCTCAGGATCCGCTTCCTTACGTCCCACCCCAGCTTCATGACCAGGGACATCATCGATGCCGTCGCCAGCCTGGACAAGGTGTGCGAGCACATCAACCTGCCCGTGCAGGCCGGGGACGACCAGGTGCTGGAGAGGATGCGCCGCCGCTACACTGCGGCTGAGTACCGCCGGCTTGTCGCCGACATCCGAGCCTCTATGCCCGATGCATCCATCAGCACGGATATCATCGTAGGCTTTCCCGGCGAGACCCGGGAGCAGTACGACTCGACGGTGCAGATGGTTAAGGACCTGGAGTTCAGCAAGGTGCACGCCGCTGCCTATTCGACCAGGCCGGGCACCATCGCTCACCGCTCCATGCCCGACGATGTATCCGCCGAAGACAAGGATTACCGGCTCAAGAACCTGGACCTGCTCCAGGAGGGCATACTCACCAGGACCAACGCATCCTTCCTGGACCAGCAGGTAGAGGTGCTGGTGGACGGCCACCACAAGGGCAAGTGGCAGGGCCGCACCCGCTCGGACAAGCTGGTGTTCATCGAAGATGAAGGCGACCTCCTGGGCCATATTCTGGATGTCCGTATCACCCGCACAAGTCCTTGGTCGCTGCAGGGAGCGGTAGCCTGATGGCCCAGATTGCCAGCGGGGAGAAGCTCTAAAGGTGAGCACAATCGCCAGACAGCCGACCAGAAAGCTCTCCGTTCCCCTTAGCGAGGTGGAACAGACTGCTTTCTGCCGCAGCGAAGATAGCCTGAGGCCCCAGCCCCTGCTGGATGAGCTGAAGGTCAACGTGCGGTGGCAGCAGATACCCCCCGAGTACCAGGCATTGGACCCGGAGACCCTGGACCGGCGCATCACCGATGCCAAGAGGGCGCTGGGTCGCACAGTCACTATTCTGGGACACCACTACCAGCGAGAAGAGATCATCAAGCATGTGGACTACCGGGGGGACTCCTTCAAGCTGTCCCAGAACGCCGCTTCCCGTCCCGAGGCCGACTTCATCGTGTTCTGCGGTGTGCATTTCATGGCCGAAACAGCCTGCATATTATGCGCCCCCCACCAGCAGGTGGTCCTGCCCAACATGGCGGCCGGATGCTCCATGGCCGACATGGCGCCCATGGATGATGTCATGGACGCATGGGATGACCTATCCGATGTGCTGGATGGCCACGGCGCCATCCTGCCGGTGGCCTATATGAACACAGCCGCGGCCCTGAAGAGCTTGTGCGGGCGCCAAGGCGGGATCGTCTGCACCTCCTCCAACGCCCATGAAGCGCTGCGATGGGCCTATGACCGGGCCGACCGGGTGTTCTTCCTGCCCGACCAGCACCTGGGGCGCAACACAGCGTTGAACCTGGGTGTGGCTCCTGAGGAAATGATTGTGTGGAACCCATTCAAGCCCCTGGGAGGCCACACTCCTGAAGCGCTGCGCCGCGCCAAGCTGGTGCTGTGGCAGGGCCACTGCTCGGTGCACACCCGCTTCACCATTCGGCAAATAGAGGCGGCCCGGAGCCGTTTCCCGGACATCAACATCCTGGTCCACCCCGAGTGCACAACCGAGGTTATCAACGCGGCGGACCTGAACGGATCGACGGAGCTTATCTGCCAGGTTATCAATGAAGCCCCGCCGGGCACCATCTGGGGAGTGGGCACCGAGATCAATCTAGTCAACCGGCTGGCCCAAGCCAATCCCGATAAGACGATCTTCTGCCTGGACCCGGTGGTGTGCCCCTGCTCCACCATGTACCGCATCCATCCGGCCTACCTGCTGTGGGTGCTGGAAGAGCTGGTGGAGGGGCGGGTGGTGAACCGGATCACAGTCGACGAAGACACCCGTCACTACTCCCGGATAGCCCTGGAGAACATGCTCCGGCTGGCCTAGCCCCTACCTCCGGCAGGGGCCGCCGTTATTACACCCAGCGAGGAACCATTGCTTCAGCATATCCCTGAAGTCCAGGCTCTGATAGACAACGCCTTGTCCGAGGACCAGGCCTTCAACGATCCTACGACCAGGGATATCGTACCGCCGGACCTGCGTGGGGTGGGTGTGCTGAAAGCCAAGGCATCGGGCGTGCTGGCAGGGGTGGATGTGTCCCTGGCCGTATTCCAAAGGGTGGACCCTGACCTCCTGACAGAAGCCCTTCTGCCTGACAGCCATAGGCTGGGCCCGGGGGATATAGCAGCCCGGGTGTCCGGCAGGGCGTGCAGCATATTGCAGGCCGAGCGCACCGCCCTGAACCTGCTCCAGCGTATGAGCGGCATCGCAACCGCCACCGCCCATTACGTGGAGGCTGTGCAGGGCCTTGGGCCGCGCATCATAGACACCCGTAAGACTGCCCCCGGCATGAGGTACCTGGACAAGTACGCCGTCCGGGCGGGCGGAGGCTTCAACCACAGGCAGAACCTGGCCGACGGCATACTGATCAAGGACAACCACATACGTGCCCTCCGCTCCCGGGGTGTCTCCCTGAAAGAGACTGTGGAGCTGGCAATCGGCCGGGCCTCCCACACCATCAAGGTGGAGGTGGAGGTGACCAACCTGGAGGAGCTGGAGGAGGCCCTGGCAGGCGGAGCGCACATTATAATGCTGGACAACATGACCCCCGAGGAGATGCGCCGATGCGTCGAGATCGTGGATGGGCGGGCGGTCATCGAAGCATCGGGGGGCATCAACATGGACAGCGTGCGGACGGTGGCCGAAACAGGGGTGGACCTCATCTCCGTGGGAGGCCTGACCCACTCACCCGACGCCCTGGACATCAGCTTGGATTTGGTGTTCGGACAGCAGCCGGCGTAGCCGGCAATCTTGGCCTAAGAGGTGGAACTTGGCAGCACCGCAGAGAACTCTGAGCGTACTGGAACGGAACTGGAACACGGTGGACAACGCTATCAAAGACCTGGAGGAGTCCAACTTTGGAGCCATTCCCGCCGAAGGGTGCAACTCCGTAGCATGGCTGATGTGGCACATGTACCGGGTGCTGGACACCTTCATCAACACCCGCTTCCAGTCTAAGGCCCAGGTGTGGATAGACGGCGGCTGGCACAGCAGGTTCGGCATGAGCGACGACCCCGAGAACCGGGGTGTGGGCTGGACCGCCGAGCAGGTCTCCCAGTGGGCTGTCCCGTCCAAGGATGACCTGATAGCCTACTCCGAAGCGGTGCGGGCCAGCGCCCGGGAGTACCTGTCATTCCTTGGCGATGCCGATTTGGATGTGGTGAAGGTCATACCTCCCGTAGCCGAACCCCGTTCCGTGGGAGCTGCTATGGAGGTCATGATCTTCGACAACATTTCCCACGGCGGGCAGATTGCCTACCTCAGGGGCTATTTCCAGGGTCGTGGCTGGATGTCTGCCTAGAACGGCGGGGCTGGGAACGCTCGGCGCTGTCCAGCATCAGCGTAACCGGCCCATCGTTCAGCAGCTCTACCTGCATGTACTCCCCGAAGCGTCCCGTCTCCACCCGGAGGCCTGAAGCGCGGAGAGCTTCCACGAACTGGCCGTAGAGGCGTTCAGCATCTCCGGGAACGGCTGCCTCTGTGAAATCGGGGCGTCGGCCTTTGCGGGTGCTGCCATAGAGGGTGAACTGGCTGATAACAAGAAGCTCTGCCCCGATATCCAGGGCAGAGCGATCAAACCTGTCGGAGTCTCCGAAGAATATTCGCAGATTCAGGAGCTTGTCGGAGAGATAGCGGATGTCTTCCTGAGAGTCTTCCCTGGCTATTCCGACCAGAACCAGGAGCCCTTTGCCGATCCTGCCAACCTCCAGCCCTTGCACGCTTACGGAAGCGTGCGCTACCCGCTGGAGGAGGAGTCTCAAATAGCGGTCCCCTTTTTGGCAGCTTCCGCCGTTTCCATCAGCTTTTCTGCCTTTTGCTTGTCCTCGGTCTTGGCCTTCTCGGCGTCAGCTTGGGCTTTCCCCGCCGAATCGCCCTCGTCCACATCCTTGGAGGCGGGACTATAGCCGGTGCCCTTGTAGTCGGTGGTATAGAAGCCGGAGCCTTTGTATATGATGGGGACTGCGTGGAACTTACGTTTGGAGAAGCCGGAGCAGATGGGACAACTGCCCTCGGGGGCCGAGTCGAAGCTCTGCTTCAACTCAAAGGTGTGTCCACACTCCGTGCATTCGTAATCGTACCGCGGCAAATCGGTCCTCCTGGGATCATGGAAGCATGGTTAGCAGCTTCCCTATGAAGCTGCTAATTCACCCATCAATGTATCATTCCGCCTCCATACGTGTCAACGAGCACCGGGGCCGCCTCGCAAGAATATTTTCCCCCTCGCCCCTGGGGGGAGAGGGCTGGGGTGAAGGGGACTGGCCCCGTCATTGCGGCGTAGGCCGCAATCCAGGAAACTTAGGTCTGGGGACAGGCGCCCTATCCCTAAGCTTGGAATGTTGGTGGTTCCAACCTTGAACCCGGCATTGCTCCGTCCTGGATTGCGGCCTACGCCGCAATGACAAAAAGCGTGGATACCCCAAATACCGTCTCTTCCGCGCAAGCTGGAGTCTGCGCCCCTATTGCCAAATCCTCCGTCCGTTCGTCCTGAGGGAAATCGAAGGGCGAACGGACGGACCGGGCTGGGTAGCGCTATAGTCTTCGCACGCGGGAGTCTAGGGCCCTCTTAAGGGCCAGATGGCGCCCACATCTCTGCGACGTCGATCATGCGCATGAAGGACACGTTGGGGAAGGCTGATATCCGGGAGATGAGCTTCTCCAGCATTAGCAGCCTCCCCGGGCGCCCGATGTACTGGGGATGCATGGTCAGGGGAAAGGCCCTTCCGTAGCGATACAGGCCCTCGAACTCCGCCAGCCATATCTCCATCACCTCGTCGGGGCTCTTCATGGGGCTGGTGCGCTGGGCCGAGGGGGCATGGACGAAGTGGGGAGCATCATCCAGCACCCAGCTCACAGGTATCTCTACCAGCCGTCCCTCTCCGGAGTCCACCATGTAGGGGGCATCGTCGCCCATCAGGCTGGAGTCGTAGGAGAACTCGTAGCGGGACAGCAGGTCCAGGGACGCCTCGCTCAGCTCCCAGCTGGGGGATCGGTAGCCGACGGGCCGATGGCCGGTCAGACCCTGGAGAATGTCGATGCCCTTTCGGATCACCTCCTCTTCCTCCTCGGCGTTCATGGAGGCGGGGGCTTCGTGCATGTATCCGTGATGGGCCACCTCGTGCCCCCGCCCGCAGATGTCCCGAACCAGGTCCTGGTGGGTCTCGGCCACGTAGCCTGGCACAAAGAAAGTCGCCTTGATGTCATGGGCGTCCAGGATGTCCAGGATGCGGGGCGCAGCCACGCCGGGGCCGTACTCTGCCATGGACATGAGGCTGGGCATCCTGGCGAAGTCGGGGTTGCGCCTGAGCCAGGACGACACCCCATCCACGTCGAAGGACAGCATAGCCACACACTGTATGTCGCCGGGCCAGATTCCGGACATGGTTCACCTCCTCTTGGTTAGTCCCGGAAGTGCGGGATGATCTCCTTGGCGACGGTTTCGATGTGCCGGGGTACATCCTCGGGCGGACATGCCCAGTTGAACAGGAACTGCTCAACCCCGGCATCCACGTACTCCTGGATACGGCTGACGCACTCATCCGGGGTGCCCAGCACGCAGTAGCTACCGACGATATCCAGGAAGTTCCCCTGGTACAGGTACTGGCCGCCCAGGGCCGAGGCGGCCGCCGAGGCCGCCTGCTCCCTGGATTCGCCTATGGATATGAACTGAAAGTTGGCCCATGTGAACCCTGACAGGTCCCGGCCCTCCCCGGCCGCCAGGGAGGATATGTGAGAGACGCTGGCGCGGTACCGCTCGGGGCTGTACAAATAGGGGAGCCAGCCGTCCCCCAGGCGCACTGCCCGCTTCATGGCCGCATCCCGTCGCCCGGCCACCCACACCGGCGGGTGGGGCTGCTGGTGGGGCGGAGGTTCGATGGTCACACCCTTCAGATTGAAGTGGCGCCCCTCGTAGTCCACCTCGCGGCGGGTCCACAGGTTGCGCAGGGCTTCCAGGCACTCGTCGGACCTGCCCCCCCTCTGCTTCACCGAGAGGCCGGCCGCCTGGAACTCCACGGGGAACTCGCCTCCCACGCCCACTCCCAGCACCAGGCGCCCGTTGGTGGCGATGTCCATGGTGGTGGCCAGCTTGGCAAGGACCGTGGGATGGTAGAAGGGCAGCAAGATCACCGAGGACACCAAGCCGAGGGTCTCGGTGGCGCCCCCGGCCACAGCCAGGGCGGAAAGAGCAGCCGACGATGGCTTGGGCGGGTCTCCGCGCATGAAGTGCTCTCCCGACCCGCAATAGTCGTAGCCCAGCTCCTCCAGCCATCGAGCCTCGGCCGCCGTCTCGCCAAGACCCAAGCTCAGGACAGCCCCGAATCTCAGCTTACGCCCGGTCAACGCAGAAAAAGGCTCCTTCCCCAAGAATGTCCTCTATATACAAGCTCAGAGCCACATGGTCAAGGCAGCGGGCCCACTCATCGTCGTTCCCGCCACGGACACATATCTACTACCCCTCTCCCCTGGTGGGAGAGGGTTGGGGTGAGGGGGACCATCATGGAGGATGCGCTTCTGGCGGGGGCGTCACCCTCCCCCTTGTCCGCTCACCCTGAGGGGACTCGAAGGGGGAGCGGACAGGCCTTCTCTCCTCCCGTTCGTGCTGAGCCTGTCCTGAGCCTGTCGAAGGGGCTCTCGAAGTACGAACTCGAAGGGCGAACGGACAGAGGAAACACCAGGCCGACTCATTCCGGGCATTGCGATACCCACCTCTCCTCACACCGGCAACGCCTTTCGTCATTGCGGCGTAGGCCGCAATCCAGGATACTGCGGGCTGGGAACAGGCCCCCTGATGCAGTACCTGCCGCGATTAAGTAGTCCACCTAGAGTCCGGCGGTGCTCCGTCCTGGATTGCGGCCTACGCCGCAATGACGGCATAGCCTTTCGGCACAACCGGCCTTCTTTTGAATTCCTGCCCTCTTCTGGCGTTCCCTTTGTCCGTTCGTCCTGAGGCTCTCGAAGGGGGAACGGACATGGGAAACACCAGGCCGCCCCATTCCGGGCATTGCAATACCCACTTCTCCTCACACCGGCAACGCCTTTCGTCATTGCGGCGTAGGCCGCAATCCAGGATACTCCGAGCTGGGAACAGGCCCCCCAAGCAGTAACTGCCGTGATTAGGTAGTCCACCTGGAGTCCGGCAGTGTCCGTCCTGGATTGCGGCCTACGCCGCAATGACGGCATAGCCTTTCGGCACAACCGGCCTTCTTTTGAATTCCTGCCCTCTTCTGGCGTTCCCTTTGTCCGTTCGCCCTGAGCCTGTCGAAGGGGTTCTCGAAGTACGAACTCGAAGGGGAACGGGCAGAGGAAACACCAGGCCGCCCCATTCCGGGCATTGCGACTCCCACCCCTCCTCACACCGGCAACGCCTTTCGTCATTGCGGCGAAGGCCGCAATCCAGGATACTCCGAGCTGGGAACAGGCCCCCCAAGCAGTAACTGCCGTGATTAAGTAGTCCACCTGGAGTCCGGCAGTGTCCGTGCTGGATTGCGGCCTACGCCGCAATGACGGCATAGCCTTTCGGCACAACCGGCCTTCTTTTGAATTCCTGCCCTCTTCTGGCGTTCCCTTTGTCCGTTCGTCCTGAGGCTCTCGAAGGGGGAACGGACATGGGAAACACCAGGCCGCCCCATTCCGAGCATTGCGATACCCACCTCTCCTCACACCGGCAACGCCTTTCGTCATTGCGGCGTAGGCCGCAATCCAGGATACTCCGAGCCTGGGACAGGCTGCCTCAAATTACCGTCACTCCCGCAGCCGCCGTGCTCTTTACTAAGGCAGTGTCCCCGCTTTCACGGCAATGACGGTGAGGGGGCATTGGAATCATCCTGGAGTCCGGCGGTGCTCCGTCCTGGATTGCGGCCTACGCCGCAATGACGAGGCAGCCTTTCGACGCACCCAGCCTTCCCGAAGCTCTGCCTCTTACGGTCACTCCCGCGCAAGCGGGAACGAAGATAGGGGCGGCACACAAACAGGAAGGCTTGGGTGGACCTCCTCCACCCAAGCCTTCGAATGACCTGCTAAGACTATTCTTGGGACAGCTAGCCCATTTTGACTAGTCCAAGCCCAGTATCTTGTTCCTGAAGACGAACACCAGTGTCCCACCCCCCACCAGGAAGACCACAAGGCCGATGAACATCCACAGGAAGACGTTTGTGCCTCCCCCTTCTTCCTCCTCGGGCTCGGGCGTTGGAGTAGGCTCCGGCACGGCAGTAGGCTCCGGCATGGGAGTGTTCGTAGGCGGCGCCGTCGTTGCCGTCGGCTCAGGAGTAGCCGTGGGTTCCGGGGTCGCTGTCGGCTCGGGCGTGGGAGTCGGTGGGACGGGCGTAGGCGGTATCGGAGTAGGCGTTGCCGTCGGCTCAGGCGCGGGGGTAGGCGGAACGGGAGTAGGAGGCACGGGCGTAGGTTCAGGTGTGGGCGCCGGCGTTGGCGGTACAAGCGTAGGTTCCTGCGTAGGCGCCGGGGTCGGCTCCGGCGCCACAGGCAGCGCACCCTCGAAGGTCAGGTTCTGCCCTCTGTACAGGGGAGGTGTCGAATTGAGGTTAACGCTCTCCGTGGCCTGGATCCTGCCGCCCTCGTTCGCGATCCAGAAGGTTATGGGCCTGCCGCTAAAGCTGCCGTCGGGAGGCCCGACGATCAGGGCGTTGTAGCTCCCTCCGGCCCCGATCTCCACCGGCTGGCTTTCCCATCCGCCGGCGGTCGTATCGCACCCGTTCACGCATGCGACCAAGCTATAGCCCGTAGGGTCGGAGCCGTCGCTCATGGTGATCGTCCCGAAGTACCCCACCGGCGGTCCGGGAGGGGCGGTGCCCTGGCCCATCTGGGCGCCCAGGGCGGCAAATACCAGCAGGAGGACTAGCGGAAGGGCCAACATGGACCGGTGCATCTCTGCAAACACCTCCTCACCTCATCGTCACCCCTGGCCCACGTTTCCAAAGATTGTAGCTGGGGTCCCAAGCCCCTCCCCTTTAAGGGAGGAGCCTGCTATCGTGTCTCGATTTCCTGTCCCCCTTCTTTGAAGGAAGGGGGGTGTTGCAATTCTATTCCTTGGACTCTTATGACCGTCGCATTACGACGTACCCTACCGACGCAGCAACAATAACCACCACTATGGCGAGGATAATCAGTATCCACCAGATAACTGCCAGTCCACCCTCATCCTGGGGCTCCGGCTCCGGCGTGGGTGTCGGGGTTGGAGGCACGGGCGTCGGAGGCACGGGCGTGGGCGTTGCCGTAGGCTCCGGCGTCGCCGTCGGCGTGGGAGTAGGCGTCGGCGTCGGAGTGGGCGTCGGCGTTGGGGTAGGCGTCGGCGTGGGAGTAGGCTCCGGCAGCACCGGCGTGGCTGTGGGCATGGGTGTTGCCGTGGGCCTGGGTGTCGGGTACGGAGCGGCCACAGCCTCGTCCTCTTCAGCCTCGCCCGGCGTTACCGTTACGGCGAACCTGATCTGGTTGATCTGGGCCACCACCCCGTCCGGGTCCCTGGCGGTCACCGTGATCATGGCATCACCCTCGCTGACGGGGGTAACGCTGACCAGCCGGCCCACTATCGCCGCCGTTGCCACGTCGGGGTTGCTGCTGCGGGCGCCGTAGGAGAGGGCATCGCCGTCGTAGTCCTCGAAGCGGCCTGCCACAAGTTGGGTCGCCGACTCACCGCCGGCCACCAGGGTCATCGCAGGGATGGCCCCCCGGCGCTCAGGTATGTCGTTTATGGGGACGATGATGATGTTCACACGTCCGTGGTTGCCTCCGCTGGTCACTGTCCACGTTACCGAGTCCAGGGCCACCGAGTCCGGGTCGGCGGGCACGTTCCTGGCCGGCGTGTAGGTCATCGTGGTCCCGTCGAATACAGCCTTGCCGTTCTTGGGCGCATCGCCGGTCTGGGCAGCGCCGTTGGGCACCGTGACCTTCACCGGCGTGTCCTCAGCGATGACCGCGACGGTTTGCTGGCCGTCAGAGGCGCTGCAGATGATGGCATTGTTGCGCGTCGGGCAGCCGTCGCTGCCGATTTCGGCCTTAAGGGTGAGCAGCCAGGGGTTGTCGCCCTCCTCTTCGATGCTTGATGAAACCTTGCTGATATCGAAGGACAACTTGGCAGTCTTGGAGCCCGAGGCGATCGCACCTGTCTGCTGGTCAGTTATATCATTGCTGGTGAACACCATGTCCGCTGTCGCAAGCATGTAGTCGCCAGCCTTGGCTGTAGTTTGGTCGCCCGTAACGATAGAGACTGTGATCTCATCGCCGGTGCTCAGAACCTCGTTGGTTGAAGAGGTCACATTCACACTTAGAATGACCTCGGCGGTGTCGTTGCCGTCGCCAGTGAGGGTGACCGCGCCACTCCCCAACGAGACTGTGAAGGTATGGCCGGAAGCAAATATAGCTGGCGCCAAGGTCAGGGCCAGCAGGACAGACAGCATAAGGGCTATAGCTGCCGGGAAGGGAGATGCCCACCACCGCTTCCCTACATCAGTTGAGTCGCTTTGGGTCGAGTATGCCCTGTCGAACCCTCCCATTGGTCCCCCTTAGAACGTGCTATAGCACAGATGCCTTATTTTACAATTTGCGAGCGTAACACACAACGTTTCCATTCACCAGTCCCTGAAGGCATCTATTTCCAGCACTTTACCCGCCGCCTACCCCCTCTCCCATTCGTGCTGAGCCCCACCCCCGTTCGTGCTGAGGCTCTCGAAGCATGAACGGGAGGACTGACCCTCTCCTCCTGTCCGTTCACACTGAGGTTCTCGAAGGGGGAGCGGACAGGGGCGGGACGGCGGGGACGACCCTTGGTGGGAGAGGGTTGGGGTGAGGGGGAGCATCAATCCGTCATTGCGGCGTAAGCCGCAATCCAGGAAACCCAGGGCCTGGGACAGGCAGGCCCCTGACAGGCCGTTCGCCCTCCGAGTTCCCCTTCGAGAGCCTCAGGACAGGCTCAGGACGAACGGGGGGACTGACCCTCTCCCCCTGTCCGTTCACCCTGAGGGAACTCGAAGGGAGAGCGGACAGGGGCGGGACGGCGGGGACGACCCCTAGTGGGAAAGTGTTGGGGTGAGGGGGAGCATCAATCCGTCATTGCGGCGAAGGCCGCAATCCAGAAAACCCAGGGCCTCGGACAGGCAGGCCCCTGACAGGCCGTTCGTCCTGAGGGGACTCGAAGGACGAACGGCTGGGCTGCTTGGCAGAGGTGTTGTCCTCCCCCAAGGGTCTGCTGGCTCCAACTTAGGAGCTAGCCTGGAACCCGCCAGCGCTCCGTCCTGGATTGCGGCCTTCGCCGCAATGACGAAAAGCGTGGCCGCCCCTGCTTCCGTCACTCCCGCGCAAGTGGGAGTCTACGTCCTGCCGCCAAACCCGCCGTCGCCCGTTCGTCCTGATCCCCACTCCCGTTCGTGCTGAGCCTGTCGATGGGGCTCTCGAAGCATGAACGGGGGACTGAGCGCTCTCCCCCTGTCCGCTCACCCTGAGGGAACTCGAAGGGGGAGCGGACAGGGGCGGGAGGCCTGGGAACGACGGTAGATCCCTACTGGTCCAGGCGGGACTCCAGCTTCTCCAGCCGGTCCTTCAGCTTGCGGTTCTCCTCGCCCAGGGACTCCAAGCCCTCCCGCAGCTTCTTCACATCCTCCCCCCGGTCCCGGCCCGCGGAGATGGCTGCGATGGCCTCCCGGCACTGGCGCACCACCCGCCCGTCCAGCTCCCTGGGGATGCGCCTCCCCAGGGCTGGTATGGCCCCCGGCTCCCGGATGTCCTGCAATGCCCGGGCCGCTCCGGCCCGCACCCGCAGCCACGGGTCGTCCAGGTAGTCGGCCACCCACTCGGCTATCTCCCTCTTCTGCTCTCCCAGCTTGCCCAGGCAGCCCAGGGCCGCCTCCCGGGCCCGGGAGGGCTTCCCGTAGCCAGCCCACTCCTTGGCGACCTCGATGGCCCGCTCATCCTGCAGGTCCCCCAGTCCCGCCAAGCCCTGGGCTGTGAAGATGTCGTTGAAGGAGGTCTTCCCCAGGGACCCGGTCACGGCGTCGTAGGCCCCGGCTTCCCGGGTCTTGCACACCGCCCGCACCGCCTCAGCCTCCACGAAGTAGCTGTCGTCCCGCTCCATGATGGGCAGCAGGGCATCGAAGGCAGCCTTCTCCTTGAAGTTGCCCAAAGCGGCCACCACCGCCCGCCGCGCCTTGGGGTGGGCGACGCCGACGCAGCCCACCAGGGCTTCCAGGGCGCCCTGGGACTTGATCACCCCCAGGGCCTTGGCGGCCTCGGCCTGCACACCCCAGAACCCGTCGCTCTTCACCGCCTCGGCCAGCGCCTCCACGCTCCTGGGGTCCTCCAGCTTGGCCAGCCCCTGGGCTGCCGTGATGCGCCCGATGACATCCTCGTCGTTGGCAAGCTGGTAGGTGAGCATCTCCCGGGGCAGCTCGAACTCCAGGGTCTTCAGGCACCGGTAGCCGGGGTCGAAGCTCACCATCAAGGGTTTCTCATCGGCGGCGATGTAGAAGGTCTGGTTGGCCTCGGAGATGTCCAGTTTCACCTCCCGGCGCCCCTGGGATGTCTGGTAGGCCAGGATGATGGGCATCGCGAACACGGAGGTCGTCTCGTCGGCGGCCTGGGTCTGGCTCACGCCCACCCGGGCTGTCTTCGTCTCCTCATCCCACTGGTAGGTCACCTTGAAGGCCGGGTGGCCCCCCTTGTACAGCCACTGGCGGAAGAACCGGTCCATGCTCCTGCCCGTGGCCTCCTCCACCGCCTTCTGCAGGTCGTCGGTGGTCACGTTCCCGCCCCGGTGCTTGGTGCAGTAGTGGTTCAGGGCCTTCCAGAACAGGCCGTCCCCCAGGTAGGCCCGGAGCATGTGGAGCGCCAGCGCCCCCTTCTCGTACAGGTGGCGGTCGAAGATGTCCACCGGCTGACGGTACACATTGTTGACGATGGGGCGCCGGTAGTGCCCGGAGTCCTCCTGAAGGTAGGTGGACGCGTCCTGATAGACTGCGTACCTGAACTCGTCCTGGCCCAGGTCGTGCTCCTTGAACAACAGGTCGAAGTAGGTGGCGAACCCCTCGTTGAGCCAGCCGTGGGACCAGTCCCGGCAGGTAACCAGGTCGCCCCACCACTGGTGGGCCAGCTCATGGGCCACGATGCTGTCCGCCGAGTAGTCAAGGTGGGCGCGCTCGTTGTGCAGTAGGGCGTCGGTCATGGTCGTGGCAGAGGTGTTCTCCATTCCGCCGAAGATGAAGTCGGCCACCGTAACCTGGGAGTATTTGTCCCAGGGGTAGGGGACGCCGATCTTGTCGGCGAAGAACTGCACCATCTTGGGCGTGTTGCCGAAGGCCCGGCGGGTGTCCCCCTCCCGGCCTGGGGGCGAGTAGTAAGAGATGGCCACGCCGTCCACATCGTCCCGCACCTCGGTGTACTCCCCGGCCACCAGGGACATCAGGTAGGTGGAGTGGGGCTTGTCCTGGAGCCAGTGGAAGGTCCGCGCGTCGCCCTCGGCCTCCGACGACACCAGCCGGCCGTTGGAGATGGCGGTCCAGGAGGCGGGCGCCCTGGCGATGATCTCGCTGGTGAACCGCTGGTTGGGGTAGTCGAAGCAGGGGAACCAGAAGCGGGAGTCTTCGTCCTGGCCTTGGGTCCACACCTGCCGGGGCCGCCCGGGGTAGGCATCGTCGGGCGCGTTGAAGTACAGGCCCCGCCGGGGCTGGGCGCTGTAGGAAATGGCCAGAGTCAGCTCATCGCCAGCGCTCCAGGCCCGCCCCAGGTCGATGTTCAGCTTGCCCCCTGATGCAGTGAAGGCAAGGTCGCTCCCGCCGTCCAGGCGGACGCTAGTGACGTCCAGCTCCACGGCATCCAGCTCCAGCGTCGCCAGCCCGTCGTTGATGGGCGACAGGGTGTGAGTGGCCACGCCGGAGATGCGGCGCGCCTCCACGTCCAGGCCGATCTCCAGCCTGGTGTGGCGCAGGTTGCACACCCGGTCCCTGGGCCACTGGGGCTCATCCCCGGGCAGGGGGAAGGCCTTGCTGTCCGCCATCCCAGCCTGGCTGGTGGCGCCGTAGGCCGACTCCTCCGCGAATATGATCCCCCTGCGGCAGCACGCCTCGGCCGCATGCTCCATGCCATATCTGGTGTTCAATGCACGACCCCTTCGTTGAAATAGTCTCGCCCTCCCCTTTATCCCCTCCCTCAAGGGAGGGGGGAGTAGGACTCCCCGCGGGAGAAGGTTGGGGTGAGGGGGACGCCTACATCATAATACATCCGAGGAGGCTTGGTGCGAGTAAGGCTGGCTGTAACGGCCCCCCTGCCGTCATTGCGGCGAAGGCCGCAATCCAGGAAACTCAGGCTGGAATCAGGCAGGCCCCTGACAGGCCGTTCGCCCTTCGAGAGCCTCAGGGTGAACGACAGTATAAGGCCGACGCCCCCGTTCGTGCTGAGCCTGTCCTGAGGCTCTCGAAGTACGAACTCGAAGCACGAACGGGAGAAGCCCCTACCCCCTCTCCCCTGGTGGGAGAGGGTTGGGGTGAGGGGGACCACCATGGGGGATGCGCTCCCGGCGGGGGCATCACCCTCCCCTTAATCCCCTCCCTCAAGGGAGGGGGGATAATATATATCTCCGTTCGCCCTGATCCCCACTCCCGTTCGTGCTGAGGCTGTCCTGAGGCGCCCGAAGGGGGAACTCGAAGCATGAACGGGGCCCACCCTGGCGAGAGCCAGCCTGAAACCCGGCAGCGCTCCGTCTTGGATTGCGGCCTACGCCGCAATGACGAATAGCGTGGCTGGTGTGGGGAAGGGTATGGGACGCAAGGTCCGGAAGGGCGCGGGTGTGACGAAAGGCCCCCACCGTCATTGCGGCGAAGGCCTCAATGACGAACGGCGCGGATGCTCTACGTTGCCCGGCACTCCCGCGCAAGCGGGAGTCTACTCCCTGCTGCTAAACCTGTCGTCGTCCGTTCGCCCTTCGAGAGCCTCAGGACGAACGGCAGTATAAGGCCGACGCTCCCCGTTCGTGCTGAGGGAACTCGAAGCATGAACGGGGCCCACCCTGGCGAGAGCCAGCCTGAAACCCGGCAGCGCTCCGTCTTGGATTGCGGCCTACGCCGCAATGACGAATAGCGTGGCTGGTGTGAGGGCACCCTCACCGTCACTCCCGCTACCCCCACCGTCACTCCCGCGCAAGCGGGAGTCTACGCCCCGCTGCTAAACCCGTCGTCCTCCGTTCACCCTTCGAGAGCCTCAGGGCGAACGACAGTATAAGGCCGACGCTCCCGTTCGTGCTGAGGGGACTCGAAGTACGAACTGGGGACGCCGTCATTGCGGCGAAGGCCGCAATCCAGGAAACCCAGGGCCTGGGACAGGCAGGCCCGTCGTATTCCGTTCGTCCTGAGGCTCTCGAAGGGGCTCTCGAAGGGCGAACGGCAGTATAAGGCCGACGCTCCCGTTCGTGCTGAGCCTGTCCTGAGGCTCTCGAAGGGGGGACTCGAAGCATGAACGGGGCCTACCCTGGTGAGAGCCAGCCTGAAACCCGGCAACGTTCCGTTCTGGATTGCGGCCTACGCCGCAATGACGAAAGGCCCGTCGTCTTCCGTTCGCCCTGAGGCTCTCGAAGGGTGAACGGAGGCTGGCGGCCGGGGGATGGCCCCCTACCCGGTGCCGTGGATGCCGACCACCAGGTCGCTCATGAAGGACGACAGGAACTGGACGCTCCCGATGGCGCTGCCGTACTCCATGCGCGTAGGCCCCAGGACGCTGATGGTGCCCGACATCTTGTGGGGCACCCCGTAGCTGCTGATGATGATCCCGTAGGGTTGCAGCGCCTCGGCCGGGTTCTCTTCGCCGATGTACACCCCGACGTCGCTCCCGTCGGGCGCCTCGGACAGGAGGCTCCGCAGCAACGTCCGCTCCTCCAGCAGTTCCACTACCCCCTGTGCCCGCCCGCTCTCCGAGAACTCAGGCTGGTCCAGAAGCAGGCGCAGCCCGTCCACGTAGTGCTCCAGCACATCGTCGGCGTCGGCCTCCCGCAGCATCTCCGCCGTGTTCCCCTTCACCATCTCGCCCAGGGGCGAAAGCTCCATCTGGACGTCGCCGATCTTGTCCCAGGTCATCCCCGAAAGGCTCTCGTTCAGGCGCAGGGACATCTCCGAAAGCTGGTTCTGGTTGGTGATGTCGTCCAGGGGGATAAGCTGGTGCCTCAGCCGGGTCTCCTCCAGCACCACCACCAGCAGGGCCAGGAACTCCTGCAGGTACACCAGGTCGACGTACTTCAGCTTGGCTGTGGGCGTGCGCGGCAGGGTCACGATGGCCAGGTTGTTGGTAAGCTGGGCCAGGGCCGAGGCTGCAAGCTGCACCCACACATCCTGGGCCCACGCCGCCTGGTTGAACCGCCGTCGTATCTCCTGCTGCGCCTCTGCCGACGGCCCCGCCGTCTCCACCAGCGACTCCACGTAGAAGCGGTACCCCTTGTCCGAGGGCACCCCGCCCGAGGAGATATGGGGGCGGGTGATGTACCCCTCCTCCTCCAGCTCGGCCATCTCGTTGCGGATGGTCGCCGAGCTCACCTTCCGGGGCAGGCGCTGGGCTATGTCGTCCGAGGCCACCGGCGCCACCGTGTTGATGTACTCATCCACCAGGATGTTGAGCACCGTCCCGGTGCGCATCTTGAGGCCCCCGTAGCTGGGGAAGCTGTAGTTGGTCATGGTGCTGGCAGGGTGTCGGATTAGTTAACGGAAGTTAACACGACGCCTGTCCACTGTCAAGGAATCGGCTTGACATATTGAATCGATAATCGTAGCTGAAAACGTTGACTCCCCCCTTCCCCGCCAGCTATACTTCCTCAGCCGTTGCCCCTCTGGGATCCGGCATTGCGTCGTCATTGCGGCGAAGGCCGCAATCCATGAGAGTCAGGCCGAGATCAGGCCGCCCCGTGCTGTCCGTTCGTCCTGAGCCTGTCCTGAGGCTCTCGAAGGGGAAATCGAAGGGCGAACGGCCGGGCTGTCTGGGGAGCGTGTCGCCCTCCCCGGTTACCCCCTCTCCCCTGGTGGGAGAGGGTTGGGGTGAGGGGGATCAACATGGGGATGCTGCCCCTGGGGATGCGTATCACCCTCCCCTTAATCCCCTCCCATCAAGGGAGGGGGGAGAATGGATCTCCGACGGAAGTGGCGGTTAACATCAAGTCGTCGTTCCCGCGAAAGCGGGAACCTATGCTGGAAAGCAGCATAGGCTGTCCGTTCGTCCTGAGCCTGTCCTGAGGCTCTCGAAGGGGGAAATCGAAGGGCGAACGGGAGAAGCTCCCTACCCCCTCTCCCCTGGTGGGAGAGGGTTGGGGTGAGGGGGATCAACATGGGGATGTTGCCCCTGGGGATGCGTATCACCCTCCCCTTAATCCCCTCCCATCAAGGGAGGGGGGAGAATGGATCTCCGGCGCTAGAGGTGATGAGGAAAACAAAGTGAGGCAGGTCGTAACTTGGACTTAACATGGCTGGGACATTCGTGCTTTCGCATCCGGTCCGATGAGACATCCATCATCACGGACCCATTCCCGCCGTCCATCGGCCTGGAGCTGCGGGAGCCGGCCCCCACCCTGGCTACCGTCAGCCACCGGCACCCCAACCATAGCTGCCGGGAAGCCCTGGCCGGCGCGCCCAGGGTGCTGGACGGGCCCGGCGAGTACGAGCTGTCGGGCATCTACGTCACCGGCGTCATGACCCCCAAGGGCGCGGGCGACCCCCCTTCCAAGCGCAACACCGCCTACCTGTTCGAGATCGAGCGCCTGCGGGTGTGCCACCTGGGGGATGTCAGCGCCCGCCTCACGCCCCGCCAGGTGCAGGAGTTGTCCCCCCTGGACATCCTCCTCATCCCCGTGGGCGGAGGGTGCACCATCGACGCTCCCGGCGCCGCCGAAATGGTGCGGGCATTGGGACCCAGGGTTGTGGTGCCCATGCACTACCGACTGCCCGGCCTGCGCTTCGCCTCAACGCCATCCGCCCCGGCCGCCACAGCCGTCCAGGATGAACCCCCCACGGACGACGGGCAGGAGCCCGAGTCTGGGGAGACCGGGGGCATCCGGCAGCTTGGGCTCGAAGGGCTGATGGGTGGTTCTTCCCAGCCAGCCCCCACCACGCCTCCGCCGGACCAGCCCGCGCCCGCCGCGGCTGCGCCCGAGGAGCAGGAGCCTCCCCGGCAGGATGCTCCCCCGGCCCGGTCGGCTGACCTGGGCGCCGTGGACGACTTCCTGCGGGAGATGGGCATCCGGGACGTGGCCCCCCAGCCGAGGCTCACCATCTCCGCCACCAGCCTCCCCGCCGAGCTGCGCATCGTCCTCCTCGAACCCCGCGGCCTCCCCCGCTCCGGGTAAGACCTCACCCCACCCCACTTCCCGTCCCTCCCGCTGCTGTCCGTTCACCCTGAGGCTCTCGAAGGGGGGACTCGAAGCATGAACGGGGGACGCCGTCATTGCGGTGAAGGCCGCAATCCAGGAAAGTCAGGGACTGGGACAGGTTGGCCCGTGTTGCCCGTTCACCCTGAGGCTCTCGAAGGGTGAACGGACAGCCCTGCTGCATTCCAGCATAGGTTTCCCCTCCCCGTTTTCACGAGGACAAGTTTCGCGGGAACGACGGTAGGGGGTGTGAGCCAGCCTGGTACCGGGCAGTGCTCCGTCCTGGATTGCGGCCTCCGCCGCAATGACGGGAGGCCTTTCGTTACACCATCGCCCTACCTGGCCTTGCGTCCCCTGCCCTTGCTCACACCATCCATGTCCTCCGTCATTGCGGCGGAGGCCGCAATCCAGGAAAGTCAGACCGGGACTAGGGTGGATCGGGGCGTCCGTTCACCCTGAGGCTCTCGAAGGACGAACGGACAGCTCTCACCCGCCACGCTCTTCGTCATTGCGGCGAAGGCCGCAATCCAGGAAACTTTGGAATGAATCCAGGTGCCCCAACGCAACACTAACTGAGATTCCGCATCGTTCGCCGCGTTCATCGTAATGTTGGAGCCAGCCTGGTACCGGGCAGTGCTCCGTCCTGGATTGCGGCCTCCGCCGCAATGACGGGAGGCCTTTCGTTACACCATCGCCCTACCTGGCCTTGCGTCCCCTGCCCTTTCTCACATCATCCACGTCCTTCGTCATTGCGGCGAAGGCCGCAATCCAGGAAAGTCAGGGACTGGGCCAGGCTGCCCCGCCGCTGTCCGTTCACCCTGAGCCTGTCCTGAGGCTCTCGAAGGGGGAACTCGAAGCATCAACGGGGGTGTCGTCATTGCGGCGAAGGCCGCAATCCAGGAAAGTCAGGGACTGGGACAGGTTGGCCCGTGTTGTCCGTTCACCCTGAGGCTCTCGAAGGGCGAACGGACAGCCTCAGGGCGAACGGACGCCCTGCGCCGAGCCAGCGCAGGTTCCCGCGCAAGCGGGAACGACGAGGATGTATGGCCCGCAGAAAAAGCGAGGGGCCCCGCCGACTGGCGGGGCCCCTCTTCCGGGTCCGGGTCTTGGGGGATGCCTACGAGCTAGGCGTGCAGCTTGCCTTGGTGGGTACTGAGCCTGGGTTCAGGCTCGATGCGCCCTCGTAGTACACCCAGTAGCCTCTGCCTATGTGCACCTCACCGCTCTCCTGGGCGTCGTTGTCGCAGTTGAGGTTGTCGTTCTTGGGATCGGGCGCTATGGATGTCCACCTGCTGTTGAAGAATGTCCAACCGCTGGTCCACCCGAAGCCCAGGTACGCGTCGGCGTCCATCACGGGCTGGTCGTTGATCACGTTGATGTCGTCCAGGGTGATCACAGGCACGAAGTTCCAGCCCTGGTTCACCATCACCGTCGGGGGCGCCACGCTGCCCGACACGTTGGGTATGGCTATGGTTATCTTCACGCTGCCCGTGGACTCCACGCCGTAGGCATGGCTGGCGTCTATCTGCGTCAGGTCGCCCACGAACTCGTTGGTGGCCGGGTCGCGGAAGGCTGCCTTGGGTGTGCCGTCCACGTAGGTGAACACCGAGGTTACCTGGGACACCTCTCCGAACACCGCGTTGATGTCCATGTTAGCCGGGTTCCTGGGCAGGGAGATGTGGTTCACGCCCCGCCGTAGCTGGAAGTCGAAGGAGAGCTCGGTGATCGTGAAGTTTATCGTGACGTTCTCCGACTTGTTCCCGGCATCGTCCACACCTCTGACCGTCAGGGTGTGTTTGCCCTTGGGCAGGCCCTCGGCCGTTATGGTGAAGCTGGTCGCCGAGCCGGCAGGATCTATGCCCGCCGTCAGGTCCACTTCGTTGTCCTTGTCGCCCGAGTTCAGCACGGCGGTGGTCAGGGTAACGCCCTTGTGGCTGTCCCCGTCGTACTCCTTGTCGTCGTTCCACTTCAGGCCGAAATAGTAGATGTCCGTCTCGCCCACCAGGTCGCCCGAGGACAGGGTGTCGAAGTCCCCGTCGTCCTCAACCATTAGGTTGTCCAGGTCGGTGTCTATCTCGAACTTGATGGCGTTGTCCTTCGAGGTGTCCTTGTTGCCCACTTCGGCCCGGTTCCTGGCCTTGTCCAGGGCGCTTGAAATCACGCTGTACACGCCATCGGAGTCGTTGTTGTCTCCGTCATCGGAGCCGTCGGCCCGCTCGGTTATGGTGACCGCGAAGGTCCACTCGTTGACCGTGGGCGAGGTCCGCTTGGCGCTGCCCACGGCGCGTATCCTGGTATCGCCGAAGTACAGGTCAACCGAGGGAACGCTGATTATGTCCTCGTCGGTGGCGACGGTCACGCTCAGGTCGCCGGTGCTCAGGCTCTTGGACAGGGACACGCTGATGCCGGGGTCGATATAGTCGCTGACCTTGATGTCGCCCGTGGCCAGCATGTTGCCCGCCGTGTTTGTGATCCGGTCGTCGGTGGCCAGGACGGTCACCGTGGGGGTCGCATCCGAAGACAGGTCTTCGGCCAGGGTCAGGTAGATGTCGCTGCCCTGTACGTCCGCGGATTCAACCGCTATGGTCGCGCCGCCGGACGTAACCGTGAAGTCGTCGGCGTCCACGCTGTCGGCGTTAATGGGGTCGTCAAAGGCCAGCCGTATGCTGTTGCGACGGTTGTCCTTGATGCGCTTGGAGGAGTCCTTCTCGGACGCATCGTAGTACTGACCCGTCACCGTGTTTTCGTCAACCGACTTGGGGGCGGTGGTGTCTATCTTCAGGGTGTAGGGCTGGTTGCCCACATCGTCGGTGGTCTTGTCGTCCTTGTCGTCGGGCTTGGCGTCGCTGGTGGTCTCGTTCCCGACCTTGTCCGCGACTGTCACCCACCAGCTGATGTTCGGTGCATCCCCGTCCTTGATGTTCAACTCGTCAGTCCGCTTGTTGGGGTCGTTGATGAGAGGCAGGGAAGCCGTTACGACGCCCGCGTCGTCGGTGCTCAGGTCACCGGTGAAGGTCTGGCCTCCCGTCATCGTCTTGGCGCCGGCGGTGCTGACGTAGAACTCGACCGTATCTGTGTCCACGCCGGACCCCAGGGGTGGCGCAGGCATGTCGGTGATGACGACCGACAGGGTGGGGGCGTTGGCCGGCGCAAAGGAGCTGCCGTTGGCCGGGGACGCGCCGCTCACCGACGGCCCCGAGTTCTCCACCGTTGCCACGATGCTGGCATCGCCTCCGGTGACATCATCATAGATGGCCCGGGCCTCGCCCGCCGGGCTGGGATCGACCTTCAGGATGGGCCTGGTGGTAGCTTCGGCGTCCAGGGCGTTCTGGGGGTTGAAGGCCTTGGGGAATTCCATGTCGTCGTAGTGTATGTAGAAGGACTGGCCGTCCTTAACGGGGTCGGCGCCTGCCGTGAAGGTGACTCGCGCCCAGGTCTTGCCATCTCCCGTGGCGACCGCGTTCACATCGGTCGTGCTTCCGTTGTCGCCAAGCACGGTGATGTTAACGGGCACGGTATTCGCCCTCTCTATGAGCTCGACTTCGAATTCACCTCCGGCAGCTATGTCTCCGTCCTGGTTAACGACCGTTTGGGTACCCTTGTAGGAGACTGCCAGGACCGCTCCGTTGGAAGGCGTGTTCGCCTCCACGCTGAGGGTTATGCGGCTTCTGGTGGCCTTGCGCCACTTGTAGAGGTCGCTGAACATGCCGGGTTGGGGAACCGCTATGTCGGACTCTGTCAGGTCATCCCGCGCGGGGCTGTAGTCCAGGTCTATGTTGAAGTGATCGTCGCCGTAGTAGCTGATCCTGATGGTGGAGTTGGCCTTGATGTCATCGGTAGCGGTGAACGTTATCGTTCCCGTCCCGGCATTGACGACAACCGGGTCTTCCACCTCTCCCCTGAGGATCTTAATGTCGTCGGCAATGTCGCCGTCTTTGTCGTTGTCCCGCAGGGTGGGGTTGCTGACTGTAACCTCTACGGTCCCGTTATCGGCAATGTCGGCATCTCCGACTTCCAGGTTCTCTGTGAACTGCCTTCCGCTCCGTAGCCCGGCGGGGACCATGTGCTGCTCGCCCTTGATGTCGTTCACATCTATGGTGACGCTCTTGGCGACTTCGAAGGTCCCGGCGTACTTGCCCTGGCCGCCGAAGCCCGACTCGGTCCCGCCGAGCTGCTCCTGGAGGTTCAGGTACATGGTGCCTTCGTCGCCCCTGACGGAGGCGACGGTTCCCTCTTCATCCGAGGTGTTGTAGGACAGGGCGATAACGTCGTTAGCGTCCAGGTTTTTGTTAAGCTTCAGATCGATCAGCTGCTTGCCGCCCTGCACCCGATCACGGGCCACTTCGACGTCGGGGCTCTTAGAGGAGCCGATACCAGTGCTGTTGTCGTAGTCAATGGAGACGCTGCCGACTATGGGGAGCACGCCGTCCCGGTCCGGTGTGTGAGAGACAGTCCCCTTATCATCCGCGTCCTGGGCCGTGAAGGCCATGCCACCGTCAATATCGACAACCAGGGTGTTGAACCTGGCCGCGCTGACCTCTTTGGTGATAGTTACGCTCACGCTGCGGTCTTTGCCGTGGCCGACCGCTACGGGCTTGCTCAGGTCGGCATCGTTAACCGTGACCTTGAGCGTGCAGTCGTCGGCAGAGCCGGCGCCGCAGTCGGACCTCACGTAGGTGTCATCCAACGCGATGGTCCCCTGGGTTTGTCCGGAAGGAGAAGCAACGGCAGCCACTGCCCACAATGCGCCCACTAAGAGCAGGAGCAGTACGCCTATTCCGCCTAGAAAGTACCTGGACCTTTGAATCTTCATCAGTTCCTCTCCCCTTTTGCTTCCTGGTTCACCAGAGCTGGAATATTTTTGCCACTTCTATCCTTCCGGTTCGCAACTCCGGAACTGGGCAGGGTTCGGCGACCAGTGTTCAACGCAGAATAATACACAAGAAACCCTTTCCAGTGAAGGATCAGTACTATTTCTAACACCAACCCATTTTTATTGTCAAGGTATTTTTGCGTCTTTCTGTCCCAAAGTGGATTCCCTTTCCAATTTCACCCCCTCCCGCCCGGGCCAGGATGTCCGTTCACCCTGAGGGAAGCCGTCCGTTCGCCCTGAGGCTCTCGAAGGGTGAACGGGCAGGGGAGACGGTATGGGCGGCCTGCCTCCGGCCTAGGTTTCCTGGATTGAGGCCTACGCCGCAATGACGGTGGGGGCGTTGTCTTCACCCCCGACGCCTTCCTGGCCCTGGGCCCCCCAGGCTTTTCATCATTGCAAGGATATTCGTCATTGCGGCGTAGGCCGCAATCCAGGACGGAGCGCTGCCGGGTTCCAGGATGGCTCTAGTGCAGGGGCGGTCTGCCCCTTCGTGCTTCGAGAGCCTCAGCACGAACGGACAGGGGGTGCTCAGCACGAACGGGGGGAGTCAGCCGCATTGCCCGTTCGCCCTGAGGGGACTCGAAGGGGAGAATCGGGGGGCGTGGGCCTGTACAGCCGTTCACCCTGAGGGGACTCGAAGGGCGAACGGACAGGGGGGACGGTATGGGCGGCCTGTTCCCGGCCTGTGTTTCCTGGATTGCGGCCTACGCCGCAATGACGGTGGGGTTCGTCCTTCACCCTCCCTTCGTGCTTCGAGAGCCTCAGCACGAACGGCTGGGGCGCCCTCCACCTTGTTCGTCATTGCGGCGAAGGCCGCAATCCAGGACGGAGCGCTGCCGGCTAGCAGGATGGCTCCCTTCAGTGCTTCACCCTCCCCTTAGTCCCCTCCCATCAAGGGAGGGGGGAGATATTGGGGCTCCCTCTCCCCTGGTGGGAGAGGGCTGGGGTGAGGGGGATAAAGGCCTTCTTGCCCGGCGTGCTGTTATACTTGAGCCATGTATCAGATAGAGGGTGCTGTGCCGATGGACTGGGAGATGGGGGGCGGGCTGGCCCCGGAGGAGCCTTCAGAGGGCCGATGCCTGTGAGGTTTGTACCCTTACCCAGGTTTAATCATCCAGGCAATTTGAAGGGGTTCGCTGTGCCAGACCCCCGGGCTTCCGAGTTCAGAGAATCCAGCGTGGAGATTGATTTGCGGACTTGCGAGTTCATTGAACCTTCGGCGGTGATGTGGTGCCTGGTGTACTCCCTGCTGGCCAAACGGAGGGGGTGCGACTGCACCCTTCTCGTGCCGGAAAACATGGGGGTGTGCAGCTACCGGTTCCGTTTGCTAGTAGTGTTTGACGTTTTGCGTCCAATTAACTGTCACTGGCCAGTGACAGTTAATTCCGTCGTGGCAGACGTGGGATGACTCTTGCCCACCTGGGAGTTCGAGATTTAGGCTTCTTGGCACGGCGTCCCACCTTCGGCAACACAGGCTTGGGCGGTTCGATAAGACCACGTGGTCTCTTGCCAGCTTTCTTACCCTGGTCTGCTTGAGACCGTCCCACCTTCGGCAACACAGGCTTGGGCGGTTTGATGCGTCCACGTCGTTTCGTGCCAGCTTCCTTATCCTGGCTGGCTTTTGGCTGTCTCGACTTCGGTAACGATAGCGATGGCCGCTTCCCCGCCTTTACCTTCGGCAGGGTTGCGGCCCCTGCTTTTACCACGTCTGCCCACTCCCTGAACGGAGGCTTCATCTTCGCCTTCTCCCCTGGCGTCTTATTCCCAAGGCTTTCATGGCCTCGGAAATGGTTGTAAGTCAGCGTCCAGCCGTCGAGGTAGTGCTGACCAGTCTTGATGCTGTCGAGGCCCCGCAAAGTCTTTATGCGGTCTCTGAAGGTCCCTTGCAAACGCTCCGAAAGGTTGTTGTTGACCTTGGCCCGCATCCCCTCGGACTGGATATGCTTGGACTCGGGAATGACATCCTTGACGGCTGGAATGTAGGAACGTAGCTTGTCGGTCGTGATGCTTGTGGGGGGCTTATCTGCCGCCAGCGCCGCCTTTCGCAAGACCACCCTGGCGGCTTGGGCATCCCGTCTTGGTGTCAGATGGGATGCCAGAATGTAGCGGGTCTTGGAGTCCATCACGTTCCACAGCCACACCTTTTCCCCGCCCACATCCACCTGCATTTCATCGGCTACCCAGTGGCCGCCCGTCTTGGCCTTGTGGTCTTTCAGCTCCCCAACGGCCTTGGTGGTGTAATCCCTCACGTTCTCATAGATGGTGGCCTTGCTCGGCTCCTTCGCCAGGTCGTACTCATTCTTCAGCCCTTCGGCAATCTGCTTGTAGCTTTTGCCAGTGTAGTAGTCCCTGATGGCGGAACCCACCATGTCGGCGTCCATTCTGCGGCCCTGGGCTTTGCCGTTGGCACGGAACGCCTTTTTACAGCCCTTGCAGAAATAGCGTTGCTGCCCTGCCTGGAAGCCGTGCTTCCTGACCTTATTCCCCTGGCAGTCGGGGCAGGTGATGATGTAGGTTGTGGTCTCGGTAAACTCGGTCATGTGAGCTCCTACAGCACCCGTTGGATTAGCTTCAATGCCCGCTCTGCATTCGGCCCAGGCTGCCATAATCCCTCTCTGGGCCAAAGCGTTTCCAGCGTGGCAGCGATGTTGTTCCCTAGCTCGAAGTCATCCTCGGAGAGAACATCCTCATTGTCGGACATTTCGTTGGCAAGGTTCTCTCCGATCTCACGGAAACTCTTGTTGGTGAGCTTGGAAACTTCCCGCACAACCCAAGCCAACTCATAGTCGGTCAGGTCTCCGTTCTTCCTGCGCCTGCTCATAGTTGACAACCACACTTGTGTTTGTTGTAAGCTAGCTTCTGCACTAAGAGGTAATTATGCTGTTTGAGCACGGCGTAACGGATGTTACTAGTCTCCTAGCAATCTTCTCAACCTTCATGTTGAGTTTCACCTTCATAATGCTTGGGATAGTAGCAAAGGTACAAGTGCGACGACGCCAAAAAATCCGCATAGGAGTAGAGCCGTGCTACCTATGCTCGTCGCCCAAGAGTCAGAATTCAGAAGCGCACCTAGAAGCCAGCCAGCAAAGAAACTCCCCAATACAACCGAACACCCAAGTACCAACGACAGGACGTTAACCAGCATCTCCATAGCCCCCCTTGGTCTGGACGCCCTGGAGCCGCATACTCCAGGGCGTCCGTTTGTTCATCTCACACTGAACGCAATATCCCTTCTCGGTGGTTAAACTCAGCCATACGGAAATGCTACCATAGGCAAGACACTAGAAGCAAACGGAACCCAGCTACCTGAAGTCCCTTGGCATGTTCGATATCCTGAAGGAAAAGGGAGTGGCGATCGACGATAGAGATGTTCCAGGCGGAGGCACTGAAAGGCTCATTTTGCCATTGACCGATCTGGAATCCGAGTACCAAGTCGAGAAGGTCGCCAACGATGTAATCGATGGTCTGACAGGTTCCGGGCTTGGAGCTTCAAACATTTACCAAGTGGTGGCCGACGCTTTCGCCGAGCTGGCGCTCAATGCAGTCCAGCACTCGGAATCCGAGGTCGGCGCCTTCGGTTATATCCAATACCGGGAGTCGGCCAACGGGCCTCGGTTCATCTGCGCCGTAGCTGATGGAGGAATAGGGATCAGGCGCTCGCTGGAGCGGAACCCTGCGCTGTTGGCCCGGGTGCCCTATGACTGGGTGGCGATTGAGGTTGCTATGCAGGAACGGGTAAGCGGAACGCAGGACCCCACCAGGGGTATGGGGCTATTCAGCGTGGTGGAAGAGGTGCGAAAGGCGCAAAGGCAGCTCTTAATACAGTCCGGTATTGGTGTGCTTCAGATAGGGGAAGAACTCCAGAGCCAGGCACGGCGTACAAAGTTGTTTCCCGGTACGCTAGCTTACGCTTCGATTCCGGGCTGAGGGGCGGAGGTGTGGGCATGATAGGCATCGCAGATATGGTCGCATTCAAATTGCTTGTCACGAGGACAACGGCCAGGAATGTGGGAGCGGGCATAGCGGAGGCGTTGAATGAATCGGCGGAATCTTTGGCGCTGGACTTTGCGGGAATCCAAGGATTTACGCCATCCTTCTTCGATGAGCTGCTGCACTCGATGGGCGAGCTTTCACAAAGCCACGGGCGCGACCTGCTATTGGAACTCGCCAATCCTCCTGCGGAGCTATCGTCGGTGCACGAAGCCATCGCCAGGGCCCACGGCCTGAGGATCACTGAGGCTGACGGCGGTTCGTGGCTTATTGGGCCGCCCTGATTCCCTGCCCCGTCATCCCCACGCCCCTGGCCCCGACCTAGGTTTCCTGGATTGCGGCCTACGCCGCAATGACGGTGGGGGGTTTTCGTCATACCCAGCTGTTCCCGGTCTGACTTTCCTGGATTGCGGCCTACGCCGCAATGACGGTGGGGGGGTCGTCACAACCAGCTGTTCCCGGTCTGACTTTCCTGGATTGCGGCCTACGCCGCAATGACGGTGGGGGGGTCGTCACAACCAGCTGTTCCCGGTCTGACTTTCCTGGATTGCGGCCTACGCCGCAATGACGGTGGGGCCCGTTCCTGCTGAGCCTGTCCTGAGGCTCTCGAAGGGTGAACGGGCAGGTGGGACGGTATGGGCGGCCTCCACGCTATTCGTCATTGCGGCGAAGGCCGCAATCCAGGACGGAGCGCTGCCGGGTTCCAGGATGGCTCTAATGTAGGGGCGGCTTGTCCCTTCGTGCTTCGAGAGCCTCAGCACGAACGGAAGGGGGTGCTCAGCACGAACGGGGGGCGTGGGCCTTATACTGTCCGTTCGCCCTGAGGCCCTCGAAGGGTGAACGGGCAGGTGGGACGGTATGGGCGCCCTCCACCTTGTTCGTCATTGCGGCGGAGGCCGCAATCCAGGACGGAGCGCTGCCGGCTAGCAGGATGGCTCCCTTCAGTGTTTCACCCTCCCCTTAGTCCCCTCCCATCAAGGGAGGGGGGAGATATTGGGGCCCCCTCTCCTCTGGCGGGAGAGGGTTGGAGTGAGGGGGATAAAGACATCAGGCCTGGTTGGCGCGGTAGGGGTTGTCCTTGTTGCGCTCCCGCCAGTCGTTGATGGCGGCGACGCCCCGGTTCTTGATGTCCACGATGTGGTCCCACCCGGCCGAGTGCATGGCCCGGAGGAGCTCGTAGGGGTAGCGTATCTCGGCCACGCCCAGCTCGGCCCCCTCGTCCACATCCAGGCCGTTGCCGGGGATGGAGACGGGCATGGGGGCGACGCCCTGGACGACGGTGCGGATGTGGTCCTTGACGTCGCCCTGGGCCTTGACGGCGCTAGTGGTGAATAGCACGTCGGCGCCTGCCTTGTTGTAGGCCTTGGCCCGCTCGATGACCTCCTCGACGCCCCGGTAGCCCTCGGCGAAGTGGCAGTCGCTGCGGGCGATGATGAGGAAGTCGGGGTCCAGCTCGTTGCGGGCGTCGGAGGCGGCCTCGACCTTGAGCACCATCTCCTCGGCGGAGGTCACCTCGTCGTGGACGCTGCCCTGGACCTTGTCGCGGAGGTAGCGGACGATGCCGTCCTCGATGCGTATGCCTGCGACGCCGTTGCGGATGTACTCGCGGACGATCTTGGCGACCTGGGTGGGGCCGCCGAAGCCCACGTCAACGTCCATGACGATGGGAATGGAGACGGCGTTGGCGAAGGTTCTGCCGAGCATGACGGAGGTGGTCATGTCGATCTCGCCGGTGCCCTGGATGTCCAGCATGGGGGCCATGGTGGCATCGCCGCCGATAAATAGGTACTCGAAGCCGGCGCGCTCGAGGAGCTTGGCGCCGAAGGGAGTGGGGGCGCTGATGCCGAAGATGGGCCTGCCCTTGCGGAAGAAGGCTTCGCGGACGACGGTGGTGGCTTTCTTGTTGGTGGTCATGGCGTACTCCTGTAAGGAAGGGTATTGGGTCTGGCGCCCGATTATAGCACCGGCTGGGATGTAGGGACACCCTGACACCTGCCGTGCGTTATGGCTCCGCCCGTTCCCCTTCGATTTCCTCCTTCGAGGGCCTCAGGACAGGCTCAGCACGAACGGGGGGCAGCGGCGGCCTGTACAGCCGTTCGCCCTGAGGCTCTCGAAGGGTGAACGGCAGGGACGTCCTCCACGCTATTCGTCATTGCGGCGTAGGCCGCAATCCAGGAAACTCCGGGACTGCGTCAGGTCTCCACTGTAGTAGTCACTGAGGGAAAGGAGCCATCCCGGGATCCGGCAATGCTCCGTCCTGGATTGCGGCCCCCCCCCGTTCATGCTTCGAGTCCCCCCTTCGAGAGCCTCAGGACAGTCTCAGCACGAACGGGGGGGCAGCGGCGGCCTGTACAGCCGTTCACCCTTCGAGAGCCTCAGGGCGAACGGGCAGGGGGGCCTTCTCTAGCGGGCGGGTCACCCTCCCAATACTCCCTCGCCCCTGGAGGGAGAGGGTTGGGGTGAGGGGGAGCAAAATTAGGGGAGGCTCGGGGCTGGGTATCACCCTCCCCTTAATCCCCTCCCATCAAGGGAGGGGGACGAAAAAAGAGCATCAAGGGAGGGGGGAAGATGGGTCGGGGAAGGCGGCGCGGAGGGCGGCCTCGGAGAAGTAGGGGGTCATTGGTGGCTGCGCAGGGTCAGGTCTGCCCGGCGAACGGTGAAGGTCAAGCGGTCCCGGCGTTTGTCGTGGACCATTCTCCAGTACTGGATGATGTCCTGGCCCAAGAGAGAGGGGAGGCGAATATTGTGTTCCGTTGGCCTAGGAACGGATACCAGGATGGTGTAAGTGCGGATAGAGCGGCCATCTTGGAAAAAGATGTTTGCGTGTTCCTCAGAGGCATATTCGATGCCTCCGACCCCGTACTGGGGGACCTCCACGGGAGAGAGCTTGTCGTAGTCGATGCCCATGCGCAGCGCGTCGCGGGGATAGATCGTGGTGGTGTCTGCCCCAGTATCCACGAGGAAGTAGATGTAGTCATCGAGGTGGAGGCCGGGTAAAGCAAGACGGCCCCGGACGTAGGGCCGTCTGTACGTTGGGTCAAAGGTTCCGCTAATCAAGAGGCAGGCCTGCTAAAGAACCAGGTTTCTGCGCTCGGTTTCCATAAATTCGACGATGGACTCTTTCCTTGGTATGCCGAGGCGGTCCATTTCTCCAAGGAGTTCTTCCAGGGAATCGGAGCTGACACTTACCTCTCCGTTGTGCAAGGCGATCCACTTATCGGGGTACTCTTCGGTAAGCTGGGATCGCTTGGCATCCAGGGCGTTCATCCTGTTATAGAACTCAGTAAACCCCGCAAGGACCGCTTTGGCCCCACCCATCTCTTCTATGACTTGGCGTGGACTCGGTCCTGTAGCCATTTTCCCCTTCTCATCGCCTACTCTTTTCGGTCCTCGAGGACCTTGTGTGGGAGTGCGCTCTCCCCTGGTTCAGGGCATTAAGGCGCCTCAAGTCCACTATAGTAGCCGAGGCAATCTTTCGTCAACGACAGCGGGATTGTCCGTTCGCCCTGAGGCTCTCGAAGGGTGAACGGCAGGGACGTCCTCCACGCTAGTCGTCATTGCGGCGGAGGCCGCAATCCAGGAAACCCTAGACCTGGAATTGGGCCAAGTTCCTCAATATGGCACTTACGGGGATAAAGGAGCCATCCCGGGACCCGGCAATGCTCCGTCCTGGATTGCGGCCTACGCCGCAATGACGGCGGATGGCTTCGTCCTTCACCCTCCCTTCGTGCTTCGAGAGCCTCAGCACGAACGGAAGGGGGTGCTCAGCATGAACGGGGGGCGTGGGCCTGCACAGCCGTTCGCCCTGAGGCTCTCGAAGGGGGAACGGCAGGGGGACGGTATGGGCGGCCTGTCCCCGGCCTGACTTTCCTGGATTGCGGCCTACGCCGCAATGACGGCGGGGCATCTTTGTCACACCCAGCTGTTTCCGGCCTGACTTTCCTGGATTGCGGCCTACGCCGCAATGACGACGGCCCCCGTTCATGCTTCGAGTCCCCTCAGCACGAATGGGGGGCGTGGGCCTTATACTGCCGTTCGCCCTGAGGCTCTCGAAGGGCGAATGGGCAGGAGGGACGGTATGGGAGGCTTGCTCCCCAGCCTGTGTTTCCTGGATTGCGGCCTACGCCGCAATGACGGTGGGGGGCCGCAATGACGGCGGGCCCCGTTCGTGCTGAGGCTCTCGAAGGGCGAACGGGCAGTTGCATCAAGGGAGGGGGGAAGACGAACTGGGGAAGGCGGCGCGGAGGGCGGACTCGGAGGAGTGGGAGAACCGGAAGCCGGTGGCGTGGGTGAGCTTGGCGGTGTCCAGGAGGATGGGGTGGCGGATGTACTCGAGGCCGATGGCAGGGGAGTCGCCCTGGAGCCCCAGGCGCCAGGTCAGGCCGACCAGGGGATACGCCAAGCCCACGGGCAGGGGCAGCAAGCGGCTGGAGGCGATGCGGGCGGCCCGGCTGTAGGGGATGGCGCCGTCGCCTGCCACGTTGAAGGCGCCCGCCACAGGCTGGGTGACAAGCCGGTGGAGAAGGCGGGTCAGGTCCTCCACATGCACGAATTGTAGAAGGGGATCATAGCCCATGAGGCGCAGCAAGACAGGCTTGAAGAGGGTGCGGGCGGGGTATCTGCCTGCGCTGCCCGGGCCGAGCACCATGCAGGAGCGGAGGATGGCGACGGTGGCGTCGGGGTGGGTTTCGGCGTACTCCAGCATAAGCTCCTCGCAGGCGGCCTTGTCCTCGGCGTAGCCGAAGCCGGGCAGTGGGTCCGCTGGGGTGTCCTCAGTTATGGGCACAGGGTTGTGGGCATGGGCGCCGTAGATGGTGTGGCTGCTGAGGAAGATGATGTTGGGCACGCTGGCGCTATGGCAGGCTTCCAGGAGGGCCCGGGTGCCGGCCAGGTTGTCTTGGCTCAGGCGGCCCCGGCGGTCGGTGCGCAGGTGGAAGGCTAGGTGGAGGACGGCATCGACCCGGTCCTTGGCGAAGGCGTCGGCGGGCAGGGAGGCAAGGTCCACCCGGCGGTGATCGACCTTGGGTAGGTCGGGGCCTGCGGGCGCCATGTCCAGGGCTATGATGCTTTCGATGGACGGGTCGGCGCTGAGGACGGGCAGGAGGTTCCGCCCCAGGAAGCCCGATGCCCCGGTAACCGCTACGTTCATGGCTGGCGGCTTCAGGAGGCGGGGGTGTCGGTGAAGTCCAGGGTGAGCTCGCCCAGTCCGGCAACCTCGAAGTTGAGGACGATGGTGTGGGGGTTGGCGTCCAGGGTCTCGCCGTGGACGGTAATGGTGACGGTCTTGTTCACATCCAGGGTGAAGGGCAGGTCGTTGGACACCCGGTCAAAGGAGCATGCGCCGTCGTTCAACGGGAATGTGCACTGCTCCATGGCTATCTCCCGGCCGTCGAGGGTGAGGGGGAGCATGCGCCGGGCATAGCCCGAGCCCAGGGAGTTGAGAAGCTGGAACTGGAAGCCGTCGTCCACGTTGGTGAGGCTCCCCTTAACGTAAACCCTGCGCAGCAGGAAGGCGGGAATCTTAACCATGTTTCCTTTTCACCAGAACGTTATTTTACGGGCCGGGGTCCAGGCGACGGAGGCCCGGCGCTTCATGCGGAACAGCTCCTGCTCCAGCTCGACGTACTCGTCGGGAATGGGGATGGCCTTTCCAAGCAGGGTTGCATAGATGAAGGTGTGGGCCAGCCTCTCCACAAGCTGGCACATGTCGAAGGCTTCCCAGGGGTTGCGGCCCAAGCCGACCAGCCCGTGATTGCGTAAGAGGACGGCGTTGCCCTCGCCCAGAGTGGCGACGGTGTTGGAGGCCAGCTCTTCGGTGGAGGGGAAGGCGTAGTCGGCGACGGGGATGCTTCCCCCAACCTTATATACGACCTCATCCACCAGCGGAGGGATCTCGAGGGCGGCGACGGCGGCGATGGTGGCGTAGGGGGAGTGGGTGTGGATGACGGCTCCGGCGTCGGGGCGGGCTTGGTAGATGGCCAGGTGGAGGGCGGTCTCGGAGGAGGGGATGCTGTCGCCCTCGACGGGCCCGCCTTCCATGTCGATTATGAGGAGGTCTTCGGGGGTCATGGCACGGTAGGAACGACCTGTGGGCGTAATGAGGAGGGTGTCGCCGTCCAGGCGCATGCTGGCGTTGCCGTTGGAGCCGGTGACCAAGCCTTCCTTGGCCAGCTCCATGACCACATCCCAGAGGAGGTTCCGTTCTTCGGGCCTGAGGGTCAAGGGCCTCCCTCTATCCATATCTGGGCTTACTCCCAGTCGAGGCGCTGCTGCACGTCCAGCCATTCCCGGTAGGCGCTCTCGTAGCGGGCCACGACTGCAGGCGATCTGGGGACGATATCATCATGGTCTGCGCCCGCAATCTCTGTCAACTGATGGGGCGTGATATCGGGGCGGGTTTGAAGGATGGCGCGGAGGACGGCGCCCCGGGCGGTTGCCTGGGGTGTGCGGGTGCGGCGGACGGGGATGCCCAGGACATCGGCCAGGATGGAGGCCAGGACGTCGCTGCGGGCCATCCCCCCTCCTATATGAAGGAGGTCCGTGGTACGGCCGGTGAGCTGGTCCAGGCAGGCCAGGTTGGCCTTGGCGCTGAAGGCGACGTTTTCCAGGGAGGCCCTGAAAAGGCCGGCGGCTGTGGGCTGTTGGTATGCGAAAGGAGTGGGAAAGAGGAGGCCTCCCCGGCGGAGTCCGGCGGTGAAGGCGCTTTCGGGGCTGGGTCCCAGGCAGGCGAGGATGCCGGAACCGTCCTCGGGGGCTGCTGCCGCCAGGTCGTCGGCTTCGCTTATGGGGGCGTCTGGGCCCAGCAGAAGGTCCTTGAGCCAGGCGTAGGAGGAGCCAACCTCGCCAAGGTTGGCTTCGGCCACCCAGAGGTCGTCAAGCAGGTAGCGCCCTGCCCAGGTGGCTCGGTCGGGATGTAGGCAGGGATCGGAGGTGATGGCCTGGACGGCGCCGCTCCAGCCGAGGAGGGCGCCGACCTGGCCGGGCTGGGTGAGGCCCATGCCCAGGAGGCCGCACTGGGTGTCGGGGCCGGCCAGTATGACCTCGGCTCCTTTCTTCAGGCCCCACTCCTGGGCCAGGGGGCCGAAGACGGTCCTGTGAGGAGCCCCCCTGCCCGGCATTGAGGGCAGGAGGCCCCGGGGGAAGCCCAGGCTGTCCAGCAACCGGTGGCAGCGGGCGCCGGAGGAGATGTTCAGCAGGCCGGCCTCTCCCTCCATGCACCGCTCGCCCAGCTTCCGTCCCGTCAAATGGTACATGAGCCAGCCCGCGACGGACAGGACGGCGTCGATACGCTGGAAGATGCCAGGCTCATGTTTCTGGAACCAGGCGAGGCGGGCCGGGGCCAGGATGAGGGAGGGGGTGTGCCCGGTGGTGCGGTATACCTGCTCGCCCCGCTGCTCGTCGATGGCTGCCCCTTCGAACACGGCCCTGAGGTCGATGTTGGGCGTGCAGGCCAGCTCGACGCCGGCGGAGTCCAGGAGCACAAGTCCCTGGCGCTGGCTGGTGATGGCTATCGAATCGATGCTCCCCGGGGAGACTCCGGCCTCGCTCAGCGCTTGGGAGACCAGGCTTCCGAGGGTGGACAGCGCCTGGGCGGGGTCGAACTCCCGGGCCAGCTCGGGGCCGTCCCTGGGGGTGTGGTAGGCGATGGGGGAGGAGGCTGATGACAGGCAGGAGCCTTCGTTGTCGGCCAACAGGACGTGGCAGGAGCTGGTGCCCACATCCAGGGCCAGGATGGGGTTAGCCAACCTGCCCCCAGACCGAGTTGTTGACCAAGCGTCGGGGCCTGTGCCCGCGAAGGTACCTGCGAATATCCTCGACCATCATCATGGAGTGGCGCTGGATGGTCTCGGCGGTGGCCCCGCCGATGTGGGGTGTCAGCAGGGCGTTGTCCATGGCGAGCAGGGGGCTGTTGGGCGATATGGGGTGGGTGCGGTGAACATCCATGGCGACGGCGCCCACCTGGCCCGAGCGGAGGGCGTCCACCAGGGCGTCTTCGTCGATGGCCCAGTAGGAAGCGGTATTGATTATGTACACCCCCCGCTTCAGGAGGCTTGCGTTGTCCTTGTTTACGAGGCCGCGGGTTTCGCCGGTGTCTGGAGTGTGGACGGACAGGTAGTCGGACGCCTCCAGGAGGGTCTCCAGGCTTTCCAGGCGAGCTCCTCCCAGCCTTGTTCCGGGAGCGCCCAGGTAGGGGTCGTAGGCGATGACCTTCATGCCGAAGCTGCGGGCCCGTTTGCTCACAGCGCGGCCGATGGCGCCGAAACCTAGAAGGCCCAGGGTCTTGCCTCCAAGCTCGTCGCCCCGCATGTGGGTGTAGGGACCGACGGGGTCCTCCCACCGGCCTTCGGACACGTAGCGGTCCGAGGAGGGGATGCCCCTGGCGAGGGAGAGCATCAGGCCCAGGGTAAGCTCGGCGACAGCGTTGGCGTTGCGACCCGGCGTGTTCACCACAAGCACGCCGTGTGCGGTGGCCGCATCGACGTCGATGTGTCCCAGGCTGGACCGGCACACGCCGAGAAACTCCAGGCCGGGGGTGTCGGCGAACACCTCTTCGAACACGTAGTCGGCTTCCACCACCAGGATGCTGAGGCCATCGTCGTTGATCCGCCGGGCCATGTCGTCGGGGGAGAGCAGCTCACCCGTGTCCAGCCAGCTTTCGTAGGAGACGCGGACGTGCTTGCCCAGGCGGTCGAGGGCATCCTCGGAGAAGGGCGCCAGGATGAGGGCTGCCCTATCCAAGGGGCACCGCTGATTCGATGGCGTCGACGGCGGCTGCACCGCTGCGCACCGCGCCCTCCATGGTGGAGGGCCAGCCGGTGTCGGTCCAGTCCCCAGCCAGGAAAAGGTTCTTGATGGGGGTGATGGTCGATGGCCTGAGGGCTGCTGAGCCGGGGGTGCAGCGGAAGGTCGCCGGGGACTTGATAACCAAAACGTCCCTGACCTGGGCTTGGGCTGCCAGGGGGAAGGCAGATTCCATCTCCGCCAGCACGATGCGCCTGACGTCCGCCTTGGGCATATCCATGTAGTCCCAGGCACTGCTTATGGACACGCAGAGGTACTGCCCTAGCGGCCCGGAGGGGTCCGCGCCCTGCATTCTGCTCTTGTCGAATACCCACTGCAGGGGGCTGTCCAGGAAGGCCACAAAGGGTTCGCCAGTGGTGTCCATAACCTGTCGATCATACCAGATGTGCACGTTCACGATGGGGGCGGTGGCCAGCTCGCGGACGCCGCTGAAGAAGGGGGAATCGGTAAGGTCCGGGGGCAGGATGGAGCCGAGGTCGCCGAAGGGGAGGGCGGAAACGTAGATGTCCCCGCGCAGGGTCTCGCCGTCGGTCAGTTCAATGCCGGCGACCGTCTTCTCGGACCCCTCGGCCGTGTCTTCGACGATGAGCCGGGAGACCTTCCTGCCGGAGAGGACGCTGCCTCCCGCCGCCAGGATAAGGTCCTTGGCGGGGTGCCCCATCAACTCGGAGAGTCCGACTCGGGAGAAGCCTATGTTGGGGCTGTTCCGGCCCTTCAGCACACCTTCCTGGTACACCATGAGAGCCATGGATGCGCTGACGTTCCTGGAATCGTCGTTCAGGGTGGCAACGATGATGATGTCCCAGAACCTGGATATCGCATTGTCAGACTGCCCGTGGGCCTTGAGCCACTGGTGGAAGCTTTGGGCTTCAAGGGCGGGGCGACTGCGGCGGGTGAGCCTGACGCACAGCAGGCCGTAGATCACCCTGAGGCGGTCCCCGATGCCCAGGTGGGAGTAGCGGAGGAAAGAAGGCAGGATGTGGAAGGGCGCCGGGAGGAAGGGAAAAGAAGAAAGTGTGCTTGCCTTCGTGGGCTTCCCCCGCTCCCCTACCCGCCGAATCTCCACGTGGAGGTTGGGCTGGAGATAGGCTTGGGCGTGGGAGCCCAGCTTCTTGAGCAGGTCGATGTAGCTGGTGCAGCAGCCCAGGAAGACGTGCTGGCCGTTGTCCACCCGGAAGGCAGGCTCTGTCTCTTGATGGGGATGGTGTCCGAAGGAGAAGGTCCTTCCGCCGAGGTAGGGCCTCTTCTCCACCAGGGTAACTCGGCAGCCTCGCTCCAGGAGATGGCAGGCTGCCGAAATACCGGCCAAGCCTCCTCCCAGGACGATGATGTGGGGCACGCGGCTGTTGGGGAGGCTCATAAGGAGGGCAGCAGGCTCTTTACCCAGGTGCGGAGGGTTACCAAGCCCTTCTCGCCCCGGCCCAGGCTCACCCGCTCTTGGAAGACGTCGTAGCCCTTCGACTCTATCTTATCGAGGATGCGACGGTACAGGGCGCCGAGGACTGCGGGACATCCCCTGGATCTGGCGGAGAGAAGGGGGAGCAGCTTGAAGCCCTCGTCGAATCGGCGGCGCGCCCGCTCTACCTGGAAAGCCATCAGGTCCGCGAATGGTTCGTTCATGGTGCCGGCCTGCAGGTCCTCGAGGGTGTACCCAAAGCGTTCCAACTCGTCCTGGGGTATGTACACCCGCCCACGCTCCAGGTCCTCCTTCACATCCCTCAGAATGTTGGTCAGCTGCATAGCGAGGCCCAGGTCCACGGCGTAGTCCCTGGCCTTGTCGTTGGAGTACCCGAAGACCTGAAGGCAGATCAGGCCCACTACGCATGCCACGTGGTAGCAGTAGGTGTACAGCTCATCGAAGTCCTGGTAAGCGGTCTTGGTGAGGTCCATCTCCACGCCGGTGATGACATCCTGGAAGTGCTGCTCGGGGATGTCGTAGGTGGATGCAGCATCGGCGAGGGCGAGGTACACAGGGTTTTGTGCCCGTCCTGCGTAGGTATGAGCAAGGTCTCCCCGTACATCTTGCAGGCTTTCCAGCCTGGCGTCGGGGTCCTGGTCGCCGTCGGCAATGTCATCGCAGATTCGGCAGAAGGCATAGGCTGCGTAGATTGCGTAGCGTTTCCGGCGAGGAAGGGTGATGAAGGCGTAGTAGAAGTTCTTGGCCTCGCGGAAGGTGATCCGGCGGCATTCTTCGTAGGCGTCAGTCAGCTCGCTCATCGTGTATATCCCGCGGGGCGTGGCATGCTGGCGGATGTCCGAAAGTCAGGCGGCGGATGCACGCCAAGTCATCTTTGCCCATGTGGACAGAAACAGGCGCGCCTTTTTCCATCGTGACAGGGCGGGCCTGCGGGACAGAACGTCGTACTCCTGGTTCTTTATGGCATCTAGGACAGCCATCCCGCCCTTGGTGAACAGGGCAACATCGGTCTTGGCCTTTCCCTCCAGCATATCCACCAACGGCAGTCCGCGCTGGAACAGGTCTTCCGCCCGCTGCACCTCGAAGGCCATAAGGTCTCGAAAATTCTGATTGACGACGCGCTGGGAAAGCTCGGCTTCGGTGTATTCGAACCTCTCCAAGTCTTCCAGGGGCAGATAGATGCGACCTATCTCGAAGTCCCGGTGCACATCCTGCCAGAAGTTGGTGAGCTGGAGGGCTGTGCAGGTGTGGTCGGAGAGCTCTCGCATACTTTTGTCGCTGTAACCGAACAGGTATAGAAACAGGTGACCCACAGGGTTTGCGGAGTGGTCGCAGTAGAACAGGAGGTCCTCGTAGGTGGAATAACGGGAAACCTGCTGCTCCATACGATTGGCTTCTATCAGCTTAAGGAAGGGTTCCCTGGGGATGTCAAAGGCTCGAACGGTGTCCTGGAGAGCAATTATAGCCGGGTGGGTCGGAATGCCGGTGAAGCATGCTTCCAGCTCCTCCTCCCATCTATCCAGGAGTGCCATACGCTGGGGGGGTCCCAGGGGCTGGCTATCGGACCGGGCCTGTTCATGCATCCAGTTTGCCCCGGCGAGGGACTCCACCAGAGGCTCGTAGGGCTCGTCACCCAGGTCATCGACCCAGCGGCAGTAAGCGTAGACGGCATGAACATGTCTGCGCAGGGCCTTGGGTATGAGAAAAGAGCCCACAGTAAAGTTCTCGTAGTGGGTCTTTGCCAACCGCTCGCAGTACCGGAAGGCATCTTCTAGAGAGACAGCATTACCGGGGATTGTGCGGGCCTCGTCCACGTCGGTCCTTATTCCCCGACTATTTGCGCCAGTATTTCCCTGGATCGGGGATGGTCCAGCTCTATCAGGAAGATACTCTGACGGGTGCCGACGTGTATAGTCCCTTCCGCCTGCAAGCAGTATAGCGGGGTCCTCATGCTATCCCTTTGATTCACCAGGTTTCCCGAAGCCTGCAGGGCTGGAGCCATTCGTGCCATTCGCCCCCAGGATTACCGGGGGCAGGTGTGTCATGTTGCGGAAGCGCCCCAACGCCATGAGAGGCCAGCAGTTGCGATAGCTGTGGTACTTGATCATGAACCCTGCACCCATTTCCGCGCCCTGGTACCCGGATTCACCGGGCTTGGGAAGTCCCTTGAGCCTCCGGCCCACGCCGTAGCCCGGGAAGCCCGTGCCTGTGTAATAAGGTTCTTCCCAGGTACCGTCGTCGTTCTGCGTGGTTATCAGGTAGTGGACCCCGTTTTGGGTTGCGATGTGGTCAGTCTCTCCCGCTGCCATAAGGGCCATAAGAGCCCAGGCAGTCTGAGAGGGAGTGCTGGGTCCCTTTCCCCATGAGGCCTCATCGACGTAGGAGTCACAGCTCTCGCCCCAGCCGCCGTCGTCGTTCTGGTGGGATATCAGCCACTCAACCGCTCGACTAACGTAGGGCTGATGCATGTCCTCCCCGATGGCCTCCAGGGCCGGAAGGACCGCCCCTGTTCCGTATATGTAGTTAACGCCCCACCTACCGAACCAGGGACCTTCCTCCTCCTGCTCGGCCAGAATGTACTTGTAGGCCCGATCAATGGCCGGATCGTCCCTTGTGTAGCCCAGCTTTGCCAGCGCTTCCACTGCGTGGGAAGCAACATCGACACTGGGAGGGTCCAGGGCCTCACCGAAATCGCTGAAGGGTATCTTTGAGAGAAGGCTCTTATCGTTGTCCTTGTCGAATGCAGCCCAGCCTCCGTTTGAGCACTGCATCGCAAGCATCCAACGGGCGCCTCTTTCGATAGCTTTCTGCTTCCGAGTTTCGTCATCTTCCCGTTCCATGGGGGCCATGTTCAGGGCAATGATGACCTCGGCGGCATCGTCCACGTCAGGGTAGTTGTCGTTGGCGAACTCAAAGGCCCATCCCCCAGGCTCCACGTCCTTGACGTTTACCTGCCAGTCACCACCTGAGTGCACCTGTTCCTCGACCAGCCATTTTGTGGATGCCTGTACCGCAGGGTGGCTCGGAGCCAGGCCCGAGTCCAGCAGGCCAATCTGAACGAGGCATGTATCCCAAACAGGCGAGACGCAGGCCTGGACCCTCCAGGTGGTCTCGTCCTCGATTGCAAAGCGCTCGAACCCCTCCAGGCCCTTCTTGATTACGGGGTGGTCCAGGGAGTATCCCCGATGGTGAAGGGCAATCAGGGAATAGACCCAGGGGGGCTGTATGCCCCCCCAGGAGCCATCCGCTTCCTGGTGATCAACGGTCCATTCCTCGATCTTCCGCAGTGCCCGCTTCCGACCAGGCTTGAAGGGGAGAGCCTGGTAGGCCTTGATTACCATGTCCACGTAATAGAAGGCACGGCGCCAGCTAAAAAGCTCCTTGGGTTTGGGGAGCTTATAGTTGTCTTCGGTCCAATCGGCGGGATAAAGGTCTTGAATGGATGCCCACTCAGGGACAGCTTTGCAGGGCTTGTTGGTGAGGATGATGGTCATTGGGACGATTGTGGCCCGCGCCCAGCTGGAGAACTGGTAGATGTTGAAGGGGGCCCAGGTTGGTAGGTACATAAGCTCCGGGGGCATCGTTGGAGTGCCCTTCCAGTCCCACTGGCCGAACAGGGCCAGCCAGATCTTGGTAAACACTCTAACCTCAGGCACCCCGCCCTTTGACAGGATAAACTCGCGGGCTTTCCGCATCTCCGGGCGCTCCGGGGATATTCCCGCCAGCTTGAGGGCGAAGTAGCACTCCACCGAGGTGCTCACGTCGCCCGGGGCTTCGTAGTACTGTCCCCAGGATCCGTCGTCCTGTTGCCTCTGGAGGATGTAGTTTGCCAGCTTGCTCCAGCGCTCCTTGTCAACCGCACCCAGGAAGTAGGTCAAGAGCAGGTACTCCGCTTCCATTGTCGGATTGGATTCCAGCTCGCCCCACCAGTACCCCTCGGGATGTTGGATGGAAAGCAGGTAGTCCTGGGACTTTTTGATGGCTTCGGTTAGCTCCGTATCCACCATATTCCTTGTCAACACAGGAGCAACAGGCATACTCGTCCTTTCCCCGGAACTAAGGTCCAATTCGACCTCAGGCGTAACTGTGGGCCCTGAACCAGCCCACCGCTTTCTCCAAGGCTTCCCCTACGGGCCTCTGCGGCATTCCCAGCTCCTGGGATGCCTTGTCACATTTCACATAGACCGGCTTACGGGCCACGTTCACCCCTTCCAGGGGAATAGCCGGTTCCCTTCTCATCAGGCCGCCTTCGATGAAGTTGTCCACGTACGCTGCGCCCACAGCCACCCACATGGGTAGATCCCAGCGTGGGGCAGGGACCCCCGATACATCCTCCAACATCCCGAACATCTGCCTGAGGGTCAGGTTGGCATTCCCGAGGATGTATCTTTCTCCCGGAGCCCCCTTCTCCAATGCAAGGACATGGCCAAGGGCCACATCTTCCACATCGACTACGTTCATTCCTGTATCGATGCAGGCAGGCACCCGCCGGCGAATGAAGTCCAGCACTATGCGCCCGGTAGGCGTGGGTTTTACATCCCAGGGACCCACGGGAGCCGTGGGGTTCACAATCACGACGGGAAGTCCCTCGTCGCCGATCCTGCGCGCAACCACCTCCGCGCGGTGCTTGGACCTCTTGTAGTGTCCTATCATCTCGTCTTCCGCCGGCCAGTCATCCTCGACGCCGGGCCTGTCCGCAGGTGCGTGAATCGTGGAGACGGTGCTGGTATAGACGCACTTTTCCACTCCGGCCTTCATTCCTTCTTCCAACACCAACCTCGTCCCACCGACATTTGCCTCATAAATGGGAGCAGGGTCTCGGGCCCAGAAGGTGTAGAGCGCCGCACAGTGGATGAGGGCTTCACAGCCCTGGAGAGCCCGAGCAACCGAGTCCCGGTCGAGCAGGTCACCATATGCCAGCTCGATGCTCGTTCCCTGGAGGGCAAGGGTGTTGCTCTCCTTCCTCACCAGCGCCCTTACCTGGTAGCCACGTTCCAGGAAGCTGCGTGCCACATTTGCGCCGATGAATCCGGAAGCTCCCGTTACCAGGACCACCATCCCCGTAACACCTCCCAAGTCCGAGTGGACCAGTCATTCTAGGTAGCAGCATAGCTCTGGGCGCCGAAGCTCCCCGACAAGAAGATGGCGCCGAACTCCTTCAGGCTCCTTCGGGCCACCCGGTCTTCCTTGAACAGCCGTAGCAGCGACTCGAGCTTTTCGGGGCGCACGATGCCCTGTATGGCAACGCCCATTATTTGGATGGGCAGCTTCAACCCAGCCAGCTTGGAGATGAACTCCGGTACCTCTTGGGACACGGTGTCCAGCACCGAGCGCACGCTGACGTAGGGTATGCCCCGATCGAATGCCCACCTGGCTACCCAGTAGTCCTCCATGTTGGCGATGGAGGCAGATGTCATGGCCGCCATCAAGCGCTTTTCGGCGCGGTTCGTTGCGATGCCGTGCAGGGTTACGGAGCTGGCGATGCGGCAGCGACCGGGCTGTACCCCTTCCGTCACTCGCCTTACCTGGGCCAGAAGGTCCGGGTCGGCCTGGAGGCAAGCCTCCTCTCCCGTCGCCCACAGTGCGTCGCCGATAACCAGGTCCCCCGGCTCGAGCCCTTCTTCCAGGGCAGCGGCATAGCCCAGGGATAGGATCCCGGACGGCTTTTCCTCCCATTCATCCATGGCGTCAAGGGACGCTTCGACCTTTTCCCGCCCGACGCCGGTGATCACAAATCGGACTCCTCCCGGATAGTTCTCCACCGAGCGGAGCTTGGCGACCGCCGAAATCTCGCGTTTCATGGATGCCAGGACTGCTATCAAAAGCTTCAGCCTTCCTCTCTGGGGCCTTGCTATAGACTTAGCTGGCGGTGATACCGCTCTTCCCTATGGCCCCTGACTTCACCAGGGTCACCCAGTCCCTGGGGCTGGAAATGGCATTAAAGACAGTGGCTGACTCGAAGCCGCAGTGCATCATGCACCCCGAGCACCTTGGGTCTTTACCGACTCCGTAGTTATCCCACAGCGACTCTTCGAACAGCTCGTTCACGTCGGTTACATGCTCGTCAGCAAGGGGATAGCAGGGCTTGCGCCATCCCATTACTGTGTAGGTCGGATTAGAGTAGGCGGTGCATTGGTACTCCCTGCGACCCCGCAGGAAGTCCAGGTACAAAGGGTTGTTGTACAGGCGCATCCCCTTCGTGGAACGCTCATCGAGGATCTTGCCGAACTCCCGCTTGGACTCCTCCCTGGTTAGGAACAGGTCGTGATCGGGAGCATCGATGTAGTCGTATCCGGGGGAGACCATGCAGCCCTCCACCCCCATGTCGGTCATGGTGCGGAAGAGGGTGTGAAGGTCTTCGACGTCGCATCCCCGGAAGATGGTTGTGTTGGTGCAGACCCTGTATCCGCCTTCCAGGGCGGTCTCTATGGCCTTCTTCGCCTTCTTGTACACGCCCTCCCTTGCGACAGCCTCATCGTGGCGCTGCTCCATGCCGTCCATGTGGACCACCCAGGACAGGTACTTGGATGGGGGGACCTTCTTCAGGACTCGCTCCAGGAGTATTCCGTTCGTACAGCAGTAGACGAAGTACTTGCGCCGTACCAGCTCGTTTATGATCTGGTCTATCTTCGGATGAATGGTGGGCTCCCCACCGGCTATGGAGACGATGGGCGCCCCCGATGCTTCCACCGCTGCGACCGCTTCCTCCACGGGCATCATCTTGTCCATTACTGGCTTGTACTCGTGGATGCGTCCACACCCGATGCAGGCCAGGTTGCACATCTCCAACGGCTCCAGCATGGTGACCAGCGGATAACGCTTCCTGCGCGTCAATTTGTTCTTCAACATGTACGCAGCCAGCCGGAGGGATAGTTCCATGGGTCTCTTGGAAGTTTTCATGTCTGCCTTTCGTTGCCTCAACATCTGACCACCCTTTGCTTCTCGTCTAGCTCTGCCTGGTGGTCAAGAAATGCACTAGATCATCAAACTCGGCTTGTGCCCAGGGCTCCACTGGTATCTTCTTCAGCTCTCCCGACGCCAACTCACCCTGGTCAACCGCCATCCGGTGGGCGTGGGCCTCAGCGCCCACATCGCCGAGGACGGTCAGCACATCTTCCACATCCCCTTCATCTGGGGTGTCTTTACCGTAGGCTTCCAGCAGGCGCTGGCGGGGAACGCCGGTTGCCGTTTCCAGCGCGTAGACGATCGGGAAGGACTTCTTTCGGCGACGGATGTCGTTACCGGAAGCCTTCCCGGTAACCTCAGAGTCGCCCCAAATGCCGAGCACGTCATCCCGCACCTGAAATGCTATTCCCAGGTGTGCCCCGGCGCTGGCGTAGATCTCGGTGCTGGAGTCATCGTCGCAGCCGATGAGGGCGCCCATCTCGGTCCCGCATCGGATCAGCGCCCCGGTCTTCTTCGAAACCATGTCCAGGTAGTCGCCCGAGCCAATGTCAAGGCGTCCTTCGAATGAGAGGTCCATGCACTGGCCCTGGATCATGGACAGGCAGCCTTCGGTGAGAATCCGGGATGCTTTCAGGGCCTTGGCTGGGGGCACACCCTGCGCCGTCAAACGCAGGGGGGAAATGTCGGCTGCCGATCGAAGGGCATTGCCTGCTGTGAGAGCCTTGGGCTGGCCCCACAGGCACCACACCGTGGGCTGGTGGCGACGCTCCACGTCGCCGTCCTGAATGTCATCGTGCACCAGGGAGAAGTTGTGAATGAGCTCCAGCGCCGATGCCACCGGCACAGCCCGGGAGCAGTCGCCCCCCAGGGACTCGCAGGCAAACATGCACAGCGTGGGCCGGAGGGCCTTCCCCTGGGTCGCGGAGTTATCCGCAACCTGACCGGAGGCGTCCATCCAGCCCATGTGGTAAGCCATCATCCGGTAAAGCTCAACGGATGCATCATCTTCATCGGTTGGAAGACTATTGCCAGGAACGGCATGCTTGAGGCCCGAAAGGATGTGGGCTTGATAGCGAGAGAACATAGGTGGGACGGGGGCCGGACCGGCCCCCTGGTCAGTAGGTTGAGTCTTGGCTATCCGTTCCACTGCGACAACGTTAATTCAGAAAAGGCGGTGTACATCGTAATCCGATGCTCCGAAATGCTAGCAAAGGGCATTTTGACTGTCAAGACAAAGAGAGACTGAGGTCTCACAATATCGATGCGGCATTTATTGACTTGGCTTTGGCCTAGATGATATGTTCAGCAGTTAGTTACACCTTGGCGGTCTGCCCCGAGGCTCTCCTACCAGCGTTCCCTCAACCAAGGAGAAACCAGATGACTCAACTGAAGCAGGCAAGATATCTTCCCATTTACGCATCGCTGGCTGCCTGTTTCGTTATAGCCCTCCTCCTGCTGCGTCCCGACCAAGCCCTGGGACTGTCGGTGGACGTAACGGCATCCAAGAGTGGTGATGCCAGCCAGACCATGTTTGCCCAGGGAGATGAAGTGACTATCGATGTAGAGGTGGACCTGGAAGGCAGAGAGGAAGTGTTCGTATCTGCCACCTTCGAGGTAAGACAGGCAGAAGGGGAGTCCGGGTTCACGGGTATCATCATCAACTTGCCCACGGGGAAGGGAGACTACATTACGGGGGGACCTCCCGAAGGTGTAGACCCCTACTCAGTGGGAAGCGCCTGGCTGACCGTGACCCACGATGGTGTCTCTCCGGGTGGCAGCGGTTCGGCTATGAGCTACAGCGGGGGCAAGATAAGTTACTCCATTGTCTACTATCCTCCTGATCTCGGCGGAGATTACACGGCGACGGTGAACTTCAGCACAGCCCAGGAAACCAGCAGCTCGGAGTCCACTTTCACTATCGAAGACACGCCCGCCAGCGCCATATCGGCCTTGTGGTGGATCATACCCCTCATCGTGGGTGGCGCCTTGCTCGTTATCGGCGCTGGAATCCTGTTGTATGTGAAGAGCAGACGGGGCATCTGATCCCCTGGCTTCCCCGGAAGGAGCATGCCGCAGCAGTGCGCTTGATACTGGTAAGGCACGGGGAAACCAAGTGGAACCGGGAAGGCCGGTTTCAAGGCCAGAGCCAGGTCGAACTTAACGACAGGGGCATGGAACAGGCCCGGCATGTCGCTGGCGCCCTGGTCTCCTGGAAACCGACCTCCCTGTACTCAAGTCCCCTGCCCCGGACCCTCATGACAGCATCGATGGTCTCCAAGTCTATCGGTCTCCCCGTAGAGCCTAGGGAAGGGCTGAAAGAGGTCAACCTGGGCGCGTTGGAAGGCATAACCGGGAAGATGATGCGCTCCAAGTATGCAGAGCTGTACGCATCCTGGCGTGAGGACCCCTCAGACGTCGTATTCCCCCAGGGCGAATCCATACGCCAACTGCAGACCAGGGCTTGGCGTGCCATAGAAGAGATGGAGGACGCCCACGCTGAAGGTACGGTGGTGGCCGTATCTCACAACTTTGCCATCAGGTCCATCCTCTGCGCTTGCCTCGGCTTGCCCTTGTCCATGTTCCACCGGCTCAGGGTGGACCTTGCTTCCATTAGTGTTGTTTCCTTCTCTGCTGGGTCACCCCAGGTCCTGACCATCAACGAGCGGTGCCATCTGGACTCCGTCCGGCCTAAGTAGGCTGTGATGTACAATCTCGAGGCCCAAGTCCTGGCTTCCCTCCACGGGTTGGGGTGTCCATCGGGAAACACCGGCATGGTGGTGGCGGTGTCCGGCGGTCCCGACTCCATGTCCCTCCTCCATGCCTTGGTTGCCTTGAAGGAGCAGGCCAACCTGGACCTCCATGTCGCTCATCTCGACCATGATTTCAGGGGCGATGAAGCCAAGGTGGATGCCAGGTTCGTCGCCCAGGTTGCCAGCAGCCTCGGCTTGCCTTCCACCATCGGCAAGGCTGACCCGGCGGACTATCAGAGGAAGGCTGGCGTGTCCTCCTTTGAAGAAGCTGCCAGGGAGGTACGTTACTCCTTCCTGGGCGAGGTGGCGGAAGCCACCGGCCTTGGCATAGTCGCCCTGGGGCATACCCTCGACGACCTTGCAGAAACCGTCCTTATGCGCATTATGAGGGGCAGTGGGACGCGGGGCCTAAGGGGCATGGTGGAGCTCTCCGATTGGAGAAGCCGAGAGGGCGATAAGCGCGCCACGCTCTTCCGCCCAATGCTGGGAATCTCCAAAGAGGAAGCCCTCCAGTATTGCGTCGAGAAGAACATCACCTGCCGTAAGGACACCGGCAACGTGCTGATGCGCTTTACGCGGAACCGGGTGCGCCACCACCTCCTTCCCGCGCTGGAAGAGTACAACCCCAACATCAAGGGCGCCCTCGTCCGGCTGTCTCGCATAGCTACCCTGGAGGCCGATTACCTGGAGCAGGAGCTGGCCGAGGCATGGGCGTCCCTGGCAGAGGTGCAGGACGGCCGGGTGGTACTGGACGTGCCTTCCCTAAGGACGTTGCATCCCTTCATGCAGCGTCTGGTTCTGGCCAAGGCCTATGAGGAAGCTTCAGGCAGCCGCCGACGTCTGGGAGAAGCCCACATCCTGGCCATGGTGCGAATGCTTGGCAGCTCTTCCGTGTCCACGACCAACCTGCCCAAGGGCCTTCGACTGGTGAGGAGCTATGACAGCCTGGTTATCGGCAAGGACCCGGAAGCTCTCTGCCCCTTTCCTGAAATGACAGGGAGCCACTCGCTGACCCTGCCGACACCAGGAAGCCCGTCTGTCACCCATATACCGGGCTGGAGGGTGATCCTTGCCGAAGTGCCGGCGGGCAGACCCCTTCCCAGCGACCCTTTTGAGGCCCACCTGGATGCCCAAGCTGTAGCTGGACATCTGAAGGTAAGGGCCCGCAGGCCCGGGGACCGCTTCCAGCCCCTGGGTAGCGACGGGACAGGCAAGCTACAGGACTTCCTCGTGGACCAGAAGGTGCCCCGGCATTGGCGAGACAGGATTCCCCTCGTCGTAGGCGAGTCGGACATCGCGTGGGTTGTGGGCTACAGGCCCGCCCAGTGGGCCAGGGTGAGGCAGGACTCCTCTCGCGTTTGCGCCATCAGGTTCGAGCCGGACGGCTCTGATATAATGGGCCAAAACCGCACGCTTCCCTGAGAAAGGAGGAGCATGTACATTCCTTCCGGGCCCCCTCTACCGCCGGAGATTCACAAGCACGAAAGGGAATACCGCGCCAACAGGATCCGCCAGGGTTCCACGTCGGACCCAATCACGGCCTTGTTATCCATTTTCGTGATACTTGGAGTGGCGACTTTCAGATTGCTGCGATGGGGATTCCGAAGGCTTACTTTCAGGAGGGCGGTGACCCAGACCGCCTCCCAGGATGCTGTTATACAGCAGATCGAAGTGGCCGAGGATACCCAGACTTGGAAGACCCGATCCTGATTGGCGCCCACTGCTGAGTTTGGACAATGGGTCCCCGACGCCAACTATCGTGATCATCGCACCAGCCTGAACTTTCACCCCCTTGCCCAGGTGGAGTCGGGAAATATGACCCAGGGAGCGGAGAGTTTCTTCGCCCTGGTAGCCATTGCCGGCTGGGCAGCTCTCTTCGGCATATCCCTCATGATTAAGGTCCTGGGGAGGCTGTCAGCGCGGGCGGCCAAGGCTGTGATAGCTCGTTGGTTGAAGCTGGCGATATCGCGCCCGGACCCTGCCATTCGGCGTTACTCTTCCTGGGGAGCGCGTTCCTAAAAGGCCCGTAGTGGGACCTGTTAAGGTCCCCAGTGGATATGGTGGGTGAGCCGCTTCTCTTACAGCCCCAGCAGGCGGGAGGGGTTCTCCCTCACCATGATGCCCGCCTCCACCTCTTCCAAGCCCACCTTCAGCAGCGTGGCGACTCCCATCCGCAGGCCCTCGGCCGGCATGGGATGAAAGTCCTGCCCGAAGTCGGAGCTGATGATGCAATGCTCAGGCCCAATGGCTCGCACACTCTCCAGCAGCTGTCCAGGGTTCTGCCTGTAAGTCAGAGGCATCATGGCGTGGACGCTGTGCTCGACGTAAGCCCCTTTGGCGGCCAGGGCCTTCATGTCCTCTATGGTCATTCCCGTAAGGAATGACATGGTGGAGCCGTTGGAGATGACGATACGATTTATGCCAAGGTCCCGGGCCTCATCCACCAGCGACATGCTCTCCCTGGTTGAGAGGTGTCCTGTTGCCAGCACCATGTCGTGGAGCTTGATGGTCTCGAGGATGGAGTACACCTCTGGCAGCAGCCGGCCCGATGAGTCCAGCAGGTTGATCCCCCCTTCCAGCCCCCGGCGCTTCCGGTCAACCTCGGCTGAATGGGTGGGCATCGACACCACCCGGCCTCCCATGTCAGCGGTCGCTTCCACCGCCGTGGGGTTCAGGCCTCCGACCTCCAGGTTCAGCGTGATACCGCCGATGACGGCGAGGCCGGGTACCATCTGGGCCACGGTGTAGGCGACGGGGTGGGCTGGGTATTCGTGGCTGTTGAGGACTATGCCCCGCATACCTGCGGCCTGGGCGCTCTTGGCGATCTCAAGGGCGCCGGCCCGGCGTTCCATCCTGGGGTCGGGAGCAAAGTGGACGTGGATATCCACCGCCCCTTCCATCAGCCTATCGACAGCGGTCATGATGCCTCCTGCTCAGCAAAGTAAAGAAAGGCCGGGCAGAGGGAGCCCGGCTGGTCATAAGGGAGGAACCGTACATCCCGGGGCTAGGCGCTGCCGAGGCCCTTGATGGCTTGGTTGAGGCGGGCCATCTCTATGGCTGCCGCGGCGGAGCTGTAGCCCACGTTCCCCTGCTTGCCTCCCGCCCGGTTGATGGCTTGGTCGATATTCTCCGCCGACAGCACCCCGAAGATCACCGGCACGCCGGTGTCCAGGGAAGCCCTGTTAATGCCCGAGGCTGCCTGGCTGGCTACCAGGTCGTGGTGGGACGTCTCTCCCCGTATCACCGCCCCCAGGCAGATGACAGCATCGTGACGGCCCGTCTCCGCCAGGGTCTTGGCGCAGGATGGAAGCTCGAAGGCCCCGGGTACCCAGGCAACCAGGATATCGTCATCTCCCACCCCGTGCCTGGATAACCCGTCCACGGCCCCCCGCAGCATCGTAGTGGTTACGTAATCGTTGAACCGGGCAACCACGATGGCTACCTTCAGTCCCTTGCCCTGTAGGTCTCCCGTTATCTCCTGTGCCAATTGTACCCCGCGCTTGCCATCAGGCTATTTTGTGCCGCCTTCGGGTTCTTCCATCCCTTCTTCCAGCACCTTCTCGACGAACTGGGCCTCGGTTACCGCTCCCACGAACTGGATGGGCGGAGCAATGCCCGACATGGGGCCGATGTTGCCCAGCACCGTCTTGGGCACGCTGCGCACCATGTATCGTTGCGCCAGGTTAGGGAACTCCTCCACCTCGATAACGTCGGCTGTGATGTTCGGGTTTTCCAGGGCGATTGCGTGGGCCAGCCTGGCCACACTGGGGCAGTACCCTCAATTTGGTGTGACGAACACCTGAATATGCACCGGCTTCTTGACCTTGCGCAGTTTCTTGCGCGACTCCATGCTCAGAGGGCTGACTCCCCGGGAGATGGTCTTCACGCTGTCGGCCAGGGCATACAACTCTGGGCCGAGGGGGATGCCGTAGAACTTCAGCCGGGAGCTTCCGTTGTCTCCCAGAACGATGGCCGGGATGCGCTCTACGCCCAGCTTGTCCCGCGCTTCGGTGTCGGTGTAGAAGTTGTACACCTCCAGGTGCAGCTTGGGCGAGAGGCCGGTCATCTCTTCCATGAGATCCTGGGTCTGGGGGCAGTAGCGGCACTCCCTGCCGGGCACGGCAAGAAGGGAGGACCCCTGGCCGAAGAACTTGATCGTCACTTCGTTCTTCAGGTTCTTCCGGAGGTCCCTTTTGAGGTCGTTCCGGTCCCGGTCCGGGATGATTGCCATCCGGCCTCCGCTACGCGACAGATTGACCTAGTTTACAACGGATCAGCGATGTTATCCACTCGACCCCGAACGAGAAACAGGCGCTGGAGAAGGGTTATGAAGGAGACCGCGGCTATGACGACCAGGATGACCTCCAGGGGGCGCAGGCTGGCAATGCCTGCCATCAGGCCCGCCGACAGCAGCACCACCCGTTCCGGCCTTGTCATCAGTCCCGCCCGGGTGTCGATACCCAGGGATTCTCCCCTGGCCCTCAGATAGCTGACCATCTGGGAGGTAATGAGGGCCAGCATCACCGCAACGATGGCCAGGAGGGTGCGCTCCTCGGAGAACTCCTCCCGCAGGATATAGACGGCGATGCCCAGGAACAGGACGGCTTCGCCCAGGCGGTCCATCACCGAGTCCAGAAGCGCGCCGAAGGGGGTAGCCTGCCCAGTAAGCCTTGCGAGGCCTCCGTCGAAGAGGTCCAGGACACCCCCTGCCAAGAACACTATCCCTCCGACCCATACATGCCCCATCGCCACCAGGGCGGCCGCCCCCGCGCAGATGCCGAATCCCACCAGGGTGATCATGTTGGGAGTCAGGCCCAGGCGGTGGATCAGGCGGGCCCCCGGCAGCTCGAAGTACCTTAGTACGGCCGACCTAAAGCGGTCTCTGCCCGGCAACCGAACCATTAGGGGCTCCCATGAGATTCTCGTAGTGGTCCATGACCATCCGGGCAACCTTTTCCCAGCGGTACTGCTCAACCGACTGCCGCCCCCGGGAACCCATCTGCTCGCGCAGGTCGCTGTCAGCCACCAGCCTGCCCAGCGCAGCAGCCAGGGAAGCGCTGTCCTTGGGGGGCGTCAACAGCCCTTGCTCCCCCTGGGACACCACTCCGGAGTACCCCTCGATGGAGGTCGCCACGATGGGGCGGCCCGCAGCCATGGCCTCCAGCAGCACGATGCCAAAGCTCTCCCTGCCGGTGGCGGGGGAGCAGCATATGTCGGCGCTGGCGTAGTAGGAGGGAAGGTCCTGGTAGGGCACCCCTCCAAGGAACACAACATCCTGGAGGTTCCTCTCCCCCAGCACTCGATGGCAGTCTTTGTCCAGGTTTCCCGGGCCGACGACCAGCAGGCGCACGTTGGGGTGCTCCCACTTCAGCATCCCGAATGCTTCCAGCAGGTACTTGAGGCCCTTGCGCTTCTCCAGCCGTCCCACGAACAGGATGTTGGTCTTGCCATCCTGCAGCTCTGGGATGGGCCTGCCCGCCGTAGCGAAATAGTCAACGTCGATGCCGTTGGGAATGATCCTGTAGTTTCCGGGAAAGAACCGGCTGACGTACTGGTGGGCTGCAGGGGACACAGCGATAAGGCCATCCAGCTTGTTGAACCATCGCTTGAGCAGCCGATGGGACCACCCGTAGTTGCGGAAACGACCATAGAAGGCGTGGAAGGTGCCCACGTTCAAGGTGTTGGAGCACTGGAGGACCGTGAGCGGGAGGACCGGCATGAGGGGTTCGTGCAGATGAACGAGGTCGAAACGTTTTTCCTCAAGGATTCGTTTCGTCTTGCGGTGTAGCCAGAGGGAAAGAGAGAGACGGGCTATGGACCCGCCGGTGGGTATGGGGACCGATCTTCCCAGGGGCACGAAGTTGAGGCTGGGCTCGGAGTCCCTGGCCGGGGAGTGGGGCGCCAGTATCTCCACTTCATGACCCATGTGGGAGAACTGGTGAGCAAGTTGGGAGATGTGCGCTGTGACACCCCCGGGCCATGTGAAATCGTAAGGTGAGACCAGCGCTATCTTCATGGGTGGCTCAATGGCCCAGGTTTTCTGACCAGGTTGGGCTGGGAACGAGAGGTTCTATGCAGGTGCATGGGATTGTACCAGCTTGGGGATTGGGGGACAAGGAAGAGTGAAGCTCTCCCCCTCGGAATGGCATAGGGATACGTGCAGGTCTATAATCCTGCTGGTCACAGCTTGGAACCCGACCTTCCCAAAGATGAAATATGTCGTTCGAGAAATGCTGGAAGCCCTTGTCCTGGCCCTGATCGTCCTGTTCATGATCCAGATCAGCGCCCAGAATTACCGGGTGCACGGGCAGAGCATGGAGCCGACACTGGAAGATGCCCAGTACCTGATGGTCAACAAGCTCTCCTACCTGCGAATGGACCTCGAAAGATTGTCCAACCTGGTGCCTTTCTGGGACTCGCAGCGGGAAGCGTTGAGATACACGCCCTTTGCAGGCTCGCCGGAACGGGGAGACATCATCGTCTTCCAGAGGGCCGGCGGGTCGGAGATGAACTTCGTCAAGAGGGTCATAGGGCTGCCCGGGGAGCGGGTCGAGATTCGTAATGGGCAAGTATTCATTGATGGAGAAGCGCTGGAAGAGCCTTACGTGGGTGCTTCCGAACGTGTGGGCAACATGCTCTGCATTCCCCACTCATCCAACTGCAGAGTGGGAGAGAACGAGTACTTTGTGCTGGGGGACAACCGCACCGACAGCCAGGACTCCCGCAGCTGGGGGTCGATACGGGAAGACGACATCGCCGGCGAGGTGTGGTTCACCTACTGGCCCCTGTGCGACGCCCCCTACATGGACACGCTGCTCACCGCCTGCGAGTAAGAGAAAGGGTGCTCAATAATGTTATGTTAGAATCGAAAGCATCAACCTGGGGGTTGCGAAATTGCTGAACGAACTAATGCAAGTGATTGAACAACTGAAGACTCGAATAGAAGCTCACCGAACTAATTTGAAGGCGAATGAGACCCGTACGCGCATGGCTCTCATTGATCCACTGCTGCAAGCCTTGGGATGGGACACCACTGATCCTTCGCTAGTTGTGCCTGAATACAATCTGAGCGGCAAACGCGCCGACTACGCCCTGCTGAATAAACAGGGTTCTCCCATCGTGTTTCTCGAAGCAAAGTCATTGGACGAGAATCTATCTGCTCATCGGTCCCAAGTTGTTGCCTATGCGAGCGAGCTTGGCATCAGGTATCCCGCTTTGAGCAATGGCGACCAATGGGAAGTGTACGACAATCTTAAACTAGTCCCGATTGACCAGCGAAGCATCCTTAGTCTGTCCATTACCGATACCTCTACCCACGAGAGTGCGTTGCAATTGCTTCTGCTCTGGCAAACAAACCTTGCATCTGGAGTACCTACGCAAGCTAATCAACCGATAGTTTGGAACGCCCCTACAGATCAAGGCACAGAATCCGCACTTACTCCTAATGATCCAGAGGGCGGGACTGCTTCTGTGACGACTGTACTATCCCGGGGTGAAAGATACCGAGAATTCTTTAAATCCCTTGTTGACGACTTAAGCGAGAGACACGAAGCACCTAAGGCCTATAAGCCTTCGAGTAAAAACCACTGCATCTTCCCAGCGGGGCGCACTGGATTTGTGTATAGCGCCAGCTTCGCAAGAGAGGGAAAGGCGAGGATGGAGTTGTACATAGATAATCATGACTTAGACTGGAATAATAGTCAATTTGAAAATCTGTCGGTAAGGAAAGATGAAATAGAATCGAAACTGGGTGCATTGCAGTGGGAAAAATTGGACGGGAGGAAAGCTTGCCGAATCGCCAAATACACTCCAGGTTCCATTGACGATGCAGAGACTCTGAACAAAACTCGGGACTGGATGATCAAGAATCTCCTGGACTTCAAGCGGGTGTTCGGCCCGATTCTGAAAGACTTGGCTGACTCCCCCGGAACATAGCTGTTGCGCCTCCTCCGTTAATATGCCTTCTCAAAACCCCCTTCGGGCTTGTCGTCGAGTTCGATAATTGCCCGAATCTCGGCGGGAGTTCACATGGAACCCTCCCAAGCTTCCATGTACCATTAACCCGTACTTGTTTATTTACTGACTTGCCGGGAATCGAAAGGAGTTAGCCTGTGGAAACTTCGCAAGGATTGGGTTTACTGGAGAGGGTGGAGCTAAAGGAAGTCTGGGAACATGAGGGAGACCATTTCACAGCATGGCTTGGAGAGCATATCTCATTGCTCGGGGAGGCCCTGGGGTTGGACCTGGAGGCCATGTCCGACGAGACCTCGGAAGACGGCTACGAAGGGCATATCCCGGCATGGGATGTGGGGAATGACCGTCCGGTAGTTATCCAAAGCCACCTGGAGCCGTCGAAACACTCCCACTTCGGCGAAATACTGACCTGCGCCGCCATCCACGATGCAGATGTGGTCATCTGGGTCGCAAAGGACTTCAAGAGCGAGCACAAAGAGGCCCTGGAGATGCTCAACCGGCGCACGGACGAGGACACCGAGTTCTATGGAGTCGCCGTTGAGTTGTGGCGAATCGACGGCTCCCGGCCCGCCCCCTACTTTCATGTGGTCACATCTCCCAGGGAGTGGGAGGGGGAGCTGATCGAAATCAGCGCTCGCTCAGATGAGGAGGCTGATGACCAGCCCGGCGCCTGGGAGGAAGAAGAGAGATATCACTGGTTCTGGGAGCCTCTGAAACAGAAGCTGGAGGATGCAGGTCTGAGCCTGGGGACCGGGAACGGGCAGGTCTATCACTGCATTGTTGACCTCGGGGTGTCCGACGTGTGGTGCGACATGCGCTTCACCGACTCCAATGAGGTCGCGGTGGACCTGAAGCTGCACGAAAATGGGAACTGGGATGACTCCCACCTCGAGATCCTCATGGAGTCACAGTTGGAGATCGAAGCAGAGATGGGAATGGACCTGGCGTGGGATGGGACCGACGATCACGGCGACTGGAGCGTAAGCGTCAGCGCTGGAGGCTCCATCGATGAACCACCCCATCGCCTCGACGAGATACGGGACTGGATGTTCGAGAACGTTGTGAGGTTCAACGAGGTCTTTCCCCGGCACCTGCTGAAGGTGCGGCACCAGCTTTCCCATGAAGAGGCCGCGGAAGTTCCGGAAGGCAGTTACGAAGGCATTTTCGAGGACGATGAACCGGAGCCTCCAACCGACTTCTCCTGGGCCTTCGGCGCTGTGAGGTCTTATGACTCAGTCGAGTCCTACGATATACCGGAGCCCGTAGTCGATTATGAGTCCGTGGCGCCGGTTAGCTCCTTTGAGGCCGCCGAGTCCTACGAACCCACCGAGCCTGCAATCGCCTACGAGACCACAGGGACGGTAAGCTCATTTGAGGCTGTCGAGTCTTATGAACCCGCGGCTCCCGCAAGCTCTTACGAAATCATGGAGCCGGTTAACTCTTACGAGTTGGCAGAGACACAGGAATCCTCAGCCCCCGCTGACTCCTACGAAGTGGTCCAGTCCTATGGGTCCACCGAGTCTTCCTATGACACCACGGAGGTAGCGGGATACTACAGGGTCGTTGATCCTGTCGAGAACTATGGACCGGTGGGGTCTTACGGAGCTGTTGCCTCCTACGAACCCACCCCGCCTGCCACTACCGAAGAGGAGTAGCAGCCACCACTCCCGACTGCGTAACGGTGTAGCAATGGGTCCCCCAATCGGGGGACCCATTGTCGTTTACCGGAAGGCCTCCGCGTTGTCCTCCGGCGCGTACCCCACGACCCTCTTTGCGTGTTCTATGTCACGGTAGTTCCACTTGTTCCCTGATGTGCCGAAGAATATGTCGAAGCGCAGGTCGTCGGGAGCTTCCACGCACCGCTCCACAAGCTGGGCGATGTCCCTCTGGCTGGACCAGTGGGAGAAGCGGCGGGTGGAATTGGCCATGTCCTCATCGTTGACGTACCCCACCCTGATCACGATGCATGACATGTCGAAGGTCTCCGAGTAGTAGCGGGCCAGCGCCTCCCCCCACAGCTTCGTGCACCCATACAGGCTCTCCGGGCGCACTGGAGCGCGGTTGTCTATGATGGGGAAGTTGGCAGGCACCTCGTCGTACCTGCCTTCGACGATGGCCTTATACGGCTCGTCCCTTTCGTAGTTGGAGATGACCCTGCCCGAACTGGCGTATATGACTCGCTTTACGCCCGCTTCCCGGGAGGCTTCGAAGATGTTGTAGGAGCCGGTCAGGTTGGAGAGGAACATCCGGTCGTTGCCTTCCCGATCGAACCCCGCAGCCATGTGCACGACGGCATCCATCCCCGTGAAGGCGGGCCTGATTGCATCCAGGTCGGCGATGTCCGCCCTGGTGGTGGGTACCCCTGGAACATCCCGGCGGTTAAGGGCATACATCTCGTGGTTCCCCTCCATTCTTCGGCGCACCGCCGAGCCGATCCGGCCGCTCATGCCTGTAACCAGAATCTTCATGTCATTCTCCTTTGTGTGTCCAAACGTTTATGTTTCAGCCCAGGCCTGTCGTTGGGCAAGGGCTATGCTGCACCCTGTTATTTACACCACAGGGTCTGATACGACAAGACCAGCCCCGCCTCCAGGCAACTTGTTGAGGCCCAGTCCCAGGGATTTAGTCGGGAGACGAAAATGTCCTCAACCCTGCCGATCCAGGTAGGCGGAATTACGGTTGGGTTATCTTTGGTGATATAATAGCTAGTTGAATGCAAGGTTCTGAAACACTGACTGATGACGACGAAGCGGGACTACTACGAGGTGCTGGGTGTGCCAAAGGGAGCCACCGAAGAGGTGGTGCGAAAAGCCTTCCGCAAGAAAGCCCTGGAGTATCACCCCGACAGGAATAAGAGTCCCGATGCCGAGGGTAAGTTCAAAGAAGTCAACGAAGCCTACCAGGTACTGATCGACCCCCAGAAGCGGGCCCAGTATGACCGATTCGGGCACGCCGGCGTGAGCGGAGGCCAGTCCCAAGACTTCGCCGGCTACGATATCTTCGGCGGCTTCGGCGATATCTTCGACTCCTTCTTCGGGGATATCACAGGCCGGGGTCGCCAGCGAACCGCCCAGCGTGGGGACGATCTCCAGGTACGCCTCACGGTGGACTTCGAAGATGCTGTCTTCGGGACCGAGCGGGAGGTGGAGGTGGCCAGGGTGGAGCGTTGCCAGCGCTGCCAGGGCGCCTGCAGCGAGCCCGGCACCGGCACCTCGTCTTGCACCACCTGCCGAGGCGCGGGACAGGTGCGACGCTCCCAGCGCAGCATGTTCGGCCAGTTCTCCCAGGTGACCACGTGCCCTTCCTGCAGGGGCAGGGGCTCCACCATAGATTCCCCGTGCACCCAGTGCAACGGCGGAGGGACCGAGAGACGGAACCGCAAGATATCGGTGAAGATACCCCCTGGGGTGGATGACGGAAACCAGATTCGCCTGAGCGGCGAAGGCAATGCGGGATTCAACGGAGGGTCGGCGGGTAATCTGTATATCCACCTGGCGGTGAATGACCACGAGATATTCACCAGGGATGGCAGGAACCTCATCTATGAGCTCCCGCTGAACATCGTCCAGGCGACCCTGGGGGATGAGGTCCAGATTCCCACCCTCAACGGCACCGAGACTCTGAAGATTCCCCCCGGCACCCAGCCTGGCGCCGTCTTCCAGATCAAGGGCCAGGGCGTTCACCAGGTGAACGAGCACCGTCGCGGCGATATCGTCGTTCCCGTGCAGATACAGGTCCCATCTTCCCTGGACTCCCGGCAGAAAAAGCTCCTCGAGGAGCTATCCGAGACCCTGGAAAAACCCAACGATCCGGCCATCAGGGACAGGGGCATTTTCAGCAAGATCAAAGACGCCTTGAGCTGACCCGCTCTCTCGACGCCCAGCCCCTCTCGACTCCTCTCCTGACCCAGGGCGGGGATTGCTTTTTCCCAGGCGCTGGCTATATTCTTAGGCAATCAGGCAGGGTCAATTGCCTTGTTCAAGCCTGCCTTTAAAGGGAGGAAAACATGGTCAAACCGAAGCGTGTAGGGCATGTCGTCCTGAATGTCAGCAACGTGGAGGAGTCCACCAAGTTCTATACCGAAGTGCTGGGGTTCGAGGTCTCGTCCAAGCGGGACATCGGTACCTTCCTTACCTGCGGGAAGATACACCACGACCTCGCCCTGTTCCAAGCCCCCGAAGACGCAGCGCCCGTAAGCAGGGGCCAGATCGGCCTGAACCATGTGGCGGTCCAGGTGCCCGACTTTGATGTCCTCAAGGAGACATACCGCAGGCTCAACGAGTGCAACGTTCCCATCGAGGGTCTGACTGACCATGGTATGACCTCCAGCATCTACTTTACGGACCCCGATGGGATCCGCATCGAGTATTTCTGCAACACCACCGAAACGGCGGAAGAAGGGCTTGCCATCATGCGCTCCCCGGAGCGCACGAACAAGCCCCTTGTGCTGGAGGAAGCCGCAGTATAAGCCCGGAAGGCTCCCAAACGAGAGCCTCGGATTCACGTCCTACCTTCCCGGAGAGGGCATTTCACACCCACCGAAAGGATAACCATGTCGCAGCTAGAGTTCGGTATATGGGACAGCTTCCAGGCATTCGAGATGGCCAAAGGTGAAGCGGCCGACATCTACGATGAGCACATCCAAGAAGTGCAGTTGGGTGAAGAGCTCGGCTACAACTATTACTTCACCATCGAGCACCAGAACTCCCACGTGGGCCAGATCAGCTCGCCCAGCGTGTTCCTGTGTGCCGTAGCCCGGGCCACCACCAAGATGCGGTTGGGGGTAATGATCTACCAGCTGCCCTTCCACAACCCGATGAGGCTGGCCGAGGAAGCGGCTATGCTGGACCACCTCTCCCGGGGCAGGCTGGAGTTCGGTACCGGGCTCGGAGTCCATGAGCATGAGTTTATCCGGTGGAACCTGCCCTTTTACGAACGCCGGGAGATGTCCGGAGAGGCCTTGGAGATAATCAAGAAGGCGTGGACCGAGGAGTACGTGTCCTACGAGGGCAAGTACTTCAAGTACGAAGAGGCCCTACCGGTTCCCAAGCCCTTCCAGAAGCCCTTTCCGCCCATCTGGGTGGGCGCCCACAGCGCCACTTCGCTGGAGTACGCCGCCAAGAACAACTACCACATTTCCCAGAACATCGACGTGGACTCGGTGATTGCGGAGAAGTTCGACTACTACCGGGAGAAGTGGCGGGAGTGTGAGCACGATGGGCCGATGCCCAGGACGTTCCTAATGCGGAACGTGCATGTGGCCGAGACCGACGAGATTGCAAGGGCAGAGGCGGAAGAGCCTCTGATGCAGGGACGGCGTATGACCAGGGAGGGCCTTTCTAAGACGAACGTAGGTTTCAAGGGCCACGAGGACTCGCCGTCCAACAGGGAGATCGATCGAGTGTTCCAGGGGATGAACAGTTCCTATGATTTTTGGATCGAGAACGGCCTAGCGCTGGTGGGAAGCCCCGAGACGGTCATTCGACAGCTGAAAGCCCAGTACGAGAATATCGGCTACGATATCTTCTGTGCCAACCACAGGTTCGGGCCTATGCCGACCGCAACCTCGCACAAGTCCCTCGAACTCTTCGGCAGGGAAGTCATCCCGGCCTTTACCTAAGCGCCTCCAAGCTCCTAGTCTCCACCCTGCCTCGCCTCTTCCAGGCAGGGTGGGTGGAAGCACCCAGCGCACTAACCCCGTGCCCGTTGGACTACCGGCCGATAGCCGGGACCCCTAAACGTGGACGGTGGCTCCCAGGCTCTCCAGCCCCTTGCGGACGCTCGAGAGTACCCGTGTCAGTTCGTTTTCCAGGTTCCGCAGGGTCTGAGCCACGTAGGCATCGGCGTCGGACCGGGAGGTCCTGGCTTCCAGCTCTGCCTGCTCGGTCATGCGGCTGGCCTTGCGCTCTGCTTCGGACACGGTCTGCTCGGAGATCTTGCGGGCTGCCAGGACGATCTCGTTCTGGTCCACCCGGGCGCTGTACTCTTCTTCGGCCTCATTGCGGGTGCGGCGGGCGTCGATCTGGGCTTGGTTGAGGATGTTGTCCTTCTTTTCGATAACCTCTTGGGCTGACCGAATGTCCTGGGGGACTACCAAGCGCAGCTGTTCCACGAGTTCCATGACCTTGTCGGCATCTACCAACCTTGCCCGGGTGGTGGGCACCCGCCGGCTGGTGTCAACCAGGGCTTCCAACTTGTCTATAACGTTGATGATATCCATCGAATACTGCTCCCCTCTCTCTAGCTTTGAACTTCCAGGGCCATCTTTTCCTTGATAGCTTCCACCGCATGGTGGGGCACCAGGGAATCCACATCGCCACCCAGGGCGATAACTTCTTTAAGCAGGCTGGAACTAACGTATTGATATGGCAGACTAGCCATCAGGCAGACCAGCTCAACATCGGGAGCCAGGTTCTTGTTCATGAAGGCCATCTCAAACTCGTAATCGAAGTCCGACCCGCTGCGCAACCCCCTTACAATCACTTGAGCACCCAAACTTTTGGCCCGGGCTACCACCAGCCCGCTGAATTCCGTTACTTCTACGTTGGGCAGGTCCCTCACAGAGTCCCGGAACAGGGCCACCCGCTCCTGGGTGGAGAAGAGAAGGTTCTTGGAGGGAGTGTCGTACACGGCAACCACCAGTCGCTCGAAGATGCGAGAGGACCGGGTTGCGATGTCCACGTGGCCCCAGGTTACGGGATCGAATGTCCCGGGATAGAGAGCTATCGTCACGGCTCCGCCGTCCACCTGTAGCATTCCACCAAGCTGTCGCCGTAGCGGTAGCTTCCCTGGCTGACCAGTTTGCTGTACTCAGACCCCAAGGGGCGGTGCTTGGAATGACCCACCACCAGTGTGGCGCCCTCGTTGAATATTCCCGAATTGGACACATTTTCGACAATCACATCCAGTCCATCCAGCTTGTAAGGCGGGTCCATCATCACCAAGTCGTACTTCCCGGGTAGCTGGACAATGGCCCTTTCCACATCGTTGCAGTGCACTTGGGCATGGTCGGCAAGGTTGGTTTCAGCCAGGTTTGCCCTGATGGTCGCGCACTGCTTGGGATGGCGCTCTACGAAGTCTGCCCAAACTGCCCCCCGACTCAGCGCTTCGATGCCCAGGGACCCGGAGCCGGCATACAGATCGAGTACTCGCACCGGCTCGAGATCAAGAGAACCAAGGATATTGAAGATGGCTCCCCGCACCCGCTCAGACGTCAACCGGACCCCTTCGACCCTGGCGCCCTTTAACTTCCTCCCCTTCGCAACACCACCTACCACACGTATCATTGGTACGCGGAATTATACATAACGTTTCGTCAAGCATAATAGCAAATTGGTTGCTTCTTTTGACTAATTTTCAAGACTTTTCATAAAGAATGCGGCAAGGTGTCCGCCCCATGCTCTTTGCTTTACAAGCGGAATCCTTTGAATTAGAATCTAGGCAATCGAGCTTCGGCCCCTCCCAGGGGGCCGGTCCCTTTGCCTTCAATGCGGTTCTTGTCCTATAGAGGTGTGCCATGGCCCAACCAACTTATCTCACAGCCGAAGGCCTTTCCAAGCTTAAGAATGAACTGGACAGCTTGTTGACCCAGCGACGCCCGGGGGTTGCGCTGCGCATTCAGAAGGCCAAGGAGATCGGCGGGACGGTTGATAACGCGGAGTACGATGAAGCCAAGAACGAGCAGGCCTTCATTGAGGGCCGGGTACGCACCCTGGAGAACCTGATCAACAACGCCGTACTTATCTCCGAGGATGGCGGGCCCAAGGATGTGGTGCAGATTGGCTCCAGGGTTACCGTCCTCAACCAGAAAGGCAAGAAGGATCAGTACAGCATCATCGGGAGCACCGAGGCTGATCCTTCCAAAGGGAAGATATCCAACGTCTCCCCCATCGGGAAGGCCCTTCTTGGCAAGAAGGTGGGGGATATAGCCGAGGTGAACATCCCGGCTGGGAAGATCAAGCTCGAGGTAGTTGAGATAGCCTAGCCGGCCAGAATCCGACCTATGCCTGATAGAGAAGATGAGCTTATTCGTAGCCGGCGCGATAAGCTGCAACGCATCCGCGAAAAAGGCTTAGACCCCTACCCAACCCGGTTCCCCCGCACCCACACCACCCGCTTGGCGTCGGAGCTTCTGCTCGACCTGGAGGGTTCGGCCGGGGAAGGCGCCCGCACCTCTGCCGTGTCCGTCGCCGGACGCGTGATCACATCCCGTATCATGGGGAAGGCCGCCTTCCTCGACCTGCGAGACGGGACGGGAAAGATCCAGCTTCACCTGCGACGCGATGTCTTGGGGGACGACTACGAACTGGTGAGGGACCTGGACCTGGGGGACTTCCTGGGTGTGCACGGTCCCGTCTTCCGCACCCGCACAGGAGAGGCCACCATCGAGGTGGACCAGCTGACCATCCTTTCCAAGTCGATGCACCCCCTCCCCGAAAAGTGGCACGGCCTGCGCGATGTCGAACAGAGGTACCGCCAGCGCTACGCCGACCTTATCTCCAACCCTGAGGTGGCCCAGGTCTTCGTCCAGCGCAGCCGGATAATCAACAGCATACGCAGCTTCCTGAACCGCCGGGGGTTCGTCGAGGTGGACACCCCCGTCCTGGTACCCATTGCGGCCGGCGCCTTTGCCAAACCTTTCGTTACCCACCACCACACCCTGGATGAGCAGCTCTATCTGCGTATAGCCACAGAGCTTTACCTCAAGAGGCTCATCGTGGGCGGGTTCGACAAGGTGTACGAGCTGGGCAAGGTGTTCAGGAACGAGGGCATGGACCAAGACCACAACCCCGAGTTCACCACCCTGGAAAGCTACGAGGCCTACGCCGACTACAACGATGTGATGCAGATGGTCGAGGAGATGGTCTCCACGGCAGCCACCGAAACCCTGGGTAGCTGCCAGGTGCAGTACGGCGAAGAAACAATAGACCTGACCCCTCCTTGGAAGCGGGTCTCCCTCAAGGATGAGATCCTGAAGAGGGGGAACATAGACATCGAGGAGTACAACACCGCACCCTCCCTGGAAGCCCGGGCCCGGCAGCTGGGCCTGGAGGTCCGTGCCGAGGGAAGCTGGGGTCGCCTGGTGGACAAGCTGCTGTCCCTGCTGGTGGAGCCTCACCTCATTCAGCCCACGTTCATCGTGGACTACCCCGACGAGATGTCCCCCCTGGCCAAGCCGAAGGCGGATATGCCCGGCTATGCCGAAAGGTTCGAAGCCTATGCTGTGGGCATGGAGTTCGCCAACGCCTACACCGAGCTGAACGATCCGGACCTGCAGCGTGAGCGCCTGCTGGGCCAGGAAGAGATGCGCAGGTTGTACCAGGATGACGAGGTGGAAAGGCTGGACGAGGACTTCCTGGCATCCCTGGAGCTGGGGATGCCGCCCACCGGAGGCCTGGGAGTGGGCATCGACCGGCTGGTAATGCTCCTGACAGGGCAGACATCCATTAGAGATGTGCTGTTGTTTCCCCAGATGCGCTCTCTGAAGTAGCCCCAATATGCTTTCTATCGACACAATACGTAGACAGACGGACAAGGTGCGGGATGCCCTTGCAAAGCGAGGGGAGGAGTTCCCCATCGACCAGGTTCTGGAGCTGGACGAAAAGAGGCGCAGCCTCATCCAGGAGATCGAGGCGCTGAGGGCCCGGCGCAACGAGGCCAGCCAAGCGATGTCCCGCATGAAGGAACGTCCCCAGGAGCTGGTGAACGAGATGCGGGAGGTGGGGGACCGTATCAAGGCTATGGAGGGCGATCTTCGCACACTGGAGGAAGAGGTCAACTCCGTCCTTCTCGAGCTCCCCAACCTGCCTGAGGATGATGTTCCAACCGGCTTGGGCGAGGAGGACAACGTCCTGGTCCGGGAGTGGGGAGAACCCAGGACCTTCGACTTCACCCCCCAGCCCCACTGGGATCTGGGCGAGTCCCTGGGCATCATCGATTTCCAGCGGGGCACACGCATGGCCGGCTCCCGGTTCTTCATCCTAACCGGCATGGGGGCCAAGCTGGAGCGGGCCCTCATAAGCTGGATGCTGGACCTCCACACCACCGAGCACAACTACCGGGAGGTGTACCTGCCGGCCATCGTCAAGCGGGAGATCATGGAGGGGTCGGGGAACCTGCCCAAGTTTGGCGACAACCTTTACCATGACGAAGAGGACGACCTGTGGCTGGTGCCCACCGCCGAGGTGCCCCTCACCAGCATGCACCGCCAGGAGATACTCGCCGCCGGCGACCTGCCCCTGTACTACACCGCCTACACACCCTGCTTCAGGCGGGAGAAGGCCGCCGCCGGCAGGGACACCCGGGGCATCAAGCGGGTGCACCAGTTCGACAAGGTGGAGATGTACAAGTTCGTCGAGCCGGAACAGTCGGAGCAGGAGCTCCAGAAGCTGGTGCAGGATGCCGAGGCTGTTTGCCGGAAGCTGGAGCTGCCCTATCGGGTGGTGCAGCTCTGCGCAGGGGAGCTGGGCTTCGCGTCGGCCAAGTCCTACGACCTGGAGATGTGGGCGCCCGGGTGCAGGGAGTGGCTGGAGGTCAGCTCCTGTTCCAACTGCACCGACTTCCAGGCCCGCCGCTCAGGGATACGCTATCGCCCCGAAGGAGGCGGAAGGCCGGCCTTCGTCCACTCGCTGAACGGATCGGGCCTCGCCCTGCCCAGGGTGGTCATATCCATCCTGGAGAACTACCAGCAGGCCGATGGCACGGTGGTCGTCCCCAAGGCGCTCCGTAGCTACACCGGCTTCGACGTGATAGCCCCAGCGAGCAGCTAAACCCTGACCTCCTCCATCCCCGGATCGTCCTTCGATTTCCCTCAGGACGAACCGGCTTCCGCGTCATTGAGCGGACATTTTACCCCCCTCTCCCCTGGTGGAGAGGGTTGGGGTGAGGGGGGACAACATGGGGAGGCTGCCTCAGGAGAGCGTATCACCCTCCCCTTAATCCCCTCCCATCAAGGGAGGGGGATTTTTGTGCCCACCCGCCCGTTCGCCCTGAGCCTGTCCTGAGGCTCTCGAAGGGGCTCTCGAATGACGAACGGACAGTCGTGCTGCGAGCCAGGGTAGGTTCCCGTTTGCACGGGAACGACGATAGGGGGCAGGGCTTCGGGGAGGCTGGGTGCGTCGAAAGGCGCGACCAGTGGGAGGAGGGGTAAGGGGCGCAATGCTTGGAAAGCCCCGTTTATTCCGAAAGGCTGCTCCGTCGTTGCGGCGAAGGCCGCAATCCAGGAAAGTCCGTCATTGGGGCAGGTTCCTTACTGTAATGCCTTGGGGGATTGGTGTGAGCCATCCTGGGCCCCTGCAACGTTCCGTGCTGGATTGCGGCCTTCGCCGCAATGACGATAGGCTGTGCTGTAAAGCCCACCCGCCCGTTCGCCCTTCGAGAGCCTCAGGACGAACGGATTGCTGGGGCAGCCTGTTCCCTCAGGACGAACGGACAGCCGTGCTGCGAGCCAGGGTAGGTTCCCGTTTGCACGGGAACGACGATAGGGGGCAGGGCTTCGGGGAGGCTGGGTGTGTCGAAAGGCGCGACCAGTGGGAGGAGGGGTAAGGGGCGCAATGCTTGGAAAGCCCGGTTTATTCCGAAAGGCTGCTCCGTCGTTGCGGCGAAGGCCGCAATCCAGGAAAGTCCGTCATTGGGGCAGGTTCCCTACTGTAATAACGACTGTGGTGCTGGAGCTAGCCTGGAACCCGGCAGCGTTCCGTCCTGGATTGCGGCCTTCGCCGCAATGACGATAGGCTGTGCTGTAAAGCCCACCCGCCCGTTCGCCCTGAGCCTGTCCTGAGGCTCTCGAAGGGGCTCTCGAATTACGAACGGACAGTCGTGCTGCGAGCCAGGGTAGGTTCCCGTTTGCACGGGAACGACGATAGGGGGCAGGGCTTCGGGGAGGCTGGGTGCGTCGAAAGGCGCGACCAGTGGGAGGAGGGGTAAGGGGCGCAATGCTTGGAAAGCCCCGTTTATTCCGAAAGGCTGCTCCGTCATTGCGGCGAAGGCCGCAATCCAGGAAAGTACGTCATTGGGGCAGGTTCCCTACTGCAATGCCTTGGGGTATTGGTGTGAGCCATCCTGGGCCCCTGCCGTTCCGTCCTGGATTGCGGCCTTCGCCGCAATGACGATAGGCTGTGCTGTAAAGCCCACCCGCCCGTTCGCCCTTCGAGAGCCTCAGGACGAACGGATTGTTAGGGCAGCCTGTTCCCTCAGGACGAACGGACAGCCGTGCTGCAAATCAAGGCAGGCTCCGGCACCCCGTTTTCACGAGGATAAGTTTGCACGGGAACGACGATAGGCTGTGCTGTAAAGCCCACCCGCCCGTTCGCCCTTCGAGAGCCTCAGGACGAACGGATTGCTAGGGCAGCCTGTTCCCTCAGGACGAACGGGCGCCCCTTCGTTGCGCCCATGGGGAAGCTCTGCTATATTGGGGTTCCTCGTGGGGCTGTAGCTCAACCGGGAGAGCGCTTCAATGGCATTGAAGAGGTAGGGGGTTCGAGTCCCCCCAGCTCCACCATTCCTGTGAGAGACGCCAGCATCGCACCTCCAAGGCCCACTCCCTTCTCCTACTGGGTAGCGCCGCAACAGCTCATTGCCGGCGAGTACCCCGGTTCCCTCATAACCCTGAGTCCGAAGCGGACCGCCCGGACCATATTCGACACCGTCCTTGCGCTCCTGGTCCACGGTCCCAGGGGCCTGAAGGGCAACCGGCGCAAGATACGCTCGTTGATCCAAGCCGGCGCCACCCTGTTCCTGGACCTCACGGAGGAGGGAGACCTGCCTTCCTACGAAAGCCTGCTCCGTGAAGAAGCCCGGAGGCTGGGCGCATCGGTGGAGTACAGGAGGGTGCCCGTGAAGGACCGAACGACGGCCACCACGGAACAGATGACGGAAGCCCTCGACGCCATCGACCGGGTTGTGGACTCGGGAGGGACAGCCTACGTCCACTGCATGCGTGGGATAGGGCGGACCGGGCTGGTCGTCGGCTGCTACCTGGTGCGCCGGGGCATGACGGGCCAGCAGGCCCTGGACGAGATACGGAGCTTGAGGAAAGGACTCCTGAGCTCCTGGGCCAGGTCCCCGGAGACGGACGCGCAAAGGCGAATGGTGCTCGAATGGAAGGAGTGACCTTAGTCATGCAGGCACTGCCAAGGATAACCGTCCTGCCCCCGGGTTGCGTTAAGCCGGGCGCCATGATGATAACCCCCGTTCGCCCTTCGAGTTCCCTCAGGGCGAAAGGGCAGCAACGCCCTTCGTCATTGCGGCGAAGGCCGCAATCTAGGACGGAGCGCTGCCGGGTTCCAGTCTGGCTCCAACATCACGGTAGGCATTCCGGTAGGGAACCTGCCCCAGTCCCGGACTTTCCTGGATTGCGGCCTCCGCCGCAATAACGGGGCGGCCGTTCGCCACACCCAAGCTGTTCCAGTGCCGGGTTGTCCGTTCGCCCTGAGCCTGTCCTGAGGCTCTCGAAGGGGGAACTCGAAGGGCGAACGGACAACTCAAGGCCCTCCTTACTCTTCATCGACCCGCTTCCCGGCAAACTTGACAGTCCATGCGGCCATTTATAATAATCACTATTGCCAATTGCTCACATCTCGGAGGGAGTCTGCCCAATGACCGTTGACCAGGCATCATCAGCAACCCCCGACTACACGATGGGCTTCAGCGAAGAGATGTTGGACGCTCTCAAGCGGTACACCGCCGAGGCCAACGCCGCATACCTGCTCCCCCACGTGAGGCCCGGCCTTCGCGTCCTCGACTTCGGCTGCGGGCCCGGCACCATATCGGTGGGACTGGCCGAAGCCTGCAGGCCCGGCGAGATGCACGGGGTGGATATGGCGGAGGCGGAGATTGACGTGGCCAGGGCCGTCGCCATGTCCAGCAGAACGGACAACGCCATATTTCATGTCGCCGACGTAACGGACCTCCCCTTCGAAGACGGCTTCTTCGACGTGGCCCACTGCCACAACGTGCTCATGCATATTCCCGATACCGCCTCCGTGCTGGCCGAGGTGAAGCGGGTCCTGAAACCCGGCGGCATCATCGGCTGCCGGGAGATGATCTGCCAGTCCAGCTACAACTACCCCGACTTCGGCGTCCTGGATAAAGGGTGGGACATGTTCGAAGACCTTGTGGCGGCCGACGACGGCCATCCCAACATGGGCAAGGAGTTGAAGGGCCACATGACGGAGGCCGGGTTCACCAACCCCCGGATCACAGCATCATCGGACGTGTACAGCACACCCCTGGACACCGAGTTCATCTACCAGTTCGCCAACAAGTGGTTCCTGGCGCCCGAGATCCTGGATGCGGCGATAAAGTACGGGGCCTCCACCCAGGAGTTGGGCGACGCCATCCGCGAAGGTTACGCCGCCTGGAGGGAGCATCCCGGACGTATCTGCTCGATAGCGTTCGGTGAGGTCGTGGCAGGGAAGCCTTAGCCGGGAACCTGGACCGCCCACCAACCCCTGACGGTCCCCTTCCGCAGCCTGCGCCTCGTCCGGCAGACGGGCTGCCCTCCGCATCCCCCGTAGAGGTCGTGGGCCCTCCGGCTACTCCTCCCCCTGGCTGGCTGTGTAGTTGGCGATTATCTTGGAGGCGACGTCCAGGAAGGTTCGCATCTCCTCCCGGCTGATGCCCTCCATGAGGTTGGCGTTGTAGCTCTCCATCTCCTGGACCACCTGGGAAGTCAGCTCCCTCCCCCGCTCGGAGAGGCTGAGCATCACGATGCGCCTGTCGCTGCGCAGGCGCCTCCTGCGCAGCAGACCCCTGTCCACCAGCACATTCACCAAGCGGCTTATGCGGGCGCCGTCAACCGGCAGGACCTGGGCAAGCTGGGTGGCCGTGGTTTCCTTGTCCATGCAGTTCCTGAGGAGGCTGAACTCGGGCAGGGTGATGCCGTAGGGCAGCACCTCGCTCGTCATCCCCTTATCGACCACGTTAACCAGGCCGGTTACGTACGGCTCCAGGTCAACCGGCTGGTCCTCCGCCGCGCTGTCAGGGTCGTCCTGCGGTCTCCGGCTCGCCATCCCTCAAACATCTCCCGATCAATAGATCTGGACCGCTACAGAACTCATTGCTTGTATTCTCCCAACTCTGCTATTGACAAACAATGCAACACGCATCTAATATATTAAGAAGTCATTGTATTTAACAACTATTTGCTATTACATTTATCGTGTAGCGCAATCAAAATACATCATAGCGTGTGGGACTGGCAAGTCGTAAGTTCATCGCTGGTGGAGGCCAACGCATTGAACCTGACGGATACGACAGCAAAGGCAGCAACCACCCCGGCCTGCGGGGCCTGCATCCCCACGGCCGAAACTACCCCCCCCCCCCCCCCCCCCCCCGCTCCAGGGGCTTCGGATCCCCTTGCATAACCTCAACCCCCTAATCCCTATGCCGTTCATCCTTCGAGTCCCCTCAGGACGAACGGAGGACAACGTCTTTCGTCATTGCGGCGAAGGCCGCAATCCAGGACGGAGCGCTGCCGGGTTCCAGTCCGGCTCCAACATCACGGTAGACACTACAGTAAGAAGCCTGCCCCAGTCCCAGACTTTCCTAGATTGCGGCCTTCGCCGCAATGACGGGGCGGCCCTTCGCCACACCCAGGCTGTTCCAGTCCCAGGTTCTCCGTTCATCCCTCGAGTCCCAGGCTCTCCGTTCGTCCTGAGGGGACTCGAAGGGCGAACGGGCAGCAACGCCTTTCGTCATTGCGGCGAAGGCCGCAATCCAGGACGGAGCTCTGCCGGGTTCCAGGCCGGCTCCAACATCACAGTAGACACTACAGTAAGAAGCCTGCCCCAGTCCCGGACTTTTCTGGATTGCGGCCTTCGCCGCAATGACGGGGCGGCCCTTCGCCATACCCAAGCTGTTCCAGTCCCAGGTTCTCCGTTCATCCCTCGAGTCCCAGGCTCTCCGTTCGCCCTGAGGGGACTCGAAGGGGGAACGGAGAACAACACCTTTCGTCATTGCGGCGTAGGCCGCAATCCAGGACGGAGCGTTGCCGGGTTCCAGACCGGCTCCAACATCACGGTAGACACTACAGTAAGAAGCCTGCCCCAGTCCCAGACTTTCCTGGATTGCCGCCTACGCCGCAATGACGGGGCGGCCCTTCGCCACACCCAGGCTGTTCCAGTCCCGGGTTCTCCGTTCATCCTTCGAGTCCCCTCAGGACGAACGGAGTGCAACGCCTTTCGTCATTGCGGCGAAGGCCGCAATCCAGGACGGAGCGTTGCCGGGTTCCAGTCCGGCTCCAACATCACAGCAAGCATCAAAGTAGGAAACCTGCCCCAGTCCCAGACTTTCCTGGGTTGCGGCCTTCGCCGCAATGACGGGGCGGCCCTTCGCCACACCCAGGCTGTTCCAGTCCCAGGTTCTCCGTTCATCCTTCGAGTCCCAAGTCCTCCGTTCGCCCTGAGGGGACTCGAAGGGCGAACGGGCAGCAACGCCTTTCGTCATTGCGGCGAAGGCCGCAATCCAGGACGGAGCTCTGCCGGGTTCCAGACCGGCTCCAACATCACAGTAGGCATTGCAGTAGGGAACCTGCCCCAGTCCCAGACTTTCCTGGATTGCGGCCTACGCCGCAATGACGGGGCGGCCTTTGGTCATACCCAGGCTGTCCCAGTACCGGGTACCCCGTTCATCCTTCGAGTCCCTCCCTTCGAGAGCCTCAGGACAGGCTCAGGACGAACGGAAGGCAACGCCTTTCACCATACCCGGGCTGTTCCAAGCCACGATTGTACGTTCGCCCTGAGGGGACTCGAAGGGGGAACGGGCAGCAACGCCTTTCGTCATTGCGGCGAAGGCCGCAATCCAGGACGGAGCGCTGCCGGGTTCCAGTCCGGCTCCAACATCACAGTAGGCATTGCAGTAGGGAACCTGCCTCAGTCCCAGACTTTCCTGGGTTGCGGCCTACGCCGCAATGACGGGGCGGCCCTTTGTCATACACAGGCTGTTCCAGCCCCAGGTTCTCCGTTCATCCCTCGAGTCCCAGGCTCTCCGTTCGTCCTGAGGGGACTCGAAGGGCGAACGGGCAGCCATAGTGATGCTCTTGAACATTGCCCTTCCCACCACCGCGTCATGTCCTGTCCTGGCGGTTGGGAAGAGGCCCCGATAGAGGAGGAAGCAGTTGCAGTCAGCCAATAGCCCTATGGATACCAAGCCCATGAATCCGGCCAAGCTCCCCGATGCTCCCGTACGCTTGGCTGTGCACCTCTTCCTGGTGTTCTGCCTCCTCCTCAGCTCCATGGCCGCCACCCTGACCCCGCGCGAGGGCGGCAAGGGGGAGGCCTCGATCCCCGCCACGCCATCCTCGGTGTCGGTGACCCGGTCCGACGGCTCGCTGACAGCAAGCTGGGCCGCTATCGAAGGAGCGACCAAGTACCACGTAACCTACAGCGACGACGGCGGCGCAAGCTGGCACGCCCCCGTGGACGACCACACGAACGTTTCAACCAACAGCCTCACCTTCAGCGTTGACAACGCCAATACCTACATCGTTGGCGTGCGCGCCGGGAACGACCAGGGCTGGGGCGCCTGGAAGAACTCCCCGTCTGCCGGGCCCTTCACGCCGGAACCCGATCCCACGCCGGAACCCGAAGGCGACATCGAGGCCGCGGTGCAGCCCCAGAACGCCGACCTCTCCTTCAACGGCTCAACCATCTCCGACCAGTCCTGGCACAAGGACGATGCCATCACCACCCTGACCCTGCCGGAGGCCACCGGAGGCAGCGGAACGATAACCTACTCCCTCTCCCCGAGCCTGCCGTCCGGCCTGTCCTTCGACGCTTCGGCGCGGACCATCACGGGAACGCCGACGGTAACCAGTACCCAGGCCACCTACCGCTACTCCGCCACCGACGGCACCGACACCGTCATGCTGTCCTTCAAGATAGAGGTGCTGGAGACGGCCGGAGTGGGCTGCTCCAGCCTGAAGTCGTCCCTCTCGGTCAGCGCATCCACCAACCCATCGCACAGCCTCTATGCTCTCCAGTTGTCGATAAACTCCGCCAACGGCAGCGCAGACCAAGCGAAAATCGAATGGAAAAAAAAGAGCGACAGCACCTGGTCTGAGAAAACCGTAAACGCCAACACGTCAAAGGAGGCCATCGAGAGCCTTGAATCCAGCACCACCTACGAAGTGATGTTCGCCATAAGGTTCAATTCAAGCCACCTCGACTTCGGGCATTGCGGCTGGAAATACTCCGACGTGGCGGAAGCCACGACGGCTTCGCCGGCGGTGCCGCACAAGCCGAACGCGCCCACGGTGACCCAGAACACCACCACCCCCAAGACCCAGCTGGACGTGGACTGGACCGCCACCTACGGCGCACCCAAGGTCAGCGGCTACTTCGTGGAATACAAGAAGAAGAGCGAGACGAACTGGATACAGTGGGGCAACGAATACAGCAGCAGCACCCTGGAAACGACCATCACCGGCCTGACCGAGGGCACCACCTACGAGGTGCGGGTGCAGGCAAAAAACAGCCAGGGCAACAGCTCATGGTCGGACCCCGGCGAAGGCAAGACGCAGGACAAGAACGTTGACCCGGAGTTCTCCGCCGACACGGCCACCCGCAGCATCGCCGAGAACTCGGCGGCGGATGTCAACGTGGGCGCGGCGGTCACCGCCACCGACACCGAGAGCGACACGCTGACCTACTCGCTGAGCGGCACCGACGCATCATCCTTCACCATAGACAGCGCCACCGGCCAGATAAAGGTCGGCTCCGGCACGACGCTGGACTACGAATCGTCCACGACCTCCTACTCCGTAACCGTGGGCGTCAGCGACCTGAAGGACAGCAGCGGCACGGCGGACACGGTGGTTGACGACACCATAACGATCACCATCAGCGTGACCGACGTAAACGAGCCTCCGCCCAAGATGGACCCGTCGGCGAAGCAGCAGGCGAGCAGCCCCAAGTACCAGATAGCGGTGACTTGGCAGTCTCCCACGATGACGGGCAAGCCGGCCGTCACCCACTTCGACGTGCGTTACAAGAAGAAGAGCGACAGCACCTGGACACAGGTGGACGACCTGGGCAAGGACCTGAAGTACTACGCTATCACGGGCCTGACCTACAAGACCGATTACCAGGTGGAGATGCGGGCCGCCAACGACGAGGGCGACGGGGCGTGGTCGGACACCGACGAGGTGAAGACCCACGACCAGACCGAGCCCGAGTTCTCCTCGGACAGCATTACCCTGACGATCGCGGAAGACGCGGAGGTCGGGGATGACGTGGGCAAGGTGGCCGCCACGGACGATGACAATGACGCGCTGTACTACTCCATGACCGGCACGGGGGTCGGCGACTTCAGCCTGGGCCAGTACAACGGGACCATCGACGTGGCCGCCGCGCTGGACTACGAGACCACGACTTCCTACACCCTGACCCTGAGCGTCAAGGACAAGAAGGCCAGCGACGACACCGCCGACGATGTGGTGGACGACACCATCACCGTGACCATCAATGTAACCGACGTAAACGAGCCGCCGCCGAAGATGGGTACGCCCACGGTGTCAGCCAACAGCGCGACGCCGGCCAGCAAGCTGGATGTGTCGTGGACCGCGCCGACGACCACGCAGATGTCGGGCAAGCCCGCCGTGGACGACTACGATGTGCAATACAGGCAGACGGGGACATCCACCTGGAGTTCGCACAGCTTCACCGGCACGGGCACCAGCACCACTCTGACCGGTCTGACCAATGGCAAGAGCTACGAGGTGCAGGTGCGGGCCGGGAACCACGAGGGCGACGGCCCCTGGTCCGACTCGTCCAGCGCCATCACCGACGCCAGCGCAGTAACCCGCTCCATCGCCGAGAACTCGGCCTCCGGGACCAACGTGGGCGCGGCGGTGACAGCCAAATCTAGCAATACCACCTACACCTACACCCACGCGCTGAGCGGGACCGACGCTTCCAAGTTCGAGATCGCCAGCAGCACGGGGCAGATAACGGTCAAGAGCGGGACCAGCCTGGACTACGAGAGCAAGACGTCCTACAGCGTAACGGTCACCGTCACAGCGGCCGCAAAGACGCAGGGCGCAAACGCGCAGTCAGTGGACCCCAACGCGCCGGGCGACTACATCATCCCGGTCACCATAAACGTTACCGATGTTAACGAGCAGCCGCCCAAGATGGGCGCGCCCACGGTGGCAGCCAACAGCACGACGCCGTCCAGCAAGCTGGATGTGTCGTGGACCGCGCCGACGACCACGCAGATGTCGGGCAAGCCCGCCGTGGACGACTACGATGTGCAATACAGGCAGACGGGGACATCCACCTGGAGTTCGCACAGCTTCACCGGCACGGGGGACTCGACGACGCTGACCGGTCTGACCTCGGGCAAGAGCTACGAGGTGCAGGTGCGGGCCGGCAGTGACGAGGGCGATGGGGCCTGGTCCGACAGCGGCACAGCCATAACGAAGGCCGGCGCCGTAACCCGCAGCGTGGCCGAGAACTCGGCCGCCGGGGCCAACGTGGGCGCGGCTGTCACCGCTACCTCTAACCCCAACAGCTACACCCTGACCCACGCGCTGAGCGGGACCGACGCTTCCAAGTTCGAAATCGCCAGCAGCACCGGCCAGATCACCGTGAAGACGGGAACAAGCCTGGACTACGAGACCAAGACCTCCTACAGCGTAACGGTCACGGTGACGGCGGCGGTGGCGCAGGTCCAGAGCTCCAGCCTCAGCCCCAACGCGCCGGGCAACTACGTCATACCGGTGACGATTAACGTAACCGACGTGAACGAAGGTCCCGAGTTCAGCGACGACACCGCCACGCGGAGCATCGCCGAGAACTCGGCAGCAGGGACGAACATTGGCGCGGTGATTGCTGCCGCCACCGACCCGGACACCAATAACACGAATTTCAACACGCTCACCTACTCGCTGACGGGCACCGACGCCAGCAAGTTCGATTTCAACGCTACCACCCGGCAGATCACCGTGAAGACGGGGAACATCCCCGACTACGAGGCCAAGACATCCTACAGCGTCACGGTGAACGTAACCGACGGCAAGAACACCAGCGGCACGGCGGACACGACGGCTGACGACACCATAGCGGTGACCATCAACGTTACCGACGTGAACGAGCCTCCGTCCGCTCCCGATGCGCCGACGGTTACCCAGAACGCGGCGACGCCCAAGACCAAGCTGGACGTAAGCTGGACAGCCCCGGACATGACGGGCAAGCCTGCCATTTCCGACTACGATGTGCAGTACAAGAAGACCAGCGATTCCGACTGGACTTCCCACACCTTCACAGGCACTGGGACCAGCACGACGCTGACGGGTCTGACCGAAGGGACCAGCTACGAGGTGCAGGTGAAGGCGAAGAACGACGAGGGGAACAGCGCCTGGTCAACTTCCGGCAGTACCAACACCCAGGACAAGAACGTGCACGCCGAGTTCCCGGACACCACGGCTACCCGCAGCATCGCCGAGAACTCGGCGGCGGGGACCAACGTGGGCGCGGCGGTGACAGCCAGCGACACCGAGGGGCACACGCTGTACTACACCCTGTCGGGGACCGACGGCGCCAAGTTCAACGTCGGCCTGAACACCGGACAGATAAGCGTCAAGGCCGGCAACATCCCCAACTACGAAGCCAAGACCTCCTACAGCGTGGTCGTGGAGGTCAGCGACCGGAAGGACACCGACGACAACGCGGACACCAAGATCGACGACACCATCACGGTCACCATCAACGTAACCGATGTGAACGAGCCGCCGGCCGCGCCGTCCATAAGCGTCTCGCTCAACACGGCCACGCCCACCAGCGTGATAGACGTTTCCTGGACAGCCCCGGACATGACGGGGAAGCCTGCCCTGAGCGACTACGATGTGCAGTACCGCCAGCACGGGGCAAGCAACTGGAGCAGCCACAGCTTCACTGGCACGGGGACCTCGACGACTCTGACCGGTCTGACCTCGGGCAAGAGCTACGAGGTGCAGGTGCGGGGGGTCAACAACGAGGGCAACGGGGCTTGGTCGGACTCCGGCACAGCCATAACGAAGGCCGGGGGCGTGAGCCGGGATGTTGACGAGAACTCGGCGGCGGGGGCCAACGTGGGCGCTCCGGTGACCGCCACCTCCAACCCCAACAATTACACCTTCAGCCACAGCCTGAGCGGGACCGACGCTTCCAAGTTCGAGATCGCCAGCAGCTCCGGCCAGATAACGGTCAAGAACGGCACGGACCTGGACTACGAGACCAAGACTTCCTACAGCGTCATCGTGACGGTGAAGGCGGCCCAGGCCGGGGCCAACGCCCAGAGCTTCAGCCTTGTTCCCAACAACCCGGGCGACTACGTCATCCCGGTGACCATCAACGTTACCGACGTGAATGAGAAGGCGAAGTTCAAGGACATCGGCCTCTTCGGAGTGGTACGGGAGATCGACGAGAACTCCTCCACGGGCGACAAGGTGGGCGCCCCGGTGACCGCCACCGACCCCGACGGCGACACGCTGACTTACTCCATGATCGGGACGGATGCGGACAAGTTCGACATAGACTCCTCCACCGGACAGATAACCGTCGGGAGCGGCACAACCCTGGACTACGAAACCAAGACCAACTACCTGGTCACGGTGCAGGTCAGCGACGGCAAGGACGAGGACGGCAACGCCGACACCGGGATAGACGCCTCGGCCTTCGTCAACATCAACGTGAACGACCTGGACGAGCCGCCGGACAAGCCCGATGCGCCGAAGGTGACATCCTCGGGCGACTCGGACAACACCACGCTGAACGTGTCCTGGACAGCCCCGGACATGACGGGCAAGCCGGCCATCACCGACTACGATGTTCAATACAAGAAGAGCGGCGATTCCACCTGGACCTCCCACTCCTTCACGGGTGCGGGGACCTCGACGAGCGTCACCGGCCAGGTGGGAGGCGTCAACTACGATGTGCAGGTGCTGGCCAGGAACCATGAAGGCGACAGCTCCTGGTCGGACAGCGGCAGCCTGGACAACGTGGACCCGAGGCTGCCGTCCAGCCCCACCTTCAGCATCGCCGAGAACTCTACAGGCGGAACCGACGTGGGGACCCCGGTAACAACCACCGACCCGGACGGGGATACCCTGGAGTACAGCCTGACGGGGACTGACGCTGCGTCCTTCGATATAGACGGCTCGACCGGGCAGATAACGCTGGCCGACGACGCCAGCCCGGACTACGAGGCCAAGACCAGCTACAGCGTCACGGTGAACGTCAGCGACAAGCTGGACTCGGAGGGCGCCGCTGACACCGAGATCGACCACACCGTGGCGGTGGCCATCAACGTAACCGACGTGAAGGAGCCCCTGGGCAAGCCTGGGAAGCCGACGGCCAAGAAGAACACCACAACGAGCATCACCGCCACCTGGACTGCCCCGGATGACACGGGCAAGCCTCCGGTCAAGCGTTACTGGGTGCGGTTCTGGGAGCAGGGTAGCAGCTACACCAACACCTGGACGGTCACCATCAACGAGGCGCTCCTGGACGAGGTGCCCACGGGCGGCAACTCCAGCGTGCCCATGAAGCCGGGCGCGGCCTACCAGGTGGAGGTGATGGCTGAGAACGATGAGGGGTACGGCGCATGGTCAACGCTGGCTACGCTGTACACGGTGGCAGTGTTCAGCGACCCTGTGCCGACGCCTACGCCCACTCCTACTCCTACGCCTACACCGTCTCCGACGCCTGCTCCCACTCCGACCCCCACCCCCACACCGTCGCCGACTCCGACACCCACGCCTGTGCCGGCCCCCGGTCACAGCTACATACCTGCTGCGCCCGTTCCCACACCTGCGCCTACGCCCGCGCCGACACCGGCGCCAACACCTGCTCCTACGCCTGCCCCGACGCCTGTACCGACGGCAGCGCCCACGCCGGCCCCGACGGCAGTACCTACGCCGGCGCCTACGCCCGCCCCTACACCTGTGCCGACGGCAACGCCGGCCCCGACATCCATACCTACGCCTGATCCCACACCTACGCCCACACCTACGCCCACGCCGACGCCCGTGGCGGGACAGGTGATAGCCAATCCAAGCGCGCCCCAGAGGCAGGAGTCCCAGTTCGAGGTGGGGCAGCCCGACCTTAACCTGCCGGTCCGGGAAGCGGCCGATGATGACAGTGATGGGCTGGGTGGAGCGGAGGTTGACATCCCTGAGCCTGCTCCGGTCCGTGATCTTGTGGTAGAGAGGGATCCCGCGCCGTCGCAGATGTCTCTGTGGTGGTGGGTGGCGCTGCTGGGGCTGCTGCCGCTGTTCGGTTTCCTGGCCATCCTGTGGCGTCGCCGGAAGGGGCAACGCCTGTACCAGGCATAAGACCGGCCTGCGGGTAAGGCGATGCCCTACGGCAGCGCCTTGCCCGCCATTCTCTTACAGGTCAGTTGACCGGGCCGGCTGCCCAGGGATACAGGTCAGCCGGCTGGTCCTCCGGCGCGCCATCCCTCTAATGTCTCCCGATCGATAAAGCCGGGCCGCAAGGGGGATACGCTTGCTTGCGTCCCCCAATTCTGCTATTGACAAACAATCTATCGTGCATCTAATATATTCAACATCCATTGTACTTGACAATTATTTTTTACCGCATATATAGTATGACGCAATCAAGGCGTATCCCGACCTGTGGGTTTGACAAGTCATAAGTTCATCGCTGGTGGAGGCCAACGCATTGAACCTGACGAACAGGACAGCAGAAGGAACGACCACCCCGGCCCGCGTGGGCTGCGCCCCCGCAGCCGCAACTACCCCCCCCCCCCCCCCCCGCTACGGAGACCCTTGCATAACCCCAACCCCCTGATCCCTATGCCGTTCGCCCTTCGTCATTGCGGCGAAGGCCGCAATCTAGGACGGAGCGCTGCCGGGTTCCAGTCCGGCTCCAGCATCACGGTAGACACTACAGTAAGAAGCCTGCCCCAGTCCCGGACTTTTCTGGATTGCGGCGAAGGCCGCAATGACGGGGCAGCCCTTCGCCATACCCACGCTGTTCCAGCCCCTGGTTCCCCGTTCATCCTTCGAGTCCCCTCAGGACGAACGGAGAACAACGTCTTTCGTCATTGCGGCCTACGCCGCAATCTAGGACGGAGCGCTGCCGGGTTCCACTCCGGCTCCAGCATCACAGCAGGCATTACAGTAGGGGACCTGCCCCAGTCCCAGACTTTCCTGGATTGCGGCCTACGCCGCAATGACGGGGCGGCCCTTCGTCATACCCACGCCCTTCCAGTCCCAGGTTCCCCGTTCATCCTTCGAGTCCCGAGTTCCCCGTTCATCCTTCGAGTCCCGAGTTCCCCGTTCATCCTTCGAGTTCCTGGTTCTCCGTTCGTCCTGAGGGGACTCGAAGGGCGAACGGAGAACAACGCCTTTCGTCATTGCGGCGAAGGCCGCAATCTAGGACGGAGCGCTGCCGGGTTCCAGTCCGGCTCCAACATCACAGTAGGCATTGCAGTAGGGAACCTGCCCCAGTCCCGGACTTTTCTGGATTGCGGCCTACGCCGCAATGACGGGGCGGCCCTTTGTCATACCCAGGCTGTTCCAGCCCCGGGTTCTCCGTTCATCCTTCGAGTCCCCTCAGGACGAACGGAGAACAACGCCCTTCGTCATGCGCGGGCTGTTCCAGTCCACGATTGTACGTTCATCCTTCGAGTCCCCTCAGGACGAACGGAGTGCAACGCCTTTCGTCATTGCGGCGTAGGCCGCAATCCAGGACGGAGCGCTGCCGAGTTCCAGTCCGGCTCAAACATCACGGTAGACACTACAGTAAGAAGCCTGCCCCAGTCCCAGACTTTCCTGGATTGCGGCCTACGCCGCAATGACGGGGCGGCCCTTCGCCACACCCACGCTGTTCCAGTCCCAGGCTCTCCGTTCATCCCTCGAGTCCCAGGCTCTCCGTTCGTCCTGAGGGGACTCGAAGGGCGAACGGGCAGCAACGCCTTTCGTCATTGCGGCGAAGGCCGCAATCCAGGACGGAGCGCTGCAGGGTTCCAGTCCGGCTCCAGCATCACGGTAGACACTACAGTAAGAAGCCTGCCCCAGTCCCGGACTTTTCTGGATTGCGGCCTTCGCCGCAATGACGGGGCGGCCCTTCGCCATACCCAAGCTGTTCCAGTCCCAGGTTCTCCGTTCATCCCTCGAGTCCCAGGCTCTCCGTTCGCCCTGAGGGGACTCGAAGGGCGAACGGGCAGCAACGCCTTTCGTCATTGCGGCGAAGGCCGCAATCCAGGACGGAGCGCTGCCGGGTTCCAGACCGGCTCCAACATCACGGTAGGCATTCCAGTAGGGACCCTGCCCCAGTCCCAGACTTTCCTGGATTGCGGCCTTCGCCGCAATGACGGGGCGGCCCTTTGTCATACCCAGGCTGTTCCAGTCCCGGGTTCTCCGTTCATCCTTCGAGTCCCCTCAGGACGAACGGAGTGCAACGCCTTTCGTCATTGCGGCGAAGGCCGCAATCCAGGACGGAGCGTTGCCGGGTTCCAGTCCGGCTCCAACATCACAGCAAGCATCAAAGTAGGAAACCTGCCCCAGTCCCAGACTTTTCTGGATTGCGGCCTTCGCCGCAATGACGGGGCGGCCATTCGTCATACCCACGCCCTTCCAGTCCCAGGTTCCCCGTTCATCCTTCGATTTCCAGGTTCCCCGTTCGTCCTGAGGGGACTCGAGGGGCGAACGAGCAGCCGTAGTTACGCTCTTGAACATTGCCCCTCCCAATACAGCGTCATGTCCTGTAGTGAGGGTTGGGCAGAGGCCCCGATAGAGGAGGAGACAGTTGCAGGCAGCCGATAATCCCTTGAACGCCAAGCTGATGAATCTGGCCAAGCTCCCCGATGCTCCCGTCCGCTTGGCCATGCACCTTTTCCTGGTGTTCTGCCTCCTCTTCAGCTCCATGGCCGCCACCCTGACCCCGTCCCAGGGCGGCAAGGGAGAGGCCTCGACCCTTGCCACGCCGTCCTCGGTGTCGGTGGCCCGGTCCGACGGCGCCCTGACGGCAAGCTGGGATGCCATCGAAGGCGCGACCAAGTACCACGTAACCTACAGCGACGACGACGGCGCAAGCTGGCACGCTCCGGTGGATGATCACCGGAACGTTCCAACCAACAGCCTCACCTTCAGCGTCGATAACGCCAAGACCTACATCGTCGGTGTGCGCGCCGGCAACGACCAGGGCTGGGGCGCCTGGAAGAACTCCCCGCCCGCCGGGCCTTTCACGCCCGATCCTGCGCCCGGCCCCGTCGCCTCAGTCTCCGTGGCCCGGTCCGACGGCTCGATCACGGCGTCGTGGGATGCCGTCTCCGGCGCAACCAGCTACCACGTAACCTACAGCTCCGACGACGGCGCAAGCTGGGACCTGGCGGCCCTGGACCACCCATCCGCCAGCATTGACATCAGCGCGGACAACGCCAAGACCTACGTCGTAGGCGTGCGCGCCCGCAACAGCAGCGGCGACAGCGCCTGGACCAACTCATCGGCTTCGGGTCCATTCACGCCGGCGCCCGACCCCACGCCGACGCCCACTCCCGAACCTACTGAGGAGCCGACTCCTGAGCCTACGCCGGAACCAACGCAGGAGCCCACCCCTGAACCGACCTCGACTCCTACGCCCACGCCGGAGCCGTCCCAGCAACAGCAACGGAACGGCGGGCAGGAGGAGGGCCTGGTCAGCGCGCAGGGCGGACAGATCCAGGCGGGCCTATCCTGGGTCACCGCACCGCCCACCCTGCTGGAGTGGACGCAGGGCGTTGCCGTCAACGTAACGCTGCCGGCGGCCACCGGCGACCCCAACATCACCTACAAGCTCTCGCAGGGATGCGGCAGCAAGGGGGCGCAGCTGCCCCCCGGGATTTCCTGGAACGCTTCCACCCGCACCCTGAGCGGCACACCCACCAAGTGGTTCCCCACCAAGGCAGCCTGTTACCAAGCCTACGCCTCCAACAAGAGCACCCCGTCCGTGATCATCCACATCCGGGCGTCGGACACGTCGGGCAACCACGCGCCCTACGCCAGCATCAAGAGCAGCGGCTCCCAGCTTCTCGGGCAGTTCTGGTCGAAATACGGCCACTGCTACAGCGGCTCCGTCACCTATGTCCCCAGCAGCGGCCACACCAAGCACTTCTACGACCCGGAAGACGACACGCTGACCTACACGGCGGGTTCGTCCAAGGTCGTCAGCACCACCATCAATTCCAACGGCTACGCCGTGGCGAGCCTCAGGCATCCGCCCCTGAACTGGTACTCCTTCCACTACACGGCGACGGACCCCGACGGACTTCACGACTCGATTTCCCTGGAGGTGAAGCATTTCGACTGCAAGGAGACCAAGAGCGTCCAGGAGAACAAGCCCAAGGACACCGTGGTGGGGAGCGTGGGTGGGGCGAACACCGGTGACGGCAGCAGTTACTCCCTCGGCGGCGACGTTGCCACCTACTTCGACATCGACTCCAGCACGGGCCAGATCACGGTCAAGGACGGGACGACGCTGGACTACGAGACGAAGACCTCGTACAGCGGGAACTTCCGGTACACCGTCGAGAACACGAGTGTGGGGGGCAACATCCAGATCAACGTGAACGACGTCCGCGCGCCCAACGTGGACAGGCCGACGCTGGCCCAGAACTCCACCAACCCCACGACGGCCCTGGACGTATCGTGGACCGCGCCGACGCCGATGACAGGCACCACGCTGAACGACTACGATGTGCGGTACCGGGAGTGGGGCACCAGCTCCTGGACGGAGATGCCCGACACCACCAACAGCCTGGCCACCAGCACGACCATCACCGGCCTGACCGCCGGCAAGGAGTACGAGGTGCAGGTGCGCTCCCAGATCGCCGACGAAGGGCCCGGCCACTGGTCCGGGTCGTCGCTCATCCTGTACCTGGCGGAGAACACGGCGGTCAACGGCAACGTGGGCGGGAAGTTCAACGTCAACGCCACCGACTACTACCCGCTGCAGTTCACCCTGGGCGGGACCGACGGCTCCAAGTTCAAGCTCAGCACGGACACCGGCTACAAGACAGCCCAGTCCGCCCAGATACAGGTCAAGACGGGCAACGTCCCGGACTTCGAGAGCAAGACCAGCTACAGCCTCACCCTCCGGGCCGTGGAGAACAACCTCCAGAGGAACATCCTCGACGTAACCTACAGCGCCCTCATCATCGTGACCGACGTGAGCGAGCCGCCACCCAAGATGGCTGCGCCGACAGTGGCGGCCAACAGCACGACGCCGACCACCAAGCTGGATGTGTCGTGGACTGCGCCGACCATGACGGGCAAGCCGGCCATCAGCGACTACGATGTGCAGTACCGCCAGACCGGGGAATCGACATGGAGCAGCCACAGCTTCACCGGAACGGGGACCAGCACCAGTCTGACCGGTCTGACCTCGGGCAAGAAGTACGACGTTCAGGTGCGGGCCACCAACGCCGAGGGCAACGGGGCATGGTCCGACACGGGCAACGCCATCACCACCTCCAGCTCGGTTACCCGTTCCATCGCCGAGAACTCGGCGGCGGGAAGCAACGTGGGAGCGGCGGTAACGGCCAAGGCTACCAACACCGCCTACACCTACACCCACGCCCTGAGCGGAACGGATGCCAGCAAGTTCGAGATAGGCTCCTCGACGGGGCAGATAACGGTGAAGACGGGGAACATCCCGGACTACGAAGCCAAAACTTCCTACAGCGTAACCGTGACGGTCACGGCGGCCGCAAAGACGCAGGGCGCCAACGCGCAGTCGGTGGACCCCAACGCGCCGGGCGACTACGTGATCCCGGTGACCATCAACGTAACCGACGTGAACGAGCCTCCGCCCAAGCTGGGTACGCCGACGGTGGCGGCCAACACCACGACGCCGACGAGCAAGATCGACGCTTCCTGGACCGCGCCGACGACCACTCAGATGAGCGGCAAGCCGGCCGTCAGCGACTACGACGTGCAGTATCGGCTCTCCGGTGACTCCTCCTGGACCGACGCATCCTTCACCGGAACGGGGACCAGCGCCACTCTGACCGGTCTGACCTCGGGCAAGACCTACGAGGTGCAGGTGCGGGCTGTCAACGCCGAGGGCAACGGGGCTTGGTCCGACAGCGGCACAGCCATAACCACGGCCGGGGGCGTAACCCGCTCCATCGCCGAGAACTCAGCCGCCGGCACCAACATCGGCGCGGCGGTTACGGCAAAGGCCAACAGCAGCTACACCTACACCCACAGCCTGAGCGGGACGGATGCCAGCAAGTTCGAGATCGGCTCGACCACGGGCCAGATAAAGGTAAAGACGGGCAACATCCCGGACTACGAGAGCAAGACTTCGTACAGCGTAACGGTGACCGTAACGGTGGCCGCGGCAGGAGGGGGCGCCAACGCCCAGTCCCTGGACCCCAACGCGCCGGGCAGCTACACCATCCCGGTAACCATCAACGTAACCGACGTGAACGAGCCGCCCACCATCTCCGCGCCGACGGTAGAGGCCCATGCTACCGATCCCAAGTACAAGCTGGAAATTTCGTGGACCGCGCCAACGATGACGGGCAAGCCGGCCGTCAGCGACTACGATGTGCAGTACAAGAAGAGCGGCGACTCCACCTGGACTTCCCACAGCTTCACCGGAACGGGAACCAGCACGACCTTGACCGGTCTGACGGCGGGTACCACCTACGATGTGCAGGTGAAAGCCATCAACGACGAGGGCAACAGCGGTTGGTCGGCTTCCGGGTCGAAGAAGACCAAGGAGAACGCTGCCCCGGTGATCCCGGCCACTGCCACCCGGAGCATCGACGAGAACTCGGCGGCGGGGACCAACATCGGCGCCGCCGTATCCGCCACCGACGCCGACAAAGACACCCTGACCTACTCGCTGACCGGGACCGACGCCAGCAAGTTCACCATCGGGAGCGGTGACGGCCAGATAAAGGTAAAGACGGGGAACATCCCCAACTACGAAGCCAAGACCTCCTACAGCGTGACGGTGAACGTAACCGACGGGAAGAATGCCCAGGAGGGAACGGACAACACCATCGACGACACGTCCACGGTGACCATCAACGTCACCGACGTGAGCGAGCCTCCTTCCAGGATGGCTGCGCCGACGGTTACGGTCAATTCCTCCGCGCCGTCCACCAAGCTGGATGTGTCCTGGAGTGCGCCGGACATGACCGGCAAGCCGGCCATCACCGACTATGATGTGCAGTACAGGCTCACCGGGACGGGCGATTGGACCGATGCCTCTTTCACCGGCGCCACCACCAGCACGACTTTGACGGGCTTGACCAAGGGCAAGAGCTACGATGTGCAGGTGTTGGCCACCAACGATGAGGGCGACAGCCCCTGGTCTCCCACCGGCACTGGGATAACGGTCGCCGCCAGCTCAACCGCCATAACCCGCAGCATCGCAGAGAACTCGGCGGCCAGCACCAACGTCGGCGCGGCGGTGACGGTCACAGCCAACACCAACAACTACACCTTGACCCATGCCCTGAGCGGAACGGATGCCGGAAAGTTTGAGATAAGCAGCAGCACCGGGCAGATAAGCGTGAAGTCGGGAACGAACCTGGACTACGAAACCAAGACGACCTACAGCGTAACGGTAACGGTGACAGCGGCGTCCGCGGGGGCGAATGCCCAGAGCTTCACCCTGGACCCCAACGCGCCGGGCGACTACATCATCCCGGTGACCATCAACGTAACCGACGTTAACGAGCCGCCCACCATTTCCACGCCGACGGTGACCCCCAACTCCACGACACCCAAGACCAAGCTGGATGTGTCGTGGACAGCCCCGACGATGACCGGCAAGCCGGCCGTCAGCGATTACGACCTGCAGTACCGGGTGGCCCACTCGTCGAATTGGACCAGCCATTCCTTCACCGGAACCGGCACCTCCACCACCATCAGCGGCCTCACCGAAAATGAGCACTACGAGGTGCAGGTGAAGGCCAAGAACGACGAGGGTGACAGCGGCTGGTCCAATGCGGGCCACGCCACCACCAACGCGGACTCTGTAACCCTGAACATAGATGAAAACTCCGCCGCCAACGCCGAGGTAGGCACCGTAACCAAGACCATCGACAGCAGCTACACCAAGACCCACACCCTGGACGGAACGGACAAGGGCAAGTTCGAGATTGCCAGCAGCACCGGCAAGATAACGGTCAAGAGCGGGACCACCCTGGACTTCGAAGCCACGGACCATTACGACGTGGAAGTGGAGATTGCGGCCACCAAGCAGGGCAGCACCACTCTCAACTACGAGATCGTGGTAATCATCCAGGTGGATGATGTTGCCGAGCCTCCTCCCGCGCCTTCCATAAGCGTTTCGCTCAACACGACCACGCCCACCAGCAAGATCGACGTGAGCTGGACGGCACCGGACATGACGGGGAAGCCTGCCCTGAGCGACTACGATGTGCAGTACCGCCAGCACGGGGCATCCAACTGGAGCAGCCACAGCTTCACCGGCACGGGAACCTCGACGACGCTGACCGGTCTGACCTCGGGCAAGAGCTACGAGGTGCAGGTGCGGGGAGTCAACAACGAGGGCAACGGGGCTTGGTCCGCCAGCGGCACAGCCATAACGAAGGCCGGCGGCGTGAGCCGGGACGTCGATGAGAACTCGGCGGCGGGGGCCAACGTGGGCGCTCCGGTGACCGCGACATCCAACCCCAACAGCTACACCCTGACCCACAGCCTGAGCGGGACCGACGCTTCCACCTTCACCATCGAGAGCTCATCGGGCCAGATCAAGGTGAAGACCGGCGACAGCCTGGACTACGAGGCCAAGAAGGCCTACAGCGTCATTGTGACGGTGAAGGCGGCCCAGGCCGGGGCCAACGCCCAGAGCTTCAGCCTTGTGCCCAACAACCCGGGCGACTACGTGATCCCGGTGACCATCAACGTAACCGACGTGGACGAGGCCCCGGACAAGCCCGATGCGCCGAAGGTGACCGCCTCGGGCGACTCGGACAACACCACGCTGAAGGTGTCCTGGACAGCCCCAGACATGACAGGCAAGCCGGCCATCACCGACTACGATGTGCGCTACCAGAAGGAGGGCGCGTCCACCTGGACTGACGCATCCTTCACAGGAACGGGGACCTCGACGACCATCACCGGCCAGGTGGGAGGCGTCAACTACAACGTGCAGGTGCAGGCCACCAACGATGAGGGCGACAGCCCTTGGTCGGACAGCGGCAGCCTGGACAACGTGGACCCGAAGCTGCCTGCCAGCCCCAGTCGCAGCATTGCTGAGAACTCTACAGGCGGATCCAACGTGGGCGCTGCGGTGGCGGCCACGGACCCGGACAGCTCAACTTTGTACTACACCATAACTGGGACCGACGCTGCATCCTTCGATATAGACGGCTCGACCGGGCAGATATCGCTGGCGACTGACACCAGTCCGGACTACGAAGCGAAGACGAGCTACAGCATCAAGGTGTCGGTCAGCGACAAGCTGGACTCGGAAGGCAATGCCGACACCGAGATCGACCACACGGTGGCGATGACCATCAACGTAACCGATGTGAAGGAGCCTCTGGGCAAGCCCGGGAAACCCACGGCCAAGAAGAACACCACTACGTCCATCACAGCCACCTGGACTGCCCCGGATGACACGGGCAAGCCTCCGGTCAAGCGGTACTGGGTGCGGTTCTGGGAGCAGGGGAGCAGCTACACCAACACCTGGACGGTCACCATCAACGAGGCATTGCTGGACGAGGTGCCCATCGCCGGCAACCCGAGCGCTCCCATGAAGCCGGGCACAGCGTACAAGGTGGAGGTGATGGCGGAGAACGATGAGGGGTACGGCGCATGGTCAACGCTGGCCACGCTGTACACGGTAGCGGTGTTCAGCGACCCTGTGCCGCCTCCGACGCCTACACCCACACCGTCGCCGACGCCTGCTCCTACGCCCACACCCACTCCTGTGCCGACAGCGACGCCGACGCCTGCGCCGGGTCCCAGCAACATACCTGCTGCGCCCGTTCCCACACCTGAGCCAACGCCTGCTCCGACACCGGCCCCGACGCCTGCGCCTACGCCTGTACCGACACCGGCGCCGACACCTGCGCCCACGCCGGCCCCGACACCGGCTCCTACGCCTGCTCCTACGCCTGTGCCGACGGCAACGCCTGCTCCGACGCCCGTGTACATGCCTGCGGCCGCTCCCACACCCACACCCACGCCGACGGCAACACCGGCCCCGACGCCGACGGCCACGCCCGCACCGGAGCCCACTCCCACCCCCACGCCGACGCCTGTGGCGGGAGTGCAGATAGCCAATCCCAGCGCGCCCGAGAGGCAGGAGACTCAGTTCGAGGTGGGACAGCCCGACCTGTACCTGCCGGTCCGGGAGTCGGCCGAGGTTGACATCTCCGAGCCAACGCCGGTCCCTGTCCTTGTAGCCGAGAGGGATTTCGCACCGTCGCAGATGTCTCTCTGGTGGTGGGTGCTGCTGCTGGGGCTGCTGCCTCTGTTCAGTTTCCTGGTCGTCCTGTGGCGTCGCCGTAAGCGGCAAGGTCTGTATCGGGCATGAGGCCAGCCTGCCGGATGTCCAGCGGGGGTGGATACCTCCCACGGTTGAAGGCCAGGTTGGGATAGACTGGGAAAGGCAGCCTTGTTATCATAACCCTTGGAGCTATGCGCGGTAGTTTGACGAAGTTGATTAGCTGTCCGGCCAGGACGGCTTCCTCAGGGGCTGCATTCCTTGGAGCGCTGGCTGTTGCAGCGGTTTTCCTTGCGGCTACCCTTAGCGCCTGCGGCGGATCCCAGGAGCTGACGGAGTGCGGCGTCCTGTGCGGGGACGAGTTCTGGGCTTCGGCCGGCGAGGCCGAGGTAAAGGCCCAGCTCGATAGAAACCCCGACTTGTCGGAAAAGACCGGGGAGCTTGGCGCCAGTGCACTGCACATGGCTGCCTCCCACGCCACTGATCCGGCGTTGGTATCCCTGGTCCTGGATGCCGGAGCGGACGTCAACATCAGGAGCGACCTCAACAACTCGACGCCCTTGCACATGGCGGCCGGCTTCAGCAAGGAACCGGCGATAGCTGATATCCTGGTGGACCGCGGGGCTGATATCGAAGCCCTCAACAATGCGGGCGCCACGCCTCTGCACGTAGCCCTGGCGCTGAACCCCAACCTGGAAGTTATAGATTTGCTGCTGGACCGGGGCGCTGATCCCTCAGCTCTCACCGCCTCGGGCGCAGGCATCCTGCACACCGCCGCTTTCAACAAGGAGCTGGGCGTGTTGACCCTGGCCCTGGAGCTCGGCGGCGATGTCAAGCTCTATAACAGCACCGGGCGTACCGCCCTGCATACCGCCTCACTGCACAACCCCAACCCGGATGTGCACAGGATGCTGCTGGAGCACGGGGCCGAGATTTCCGCCAAGGACAACGATGGGATGACGCCGTTGCACTCGGCGGCGAGCCAGAATCCCGCGCCCCTGGTTGTGGTTGCCTTGCTGGTGGAACACGGCGCCGACATCGCCGCGGTCAACAACGAAGGGCTGACGCCATGCCGGATTGCGGTGGAGAGGGGAGCCGGGGCTGAGGTGGAGAAGCTGCTCTGCCGGTAGGCCGCAGGCTAGGGGCTTGATCTATCCCGGTCGATAGGCGCCGGCGCCCACACCTCGAAGTCCATAGAGGCGATCTCCTCGATCACCGACGGTGGCACGAAGTCGCACAGGCTGACGCTGAAAACCAGGGCGACGGGCTGGTGATTGGATATCATTATCGTGTCGGTGGCGAAGGAGATGCAGTTGTCCACGGTTTGCTGCCATCGGTACTTGATTACGAATGACTCCTGCTGATGGCCGTCGCGCTCAACCACTGATTTCTCAGAAGAAATCTGGGTGAAGTTACTCCAGGCGCCGGCCCTTTTGGCCAGAGAGTCGCTCCACCAGGCTGAGAAATCACCCAGGGTTTCGCCGTCATTCAGCGGGTAGTCCCAAACATTGACGACCCCCACCTGGTCATTCTCATCGTATCTCCCCAGGGAGATACGGCATCCGCCCTCTCCCCCGGTTATCTTCCATTCCGAGGGCATCCTCAATGAGTAGTGACACGCTTCGTTTTCGTATTCCTCCAGGTCCACGCTGGCGTGGGTCTCGGTGTCCTGCCCGACGGACAGTATCTCCAGGTGTTTCTTAACCTCCGCGATGGAGATGGCGAAGGAGATGCCGGCGTACTCCTGGAAGGTGACGGTATTCACGCCGATGACTTCGCCGGCGCTGTTGATCAGCGGGCCTCCGCTGCTGCCGGCGTTGACCGCTGCGTCGGTCTGGATTCGCTCGGTTGCCCCGACTTTTCGGAGGGAAGAAACCACGCCGGTGGTAACCGTGTAGCTGTCTCCCAGCTGATCGCTCAGTTGAAAGCCCATTGCTATAACGGGGTCGCCGGGCCGGATTTCCGATGCGTCCCCCAGGGGTATGGCCCGTACCTGCCCCAGCCCCGCGATCTTGACCACCGCCAGGTCCAGGTTATCGTCCTTGCCCCGAACCCTCCCGACGTAGGACCACCCGTTCACGGAGCGGACGGTGATGAGTTCATGCTCCTCCACCACGTGGGCATTGGTGATGATGAGGCCGTCGTTGGAGACTGCAAAGCCGGAACCGGTGGCGTCGGGCGTAATTATCTGCACCAGGCCGTTTTCGACGCTCTCGATGACGTCCGGTAGAGAGAGGCCGGCCGTCGTTCCGGGGGACTGGGCCGTCGCAGGAAGGGAAACCAGGTCCCCCTCGGGTGTCACGGTAGTCCGCGGCCTTACGGTGGGGGTGGGGACCGGCGTGGGCGCCACCCGGGTCAGCACGGCCAGCACGGTGGCTTGCACATCCATCGACTGGTCCGTGTTGTCGCTGCCTTGGGTCGTTGGGGAAGGACTCGCCTGCGTACTTGTTGGAGGGGTCTCCGGGGTCGTGGGCGTCTCTCCCGGTTCTTGAACGCTTCCAGCGGTGCAGGCCATGGCCAGGAGAAGCAGAGCCAACAGCGGGACCAGGCCAGCCAGGGCGCGCCTGCAGGCTGCAACCGGGGTGGGACCTGCTCGACGATGCGCAGGGTTGGCTGTTGGGTCGTGGCCTTTTTCCGTACGGGCCATCGATTTACGTTCAATCAATGTGGTCAATGTGTGGCTGATGCTCTGGACGCGCAGGAAAGGCCCTTCACCTGCTGGTATCGTAACGCAAATCTAGCTGGCGGGCAATTGGCCGGCAAGCTGCTAAGGTCTCGTAAAACTGCCTCCGGGGACGCGCAGCTCTATGGTCTCCCCGGCGCCTGGGGTAGTCCATGGGTTTCCGGGGCCATCCTCCGAAGCACCTTCCTGGGACTTCCTTTCTTCTGACCACGTGGACTCCCAAGCTCGCCAGCATGCGGTCCACCTGCTTGAGGGAGTCGGCAGAGGCCTTGGAGGTGCTCGACTCCTTGGAGAGACGCCCACGCATGTCCAGCAGATTGCCGGTCATCGACAGGGCCATTTCGACGCCCGCCAAGTTGAGTCCCATTCCATCCACGAAGTGCTTGATCAACCTGAGCCGGGCCACATCCTCATCGGAGTAGGTGCGCAGAGTGCCCATGCGCAGGGGCACCACAAAGCCCGCGCGCTCATACTTGCGTAGGGTCTGCGGATGCATGTCCAGGGTCTCCGCCACCATGCTGATCAGGTAAATGCCTCGGGTCTGTCTCATATCGTTTCCCCAGTCTTATACACTGATGAGAGCATGTTGTCAAACACATATCCTGGTGATGATGTGTTTTATAGAGAGTACTTGACATGACTTATATCAACTATTATACTCATATTGTATCCTCAATGAACGAGGATAGCCAAACAGAGGCAGAAAGAAAAGGAGAGAAGCCATGATGCAGAGATGGGACCCGTTCAGCGACCTGCGGCAGATGCAGAACACGATGGACCGGATGTGGCGAAGGATGGGAACTTCAGCCCGGAACACCGAGGATAGCCCCGAAATGGAGGCATGGGCCGTACCCCTGGACGTGACTCGGCAAGGCGAGAACGCCGTGATCCGCGCCTCCATGCCCGGCGTTTCGCCCGAGGACATCCAGGTCTCCATCGAGGACAACGTGCTCACCATAAAGGGGCACTCCGCAAAGGAGGTCCAGGACGAAGGCGAGACCTACCTCATGCGCGAGCGCAGGACCGGCTCCTTCCACAGGGCGTTGCGCCTTCCCGATTCGGTTGACCCGGACAAGGTGGAGCCCCGCTACGAGCATGGAGTCCTGACCATCACCGTGCCGAAGGCGGAGGCCAAGAGGGCGCGCCAACTGCAAGTCCAGGTTGGCACTCCCCTGGGCGACGGGGGCGCAAGCGACTAAACTCCGTTCCCGAAGTTTCAGAGTAAGAAAGGGTGCGGCGCCGAATTAAGGCGCCGTACCCTTTCTTGTGCCTCATACTCCTGGCCTTCTGGCGTGTCTCAAGGGAACGGATCATCCCGGCTGGCCAACGCCTGGGATTCCCGGATCGAAATCCCCCGTTTGACCTTGTCCCCCCACAGGCTCTTGATGTACGTGAGCACCGAGACAATCTCATCCCGGTGAGGGTCTCGCCAAAGGACGGCATGGCGCTCTTGAAACCCGGAACACTGGGGTCCTCGAAGATAGCTCCCCCCTGGCTGACAATCCGGTACAGAAGACCGTCGGCATGGTGCCAGGTGTGCCCTTCCCCATTTAGAGGTGGAGCCGGCAGGGTACCGTCATCCTTCCTGATGTGCCAGTCGGGCTGGCCCTCTCCTCCGGCGCCGTGACAGACGGCGCAGTTGGCCACGAACACCCCTCGTCCCGCCTCCAGGTCCTGGGAAGGCGAGGATGAGCACGCAAGGGACATTACCGAAATGACGAGGCAAACCCCTACCAGGATGGGCAGCCTGAAGAGATCCCGTGGGCGGTGTGTCCCACACTTCACCGGCAGCTCCGAATCATACAATAACTTTTTGGCTGATGGCTCATACATGAAACAACGACCACCAAACTCTTGCAAGCGTTGACCTGTGCCGGGGCTTCATCAAGGGCTTGTTCTACACCCTAATCGACAACAGGGAGTTTGCCGCTCCTGTAAGCACCTTGTAATCGCTATGGCCCAACGACCATAATACTCTAGGATAAAGCGGCCGTGATGGGGCCATGGCATCTCAGGGAGAACAGGAAACCTCCAACCCGATGGGGCGCAGGCTTACCTGGGGCTATGCGGAGCCAGCACCCAGGTCCCGTGCATCCCAAAGAAAGACCCGAAATCCGGACGGGCTGAGAACATTTTCACCTCCGGCGTCATAAGAGAGGGGGAGCAAGAGTGCGTGCACTGATCGTTATGTTTTGGGCCATTGCCCTTATTCTGGCGGCAGCTGCCTGTCAAGGAGAGGCTGGGCCTCCCGGGGAGCAGGGCCCTCCAGGGCCCCAAGGACCCCAGGGCGAAGTACCCGCCTTGGATGAGGAAACCCTTGCGTCCATCGCGAATGCCGTTTCAGAAGCGGGGATTGAGACGGCTGCACCGCCCAAGTGGGACCCTGCCGAGTACACCAAGCACTTTGTCAGAACAGCCATCGACATGTACGTCACAGAAGGCCTGGACGCCACCGTCACCTACTACAACACCAAAGAGAGCATCGACGGCCAGTGGTACATGGTCATCTACGACCAGAACGACATCATGCTAGCCCATGCACCCATTCCCGACTTTGTTGGCTTACACTCTTCGGAGACAACTGGCCCCAACAACTTTCCCGCCGGTGACGCGGTCATAGCAGCCGCCGACGAGGATGGCGCCTGGTTCAGCTACAACTTCGCCAATCCTACTACGGGGGCGGTTGAGTCCAAGCATTCATGGATGGTCAGTCTCGATGGCTTGACCTTCGGGGCTGGCTGGTATGAGAGCGGGCCTTCCAAGTCCGACCCTCCCGCTTACACCAGGGCGTTCGTGGGGCAGGCTATAGAGCTGTACGACGCCATCGGGCGCGAAGGCACGGTGGCGTACTACAACACCGAGGAGAGCATTGACGGCCAGTGGTACACGTTCATCGTCGATCAGGACGACATGTTCTTGGCCCTTGCTGCCCAACCGGACCTAGTGGGGAGGCACGTCTCGGAAGTTATGGGGCCCAACAACTTCCCCGTCGGAGAAGCTGTGGCCGCATCCGCCGACGAGGATGGCGCCTGGTTCAGCTACAACTTCCTGAATCCAGATTCGGGTGTCGTCGAGTCCAAGCACTCCTGGATTGTAGAGTACGATGGCCTGACCTTCGGCTCGGGCTGGTACGATCTGGGGCCCAGCAAGGCCGATGTTGTTGCCTACACCAGGGCGTTCGTGAAGCAGGCTATAGACCTGTATAACGTCATTGGGCGCGAGGACACGGTGGCGTACTACAACACCAGGGAGAGCGTTGACGGCCAGTGGTACATCTTCATCGTAGATGAGGACGGCTACACGATATCCCACCATAATGCCATGTTCCGAGGCCGGGACCCGGCCCTCCGTGTGGATGCCGTGGGATACTTTTACGGCGACGACCTGCTGAGCGCCACCGAGTCTGGGCGTTGGGTTGACTACGTGCTCCTCAATCCCGAGACGGGCGATGAGAGACAGAAGCACACCTGGGCCGTCCTTCACGATGGGCTGATATTCGCTTCGGGCTGGTACGAGTAGGCCTGCGTCTCCCTCGGCGTCCTTCTTGGAGGGGATACGGAAGCTGGAGGTGGCGGAAAGGCGGAGCTACTGCCTAATCCGCCACCGTCCTGGGGCTGCTGTTCTATGTCCCGTGCTCTCGCGGAATGGTAGAATTTCGGAAGCACCAATACGCCTCCGGAAGGGAGCAGTACGGGAGTTTCCCCAATGAATGATCCTATCGCCATCGTTGGCATGGCCTGTAAGTTCCCCGGCGCCCCGGACCTGGCGTCCTTCTGGAAGCTCCTGGAGTCGGGAGGCAATGCAATCACCCAGGGGGTGCCCGGTTCTGGCGTCGGCCGTCTGGGCAACATCATCCGCGATTCGGATGTCCAGAACGAGGCGTGCAGGTACGGTGCTTTCGTCGATGATATCGATCAGTTCGATGCTCCTTTCTTCCGCATTTCGCCGGTAGAGGCGAATCTGCTGGACCCGCAGCAGCGCATGATGCTGGAGATGAGCTGGCTCGCTCTCGAGGATGCTGCGATCAATCCCGACACGCTGAAGGGGAGCCGGACCGGCGTCTACACCGGGATTAGCAATGACGAATACCGAATGCTGGTCCTGGACACCATGAGGCCCACCGAGGCCGCGGGAAGCCTCTATGCCCTCAGCGGGACCAACCTGAACGGCACCAGCGGGCGGGTCTCCTTCGTTTTGGGTCTTATGGGACCTGCCAAGGCCGTTGACGCAGCTTGCGCCTCGGCCATGGTAGCGGTGCATGACGCGGTAGCAGACCTCCAGCAGGGTAGGACGGACCTGGCCATCGCGGGCGGCGTGCAGGCCATCATGAACGGGCGCGTGTACCAGCTACGAGCCGAGGCCATGATGCTGTCCCCCGACGGGCAATGCAAGACCTTCGATGCGTCCGCCAACGGGTATGTGCGGGGTGAAGGATGCGGAGTCGTCGTACTGAAGCGCCTAGGGGAAGCCGAGGCTGACGGCGATCCGATATGGGCGGTCATCAGGGGTTCGGCTGTCAACAATGGCGGGACCGGCATCGGCCTGACCGTTCCTCACACACCGGCGCTGATCCAGGTGATGGAAACAGCCCTCGCAGACGCCGAAGTCAATCCACGGGAGATCGACTTTATCGAGGCGCACGGCACCGGAACGGCCGTAGGCGACCCTGTCGAACTCGATGCTGTGGCCAGCGTATATGGACAGGATCGTGAAGCAGACCGCCCGCTCTTGATCGGTTCCGTGAAGACAAACATCGGCCACCTGGAATCGGCCGCAGGAATCGCCGGGCTGATTAAGGCAGCCCTTGTGGTGAAGAAGGGTGTGATCCCCAAGCACCTGCATTTCCACGATCCCCACCCGAGTTTCGACTGGGAGAATCAGCCCCTGCAAGTGACATCAACCATGATGGACTGGCCGCGCCGCCGGGAGCTGCCGCGACTGGCAGGGGTCAACTCCTTCGGAATAACAGGCACAAACTCCCACATCGTGGTGGAAGAGTATCTCGGCTCGAACGGCGCAACTGCCTCAAGCGCCCAGACTGCCGGCCCATCCCGGGCTGTGGGGGTTTCGCTGCCGGCTCCTATGGTCGAATTGCCATCGCCCAAGGAAGAGAGCAGCCAGCGCAAAGCAAGGTTTCTGCCCCTATCCGGGAAGTCGGAGCCGGCGCTTAAGGACCTTGCCAAAGCTTACTTGTCTTGGCTCGACAAACAGGAAGAAGAAGCTGGTTCCGAAGGGGCGGCCTGGGAACCGACGTTGTCGGACATGGCGTGGACGGCCGGGGTCGGGAGAAGTCATCTAGATTGCCGAGCAGGCGCTGTGTTCCACGATGCTGCATCGTTGAGGAAGGGGCTCGAAACGCTGGCCGAACCTGGCACGGGCACGGAGCCTCGGGCGGCCTCCAAGGTGGCCTTCGTTTACACGGGGCAGGGAAGCCAGTGGCTGGGCATGGGTCAGGACCTCTACGAAACCGAACCCGTGGCCAGGGCGGTATTGGACCGGTGTGAGGAGGTGTTCCAGGATATAAGGGGCGCCTCTCTGCTGGACGTGATGTTCGGTCGTCCCGGCACCAAGGGAGACCTGTCTGACACAGCGTGGGAGCAACCCGCCCTTTATGCGCTGGAATGCGCTGTGACGGCGCTATGGTCAAGTGTGGGAGTTCAGCCCAGCGTGGTGCTGGGCCATAGTGTTGGTGAGATAGCGGCCGCACAGGCGGCTGGCGCATTCAGCCTGGAAGACGGGATGCGGTTCGCCGCCACGCGGGGCACGCTTCTATCAGCAACGGAACCGGGTGCGATGGCCGCGGTCTTTGCACCAAGGGCGCGCGTGGAGTCTGAAGTCCAAGCTTTGAATTCATCATCCAACGGGGTTGGGTTGAGCATCGCCGCCGACAATGGCAGCCACATCGTGGTAAGCGGCCCTGTGGAGGGCATAGAAGCCGCTACGTCCCACTTCGAGTCCCAGAGCATCGGGGTACGCCGGCTGAACACCTCTCGTGCCTTCCACAGCGCCCTTCTGGACCCAGCCCTGGACCCACTTGAGACTTACCTGGAGGGTGTGGCGACCATGTCTCCCTCCCTAACCGTCATCAGCAACCTCACTGGCCAGCCGGTGGGCCCCGACATGGCGCTGGACGCGGCTTACTGGAGGCGCCATGCTCGGGAGCCGGTGGCGTTCGCCGACGGTGTCAAGGCGTTGGCGCACCTCGGTGTTGACATGATTGTAGAGGTAGGCCCCCATGCGGTTCTGGGGCCTATGGCCAGCCAGGCTTGGCCCGATGGAGACGGGCAGCAGGCCGTTTCAAGTGCACCGGTGGTGCTGGCCAGTCTGAGGCGTCCGCCGCGGAACGGCACGACGGTGGAACCGGAATGCAGCTTCGTTTGCGCAGTGGCGGAAGCATACGAAGCCGGTCTGGAGATCTCCTTTGATGGGCTATTCGCAGGTGAATCCCGACGCCGGGTCTCTTTGCCGAGCTATCCCTTCCAGCGCGAACGTTACTGGATAGAGACTTCGAGGTCAGAACGTCCCCGTACTGGGCATCCCTTGATGGGCATCCGGCATGAGTCGGCTCGCGGGGAGGTCACTTACGAGAATGAAGTGTCCCCTTCGGAGCCAGCCTGGCTGAAGGACCACAGAGTCTTCGGCAGGCTTGTGGCGCCGGGGGCCCTGTATGGGGCTATGGCGGCTTCAGCCGCTCTTGCTGAAGGGGGCCGATGGAGCGTGGTGGACGAGTTGCAGCTCCACAGTCCCTTGGTCTTTTCCGAGGAGGCCTCGGGGGGCGCTACGACCGAAGATACTCGGAAGATTCAGATCGTGCTCGACATCGACGATCAAGGCCCTTCGCGCCGCGTCCAGCTTTTCAGCAAGGGGTCTGACGAGAAATGGACGATGCACATAGAGGGTCACATAGTTTCCGACCCTCGGTTGCCCGATGCAGCTGAACGTATCGATCTGGAAGAGCTAAAGAGACGTCTGTCTCCGGCAGATGTGCCGGCATACTATCGCGCCAAGTCTGACACCGGAATCGACCTGGGACCGCTGTTCCGCACGTTGGGAAGGTGCTGGTCTGGCCCGGGAGAGGCACTGGGTGAAGTGGCCTTGCCGGAGGTCCTGGGTCGAAACCCGCTGGATGTGCATCCGCTCCTGCTGGATGGCTGCTTTCAGGTGGTCGGTGTGGCACGCAACATGGGTATCGGCCCCGAGGAGGCTACCTACCTGCCCTTTGGCTGGGAGCGCCTGTGGCTGACAAACCGTCTTCCCGACCGGATTCTCTGCCACGTACGTATGAATGAGACCGATCAGGAGGGGGAATCGTCGGTCGGGCCGGCCGAGGTGCTAAGCGGCGAGTTGCGCATCTACGACCCCAGCGGAGCGCTGCTTGGTGGGCTTAAAGGGTACACGGTAAAGCGGGCTACGAGGGCCGCTCTGCTCTCGGCAGTCGAAGGGATTGATGACCTGCTATACGAGGTCATCTGGCAAGATCGCGCCCTTCCATCGGGAATAAAGTCGGCAGATTTCTTCCCTTCTACCGACGAAGTCGCCGCAGGTACGCCGTTGTTCACTACGTACCTGTCGGAGGCAGGCGTTGACCCTAAAGGCCGGAATGATCTGCTGGCCGATCTGGAGCGATGGTCATGGTCTCGCAGCCTCGCAACGCTGGAGGAACTGGGTTGGCAGCGTTCTAAAGGTGAAGAGGTGGACAGCGAGGAGCTGAGGCAGCGCCTGGACGTCCTCCCGGATCACAGCCGCCTGTTCCGGCGGATGCTCGAAATGCTTGTCAGGTCAGGGGTGCTGGAAGAGAAGGGTGAAGGGTTCGCCGTCATCGTTGGGCCGGAAGCCCCGCTGCCGGAAGCGATGCCTCGCGACCTGGAAGAGTACGCAGCGAAGATGGCGAGCACGTATTCCGACGGCCAGACGGAGATCGGCCTGTTTCTCCGTTCAGGAAAGGCCCTTGCCGAGGTGCTCCGAGGTCAGGCCGACCCCCTGACACTGCTTTTCAGCAGTGGAGAACCAACTGCCGCCGACCTGTACCTGAAAGCCCCGGTGGCACGTGCCGCGAACCGGATGCTGGCCGACGCCGTCCAGAAGCTGGTGGCCGCCCTGCCCAATGGACGACGTCTCAGGGTGATCGAGGTTGGGGCAGGTACCGGGTCTGCTACAGCATCAGTATTGCCGGAGCTGTCTGAGGGGCAATTCGACTATACGTACACGGACATATCAGCCGGCTTCTTTGCTGAGGCGGAGGCGCGGTTCGGCACTGACGGCATCGAGTACCGTCCGCTGGATATCGAGAGAGACCCCATAGCCCAGGGCTTTGATTCCCATGGCTACGATATCCTGATCGCCTCCAACGTGCTCCACGCCACCCGGTACCTGGAGGAGACCCTGGGCCACTGCCTTGACCTACTCGCCCCATCGGGCCACCTGGTAGCCCTAGAAAACCTTCGTGGCCTGGGCTGGATGGACCTTACGTTTGGGCAGCTTGATGGCTGGTGGCGGTATGCCGACTCCTACCGCCCGAATCATGCCCTGGCGGGCCCTCCAGTGTGGCGACAGGCACTCAGGGATGCGGGTTTTGAGGGAGCCGAGGTACTGGGTGTGGATGACTCCTACACCCATGAGATGCTGGACAAAGGCGTGATCGTGGCCCAGGGTCCTGCGCACGTCGCCGAGCCTCCTGGCCTGTGGATACTAACGGCGGACCGTGGTGGTGTTGCCGAGGAGATTGCCGGGGCTTTGGCTGCACGTAACCAGATGGTAGTTCTTGCGCGAGACGCTGCTTCGGATGGTGTCGGGCACGTAGGGGCAGACAGCGTCGTTTCCGAGTCTTCCGCAGATATGGGCAGCCGCGAATCTTGGCGCTCTCTCCTCGAGGGACTGCCAAAGGATGTTCCCTTTAGTGGCATGGTACATCTCCATGGTTTGGAGGGGCATGGTCCAGGAGCGACCACTGGGGAGATAGAAGAAGACCTGCGGCATGTTGGCGCCAGTGCGCTGGCCCTGGTTCAGGGCATGGGCGACGCAGGTTTAACGCCGGAAAAGGGGGTGTGGTTCCTTACGCGAGGGTCCCAAGTACTGGAGCGGGAACCGAATGGGGAGCTTGTGGGCGCAGTGCTCTGGGGCATGGGCAAGGTTGTGTCCCTGGAAGCGCCCCACCTCCAACCTCGGATGATTGATTTGGAATCAGCCACACCGGTCCCGATGTCGGACCTCTTGAATGAGTTGATGCATCCCGACCGGGAGAACCACATCGCCTATCGGCAGGGTCGCCGCCAATCTGCTCGTCTAGTCCGTCGCGGTGCCGCAGGCGAGCGGCTGGCCCTGCCGGAGGACCCGGACTGGGTGCTGGCTCCAAATCAGAAGGGCGTGTTCGACCGTCCCGAAGTCAAGCGCCTTCCAGTGCGTTCCCTAGATCCAAGGGAAGTTCGCGTTTCGGTTGAAGCTACCGGCCTGAACTTCTGGGATGTGTTCCGCTCTCTCGGCTTCATCGAAGAGGGGGACCTGGGGCGGGAAATGTGCGGATACGTCCTCGACATAGGTCAAGATGTGTCAAGCGTCTCAGTCGGCGACCGTGTGGTTGGTCTGGGATTCGGGGCTTTCGGGCCTGAGATTGTCACACGGGAGGAACTGGTGGCGCCAGCGCCCTCGGTCATATCCGCTTCGTCCCTGGCAACAATCCCTAGCGCATTCGTATCGGCCGCCCTTTCCTACCAGTTCTCGGGACTGGAGGCCGGTGATCGAGTCCTGATACACGCCGGCGCGGGCGGTGTTGGACTAGCGGCTATACAGCTTGCACAGGCCGCAGGCGCCGAGGTGTTCGCAACAGCCAGCGCACCAAAGCAGGGGTACTTGAGGTCCCTTGGCGTAAAGCACGTCTTCGATAGCCGACAGACAAAGTTTGCCGAAGAGATACTCGAAGCCACCGGCGGGGAAGGCGTCCACGTAGTGCTCAACAGCCTTACGAGTGAAGGCTTTATTGACGCCAGCCTCTCCTGTCTCGCCCACGGCGGTCGCTTTGTTGAATTGGCCAGGAGAGACATCCTGAGCGAGGAGGAGATGGCGGCGCTGCGCCCCGACGTGGCTTATGCGATCCTCGAGTTGGACGTTATGAAAAAGACCGTTCCCGGCGAGGTTGGAGTGGTCCTTCGAGAAGTGATGGCGCAGCTTTCGGCGGGACAGCTGAGGCCCCTCGTCCACAGCAGGTGGCCGCTAGCAGAGGCGGGAGCAGCCCTGGGGTTCATGCGATCGGCCCGACATATGGGGAAGATAGTGTTGACGCCATCGCCCATCATGGATGGGCGGCTCCGTGCCGACCGGACCTACCTTGTCACTGGAGGTCTTGGTGGCATCGGATGCGCCGTAGCCGCTTGGCTTGCCGACCACGGAGCGGGAGTCATCGTACTGAACGGCCGGCGGCCCTCGGACCCGGACGCCGAAGATGCCATCGAAGCCCTCAGGCAGCGTGGAGCCGACATCCGTGTTGAGCTGGCAGACGTTACTGACGCCGAAGCTATGGACGCTATGCTTGAACGCATCGACGGAGGGCTGCCTCCCCTTGGCGGGGTTATCCACAGCGTAGGTGTGCTCTCGGACGCCGCCCTCGAAAATCAGACGTGGGCTAGTTTCGAACAGGTGTTGCGCCCAAAGATTATCGGGGCTTGGCACTTGCATCGTGCGACTATGGACCGGGACCTGGACTTCTTCATACTCTTCTCCAGTCGTGTCGGTGTTATGGGCAACCCCGGCCAGGCCAACCATGCGGCCGCGAACGCCTTCTTGGACCAGCTCGCGGGGCACCGGCGGGCATTGGGCCTGCCGGGACAGGCCATTGCTTGGGGAGCATGGTCGGAGATCGGCGAGGCTGCGGAGCAGCGCGAGAGGATAGAACGCAGACGGGCAGCCTTGGGAGGGCGGTGGTTCACTCCGGAGCAAGGCATCAAGGCCCTCGAAAGACTCGTGCGCCAGGACTCGACCACGTCAGTGGTAATGTCGGTGGACTGGTCGGTGTTTGAAGAGGCTGTGAGAGAACGTCCGCCTTTGTTGGAAGAGCTGCTCTCCTCGGACGGCGGCGATACGGATGATACTGCAGCCTCGTCAGGAGATGTGCTGGCGCAGCTTCGCGGTGCGACCGCGCCAACGACCCTGGAGGCCTTGGTTTCCTTCTTGCAAAAGGAGGTTCAGGCGGTGCTGCGCATGCCTGCTCCTCCAACTCCGACTGTGGGTTTCTTCGATCTCGGCATGGACTCGCTCATGTCCGTGGAGCTGCGCAACCGCCTGAATCGCGCCTTGTCCGGGCTGTGCACGGTTTCTAATACGGCGGTATTCGACTATCCCAACGTGAACGCCCTGGCCTCCCATTTGCGCGAAGAGCTGGGCTCGGCTCTTGGGACCGGCAGCCCAGAGACGCTTGATGATCCCGAAACGGCTCGCCCCAGGGTGACAAGAGAGGCAACGGGTGAGCCAGTGGCAATCGTGGGCATGGCATGCCGGTTCCCCGGAGCCCCGGACTTGGCATCCTTCTGGGACCTCCTGGAATCGGGTGGAGTGGCAGTGTCCGATGGCCGAAAGGACGAAGGGGACTGGGCAGGAGTTACCGGTGACCCGGCAGCCGACGACATCCTCTACAGAAGGGGGGGGTTCGTCGAGGGCATTGACCGTTTCGACAACAGGTTCTTCCGCATCTCTCCGATAGAAGCTCGGATGATGGACCCCCAGCAGCGCATGCTGCTGGAGACCACCTGGCATGCCTTGGAAGATGCTGGAATCGCCCCAGAGAGTCTGAGGGGAAGCCAGACTGGAGTGTACGTAGGCATTGGTTTCAGCGAATACCGTGACGTGATCTCGTCCAAGGGGCAGGAGGACCTTTACTTTGGGACCGCCGGGAGTTTGGCGATCGGTCGCATCGCCTTTGTCCTGGGTCTTGAGGGCCCGGCCATGCCTATGGATATGGCCTGTGCATCCTCCTTGGCAGCCCTCCACCAGGCCGCCGCAGCCCTGCAACGGGGAGAGGTGGAGATGGCCTTGGCGGGGGGCGTGAACGCTACACTCTCCCCCGCGATTGTGCGATTTCACCACGAGATGGGAATGCTGTCTCCCTCGGGCATGTGCAGCGCTTTCGATGCCTCTGCCGACGGCTTTGTCCGTGGCGAAGGATGCGGCATGGTGGTCCTCAAGCGCCTCAGCGATGCGGAAGCCGACGGCGACAGGATCTGGGCCCTGATAAGAGGCTCGTCTGTCAACCAGAATGGGGCCAGCGCCGCCCTTCCGGTGCCCAGGGGCCCGGCCCAAGAGCGACTGATCCGCGAGGCCCTCGAGAGGGCAGGCGTATTGCCTTCGGATGTGGACTACATGGAGGCCCATGGTACCGGCACGGAGCTGGGCGACTCCATCGAGCTTCGTGCCGTAGCCGCAGTGTACGGAGAGGGTCGGGATCAGGAACGGCCTCTCCTGGTAGGCTCGGTGAAGCCAAATATCGGACACGCCGAGTGGGCGGCGGGCATGGCCAGCTTGATGAAGGCTGTGCTGGCGATGAAGAGGGGTGCGATTCCGGCCCACCTCAACTTCCGGGAGCCGAATCCCAATTTCGACTGGGAGCGGATGCCCGTCCGGGTCACCTCCGACGTCACCGAATGGCCTTCCCTTCCCAGCCGGCGTCCCCTTTCGGCAGTGAACTCCTTCGGGCTATCGGGCACCAACGCTCACCTCATATTGGAAGGCTACGACAGGCCCATTAATGGCCACCAATCCCAAGGCGATGTCCCCGAAAGGATGGCCAGGCTGCTCCCCCTGTCCGGCAAGTCCCCTGCCGCCCTCCGGGACCTGGCGAAGTCCTACCAGTCCTGGTTCGAGGGCCGCGATTCCGTTCTCTTGCCTGAAGAAGGGGAGTGCCTTCTCGCAGACATGTCATGGACTGCTGGAGTGGGACGCAGCCATTTCCCATATCGGTCCGGATTGGTCTTTGGAGATGCGGACGAGCTGGAGGCGAAACTCAGCACCGTAGCGGCGGCGGAAGATGATTCAGATGCTACCGAGCGGACCACTATGGTGAACGTGGCTTTCGTATACACCGGACAAGGAGACCTTGACCTCGACATGGGCGAGGCCCTATACCGGTCCGGTCCAGCTCCCAAAGCGGTCCTGGACCGGTGTGACCAGGTTATGCGGGATGTACGGGGTGTGTCGCTGTTGGATGTCATGTTCGGGGCAGCAGGCACAGAACATTCCCTCCAAGACCCCGCGTGGCAGAAGCCGGCCCTCTATGCGATGCAAGCTGCCATCGCCGCCTTGTGGGAGAGCGTAGGGGTCAAGCCCGACAGGGTGCTGGGCCGAGGGGCTGGCGAGATCGCCGCCGCCAGGGCGGCGGGCCTCTTCAGCCTGGAGGATGGATGCCGCCTCGCGGCCTCCCTGGCAGGCCCGGAGCTGGCCCTGCCGCAGACGGGTACGATCTCCTCAACTTGGATCAGCAACGTGCTCCTGAGAGCGATCCAGCCGTCCGACGACGTAGGCGAAGCTCACTGGCGGGGCCTGTCCGATGAAAACCACGCCTTCAGGGGCTGCGTAAGGGCCTTGGCCGGCGCCGGAGCGGACCTGGTCGTCGAGGTAGGCCCGTCCTCAGGGCCGGCGTTCTCCTCCTACTGGCCCCAAGGCGCTGACGGCGGTCCGAGTCCCGCATTTATCGAAGGCCTTCTCAGCCCCGACGGCGGGTCAGAAAACCTGGAACGCCGTTTCCTGGACGCCGTCTCTGCAGCCTACGAGGCCGGGGCGGGGATATCCTTCGCGGGCCTCTACGCCGGCGAGGAGCGTCGTCGTATCGGGATACCGCACTATCCCTTCCAGCGTCGGAGTTTCTGGGTCCAGGGTCGTAGCCAAGGATGACAGGCAGTGGTGTCCGTTCCTGCCTGATTGAACATTGCTTCCGGTGCTGTTATATTGGTGTCCTTTGAACCTATAAATCACAAGAGTGAAGCTTGGAGGAGATCTGGTGGCAACGACTGAAGAGCGCATGCGAAAACTGGTGGACGACAACCTGGAGATCGAAGGCCGGACCAGTGGCAGGCCCCTGGATCCGAACCTCAGTCTGAGGGACTCGGGCGTTAGCTCGGTGGACTTCGTCGCCTTCACCAAGGTGGTCGCTCAGGAGTTTAACGTCAATTTCGTCCCCGAGGACTGTGCCAAGTACAATACGGTGGGCGAGCTTATAGCATTCCTCGACACCAAGGTCAGTTAACGTCCCAAGGATCAAAACCAAGCGAGGAACCTCGTGACGGCAGTCGTTGATGGGACGGACGCCAGCCCATCATGTCAAGCGTTGGCTGGCCCATGGTGGAAGCCCCTCCCAACCATGCCCGGCGTTGCGATAGTCCACGTTGACCTGAACCCTGATCCCGCCCACGAAGGGGAAGCCTTTGAGTGGCTGGACCGGGGGGAGAGGTCGGCTTGGGAGAGGTACACACCGGGCCCTCGACGCCGGTTCTCCCTGTGTCGCGCCGCTCTCCGGGCTGTCCTTTGTGATTATCTCGGCTGCAGCAACGAGCGCCTCGCCTTCGCCACGTCAGATCATGGCAAGCCCTTCGCCCTCGTGGCAGGTCAGCGGGTCGGCGTCGCCTTTAATGTAAGCCACACGGCTAGCCACGGCCTGATCGCCCTCGCCCCCTCGGGCCGTCTTGGCATCGACGTGGAGGAGCGCATCCCTAAGCCCAGCCTGGACGCCCTCATCGAGTCCGTGATGGGAGCGGAAGAGCGGGCCGACCTCGCTGCCCTGGAAGTGAACGAGAAGCTGGCACTATTCTACCGGCTCTGGACCTTTAAGGAGGCCCTGATCAAGGCCTTGGGCACCGGCTTCTCAACCGACCCCTCCGGCTTCGAGCTGCCCGCCAACATCCGTCGAGGCGCAAAGTCCGGCAGCTTCAGGTTTCCCCATCTTCCCGACACTTCATGGCGCCTGGAGGACATTGGCACTGCGGACTACGCCGCCGCATTGGCCGTCGAAATGTCACCAGCCGGCCCCACCTCACCACCGGAGGAAGCCTGAATCTTGGCCGATAGCTCCGAAAGGGTCTGGAACATCCCCGAACCCATCTCCACCTGCGAAGTCCAGGTTGATGCCGATACCCATATCGTCCTGAGGCAACACGGCAACCCCGACGGGCCCCGGCTAATCCTGAGTCACGGCAACGGCTTGGCCATCGACCTCTACTACCCCTTCTGGTCCCGGTTCACCAACGACTTCGACCTGATCATCTACGACCTGCGGAACCACGGCTGGAACACCCCCAGCGCCCTGGAGACACACAACGTCCCCACCCTGGTGGCCGACCATGACTCCATCCTGGAGGCCATAGAGCGCAACTACGGCCACAAGACCCAGGCGGGCGTCTTCCACTCAGTGTCTGCCCTAGTGTCCCTTCTGTCCGCCTCCAAGGGCAGCCGCCTCTCCGCCTTGCTTCTCTTCGACCCTCCACTCTGCAAGCCGGGGCGCAGCCACCGAGAGTTCGAGGAGGCCGCCATACGGGCCGCAGGCATGACTCGACGTCGCACCGACTGGTTCCGCAGCCGTGCAGAATTCGCCGAGGTCCTGGCCTTCCTGCCTCCTTTCCAGCGCTTCGTGCCCGGCGCCTACGACCTCATGGCCGAGACGACCCTGCGCGAGTCCGGGGACCAGGACGGCTACGAGCTGCGCTGTCCGCGGGAGTACGAAGCCCGGATGATCGACTACGCCAGCGTCTATGGGGTGGCCGTGGACTTCGATGAGATAGAGTGCCCGGTCAAGGTCATCGGCGCGGACCCCACCCTGCCCTTCTCCTACCTCCCCACCCTGGACATGTCCGACATCCTGAGCGTGAACTACGACTTCCTGCCCGAGGCCACCCACTTCCTGCAGCTCGAGAAGCCCGAGGAGTGCGCCGCCGCCGCCTTGGAGTTCCTCCGCTCCATCGCCATCCGCTGAGACGGACTTTTGTGAGCCTGGGCCCTACCACCCGTTCGCCCTGAGGCTCTCGAAGGACGAACGGACACAGCCTCGTCATTGAGGCGAACGGGCAATACCCCCTCTCCCCTGGTGGGAGAGGGTTGGGTTGAGGGGGATTTCAATGATGCCCCTGTATCAGAACCACCCTGCAGCCGGCAATGCTCCGTCCTGGATTGCGGCCTCCGCCGCAATGACGAAAAAGGTGGCCGGCAGGAGTCAGGGCTTCTGAAGGCTGGCTATGAGGAAAACCCTCGCCGTCATTGCGGCGGAGGCCGCAATCCAGGAAACTCAGGCATTCGGGCACTCTGTCCGTGGCGAAAGGCCGGGCCAAGCGCACCCCCCTACTGCCGGGCAGGGGACATGACGCGCACGGAGACGATCTCGATGTCGTGGTACTGCCGGTGGGTGACCGTCGACGCGTAGTGGCGCAGCAGGCGCAGCGAGGTGTCCCGCTCCACGAAGTCCCCGGCGCCTCCCATGTCCACCTCCAGCGACTCGGGGGCAGGCGCGTCCAGCAGCGTTAGCTGGTCTTCCAGGTTCTCTGTATTGCCGGCCGCGCCCACAAACTCCAGGTCCGCCGTGCTGCCGTGCCCGCTGGCGCTCATCAGCAGCCTCTTCGGCCCTCCTGCTGCGTCCTCGTCGGGATCAGCCATGATCCCCAGCGTCTCCTCAGCCACAGCCCGCAGCCGGTCCGTCATCTGGGCCTCCCAGCCGTTGCCCTTGGAGAACTCCTCCAGGAAGCCGTTGATCCGGGGCAGGGCCTCCATGCTGGCCTCCGTCCGCAGCCGCCACAGCTTCCGCTTCCTGAACTCCGAGACGACCATCAACGCCACCAGCGTCACCGCCCCCGCTGTCAGCGCCCTCTGGAAGATGCTCTCCCACAGGTCTCCCACCGGAAGCGAAAGAAACCCCGTCTGCATGCCCGTCCCCACCAGTATGGCCGCGCCGATGGCAACGGCCGTCCCGTAGTCGGGGTTGTCCTGCACGATCATTTTCATGCCCTCCACCACCAGCGGGCTGAGCATGAAGACCAGGAACACCCCCGTCACCGGCGCGGGGACGCCCACCAGCAGTCCCCACGACTTGGGGAAGAAGGCCGCCGCTATGAGCACGGCCCCTGTGATGATCCCGATGTGCCTGGAGGCGCAGGCCGTCTGCTGGGTGAACACAGCGCCCCTGGGGCTGGTGGCGATGGGCATCACCGCCGTAAGCCCGGCCAGCAGGTTGCCCAAGCCCGTGCAGACGGACACGCCCTGCGCCCTTCGGTAGTCTATAGCCCGCGAGCCGCGCCAGGACAGCCTCTGGGACGACAGGGCTATGGACGTGCCCTGGAGGACAGCTATGACGGCCAGGAAGAGGAAGGCCGGCAGCAGGGACCAGAAGGCGACCCCAAAGCTGAGCCCGATGCCGTGCCATCCGTCCAGGGGGACCCCGACGACGGGGGCTTCCCTAACGGGACCGAAGTCGAATATCCCGAAGGCTACTCCTGCCACGGCTCCCGCCGCTATGCCGATGACCGACGACCAGACCCGCCACGTCACGCTGCCCCTGATAAGCAGGCCTGCAAGCAGGACGAAGGTCACCAGGATGCACACTGGCCCCGCGGCTGCGTGGGCGCCCTCGGGCACATCGTTCAGGCTTCGGAACACCACGGGGACGACGGTGATCACCAGAAGTATCAGGATGGCCCCGCTGAAGGCCGGCGTCACTACCCGCCTCAGCAGCGAGAGCCTCATGGACACCAGCACCTGGAAGAGGCCGGACACCAGCACCAGCGACGCCAGGGTGCCCGCCCCGCCCTCCACCAGGGCGATGATGCAGAAGGGGATGGCCGAGGGCGACGGGTAGGTGATAATGAACAGCCCCGAGCCCACGGGGCCGATGCGGAAGGCCTGGAGGATGGTCGCGGCCCCGTTGACCACCAGCATGGCGAAGGCCGCCCAGGCGATCTCCGGCGCTGTCCCGCCCACCGCCAGCACCAGGATGATGGGGAACAGGGCGATGGGGGCCACGACCAGCGCCGCCGACTGCACGCCCAATACCAGGGCGGTCAGCGGCGGTGGCTTCTCTTCAGCCTCGAATTGGAGGGTCGATCCGGTCGGATTTGAAGCCTGGCTCACTCGCCAAGTGTACCCTTTTTTCATCTAATTGAAAGGCCCTGAAGTCCGCACAGGGACCTTGCTCCAGGATAGCAAGGTGGATGATATGATGACCGAAGCCGGATAAGGCCCGCCGGAGGTCGGAGCGAATGCGTATCTTCTTGCTGACATTACTCGTGGCTTTGCTGATGGCCTGCGGTAGCCAAGAAGCTCCGACTGAAGCTCCATCGCCGACACCCACCTCGACGCCGATGGCCACTCCAGTGACGGCACAACCCACCGAGGCCGCGGCGCCCCTGCCCACCTCGACCCCTGCTTCTACCGCCACTCCTGCTTCGGCGCCCCCGCCCACCTCGACCGCTGCCCTTACGCCCGCCCCGGACCTTGCCTTTATCATCGGGTCGGCCCTCATCAGGCTCAACGAGCAGAGACAAGCCCTCGGCCTGGGCATCCTCCACCTGGTCGAGGAAGACGACGCCGGCTTCTCACCGGCCGAGGAGTTCGTGGTAGGGTGCAACGCCTCTGCGGATGAGTACGAAGAGCTGCTCCGGGAAGACATCGGCGGCATCGCCCTGTCCCTGAGCGAAGCAGGCGTCGAGTGCGGTCTGAGGGTCGTCACCTACCGCCTGGCGGCGTCGGAGCAGCCAACCGGCACCCCGCCCTCGCTGGAACCCACCGAGGGTCCCGAAAAACCCACAGCCATACCTAGCCCAACACCCGACCCCGCCCAGATCATGAAGGCCGCCTTCTCCAGGTTCAACCAAGGGCGACAGCAGGCCGGGCTGGACGCCCTCAAGCAGGCTGTGGAGGGCGACGACGCCTTCATACCCGTTCAGGACCTCCTCGTGGGGTGCTACGCCTCCGCCGAGGAGTACGAGGAGCTTCTTCGGGCGGACCTCCACGCCATCGGCCTGTCCATCAGCAACGAAGGGACGGAGTGCGGCCTCCGGGTCGTCACCTACCACATCGTGCCCCTGGACCAGCGGATGCGGGTGGAACGCTCCGTCTGGGAGTGCTTCACCGACAGCCGGGACCTCCGGGAAGCCAGCGACATCTCCTGCGGGGGCAGGTTCACCTTCCTTGGCAGGCACGTGAAGTGGCTCCCGGGCCAGGTCTCCTACACCCTCGTAGAGGGCGAGGCCCTGTTGGAGAAGTTCCGATCCCACATACCCTGGATGGAAGAGAAGCTCAAGGTCAAGGTGTCCGAGGCCTCATCTGCGGAGACAGCCCACATCCTCCTCCACCTGGGCGTCCAGTCCCCCGCCAACTGCCCAGAGCGCTACGGTTGCAGCATCTGGGAGGAGGTCGAGGACAGGAGCTTCGCAACCATCTACATCTCCGCCCCCGACGAGTTCTTCAGCCAGGTGCTCAAGCACGAGCTCCTCCACGCCCTTCTCCCCATAGGCCACCTGCCCGAGGGCGACTACCTGATGAGCGTCAGGCCCCCGGACCCGTCCCAGACCCACACCCTCTCCCCCCTGGAGGAGAAGCTGCTGGCCCTCTACACCCACCCCTACCTCCGCGCCGACATGACCATGGACCAGTTCCGCCAGTACCTCGTCATCCAGTAAGCCCCGCCCAGGACTGTCCTAGATTCCCGTTTGCACGGGAATGACGGTAAAGAACCCCTCGTCGTTCCCGCGAAACTTGTCCTCGTGAAGACGGGGAACGGGAACCTACGCTGGCATGGCCGTTCGCCTACGTCACACCCCCCGTTCGGCCTGAGGCTCTCGAAGGGAGAACGGGCGGTGACAGCGCTGTGCCTTTCCGTTCATGCTTCGAGTCCCCTCAGCACGAACGGGGGTGGGGAGGGATCGGCACGAACGGGGGGAGAAGGCGTGCCCGTTCACCCTGACCTAGCCTGTCCGTTCACCCTGAGGCTCTCGAAGGGGGAGCGGACACGGAGGCCGCCCTATCCCTGGCCTGGGTTTTCTGGATTGCGGCCTGCGCCGCAATGACGGGGAGGGTGTGCGACATAGCGCGCCGCTTCCAGGCAATGCGTCCCCCAGATCCCCCGCACCGGCCGCGCTTTTCGTCGTTGCGGCGTAGGCCGCAACCCAGGACGGAGCATTGCCGGGTTCCTGGATGGCTCCCGCCGGCGGCTTCCTCCGTTCATGCTTCGAGTCCCCTCAGCACGAACGGGGGTGGGCTCAGCACGAACGGGAAGGGGGAAGGCGTGTCCGTTCGCCCTGAGCCTGTCCTGAGGCCCTCGAAGAGGGAGCGGACACGGGGAGGGCGATGCTCTCGAAGGGCGAACGCGATGCACGAACGGAAGGCAGACAGTTCGAGAGCCTGTCCACGAACGGACAGGCTCTCTGACCACAGGAACGACTGGACGGGCAGCCCGCCGCCTACGGCCCGGCGCTCATGGCGTCCGCGGCCGCCTCCTGTATCCTCAGCTGCTCCTCGTCCGTCATGCAGGCGTACTGCTCGTTGCCGGCGGCGCTCACCCTGAGGAACTCGTCCGCAGGCATAGCCCGTATCCCATCTATGCCCGATGCCAGAAGGGCCACGAAGGCCGGGTTCTGCCGTCCGAACTCCTGCAGGCAGGTCAGTGTCTCCTCCCGCACTCCTCCGATGCCCCACTGTATCCCGTTGGCGAATATCTTCAGGTTCGTCTCCGGGTCTATGCATTGGGACACGCTCGTCCCGACCTGCACAGCCTCCAGGGGCGTGGCGGCCATCATGGCTGCGAACTCTTTATCGGAGAGGCCGTCGCTCACGCACTGGGCCTCCTCCTCGGACAGCAGGTCGTATATGTCCTGCCCGGTGCCTGCGGAGATGCTGTCTATGCCTATCCAGAGGGCCAGCGTGAACGCCTTCTTCTCATCGTCGTTCTTGCACTCGTGAATCTGCACGTTGAAGTCCATGGTCTCGGCGGGCGCATCGGGGCCCGTCCCCACGGTCATCCCCATCCTGATGAACACCGCATCCGGGTGCTCCAAGCCGATCTCGACTATGCACGCCCGGGTCTCCGGGGACCAGCCCCCCGACTGGGCATCGAGGATAGCCACGCCGAACATCACAGCGTTGTCCGTCGTCAGGCAGCCGAACAGGGGCCCGGCGGAGCTGGGATCGCCGCCCTGCATCAAGAGAGGCGTGTTGAGCATAAAGCCGTAAATCTGTTCGCCGAACTGGGTCTTGAGGCAATCGTTCTCCTCCTGGGAGAGCCTGTCGAACAGGTCCTTCCCGGTGGTCGCCTGCGTCATGAAGAAGCCCTCCATGGTGGCCTCGCTCTCGGGCGTCGGCGTGGGCATGGGGGTAGGCGTTGGGGCCGGCGTTGCCGTAGGCGGCACAGGGGTTGCTGTCGGTGTGGGGGTTGGCGTTGGGTCGGCGCCGCAGGCGGCCAGCGCCAGCGAGAGGGTCAGGGCCAGCGCCAGGGCGAAGAATATCGAGAATCGAATACCGGACTTATGCTGCTGCATGGTACAAACGTCCTCCGATATGGACTACTCCGGACGACACAAACGTCCTCCGGTATGGACTACTCCGGACGAGGCGCATTGTACTTTGTCTCTCCCCCGTCCTGCAACGTGCGCCCTCCCCGCAAATTAACATATTCCGCTCCCCCTTCGCCACACCCTGCTGTCCGTTCACCCTGAGGGGACTCGAAGGGGGAGGGGACACGGAGGGCGGCCTGTCCCCAGCCTGGGTTTCCTGGATTGCGGCCTGCGCCGCAATGACGGCATGGGTCTTGGTTACAGCCGGCCGTTCTGAAGGCCTGCTCTCGTAGGCCACGCCTTTCGTCATTGCAAGGATAATCGTCATTGCGGCGCAGGCCGCAATCCAGGACGGAGCATTGCCGGGTTCCAGGGTGGCTCTAATGCAGTCCTTGTGTCCGTTCACCCTGCCCTAGCCTGTCCGTTCACCCTGAGGGGACTCGAAGGGGGAACGGACACGGGGGAGGGTGATCCCCCGCCGGGGGGAGAGGGTGGTGTTGCCTACGCAGGCTCGGCGACGAACACAGGTATCCGGCGCGTCGTGCGGGTCTGGTACTCATCGTAGGGCGGGAAGGCCGCCACCGCCAGTTCCCACAGGCGCGTCCGCTCCCCCTCGTCCACGACCTCCCGCACCTGCATGTCCTGCACCTCCCGCCCGTCCCGTATCTCCACGCTGCCGTCGGCCCGCAGGTTGTACACCCACGAAGGGTTCTTCGGGTTGCCTCCCCTGGAGCCGACGAGCACGTAGCTGCTCCCGTCCTTCACCCGCATCAGGGGCGTCTTGCGTATGCCCCCCGTCCGGTTGCCCCGGTTGGTCACGATGATCACGGGCAGCCCGGTGTCCCGCAGGGTCGTCCCCGCGGTCCCGCCGCTGCCCTCGTACAGCTCCACCTGTTCCCGCACCCAGTCCGCCGTCGAAGGGATGTACTCCGCCATGTCGCTACCTCCTCGTTCCTGGCTCATTGCCAGCCCATTGTACACCAAGCCTGTCCTGGTCCAGCCGAAGGGCAGTTCGCCTTTCGTCATTGCAAGGATAATCGTCATTGCGGCGGAGGCCGCAATCCAGGACGGAGGGTTGCCGTGTTCCAGGGTGGCTCTCGCTGGGCGAACGGTCACGGAGGGTGGCCTGTCCCTAGCCTGGGTTTTCTGGATTGCGGCCTGCGCCGCAATGACGGTGGGGGCGCTTTGTCACAGCGCGACGCTCCCAGGCAATGTGTCTGCTGCGCCGCAATGACGAAAAAGAGGCTGCAATGACGAAATAAGTAGCCGCAATGACGGCAGGGGGTGTGCGACGTAGCACAACGCTCCCAGGCAATGTGTCTGCCACGTTCCCTCGCATCGGCCGCGCTTTTCGTCGTTGCGGCGTAGGCCGCAATCCAGGACGGAGCATTGCCGGGTTCCAGGGTGGCTCACACGGCAACGGCGGCATGGCCCGATGACAACCCAGCCTTTCGTTAGACCAGTCCAGTCAGGTACCCTGCAGGCCATCACATGAAGCAACCCTGTGTATATATCATGTCCAGCGGTCGCAACGGGACACTCTATGTCGGAGTGTCGTCGAACCTTGTTCAGCGGGTCTGGCAGCACAAGGCAGACCTGGCCGAGGGGTTCACTAGAGAACACGGTGTTCACATCCTGGTGTGGCACGAGGCCCATGACACCATGGAAAGCGCCATAGTGCGAGAGAAGAGGATCAAGGAGTGGCATCGGGACTGGAAGCGCCGGCTGATAGAGAGAAGCAACCCTGACTGGCGAGACTTGTACGAGGATCTGATCTAGCCTCTTATGCTGCCACGGATGCTGGTATCGGGGGGCCTTCTGTCATAGAGGACCTGTCCCCAGCCTGGGTTTTCTGGATTGCGGCCTGCGCCGCAATGACGGCATGGGTTTTTGTCATAGCCATCCTGGTCGAGTCCCCGCCTCCCGCCGGCATGGGTGTTCCTCATGGCCGGCCTGTTCCCGGCCCTCCCCTCGCATCGGCCGCGCTTTTCGTCGTTGCGGCGTAGGCCGCAATCCAGGACGGAGCATTGCCGGGTTCCAGGATGGCTCTCGCCGGGCGAGCGGACATGGGGGAGGGCCTTTCCCTGGCCTGGGTTTTCTGGATTGCGGCCTGCGCCGCAATGACGAAAAAGAGGCTGCAATGACGAAATAAGTGGCCGCAATGACGGTGGGGGCCTTCTTCATGGGCGTCCTGTCCCTGGCCTGGGTTTTCTGGATTGCGGCCTGCGCCGCAATGACGAAAAAGAGGCTGCGTAGCACAACGCTTCCAGGCAATGTGTCTGCCACGTTCCCTCGCATCGGCCGCGCTTTTCGTCGTTGCGGCGCAGGCCGCAATCCAGGACGGAGCATTGCCGGGTTCCAGGATGGCCCTCGCCGGGCGAGCGGACATGGGGGAGGGCCTTTCCCTGGCCTGGGTTTTCTGGATTGCGGCCTGCGCCGCAATGACGAAAAAGAGGCCGCAATGACGAAATAAGTAGCCGCAATGACGGTGGGGGTGCTTTGTCGCAGCGCGACGCTCCCAGGCAATGTGTCTGCCACGTTCCCTCGCATCGGCCGCGCTTTTCGTCGTTGCGGCGTAGGCCGCAACCCAGGACGGAGCATTGCCGGGTTCCAGGGTGGTTCACAGCAGGGGTCTGGCCCCTGTTCCCATTCGATTTCCCTCAGGACGAACGGGGGGCCTCAGCATGAACGGAGGTGCGGCATGGGTGGTCGTCATGGCTGGCGTGTCCCTAGCCTGGGTTTTCTGGATTGCGGCCTGCGCCGCAATGACGAAAAAGAGGCTGCAATGACGAAATAAGTAGCCGCAATGACGGTGGGGGTGTGCGACGTAGCACAACGCTTCCAGGCAATGTGTCTGCCACGTTCCCTCGCATCGGCCTCTTTTTCGTCGTTGCGGCGTAGGCCGCAATCCAGGACGGAGGGTTGCCGCGTTCCAGGGTGGCTCTCGCTGGGCGAACGGTCACGGAGGGTGGCCTGTCCCTAGCCTGGGTTTTCTGGATTGCGGCCTGCGCCGCAATGACGGTGGGGGTGCTTTGTCACAGCACGACGCTCCCAGGCAATGTGTCTGCTGCGCCGCAATGACGGAGGGGGCCTTCTTCATGGGCGTCCTGTCCCTGGCCTGGGTTTTCTGGATTGCGGCCTGCGCCGCAATGACGAAAAAGAGGCTGCAATGACGAAAAAGAGGCCGCAATGACGAAATAAGTAGCCGCAATGACGGTGGGGGTGTGCGACGTAGCACAACGCTTCCAGGCAATGTGTCTGCCACGTTCCCTCACATCGGCCGCGCTTTTTGTCATTGCGGCGTAGGCCGCAACCCAGGACGGAGCATTGCCGGGTTCCAGGATGGCCCTCGCCGGGCGAGCGGACATGGGGGAGGGCCTTTCCCTGGCCTGGGTTTTCTGGATTGCGGCCTGCGCCGCAATGACGAAAAAGAGGCTGCAATGACGAAATAAGTGGCCGCAATGACGAAATAAGTGGCCGCAATGACGGTGGGGGCCTTCTTCATGGGCGTCCTGGCCTAAGGCATGGGTTTTCTGGATTGCGGCCTGCGCCGCAATGACGAAAAAGAGGCTGCAATGACGAAATAAGTAGCCGCAATGACGAAGGGGGTGTGCGACGTAGCACAACGCTTCCAGGCAATGTTTCCCGTACCCTGCTCTCGCCAGCCGCGCTTTTCGTCGTTGCGGCGTAGGCCGCAACCCAGGACGGAGCATTGCCGGGTTCCAGGGTGGCCTCTCGCTGGGGGCTTCCCCCGTTCATGCTTCGAGTCCCCTCTGCACGAACGGGGGGGGTCCCTCAGGAACGGGGGGTGACAGTGCTGGGCCTCCCGTCCTTCGAGTCCCCTCAGGATGACTGGGGGGGATCCCTCTGGATGAACGGGAGGCCCATGCTTTTGTCCTGTGTCTGTGTCCCCCTCACCCCAACCCTCTCCCGCCAGGGGAGAGGGGGTAGGGGGTTGTTTTTAGCGTTTGGACATGGCCATGAGGGCGCCGCCGCCGGCGATGACTACCGCGACGATGGCGATGATCAGGGCGATGAGGCCCATGCCTGCGCCTCCGGCTTCGCCAGCAGGCCCTGCGGGTCCCTGGGGTCCCTGGTTGCCTGGGTTGCCCTCGGGTCCTCGCTCACCCGCGGGGCCCTGGTTGCCCTGGGGTCCCTGGGCGCCTTGGTTGCCCGAGTTGCCTTGAGGTCCCTGGTCGCCCGAGGATCCGGGGTTGCCCTGGATTCCCTGGTCGCCCTGGCTTCCCTGGGGGCCAGCGGGTCCCTGGGGTCCCTCAGGTCCCTGGGGACCGGTGAGTCCCACCGGACCGCGGGGTCCGGGGTCTCCCTGGTCGCCCTTGGCGCCGGCTTCGCCAGCAGGCCCAGCGGGGCCTTGGGGTCCTGGCGGTCCCTGATCGCCCTGCGGCCCTGTGCGTCCCCTGGTATCGGGAGTTGGGGCGGGTCTCGTGTTTGTGGGGGTCGGCCCCGGTGTGCTCGTTACCTTTATGTCGGTTTCCCCGCCGACATCGCTGGCGGCCGCGCCGACAGGGATCGCCCTGCCCGAGATGGTGTAGTCGCCCTCGGTGCTGGAGGCGGTCACCTTGTAGCTGAAGCTGCTCGGTGAGCTGGCCAAGCCGAATATGACCGTCTGCCCGCTGGCGCTGGGTGTCACACCAGCCGTGGTCGAATTTTCCACGTAGGAGAATCCTGCGGGCAGCGTCTCTGTGATCCCCCCAACGCTGATGGTGTGGTCGATGGTGACCGTGAACTCCGCCCCGGGCGCAACCTCGCTTGCGGAGATGTCCCTGGTTGCCGTGTTTGTCTGCGCCCCGGCCTGGCCCGGGAGCCAGAGCCCCAGGGCCAGGGCCATTCCCAGCGCCGCGAGGGCTGCCAGCAAGAACGGCGGCGATTTTACTATGCTCCTAACCAATCTACTTCCTCCTCATCTGTGTATCGTCACCCATCCGCTCTTGGGGCTAGGGTTCAGGGTTGTCCTGGATCCAGATGATGATAGCCTGCTGGATCTCGCTGGCTTCCACCTTCCCGTCGTTGTCCAGGTCGAACCGTTGCTTGTTGGTGTAGTCGCCTATGGGGGTCATGGTTCCGGGGGTGGCGGCCGCGCCGACGGTCACGGTGACCGCCTTGCTGGCTGTCTCAGTCTTGTCGCTGCTGGTGGCCTCGACGGTGACCATGTAGATGTTGTCCTTGTTGGCGTCGGCCGGGCTGCCGGTGCTGGGCGGGGTGTTGAAGGTGAGGACGCCGCCCGTGCTGATGTTGAAGTCCGCGGCATCGTCTCCCGTCAGTGTCCAGGTGGCGCCGTCGGAGGACACGCCCACGGCTGTGTAGGTGGCCACGTCGCCCGTGCCGCCACTGGTGTAGGATTTGAGGGGCGGGCCAGCGACGGCCAGCTTGCCCTGCATGATCTTCGGGCTCTCGTCCTCGTCGGTGACTTTGATGGTCACATCGAGAGTGGACCTGAGTCCCTCCCGGTCAACGGCTTCGACGGTCACCATGTAGGTCCGCCGGGCCTCGTAGTCCAGCTTACCCGTCCCACTCGCCCCGGCTGAGGAAACCCTGATCTGACCAGCTCCAGCAGCTGCGATGGTGTCATCACCAACAGTGTCCCCTTCGGAGTCAATGACGAAGTACACGGCGTCGGGGGTGTTCAGCAGGTTGTAATCTATGGGGCCGTCATTTTCGTCAGCGTCTTGACCGTCACTGGCCCTAACCAGATCGACATTCGGATTGGCAGTCGATGCGGTGGTCCCGTCATCATCTGCTCTCACCGCGGTTCTTGCAGAGGGGTTCTCCTGCACGTAGTACATGGTCTTCGTGTCGTCTTCAAACTCCGGGGCCAGGTTGCGGGCCTTCACGACCAGGGCATCCGGCTGTTCTGCAGTTTCGGCGCCTGGGCCAGCATTGTCGGTGTATGACGCCCTTGCCTGCAGACACCTGCCGTCGTCAGCACTATTGGGTGTGTAGGTAGCCGTGTTGGCGCCTTTGCCCGTGGCATCTGTCCAATTGCCAGCGGTGACGGCAGCCTCACAAGAACCGCTCGGGGTTGTAGCTCCGTCACGCTCCCATTGCCAGGTGATATCGCGCACCCCGCCGTCGGCATCGGAGACAACCCTCGCGCTTATCGCGACCCCGATCCTGGGGTTCCTGGCATCCAGGGTCACCTCTCCTGGTTCGTCCACGTTGGTCACCGTCACCGTCACATCGATGGAATCTGACTTCGAAGTCGCACCTTCGCCAGGGGAAGTCGCCGATGCCTTCACCGTGATCTCGTAGATGTTGTCCTTGTTGGCGTCGGCAGCCTTCTCGAAGTTCGGAGATGCGGCAAAGAGGAGGGTACCAGTGGTGCTAAAGTTCTCGGTATTGAACTTGTCCGCATCGGCGCCGGACAGGGCATAGGTCACTCCCGAGCCTATAGCGCCGCTAGTCTCGGGGTCGTAGGCGGCAAAGGTGTGAAGTTCCGTTGAGACATTCGTGTTTTCCGCGAACGTGTGGGCTTTCTCGCCGCCCGCGTCGGTAAACACCGGGGCCTCGTCTTCGTCCTCTACGGTGATGGTAAGGTCGCCCGTGCCGAAGTTCGGTACGCCGGCGGCCTCGTACCCGTCCACAGCCTTGATTCTGACCACGAAGCCTGTTGACTGCTCTCGGGAAGCCTCAGTGATAGCGGCACTAAGGTCGGCAGAGTCGTGCAGCGTCTTGCCTTTGGCCACCGTCACTTGGCCGGTCTCCCGGTTGATCTGGAACAGGTCAAGGTCTGCGGCTCTGAAGTTTGTATTGTTGTAGCCGTTTGTGCCTGCTGTTGAGTTGTCGGCGGGTATCAGGGAGTAGGTCAGACGTTCTCTACCTGTTGCCGGATGGGAGGTTTGATGGGACGCGGTGTAGGTGCCTACGTTGGTCTCCTCGCCGTCATTGTCATCAATCAGTGCATCGCGGAGATTGATAGGATCGGGGGTGGCCAGGTTGTTATCGGAGAACTTGGGAGACACGCTGTCGGTCCAGAGAGGCAGGGTTGTGTAAAGGGAAGTCGCTTTAAGGACCTTGCCCTCTCCTTCTGTGTCTTCGTAGGTCGCCGTCACCCTCAGGTATTTGTGGTTGTCATCATCCTGGACGGCGTAAATAGGGCTTGTAGCGTCGTCAATTTTGTCCTCTTCACGGATTGGGGCCGTCCGGCTGGTCACCCTGTACCACTGCCAGTCCACATTATCCGCGGAAATCTGTTGGAAGTTAGCGGCGTTGGCCAGAGCGATGTCCTTGTCTCCGTCGGGGTCCACGATACCGGAAGGTGAGGCGCCCGTCGGAGGGACAGTTGGGGTGAGGTCTGCGCCATCCGCGCCCACGAAGGGGTTCCCCACGCTGTCGGCAAAGATGGCCCGTATGCGGCTCCCTTCCCGCGGCTGGATGAGGGACAGATCTATGCCCGTGGTCGCAGTCTCGTCCTCGTTGGTGACATTCACCACGACCTTCTCGTATGACGTTTTCGAGCCGACCTTGGCGGCGAGGACCAATTTATAGGTGTTCCGTATCACGGCCGTCGCACCGAGCCTCTCGTCGTCCTCATAGTCCGGAGAATCGTTAAATTCGAGGACACCAGCGCTGCTTATCTTGAATAGGCTTGAGTCTGCAGCGTCAGTGGCCGCTATACCGGTGATCCCTGGCGGATCAAGGCCGAGAAGAGCACTGACAGTATCACCGGTAATCACGGTCCACTTTGTTGTTACCGACGTTCCCTCGGGGTCCACCGCCGTGAAGTCGGCGACGGGGCCGGTGCCGTTCTCAGCGTAACTGATGCCGTTGGACTGAGCGCCGGCGGTCAGCAGGGTGAAGGCCAGGGCCGCTCCCAGGGCTGCCAGGAACAGGGCCAGGACCATCCACTTGTTTGCCAAGCCCTTGCAGAATGTAACCATGTTGCACACCTCTCATCTGTACTAGAATTTCCTTATGGATCACGCCATGGCGTAAATGGCCGGAAAGCCTGCGGGCCGGGGCCTACGGGCTTCTATTGAAAACCATTTCTCCTCCCCCAGGTTGACGACCTTCCAAAGAGTCAGGGCAATCCCGAAAGAGGCTTCTCAGTATATACGAGTTGAGCCTCGCATAGGGCGAATCCGTCCGACCGGCGGCATGGAGCCGGGCTGTGGCGCCCGGGGCTGTTGTAGCTGTGCGCTGTGTCATTGCCTTGTGCTGCCCCCAAAGCCGGTGGGTTGGTTGGGTACGATTTCCATAGCTCACCGCTCCTGTTCGACCCGGATTCCTTCAGCAGGAGCGGTTACGTCAAAGTATACCTTGGGTGAGGTTCCTATTTCCAGTAGTAGCGATCGTCTATCGGTTGCCAAGGGACATCTTCCCTGCTATGGGCAAGGGTATAGCCCCATAGCAGCCTACATTTATACCAGCAATGCGAGGGATATTCAAGACCTAATCTGCACGAATATTTCGGGAATATGGGGGGGATGTGTCGTGATAGCCGGGCTGTTTCAGCGCCGGGGTTTCCTGGGTTGCGGCCTACGCCGCAACGACGGTGGGGGGGGGGCTGCAATGAAGAAAACCTATGCCGTCATTGCGGCGAAGGCCGCAATCCAGGACGGAGCGTTGCCGGGTTCCAGGGTGGCTCCCGCCGGCACGATGGGGGCGCAACGACGGGGGGGGGGGGTGTCGTGATAGCCGGCCTGGTCCAGCGCCGGGGTTTCCTGGGTTGCGGCCTACGCCGCAACGACGAAAAGGGTGGCAGACGGAAGTCAGGGCTTCGGAAGGCCGGCAATGAAGAAAACCCATGCTGTCATTGCGGCGAAGGCCGCAATCCAGGACGGAGCTTTGCCGGGTTCCAGGGTGGCTCCCGCCGGCACGATGGGGGCGCAACGATGGAAAGGGGTGTCGTGATAGCCGGGCTGTTTCAGGGCCGGGGTTTCCTGGGTTGCGGCCTACGCCGCAACGACAAAAGGGGTGGCCGTCATAGCCGGGCTGGTCCAGGACCGGGGTTTCCTGGGTTGCGGCCTACGCCGCAACGACGGTGGGGGGGCTGCAATGAAGAAAACCCATGCCGTCATTGCGGCGAAGGCCGCAATCCAGGACGGAGCTTTGCCGGGTTCCAGGGTGGCTCCCGCCGGCACGATGGGGGCGCAACGACGGAAAGGGGTGTCGTGATAGCCGGCCTGGTCCAGCGCCGGGGTTTCCTGGGTTGCGGCCTACGCCGCAACGACGACAAGGGGTGGCCGTCATAGCCGGGCTGGTCCAGGACCGGGGTTTCCTGGGTTGCGGCCTACGCCGCAACGACGGTGGGGGGGCTGCAATGAAGAAAACCCATGCCGTCATTGCGGCGAAGGCCGCAATCCAGGACGGAGCTTTGCCGGGTTCCAGGGTGGCTCCCGCCGGCACGATGGGGGCGCAACGACGGAAAGGGGTGTCGTGATAGCCGGCCTGGTCCAGCGCCGGGGTTTCCTGGGTTGCGGCCTACGCCGCAATGACGAAAAGGGTGGCAGACGGAAGTCAGGGCTTCGGAAGGCCGGCAATGAAGAAAACCCATGCCGTCATTGCGGCGAAGGCCGCAATCCAGGACGGAGCTTTGCCGGGTTCCAGGGTGGCTCCCGCCGGCACGATGGGGGCGCAACGACGGAAAGGGGTGTCGTGATAGCCGGCCTGGTCCAGGGCCGGGGTTTCCTGGGTTGCGGCCTACGCCGCAACGACGAAAAGGGTGGCAGACGGAAGTCAGGGCTTCGGAAGGCCGGCAATGAAGAAAACCCATGCCGTCATTGCGGCGAAGGCCGCAATCCAGGACGGAGCTTTGCCGGGTTCCAGGGTGGCTCCCGCCGGCACGATGGGGGCGCAACGATGGAAAGGGGTGTCGTGATAGCCGGCCTGGTCCAGCGCCGGGGTTTCCTGGGTTGCGGCCTACGCCGCAATGACGAAAAGGGTGGCAGACGGAAGTCAGGGCTTCGGAAGGCCGGCAATGAAGAAAACCCATGCTGTCATTGCGGCGAAGGCCGCAATCCAGGACGGAGCGTTGCCGGGTTCCAGGGTGGCTCCCGCCGGCACGATGGGGGCGCAACGATGGAAAGGGGTGGCCGTCATAGCCGGGCTGTTTCAGGGCCGGGGTTTCCTGGGTTGCGGCCTACGCCGCAATGACGACAAGGGGTGGCAGACGGAAGTCAGGGCTTCGGAAGGCCGGCAATGAAGAAAACCCATGCCGTCATTGCGGCGAAGGCCGCAATCCAGGACGGAGCGTTGCCGGGTTCCAGGGTGGCTCCCGCCGGCACGATGGGGGCGCAACGATGGAAAGGGGTGGCCGTCATAGCCGGGCTGGTCCAGCGCCGGGGTTTCCTGGGTTGCGGCCTACGCCGCAATGACGACAAGGGGTGGCGCAATGACGACAAGGGGTGGCGCAATGACGGCATGGGGGGCGCAATGACGGCATGGGGGGCGCCCCTCTTACAGCTCGAAGGTGAGGAGGTCTTTGCGGGGTTCGTAGGTCATGGCCCAGCGGTCGATGACGTCGGCGCCCAGCCAGGAGGGCTGGTTTTCGCTGCCTTCTATGGGCCGGGCTATGTAGAGGCGGATGGTGTGGACGTATATCTGCTCGTCGGAGAGGGCGAAGACCAGGGTGGCCTGCTCTTCACCGAACCTGGCGGTACGGCCCGAGCCGCGGAACTCGTGGGGGAAGGCCAGGTCCCGGTAGGGCACGCCCATGGCGAAGCCGTCCACCGGGCTGAGGGAGGTGAACCGGGCGCCGGTGTCGATGAGGAAGTCGATGCGGTCGTAGATGTCCCAGCGGGGGAAGTGAACGAGGGCAGAGAGATATCCCCTGCCCTCCCGGAAGAACCCGTTTACCCGGTGGCTCTTCTTGCGGAAGATCATAGGAGGAGCGTCGGCGGGTTGGGATTGAGGTAGGCGATCTTGTAGTGGGGCTTTTGGAGGCCGTGGGCCTCGGCGGAGTCGATGGCGACGGGGAGGGAGTTGTCCACGGACACCAGGCCGTCCTTGCTGACGACGACCCAGCGGTTGGGGAACTTTTCGAGGAGGGACTCGCGGAGCATGTCATAGACGACGCGCACCTTTTCGGAGGCGTTGATCTCTTGCATGACATGGTCGGGTCCGCCCATCTGCTCGATGTGAGCGCGGGGGCCGGGGGAATCGGACAGGATACGCACCGACCTGGCCATCTGGGACCTCCTTGTTTATGCGACGGGGCGAGAGTACGTGGCGGCGGTGGTGGCTGTCAATGTTCCGGGGGGCCGTTCGTACTTCGAGTTCCCCCACCCCCGTTCATGCTTCGATTCCTCCTTCGAGGGCCTCAGGACAGGCTCAGCACGAACGGGGGGAGGGGGTCAGGGTGAATGGGGGGGACGGTATGGCCTGCCTGCCGCCGGCCTGGGTTTCCTGGGTTGCGGCCTACGCCGCAACGACGATTATCTTTGCAACTAGGAAAAGCGTGGGGTACGCAATGCGGAGGAAGGTGCTTATGACGAAACCCCTTGCCGTCATTGCGGCGAAGGCCGCAATCCAGGACGGAGCATTGCCGGCTTCCAGGATGGCTCACATCAGGGTAGGCCCCCCGTTCGTACTTCGAGTTCCCCCACTCCCGTTCATGCTTCGAGTCCCCTCAGCACGAACGGAAGGAGGATGTCCCCCTCACCCCAACCCTCTCCCACCAGGGGAGAGGGGGGAATATGGCCTCCCACCGGGGGAGAGGGGGCGTGGGCGGGCTAGACGCCGTCGACGATAAAGGTCGTTGTGACGCTGCTCCGGGAGCGAAGGTCGGAGAGCCGGACATATTCGGGGCTGTTGACGAACCCGTGGGCACCGTCAAGGTCCTGGAACTCGATAACCACCACCCTGTGAGGAGTGCGGTTGCCCTCCACGACTTCGGTGGCTCCACCCCGCACCAGGTATTTCCCGCCTTGAGCAGCGGTTACTTGCGTAATTCCCCGAGCGTACTCATCGAACAGGGCTTGGTCGGTAATCTCGTTGTCAACTATTACGTATGCCGCCATGTAAGTCCTCCCCCTCGTGTTCGTGGTGTGTCTCTCCCTAATATAACGTAAGGATGATGATAGGTGAAGGGGAACGGCTTTTGCGTGGTAAGCTGGATATATGGCTGCCGGTTCGTGCTTCGATTCCCCCCCCCCCCCCCCCGTTCGTGCAGAGGTTCTCGAAGTACGAACGGGGGGGGGGGGGGGGGGACGGTATGGCCGGCCTGCCGCCGGCCTGGGTTTCCTGGATTGCGGCCTACGCCGCAATGACGAAAGAAGTGGCCGCAATGACGAAGGGGGCCGTACCGGCTGCGGGATGGCTCACAGTAAGGGAGGCCCCCCGTTCATGCTTCGAGTCCCCCCTTCGAGGGCCTCAGGACAGGCTCTGCACGAACGGGGGTGGGGGGGGGCAGGGCGAAGGGGGGGACGGTATGGCCGGCCTGCCGCCGGCCTGGGTTTCCTGGATTGCGGCCTACGCCGCAATGACGAAAGAAGTGGCCGCAATGACGAAGGGGGCCGTACCGGCTGCGGGATGGCTCACAGTAGGGGAGGCCCCCCGTTCATGCTTCGAGTCCCCCCTTCGAGGGCCTCAGGACAGGCTCAGCACGAACGGGTGGGGGGGGACGGTATGGCCGGCCTGCCGCCGGCCTGGGTTTCCTGGATTGCGGCCTACGCCGCAACGACGAAGGGGGCCGCAATGACGGTAGGGGGCCGCGATGACGAAGGGGGCCGTACCGACTGCGGGATGGCTCACAGTAAGGGAGGCCCCCCGTTCGTGCTTCGAGTCCCCCCTTCGAGGGCCTCAGGACAGGCTCAGCACGAACGGGGGCTTAGAACGAACCGGCAGGCTCGGCACCCCCGTTCATGCTTCGAGTCCCCTCAGCACGAACGGGTGGGGGGGACGGTATGGCCGGCCTGCCGCCGGCCTGGGTTTCCTGGATTGCGGCCTACGCCGCAATGACGGTAGGGGGCCGCAATGACGGTAGGGGGCCGCAATGACGAAGGGGGCCGCAATGACGAAGGGGGCCGCAATGACGAAGGGGGCCGTAATGACGGTAGGGGGCCCAGGGAGTAAGGAGGCGATTTGATGGCGGGAGGCAGGACGATCCTGGTTACCGGCGCCACCGGTTATATCGGGGGCCGGCTGGTCCCGCGCCTGCTCGAGGAAGGATACCGGGTGCGAGTGTTCGTTCGCAGCCGGGACAGGGTCGCGTCCCGTCCTTGGGCAGACCAGGTGGAGATTGCGGTTGGCGACGCTCTGGATGCTGATTTGGCCACGGCAGATTTGGATGGGGTGGAGGTCGCTTATTACCTGATTCACAGCCTTTCCATCGGCGCCGCCTTCCGGGAGCTGGACCTTGTGGCGGCCCGCAATTTCGGGCAGGCAGCCGGGCAGGCGGGAGTGGGTCGCATCATCTACCTGGGCGGCCTGGGCGACCCGGAGTCCAAGCTCTCCTCCCACCTGCGCTCCCGGCAGGAGTGCGGGGCGGCCCTGCGGGAGGGCGGCGTACCTGTTACCGAGCTGCGGGCGGGGGTGATCGTAGGTTCGGGCAGCCTGTCATTCGAGATGATCCGCCACCTGGTGGAGCGCCTGCCGGTGATGATATGCCCACGCTGGATCTACTCCAAGATCCAGCCCATCGCCGTGGACGACCTCCTGGATTACCTGGTTTCCGCTTTGAGCTCAGCCGAGTGCGCCGGCCAGACCATCGAGGTTGGGGGGAAGGATGTCACCACCTACAGGGGGTTGATGCTGGGGTATGCCGGGGCGAGGGGGCTGCGTCGCTTGCTGCTGCCGGTGCCTGTGCTCACGCCACGCCTCTCCTCCTACTGGGTGCACTGGACGACGCCCATACCGGCGGGGATCGCCAAAGCTCTTGCCGAGGGACTCCGCAACGATGTGGTGGTGACCGACGCCAAGGCGGAGGACCTCTTTCCCCACATCGTCCCGGGAGACTACGCCACGGCCATCGAGGGGGTGATGAATGACCTCGGCGAAGGGCGTATTGACACATCCTGGAGCGATGCTGCCGGCCCTGTGGCGGACCCCGGAAAGCTGGTGAGCCTGGAGACGAGGCAGGGCCTGATTGTCGAGAGGCGCAGGCTCGCTGTGTCCGCTCCTGCTGCGGAGGTGTTCCGGGTGTGCGCCGGCATTGGCGGGGCGCGGGGGTGGCCTGCCTGCCGCCGGCCTGGGTTTCCTGGATTGCGGCCTACGCCGCAATGACGAAAGAAGTGGCCGCAATGACGAAGGGGGCCGTACCGACTGCGGGATGGCTCACAGTAAGGGAGGCCCCCGGTTCGTGCTTCGATTCCCCCCTTCGAGGGCCTCAGGACAGGCTCAGCACGAACGGGAGTGGGGAAGGCGTGTCCGTTCCCCCTGAGGGGACTCGAAGGGGGACGGACAGAGGGGTGTTCGTACTTCGAGAGCCTCAGCACGAACCGGCAAGGGCGGGCTTAGAACGAACGGGGGCTTAGAACGAACCGGCAGGCTCAGCACCCCCGTTCATGCTTCGAGTCCCCTCAGCACGAACGGGGGCTCAGCACGAACGGGGTGCGCGGGGCGGGCGGCGGTCCAGGCTCCTCGGTTTTGCCCAGGGGAACAAGACATAACCGTGGCTGGATGGGCGCAACCCAACTTGCGACAGATCTGCGGCATTGGGCTCTTTTCGGGAAACCGGGACTCCAGATGGCGAACGGGATGTATAATCGGGCCATACTCGGAGAGGGAACACACCGACTGCAATAGATGCTGAAACCGGAGGTTTTACGATGCCTGAGACGGGCGAGACTTCAATGGAGGAATTCAAGCTCATGGCCGACCGGGCTGGGTTGGGCATGAGCCAGGAAGAACTGGATGACCTCAAGCCGATCTACGAGCTCTACGCCGCCTACGCCCAACAGCTGCACACCCTGAGCTTCGGGGCTGAGGAGATGGTCGTGGAGTTCCACCCGGACTGGCCAGAGGCATGACAGGGGTCTGCAAAGCAATCCTAGATCTACCAAGGAAGGACGCGACATGTCCACTTCCGACGTACAACTCCATTACCTGACCATTCGGCAGGCTGGGGAGCTGATTCGGACAAGACAACTTTCCCCAGTGGAACTGACCCGGGCCTGCCTGGACCGCATCGAAGCTACCGACGACAGGCTGCACTCGTTCATCCTGCTGCTAGCTGACGAAGCGTTGGAGGAGGCGCGGACGGCCGAGGCACAGGTCCTAAGTGGCGCCTACAAGGGGCCAATGCACGGCATACCCTTTGCCCTGAAGGACCTGTACGATACCGCTGGAATACGCACCACCTCCGGTTCCCAAGTGGACATCGACCGGGTGCCCACCGAAGATGCCACCACTACCGCCCGACTCAAGGAAGCCGGGGGCATCCTTCTGGGCAAGCTGGCGATGCACGAGTTTGCCCTGGGCGGTCCGGACTGGACGACGCCTTTTGAACCGGCCCGCAATCCTTGGAACCTCGACCATATCACCGGCGGCTCCAGCAGCGGTTCCGGCTCGGCGGTAGCATCGGGCCAGGCCCCAGGGGCGTTGGGTTCCTGTACCGGCGGTTCCATCCGCGGCCCGGCCTCGCTGTGCGGAATCGTGGGCCTGAAACCGACCTACGGACGCGTGAGCCGCTTCGGCGTGGTGACGTTGAGCTGGTCCCAAGATCACGCCGGGCCGATGACGCGCACCGTAGAGGACACAGCTTTCATGCTCCAGGCCATCGCCGGCCACGACCCCAGGGACCCGACCTCCAGTCGCGCCCCGGTGCCGGACTATTCCCTGTCCCTGCGGGAAGACATTCGGGGGGTCAGGCTCGGCCTTCCCAGGCACTACTTCTTCGACAATGATCCCAGGGTCAATCCCGAGGTGGTGGCGAAAGTAGACGAGGCGGTGGCTGTGCTCGAAGGTCTGGGGGCGCACGTGGAGGAAGTGACCCTACCCAGCCTCGACTACGTGCGGGCCTCCAATTCGGTGATAATGGTCAGCGAGGCGTTCGCCTACCACGAGCCTAACCTGAAGGCTCGCCCCCATGAGTTCGGGGAAATCGTCCGCGGCAGGTTCCGGATCGGCGGACTGTTGAGGGCGTCGGACTACCTCCAGGCCCAGAGGGTGCGGACATGGGCGAGGCGGGAGTTTGCCGAAGTCATGAGGACAGTGGACTACCTGGTAACGCCTACCATGTCCCAACCGGCGGCCGCCTTCGAGGGCTACGACCCACTCTCGACGGCGCGGGGGAAGAGCTTCACGGCACCCTTCAACGTCACTGGTCTTCCGGCCATTTCGGTGCCCTGCGGTTTCACTGAGAGCGGTCTGCCCATCGGTATGCAAATTGCCGGCAAGCCCTTCGACGAGCCCGGCGTTATCCAGGCTGCCTACACCTACCAGCAGTACGCTGGGTGGCACGAGTTGAAGCCCACAATCTGAATCACTCCGGGCTGTCGAGGACCGATGGCCCAGAGAACACTATGAAGGAATAAGGTGGCCAGATATGCGCATAATACTCAGCGGCGTTTTCGTAAGTGACCAGGACCAAGCCCTGATGTTCTACACAGAGACCCTCGGCTTTGTGAAGAAGCATGACGTCCCTGTGGGCGAATTCAAGTGGCTTACCGTCGTCTCGCCCGATGACCCAGATGGGACCGAGCTCCTGCTTGAACCAAATGAAAACCCGGTAGCCCAAGCATATCAGAAAGGGATATTTGACCAGGGCATCCCAGCGACGTCCTTTGGTGTTACGGACATCCATGCAGAGTATGAGAAGCTGAAGTCACTGGGTGTAGCTTTTACTATGGCGCCAACAGAAATGGGCAACGTCACAATTGCGGTCTTTGACGACACCTGCGGCAACCTGGTCCAGATGATGCAGACGTAGCTACGATCGACCAGACTGCCCTGTATGGTACGCGGGCGCGGTCCAGGGTGGCCGGGGACTTGGTGGGCGGTAGAGGACTCGAACCTCTGACCCCCTGCGTGTAAAGCAGGTGCTCTAACCAGCTGAGCTAACCACCCGCATGTGGCCTTCCTGCCGCCTCCGGGTGGAGGCAGCGGACCTGCGACCGTTCCGAGGCGGTGCTGATGTTCATGGCGCGCTTGGCGGGACTCGAACCCACGGCCTCATCCTCCGCAGGGATGCGCTCTATCCAACTGAGCTACAAGCGCACTAACCGGACCCTCGCTGCTGGGGACATTATTGGTGCCGAGGGTGGGATTTGAACCCACACGCCCGTACGGGCACTACGCCCTGAACGTAGCGCGTCTGCCGTTCCGCCACCTCGGCACTTCTGCCCTTAGCATGGGCAGCCACCGCGAACAGCATCGAACTCAGGGAACGCCCATGGGCGCAAGTATGGTGGGCGATAGAGGATTTGAACCTCTGGCCTCCTCGGTGTGAACGAGGCGCTCTAACCACTGAGCTAACCGCCCATCGACTGCCGTTCGCCCCTACATTATAGGTAGGCCCCTAAACGGGCGCAAGCCTGAGCAGGGCGACAGGGCAGTGGGTTACTGAGGGAGAACCAGAGAGTGGGGAGGGGGTAGAGTAGGGGGCGGCCTAGGGGCCGTCCTTGACATTGGGCTTGGGCTGGGTGCCGGCCGACGACCAAGTGCGCAGGGTGTCCTCCAGGAACTGTTGGAGTGTGTCGATGACGTCCCGGTCCCGAGTTAGAATCACGGCGCCAAGGCCGTAGGCGCTGTCGCCGCTTGCGTCGCTCTCGAACTTGCCCGCCTGGAAGGCGACTTCGGCAAAGTCGTCGCCCTGCCCCTCCACCTCGCCGCGCAGGGAGTCCAGGAGGGCCATCATTATGCCCTTGGCTTCTTCGGATTCGAAGGTCGTCATCTTCACGGGATGTTCCTGATCGGTAGTCTGGTGGCAACGGATGGGTTCGAACCATCGACCTAGCGCTTATGAAGCGCCCGCTCTGCCGCTGAGCTACGTTGCCGGGGCCGTCTCCCCTTGGAGGCAGCCTTTCAAATATACCTGCGGGGTCGTAGCAGTGTCAACGCGGACGGGCCCATGGCGGTGACGCCGTGACGGGGTCCCAGGCTGCCCGTTCCCCTTCGATTTCCCTCAGGGCGAACGGACAGCACTACTAGTGCCTAGGTAGGTTCTCGCCTTCGCGGGAACGACGAAGAATGAGGGCAGGAACGACGGGTGGTGGGATGGGAGCCCGACTGGAGCCCGGCGCTGCTCCGTCCTGGATTGCGGCCTTCGCCGCAATGACGAAAGGCGGTGCTGGCATGGGGAGCCTGACCCTGGCGGCGCATCGCCCTCGCTCCAGTCACAGTCATCTCCGCGCACGCGGGAGTCCCCCCGCCGGACTGTCGGTTCGTCCTGAGGGAAATCGAAGGGCGAACCGACATGATGCGCTGGCGGGGGTACCACCCTCCCCTTAATCCCCTCCCATCAAGGGAGGGGGGATTCTCCTGCTCTTCTCTACATCGGAGCTGTCCTGGGATCCGGCAGCGGTCCGTCCTGGATTGCGGCCTTCGCCGCAATGACGAAAGGCGTGGCCGGCGTGAGAGAGCCTGGCCTTGGCGATGCATCTGCTATACTGAGTGGCCAATCTCAGAGCATATGGGGGTAGCAGTGGCCCAAGGGGGCGGAAACGCGCGCATCGATGGCCGGAGGAACGACGAGCTCCGGCCCGTTACTATTACGCCCGGCTACCTGGCCTTCGCCGAGGGTTCCGCCCTCATCGAGATGGGCATGACGAGGGTGCTTTGCTCGGCCACGGTGGATGACCGGGTGCCCCCCTTCATGCGCGGCGAGGGCAAGGGCTGGGTCACCGCCGAGTACGCCATGCTGCCCCGTTCTTCGGGGAGCAGGATCGCCAGGGAGGGTCTCAGCGGGAGACCAAGGGGACGCACCCAAGAGATACAGCGCCTCATCGGACGTTGCCTGCGGGGGATCACGGACCGTGATGCCCTGGGGGAAAGAGCCCTGCTCATAGACTGCGATGTGATCCAGGCCGACGGCGGCACCAGGACGGCGGCCATCACCGGGGCATACGTGGCTCTCTACCAAGCTCTGCTGGGGCTGACCCGCAGCCGCCTGCTGCCCACGGTGCCTCTGACCCACAAGATTGCCGCCGTCAGCGTGGGGCTGGTGGACGGGGAGCTTATGCTAGACTTGTGCTATGGCGAGGACTCCAGGGCTGAAGTGGACTTCAACATAGCTATGACCGACGCCGGGGAGCTGGTGGAGATCCAGGGAGCGACGGAAGGTGCGCCCTTCCCCAGGAAGCTGGTGGATGATGTGCTGGCTTCGGCTGAGCAGGGCATCGCCCAGCTTTTCGAGGCCCAAGCGCAGGCTATAGGGACCCTGTAGCCCCGCCGGGCCGACCCTTAAACCTGCCTTACGCCCAGGATCACCTCCATGCCGTCCACGCTCTGGGTGTCGTGGTAGGCCCCGTCGGCGGCCTCGCCGGACACGAGCTCCTCGGATAGGGTTTCCTGCATGATGTAAGCGGAGAAAGCGCGCATCACTTCGTCCACGCTGGATGGCCCTTGGTAGTAGGTGTGGATGCGGTCGGTGATCTCGAACCCCGCTTTCTTTCGCATATCCTGGATGCGGTGCACCAGCTCCCGGGCCAGTCCCTCTTGGGCCAGCTCGGGCGTGATGGTGGTCTCCAGGGCGACCATGTAGCCGCCCTCCAGGGTGATCCAGTAAGGGTCGATGGGCAGGACAGCTTCGATGTTGCCTGAGGCCTGCTCTCTGCTCTTCTTCAGGTTGGAGGCGGCCTCCAGAGCCTGCTGGTATAGCTGCTCTCCCTCGCCTTCGCCTGCCAATATCTCCAGCTCCTTGATGTTCAGCTCATCCAGAATCTGGGGGGCTACCTGCCCAAGGTGGGAGCCTTCGCCCGAGGAGCGCGGCCTTACCAGCAGCTTGGGAAGGGGTTGGCGCACCTTGACGCCGGCCCTAGAGCGGGCGCCCCGTCCCATGCTGGAGATCTTCATGGCCAGGCGGGTGGCATCCATCAGGCCTTGGTCGATGAGCCCCTCGTCGGCAATGGGGAAGTCGGCCAGGTGGACGCTGTCCGGGGCATCGGGCCGCACCGAGCACACCAGATTCTGGTACATATTCTCGGCGACAAAGGGCATGAACGGGGCGATGAGCTTGCTCAGGGCGACCAGGCAGGTGTAGAGGGTGGCGTATGCCGAGAGCTTGTCGTCGTCGTTCTCGCTCTTCCAGAAACGGCGGCGGCTCCTGCGCACGTACCAGTTGGACAACCCATCGACGAACTCCTGGATGCGCCTTCCCGCGTCGGTGGGGTTGTAGCTCTCCATGTGCCTGTCAGTCTGGGCTATCAGATAGTTGACCTCCGACAGGATCCACCGGTCCAGCTCGGCGCTGGGTTTCCAGTCCTTGGGCACCTGGTCGGGGTGGAAGCTGTCCACCTCGGCGTAGGTGGTGAAGAATGAGTACACGTTCCAGAGGGTCAGCAGGTAGCGCCGGACCACCTCGTTGACCAGGTCCTGGGCAAAGCGACGGGACTCGCCGGCGTGGGAAGCGGTGAACAGGTACCAGCGGGTGGCGTCGGCCCCCTGCTGATCCAGCACCTCCCAGGGGTTCACCACGTTGCCCTGGCTCTTGCTCATCTTGCGCCCGTGGCCATCGAGGATTAGGCCCAGGCAGATGACGTTGCGATAGCTCGGGCCGCCGGTGAGCAGGGCGGACAGGGCGTGAAGGCTGTAGAACCAACCCCTGGTCTGGTCCACAGCCTCACAGATGTAGTCGGCGGGGAAGCGCCCGTCCTGCATCATGCCGGTGTCTTCGAAGGGGTAGTGCCACTGGGCATAGGGCATCGCCCCCGAGTCGAACCAGGCATCCATAACCTCGGGGATGCGCTCCATCGAGGAGCTGCAGGCGGGGCAGCGGAGGCGCACCTGGTCCACGTAGGGGCGGTGCAGGTCCAGGTCATCGACCATCGCCTTGTGCTCATCGATGGCCAGCTCCTTCAGCTCTTCCCGGGAGCCGACGCACACCCGGTTGGCGCAGCCGTCGCCGGTGCACTGCCATATGGGTATGGGGGTCCCCCAGTAGCGCTCCCGGGAGATGGCCCAGTCCACGTTGTTGGCCAACCATTCGCCGAAACGCCCGTCCTTGATATAGTCGGGGTACCAATTGATCTCCTGGTTGCTGCTGATCAGCCTGTCCTTTATAGCGGTGGTGCGGATGTACCAGGAGGGCTTGGCGTAGTAGAGCAGGGGGCTGCTGCATCGCCAGCAGAATGGGTAGGTGTGCTTGTAGATGCCCTTGTGATAGAGAAGGCCACGCTGGTCCAGGTCTGCCGCGATCTCATCGTCGACTTCCTTCACGAACTTGCCGGAGAAGGAGTAGCTGCCGAGGACAATGCCCTGGTGGTCCACCGATTGGACGAATGCCAGGTCGCGCTCCCTGCCCACACCCAGGTCTTCGTCGCCGAAGGCGGGGGCGATGTGGACTATGCCTGTGCCATCCTCCATGGAGACGAAGTCCACATCGTGCACCTGCCAGGAGTTCTCAAACTCGTCGCTTGGTTGAATGGTTCCCTGGGAGTCCTCTGGCGGGTCCACCAACATTCCTGACGAAAAACACCTGACGGCGCCCCTTGGCAGGCCGGAAACGAATGGGTTGTATAGAGGTTCATAGGTCAGCCCTACAAGTTGGCGGCCCTGGAAGGAGTCAAGCACTTTGTATTCGGCGCCCAGGGCGGTTTCCAGAAGGGGAGTGGCAAGTATCAGCCGTTGCTTCTCGCCTCCCGCTGGGTCGTCCACCTCAACCAAGCTGTAGTTGGCCGTCGCGTCCACGGCGAGAGCGGTGTTGCCGGGAAGAGTCCAGGGCGTGGTCGTCCAAGCTAGGAGATAGACCGGAGTTCCTCCTTGGCCGGTGCCTTTCGTGTCGAGGAAAGAGCCGGACTGCAGGCGGAACTTGATGTACACCGATGGGTCTGGGGTGTCTTCCTGATAGCCCAGGGCAACCTCGTGGGAGCTCAGGCTGGTGACGCACCGGGGGCAGTGGGGTGTGCCCTTGATATCCTGGTAGAGCAGCCCCTTCTCCCAGAGCTGTCCCAGCACCCACCAACCCGTCTCGATGTAGCTGTTCTCCAGGGTTACGTAGGGGTTCTCCATGTCCACCCAGTACGCTATCCGGTCGGTCATCTCCTCCCACTCTTTTACGTAGCGGAAGACGCTATCTCGGCACTTCTGGTTGAAGCGTTCTATGCCGTACTCTTCGATCTCCCGCTTGGAGTGGAGGCCCAGCTCCCGCTCCACCTCCAGCTCCACGGGCAGGCCGTGGGTGTCCCACCCGCCCTTGCGCAGGCAGCGGTAGCCCTTCATGGTCTTGTATCGGCATATGATGTCCTTGAAGACCCGGGCCAGGACATGGTGGATGCCCGGGCTGCCGTTGGCGGTGGGAGGCCCCTCGTACAACATGAACAAGGGCCTGTCGTCCCGCTCCCTTTCTGTCCTGCGGAAGATGTCCTTCTCCTTCCAGAATCTGAGGACATCCTTTTCCAGGTCGGGGAAGCTGACTCTGCTGGATACCTGCCTGATCATCGTAACCTCAGAGGTTTCTTGTCGTGCCCATGTCGAATTATGGCGAAGATTCTAGAGGGCTAAATTAGCTTATCAGATGTGGGGGACAGTTCAAGATTTCCGTAGGAGCAGAAGGAACTCCCGGTTGCCCTTATCGCCCAGTACGGGGCTGGCCACCAAGCCGCGCAGGCGGTGTCCGGACCGGACGACCCACTGGATAAAGCGGGCGAGCACCACGGTGTGCACCTTCACGTCTTTGATTACGCCGCCCCTGCCGACCTCATTGCGCAAGGCTTCGAACTGGGGCTTCAGCAGCACGACGATAGAGCCGCCGGGGGCTAGGTGCCGGGAAGTCTCAGGTATGACCTTGGTGGCCGATATAAAGGAGACATCCACGGTAGCTAAGTGGACCTGCGCTGACCGGCCTGCCTCGCCCTCCAAGTCGAAGGAATGCCGGGCGTTCACCTTTTCCATGACTACAACCCTGGGGTCCTGGCGCAGCCGGTAATCCAACTGGCCGTACCCGACATCCACGGCATAGACCTTGGAGGCACCCGCCTGCAGCAGGCAGTCGGTGAAGCCCCCGGTGGAAGCCCCGACGTCTAAGGCGGTGCACCCCGACACATCGAGGCCGAAGCGGTCCAAGGCGTGGGCGAGCTTCAAGCCGCCGCGGCTCACGTATGGAAGGATGTCCCGCACCTCCAAGGAAGCGTCGGCTGACATAAGTGTTCCCGGCTTCAGCACCCGGCCGCCGGGGTGAAAAACCACCCCCTCCATGATGAGGGCTTGGGCGCGCTCGCGGCTTTCCGCCAGCCCCCTCTCAAACAAGAGAACATCCGCCCGCCTTTTGGGGAGTTTCTTGGCCATGACCTACCTGCTAATGCCCCTCCAGGTTTCATTGACACTAGGTTCGCCTCTGAATTATAATCCTCGGCGCTAGCAAGGGATGATAGATTGCCAAAGCGTACCTACCAACCAAAGAAGCGAAGACGCCAGAGAGTACATGGTTTCATGGCCCGCAACAGCACCCGGGCTGGGCGCGCGGTCCTGAAACGCCGCCGGTTTAAGGGCCGCCACCAACTGGCGGTCTAAGCCACAACCGGGTCTAGATGCAAAGATCGCAGAGGCTTACGGGTCGTAAGAACTTCTCCACTATTCGCAAGAACGGCCGCGGTGTGACCAATAAACTGTTGGTATTACGCACTATCCCCAATGGCCTGGATACCAGCAGGTTCGCCTTCGTAGCAAGTAAGCGCATCGGAAATGCAGTCGCGCGGAACCGTCTCAAGAGGCGCCTCAGGGAAGCTGTGCGCTCCACCAGCGTAAAGATCGGGTTGGACGTTGTGTTCATAGCCCGGAAAGGGTCCGCCGAGGCTAGCTTCCAGCACCTCAAGGAAGCTGCGGTGAGCCTTCTTCGCAGGGCGCGCCTGCTGGAAGGAGCAGCTCCCAGCGAACAGGAGCCCAAGTCCCCGCCTTCCAATCAAGAACGATTCAACGGATCCAACCAGCCGGCAGCGCCGCAGGCCATTGGGACAGCCTAGCGTTGAGCAGGGTGGCGCTGGGACTGGTCCAGTTCTACCGCGGAGCGGTCTCCTCATTCATACCTTCGAGCTGCCGCTTCAGCCCCACCTGCTCCCAGTACTGCTGCGAAGCCATCGATTCCCACGGGGTGCTGAAGGGCACTTGGCTGACGCTGAAACGCTTGTCCCGGTGCCGTCCCATGGGGGGAAGGGGCTATGACCCTGTTCCCTAGAGCCTTCTTCTCCAGCGTCCAGGACCCCTGCATCTCACGGTTGAGGCGCAATCGGCCTCGGATACCCTTCGCCCGACCCCACTTCAGGACCGTTCACTTAGCCATGGCTTCGCTGGCTGTGCTCGTGCTATTGGTCGTGGTAGGGTGTACCGGGCGCAGCCTGATCACCTGGGGAGAGAGCGGGGGAGATGGCTGGACGGTCACGGCCGTCGATGACAGCAGATTGTACGTGGTGAGCCGCCAGGGAAAGGTGTTTGCTCTGGAGGGGGTGTCCCGGGACGCCATCCCCCGGATTTTGTGGACGCACGAGCTGGCCCGGTACCACGGGGCCTTTGGCACACCGGCGGTGGGCCGGGAGCATATATACATTGGAGACAAGGGAGACCTGGAAGGGCAGAACGGACAGCTCCTGGCCCTGTTGAAGGACAGGGAGCAACCCTCCGGCACTACAGAAGGCCCCGGCCTCCTGCAGGATGGAGAGTGGAGCCACGCCATCGAGGGGGGCATCGTGGGGGCGCCTGTCTTGGCAGAGGACGAGAGCTTGGTGCTGGTCGCTTCGGACAATGGCGATGTGTACGCCTTCAACACCACCGGAGGCAGCCGGGACCGCCAGGCGTGGAAGTTCTCTGCCGGAGGCCAGGTGTGGTCCACCCCCGCAGTCTCCGACGGAATTGTGTACGTCGGTTCCCTGGACCAGTACTTGTATGCCATCTCCCTCGACAGGGAGCTCGCAGCAGGCGACACCAGGCTGATATGGAAGTACAAGACCGATGGGGCTGTAATGGGTAGCCCTCTGGTGCTGGACGGACCTTCAGGTAGGATGGTGGTGGCGGGTTCTGTGGACAGAAAGGTGTATGCCCTGGGAGCAACCGATGGGGAACTGATGTGGAGCTTTACGGGCGACGACTGGATCTGGGCGGACCCGGTTGCCGACGATGACCACATCTATGTGGCTTCCATGAGTGGCACCGTGTATGCACTGGACCGGGCAGGGAACCGGGTCTGGGAGACCAAGCTGGAGGACGGCTCTCCCGTGGTGTCCAGGCCGGTGGTCCAGGAAGAGGACGTTGTGGTTGCCACGGATGAAGGCAAGCTTTTCCGGCTGGACACGGGCAACGGACAACGCGTAGGCGGGTTCCATGACCTGGATGGGCGGGTGAAAGCATCTCCGAGTATCCTGGGAGGGAACGTTTTCGTTGGTGTGGAGGACAACTCCGTCCGGGGCATAGACTTGGAGGACTGGCGAGAAGCATGGAACTTCTCCACAAAGGACAGATAGCGACGGTGGTTCCTTGGATGCGATAGGGTTCTTCTTCGACAATCTGCTGATCAACCCGATGCTGAATATCATCGTCATGTTGTACAGCCTGCTGTTCAGCAACTTCGGGCTGGCCATCATCGTGTTCACCATAATCGTCCGGGTCGTCACCCTTCCTCTGCATGTCCGGCAGATCAAGCAGATGCGGGCGATGTCGGAGATGCAGCCCAGGATGAAGCAGATCCAGGAGATCAAGGATCCTGGGGAGCGTACCAGGGCCATGCAGGCTATGTGGCGGGAGGCAGGGGTCAACCCCCTGGGATGCCTGGGGCCGTTAGTCATCCAGATGCTGGTCTGGGTGGCCTTGTTCAGGGTGTTGATCAAGAGCTTGGGCACCAATCCCGACGATCTGGTCGGACTTGCCCAGAGGCTCTACTCTTGGAACCCGTTCTCCGACGTGGCCATACCGCTGAACCCGGACTTCCTGTGGCTGGATCTGGCTGCCCCCGATCCCACCAACATAGTGCTTCCCGTCCTGGTGGGCGCCTCGACCTGGCTGCAGCAGAAGATGACCATGACCCCGTCGGCGGACCCGCGGCAGGCCCAGACCAACAAGATGATGTTGTGGATGATGCCCATCATGCTTGGGTTCATCACCCTCACCTTCCCCAGTGGTCTGGCGGTGTACTGGACAGTGTCAAACGTAGCCGGCGTGCTCATCCAGTACTTCATAACCGGCGATTGGGGCCCCTTATTTGCGAAAGATGCCCCCCAGGCCCAGCCCCAGCCTATATTGAAGGCGGCTTCGGAGGAGGAATCGGAGGAGAATGAAAGCGATGGAGATGGAACAGGTGGACCGGTCCGCAAAAACCGTCGAAGAAGCCGTCGAGATGGCCCTGAAAGAGCTCGACGCAAGCCGGGAAGAAGCCGAAATAGAGGTCCTAAGCCAAGGTAAGCAGGGCTTTCTTGGCATAGGCTCTGAGCCCGCCCGGGTAAGGGTAAGGAAGCTTCCCCCTTCGGAACATGCAGCTTCCACCGCTATGGAGGTGGTGAACAAGCTGCTGTCCACCGCCGGCGCTCGCACGCTGGCTACCCTGAGGGTGGCTAGGGACCCCGACACCGGCGGCCCCATCGTGGACATCACAGGCGAGGACTCCGGACTGCTCATAGGCCGCCAGGGGGAGACCCTGCGGGCGCTGCAGTTCCTGGTGAACACCTTGGTGCGAAAGCGGATGCAGCAGGAGTCGGTGAGGGTTGTTCTGGATATAGAACGCTACAGGGAGAGGCGCCACAACTCCCTGCGGGAGCTGGCCTACCGCGTGGCTGACCGGGTGGCCCAATCGGGCAAGGCAATACCCCTGGAGCCTATGCAGGCTGCCGAAAGGCGGGTGATCCACGTTGCTCTTGCGGAGCACCCCAGGGTCACCACCGAGAGCAGCGGCGTGGGCGATGGGCGTCGAGTGACCATCACCCCCAAGCAAAGCTGAGGGCCCATGCTTCAGGACCTGTTCGGCACGACCAAGGCTTTCATCGGGGTGGTCCATCTACCTCCTCTGCCGGGTTCGCCCCGCTGGAGAGGCGATCTGGATAGTGTGCTGGAGTGGGCAAAAAGGGATGCCCGGTCTTTGGCCGAAGGGGGCGTCCACGGTCTGATCGTCGAGAACTATGGCGATGTGCCCTATGTGCCTGGCAGCGTGGGATCTCACACGGTGGCCGCCATGACCGTGGCAGCTAAGGCGGTGCAGGAAGAGGTGGACCTCCCCATAGGCATAAACGTGCTGCGCAACGATCCAGTTTCGGCCGTTGCTGTGGCCGTGGCAACGGGATGCCGGTTCATCAGGATCAACGTGCATCATGGGGTGATGGCCGCCGACGAAGGTGTGATCGAGGGGAATGCCCACGAGACCCTGCGTTATCGCAAGGCCATGGGCGCCGAAGACCAGGTTAAGATATTTGCCGACCTGCTTGTGAAGCACGCGACACCCTTGGGGACAACCGATCTCAGCTACCTGGCAAGGGAGACGGTGGAGAGAAGCTTGGCCGACCTTCTTATCGTATCGGGAGACGCCACCGGTGAGGAGGCTTCCCTGCATGACTTGGAAGAGGTGAAGAGGGCAGTCCCCGATGTCCCTGTCTTGGTAGGCAGTGGGCTGGATGAAGGGAACGCCTCCGGATTCCTGGCGGTGGCCGATGGGGCTATCGTGGGGACTAGCCTGAAGGTGGACGGGCGTATCCACAACCCGGTAGATGTTTCGCGGGTGGCGGCCTTGTCTCAGAGGTTCGCGGAAGCCCGAAATAACCCTTGACACGGAAATGGGGTATCCCTATAATATCTTGAACATCATCAAGGTTCGGATATGACCGAAATCTGACGATAAATACAAGCTGGGATCACCTAGGCGGCGGCTTGGGAGTGTCCCAGCCGCCGTTTCGCACGTTAAAAAGAGAATAGGGGATACATCTAGGTTTAGAGTTCCTAGCGTAGGTTAAGCTACTAAGAGCCTACGGTGGATGCCTAGGGGCCAAGGGCCGATGAAGGGCGTGGCAAGGCTGCGAAAAGCCTCGATGAGCCGTCTAGCAGGCATAGTCGGGGATGCCCGAATGGGGGAACCCGGCCCGGTGTTGAGCTGGGTCATCCCGACGTAAAGTCGGGAAGGTAAGCGGGGGAACTGAAACATCTAAGTACCCTGAGGAAAATAAATCAACCGAGATTCCCCTAGTAGTGGCGAACGAACGGGGAAGAGCCTAAACCGTTGCGACTTAGTGGTCCAGGGACCTATGTCGTAGCGGGGTTATAGGACGCGTCTGCTCCGACCTGGTAGGGGCAAGGAGTTACAAAGCTTATTTCTAGCTGAAGGCACCTGGAAAGGACCGTCGCAGAGGGTGAAAGCCCCGTAAGCGAAAGGAATAAGTCTCCTGATGCAGATCCTGAGTACCGCGGGACACGGGAAATCCTGTGGGAAGTTGGGGGGACCACCCTCCAAGGCTAAATACCCTTGGCCACCGATAGTGTACCAGTACCGTGAGGGAAAGGTGAAAAGAACCCCGGGAGGGGAGTGAAATAGATCTGAAACCGTAGGCTTACAGCAGGTCGGAGCCCGTTAGTTCGGGTGACGGCGTGCCTATTGAAGAATGATCCGGGGACTTACTATGTGGGGCAAGGTTAAGGGACTGTAGTTCCGGAGCCGAAGCGAAAGCGAGTCCGAATAGGGCGCTTAGTCCCATGGAGTAGACCCGAAACCGGGTGAGCTACCCATGGCCAGGGTGAAGGTTCGATAACACGGACTGAAGGCCCGAACCGGTTGCTGGTACAAAAGCTTCGGATGAGCTGTGGGTAGAGGTGAAATGCCAATCGAACTCGGAGATATCTGGTTCTCCCCGAAATGCATTTAGGTGCAGCCTCGAGGTAGGTGTTCGGAGGTAGGGCACTGGATGGGCTAGGGGGCGTGAGCTTACCAAACTCAACCAAACCACCAATGCCGTTCAACCGTTCCTCGGGAGTGAGACTGCCGGAGATAAGTTTGGTAGTCGAGAGGGAAACAGCCCAGACCACCAGCTAAGGTCCCCAAGAGCAAGCTAAGTGGGAAAGGAAGTGGGGTTCCCCAGACAGCCAGGAGGTTGGCTCAGAAGCAGCCATCCTTTAAAGAGTGCGTAACAGCTCACTGGTCGAGGGGTTCTGCGCCGAAAATTTAACGGGGCTCAAGCTTGTCACCGAAGCTGTGGATGTGTGAGCCGGGTTCTGCTTAGCCGAAGGGGAGGGAGCAATCCTGAACCGGAGGCGGACCAGGGCCCATTGCTTGTGCATGGTAGGGGAGCGTTCCTCTGGCGACGAAGGTGGATCGCGAGGTCTGCTGGAGCGAGGGGAAGTGAGAATCCCGGAATGAGTAGCGTCAATCAAGGTGAAAATCCTTGACGCCGAAAGCCCAAGGTTTCCTACGCAACGTTTATCGGCGTAGGGTTAGTCGGTCCTAAGCTGTAGGCCGAGGCCGAAAGCGATGGATAGCAGGTTAATATTCCTGCACCGCCGTTATCTCGTTTTAAAGCCGAGGGGGGGTGCGGAAGGGTAGACAAGGCTCCTTATTGGATTGGAGTCCCCATTTGTAGGCCATGTCGGGGTAGGCAAATCCGCTCCGGCGTTACGAGCTGAGGGATGGGGCGAACCGGGCCTTCGGGCCCGGGAAGCTGTTGAGCCCATGCCGACAAGAAAAGCCTCGCGAGCTATGGGATAGGGGCGTCCGTACCGCAAACCGCCACTGGTGGGCTGGGATAAGAGTCCCAAGGCGTTCGAGTGAACCTCCGCTAAGGAACTAGACAAAAGGGCCCCGTAACTTCGGGATATGGGGCGCCCTGGAAGGTGAAACCCCTTGCGGGTGGAGCGTTCCGGGGCCGCAGTGAACAAGGCCGGGCGACTGTTTAACAAAAACACAGGTCTCTGCTAAGGAGAAATCCTAAGTATAGGGGCCTGATGCCTGCCCAGTGCCGGAAGGTTAAGGGGACGGGTTATCCTGCAAAGGAGAAGCTCGGAACTGAAGCCCCGGTGAACGGCGGCCGTAACTCTAACGGTCCTAAGGTAGCGAAGTCCCTTGTCGGGTAAATTCCGACCTGCATGAATGGCATAACGACCTGGCCGTTGTCTCGGCGGAGGACTCGGTGAAATTGCGGTGCCCGTGAAGACGCGGGCGACCCGCGGCAGGACAAAAAGACCCCGTGGAGCTTTACTGCAACCTGGTATTGGGCTGGGAGCCGTGATGTGTAGGATAGGTGGGAGGCTATGAACTCTCCACGCCAGTGGAGAGGGAGCCGTCGTTGAAATACCACCCTTCTCTGTTTTTGGTTCTAACCTCGTACAACCGAGGGACAGTGCCTGGCGGGCAGTTTAACTGGGGCGGTTGCCTCCCAAAAGGTAACGGAGGCGCCCAAAGGTCCCCTCAGGGCGGATGGAAATCGCCCATAGAATGTATTGGCATAAGGGGGCTTGACTGCGAGGCCAACAAGCCGAGCAGGGACGAAAGTCGGGCAAAGTGATCCTACGGTTCTTTGTGGAAAGGCCGTGGCTTAACGGATAAAAGCTACCCCGGGGATAACAGGCTTATCTCGCCCAAGAGTTCATATCGACGGCGAGGTTTGGCACCTCGATGTCGGCTCGTCCCATCCTGGGGCTGAAGGCGGTCCCAAGGGTCCGGCTGTTCGCCGGTTAAAGGGGCACGTGAGTTGGGTTCAGAACGTCGTGAGACAGTTCGGTCTCTATCCGCCGCGGGCGTAGGAGGCTTGAGGGTTTCTCTCCCTAGTACGAGAGGACCGGGAGGGACGGACCTATGGTGTGCCAGTTGTTCCGCCAGGAGCATCGCTGGGTAGCTATGTCCGATTCGATAAGCGCTGAAGGCATCTAAGCGCGAAGCGTTGCCCAAGATTAGGCCTCCCATCCCAGTGAGAGCTGGGAGTAAGGCTGCAGAGAGACTATCTGCTTGATAGGCCGGGAGTGGAAGCGTGGCAACATGTTAAGCTTACCGGTACTAATCGGCCGAGGGCTTGACCTACGCTAAGAACTCTAAACCGATACATCCCCTGTTCTCTTCATCTCCGACGCGGGGTGGAGCAGTGGCAGCTCGTCGGGCTCATAACCCGAAGGTCGTTGGTTCGAGTCCAACCCCCGCTACCAATAAATCTGCACATCAAGGGACCTTGAGAAATCAAGGTCCCTTCTGGTTTACTTCAGCCTTTCAGAGTTGGAAGGCTGACGAAGGTTATCATCAAGTGATACGATGAACACAACTATTCGATGCGTGGAGAGAGTACGTTATGGCCACATCAGTCTGGCTAAGCCCCGAAACTGAGCAACGTCTCGATTTCCTGGCAAACAAGACGGGCCACACCAAGGCTTCTCTCCTGAAGCAGATCATAGAGAGCGGGATTGAGGACGTAGAAGACCATTATCTAGCTGCCGAAGTCTTGCAACGCGTACGTCAGGGATCAGAACCCGTGCACTCGACTGAACAGGTTCGCGCCAAACTTGAATTGGACGATTAGTTACTCCGATTCAGCCCTAGATCAACTGCAAAGAATGGACAAGCCCATAGCTCGGCGAATAGTGGACTACATGAGCCAGCGTGTCGCGGTTTTGAATGATCCTAGGGAGAGAGGGCGGGCCTTAACCGGTACGTTCAGCGGGCTTTGGCGCTATCGGGTTGGTGACTGCCGCATCATCTGCGACATCCAGTACGATGTCCAGGAAGTTCTGGTGTTAAGGGTCGGTCAGCGCAGCCAGATTTATCGATGGACTTGACCCATAATAAATGATCCGCAGGTCGTTGGTTAGAGTCTCCAATGAAAAAGGCGCCGATAAACCGGCGCCTTCCTTGCGTTTATGCGCAGGCGTTCCCTACTGGCTGTCTATGGCGAAGACCGCATGGATGTCTATGGAGATCTCCAGCTCCCCTGCTGCTATGGGCGTGGACCCGAAATCCGCCAGGGCTTCGGCTTGGAACTGGCGCGCTATCGGGACACCGCCAAAGCTCTCGTTGATGGACATGAGACTGCCCCTGGACACCCCGGCCACGGCTGCCAGCTGGTCCGCCTTGTCTATGGCATCCATGACCGCCAGTTCCCTGGCCCGCTCCTGGGCATCCGACGGGTCCTCCAATGAAAACCGCAGGTTCTGGATACGGGTGGAATCTCCCCCGGCCTGAGCCACATCATCCACCGTTGCCCCCACAATATTCAGATCGCCGATGCGGACGTTGACCATGTTGGTTACCAGGTAGCCTACCAGCACCCGCTCGTTCCGCCTGGCGCTGTCGATGAATGTCTCCTGGTAGGAGTACTCCGGCGATATGTTGAAGTTGCTGGTCTGGACATCGTCGTCGGGAATGCCCCTGGCCCTGAGAGCCTCCAGTATGGCGTTCATGGAGGAGGCTGCCTCCCTGCGGGCGGCCTCAACGCTGTCGGCCCTGGATTCGACCCCCAAGCTCAGGAGGGCCATGTCCGGATTTATCGCCACCGTTCCCCTTCCCCACACCTGTATGCCCGACGGGTCCAGGCCTTCTATTCTGATGGGGACCTGGCTGGTGAGGCCGGTTCCGTTCTCTCCCGTTCCGGTCCCGTCTGTCTCAGAGGCACAGGCAGCAGCAAGTCCCACCATTGCCAATAGGGTCACAAGCACCAGCATCGTTCTTATCATGTCCGTTTACCCCCTCGCAAAGCGTTGATCTCTCAGCTCCTCCTGGCATCAGGACGACGCCATCCAACAAAAAGTTCCCATCGGCCGGAGCCATGATCTATTCTATCCCTCGATCCCCAGGGATCTCACCTTGACCTGTCCTTCCGTCTCATGGTTAACTGGCCTGTGAAATCCGTTAGTATCCACGGGAGCAAATGCTAGCATGACAGCTTTGAAGAAGGTAGATGCCGAGGTCAGCGGGGTCATCTTCAGCATCCCCTGGCTGGTAGCCAGGGATGAGGGGCTCTTCGCCGAGGAGGGCTTGGACGTCAACCTGTTCTGGTCCACCGCCAACGATATCAGCGCCGAAGAACCCATCGAAGACCCCGAAGAAGTCCACGCCATCGTGGGCCATGATGCCTTCGAAGAAGGCAAGGTCTGCATCTACCGCGCTTGAGAGGAAGGCCAGGTCCGTCGGGCCTATGAAAGCAAGCGGGATGGCAAGATTGTAGGACTGAGGCCGGCCGTTGCCAGCCAAGCCATATACGTCCCCCCCGATTCTCCCATCGTCCACCCTGGAGGTCTGGCTAACGAACCCGTCGGCGTGACCTTCTTCGCCAGCTCCCACTACATCGCCCTGCGCCTCCTGGAGGGTTTCCTGCCCAGGGACCAGATCAAGGTGGTGCACGTGGGCGGTCCCCGCAGCCGCTACGAGGCGGTCCGCTCGGGCAAGATCACCGCTGCTGTGTTCCAGGAGCCGTGGATCAGCTTCTCCGACAAGGCGGGGTGGCAGAACCTGTGCGAGGGTCACTTCCTGGGCGCCGACATCGCCAACGACCAGATGGAGCAGGACGAGTTCGACGCCATCAACCGGGCGCTGGTGAAGGCGGTCAAGCTGATCAACAGCGACCGGCGCCGTTACGCTGTGCCCTATCTGGTTGATGAGATCAACGAGCTGCCCGACACCCCCGACTTCCCCAAGCTGGATGCCTTCGACTTCCACCTTCCCCGCCTGCGCTATGTGGAGCCGAGGCCGTACCCCGAGGAGCTGTTCCAGAACACCTACGACTGGCTGCTCAGCTGGGGTCTTGTGGCTGAGGATGCCACCTGGGACCGGGTCGTGGACAACCGAGTGGACTTGGCGCCCGTGCCGTCGCGCTGAGGCAGCAAGGGTGCCTTAGGTACACTTATGGGTGTACGGGGTTAACCCTAGAACATATTGTTGCCACTTGTCTCTAGATATAGCCCGGCACTTGGCCCCATCATGAGTGCGTTATTGCCTCACCACAGACTGACTGTTCGTGAACTATGTGGAGCTTTGAATGAGTGAACCGAACTTTGCCAACCGTACCCTCTTTCACGGTGATAACCTAGGCTTTCTTCGCGGCATGAACAGCGGAACGGTTCACCTTATAGCCACTGACCCCCCATTCAACAAGAATAAGGACTTCCACGCTACGCCGGACTCTCTTGCTGCCGGGGCTAGTTTCCAAGATAGGTGGTCCTGGAGGGATGACCTTCACGACGATTGGCTTATCAGAATTCAGAGGGATAACCCCGATGTGTGGAGAGTGATCACCACTGCAAAGAACGTCTACGGCGATGGAATGGCGGCCTTCCTTTGCTGGATGGGTGTCCGGCTTTTGGAGATGCATCGAGTCTTGAGGGACGACGGGAGTATATATCTTCACTGTGACTCCACGGCTGGACACTACCTAAAGACCTTGATGGACGCCATTTTCGGTCCGCGGAATTTTCAGGCCGACATTACTTGGAAGCGTACTAGCGCTCACAGCGACTCCAAGCGGTTCGGGCAAGTCAAAGACACGATTCTGTTTTACACCAAGACGAACGTGAAGACTTGGCACCCGGTCCATATTTCTCATGAAGACTCTTACGTAGCCAGTTTCTACCGGCATAGCGACGAGACAGGCAAGTACCGGCTCCACGAAATCATCCGCACAGCATCAATGGGGCCGAGGCCCAATCTGTCCTACGAGTATAAAGGGTACACGCCTCAGTGGGGTTGGCGAATGGAACGCCCAAAGCTAGAGGCATTGGATGCCGAAGGCAGATTGGTTTGGTCTAGTTCAGGGAGGCCGTACAGGAAGACATATTTGACCGAGGGACAACCTCCCACAAACTTGTGGCTGGACATAGGCAACGTCTCTGCACAAGCCAAAGAAGGTGCTGGCTTTCCGACGCAAAAGCCCTTGGCCCTGTACGAGCGCGTCATTCAGGCATCGTCCAATCCCGGTGACATAGTGCTTGACCCTTTCTGTGGATGTGCTACAACCCCTGTGGCTGCCGAACGCTTGGGGCGCCAATGGGTGGGTATGGATATCTGGGACAAGGCTTATCAGATGGTGTTGAACCGTTTGGAATCAGAGGGCTTGGCAGTGCCGGAGGCCGCGGACATACAACCTGGCCAGCGTATCCTGACATTCAACCACATCACCTTTACATCTATTCCGCCGAAGCGCACCGATAGCGGCGAGCCTGCGGTGCTCCATTTGCAGACTCCGATTGGGAGTCGCAAGCGCTATCCACCACCGCGGTCCCAGCATAGTCGGTTGCTTACCGACATTGGACCGTTTTGCCAAGGATGCGGGCACAATTATAGCTTTGACACCAGGGTGTTGGAGGTTGATCATATAAGGCCACGATCCGATGGAGGAAACGATGCTTACGACAACCTCACTTTATTGTGCCCGCCATGTAACAAAGAGAAACGGGACAGAATGACCCTTACAGGGTTGCAAGACTTCAATCGGAAGAATGGACACTTGATTCAGGACAACGAACGTAACATCCGACACGGACGGGGGCAAACATCCCGTCGTCGGAGAAGATAGACGGGTTAATGATGGATTGGACTTTGTTTGTGTCATTAATGGCCCTCGTTGCTGCGACTATCAGTGCCCTGTTTGCCTACCTCAATCATCGTGCCACCGTACAAGCTAGGGAGCAGAGCGAACTTCCGAAAATAGGACTGTACGGATCGGGGGGAGACTGTCACTTCCGCCTAGAGACTGACCACAACAGCATCGGGTGGAAAATTGTCAGGGTTGAAGTTGTAGAGTCCGATCCCAGCAAGTGCCTCCAGCAAAATCTATGGTCTCAGGCGGATGACGGCAGTTGGAGTTGGGTCCCTAGCGAATGGCGGGATTTCTGCGAATACCCTGAAGGCGCATCAGACTTTGAGCCGATTTCATTCCACCCTGCCTGCTCCAAGGCATCACTTGAGTTCATCTGCGAAATACCGGCACGGACATGGTGGATTCAGTGGAGGAAGAAGAGGAAACGGGTGCCTTACAAATATGTAATCGGTGGTCTTCCTCCTCTGGTTTCCGATTCCTATTTGACTGGGATAATGGAGAGTCCTTAATTGGAGCCTACGTAAGGCCAATTCCAGGGAGGAGAGACAATATGCCCAAGCTTAAGACAAGCCACATCAGTCCCACACCGGAAGAGGAAAAGGATATCAGCGAAGGCATAAGGTTGGACCCCGACGCCCCGGAACTGGACGACGAATGGTTCTCTCGCGCTCTGCCTGCTTTAGAGGTGCACCCAGAGCTATCAGAGCATTCCCTGCGTAAGCGGGGCAAACAAAAGGCGCCGGTGAAGGAACGGGTGGCACTTCGGTTGGACGCGGACTTGGCGGCCCATCTCCGGTCCAGCGGCCCTGGCTGGCAGGCGAAGATCAATGAGATGCTGTGTCTGATTGTGCTAAGGCAGGGGTAGATTCCCGTTTTCACGGGAATGACGGAATAGAGAGTTAGCCCCTACATCATTCGCTTGATGAGGTTGTCGGCCTGCTCTTTGCTCAGGCCAAGGGGACGACGGGCCAGTGGACCACCTTCCCTCAGCACCGGTTCCTGCTCCTCCAGCGATGCTGATTCAGGGTCCCGGAAGAACAGTCCGGTGTAGATGCTGTCTCCCCATTCCATGGCCTTTTCGCAGGAGGCCTTCCAGTCCGTGGGGTCGTGGCCCTCGTCCTCCAGCTTCTTAACCCGGTCTTTGAAGAAAGAGTGGCCGTTGTCGTGGTTGAAGGTAACGCAGGGGCTGAACACATCCACCAGGGCGAATCCCGGGTGCTGTATGCCTTCCATGATGAGCCCGGTCAGGTGCCTGACATCGCTGCTGTACCCCCGTGCCACAAAAGTAGCCCCGGCCATGATGGCCGAGGTTACAGGATTCACGGGCATTTCGACGCTGCCGTAGGGAGTGCTCTTGGTCTTCATCCCCTTGGCGCTGGTGGGAGATAACTGGCCTGTGGTCAGACCGTATATCTGGTTGTTCATTACCACGTAGGTCAGGTCGGTGTTGCGCCTGGCCGAGTGGAGAAAGTGGTTGCCTCCGATTCCATATCCGTCGCCGTCGCCCCCGGTGGCGATCACCTTCATGGCGTGGTTCCCCAGCTTGGCCCCGGTCGCCACCACCAGGGAGCGGCCGTGGAGGGTGTGCATTCCGTATGCGTTGAAGTAGCCAGGCAGGTTGGAAGAGCAGCCGATGCCGCTGACGGTGAGGATTTCGTGAGGCCTCAAGCCCAGCTCGGCGCAGGCTCGCTGAAGGCTGTTGATTACCCCGAAGTCGCCGCATCCAGGACACCAGTCGGGTTCTACCAGCCCCTTAAAGTCCTTGGGCGTGAGCTTTACTACCGGTTCCTCCTTGGCTGTATCCAGCACCGTCGCCATTGTCTAACTCCTTTAGGTCATTACCTCTTGAGTGGGAACGTACAGGTCTGATCTCCCCGCCAATATCTCCTGGACCCCATCAGCAATGTGGTGGGGCGCGAAGGGCTCGCCATCGTACTTGCGGATGTGGGCATCGGCCTTGACGCCCGTTTCGCTCCTCAGGTACCTGGCAAACTGGCCAGAGTAGTTGTTCTCAACGATTACTATCTTCTTGGCCTTGTCCAGCAGGCCGGTGATGGTCCTTTCATGGATGGGAACGATCCACTTGATGGGAAGCTGGTTGGCCTTTACGCCCTTGGAGTCGAGCTGGTCCACGGCTTCTTTGATGACGCCGTAGGTGGAACCCCAGCCGACGAGGGTGACGTCGGCATCCTCGGGCCCTTCGATGGCGGGAGGTGTTATATCTCCTGCCAAGCCGCTCAGCTTGCGCGCCCGCTTCTCCACCATCATGCGGCGCTTATGGGGGTTAGTGAACTCGTCGCTGATCAGGATTCCGTCCTCGTCGTGCTCGTCGGTGGCAACGACGTGGACGCCCCCCTCGGTGCCGGGCATGGCCCTGGGAGAGATGCCGCTTGCCGTGTTCTTGTAGCGGATGTAACCCCCGTTGGTTATGGGTTCGGCGATGAGCTCCCCACGGTCGATGGCTGGATGCAGGTCGATGAGGTCCGGGTCCACGCTGAACCGCCCCTCGGAGATGAGCAGGTCGGAGATCACTATGCCGGGACACTGGTACTTATCGACCAGGTTAAACAACTCAGGAATGGTGTTGTAGGCGTCGAGCGCATCCTTGGGGGCCACGATGATGCGCTCGAAGTCCCCCTGGCTGGCGCCCAAAGCCTGCCACAGGTCTCCCTGCTCAGTCTTGGTGGGCACCCCGGTGGATGGGCCCGCCCTCTGGACGTTGACGAAGACAACCGGTATCTCCATCATGGCGGCGCTGCCCACAGCCTCGGTCATCAGGGCGAAGCCTCCGCCCGATGTGGCGCACATGGCGCGGCACCCGGAGTGGGCGGCGCCGATGGTCATGTTGGCGACGCCGATCTCATCCTCCACCTGGCGCACCATGATTCCCAGGTTCCGGGCGTTCTGGGCCATCCAGTGGAGGATTCCCGAAGAGGGACTCATCGGGTAGGCCGCATAGAACTTGACCCCCGCGGCTGCTCCACCCATGGCCATGGCCTCGTTCCCCGACCAGACGGCCAGGGACTTGCCATTGGAGGGGATGGAGATGGGGAAGGGCTCGAAATTCTTTTGCGCGTATTCAAAACCCGCACGGGCGACGGTCACGTTCTGGTCGATGACCGCCTGACCCTGCCTCTGGAACCTCAGGGTCAGGCTGTCCTCCAGGATATCGAACCCCATGCCCAGGAGAGACATCATAGCCCCCACTGCGACGGTGTTTTGTATCAGGGTGTTTCGACCGCTTCCGGCGATCTCATCCACCGGTATGGGACACAGTCCTGCCTCCGGAGGTGCGCCGTCGGCGCTTATGGTGTCGCTGTTGAACATGATCCGGGAGCCAGGGCCCATGAGGACCTTGTGCCGGTCCATGGTGTCCTGGTTCAGGCACAGGAGCAGGTCGAGATGGTCCCCGTGGCTGTAAATCTCTTCGGAGCTGAAGCGGACGAAGAGGAAGATGTGGCCCCCGCGGATGATGGACTGGTAGGCGTTGTAGGTGTTTAGGTGGAGGCCACGCCGGACCATGATGCGGGCCAGGATATCTCCCGGCGTGGCGATGCCCTGCCCGGCTTCTCCGCCTATGGCAAGGGCAAAATCTAGACTACCAGACCCCATTTTTCCTCCCAAGAGAGAACCGAAGGATGATGAAGAGCGTACCTCTCCTGTTACCTGTTAGTTTACTTCTACAGAGGGAATGTATCAAGCTGTTTGACAGGGTCGCAGGAGGGCAATTGACAGCGGTTGTTCCTGCCGCAGGGTGCGCCGATGGGATATAATGCCCTAACGCCCCCCTTAGGAATGTCTAGGGCTTCCCGCGGGGTTCTTTCAGAAGGTTAGCGTGTAGGTGATAGAGCCACCAAGAGAGTCAGCGACAGCAAGCAGTGAACTACGGCGTTCCGGTTTTGTAAAGTCCACCTTTGCGTCTATCCGATACCGGGATTATGCCTATCTGTGGATGGGCCAGAATTCCCACGGCTTTGCCATATGGATAGACATGATCGCCCAGCCTCTGCTGGTGATCTTTCTTACCGACTCTCCCGTCCACCTCGGCATGGTGCTTCTGGCCCGGACCGTGCCGGGAATAGCACTGGGTCCCCTGGGAGGGGCAATGGCCGACGGGTTCAACCGCCGGGCTGTCCTGCTCCTCTCCAAGATTGCCATACTTCTTGTGACCATGGTGTTCGCCGCCGCTTTGGTCTTTGATACCTATGCCCTTTGGACCGTCTACGTCTATGCATTTTTCAGAGGGGCAACCATGGCCTTCGACATGCCGGCGCGAAGGGCCATGATACCCAGCATAGTGCCGAGGGAGTTGGTCACCAATGCTATGGCTCTAAGTACCTGGAGCATGACTGTTACCCGTATCGCCGGGGCGGCTTTTTCAGGACTGATGGTCGAATTCATCGGATTCGGGGCAGTCTATGTGGTCGTCTGTGTCATGTACCTGGGGGCGGTCTTCTTCACGTGGAAGATGCGCCTGCCCGACCATGAACGGGAAGGAAATCAGGGCATTCGCAGCATGGGCAGCGGGACCATTGACGGCCTACGCTACGTCTGGCAGACCCCGCCGATTCGGGCCGTCGTCACCTTTGCCTTTGGCTACTTCACCTTCGGCATGGCCTTTATGCAGGTGTTTGCGCCCTTATTCGCCACGAGGGAAGACATCTTTGACATAGGCGATGGAGGATTCGGGTACATGATGGCCGTATCGGCCATAGGAGGCACCCTCGGAGCCCTAGGTTTGGCGGCCGCCAACCCCCATCGACGGCGGGGGATACTCATGATCGGTGTGATGGGGGCTTTTGGGCTGTTCCTGTTGGCCTTCGCTATGTCGGCGCAAATCAACTCGGTAATATTGGGCTTCGTCATCATGTTTATGCTGGGGATAGGCCAGTCCAGCTTCCAGCCGTTGATCAACTCCGTGGCAGTGGAGTTGACCCCGGACAACATGAGAGGCCGGGTCATAGGGGTAATCAGCTTGGACCGGGCAACCATCGCCCTGGGAGGAGCCATAGCAGGAGTATTGGCGGGGGCCCTGAACCCCATAGTCGCCCAAGCCTTGTTCGGCTTCGCGTGCGTCGCCACAGCTGTGGTGTTCTTCCTGGGCTACCCGACCCTGCGCAAGATAGACTAGCGGCCCTCTACTTCTGAAAGGCCGGCAGCACCTCGCTAATGCACCGGTCCACCTGACCGTGAAGGTCGGGAGCCACAAAGCGCATCACCGGCATGGTGCAGCCCGCGTCGATGTAGCTCTGTATCTTGGCAATGACCTGCTCCGGAGAGCCGTAGGCCAGCCAAAGCTCGGTGCGCTCCCTTGATATGGCCCCAACGCCATAGTAGTGGGACATGTAGGTCGTTGCTTCTTCGTAGGCCTTGTCCCGGTCCTCGTTGATGTTGACCATCAGGTGAAGGCAAGAGTCCATAGTGCTGGGGTCCTTGCCCTCTTGGGAGGCGTACTCGCGGATGGTGTCGAAGCGCCTCTTGAACGTCTCCGGGGTTGTGGTGTCCGACTGCCATCCGTCGGCGTACTTAGCCACCCGGCGCAGGATGCGCTCCTCCAGGACTTCATCCACCGTGTCCCCCTTGGGGTTGGCGGCGATGAAGATGGGGCAGGGCTGCTGGACCGGCTTGGGTACCAGGGGAACGTCGTGGAAATGGTAGTACTTGCCGTGGTGGGTCACCGAGTCTTCGCTCCACAGCCTTCGCAGCACCTGGACTCCTTCGACCACACGGCCGACCCGTTCTTTTGACTCGATACCCATGGCTTCCAGTTCGCTGGCATATTGCGGCCCAACCTGGGCCGAAGTGCCGTTTCAAACAGCTAGAATGGTTCGCCCCCCGGAGAGGATGTCCAGGCTTGCCCACTGGATTGCCAGTGGTATGGGGTGGCGCATGGGGAAGCTGGCCATGCAGATGGTCCCCAGCTTCACCTCCTTGGTGTGGCAGGCAATGGCCGACAGGGTGACGATGGACTCCAGCCGGGGCTTGGAAAGGAAGTTGTCACCCACCCAAACGCCGTGGAAGTAGCCCGAGTCCTCGCACTTGATAGCGGCTTGGGTCAGGTCGTCCATGGTTGCCCCGCCCAGCACAACGGCCCTGTTGGAAAGGCTGATGCCGAACTTGGCCTTCATATCCTTCATCGCTTCCTCCTGTGTTATCCCGGTTCGGGGCAGTCAGTCCGCCCCTCAGCCAACTGGCGTTTTGAAGCCCCATCAAGGGGCTACTAGGTCAGCAAAGACAGGGCGGTGTGAACCACCACCTTAGCTTCCTTCACTGCCTGGGAGATGGGGGCGAAGTCGATCCCCAATGGGAACTCCCCTGCGCCGCCGCCGTACATGACCGAGGGAACTCCAAGGGCGCAGGGCCCGCCGGCGTCGAAGGAGCCGTGGCCATAAAACTTGTCCGGCTCGCTGCCGCACACCGCTGTGTGAGCACGGGTCAGAGCAGCTACCCCGGGATGGTCCGGATCGACCAGGGCTGGCAGCATGTAGGTGCCGCGCTCCACACTGACCTCGTAGGGTGAAAGGTCTCCGATGGTCTCTCGAATGTCGGCCACCGCTTGGTCCGGGTCGTCGCCGGGTATCATGCGACGGTCCACCCTGATGCGCGCCACCCCAGGCAGCGTGTGGGGCGCCACAGGGTCGAAGAGCATCTGATACGGCACTGCGTGGCGCCCTCCCAGCAGGGGGTGGGTCCCTTCCAGGGGGACCTGCTGCAATCGGTCCAGCGCTCGCCGGGCGCCTTCGATGGCGTTTATCCCCTCACCGGGGGCGCTGGAGTGGGATGTCTTGGCCCTAACCTCGATGTTTGCATCCACCCTCCCCCTGTTGCCCATGGAGATGCGAAGTCCCGTGCGGTTCAGCAAGATGCCGAACTGGGGCTTATGCTCAAGGGCGGGGATGATGGCTTCCGAGCAGCCGTGGCTGCTCATCGCTTCGTTGTTTACCGCGTAGTAAAGGGTGCCGGGGAAGCGCACCTTTTCTTCCACCAGCATCTTCAAGACGGCCAGCATTGCTGCATGGTGGGACTTATTCTGTCCCACACCCTGCGCGAAGAGGCAGGGCTCGTCGAAACCCCAATCTCGGCCAGAGGCGATCCGAGGTTCGAAAGGCCTGTCCATAAGCTGGTGGTGCTGGGTGGGGACATAGACCTGGAGTAGGATGGCGGCATCCGAGGTTCCCTCCCCCATCTGCACCACGAGGTTGTTCTTCGGCGTATCGATGATGTTGTAAGCCCCGGTGGCTTCGATCATGGGGCGGAGGACATCCTGGACGTAGTGCACAAACTTGGGATGGTCGGGCTGGATGAAGGTGTCCGGCCCCAGGGGTACGTCGGTCGGCACCTTGCACAGCTCGGTCAGACGTTCTACCAGGAACCTTTCGTCTATGCGACTGGCAAGGGTTTCGGCATCGTTATACGTGGCGGTCATTTACACCTCTGGAATTAGTGAAGATTTGTGAAAGTCCTGGAGGCCTGCGCCTCACTAGGTTACGTGGATGGGGGCAGCATCCTTAGCAGTGACCTCACCTACGATGCAGGCTCCCTCGACTCCCTTAGAGTCGAGCTCGGTCAGCATCCTGTCGGCCTTGTCGGCGGGGACGGACATCAGGAGGCCCCCGGAGGTCTGGGCATCGCACGCCAAGAGCTTGCCATTGTCGGAGATATCGCCGGCCCAGTCCAGGTTCTGCCCGACGCCGTCCAGGTTGCGATGAGTCCCTCCGGGAGCGACCCCTCGTTCGAGCAGGTCCCACACACCATCGATCACGGGAAGGGAGGACAAACGGATGTGAGCGGAGGCGTTGCTTCCGACCATCATGCTGTGCAGGTGTCCTACAAGCCCGAACCCTGTGATGTCGGTGGCGGCGTTGGCTCCGACGCTCCTCATCGCCTCGGAAGCGGCCCGGTTGAGGGTGCTCATCACCTTCACTGCCCTGGCCATCACCTGGGAGTCGGCGACACCCTGCTTCCCGGCTGTGGTTATGATTCCCGTCCCCAGGGGCTTGGTTAGGATAAGCCGGTCACCAGGCTGGGCCCCTGCGTTGGTTATCTGCTTGCCCGGCTCCACCAAGCCTACGGCGGCCATGCCGTACTTGGGCTCCTGGTCGTCGACGGTGTGCCCGCCTATGATCAGGCACCCCGCCTCCCTGGCTTTGGAGGACCCGCCCTTCAGAATTTCTCCCAGGATTTCCTTGGGCAACCCTATGGGGAAGCCTGTGACGTTAAGGCCGACCAGGGGCACACCGCCCATGGCATAGATGTCGCTCAGGGCGTTGGTAACCGCGATTGCGCCGTAGTCGAAGGGGTCATCGACAATGGGTGGGAAGAAATCGACGGTGAACACCAGGGCCTGGTGGTCGTTTATGCGGTACACCCCGGCATCATCCCCGGTCTCCGTCCCAACAAGAAGGTTGGGATCGCTAAGCTGCGGCACGTTTTTCAGGACCTCGACCAGGTCCTCGAGGCTAAACTTGGCAGCTCAACCCGCGCAGTGAGCCAGCGAGGTCAGGCGCAGTTGGTCAGCTTGCATGCACATCCTTTTCGGCAGGTCTGGTCGCCTTAGCTCCATCAGTATACCTTAATCGAAGGAACTATCAACGGAAGGAGCATCAAGGGACGTCGGGACAGTGGACAAGCAAGCACTGGGGCGCATGTCGGAAAGCTAACAGGGGTCGAGATTAGACGCGCCCTGCTTATTTCAGGTCGAACCAAACCCTGGTATCGCCAAAGTCCTCATCCACCAAGAGTTGAAGCGAATCAGCATCGGCGGATGATATTTGCCAGCACTCCCATCCACTTATCGCCCCTCCGGCAAACAGTTCCGTGAAAGTCGGAAACTCGTCGGAAATCACTCCGCATGGATGCTCATATGTTGTGTAGACCACGCCGGACTGACCTACCGCTTTGAGACTATAGTTTGCGAGGAACGTAGTTGAATCCGGGCCAAGGTATCTGGCCTCCATATTGACCATGTAGAACTGATTGCCGGGTGCGGGCGGGTCGTTGAACGGATTGGTTTCCAATACTTCAGCCGTGGCATCGGGTTTAGTCGCTGAGACCACGATAGCCCAATGGGGAATATCCCCCTTGAGTATCTCCACAACCTGACCTACTGGAACTGGGTTTCCTCGAGATCCCAACACTGGCTCAGGGGTTGCTGTGGGTAGCGGCGTATTGGTTGGGACTGAAGTAGCCGTAGGCTCGGTAGTTGCTGTGGGTAGCGGCGTGTTCGTCGGGGTTGATGTAGCCGTAGGCTCCACGGTTGCTGTAGGTTCCGGTGTAGGAGCGGAGGTTGGAGTTTCTGCTCTGCTACCAACGGAAGCAGGCTCCTGAGGTTTTGTCAAAATGGGAGCAGTAGTAGCGACAATCTGTGGTGTTGGGGTTGGCGTAGTGAGAGTTGGATTCGGTGTGCTAGGAGTGGCTACCGTTGATTCAGTGCAAGCTGACACCAAAAATAAGGTGATGAACAGCGCAGAGGCAGACAATAGTCGTTTGAACACAAGGAACCCCCTTCCAAGGCACTAGACTTGAGGTACTTGTCACCATACCCAAGACGGCGTAAATCCATGGAAGGGGGCACAAGGCCCCAATCCAGTGCCAGAGGGAACTTACGCTTTATTTTGGGCATGGTGACGTTGCTATCTTAGCATAGATCCGAAGCCCATCCCACGTTTGATGGCCCTGCTGGCAGGTGATATCCTAGCCCTAGGTGCAGACCCGGCCCAAATGAGGACCGACTCCCGGAAATCCTGAATGGTGGAGGACGTTATGGCAGACGGCACGGAACGGACCATCGTCGAAACCAAGGGTCTTCCGTCTCCCCTCGGCGCCTACAACCATGTAGTCAGTGTCCGCCCCGGGAAGCTGGTGTTCGTCGCCGGGCAGGTTGGCGTTGATGAGAACGGCCAGGTGGTAGGCCAGGGAGACCTGGCCTCCCAGACCCGCCAGACCTATCACAACCTGGAGCAGGCCCTCGCCAGCGCAGGAGCCGGGTTCAGCGATGTGGTCAAGTTCAACACCTACATCAAGAAGGGCGAGCCCCTCCAGGACTACATGGATGCCAGGCGGGAGGTGTTCGCCCGCATCTACCCCGATGGCGATGTTCCTGCCCACACCCTCCTGGTGATCGAGGGCTTGGTCAGAGAAGAGTTCTTGATCGAGGTGGAGGCGGTCGCCGCCCTGCCCTAGGTCCGGGCAAGGGGATGCCTGCCCTACGTTCCTTTCCCGGTCCCGGTAGTCCTAGTCATCTTTGACAATGAGCCACCCATGGATTACACGCAGATAGCTCCGATGATGGGTCGCCTGTGGTCGCCCATAGCAGCCGTGGGCAGCCACTGGCAGGGGCGGAGCAACGTGCAGATCGCCGTGGCCATCGCGGCTTCCTCCATCGTGCCGTCCAAGCCCCGGGTGGCTGTGCAGATATACAAGAATAACCACAGCCACGACATGATCTACGGCAGCAAGGCTTTCGCTCTCAGCTTCCTTGGTACGGACCAGTTAGACTACCTGCACAGGTTCGGGTTCGTATCGGGAAGGGACAAGGACAAGCTGGAAGATGTTCCTCACCACACCTCCAAGACAGGCAGCCCCATCCTGGACGTTTGCTGGGGGTACATGGACTGCCGGGTGGTCAATGCCATGGATGGCGGAGACATGTCCTGCTTCCTGGGGGAGGTGCTGGATGGGCGCACCTGGAACCGCAGCGGACCGATGTGGTGGCCCGAGGTCAGGAAGACCATGCCCCCTGAGTGGAACGAGGAGTGGGATGCCAAGATTGCCAGGGAGATAGCCCTGTCCCAGGAGCGCATGGAGAAGATAGACTACTCACCCTGGAAACCGTGATGGAGCAGAGTTTATCGGCCTTACCTCCTGGCGTCATCCAAGAGCTTCATGCGGCTCCCGGCCGAGCGGTAGTGGCGGTTTCCGGGGCCGGTAGCTCGGCTTTGGCGTGGCTGATGGAGGTCCCCGGGGCTTCCCCGCACCCTGCTGGAGGGGGTCATCCCCTACAGCCAGTCGTCCTTAGTCGGCTTCCTGGGGTACGAGCCCGGCGCAGTACGTCTCCCCTGATACCTCCCGTGATATGGCCCGGGCGGCCTATGCCAGGGCACTGGAGCTGCGGGAGGGCGAGGAACCTGTGGTCGGCTTGGCCTGCACGGCAACCATCGCTACCGACAGGCCCAAGAGGGGGGACCACCGGGCCTGCGTCTCCGTTCGGGATACTTCCGGAACCGGCACCTACGAGCTGAATCTGGCCAAGGGGGCCAGGGACCGCAAGCAGGAGGAAGATCTGGTCAGCAGGCTGGCCCTCAAGACCCTGGCTGAGGCATGGAACACCGACACAGAGATCCCCATGGCCCTGCTTCCCGGAGATGAGCTGCAGGAAAGGGCTTGGTCTGCCGATGATGCCATCGAACTGCTCTTGGCCGAGGGGCCGCGAAGGCAGGGCCTGTGGGTCATGGCCCAGCGTGATGGTGCCGTTAAGGTGGGCAGCCGGGCGCCAGAGGCGGTGCTGCCTGGCTCCTTCAACCCCTTCACCAGGGCCATGATGGGCTGGCGAAGGCAGCCTCTCGGATGCTGGGCGTCTCCGTCGTGCTGGAGATGTCGGTGACCAACGTGGACAAGCCCACCCTGGATGAGGGCGAGGTGCGGAAGCGCGTGAGCCAGCTTCCGGGGTCGTGGGACATGGCGTTGACCTGCGCAACCACCTTCAGAGACAAGGCGATGTTGTTCCCGGGTTGCACCTTCGTGGTCGGGTGGGACACAGCCGTGCGTCTGGTTGACCTTGCATACTACGGCGGTTCCGAGCGGGCTATGCACGAGGCCCTGGAGGAGATCCGGGGAAATGGATGCAGCTTCCTGGTAGCCGGCAGGGTGAGGAAAATAGGGTGACTATCGTACCTTGTCCGACGCGGCATTGCCTGCGACGCTGGCCGACCTGTTCCGCGAGATGCCCGAGAGCGCCTTCCGGTTGGATATCTCCTCAACCGAGCTGAGAGCACAGGGGAAGGGGCAGTCCGATGCTTGACGGCGGGTTGACCCCCTGGCCTGCAGAGGCGGTTGCCGAAGCGGCCGTCGATAAGGCGGCGATTGAACTGAAGAAGCTGCTTGCGGACATGGCGGGGCGAATCGACCCCTTCCCCAACTTCACCGGCTCCGAGTCCATCAAAGCCATCGAGGTTGAGCCCACCGGCGTTACGGCAAAGGATTTGGGATGCGTGGTGGTATGCCCTGATGGTGAGTTGTACGAGCTGAACCTTACGTCCATCCAGGGCCCATTGGGGCTGTCGGACGTGGACCAGGTGGAGGAGATTGTGCCGTTGGACCTGCCGCCCATCCTCTACATCCCCTACGCCCACGCCGCCGTCAAATTACTGGCGGCGCACCTGGACTCCTCGAAAAGGCCTACCTGAACAGCTTTGCCAGGTCCTTGGGGCTGCGGGCCTGCGACATCTGCTTCATCAGCTTGTTTGCCTGCTTGAACTGGTTCAGAAGCTGATTTACGTCCTGGGGAGTGGTGCCGCTGCCTTGGGAGATACGCCGTCGTCGACGGCCGTCGATTATCTCCGGAGTGTGCCGTTCCTGGGGCGTCATCGAGCGAATGATGGCCTCGAACTTGATGATCTTCTTTTCGTCGAACTGGTCGGGGGCCTTGTTTTTTAGCTGGGACAACCCAGGCACCATGTCCAGCACCTGGGAAAACCCCATCTTCTTCAAGCTCTGGAATTGGGCCAGGAAGTCCTCGAGGTCGAAGCTGGCGGTGCGGAGCTTTCGCTCCATCTCCTTGGCTTGCTTTTCATCGACGACCTGCTGGGCCTTCTCGATCAGCGACAGCACGTCGCCCATGCCCAGGATACGGGACGCCAGCCTGTCGGGATGAAACTGCTCCAGCGCGTCGGTGCGTTCACCTACACCGATGAGTTTGATGGGGATGCCGGTAACCTGGGTGATGGACAGGGCGGCCCCGCCCCGGGAATCTCCGTCCAGCTTGGTTAGCACAAGCCCGGACACATGGACCTTCTCGTGGAAGGTTTCGGCAGCCCGTACAGCATCCTGGCCGGTCATGGCATCGACGACCAGCAGCGTCTCGTGGGGCTGTATGGCATCCCGGACCTGTTCCAGCTCCCCCATCAGCTCGTCGTCGATGTGGAGGCGGCCGCCGGTGTCCACTATTACCCAGGCGGCGCCCGTACGCTTGGCTTCGGCGATGCCAGCCTTGGCGACCTTGGCGGGCGTGGAGGAAGTGTCTTCCCGGTAAACGGGGACGCCCATCTGCTGACCCAAAACGACAAGCTGGTCTACAGCGGCGGGACGCCGGAGGTCCCCGGCAACCAGCAGCACCTTCTTCCCGCCCTCTCCCAGCTTGGCGGCCAGCTTAGCGGCCGTGGTCGTCTTTCCTGAGCCCTGGAGCCCCACCATGAGCACGATGCCAAGTTGGCTGGAAGGCTGGGCCAGGTCGTGGTCGCCCCCGGTCAGAATGGCGGTCAGCTCTTCATTGACTATCTTGATGACCTGCTGGCCGGGAGTGAGGCTTTCCAGCACGTCGCTTCCTATGGACCTCTCCCTGATCTTGCCAACAAGGTCCCGGGCGACGCGGAAGTTGACGTCGGCCTCCAGCAGGGCCAGGCGCACCTGGCGCAGGCCTTCGTCGACATCCTTCTCGCTCAGTCGGCCCTTGCCCGTCAGGTTCTTGAAAACGTCGTTGAGCTTCTCAGTTAGGGCTTCGAACATTGGACCCTCTCCCCGTTTCCCGGTTCATGGGGGATTCTAAATGGGGCCAGCTATAGGGTCAAGGAAGGTGAGCCCCATCTTGCTTCTGAACAATACCCTGGCCACCAGGGCCTGCTGGAAGGGCATTCCTTCAACATAGTCTCATTACCTGCTAAAATGCGGGCTGCAGAAGGGAGTGTGGAGTTTGCTGCCCAACAAAGTAGAGGCCTCCGTCGAGGAGGCCGTAGCCGACATCCCTGAAGGCGCGCGCATCATGGTGGGAGGATTCGGTTTTCCGGGCATCCCCGAGGCCTTGGTGAAAGCCCTGATGGACAGGGGCGTTGGGAATCTCACCTGCATATGCGGTCCCTGGTACGGGGGGACAAGAAGGACCATTGGCACCGCCTCTTTGATTGCTTCGGGCCAGGTGACAAGGGTCATTACCGCCCCACCGGTGGCACCGGGGCCGGACCCCGCCTCGGAAGACGACCGGATGCACCTGGAGATCATGCCCCAGGGTACCCTGGCGGAGCGGATCCGCGCCGGCGGGGCAGGAATCGGGGGCTTCTACATCCCGACGGGCATCGGCACCTCTTACGAAGAAGGCAAGGAGAGAATGACAATCGGGGGGGTGGACTGCATCTTCGAGGAACCCATCAAGGCGGACTACGCCCTGATCAAGGCCCAAGCCGCCGATACCATGGGCAACCTGGTGTACAGGCTGGCCCAGCGCAACTGGAACCCCATAATGGCGACGGCTGCGGATGTCACCATTGCCCAGGTAGATGAGATAGTTGACCCCGGCATGCTGGACCCGGAGCTGGTGATAACCCCGGGAATATTTGTTGACCGGATCGTGATCGCCGGAGGCGACAATGACCCTTCCTAAGATTCCGCGAATCAGCCGGGAGCTGATGGCATGCAGGGTTGCTGCCGAGATTCAGCCGGGCCATGTGGTGCACCTCGGCCCTGGGCTGCCGGAGATGGTGCCTCCCTACGTGCTGCCCTCCCGGGGAGCGGTGTTCCACTCGGCGAACGGCATCCTGGGATTCGGACCCAGGCCAGAGCATGACATAGGCGACGTCCAACTGGTCGGGTCGGGAGGAAGGACGGTTACCCTGCTCCCCGGCGCCTCCATCGTGGACCAGGCCACCTCTTTCGGCCTGATCAGGGGAGGGCAGGTGGACATCGGCATCGTCGAAGCGTCCCAGGTGTCCGAGTCGGGCGACCTTGTTGGGCCGGTGGAGATGGGTGGCGGGATGGGCAGCCATGCGGCCGCCACCGACGTGGCCGAGGGCGCCAAGCTGGTCATTGCAATGATGGAACACACCACCCGGAACCGCTCTCCTCGCATCGTGACCAGGACCGACTACCCCGTGGCGGCCAAGGGATGCGTGGACCTCATCGTGACCGACGTGGCTGTAATTCAGGTAACACCCCAGGGGCTGGTAGTAAGGGAGCTGGCCCGGGGCTGGAACCTTGCCGACGTCCAGGCCATCACCGACCCCCACCTGTCCCCTGCCCCGGACCTGGGGTACATGTCCTTCTGGATGATTGGAGGCGACATTCCCAGCAAGGTGTGGAAGAGCGGGCCGGAAGCGGTGGCCGACATCCCCGATGGGGCAACCATCCTGATGGATGGATTTGCAGGCCCGGGGGGAATGGCCCAGTACCTGATCCGCTCATTGAGGGAACAGGGGGCCAAGGACCTGACCCTGGTCAGCAACACTGCAGGCATCGCCAACGTGGCATCCTTCGGCACTCCCCCCGGCTTCCTGACCATCGACCACAGTCTGCTGGTTGAAAGCGGGCAGGTGAAGAAGGCCATCGCATCCTACCCTGTTTCCCCGAGGCCCTCCCAGCCCAGCGCCTTCGAGCTGGCCTACAGGCGCGGTGATGCGGAGCTGGAGCTGACTCCGCAGGGCACACTGGCGGAGCGAATCAGGGCCGGAGCATTCGGCATCGCCGCTTTCTTCACCCCTTCAGGAGCGGGGACAACGCTGGCTGAGGGCAAGGAGACTCGCACCATCGACGGGCGCGAGTACGTGCTGGAGCAGAGCATCCGGGGAGATTACGCCCTGATCCGGGCCCACAAGGCCGACACCCTGGGGAACCTGGTGTACAAGGGCACATCCCGCAACTTCAACGCTGTGATGGCCCCGGGCGCCAGGATAACCATCGCCGAGGTGGATGAGATCGTGGAGCCCGGAATGCTAGACCCCGACGCCGTCGTGACGCCGGGGGCCTTCGTCCAGAGGGTGGTGCAGAGGCCCGCCGACTTCCATCCCTACGAACCTGTGTAACCGGACGGCCGAGGCTAGGAGAGCTTGCCGAACACCAAGCCGGCGAAACCCGTGAGAAGAGGGGGCCATGTGCGCTCCAGCAGGGGAATCGCCCTGTGGTCGGCGGGAAGCACCAGCCACAGCAGGAACGACAGCACGGTGAAGCAGGCAACCAACCAGAACACTATCTTGAATTCGAAGGGGTAGCTTCGCACTTCTAGGGGAGATGTTCTCAAGCCTGGGACAGCCGGCCCAGCCGGCGCTCTTCGAAACGCAGGATGCACCCCGTTTCATCGCAAACGTAAACGGTCCTCACTCCCCAGCGAGGGTCCACCCCATTCGCCAGTCCACGCATCCTGGCCAACACCTTCAAACAGCGCATTAGCGTGCCCATCTTCCCATCTCCTTGACTTACAGCTACCTAGCTGCCTATTATCGGACGGACAACCCCCTTGGGCCTCCATCCACTAGAATAATTCTAGGAAGGCCCCCATGGCCGGTCTAGGGGCAGGTGGCGCCCCTTAATCGATTTGCCTGCGCACGTTCCATTAACTTCGTATTTCCGCGGAGCGCCAGCGTAGTTTAGGAGAGAAGAGCCGGACCCATGAGCAAAGAGCGCCTGGAACGTGAAGTGGTTGCCATGCGCGTCGCCAAAGAGTTGAACAACGGCGACGTGGTCAACCTGGGCATTGGCATACCGACCCTGGTATCGACCTTCGTACCAGATGACCGGCAGGTTGTTTACCACAGCGAGAGCGGCGTGCTGGGCTGCGGCCCTCTGGCCGACGAAGGTGAGGAAGATATCGACCTGATCAACGCCGGGGGCCAGTTCCTCAAGATGGTGCCCGGCATGTCCTTCTTCAGCACATCCGACGCTTTCGCCATGGTGCGAGGCGGCCATGTGGATGTAACGGTGCTGGGCGCCCACCAGGTATCGGAGGACGGCGACCTTGCCAACTGGATGCTTCCCGAGCGGGGAGTGGGCAACATCGGCGGCGCCATGGACCTGGCCGCCGGGGTCAAGCGCATCATCGTGGCAATGACCCACACCGACCAGAACGACAGCCCCAAGATAGTGAAGGAGTGCTCCTTTCCCCCGACGGGGAGGAGGTGCGTGAACCTGATTGTCACCGACATTGCGGTAATTGAGGTAACACCCGACGGCCTCTTACTCAAGGAGATGGCCCCCGGGTGGACCCCCGAAGAGGTGCAGGCGCTGACCGAGCCCGTGCTCAAGCTGGCGCCGGACCTCAAGGAGATAGAGCTGTGAGGAGGAGATAATGGTCAACTCGGATACGTCGGAGGCAGCCGGCGTCCAGATGACGATGGACTACGTCCTTGCCCGCCTCGCCACCTGTTTCGGGCAGAAGGCGGACAACTTCGCGGACTTCATATCCATGGGGCTGAGGGCCGAGGGCTGGTACGCCACCGAGGCTGTGAGATATCTTGCAGGCCCTGCCGCCGGCAACCTGGTTAAGGTGGAGCAGGTGCGAGGCCCTGCTCAGGGCGATGCCGGGTTCAACCCCGACCTGCAGCTCAACATCGGGGGACAGTCCTACCAGTTGGCTATCAAGCCGATTCTGGTGCAGGGGGAAACGGGTATCTCCCACTACTTCTCCCAGGAGATCCCGGACCTGTTTCGCTGGCTGGACAACCTGCGGGACAGGGCAGCCCTTATGACCATCGCCTTCCCGTGCTCAACGACGGACAAGGAGTGGACCGACGCTGTTGGTGAAGCCGAAAGCGCCTACGGGGTGAAGGTTACCGGGCAGACTGAGTTCGTGGTCCCCAGGCCTCCCCTGCCCATGGTGAAAGCCTGTGTCGCCCTGTGGAGGCACAGCTCGTCAGTGCCCGCTACGGAAGACAGCGCCTCCTAGCTTATCCAGAAGGTCGATCCGGCTTCCTCTTTAAGCACCTCGATGCGGACCGGGAAGGCCTCCCGGATGTCATCCAGGTGGGAGATGACGATTATCTTCTCGAAGTCGTCCTGGATGGCGCTGATGACGTCCAGTATCCGCTCCCTCCCCATGGCATCCTGGGTCCCGAACCCTTCGTCTATGAACAGCACGGGCAGGGGCGCCCCCTTGCGGTTGGCCAGCACCTTGGACAGGGCGATGCGCAGGGCTAGATTTATGCGGAATGCCTCACCGCCGCTGAACAGTTCGTAGCTACGGGGGCCTACCTCGTCGCTGATGATGATCTCCAGGGTCTCGATGGGTTCGCCGCGCCCGCTCCTTCGTTGACGCTGAGTCTCCAGCTTTACGTTCATGCGTCCGTCGGTCATGCGTCCCAGCAGCGCATTGGCTTCGTCCTCCACCCTTGGAAGGACCGTTTCTATGAGCATCGCCTGGATTCCCCGGCGCCCAAAGGCCTCCACCAGCTCCTGGTAGATGCCCTGGGAGTCCCGGGCATCCTTTAGCGACCGCTCTTTGACATCCATCTCGGCTGACACCTGCTCCAGCTTTCGCAAGGTGCCCTGAAGCTCCCCCTGGCGGCGGAGCATGTCCTCTTGCTGGCGTTCCAGGGATGCAACGGCTCTCGAGGCTGTATCCAATTCGGTCCTCAGGCCGCCCAGTCCCGTCGTGCGGGACTCGATCTCCGCTGCGCGCGCCAGGGAACCCTCCAGGTCTTTCCGGCGAATCTCGAGCATCCCGCCGGTCGTCGAGGCGAACTCTCTGGCCTGGGGGAGCTCGGACTCGGCTTCCTCCAAAAGGCGGCTGTTTTCCTCGAAGTTGCGGTGCTCCTCCATCTCCCCGTAGAGCTTCCTGTGGCGCCCCTGGTCATATGCTAGGGCATCCAGGTCGCGGGTAACCTGCTCAAGCTCCCGGTGCAAGTCGGGGGCGTATGCCTTCTGCTGCAGGTCCCTTTCCTGCTGGGCGAGGGCGGCCTCCAGGTCGGTCATTTCCTGGGCGGCAGCGGTGCTCTCTGACAGGCTGAACTGCAGCTTGGTCAGGGTGTTCTGGGCTGCTTCCTTTCGGCGGCTGATGTCCTGCTGCCGGCGGGGCAGCTCTTCACCCAGGGACTGGGCTTCCTGCTCGGCCGTCTTGAGGCTGGCCTGCTCCCTGTTGTACTGCTCCAACTTCTCCTTGATCTGTCTCTCGTAGGTGTCAGCCAGGTGGCGGCATCCTTCCTCACCCAGGGTCGTCCCGCACAGGGGGCAATCGCCGGCGGACCCGGCGGAGGTGGTGAGGTTGAGCTTGGAGCGCAGCTCTTGGCCTTCAGCCCTGAGCTGCTCGGACGCAGCCTTGTGCTGGCCTACTAAGCTGGATGCCTCCTGAAGACGCACCTGGTCGTGGGACGTTGTGCGTTCTTCATCCTCCAGGACACCCAGTTCTTTTTTGGCGGCGTCGATGTCTTCCTGCAGGCGAGCGGCCTGGGAAGCCTTGGGCTTTAGCAGGCCTTCCAGTTTGTTGCGCGCCTGGGAAATCCGCTCCTCCAAGCGCGCTTGGGCATCGGCAAGCTGCCTTTCCAGATCGGACCTCTGCCCCGTAAGCCGGTCATGCTGCTCCCGAGCTTGGTCCAGCTCAAGGTAGCTCTGTCGTAGCTCTTTGAAGCGAGCGAGGCCCAGGATGATCTCTTCCCGCCGAGACACCAGCGATTCGTACCTGTCGATGCGCTCCTGGGTGGCTGCGAGCTGGGTCTCCAGGCTGGATATCTCCCCCTTAATGTTGGGGATGCTCTCCAGCAGTTTCACACGCTCCTGGGCGACACGCTCCAGGTCGTCCACCTGGAGCTTCAAATTGCCAGCCTTCGTCCTGGCATCGCCCAGCTCCTGGGCAACCCTTTCGCCCAGCCTCTCCACATCCTGGAGTTCCTGGGATATCCCGTCCTTCCTTGCCACCTCTGTTCCCAGCCGGGCCAGGTCGGACTCCAGGAGCGTTGCAGTGGTCCTGTGCTGGTCACCGGCTTCCTTTGCCCTGTCCTGCAGCCGGTCGTATAGCTCCAGCTCCAGCACCTTGGCTAGTACCTCTTTCCGGTCGCCCGGCGACTTGTTGGTGAACTCATCGGCTCGTCCCTGAAGCAGGAAGGCGCTGTTGATGAAGGTCTCATAGTCCATGCCGATGACTTGGTCGATGCTGGCCTGGGTGTCGCGGATGGTGTTCCCGGTAATGGGAACGAAATTGTCGTCGGACATGAGCTGGAGTTGAAGGTCGGACGTGGAGTTTCGGCGTCGCGCGCCGGCAGCGCTGTAGCGTCGGTGCACCTTGTAGCTGCTGTCGCGGGCCAGGAAGTCCAGCTCGACCCACATGTCGGTTCGGCTGTAGTGGACAAGCTCATCGTTGGACTTGCCCCGGGCCTTTCCCCAAAGGGCCCATGTTATGGCGTCCAGCAGGGCGGACTTGCCGTGGCCGTTGTTGCCGCAGAGGCATGCAACGTGGACCCCTTGCAGGTCCAGGGTGGGCAGGTTTTCGCCGTAGCAGAGGAAGTTCTCCAACCTGAGCTTAAGGGGGATCATGGAAGGGCCACCGCCTCATCACCTTCGGCCGCGGGAGGGCCGGTCAGTCGAGATTCTACCATATGGAAGACATAAGAAAAGGGCCTCGAAACTCGAGGCCCTTTTCTTACCTGGTTCCCGTGTTTCCTAGTAGTCCATCGGGGGCATGGGAGGAGCAGGCGGGGTCTTCTCAGGGATCTCGGTGATCATGGATTCGGTGGTCAGTACCATGGAAGCTACGCTGGCTGCATTCTGCAGGGCGGAGCGGGTGACCTTTACCGGGTCCACGATGCCCTGTTCCAGCATGTTGGCATACTCGCCGACCTCGGCATCGTAGCCGTAGTCGTCCTTCTGGTTTCGCACCGCTTCCAGGACGACCGCAGGCTCGCCATCGGCGTTCTGAACGATGAGTTTGAGGGGTACATCCAGAGCCCTTCGGACGATGGAGGAACCAACGGCCTCGTCGCCATTCAGGCTTAGGGAGTCAACGGCCCTCTGGGCCCTGACCAGTGCTACTCCGCCTCCGGGCACGATCCCCTCTTCCACAGCGGCCCTGGTGGCTGACAGAGCATCCTCGACCCTGGCCTTGCGCTCCTTGAGCTCCACCTCGGTGGCAGCTCCGACCTTGATGACCGCAACGCCGCCGGACAGCTTGGCCATGCGCTCTTGCAGCTTCTCCCGGTCGAACTCGGAGGTGGTGTCTTCGATCTGGGCCTTTATCTGGTTGATGCGGGCCTTGATGTTCTCCTCGGAGCCGCGCCCCTCGACGAAGGTGCACTCATCCTTGGTTGCGGAGACCCTGCGGCACTCGCCCATGTCGGTGATGGTCGCCGAGTCCAGCTTGCGGCCCGTCTCTTCGCTGATGACGGTGGCGCCGGTCAGGATGGCGATGTCTTCCAGCATAGCCTTGCGGCGGTCGCCGAAACCGGGGGCCTTCACTGCAAGGCAGTTCAGGGTGCCTCGGAGCTTGTTGACCACCAGGGTAGCCAGCGCTTCGCCTTCCAGGTCCTCGGAGATGAGCACAACGTTCTTCTTGCCGATCTGGAGGAGCTTCTCCAGGGTGGGAAGGATGTCCGCTACTGCCGACACCTTCTTGTCGGTGATGATGATGGAAGGCTCTTCCAGTACGGACTCCATGCGGTCGGGGTTGGTGATGAAGTAGGGGGAGATGTAACCCCGGTCGATCTGCATGCCTTCCACGTACTCGGTCTCGTCGTTGAGGCTCTTGGACTCCTCGACGGTGATGACGCCGTCCTTGCCGACCTTCTCCATGGCATCGGCGATGGTCCCGCCGATCTCCTCTTCGTGGGCCGACAGGGCGGCCACCTGGGAGATCTGGTCACGGCTGTCCACTGTGGAAGCCATGCCCTTGAGCTCGGTTACCACGGCCTCGACAGCCTTCTCAATGCCCCGCTTCAGGGCCATGGGGTTGGCGCCAGCGGCTACGTTCTTGAAGCCGTCGGAGATGATGCCCTGGGCCAGGACCACCGAGGTGGTGGTGCCATCGCCGGCGGCATCGTTGGTCTTGCTGGCGGCTTCCTTCAGGAGCTGGGCTCCCATGTTCTCGAACGCATCGGGAAGCTCGATCTCCTTGGCGATGGTTACGCCGTCGCTGCACACCTGGGGAGGGCCGAACTTCTTGTCCAGAATGACGTTCCGGCCCTTGGGGCCCAGTGTAATCTTGACCGCATCGGCCAAGGTGTCGATCCCGGTCTTCAGGGACTTCCGGGCATCTTCGGAATAGGTAAGCTGCTTACCAGCCACGTTTCGCTCTCCTTTCTAGCTTATCTTGGCGAGAATATCGCTCTCTCTAAGGATCAGGTATTCTTCGTCCCCATCCTTGTACTCGGTGCCGGCGAACTTGGAATAGATCACCCGGTCACCCTTCTTTACGTCCATGGGGATTTTGCCTTTGCCATCCTCTGTGGACCTTCCCGGCCCCACTTCCACGACCTCGCCCTCCTGGGGCTTCTCCTTCGCTGTGTCGGGCAGGATGATTCCAGAGGCTCTGACCTCTTCTTTGTCCAAGGGCTTCACTACAACCCTTTCGCCCAGAGGCGAGAAATTAACCAAAGTCTCCTCCTTCGTTAAGACCTGATTTCGGCCCATATTTCAGCACTCTGGGTCTCCGAGTGCTAATTTGGCTACCGATCATCATAATTCCGGCCCCTTTCCTTGTCAAGGAACAGCTTTGGGCTTACCATGTCCCCACCTTCGCCTCAGCTTCAGGATCCTATGGTCTACGCAAGAATCACCTACTCCTATGATCCGCCCATTGCCAGGGTCGTCTTGAATGACCCTGACGGCTCCGACGCCCCCGATGAGAAGATGGCTGGGGAGCTGCGTTCCGTAGCTGAGCGCGTGAGCGAGGATGGGGCCTCTGTGCTGGTGGTGACCGGTGCCGGGAGGCAATTCTGCATGGGCCGGGCCGCCCTTGGGGATAGCCCCGTCGAAGACCCAAGGCAAAGGCTGGAGCTGCACCGCTGCGCCTCCACCCTGGCGGGCATCCCCATACCGATCATCGCCTCCATCAATGGCGATGCCATGGACCAGGGGCTAGAGATAGCGCTAGCCTGCGACCTGCGTGTCGCATCCGAGGATGCCCGCTTCGGCATCACCGACCTGGCCCGCGGCGTCTTGCCTTGGGATGGGGGCACCCAGAGGCTGCCCCGGCTGGTGGGCAGGGGGCTGGCTATGGAGATGCTCCTCCTGGAGCGGGTGCTGGATGCGGGGGAGGCCCTGGGGGCGGGGTTGGTGCACCAAGTGGCTTCCAGGCAGGACCTGGAAAGTGTGACGGCCAAGCTGGCCGACTCCCTGGCAGAGAAGGGGCCCATAGCCCTGAGATATGCCAAGGAAGCGGTGCTGAAGGGGATGGACGGTCCCATAGAGCAGGGGATGAGGTTGGAGGCCGACCTTAGCATCCTTCTGCATGGCACCGAAGACCGCGCCGAAGGAATCGCTTCCTTCCTGGAAAAGCGAAACCCCCGTTTCGTAGGCTGCTAAGCCGGCCCAATCAACGTTCCGAGGAGCTTGTTCTTGAAGGTAAAGATGGACCTGCACACTCACATCTGGGAGGCTACCGGCTGTGTCCCTCCCAGCGTGGAAATAGTAGAGCAGGTCATTTCCCAGATCGAGGCCATGGGCATCGACGGCATAGGGATAACCGACCACCACAATAAGGAGTACGCCTTTGCATTCAAGGAGATAGCCGATGCCCACTTCCCCGGGCAGGCCATCTTCATCCCCGGCTGGGAGATCAATGTGCGGCCCCCCAGCAGCCCCTTCGACGAGTACCACATGGGCGAGCTATTCCTCCCTGGAGGCAAGGTCTTTCGCAGCTACAACCATCCCGGTTACTACACTCCCAACATCATCATGGACGCCAAGATCCAGGCCATAGAGATCGCCAACCCCGGCCACAACTGGCACATCCGCAAGGCCCAGGTGGAAGCCATCGCCGAGGAGCACGGCCTTCTGCTGCTAAGCGTCAGCGATGCCCACACCCTGGAGAAGGTGGGCACCAGCTACACCGAGGTGGACCTGGACGACATCTACAGCCGGGCGGTGCTCCCCTGAGTTGCTGCCTGGGGCCGAGTCCGTGGGGTTCCTAGTAGTGAGCGTCTTCGACACGATCATCTACGACAAGCGGGACGGCATCGCCCATGTCGGGCTGAACCGTCCCCACCTCCACAACGCCTTCAATGTCGCCATGCGCGACGACCTGTTCCAGGTCCTCCAGGCGGTTCGGGATGATCCAGGCGTTAAGGTCGTCATCATCAGCGGGGAGGGCCCATCCTTCTGCGCGGGGGCGGACCTTAGCGAGTTTGGGACAGCCCCTTCTCCCACCATTGCCCGGGAGGTGCGCTGGGAGAGGGATGTGTGGGGCCTGTTCCTGGGGCTGCCCAAGCCGATCATCGCAGCCATTCACGGTTACTGCATAGGCTCGGGAGTGGAGACCGCCATGCTCTGCGACCTTCGCATCGCCGGCGACGACGCCAGGTTCTCCATGCCCGAGGTTGCCCTGGGGTTGGTCCCCGCGGCCGGGGGTACCCAGACCCTGCCCCGGACCGTGGGTGTGCCGGCTGCCCTGGACCTGCTGCTGACAGCCCGCGAGGTGGATGCTGCCGAGGCGTTGCACCTGGGGCTCGTTGGCAGGGTCGTCCCCGCTGATCGCCTCCTGCAGGAAGCGGAAGCCATTGCCCACAACCTCCTGCAGATGGACCAATGGGCCTTGCAGGCCGCCAAGGAGGCCGTGGTACGGGGCGCCGATATGAGCCTGGAAGCCTCCTTGGATCTGGAGTCAAGGTTGGCCCTGAGTGCAATGGGAAGCCCCGGGAGCTGAGCAGTTGAACACCCTCGAGTGCCTGACCATCGCTTCGGCAATCGTTCCCGACCGGACGGCCATACTCTTCGATGGCCAGCCCTTCAGCTACGAAGAGCTGCAGGCGAGGTCCAACAGGCTGTCCAACGGGCTGGCTGAGCTGGGCGTTGGCAGCGGCGACCGGGTTGCCGTCTTACAGGTCAACTGCAACCAGGTGGTCGAGGCCTACTTTGCGGCTGCCCGCCTGGACGCCGTCTTCCTGCCCATCAGCTACCGCCTGAAGGGAGAGGAGCTGTCCAAGGTCCTTGAGGCCGCCAGCCCGTCGGTCCTGCTGGCGGGGAGCCGCTATGTGGAGATGGTGGAGGACCTCAGGGAGGATGGGCTGGTCCCGCCCAACCTGGTCTGCATGGACGGTGAAGGTCCGGCAGGCTGGCTGGAATACGAGGAGCTTCTGGAAGGAGCATCCGACGAGGAGCTTCTCTATCCCGTCGGCGATGATGAAGATTTGGCGGTGCTGATGTTCACCGCGGGCACAACCGGGGTTCCCAAGGGCGTCATGCTGACCCACCGCAGCTTCACATCGTACCTCTTGTCCAATGTGGAGCCCCCCGACCCAGACGCAGAGGAGCGCAACCTGCTGTCGGTCCCCCTGTACCACATCGCCGGGCTGCAGTCGGTGCTGGCGGGCATCTACGGCGGCCGTACCCTGGTCATGATGCGCCAGTTCGAGGCGCTGGAATGGCTGGCCCTGGTGGAGCGGGAGCGTCCGTCCCGGACCATGCTGGTGCCCACCATGCTGAAGCAGCTTGTGGAGCACTCCCGCTTCCGCGACTTCGACCTGTCCAGCCTGGAGGTGATCACCTACGGCGCCGCCCCCATGCCCCTGCCGGTGATCCGCCAAGCCATCGCCGAGTTCCCCGGGGCCCGCTTCATCAACGCCTTTGGCCAGACGGAGACAGCCTCCACCATCACCATGCTGCCGCCCGACGACCATGACCTGAGCGGCACCCCCGAGGAGGTGGAGGCCAAGCTGAAGCGCCTGACCTCCATCGGCAAGCCTCTGGATGATATGGAGGTGCGCATCGTGAACGAGGACGGGTCCGATGTGCCCGAGGGGGAGGTTGGCGAGATCGTTGCCAGGGGTCCCCGGATCATGAAGGGCTACTGGGACGAAGAGAGCGCAACGGGCGATGCTATCCGGGGCGAATGGCTCTACACCGGCGACCTGGGGTACCGGGACGAGGACGGATACATCTACCTGTCGGGGCGGGCGAGGGACATCATCAAGCGGGGTGGGGAGATGGTCTCACCGGAAGAGGTGGAGCAGGTGATCATGTCCCATCCTGGCGTGGAAGAGGCGGCCGTTATAGGGGTGCCGGACCTGCAGTGGGGGGAAGTAGTGCGGGCGGTGGTGGTGCGCCGGGATTCGGCTCTCACCGAGTCCCAGGTCATCGAGCACTGCATGCCTCGCTTGGCGGGCTTCAAGCGTCCCGAGTCGGTGGTGTTCGTCGATGAGCTTCCCCGCAACCCCCTGGGCAAGGTGCTAAAGCGCGAGCTAAGGGACGAGTAGGGGGAAGCCAGATGTGTATATAGCGATGGGATGGGTTGTAGGATAACATAAAGGCAGCAACTTAGAGAGGAACCGCTATGCTTGAAGAATTGGTGCATACTCTTGAAAACCTTCAAAGGCGCATCAAAGAACGGAAAGAATATTTCGCAAATTCAGAAAGTCGCACCCGCATAGCCCTCATTGACCCAATGCTGTGCGCCCTGGGCTGGGATGTATCGGATCCTGGCATGGTGCAGACAGAGGTAAAGGTTGCGGACGGAAGAGCCGACTATGCCCTGTTGAGCGAAAACGGACAACCAATTATGTTTGTCGAAGCCAAGAAACTTGCCGACACCGTTTCCCCTGTATCCCAGGGTGCCAAGTACGCCATCTCATACAACATGGGAAACAACGTGAAGGTCCCTTATTTCGCTACCACCAACGGCGACATATGGAACGTGTACGACCTCTTCAAACAGAGTTCGATTATGGAGGTCTCCATTTCGTCAGAGGATCCAGGCAAGTCGGTGCTGAAGTTCCTTAGCCTTTGGAGGCGAGCCATTTCTGACGGCGTGTTTTCTCCGGCCGCCGAACCCCTTGTTGCCCAGGACAAGCCGTCTGATTCTCAGGAGCAAGTTATGGATCGACCAGGGGAGCCCGGTTGGGTACCTCTTAACGGCGATTTCAACAAAAAGGGCACTCCCCATCCGACCTTCATAAGGCTCCCCGACGGCACCGAGATAGCTACAAAAAGTTGGCGATCGGTGATGATTCAAGCATTTCTATGGCTGCATCAGTCGCATCTCTTGACTCAAGAAAATTGCCGGATACCGTTTCTTCCGGGGCGCAAGCGGTGCATCGCCAGCGTGGATGGAAGGCATCTGACCGGGACACCGTTCAAATCACCGCTCGATTTGGGGAACACTGGCATTAAACTAGAAGGCAACTTGTCTTTGGCCGATTTGGTTCGCAACATCGAGACAGTTCTGGTGCGATTCGGGCAGGATCCTGCGAAGGTCTTACTTAGGTTACGTTAGCCTAGGGATCAGGTCGCTTACACTTTCTGGAAGATGTGGTCTAGGTGGTATTCCAGCGAGTCCCGGCTAATCTGGTGAGAATTCAGTTGCAGCCTCTCCCGATTTCCTGGAGAAGACTCGGCTGCGCCGATGACCGTAAGATCATCGGGATGAATCGCTAGAGCGCCGAAGTCCATCATTGCATGATGGTTAGGACATAAGACTATCATGTTGCTTTGGTTGTCACTGCCCATGTGTTTCTTGCCCAGAGGCTTGATGTGATGAGTTTCAGCATATTGGCGACTGTTAGTCAACATAAAGGTGAAGAGACAGATCTGGCATTGATGGCTGTACAGCATTTTCAAGAAGCGGCTTAGAGCGGAGTTCCGAATCACCCGCTCCACCCGAGTAGTTCGCCGTTCAGGTGGATCGACGCCATCGACTAGAGCAGGCTTCCATGGCGCGTCCTGCTCATCTATGTCCATATCTACGGCACTTATATTTCTCGCTCTATGGAAGCCTTCTTTCCACCGAAGAAAGTTGTCCAAGCCTTGGGACTGCCAGTACTCGATGTTGGGGAGAAATGGGGCGTCCCAGACGCTGGTGACATAGTCGATGAACACCGAGCTTTCCCGATGCATCAGCCCCCTGGCCTGAGTTTCCCTAAGGTCAATGCCCAGTATACTCTGGTAGAAGCTCCGCAATCCTTGGACCAGAGAAACATCTTCCCCGTGCAGTCTCTTTTCGAGTAACGTCAGGTAGTGGTCGAATCCCAGCTCTACTGCGTCGGGATTATCTTGCCACCTCATCCTTTCGGTCGCTAGTTGTGTCACGTCTAGTCGTGGCCCTCCAATTCCTCCTCTTCCTCTACACTCTCTACCGCACGGGCAAGTACAAAAGCTATGTCTGCGTATCGGGTATCCTCTTCATCGTTGAACGACCCCACCCCCTCCTCGAGCTTGGAGACATGATACGAACTGAAATCCCCACTGAAGCAGTCCTCCAGAACTGCCCTATAGATAGGGCTTTCTGAGAATGGACATGCTGATGCATCGCTACCGATCAATTCGGTGGAGATGTGCCCTAAATCGCAACATGACCTCCGAATAGCCCCCAGGAGACAGAACGATACCGCCTCTGTGCTAGTAATCTTGCATGCCTCTCCGTTCTTGTCGGTGCACATCTCCCCCTGCAGCCAGTGTTTCTTCAGGGACAATATCTCTTGAGCACGTTCCAGGACTCCGATCCGCACTTCTTTGTCAATCATCTCACACCCTCCCTTGCGTTCTTCTCCGAAGACAGTAAGGACTTTCTCCGTGACACGCTAGGGGCCGTTGTCTTCCTCCAGGCTCTCGGCCCACAGCTCCAGGACGTCCTTGGCCTGCTTTTCGCCGGAGAGGCCCTTGGCTTCGATGCCCTCGGTAAGCATCTGGAGGCAGAAGGGACAGGACACGCCGACGGTATCGGCGTCGGTCTCCAGGAAGTGGTCGGTGCGCATATGGTTTATGCGGGTTCCCCGGCTCTCCTCCAGCCACATGTGCCCGCCGCCGGCGCCGCAGCAAAAGCCCTGCTGACGGCAGTTTGGCGCCATCTCCACCAGCTCCAGGCCGGGCAAAGCCTTGGCTACCCGGCGGGGTTCGTCGTACACCCCGTTGTGACGCCCCAGGAAGCAGGAGTCGTGGTAGGCCACCCTGCCCTCCACCATCCTGATGGGTTTCAACTTGCCGTCATCGATTAGCCGGTCCAGGAACTGGCTGTAGTGCAGCACCTCATAGCTGCCCCCCAGCTGGGGATACTCATTCTTCATGGTGTTGAAGCAGTGGGGACACAGGGTGAGGATGGTCTTAACCCCGTAGTTGTTCAGAGTCTCGATGTTGCCTTGGGCCATGATCTGGTACAGGTACTCGTTGCCCATCCTCCGGGCGGGGTCGCCGGTGCAGCGCTCCTCCTCGCCCAGGATGGCGTAGTCCACGCCAGCCGACTTCAGCACCTTGGCCATGGAGCGGGCGATGGCTTGGCTGCGTCCCTCCAGGGCCGCCGTGCATCCCACCCACAGGAGCACCTCGGCCTCAGGATGGTCGGCCAGGAGGGGAACGTCCAGGTCGGCGGCCCAGTCGGTGCGGGTATAGGTGGTCCCCCGCCAGGGATGGCCCCGCTGCTCCATGCTGAGCAGGGCGCTCATGCCCGTTTCAGGAATCCGGGACTCCTCCAGCACCAGGTGTCGCCTCATGTTTACGATGGTGGGTACGTGCTCCACGGCCACGGGGCACTCTTCCATGCACGCGCCGCAGTTGACGCAGTCCCACAACGCCTCCTCCTGGATCGACGTGCCGATGAGTGGGTGCTCCTGGCTTGTGTCCACGCCTGCCTTCGCCTGGGCGCCGAACTCGATGAGATGGTCCTTCAAATTTTCGACGATGTGCATGGGAGACAGCACCTTGCCGCTCAGGTGGGCGGGGCAGCTGTTGGTGCAGCGTCCGCACACAGCGCAGGCGTAGCCGTCCAGCAGCTCTTTCCAGGTGAAGTCCTGCACTCGTCCCGCACCGAAGTGCTCCGCCTTCTCCAGGTCTATAGACTCCAGTGCGCCCTTCGGCTTCAGGGAGCGGAAGAAGGCGTTCAGGGGGGCGGCCACCATGTGCATGTGCTTGGAGAAGGGGATGTATATGCCGAACCCCAGGATGACCAGAAGGTGGAGCCACCAGGACAGCCCCTGTAGGGTGTCGGCGGCGCCGAGTCCCAGGCCCAGGTTCACAAGCCAGTTCCCTATTGCGCCGCCCACCAAGGCGTCGGCATGGGGGCTGATCTCCGAGACAGGGATGTAGGAGGCTTTGGCGGTGTAGAAGGCTTCGGTGAGCAGGGTCAGCGCCATGAGCGAAGATATGGCCGAAACGATGATGATGGCATCGGGGCTGCGGGTAAGGTCGAAGGACAGCCTGTGGGGCTTGGCCAGCCACCGCCTGAGCACCGCCCATCCAAGGGAGAAAAGGATGATGACGGCTATCACATCCAGGTAGCTGGCAAAGACCCGCACACCTGTGTCGGTAAGGATGGTCTCGGAGAAGTGGCCCCAGGCTGCATCCCCGAATATGAAGAGCAGGTAGCTCAGGAAGAAGGACAGGAATCCCCAGAAGACGAAGATATGCCCAAGGCCCGCCCGGTCCCGTAGGGAGACACGTTGAAGCACTTTCCGTTGGGCCATGACGATGGTCAGGAAGTTGACCAGGCGGCTCAGAGGCTGGTCGAACCGGGACGTTCCCTTCCCCAGCAGTATCATGCTGATGACCCGCCGGTGGAAGACGTACCCTGAAATGGCGATGGAAACTGCCAGGGCAAGGAACACACCTATCGCAATGTGCAGCTCACCGAAAATATCGCCTGGAGGAACCATAACTGCTCCCTGTTTTGTGTTTCCCGTGCCCTGGGGAAAAGCGCCGCACCAATTCTACACCGTGTTGGAAAAGGTGTACCACGATAACATGGGCAGATTGATAAACCATAGGGGCCATCGTATAATTTGAGGTAGAAATAGCTATCGACGGCGCATCGCCGGGCACATGCGATAGCTGGCCAATCATGGGACAGGCGTAGAGTCCTGCTTCCCGACGGAGGGACAAGGTGGCAGATACAGGAACCTGGAGAGTCAAAGCTGGCTTGGCCCAGATGCTCAAGGGCGGCGTAATTATGGATGTGGTCAACGCCGAGCAGGCCCGGATAGCCCAGGATGCTGGGGCTACGTCGGTCATGGCCCTGGAGCGGGTCCCGGCGGACATCCGAGCAGCCGGCGGCGTGGCCCGCATGGCCGATCCCACCAAGATCAGCGAGATAATGGAAGCGGTCAGCATACCTGTGATGGCCAAGTGCCGTATCGGCCATTTCGTCGAGGCCCAGGTGCTGGAAGCGATGGGCGTGGACTACATCGACGAGTCCGAGGTGCTGACCCCTGCCGACGAAGCCCACCATGTGTGGAAGCACAACTTCAAGGTGCCCTTTGTCTGCGGATGCCGCAACTTGGGCGAGGCCCTGAGGCGTGTCGCAGAGGGCGCCGCGATGATCCGCACCAAGGGTGAGGCCGGCACGGGCGATGTGGTGGAAGCTGTCCGCCATATGCGCTCGGTGATGGACTCCATACGCCAGCTCCAGAACATGTCGGAGGAGGAGCTTCCCACCGCCGCCAAGGAGTTGGGAGTGGACTTGGCCCTGCTCATGGAGACGCGCACCCTGGGGAGGCTTCCCGTAGTGAACTTTGCAGCCGGTGGCGTGGCGACCCCGGCCGATGCAGCGCTAATGATGCAGCTAGGGGCCGACGGCGTGTTCGTCGGCTCAGGCATCTTCAAGTCCGGAGACCCAGCGAGGAGGGCCAGGGCCATCGTCGAAGCCACCACCCACTACAACGATCCCAACATCCTCGCCGATGTGTCCAAGGACCTGGGCGAGCCCATGGTGGGCATCGGGGTGCGGAGCCTCAACGAAGAGGAGCTTTTGGCCCCGCGCGGCAATCTATAAAGAATTCTATCGGGAGAGTCTGACGTAGCGCATTGAAGGTAGGAGTGCTGGCAGTCCAGGGTGATTTCGCAGAGCATATCGCCATACTGAAACAGCTGGGCGTGGACACGGTGGAGGTGAGGTTGCCAGGGAACCTGGAGGGGGTGGATGCGCTGGTCATGCCCGGAGGCGAAAGCACCACCTTCAGCTACCTGATGGACCTCTACCATCTGAGGGAACCCATAGCGGAGGCAGCTTCCGCCGGGACTCCCATCTGGGGCACCTGCGCCGGGATGATCATGATGGCCCGGGAGCTGACCGAAGAGTTCCCCGAGCCTTTGGGCCTTATGGACATCGGAGTCGCCCGCAACGCCTTCGGACGCCAGGTGGACAGCTTCGAGGCCAACCTGCAGTTCTCCCCCCTGGGTGACGATGCTTTCCGCGCCATATTCATACGGGCCCCCGGCATAGTGCGCATCGGGGACGATGTGCAGGTGCTGGCCCGGCTTTCCGACGGCCAGCCCGTTGCTGTGCGCCAGGGCAGCCTATTCGCAACTTCTTTCCATCCTGAGCTGAGCGACGATCCTAGAATCCATCAATATTTTCTGACCTTTGCTTCCCAGAGGTCTAACTAGATAGATGAGCCAAGGCTTGACTCTCTCAACGTACAGCGTCCGGACCGGCGGGCCCAATCATCTCCCTGCGGAGGTGATCTGTTGTCAGTAGATCCAAAGTGGGTCCAGGATGATCTGGCTTCCCTGATCGGTGCCCTGCCCCCACGCGTGGCTAGACCTCTGAAAGAGCGGGAGGACCTCCACGAGCTGTTGGAGGTGGTGCTGGACTTGGGGAGGCCGCCCGAGGCCAGGTTCCCCAGCGGAGACCTGCTACTGGACGACGTGGAGGTTAGCTGGGATGACCTGGAGTACCTGGTCGGCCGCGTCGGCGAATTTGGAGGCGACAACCGGGCGGGAATACCCAGGACCCTTCACCGCATCTCCGCCATCAGGAACCGGAAGGACGACATCGTCGGGATCACCTGCCGTGTCGGCCGGGCGGTCTTCGGCACCATCCGTATCATCGACGACCTCGTGGCCTCGGGGAAGAGCATCCTGCTTCTTGGAAGGCCCGGCGTGGGCAAGACCACAATGCTGCGGGAGACGGCGCGGGTGTTGGCCGACGATGCCAGGAAGCGAGTCATTATAGTGGACACTTCCAACGAGATCGCCGGCGACGGAGATATCCCCCACCCGGCCATCGGGCACTCCCGGCGCATGCAGGTGGCCACTCCCATCCAGCAGAACGCGGTGATGATCGAAGCGGTCGAGAACCACATGCCCGAGGTGATAATCATCGATGAGATGGGCACCGAGGAGGAGGCGATTGCAGCCCGCACCATCGCTGAGCGGGGCGTTCAGCTCATCGCAACGGCCCATGGCAACACCCTGGACAACCTGCTGATGAACCCTACGCTGTCCGACCTCGTGGGAGGCATTCAGCCTGTCACCCTGGGCGACGATGAAGCCCGACGCAGGGGAACGCAAAAGACGGTCCTCGAGCGGAAGTCTCCCCCCACTTTCGATGTGGTGGTGGAGATTCAGAGCTGGGAAAAAGTGGCGGTGCACGATGATGTGGCGCGGGTGGTGGACACCTGGCTCAAGGGGTATCCCATAGACCCTGAGACCCGGTGGCTGAATGATACCGGGCAGGTGATGAAGGAGAGGGAGATAAAGGCCAGCTATCAGCCCAGCCATGCTCTCTCTTTGCCCGACCTCCAACCCGACCTGGTCGAACCCACGGGTGAGCAGCTGGAGGGCAGAAGGGTGTTCCTCTTCGGTGTAGGGCGGGAAAGGGTGATGCAGGCAAAGCAGAGCACCGGGCTTCCCGTGGAGGTGGTCAACGAGCTGCGCATCTCCGACGTGGTGCTGACCACCAAGTCCCACTACCGGCGGGGCCCCCAGCTGGTGCGGGCGGCGGAGAAGTCGGGAAAGCCCGTTTACGTGCTACGAAAGAACTCCCTGGACCAGGTGGAGCAGTTCCTCAAGACCATGGCCAAGGAGCAGGACGACGGCAGCCGCTTGGAAGCTGCCCTGCAGGAGGCGCAAGACGCCGCTCAGCAGGTGCTCAACGGCGTCAAGTCCGTGGAGCTGACTCCCCAAAGGGCCTACGTAAGGCGACTCCAGCACCTGCTGGCAGAGGGCAATCACATTTCATCTACCAGCACCGGTAAAGACCCACAGCGACGCGTAACCGTCTTCCGGGTCTAGGGAAAGGCCGGCATGGGTGTGTTCGTAGTATTCGAGGGCGGTGAGGGCGCCGGCAAGACCACTCAAGCCCGAGTCCTCGCCCGTCGCCTGCAGAGGGAAGGGCACCCGACGGTGCTTATCAGGGAGCCGGGGGGAACCAGTCTTGGCGAAAGCCTGCGACCACGGCTCAAAGGACGGTCCGACGTAACCCCCAGGGCTGAGCTGCTGCTGTTCATGGCAGCCAGGGCGCAGCTTGTGGAAGAGGTCATAGCCCCCAGGCTGCAGGAGGGAGGTAGCGTCGTATGCGACCGGTTCTCCGCTTCGACGCTGGCCTACCAGGGATACGGACGTGGCCTGTCCCTGAGCACCATTAACGAACTTAGCCAGGTAGCTACTGGCGGGCTCCAGCCCGACCTTAACGTGCTCCTGGACATTCCCGTGGCATCGGGCCTCGCCCGAAAGGGAGATGGGGGAAAGGACACCTTCGAGTCCCAGGCGGCGGAGTTTCACGAGCGGGTCAGGAAGGGTTACCTGGAGATCGCCCGGGGCGACCCTGCCCGGTGGCTGGTCCTGGATGGCGCCGGTCCCCGGAATGCCGTCTCAGGGCAGGTCTGGGAAAAAGTAAAGCCCCTCCTATAACAGGAGGGGCTTTCTCTTCTGGTACCTCTCTAAGTGGGTAGAGCTTAGTCGGCCGCCACAGGCATCGCGTCCAGCTTTGCCTGGATTTCCTTCTTCATAGCCCTGACCCTGGTCAGGTCGGGGTAGTTACCCTCTTCGAGCTTGTCGAAGATCTTGTCGCCCTCGACATAGACCTCCATGCGGCCCTTTGCGCCGGGGGTCATGGTGATGCCTACGTCTGCGCCGTAAGCTCTGAAGAACTCATTTGCCATCCACGTGGCAGTTGAGTGGTGCTGTCAAGGAACGCAATAGACGATCTCTACGCCAACCTTCCAATCCTGGTCCGCCATCTGGCAACCTCCTCTAGTGCATCGTCCCGGCAGTAGCCCGAGTCGGCACCGCCTTTGTCCATTCATTAGTGTACGCCTTATTCGGCGGGTGTCAATCTTGGTGGAGGGGATTTTGGGCAGGTCCGGCCCTGCTGGAAAATCTCCCGTTGACGCTCTTGCGTGGTTAACATACACTTGCCAGACCATCACTGAGTTAAGGGGGGAGCCAGCTTAGATTAAGGGAGCAGTCCAATGAGCATTCAAAAAGAGATGCAGGTAGCTGTGTATCTTGATTTAGAGAACATCCGGTATGCAATGCTAAACCTGTTCGGGATGGAGCCAGACTTCAGACTGATGGTCGATAAGATACGAAGTTACGGCAGGCCATCGGTAATGAGAGCATACGCCGACTTCTCCGAGCACCCGGAGATTCAACGAAACCTCCAGATAGCGGGATTCGATCCCATTAATGTACCGGTCAAGAAGATAAACCGGCCCAATACGGGGGGAGTAGTAGAGCGTATTAAAAACGCCTCCGACATGGTGCTGGCCATCGATGCCATCGTGGAAGCATCCGATGCCAATTCCGCCGGCCTTCAAAAGACCTTCTACCTGATGACCGGAGATGCGGACTACATAAAGCTGGTAACCCAGCTTCGGAACAAGTTCGGCCAGCGGGTGGTTGTGTGCGGAGTTCAGGGCTCCATGAGCCGCGACCTGCGGTCGGCCGCCGACGGCGAGGACCTTCTGGAGGTCCCCTATGTGGCCCCTGCATTGGACGATGATGTCAAGCAGGCCATCATCTCGTTGGTCAAGCGCAAGCCCCCTCCCTTGGAGTTCTGGAGCATGAAGATCCTGGACCGCTGGTGCCAGGACGAAAGAAACTCCATACCGGGGACGGCGAAGCAGCGTCGGGATATGCTGACCCAGCTTCTCAATGAGGAAGTACTGCTGCAGAGACCGATAGAGTTTAAGGGGTCTCCCGTCGTGGAGACCTACCTGGACGAAGACAGGGCCTTCGATTACGGCTACCTGGAGGAACCCCAACCGCCCTAGCGTCTATGCCTCCTCCTTGAGGAGAAGCAATTCGACCCTCTCCCTCGAGGGAGAGGGTCGAGGTGAGGGTGGTACCCTCCTCCCGTTACTCCCGAGAAAGCGGGAGTCTACATTAGCACAACTCCAGTCGTCCGTTCCCCTTCGATTTCCCTCAGGGGGAACGGACAACTTGGGACACCCTGTTCTCGGCCTAGCTTTCCTGGTTTGCGGCCTCCGCCGCAATGACGAGGAGGGTTTTCGTCCCACCTGACCTTCCCGAATCCTTGCTTCCACTATGCTGTTGCCCGTTCGCCCTGAGGGAAATCGAAGGGGAACGGACAGCAGTGTTGTTAGCCACGGTAGGTTCACGCTTTCGCGGGAATGATGCGGCTGGTCGCCCGGCTTCTCCTTGTGCAGCTATGGTCATGGCCCTATAATGGGCAGGCCAAGTCCGGCTATGGCATTCCCTCTATTCCCTTACGCCGGGCTTCCGAATCACTGAAACCACCAACGGGCCTGAGTGGCTCACGCACTCGATCTGAAAAAGCATACCTGGGAGGTACCTGCATGGTTGCAACCGGGCGCTCCAACGCCAAGCACCGGAGCTGGGAGATTACCGAAGGACCTGAGAGAGCACCCGCCCGTTCCTACTTCCTGGCCATGGGCTACACCAGGGAGGACCTGAAGAAGCCCTTCGTTGGCGTCGCCAACCTGGCCAGCGAGATCACTCCCTGCAATCTGCACCTGGGACGCCTGGCCGCAAAGGTCAAGGAAGGTGTCAGGGCGGCTGGTGGCACGCCCTTCGAGTTCGGGACCATAACCGTCAGCGACGGCATCTCCATGGGCACCGAGGGTATGAAAGCTTCCCTCATCAGCCGCGAGGTAATTGCCGACTCCATTGAGCTGGTAGCTTTCGGACAGCGCCTGGACGGCCTCGTGACCATCGCAGGCTGCGACAAGAACCTCCCCGGCACCCTCATGGGAGCTACCCGGCTTAACATACCGTCGGTGTTCATCTACGGGGGCACCATCCTGCCCGGCAGATTTCAGCAGAAGGACGTCAACATCCAGGATGTGTTCGAGGGGGTTGGGGCCCACTCCACCGGGGCCATGACCGACGAGGAGTTGATGGAGTTGGAAGATGCAGCCTGCCCCGGCGAGGGTTCCTGCGCCGGTCTCTTCACCGCGAACACCATGGCGGCAGCCATCGAAGCCCTGGGGATGTCCCTGCCCGGCGCGGCCTCCATCCCCGCCGTTGATGGCAGGAGGCTGTCCACATCCCACGTGGCGGGCCAGGTGGTGCTGGAAGCCTTGGAACGACAACTGAAGCCCAGGGATATCCTGACCCGACAGGCTTTCGAGAACTCCATAACCGTGGTTACTGCCATGGGAGGCTCCACCAACGCGGTGCTCCACCTACTGGCCATCGCCCATGAGGCTGGTGTGGACCTAAGCCTGGACGACTTCGACGCCATCAGCAACCGTACGCCGTACTTGGCCGACATGAAGCCCGGAGGCAGGTACGTCATGGCAGACCTGGACCGGGTAGGAGGCGTCCCCCTGGTGATGAAGCGCCTGCTTAAGGCCGGGCTCCTGCACGGGGATGCGTTGACCATCACGGGCAAGACGTGGGAGGAGAACCTGGAACACCTGCCCACCGTGGAAGACCAGGACATAGTGCATCCCGTGGAGAAGCCGAGGGCGCCCACGGGAGGTCTGGTGATACTAAAGGGCAACCTTGCTCCCGAAGGAGCGGTTGTCAAGGTCGCCGCCAGCCAGAACATACGCTTCGAAGGCACAGCCCGGGTGTTTGACCGAGAGGAGGCTGCCTTCCAGGTCATCCAGCAGCGGGGAATAAACCCCGGCGATGTGGTGATCATCCGCTACGAAGGTCCCAAGGGCGGGCCGGGTATGCGGGAGATGCTGGCGGTGACGGCAGCCCTCGTGGGCCAGGGACTGGGGGACCAGGTGGCCCTCATCACCGACGGACGCTTTTCGGGCGCCACCCGCGGACTCATGGTCGGCCACGTAGCCCCCGAGGCAGCCGTGGGAGGGCCGATAGCCCTGGCGCAGGACGGTGACCCCATCGTCCTGGATATTCCTGGGCGCAAGCTGGAAGTGGCTGTGAGCAACGAAGTCCTGGATGAGAGGCGCCGCTCCTGGCAGCCCGTTTCCCATCCCTACGTGATCGGCGCCTTGGCGAAGTACACCCGGCTGGTCACCTCGTCTGCCCAGGGTGCGGTGACCAGCTAATGCCCGGGACCGTGGACATAGAGTTCCTTGAGAAGGTGCGGTCCCGGATAGGCGCCCTGGTTACGGAAGATGCCAGGAAGCTGGCAAACCTGCGCTATTGCGACGTCCGGATGCAGGTGAAGGAAGAAAAGGGCGCCGCCGCCGAGAACGGCGTTGAAAAGATGAGCGCCGAGGACTACACCTTGGACTTCGGGGTGCGGGTTATCGCCGGGGCCAGGGCCAGCGCCCCCGGGTACTACGGCCGGCTTCTGGGCAACGCCGATGTGGATAACGTCGCCTCGGTTGTTATGGAAGGCATCAAGGAGGCCCACCAGAGGGCGATGTCCAACGCCCGGATGAAGGTCCGGGCCCGCGGACGTTTCGGCAGCTTGGGCGACTCTCTCTATGATACTCGGCTCGCCCCCGTGGCCATCGTGGAAGATTCGGTAGCCGCCACCTACGAACAGGACCCGCGGGGGGTCTCCCTGGAAGAGACGGTCAGGATGGCTGTGGACTCGTGCAGGGCGGCCCAGGGGTCCGGCGACCAGATTGTTTACTCGGCCACCTCCGCCAGCACCTTTCTGCTGAGGGAGCTGTTCTGTAGCTCCGAAGGCTCCATCATCGACCAGACATTCGCCCAGACCGAGGGGTTCGTCATCGCCATTTGCAACAGCGAACACGGCACCCTGGAGATTTACGATTTCACCGGACACCAGCGAGGGTGGGAGATTCTCACCCAGGGGTACGACAACGGGACCATCACCCTGCCTGATTTCGAAGGCTTCTGCCGCAACCTTGCGACCGATGCTGTAGAGGTTGCCAATGCCCCGCCGCTCAAGGCCCCGGAGAAGGAGTGCATTGTAGTCACCGACCCTCACTTCAACACCCTCCTGGTGCACGAGGTCGTAGGCCATCCGTCGGAGCTGGACCGGGCCTTGAAGTACGAGACCTCCTACGCTGGGCGCAGCTGGTTCTTCAGGGACATGCTGGACAACCAGATGGGAAAGCAGGTTGCTTCTCCGCTGGTCAGCGCCTACTCGGACCCCACCATGGAAGGGTTTGGCTCCTTCAAGTACGACCATGATGGCACGCCCGCGCGCAGGGCTTACCATATCCGTAACGGCACCTTCGAGGAGTTTCTGAACAATCGCCAGACGGCGGCCATCCTGGGGGTGCCGCCCAACGGGTCGGCCAGAGCGACGGAGGCTAACCTGATTCCCTTGATCCGGATGACCAACACCGTGTTCGAGGCCGGAGAGCAGGCCCCTCAGTCCATCATTGGTGAGGTGGAGGATGGTTACTTCGTTTCGGGCCACCGGGTGCCGTCGGTGGCGGAAGCCAGGGAAAATTTCCGCATAACCGCCGTAAAGGTGTACGAGATCAAGAACGGGCAGCTTGGGCAGCTCTACCGGGACGGAGGCATAACCTCCGATTCCCGGGACTATTTCATGAGCATAGATGCAGTGGGCAGCGACTTCCGGATGTACCCCATTCCGAATTGCGGCAAGGGCCAACCGATGCAGGCCAAGCGCATGAGCAACGGAGGCCCTACTATGCGGGGCGTGGCCAAGCTCACGGGACGCGGATAGCCTCGACTTGGACATGAATCACTCAGCGCGTGCCCACGCAATAGATAAACCTATCGACAGGAGACCGGGCGATGTCCATCCAACCCCTTAGTCGGTTGAAAGGGTTGGCCCGAGATGCTTTGGCCTACCTGAACACCCAGCCCGATATCACCGAGGCCGAGGTGTTTGTTTCCGCAAACGCCAACCTGACCCTCAGGCTCAACTACACCTCCCGAATCCCTAGCAATGGCGTTGAGGAGCCCAAGTCTGTGGAGTCCTACGGGCTGGGCCTGCGGGTTGCTTTCAACTTTCCTGAAGGTGTGAAGACCGGTTTCGGAAGCGAACCAACCGACCTGAGCCTGGAAGGGGTGCGCAAGGCGCTGGACAAAGCCCGCAAGGGTGCTGTGCTCGACCCGGACTACGTGTCCCTGCCCCATTCGTCTGGTCACAAACCGGCCCTTCGGCGCTATCACGATCCGGCAATCATGCGCATCGGCAACGGCAGAATGCTGGAGGTGGGCTGGGAGACCGTCGAACGCGCCCTGGAAATCTTCACCAGCTCCGAAGAGCTGCTGAACGCAGCCGCTTCCCCTCAGGGCGTCAAGGACATCGGCCTTATCCTGGGAGGGGATGTTGTGATGCTCCAGGAGCGCATCGCCATCGCCTCCACTCACATGCCCAAGGTACAGACCGACGAGTCCACCATGCTTATGACCTTCGTCACCGGCATGCTGGAGGATGAACATGCCAAGGGCACCGGCTGGCACGTCAGCAGCCACCTGGCCGACTACTCGGGCCAACCTGGCCGGGATGCCGCCCGTTCAGCCATCGCTACCATGGGAGGCCAGAGGGCGGAGAGCGGTGCATACAGGGTTGTGCTGGGGCCCCAGGCCGTCACCGAGATACTGGAGTGGGTGCTGATGCCCAGCCTCCAGCTCGACGTTGTCTACGCCGGGGCGTCCACCTTCATGGGCAAGGTAGGCCAGAAGGTGGCGTCCGAGGAGCTGTACTTGTACGACGACGGCTCCATGCCGGGGCTGGCCGCCAGCAGGGCCGTCACCGACGAGGGTGTCCCGACGGGCAGGACTGACCTGATCAGGTATGGTGTGCTGGTCGGGTTCCTGTCCAACTACTACGAGCAGCAGAGGATGCTCCGCGATCTCAAGGGTGCCGAAAAGCTGGGAGTAGACCCGGCGGGCCACGCCGACGCCATTGCTGCCCGCAACGGCTTTCGCACTGGCCGGGGAGGGGGCAGGAATTTCGATGCCATGCCGTCGATAACCCCCACCAACTTGGTGATCGAAGGCAAGACGCCCCGGACCTCGGAGGAGGTGCTGCGCGAGGTCGGCGATGGGATATACATCGGGCGCATCTGGTATACCTACCCCGTGAACGGGATCGCGGCCGGAGACTTCAGCGGCACCATTGTAGGCGACTCCTACATCATCAAGGATGGCAGGATAGCAGCGCCCATCAAGCCCAACACCCTGCGGATGAACGAGAACATCCACAACGTCCTGAACAACATCCTGGCTGTGGGCTCGGAGCGCAGAGGGACGGTGCGGTGGTCGTCGGACCAGGTGACGTGGGCGCCGGAGGTGGCGGTCGATGGATTTCGCCTGGATGAGATCGCCGGGTACATGGAAGACGTCTTCTAGGGTTTGATCAGCACCACTTCCTGCTGGATTTCGGTGGTCGGCTGGGGGCCATCTTCCGACATGTACACATCGATCTCCGAGCGAACGCCAAACTCGGGCAGGTAGATCCCGGGCTCTACGCTGAAACAGATGCCCGGGACAATCCGCCGGGTGTCCTCGGTTTCGAATCCGTCTAGGTTCACCGCATCTCCATGCACTTCATGGCTGATGCTGTGGCCCAGACGGTGGGTGAAGTACTCTCCATAGCCCCTGTCGTCGATGTACCGGCGGGCCGCTTGGTCGGCTTGGAATCCTTGGGGATACCTGCCGGCCCGCACCTCTGAGGCTAGAAACCTGAGGGCCTCATCCCTGGCGCCCGCAACTATGTCGAACACCCTGCGATGCTCCTCACCGACGGCGTCTCCCACGTAGGCCACCCAGGTGATGTCGGCGTACATGCTGTCCACGGCATCTTCCTTGGCCCACAGGTCGATGAGCACCCAGTCGTTGCTGGCGATGGGCCTGCTCCTGTGCTCCAAGGGCTCGTAGTGGGGGTCGCCGGCGTGCTCGTTGGTGGCGACGATGGGACCGTCGGCGGTGACGAGACCTTCCTCTGCGAACCTTCGGCGAATGAACTCCGCCACCTGGAACTCGGTGGGGCCATCGGCAAGGTTCTGCCCGATGTACCGAAAGGCATCCATCACGATGGCATGGATCTTGGCAGCCGCTCTCTTGTGGGAAGCCAACTGGGGCTCCGTCCACCTCTGGGTGGCGTACTGGACAAGGTCGGCGGACGATTCTACCCAGGCACCCAGGCTGCGCACCAGTTCCACGGTTCCCGCATCCACCTTGGAAGCCCTGGGGAGGGTGCCCAGGGGTGAGTACTCCATGGCTACAACCGAGCCTGACGAGAGGATCTTGCCTAGCTCCTCGACCATCGATCGACGGCTGCGATACACCGCCAGGGGGATGTCCAGGCCATCGAACTTGCCTGCATCGACATGGTGGCAAAGAATTGTGGGCTGACCTGAGGAGGGTAAGTGGAGGTAGGCGGGTCGGGTGATCATCCCGATACCCGCTCCGATCACTTTTCGGAATGCTGGATTGGAACCGTGGTAGTCGTGAACCAGCCAAGCATCGATCTTCGGGTCGGCTGTATCGTGAAGATAGCTCTGGACTACCGGCAGGAGTTCATGAACAGACATAAGGCGTTCCTGTAGATGGTGAGGTGGGTTGGCGGTATGGGACCGGGGCTAAGAGTGGGTGTTTACCAAGCCCCCATCCAGGGGAATGCTGGCGCCCGTAATGAAGCCAGCCCTCTCCGATGCCAGGAAGGCGACCAGGTCTCCAACTTCTTCAGCTGTTCCCAGTCTCCCCATGGGGATAGCCTTGGCGGCGTGGGAGGCTACCTCCTCGGGCATCTGGTTCTTCTCAAGCGCCCGGGCCTCATACTCCGACGACAAGCGCTCGGTCATGATGGCCCCCGGCAGCACATTGTTCACGGTGATATTGAACGGCGCCAGCTCTTCGGATAGCTGTTTGGCGTAGCCGTAAACAGCCATCCGCGTGGACTCGAAAGCCTGGGAACCCCGGACTGGATGGGGCGACAGGGATGGAAGGCGGATTATGATGCGTCCCCATCGCTGCTGTTTCATGTATGGGACTACCTCGCGGCTCAGCCTGACCACGTTTAGGAAGTGCTGCTGCACATCCTCTTCCCACTCCTCGTCGTTCACATCCAGCAGGCCATTGTCAGAGTTGGGTCCGGCGATGTTACAGACAACTATGTCCAGCCTACCGAACCGGTTGAAGGTGCCGCGGATAGCCCGCCGGATGTCGTCGGGGCGGGAAAGGTCGGCGGGGATAGCCAGCACATGGTGCTGGGAGCTGGTACGGGCTATCTCCAACTCGGATTTACGAAGGAGAGCTTCGTCGCTAGCACATATGGTGACGCTGGCGCCCTCCCTGGCAAAGGCAAGGGCCACAGCATGGCTCATGCCTTTGCTGGACCCCCCGACGAACGCAACCCGATCCCTGAGACCCAACTCCATAGCCCTTTGTCCTCCCGGCGCCCCTAGGTCAGAGAAATGATAGCATCATCGACCCGAATAGCAAGTGCATTTGCACAGGAATCAGATTGCTTCCGAATCTGCCAGGTCCTTTAGCTGGTCGTCGGTGTACCCCAGCTCGGTCAGCAGTTCCCTGGTGTGCTCACCCAGCAGGGGCGGAGGCAGCCTGATCTCGCCCTCGGTGCGGGAGTACTTTATGGGGATCCCGGCCTGCTTGATTGTGCCCAGAGTCGGGTGGGCAACCTCCAGCAACATGTTGCGGTCGAGCACCTGGGGGTCGGCGAACACATCGCTTAGCTCGTTGATGGGCCCGCAGGGGACTCCGCCCGCCTCGATCTGGGCCACCCATTCTGTCGTGGGCTTCTTCAAGAACTCTTCCTGGAGCAAGGGCACCAGCTTGGAGCGGTTCCGTACCCGGTCGCCATTATCCTTATAATCGGGGTCTTCCTGCAGATCCTCCCGGCCCATGGCCGCACAGAAACGCTGCCACAGACGCTCAGACCCCACGGCTACGTTGATGTACTTGCCGTCCTGGCACATGAAGGCTTGGTAGGGCACCAGTGTGGGGTGGGCAGCCCCCACTTTCTTGGGGTTCGTGCCTGTGGCGAAGTAGTAGCCCCCCATGTAAGTGAGCCAAGCCACCTGGAGGTCGAGCATAGACACATCGATGTGCTGACCCTCTCCCCCGCCTTTGGACTCCCGGTGGTATAGCGCGCCCAGGATGCCGTATGCGCCCATCATGCCGGCCCCTATGTCCGTCAAGGCGACCCCCATCTTGACCGGCGAGCCGTCGGGCTCTCCCGTCAGGCTCATGATGCCTCCCAGTCCCTGCATCACCTGGTCGTAGGCGGGCTTCTCCCTGTACGGCCCCGTCTGGCCGAAGCCGGAAATGGAGCAGTAGATTATCCCTGGGTTGATGGCCTTGACCGAGTCGTAGTCGATGCCCAGTCTGCTCGTCACGCCGGGGGTGAAGTTTTCCACGATCACATCGGCGGACTTTGCCATCTCCATAAAGACTTCCCTGCCCTTGGGGTTCCGCAGGTTCAGGGTGATGCTGCGCTTGTTGCGGTTGATGCTGAGGAAGTAGGCGCTCTGGTCGCCGATGTAGGGAGGGCCCCAACCGCGGGTGTCGTCCCCAGTGCCGGGTATCTCGATCTTCACCACATCGGCACCGTAGTCTCCCAGCATCATGGTGCCATACGGCCCTGCCAAGGCCCGGGTAAGGTCCAGCACCCGTACACCATCCAAGGCTCCCATAGCACCTCCAGCAGCTACTCATGAGTTGGCGGACACATGTTATCACAAGCTCAAGGGCGGCCTAGCCGCTCATGAAGCTAGTATTTTGGTGGAAGGGGCAAGACTCCGGGCAAAGGACAAGCGTGGCGGAATGAAGGCCGTTTGTACCGGATGGGAGTGAGGTATGCTCGAAAAGAGACCTAGTCTGCCGTAGCGGCGCTGTGAACGGAGATCAAGCCCGTCCCGATCATGCTGTCCCGGGTCACCAGCTCGGCAAGCTCTTCTTCGGACATGCTTTCGGTGCCGCTGGGGCGCACGGGCAGGACCAGGTACCGGATCTCGGCAGTGGAGTCCACCACCCGCACCTCAACGTCCGCCGGGACTTCCACGCCGAACTCCCGGAGCACCTGCCGGGGCTCCTTGACGACGCGGCTCCGGTACACCTCGCTCTTGTACCACTCGGGAGGAGGGCCGAGCAGGGGAATCGGGTAGCAGGAGCAGAGGGTGCACACCACCACATGGTGCACCGAGTCGGTGTTCTCCAGGGTGACAATGTCGTCCAGGCGCTTGAGGGTGATACCCATCTCGGCCAGGGCGCCTTTGCCATCGCTCAGGATGCGTTGCTTAAAGTCCGGGTCGTTCCATGCCCGCGCCACTACCTTGGCCCCGATGGACGGGTTCAGGGCCTGGTTTTCCTGGAGCACCTCCAGCAGCTCACCGGAGGTGATGACGCCCTTGTCCATCAGCAGGTTGCACAGGGCGATTATGCGCTTCTCGTAGTAGGTCTCCTCATAGTCATCATCCAGATGGGGGTGAAGGAGTTCGTGCTCGTCGTTAATCATTTCGTTACCTGCCCTGTTCTTGTTTCCTGCAGTGCTGGCCTTGCTTTACTCGTGGTTGACCATGGGATGTTCCGTGCCCCGGCGTTCGTAGTCCAGCTCGGCGACCAAGCGCCGGGACTCATCGATGTTCATGAAACCCTTGGCGTTCAGCAAGTTCCCAAGGGCGGCGATCCGCCTGTCGTAGTAGGAGAGGCCGTGCTCCTCCCTGTCGATAGGCCTGGTGTCGGTGCGTTCCGGGATGTTGGGGACCAGCCAGTCCTCCCATATATCGACAACCACCCGGTCGGTCAGGATATCCGGGTCTTCGTCGTACAGGTGGGCCATGTGGAAGGAGACGCCGTAGAGGGGCACTTTTCCCGCGTTGCGGTTGCCATAGGACAGTTCCCTGGGGTTGCCCACGGGACCGTGGCTGGCGACGATGACACCCTTCTTCCCGCGCACGAAAAAGGGTGTGCGTATGGTCCCGCCGGGGACCTGCATAAGCACCTTCACGCGCTGCCCTATCTCATACTTTGGTGCCATGGACGCCTCGATCCTTCTTGTTTCCTCTCCCCTTGAGAAGAACCTTGCAGAACTCCCGATTCTTTGATCTTCACTCCGTCATTCCCGTGCAAACGGGAATCTAAGACCCCGGCACCCGTTCGTGGTGAGGCTCTCGAATCACAGAACGGGAGAGCCAAGGTAGGTTCCCGCTTTCGCGAGAACGACGAGATACGGGTCTTCTGCAAGGGTGAGGGTGATTCTTGGCCGATTCTACAGAGGCCGAAGGGCATCGTCAACGCAAGGAGCAAGGTCAAAAGTCCATGAAAGGGAGGTGCGAAACGCATTGAACTAGTATGGCATACCTGTTGCCTGGGATAGCTCATGCCTGGCGCAGCTATTGCCTGCTCCGTACGAGAAAAGCAGTGCCTGCTGCGACCACGAGCCCTAAGATACCGATGCCGGCAAATATGAGCCAGCGCACATTGCTAGATGCAGGGCTGAAACCCTCTCCCAGGGCAGCCAAGTCCTCGGCAGAATTGCCAGGGACGACACGACTGCAAAGGCTAATAGACTCTCCATCAGAGTAGAAAATCGACCATCCTCCCGTACTGAGGTGAATCCCGCAGGCCCATTCGGTGTTGTTAGCCCAGAGGTCTGTTTGGTTGATAAGGGGCCCTTTCCACACTCGGTCAATCGCTATCGTGTAGGTGGTTGAGTCATGGAGAGAATCCTCCTGTCTATCAACCACCGTGCCCCGAAATACATGAGTAGAGCTGTCATAGAATTCCTGTATACCGGAGCGATGAATGCAGGTGCAGGCATGGGTTGGGGTGGGTGCGGCCAGAAGCCATGACCACATCGGGGAGAGGAAAAGCATCAGAACTATCAGGAAGCGCATCTGGTGAATATAGCAAACTTGCAGGAGGCTCGGCCAGCTTGGGGCACTGTAGCAAGGCGGTTGCGAAAGTGAGCCAATCAGACGTCCGGGAACCTTTGACCTTCCTTCACGCAATGGTCCAGCCCGCCGGCATTGTGCCGACCATGGCCCTGTGGTATCGTTGGGGGCTGTCGGGGCGTGGCGCAGCCTGGAAGCGCACCTGCATGGGGTGCAGGGGGTCGTTGGTTCAAATCCAATCGCCCCGACCAACTTAGCTCTCTTCTCTTCTTGGAGACCATTGTGTGACCTAGCCTCGAGATGTCCGTTCGCCCTGAGGGAACTCGAAGGGGAACGGACATCCCTAGTTACCCTTCCAGACGAAGCGTTGTGTCCTATGCTGGGAGTTGCCTAAGAGTCTCCCTTCCGCCGCACCGCAGACCAAAAAGAAGAGGCCCCACATCAAGTGGGGCCTCTTTCTTATTCACCCGTTTGGTGGGCTGGTTTTAGGGACTATACCCGGAGGTATTTCTCGGCGTTCTCAGCCATCAGCTTGCGCTTGGCGGACTCGCCCAGGGTGTCCCAGATGGGGAAGTCCATCACCAGCTGGCAGGTGTTCGGGTACTCGGACTGGGGATGGGGGTAGTCGGACTGATACATGAGGCAGTCCTCGCCGAGCACATCGATGGCAGCTTTGGTCATCTCGGGGCCCTCGAGCTGGTCAACAGCGGCTCGCACGCGGCCCATCTGAGCATACTCCAGCGGAGTGTGCTTCAGGTCGGGAGCGGCGCTCCTGAGGTGGTTCAGGTTGAAGCCCAGATTCAGTGCGAAGTTGGGCAGCCAGCCGAACCCTGCCTCGGAAACAGAGACGCCGGTGTTGGGGTACCGGTCCAGGATGCCCGACAGGATCACATAGGCCATCAGGCGCTGAGCGCCCCACGGATGGGCGAAGGTCCTGACCGCGATGATGTTGCCCCAGTTTTCGTCGCCCTGGTAGCCGGGGAAGTAGGGGACGTCGGTCTGGAAGGTGTGGTGTGTCAGGGGCAGGTGAAATTCGTTCATAGCTGCCCAGATGGGCTCCAGGCTGGGGTCGTCGATGGGCAGGCCGTGGGGAAGGTGGATCCAGCAGGCTGCTACCCACTCATCGTTGCCGAACTGCTTCAGCTCATCCACTGCCCACTCTACATCGGCGGCGTTGACCTGGATGCCGCTCTTGATGCGATCGGGGGCGACGGCCGAATATTCCCGCATGTAGTTGTGGTAGGCGCGGTAGAGGCCACGGCCGATGGTCACATCGTCGAGGGCGACGATTGACCTGGCGAAGGAAGCGGGGAAGATGTAGTCGATGTCCCGGCCTTCGGTGTTCATGTCGTTCAGACGGCCTTCGGAGTTCTCATCCTCCACGGAGTCCGACGGCTCGACGTGATGCCGGTTGCCGATGCGTCCTTCCAAGCTGCTCTTACCGCCGGCCTTAGCTGCGACCTCTTCCTGGCCGATCTTGGCGCCGGGGAAGCGGTCGTAGGGGATGGGGGCGATGCGCAGGTCGCTGACGGTGCTGCCGTCCTTCATGGTCTTGGTGCGCTTGTAGGGGTTCAGCTCGGAATAGCGGGAGCGGAAGCTGGGGTCCGAGTACTTCTCAAGTACTTCAAGGTGGGGCACCACATGGGTGTCCATGTCAACTACTCTGTAGCCGTTTCGCAAGTTGCACCTCCGGTTTTATCTTCTACAGATGGCGGCAGTATACCACAAAATAGTCAAGAATTGAATAGGGCGGGAGGAGATGAGGGCAAGTGAGGGTCAAATGAGGTAACCAGTTCCACAACGCCTTCTTTATGAAGGCTCCAACACAACAATCAGTAGAGGACTATGCTCCTTGCTCACCAAATGGCTCTGTTAGACGATACCTGAGCGCGTTGGATGAAACCGACCTTGACAGGCTATAGACGTTCCCGGTCGATGGATACCACGACCGAATTTGGAGGCAGATGATAGAGGGTTAGGTACATCGTCCCTACACGGGTCTGTATCTTCTTGTTCTCTGGGCCCAACCCCTCAATCTCTTTGCTCACCCATTTCAATGCCTCTTGTACTTGATCAGGTACCATGCTCTCCATTAGCGCGATCAGAGATCGAACGACATCCTCAGCAATTGCATCCTTCACCCTATAGGTCAACTCCACAGCGTCCAGCTGGTGAGCTGGTCCAAACGTGTCAATAGAGATGGCGCCATTGGGTTGCCTCGTACTGTAGAAGTTATCGGTATGCCTGTTCAGAGGCAGCAGGCCAATGTTCAGCGCATTAGGCTCATTGTAGATAGCTTGGTGACTGGGTGGGGGCCCTGGGATTGGGGTCGGTGTCTTGTCTGGCGCATCACCGCAGGCCGTCAGTAGAACCACAAGGATGGCCAGTAGGGCAATACCCGAAACGGCTCCCAATACGGCTCTATGGCGAGACACCGTTCTTCTCCTCAACACCCACTAGCTCCACCTTCTATGTCTTCTTTCGTATGTGGCTGGCTGGAACATCATACCCGATCACGGGGCCGACTGTTCCATACGCCCCCCGTAATGGGATCGAGATGATGAGAGCAAATGGGGGCAAGAAGGTGGGAGAGTCCTATGTTTGGACAGCAAGTGGTGCTACGATGGCAAATCATAACCCTGGAATCCATCCGGGATTGTAGAGTTCTCCATGAAACAGGTGGAAGGAATTAACGCCGGATGAAACTGCTGGCCACATGCACGGTGGCCGGTTGTCTGTCATGATCTCGGTGGAGACCACTATGATGCGTGAGTACATAAATGCGGCCATGAAGAGGGCCCGCTACGAAGATCTCCCCGATAATGACGTCATCTATGGGGAGATTCCCGTCTGCAACGGCGTTTATGCTACCGCAGCCACCCTCGAGGAGTGCACTGTGCTGTTGGAGGAAGTCTTGGAGGAGTGGCTGTTGCTTCGAATATCCTGCAAGCTGGATATTCCCGTGCTGGACGGTCTAGATCTAAGAATCAAGGAAAGCGTCTGATTGCCACCACTCGGTCCCTTGCCAGAGCTGAGGCCATGTATCAGGGGGCGGGCCTCTAGTTCAAACCCCGACCTGGTAACTTCGCCCCAACGACTCCCACACCCTTGTGATATACTCCGTAGCGGTTTGCAGGGTGCATTTCAGGTACCATTTTGCCTCAAGGGGACGATATGGCTGGCGAGATTAGCTCCGTTCAAGGCGGCACGGTAACCTCTCCCAAGGGGTTCTCCGCCGGCTCCACCTACGCCGGCATCAAGACCTTCGCTGAGGACAAGATGGACCTGGGCCTGCTGGTGTCGTCCACCCCCTGCGAGGTCGCTGGTATGTTCACAACCAGCACCATCCGGTCACCTTCCGTGACCATAAATAGGGAGTGCCTCGCCGCCGGCGGGAAATTCTCCGGGCTTGTGGTGAACAGCGGTATCGCCAACGCATGCGTTGGCGAGCAGGGGTACTTCGATGCCCAGGAGGCGGCGTCCCTGGCCGCCGGCCACCTGGGTCTTCAGCCCGAAGAGGTGCTGGTGGGTAGCACTGGCATCATAGGGGTCGAGCTGCCCATGGCTCTCATCCGCGAAGGCCTCCGCCAGATCCAGGTCGCCGATGGCGGTGGGCACAACCTGGCCCGCGCCATCATGACCACCGATACCTTCCCCAAGGAGGGGGCGGTCTCCTTCGAGCACAACGGCAAGACGGTGACCATAGGCGGCATCGCCAAGGGTTCGGGGATGATCCATCCCAACATGGCTACCATGCTCTGCTACCTGACGACGGACGCCGATGTTGACAAGGGCTTCCTATCGGCGGCGCAGAAGCGGGCTGTTGACTCATCCCTCAACATGCTGACGGTCGATGGGGACAGCAGCACTAACGACACGGTCCTGCTGTTCGCCAACGGCGAGTCGGGTGCTGGTCCCATCCAGGCCGGGACCCCGGCGGGAGACACCTTCCAGGAAGCCCTCACCCAGCTATGCGTGTACCTTACCCGGCTCCTGGCCCAGGACGGCGAGGGAGCTTCCAGGATAATGCAGGTGGTTGTGGAGGGGGCCTCCAGCGAGGCCGACGCCCGGGCAGCCGCCAAGACCATCGCATCTTCCAACCTGGTGAAATCGGCGGTGCATGGCGCCGACCCCAACTGGGGAAGGGTCATGGCCGCCCTTGGCCGGAGCGGGGCTGCGGTCAATGAGGCGAAGGTGGCCCTATTCATCAACGATGTGTGCTTGGTGGAGGATGGCCGACCTATCCCCTTTCATCGAGACGCGGTAGTCGTATTGATGAAGGGAGATGAGGTGACCTTCCGAGTCAAGCTGAACCTGGGCGATGCGCAGGCTACGGCTTGGGGATGCAGCCTCAGCGAAGAGTACGTGACCATCAACAGCGCCTATACGACCTAGAGAAGGTCCTCTCCGCCACAGGCATCCCGGTCCAAGGTCCATCGTTCATCCCCTCCTACGAGTTTCGTTTCCATTGCCTTTGAAACATCCTATACTTGACACGCAGCAACCCTATTCATGGAGCATCATGTGCCCCAAGGTCCCGTAGTGGTGAAAATTGGTGGAAGCACCCTGGGAAGTGAAGATACAACCCTGGCCGATGTGGTGGCCCTGCAGCGGAGGGGCGTTAAAGTTGTGGTGGTGCATGGTGGAGGGAGCATCATCTCCCAGTGGATGGAGCGCCAGGGCACCGTTCCCCGCTTCGTAAAGGGTCTCAGGGTTACCGACGGCCAGAGCCTTGAGATCGTCACGGCGGTGCTAACGGGGCTGGTCAACAAGGGCCTCGTTGCGTCGGTGCAGTCCCTGGGAGGCAAAGCCCTGGGGCTGAGCGGCGTAGATGGCGGACTCCTCGAGTCCGAGGTCGCCGATGAGGCCCTGGGGTACGTGGGCACTGTAACAAAGGTAAACCCTCATCTCATCTTCCAAGCCCTGGACGGCGGGTACGTGCCCATGATCGCACCATTGGGCTTGCACGAGGCCGACGACTCCCAGTACTCGGGGTCGCTGCTGAACGTCAATGCTGATACAGTTGCCGGGGAGATAGCCCACGCCATCAGCGCCGACCGGTTGGTGTTCCTTACCGATGTGGAAGGGGTCATGGATGGCTCGGGACGGGTGATCCATCGCTTGAACGAAAGAAGCGCAAAGCTGTTATTATCTTCAGGTGTCGTGAAAGGCGGCATGATACCCAAGCTCCAGGCGTGCTTGAGGGCCCTGGAGAGAGTGTCGGACACGTGTATCCTGGACGGCAGAAAGCCCGGGGCACTGGCAGCATGTGTCGACGGTGGGTATGCTGGAACACATGTGACGGCGCGAGGGCGCGGCTGAAGAACGGCAGAAAGAGCTAGGAGAAACGATTGAACAACGGCGAAGAACGCATCCACGTTTGGGATGAGAGTCTGCATCCACCCTTCAACTGGAGACGATATACCAAGTTAGGCATTGTTATCGGTCTGCTGGTCCTTCTCCTGGCCTTTCTGTTCGTAGCCAAGGGGATCTTCACAGACTGGCTCTGGTTCGACGGCTTGGGATTCCTGGGGCCCTTCAAGAAGGTCCTAGTCATGCGCATCTGGCTTTTCGTCAGCGCCTTCTTGATTGTGGCGGTGCTGCTGGGTGCCAACCTATACGTTGCCTACCGGCTCTCCTGGGGTGAATCCCTTCTCCCGGTGCCCGCAGAGGTCATACGCATGGCCAAGGCCGCCATAGTTGTCGGCGCCATTGCGGGGCTGGTGGTGATCTCCCTGATCTTTGGCGCGGTGGCCCAGGGCCGTTGGGAGACCGTCCTTGTATTCATGAACCGGGTCCCCTTCGATGTTGTGGACCCCCAGTTTGGCCGGGATATGTCCTTCCACGTCGCTGTTATGCCCTTGTTCCATTTCATCCAGGGATGGCTCATGGGGCTGGTCATTGTAATTGTGGCCGCCGTAGGCGCCCTGTACGTTTCCGTCTTCGCGATGCGGGGCCTGAAGTTCGATATTCCACCAAAGATCCTGATCCACGTCGCAGTGTTGGGCGCCTTCTTGATGTTGACCATTGCAGTCGCCCACTACCTGGACATCTTCGAGCTGGTGTTTTCCGGCAGGGGCGCAGCCCCGGGCGCCGGTTACACCGATGTGAACGCCCGCATCCCGGTGCTGTGGCTTCTGGTCGCCGTCTCCCTGGTCTCTGCAGCCGGCTTCGTGGCCAGCATATTCTACGGAAGCACCCGCACCCTGATTGCAGCCTTTTCCCTGTGGGCTGCCATCGCCATCCTGGCCGGGGCCATCTATCCCACTGCCTATCAGCGCCTAAGGGTAAAGCCCAACGAGTTCGAGCGGGAGGAGAGGTACATCCAGCGGGCCATCGATTCCACGCTGATTGCCTACAACTTCGCCGCGCCAAACAGCGGACAGGTGAACGACCCCGAACTCCTCATCGACGAACGGCAGTTCACCGAGTACACACCGTGGGTGGACCCGAGAGAGGTCTTCGACGCCCCCGAATGGTACGGGCTCCCCGAGGAGGACCGCAGGGCCCTCATCGATGGAGACGGGACCACCAAGAACATACGGCTCTGGGACCACCGTCCCCTACGGGACACTTATAACCAGATCAGGACCTTCCGACAGTTCTACAACTTCGTTGGTGTCGATGTGGACCGCTACGAGTTCGCTGACGGGGAGGTCCGGCAGGTTATGCTCTCGGCCAGGGAGCTGTTCCCGGAGAGGTTGGATGAGAGCGCCCAGAACTGGGTAAACCGCAAGCTATCGTATACCCACGGCTACTCCGTGGCCATGAGCCCCGTCACCGAGTTCACCGAGGAGGGAGAGCCGGAGTTCTTCGTTCACAACATACCGCCCGATCCTCCACCTGAGCTGGGCCTCAACATAACGAGGCCCGAGATCTACTACGGGGAGAACACCAAGGGCTTCGTGGTGGTCAACACCGAGACCGACGAGTTCGACTACCCTGGGCCGGAGGGCAATCCCGTTTACCAGGACTATGCGGGCGTCGGAGGTGTAAACGTCGGATCGCTGATTAGGCGTGCCGCCTTCGCTTGGGAGATGGTGGACTTCAACCTGCTGATCAGCGGCCAGATAAACTCCGAGAGCAAGATACAGTACCGCCGGGAGATAGAGGACAGGGTGAGGACCGTCGCCCCATTCCTGACCCTGGACAGCGACCCCTACCTTGTCATAGGAGACACAGGCAAGCTCTGGTGGATCATGGATGCCTACACCACCACCGACCGGTTCGCCTACTCCCAGGACTTCGAGGGAGAATTCAACTACATACGCAACAGCGTCAAGGTGGTGGTAGACCCCTACGACGGCACCTTGCACTTCTTCGTCATCGAGCCAGACGAACCCATCGTGCAGATCTACCGCAACGCCTTCCCGGACCTGTTCACGGACTTCGAGGAGATCGACAACCTGGACCCGGCCCTGCGGGACCACATCCGTTATCCCATGGACCTGTTCACAGCCCAGTCGGAGATATACTTGCGATACCACATGAGGAACCCGGAGGAGTTCTTCCCCAGTAACGACCTGTGGGCGCGGGCCCAGGAGGTGTTCATCACCCCGGTGAACACCCAGGCTGTGGAGCCCTACTACGTGATGATGAAGCTGCCGGGCGAGGAGAGGGAGGAGTTCGTCCTCCTGCTGCCCTTCACCCCCGGCGGTGAAGAGCGAAAGAACATGGTGGCCTGGATGGCTGCCCGCAACGACGGGGACAACTATGGGAAGCTGGTGAACTTCATCTTCCCCGAGGGACAGGTTGACGGCCCCGAGCAGATCGAGGGACGAATAACCAGCGACGAAGAGATAGGCCGGGAGCTAAGCCTGCTGTGTCCTGAAGGGAAGGAGTGTATCCGCGGCAACCTCCTTGCCATTCCCATCGCTGACGCCTTCCTGTACGTGGAACCCCTGTACATCCAGGCGGAGGCGCTGGCTCTGCCCCAGCTTAAGAAGGTGATAGTGGCCGACGGCGACAACGTGTTCATGGAAGACACGCTGTACGCAGGGCTGAACCGGCTCTTCGACGCAGCCCGGGACTCCGGGGCCCTCGATGTGGAGCCTGTGGTTACTCCTCCACCAGACGAGCCTGACCCGATGCCCGACCCAACTCTGCCTCCGACCGTCGTACCGTCTGAGGGGCTGGCCGGCGAGCTAGAGAAGATCGGCATCGCCGTGGATGACCTGAAGGAAAGCCTGGATGCCCTGGAGGAAGCCCTGGAGCGGATAAACGAATCGATCGAAGGAGAGTCCCAATGAGCACCCAAACCGGCGCCGGTGGACCTCAGGAGATGACTTCCAGCCAGTGGATGGACATGGAGAAGCAGTACTACATGTACACAGTGAGGCGCCAGCCCGTGGTGCTGGCCCGCGGTGAGGGCACCAAGGTGTGGGATGTGGAAGGCAAGGAGTACCTCGACTTCTGCGCCGGATGGGCGGTGGACAACCTGGGGCACTCCCATCCTGCCATAACCGAGGCGATAACCCAGCAGGCCTCCACCCTGCTGCAAACCTCGAACCAGTTCTACACTCTTCCTCAGCTTCGGCTGGCCCAGATCCTGGTGGAGAACAGCGCCTTGGACAAGGTGTTCTTCTCCAACAGCGGTGCGGAGGCCCTGGAAGGGGTGTCGAAGCTGGCGCGGAAGTATGGCAAGAAGAACCGGGATGGGGCCTACGAGGTTATCACCGCCTACAACTCCTTCCACGGACGCACCATGAGCATGGTGGCGGCCACGGGCCAGCCCCACTACCAGGAGCCCTTCCAACCCCTGACCCCCGGCTTCGTGCACGTGGACTACAACAACGTCGAAGCCATCATGGAAGCCACCACCGACCGCACGGCCGCGGTGCTCCTGGAGCCGGTACAGGGAGAGGGCGGCGTAATCATCCCGTCTCCCGACTACCTGACCAGGGTCCGGGAGTGGTGCGACAGCCAGGGACTGCTCCTGCTCCTGGACGAAGTGCAGACTGGTTTCGGGCGCCTGGGGACCCTGTTCGGTTACGAATCATTCGGCATCGAACCGGACGGCATGGCTTTGGCTAAGGGGCTGGGAGGAGGGGTGCCCATAGGCGCCTTCATGTCCAAGGACAGCTGCATGGCCCTGGAGCCCGGCGATCATGGCTCCACCTTTGGTGGCAATCCCCTGACCTGCGCTGCGGCCTACGCTTCCACGAACTACATCATCGAGAACGACGTTCCTGCCAACGCCCGGCGCATGGGCGAGTACCTGCGGCAAGGCTTGGAAGGCCTCCGGACCAAGTACGGCTTCATCTCCGACGTTCGCGGCCAGGGTCTCTTGATGGCGATGGAGTTCGATGACAACATCTCCGGCAAGGTGGTTGGCCAATCCAACGAAGAGGGGCTGCTGCTGAACCCCGTGAAGCCCAACGCCATCAGGTTCATGCCCCCGCTGAACATTACACCCGCGGAGATAGACCCTGCCATCGAGCGGCTGGAAGCTGCCCTGAAGGCGGTCTAAGCCTAGCTGGTCGGGCATCCGATCATCGATAGAGCACCGAAGGAGGCTCATGGCACCCAATCGCATCGTCCTCGCCTACAGCGGAGGGCTCGACACCTCGGTAGCCATACCGTGGCTTCAAGAACGCTACGATGCCGAGGTGGTCACCCTGACCATCGACCTGGGCATGGTGGACCTGGAGGAGATTCGGCAGCGGGCGTTGGCTATCGGATCCCACCGGGCACTGACGATAGACGGGAGGGAGGACTTAATGCGGGACTTCCTCCTGCCGGCTCTTCGCGCCGGCGCCATCTACGAAGAGCAGTACCCCTTGGCGACCGCCTTGGGGCGTCCCCTCATCGCCCGCTACTTGGTGGAGACTGCCAGGGCTGAGGGGGCCTTTGCCATCGCCCACGGCTGCACAGGAAAGGGCAACGACCAAGTGCGCATAGATGTGGGTGTTGCGGCGCTGGCTCCCGAGCTTAAGGTGATCGCTCCGATGCGGGAATGGGGCATGAGCCGGGAGGAGGAGATCGAGTACGCCTCCGCCCGCAACCTTCCCATCCGCCTGGGGAGAAGCCCCTACTCCATCGACGAAAACCTCTGGGGCAGAAGCATAGAAACCGGGGACTTGGAAGACCCCTGGCACCAGCCGCCCGAGGATGCCTATGCCTGGACCCGCTCCATTTCCGACTCCCCCGACGAACCTGTTTTCCTCGAGCTGACATTCAAGGAGGGAGTCCCCATCGCCCTTGATGGCGAGGAGATGCCCGGTGTGGACATGGTGCGCCATTTGAACGAGGTTGCAGGCCAGCACGGGGTGGGACGCATCGACCATGTGGAGAACCGCCTCGTGGGCATCAAGTCCCGGGAGGTGTATGAGGCCCCAGCGGCTGTTCTCCTGCACTCAGCGCACAAGGCCCTGGAAGCCCTGACCTTGGGCAGGGAGCAGCTGCGTCTGAAGTCCCGCATTGCCCAGGAGTATGCGGACTTGGTCTATAACGGGCAGTGGTTCACCCGCCACAGGGAGGACATGGACGCCTACATCCGCAGCACCCAGGAGCATGTGGAGGGCACCGTTCGCTTGCGCCTGCACAAGGGCAACTGCACCGTCGTAGGCCGTAAGTCCCCCTACGCTCTGTACGACCTGAAGCTGGCCACCTACGACCGGGGTGACACCTTCGACCACAGCTCGGCTGAGGGGTTCATCCGCATATTCGGCCTGCCCGTTCGCACCCAGGCCCAGGTACAACGCAAGGAGCCCGGCAGCGATTAGGGTATAATTGCAGGGTCTGGGTATTTCCTGAATTTCCCCTGGGCAAGGGAGTTTCCGCAACGAGCGGGCCTTAGAGTCGAAAGCGCGCCAGCAGATGAGCACCGACCCTTCCAGCTACACCGTCTCCATTCACTACGACCGGCGTCTGTACCGCCAGGACATAGCCGGCTCGATTGCCCATGCCCGAATGCTGGGCAAACAGGGCATCATCACCCAGGAAGAGGCCCGGAAGATCGCGGATGGTTTGGAGCAGATCCGGGGAGAGATAGAGGGCGGTACCTTTCCCTGGCGCCCTGAGCTGGAAGACATCCACATGAACGTCGAGCGGAGACTGCATGAGGTCATCGGCGCCGATACTGCAGGGAAGCTTCATACGGGCCGCTCCCGCAACGACCAGATCTCCCTGGATGTGCGCCTGTACCTCCGCGAGGTGGTCGGGGACACCATAGCGAGAATCCGGGACCTCCAGGGGGCTTTGCTGGATTTGGCGGAAGCTAATCCCGGCCTGGTGATTCCCGGCTACACCCACGTGCAGCGCGCCCAGCCGGTCCTGTTCGCCCATCACCTGCTCGCCTACTTTCACATGCTGCAACGGGACATCCGCAGGTTCGAGCACTCCCAGGATGGGGCCGACGCCCTGCCCCTGGGCAGCGGGGCATTGGCGGGGGTGCCCTACCCTGTGGACCGCCAGTACCTTGCAAACGAGCTGGGCTTCAGCCGGACCACGCCCAACAGCATGGATGCTGTGTCGGACCGGGACTTTGTGGTCGAATACCACTCGGCGGCAGCGATGTGCATGATGCACCTTTCTCGCCTTGCCGAGGAGCTGGTGCTGTGGTCTTCCCAGGAGTTCGGGTACGTTACATTGGCTGAAGAGTATGTGACGGGCAGCAGCATAATGCCCCAGAAGCGGAACCCCGACTACGCCGAGCTTGCCCGCGGCAAGACGGGGCGGGTGTACGGCCACCTGATGGCCATCCTGACGGTCCTGAAGGGGCTGCCCCTCGCGTACAACAGGGACTTGCAGGAGGACAAGGAGGGGTTGTTCGACACCGTGGACACTTTGCTGGCTACGCTGGGGGTGTTCACGGGCATGTTAAGCACCATGCAGGTCAATGCTGACAGGCTTTCCAAGGCCGCGTCCCAAGGGCAGATGCTGGCCACGGACCTGGCGGACTACCTGGTCACCAGCAAGGGGGTGCCCTTCAGGGAAGCTCACGGCATAGTTGCCCGGCTATCGAGCTACGCCATCTCTCGCAACGCCGACCTTATGGACCTTACCTTGGAGGAGTACCGGAAGCTCTCCCCAGCCTTCGACGAGGGCGTGCTCCAGGTGACGGCGGAATCCTCGGTGGCCGCCCGGGATGTGGAAGGGGGGACTGCCCCCCAGCAGGTGGCAAAGGCTCTGCAGGAAGCGCGAAAACTCCTAGCCCAGGGTGGAGAAGAGTAGATGACCTCACTCAAAAACGGCAAGAAGATAAAGATCGCCCCGTCCATATTGTCTGCCGACTTTGCCCGCCTGGGAGAGCAGGTGCGGGAGGCTGAACAGGCGGGGGCGGACTATATCCACGTGGATGTGATGGATGGGCGCTTCGTCCCCAACCTGACCATAGGCCCCGTGGTGGTCGAGGGCATCCGTGGGACCACGTCCCTGCCCCTGAACGTGCACCTGATGGTAGAAGAGCCGGAGAAGCTGCTGGACGATTTCATCAAGGCAGGGTCGGACCATATTTTTGTGCACGTCGAAGCATGCACTCACCTTCATAAGGCCATCCATCAGATCAAGGAACAGGGCCTTAAGGCGGGCGTTGCCCTGAACCCGTCCACCTCCTTGGGATCCATAGAAGAGGCGCTGCCCTACCTGGACATGGTGCTGGTACTGACGGTAAACCCTGGTTTCAGCGGGCAGAAGATGATCCCCGAGGTGCTGGACAAGGTAAGCCGTCTATCCCGTCTGCTGAAGGAGCGCGAACTCGACGCTGAGATCCAAGTGGACGGGGGGGTGGATGCCGGTACAGCTCCCAAGGTGGTAAAGGCCGGAGGAACGATCCTGGTGGCTGGGTCCGCCGTGTTCAACAAGCGCACTTCGGTGGCGGAGGCGATACGGGACCTGAGGGCGGCGGTTGAGGGAGCTGGGGAACCCTAGACGGTCTGGGCAGTCCTGCCGCGGGTGCGGGGAGGCTTGTGGCGGGTCCTCAGGCAACGGGTGCAGATCTTCGTCTTCTTTCGGCTATCCCCCTCGGTCAAAGTAACTTTGTGCACGTTGGGAGCGAACCAGGTCTTCGTCCGCCGCTTGGAGTGGCTGACGTTGTTCCCCGACATGCCAATTTTCCCGCATACTTCACATTTCATAAATTGACCCGCATGGATGCTTTCTGTAGAATCGTCCGAGCTAGAATAGCACAGCGACGCCTCGCAAACAAGGACGGAGACCACCATTGCAGAGCAGTCAAGGCGTCGGTCCGGAAGGCCCGAATCCCCATCAACAAGACTATCTGAACGGCGATGACTTGCGCCGCGCTTTCCTGACGGCAACCCAGTGTCTCGAGAAATATAGGGATGCCGTCAACGCCCTGAACGTTTTTCCGGTGCCCGATGGCGACACGGGCACCAACATGCTCCTTACGATGCGCGCCGTGAACGAGGCCGCCGGGCAGAGCCCCGGCGACTCGGCTGGGGATGTGGCGGCTGCCATGGCCCAGGGAGCCCTCATGAACTCCCGGGGCAACAGCGGAGTCATACTATCCCAGTTTTTCCACGGCTTGGCCCAGGGTCTTCGCTCCAAAGACTCCTTCGGCAGCAGGGACGTTGCTAAAGCCTTCTCCTCAGCTTCCCAGGCCGCGAACAGGGCAGTGAGCAAACCGGTGGATGGGACCATGCTCACCGTTATCAGCGAGGCTGCCAGGGCCGTCGTGCGGTACACCGAGGACGATGCGATTTCCGAGAATGTTCTGGCCACATGGCAAGCCGCCCTTGGCGCTGCCAAGGATGCCCTCTGCCGGACTCCCCTGCAGCTAGCCGTTCTCCGCGAGGCGGGCGTGGTGGATGCGGGAGGTCAGGGCTTTGTCATCCTCCTGGAGGGAGCATACCGGCACCTTTGCAACGAACCCATCGACCATGACGACTCCTGGCTCTCCATACCTGTTCTGGATGACGATGGGCGCACTTTTGGCGATGGGAGCCTCTCGTCGGTCACATCGGTCAGCCAGGAGTACCTGCAGGCTACCCAGGATGAGCTTTACGGGTACTGCACCCAGTTCCTTCTCAGTGGCCAGGATATCGATGTAGAGCAGCTCCGAATTCAGCTTGCCTCCATGGCCGACTCGACGGTTGTTGTGGGGAACGAGTCCGTGGCAAAGGTGCACCTCCACACCCACGACCCCGGTCCCATCATCAGCTTGGCGGTGACCCTGGGCACCATAAGCCAGATCAGCATGGAGAACATCGACCAGCAGCACCATGAGTTTGTCGCTTTGCACTCCGAAATGGCCGGCGGCGAGCAGGCCACCTCAGGGGCCTTGGCGGTGGTAGCGGTAGCATCGGGAGAAGGGTTCGCCAGCCTGTTCAAAGAGCTGGGATGCGCCGGCGTCGTAACCGGGGGTCAGACAATGAATCCCAGCACCGGTGACCTCCTCGAGGCGGCCCGGAACACCGGGGCAAGCCACGTAGTCATCCTTCCCAACAACTCCAACATCATACCGGCCGCCAACCAGGCGGCCGACCTGGCCGGGGGCAGCCCCGTCATCACCGTTCTGCCTTCACGTACCCTGCCCCAGGGTGTGGCTGCCCTGCTGTCCTTTAACCCGGAGGGTGAAAAGGACTCGAACCTGGAAGCGATGGAACACGCCCTGGGCGAGGTGCAAACGCTGGAGGTAACCCAGGCTGTCCGCGATGCCACAGTGAAGGGCGCCGAGATAACTTTGGGGCAGTACATCGGCCTGCACAACGGAGAGGTGGCAGCAACTGGGGTTTCGGCTTCCGAGACCCTTGCCGGCGCCATTTCAGCCATGCTGACAGGGCGCGGTGAAGAGTCCTTCGAGCTGGTGACCCTGTACTGGGGTGAAGATATAACTGAAGGGGAGGCAAACGAAGCCTCGGAGATGATCCAGCAATCACACCATGGAGTTGATGTGCAGGTTGTGCACGGTGGGCAACCCCACTATCACTATATCGCTTCCCTGGAGTGAGAAAGGGCGGTACCTGTGTCCATAAGAGTTGTTACTGACAGCACCAGCGATATTCCACAAAGCCTGGCCGACGCCTTGGGCATCGTCGTCGTTCCCCTGAACGTCCACTTTGGGGACGACACATACAAGGACGGCATCGACATCACCTCGGAAGAGTTCTATACACGCCTCAAGGAAGCAACTGAGCTTCCCAAGACCTCTCAGCCTTCGGTGAACGATTTCGTCCAAGCCTACGAGTACCTGACCTCCCAGGGGGACGACGTTATCTCCATCCACATATCGGAGAAGCTGAGCGGGACGCTGAATTCGGCATGGCAGGCTCGCAATACGTGGGAAGATGCGTCGGGTAGCCAGCAAGGACATGGTCGGGTGGAGATTGTCGATTCCGGCATGGCATCCATGGGCTTGGGCTTGGTGGTTCTGGAGGTCGCCCGCTTGGTTAACGACGGTGCCTCCATGGAGGACGTGGGAAAGGCCATCGAGACCATGATCGCCAAGACGGGGTGCTACGTGCTCCTGGACACCCTGGAATATCTGGCCAAGGGTGGAAGGATCGGCAAGGCCAACGCCTTCATGGGTACTCTCCTCAGCATCAAACCCATCCTTACCATTGCTGATGGCGAGGTCCATCCACTGGATCGGGTGCGGACGCGCGATAAGGCAATTGCAAAGCTGCTGGAGATCGCCCAGGGAGCAGCCCCGGTACGCAGCGCGGCCATAGTCCACAGCTCCACCCCGGAGGAGGTCCAGCGCGTAAAGGATGGACTCTCCTCATTGGTCTCCCCGGACGATGTCATCGTCGCCGACTTTGGACCGGTTGTCGGCACCTACGCCGGGCCCGGAGGCCTCGGCATCTGTGTCATGTCCGACTATTAGGGCTGGTAGCTTCCCCTGACAACGGGATGCCCGAAACGAGGCGGCAGCTATGATAGACTGTCTGCACGATGGCTGTGCGAAACCCTGCAACAACCTCCTGCCTGGATGCTCTGCGGAAGATCCTCGTCCTGGAAGCCAAGGGTGGCTACTCCGATGGAGTGGTGGTGGGAGGGCTGGACAGCTTCGTCGAGAGAAACCGCGCTGAGCTGGAAGAGGCCGCCAAGGAGAAACCCGGGCTGCTGAAGGTCTCCTACAAAGGTCTGAACGAGGCGGGCAGAAAAAGGTGGGTGGATGCCTGGCAGGAACTGCTGGCAAAGGCTGAGCATGGCGGTGCCACAGTTCCTGTATCTGATGAGTCTTCCGGTCCGGGATCCCTTGCAGCCAACAAAAGCAAGAAGGCTCCCAAGCCGGCCCGGTCCAAGTCCCCACCCCTCCCGGCTCCCTTTGACGCTTCGGTTGTCCGCCTTGCCGGGGTCAACGATAAGACCTCAGCCAAGCTGAAGCGCCTGGGAATATCCACCATCAACGACCTGCTGTACTTCCTGCCCAGGAAGCACAACGACTACTCCACCGTCACCCCCATCGCCGACCTTGTCCCCGGGGAGCACCACACTATAGTTGGAACCGTCTGGGAGTTCCGGCAGATGGGCATGCGAGACCGCAGGCGCAAGGCCGTGGAGGCCGTGGTGGGCGACGAGTCGGGCAACCTGCGCATCGTCTGGTTTGGGAACACCTACATTGAGCGCCAACTCAAACCCAACGCCCAGGTTGTAATCAGCGGCAGGGTAGAGGTGTTCAGGGGTCAGATGCAGTTCGAAAACCCGGACATGGAGGTGCTGGAAGGCCGGGATACCCTGCTCCACACAGCTCGACTGGTACCCGTTTATCGCCTCACCGAGGGTATCGTGGCCCGGCGCATGCGAAACATCGTCTGGCAGGCGCTCAAGGGCTGGGCCCCCCATATCAAGGACCATCTGCCAACTCCCTTGCTGGAAAAACTGGGCATGCCGGCGCTGTCAGAAGCGATATCCCAAGCCCACTATCCCGACGACCTCTCCAAGCTAACCGCCTCCCGGAGGCGCTTGGCTTTCGATGAGCTCTTCATGCTTCAGCTGGTGGTGCTCCAAAAGAGAAGCACCTGGGAGAGCATCGCCGATGGTGTCCCCATAAAGACTAACCCGGCGGTGCTGCGGGCATTCCTCGCTGGCCTGCCCTTCGAGATGACCGGATCCCAGAAGCGCTGCATCGGTGAGATCCTCCAGGACATGTCCAAGGATGGCGCTCCCATGAACAGGCTTCTTCAGGGAGAGGTGGGGAGTGGGAAGACGGTGGTTGCCGTCGCCGCGCTTCTGGAGGCTGTGGTCGCCGGAAACCAGGGGTCCATCATGGTGCCGACGGAAGTGCTGGCCGAGCAGCACTTCGCCACCCTGTCCAACCTGGCCCAGGGGTTGGCAGCTCCCGTCCGTGAAGAGAACACCATCACCTTCTACCTGGAAAACCATCCCCAGCCCATATCCGCGGGCCTGCTGACGGGAAGCACCAAGGCCAAGACAAAGCGGGAGCTGACGGAGCGGGCCGCCGAAGGCAGCCTGGACATCCTCATAGGCACCCATGCCCTGATCCAGGAGACGGTCTCCATGCCCCGGCTGGCCCTGGCTGTGGTGGATGAGCAGCACCGCTTCGGCGTCGGCCAGCGGGCGGCTTTGCGCCAGATGGGAGGGGCCACACCCCATGTGCTGGTAATGTCCGCCACCCCGATTCCCAGGACCCTCACCCTGACCTTGTACGGCGACCTGGATGTGTCCATCATCGACGAGCTTCCTCCGGGCAGGCAGCAGGTGCGGACCCACGTGGTCCCGCCTGAACGCCGAGACGATGCCTACCGCTTTGTACGCACCGAGGTGCTGAAGGGCCGGCAGGCCTTCATCATCTGTCCCCTGATCGAAGAGTCGGAAGCTATCGAAGCGCGGGCGGCCACCGAGGAGTTCGAGCGCTTGTCCACCCATGTGTTCCCCGACCTGAAGGTCGAGCTGCTGCACGGGCGGATGGGGGCTCGGCAGAAGGAAGCCGCCATGCGCAGGTTCAAGGAGGGCAGCACCGACATCCTGGTGTCAACGGCTGTGGTGGAGGTGGGGGTGGATGTCCCCAACGCTACGGTCATGGTGGTGGAAGCCGCCCACCGCTTCGGCCTGGCCCAGCTACACCAGTTCCGGGGTCGGGTGGGGAGGGGCCAGGAGCAAAGCTACTGCTTCATGCTGTCCGACTACTCCACCCCTGAAGCCAAGGAGAGGCTCAAGGCCATGGAGCGGATACACGACGGCTTTGAGCTGGCGGAAGTGGACCTGAGCCTAAGGGGCCCCGGTGATTTCTTTGGCACACGCCAGAGTGGTCTCCCCAACATGCGGGTTGCCGGATTCGCCCACCAGGATATTCTTCTCTTGGCCAGGGAGGAAGCGTCTCTGCTCCTTGAGGAGGACGTCAAGCTGGAAAAGCCGGAGCACCAGGACATGGCCCAAATGGTGAAAGAGTTCATGGGAAGGGTCTTGGACGAGGTTACTTGACGGCAGCGAGAGCCCGTCCCCTCCGTTCAGCAATGAGCTGTGTTGTGGTAGCATGTCTTCACATAGAGGCGACGTTGGCCCTACGCACGTTGCGGCAGGGCCTGAAGCCTTAGAGGTGTACTGAGTTGACCAGCCAGATAGTTCGAGAACTGATCGTCGGGAAGGTGGGACAGGCCCTGGAACTTGCCCGAAGCGAGGGTGTGCTCAACCTGGAAACCCTCCCCCCGGTGGCGGTGGAGCGTCCCGCCAACGAGGAGCACGGAGACTTTGCCACCAGCCTGCCCTTGCGCCTCGCCCGCGCCTGTCGCATCGACCCGATGAAGATCGCCGAGGATATGGCGGGCTACATCACTCCCGGCGAAGAGATCGAAAGGGTCTGGGCTACCGCTCCCGGGTTCGTGAATTTCAAGCTGCGTAATTCCTGGCTCCTGAACCAGGTGGACCGTATCCGGAGCGAAGGACGGAGCTACGGTCAGCTACGTCTTTCAAACCCAAAGAAGACCATCGTGGAGTACGTAAGCGTCAATCCTACGGGACCGGTGCACGTGGGCCACACCAGGGGAGCGGTGCTGGGAAGCGCCCTCGCCAGGGTACTTGAGGCGGCCGGACATGATGTAACCACCGAGTACTACATCAATGATTCGGGCAGCCAGATGGAAGCCTTCTACGCATCGGTGCACGCCCGCTACAAGCAGGCCCTTGGCCAAGATGCTGCCCTTCCCGCCAATGGCTATGCGGGCGATTACATTACCGACTTAGCCCGGGACATCCTTGCCGAGGAGGGCGACCGCTTCCTGTCCATGGAAGAAGAACGGGCAGCCAGGGAGATCGGCAGCATCGGCCTCCGGAAGATGGTCGACCTGATTAAGGATGACCTTCTCCAGATCAGGGTCGAGTTCGACAACTGGTTCTCCGAGGGAACCCTGTACGAGACCGGCGAATACGACGAGACCATGTCGATGCTGGAGGATGGCAACCACATCGTCGAGCGGGAGGGCGCCCGGTGGTTCAACTCCTCCGCTCTCGGTGAAGATAAGGACAATGTGCTGGTCAGGTCCTCGGGATCGCCCACCTACTTCGCCTCGGACGTTGCCTACCACCACAACAAGTTCCTGCGCCGGCAATTCGATACGGCTATCAACATCTGGGGGGCGGACCACCAGGGGCATGTTCCCCGCATGAAGGCGGCCGCTGCCGCCCTGGGCGTGGACCCGGCCAATCTAAACATCACCATCGCCCAGATGGTGACCCTCAAGCGGGGGAAGGAGCTGGTGAAAGCCTCCAAGAGGGCGGGCGAGTTCGTCACGCTGCGGGAGCTGGCCGATGAAGTCGGCGCCGATGCCTGCCGCTACTTCTTCCTTGCTCGAACTCCCTCCACCCACATGGAGTTTGACCTGGAGCTGGCCAAGAAGGAGTCGTCGGAGAACCCGGTCTACTACGTTCAGTACGGCCACGCCCGCATCGCCGGTATCCTGTCCAACGCCCGTCAGCAGGGCATCGACTGGAGCGAAGGGGATATTTCGCTGCTGACGGATTCCAATGAGCTGACGCTCATCCGCAAGATGATCATGCTGCCGGAGCTGATTGAGAGCATGGCCCGCAGCTACGAGCCCCACCACCTTCCCCACTATGCCCTTGAGCTGGCCACCGCATTTCACTGGTTCTACGAAAACTGCCGCGTGCTTTCCAGCGACCCTGCCGACTACCCCCTCACCCTTGCCCGGCTGAAGCTCGTGGAAGCGGCGCAGATCGTCCTGTCCCGCAGCCTGCACCTCATGGGCATGGAAGCTCCCCAGAAGATGTAACGGTCCCCATGGACCTTGGACATGCCCAGGGCGCACACCTGGACCTCAGAAGGGAGAAACATGGCTAAACCCAGGATTGCCGTTTTTTCGGGCCCCAACGCCACCATATCCAACTCCCCTGCCCTGGTTACCAGTAACAAGGGCAGGCTTCCCGGCGAGCAGATGCTGGAGGGACGCTTTGACCACATCGTGGGCCAGCTCCTGTACGAACCGGTGACCGTCAAGATAAAGAAGTTCTCGGCCCACCCCTTGGAGGAGGATGCCAGGGAGCTTTACCACGACGACGGCAAGGAGTACTACGAGGTGGAGCTAAGGCCCGAGGATGGGCCGTACCCCCTTCCCTACATGGGCCGGCGAAAGGGAGGCCCCGATGGTGTGCCCTTCGAGGCCGACGACATGTCCAACCCGGACCTGAACTACGGCGGCAGGCAGTTCTTCTACCCCGATGCATCCCGCATATTCGCCGATATCGACCGTACCATTTCGGGGCGGGATGAAAGGGGCGAGGCGAACATCCTGGACCGCAAAGCGGACTTCGATTTCATACGTGCCCTTCCTTCAGGAGGGTTCACCTCCAAGGGTGAGGTTGGGGGTGTGGACTACTTCCCTTACCGCCCACCAGCCCTGGCCCGCCGGCCCCGCCACAAGGACCTGGCCAGGATCACCAACGAGGTCAACGGGACCCTCTCCGCCGGAGACTACGACGGCATGATATGGCTTCAAGGCTCCCCGACGGTGGAGGAAACTGCCTACTGGCTGGGCCTGCTCCTTGACACCGACATGCCCATTGCGTGCTGCGCTTCCCAGAGGCCCCACGGCCAGCTGGCCAACGATGGAGACAGGAACATCGTGGATGCTGTGGACCTTATAGTTTCGGGACTGGCCAATGGCCTGGGCGCTGTGGGCGTGCAGGACCAGCAGATATTTGCCGCCAGGGAGTTCAAGAAAGGCGACGCCAGGCCGGGCGGCTACAAGACCACTGGTGGGCATGGAGGGGTGCTGGGCACCATCGGCCCCCCGATCACAATCTGGTACAAGCCTGCCTACAGACACACCTCGGCTTCCAAAGTCAACCTGTCCCACCAGCCCGAATGCGTCGAGTTCCAGGACAGGGTGGGAGACAGCGGATTGGTGGGGGTTACCATCAAGGATGGTGACGGGCGCCTGAGGGGCGAAGCCATTCCCAGGGTGCACTTGGTCAAGTTCGGCTTCCTCATGGAAGAGGACAAGACCCACAACCCGGACCATGAAGTGGATATCATGGCCCGCATCGAGCGGTCCCTGGCTGAACAGGCCAGCGCCAGCCCAGAATCACCCAAGCTGCACGGCTTTATCTACGAGGGGCAGTCCCCCTACGGCACCGGCGCCGGTGGGCAGGGCGCCGCCCTGGAGATTGCAACCTACAGCGGGATGCCCGTGGTGGCGGTGGGCAGGTCCGATCCTGCGGGCACAGTGCCTCTTGGCAGGTCGACCTGGATGATCGCCGGGAGCAATCTGGACAGCACCAAGGCCCGGATGCTGTTGATGGCCTCGATGATGAAGCTGGGCCGCCTTCCCAAGGCCCAGGACCCGCGCAACCCGACCAGGGAAGAGAGAAACGCTGCGGCAGCCAAGGTTGCCCAGTACCAGGAGATATTCTCCAGCCACTAGCCGGGACGCAGCCTGTTACACCGCCATGATGTGGTAACCGGCATCCACGGGCACCACGCTGCCGGTGATGCCGCTGGCCATGTCGCTGCACAGGAACAAAGCGGTCTTTGCCACCTCGTCGTGGGTAATGTTGCGTCCCAGGGGCGCCCGCTCGGCGTGAGTCTTCTTCATGTCCAGAAAGCCCTGTATCCCCCGGGCCGCCAGAGTCTCCAGCGGGCCGGCTGAGATGGCGTTTACCCGGATGTTGCGAGTCCCGTACTCGGCCGCCAGCTGTCGCACTTCGTTCTCCAGGGCCGCCTTGGCTGTCCCCATGATGTTGTAGCCGGGAAAGACGCGCTCAGAGGCCTGGAAGGTCATCGCCACGACGCTCCCGCCATCCTCGGACATCAGGCCCGCCGCGCCCCTGACCAGGGGGATGAGAGAGAAGGCGCTAATCTCCAGGGCTACGCGAAATCCCTCCCTGTCTGTGCCGGAAAAGTCGCCCCCCAGGTCCTCCCGGTTGGCAAAGGCGATGCTGTGCACAAGGTAGTCCAGCCTGCCGAGGCGTTCGCCGATGGAGGCAAAGGCGGAATCGATGCTCTCGTCCTGGGAAACGTCGCACTCTACCAGTAGGGGCTGGCCTTCCAGGGTGTCGCCCAGCTTGGCAACCCGGTCTTTCAGGCGGTCGTTCTGGTAGCTGAGGGCCAGCTTGGCCCCGGCACCATGAAGCGTCCTGGCCACCGACCAGGCGATGCTGCGGTCGTTGGCAACGCCAAAGACGGCTGCCACCTTTCCATTCAGGTCTATGGGGTACATCGGCATCCTCCATTGTTGTCCCGGCTGTCGAAGGGTTGGGACCGCCCTTCCAAGTACATCATTCCGGTGCGCCACCGTTAGGCGAAGTGGGGGGCCACTTCCGACAGGAAGGCCTCAAGCTGCTCCTCCTGGCTGTACGAGGCGAACCTGATGATTATCGTGTCTGCCCCCGCATCGGCGTACTGTTTCATGCGCTCGACGACCTGTTCGGCGGGTCCAAAGGGCCCCCATCGGTCTCCCCATATGTTGGCGCCGTAGTAGGTCAACAGGAAACGCTCAGCCTCTTCGGATGCTGCTTCCTGGTTGTTGGACAGGTTAACGGTCATGTAGAAGGCCGACTCCATGCCTGAGGGGTCCCTGCCCGCCTCGGCTGCATAGGTGTGCACCCTGTCCAGCACCTCGGCGTACTGCTCGGGGCTGTCGGAGATGCCCATGACGCCGTCCCCCAGCCTTGCGGCCCTACGGAACTGGGCATCCGTCCCCGAGTGGTGGCAGGCCATCAGGATGGGCACACCTCCGGGCTGTACATTGGCTGGCTTCACAGCGACGGAGTCAAGGTCGAAGTGCTTCCCTTGGAAGGACACCCTCTTTCCGGACCCCAATCCCTTGGCGACCTCCAACAGCTCTTCGAGGCGGCGGGCACGCTGCTTGGGATTGACGCCGGCCGTAGTCCACTCCCGTTTCTGATCATCGTTGAAGGCCCCGCCGGCGCCGACGGCCAGCACCGTCCGCCCCCTGGCAATAAGGTCCAGGGTGCCGGCGCTGTGGGCAAGGAGCACAGGGTTCCTCATAGCTGCCAGGAGCACCGCTGTGCCCAGGCGCACCCTGGAAGTGCGGCCCGCGATGGCTGCCAGGGTGGTTATCGGCTCCAGCCTGGGTTTGGCTGTCAGGCTGTCCCCAACCCAAACCGAGTCCAGGCCCGCTTGCTCCACCCTGTCGGCCATGGACAGGATGAGGTCGGCGCTGTCGGGCTGCTCCGCCTCCATGAGCAGCCCGCGAGTGGGCAGGAGAATTCCCAGTTTGGGGCTCCCGCTAGTCACGCGGATGCTCCTGCGGTCAGCCTGTTCAGCAGGCCGGGCTCCATGTACTCGTAGGTGCGAAGGTCGTCGTAGGTGTCCAGGTCGAAGCCCATCCCCGGGCTGTAGTAGATAGCGACCGAGATGCCCTTGGAGCTGGCTTGGGCAAGGTGTCGGTTAAAACTGTCTGGCCCCAGGGATGCTTCGAAGGGCTGCGGCAGACCGGGCACCACCAGGATGCCGTTGGTGCCCCCGCCTTGCCTCGCCGGGGCTAGCGTTACGTTCTTGAGATGGCCTGAGGCTCCCACTATGCCGTGTACGTCGCGGGGCTTGAGGAAGGGGAGGTCCCCAGGAAGAAACAAGGCGGCTTTCCCCTGGTCGAAGGCCCGCGAGAAGGATAGGTTGAGGGTCTCGTTGATATTTGCTCCTTGTTCCTCCAACCAGGCGGCGCCGCAGCTCTCGGCCACCTTGCGAATAGCATCGTCTCCCCCGACCACCTGGATCTCGTCCACGGGCGAGGCCTCCTGGGTGATGGCCAAGGGTTCGCGGAGCACGTTGAGCACCTGCCGGAGGAGGTTCGTGCTGAGGGCCATTCGCTGGTCATCGGAGAGGGCCTTGGCCAGCCGCGACTTTGCCGAGGCCAAGGGCTTCATTGGTACGATGGCTATGACTCCGGAGGGGGGCATCCCGCTTAGCTTACCTTTCCGTTCCACGCCCAACAGAAGCCGGGCATGCTTCGTCTATGGTGCAGTGGCATCTCTAGGCGGCCAGGGGAACGCCCAGCAGATGGCAAGCCAGCCTCCCCAGGCGCTCCTTGTCGTTGTCGTTGTTCATGATGGTAGGGGCTGAGTGCACCTTCATGCCCAAGGCCTCAATCTCACCGGCGCAACCTTCGTCCACCTCATCGATGATAAAGATATCACACAACCCCTGGTAGTAGCGTGCCACACCCACACAGGAAACGTCATGCCCCAGCTCCCCCATAAGTTTGCCCGCCGGACCCCGCACTGCCGCGCCTCCCACGATGGGGCTGACGGCAAGGCGCCTGCCCGCAAACCGCTCCAGGCGTTGACGCACACCCGGCAGGGCCAGTATGGGATCGACGCTGAGGAAAGGGTTGGAAGGGCAGATGATGAGGTGGGAGGCCGTCTCCAGGGCTTCCAGGAATCCGGGAGACGGCCGGGCGGCCTCGGCGCCTTCGTATCGGATCGCCAGGGTCACAGGCCGGCACTGCTCCCGCACAAAATAGGCCTGGAAGGGAAGTACCCCGTCGGCGGTCTCGACCATTGTGTGGACTGGGTCGTCGGTCATGGGCACAATCCTGTTGCATATCTCCAGGGAAGAGCACAGGAAGCTAGTTGCCTCGGACAAGGTGGCGCCGTTTCGCAAAAGCTCGGTGCGTCGGATGTGGGTTGCCAAATCCTTGTCCCCAAGGTTGAACCACACGGAGCTGCCGAATCGCTTGAGTTGAGCCAGGCTGTTGAAGGTGTCCCCTGTTACGCCCCAGCCCGTTTCGGCGTTGGTGAGCCCCGCCAGGGCATACATGACTGTATCCAGGTCAGGGGAAACATGGAGCCCGTGGAATATAGTATCGTCGCCGGTGTTTACGACGATGGTCAACTCGTCGGCAGTAAGCACCTTGGAGAGTCCCAGCACCAACTTGGCTCCGCCGACACCGCCCGCCAGGGCCAGAACAGACCCGGTCATACTCCGTCCTGGGGTTTGCCGGCCCACTTCGGGTGCTGGTAACGGTAGCTATCCATCTTGATTAGCTCGTGGAAGGAGCCGAATCTTCCCAGCTGGTCCTCTTCGATCAGGTCCAGGGGTTCGACGGGGTCATCACCATCATCGTAGATGTGCCGTATATCGTAGGTGGTGTAGCGCTCGGCTGGGATGCGGTCGGCGTCGCGAATGAGCTGCCGGAACTGGGAAGGGCGCACAAGCTGGCCGTATTGGGCCCCGGCCGCCGTGGAGATGCTCTCGTTGATGAGGGTCCCCCCCATGTCGTTCACGCCCGCCGACAGCAGCTCCTGTGCCAGGGGAAGGCTCTCTTTCACCCAGGAGACCTGGAGGTTGGGAATCCAGTTGTCCAGCATCAATCGGGACACCGCATGTACCTTCACAACCTCATCCCAGGTCGGGCCTTTACGGACCTCGGGGATCAGACCCTGGTGGTACATGGGCGCTTCCTCGGCGATGAAGCTCAGGGGGACGAACTCGGTGAACCCACCGGTAGCCTTCTGGATGTCCCGGACCAGGGCGATATGGCGTGCAACGTGCTCATCGGTCTCCACGTGGCCGTACATGATCGTCGAGGTGGTCGGAATGCCAAGAGCGTGGGCTTCGGTTATGACCTCGATCCACTGCTCCACATTGATCCGACCAGGGGCGATCCTGTCCCGCACCTCCTGGTCCAGTATCTCCGCCGACGTGCCCGGCAGACTTCCGACCCCAGCGTCCTTCAGGCCCTGTAGGTATTCCCGGATGGAGCACCGGGAGCGAACCGAGCCATAGAGCACCTCTTCCGGCGAAAAGCCGTGGATGTGGATGTCGGGAAGCTCGGTCTTGACGGTCTCACACAACTCTATGTAGTAATTGCCCTCCATCTGGGGAGGCAGGCCTGCCTGGATGCACAGCTCGGTTGCGCCAAGCTCCGACGCTTCTCTGCCCCGGCGCAATATCTCTTCCATGGGCAGGAAGTACCCTTCTTCCTGCCTGTGGTCCCGGCTAAAGGCGCAGAAGGTGCAGCGCTTGATGCACACATTGGTGAAGTTGATGTTGCGGTTAACCACGTAGGTGACCATATCGCCCGTCCGGCGCCGTCGCACCTCGTCGGCGGTCATCTTCAGCGCATTGAGCTCGGGCCCCGATGTGCCAAGGAGGTGAATCGCGTCCTCCGTGGTCGGGTCTAGTCCGCCCAGGCAGGCATCCAGTATTCGGGCGGTGGCGGGTTCGATGGTCTTCAGGAGTTGTTCCAGGGACCCGGAATCGCCGTTGGAGGCATCAGGCCGGACCGACATAACCGTCTATACCTCCCTTCACGTATCCCTCATCATCGGCCATGGCTGCTACCTTTTCGCCGACCCTGGGCGAGAGGTAGCCCAGAGAGGCGTCCGCAAACTCCGGATAGACAGCCAACCTGGGACGAAGCTCGAATCCCAGCTCCGCCGTCCTGCGCTGCAGCTCGATAATCGGCGGCCAGGGCGCCTCCGGGTTAACGTAGTCGATAGTTACCGGAGATATGCCGCCCCAGTCGTTGATTCCTGCCTGGAGACAGACCTGGTAGTTATCATAGCTGAGGTTCGGGGGTACCTGCACGTTGACCTCCGGCCCCAGGATCAGGCGGGATGCAGCCACGGTCCAAAGGAGGTCCTCGGTGGATGGGTCCAGGTGGTCTTCCATGGCCGTGTTTTCCTTGGCCCTGAAGTTCTGGATGATCACCTCCTGCACATGGCCGTATCGCCTGTGCATCTCTCGGATGGCCAGGAGGGATTCGACGCGCTCAGTCCTGGTCTCGCCGATACCGATGAGGATGCCAGTGGTAAAGGGGATCTTCAGCTTGCCTGCATTCTCAAGGGTCTTGCTCCGGACCGAGGGTCGCTTGCTGGGAGCGAATTCGTGGGCCCCGCCCGGTTGGTGCAACCGGTCTGAGGTGCTCTCCAGCATCATCCCCATGGAAGGATTGCTCTCCCTGAGCTGCTCCATCTCCCGGCGGCTCATTGTGCCGGGATTGCTGTGAGGCAGAAGGGAGGTCTCCTCCAGGATCAGCTCGCAGATGGCTTTCAGGTAGTCATGGGTCGTTGCATATCCCGACTGGGCCAGCCACGCGGCCGCCTCGGGATAGCGCTGCTCTGGGCGCTCCCCCAGGGTCAGCAGGGCCTCGGTGCATCCCATGCGCTGGCCTGCCCTGGCCACATCCAGCACCTGCTCCGGGGACATGTACAGGTGCTCCGCCTCGCTGGGAGCTTGCCGGAAGGTGCAGTAGCCGCAGAAGTCCCGGCACAGCCGGGTCAGGGGTATGAACACCTTGGGGGAGAAGGTGACTGTCCTGCCCTTGCCCAAGTCGCGGAGCCGGGAAGCGGCGCTACAGAGGGCCGGAAGGTCTCCCAGCGAGGAGGAAGCCAGCTGGAGGGCCTGCCCTGTTGTCAGCTCCAAGCCGCCCAGGGCGGCGTCCAGCGTTGGCTTCAGGTCTTCGCTGGCTGCTCCAATGGGGTCCGCTACTTGGGAAAAGAGCAAAGCATTTCCGGTATGAAGGCCCATTCCACCTTCCCTAGCATGGAGGTACGTAAATAACGGGTTTGCCTAAGACCTACCTGGGGGAATAAGGGGTGAGGCGCATGAGCTTTGCAGTGACGTTTCTCACGATGGGGCCGTTTGCCTCGGACTCCGCCCGCACCTTCTGCCACTCTGGGTCCGACCCGAAGCTGGCGAAGTTCTTTTCCCTGTCTCCCAAGCTGGGGTAGTCCAGCATGTAGATCAGCCGGTTGTTGGTGCCCACATCATCGGTCCAGTAACCCACGCTTTCCAGGCCGTGCTTCCTGAACAGGTCGACGGTGTGGTTGGCGAACCTCTCGTTCAGCGCTGGCAGTTTGCCCGGGTTGGCATCGTAGATGCGCAGCTCCTGGACGTTGGAGCGCACCTTGGGCTCTGGGGAGTAGGCCGTGGGGCGCATGATGGTGTTGTTGATCTGGTTAACCAGGGGGCCGCCGGTCTCGGACTCCCGCCTGACCTTTGCCCAGTCGGGGTTAGCCTGGAACTCGCCCCACTTCTTCTCCCGGTCTGCCATGCTCTCATACACCGTGATGTAGATGAGGTGACTGCCCATGCCGGCCTCCAGGTTCCAGAAACCAAGGACTCCTATGCCGTGCTGTTTGAAGAACCCCAGGGTATGGTCGGCGAACCTCTGGTTCACCGCTCCCAGCTTCCCGGGCATCGCTTCGTAGTCCCTGAACTCGTATATCATCCCGTCGGCTCCTTTACGTTTATGGTGCTTGCTAGAACAAATTCCCCTGGGGGTTGTTCATCTTGCGGGGAAGCTCCTTCCCGAGGTGGCTGTATGCCAGGTGGGTTGCCAGCCTTCCCCGGGGGGTCCTGTCCAGGAACCCCAGCTGAAGCAAGTAGGGTTCGTAGATGTCCATTATGGTGTCAGCATCCTCCCCTATGGATGCTGCCAGGGTGTCCAGTCCCACGGGGCCGCCCGAGAACTTGCTGATGATGCTGTCAAGCAGGCGGTGGTCGATCTCGTCCAGACCCAGGGCATCCACCTCGAGCTTCTCCAGCGCTTCATGGGCGGCTTGCCCGGTAATTCTACCATCGCCCTTAACCTGCGCATAGTCCCGGATCCTCTTGAGCAGGCGGTTGGCTACCCTGGGTGTCCCTCTGGACCGGGTGGCGATGCTGTCCACACCGCCCTCTTCGATGTTGATATCCAGGATGCGGGAGGAGCGCTCAAGGATGTGTCCCATCTCCTGGGAGTCGTAGTAGTCCATGCGGAAGACCGAACCGAAGCGGTCCCTCAAGGGCGGGCTGACCAGGGCGAATCTGGTGGTGGCGCCGATGAGGGTGAATGGGTTCACCCGCAGGTTGATGTTTCGCGCCCCCAGACCCTTTCCGACAACCCAGGACAGGAAGTAGTCCTCCATTGCGGGGTACAGCACCTCTTCCACAGGCCGGCTGAGGCGATGCACCTCGTCGATGAAGAGCACATCCCCCTCGGCGATGCTGGTGAGGATGGCCGCCATCTCGCCAGCCCGTTCGATTGCGGGCCCGGAGGTGACCTTGATGCTGACTTCCATCTCCTGGGCGATTATGTGGGCCAGCGTGGTCTTGCCCAGGCCGGGGGGGCCGTAGATGATCACATGGTCCAGGGGTTCGCCCCGCATCTTGGCAGCCTGGATGGCAATGCTCAGATTTTCTTTGACCTTTGCCTGGCCTACGAAATCGGCCAAGTGGCGGGGTCTTAAGGACGAATCGATAGGTTCATCAGTGTCTGTGGCGGATCCTGAGACAAGTCGATCGGTCATTCTGCCCTGCGGTCCCGGAGTGGCCTCATTCTAGGAGCAAGGCTGAAGGGGAGTCAAGCTAAGAGCGTCCCCGTAAGCTACGTTCCGAGCCCCCGAAGGTATGTGATAGAATCTAGCTACAAAGCTTCCTCTGGCAGGTCACCCTTGGAGGGGATAAGGAGGCGAAGGGTTTGTCGGGACACTCTAAATGGTCCACCATCAAGCGGGCAAAGGGCGCCAACGATGCTAAGCGGGGCCAGCTGTTCACCAAGCTGACACGCGATATCTCCATCGCAGTGAGGCAGGGTGGCGGCGGAGACCCGGACATGAACTACAGGCTGCGCCTTGCTGTAGATAAGGCCAAGGGCAGCAATATGCCCTTGGACACCATCGAGCGGGCGATCAGCAGAGCTGCTGGCGGGGGCGACTCCGGGGACGACCTCCAGAGCGCCCTCTACGAGGGATACGGTCCCGGCGGCATCGCCATCATCCTGGAGGCCCTGACTTCCAACCGCAACAGGACGGCATCGGAGATCAGGGCGACTTTCGCCAAGTCCGGCGGAAGCCTGGGGGAGACGGGGTGCGTCGGCTGGAACTTTGAATCAAAGGGCGTCATCTGCCTGAACGTGGAAGAGGCCATGGCTGAAGAGATCGCCATGGCAGCCATAGAGGCTGAAGCGGAGGACGTCATAGTCGAGGGCGGCTACGTGGAGATATACACTCAGCCCGAGAATCTGGAGTCGGTGCGCAAGTCCCTGGAGTCCCAGGAGATACCCACCGATTCGGTCGAAATTTCCATGAAGCCCAAGAACACCGTTGACCTGAGCGCCAAGGAGGCGGAGCAGACCCTCCGGCTCCTGGACAACCTGGAAGATCTTCTGGATGTTCAAAAGGTTTACAGCAACGCCAACTTCCCCGACGAAGTGCTGGAAAAGTACCAGAACGAGGGGTAAACGTTGCGCATCCTCGGAATCGATCCGGGCACAATCCGCATGGGCTACGGCCTTGTTGACGACCAGGGTGAGGTATCGGCAATAGATTGGGGTGCGGTCAGCTTGTCCCGGTCCCTGCCACTGGAAAACCGTCTGTTCCAGATGTACTCCCACCTCCTCAACATGATCAGTATCTGGCATCCCGATGCAATTGCCGTAGAAGAGCCCTTCGTTGGCAAAGATGAGGCGCGGTACGTGGGTCCTGCGCTGGCCGTGGGGCAAGCCCAGGCGACAGCGTTCATCGCCGCCGCCGGCCAGTCCATCCCCTTGTTCAGGTACACCCCCGCCCAAGTGAAGCGCTCGGTGGCCGACTATGGGGCCGCCAGCAAAGCGCAGATCCAGGAGATGGTGAAGCTTATCCTGAAGCTGGATACCCTGCCCGAACCCTCGGACGCGTCTGATGCCCTTGCAATTGCCCTGTGCCATGTAAGGCAAAAAGATGTTGCGGACCTGGCTATGAGGGAAATCAAGCCATAGCGCGTCGGCGGTAGCCGGTCCACCCCTATGGCATCGACGGGTCCGCCGGCAGGAGGTTGAGCTTGATCGCTGGAATCAAAGGCATCCTTGAGGCCAAGGGCCAGGACTGGGTGCAGGTACAGGTGGGAGGCGCCGTCAGCTTCCAGGTGCAGGTCCCAGCGTCGGAGAACTTGGGGGACTTGGGCGATGAGGTGTACCTTCACACCCAGCTCCAGATCCGCGATGACAAGGCCGACATGTACGGCTTCGCCACTGCCGACTCCCTCCAGCTTTTCAACCTGCTGAACAGCGTCTCCGGGATTGGCCCGCGCATCGCTCTGGCTATCCTGTCCGACCTTGGACCCCGCTCCCTAGTTTCGGCCATTGCTGCGGAGAATGTGGGATTGTTGTCGGGTGTGTCGGGCGTGGGTGCCCGCACGGCCGGGCGAATCATCCTGGAGCTCAAGGGCAAGGTCGCCCAGGTAGTGGAAGGGGAGTTGGAAGGTGTACCCGACCGGGACAGCGATGTGGTGGCAGCTCTTACGGCCTTAGGCTACTCGGCCAACGAAGCGAGGAAGGTTGTGTCCACCATGGGCAGGGAAGAGGGGGAGACCCTGGAAGACCGCATACGCCTCGCCCTTCTGCAGATCGGGAGCGGTTAGTGGACTTGGGGAAATACTAGTCAGAACCAGGGAATACCATGCCTGAATTCCAGATAGTGTCGGACTTCCATCCCACGGGCGACCAGCCGGCGGCCGTGGACAAGCTGGCTTTTGGGGTTGACCGGGGAGACCGCTACCAGACCCTAATGGGCGTTACTGGTAGCGGCAAGACCTTCACCATGGCCAACATCATCCAGTCGGTCCAACGGCCTTCTCTGGTCATCGCCCACAACAAGACCTTGGCCGCCCAGCTCGCCACAGAGTTCAGGGAGTTTTTCCCCCACAACGCCGTAGAGTACTTCGTGTCCTACTACGACTACTACCAGCCCGAGGCCTACGTTCCCCAGACGGACACGTACATCGAGAAGGACGCGGACATCAACGAAGAGATCGACAAGCTGCGCCTGGCTGCCACCCGTTCCCTGCTCACCCGGCGGGATGTGCTGATCGTCGCCTCCGTGTCCTGCATCTATGGTCTGGGCGACCCCGTTGACTACTACAGCTTCGTCGCCCAGGTGAAGGTTGGTGAGGTGCGCAATCGCAGTCGGCTGGTGCGCCAGCTCGTGGATATGCAGTACTCCCGTAACGACACCGACCTGTCCCGGGGACGTTTCCGCGTGCGCGGGGACACCCTGGAGGTGCACCCGGCCTACGATGAGACGGCCCTGCGCATCCAGTTCTGGGGAGATGAGGTGGAGCGCATCGTCGAGATCGATCCTCTAACGGGGGAGATTCTTGCCCAGCGGGATGAGATGGACATCTATCCCGCCCGCCACTTCGTCACGCCCAAGGAGAAGCTGGAGCTGGCCATAGAGGACATCCAGGTTGAAAAGGAGGAGCGTGTATCTTTCCTGCGAGACGGCGGAAAGGTGCTGGAAGCGGCCCGGTTGGAGTCGCGTACCAACTACGATCTGGAGATGCTGCGGGAGACAGGCTTCTGCAGCGGTGTGGAGAACTACGCCCGCCACCTGGCGCGCCGGGCGGCAGGGAGCGCCCCCTGGACCCTGCTGGACTACTTCCCCGAGGACTGGCTCTTGTTCGTCGACGAGTCCCACATGACCATTCCCCAGGTGCGGGGCATGTACAACGGCGACATCTCCCGCAAGCAGACCCTGGTGGACTTCGGGTTCAGGCTGCCTTCGGCCCTGGACAACCGTCCCCTGAACTTCCGGGAGTTCGAGTCCCATCTGAACCAGGTCATATTTGTGTCCGCCACTCCCGGGCCCTACGAAATGGAGGTCAGCAAGGAAGTTGTGGAGCAGGTGATAAGGCCGACGGGCCTGCTGGATCCGACCATCGAGGTCAAGCCGACCAAGGGGCAGATCGACGACCTGATGCAGCAGATCAAGGAGCGGGTGGACAAGAGCGAGCGGTGCCTTGTCACAACCCTGACCAAGAGGATGGCCGAGGAGCTGGCTGACTACCTGCAGGAGATGGGGGTGCGAACTCACTACCTCCACTCGGACATCAACACCCTGGAGCGCAGTGAAATCCTGCGGGACCTGCGCCTGGGAGTTTACGATGTGGTGGTGGGGATCAATCTTCTGCGGGAGGGCTTGGATCTGCCCGAGGTCAGCTTGGTGGCCATCCTGGACGCCGATAAGGAGGGCTATCTTCGGTCCGATTCGTCGCTAATACAGATGATCGGAAGGGCTGCCCGCCACTCGGAAGGCCATGTGATAATGTATGCCGACAACCGCACCCAGTCCATTGAGCGGGCCATCGGCGAGACCTACAGGCGGAGGGGGATCCAGGGCTCCTACAACGAAGAGCACGGGATCGTCCCCCAGGGCATCCACAAGGCGGTCAAGGATATCACCGAGCGGGTCAGGGCCGTGGCTGAGTCCCGGTCGTCCTACGTGACCGTCCGCAAAGAGATGTCACGGGACGACATGTTTAAGGTCACCAAGGACCTGGAGCTGCAGATGAGGGCGTCGGCCAAGAACCTCGAGTTCGAAAAGGCGGCCATGCTCCGGGATGAGATTTACGAGCTAAGAAGGCTCCTGGCCCTGGGCGAGAAAGAGCATGTGCCCTCGTCCTGGCAGGAAGGCTAATTTCGCAAACCCTTCATTCATCACTAATGTAGAATCTTGTCCCCCAATTCCCGCTCCACCCACGTCACTCCCACTTTGGCGGGAGTCTACGCCCCGTCGCCCGTTCTGTCCGTTCGCCTTCGATTTCCCTCAGGGCGAACGGACAGCCGTGGTTGTGCTATGTTGAGTTCCCACACTCGGCGAACGACGATAGAGGGTCTGTGTAAGGAAGGCGGGGTGTGACAAACCCCTCGCCGTCATTGCGGCGTAGGCCGCAATCCAGAAAAGTCCGGGGATGGGACAGGCCCCCCAAGCGGGATTGACTACCGCGTTTAAGTAACCATCCTGGAGTCGGCAATGCTCCGTCCTGGATTGCGGCCTACGCCGCAATGACGAAACGCGCGGCTGGCCCAGTTGTCCGTTCGCCCTGAGTGAAATCGAAGGGGAACGGACAGCCTTAGTTGCGCCCAGCTAGGTTCCCGCTTTGGCGGAAACGACGAGGTTGTTCAAAGATATCCCTGTTCATGAGCCGCATCTATAAGCCGGGTGCCTGTTCCCTTGGCCCTGGGTTCAGGTTCCAGTTCCATTCGATGCTGTTCTTGGAGATCCTTGAAGGGGTGTTTCCCCTCAGAAGGAAGATCACGTATTCGACCAGGTCCTCAGCACATATACGGCAGTATCCATAGGTGTTGATCAGGCGGTTGCGGGTTGCCGATCGCTTCCTCTGCCACTCGGCGAGCCTCCCCGGGGAGCGGGCCTGTTCCAGTTGGGTCCTCAGGGTCTTGCGCTCGGGCAACAGGCGCTTTTCGATAGCGGCTCTTATACGCGGCTCTGTCGAATAGTCGAAGGGTGTGCCCCGAGACCTGAGGTCCTCGAAGAATTGATGGATTTCGGCCCGGAAAGCATTTTTGGCCCTGTCGGAGATGCCGAGGGGCCTTTCCATGGCCCTCATGTTGTTTTCCCCATCGCGGGAGATGCTTCTGCGGGAAGCACCGGACACCGAGGCTGTCACCTCTGCGAGGTAGGAGGCCATCAGCGATTCGGCGGTCTGCTCGAACCCCTCTTCAAAGGCCTTCTGGACGTCCTTGATGGCGCGCTCGTTGTAGTCCGAGATTGCTTCCTGCACGAACCCCAAATACTTTTCTGACTCCTCTTCGGTCAGGCTCACGTTTTCGTTGCGGCCCTGCCAGATGCTGTCCAGGGCATTGAGCGGGCTCATGCATTCAACGTCCGGGGAGGCTGCCCTGGCGCTAAGCCGGTTCATCACGGCCCGGGGAGAAATGCCCTTCATCCCCTCGCCCGGGTGCAGACGCCTTTCCTCCGCGGCCTCGTCCTGGGTGAAGCCGCCCACCTCCATTCCGTCGTAGGCGTGGAGCTTGTTCAGCGCCGTGACCGCCGGCTTCCCCGGCGGGTCCAGGCGGGAGAGGATGGCGAAGGTGCTGACGGCGGGAAGGGTGAGGGGAGACAGGTGGGCGCTATCCAGGCCCCCGCTCTCCAGCAGTTTGTTGTAGATTCTCAGCTCATCGCTAACCCGCAGATTGTAGGGCACGTATATCCGCACTATCCGATCCCTGAGGGCCTCGGATGAGGGGTCGGTGAGAAAGGTCTTGAAGTCCCCTTCGTTGGAGTGGCCGATTATGACTTCGTCGGCGTAAACGCTGCCGAACCTGTCCATCTTGATGAGCTGTTCCTGGGCAAGCCCCAGAAGCGTGGTCAGTAGGTGAGAGTCCGTCTTGAATAATTCGACAAACTCCATCAGCCCCCGGTTGGCAACGTTTAACTCACCGTCCAGCCTGAAGGCCTGGCCTGCAACCGAGAGCCTGTCGCCCTCCAGTCGAGACGTATCCACACTGCCCACAAGCAGGGTGGCATCTGTGGGATTTGAAGTAGCGACGTAGTAGCCAATTCCTATGGCTTCCTGCTCCGAGAAAGTGGTCCTGGTCACGAGTACGTCGGATATCTTGCCGCCGTACTCGGTACGGAGGGCATAGCGGCACCTGGGGCATAGGTCCCCCTCGACATAGATGCCGTAGTCATCAAAGAGGCGCCTCCTCATGTTGTGAGGAAGGAGGTGGAGGGGCTCTTCCTGCATCGGACAGTTCTTTATGGAGTACACCGCCCCTTCATTGGTGCGGGTAAAGCCTTCCAGGGATCGCTTTATCAGTCCGACTATGGTGGACTTGCCCGTTGCCGGTGGGCCAAGAAGCAGGAGGATCCTCTTGCGGACTTCCAGTCGCCGGGCCGACGAGGCGAAGTACTCGACTATGCTCTCAATGGTGTCGTTTAGCCCGAAGACTTCGCCTTCGAACAACTTGTAGTTCGGCTTGCCGGTGTCCGGGGCCGTCTCAACGCCCTTGGACAATATGGCGTCGTGCACCAGCTTATGGGAGAGCCGGTTCATGGCGGGGTTCGCGCTGATCATGGCTAGGTAGTCGGCAAAGGTGCCCTCCCAGTCGTACCTGCCGGCTTCCTGCTCAGCTTGCTGGAGGAACTCTTGTGTTGGTAATTCACGCGTCGTCATAGGATGCTCTCCCGAATAGCTATTCGCTTCGGTTGCGCAGACATGTTTCTACCGGCGCCACTGCAGGGCCGGGACAAAAGGGGCTAGGCCGAGAAAGCGCCGGCCGCCATGCCAAGACCCAAGCCGGCGACCACCAGGGACTGCAGCAACAGCGCCCCAACCGGACACTGTCCTCAGCGGAGCGAAGGGTAACGCCAAGCTGAAAAAGAGCAGTCCCCCCATTATTGACAGCATCGCAGTGATGATCACGGTCGGGGCCATGACGAGGTCTTCGCCGCTGTCTGCCCAGAGGGCCAGGAAGAAGATCATTGACACCAGGCTGACGGCGGTTAGAGGGATGCTGAAGAAGCCCAGGGGCCTTTCTTCCATATCCCACAGGTTCTGGGCGCCAACCATGGCTGCGTAGATGGCCCAGGAGATGATCAGTACCTGGAGCAGGTCTGTTTCGGCGGACATCACTGACTGGCTGTCGCCGATGCTTCCGAGGAACTGGGGTTCGAACACGAAGAGGGTCAGCACCAACGCTGTAGCGACTCCAGCCATCGTAATGCCCAGGGCGCGAGCGTCGGCGTAGAAACCGAGGAGGTACCAAGAGTGGGAGAATAGGGCTACGCCGATGAGGATGAAAGCCACGCCTTCCATGTGTCCTCCCTTGGCGCGGCTCCGTCCACGGAGTTTTGCATAGAGAGCCGCTAGCAGGAAAGAAGGTATCCCAGGCCTTAAGTCCAAGTCAAGTGACCCCCTAGGTGCAGCTCAGCAATGGTGGAGGCTGTTAAACTGGGCCCTTTGCGGAGCTTCTTAAATGGCTGATGGGGGGCATCTCCTACATTGACCCATATGCCCCGTAGTTGCTAAAATCCCAGTAAGGCCCGAAGGAGGGAACCTTTTTGGGGAGGTAATTATGGCTGAGATGACCGTAGCTGCAACCGACGTAATGGAAGTACTTAAGACGGTCTATGACCCCGAAATTCCCGTCAACATTGTGGACTTGGGCCTTGTGTACGATGTGCAGGTAACCGAGGGCGATGTGTACGTGCAGATGACGCTGACCGCCCCCGGATGCGGTATGGGCCCGTTTATCGCCCAGCAGGCTGAATGGGCGGTGTCCGAGTTGGACGGGGTTGACGATGTGGAAGTGGAGATGGTGTTCGATCCCCCCTGGTCCCCGGACCTGATCACAGAGGACGGGCGCAAACTTCTGGGCATCGACTAGATGGCCTGCCGCCAGACCTAGTCATTTTGAGCAGATAAGGACAATCGATGACCACCCCCCAGGATAAAGCTAGGCTGGAGCAGATAAAGCGGTCCTGGCAGCAGAAACGCCAGATTACCCAGAGGCTGGACCAGATCGGGACCAAAGTCGCGGTCTACAGCGGCAAGGGAGGGGTGGGCAAGACCACCGTTGCGGTTAACCTGGCCGCCGCCCTGGCCCGCGAGGGCAAGAAGGTAGGCCTCTTGGACGTGGACATCGACTGCCCCAACGTCACAAGGGTGATGGGCATATCTGACGCTCCCAGCGTGACTAACGGGGAGATCACCCCAGCCGAAAAGTTCGGAATAAAGGTCGTTTCCATGGCCTTCTTCCAGGAAAACGAGGAAGAAGCGATCATCTGGCGCGGGCCTATGATCCACAACGCCATCAGCCAGTTCCTCCAGATGACCAACTGGGGGGACCTGGACTACCTTGTGGTTGATCTTCCCCCAGGCACATCTGACGCCCCTCTCACCGTCATGCAGTCCTTGCCCGTCGACGGGTTCGTCGTGGTAACCACTCCCCAAGAGTTGGCGGGGCTGGATGCGCGCCGTTGCATCAACATGATCCGTAAGCTGAAGGTAAACGTAGCCGGGATAGTCGAGAACTTCACCGGGGAGATGTTCGGCGAGGGGGGAGGTCAAAAACTGGCCGACGATATGGAGCTGCCCTTCCTGGGGACCGTCGCCCTCCGGCCGGACTACCGCGACACGTCGCAGCCCACAGTCCTGGGCAATGAGGGTGTGCAGGGCGAGTACCAACACATAGTGAGCAACCTGAGAGAGAGCCTGGTGAGCTTGGGCAAAGCCCCAGTCTAGCCGCTGGGGCTGGACACCTTCTGCCGCTTGCCGTTGCTGCTGTCCGGGGGCTCCTTGAGCACGATGTGTTCCATCAAGGAAACTTCCCTGCGAATAGCCGCCTGCGAGTGCCTCGAGTACTCGCCCATTCTGCGAAACTTCTTGTAGCGCTTTTGCACCAGCTTCTTGGATGAAGCCTTGGACAGCTTCGCCAGCTTGGAAGTCAGGACGAGGCGCAGATATCGGGCAGCCTCCCCCGGATCGGAATGGGCGCCGTCTTCAGGTTCGGGAACGATCTCGTCGATTATTCCCAGCTCCTTGCAGTCTCGGGCTGTAAGAGTCAGCGACTCCTTCTCTTCCGTCCGGTGGGGAGCGTTCCCGTGAAGTCTGCTGACCGTAGGTCCCGGTGATATGGCCGAGTAGATTGCGTTCTCCAACATCACCACGCTGTCGGTCAAGCTCAGAGCCAAGGCTCCTTCGCTACCGCCTTCCCCAATAATTGCGGACACTGTCGGTGTAGGCACATCGGCCATCAGAGACAGGGTTGTGGCGATAGCGTTGCCCACTCCCTGCTCCTCGGACTCCAGTCCGGGATGGGCGCCCTGGGTGTCGATCAGGGTAACCACCGGCAGCTTGAAGCGTGCGGCAAGATTGATGATCCTGCGGGCCTTGCGGAACCCTTCAGGGTAGCTGTGGTAGCCACCATCCCGCCGCTGGGCTTTCCGCTCCTGACCAACGATCACCACCCGTTCGGCACCAAGGTAGCCGAGCCCTCCAATCAACGTACGGTCGTCTCCGCTGACCCGGTCACCTCGCAGCTCTATGAAATTCTCAACAGACTGCTGCACGTATTCCGACGCCGAAGGCCTCCGGGGGTGGTTGGAAGCTTCCAGGGCCTGCGACACATCCGATTCCTGGGTCTGTGGGTCAGGTATGGCCTCCTTGGCGCCTTTGCCGTTGGAGCGGGATGGACGGTCTGGAGAGAGAATGTCCAGCACCGTGCTCAGCTTGTCCCGCAGGTCTTCCCGGTCGATGACATTGTCAAGGAGACCCAAATCCACATGGGCTTCCGCTGTGTGGGCGTTCAGAGGCACGGGTTTCCCGGAAGCTTCTTTCAGGGTCTTCATGGGAGCCAGACCTATGAGGGAGCCCGGCTCGGCAAATATCACGTCGGCCAGGTTCGCAAAGCTGGCATAAGCTTGCCCTGTGGACGGGTTGGACAGGATGACCACAAAGGGCAGCTGTTTTTCCCGTACCTTGTTAGCGGCGGCAACGGTCTTGGCCATCTGCATCAACGACAGGACGCCCTCCTGGCTGCGAGCCCCTCCTCCGCTTACCATGGCAACAACGGGATGTCCCTTTGATGCCGCGTTTTCGAAGGCCAGGGCAACCTTTTCTCCCACCACGCTGCCCATGCTGCCTCCCATGAACCCGAAGTCCAGCACGATCATCATGGTGCGGATGCCGGATATGGTGCAGCGTCCGGTGACGGCAGCCTCAGTAAGGCCCGTCCGCCTCTGGTCTTGGGAAAGGCGCTTGGTGTAGGAGCCCTGTGCCGAGAAGGAGATGGGGAAGAGGGACACTATGGACCTGTTCGTCTCCCGGAAGCTGCCCTTGTCGGCAACCAGGTCAATGCGTTCCCTGGCGGTGAGGCTGTAGTGAAAGCGGCAGTGGGGGCAGAGGCGGTACGTCACGTACACGGCAGATTCGCGAATCGCTTCACCACACAACACACAGTGGTCCCGGAGCACAGATAGGTAGGCGCGGTCGAGAACGCTACCGCGGCGCAGCAGGTGGACAAGGTACTCCGACAGGTTCTTCACGAGCGCCCCACTCTAGAATGTTTCCGCACCGCCGGAGATGCTCTGAAGAGAGGGCATCATCGGCTAGCTAGGTAAATATTACACTACAAGGCGAGGGGAATATACAAGAGTGCCTGGGCAGCCGAAATCCCGGGGCATTGGAGGTCGGCGGAGATTTACCAGGGAGGCTGGGAGGAAGATGATGAAGCCTTGGCAAGCACACCCTCGGCCTCCATCTGGCGGGTAAGCTGAACAGCCTTGGCGTACCCAACCTGCAGCCGTCGTTGAAGCACCGATGGGGATAGATTCGGTGTCCGCTCGGCCAGCTCTCGCGCAGACTCCAGCAGGCTTTCGTCGTCCAGCGCTTCCGCTTCCTGCTCCTCTTCGCTGTCTTCCAGGACGATCTCGGGGAGAGGAGGTCCCGACTGGTTTTTCCAGAAGGACACCAGGTCCTCGATCTCCTCGTCGGCGACGTAGGTGCCCTGGACACGCACCGGCTTGGGGGAGTCCTGTGAGAGCAGGAGCATATCCCCCTTGCCCAGCAGCCGTTCTGCACCCACAGCATCCAGGATTACCCTGGAATCGACCTGAGAAGCGACGGCAAAGGCGATTCTGGCGGGAACGTTTGCCTTGAGCAGCCCCGTTACCACGTTCACTGACGGGCGCTGGGTGGCCAATATCAGGTGAATGCCGGTGGCCCTGCCAAGCTGGGCCAACCGGACCAAGGCCTGCTCCACCTCGAAGGCTGCCGTCATCATCAGGTCGGCAAGCTCATCGATAATCACCACTAGGTAGGGCATCGGCTCCTTGGACTTGCCATTGTATGTGCTGAGATTGCGCGCGCCCGCCTCCTCGAGCAGCTTGTAACGCCGGAGCATCTCGTTCTGGACCCCCTTGAGCACATCAAGCACCTTATCGGCATCCACGATAACGGGCAGCACCAGGTTGGGGATGCCGTTGAAGGGGGTGAGCTCCACCCTCTTGGGGTCCACCATGATCATGCGGAGGCGGTCCGGACGGTTGGTCAGGAGCATGGATGCGATTACGGCGTTTATGCAGACGCTCTTTCCGCTGCCCGTAGCTCCCGCAATGAGCAGATGGGGTAGGGCGGTAAGGTCCGATATGACCGGAGACCCTCCGGTATCCTCGCCGATGGCGATGGGAAGGGTACCCTTGGAGGCAATTTTCTGGAAGTCGGAACTCTCGGCCAGGGACCTGAGATATACCCTGTTGGCGTGGGGATTCGGTACCTCCAGGCCTACCAGCGCCTCTCCTGGTACGGGGGCTTCCATGCGCAGGTAGGGGGTCTTGAGCGCAAGGGCCAGGTCCTTTTCCCGGGCAAGGATGCTCTGTACTCGTACGCGGCTGGCTTCAGCGCCGAGCTGTGTGGAAGAGGCAGCAGCGCGTCCCTTCTGGGCTTCTCCCTGGCGCTTCATCCAGCCCGGCACCAAACCAAACCTGATGACCCTGGGGCCGGTCCGGATGTCCTCGACCTTCACATCCACCCGGTGGTCCGCCAAGGTCTCCTCTATGTGGCCGGCCATCTTGTTGAGCACGTTCTGGGGCACAGGGGCGGTCGTCCCCTGGCTGAGCAGTTCAAGTGATGGAAGCTGCCAAGCCGAGCCTTTGGACCCCCGTTTGGGCGGGATACCTGATTCCTTCTCTATCACGCTGGAGGCCTTCTTTACCGCTGGGGGCCGTTCGACGGGATCATAGCCTTCACCGTTTGTGCGACCCAGGGACCAACGAAGGAAAATGCCGGTGTGGGTATAGGCCCCCCTTACAGCGAAGCCATAGGCCTTCAAGCCCCTCTTGGGATACAAGAGCAGCGGTCCGGCCAGCAGAATAGCCAAAGCCTTGGCGGAGCCAAGGGCCAAAGGAAAGCCGCCGAGATAACTACCCCAGCTCCCTCCTAGGGACACATCCTGGAGCCTCCCCGTAGCGGGCTCGAACATCGATAGTATTGACAGGGACAAGGCTACGATGACACCAGACCCTGCCAAACCCCGCCACAGCCATATCTCCTTGACGCCCCGGTAACGGAGGAGCAGGACAGCGATCGCAAACCATGCCAGGGTAGGGTATAGCCCGAATCCCAGGCGCTGGAAGGCCGAGTCGGCGAGGCTCCATGGGATCGTAAAGGCGAGGACAGGGCCAAAGGCAAGGCAGAAGGGGAGCAGGTGGCTTAACAGCCGAAGGCGTCTTTGGATACCCGTTGCCTGGGCGTTTTTGGGGGTCTTCCTGCTAGACGCTCGGGTGCGGGGTCTTCTGGTCGAATAGGGGCTTGCTTCTTCGGCGTCGGGGATACTGGGCACCTAGACCTCCAGACATGCCACCACCACGTATGGGGAACGGTGGGCTTCTCGCTGGAGCAGCCGGGTTGCTGCTTCCTTGGCCACCTTGTTGGCAAGTCCCCAGTCTATTGGGAAGTTGTCGCTGCGTTCAAGGGATTCGTTGACGGACTCGGAGATGTTCTGGAACAGGCTTCGGCAGCTCTCATCATCGGTGAACCCTGCCGAGTACACTTGGGGAGGCTTTGCGGGAATCCCCGTGTACTTGTCCAAGGCCACCGCCACGACGATAACGCCGTCATGGCCGAGGGAGCGCCTCTCCTCCAGCACCTTGCTGTTTTCTCCCATCAGCTCCCTGCCATCCACATAAACATGGCCGGCCGGCACGTTGTCTGTGACCTCTCCCCTTTCGGAGGTCAGCTCCAGCACGTTCCCGTCTTCCAAGACGAAGATGCCCGACCGGGCAACGCCCATAGCTTCTGCCAGATCTGCGTGGGCCAGCATGTGGCGGTACTCGCCGTGGACGGGCACGAAGAAGCGGGGCCGGGTCAGGTTGAGCATCATCTTCAGTTCTTCCCGGCTTGCGTGGCCGTGCACATGCACCAGGGTAATCTTGTCATACAGAACGTGAGCCCCCTGGCGCAGGAGGTTGTCGATGGTCCGGCTGACTAGCGTCTCATTGCCCGGTATGGGCGTGGCTGAGATGACGACGGTGTCCCCTGGGACAATCCGGATATCCCGGTGGGTCTGCTGTGCGATGCGCACCAACGCGGACGTCGGCTCTCCCTGGCTTCCGGTGGTTACCAGCACTACCCGCTCATCGTCGAGCTGCTTGGTCTCTCCCAGGGGCAGGAGAACGCCGGCGGGGGGCTTCAGGTAGCCCATGTCGATACTCATCCTCACGTTCTCTATCATGCTGCGTCCGACGATCCCTACCTGCCGGTCATGCCGGGCGGCGGCATCCAGCACCTGTTGGATGCGGGAGATCAGGGATGCAAAGGTAGCCACCAGCACCCTGCCGGGAGCCTCACCGATGGCCCTGTCCAGGGCGTCCCCGACCACCTGCTCGGATGGTGTGTAGCCCGGGATCTCGGCATAGGTGGAATCGGAGCACAGCAGAAGCACACCCTCGCTGCCGTACCCTGCCAGGCGGGTAAGGTCGGTGGGTTGCCCGTCCACCGGGGTGTGATCGATCTTGAAATCGCCTGTGTGAATCACCTTGCCGACGGGAGTCTCGATAGCAATCCCCATGGCGTCGGGTATGCTGTGGCATACGCGGAACCACTCCGCGCTGAACTCCCCCAGCTTGAGGGGCTTTCCAGGTTCTATAAGCTCCAGCTTGGCATCCCGTGCTCCCCTGTATCCCTTGAGCTTTACCGAGATGAGGCCGTGAGCAAGGCGGGGAGCGTACACCGGGACATTGAGCTGGGGCAGGATGAAGGGGAGGGCGCCGGTATGGTCTTCATGCCCATGGGTTATAAGGATGCCTCGGATCCTGTCCCGTCTTTCGAGAAGATAAGTGATGTCCGGGATGACGAGGTCAATTCCGGGCATATCTTCTTCGGGGAAGAGCACACCACAGTCAATTACGATGATGTCCTGGTCGTACTCCAGGACCATCATGTTTTTGCCTATTTCCCCAAGTCCTCCGAGGGGAATAACCCTAAGGGTTGATTTGGACACTAATCTGCCTTGGTTCGAAGTGGCGGATGATTATCTTGCGCTGGAATGTCATAGGCGTGGATACTGGCCGCCTAGAACATGGAGAGCTGTTCAGGTTTCTCTTTCTCGGGGAGCTGGACCATAGGGGCTGGCTCAGTCTGCTTCAGCAGTTCCGGTATGGCGCTGAAGTCATCTTCTATGGTCTTTCGGTTCTCCTGCCGGTGCAGGGCCGCCGCCGGATGCATAATCGGGAAGATTGTCAGGCCGTGCACCTTTCTGGGCCGCCCGTGCACCCGGCTGATGCTTTCCTTGGGCAGGAACTTGGACATGGAGAATCGGCCCAGCGTGACCACCAGCTTTGGGTTGATGATCTCGATCTGGCGGTCCAGGTACTTGCTGCAAGCGTCGATCTCGCTGGGCAAGGGGTCCCGGTTATTGGCTGGACGGCACTTGACCATGTTTGCGATATAGACTTGCTCGCGGGAGTAACCTATCGACTGAAGGAGCTCTTCGAGGAATTTTCCTGCCGGGCCAACGAAGGGCCTGCCTTGCCTGTCTTCCTGGTAGCCCGGGCCTTCCCCGATGAACATGATTTCCGAGCCCTCAGGGCCCTCATCGGGTACGGCGTTGGTCCGCCCCTGGCTTAGGGGACAGTCGGTGCAGGCCCGTACCTTCCTGGCAACCTCCTCCAGGTTCTGCATTTTCATCATGATCCGCCCCCGCCCTGCCTGACGTTCTCTTCCAAAAGGGGAATTAGCTTAGTTCTGAAGGATGTACTAAAGAAGCTCTAATCATCCTTCACGCCGTGGCTCTGGAGATAGCTGACGGCGTCTTGGATGGTCACTATCTGTCCCGCATCCTCATCGGGAATTTCGATCTTGTTGTCGTCGTCGGAAAACTCTTCTTCGAAAGCCATGATGAGTTCCACGAGGTCCAGGGAATCGGCATTGAGGTCATCGACGAAGGATGCTTCGGGTACCACCGAACCTTCATCAACATCCAACTTGTCCACCACTATTGCCCTGACCCTCTCGAAAGTCGTTGCCATCCTCTTAGTTTCCTTCCTGGATTTGGTTTTCTGCCGCTGCCATAGAGGGCTCCAACTCACCGCGTTCAGCCCTCTCTGCCTCATCTACCAAGGATCCGAGGACCCCGTTAACGAATCTGGGAGAGCTTTCACTGCCGAAGGTCTTTGCCAACTCAATAGCCTCGTTAATCACCACCTTGTTAGGAACGTTTCGTACGAAGCATATCTCCATAATCGCTTGTCTAAGGATGTTCCGGTCAACTACGGGGAGTTGGTTCACTGGCCAGAGAGGTGCGTGCTGGCGGATCTGCTGGTCAATCTCTTTCAACCTGTCAGCCACCCCTGTGGCGAGTTCCAGGGCGTAGTCCAGGGAGTCTTGGGGAACATCATTCTCATCCACGAGCCATGAGAAGGACGATTCTGCGGGATGCCCGGCGATGTCCATCTCGTACAGGACTTGTACCGCCAAGGCCCGGGACGTTCTTCTGAAGTGAGAGGCCCTTTCCCCGGTCATAGCACCACGCTGCTGCCCGCGACATCGACTAGCTGTGATGAATCTGGGGGTTCCAGTAGCCCGCTTCCGCCACCCTCGCAACCGATTCCAGGTCGCCTACGTTGGCTATCTCTATGTGGCTGTCCTTGTGGGAAGGCTCGCTTCCTATCCTCTTGATCAAGCCGCCCAGGACTCGTCCCGGTCCGAACTCGATGAAGTTGGAGATGCCTATGTCCATCATCAGGTTTACCGACCTTTGCCACTGGACACAGTTGCAAAGCTGGCTCATGAGCTCATCCTTGATGTCCTGGGCTGTGGTCAAGGGGCGGCAGATGGAGTTGCCGATGATGGGGACCACTGGTTCGTAGAAAGTAGTTGTATTGACCGCTTCGGCCAGTCCTCGAGAAGCTTCGGACATCAGGGAAGAGTGAAAGGCCCCGCTTACCGCCAGGGGAACCGCTTTCCGGGCGCCGCGAATAGAAGCCAGGTCAACCGCCCTGGCGACGCATAGCTTGTCGCCGCTGATCACGATCTGGCCTCCGCCGTTGATGTTGGCCACCTCGGCGCCAGTCTCGTGGCAAATCTCTTCAACCGTTTCTTCATCCAGACCGATGATGGCGGCCATGCTCCCCGGGTGCAGCGCCGATGCTTCCTGCATCAGCCGGCCCCGCTCCCTTACGAGCCTGATGCCATCCGCCAGGTCGACCACGCCCGACACAACCATGGATGTGTACTCGCCCAAGCTGTGGCCTGCGACAGCGCCCGGCCTTGGGAGGTGGCTGTCCTTCAGCTCGTCCAGCGCTCCGTAGCAGGCAAGACTGGTAGCCATTATGGCGGGCTGGGAGTTGATGGTCTCGTTTAGGTCTTCTTCGGGGCCTTCGAAGACCATCCTGGTTAGGTGCATTCCCAGCACCTCATCGACCTCATCGAAGATTTCCCTGGCTGCCCGGGACTTACGATAGATTTCCCGACCCATGCCCACAAATTGCGAGCCTTGGCCGGGAAACACGTAGGCCAGGTTGGCCTTCTCAAGGCCGTTAGTAGCTATTTCCATGTATTATCGTCCTTCTCGGTTCTTAGCTGTTTCCAGTGTTCAGCACCTGGCGGCCCTTGTAGAAGCCGCAGATGGAACAGGCTGTGTGGGGACGTTTCGCGGCCCGGCACTGGGGACACCGGGAGGGATGGAGAGGCTTCAAGCGGTAGTGAGCTAGTCTCTTGCCTTGCCTGGACCTGGTGAGTTTCTTTACTGGGAGTGCACCCATGAGTTGTACTCTTACGTCTGCCTTTCGTGTTACTCAGGAACTGACCGACCCCAGCAACTGTGTCAGGGGCGCCCACCGAACATCTTCGGCGGGCGCATCGCAGGTGCAGCTCCCCATGTTCTTGTTGGAGCCGCAGGTCTGGCAGATGCCCTGGCAATCCGGCTGGCATAGAGGTTTCATAGGCTGGCTGGTCAGGCAATACTGCCGCGCCGCCTCTGTGATGTCCAGCATATGGTGGGGGTCAATGGTGGTGGATGGTTCCGCATCTTCTGGAATGTGGAGGGACTGGCCAGTGGCCACTTCGACGGTCGGGAAATACTCTTCTTCCAAGCCCATGCTCAGGTGTTGATGGTAGGGGGCGAGGCACCTGCTGCACGTCATGGCCGCGCTGGCTTCCAGGTCGGCCTGTACCAGGATTCCCCTGTCGGTGCGCAGCAGATGGACTTGGCCTTCGGGGAGAATGTGAGTGGAACCATCGTCGATGGATTCGCGGGAATCAATGAGGAACTGGCGGGTAGAACCTACCGGTTCTTTCAGGAGCTGGGCAACATTATATATTAACGATGGGTTGGTCAACGCCGATCAGTTGGCAATTATAAAGGTGTAGTAGGTACTTCTGTCAAGATATGTGTCCTGATGAAGGAGAGCAAAAGTCCCCGTCTCCCATTTGTGACATAGCCGAACCTGCGAGTGGATATCCACTTCATTCTATAGTAGTCTGGCCCTGCGAGCTTCCCCTCACCATTGCGTATAAGGATTGAGTTGGATGGGCAACGTGTCCCCCTTGCCTCTGTACGCGTGGACGGTAGCTCGCAATTGCCCAGAAGACTCGTGCAAGGGGGCACCATGTTTGTTTTTCCAAGGTTGCGCGGAACAGGGATCGTTCTCGGGCTGTTGCTGCTGTTCTCAACAATGGGGTGTATCGAAGGTCCTCCAGGCCCGCCCGGGCCACAAGGGGAACCGGGCGAGCAGGGTGAACGAGGTTTGCAGGGGCCACAGGGCGAGCCGGGAATGCAGGGACCTCAAGGAGTACCGGGGGGCCAGGGCAAGCCGGGCACACAGGGAGTACCGGGTGAACAAGGTCCGGCAGGACCACGAGGCCCGCAAGGCGAGGCTGGAATCCAAGGACCAGAAGGGCCAAAGGGTGACAAGGGCGATGTTGGGTCTGCGGGCCCAACTGCGGCGCCTGTTCTGCCGGTTGTCACAGCCACGGCATTGCCGACGACAGCCACTCCTGAGGGCGAATGGTTTGCATCCGACGAGTGGGATTATATGAGTTTAGACAGCGAGGGCGGACGTACGGACAACTGGATTGGCAACGGCAGACGTCTTTCTATCAATTGCTTCAGTTCCCGTGACGCCATTGAACTCGCCTTTTTCCCAGAGTTTTATGCCCACCCCGAGCATCCAACAGAACTGCCCGGTCACAGAGCCATAATGAGCATAACGGTTGGTGGCGACGAGCCTGTAGCGATTCGCAATGTTGATTACAGTTCGTGGGGGCCTTCTTACGATATCGAAGGGACTGAATTCCGCATAGTCGCGGACCTCTTCATCGATGCGGAATCCCGTGATGAAATAGTGCGGATCGCTGTATGGGACGATGCCGTGACAACCAGCGAGGACTTCGATGTCACAGGCTTCGCCACCAACTACCGGCGGATGAACTGCGCAATTTAGGTAGTGATGCTCTAAGCATCCAACTTTTGCATCAGCGACCCCCCATTTCGCATCAAAGCCAGATATGGCCTTTCGGCGAGTTGTCTTCTTTGGAAAGCGGCTTTCCCATCGTCGCTTCACATTGGGCATCACGGGAGATCCCGTTTGCGGGCCTGCCTTTGGATGAACTGGACGATGTCCTGGGTGGAGGTGCCGGGGCCGAAGATGGCGCTCAACCCCTGTTCCAGGAGGGGGTCCCTGTCAACCTCGGGGATGATGCCTCCGGCTATCACCAGAACGTCGGTCATCTCCTTCTCCCGCATGAGGCGCAGTATCTCGGGGAACACCTCCAGGTGCGCGCCCGACAGGATGCTGAGCCCGATGACGTCCGCATCCTCCTGAAATGCCGTCTCGACTATCATCTCCGGCGTCTGGCGTATGCCTGTGTAGATGACCTCCATGCCTGCATCCCTCAGCGCCCTGGCGACCACCTTGGCGCCCCGGTCATGGCCATCCAGGCCAGGCTTGGCCACCACAACGCGTATCCTGTCCGTAGTTTGCTGCATCGGACGCCTACTCCTCGACGCTCTGGACCAGCTCGGTCAGCACACCATGGACCGAGGCGGGATGGATGAATCCAATGATCCCCGACAGCCCTTCCCTCGGCGCAAGGTCCACCAGCCGTACACCCCTTCTGCCAAGCTCATCCAAGCTCTCGCATACATCTTCCACGTTGAAAGCTAGGTGGTGAAGGCCCTCGCCCCTGTTCTCCAGGAAACGGCCCACGCTGCTGTCAGCCTCCAAGGGCTCCAGGAGCTCCAGCCGGGACTGGCCGATGGGGAGCAGCACCGCCCTGACCTTCTGGTCGGGAATCTCTTGGGGCTCCGCCGTGGGCACGTTGAACAGCTCCTGAAAAAGCTTCATGGCTGCGTCCAGGTCCCTAACGGCTATCCCGATGTGGTCTATGTACCGGGCGGTGCAAGATGGTTCCAAGATTCCCTGCCTAGGTGTTGTCTGATTACAAGGGGTACTGGGCCAGGAGCTGCCGGGCGATGATCAGCCTCTGCACCTCGGAGGTGCCTTCGTAGATGGTGGTCACGCGGGCATCCCGGAATAGCCTCTCGACCGGGGAGTCCTTGAAGTAGCCGTAGCCGCCATGCACCTGGAGGGCATTGGAGGTTGCCCTGACCGCCGTCTCTGAGGCCAGCAGCTTAGCCATGGAGGCTTCGAACACAAAGTCCAGCCCCTGGTCCTTGAGGGTGGCGGCCTGCATGGTGGCAACACGGGCCGCGTGGACCTCCACGGCCATGTCTGCCAGCAGGAACTGTATGGCTTGGTGCTGGGCGATGGGCTTACCGAAGGTTTGGCGCTGCTGAGCGTATTTGACCGAGGCCTCCAGTGCTGCCTGGGCGATGCCCACGCACTGGGCGGCGATTATGATGCGGCTGGAGTCGAGTATCTCCATGGCGTAGTTGAATCCCCTGCCCTCGTCCCCAAGGCGGTTGACCTCGGGGACAGCCGCATCCTCCATAGTGACCTCGGTGGTGGCGGAGCCCCGCATACCCATCTTTCCGTGCTGCTTGTAAACGCTTAAGCCCGGCGTTGTGCTCTCCATCACGAAGGCGCTTACCCCTTTGGCCCGCAGCGACCTGTCGTGGGTGGCGAACATCACAACCTGGGAAGCCGTATCTGCGTTGGTGATGAAAATCTTGCTGCCGTTCAGGAAATAGGTTCCATCCCGGAGCATGGCGGTCGTCTGCAAGGCAGCGGCGTCGGAGCCGCAGGACGGCTCGGTCAGGGCCCAGGCAGCCATCTTGTTGCCATTGACCAGGTCGGGGATGTACTTCTGCCTCTGGGTCTCGTCGCCGAACTCGAAAATGGTGCGGGTGCCGAGGCAGAGGTGAGCGATCAGTGATGTGCTGGTTGCCGCGTCCCCCCTGGCGACCTGTTCCATAGCCAGGGCGACCTGGCGGTACCCGCCGCCGCTGCCCCCGTAGGCCGGGTCGATCCCTATGCCCGTCAGGCCCAGAGAGGCGAGGCCTCGCCAGTTGTCCCAGGAGAACTGCTCCTTTTCGTCGATTTCCTGGGACCTGGGAGACAGCTCCCGGTCGGCAAACTCGCGGACGGTGTTCTGGAGCATCCGCTCCTCTTCGGTTAGAAGCAGGTCAGCCATGTATCACCTCTCTTGAACATTGGGCAGCGGAGCAGCCGGATTCGGCATTTAGAATGCCACCAGGTCTTTGTGCTCGCCGAATACATCCCGTAGGACGTCGCAAATCTCCCCAAGGGTACAGTAAGACTCCACGCATTCCAAGATGGCCGGCACGGTGCAGTCCTCACCCGATGCCACCTCCCGCAGGCGGGAGAGGCTGGCCTGGACGGCGCCGTTGTCCCGCTCCCTTCGCACCTGCTGCAGGGCTTCTATCTGCTTTTCCGTTGACCGGGGGTCCACGCTCAGGAGGTGATCGATGGGCGGGGTCTCGCCGGTGTACCGGTTTATGCCTACCACCACCTTTTGCCCCTGCTCGACTTCCTGCTGGTGCAGATAGGCCGCCTGGTTGATCTCCCGCACCTGGTACCCGGACTCTATGGCCGATACAGCATCCCCCATGTCGTCGATGGTCTCGATGTACTTGTTGGCTTCCTCCTCCAGTCGGCCGGTCAGGGTCTCCACGTAGTAGGAGCCGCCCAGGGGGTCCACCACATCGGCCACACCGCTCTCGTGGGCCAGGATCTGCTGGGTGCGCAGAGATAACTGGACTGCTTCCTCGGAAGGGAGGGCCAGGGCCTCATCCCGGGAATTCACATGAAGGGACTGGGTGCCCCCCAGGACCGCCGCCAGGGCTTGGACCGTGGTGCGGATGAGATTGTTGTCGGGCTGCTGGGCAGTCAGGGTCACCCCTGCCGTCTGGGTATGGAAGCGGAGCATCCAGGAGCGGGGGTTCTTGGCCCCGAACCGGTGACGTACTATCTTGGCCCACATCCGGCGGGCAGCCCTGTATTTCGCTACCTCTTCGAACAGGTCGTTGTGGGCGACGAAGAAGAAAGAGATGCGTCCCGCCACATCGTCCACGTCCAACCCTGCATCGACGGCGGCCTGCAGGTAGGCTATGGCGTTGGCGAAGGTGAAGGCCAGCTCCTGGGTCGCCGTGGCGCCCGCCTCTCGCATATGGTACCCGCTGATGCTGATGGTGTTCCATCGGGGCGCCTCGGCGGCGCAATACTTGAACACATCCACCACGAGGCGCATCGAGGGACGGGGCGGGTAAATGTGGGTGCCCCGGGCGATATACTCCTTGAGGATGTCGTTCTGAAGGGTGCCGTTAAGGGAGGCCGGGGAGATGCCGCGGCGACGGGCGACGGCGATGTAGAAGCACAACAGCACGGACGCTGTGGCGTTGATGGTCATGGATGTGCTCACCTTGTCCAGGGGAATGCCGTCCAGCAGTACATCCATGTCCCTGAGGCTGCATATGGGAACACCCACCTTGCCGACCTCGCCCCTGGCCATGGGATGGTCCGAGTTGTAGCCGATCTGCGTGGGCAGGTCGAAGGCGATGGATAGCCCGGTCTGCCCCTGCTCCAGCAGGTACTTAAACCGGCGGTTCGATTCTTCGGCTGTGGCGTAGCCCGAGTACTGGCGCATGGTCCACACACGCCCCCGGTACATGTTCGCCTGCACCCCGCGGGTGTACGGGTACTCCCCGGGGAAACCCATGTCCTTCATGTACTCCCAGCCGGACGCTTCCAGGTCGTCGGCGCTGTAAACCACGTCCTGCTCAATGCCCGACTCGCTCTTGAAGCGGTCCTGCCTCTCGGGGAAGCGGCGCACCTGGGGGTCCAGGGTGTTTTCCCGCCACTCTTTTTTGCTATTGCTGGTCATATCGTTCTTCCGGCTTGTAGTATGGCGCGCACATCACGCAGCCAGGGCGGAGGCTGTCTTTGCTGCCACGTCGACCAGTGGTACAACGGAGGCGTCCTGGGAGTTCCGGGGCTTCATCTCCGCCGAGTCCTGGCCGAGGGTGCGTGGGCTGACCACGATGCGCATGGGCAACCCCAGGAGGTCGGCATCGTTGAGCTTCGCCCCGGCGGCCTCCTCTTTTCGATCATCGTATAGGGTCTCTATTCCGGCCGACCACAACTCTTGGTACAAGGCATCGGCTGCATTGGCCACATCCTCGTTGGACAGGTTCAGACCAACGAGATGCACCTGGAAAGGGGCAATGGGAGTGGGAAACACGATTCCCTTGTCGTCGTGGTTCTGCTCCACGGCCGCCGCCAGGAGTCTTCCTACGCCAATCCCGTAGCATCCCATGATAATGGGACGCTGCTGGCCTTCCGAGTCCAGGTAGTAAGCCCCCAAAGCTTCGCTGAAGAAGGTGCCCAGCTTGAATATGTGGCCTACCTCCACACCCTTGGTGGACCCAAGGGTTGCGGGGCACTTCGTGCAGCTTTGACCCTCCTGGGCAAGGGCAAAGTGTTCCAGGATGTCCACCTCGAAGTCTCTGGGGTAGTTGGCGTTCATCATGTGGGTATCGGGCACGTTGGCCCCTACCACGAAGTTGGCCCCCATGGTAATGGAGTTGTCCGCCACGCGCCGCACGTTCTTTATGCCGATGGGAGACGCCGACCCGGCGACCAGCCCTGCGTCCTTGACCTCTTCGTCGGACGCCAGCCTCAGGGCCTTGCAGCCCAGCGCGTTTTTCAGGGCCACCTCGTTGACCTCCAGGTCGCCCCGGACGGTAACGAAGATTGTTTCTTCGTCGGCCCTGTAGAAGACCGCCTTCAGGGTCTTGGAAGCCGGGACGTTCAGGAAAGTGCACAGAGCATCGATGGTCTTTAGTCCGGGGGTGGAGACCTGCTCAAGGGGCAAGAGGGCCTCCTCTCCGGCATGGGAGACCTGCCCCCTGGCTTTCTCGGCGTTGGCCGCATAGCCGCAGCCGGGACACAGGATGATGGTGTCTTCCCCAGTGGGTGTGGGGAGTATGAACTCGTGGGAGTCCTTGCCGCCTATGGCCCCGCTGTCGGCCTTGGCCATGATTACCGGCAGGCCGCATCGCTCGAAGATGTTGCGGTAGGCACGGCCCATAGCTTGGTAACTGGAGTCCAGGCCGTCGTCGTCGGCATCGAAGCTGTAGGCATCCTTCATGTCGAACTCCCGCACCCGTATCAGTCCGGCCCTGGGGCGGGCTTCGTCCCGGAACTTGGTCTGTATCTGGTACAGGATCACGGGCAGGTCCCGGTAGCTCTGGACGTTGCCTTTAACGATGTTGGTCACGACCTCTTCGTGGGTGGGCGCAAGCACCATGGGACGTCCCCGCCGGTCCTCAAGCCTGAAGAGATTCTCGCCGAAACCGGCGACCCGGTCCGTCTCCTCCCATAGCTCCTGGGGCTGGAGCACCGGCATTCGGATCTCCTGCCCGCCGGCCGCATTCATCTCGTCGCGGATGATGTTTTCGATCTTCCTCAGGGAGCGCCACGCCAGGGGGAGATAGCTGTACACCCCGGAGGCTACCTGGGATATCATCCCGGCCTTCAACATCAGCCGATGATTGGCGGTTTCGGCCTCCGTTGGCTCAGTGCGAAGGGTCTTGGAGACCATCTGGGTGAACTTCATGCGTGTCCTGTCTTCTTGATGTGAAGCCGGAGGGGACAGGAATTCGTCCTGCCAGAGGGCGTCACGCCTCTAGGTCTTTTCGACCTCTTCCATCAGGGCCGTGAGCATCTCATCCTCGGCCACCACGCGGGCCTTCTGCCCCTTGCGGAAGATGATGGCCCGGCCTGCGCCGGCGGCGATGCCTACGTCGGCATCCTTAGCCTCGCCGGGGCCGTTTACCTCGCACCCCATCACGGCGACCTTTATGTCCTTGTTCATGGTCTTGAGCATGTTGTCCACTGTGTTGGCCAGCTTGATCACATCAACGTCGGCCCTGCCGCAGCTGGGGCAGGCGACCAGGGTGGTGCCCCGCTGGCGCATGTTCAGGGAACGCAAAATGTCGTAGCCGGCCGCCACCTCGTCCTTGGAGTCGCCGCTGAGGGAAACGCGGATGGTGTCTCCGATGCCCTCGTAAAGGAGCATACCCAGGCCGATGGCGGTCCTAATGGAGCCCGCGCGCACCGTTCCCGATTCTGTGATGCCGAGGTGCAATGGGTAGGGCACCATGTCAGCGACCCTACGGTATGCCTCCAGGGTCGTCGGCACATCGAAGGCCTTCATGGATATCTTGATCAAGTCGAAATCAAGGGCTTCTAGGATGCCGATCTCCCACAGGGCTGTATCGACCATGTGGTCCACCAGGGAATAGTCGCCCTCGGTCGCATCCTCATGCTTGGCCAGCGTGTTCACCATGTCTCCGTGGCGCGAGAACCCGCGGCTCTTGCCGATGGCTCCGACGGGGGGAAGGCTCCCAAAGTTGACGCCGATGCGTATGGGAATATCCCGCTCCTTGGCCGCCCGCACAACCTCCTTGACTCGGTCCGAATCGCGGATGTTGCCGGGGTTGAGGCGAAGCATGTCCACCCCGCCCTTGATGGCCTCCAATGCCAGCTGATAGTGAAAGTGGATGTCTGCCACAATAGGGATGTTGATTTGCTTCTTGATCTCCGGCAGGGCTTTGGCGGCCTCCATGTCCGGGACGGCCGAGCGGATGATGTCGCAGCCAACCTCCTCCAGCTCCCGTATCTGGGCCACGGTGGCCTCTACATTCCGGGTGTCCGTCTTAGTCATGGACTGGACGGTTATCGGGGCGTCTCCCCCAACCTTCACGTCTCCTACGTAGATGGGTTTGGTTGTGCGTCTTGCGGTCATAGCAGCCCCCGGCTTTTCATCTTGGTCCCGTTGCCCTCTAAGGCAAGAAACTATATCCCTCGATTATCCTTATTATATCGTTATATGTAAGAGCGGCCAGCATGGTCATCAACCCAACGAAGCCAATTACGTGCACCAGCCCCTCTTTATCCGGCGGTATCCGTTTGCCGCGGCGTACCCACTCCAGCACCACGAACACCAGTCTGCCTCCGTCCAAGGCGGGGAAGGGTAGGATGTTGAAGAATGCCAAACTCATGCTTAGTAGCGCGGTCAGGGGGACCAGGGAGATGAGGCCCGCTTCCCGCGCCAGTTCGCCGGTGCCCTGGGCGATGCCAATCGGCCCAGCAAAGGGGGTTTCGCCGTCGTCGGCCAGCCAGTTGGCGACCGCGTCCTTGGTCGCCACAGCGGCCCCTCCTATCCAGGTTACTGACCGGACTAGGGCTTCCCAAGGCGGATTGACGGGGGTGTTCTGCAGGGCCAGGAACTCGACGGTAAGCCCTGTGCTGGCTTCGTAGGGAAGGGCATCAGCCTCGGGAACAAGGGTGATGGGCCTGCTGGTGCTTCCTCTCTGGATTGTCCAAGCGCTCGCCTCTCCGAGACGCTTGTCAACGGCTCTTGCCAGTTCGTTGAATTCGCCGATAGCGTCGCCATCTACCTCCGTGATGATGTCGCCTGGCAAGATGCCAGCCGCATGGGCGGGCGAGCCAGGCGCCACATCCTCGATGCGCACCTCGCCCGAAACGTCAATGGTGATTCCCGTGGCTCCCTGCCCCGGAGCGGGCAAGCTTCTGGGGGTCACGTAGAGGGTCACGGGCAAACTATTCCGTTGGACCTGCCACTCGATGCGTCGTCCCCGGTTGTCGTTGATCAGCCCGGTAAGGGCGTAGAACCCCTCCACTGGGGAGCCGTCAACCGCGGTGATGATATCGCCGTCCTGCACGCCCGCCCTGTCGGCGGGGGAACCGGAGGATACGTTTGTTACCTTCAGATCGCCGACAACCTCGACACTGACACCTGAAGCGGCTTCGTGGGGGAAACTATGAGAGGTGGGTGAGACGTAGAGCACCTGCTCCGCGCCGTCTCGCCGAACCAGCAACGGCACATCCGTACCCCGGTTAGCGCCCAGAGTCCTGGTGAGCTGCCGGAAACCGGACACATCTTCGCCGTTCACTTTCAGAATACGGTCCCCCGGAAGCAGGCCCGCATCCGACGCCGAGGACCGGCTGGAAACTTCGGCTACCTCCAGCTCTCCCACCGTAAACATGAATAGGCCCGTTAGGAGTAGGAGGGCCAGCACCACGTTCATAAACACCCCGGCGATGAGGATGATGAACCTGGTGCCGATGCCCTTGCTGGCAAAGCTCCGGGGTCCGGTTATGTCGTTCTCGCCCTCCAGCTTCACAAAGCCGCCGATGGGGAGCAGGTTGATGGTGTATTCGGTGTCCCCTTTGCGCCAGATGGTTAGTAGCTTGGGGGGGAAGCCGATGCCGAATTCGTTTACCTTGACGCCGAAGGCCTTTGCGGTGGCGAAGTGGCCGAACTCATGGACCAGCACCACCGCAGCCAGGACAGCCAGGAACTGGACGATGGTGATCAGGATATCCATGGGGTACGGCCTGGGAGGCCCTTCACATCATCCTGCGAGGACGCGATTGTGAAGGGAGTCGGCCGCAGCTTCGGCGTCCAGTCGAGCCGTTCTGTCGGCCTCCATTATCTCCTCGAGGGTTTCGCCGCCTGTAGACGTGTGCTTGGACAGTACCGCCTCGAGGACGCGGGGGATATCCAGGAACCCTATCCGGCCATCCAGGAACCGGTCCACCGCAACCTCGTCGGCAGCGCTGAGAGCAGCAGGGTAGGTGCCCCCCTTCCGTCCAGCTTCCACTGCAAGGCTGAAGCAGGGGTAGCGCGCGGGGTCCAGGGGCTCGAAATTGATGTCCAAAGGCGAACCAAGGTCAAGGTGGGGGATCAGCCGGTTGGGCAGGCGCTCCGGGTACAGCATGGAGTACTGGATGGGGAGGCGCATGTCGGGCGGCCCCATCTGGGCTTTCACCGAGCCATCGGCCATCTCCACCATGGAGTGAATGATGCTCTGGGGATGCACGACGACCTCGATATTCTCCCAGGGAACGTCGAAGAGCCAGTAGGCCTCGATGACCTCGAAGGCCTTGTTCATGAGGGTCGCGGAGTCGATGGTGATCTTCCTGCCCATGTTCCAGGTGGGGTGCTTCAGGGCCTGCTCGGGGGTGACCTTCTCCAGGTCATGGAGGGACGACTTTCGGAAAGGGCCGCCCGATGCGGTGATGATCAGGCGGTTTATGGGGCTGCTTTCCCCCTGGATGCTTTGCCAGATGGCGCTGGGTTCGCTGTCCACCGGCATCAGGACTCGTCCCGCCGTCCCCGCCAAGGACCGGATAAGAGGGCCGGCCATGATAATAACTTCTTTGTTTGCCAGGGCAACGGTTTTGCCGCACTGGAGGGCTTTCACCGTCGGTATCAAGCCGGCTGTCCCGATGGTGGAAGCCATCACAAGCTCGACTTCGGGGTCGGCGACCATCTCCTCCATGGGCGTCACGGTCCCATTCCCAGCCAGCCTATGCCTCTCAGCCTCGTCGGCGCAAAACACCATGCGGGGGCTGAACTCGGAAACCTGGTCTACCAGCAAATTCAGGTTCCTTCCGGCAGCCAGCCCCAGGACCCGGAACCGCTCGGGCATCTCTCGGACCACATCAAGGGTCTGCACCCCGATGGATCCCGTGGAGCCGAGGACTACCAGACCCTTCATCCATTCACCGCCTTGCGCACAGAGCTATGCGGAGGTGTCCAGCGCAAACTTGACAAGATAATACACTGCGGGGATAGCCAGTACAATGGAATCCGCCCTGTCCAGGATGCCTCCGTGGCCGGGCAGGAGGCTGCCTGCATCCTTCACCCCGGAGATCCTCTTCAGCCGGGATTCCAGAAGGTCTCCCAACTGGGCGACCACCCCAGCCGCCGCTCCAACCAGAGCGGCCTGCCACGCGGGCACGCGAAGCTCCAGCATGGCGCCGAGGAGCAGGGCAATGCCGATGGCCCAGACCATTCCTCCGAACGCGCCCTCCCATGTCTTGCCCGGGCTGATGGTAGGCGCCATCTTGTGCCTCCCAATAAGCCTGCCGGTGAAGAAGGCTCCTGTGTCGGTCGCAAACACCACGATTATCCCGAAGAGGAGCCAGTCCCGGCCCAGTTCAGAGCCTCCGTCCATCTGCCTGATCAGCAGCGCATGAGCCAGAGGGAAAGCTACGTAGAAGGGACCGAAGACCCACGCGCCCCACCGGACAAGGGCTCCTTCCCCGCGAAGGTTTGCTAACGGCCATGGCATTGAGAGGAGGACACCTGCCCCGAGGACTGCGTGGGGGAGATACTCGGTCCAGAGTTCTGTGACCTGCGCGGATACGACGATGCCCAAGCCCCAAGCAGCCGCAAGCACAAAGGGCACGAGGGAGGGCGTTGGGTTGGTCATCCTGTGGTACTCCCAAAGTCCCAGGAGCGCCGCCGCGCCCACCAGGATGGTCAGCCAGGGGAGGCCAACCCAGATTGCGCCAAGCAGAAGGGGGATACCTACCAGGGCGGTAAGTAGTCTGCCAGCCATGGGAGAGCCTAGCCGGAGGGATCCTCGGACCTCAGGGCGCCGAACCGCCTCTGACGTTGACTGAAAGACTCCATGGCTTCGGCAATCTCGTCCTCACCTAGGTCCGGCCACAGAGATGCTGTGGTGAAGTACTCGCTGTAGGCCGACTGCCATATGAGAAAGTTGCTCAAGCGCCTCTCGCCTGCCGTCCGGATAATCAGGTCCGGGTCGGGCAGCCCGTTGGTGTAAAGATACCTAGTGAAGACCTGCTCGTCCAGGTCGTCGGGGCAGACCCCCTCGCGCACTATCTGCTTTATGGCCTCCAGTATTTCATCTCTCCCGCCGTAGTCGAAGGCCACGTTAAGGTTGATAGAGCTGTTGTTCTTGGTAAGGTCCTGGGTGTAGTTGACGGCATCCAAAAGCTGGGCGGACAGGCGGTCCTTGCGTCCCAGGTGGCACACCCGCACATCCTTGCTGTGCAAAGCCTCCGCCTCAACGTAGATCACCTCTTCGAGGATGGACATGAGACCGGAGACCTCATCCTCGGGCCTCCCCCAGTTCTCCGTGGAGAAGGCGTACAGGGTCACGTGCTTGACGCCGTAACCTGCCAGGCAGTCCAGCACCCGGTGGATGTTGTCCACGCCCGCCCGGTGTCCCTCCAGGCGTGGCAGCCCCTGCCTGGTTGCCCACCTCCCGTTGCCGTCCATGATGATGGCTACATGAGCTGGGACCTTGATGGCAGGGATCGCCGGCTTGGGTTGGGTAGTTCTTAGCTGCATAAGTGATCGAGACTCGACATCAGACCTGCATTATCTCCGATTCTTTGGACGAGGATAGCTGATCGATGTTGGCGATGTGCTGGTCGGTGTACTTCTGCAGAGTGTCCTGGGCTCTTCGGTTCTCGTCCTGGGACAGGTCCTTGTTCTTCTCCATGGAACGGAGCTGCTCTATGGCGTCGCGCCGGATATTCCGGACCGCCAGCTTGCCGTTTTCAGCCTTCTGCTTCAGCACCTTGACCATCTCCCTGCGCCTTTCCTGGCTCAGGGGAGGGATGGGTATCCTGATCAAGCTCCCATCATTGGAGGGGTTCAGCCCAAGCTCGGACTTCTGGATGCTCTTTTCTATCTCCCTGAGGGCCTGCTTGTCCCAGGGCTGTACGGTGAGAGACCGGGCCTCCGGGGCTGTGATGGTAGCCAGTTGGCTCAGGGGTGTGGGAGTCCCGTAGTATTCGACGGACAGGTTCTCGATTAGCGAAGGAGTGGCTCGGCCCGTGCGCACAGAGTTAAGCTCTCGTTTCAGCGCGTCGATGGCCTTACCCATCCGTGACTGCCCTTCAGTCAGAACATCTTCTGCAAGTTTTGGTGCGGCTCCGCCTTCGGTCGTCATAGCTTCTCTCCTCCTGAAATTCGAGTTCCCACCGACTCTCCCGAAAGAACGCGACGGATGCTTCCCGGCTGGAACAGGTCGAAAACTATTATAGGAAGGGAGTTGTCCATGCACAAAGAAAGGGCGGTCGTATCCATGATCTTCAGGCGCAGATTCAGGGCGTCCAGGTAGCTCAGCTTGGAGAAGGGACGGGCACCGGGGTTTTCGTTAGGGTCCGAGTCGTAGACGGCATCCACATTGTTCTTGCCCATCATTAGCACCTCGGCGCCGATCTCCACTGCGCGCAAGGCGGACGTGGTGTCTGTAGTCATGAACGGGTTGCCGGTGCCGGCGGCAAAAATGACCACCCTGCCCTTTTCAAGGTGACGCATAGCCCGGCGGCGAATGTAGGGCTCGGCGACCGACTGGACTTGCAATGCAGTCTGGGTGCGGGTGGTAAGTTCCATTCGCTCCAGGGCATCCTGCAGGGCCAGGGCATTCATGACCGTCGCCAGCATACCAGCGTAGTCTGCGGTGGCCCTGTCCATGCCCCAGCTTTCCGCCTCGAGACCCCGCCAGATATTGCCGCCGCCTATGACTACGCCAAGCTCCACCCCTAGATCGGTGGCTTCCTTGATCTGCTCGGCGGCGTAGCGCACCGCAAGGGGGTCGATTCCGTAGTGGCCTTCCCCGCTAAGGGACTGGCCGCTTAGCTTAAGAAGCACCCGTTTGTAGCAGGAACTAGCCAAGGTATCCCCAACCCGTCATTCCCCCAGGGCAAAACGGGAAAACCGGCGCACCTTCATATTTTCCCCTACCCTGGCGATAGCGTCCTGGATGATGTCGTTTACCGTGCGGGACGGGTCCTTGATGTAGGACTGGTCCAGGAGGCTGATCTCTTCTATGGGGCGATTATCTTCTTCGTCGATGTCATCTTTGCTGACGTAGGAAGTTGAAGGCATCGCTGCAATCTGCATAGCAAGGTTGTGGGCAAGTTCCTGGAATTCGGGGGTGCGGGCGACGAAGTCGGTCTCGCAGTCCAGCTGCAGCAACGCCCCTACACGCCCTCCGGTGTGAATGTAGGCATGTACCACACCTTCCCTTGTCTCCCGTCCCACCTTCTTGGCGGCACTGGCGAGCCCCTGATCCCGCAGGACATCTTCCGCCTTATCAGCGTTCCCGTCGGACTCTTCCAGGGCCCGCTTGCAGTCCATCACTCCGGCTCCGGTCTTTTGCCGGAGGTCTCTGATCATTTCTACACTTATTTCCAAGAACGTTCCCCCGATAGGATATTCCCTCAGTCGAGACAGTCGGGCCCCGTGATGCTAGGCTGATTGGTCCGGGGCGCCAGTGGCAGCTTCTTCGGAAGCTGTGACCGTCGCTTGGGCATTTTCGACGCTCTCGCCCTGGGCTTGAGCAACCGGCTGCTCATCCGGCTGTTCGACTGGCGGAGCCTCGGCAACGTAGGTATCTTCAGGTGTCGCTCGGAAAGACAGGGCGGACTCCAGCTCCTGGGCATCCAGCTCCAGGAATTCCGGCTTCTCCTCCTCGCCTTCCTCCTCCACCTCTTCGTCGATTTCCGGTTCCAAGGGCGCCCTTTGACGCAGCCCCTCCAAGATGGCGTCGGCGACCCGGCCGGCGATCAAGCGGATGGACCTGATGGCGTCGTCGTTGCCGGGGATGGGCACTGTTACGAGGTTGGGGTCGCAGTTGCTGTCCACCAAGGCCACTATGGGGATACCCAGCCTGGCGGCTTCGGCAATGCAGATATCTTCCTTCTCGATATCAATGACAAATAGCGCAGCCGGCATGGAGGTGACGTCGCGGATGCCTTCGAAGTACTTGTGAAGCCTGTTCAGCTCATCTTGAAGCTTCAGGCTCTCCTTCTTGGTGAGGCCGAGCAGCGCTCCCTTTTCTATGCGCTCTTCCAGCTGCACCATGTAGTTGATGCGCGCCCTGATGGTCTTGAAGTTGGTAAGCGTGCCCCCCAGCCAGCGCTGGTTGATGTAGGGCATGTTGCTTCGCTTGGCTTCCTGTTGGATGGTTTCCTGGGCCTGCTTTTTTGTCCCCACAAACAGGATGTCGCCGCCGCTGGCGACCAGCTGGGTGATGGCTTTACAGGCGTTCTCCAGGAGCACCAGTGTCTGTTGCAGGTCGATGATGTGAATGCCGTTGCGGTGGGTGAAGATGTACCTCTTCATGTGGGGGTTCCACCGCCTGGTCTGGTGTCCGAAGTGGACCCCAGCCTCCAGGAGGGTCTTCATCGTTACCGGCTCCCTGGGAGGGGGGCTAACTTCTGGCGCTTCTACCATAGGACCTGCCTTTCGCCATTCTCTAGTTCGCTGAGATCCCTGTCTATAAAAAGAGCAGGTTACATAACCTGCTCAAGGACGAAAACGCACCATTTCAGGTTACAAATCCGCACGAAAGTATAGCACAGCCCGCCTTGGGAGGGCAAGGTGAGCTAGGGGAAAGCGGGGTCCAAGACCCTGGGTGCTAGACGATTCTCATCAGGGAGCAGGTCACATCGTCAAGCATCCGGTCTTGTCAGGATCAATATGGCGTCCCAAGTCGATCTGGCTTGGGCGGTTTACCCAATGGACTGGAGCAACTCTTTCTGGGGTACTCGGACTGCATGGTCTTCTAAGAGAGACCTTGGAGTGAGGCTGGGTTTTCGTTTGCCAAGTCTGCCAACTCTCGAAGTTCTCTTAGCTCGTCATCGGTAAGCCCATCGCGCAGCCAGGGATAATCTATCACCACACCTGCCGCTTCAGGGGCAATGTCGATGAGTTGCGCCAGAGATTCAAGGGCCCTGACTTTATCCCAGCCGATATAGCCCTGCACCCATGAGAATTCAGCAACCTTCATGGCAAGGGAGGAGTCCAGGGCGTAGATAGTGCGGAGGTGGGTCCTAGCTTCCACGTGGGTCCAGAATCCAGTCCCTGTGTGCGTCTCAGGGGGTAGGCCGTACCAGGGGATAACCGTGCGGAAATAGGCCTTGGCCATTTGAGCAATAGTTTGTGTGGGCGTAGGCCTCGGTGTAGGCGCAACTGAGGGTGTTGGGATAACCGTTGGGAAGGGCGTCGGGGTGGCGGTAGGTAAAAGAACAAGAATAAGAGTGGGCACGGGGGCAGGGGTTGGCGTAGACGCGGGAGAGGGAGTCGGTGCAGCCGTGGGGCTGGGAGTCGGTGTAGACACCGGTGTGTCTGTCGGGCCGGGAGTGGGACTCATGGTAGGTGTTGGTAACGGCGAGGAGGTGAGAGTAGCAGTAGGTGTGGATGTTGGGCCAAGGATGGGAGTCGGCGGAGTCGTGAAGGTGCACCCAGCGACTGACATCAGCACAATTAACAACATCGACCGCTGGCAATTCATGTCCGTCTCAGCACCTACCTTAGCCTTCACTCAAATCCCGAACCAGTCGCGCTCACATCTATCTCCGGCTCAGCCACTACCCCTTTGACCTCCGATGTAAACTGTGGAAGATGCCTGACTGGCGCACCACTTCCTAGGTTTCCCCGCACTGCCGGGCTTCCTACAAAAGACCCTGGACCGCAGCAGGATTGTCATGGGCTAGGTCGGCCAGGATTCGAAGCTCGCTTGCTTCGGCATCCGTGAGCCCGTCCGCCACCCAGGGGAGCCCCACGATCTGCTCAGCCAGGGCGACATCGATGCCCGCGATGTCGTCAAGTGCATCCAGTGCACTACGCTCGGTTTCCGTCAACCCATCTGTGACCCAGGCGAGTGCGACGGTCTGCGTAGCCAGGGAGATATCGACGATCGCGATTCTGTGAATGGATTCCAGCGACCTCTGTTCGGATTCCGGCAACCCATCCTGCACCCAGGAGAACGCCAGGATCTGCCCAGCCAAAGCGCTGCTTATGCCTGTGATGAAGGCGAGGGTCTGAAGTGCCCTCTGCTCGGATTCTGTAACCTCATCCTCAACCCAGGAAAACCCTACAATCTGCGCGGCCAGGGTGCCAGATACGACTCCGATGCCGTAAAAGTTCGTCAGCGCCTTCTGCTCGGATTCCGTCAACCCATCTATCACCCAGGGAAGCCCCACGATCTCCGTAAATATGGAGCTTTCCAGGTATCCGATGCTGGAAAGGGTGTGCAGGGCACTTTGTTCGGTTTCTGTAATCCCGTCCCCCACCCAGGGAAGTTCCAGGATATGCTGAGCCAAAGTGCCATCTAGATCGCTCATGCTGGAAATTGCAGCCAGCGCCTCCAGTTCGGTTTCTGTGAGCCCGTCCCTCACCCACGACAACCCCACCAACTGACTTGCAAGGGAACTATCTTCTTCCCATATGTCGGCCATGAATCTGAAAGTCCACGCGGTGCCTTCAGTAACGCCATCGGCAATCCAGGGAATAGATGCTACCTCTACACCCAGTGTCTCATCCAACTTAGCAACTTGGGACAGAAAACTTATGACCGCGCTTTCGTTTTCAGCAAGCCCGTCGCCTAGCCAGGGGTAATCTATCACCAGACCTGCCGCTTCAGGAGTGGTTTCGATGAGTTGCGCCAACGATTCAAGGGCCTCGACTTCATCCCAGCCGATATAGCCCTGCACCCATGAGAAGCCAGCCACCTCTGTGGCAAGGGCGGGGTCCAGAGAATAAATAGTGCGGAGGTGAGTCCTTGCTTCCCTGTGGGTATGCCATTCGTTCCCTGTGTGCATCCCGGGTGGTGAGTTGTACCACGGTATTACCGTGCGGTAGTAGGCATTAGCCCTTTGGGCAGAGGTTTGGGTTGGCGTAGGCCTAGGTGTCGAGGTAAGTGAGGGTGTTAATGTAACCGTTGGGAATGGCGTAGGAGTGGCCGTAGGGATTAGCGTAGGCACTGGCGTAGGAGCCGTTGTAGCCGTCGGCCCGGGAGTCGGACTTAAGAGAGGCGTTGGCGACGGCCCGGGAGTCGGTGTGGCCGTCGGGCCGGGGGTAGGACTCAGAGTAGGTGTCAGTGACGGCTCTGGGGTCCGGGTAACAGTCGGGGTGGATGTTGGGGTAAGAATGGGAGTGGGCGGAGTCAGCGTGCACGCAGCCATCCAAACAGCCAGTGCACTCAGAAGAAGCCCGTACCTCAGAGACAACATAGTGTTTCCGAACTGCGCCTCATCCGTGCTACCAGCTAAACTGGCCGGAGCAGGCAGTGTTGGACAAATATATCACAAGGCGATTGGTGCCCTACTCCCCGTCCCCTTGGGGGGATCAAACTGAGGGCGGCTAGGCTCGCTTGTGCTAGAATGCGGATGTATTGTACGTGTGTAGGGGGCTGAATGAATGACCTGTCTGGCGGCTCAGCGCTGAGCCGTCAGTCCATCCTCGAGCTAGTGGAAGCCCCGGACCCCCTGATCGCCGGCTATATAGACCTGGACATTCAGGCGCAGCCCAACGGCTTCGATGTCACGGTGGGAGAGGTGATGGAATACACCTCTGCTGGAGAGATGGCCGAATCCACCCGCTCCCTGTCCTCCACCAGTCTCCTTCAATGGGATGCGTCGGGGAATCTAGAGCTGGCGCCCGGGCCCTATCTTGCAGTCTTAAACGAGCGCATCAGCTTGCCCCTCCACATCATGGCCCTGATGCAGCCCCGGTCCAGCCTCCTGCGCTCCGGCGTGACGGTGCACACGGCCATATGGGATGCGGGCTATCGGGGTCGTTCCCAGGTGATGCTCACTGTGCTGAACCCCCACGGGTTCCGTCTTGGCCGAAATGCCAGGATTGGCCAGCTTGTTTTCTTCAACCTGGACCGGCAGCTTGTCCAGGGGTACCAAGGGCAATACCAGGACGAGGACCTGGCGCCGCTCGAGCCGAAAGGCGGGCCACTGCCTGGAGGGTTGGAGCCCAGTAGAGTAGTGCCGGGTGAAAGATATGGCAGATAGTTTCTCGGACCGGCTAAGGGCGGAAGCCGCCCCAATCTGGCAGCAGATATACGCCAACCCCTTCCTGGCAGAGCTTCGGGCTGGCACCCTGCCCTTAGAGAAGTTCCGGTACTACATGGCCCAGGACTACCTCTACCTCGAAGGGTTTGGCCGGACGGTGGCCTTTGCCCTGGCCAAGGCTCCGGACAGCCATAACCTGGAGCTGCTCTCCCACCGGGTTTCCACTCCTGTGGAGAGGCCCCTGCACCAGAAGATGATGGCCCTGGTGGGCCTTACGCCGGAGGAGGCGGAGGCCATTGGACGTTCTCCAACCTGTCTTGGATACGTCAACCACATGCTCGCGACCGCATCCCTGATGGGCCTTGGGCCCACGGCGGCCGCCCTCCTTCCCTGTCCATGGACTTACCATGAGCTGGGCGACATGCTGGGCGAGCTGGACCATCCGGTCTATTCCCAGTGGTCGTCCCCCTACACCGAGGGTCTGCTGAAGGACAGCATAGCTGCCTGGCGCTCCTTCGTGGATGAGTGCGCAAATACCGCCGGGGCCGTGGAGCTGGAGCAGATGCGGACGGCATTCATGGTTAGCAGCCGCTACGAGTGGCTCTTCTGGCACATGGCCTACAACATGGAAGCTTGGCCGCCGGGCATAGACGCTCACGGTTAGAGAGAGTCCAGCAATGCCTAGATTCGACCAGTCCCACCCGGACAACCTCCCGGGCGCATGGTTCGTGGATACCCGTTGCATACGATGCGACGCGGCCCGACATTGGGCCCCCGACCTGATCGGAATGGACGCCAGCGGGCGCTCTATCATCGCCCGTCAGCCCAATGGACCAAAGGAAGAGGCCGATTTGTGGCGTGCCGCTGCCGCCTGTCCCACAAGGTCGATTGGCAATCTCAAGAAACCCGTCCAGCCACCAGGCATTTTCCCCTACCCCCTCACCGAAGATGTGTTCGCTTTGGGGAATAACTCCCGCGCATCCTTCGGGGCCCATTCTTATCTTGCGACGCGCCCCGAGGGAAACCTCATGATCGACTCTCCCCGGTTCAGCCGCCCGCTGGCCGTGAGCGTAGATGATTTGGGCGGCATTGCCCACGTGCTGCTGAGCCATCGGGATGATGTTGCCGACTACGACCTCTGGGCGGATCGTTATGGAGCCCGGGTCTGGATTGGCGAGGCCGACGCAGATGCCGCTCCTCACGCAACCGATCTGATTGGAGAAGAGGGCGTTGCATTAATTTCGCCCGGGGTGCTGGCGATTCCGGCGCCAGGGCATACCCTGGGGCATGTGGTGTATCACATCGATGACGGGCTCCTGTTCACAGGAGACACCCTTCACTGGAACCATCGCCGCGGGGAGCTGGATGTTTTCCCCAACCAGACCTTTCATTCTTGGGAGATTCTTGCCGACACCTTGGAGAGGCTCTCTGTCTTTGGCGTGGAATGGGTATTTCCCGGTCATGGCATGTGGCATCACATAGGCATTGAGGAGTGGAGCCGCCAGCTGGTGGCCATGGGCCCGGCAATGCGAACCATTGGTCAGCGGACTTGGGCACAACGTCCCCACGCAACCTACAACTGGTATCGATCATGATGCCCGAGTGACCTGCACTTTCATCGTCCCATCTTCCAGCAACTGCGCCTCTGGGATATTTGGAGCGTGTCCGGCCTCGACGGTCGATCAGCAGAAGAGTGGCGACTTGAGAAAGGTCCCGGGCGGATTACCTGTATTCTTGACACTTTCCCCTTGGGTGGACTAGCCTACCTTCCGTCTACAGCATGCCGTTTCGGCTTCGCTTACTCACACATTGGAGATTTTCGTTGCCTGAAGTCCGAGAGTTGAACCTGATATGTATGTCCGGCCAGGGGTCGGTGCAGGCCGGGGAGGTGCTCTCCAAGGTGCACTCCCGGATGGGCAGCTATGTTTCGGTAAACGTTTATCCGGGCACCCGCGCCCGAAGCGCCCCGGTAATCAACTACGTCAAGATATCGGACTCCCCAGGGCTGGCAAGCTGCGCCAACTACCATCCCTCCGAGGTGATCATCTTCCAGGAGGAGCTGCTCAACACAGCCCGGCACAACAGCCATGACCTTGTGGCCGATGCTGTGGCGAGGATGAAGGAAGGCACCCTGCTGGTGAACTCCCCCAAGGCTCCCGAGGATATCGATCTCCCCTTCTCCTTCCGGGGGGTGGTGGCCACCGTGGATGCCACCGAGATCTGCCAGAGGCTGCTGCACAGGTATCCGCCGCCCGTAGGCCTGTGCCTGCTCGGGGCTTATGCCCGAATCACCGAGAGCATGGACCTCACCGAGCTGCGAGCCGAGGTCAGGGATGCCCTGCCGGGGCCAGTGGGAGATGCCAACGCCAGGGCTGTCGTGGAGGCCTACCAGTCGGTGAAGGCTATCGGGGGTGTCAAGCACGACAGCGCCAACAAAGCCCGGGGATTTCAGCGGGTCCAGGTGGATGACCTGACCCAGCACTACAGGTTCGACCGCTACGATGAACTGCCCGGCTACACCAAGGGCAGCCCCTTTGTCTGGCGGGACTCCATTCCGGTGTGCATGGACAGCAAATGCATCTGTCCCAACTCCTGCATCAGCGAGGTGATGTGCCCCGACGGCACAGGTTTCATAGTTCGGGAGGGCCTTCCCCAGCAGGGTTACCGCATCGACGTTGACTTTTGCAGGGGCTGCGGCATCTGCGTTGAAGTGTGCGTGGGCGAGGCCCTTACGATGATCGACGAAGACAAGGTGCTGAAGGACCGGCCAAACTACGAAGAAATAACCATGGAGCCTCACCACGGCGAGATCTACTCCAAGGCCCGGTACTCCATGGGCGAAGAAGAAAACGACGAAGAGAGTTAGCATCCGTCAAGCGGGCGCTGGGTGTGCCCGCGGGAGGGTTCATGTCCACAGGGATTGAACTGGAGCGCACCGCCCTTACGGGCAACAAGGCGGCCGCCAAGGCTCTGCAGCTGGCCCGCATACAGGTGCTGTGCTTCTTCCCCATCGGCCCCTCCGATGAGGTAGGAGAAGAGGCTTCCCGCATGATCTCCAGGGGAGACCTGGATGCCAGGGTGATTGAGTTGCAAAACGAGCGGAGCGTGATGAACGCCCAGTGCGTGGCCACCCAGTCCGGAGTGCGCTGCTCCTTTGCCACCAACTCCGAGGGCCTTCTCTACGCCGCCCAGCAGCTTATCTTCGCTTCCTACGCCCGCATTCCCATCGTCATTACCGTTGCCCACCGGGCCCTGGAGCCCCCGGCGGTGGTCCGCACCGATGACCAGGACACGATCATGTACCGCGACATCCACTGGCTCCACTATCACTGCGAAAACGCCCAGGATGTCTTCGATACTATCCTGCAGGCGTACAAGGTCAGCGAACACCCGGACATCCTCCTGCCCGCTTTCGTCACCTACGACGGCTGGGAGGTGTCCCACAACAGCTATCCCGTTATGCTGCCGACCCGGGAGATGGTTGACCGGTTCCTGCCTCCCTTCCAGCTCCCGCCTGAGATCGACTTCCTGAAGAATGTGGACTTCTCAGGATACTATTCTGGCGCGCGAATGAGCGGCTACGGTTACGTGGATGTGGACCGGGAGTACATGGAGCGTCGCTACCAACTTGACTACGCGTTGAACCACACCGCCAAGCACATGATCCAGGATGTCCACGAGGAGTACCAGGAGATGTTCGGGCGCGGGTATGGCGGACTCCTGGAGACCTACAAGACCGATGATGCCGAGGTCATCCTGGTCGGTATGGGATCCCTGGTCTCAACGGCCAGGGTAGCCATCGACATGATGCGAGACCAAGGCAAGAAGGTCGGCTTGGTGAAAATCAGGACCTACCGCCCCTTCCCGGGCCGGGAGCTGGCCAATGCCCTGAGGGGTTCCAAAGTTGTGGTGGTGATGGACCGGAACACCGTATCCGCCGTCTTCCATGACCTCAAGAGCGCCCTGTTCGGTGAGGCTGTGCCTCCCACCGTGATTGGGCGCACTGTGGGTCTGGGCGGCAGGGATGTTACCTACTACGACATCCAGTACATGGTAGAAGAGGGGTTCCAGGCGTTGGACCCTGGGAACCTTGTGCCGGAGCAGTCCTGGCACTTCGATGTGATAGAAGATGAAGCTATGCTGCAGCGGGCCTTGGGAGACGGGTAGAAGAGGGACCGCCGGGGAGTTGATGCGCAATGCCTAAGATGATGATGGAGACCGTCGAGAAAAAGGTCTGGATGAACGTCACGGCCAACCAGTGCCCGGGATGTCCCTCCAACCTGGCAACCCGGCTGGTGATGCAGATAATCTTCGACATCCTGGAAGATGAAGCGCCCATTATCTTTGGCCAGGGGTGCGGCATAGGGCGGGACTTTCTCCAGCGCAGCGGCCTTGGCACTCACGATAGCGCCTGCGCCGCCATGCGCACCGCCATGGATATCCGGGGGATCGACCGGCCAATAGTCGTTATAGATGGGGATGGGCAGATCGACATGGGGCTCGCCGACATGGCGACAGCCTTCCAGCAGGGCTACAAGTACCTGCACGTGGTCTGCGACAACCAAGCCCATGCCGCCAGCGGCAGCCATGCTACGGGAAGCACCGACCTGCTGGCCCGCACCAGCGTCCGGCCTTCAGGCAAGGTGCGCAGCCGTAAGCAGTTCCCCCTGATGCTGATGTTCAGCGGCGCTGAATACGTGGCTACGGCTTCCACATCTCATCCCGCCGACCTGGAGCGAAAGCTCAAGGCAGCCGTGACCCGCCTCCCGGCCTTCATCCAGATATTGACTCCCTGCAACCCGTCGTGGGGTTACGACGACGACAAGGGCGTCGAGGTTTCCCGCCTTGCCGTGGAGTGCGGCATCTGGCCCCTGTATGAGTGGAAGGATGGAGCGTTCCGCCGGGCCAACATCCCCCGCAAGGCGACCATCAAGGACTACATCGCCCCCCAGCGTCGCTACGCCCAGGCTACCGACGCCCAGATCGCCGAGATGGAAGAGTACGTCCGGCAGCAGGACAGCATGCTGAGCAGCCTGGCTGCGGGCTTCAACGGCTAACAGCTGTGGGCCGGCAATAGTCCCTTCACCTGCATGATCATCAACATGCCTAACCCCTCCGAAAGGCCGTGGCTCTCCCTCTACACTCTCGGCATCCCCTCAAGCCTCGACTACCCGGATGTGCCCCTCCACTCTTTTCTTACAAAGTCGGCGGAAGAGTTCCCAGATAGACCTGCGATCATCTTCCTGGGTGATGATGCCGCACCGCCTCCGACTCTGACGTACCGTGAGTTGGAGCAGCTCTCAGGCCGCTTCGCGGCTGGACTTACCGGCATGGGGGTCGCCAGGGGAGACCGGGTAGCCTACTTCCTGCAGAACTGCCCTGAGCTGGTTATCGCCTTCTACGGAATCCTGAAGGCCGGCGCCGTGCCCGCGCCCTGCAACCCGATGTACACCGGAGATGAGCTGCTGCGCCAGCTTGATGATGCCCAGCCGCGCCTGATTGTGTGCGACCGGGACACCTATCCCATGGTGAGCAGAGCGCTGGAGGGGAGGTCCACTCCTACCATCATCGTGGTTGGAGGCGAGGGCCCAGAACCGAGCTTCGACGACATCCTGGAGGCCTGCAGAGAGCCGGCTGCGCCCGTTCCCGTTGACCCCACTCGTGACCTGGCGTTGCTCCCCTACACCGGCGGCACCACCGGCATATCCAAGGGAGCCATGCTCACCCACCGCAACATGGTAGTCAACGCTATGCAGTTCGCTGCCTGGTATGGGTACAAGTCAGGTGAGGAGACCTTCATCTCCACCCTTCCCCTGTTTCACATCGGCGGAATTGCGGGCGCAATGAGCGTTCCCATCTTGGTGGGAGCGACCATGCTCCTCTTCCGCCGGTTCGATGCACGGAGGGTGATGACAGCTATACAGGAGTACAGGGCGACCCGATTCCCGGCAGTTCCCACGATGTACATCGCAGCGCTGGACCTGGAGGGCGCGAGTGAATTCAGCCTAGCGTCTCTGAGGCCTTCCCGGACAAGCGCCTCCTCCTTGCCCCCGGCGGTCAAGCGGGCCTTCGATGATATGGCGGGCCATGAAGTCCTCATCGAAGGGTACGGCCTGACGGAGACCTCTCCCCTCACCCATGCCAACCCGACGCACAGGGCCAAGGAGGGTTCCATAGGGGTGCCGCTGCCCGACACCGAGGCCCGTATTGTGGACCCCGATGGGGGAGTGGATGAGGTGCCCGAGGGGGAGATAGGTGAGCTGGTCATCCGGGGACCCCAGGTCATGGACGGCTACTGGAATAGGCCGCAAGAAACGGCGGATGTGCTCCGGGACGGGTGGCTGTACACGGGCGACCTCGCCAGGATGGACGAAGAGGGGTACTTCTACATCGTCGATCGCAAGAAGGATGTGATAAACGCCTCCGGTTTCAAGGTGTGGCCCCGGGAAGTGGAAGAGGTGCTTTTCGAACACCCGATGGTGGAGATGGCGGCCGTCGTGGGTGTGGCTGACAGGTACCGGGGCGAGACGGTCAAGGCTGTGCTGGTGCTCAAGAAGGAGTTCCGCGGCCGCCCCGAAGACGAAGTCCAGGAGGAGTTGCGGAAGCACTGCCGCAGCAAGCTGGCTGCCTACAAGGTCCCGAGGCTGCTGGAGGTCCAAGATTCCCTGCCGGTCAGCGCAGCGGGCAAGGTCCTGCGGAGGGAGCTCAAAAGCTAGCGGTAGCTAGCTTTCCGGCGCTTCCGCAGGTATCCCGCCAACGCGGTCAGGATCTCCGCGATATCCTCGAGTATCAGTAATCGCTTCCCGTTTCTTTAAGCCCGACCCCCTCGTTCAGGGGGTCCACAGTCTCAACACATGACCCCAATGTACTAGCACTTGGGTCAAGTAATTGGGACGAAGCGGGGCAGGCGTCCCAACCGGGTCAGGTGCACTTCACGACGCGGTTGCGTTATACTGTGTGCATATCCGCCCCGGATGCAGCGCCATGCCCCATCTCATGAACACCCTCGAATCTATGCGGAGCAAGGGCTACCGCCTTACCCCGCAACGGATGTTGATACTCTCAATTGTCGCTGACGGAGATGGGCACATGGGCGTGGACCAGGTCTTCCGCAAGGCCAGGGAGACGTACCCGTCCATGGACCTGGCCACTGTGTACCGTACTCTGCACCTGTTCAGAGAGCTGGGCGTGGTGACCGAGGTTGCCATCGAAGACCGCCGCCACTTCGAGCTGACGGACCCCAACGGAAAGCACAACCATATGGTGTGCAGGTTATGCGCGGGGGCCTTCAACCTCAGTCCCCATTACCTCGAGGAGTTTCAGAGGACACTGGTGGAAGAGTTCGGCTTCGAGCCCGACCTCGACAACTTCACTGTTACCGGGGTGTGCTCCCGCTGCCAGTCGTCCCAATAGCGACTATTCCGCTACCTTCTCCCTGGTTACCAGCATCAGCAACGATGGCAGAACAACCAGGGATGCCATCAGCGCCAGCGCTATCATTGAAGCCGTCAGGAACCCGTAAGTGGAGATGAGTGGGAAAGGCGCCAAGCCCATGATCGTAAACCCCACCATGCTGGATGAAGCGGATATCAGCAGGGCCACTCCTGTGCCCCCGGCAGACCTGCGCAGGGCCTCCATCTTGCTCTGGGCTGACACCATCTCTTCCCTGAACCTCTGGGTCAGGTGGATCGAGTAGTCGATTCCCACTCCCAGGGATACCGCCCCGATGGTGGCGGTCACGAAATTCAGGCTGAAACCCACCAGGTGCATCAGGGCGTACAGCCACACGATGACCAGGCCTATGGGTATCACCGTGATCACTGCGTAGCGTACCGATCTCATCGCTATAAGCAGCAAGATGAGGGCGCCCATGGCTGCGATGGGCAGGGAACGCTGGATGGTGCGAGTTGCCGCGTCGAGCTGGGCTTCCCGGACAAAGGGTGAGCCTGTCAGCCCCGCACGGAGGATGGCATCCCCCTGTTCCAGCAACGCCAGGTCCTGCCCCAGGGAGACACGCGCTTGCGCAACGATGGTCTGTTCCCGGGATCCGGGAATTCCCGTTGTCATCAAGATTGCGATGTTGTCGTCGTTCGGCTTAAGGGAGAGGATTCCCTTGACTAGATCTGAGCCGTAGATCAGGGTGTTTTCGTCCTGGGGGACGCCATTGGCCTCGACGTAGTCATAGATGGCCCGCAACTGCTCCCTGGAATCGGGGTAGCCATCCCCATCTATGTCTGTGACAGCCATGCCGGTCGCACTTTCCACCTGACCGGTGGCGTAGCTGCTGGACACGACGTAGCGCAGGATGTGCAACAGGTTGAATTCCCATACGCTGCCCTGTCCATCCGTGTCTTTCGAGATGTAGGGATTGTCGGACAGTCCTGCCACAAACCTGTCCATTGCCGTCACAGCCCCGGGGTCGGCAAGGTCGCCCTCGATGTACAGGGTCGCCGGCTCACCTCCAAGCGCACCGACGTGCCGGTCCAGCAAGTCCAGGCTTACGACCAGGTCCGAGTTGCGGTCGAAGAAGTCCTTTACATCGAACCGGGGCTCCAATCGGAAGGCAAGGATGCCGGCCATGATGGTGGCCGCCAGGGCAACGAGGATAACCAAGTATTTCATGCGGGCCAGGGTAGTGACAATCGTGGACACCCAGCGGTCTGCTGCCTGCGTGAATGGGCTTTGCGAAGGGTGGTCCGATTCTTGTCGCTCTGACGGTCCAATTCGTCGAAGCAGAAGGGCTGGCGCTACCACCACGCCCAGGATGGCGACCGCGAGGATAAGCAGGCCGATCCCCTGGCTGACGGCAACCATCAGGATGATGCTCGTGGCGAAGAGGACCGCCGAGCCGGCGCCGGCCAGCAGCCAGAAGACCGAGCCTGCCGTACCCGGCAGGAAGCGGCGGGTGGGGGAGGAAACGTCGATCCAGGACAAGACTAGGGGCACACCTATTCCCAGCACCAGGAATGATGAGGCCACTGCAATGCCGGCGGCGCTCCCGAAGTGGATGACCGCCTCGATACCTGCAGACAGGTTGGACAGAAAAGCTATGCTGTCGCTCATCATCGCCAGCAGCAGGGCGCCCAGCACACCGGCGAAACCGATCCTGATGGCCAACCCGGGTGCATGTCCGTTGCCCCGCTCCTCTCGGTACCGCATCAAGGCATGGACGGCAAAGTCTACCCCCAGGGAGATCATGGCTATAGGCACCAGCAGCTCGATTAGGCTGCCGCCCTTGAGTCCTACCAGATTGGACAGGCCCCGGAGCCAGATCATCAGTATCCCTAGCCCTGCCCCCGTCAGCACCAGGGCCCAATAGGACCTCAAGGTCAGGCCCACCACCGCCAGCACTGCCATCATGGTGAACATGATGTAAATGCCGGAGGTAGAGCCTTCCTCCTCGGCCTCCAGGTTCTGGTCTATAGCTATCCCCCAGAGCAGGTAGCTGACCTGTTCGCCCCGCAGCGCCGACTGAACGTTTCGGTCAAACTCCTCCTTGTGCAGGACCGCATCGCTGACATCTAGGGCGGTGCGGGAGGGACCTCCTCCCAGCTTGTCGTTGTCCGCTATCACGTTCATGATCAACGCCGGCGAGTGCCAGGCGTCGATAGGTATGCCGTTGACGACCATGCTTCGGCTGGCAGCCTCTGCAGAAAAGGTATCGCGTAGACCGCTGGTGTTAGGGTCCTGAAGCAGGAAATGGACGGCCAGCTTCACCTCTTCGTCGGTGGCGTTTTCCAGGGTAGAGTCGAAGAGCGGTGACTCAGCCATGATGGCTTCCACAGCATCGGCTATGGTGATCACGCCAGTGAAGCTGCGGCCGGCAAAGGTGTCGAAACCCTGGTACAAATAGGGCTGACTGGGAAGCTCTTCTGGATTCAGACGCCCTTCCATGTCCAAGGTGCGCAGATTGTCCTCGTTCCGGTACAGCTCCCAGAGGGCGGCCTGGGTCAGCATATCTCCTTCCCTGGATTCGGCAATGAATGCGTTGGCGTGGAACGGGAAAGCGAAGCGTTGGTCAATGGTGTCACCCAGGTCGATAACCTCTCCCGGCGGGTCCAGGGAAGGGATCTCGCGGGTGGACATTGTCAGCATGGGGATGATGAGCAGGAGGGTTATCCCCAACAGGACCGATACGACAAGTAACGAGCGTTCCTGGAGGAACTTGGCAGTGCCCAGGTTGCTAATCAAAGGCTATCTGTTCCTCAGTCCAGACCATGCCTGAGGGTTGAGGCAGATGGGCTATGGCGTGAACGGAGGCCGCGGGGGCCATCAGGTCGATTGGAACAGGCCGATTACGTTTCCCTGGGGGTCGCTGAACATGGCTGCGGAGCCGATCTCGTCCGATATCTTCAAGGGAGGCATGATGGTCTTCCCTCCCAGCCCCTCCGCCTTGTTAAGGTAGGACTGGAGGTCATCGACCTGAACGTAGATGGTCACGAAATTGGGGGCCAGTCCTTCGGCTGTCTTGGATATACCCCCGCCAATGCCGCCCTCTTCGCCGTTTACGAGGCCGTAGCCTCCCATCTGCTCCATCACCTGGACGTTCCAGTCAAACAGGCTGCGGTAGAACTCGTGGAGCTCATCGACGTTTGGGCCTCCGATTTCCCAGTGAACAACAGGGTTTGCCATTTGGGCCTCCTCCAAACCTGAAGATATGATGGCCGGAGCATTGCAGCAGCATCCCGAGGTACTGCTTTGAGAGTAAAGGAAAGTGGCGTCCCAGGCAGGATTCGAACCCGCGACCTAGTGCTTAGAAGGCACCCGCTCTATCCAACTGAGCTACTGGGACATGGGGAAAACGCAGACTACCAGTGCCAGATAGAGTCGTGGGAGTCGAACAGGTCGGCGACCTGGGAACGGCCGATCATGCTGATACCCTTGGCAACCTCGTCTCGGCCGATGCCTCGCTCCTCCAGGTCTTCCTGGACCACGTAGGTGGTGACGCCCGCCGCTATGAGGTTCTCCACATCTTTGTCCAGCGTGGGCGCAACCTCGAGCTTGATATCCCCGAAGGACAGGCCCGTGGCATCCTGACCCAGCACCGCATAGTTGACTGCATTGCCTCGCAGAAGGACGGAAATATCGCCGCCGGCATTCTTGATCATGTGGCTCAGCCACAGGATCGTATCATCCTGCTCTTCGATTGTGCCGTGGTAAGCCCGTTCGACAATTGACAGGATCGATGCCACCGTTCCCTCCTCTACCTGGTTCCGATGATCAGGGTGTTGTCGCTCTCGTTGGTCCACTTGAACAGGTCGGCAGGCCCACCCCGCCGAGCGCCCTCGATCCAGTTCCCGGCGCCGCGCTCATCTACGCAGAGGCCGCAGTTGATCCAGTCCACAAGCTCGGTCTTGAGAACGCCGGCTACCCACTCGGAGGTGGTTGGGTGGTGCTGGTCCTCCACCGAAGTCCCCTTCACCGGGTTGGGATGGGGCTTCTGGTCCGCCATGGTGAGGTTCACCGCCCCTTCGTAGGCAAAGACGTTTACTCTATGGCCCTTTCGGACAGCGGCATCGATGATCCTCAGGGCTGTGGTCGTGGTCCCAGACTCGTAAGGTGAGTCCATCAAAGCAATCGTCAAAGTAGCCATGGAATTATCCTTTCCGGCCTAGTGCCAGACTATCTTTGCCCCGTCCTGCACCAGCAGGTCCACCAAGGTATCGATGCTGGAGACCGATACGCCTTCCACCAGGTTGCCGGCGGATATTCCCCGCTCCCTGAGGGAGAAGTCGTCGGCATGCACGGAGACGTTGGAGGCTGTCTGGCGGAGCTTCGCCAGCGGGTTGTCCTTGACCCCGTTACGGGTGGTCAGGACCCCGTTCTGCACGAGAAACAAGGTTACGTCGTTGCCCTTAGCAGACAGGTCGCCGGCCAGGTCGTAGATGTACAGGGGGTCTCCGTATTCGAAAGGGTCGCGGGACTCGATAAGCACGTACTGGGCCACCGGAGCGCTCCTTTTTAGCCATGCAAGGATAGGCGTTTAGGGAGGGTGGTAACTGACAGTATTCTACTAACCAGCGCTATTTGGCGTCAATAAGAGTGGCCTTCGCTTAGGGGTTAAACGAACTGCGATTTGGCCCAGCCCTCGTCGAAGGGTGTCCAGAAGAAGGATGTCAGCTTCAGGGCCTTGAACATCCAGCGCCCATCCACCCGCACGTACTCCTCATCGTAGCGAGCGGAACCCCACACCGGACGCTGGCCCTCGGCGTAGGTGCAGGCTTGGAACAGGTACCATATTCCCGTCGCACTGTCGCCGTCCACTTCGATGATGGGGTTCATGACCATGTGGACCGCAAAGGACAAGCGCTGGGGGGCGCGCACAAAAAAGTCCCGTATTGCTGGGCGGCCTTCAGCCTTGCCGCGAATTCCTCCGTCCCAGACGGCGTCCTCTACGAACAGGGAGGCGATGTTGTCGGCATTGTAGTCGTCGTCGCAGTAGGTGCAGTATCTGGCCTTGAGCTTCTTGATGGCTTCGATGTCTTCCAGTGCTTGGATTCGCCTTTCGAGGGATTCCAGCGTCATCGTCTTTGCCTCCTTGTCTTGTACGCGAATTGCCACCCGGCTGGTGACAGCCGACCCCTACGTTACATTGGCGCTGGCGTCCTTGACAAAGGTACGCCCCAACCTAGAATAGGGGACGTTGCCCCCCCTTTCATTTCTGCCTGAGAGGTCGTTTCTCTTGGACCACACAACTACCGGCTTCCACATCGGAAGCCGCCGGGACTCCAACATCGACGAGGTCATCGCCTCGGCCAAGCTTGCCGATGAACTGGGATACGACACCATGTGGGTGGGCGAGTCCTGGGGCTGGGATGTGTTCACCACGCTGACGATGATCGCCTGCCACACCAACCGTATTCGCCTGGGCACGGGCATCGCCACCGTCTTCAGCCGCAGCCCTTCCATGACCGCCCAGAGCATCGCCTCCCTCGATGTTATCTCCGGCGGGCGGGCGACCCTGGGCTTGGGCACCAGCGGGCGCATAGTCATAGAGGACTGGCACGGCATCGAATACAGCAAACCCCTGGAGCGCACCAGGGAATACATAAATATTATCCGTTTGATTCTCAGCGGTCGGCGGGTGGACTTCCAAGGCAACATATTCAACCTCGCCCGCTTTCGACTCCCCTTCTCCCCAGTCCAGGAGCACATCCCCATTTACATAGCCTCGCTGGGGCCCAAGAACCTGTCCCTGACGGGAGAGCTGGCCGATGGGTGGCTTCCCACCTGGCCCCACGTGAGACATCTTCCGCACATGTTCCGTGTCGTAGAACAAGGCGCAGTAGAGGCCCATAGGAACCCTGCCAACATCGATGTCGCGCCCAGCATCCTCTGCTACGTTTCGTGCAATAGCGAGGAGGAGGCGGAAGCGCGACGCCTGCTCAGCAGCCACATCGCCTACTACGTTGGAGGGATGGGGACTTACTACTACGACCTGTTCACCAGGTACGGCTACGGTGAGGAGTCCACCCTCATCCGCCAGGCATGGTCTTCGGGCGACCGGGGCGGCGCGGCGGCCCTGGTGTCCCAGGATATGCTGGACAACATCACCATCACTGGCGACGAGGATACGTGTAGGGAGAAGCTGTCCAAGTATAGGGACAACGGCGCGACTTCCCCGGTGATCGGCTGCCCCCACGGATGCGACACCGAAATCGTGCTTCGCACCATCCGGGCGCTGGCCCCCCAACCCTGACGCCGGACTCCCAGGTCCCGGTAGAGGCGGCACTTATGGAGAAGATTTCCCTGGACAGGTTCCGGCTGGAAGGTCTCCTGGGTTCGGGGTCAGATTACGAGGTTCATGCCGCCTGCGACACGCAAACGGGGCGTCCTGTTGTGGTCAAGCGTCCCAAGCCCGACTATATCGCCCGGGGGCTGCACACAGGCGTCGACCTGCTGTCGGAAGCCCTGATCGACATCCACTCATCGGGGGCCAACTCGGTCCCCGGGGTGTGCAGGATGCTGGGCTACACCGACGTGGGCAGCCATGGGAGCTACTTTGGTGATGAGACGGGGGCCGAGTACCGGGTGCTGGTCTTCGAGAGGGCTAAGGGCATACCCTTGGTGGCGGACATCGGGGACAAGTTCAAGGGAGTGCCCATTGGGCTGGGGCAGAACCTGTTCGCGCTGCACCCCGCCCACGGGGAGATGCCCGACGGCGCAGGTTCGGTGCAGGCCCAGCTTCTCAGCATAGAACATTCCTTCGCGGCCGCCGGGCATCTCCTCCTGGATATGCGCCCGCAGAACATCTACTACGACCCTGCAGGCGGCAAGATATCCGTCATCGACGTTGGCACCGTGCCAACCCTCGGAACAGCGTCCCAGGGGCAGGCAAGCTCGGGGCGCCAGGCGCAGGACATCCACAACTTCTTCGCAGAGGTGTTCCGGTTCTACGTGTCCCCTTTGCCTCCGCCAGATGACCCGGCGGGTCATGGCGAGCCTTACGGGATGCGGGCCCCGCCGGACTTCGGGCAGCATGTGGACGGGATGATCGACACTTTCCTCAATGCGGAGGACCGGGACTTGGGACAGGCGGCGGTAGAGACCCTGCAGAAGGTCCGGTGGAGGAATTACTCTTCGGTGGAGGAGTTCAGGACCGACCTGCAGTATTGCCTGGAGGCTGCCTCAAGCCGGGACAACCTGAATGATCAAGGCAGCGCGGCCCTGGACGCTTGGAGGAACGCCAGGAAGCTGCTGGAGGCGCCTTACTGGAAGCGTTTTTTGTTCGGGGAGCCTGCGGGCGACTGAAGAACAGGTCCGGAAATAGGCTCCCTTCGCTGGTAAGCTAATGGATGATCGTAACGTAGATGCCTTCGAGGACAACTCCTGCCACGGGGAGGACGCCTACCTATTGCGGGACCTGGGACCCGGTATGGCCATGGACTGCGTACTGGACGGGGTGACCCACTGCGAAGGAGCATACGCCAGCGGCTTCACGAGGGACCTGCTTGCGAAGGGGGCAATCGCAAGCCTGGACGATGTTCTAAGCTTGCTCAGGCAGGCGAACGAGGTGCTTTTCCGGGCGGGGCGGGGTCGCAACCTGCTGACCACCGTGGCCTTGGTGTTCTACCAGCAGGAGCGTGCCAGCGTGCTCAGCGCCGGCGACAGCGCTGTGTATCTCGTGCGGGACGGCGCCATCGCCCCCCTCACACCCCTCCATGAAGGCCGGGAATTGGACACGCTGTCTGGCGGGGCGATAGGTCTCAGGCAGAATTTGGAGCACCACTCAGCGACCCTGGATGTTCAGCCGGGGGACAATGTCTTGCTTGCCACCGACGGGCTATTGAGCAACCTCACCGATGCCGAGCTTTGCGAGGCTTTAGGGGGAAGCGAGTCGGCCTCTGCGGCATTGGAAGGGCTTCGGGGCAAATTCATCGAAAAGCGCGAATCGAAGATGGGGCGGGATGGTTCCTACGGAAGCTTCAAGGAGGACGACGTCACGGTCGTGGTCCGGTTCATTCCGTAGGGGCGGCGCCGGTGGCTGGTCTAGTTCCGCCTCTCCCAGAGGGTGAAGAAATTGGGAGACTGGTCGCCCAGCATCTCCCGGATCTCCTGGCGGTTGAGGTTGCGAATCACCCGGTGCTCCTGCTTCATGAGCCGATCAAGCAGGTCGGTCAGCTCCTCCATCACCGCTGAGCTGCTATGCTCCCCCAGCAGGGAGCGGCAGGCTAGGTGCACATCCTGGGGACCCATGTCTCCCGACGGCCCTCCAATTACGTACACAGCGATGTTGGGAGGCCCGTCGATTGCGATGCCCCTGTCCAGGTGCTCCAGTATCTTGGCGATGGCCATCTCCCGGAAGTGCTCTTCAAGGCGTAGAGGCAGGTCCATGAACTGAACGAAGGGGTGCTCACAGGGTTCTCGGAGGATGCTGGCGAAGCCCTCTTCCACCTTCGAGATGAAGCTTTCGTCGAAGATAGCCGTCGAATCCAGGTGGAAGATGGATGTACCGGGGTCCCGGCGGTCGATGACCAGGAACTCCTTAAGATGTAGGAATATGCACAGGTTAATGTCGGCGGGTTCAGAGCTTTCGTGTCCTAGCTGGAACAGCTCTTCCATGTACCTTCTCCCCACATCAGCTTGCTTGTTAATTCTATCACAGGTGTAAAATGGGAGAAAGGGAATGGGCCCTCCCCCAAACGACGACGATCAGGTAGGATATCATCTCGGCAAAGCACCTCTCAGACCACCTGGACCATGTGACCTCGCTCCTGCACCGCAGGCGGTTCGGCCTGCTAACGGACTTGGACGGCACCCTCTCGGAATTGGTGTCCAACCCCGAAGACTCGGTTGTTTCCCCGCAGATCAGGGACCCTCTCGCCGCCCTGTGCAGGAAGCTACACCTGGTGGCGATAGTTACGGGACGCTCAGCCCTTCAAGCCCGCCGGATTGTGGCCATCGATGATCTGCTGTACGTCGGAAACCATGGCCTGGAGCAGTGGGAGAGAGAGGAGCTGTCCGTCCCAGCCAGTGTGCAGACGCATCTCCAGACCCTGGGGGAGTTGAGGCTGTCCCTTCAGTCCAAGCTTGCGATTCCCGGAGTCTCCTTCGAAGACAAGGGCGTCTCCTTCGCCATCCACTACCGCAATGCCTCCGACCCGGAGGAAGCAGGCTGGCAGGTGCAGGAGGCTGTCGAGCGGGAGGGCGGGGAAGCGTTCCGGCAGGTCGGCGGCAAGATGGTGGTCAACATCCTACCCCCCGTGGACCTCACCAAGGGCACCGCTGTCCTCGACCTGGCCGAGCTCCAGAGCCTGGAGTCTCTGGTGTATATCGGGGACGATGTAACCGACCTGGACGCCTTCCGCGCCGTTGACCGCCTGGTCAAGGAAGGTCGGTGTGAAGGCCTGAAGATCGGTGTGGTTGGTGAGGACTCCCCCCGGGAGGTCGCCGACGAGTCGGACTACATCCTGGGCGATGTGGGTGAGGTCGGCTGGTTTCTGGACTGGCTGGCGTCCAACGCCGGCTAGGCGAGAGACCCGATGTCATGGAGCTGGGTGCACAGCCAGTTGTTGATGTCTTCCCGCTCGATGATCTGGGACAGGTCGGTCGAACGCCTCTTGCGCTCTTCTGGGTCCATGGTCAGGGCTTGGTACATAGCCTGCATGGTGCCCTCTATGTCCGAAGGGGACACGGTCAGCGCGCCCTTGTAGAGCTGTTTGTACGCCCCCGTCGTCTCGGACAGGATCAGCACACCCTCCCGGCCGTTCACGACAGGGCCTTCCTTGGCCACGAGGTTCATGCCGTCGATGACCGAGTTGACCAGCATAACGTCGTAGAGTTTCATGCCCGCGATGGCTTGGGTGTAGTTGTTCTCCATGAAGGTGGATATCGGGGTCCAGTCGTCGGTGCCGTAGGTGGTGTTTATCTCGCGGATGGTCTGCTGTATCTCATCCATGTACCTCTGGTACTGGCGGATGTGAGTGCGAGAGGGCACCAGGAAGGCCAGGAAGTTCACCTTTCCCCTGAGGTCGGGGTGGCGGGCCAGGAGCAGCCCGAAGGCCTTGAACCCGCGCACCACGTTCTTGCTGGGCTCAGCCCTGTCTACCCGTATGATGGTGTTCTCGTTGCACATGGGCTTCAGCTTCTGCTCATAGTCCAGGGCCCGGGGGGAGTTGGCGATGCGAACGATCTCTTCGGCATCAATGGAGATGGGATATGCCCGCACGAGGGTCTTGTGGCCGTCCAGGACTACAGACCTTTCCACATGGTCTATTACCGAATCGGGCAGGAACTCTTCGCAGCTGTCCAGAAAGTTCCGGACATCGTGGGGAGTCTGGAATCCTACGATGTCCGAGGAGCAGAGGGACCTGCATATGCTCCGTAGGATGGATGATGGGAGGAGCTGCCAGTACCTGGGGCTGGGCCATGGGATGTGAGTGAAATGGTGAATGATGGCGTTGCCCAGCGCCTCCCGGATGTATTGAGGCGCCAGGTACAGGTGGTAGTCGTGCACCATGACCACCGGGGTCTTGGAGGTGGTGGACGCTTCCTCCACCACCACATCGGCAAAGGCCTTGTTGACCTCCACGTACCCATCGCTCCACGCATCATGCACATTAGCGTCCAGGTTCGGGTTGTAGGGGGAGTTCCACATGTAGTGCTGGAGGAACCAGAGCAGGGGATTGCAGAAGATGTTGTAGTACTTGTGGTACACCTTCCGGGGAGTGACGACGAAGCGGGTGTATATCTTGTGGCCGGGGATGGGGGACTTGATGCGGGAGCCCTGGCTTCCATCGGAGGCCCTTCGGTCCCCTTCGCCGACGGCGCTGGCTACCCAGGTGAACTCCAGCATATGGGCCAGGGAGTTCAGGGCTGTAACCACGCCTCCGCTGCCCCGCCTCGCCTCGGTTCGCCCGTCGGGAAGGGCGTGGTGCTCAACAGGCCCTCGGTTGCTGGCAAGAATGAGATTCTTATCGGCCAGCACATCCTCGCACAGGCCCCTCAGCCGGGACCAACGCCCGTCCTGTTGATCGATCGACATTCCGGCACCGCTTATCGAGTCTTGACTCGGTGATCAAGCCCAACACACGCCCGCAATGCTGCGCATCCTACGGAGTATCGAAATAGTGCTGGAAACGTAGCTGGCGGGTTGATTTTGACGTTAGCATTTCAACAATTTATTGTCAAGCAGACATAAACTGGGAACGCCAGCCTCACCGCCTGCGTGCGGGCATTCCAAGGGCCACCAGGAACATGACGGCCAAACCTTCGGCATGGGGCGAGAAAAAGTTGGTCACATCATCGTCGAAAAAGGTCAGGCCGCTGGCCCCAAGCCTCTGAGCGTAGGCCGACAGGTACATCTTTCCTCCGACGATCCCCGCCTCCAGCTCGGCCGCCCTGTAGCCCCGGTTCCCGAAGCGGGCCAGGGCATGGTCCAGGTCGGTCAGGAAGAACACATCCACGCTGGCGTCGGCGGGGATGTCCTGCTGGAGGCCAAGGTAGCCCCCTGCGTCGCGGAAGTCGCCCTCCTCCAGCATCTCCAGCGTGCCGTATTCCCGGTCGAAGAAGTAGCTTCCCGAGGGAAGGCCCAGCACATCGTTGACTATCAGGTACAGGCGGCACAGGCTGGTCCCAAAGGGGTCGAGGAAGTCGGCTGGCACGCCCCTGGTTGACTGGGTGAGGATGGTGGAAAGCTGCTTCAGGGTTATAGGTTCCCGGGCGAACTGGCGGGACGAGCCCCGTCGCTTGATCACCGCCTCCAGGCCCGTATCCGAAGCGTCGGTATCGGCGGTGGGCGGCAGGGGGAACTCCCGTCCCGAAGGGTTGGGACGGGGCGGGGCGCTCGTGGGGCCGCTCCGGGCATCCCGTACCTGGTCGGGGTCGGCGAGGCAGGACGCTTGGTGCATCTCCCGGATGGCCGGGTAGTCCACCTGGGTCCTGGAAAGTGGCATGGTCTCCAGGGCCAGCCCTGGAGTTTCCAGCGCCGCATCCTGAGACGGGTCCGAGGTGCGGCCCAGGGGCACGAGGGTGAGGGCTACCTCCTTTTCGGTGTCCAGGTCCAGCAGCTCGTTGACCATCGAGTCCACGAAGCCGGTGACTATGCTGGAGGGAATCCGGTGGGCTGCCGTGGTGGCCAGCAGGTTGGCCAGGATGGTCCCGTTGTCCCAGAAGCAGTGGCGGTAGGCCCGGGAGCGGTACTTCCACGAGTTGCGCCAGAAGGTGCTGGTGCATACCGCCACGGCGGGGGCTTGGGCTATAGCCTCGTGGCCTCCACTGGCCTGGACGAGATTGGCGCGGTAGTCGCCGCTGCGTAGCCTGCGCAGGGAGAAGTCGTGGACGCCAAAGTGGTAGACGCCGGCCTCAAGCCCCGGCAGGTCGCCGCACACCAGGTACAGCTCGATGTGATAGAGAGCCCCGGTGCAAGCAGCCGCCCTGAAGAGAATCTCCCCGCCGGGGAAGGTCCGCTTCTTGGTGATGCCGGCGGCATGGTGGAGCAGGCTGGCGAGGGTGGGAAGGCTGGGGACGGCCCCGCCATCGAAGCTGCCGTAGCTGGCCACGGCGGCCAGCGCTCCGACCCCCGAGGTCGGCAGGTCTCTAGGCAGAGGTATGGGGTCGAGATCTGTGTATATCTTGAAGGGCAGGGGCTGGTTGCTGAAGTCCAGGTAGTGGGGGTCGCTGTGGATGCTCAGCAGCGAGTGCTTGGTGTCGTTGTGGTACGCGATTGCAGCTTCCACATCCCTGTTGGTCAATCCATGACTCCTAATGCGCCCCCGGCGCCTTAGATGGGGCTGCCCGCCAGGCCCTGTACGCCCTTCCCAAACCGTCATTCCGGCGAAGGCCGGAATCCAGAGAGGCCTGCGGCTTTGTAAAGGTTTCTTAAATGGGGCTGCCCGCCAGGCCCTGGATGCCCTTCAGGGTGTATATCTCCCCCAGGTGGGTGTAGCCGTGGGTCAGCAGGACGGTGCCCAGCACATGGCCCAGGGCCATCTCCCCCAGGGGGCGTATGGTCATCTCCTGGGCCAAGTCCTCCTCGGAAATGGTCCCCATGTACTCCCTGGTGTCCTGCCATACTTGGGACATGTACTCCCCGAAGGCCGCCAGGTCGGAGATGCGAAGGGCCGAGGCCTCCTCACGGGTCATGCCGGTGCCCTGGGCCTTGGAGTCCAGCCCGAAGCGCTCGTCCCACTTGCCTTCCATCCAGATAGTCGGCTTCCGCTGAAGGACGAACCGGATGATGTTGTCCACGGTGCGGGCGTAGTGCCATGCCACGAAGGCTATGTGGTTGGAGTCGCTGCCGCCCTGGAAGTGGGCCTGCTCATCGGTAAGACCCTTCACAGCATCGTCGATGGAGCTGTGGAGGCTGGCGAGGGAGTCCGCAATGAAAGAGACCTGGGACATGGGGATAGCTCCTTGGGACAGAATGGACTGCGCCTGCCAGTCTAACCCCTGCCGGGAGGGACGGCAACCTTCCCTTGGCGCTGGGGATGGCATGGTAAAATAGCACTAGGGCAATCAGCCCGTAGGTTCTCCCTATGCCGAAGTGGCGGAATGGTAGACGCGACGGTCTCAAAAACCGTTGGGGGCAACCCCGTGTCGGTTCGACTCCGACCTTCGGCACAAGGCTATCAACTCGCCTATATGGAAACGTGGGTGTCTCCGTGCTATGATGGTGGGAACCAAGAGGATCCCCGGCGTTCGAAGCGTTGGGGACTTGGAGAATCTTACCTGCGCCTCGACAATACTCTTGTAGACATTTAATCCCGTCAAGGCCTTTGGGTTGCTGGGTTCTTCGTGAGAAGGTCTCGACAGATGATTAAGGACGCCACCGGCCCGCTCAGACTCAGCAACTTTATGCTCCAACTCCTCTGGGAATACCAATGCCAGCTGCACACAGGGGGTCCCCATGGTTAATGAGCCGCAGCCAAATCCCTCAAATCCCTGGTGGTTCCGCAGCCAAAAGTTCTGGCTGGGAGTCCTCGTCGTAATCGTACTAATCATGGGATGCGGCATTACCCTTGCTGTTCTCACAGACACCGAGGACTCCGACGACACCCAACCACTGGCTACGGCCACCACAGCACCCACAGCTACAGCCAGGCCAACCTCTACCGACACCCAACCACTGGCTACAGCCACCACAGCACCCACAGCTACAGCCAAGCCAACCTCTACCCCAACTCCCAGGCCCACGCCGGTTCCTCCGACAGCCACCCTTGTTCCGATGCCGTCCGATGAATGCCCCACCGCCGTGGAGGCTCTTTATTTCGCTGAACTCGCAGACATCTTGGACGCAATGGGTTCAGCTGGCTTGGAACTGGGGCCGTTATTTGTCCAAGCTTCCGATAACCCGCTCCTGTTCTTTGATGATGATTGGAAAGCTTCTATAGCAATACAATTGGTCATACTCCAGATTGGATCCGATACCATAGTCGCCTTGGATGCCCCGGATTCCGTGTCATCGGTACACAACATAGCTTTGCTGATGGCAGAGCTCGTAGCCATAGCTACGGACAAATACGCCGAGGGTATAGATAACCTCGACCCGGATGCTATATTGGAGGCAAATGACTATATGAACCGCGCCACGACCCACACAGCCAATTTGGGGCCGGCGATGGAGGGGTTCTGCTGAGATGTGATGGTCTGGACGATGAGATATGTCCTGACCATCCTGCTCGTCCTTGTCCTTGGCTAGATTCCCCTAAATCCGGAAGCACGTCAGTTAATCACCATGGCGGCTCGTCAGTTGACCGGCTACCTACAATTGGCGAGGACGCCAAGGAATAGGCCGAGGGTCGATAGCCACCAAAACCGGTCCAATCACCCAGAGGTATGGAAGAGGATTTACGTGCTCAAGCTCTCGCTCATAGCCTCTGCAGTGGCTGTAGTTCTCCTTGTCATGGCTTGTAAGGGTGACGACAAACAACCACTGGTGTTACCGACAAGTGTGCCAGTAGCAGCCCTATATCAACAGTTACATGCTGAAAAAGAACTAAACCCCACTAGGATGGAAGCGCAGGTTGATCAACGAGTGCTTATGGCGTTTCATGGAAACATTACGAAGATTGAGGACTCCAAGGTACAGTTCCATCTAGAGGTGCGCCCTATTGTGGGTGACCTATACGTCGAATGCAAATTTGCAAAAAAAATTCTGTTTTGCCGCTGAATAGAGGTCAGAACGTAAAGGTGTACGGCTACCTAAGTAGGGTCAGTAACGTCATCGTATTCGAAAACTGTGGGTTTGGTCCATGACAGGGAAACGCTTCTTGTCGACCATACTACTCTCCCAACACAGATTGGGAGAGCGGGCCGGGCGTCTGCAAGAAGCACTCCAAATTGGGCAAGATTCAAGAGTAGAAACCAAGACGAAGAGGGTACTACTGGGATGACTTTCAAATGGTCGGTGCGTATCTCCAGCATGAACGGCTAACAGAGCCGGGATGTGGAGGCGACGGTGGACACAGGCGCATCCTTCACCACGCTGCCCTCCAGCCTTCTGAGGGAGCTGGGAATCGAAGCGACCGGCAAGAGCTGGTTCCTGGTGGCCGACGGACGTCGGGTCGAGATGGAGTACGGGCATGCGTGGGCCACGATAGACGGCGAAAGCGTCGTTACCATTGTGGTCTTCGGCCAGGACGAGGCCCCTCCCCTCTTGGGGGCCTACACCCTGGAGGGCTTGGCCCTGGCGGTGGATCCGGAGGCCCAGCGCTTGGTTCCCACCCAAATGATTATGTACTAGCATCCAAGCTGGGCTTTTCATATGTCCGTAGATATCGGGCTGTCCGCTCCCCTTCGATTTCCCTCAGGGCGAACGGATATTCTCAGAGGGGTGGATTCTCACTGTGTGAAGGGATTCCCTCAGGGCGAACGGACAGCCAGCCCCTGGAGGGCGTGTCACCCTTCCCTTATCCCCCCTCAAGAGCAGGTATTCTTCTTCCCATAGTTTGGAGCCATCTTGGAAACCTGCAGCGCTCCGTCCTGGATTGCGGCCTTCGCCGCAATGACGAAAGGCAGGGATGCTCCAATTGCCGTCACCCCCGCGCAAACAGAAACCTACGGCCTCACCGCCTGTTCGCCCTTCGATTTCCCCCTTCGAGGGCCTCAGGACAGGCTCCCGGCGAACGGACACAGGGCCCGTCGTTGCGGCGGATAGTTTGCCCCCTCTCCCCTGGTGGGAGAGGGTTGGGGTGAGGCCCCCCCCGTTCGCTTGGGCCTGACCGCCCGCCCTGGCACCACGCCCCCGTTCGCCCTGAGGGAAATCGAAGGGGAACGGGGGCAAAGCCCAGGCGTGACCCACCCTGCCAACCTGCAGAGTTCCGTCTTGGATTGCGGCCTTCGCCGCAATGACGAAAGGCGTGGTTGCCCTAATTACCGTTACACCCGCGCAAAAGGGAATCCAGGGACCCACCGTCCGTTCCCCTTCGATTTCCCTCAGGGCGAACGGACAGCCTGGGGGCGAGCGGATTGCCTCAGGGCGAGCGGGATTCTATTGTGGGGAACGGATTTGTTCAGGGATAATGGGAGGAACCCTCCCTGCATCCCGCCCGGCGGGTTGCCCGACATGGGCCCCCGTGATATATTCGGGAAGTCAATTTGGTGAGGATGGCGACTCTGCATGTGTGGCATTAGCGCGATTGTGCATAAGAACGCCGGCGCCGAGGGCTTGGCGCCGGTTGGGCGGGAGCTGGTCGCTATGCTGGACTCCCTGGCCCATCGGGGCATCGATTCCAGCGGCGTGACCATCTGCGGCGAGGAGTTCCCCGCCGACTACATCATCAGGCTCTGGTATGAAGGTGACCAGGACGCCGAGGCCCAGATGGGTCGCGTTCAGGACATCGTCTCGGAGCACGGCGGCTCGGTGGTGGCCAGCGCCCTGACGGGCAGCTATCTGAGGACCGAGATCCGGTACGGCGGTGACGTGGGACGCCTGGCTGAGTCCATCTTGAAGCTGCGGGGTATGCACCTTCACAGCATCGGCAGGAACTCGGAGATCATCAAGGATGTCGGCACAGCCACCGACATGGACGGTAAGCACAGTATTGATGGCATCAAGGGCACCCACGGCATCGGCCACGTCCGCATGGCGACGGAGAGCCGGGTGGACATCAACCACTCCCACCCCTTCTGGGCATACCCCTTCCCCGATGTGTCCGTGGTGCACAACGGCCAGCTCACCAACTACCACAAGCTCACGCGGAAGTACGAAGACGAGGGCTACACCTTCCAGACGGAGAACGACTCGGAGCTGATAGCCGTTTACCTGGCCGACAAGATGTACAAGGGCATGAAGCTGGACGATGCCCTCAACTCGGCTGTGGATGACCTGGACGGGACGTTCACCTTCGTGGCTTCCACCGAAGCGGGCATCGGCTACGCCAAGGACCGTTGGTCGGCCAAGCCCATGGTAGCAACGGAGACCGACGATGTAGTAGCCATAGCCTCGGAGGAGATCGCCCTGAGGCGCATCTTCCCCAACGAGATCGACCGAGCCGAACCCCAGGAAGGTGACGTCAAGACTTGGTTGATCTAGACGCCTCCGCCCTGACCACCACCGAGCTGAACCGGAAGCTAAGGGAGCTGGCAGCCCAGGGCACCGAGCATATCCGAATACTGAACCCCCAGGCCAGGCACAACATCGCCGTCGGCCTGCTGGACTCCTGCAGCATCACCATCGAGGGCAGCGTAGGCTACTACGCCGCCAGCCTCATGGACGGTCCCGAGGTGACCATCAACGGCAACGCCGGATGGGCCTTGGGCGAGAACCTGATGAAGGGCAAAGTGGTCCTCAGCAGGAACGCCGGGGCCTCCCTGGGCTCCTCCATGCGGGGTGGCGAGGTGTTCGTGGGGGGCAACGCCGGGGCCCGTGCGGGCATCGGCATGAAGGGGGGCACTCTCGTAGTGGGGGGCGACGCCGGCTTCATGACGGGCTTTATGATGCAGCGGGGCACCATCATCATCGGCGGCGATGTGGGTGAAGGTGTGGGGGACTCCATGTATGAGGGCGCCATCTACGTGGGCGGAGAGATCGGCTCCCTGGGAAGCGACGCCAAGATAGAAGAGGCTTCCGAGAGCGAGTTGATCCAGGTCTGGGAAACGATGGAGCGCTACGGCATCCATGATCGGAAGAGGTACACCAAGATCGTATCGGCCAAGAAACTGTACCATTTCGATTCCCTGGAGCGCCTGGAAAAGCGCGCGGTATAGGAGGAGTCAAGCCCCATGGTACTGGGAAGCAGCCACATTTGGGCCACCCATCACATCGAAGATATACACGCCAAGGCTGAACTGGGGCGCTACAGGATACGAGGCTTCAGCACCTTTCAGAAGGTCACCCATTTTGACGACCTGGTGTTCCTGTCAACGGGCCTCACCCGCTTCCCACTGGAGGGATACAAGGAGAAGTGCAACACCCAGGTGGTCCTTGGCGCCCGGTACGCCTCGGAACCCCTGGTGCTCGACACGCCCATCTACATCACCGGCATGAGCTACGGCGCCCTCTCCCGCAATGCCAAGGTGGCCCTTGGTAAGGCGGCCTCCTTGGTGGGGACCGCCACCTGCACCGGCGACGGCGGGATGCTTCAGGATGAGCGGGATGCCTCCAACAAGCTAATTTACCAGGTGCTCCCCAGTCGCTATGGATTCGACCCCCATCACCTGATCGGGGCCAACGCCGCTGAGATCGTGGTTGGGCAGGGGGCCAAACCGGGCACCGGGGGCCTGCTCATGGGGGTCAAGGTCGCCGACAACATCGCGGAGATGCGGGAGCTTCCTTTGGGCATCGATCAGCGGAGCCCGACCCGCCATCCCGACTGGCTGGGGCCCGACGACCTCAGCATCAAGATCGAGCAGATACGGGAAGCCACCGAGGGAAGGCTGCCCATAAGCGTCAAGCTGGGGGCCTGCCGTGTGGCCGACGATGTGAAGCTGGCGGCCAAGGCCGGAGCGGACACCATCGTCATAGACAGCATGGTTGCCGGGACGGGAGCTTCCGCCGAGATACTCCTGGACCACAGCGGCATCCCCACGGTGCCCGCCATCGTGCAGGCAAGGGAGGCCCTGCGGGAGCTGGGCCTGTACGGCCAGGTATCGCTGGTGGCATCGGGAGGCATCAGGAACGGCGCAGACGTTGCCAAGGCGCTGGCTTTGGGCGCCGACGCCGTGGCCATCGGCATAGCAGCCCTCATCGCCCTGAACTGCAACAAGGAGATTCCCGGGAGCAACTTTGAAGAGGAGATCGGGGTCAAGGCCGGCTACTGCAATCGCTGCCACACCGGCCTGTGCCCCGTGGGCATAGCCACCCAGGACCCGGCGCTGGAAGCCAGGCTTGACCCCGACGAGGGGGCCGAAAGGGTTGCCAACTTCCTCAACTCTATGACCATGGAGCTGGCCCTCTTGACCCGTTCCCTGGGCAAGGGCGATGTGCGCAGCCTCGAGCCCGAGGATATGGCTGCCTTGACCATCGAAGCTTCGGCGATGGCCCAGATCCCCCTCGCCGGCACCAACAAGGTGTTCGGGACTTAGTCCAAACCCCCAGGCACTAGCCAACGAAAGGTGCTAAAAGGATGGCGGACCGAGAGAGCGTAAGAAGGCAGATGCAGCAGGACGGGATCAGGTACATCCTGACCCAGTTCGTCGATATGCACGGGGCGGCCAAGGTCAAGATGGTGCCGGTCAGCTCCTTCGACGATGTCATCGACACGGGCGCCGGCTTCGCCGGCGGGGCCTTGTGGGGAATGGGCCAGGGGCCCCATTCCCACGATATGCTAGCCCGCATCGACCTCGATACCTACACCCCCCTGCCCTGGAGCGACGATGTGGCCCGATTCGCCAGCGACCTGTTCGTCGATGATGTGCCGCACGACCACTGCCCCAGGACCCACCTGAAAAACGCCCTAGCGAAGGCGCGGGATGCCGGGTACGTATTCAACGTGGGCCTGGAGCCGGAGCACTTCCTGGTCACACGCCAGGAGGACGGCGCCATCGAGATCTGGGACCCCAACAACCTGGACAGCCTCGACAAGGCCTGCTACGACTACAAGGGCATATCGGGGGCTATTGGCTACCTGAAAGAGATGATGGACGGCTTGAACGCCCTGGGATGGGAAAGCTACCAGTCGGACCACGAGGATGCCAACGGCCAGTACGAGATCAACTTCACCTACTCGGACGCCCTGACCACCGCTGACCGGTACACCTTCTTCAAGATGATGACCGGCGTGGTAGCCCAGAAGCACGGTGCAATCGCCACGCACATGCCCAAGCCCTTCACCGGCCGCACGGGCAGCGGGGCGCACATACACTACCACCTGGCCGATGCCGAGTCGGGTGCCAACGTTTTCTTGGATGAAGGTGACTCTAGAGGACTGGGCCTGTCCCGGCTCGCCTACAACTTCATCGGCGGGATACTGGACCACGCTCCGGCGCTGTGCGCCATAAACTCTCCCACCGTCAACTGCTACAAGCGCCTCCAGGTCGGCGCAGCTTCGCTGAGGAGCTCGGCCTCCGGCTTCATCTGGACGCCGGCCTTCGTTTCCTACGGCGACAACAACCGCACCCAGATGATTCGCACCGCAGGGCCGGGCCACCTGGAAGACCGCACCATCTCAGCGGGCTGCAACCCGTACCTGGTGTTGTCCGCCTACGTGGCGGCGGGCCTGGATGGCATCGCTCGGGAGCTGGAGCCCGGCGAGCCGAACCTAGGCAACCTGTACGACCTGGGGCTGGAGGAGATCCAGCGACGGGGGATCAGGTTGTTCCCCCAGAGCCTGGAAGAAGCCCTGGATGAGCTAGAGCAGGACCAGGTTGTGCTGGAGTCCCTGGGGGCTATGGCCCCCGACTTCGTCCAGCTGAAACGCCAGGAGTGGAAGGACTACCACCGCCAGGTCTCCGCCTGGGAGGTGGACCGATACCTTACCCTCTTCTAAGGAACGGCGGCCCTGATGCACACCCCCGGTAGTCCAGAACGCTTTCCATGAAATGAGTGAGGAGTCCCTTTGTCCTTCCTCCTGAAATGCCCCAACTGCGGCGAACGGAGCGTTGCCGACTTCCGCTTCGGCGGGGAGACCAACTCCCGCCCTGACCGGGATGCGCCTCACTCTCAGTGGGTCGATTACTACTACTTTCGCAAGAACGTTTCCGGGGAGCGCCAAGAGTGGTGGTACCACAAGTTCGGGTGCCGGCAGTGGTTCCTGGCTGTCAGGGACTCCCGCACCAACGAGGTGCCGCACACCTACTGGCCCAGTGACCGGGCCGAGCAACCTGCAGGCGATGGCGCCAGCGGTGAATAGGGAAGATGGCTGACCCAGCTTCCATGGACAACAGGCTGCCTCCTCATCCCTCCCAGCGGATTGACCCCTCGTCGCCGGTGGACTTCACCTTCAACGGGAAGCCGGTGTCTGCCCTGGAGGGCGACACCATAGGCTCGGCCCTGTACTCCTCCGGAGTCCGTATCTTCAGCCGCAGCTTCAAGTACCACCGGGCCCGCGGGTTGATGTGCATGACCGGCGATTGCCCCAACTGCCTGATGAACGTGGACGGCGTGCCCAACGTGCGCACTTGCACAACGCCGGTGCAGCAGGGGATGGAGGTGCAGACCCAAAACGCCTGGCCTTCCGTCGATCATGATGCGCTGTCGGTGATGGACAAGCTGGACCGGCTCATGCCCGTCGGCTTCTACTACAAGAGCCTGATTCGTCCCCGCATAAGCTGGGATATGGCCAGGCCCTTCATACGCCGAGTGGCGGGCTTGGGCAAGGTCGGCCCTGACAAAGAGCCGGACAACGAACATCAGCACCACAACCTGTGGGCTGACGTTGCTGTGGTCGGCGGCGGTCCCGCCGGCATGGCCGCTGTCTTGGAGGCATCTAAGGGTGGGTGCCGCGTCGTGCTCATCGACGAAGGGCCGGCTCTGGGGGGTCACCTGCTATCCGACGCATCGGTCCATGCCGAGCCCGAAGAATATGCCGGCCTGCCGGGGTACGAAGTGGCTGCCCGGCTGGCCGAACAGGTCCAGGGTGCGAGCAACATCATGGTGCTGTTCGGGGCCAGCGCATTCGGGCTGTATCCCGGCAACCTGCTGGGTGTGTCCCAGGGAAAGCGCCTGTACAAGATTCGCAGCAAGGGGATCGTCGTTGCCACCGGCTGCCGCGAGGTGCCCCAGATGTTCCCGGACAACGACCTGCCCGGGGTGTACATGGGGGAGGCTGTGCGCAGGCTGGTGCACCTGTACGGCGTGGCTCCGTCGGGCAGGGCACTGGTGGTCGCCAGCGACCAGCGAGGATACCAGCTAGCCGGTGAGATGGCGCAGGCAGGCGTCCAGGTGGTGGGCATCGTCGATGGGAGAGCATCGACCACGGACGCCGACTCGGGCGATGGCATCCCGGTCTTTGCCAACCATGCCATCGCGGGCGCTTCGGGAACAAAAGACGTTAGGGGCGCAAGGGTCCTGGATAAAGGGACCGGCGAAACCCGGAAACTGGCTTGCGAGAGCATCGTCATCACGGGGGCCTACGAACCCAACACCGGGCTGCTGGCCCAGACTTCGACGACGCTTACCTACGACCCTGAACTGCAGGAGATAGTCCCGGCAAGTACGCCATCGACCATTCACGTCGCTGGAGATGTTACGGGGATTCATGACCTGGAACTGTCCCTCATTCAGGGTAAGGCTGTGGGCTGCGAAGCCTCCCTGGGCATGGACAAGCCCACCGGCACAGATCTGGAGTCCCTGCGGGGAGCCATCGCAGAGAAGGAACAGGTTTACCGGGAAGGCCTTCAGCTACCTGCCCCCCTCATAGATTCCTCCAAGGGGACGGGCAAGACCTTCGTCTGCCTCTGCGAGGATGTCACGCCCAAGGACCTGTACCAGGCCATCGACGAGGGCTTCGACGAGATGCAGACCCTCAAGAGGTACAGCACCCTGTCCATGGGTCCCTGCCAGGGCAAGATGTGCCTGAGGCCGGCCACCGAGCTCTGCTCCCGCTACACCGGACAGACGATGGATGAGACCGGCTCGACCACATCCAGGCCGCCCCTGCGACCCTTGACCCTGGGTACCCTGGCTGGTCCTCTGCACATGCCCGTAAAGCGGACGGCCCTGCACGAAAGGCATGTCCGGCTTGGGGGGGTGATGGCCGATGTGGGGCCGTGGAAGAGGCCCCACTCCTACGGGCCTGTCTCCGAGGAGATATCCGCCGTGCGGGAGCGGGTCGGAATAATCGACGTCAGCACCCTGGGCAAGATCGATGTCCGGGGCCCCGACGCCCCAGCCCTGCTGGACAGGGTCTACACCCACAGGTTTTCCAACCTGCCCGTGGGTCGGATTCGCTACAGCCTCCTGTGCTCGGACAATGGCTCCATCATCGATGACGGCACCATCACCCGGCTGGCCGACAGCCACTACTTCATCACCACCACCACGGCGAACGTGGACCTAATGGAAGAGTGGCTGAAGTGGTGGAACGCAGGCTGGAAAACAAAGGTGCATGTAAACAACGTCACCTCCGGCTACGGAGCCATCAACGTTGCGGGGCCGAAGGCCCGGGAGACGTTGTCCAAGCTAACGGACGTGGACCTTTCTCCCGATGCGTTTCGTTACATGCGGAGCGTGGAGGGTGAGGTAGCGGGTGTGCCGTGCCTCTTTCTCAGGATCGGCTTTGTGGGTGAGACCGGCTGGGAGATGCACTTCCCCGCAGAGTACAGCGAGCACATGTGGGATGCTCTCATGGATGCCGGGAGCGAGTTCGGGATAGCTCCATTCGGAGTGGAGGCCCAGCGGGTGCTCAGGCTGGCCAAGAAGCACATCATCCTGGGCCAGGACACCGACATGGTGTCGAACCCCCTGGAGGGCGACCTGCCCTGGGTGGTGCGCCTGGACAAGGACGATTTCATAGGCAAGCATGCCCTGGAATCCATCCAGGAGCGCGGTCTGCGAGAGATGCTGGTGGGGTTCGTCATGGACGAGGCGGTCGTGCCTGAGGATGGGGTGCCGGTAATGCACCAGGGCCAGCCCGTGGGGAGGGTTACGAGCTCCCGGGCAGACCCGTCGACCGGAAGGGGTTTCGGCTTGGCGTGGGTGCCCGTTGACCTCTCCCAGGAAGGGACGCAAATCACCATCCGGGTGCGGGACGTTCCCCGCACTGCCAGGGTCGTCCACGAGGCGTTCTATGATCCTGAAGGCGCACGGTTGAGGGAGTAGCACCAAGTGGCGCAGCAGCAAAACACCAACGGTAACTGGGAGCCTCTGAAGCTGACCCCGATGCACCATGAACACCTCAGGTTGGGGGCAATCATGGAGGACCGATCGGGCTGGTTTCGTCCATCCTTCTACACCTCCGTCGAGGAGGAGATGGAAGGAGTAAAGGGTTCCGTCGGCATTGCCGACATCAGCCCCGCCGGCAAGCTGCTGGTCCAGGGCCCTGAGGGAGAGCGCATAGCCCGGAGTCTCCTTGGTGAGGCTGCGGGGCTTCAGGCCGGAAGAGCGAAGGCAGGATCACGAGAGTCGGCCTATGGAGAGACTTTCCCCGTGGCTGTGTGCTGCCTCACACCCGAGGATCTGTTCGTGACCTGCCCGCCGGAGCGCCGGGATGACTTAGCCAGTGCACTGAACGCTGAGCAGCAAGGTCAGGGCAGCGGCCACGAGGCCATCGTCCTGGATGTCACGTCGTCCTATGCAGGCATTAACGTAGCGGGCCCCAAGTCTTCGGACCTGCTGGGCAAGGTTACAGACCTGAACCTGCACCCGGATGCGACGCCTAACCTTACGTGCCTCCAGGGGCAGTTTGCCGAGGTCCACGGGATAGTGGTCCGTTGGGACAGGGGCGAACCCGGCTACAACCTGTACGTGGCGCGGGAGTACGGCGTCTATGTGTGGGAGGTGCTGTGGGAGGCGGGGGAGGAGTACGGGCTGGTGGCGGTAGGTGTGGAAGCCCACCGCCGGCTCATCGGAGGAATTCCAGCCTGATGCAGCTGTTCAGTAAGAAGAAGATGTGGCGGAAGCGCCCCCTGAAGGACAGCTACGATGTCGTCATCATCGGCGCAGGGGTGCATGGCCTGTCCACCGCCTACTACCTGGCCAAGCATGGCATCACCAACTTGGCCCTTCTGGACAGGGGGTACCTGGGAGGCGGGGGTAGCGGGCGCACCACCGCCATTCTCCGCTCCAACTACCTGACCCCCCAGGGAATACCCTTCTTTTCCGAAAGCCTGGGCATCTACGAGACCCTGTCCCAGGAGCTGGGCTTCAACCTGCTGTTCAACCAGATGGGCCGTCTCGACCTGGGCCATACAGAATCGGCCGTGTTCGGCCTTCGGATGCGCACCGAGTTCAACCGGGCCCTGGGAGTGGACAGCACCCTCGTCGGCCCTGATCAGATTAAGAAGCTGGCCCCGGCCATCGATCTACGAAAGGGTAAGGACTTGCCCATACTGGCAGCCATGCACCATCCGCCGTCCGGGGTGATCCGCCACGATGCCGTTGTGTGGGGACTGGCGCGGGCTGTCGATGAGGCGGGGGCCGAGATCCACACCCGTACCGAGGTGCTGAGCATCGACCGCACCGGCGACCAGGTGACGGGCGTCCGCACCAACCTCGGAGATGTAAAGGCCGGTGTGGTATTGAACGCCACTGCCGGGTGGTGCTCGACGGTGGCCGCCATGGTGGATGTCCTACTGCCCATCACCACCCACCCCCTTCAGGCATTCGTCACGGAGCCTCTCAAGCCCTTCCTGGATGTCTCCGTTTCGTCAGCCAATCTCCACGTCTATGTGTATCAGACGGACCGGGGTGAGGTGGTAATCGGAGGAGGCGTCGATCCCTACCCGACGTACAGCCAGGGATCCACCCTGCCGGCGGCCGAGGAGCTGGCCAAGCATGCCCTGGGCCTGTTCCCCTGCCTGAGGGATGTCAATATTCTGCGACAGTGGACGGGCCTGTGCGACATGACCCCGGACTATTCTCCCATCATGGGCGAAGTGCCCGGCGTGCGAGGGTTCCTGGTCACCTGCGGCTGGGGAACGTGGGGCTTCAAGGCGGCCCCAGTGGCCGGCAAGCGCATGGCCGAGCTTATTGCTACGGGCAAGATGCCCGAGCAGATAGCGCCCTTTTCCATCACCAGGTTTGCCGAAGGCCGCCTGGTCAACGAGAGGGCTGCGGCCCCCGCCGGAGCTATTCACTGACGCGCGACGATCCAGTGAAACCATCAGGAGGTTCGTTGTGACCCAGCCGAATGCAGATGACACTCTGGGGAACGTGCTCTTTCCCCAGTACGGCCTCTACCACGACATGGTCTGCGCCGAGGTCGCGGGGCTAACCGATGCCCAGCTTAACTACACCTCGGACCGGTGGGCGTGGAGCGAGTGGAGCATCCGCACCAACGTGAGCCACGTAGCCTCGATGGGGTTCCGGTGGCTCCTGCGCCGCTGGGCCCACCTGGACCTGGGGGCCGGGCTGGAGCTGCCCGAGGGCACCGACGAGATAGTGGCTTCAGAGGGGCGATGGTTGGACGAGACGAAATACCCCACCATGGAATCTATCCTGGCCAAGCTTAAGGACAGCATGGATATGTGCCAAGGCATCCTGGCGCGGCAGACCCTCGCCTCCATGAGGGCTGTGGAGCTTCCCTGGAACAACGATGCCCAGGCAAGGCTCATGGCTGAGGCCCACCCCGCGGGCCGCCGCCTGGACCCCGGCGATCCTGATCGGGCGCTAATCGACCTGGACTACACCTTTCGCCACATGTGGTTCGAGAAGCTGACCCACCTGTACAACGTCCAGAGGCTCAAGCGGGCCCAGGGCCTGGAGGTAAAGGTGGACCTTCCCAGGGAAGGGTATTGGGTGCTGGAGGGGTGGGACCGCAGCGAACCGTAAGCGGCCGCGAAGTGGCAGCCGACTAGTCGTAGTCGATGTCGCGGACCAGTTCCAGGAACTCCTGGCGGATCTCCTCGGTCGGCTCGGAGCCTGGGTAACGCACCCTGGGGCAGCTTATCAACCCCCGGTGATGCAGCGCGTGCTTGCGGATGCCTAGCCCGATGCCCTCCTGGTACTCAAACAGCAGCATGGGCAGGTAACGGTTGAACACCGGCTCGGCGCTGGCCCTTCCGCCCTCCCGCATGTTGGTGCATATCTCCACCAGCACTTCAGGATAAGCGAAGCCGGTCATGGCGCCGACGGAACCCCTCGAGAGCTCATCCAGCAGGAACACTCCGCCCAAGCCCCCGAATATGGTGAGCCTGTCCTCGATCAGCTTTCGTATGGCGGTGATCTTGTTGGGGGTCGGCGGGTCCTCCAGCTTCAGGTACTGCACGTTGGGAATCTCCTGCCCTACCCTGGCGATGAAGCCGGTGGGCATCTGGACGCCCGAAGCCTGGGGGTAGTCCTGCATCACGACGGGTATGCTCACCGACTCGGCCACCCGCTGGAAGTGGTTGAACAGCACATCCACGTTGGACTTTGCCATGGCGGGTGCGGCGACCATGACAGCGGCAGCGCCAAGCTTCTCGGCCTCCTGGCTGTAGGTGATGCAGGCCTTGGTGCTGGCGGCCGTTGTACCGACGGTGACCGGCATCCCGTTGGAGTGTTCGATTACCTGGGAGGCAACTTGGCGTCGCTCATCGTCGGTCATGCGCGCAGCTTCGCCGGTGACGCCCAGGCAGACCACGCCGCTGCATCCGGAGCTCTCAGCTTTGTCCATCAGCCGGACGATGGAGGAAGCGTCCACGTTTTCGTCTTCATCGAAAGGGGTAGCCAGCATCCAGTGGACTCCCGAGAAACGCTCGCTCATGGTCCGCTCCTATCCAGCAGGTGTTCTTCAGGCTGTGGGTTCTGTTACTTCAGGCCCTGGATAACTTCGTCGGTGGTCCTTACACGCACGAGCAGGGGCAGCACATGGTCGATGGTCATCTGGTGCACATCCTGCTCACCGGCGGTGCAGCAGTCGCTGACCACTATGCACTGCATGTCCCGGTTCTTGGCGTCCCGGGCCGTACCCTCGACGCTGCGCTGGGTGGATATTCCGCCTACAAGGATGGTCTCGGTCCCCAGGGAGCGGAGGATGCTCTCCACGTTGGTCCCGTAGAAGGCGCTGAACCGGGTCTTTACCTGGAGGAAGTCGCCGTCCTGGGGCGCCAGCTCATCGATGACCTGGGTTGCGACAGAGCCGGGGGCCATGGGGTTTCCGCTGCCGCCTGCCACGTCGGAGACCGTCTTGGGTGCATCCACCCCATCGGGGCGTCGTTCGTTGGTGCAGTAGATGATGGGTGTGCCAACCTGCCGGCAGTGGGCGATAAGGCGCTGAAAGCAGTCGATCACCGACTGGCGGTTGGCGGGGACGTTGTAGGGAGGCCCCTGCCCCTTGGCGATGGCGTTGATCATGTCGATCACTACAAGGGCTGTCTTCCTGGGTTCCAGGCTGATGGGGTCCGCCATGTTTACCTCCCGGGGACTTTCGTACGGCCTGCCGCTATGCGGTATGGAGCCGCTGCAGCACCCGCTTGCCTTCGCCCGACAGCTCCATACCTTGGGCCACACCCTCCCGGTAGGAGCTAATGAGGGCAGCGTTCAACTCCGGGTCCGGCTGCTGTCCTTCGCTAAGGTGGTTGGCCAGCTCCGGAATGGAGTTGTAAGCCCGGTCCAAGCCCCAGTAGAAGGAGAACAGCCATGATAGCTCCCGTTCGTTGGATGGCGGTGGAATGTCGTTAATGTCCAGGATGCGGTTGTCCACCTTGGTGTACCGCAGTATGCCTGCCTTGTCCTCGGCGTCCCGGCCGTAGTAGCGCCGTCGCCGCAGGTCCAGGATTCGCTGGGCATAGTCGTCATCGCCGTAGATCAGACGGGGCAGCCACTCCTGAGACAGGTCCAATACGAGATTTCCGTTGACATCCTCGATGCCAACCGCAATATCGGACCTCAGCACAGGGTCGTATTCGAAGCGGACAGCATCCCTCAGCAACGCTTCTTGGAGCATCAGGGTCAGCTCCCTGGGAATCTTCTTATACTTTGCGCCGGAGGCTTCATCATTGGTGTCGGCGCCCACCCCGCCCGTATTGAACACGTAGTAGTGCTGGGGCTGTCCCCCCTTCTCCATCTCCTGGAGGATATCGTGCATTATGTTGGCGTTGTCGTCCTCCAGCCCGATGATGAACGGGTCGGAGAAGTACTCCACGTAAGGCCTGCCGATAGCCCCGACGGCCGCGCCCATCTGCACAGCTTCGCCGTACATCAACACTCGCACGAAGGAAGCCAGCGACAACCGGCGCAGCGGGGGGATGATGGTGTTCTGGCGCATTACGGCCTGCCAGAACACCCGGTCCGTGTCTTCCATGGGTACGTGTACCGAGCTGTTCAGGCGTCCGCCGGTGATGGCGCCAATCAGTCCATCCACGCCCTTGCGCTTCAGCAGACCGGGCCTGGAGAGGATCATCCTCATGTTGCGCACCGGGTTCTGCAGGTAGTCGGGCACCCCAGATTCGGCGTCCACCACCACGTTTTCCAGGGTCTCGTTGGAATTCGGAGAGTCCGGGGTGCCGCGCAGCACGTCGTAGGTGATGGGGTCGTCCTCGTGGGTCAGGCCAAAGGGGACTGCGTAGAAGTTGTTCTCGGTCCCGTCTATGCCGTGGGTGAGGACCATCTTCTTGCCGTTGCGCTCCACCTCCACCGGTTGACCATAGGCCTGCAGCAGCACGATGTCGTCGTTCATGGGATAGACGCCCTCATTGGGGTCCTTATCCACTCCAAGCTGCTGGGCCAGCGTGCTTGCTCTCAGCTCGATCATGATGGTCAGGGTGCTCTTGCCGTGAAGGGAAGGCCCTATAGTAACCAGGGCTGTGTTGTTGGTGCTGCCGTCAACGGTCTTTGCCCGGGCAACGCTGAGGGCCGCTTGTACCGCCAAGCCCTTCGCCCGCTTGACCTTGGCCATGGCGATGGACAGGGGGCCCATCTTGTGCTCCCCCATGTAGTCGAATCCCAGGTGAAGGGACAGCCCCTTTGTGGGGGCCTTGAACACCAGCTGGGTCAGCCCCGCAGCCAGGAGACGGGACTTCAGGTCTTCGGGCAGGCCCAGGTCATCCAGCCAGTTGGGAATGGACACCTCGAGGATGTCCGGCGGCTCGCCCTTGGCGGACTCGGTAAGCTCGAAGGTGAGCAATCGCCACATGATGGGCAGCTGGAGGTAGGTGTCGCCGAAGAGAAGCTGTCGTGCATGAAAGGAGCGGCCGGGGGCATCGCATATTTGCCGGTCGGTCTGGATGATGGTCTTTCCCTGGTCCAGGTGCTCCTTGAGGCGGCTGTTGATGCAGGCGAACACCTCGGTGAACAGGGCCTGGTTCTCCTCGCTGAAGGCCAGGGCATCCCGGTTCCGCGAAAAGCCGTCGATGAAGTACTGGGTCAGGTCGGGACGACGGACCACGCCAAGCTGGCTGTAGTAGGCAAGCCCGCCGTTGTCCAGCCTCACGACCACCCTGGGTCCGGCCCGGTAGGCAGCCCTGCCGGCCGAATTGGCTTCCTCGCCCTCGGCCCGAATCTGAGCAAACTCTTGAAGCGCCTGCTGCTGTTGATCGGGAGGCATGTCCTGGAATACGGGCATACCGTCGAACAGCGTTTGGTCCGGCGGGTTGAACAGGGAGCAGTCTTGGCGATGACCCCTCCTCCCAAGGGCTACCAACTCGTCCAGCTCTCTGACGAAGTTGGGGTTTATCGGTGGGCCCGCCAGGGAAGCCCCAGGCGTACTCCCTTGGGCGCCACGAACATCATCTGCCAAGATAATCTCCCGTTTGTGAAATGAGTGTAGGGTTGGAATATGCTCTGCCGGAGGCCGGTCGCAGGCTCTTGAGTAGGTCTGTCTATGCTACATTGTTCCCTATGGGGTGTCAAACCTAGGAGGGCCTGCCGGAGAGGGCTATAACAGCCTCGGTTGCTTCTCCCAGATCGTATATGGTCGCATCGGCAAGTCCGTCTTCAGAACCGGCTGAGCCGGCATCATTTCTGATCCAAATTGCCTTCATGCCGACTCCCTGCGCCCCGACCACATCATTGATGAAGTGGTCGCCCACATGGACCGTTCTTGAAGGGTCCACACCCAGCGCGCTGGATGTCATATCGAATATCTCCTTCGCCGGTTTCGGGAAACCGGCCTCATCGGAGAAGGTCAGCACATCGAAGTACTTCAGAATATCCAGGCGCTCCATGTACTCGCGAAAAAGGACCCCTGGGGTCATATCGGTATTGGAGATCAGCCCGATGCGATACTGGGCGGCCTTGAGCTGCATCAAGACGGCAGAAGCTGCATCATGGGGACGGGAAGGGTGCCCGTAGAAAGAGTTGGCGTAAGAATCGGCGATGCGACGCACCCGACCTTCTCCCAGCCTCTCACGCAGGCCTTTGTCGATGGAGTCGATGAAGCAGTCGATCCGCTCGGTAAAGGGCAGCTCCCGGCCGGTTCCATTGATTTCCCGGCAGGTACGGAGGCACTGCTGGTAGGCCTCGTCCAGCTGCTCCCCGCTGAACTCCTCCCCGGCTTCCCGGAGTATCTGCTGTGTCCCGTCGATCCTCAGGTCCCTGCGGCCTTGGCCCCACTCCGGCCGGTCGACGAGCAGGGTCTGCCACAGATCGAAGGTTACAGCCTCGATGCTAGTCACTCTTTCACCCCCGATTGACCATCCTCCCCCAAGTCACAGCTATTCTAGGGCAACGGTCCCTGGAATGAAAACGAAGCCTGGTAAGGACGGCTTCCTACGGACTTAGTCTGTGCAGCCTTTCACAAAGTAGCACGTCCGTAGTCGGGCTAAGTCCTCTCCCTGTGCTATACTTGGCCCCCAGAAAGGCGAACAGAATGCGAACGCTCCGCCTGGCCCTCGGCCAGATCAACCCCACCGTCGGTGACCTCCAAGGAAACGCAGACAGGATCATAGCCATGATCGGCCGCGCCCGGGACCTGGATGCCGACCTGGTTGCCTTCCCTGAGATGGCCATAACCGGCTACCCCGCCGAAGACCTGCTCTACAAGCAGTCCTTCATCAGGGACAACCTGCGGGCGATGGAGCGGGTTATGGCCGCCTCCCGGGATATAGCTGTGGCTGTCGGGTTCGTCGATGCCGACGCCGACACCTACAACGCCTGCGCCGTGGGCTTCCAGGGCGAGCTGGTGGACACCTACCACAAGGTGCACCTGCCCACCTACGGCGTGTTCGATGAGGACCGCTATTTCAAAGCCGGCGCCACCTGTCCCGTGTACGTGATCAACGGGGTCAAGGTCGGCATCAACATCTGCGAGGACATCTGGTATCCGGCGGGTCCCATCACCGTCCAACGGGACATGGGCGCCGAGGTCATAGTCAACATAAATGCGTCCCCATACCACGCGGGAAAGAGCCTTTCCAGGGAGAGGATGATCGCCACCCGCGCGGTGGACAACAGCGTTTACGTAGCCTACCTGAACACCGTCGGAGGGCAGGATGAGTTGGTGTTCGACGGGGGCAGCATGGTATTCGACCAGTCGGGCAACCTGCTGGCCAGGGGGCCCCAGTTCAGCGAGGACCTCCTGGTGGCCGACCTGGACGCCGATGCCCTTTTCAGCGCCAGGCTCCAAGATCCCCGCCTCCGCAAGGATGGGCTTGGCAACGGGAGCCTGTCCAAGGCCAGCGCCGGCAGCACTATCCAGGTGTCCCCCGTCCACCAACGGGAAAGGCGCCCTCTTCCTCCCAGGGAAGAGGCCTGCCTGCTCGATACAAGCGCTGAGGTCTATGGCGCCCTTGTGTTGGGTACCCGGGACTACGTGCACAAGAGCGGCTTCACCAAGGTACTGATCGGAATCTCCGGCGGGATCGACTCGGCTCTCACCGCCTGTGTGGCCGTGGATGCCCTTGGGAATGAGAAGGTGGTCGGCGTCGCCATGCCGTCCCGTTACTCCAGCGAGGGAAGCGTCGCCGACGCCAAGGTACTGGCCGGCAATTTGGGCATCGACCTTTGGGAGGCGCCCATATTCCCGGCTCATGATGCCTTCCTGGACATGCTCAAGCCCCACTTCGAGGACCTGCCGGAGAACGTGGCTGAAGAGAACCTGCAGAGCCGCATCCGGGGCAACATCATCATGTCATTGTCCAACAAGTTCGGCTTCCTGATCCTGACCACGGGTAACAAGAGCGAGATGGCCATGGGGTACGCCACATTGTACGGCGACATGGTGGGTGGATTTGCCGTGCTGAAGGATGTGCCCAAGACCCTGGTGTACGAGCTAGCCCGCTGGCGCAACGCCAACAACGGGCCCGGGGACGTTATCCCCGAGGCCATCTTGACCAAGCCCCCCAGCGCCGAGCTGAAGCCGGACCAGAAGGACCAGGACACCCTGCCTCCCTATGATGTGCTGGATGCGGTGGTGAAGGCGTACGTGGAGGAGGACCGCAGCTACCAGGACATGGTGGACATGGGATTCGACGCCCAGGTGGTGAAGCAGGTCATCGCCACGGTGGACCGAAACGAGTACAAGCGCAGGCAGGCCCCGCCGGGCGTGAAGATAACACCCCGGGCCTTCGGGAAGGACCGCAGGCTACCCATCGTCAACAGGTACCGGCAGTTCTAGTCCGACACCTCCAGGATCATTTCGATCTCTACCGGGATCCCTACGGGCAGCGAAGCCATTCCCACCGCCGACCTTCCGTGCTTGCCGGCATCGCCGTACAGGCTTATGAGCAGGTCCGAGCAGCCGTTGGCGACGGGGGCGGTCTCCACAAAGTCCGGAACGCAGTTGACCATCGAAAGCAGCTTGACGACCCGGCGCACCTTGTCCAGGTCCCCCAGCGCGACCTTGGTGGTGGAAAGCAGGTTCAGGCCCGTGTTCCTGGCGGCTTCGTAACCCTGCTCCACGCTTATCTCTCGCCCCAGCTTCCCAATATGAGAGATGGAGCCGTCGGCGGCGACAGGACCATGCCCTGCCAAAAACAGGAGGTTGCCGGTGCGCACGGCCAGTACGTAGCTTCCCATGGGTTTAACTGGTGGAGGGAGCGTCAGCCCCATTTCAGCCAGCTTTCTTTCGACTTCCATTCTTCATCATCTCCACGGCCTCGTAGTAGAAAGATGGTCCCCGGCATCCTTCTTGGCCGGGAACATTGTACCCGATAGACTCCTCAATACAAGGGCGACTACCATTACTCCCTGTCCCCGAAAGTTCGACCCTGAATCGAGGCCTGCGCCGCAACGACAAAAAGCGGGGCCGCCCCCCGCTGGCCGTTCGCCCTGAGGGAAATCGAAGGGGAACGGCTAGCGGTAGTTGCTGTCTTGGGTGGTGGCCTTCCTCAAAACCGGCAATGCTCCGTCCTGGATTGCGGCGGAGGCCGCAATGACAATATGCCATCTTCTCTGGAAAAGGGGGTCACTTGAGGAGGCGGGTTGCTGCGTCCTCCACGGCTTTTCCCTGCGGCGAGGAGCGCAGCCACTTTCGCAACTCGCTGCGAACCTTGGCCACAGAGACGCTTGGTCCGTGCTCTTGCCTTATCTGCTCTAACTTGACGGCAGCGCTTTCGGCGGCGGCCCGGCCGGACTCTGAGATTTCTGCATGGAGAGCGTTGGCAGCGTCGAACTCCGGGATGGGCAGCTTCCATAAGTGTTTGTGGACATGGCGGGCCCCAAACTGTCCCTTGGCCATCAGAGGAGCTACTGCTTCAAATAGAACATCGCTGTTTACTATTGCTAGCAGGTAGTAAGCCTCTTCAGTACTTGTGCACACTATCCAATACAACGTGGAGTCAGTCAGAACCGCATCATTTGTAAGAAGCGACGCAGTAGGTACGCCAGCCTCGGTGTAGGCGATGCGTACTGGCCTGCCTCCTGAGGATTTCTGCCACTCCAGCTGGGCTGTTAGCTTGCCGTAGTAATCGAGTTGCCCCAAGAGGTCTAGCTGGTTCGCTGAGGCCTTGTTGTCCTCCCATATGCTGCTGACCCGGCCCCAGCGGTCTCGCATTCGTGGCATCAGGCCGCCCGGCCTGATGCCACCCACCCCTTCGGGGTCTGCCGGGAAATCCGTGTCGGTCCGCTTCAAAGGCAAGGCTACCTTCAATGGCTCCAGCGTCACATAAGGGGCAATGGTCTCACCCAGGTGGACATCGAAGATGTGCTGGTTCTCGATGGTCTGTCCTGTTATAGAGGTGAGGTCCAAGCCATTCCAGGGAGGCTTGTCGTTTGAGCCAAGACGAGGCCGAACAGTTATTGTCTGCGCCGCTGAAATGATGGCCGTGTTCTCAATCTCCTCCACGAAGAACAGACGACGGGGGACGATGGTTGCGCCTTGCTTGGAGTGATCGGCGTAGGAAGAATCTCCTGTAGCCGAGGTGTCGGTGACCAGGATCTTCTCCCGATAGGTGTCCGAGCTCCCTGCAACTCCCCGCCACCGTTCGACTTCTCCGGACAGAGGCTTGCCTTCCACGCCTGCTCCCAGCCTCTTCGCAAACACAACTGACGCGGGTATGGGGAAAAATGTGTTGGGTTCCAGACGCTCCAGGTCCCAGGCGGTCTTGTAGGTGAAGTCAACCGCCATGGAGGAGAGCTTCCGTCGGCTGGTCCACCTTCCGGTGCGCCACTTGGAATACTGGCCCGTCTGCAGGGCGCTGTGGGGCATGACCATGCCGATTAAGCCGTCGTCCTTCAAGTACAGATCTACGCAACGCGCAAAAAACAGGCCGGCCACATCCTGGTGGGTGGCGTAACGCCCGCCTTGCCATATCCCGTACACGTTCCTGCTCTGTAGCTCCAGTTCCGCGCGGAGTATGTCGGCTGTCTTGTTGTAATTGATCCAGGGAGGGTTGCCGACGATCACGTCCACTTTCTTTCGGGCCAGCGTCAACGGGCGCACGAGGTTACGGGAGTAGTAGGCCCAGATATGGTTGCGGCCTTCAAAATGGAGTTGCCTAAGGACATCGATGGATGACCGAAGGGTCTGGCGCTCTGCCAGATCGGTAACGCCGGCATCTTCTAAGGCGAGATAAGGATCGTCGCCGCTCTCGATGTACTGAACCACGGTGCTCATGAAGGCATCGAACTCCTCTGCGCGCTCGACAAACTTCATAGGAAAGACCAACTGATAAGCCAACCTACCTTCTTTGATGACTTGGGGAGGTTCTTCGTCTTGCTCCTGTTCTACCGGTATCATCACTGCGTTTTCTGAGAAGATATCTCCCGCTCGGTAGCGGAGCTGCAAGGAATCACCTAAATAAATTGGCACGGTGATACTGGAGTCGAAGCCGTGATCAAGGGCACTTTGTATGGCAGGCCGAGCAGCTATGACCCATGAAGCCCGGGCCAGGTGCACCGCTACCGGGTGAATGTCGATGCCGGAGACGGAGATGCGCAGCCACTCCAGTTTCTCCCTGGGATCAAGCTCGGTATTCTTTGCGGCGGCTTCCATTACGTAGGCAACCGCTTCGGCGACGAACGTCCCGGAGCCGCAGGCGGGATCTAGGATAGTCTGCCCCAGAGGGTCAGCTACCAGCTCCTGAATCATGGAGCGGGCCAGCCATGAGGGCGTATAGTATTCGCCTAGGATACGACGCTCGTCCCGGGGGATGACCGTTTCATAGAGAACGGAAGCGATGTCAATGGGAGACTCACGCCAATCTACCTTGGCCACCCGCCGAGCGATTGTCTTGAGGAGGGGGATTCCTCCTATCTGGGCAGGCCACGAGAAGAAGTCCGACTCCACCACACCGAGGAGACCGGTCTTGCTGCGAAAATTGCGCCCGTCCAGCAGGGATTCCGGGTCCGTTTCTGCCAGCTGCCTAATGTCTATGCCGAAGTAGGCTTGGACTACCATGCCGATGACGGCGGTGAGGTAGGTGTGGCGCACGAACAAGTCGTCCATCTCCCCGGTTTCCCGGGCGATCTCTCCCAGGGCGGTGCGGAGGAGGTCGTGCCAAAGGCGCCTCTTGACCTTGATGGTCTCGTGGTTGGCGTATTCCCGGTACATTTTGCCAAGTGCATCGATGTCCCGCTGGTAGTGGGGGTTCCTGGGGCCGAAATGGGACTCCACAGCCTCTCGGCTGGGTGTAATGTTCTCCAGGGACACCAGGGCTTCTTTCTTCAGCCACTCGTATAAGGGTATCCATCGGTCCGGGTTGTCAAGGATAAAGACGTAAGGTCGAGATAGCTTGGGTGCTCCAGCCCCGGGCCAGCGAAGAATCCAGTGTTTGCCATCGGTGAGCACTCCCATGCGGGCGCCTTTGCCGGCTTTCTGGGACTCGACCAAATAGTCGTCCAGTTGATTCACAAATTCTGGATTGGGGTTGATTCCCTGCCCTAACCCTACTCGGACCTTCACCTCGATGAAGGTGTCCAGGGCGGTAAGGTCCACGGCCCTGCGGGATGTATCTGAGGGCGGGTTCTCTTCGTTTATTTCTTCGTTTTTTGCCAAGCCCGTGACCACCAAGAAGTGCCTTATGGCGCTGGTGATATTGGCTTCGGCGGCTCCCTGGTCGTGGCGGTGCAGTATCTCTGCGGCCGCTTCCTTGTATGCAGGATCGTTGTAGTTGATGAAGTCGGGCATGGAATCCTCTGTGGGCTAGCAGAATCGGTCTGAGTGTAGCAGTGCCGTGCGGCCATTGCTACTGATCGCAGACGCTGGATTATGGCCTTCGCCGCAATGACGAAAAGCGGGGCCGCCCCCCGCTGGCCGTTCGCCCTGAGCCCGTCCTGAGGTTCTCGAAGGGGGAAATCGAGGGGGAACGGCCAGCGGTAGTTGCCGTCTTGGGTGTTGGCCATCCTCAAAACCATCAATGCTCCGTCCTGGATTGCGGCCTTCGCCACTATGTTGACGGGGGTTGTTTCTCTATGCGGAAGGGCTGTGACAAAGCCTTCTTGTTGGTACAAAATGCGTATGCTACCATCGGCCCCAACTACCCAGTCTAATGGAGGCGCAATGACCACCGAGAAAGCAAAATCCCTGGAAATCGCCATCTCCCAGATCGAGAGGCACTACGGGAAAGGCTCCATCATGCGATTGGGGGAGGTGTCCCAGAAGCTCGCTTCCGAGGTGGTGCCGACGGGGTCTCTCTCCCTGGACTTCGCCCTCGGAGTGGGTGGCATCCCCAAGGGCCGGGTCACCGAAATTTACGGCACCGAGTCGGCGGGTAAGTCCACCCTTGCCCTGCACGTCATGGCCGAGACCCAGAAGATGGCGGGCACAGCCGCCTACATCGACGTGGAACATTCCCTGGATCCCGGCTACGCAGCCAACTGCGGCGTCAAGGTAGAGGACCTGCTTATCGCCCAGCCGGACAGCGCGGAGCAGGCTTTGGAGATCACCGAGTACCTGGTGCGCAGCGGTGCCGTGGACACCGTTATCGTGGACAGCGTTGCGGCCCTGGTGCCCAAGTCCGAGCTTGAGGGGGACATGGGCGATTCCCACGTGGGTCTTCAGGCCCGCCTCATGTCCCAGGCCCTCCGCAAGCTCACGGCGGCCATCCACCACTCGGGTACGGCCGTCGTTTTCATCAACCAGCTCAGGGAGAAGGTCGGGGTGATGTACGGCAGCCCCGAAGTCACCCCCGGTGGTCGGGCCTTGAAGTTCTACAGCTCGGTTCGCATCGACCTGCGCCGGACCGACTCCATCAAGCAGGGCTCAGATGTCATCGGTAGCCGCGTGCGTGCGCGGGTCGTCAAGAACAAGGTTGCTCCCCCCTTCCGCACCGCCGAGTTCGATATCATGTTCAACCAAGGCATCAACAAGATGGGTGACCTGCTGGACCTGGGAGTGACCCAGGGCATTATCAAGAAGTCGGGGTCCTTCTACTCCTACGGAGAGAACCGCCTGGGCCAGGGACGGGAGAACGCCAAGGAGTACCTGGCTGAGAACCTCGATACCGCCCAGGAGATTGAAAAGCTGCTAAGGAGCAAGGAGACCGTCGGAGGCGAGATGCCGGTGGCAGTCCTTCCCGACGGCTTGTCCGAAGATGGCTTGGAGGACCTGGAAGACGCCTAGGTCGCCCAGCCATGCCAGATGTCCTTGGCGCAGCCCTGCGCTTTGTCTCGTATCGTTCCCGTAGTGAGGCCGAGGTGCGACGCCGCCTCTCGCGGCGTTTCTCCAGCGATGATGTGGAGCGCGCCGTAAGCTACCTCAAGGACCGCGACCTCCTCAACGACCTGGATTTTGCTATCCAGTGGCGCCGCGACCGGGAGTCCCATCGGCCCCGCAGCGGCAGGACCGTTCGCTACGAACTCCTCAGGCTGGGTGTGGCCCGGGATGTGGTGGAAGAAGCCCTGGAGGGGTACGACGAAGAATCCAACGCGCGTCGGGCGGCAGCCATGGCGGCTGTCAAGCTGGCTGGGCTCGACTCTGCGAAGTTCCGCGAGAAGCTATCCGCGCATCTGGCGCGCAGGGGGTTTGCCAGGGGCATTGCGCTGCGGGTGGTGGGTGACCTGTGGCGGGATCTAGCGGACGCGAATGACGGCGGTGTAGACGGCCAGGGCCAGGACTAGCCACTGGAAGATGTTCGGTGTAAAGATGACCCCGCTGATGAACAGGAAGACCAGCATGCAGCCGCCCGCCACCACGGCCAGCCCTGTTCCCCGCTTCCGGTTGGTTGCCACGCTGATGGCTTCACCCACGGCATAGCCGACGCCCAGCGTGAGCAGGGAATACAGGAAGGGGACCCACCCTAGGTTCGTCCTGATGACCAGCATGATGATTCCCAGCACGAGGGCGGTCAGCCCTCCGGCTAGCACCGCCCTAATGTAGTAGGAAGGCTGCACGTCAAAGGTCGGCAGGGTAGTGACCCTGGCGCAGGTCCTGCAGCGAGCGCCCACAGGGGTCTGGAATACACACTGGGTACAGATGTAGTTCCCGCATCTCCCGCAAGCAAGTCCTGTTGCCGTAGCCGGGTGGAAGGTGCACCGGTTCAGGTACCGGTCGTCTTCGCCGGATCCGTCGTGTTGTTGAGGCTGCTCCATCTGCCTATCTTACGCCTTCGCTGCCCTTGCCGGGCGTTCTTTCCATCCACAGGTCCCGGCTTGCGTAGTCCCGGTCCCTGAACAGACGGTTGAACAACACTTGCCTCTTGGGCAGGTCCTTGGGCATTGGCTCCCAGTTACCGGTCAGGCGCTTGAAGCCGGTGAGGGCCACCAGTCCGACACAGAACAGGATAATCGCCAGGGGATCCCCCAGGAGGTAGCTCCACAGGGGAAGGAGGGCCAGGGAGATCAGCACCCACACCCCGGAGCTTCGGAAGATCGCCCAACCGCCGATGGCTATCCCTATGAACAGGAAGAGCTGCCAGGGAGGAAATGTTATGGCCAGCAGGGCGCCCGAGGCAACGGCGACGCCTCGCCCACCTGTGAACCGGAGGTAGCAGGACCAGTTGTTGCCGGCGATGGCGATGAGGGCTGCCCCCATGAGGGCGAAGGAGGAGGTGTCCTTGTCCAGCCACCACATGCCTATCCAGATGGGGGAGCCTCCCTTGAGGAACAGCTCCACCACCCCCAGCGGGAACACCCATCTCCCGCCCACGTTGTAGTACAGGTTGGAACCCCCGATGTTCCCGCTGCCGTGCTCCCGGATATCTATCCCCCGCACCAGCCGCCCGATGATATAGGCGGTGGGGATGGAGCCTACGAGGTAAGCGTAGATGTAGAGGGCTGCCAGTTCCATCGGCTACTTGCCTAGCGGTCCTCCGGGGATCAGTATCCAGGCGTTGCCAACTGCCGGAGCTGTTCCACTACTTCTACAGACGGACCCATGGAGCCGGGCAGAGGCTCGTCCTTGCTGTCGGTGCCGTGGTAGTCGCTGCCTCCGCAGGGGAGGAGGTCGTACTCGGCGGCCAGGCTGGCAACCTTGTCGATCTGCTCTTGAGTGCACTTGGCGTAGTAAACCTCAACTCCGGCCAGGCCCGCGTTCACCAGCTCTCCCAGGATAGACTCAAAGTTGGGGATATATATGGGGTGGGCCAGTACCGGGACGCCTCCCCAGGACTTGATCAGCTCTATGGACTCGGCAGGGGTCATCTTCTCCCGCTCGACGTAGGCGGGGCAGCTTCTTCCGATGTACTTATCGAAGGCCTCTTTGGTTTCGCTGACGTAGCCCCGCTCCACCATGGCTTGGGCCACGTGAGGCCGTCCGACGGCGCCGTCGCCGGCGATCTCCTGCACTCGTTCCCAGTCCATGGGGAACCCCATTTCCGTCAGCTTGTCCACCATGCCCTTGGCCCGGTCCTGCCGACCCGCGCGGAGGCGCTTCAGCTCCTCCTGCATATCCGGCCTGTTGTGCTGGATGAAGTAGGCCAGCATATGGACTTCGGTCCCGGGGATGTCGGTCCCCAGCTCGATGCCAGGGATGATCTCCATCCCGTCGAAGCCCTTGGCGGCGGAAAAGGCTTCCTCCAGGCCGTCGGTGGAGTCGTGGTCCGTGACTGCCATGAACTGCACGTTCTGGCTGGCGGCCAACTGCACCAACTCGGTGGGAGACAGGCGCCCGTCGGAGGCGGTTGTATGGAGGTGCAGATCGACGAGAGCCATCTAGTCGTCGAACTCGATGGTACGGTCGGCGCGCTGGATGCTCACGGCCCGGCCTGATTCATCATCCAGCTCTATGACCACCGCATTTAGGATAGCCGGCCCAGGGCCGCCGGCGACGGCAAGACGGACCGGCATCTGGGTGAGGAATTGCTCGAGGACTATGGGCACCTCGCACCCTATGACCGAATTTTGTGGGCCCGTCATGCCCAGGTCGGTCACGAACGCCGTGCCCTCTGGGAGCACCCGGGTGTCCGCCGTCGCCACATGAGTGTGGGTGCCGACCACGGCGCTGACCCGCCCATCGAGGTACCACCCCATGGCTTGCTTCTCCGAGGTGGCCTCGGCATGAAAGTCCACCAAGATGAACTTGGGCGCATCACCTGTGTTCAGGTTCTCCAGGATGCGATCGACGGTGCGGAAGGGGCAGTCCAGGGTGTTCATGAAGACCCGGCCCATAAGGTTGATGACCGCTGTGTCGGCAATCCTTATGTACCCCCTGCCGGGGCTTTCGCTGGGGTAGTTGGCGGGCCGAATGAGTGGCCACTCGCCATTGATGTAGGGGACGATCTCTTTGTGTTTCCAGATGTGGTTGCCAGAGGTGATGACGTCCACTTCGGCATCCAGCAGGCCCCGGGCGGTGCTGGGGGTAATGCCGAATCCGCCGGCTGAGTTCTCGCCGTTGGCGATAACAAAGTCGATGGAGAGCTCCCGGCGCATGCCGGGTACCAGGGTTTCGACAGCTCTACGCCCCGGCTTGCCAACCACGTCACCGATCATAAGTATGCGCAACGTATCCTATCCTGGTCTGGGGACCCGGGAAACTTCCCGGCGCCATGATGAAGAACGTATTATCTTAAGTGTTGGGTCCCAGTTGTGCAATGGGTGGTAGGTTTCCCTACCACCCATTTCTCTTCGCGCTCCGTTGGCATAGATTGCCTCGCCGGTATCGTGCTACTCCGGCTACCTGGCGTACTCTACGCTTCGGCTTTCCCTTATGACGGTTACCTTGATCTGCCCAGGAAAGACCAGGTCGTCCTGTATCTTCTTGGCAACGTCCCGGGCGAGGTTGGAAGCAGCCACATCATCCACGTTGTCCGGCTTCACCATGATGCGCACTTCCCGACCCGCCTGGATGGCGAAGGTCTTCTCTATGCCGGGGAAGCTGGATGCCACGTTCTCCAGGTCCTCCAGCCTCTTTACATAGTGCTCCAGGGTCTCCTTGCGGGAGCCCGGCCTGGCTGCGCTGATGGCATCGGCGGTGGCCACGAGAAACGCCTCGACAGACCCCCGGTCCTCGTCGTGGTGCTCCATGATAGCCCTGTGGACCTCGGGGTGGATGCCGTACCTGCGGGCAACCTCCGCGCCGATCTCGGCGTGGGGGCCTTCCACCTCGTGGGTGAGGGCCTTCCCTATGTCGTGAAGCAGGCCCCCGGCCTTTGCCACCTCGATGTTAGCGCCGATTTCAGCCGCCATCATGCCCGACAGCAACGAAACCTCCACGGCATGGTGGAGCTGGTTTTCGCCGTAGCTGTAGCGGTACTTGAGCCGGCCCAGGAGCTTGACCAGGTCCGGGTTCAGCCCCGTCACTCCCGCTTCCAGGACAGCCTTATCGCCTTCCCGCTGCATGGTCTCATCCATCTCGTTCTGGGTGCGCTCGACCATCTCTTCTATGCGGGCAGGCTGTATGCGGCCATCGGCCACCAGTTTCTCCAGGGTCAGGCGTGCCGTTTCCCTGCGTACGGGGTCAAAGCAAGATACGGTCACCACCCCGGGGGTGTCGTCGATGATGACATCTACCCCGGTGAGGCTCTCCAGCACCTTGATGTTCCGGCCTTCGCGCCCGATGAGGCGCCCCTTCATCTCGTCGTTGGGCAGCTGCACGACAGAGGTGGTGCTCTCTGAGACCACGTCGGTCGCCAGCCGGTTGATAGCCATGGTTATGACCCGGCGGGCTTTCTGCTCTGCTTCTTCTTTGGTCTGCTTTTCCAGCTCGTAGTAACGGCGGGCGAGCTCGTGCTTCACCCCGTCTTCAGCCTTCTTCAGGAGGATGTCCTTTGCGTCGTTGTAGGAGAGCCTGGCTGTCTCCTCAAGCTGCTTCAGCTGGTCTTCCTTAAGCTGCACCAGCTCCTCTCTCAGCTTTGAAAGATCATCTTCCCTGGACTTCAGACCTTGCTCCTTATCAGTCAGGGACTGGAGCTTCTCCTCCAGGTTCTCTTCCCTCTGGCTGACCCTTCGTTCCTGCCTCTGTACTTCCTTCCTTCGTTCCTTTAGGTCTCCTTCTACAGAGGTCCTGGTCTTTACTGCCTCCTCACGAGCTTCCAGCAAGATACTACGTTTTTGCTCTTCGGCCGCTTCCAATACTCGATTGGCTTCTTCTTGTGCGCGCCTTAATCTTCCAGTGCCCGCCAGGTCGGACAGGAATCTAAACGGGTTCAAGCGAATCACCTTTTCCTTTCCGCCCAGATACTAAATTTAAGAGCCAGAAATTCCGGACGCAGTTGTCCCAGCATAGCTCTTAACAGGCCCAATGATATCTTCACCAGCTTTGAGTGTCAAGGAAAAACACGGGCTTCTGTGGCCCTTCATGTTGCCGGCGAAAGGTATAATGACGGCGTTCCGGCCCGTTTGGGAACTGCTCTGGGAGGGTAATGATGGACTTCAGGATTCTTGTGCTGCCCGGCGACGGAATCGGCCCCGAGGTGGTGCAGCAGGGCGTAAGGGTGTTGGAGAAGGTGGGGAGCCGCTTCGGCCATCGCTTCGAGCTATCTTATGATGATGTCGGCGGGGCGGCCATCGACAAGCATGGCGTTGCCCTCCGGGCGAGCACCATGGAAGCGGCCGGAGGGTACGACGCCGTCCTCTTCGGGGCCGTCGGCGGGCCCAAGTGGGACGACCCCCAGGCGAAGGTGCGCCCCGAAGAGGGCATCTTGGGCATCCGCAAGGGCCTTTCGGTGTTCGCCAACCTGCGCCCCGTCAAGATTCTTCCCGACATGGTGGATGCCAGCGTCATCAAGCCTTCGGTCCTTCAGGATGTGGATATGTTGGTGGTGCGGGAGCTGACGGGCGGCCTCTACTACGCCAAGCCCAAGGGGCGACGCCAGACTCGGCAGGGCTGGACCAGCGTGGACACCATGCGCTACTCCCAGGCCGAGATCGAACGGGTGCTCAAGGTCGGCTTCGAGTTGGCCCGCCGGAGAAAGGGAAAGCTGACCTCGGTGGACAAGGCCAACGTCCTGGAGACATCCCGCCTGTGGAGACAGACCGCCACCGACATGGCGTCCCAGTACCCGGATGTTGAGATGGAGCACATGCTGGTGGACACCTGCGCCATGCAGATTGTGCAGCGTCCGTCCCGGTTTGACGTTATCGTGACTGAGAACACCTTCGGGGACATCCTGACTGACGAAGCCGGAATCCTGGCCGCATCTATGGGCCTGCTGCCGTCGGCCAGCTTGGCGGGTGTGCCCGCCGACGGGGGAAGGGCCATAGGGCTCTATGAACCCATACACGGCTCCGCGCCGGACATCGCCGGGCAGGGGATAGCCAACCCCATAGCCACCATGTTCAGCGTCGCCCTGTTGATGCGGTACTCCCTGGGTCTGACCGAAGAGGCATCCGTCGTGGAGAGGGCCGTGGAAGACGTCCTGGGGGAGGGGTATCGCACCGCCGACATTGCGGAAGCGTCCGCCGGTCGGGCCATTAAGCGGGTGAGCACCGAGGAGATGGGCGACCAGGTACTGTCGGCCCTCTAGTCCTGGGTAACCTCCAGGGGCTCCTCGGTGATGGCGCCATCGACGATGCGGAAAGCCCGCACATCGGGGTTGTCCTTGTCCATCAGCGAGACGATCATGTAGAAGGCCTCGGGCCAAGAGGCCAGCCGGACGTCGGTGCTGGAGGGGTAGGCTTCAGAGTGGGTGTGGGAGTGGTACACCGCCCGGTGCTCCCAGTTGTTGTCTTCCATGTCGTTCCACACAGGGAGCAGCTCCTTGGGGTCCCAGCTGAAGCGGTAGGGGCTGTTCTCCACGTTGGTCATGCGGTACAGCTTCAGGAAGTTGCCGTCGGTGCCAGCCAGCACGCCGCAGCACTCGATGGAATCGTCCTCCAGGGCGTGGGCGATCATCTCATCGTAGAACCTTCTTGCGACCTGGACCAATCTGCGCTCCCCCGATATGGCTCGGCTAAAGGTACATTCCGCCCCCACGTTTTGCAACCGCGTAGGCCTGCCGCATTTATTGGCCCTAACCTTGACACTCCCGTTTGGCCCAACCTACACTGCCCGATAGCTGACCCTATGCTCTCACAGGAGCTTTGCTATGGCTGTTCAAGGTGTAACCCGTAGTCCGGCCTTAGGGCAGAAGGGAATGGTGTGCTCCGCTTCTCCCCTTGCGGCCTCGGCCGGAATCAACATCCTTCTCCAGGGTGGAAACGCTTTCGATGCCGCCATAGCTGCTGCGGCGGCCGAAACGGTGACCATTCAGACGAGCTGCGGCCTTGGAGGCGACACCTTCGCCATCCTGTACCACGCCGCGTCGGGTAGGGTTATCGGGCTGAACGGCAGCGGCGGAGCGCCCTCGGGGGCTACCCCCGACTTCTTCCGCTCCCAGGGTTACACCAAGATGCCCCTCAGGGGCCCCCTCTCCATCACAGTCCCGGGCGAGGTGGCCGCCTGGGAAACGCTCCATCAAGGCTATTGCACCCTGCCCATGGGCCAGCTCCTTGCCCCTGCCATCGGCTACGCCAGGGACGGCCATCCCCTGCTGCCCAGCTGCGCTCCATCCTACAGCGCGTCCCTGGACCTGCTGTCCCGCTATCCTTCCACCCGTAGCGTAATGACCAAGAACGGCGATCCCTATGGGCAGGGTGATGTGATAGTGCTGGGCGACATGGCCAGGGCCTTCGAAAGGATTGTTGAAGGAGGGGCCGACGAGTTCTACCGGGGAAGCCTGGCGGCCGAGATGGTAGAGGCCCTGCAGGAAGCGGGCGCTCCTTTCACCCTGGAAGACTTCGCCAGCCACCAGACCGAGGTGTACGAACCTCCCATCGCAACGACTTATCGTGGCCACAACGTCTACCAGACTCGGCCCCCGTCCCAGGGGTTGGTGCACCTGTCGATGCTCAACCTGATGAACGGGTTCGACCTGGGTTCCCTGGGCTTCAACAGCCCCCAGGGGGTCCACCTCATGGTGGAGTCCAAGAAGCTGGCATTCGAAGACCGCAACCAGTATGCGGGAGACCCCCGCTACGTGGACTGGCCCCTGGACATGCTGATATCCATGGAGCATGCCGACCGGCGCAGGGAGCTAATTGACCCCCTCCGCGTCAGGGCGGATGCTCCCGCCATGGTGCCGGCTGAGAGAAGCGGGGACACGACCTATTTCTGCGTGGCCGACGGCGAAGGGAACATGATCTCCTTTATTCACAGCTTGTCCAACCGCTACGGGTCCGGTTTCATCGCCGGCAGCACGGGGGTCCTCTTCAACAACCGGGGTGGACGGGGCTTCAGCCTGGAGGAGGGCCATCCGAACCTTGTGGGCCCGGGCAGGCGCACCATGCACACCCTCAACTGCTACATGGTCTTCGACGGCGACCAGCCCCTGCTCGTCGGCGGGACCCCTGGGGGTGACTACCAGGTGCAGACAAACGCCCAGGTCGTCTCCAACCTTCTGGACCATGGCATGGCGCCCCAGGAGGCGGTGGATGCGCCGCGGTGGGCGAGCCATCCCGGCTCCGACCCGGCGACCATCGAAGCGCCTCTGGAATTTACCCCTGAACCCGGCTTCCCCCGGGAGACCAGCGAAGCCTTGGAGAGGATGGGGCACAGCGTCGTCTATCCATCGGGCCGTGGAGGCATGCTGGGGAAGGTGCAGCTCATCGTGCGGGACAACTCCCGGGGTGTGCTCATCGGGGCCTCCGACCCCCGTGGCGACGGCCACGCGGCCGCCCTGTAGGGGGTCGGGTCCCTCCAAGCCCTTCCCGAAGGGCGGCAGCCAAGACCCCTTTACAAATATGCCGATAATTGCTAGGGTTTGCGCACAGCGGCTCGTGCTATAATGAAGTTAGGGTCAGGAAGTGCGCTATCTGTGACCCCATAGGAACACTCAAGGCCAGCAAATACAGCAGCGCAGGTCAGGTGGCGTTAGGGCAACTCTATGAGCCTGGTTATTGCGATGAAAGCAGCCGATGGAATTGTCATGGCCGCCGATACTAGGGGCACCATAGGAGACCCTCGTGGTCTTACAGCTATCGACGACAATTACCAGAAGATCTTCCCAATGGGACACTGCGGCATCGGCTTTGCGGGAACCGCCGAAATGGGCAATACGCTCTTGGATGAGCTCCAGAAAAAGGGTCTGGATAACTTCAAGGATATCGATACAGCCGTCGATGCCATTCGGCCAGAGATTACCAATTGCTTTAATGACTGGTTTCAGAGCATTCCGCCAGCCAACAGACCGGCTGTTCTGATTACTCTAGCCGGTTATCGATACTCTGATGGGGCAGAACCCGAGGCTCTCCTCTATATGTTGGTTAGTCAAACCAACTTTGCCCCGCAACTCTTTAAGGATAAATGTATGGCCGGTGTTCCTCAGTACGCCATATATCTAGTCCATCGCTACTATGATGATGCGATTACCCTCGACAAGGCCAAAGCATTGTCGGAATACTTGATCAGCGAGACCGCTTCACAAGATCCAAAGGTTGGCGGACCTATAAGGATTGCCGAGATTAGACCCAACGAACTTTTTCGGGAATTGGCTGAGGATGAGGTTGTTGAAGTTCACCGCGCTAACGAGGAATTGAACAAAGGCTTGCGTCAATTCTTCTTAACAGGGGAGGCAACAGCATGACGATCCAGAAGATAGCCGATGGTGCCTACTTCGTCCCTTCCTATTCGCTGGATACTTTGGCAGGATATCAGAAGGGAGCAACGTATCTAGGTGTTTCTGTTGCGGACTACCTCAAGACTTTGGGGGACGTTGGTGACCGTGCATTGAGCGAGGACGACTCGTCGCACGATGTGGACCAAGGGCAAGATGATGATCTGGAGGTTCTTGCAACCCCATAGCCAACGCTGCATCACACATCTATAGACGCTAAGGCTGCCCGGTCAGTTCTTGACCGGGCTTTTTCGTGCCTTTGACGCTGCCCTCCACCTAGTAGCTACGACACCGACCAATGCACTTCCCGTCCCTCTCGCGGTCATAGGCCTTGACAGGGGTTGAGGGAGCTTATATCATTACGTTCCTACCGCAGAGGAACCTGCGTGTCGGAAGTTCTGCGCTCTTTAACAACTGGATAGTGGAAGGAAAGGTAAGGTTTCTTTAAGAGAGTTTGATCTTGGCTCAGGGTGAACGCTGGCGGCGTGCTTAATGCATGCAAGTCGAGCGCGCCTGCATCGCTTCGGTGGTGTAGGAAAGCGGCAAACGGCTGAGTAACGCGTGAGTAACCTGTCCTTCGGTGGGGTAAAACCTCGAGAAATCGGGGCTAATACCGCATGTGGTCCCTGTGCCTTGGTGCAGGGAAGAAAGCCTTCGGGCGCCGGAGGAGGGGCTCGCGTCCTATCATGGTAGTTGGTGGGGTAAAAGCCTACCAAGCCTATGACGGGTAGCTGATCTGAGAGGATGATCAGCCAGAGGGGGACTGAGACACGGCCCCCACTCCTACGGGAGGCAGCAGCAGGGAATTTTGGGCAATGGGCGAAAGCCTGACCCAGCAACGCCGCGTGGGGGATGAAGGCCTAAGGGCTGTAAACCCCTTTTCCGAGGGAAGAGATAGGACGGTACCTCGGGAATAAGCTCCGGCTAACTACGTGCCAGCAGCCGCGGTAATACGTAGGGAGCAAGCGTTACCCGGATTTACTGGGCGTAAAGGGTATGTAGGCGGCAAGGCAAGTCTTCTGTGAAAGCTCCCGGCTCAACCGGGAGAGGTCAGGAGATACTGCCTAGCTTGAGGGCAGTAGAGGAGGGTGGAATTCCCGGTGTAGCGGTGAAATGCGTAGATATCGGGAGGAACACCAGTGGCGAAAGCGTCCCTCTGGGCTGTACCTGACGCTGATGTACGAAAGCGTGGGTAGCAAACCGGATTAGATACCCGGGTAGTCCACGCCCTAAACGTTGGATGCTAGGTATTGGGGGTATCGACCCCCCCTGTGCCGAAGTTAACGCGATAAGCATCCCGCCTGGGGAGTACGGTCGCAAGGCTAAAACTCAAAAGAATTGACGGGGGCCCGCACAAGCGGTGGAGCGTGTGGTTTAATTCGATGCTAAGCGAAGAACCTTACCAGGGCTTGACATGTTGGTAGTAGGAACCCGAAAGGGCAACGACCCCGGGGAAACTCGGGGAGCCATCACAGGTGCTGCATGGCTGTCGTCAGCTCGTGCCGTGAGGTGTTGGGTTAAGTCCCGCAACGAGCGCAACCCTTGCCGTTAGTTACACTCTCTAGCGGAACAGCCCCCCACAAGGGGGAGGAAGGTGGGGATGACGTCAAGTCAGCATGGCCCTTACGCCCTGGGCTACACACACGCTACAATGGTCGGTACAATGGGTCGCAAAAGCGCGAGCTGGAGCCAATCCCACCAAAGCCGGCCTCAGTTGGGATCGCAGGCTGCAACCCGCCTGCGTGAACGTGGAATCGCTAGTAACCGCAGGTCAGCACACTGCGGTGAATACGTTCCCGGGCCTTGTACACACCGCCCGTCACGTCATGGGAGCCGGGAAGACCCGAAGTCGCTGAGCTAACCCCTAGGGGAGGCAGGTGCCGAGGGTCGGCCTGGTGACTGGGACGAAGTCGTAACAAGGTAGCTGTATCGGAAGGTGCGGCTGGATCACCTCCTTTCTAGGGAGCTACGATCGACACCTTTTCCGGGTCCTTGAGGCCCGATGGGCGCCGGTCCATCTCCTAGGTCGTTCGGTGGGTGTTCTGTCAACCCGGGCCAGATGGTTGAGCGCAAGCTCCCCGGCCCACGGAAGGCAGTCCCCTGAGAAAGCCCACCGATTCCCAACGGTAAAAACACCTCTCCTTCCACTATCCAGAAGCTAAGGAGCAGACACAATAAGAGCCGGGCCGATTACATGGTCCGGCTTTTTCTACGCAGGGCAGCAGGGTATACTTGTGGAAGTAGTCCCTTTGGGAAGAAGGTTAGAGACCTCGCAAATGCAGTCCAAAGAATCGCTAACAGAGAAACACGAACGCCTCGCCCAGCAGATGTTGGAGCAGGCCAGGGAAGAGATAGCGGCCGGCGACCTTACTCAAGGGGCCGAAAAGCTATGGGGAGCAACCACCCAAGCCCTTAAGTCGTTCTGCGCCAGCCACGGTCTGCCGCACGGCAAATACCAGCAGAGGCGCCATGCCCTCATGGATCTGGCCCAACGGGAAGGCAACTCCTTTGTCCGGTCAGCCTTCGGAGTTGCCCAGTCCTGCCACTCCAATTTCTACAACGACTGGATGGAACAGGAAGACCTGGACAGCTACATTCCCGACATCGAGGAGCTGGTCCGGCTACTCCTGAACGCCCGGGCCTAATAGGGGGCAGTCGGTGGAGGGAACCCAGTCTGGGTGCCCTCCCGATAGCACCTGCTCCGCCCACTATCCAGAGGCTAAGGAGCACACACCAAAAGAGCCGGACCATGAAATCGGCCCGGCTCTTTGTGTCTGTCAAACGGTTATAAGATAGCCGTCCCTTTTTCCGCGCCGCTTGTCACGTGTTCTTTGCGCCATCCATGCAAATGCATTCATGGTGGACTGAACTGATTCATTCCTCCCAGGAAGATTGGGGCCACACATAATGACCTCATGCGTGTGCGCGTATGCACGCACGTGCACGAGACTAGGAAAACTAATTGGTACTATTGACAACTGAATAGAACTGTGATATGATCATCTAAGTCTACTTGAATGAGAGGTTGATGATGCAAGCAGCTGGAAACGGCACACATACGCCAATGGTAATACGGTTGGAAAACCAGGATTTCTTGCTGAACAGGGAACGGGTAGCGGTCGATTCACTGAAACTCGACCCGCATAACCAGCGTCTGGGATATCAAGTTAAGCAATGGCTTAGTCAGCAGGAAGAGGTAACCGACTCCGCTCTCCATTCAGCTCTATGGGACATAGACGCTGTCAAGGGCCTGTACCAGTCAATCCTTCAGAACGGGGGGCTAATCGAGGATCCGATAATCAGACCCGACCGTACAGTTGTTGAAGGCAATTCCAGAACTGTCTGCCTTCGGGAGCTGAGGAAGAAGTACCCGTCTGATTCCAGATGGCAGGAGGTCTATGTACGGGTGTTGCCTGAAGGGGTAACCGAAGATCAGGTTATGACCTTGCTTGGTGAACTCCACATAGCAGGAAAGATTGAGTGGAAAGCTTATGAGCAGGCTGAATACGTCTGGAAGATGAGCAAGAAGTTGGGCAAGACATACGATTATCTTTCGTCGCATCTGAGAATGTCGCGATCCAAGATTTTCCAGAAAATTGCGGCATACGAGGAAACCAATCAGTACATACAAGAGAGTCAAGACCCGGAGGCGCTTTCCCGGTTCTCCTTCTTCGAAGAATTCATGAAGAAAAAGGAGCTTAGGGAACGTAGAGAGAATGACTCATCCTTTATGCCAGAATTCCGAAAGTGGGTTGCGGAAGGGAAGTTCTCTGGTGCCACCGATGTCCGCGCGCTCCCGGACATATTGGAGAATACGTCTGCCTTAGAAGCTTTCCGGTCGGGCAATATGCAGTCGGCACAAACTGTCCTTAACGAGTCGGATCCAAGTCGAAACTCCGACCTGTACCATGCCATTGAAATGGCCACAAGGCAGCTGCGAAACACACCCCTAGCCGAGATTAATGACCTAAAGAAAGGCAATGCCACTAAATTGGCCAAATTGGAGGCGTTGGCCAATGCCCTTGACGAACTACGGGCAGCGGCAGAAATGGAGTCTTAGCTGTCATTTTAGGGAGGTCGTTGCATCGTAGTTCATCGCTGGCAATCTAGTCGGTGTGGGACACCTAGGGGAGGAGTACATGGACAAGCTTGTAAGTAGGTTCCGAAAGAACAGTACGGAGGAGATTCAGGTCCGGATCACCGAGTACATGAATAAGCAGCTCATAGACGTGCGAGTCTGGGCAGGACCAAGAGGCGAAGAGACAGTCCCTACCAAGAAGGGGGTGAGTATCCCAGCAGAATTGTTCGGGGCGTTCAAAGAGGCTATCGAAGCTACCGAAGACATCCTCAAGACCGGGTAAGCACGTAAGGAGGAGAGTTGACCAACTGCGAATCATACATAGATGTCTGTAAGTCCTCCGTCCATATTTCCAAACACGCTGCTAAGCGGTCTCAACAGCGGGGGATTCCAGGGGAGGCAGTGATGGCCTTGGTCGACTATGGAAAGCACAGCTTCACCAAGAAGGGAATTTCTTGCAGCATGGATCGCCAATCCCGAATCAAAGCGAAAAGGGACATGGGGGAGTCGGCCTATAGGAAGGTAGAGTGGTGGCTCGATAGGTGTTACGTCGTCATGTCCTTAGACCTGGTAAGTGTAATCACAGCCGCCTGGCGGAACAAGAGATGGCGTAGGTAATCCGGGATAAACAAATCGTTAAGGGGGAAGAAGATGCCACCAAGCATTCAGACACAGCGAGATAACCTAAACATAGGTCTGTATCTGGCTCATGGCAGATTTGGTGCCACCTTGCAAGACGTTCTTCAAGCAGCCCTGGGTTACATCCACGATGGACCTGTGTCAGTGGAATCCTACGAAAGGCGTTTCCGGGTAGCGCAGAGCGTAGGCCGTGACGCTTTTCGCAACAGGGTGCCCGGGTATTTCGTCTTCAATGCCATGCCTTTCGGGGGCCAATACATTTACAAAGCGACCTGGTACGTCTGGATACACCCAAGAACTGGACAAACCCAAACTGTGCCCTTGGTAACTGGCGACCTAGCATCAATGCGGAGGCTCAGGGACAAAGACTTGAAAACACGTGAAGGAACGGCGAGAAGCGTACGAACTGCCCACAACATAGACGAGCAACGTCAAGCTGTGCAGCGACAAGATTGGAGCTCTCTTGGGAACATTCACGCGAGGATGATAGAAGATGGAAGTATTGGTGAAATCCTGTCGGGATTTCATGGGCTCCCCTATGCTGATATTGGGGAAGTCATTGATGAACTTCCCAATCGAACTATGCTATTCCGGTTTCAACGGGAAGCAAGTCACATTCGAGAATTGAGCCGGAGGTTAAGACAAGCTCAACAGCAAGTAGGCCAACAGCTGACGAATTGGGTTATGCTACAAACAGGTGTAGCGAATGATGCGCCTCGGTTAGCCTTGGAACAGGCCCAACAGAGGCTAGCGGAACTGTAAGATGGTGCGGAGAGAATCATGAGTGCTGCCATATTGGAGGACCTCGTTCTGAAACCGTTGGGGGAATGGTATGGCTCCATCGTAGACATCCCCTGTGACCTCATTAGACCCGATCCAGAGAATCTGAGACAGGAGTTCGATGAATCTGACCTTCTAGATCTAGGCAAGAATATCGAAGTTATGGGGCAGTTGGATGAGATAGCTGTTTTTCCGGTTGTGACCGACGCTTCTAGTTGGGTTGGGCATTTTGATTTGCACGATGGTGAGCGCAGATGGCGCGCTGCCCAACTATTGGGACTCCCAACTCTGCGGGCCAAGATAATTCCGAGGCCGACAGAACAAGAGTTGTTACTCAAGAAAGTTTGTCGAGTACTGCAAACCCGGTCATTGAGTCCCGAAACTAAACTGGTAGGACTGGAGAGGGCTTTTTTGGATCTAGGAGTCCTTGAGAAACCCGATGAATGGGAAACTTTCAGGGACCAATTGGGGGGCGGTCCGGAGTGGCCCCAGTTGATCAGAGTACTACGGTTGAAACCACGCGTTCGCAGAATGTTTGAAGATGGACTGCTTAACTTCACGATTGCCCAATCAATCGGACGTGTAAGCACGGACCTGCAGGAACCACTAGCACAGTTTGCGATTGTGAACAAGATAAATGGTAGGTTTCTTTCTACCCAAATGGTTCCTTACCTCATCGAACATCCCGATGCAAGTCCTGCGCAAGCTTTTGAGCACTCTCGAGTTGGCGGGTGGCAGCAATATACGCGAAGCCCATTCCAGAAATGGGAAGCTCCTCCCACAAATGAGCAAGTCGAAAAGTTTCTGGATGCTTGCGTAGCATGGGAAAGGGCTTGGGAAACCGTTGTTATTGAAGGTCTGGTGCATGCAATCGAAGATAATCAGCAATACATCTTCCGATTGAAGGACGCAAGCAGAAGAATACAGGAAAGAGCTTCGGCCCTAGCAGAAAGAATCAACAAAGCATCGGGAGAGTCGCCGCATCCTGTGCAGGTACTTTCGCCTCCGGAATGTTAGCACTAACAACACAACTTTTGCGTATCGCGTCTCTTGCACCAAACCACACTGAAATCAAGATAACCCATGCTGATAAGAGTGACCCCGCCCTTAGGCCGGACAAATGGAACCGACCGGCTCAAGTGGTGCCGCACTGTCCGATGCCTCTCCTGGTTTGCCCCAGATCCCTTAGGCTGACACGCACCCTTGCCCGCCTCGCCGCGATTGCAGCCGTCACAATGTTCGTCGTCGCAGGATGCGGGCGGGGCGCTATAAATGACGAAGGTCCTACGGGGGTTGCGGTAGAGCTGACGGGGGCTGCGGTTTCAGTTCCAGCTACCCCGACGGCGATGCCCACAGATGCTCTGACTCCCGCAACGACTCCCATGCCTACGGCCACAAAGGCTCCCACGTTCACGCCGATTCCCTCAGCCACTCCCACGCCGACGGCCACAGCAATCCCCACCGCCACGCCCACGAATACTCCCACTGCTGAACCTACAGCCACGCCCATTCCCACTCCGACTCCGCTTCCCGAGGGGACGGTGCAGGCGGTCATCGGCGGTGAGACCTTCATCCTGGAGCTGGCCATCACCCCGTCGGAGCGCTCGCGTGGCTTGTCCAACCGCGAACACCTGGCGCCCGACGGCGGGATGCTCTTCGTCTTCACCCAGGCCTCAACACTTTCCTTCTGGATGAAGGAGACCCTCATACCCCTGGATATCCTGTTCCTGGACGAGGAGCGCCGCATCGTCAACATCCACACCATGCTGCCGGAGCCTGGAGTGCCCGACGGGCAGCTCACGATATACCGCTCCACTTCGCCCGCGCAGTACGCGGTGGAGGTCAACGCCGGGGTCGCCGCCGAGCTGGAGCTGGCGCCGGGCATGGTGGTGGAGTTTACGCTGCCCTCTCCATAACTTGGGAGATTCACCCTCCCCTTAGTCCCCTCCCTCAAGGGAGGGGGGATGAGCAGATGTCCCTTCTCCCCTGGTGGGAGAAGGTCAGGATGAGGGGGGAGAACTTTTTAACTTCACCCCAGCCCTCTCCCATCAAGGGAGGGGGAATTGGTACACACCTTGGGCCTGCTGATATACTTGGCCCATATCACAGACAGGGGGTGCTGCGCTGATGGACTGGGGAATGGAGAACCGGCTGGCCCAGGTGATTCCTTCCGATGGCCGATGCTTGTTCATGCCCATCGATCACGGCTATTTCCAGGGACCCACCAGGAACCTGGAAAGCCCCTGGCAGACCCTGGAACCCCTGCTGCCCTACTCCGACGCCGTCTTCGTGACCCGGGGCGTCCTCCGCTCCGCCATTCCCCCCGCCAAGGCCAAGCCCATCGTCCTGCGGGTGTCCGGCGGGACCAGCATGGTGGGCAACGACCTGGCCAACGAGGGCATCACCACGCCCATGGAAGAGGCCATCCGGCTGAACGCTTCTGCGGTGGGCATTTCGGTTTTCATCGGGTCCGAGTACGAAAAGGAGAACCTGCTGAACCTGGCCTCACTGGTCAGCGAGGGTGAGCGGTACGGCATCCCTGTGATGGCGGTGACGGCCGTGGGCCGGGAGCTGGAGAAGCGGGACGCCCGCTATCTGGGCCTGTGCTGCCGCATAGCGGCCGAGCTGGGGGCCAAGGTGGTGAAGACCTACTGGTGCGAGGAGTTCGAAAAGGTGGTAGAGGGCTGCCCCGTCCCGGTCATCATGGCTGGCGGGCCCCAGGTTGACACGGAGCGCGAGGTGTTCGACTTTGTGCACGACGGTATGGTCAGGGGCGCCATTGGCGTGAACCTGGGGCGCAACATCTGGCAGAACCCCGCGCCGGTGGCCATGATCCGGGCTATCCGCTACATCGTCCACGAGGGCGGCACCGCTGAGGAGGCCGACGAGCTGTTTCGGGGGGCCAAGGCCGGCGTTGCGTAATTCATGGGGCGGATGCTATGGCGAAAAGACCGCACCGTCATTGCGGCGGAGGCCGCAATCCAGGAAACCGGAGAGCAACCCCGTCGTTCCCGCGAAAGCGGGAATCTCCCATGGCCCAAGTTCAGATGTCCGTTCCCCTTCGAGAGCCTCAGGGTGAACGGACATTCCATGGTTGAGGCATGGCGGTGGAGGGGCTAGACTTCCGCTCCTCGTTTTCACGGGGACAAGCTTCGCGGGAGTGATGGTAGGGAAATCGGGACTGACGGTGGAGGGGACAAGGTGGACGGTGTGAAGATGGCTGAGCTTAGAGCGTTTCACCCTCGCCCCAACCCTCTCCCTCGAGGGAGAGGGGGAATCAGGTGTGGTCCATCGTTTTGAGGGGAAGGAATAGAAGGCGCTGATGAGGAACCGCTGGTCTGAAGGGGAAGCCGACGGTCTTTCGGACCTGGAGCTGCTGGTCTACCAGAGCCGGCTTCTGGGGGAAGACCCGGCCCTCGTTCTGTGGGGAGGCGGCAACACCTCCCTGAAGGTCACCGAGACGGACTTCCGCGGCCGGCCAACCTCCGTGATGCGCATCAAGGCCAGCGGCTCGGATATGAGGTCGTGCACCCCCGGAGATTTCCCCGCCCTCAGGCTCGACGACATCCTCCCCTTGTTCGAGCGGAAGTCCATGTCCGATGAGGAGATGGTCGCCTACTTGGGACGGTGCATGATGGACCCGGGTGCGCCGAGGCCATCCATCGAGACCCTGCTCCACGCCTTTCTTCCCCACAAGAGTATCGTCCACTCCCACGCCGATGCGGTCATCGCCCTGACAAACAACGCGAACGCCGGAAAGTCGCTGGGGGACGCTTTCGGGGGAGCCGTCGGCGTGGTGGAGTACCTGCGTCCCGGCTTTGCCCTGGCCAAGCGGGTCGGCGAGGTGGCCCGCGCCAACCCCGACCTTAAGGGCGTCGTGTTGTCCAACCACGGTCTCATCACCTGGGGAGACACACTCAGGGAAGCCTACGATTCTCACATCGAGCTGGTTGCAATGGCCGAGGAGTATATCGCCAAGGGCAGGCAAGGCAGACCAGTCTTTGACGATCGTGGGCGGCAACCCACGGACGATGGGGAGAGACGGCGTATGGCAGCACGCCTTGCTCCCACCCTAAGGGGGCTGTTGGGCAGAGGCAGCAAGGTGGTGCTCAGGTACGACGCCTCACCGGAGGTGCTGGAGTACGTGGACTCGGCGCGGGACAGGGAGCTGAGCAGCATCGGCCCGGCCACTCCCGACCATGTGATCCGCACCAAGGGCGCTCCCCTGTGGGCCGATGTGGACGCCTCCGCTGATGAGGCTTCGATGCAGGCCCAGCTTGGGTCTGCCGTTGACGCCTATGTCGCTGACTACACTCGTTACTACGAAGACAACTCGGACGGAAGCGTCGCCATGCTGGACCCCTACCCTCGCATCATTCTGGTACCCGGCCTGGGGATGTGGTCCGCTGGCAGGGACACCCACGCCGCCCGGGTATCCGGGGAGATGTACCGCCACACCATCGAGGTCATCGGATCTGCTGAGGGCTTAGGCGGGTACACATCTATCGGCAATCGGGACGTCTTCGAGGCTGAGTACTGGCCTCTGGAGCTGTACAAGCTGACCCTCGCGCCGCCTGAGAAGGAGCTGGAGCGACATATCGCCCTGGTTACGGGCAGCGCCCACGGCATTGGGGAGGCGATCGCCCGCAGGCTGGCGGCCGAGGGCGCCCACATCGTGGTCACCGACCTGGACCAGGCGTCCTGCCAGGCGGTTGTCGACGATCTGAACCAAGCCCATGGCGATGGCCGGGCCATCGGGCTGCGGATGGACGTAACCGACGAAGCCGAAGTGGCTTCAGCCTTCGAACAGTTGCGACTCACCTATGGCGGGCTGGATATCCTGGTCTCCAATGCCGGCATCGCGCCGGTGGGCGCACTGGACCAGCTGTCCCTCAAGGACTGGCAGCGGGCCATGGACATCAACGCTACGGGACATTTCCTCGTTGCCCGGCAGGCGGTGACAATCATGCGCGAGCAGGGCTTGGGGGGCAGCCTGGTGTTCGTCGGAACGAAGAACGTGCCCTCCCCGGGCAAGGACTTCGGGGCCTACAGCGCATCCAAGGCGGCCGAGGTGCAGATGGCCAAGGTGCTGGCCATAGAGAATGGCGAGTACGGCATCCGGTGCAACATCGTCAACCCCGATGCCATCTTCCAAGGGTCTGCCCTGTGGTCTCAGGAGGTGCGGGAACAGCGGGCACGGGCCCACGGCATCCCCGTGGACGGCCTGGAGGATTTCTATCGCAAGCGAAACCTGCTGCAGGCCAGCATCACCGCCGAGGATGTGGCTGAGAGTGTCCTGTTCCTGGCAGGCCCCCGGTCATCCAAGACCACCGGGGCCATGCTTCCCGTGGATGGAGGAGTGCGGGATGCTTTTCCAAGATAGAAGACCAACGTCCTAAAGAGTTCCCAAAAGGAGGGCTGGAACGTGACCACACAGGAAGGAATGGACCGGGAGACCTTCGACCGCCTGGCCTCAGCCGCCGGGCTGGACCTGGGGGATACCTCCCACATGGACGAGCTGTACAACTACGTCAGGGGTCTGGTCTCTTCCCTGAAGCCCCTCAGGGATATGGACCTGGAGGGAGTTGAGCCGGCGACAGCATATTTCCCGCCTAGGGACTAGCCTGGCAGCTTTCCCCAACCCAGTAGAGAGAAGGAGCTTAAGGTGGACAATACCGAGATTTGCTACAGCAGCGCAGGCGAGCTCGCCTCGCTCATCAAGTCCAGGCAAGTATCCCCGAGGGAGGTTGTTGAGGCTCACCTGGAGAGGATCGAAGCCACAGAGCCTACCCTGAACTCTTTCATAACCGTCATGGCCGACCAGGCACGGGCCGCCGCCCGCCAGTGCGAGCTGGCGATGAGCGCCGGCACTTACAGGGGGCCACTCCACGGCGTGCCCCTGGGGCTGAAGGACCTGTACTACGTGAGAGGGGTCAGGAACACGTCGGGCTCGCGCATATTCGATGATTTCGTTCCCGACTACGACTGCACCGTGGCCAACCGGTTTCGCCGGGCGGGCGCAGTTCTCATCGGCAAGCTGAACCTGCACCAGTTCGCCTTCGGCCCGACGGGTGAGAACCCTGACTACGGCAACATGCACAATCCCTGGAATGTCGACCTGATACCCGGTGGCTCCAGCGGGGGGTCGGGCTCGGCCGCTGCGGCCGGGCAGTGCACCATAACCATGGGTTCGGACACCGGTGGGTCCATACGTATTCCCAGCGCCCTGTGCGGGCTGGCAGGATTGAAGCCCACCTACGGCCGGATCAGCCGCTACGGCATCAGCGTGCTTGCCTGGTCCCTGGACCATGCCGGGCCCATGTGCCGCACCGTCGAGGACTGCGCCCTCGTGATGAACGCCCTGGCGGGATACGATCCGATGGACCCAGCTTCGGTCAACGTACCGGTTCCTGACTTCACCGAGGGCCTGACCGGTAACGTAAAAGGCCTGAGAATAGGCGTGCCCAAGGAGTACTTCGAGGTGCCTGTGGACACCCAGGTGGAGCAAGCGGTACGAAAAGCGATAGAGCAGCTGGGCGAGATGGGGGCCGAGGTCAGGGAGGTCTCCATGCCCATGTTCCACCAGACCGCACCTATATCCACCACGATCCTGTACTCTGAGGCGACGGCTTACCACCGGAACCTGGTACTCTCCAAGGGCGCCCAGTACGCCGCTCCCGTGCGCGTGAGGATCGAGTCGGGCTTCTTCATCTCGGGGGAGCAGTACCTGCGGGCCCAGCGGGCCAGGGCCCTGTTCACCCGGAAGTGCCGGGAGCTGTTCGATGAGGTCGATGTACTGGCGGGTCCCATGGAGCCGATGACAGCCCACCCCATCGGGGCCACCCAGGTGCAGATAAATGATGTCACCGTGGGCTCCGTTCCGGCGCTGACCCAGTACACCCGCGCTTTCAACCTGAACGGGTTTCCCGCCATAACAGTGCCCTGCGGGTTCTCCGACGATGAACTCCCCATAGGGCTCCAGCTTGCGGGGAAGCCCTTCGACGAAAGCACGGTGCTCAGGGCTGCCCACGCTTACGAGAAAGCCACCGATTGGCACAAGCGCCGCCCACCGGTGTAGGCAGCTAGCCCCAGGCTCCTAGAGGACCTGCCAGTAGCGCCTGCCCTGGATGCGCACGATGTGACCGAAATGCTCGTCGGGCTTGAAGTGGCCCGCGGCCACCAATATGCCCTCCTGCTCGATGCGCTCCAGCATATCCTCCCGGCTGCGCTGGCCGGCGGCCTTGTCGATGTCCGCCCTGGAGCACCAGCCCGGTTCCTGCACCTGCACCTTGCTGTGAAGCAGGTCCCCCACCAGGATGCCCTTCTCACCGGCCGAGGTGATCAGGACGTTGAGGTGGCCGGGTGTGTGCCCCGGCGTGGGTATGGTCGTGATCTCGGAGGTGATGGTGTGCTCCTCGTCGATGATGTCCATGGCGCCCAAGTCCTGCAGGGGGACTACGTTGTCCCTGACGTGGGCGGCCGATGCGAGGACATCTCCCTGGGTGAAGTAGCTCCAGTCCTTGCGGGGCACCAGGTACCTGGCATTGGGGAAGGTGGCTTTAGGCCCCCCATCTTCCAGGGTGACGTTCCAGCCCACATGGTCCGGGTGCAGGTGGGTGTGCACCACGATGTCCACATCCTCCGGCCCGATGCCCTGCTCCCTTAGAAGCGGCACAAGGTGGCCCGTAAGGTTGCCGCGGGTTGGATGGGGCCCTGGACCCATTCCCGTATCTACCAGGATGGTCTGACCTTTGGACTGGAGGGCGAAGCACCCGTAGTAGAGCTGCAGGTTGCCGTTCTCCAGGTGGTCGGCTGCATAGGGTTCCCACTGGCTGAGTTTCACGTCAGGGAAGAACCCCTCTGGGTCGTAGGGTGGGGGTACCATGTCGATGAAGGACAGGATTTCCACGTTTCCGACACTGGTGCGGTCTGCCATCTTCGTTTCCTTTCTTGCAGGTACTGGAGCCGTGCCAGATGCTGTACCGGTATCCTTCAGTACTGCATCAAGGTAAACACATCGTACCCGGCCAGGTGTTTCCTGCCTTCCAGCGCCGTCAGCTCCATCAGCAGTGCCAGGCCTCCAACGTTCGCTCCGGCCTGCTCCACCAGGCGAATAGCGGCAGCCATGGTGCCACCCGTCGCCAGAACATCGTCCATGATCAGCACATTGTCCCCGGCAACTACGCTGTCCCTATGCACCTCCATCACGTTGGTGCCGTATTCCAGGGCGTACTCAATTCTGTAGGACTCGGCGGGAAGCTTCCTTTCCTTCCTAGCTAGGACCAAGGGTTTTCTCATCCGGTACGCCAGGGGGGCGGCGAAGAGGAACCCCCGAGCTTCGACAGCCATGACCGTGGAGATGTTCTTGTCGCTGTAGTGGTCGGCGAAAGCGTCCACAACGTAGGCAAAGGCATCGGGGTCCATCAGCAAGGGCGTGATGTCCCTGAATAGTATCCCCTCTTTGGGGAAGTCCGGGATATTCCGTATGTAGTCCTTGAGTTCCATGCTATAAGTCCTTTCTGGAGTAGCTTTTTCCCTGTAGAGGTAGCGGGCCCGCTGCGCTTCCTTTAGAAGCCTGCGCCTGGAAGGGCCTGCTTAGCTAGCTGAAGTACTGGTAGTTCTTGGATATGTAGGAGTGCCAGTTTGCTGGAACTGCGAATTCGGCAAAGATGGCTGTGACGGGGCATACCGGCTCGCAAGCGCCACAGTCGATGCACTCGGAAGGATCGATGTAGTACATATCGTCATCCTCCGTGGTGTGAATGCAATCTACGGGACAGACATCGACGCAACCACCGTCCTTCACCCCGATGCATGGTTCGGTAATGATGTAGGTCATCTGTGCCCTGCCAGCCCCCTAAGGATTACAGCTATGAAAACTGGTACATTCTGTTGTCAGATTATCCTCATGTCAACAACGGTTCCCTGGCCGATGCGAGGGGAGCTACTGCTGTTTACCGGGTGACTAAATTGCGCCCCTCTGGGCCCGGGAGGAGATCTCCGCCCTGGATACCGCGGGAGCCACATCCCCAAAAACGAAATACTATATAATGGGCTGTATCATCAAATCCCGTTATTCATTTTGTCCGAAGTGAACGTACGAGAGCTAATCAGCTTCTATCATGTTGCCCGCCTTAGCAGCATCTCCAAGGCGGCGAACTTCCTGGACCTGGGCCAGCCCACGGTCACTCTTCATCTTCAGAAGATGGAGCGGGAGTTCGGGGTCACCCTGTTCGACAGGATCAAGCGCCCTATCCAGCTGACGTCCGACGGCCACGCCTTCTACGACTTGGTGAAGCCCATGGTCGAAAACCTGGCCGAAAGCATGGAAGCCCTGAAGAGCCAGATGGAGTACCCCGAGCACAGGGGTTCCTTCGTCATCGGCGCTTATCCCGACCTGGTGCTGCACCGCCTGCCCGACATAGTCAGGTCCTTTCGCGACCGATACCCCAGCGTGCAGATCAAGCTGGTTGCAACTTCGTACACCGATATACTGGACCAGGTTTCCGCCGGGGACCTGGACTTGGCCTTGGGGAACCGGCCGGAGTCCGAGGTCCCTTCCCTGGAGTTCAATCACTTGTTCTCTTCCCAGTTCGTCCTGGTGACACCCCTGGGTCATGAGCTCTTGGACCTTCCGGAGATCACTCTTCCCGATATTGCTAGGTGGCCCCTGGTCATGCTGGGGCCCAAGAGCTACACCCGCAGGATACTTGAGCGTGCCCTTCGGGAGGCGGGCCTCTCATACCATGTGCCCATAGAGATGGACATAATGGAGATGGCCAAGAGGTACGTGGAGGTTGGTCTAGGCATCAGCGTGACCAACGAATACATGATTCAGCCCGAAGACAGCGCGCGTATCGGGATAAGGAGACTGACCGGGCTGCTTCCCACGACCGACATAGGGCTTATCACGCTGAAGGGAAAGTTCCTGAGCCGTTCGGTGCGCAACTTCATGGATGAGCTGGTCCTTAAGCTTGATGATAGGATGGATGGGCGCTAAGGGCCGAGGGCCCTGCCAGTTTCGCCCAAGGAGACCCACCTGGTGGCAGTAGAGCACCAGCCCGCTGATTCCGGTCCCGTCCGCGAGACCTCACGCATAGTCAGCCTTGACCTTATCCGAGGGGTAGCTGTTCTCGGCATTTTGCTGATGAATGCCGTTTACTTCAAGTTCGACTCTGCCCCTTACTTCAACTTGAGCGCCGGCGGGTCGGAGACATGGCTGGACTGGGCGGTGGGCATATTCGGGGAGGTCTTCGTCGACCAGAAGTTCATGGGGTTGTTCTCGATGCTGTTCGGGGCCGGCATGATCCTCTTTATCGACCGCGCCAAAGAGCGTGGAAGTCGGGCCGCACTGCTGAACCTTTGGCGAAACGCGTTGCTGCTGCTGATCGGCATCTTCCACTTCCTGTTGTGGGAAGGCGATGTGCTGATGGTCTATGCCGTATCGTCGGTGTTCTTGCTCGCTCTGCAGAAGCTGCCCAATCGTGCGCTCATCGCCCTGGGTGTGGTCGTGTTCCTTCTATCGGTTGGATGTGCCCTTCTTGCGCAGCACATCGCCGACACGACCACCCAATCCGTATCCGGCCTCTGGGAACCGGGCGAGATTTCGGATGAGGAGGTCATCGCCCTTCCCTTCCTGCTGGGTTACTTCCTGCGTGCCTTGGGGCTGATTCTCATCGGCGCCGGACTTTACCGGGCCGGCTTCATGAACGGCGGAATGTCCAATAGGACGTACAGGCTGACCGCGACAATCGGGATTGCTGTCGGCTTGCCCCTGGCCGTCGTGGGGGTCATCCTCACGGCAGCGGGCGATTACTCCCGCGAAATCGCCTTCGTTGGCCAGGTCCCCAACACCCTTGGCACCATACCTTTCTCACTGGGATACATGAGCCTCATCATTCTCTGGAGCAACCAAGGTGGGGACAACTGGCTCAAGGTACGCCTGCGGGCGGTGGGGAGGATGGCGCTGACCAACTACCTGGCGCAGACCCTATTGGGCGTGATAATCCTGACAACCCTGCTTGGGGATGTGGACATTGTGAACCGAAGCCTGGTGCTGGCGTTCGTTTTTGCTGTGTGGGCCCTTCAGCTATGGTGGTCTCAGGCATGGCTGAATCGCTTCCTGTTCGGGCCTACAGAGTGGCTCTGGCGAGTTGCTACATATAGAAGGAGAGAGCCTCTTAGCCGACCAATGGACTCCCAACCTGCACTATAGGGGAGGGTTTGGCTCTAGTGAGATCGGGGGGTCAGGCCTCTCTCCACATCCGGTTATCGGAACACCGAGCGGTCATCCATGATGACCCTGGACCTGTGGGCGCACCAGCCCCTGCAGCCCGGCAGGGGGCCGTCCGGCTTGGTGGTAACCATCCCTTCGATGCAGCAGAAGGCGCAAACTGCGGGATACAACTCTTTAGTGGGGGGCTTTTCCGAAGTCTGCGCTGTTGGCTGTGGGTCTTCTTTGCTTGTCAATGTCGGCCTCTGCTCTCCTCTGGGGCAGCTAACCGGTAGCTAGCCAGGTTAGGCACAGCACCGCCGTATTCTATCTTTTGCCAAGCGTCCTTTCAATATATGGGAAGTTGGCTTGTCGTCAGCCCTGCTATAGTGGGCCATCGTCGTCCCGGGATGGTCTTTCTGGTAGAATCCGCCTATAGGGCATCTTCACGAAAGCGGGGTGGCTTAGGGCTTTGTCCGACGGCGAGATAGATCAGGTGCTGGCGGCCAATCGCAGCTTCTATGAAGCCTTTGGCAGCCTGGATATCGACCAGATGGAGAAGGTGTGGGAACACTCGGGCGATGTCCTTTGTATCCATCCCAGCTCCGACATAATCGTGGGCTGGCCGGATGTGCGCCAAAGCTGGGTCGATATCTTTTTCAACACCACCCTGATGCACTTCAACATCACAGATGCCCAGGTGCAGATCAGGGGAGACTCCGCGTGGGTTTCTTGCCACGAGAACATCTCCACGGTGCTCGATGGCCGGGCGGGCAACTTCACCGTGCGGGCCACCAACATCTTCGCCAAAGTGGATGGGCAATGGAAGATGGTGCACCACCACGGTGCCGGCTAAGTTGCCTTAACGACGCCCGATTCCAGGAGTGCGTCGATTTCGCCGGCGGCGAACCCGCCGTCCTCCAGTACCTCCCTGGTGTGCTCTCCCAAGGCCGGCGCCCTGCGACGGATGCTTGCGGGAGTACCCGACAGCTTCACCGGAATCCCGATGTTTCTCAACGTACCCAACTCCGGGTCGTCCAGGTCCACTTCCATGCGCCGGGCCTGCACATGGGGGTCGTGATACATTTGGTCCAGGTCGTTTATCGGCCCCGCAGGGACTCCCACCTGCTCCAGCACTCCCATCCAATGCTCGGTGCTCTTCGTCGAGAAGGTCTCCTCCAGCAGCGCGGCCAGCTCATCGTCGTTGGCCTTGCGGTCGCCCCGGTTGGCAAACCTGGGGTCTTCCAGCAGCTCAGGCCGACCAATGGCGTGGCACAGCTTTTCCCACAGGGCTTGGGCGGCGCCCCCAATGGTGATGTAACCATCGCTGGTCTTTAGCGCGCGATAGGGGGCGGAAAGCCTGTGGGCGGAGCCCAGGGGTCCGGGTATCTCGCCGGTTGCGAAGTAGACGGTGGACTCCCAGACCGTGTATGCGATTCCCGCTTCCATCAGGGATATATCCACCTGCTGGCCCTGTCCCGTCTTCAGGCGATGGATGTAAGCGCTGAGGATTCCGTGGGCGCCGTACATGCCCGCCGTCAGGTCCGTGATGGGCACACCCACCTTGGCTGGAGGTCCTCCAGGGGTGCCCGTGACGCTCATCAGCCCGCTCATGCCCTGGGCAATCAGGTCGAAGCCTCCCCGGCTGCTGTAAGGGCCGGTCTGCCCGAACCCCGAAATGGAGCAGTAGACAAGCTCCGGTCGAACTTTCTTCAGGTCGTCGTATCCCAACCCCAACCTTGGCATGGTGCCGGGACGGAAGTTCTCCACCAGCACATCCGCCTTGGTGCACAGGGCCTTGAGCACCTCTTGGCCCTCGGGCCTGCGCAGGTCCAGGGCCAGCCCCCGCTTGTTCCTGTTGACAGCCATGAAGGATGCCGACCAGCCGTTGATGTAGGGAGGCCCCTTTCGGGTCTCGTCACCTCCGTCGGGACGCTCCACCTTGATCACGTCGGCTCCCATGTCGGCCAGGAGCTGGGAGCAGAAGGGGCCTGCCAGCACCTGGGTGCAGTCAAGTACCCTGACACCTTCCAGGGGAAGGGACGTTCCCTGGGTCATGCTCACCTCTTTCCAGCTTCCAGCAAAGCCTTGGGTCCTTCTTCTAGAACTCTGCGCTTCCCGGAGTCCTGGGGAAGGCCACAACGTCGCGGATGTTCTGCATGTTGGTCACGAACTGCAGGGTGCGCTCGAAGCCCAGGCCGAACCCCGCATGGGGGACGGTGCCGTACCGGCGCAGGTCCAGGTACCACCAGTACCGGTCCGGGTCCATCCCGGTTTCCTCTATGCGCCTCTGGAGCACATCCAGGCGCTCCTCCCTCTGGCTTCCGCCGATGATCTCGCCGATGCGGGGCACCAGCACATCCATGGCGGCCACGGTCCGGCCATCGTCGTTCAAGCGCATGTAGAAGGCCTTGATGCCCGCGGGATAGTCAGTGACTATCACAGGCCGCCCCAGCTCTACCTCGGTGAGGTGGCGTTCGTGCTCCGACTGCAGGTCGCTCCCCCATTCAACGGGGAACTCGAAGCTACGGCCCGACCTCTGTAGTATGTCGATGGCTTCGGTGTAGGTCAGTCTCTCGAACCGGGAGTTCACGATTCCTTCCAGGGTGGCGATGGTGCCTTCTCCATAGAAACGGTCGAAGAAGGCCATGTCCTCGGGGCAATGTTCGAGGACGTACCCGAAGATGTACTTCAGAAACCCTTCCGAAAGCTCTGCCAAGCCGTCCAGGTCGCAGAAAGCCACCTCCGGCTCGACCATCCAGAACTCGGCCAGGTGCCGGGAGGTGTTGGAGTTCTCGGCCCGGAAGGTCGGGCCGAAGGTGTAAACGTCGGAAAGGGCCAGGGCGTAGATCTCGGCCTCCAGCTGGCCACTGACCGTCAGGTTTACCGCCCTGCCAAAGAAGTCCTCTTCCAGGCCAGCGGCTCCCTTGCCAGCAGCCATCTCGTCCAAAGGCAGGGTCGTTACGCGGAACATGGACCCGGCCCCCTCTGCGTCGCTGGCGGTGATGATGGGAGTCTGGACGTACAAGAACCCCTTGTCCTGGAAGAAACGGTGGATGGCATAGGCGAGAATGCTGCGCACCCGGGCTACTGCTCCCAGGGTGTTGGTGCGGGGTCTCAGGTGCCCGATATCCCTGAGGAACTCCAGGGTGTGCCTCTTCTTCTGCAGAGGGTATGTCTCGGCGTCGGCATCCCCCATGAGCTCCACTGACCGGGCCTGCACTTCGTATCTCTGGCCCTTGCCCGGGGACTCCACCAGGGCTCCGGTAATGCTTACGCTGCACCCGGTGGTAAGGAGGTTGACTACGCCGTAGCTGTCCAGGGTGTCCTCGGCTACGACCTGTAGGTCGGAAAGGGTTGAGCCGTCGTTCACCTGGATGAAGGAGAGGTTCTTAGAGTCCCGGCGGGTCTTGACCCAGCCCTGCACGCACACCTCATCCCCGGGGCTTCCTGTGGTCAGCAATTCCCTTATCTTGCTTCGCTTCATCTTGCCCTTCTCCGGGAGTTATTCGGACCGCCGGCCCAGATGCTGCCGACGGGTTGGATCTTTACAGGGGTGGCCTTTGGGTGTGCCAGTTCGTCACCTGCTCGTAGGCGTATGCGATGTTCAGCAGGGTCTGTTCCGACAGGGAGGGGCCGACGATCTGCATGCCGACGGGCAGCCCCCGGGAGAACCCGCAGGGGACGGATATGGCTGGAATCCCCGCCACACTGGCCGGCACAGTGAATATATCGCCCAAGTACATCTGCACTGGGTCATCGGAGCGCTCCCCCAGGCGGAACGCCGTGGTTGGCGCGGTGGGCGTCACGATGGCATCACATTCTTCAAACACCCTATCGAACTCTTCTCGTATCAGGGTACGCACTTTTTGGGCCTTCAGGTAGTAGGCATCGTAGTATCCCGCAGAAAGAGCGTAGGTGCCCAGCATGATCCGCCGTTTGACTTCCTCGCCGAAGCCGTACTGCCGGGTCTTTTCCACGCCCTCCCACATGGTGGAGGCTTCCTGGTGGGAGTAGCCAAACTTGGCGCCATCGTACCGGGCCAGGTTGGCAGAGCACTCGGAAAGAGCCAGGATGTAATAGCACGCGAGGGCATGTGGAGTCGTGGGCAGCGAGACCTCTTCCACTCGGCCACCCAGCCCTTCTAGCACCCCGATGGCTTCTCTGACAGCCTCCCCCACCCCGGAGTCCAACCCATCGACAAAATACTCCCTGGGCACCCCCAAGCGGAGCCCCCGTACGTCCTGGCTAAGCCCCGATATGTAGTCCCCCTCGGGCGTTGCGATGGAGGTGGAGTCCCGGCTGTCTTTACCAGCTATGGCTGACAGAACCAGAGCGCAGTCGGCAACATCCCTTGTGATGGGGCCTATCTGGTCCAGGGAGGAAGCAAAGGCGATGAGGCCGTAGCGGCTCACCAAGCCATAGGTGGGTCTCAGGCCGACGACGCCGCACAAGGATGCGGGCTGGCGGATGCTTCCGCCGGTGTCGGAACCCAGGGCGTAGTAGGCTTCTCCCGCTGCAACCGCCGCCGCGCCCCCACCGCTGCTGCCCCCGGGGACCCGTTCCATGTCCCAGGGGTTGTGGGTGGGGTGGAACGCCGAGGTCTCGGTGGATGAACCCATGGCGAACTCATCCATGTTTCCTTTGCCCAAGAGGATAGCCCCTCGCGAGGAGAGCTTCTCCACAGCCGTCGCATCATAGCCGGGCCGGAACTGCTCCAGCATCCGGGAGGCGCAGGTTGTCGGCAGGTCCATCGTGCAAATGGAGTCCTTTATCTGCATGGGTATGCCGGCCAGGGGGGAAGCTTCTCCGGTCCCGTCTTGTTCTAGGCTGCCGGCGGTCTTGAGGGCCAAGTCGCCATCTACGGATATGAAGGCCCCCATCCGCTTTTCCACATCATCGATTCTTCGCAGGGAGGAATCCGTCACATCGACAGGGCTCACCTCCCGGCGTTCCAGCAGACGGTGGACTTCCATGAGGGTCAGGTCATGCAGGGCGGCCATCTTGCTGCTCCCTAACCTTCCAGCACAGCCATGACGCGAATCAGCTCGTTCTGGGTAGCTGGTGCATTGGCCAGCATCGCTTCGCGGGGCGCGGAATCGGAGGCTTCGTCCGAGCGCATCACGCTCTCCAGGGACCCCGAGTGGTCGGAAGGGGGTGTGTCGGACGTATCAACCTCGTCCAGGCTCCGGAAGAGATCGAGGACCTGGGACAGCTTTTCCTGGAGCGATTCCAGGTCATCTTCGGTGACGCCGATGCGACACAATGAGGCTATGTGGAGGACTTCTTGGCGTCTAATTGGCACCCTGTGGCTTGCCCTTTCGGCCTGCTTTCGCAAGAGTCTAGCAAACCCCGATAGTTACCTCAAGGTAGATGGAACATGTCATGTCCCTCCTTGTTTCTGCGACCAGCCCTGCATATACTGGGTGCTGCTGCAAGGATATGGTCTTTTTCGATTTCCAGTCCATTCATGGCCCTCGCCCTGGAGCTATAGGTAATTGCTGACAGCCCGCCGGTTCTGGCTGGGGATTGTTGTTTCCGCGGCCTTTCTCTTCCTCTTCCTGTGGAGGGTGGACTTCCAGGAAGTGCGTGGAGAGTTGGCGGATGCGGGCAAGTACCTCTATCTCGGCCCTGCAGTCCTCCTGTATTTCTTCGCCTTGGGCATTCGCTGCTTCCGTTGGCGGTATTTGCTGCTCCACCTCAAGCCCGTTTCTCCCTTGGGACTCTACCCAATAGTCGCCATCGGATACATGGCAAACAACCTCTTGCCCATCCGGCTGGGGGAGCTTGTGCGCGCCCACTTCCTGGGAGAAAAGGAGGGAATCAGCAAGGCCTCGGGCCTGGCCACCATCGGCGTCGAAAGGCTGATGGATGGGCTGACGCTGCTCCTGCTGGTTGCCGTAGTCTGGCCCTTCCTCCCCTGGACAGATGTCCTCAGGGACGAAGCCGGGAACATTAGGACTTGGTGGCTGGCGCTCAGCATCCTGGTGATCGTCGCCTTTATGGGAGGATTTGTCTGCCTTGTCCTGCTGGCCCTCCGTCCCTGGATGGGGAACGCCCTTGTTCGCTTCCTTGCCTCTCTTCTTCCATCGGGCTTTCAGGAGACCGCCACAAGGCTGGGACTCCAACTCATGGAAGGCCTTGTCGCCCTCAGGAGCCCCAGGAAGCTGCTGATCATGTGCGCCTTGTCCGCTCCCGTCTGGCTGGTCGAGGTGTTGGTGTACTACGTGATGGCTCTGGCCTTCGACCTGGGTCAGCCTTTCCAGGTGATCCTGCTGGTTACTGCCACCTCGAACCTGGCTACCGCTGTGCCGTCCAGCATCGGAGGAATCGGACCTTTCGAGGTCGTCGCCAAGAGCACGCTGCTGGCCTTCGGCGTGGGCGGGGACGCAGCCACGGCCTACGTGTTCTTTGTGCACATCATCACCCTGTGGCTGCCAGTTAGCCTTTTAGGGTTGGTGTTCCTCTGGCGGGAGAACCTTTCCCTCACCCGATTGGCCAGCAGCAAAGACCTGTCCGTATCCGCGCCAGGAGGGCTGGGAACCGATGCCATAACCGGAGAAGGAGAGGCTAGGTGAAGGTCGGAATTATTGGCGCCGGGGCAGCGGGGCTGGCCGCCGCGCATGCCCTTGCCAAGCTGGGTCACACGGCCGAGGTGTTCGAGGCGGCCCCTTTCCTGGGTGGCCAGGCTTCCACCTTCGATGTGGGCGGAGGCAGGTTGGAGCGGGGGTACCACCACCTGTTCATGAGCGACACTCACATGGTCGACCTGATCCACGAGCTTGGACTGGGCCATAAGCTTGCGTGGATTGAGTCCAAGGTGGGTCTGTTCCATGGGGGACGGATATGGAGATTCAGCACACCCAAGGACTTGCTGACCTTCTCGCCCTTGAGCATACAAGACCGGATCCGGCTGGGCATGGTCACCTTGTACCTTCAGAAGACACGCCGGGGGCTAAAGTTCGAGGGAGAAACAGCTGCCGAGTGGCTGCGAAAGCGGGTTGGGCAGAAGGCCTACGAGGTAGTGTGGCAGCCCCTGCTTAGGGGCAAGTTTGGGGAGCACTACGAAGAGATAAGCATGACCTGGCTCTGGGGCAAGATCTACCTGCGGGTGGCTTCCCGGGGAAAGGTGTGGGAGCGCGAGAAGCTGGGCTACCCAATGGGCAGCTTTGGAGAGGTGTTCGACCGCCTGGGTGAGCGCGTCCAGGAGCTCGGAAGCGCGGTGACCACCTCAGCCATGGTGAGTTCGATAGTGGTGGAAGACGGGAGGGCAAAGGGCCTGGTGGTTGATACCGAAGGGTCAAAAGGAGAAGTGCGCGGCTACGACGCTGTTATCGCCACCACACCCTCCTATGTGTTCACCCGCATCGCGCCCCCCATGCCCGAATCATACTCCAGGAAACTGACCGACGTAACCTACCTTTCCGCCGTGCTGCTGATCCTGGAGTTGGACCGTCCCCTGTCTCCCATGTATTGGATGAACATAGCTGACAGGGAGCTGCCCTTCGTTGGGGTGATCGAGCAGACGAACCTGGTTGACCCGTCCCTCTACGGCGGGAAGCATGTGGTCTATCTCACCAACTACCCTAGCCGGGAGAACCCCATCTATCAGATGGGGCCTGAAGAGCTGGCCAAGGAGTACATAGGCCATCTGGGCAAGATAAACCCCCAGTTCGATCCGTCATGGATTCAAACCTACCATCACCACAAGGTGGATGCCGCCCAGCCCATCATCGGCGTGAACTACACAAGCCGCATTCCCGACCTGAGGACACCCGTCCCCGGGCTGTACCTTGCCAACACCACCCAGATCTATCCCGAGGATAGGGGCACCAACTACAGCGTCAGACTGGGGCAGGAAGTCGCAGCTGCCGTCCTGGAAGATGCCGGCCTTAGTGGATGACCCGCCTCTCGGGTACCGAAAGACCGAGGGTCTTTGCATGCGCACCTGCGTTGTGGGGAACTGGCGGGTATGCTACCATGAGCTTGCTCGATAGTTACAAGTTTCACGAGCGAATATGGTTGTGGGGAAGAGCGCTCGCAGGATGAAGGAAGGGTTCCAGGGAACTAGGGAGGAGCTCAAGGCAGCCATAGCCTCCCAACCTCAAGGGACCGTCACGGTGCTGTCGTCTCTCCTTGCAGTGCAGGATGCCGTGGGCTACCTTCCCGGTGAGGCCATAGAAGAAGTAGCCAGCTACACCCAGACCACAGTGAACGATGTGTGGGGTGTGGCCTCCTTCTACACCAACTTCCGCGTGGATCCCCCCTGCTCCCACAGCGTGGAGGTGTGCTGGGGCGCCACCTGCCATGTCTTGGGCGCCATGAAGGTGGTGAGGGCGGTGTTGGATGCGGCAGGGCTGGAGGCGGAGGGGGATGTTCCCGGCGGGAACGCCAGCGTGCGCCTGAGCACCTGCCTGGGAGCTTGCTCCCAGGGGCCGGTCATCAGCATAGACCATCATCTCCACGGGAGAGTCAGCCCTGGAGAAGCCGGGAAAATGGTCTCCGAGATCCTCGAAGCTTAAGAGAAGACCGCAGGTACCTATGCCGAACAATTTCCAGCAGATTAAAGCCCAGGCGGAACAGAAGTGGGCTTCCCTGACCTCCGGCGATGCCGCCCATATCAGGGTGGGTACAGCCTTGTGCGGGAAGGCCGCCGGGGCGCTGGAGGTGATCGAAAGCATCAAACGGGAGCTGAAGTCCCGGAATATCGATGCAACGCTTAACGAAGTGGGATGCATGGGGCTCTGCTTTGCTGAGCCCTTGGTAGATATCACCATGCCCGGAGGCTCCCGCATGTTTTATGCGGGCGTGACCCCCGATGCAGTCCCAGCGATCATCTCATCCCACCTGGTTGAAAAGAAGCCGGACCCCGACCTTGCCCTTGGCTTCCTGGGAGAGAACGGGACGGGCGAGTACGAGGATTTGGCCCAGCACCCCATGATGAAGGAACAGGTACGCATTGCCCTGCGCAACGCGGGCAACATCGACCCCTACGACATCAGCCAGTATGTAGCCAACGGGGGCTACTCGGCCCTCCACAAGGCTGTGACCGGAATGACCCCCGAAGAGGTGCTGGAGGAGGTCAACAAGTCGGGCCTCAGAGGAAGGGGTGGAGCCGCCTTCCCAACGGCGACCAAGTGGAGTTTCCTAGCCCGGTCCACCGAACCCGTCAAGTACATTCTGTGCAATTGCGAAGAAGGTGACCCGGGAGCCTTTAACGATAAGGGCATCCTGGACAGCGACCCCCACACCCTGGTGGAGGGGATGATTCTCGCTGGGTACGCCACCGGGGCCCGGTTCGGGTACATATTCATACGGCACGGCCACGAAGGCCCCATCGAGCGAACGCAGACCGCCGTCGAGCAGGCCCGGGAGCTGGGCTTCCTGGGCGACAGCATCTTCGGCTCCGATTTCGGCTTCCACCTGGAGGTCGCCCTTACCGGCGATTCCTATGTTTCGGGCGAGGAAACCGCCCTGATGGAAGCCATCGAGGGAGGGCGGGCTATGCCCCGCTACCGGCCTCCATTCCCGGCCCAGGTTGGCCTGTTCGGCAAGCCCAGCAACATCAACAACGTCAAGACCCTCTCCTACGTGCCCGAGATCATCCGCCAGGGGGGTGACTGGTTCGCCGGCATCGGCCGGGACCGGAGCAAGGGCACTGCCATCCTCTGCCTGTCCGGGGACCTAGTGCACCCGGGAATGGTTGAGCTTCCCTTCGGCCTGACCCTTGGGGACGTGGTGTACAAGGTGGCTGGAGGAGTATCCGGCGACAGGAAGCTGAAGCTCCTGCAAACGGGAGGTCCGCTGGGAGGCGTCCTGGGTTCGGACCAGACGGATATCCCATTGGACTTCGAAGCAATGGCTGGAGTTGGCGCGATTCTGGGTTCTGGGGGAATAATTGCGGCGGCCGACGACTCCTGCGCTGTAGACCTTACCCGTTCCCTCATCGCCTTCTGCCAGTACGAGTCCTGCGGCAAGTGCTTCCCCTGCCGCTTGGGGATGACCCATCTGCTGGAGGTCCTGGAGCGGATATGCGAGCTCCGAAGCCAGCCGGACGACCTGGACCTGATGCGCAAGGTTGGGCAGGACATGCAGGCGGGCTCCCTATGCGGACATGGGCAACTGGGATTCAATCCCGTCGCCTCCGCCCTCCGGTATTTCGGGGATGAGTTCGAAGAGCACATGGTCAACAGGCGCTGCCCAACGGGAGTCTGCGCCTCCGAGCGGTACTCTCCCGTCGCGGTGAGGAGGTAGATGATGGCTGAAGAGTTCACCATCACGATGGACGGGGTGGAGTTCAAGGCCCAGCCGGGGAAGATGCTGCTGGAAGCAGCCATCGAGGCTGGCCTGTACGTGCCCTACCTGTGCTATCACCCCGGCATGAAGCCCTACGCTGCGTGCCGTCTTTGCCTGGTCGAGGTGGAAGGAGGCCGGGGCTTCCCCGCGTCCTGCACCTTGCCCGTTGCCGATGGCATGGTGGTGAACAGCAAGTCCGAGGGAGTGGAGAAGCTCAGGAAGTCAGTTATGGAGATGCTCATTTCCGAGCACCCCAACGGCTGTCTAACCTGCCATCGCATAGACCTCTGCGGTCCCCAGGATGTGTGCCTCCGCCATGTGTCGGTCAATGACCGGTGCGTCACCTGCCCCAAGAATGAACGCTGCGAGCTCAAGGACACGACCCGGCATCTTGAGATGGTGCTGGAGTCACCCCTGGGATACAAGTACCGGGACCTGCCGGTGGAGACGGGCGACCCCTTCTACGATCGAGACTACAACCTCTGCATCGTCTGCGGACGATGCGTTCGGGTGTGCGAAGAGGTCCGGGGAGACAACGCCATCACCTTCACCGAGCGGGCCGGGCGCGCCTTGGTGGGCACATCCCACGGCACCTCCCTGCTGGAATCGGGCTGCGAGTTCTGCGGCGCTTGCCTGGATGTGTGTCCTGTAGGGGCGCTGGTCGAGCGGGATCACAAGTGGGAGAAGGCGGCCGAGGTCAAGCCGACCATCTGTCCCTTCTGCCCCGTGGGCTGCCAGGTAAACCTGGAGATCAACCGCAAGGGACAGATCATTCGTGCCATACCGGAGCTAAGCTCCCCTACCAACCATGGCCAGGCCTGCTTCAAGGGTAAGTTCGGAATGGACTTCTTGACAAAGAAGAACAGGCTGACGACCCCCCTCATGCGCCGGGAGGCTTCAGGTAAGCTGGAGGAAGCAACCTGGGATGAGGTGCTGGACCACATCGCTTCCAGGCTGCCCCCATACAAGGGAGACCAGTTCGCAATCCTTACCTCCCACGACAGCACCACCGAGGAGCATTACCTGGCCCAGAAGTTCGCAAGGTCGGTGATGGTTTCCAACAACGTTGATCACTCCTCAGACCTTCGACCGCAGATGACCACCGGCCTGATGGATGTGCTGGGCTACGATTCGTCCACCAATCCGATTTGGGAGCTGGAGGGGGCAGCCTGCATCCTGGGCATCAACTCCAACATCACCGAAGAGCACAACGTGGCCGCCCTTCCTATCAAGAAGGCGGTCAAGAAGGGCGCCAAGCTGATCATAATCGATCCTCGGGAAGTGGAGCTGACCCGTTACTCCGACCTGTGGCTCAGGCCCCGCCCCGGGACCGAACTGCTGCTTCTGGGGGGAATGCTGAAGGTCATCTTCGACGAGGGCCTGGAATCCGGGGAATGGCTGGAGGAGCAAGGCATAGATGTCGGCGGGCTGCGCTCATCCGTGGAAAGCCTGGACCTGAATGACATCGCCAACCAAACGGGGGTGCCCTCCGAAGATGTAGCCACTGCCGCCCGCACCTACGCCGGATCTGGAAGCTCGGCCATATTCTACGCGTTGGACAACATATCCCAAGAGCTGCACCACGATTGCGGCGTGGCAATCGCCGAACTGGCCCTGGCGACTGGCAACCTTGGGAAACCTTCCTCCGGAATATACCCGCTCAGGCCAGGGGCTAACGGCCAGGGGGCATGGGATGCCGGTTGTTCTCCCCGGATGCTGCCGGGGCACCGTTCCGTCTATAGCGCCAGCGACAGGCATGTCATGGAATATGCTTGGGGAGCCCTGGTTCCCATCGAGACCGGATTGGACATGGCGGCAATGATCGAGGCAGCAATCGATGGCACGCTGAAGGCTATGTACATGGTCGGTGATATTTCCAAGCTGGCGGGGGGGCATTCGTCATACGGAGAGCCGACCTGGACCCTGGAAGACATCAAGGCTGGGCTGGCCAAGCTGGACCTGCTTGTTGTGCATGATCACTACCTGACCGAGCTGGGCGAGCTGGCCGATGTGGTGCTGCCCCGGAGCGGCTTTGCCGAAAAGGCGGGGACATTCACCAATATCGAGAGAAGGATCCAGTTGCTTCACCCTGCAATGCATCCGCCGGGCGATTCCAAGACCGAGCTTTGGGTGGTTGGCGAGATAGGAAGGCGCATGGGGGCGGCCGGGTTCGACTTCGAATCGTCGGCCGATGTTCTGGATGAGATCGCATCCCTGGTCTCGGAGTACGGCGGGATCTCCCATCGGCGCCTGGAAGATGAGGCGCGGCCCGTTTTCCGGCCCGACCCTTCCAATCCTCTGCCTACCCAGGTGCTCTACTCCAGCAAGGAGTACAGGGGCTTGCAATGGCCATGCCCATCCACCGACCACGAGGGCACAGCGGAGCTGTACTCGGCAGGATTCCCCGAGGGAAAACCGGCCTTGGTCGACATAGAATTCAGGGTTCTTCTCCCATCTCTGCAGGAGGCTTCATCCCTGACCTTCCTTCCGGGAAGGGTGCTCCTCCAGACCCAGCGGGAAATCACCGTCCAACCGGGGAGGCGGAACCAGCTCATTCGCCAGGAGCTGGCGGAGATGAACCCCGAGGATGCCCTGGCCAGGGGGCTTAAAGAGGGCGACCATGTGGCGGTGCAAACATCGGCCAGGACATTCCAAGCCCAAATCGCCCTTGCAGACGGCGTGCCTAAGGGATGCATTAGCTGCACCAACCTTTTTGGCCAGCTTGCAACGGAGATACAGGCGAGCAGGGACCTGGACCGCATGTCCAAGGTGCCGGGGCTAGACATAGCTGAAGCAGCCGTGACGGCTGAACTTTAAGGGTGCCGCTGGTACCCTGTAGATAAAAGAGGGGCGTGAATGAACCGGGCGGAACAGGCAACCATTGATAGGGAACAGCAACTACGGAAGACCATAGCCAGCCTACCCAAGGCCAAGCTGGTGTCCCGAAGGGACGTTACCAGCGACCTGATGGTAATTCATCTGCAGCCGGAGGTGGAGTTTACCTTCAAGCCGGGCCAGTATTGCACCTTGGGCCTGGACTCTATAGAACGGGCCTACTCCATCGCATCGGCCCCCCACGAGCAGGGCCTGGATATCTTCGTAGAGCTGGTCCCCCCTCCTGACGGCGCCCTCACTCCCCTTATGTGGGACCTCAAAGTTGGGGACTGCATGAGCATCAGGCCCAGGGCCAAGGGTGTGTTCACCATGGACCAGAAGTACCGGGACCATCTGATGGTGGCTACGGTGACGGGCATCGCCCCCTTCATCAGCACCATTCGCAGCTACCTGCACGAAGGCGGCGAGGGGCACAGGTTCCATGTTCTGCAGGGCGCCAGCTACCACAACGAGTTCACCTACCAGGATGAGATGGAACGCCTGGCTTCCGAAAACCCCGACAGCATTTTCTATGTCCCAACAGTGAGCCGCCCATCCGACGACATGAATCGCGGGTGGGAAGGGGGAAAAGGTCGGGTCAACAACATCGTGGAAGAGTACCTGGACAAGTGCCGGCTGTCTCCTGACCACACCATGGTGTATGCTTGCGGGCATCCTGGTATGATCGAAGATGTGAAGGAAAGGCTCTCTCCCAAGGGGTTAACAATTAAGGAAGAGCGTTACTGGAAACAGTAGTCCTGCCCCTGTTGCCCTCGAGGGTAGCGATTCCGACCGGTCCAGGAGCCGGTCCTACTATCCCGCATAGCTGGTGAGCGCATGCCTCCGGGAGAGACGTTAACACCGATCCGAAGACAGTACCTTCGAATCAAGCAGCGATATCCCGATTCTCTCCTCCTCTTTCGCTTGGGGGACTTCTACGAGACCTTCGATGATGATGCCCGGATGGCGTCGAAGGATCTCGACCTGGTCCTGACTTCCAAGGCGATGGGCAAGAACATGAAGGTCCCGCTGGCGGGCATACCTGCCCATTCCCTGGAATCGTACCTGACCCGCCTCATCAAGAAGGGCCACAAGGTCGCAATCTGCGAACAGCTCAGCGACCCTGCCTCTTCCAGGGGTCTGGTGGAGCGGGATGTGGTTAGGGTGGTAACCCCTGGCACCGTGGTGGAGCCTTCCCTGCTGGAGCAGAAAGCCAACAACTACCTGGCCGCCGTGTGTGTGCAGGATGATGTGGCGGGCTTGGCCTATGTGGATATATCCACCGGCGAGTTTCGCACCTCCCAGATGCCCGTCGAAGGTCTTGGTCCCGAGCTGGGCCGGCTCTCCCCTGCCGAGCTGCTGACCATTGAGGGAGCTGGCCCCACTCCTGACCCGAATGGATGCTCAGTTACCAAGATGCCGTCCTCTATGTTACGGCTGGATGATGCCAGGCGCCGTTTGATGGAGCATTACGAGGTGGCAACCCTGGAGGCCTTCGGCTGCGACAATCTTCCCATGGCAGTGGTGGCTTCGGGAATGGTCCTGGGCTACCTGGAGGATACCCAGAAGGCCGCCCTGTCCGAGCTTTCACACCTGGCGACCTACTCGACGGACAGCTACATGGTCCTGGACGAGCAGACACGACGCAACCTGGAGCTTTTTCAGGTCGGTCGAGGCGGTCCAGGCACCTCCCTGCTGTCGATCCTCGACCTGACCCGCACCTCCATGGGAGGGCGGCTCCTGCGACGGTGGGTGGGCCAGCCCCTCCTGAACCTGGGGGAGATACGAGAGAGGCAGGATGGCGTTTCCCAGCTGTACTCCAACCTGAATCTCAGGGAACGGGTGATGTCCCAGCTGTCCCACGTCAGCGACATAGAGCGCGTCCTGCACCGCATCCGGTCAGGAATGGCCGTGCCTCGGGAGTTGCTGGGGCTGAAGACCAGCCTGGAAGCGGGCGTTGCTATCATCGGTATGATCGGCTCCGATGAGCCCGAATCTCCTCTGGGCAAGATGCTAAAGGGTGTGCGGAGCCCTGGTGAGGTCGTTGCCCTGATCGACCAGGCAATCGACCCGGAGCCGTCCGGGCAGGTGGGAGAGGGCAGGGTGATAGCCCGAGGCTTCTCCCAGGAGCTGGACGACCTGCGCTTCGGCTCCCGGAATGCCCATGAGTACATCGCCGGGCTGGAGCAACGGGAGCGGGATCGATCGGGCATCAGGGGCCTCAAAGTAGGCTACAACAAGGTGTTCGGCTATTACATCGAGGTGAGCAAGACATACCTGGAGCAGGTGCCTGAGAGCTACGTGCGACGCCAGACCCTGGTGGGGGGCGAGCGGTATATCACCCCGGAACTTAAAGAATACGAGTCCCTCATCCTAAACGCCAGGGAAAATATCGAAAGACTGGAAGGGGACCTGTACCGGAGGGTCTGCGGACAGATTGCCCAGGAGGGCAAGGCGATAGCTTCCCTGGCGGACTTTCTGGCCCACATCGATGCACTGGCTTCCCTGGCTGAAGTCGCCCACCGGCAGCGGTACGTCAGACCCAAGCTGGACGAGGGGGACGCAATCGAGATCAGGGGCGGCAGGCATCCCGTGGTGGAGAACATGGTCCCTGCGGGCACCTACGTGCCCAACGACTGCTCCCTGGCCTCGAGCGATGCTCAGATGATCCTGCTGACGGGCCCCAACATGGCCGGCAAGAGCACCTACATTCGCCATATCGCCCTGATCGTGCTCCTTGCCCAAGTGGGCAGCTTTGTGCCCGCCGACTCGGCCTCCATTGGCTTGGTGGACCGCATATTCACGCGGGTTGGTCAGCAGGATGACCTTGCCACCGGGCAATCCACCTTCATGGTGGAGATGGTGGAAACGGCGGCTATCCTGAACCAAGCCACGCCCCGGTCCCTGGTTGTGCTGGACGAGGTGGGAAGGGGCACGAGCACCTACGATGGCCTGTCAATCGCTAGAGCGGCCGCTGAATACATACACAACAGCCCCAGACTGGGCTGCAAGACCCTATTTGCCACCCACTACCATGAGCTGACGAGGCTGGCCGGGGTCCTTCCGCGCGTCAGGAACTACAATGTGGCGGTGGCGGAGGAGGACGGCCGGGTTGTGTTCCTGCACCGGATCGTGCCGGGGGGCGCAGACAGGAGCTACGGCATTCACGTTGCCCAGCTTGCCGGCCTGCCCAGGTCCGTCGTGAACCGGGCGCGGGAGGTGCTGGAGGAGCTGGAAAGCCAGGCTTCGGACTCGAATAAGGCAGGGCGTCCCTACGAGTTGCCTCGTGGCAGGCGTCGCTCGAAGGCGAGCGACGATGGGGTTGCCGGCGCCCAGATGCCCCTGTTTGGGACCCAGGACCAGGTCGCCGAGCAGATCCTGGCCCTGGATGTGGCAAACATGACTCCCCTGGAGGCCATAAATCTGCTATACGACCTGCAAAGGAAAGCCAGGGAGAATCAGGGAGGACCAGGGCAGCTTACAACATAACCAGCCTGGTTCATCCCGTGACCGGAGGTGAAAATGCTAGGTAGAGTTGAGTTTTATTGGTGGCCCCGTTGATCGGCCTGCCGCAAAGCGAAAGAGTTTCTTTCGCAGCAGGGCGCCGAGCTGGTGGAGCGGGACTTCTTCAAGGAGCCCTTGACCGAGGCCGAGCTGAGGGGCTTGGCTGAGGGCGGAAAGATGTCCGACATATTCTCCTGGAAAAGCCCCAGCTTCAAGGCATTGGGAATCAACGCCGATGACTTGGACGAGGACCGGATGGTGGAGCTGGTGTTGAAGGATCCCAGGCTTCTTCGCCGGCCCCTGGTCAGGATCGGGACCCACATCCTGGTTGGAAGCAACCTTAAGGAGCTGGAACGCGCCGTCCGGGAGCTTCAGCTCGACCATGAGGGCTAAAGGGCTGTTGCAGTCCCGGGGGAGCGTTGGTACAATCCCCCGTCAGCTAGGCCGACGGGGCGAGTTGAACAATCCTTTCTCCCGGTTGGAAGGCGCCTTTGAACATATTCTTTGATGTGGACTACACGCTGTTGGGCCTGGACAACACCCTCAGGCCAGGCACCATGGATACCTTTCATAAGCTGCTTGCCGATGGCCATTCCATCTACATTTGGTCGGGGGTAGGCCTCCGATGGGAGATGGTGCGGGAGCACAACCTGGAGCCGATGGTTAGCGGGGTTTACGAGAAGCCGACAGACCGCTTCCACGAGCGCTTGGAAAGTCTCGGAGTTCCTCTTATACCGGACTTTGTGATCGACGACTACCCGGAGATTGTGGCGGCCTTCGGAGGGGTTTGGGTGCCCCCCTATTTCTTCAAGAAACCCGATGATGGGCAGATGGAGCGCATCTACAACATCATCAACGACTACGTAAAGGACGGCCATTCCGAAGACCGCCAATACAAGGCTAGAGGCACCACTCTCCCTCTGTTCTGACAGGGTGCCTACAACGAGATTCCCTGGGCGAAAACCATGGGTGGGGACGGGGCGATGATCCATCTGCTGGAACCGGACCTGGCTTCCAAGATCGCCGCCGGTGAGGTTATAGAACGGCCCTCGTCGGTGGTCAAGGAGCTTGTCGAAAACTCCCTGGACGCCGGAGCTTCCCAGGTAACAATAGAGGTGCGTAGCGGGGGCATCGACCTTCTGCGGGTGGTGGACAACGGCTCGGGTGTCCCGTCGGACGAGGTCTCCCTGGCCTTCCAGCGCCACGCCACCAGCAAGATCAGCTCTCCCGACGACCTGGACTGCATCATGACCATGGGATTTCGAGGCGAAGCACTGCCCAGCATCGCATCGGTCGCGATGGTCAAGCTGGTGAGCCGCGAGAGGGATGTCGATGCAGGCCGGGAGGTACTAGTATCCTGGGGTGATGAGAAAGCCCTCCGCTCTGTGGGCTGCCCCGTGGGAACCTCGGTCACCGTGGAGAGGTTGTTCGAGAACCTGCCGGCCCGGCGCAAGTTCCTCCGCTCCCCCTCCGCAGAAGCTGGCAGGATCAGTGACTTGGCGTCCCGATTTGCCCTGGCTTTCCCTGAGGTGGCCTTTCGACTGCAAGTGGATGGACGAAACGTTCTCAACACCGGCGGGAGCGGAGCGCTGAGCGACGCCCTGGTCTCGGTGTACGGCGCCGAGTCTACCGCCTCCATGCTGGAGGTAGTGTGGGAGGGTCGAGGTGACGGCTACGGGGTGTCGGGTTTTGTGAGCGCCCCGTCCCTCCACAAGTCGAACCGCACATACATCACCTTCCTGCTGAACCGCCGGTGGATACAGAGTCCCCTGCTTTCCGCTGCCCTGTCGGAGACCTACCACGGCTTCCTCCCGGAGCGCCGTTACCCCGTGGCCGTCCTGAACATCGCGGTCCCTCCGGGAGAGGTCGATGTGAACGTGCATCCGGCCAAGCGGGAGGTGCGCTTCCGTCAAGACGACCGGGTGTTCGGCGCCCTGCAGAGGGCCGTCAGGGGCACCCTGGTTGCAGTAGCTCCTGTGCCGGAGCTCAATATCCCCTCGACAGCCCCTCCGGCGCCGCAGCCGGGGCCTATCCTGTCCTGGCCTTCCCCCAGGCCGAGCACAGGGAACCCCTACACTCAGACGGAGCCGCCGGCTCCCCTTGACGCCCCAAACCCGACCCCCCTGGAGGGGATGTCATCCCTGCGCATCATTGGCCAGGTGAAGTACACCTACCTGGTTGCCGAGGGGCCTGAGGGCATGTTTCTCATCGACCAGCACGCCGCCCATGAGAGGGTGCTCTACGAGCGGGTATCCCGGGAGGTGGCTAACCGGGACACCCAGGTGCAGGCCCTGCTCCAGCCGGTGTCCGTGGAGCTGGCCCCCGAGCAGGAAGAGCTGCTCCAAGCCAACTTGGACCTCCTGGAGAGCTATGGTTACCTGCTAGAGCCTTTCGGAGAACGCACCTACCTGGTGCGGGGAATACCGGGAATCGCTGCCACCACAGACCCCGCCAAGGCCCTCCTGGAAGTGCTGGACATGATGTCCTACGAAGGTGTGTTTCGGGAGAGGAACGAAGCAATGGCAGCCTCCATAGCCTGCCACAGCGCGATCAGGGCTGGGATGGCCATGAACGAGGAGCAGATGGAAGGACTGGTTAGGCAGCTAAGGGAGTGCGACAGCCCCCACACCTGCCCCCACGGCAGGCCCACCATGATCCACCTCAGCTCTTACCACTTGGAAAGAGAGTTCGGCCGCAGGAAGTAGGCTGGGCAGACAAGGGGAGTGGGACGGACTTCAGGCGCTTCTGCGAGGGTCCGTCGTAGGGTCTTGGTTGGGGTGGAAGATGGAGCCCTCCGGCGGGAACCCCTGGCCGTTGTCCTCTGGGGCCTCATCCTGTTGCAGGAAGCCCTTGAGAAGAGGCACTGCGCTCAAGATAGCCAAGCCACCAAGGAGCATCGTCCCCAGCACACTTCTTCTGGAATAGCCCCCGGTTTGCTGTTGTTCGTCGGCCATTCGTTCTCCCTTTGCTAACAGCTTGGGGTGTGACTCATCTCCACCCTGTATCCCAGCTATTCTAGTCGGCACGAACATGCAGGTCAACGGAGGTCGTCTTCCCTTGACACCTATTTGCCCGTGTGATAATTTTCACTTGCTTCAGCCCCCGGCAGGGTCGGACCTTGCCTGTAGCTGGTGTGAGGGAGGTGGAAGGCACCCATGCCCGAAGTAGACCCGGCCATAGTCGATGCGGGCCACTGGTCGGATATTGGAAACTGGCTCCACTGGTTGTGGGCCTATTTTTTCTGCATAGTACTTATAGCTTTCACCTTCGTCACCGCCCACGCCGTCATCCCCTCCCTGGTCGCCTCGGGACACCTGCCGTCAAAGTTCCTTATGCTGCGCCGCCCTATGTACCTGGGCGTCGTTGGACTTATAGGCTTGGCGGTGTTCTTCATGGTCTTGACGGTGCGGAACACCCAGCTGCTTGAAGCTGTTTACAACAGGTTCTGGATATGAATTGGCGCCATGCGCTCCATTGTGCGCCGGCCTGCTCTGCGTCCTTAAGACGGACTAGCTTGAGACCGCACAGCAGAGGATATACCGTTGTTCGAAGGGTGATGGACATCTCCTGATGCAAGGGTTGCCTCGGATAGGAAAAGTGCCCCTGGCCCTGGGAGGACTGGCGTCGATGGGCATCATGCTGTTCGTGCTCGTTTACGTGCTGACGGCGTGGTGGTCCACTCCACTATTTGGATTCGGCGCAGGCGGCCCCGACCAGCCCATCGCCTTCCCCCATAACGTGCACGTCGATGACGAGGGCATAGCGTGCGAGTTCTGTCACCGTAACGTCGTCACCGGCGAATCCGCCACCGTCCCTGCGGTAGAGCAGTGCCTCATCTGCCATACCACCGTCAACGGCGAGAACAACGTCGAGATAGCCAAGCTGCTGGAGTACGCAGGCAGGGACAGTTCGGGCATAGTTGTGCCCGGGGCTACACCCCAGCCCATCGACTGGGAGAAGGTGCACCGAATCCCCGACCATGTCCAGTTTGCCCACGAACCCCACGTCAGATTCTTCACCCAGAAACAGAATGTGATCGAAACGGCTGCGGCAAGTGGGATATCGCCCGTCGAGCAGGTGTGCACCATATGCCACGGCGATGTTCGGGAGATGACCAAGATCAAACAGGAGCGGAGCTTGAAGATGGGCGATTGCGTGGACTGCCATCGCGACTACGATGCCCCCACCGATTGCACCACCTGCCACTACTAGAGGACTGATGAAGGTAACACGCAGAAACTTCCTGAAATGGGCGGGCATCTCGGCGCTGGGCGCCGTTGCGTGCAACGTGTTCCCCGACAGCGAGATGCAGATACAGAGCCCCGTCGATATCCCTGAGGACCTGGTCAGGGGACGGGACACCTGGTATGCCACCCTGTGCGGCGGGTGCCCCGAGAGGGAGGGAATTCTCGTCCGTGTGATGGAGGGCCGAGCCAAGAAGGTCAGGGGCAACCCCCTGTACCGCACCAACGCAGGCAAGCAGAGCGTGCGCTGCGATGGGGCCCTCCAGTCCCTGTACCATCCCGACCGCCTTTCCGGTCCCATGAGAAGGACTGGCAGCAGGAGGGAGGGGGCCTACGCTCCCATCTCCTGGGATGAGGCGATGAACACTATAGCCGGCAGGCTCGGCGGCCTCCGGGCTTCCGGCAACAGCTCCGCCATGATGATGATCACCGGCCCCATGCGGGGCCATCAAGCCGTGGTGGTTGACCGGTTCGCATCAGCATACGGTGCGCGCTACCTGGGCCTGGACCTCATGGGCGATTCGGTCCTGAGGTCCACCTCCGCCAACGTGTTCGGCCAGAAGAACCTTCCCAGCTTCGACCTGGAGAACTCTACGTACCTTCTCTCCTTTGGCGCCGATTTCCTCTCCACCTGGCTATCCCCCGTTCAGCTTTCCCGGGGCTTCGGCAATCTCCGGTCCCATGAGCACGGCGGAGTCCGAGGCTCCTTTGTGCACATAGGAGCACGCTACTCCGCAACGGCCGCCAGCGCCGATGAGTGGATACCCGTCAGGCCGGGCATGGAGGGCGTCGTAGCCCTTAGCATGGCCCATGCGATCATCGCAAGGCCCGACGGCGCAGACGCCGGCATGGCGGGAGGCGCCAGCCGGGACGACCTCCTGGCAGCTCTGGACCCGTTCAGCCCCGAACACATCGCCGATCCGTCCAATCCCTGGTACGTCGGCGTGCCCGAGTCCATACGAGGGGAAACGTCGGCCCACATGATCGAGCGAATCGCCGCGGAGTTCGCCCACTCCCCAGCGCCTCTGGCTATCGGAGGCGGCGAAGCCTCCGCCCATACCAACGGCCCCTCCAACATGGCTGCCGTGTACCTTCTCAACTACCTGGCCGGCAGCGTCGGAGGTCGCATCGGCGATGGCGGCGTGGTGTTCAATCCAGCCCCTCCCTTGGAGGAGCTGGAGCTGTCCTATCCGATGGGCAGCATGGACGACTGGGCCGAAGCCTCCTCCAACCTGCGTGGAGGACAGCTCCAGGCGCTCATGGTCTGCGGGGCCAACCCGGCATACAACCTGCCCAGCAGCACGGGCTTCGCCAACGCACTGGACGGGGCGCCGGACAACACCCTCGTGGTCAGCTTCTCCAGCTTCATGGACGATACAGCCCAGCGGGCCGACCTCATCCTTCCGGTGCGGTCAGCCTTGGAGGACTGGGGGGATGATGTTCCCGATCCCGGCCCCGGTTTCCAGACGGTCGGCTTCCAGCAGCCGGTGGTGAACCCCCTGCCCGACCTTGACCCCCGCAGCTTCCCGGACCTGCTCCTGGCATTGTCGGGAGACCTGGGCTTGGACGATGGCCTGCCCGACACCTTCTATGGTGTGCTCCGGGATGCGGCCCAAAGGCTGTTCGATACGGGCAGAGGCGCCCCCCTGTTGAAAGAAGGGGAAGACCATCCCGGCGCCCTTACCTTCCCGGCCTTCTGGAACATGCTCCTCGAGCGGGGCGGCTGGGAAGACAGGGAAGCCACTGGGGCAGGCGACGCCCCTGCGCCGCCGGACCTGCGGCAGATCGCCCTGCAGCACTCCAGGCCCCGCTACCATGGCCCATCGGGAGGAAACATCTTCCACTTGGCGCCCTTCCTGCACAACTCGATCCTGGACGGCAGGGGCGCCCATCTGCCCTGGCTCCAGGCAGCCCCCGACCCCCTGACCACGGTGACCTGGCAGACGTGGGTCGAGATCAACGCCCACGTAGCTAATCGCTTGGGTCTTCAGGAAGGGGATGTGGTCAGCATCGTCTCCACCGAGGGCGATATCGAGGCTGTGGTGTATCCCCATCCGGCCACTCCCCCGGATGTTGTCGGGGTACCCGTTGGCCAGGGCCACCTGCCCGGCGTCGAGTACCAGGACCGGGTGGGCGAGGTCCGGGGAGGGAACATCCTGTCCCTCCTCAGCCCACAGCAGACCGACCCCGATACAGGATCTTCAGCGTGGGCATCCACCCAGGTGCGGGTAACGCCCACGGGACGCAACATCAGGGTTTCCAAGTTCGAAGGAATCGTTACCGCCTTCCCCATAGGCACGGAGCATGAGGACCCCGTGCAGGTGACGGGGAGCTAACAGGTACGGGTATAGCAGCCGCCCGGCTTAAGGAAAGGCAGGCTAGGTGATGGCCCAGAGGAAGCCCCACAAGTGGGGTATGATCGTAGATATAGATAAGTGCACGGGATGCCAGGCCTGCGTGGTAGCCTGCCAGGTCGAGAACAACGTGCAGCTTAACACTGAGGACCGCTTCCACGAGCGCAGGCCCATAGAGTGGATACACATTCAGCGGTACTGGGAAGTCCCCGAAGAGTACCGCACCCATCCCGAGGATGCGCCCTTCCAGGACATCAAGGCGCGGTTCCTGCCCGTGCTGTGCCAGCATTGCGAGAACGCTCCCTGCGAACCGGTGTGCCCGGTGTACGCCACCTACCACAACGATCAGGGCCTCAACGTCCAGGTTTACAACCGCTGCGTGGGCACCCGCTACTGCGCCAACAACTGCCCCTACCAGGTGCGGTTCTTCAACTACTGGGAACCAGTGTGGCCGGAGCGGATGCGCAACCAGCTCAACCCGGACGTGACCGTCAGGAGCCGGGGAATCATGGAGAAGTGCTCCTTCTGCATTCAGAGGCTCCGGCGGGGCGAGCGCAAGGTAGAAGCTGCTGAGGGTGGAGAGTTGAACGACCGCGCCCTGGCAGAAGGGAACTTCGCCCCCGCCTGCGTCCAGGCCTGCCCGACGGACACCCTGATATTCGGCGACTACAACGACCCCGACAGCCGGCTGAGCCAATTCGTCGAGGTCGACGAAGACACCAACGAGAAGATACTCAAGGACGACAGGGCCTACCAGCTCCTTAAGAACATTGGCACCGAGCCCAACGTCATCTACCTGAAGAAGATTGACCCACGCCGCACCGGAGATGGTGGACATGGCTAGACCCCACTCCGTTCGCGCTGACAGGCACCAGGTACGGGAAGGCCCTCCCGAGGTACATCTCACCGACAGGGAAGTGATGCAGGACCTGGCGGAGAAGTATGACGCCGCCTGCCCCAAGTTCTGGCTGGCTGTGGCGGTGGCGGGCGGGCTGTTCGCCCTGGGGGTCCTGGCCTTCCTGGTCCGGGCCCTGGACGTGGGCCTCTCCGATTCTGCGAGGAGTGAGTACGGCTACTACGCCGCCGCTTTCGCATTCATCATAGTGACAGCAACGACGGCGCCCCTGGCCGCCATCGCTTTCCGGTGGACCAAGAACCACTGGCGCAGGCCCTTCTCCCGAGCTTCGGAGATGTTCTCCCTGGTGGGAATCCTCGCGGTCGTGGCCTTCATACCCATGATGCTCGTCCTGCCGGCCATCGACCTGAATGGCGATGGAGTGCTGGAGCTGGGCAAAGACCGGCGCACCATCTGGTTCAGTGCACCCATCGGCGCGCCCCTCTGGTGGGACATGGCCGGGTTGATTGGCGTAGCGGTGTGCGGGCTGGCCATACTATGGGTCTCGGCCCGGCCGGACATGGCCCAGATAGCCCAGGTCTCCAACGGCCTGCGGGCCCGGCTGATGGGACGCCTCGCCTGGGGCTGGCAGGGGACGGTGCGCGACTGGAATGTCCAGAAGGGCCAGCTTGCTATCCTGGGCGCCTTCTACTTCATGCTGCTGGTCTGGGTGCACACTCTGATCAGCCTGGACTTCGCCCTTAGCCTGATACCCGGATGGCGGGACTCCATATTTGCGGCCCACCATGTGCTCACAGGCATCCAGGCCTCGGCGGGGCTGCTTCTCGTCGTCCTGTTCTTGATGAAGACCGTGGGGGGATATGACCGGTACATCGGCCTCGATCCCTTCTGGTCCTTCGCCAAGGTGCTCCTCGGCGTGACCCTGCTCTGGGGCTACTTCTGGTTCTCCGAGTTCATGACCTTCTGGTACGGCAGGGATGAGACGGAGCAGAGCGTCATAAAGCTGTTGATGGTCGAGTCCTACCGCACCGCTTTCCTGTTGAACCTGTTCTTCAGCTTCTTTATCCCCTTTGCCCTTCTGCTGTGGAACGGCATTCGCAAGAGCATCATCGGGCCCACCATCGCAGGAGCGTCGGTGATTATAGGCGCCTTCTTCATGATGGTTCGCATCTACGTACCCGCCTTCAACATCAAGGATGTGGGAGCGGAGTCTATAGCCCATTTCGATGCTGCCCATGGAGGCATCGCAACCCAGCTCCTGCCGGTGCTGCCGGACCTGCTGGATGTGCTGATGGTCTTCGGGATGATGGGCGGAGCGGCCTTTATCTTCCTGCTGGGCACCCGCTTGATCCCCCTAATGTCGGTCTGGGAGATGAAGGAAGGGCTGATGTACATCCTGTACCGCCCCTTCATGAAGGGCAAGTACATGGTGCTTGGGAAGCCGGAATAGAGGATGTGTAGCAAGATGAAGGAATTCCATGCAGGAAGGTAGGGCGCTGGCAGACCGGCAGATAAACCGGGACCTGCTTCACACCATCTTTTTGCACCCCAAGTGGCAATGGGGGCTGATCGCCTTCTTTGGCATCATCGTCGTGGGCGCGATGTGCGCCGCCGGGTACATGTTCAACAAGGGCTTGGGAGTCAGCGGCCTGAACCGTCCCGTCATGTGGGGCTTCTTCATCACCAACTTCGTCTTCTGGATCGGAATATCCCACGCCGGCGTTATGCTCTCGGCTATCCTCAGGCTTTCCAAGGCGGAGTGGAGGCGTCCTGCCACCAGGGCTGCCGAGGTGCTGACGGTCTTCTCCCTGATGACAGCCATGTTGATGCCCCTGATTCATGCAGGGCGTCCCTGGCGGGTCTTCTACTGGGTGTTCCCCTTCGACTGGGCCAGGGGCGTGTACCCCAACGTGCGGTCAGCCCTCATCTGGGACCCGTCGGCTGTGTTCACTTACCTCACCTCCAGCATCCTGTTCGTTTACATCGCCCTTCTCCCCGACCTGGCCGTCGTAAGGGACCGCTCGACTGGCATACGACGCCAGATGTACTCCGTGCTCGCATTGGGCTGGCGGGGAAATCCGAGGCAGTGGAAGCTGCAGATAATCGCAGGCATCCTGCTCTCGGCGCTGATCCTTCCCGTCTTCGTGTCGGTCCATAGCATAGTGTCCTTCGACTTCAGCATGGCCATCTCGGTGAAGAGTTGGCACTCCACCATCTTCCCGCCCTACTTCGTCATCGGGGCCGTCCATTCAGGCGTGGCGGCCGTGGTGATAGTCATGGCGGTCATGCGCTGGCTGTACGGGTGGCACGAATACATACGCCCCGAGCACTTCGATGCCTTGGGCAGGCTGCTGATGGTGGTGGCCACCGGCTGGTTCTTCTTCTTCGTCCTGGAGTTCTTCTTCGGGCTGTACAGCCTGGAAGCCGATGAGATAAGCGTCAAGGACTTCTTATCGGCCCAAGCGCCGTGGAGCTGGTGGTTCATCACCTTTGTGGGCACCACCTACTTCATCCCCGTAGGCATGTGGCTGTTCAAGGGCGTGCGCAGGAACCCGGGGCTGATGATCATCGCCTGCATTTTTGTGAACATCGGTATGTGGCTGGAGCGCTTCCTGATTATTGTGCCCGGCCTCGCCCAAAAGCAGGTCATGAACTTCACCTACTTCACCTACGCACCCAGCGTGGTTGAGGTGGTCATAGTCATGGGCACCTTTGCCTTGGTCTGCATGCTGATGCTGCTGTTTGCCAAGGTGTTCCCGCTGATCCCTCTCTACGACATCAAGGAGGGGGAGATCGCACGGGATGAGATACAAATCGGTAGAAGAAAGGTACCCGCAGTACTCCGAGAGGAGTAGCTGCAGGCAAACTCCTCCATTCGCGTCAAGGAACGAAAGTGGAGGAAGGAGGCGGTAGATGGCTAAAACAGGTGTACTGGGCCTATACTCCGATGCCAACTATGCTGCAGAGGCGGGAGACAGCCTCCAGCGCATGGGCATAAGCGACAACGACTACGACTTCCTTACAGGAGCGCCATATCCCGAGGGCGCATTTGGCGAAAAAGAGAGCAGCCACCGCCTCTACGTGTTTCCCTTCGTCGGTGCCCTCTGCGGGCTAACCGCCGGCATTTTGCTGACCTCGATGACCCAGATGGCATATCCCCTGGTGACGGGAGGGAAGCCCATCCTGTCCCTGCCCCCCATGGCGATCGTGACCTACGAAGGGACGATGCTTGGGGCCATCCTGTTCACCGTCCTGGGCATCATATTCGAGTCGCGGCTGCCGAGGCCATCCTTGGGCTTGTACGACGACCGCATCACCGAAGGTTATGTCGGCGTGCTGGTGGAATGCGAGCCGGAAGAGGTTGACCGCGTGGAGCAGGTGCTGACCCAGGCTGGAGCCGAGGATGTCAAGCGGGGCAAAGTGTAGCTTCTATGAAGGACCAACTGGTATTGAACGCCGGAAACGGGCTTCCCACGGGCCGCAAAGACCGTGGAGCGTTCGTCTATTCGAGAATATCGAAAGGGCGAACCTTAGCCCTGGCATCCCTGATGCTCGTTGTGGTTGCTCTCGCAGCCTCCGGCTGCGCCAGCGGGACCTATCCCGTGGACATCTTTTACGAGATGCACTACCAGCAGTCCTACGGACCCCATGAACCTCCGGTGCTGTCGGCTCCCGCGGGGTCCGTGCCCATTACAGGGGTGCAGTTGAGCACGGGCGAGAACCCGTTCAGCCCCGGTCAATCGGTCTTGGCGGCTGGCGAGTATATCTATTCCACGAACTGCGTGTTCTGCCATGGCGCCCAGGGGCTGGGCGACGGACCTGTGCTGAAGACCATGAAGGACTCCTTCGGCTACGGCACCGAATCCCAGCCGTACACAATAACCCCGAACCTGACCGATTCCTACGTGGTGGATCAGACGGACGCCGGCATATACGGCTGGATAACTAATGGCGTAACCGTCATGCCCTCCTTCGCAAAGCTGCTTTCGGTGGACGATAGGTGGCGGGTTGTCACCTACATACGGGCTTGCCTCATAGACGACCATGATAGCTGTCCCTAGTCCTTAGGGCCGGTGAAGCTGCATGGGCCACTCCGGCCAGGGTGATGTCAGAGCTGTGAACCTGACTCTGCGAAATGGTATCCTTCCCATTCTCCTTCTGGGGTTATTCTTAACTTTGTCTGCCTGCGCCAGGGAAGCTCCGCCTTCCCTGGAGGGGCGCGCCCAGTCCATCGACAAGCAGCTAATCTGCCTGCAGTGTCCCGGGGAGACCATCGACCAATCCCAGGTGGAGCTTGCGGCCCAGATGCGCGCGGTAGTCCGGGAGAGGCTGGAGGATGGATGGACCCGCGATCAGATTCTCCAATACTTTGTGGACAGCTACGGTGAAGCTGTCCTTGCGGCGCCCCCCAAGGAAGGGTTCAGCCTGCTGGCCTGGGTAGTTCCGCCGGTGGGGTTAGCGGGGGCATTGGTGTTGCTCCTGCTGGTTGTAAGGAGCATGAGGGTGAGAGGCGAACCGGCAGGTCAAGATTCTGAACAGGGGCAGATGGGAGAGTACCTGGCGATGGCCGATGCGGAGATGGAAGGCGTTGGCGACGGGCGGGAAGGGGACTAGGAGTTGGCAGACCTTGGCAGCATAAGCTTGGCCCTGGCTGTCGCCCTGGCGGCCTACTCCGCCATCGGTTCCGGGCTGGGACGCCTGAGGCGCATACCCGAGCTCCTGGAAAGCTCCCGCCTTGCCGTGTACGTGGTCGTTCTGGCGTTGGCCGTCTCCGTAATCAGCCTGGTTGGAGCCTTTCTCACCAACGAGTTCCGCATCGCCTACGTGGCCGAGAACAGCAACCTGGCGATGGAGCGAATATACACCTGGGTGGCCTTCTATGCCGGCAACGAAGGCTCACTGCTCTACATAGGCTTTGTGCTGGCGGCCATGTCGGCTCTTGCCCTGAAGCTGGCCCCTCCTAGGATGCAGGACTTCCTCCCCTACACCAGCATGGTGTTAATGCTGGTGCTCACCTTCTTTCTGGCGGTAACTTACTTCATGGCCAATCCCTTCTCCGAGCTGTCCTTCACACCCTCCGACGGACAGGGAATCAACCCCCTCCTGACCCACCCTGGCATGTTCATCCATCCTCCCGTGATGATGGCGGGTTTGGTGGCTGTGGCCATACCCTTTGCCTTTGCCCTTGGCGCCCTCATCGAAGGAAAGTCCGGGGACGAATGGGTGGACTCAGGGCGGACCTGGGGCATAGTGAGCTGGGCGCTGCTGGGATCGGGCCTGCTCCTTGGGGGCTGGTGGGCCTACACCATCCTGGGATGGGGAGGATACTGGGCTTGGGACCCGGTGGAGAACGCCGGTTTCATGCCCTTCGTGGCGCTGACGGCATTCATCCACTCCATCATGGTGCAGAAGCGCCGGGGGATGTTCCGTATGTGGAACATCGTGCTCATCAACATCGCCTTTGGCCTCGCCCTCTACGGCATGTTCATGAACCGCGGAGGGCCGGTGCCATCGGTGCACTCCTTCGGGGCATCATCCCTGGGCTGGATCTTCCTGATGTTCACGGCAATCGGCGTGATAGTGCCCTTTGCCATATTCTTCCTGCGGTACAACGCCCTGAAGAGCAGGTCCACCTTGGAATCCACCCTGTCCAGGGAAGCATCCTTCCTGGTCAACAACCTCTTGCTCCTGGCTATCGCTTTCGTCACCCTGTGGGGAGTCGTCTATCCCCTGATCTCGGAAGCCTTCCGGGGAAGCGTAGTCACCGTTGCAGCGCCCTTCTACAACCAGGTCAACGGGCCTCTAATGCTGGCCCTGGTCTTTTTGATGGGAGTGGGGCCGTTGATGCCGTGGCGGCGGGCCTCGCCGCGCACCCTGTTGAGGGCGCTGGCTATTCCTGCTGGGGTTGGAGTCGGTGTCATAGTGATCTTGCGTCTTATTGGGATAGGAGAGGTGTACCCGCTGCTGGCCTTCGGCATATGCGCCATGGTGACCACGGGAATAGTCGCCGAGTGGTACAGGGGCACCAGGACGTTGCGCCAGCAGGGGAACAGCTATCCCTTGGCCTTCCTGAGGCTGATCGCCGGAAATCGCCCCCGTTACGGCGGTTACGTCGTGCACCTGTCGGTTCTGCTGCTGGTGCTGGGCATCGTGGGTTCGTCGTTCTACGAGATCCAGAGAGATGTGGTTCTGCAACCGGGAGAAAGCGCGGTCATAGGCGAGTACCGCATAGAGTACGTGGGCACCGAGTCCAGTTTCCGGGGCGACCGCACAGAGTTTGTGTCAACCCTGAGAGCCTACAAGGCAGATGAGTTCATCGGCGAGATGCATCCCCAGAGGGCATTCTATCCCGACTTCCAAATGTCCAGTACTAGGGCATCCATTCGTTCCACGCCGGTGGAGGACTTCTACGTGGTGCCCAGCGAGCTTTCCGAGGATGGCAGCGCGGGCTTCAGGGTGTTTGTGAATCCTCTGGTGTGGTGGATGTGGATCGCGGGCCCTATGTTCATGCTGGGCACCGTGGTCTCTCTGTGGCCTCGAAGGGCCTCGGACTCTGCTCCGGCCCTTGACTTGGCGTCAAGGCGCAGGGATGTGGAAGGCATCACTGGTGCTGTGGGGCAGACGGGCAGTGACTAGGCTGGGAGAATCTCCTCGGCGTTGGACCAGTTGTGGTCTGGAGGGTCTTGCATCCCCGGCGCCTATGGAAATGGGCCGCAGGGTCTAGGGACCGAGGACCGACTATGCCCTTTCTGATAGTCAGCCTCCTGGCCATCTTCGCCGTGGTAATGGTGGCTTACCCCTTCTTCCGCCGAGGCGACCCACGAGGTGGCCTAGGTATTCCCCGGACCACCGAGGTTGAGCAGCGGAGGCGCCGGGAAGAGATGTACCAGGAGATACGCGCCTTGCAGATGGAGTTCCAGCTGGGGACCCTGGAAGAGCCTGAGTACCGCCGCCAACTGCAGGTCATCCGCATGGAGGCCGCCCGCTCCATCAGGGATGAGGAGCTTTCCCTGCTGGACAGGGAGTTGGAGGAGCGCATCTTCTCTAGCAGGACCTCAAGTGCGGTCGAAATTCCCCCTCCCGGCCCGGGCGGTGAAGATGACAGGCCGTCGCCGGGCCCGTCATCGGGATAAAGAGAAGACCACGATGCGGACTCTTCTCGAATTCCGGCGTCACGTTTTCTTCCTCTTATTCCTGATAGTACTTTGCGCCATTGTCTTGGTGTTATCCGCTATGTCTTATCAGCGGGCATGGGCCCAGGAGGTGGTGGATGTGCATGGTGTGGTGACGAACGGGACCGAGGGGAGTCAGGTCCCCACAGGGCTGGAGGTGCTGCTCCACCGCTTTGGCGACGAGGGCCAGATACAGATCCTATCGACCACCACGGGGGCTGACGGCGCCTTTATCTTCACTTCGGTAGAGGCCGTGCAAGACAGCACCTATGCCGTGGCCGTCAACTTTCAGGATGTCCTGTACAGCGCGACCGTGCTGTTGCCCATCGGCTCCCAGCCCGTGGAGCTAGTGGTGTACGAGGTGATACAGGACATCGACGTTTTAGCCATCGATGCCCACGCTGTGCTTATCAACGAAGGGCCCGACGAGGAGAGCCTTTTCGTCCTTGAGGCCGTCGGCGTCATCAATGACGGAGACCGCACCTTTGTGCCTGACTTGGAGCAGCCCGTCAATTTCAACTTCATGCGCTTTTCCCTGCCCGAGGGGGCGACGGAGTTGGACGTAGGGTCGGACCTGCCCGGTGGAGAGATCATAAACATAGGCACCGGCTTTGCCCTGACAGCCCCCGTTACACCGGGAATCCATCAGGTTACCTACACCTACGAGATGCCCTACACCGACGGCTCGGCGACCATCCAGAAGACCTTTCACATGGGGGCTGACAGGTTCTCGGTGCTCCTGCCCGAAGGCTTGGGGTTCTTCGCCTATGCCTCCCTTGATGATGGGACCAAGGTCGAGACGGTGGATATAGGAGGGATCACCTACACTTCCTGGGAGATGAATGACGTGGCGCCAGGAGGCAGGGTATCTCTGCAGGTGTCGGGCCTGCCCACCATCTCATTTTTCGGCAAGGCTGGGGAGACCCTGACGGAGAGTGGGCTGCTGAAGATATGGATTCCCTCCACTCTGGTCGTTGTGCTGCTATCGCTGCTGAGCATCGGGTTGATAGCATCCTACAAGCGCGCCAGGGTGCCGGCATCCGGTGCTATGGAAAAGGATGCCATCCAGGGCTACGTGGAAGGGGTCGAAGGTATGGACGAAGACCAGCTTGTCCAGAGGGTCGCCGCCCTGGACGATCTGTACGCCGAGGGCGGGATAGCCGAGGGCGAATACAGGGAGGCCCGGGAGTCAGCCAAAGGGCGCCTGCTGAGGCTGGCGCTGGACAGGGAGGATGCATCCAAACTGGAGAGGGGAGAAGCTTGAGGGACGCCAGCCCCACAGCACCTGAAAGCACCAAAAGAGGGAACCATAAGCGCACACTGATCATAGTGGTTGCCTTGGTGCCTCTGGCCGTTTTCTTCGGAATGCTGGCTTGGGGTGTGGGCTGGTCCGAGAACAGGATAGGACGCCCCGGCATCAACACATCTTTTGGAGATGCCTGGCTGGACCCGGAGCCGGCCCCGTTGTTCGAAGCCGTTTCATTGGACGGCGAGACCCTCAGCCTGGCCTCCCTGAAGGGCAAGGTGGTGGTCCTGGACTTCTGGTCGTCCTGGTGCCCGCCCTGCCGGAACGAAGCCCCAGGCTTGGCGGAGGTGTACGCCGAATACCGGGATGAAGGTGTCGAATTCTTGGGGTTAGCCCTCTGGGATACGGAGGGGAAGGTGAGGGATTTCGTGGCGGAGCTCGATATCCCGTACCCCAACCTTCTGGATGATAAAGGGAGCGTTGCTATAGACTACGGGGTAGTGAAGATTCCCGAAAAGTTCTTCATCGACAGGGAAGGCAACCTGGTGCGGGTCTTTTCAGGACCCACAGACCCCGACGATTTGCGAGAGGCCCTAGACAGCATCTTGGAGGGTTAATGGCCTCCTGGCCGCAAGCGACATGGTAGGGAAGTTGGACCGCAAGCAGGGTACCGATGGGGGGCCTTATGCCCTTGCCATCGACCTGGGCGGCACCTGGGTGCGGGCGGCGCTGGTTAGCCGTGCTGGCCACATCGCCTGGAGGGGCGCGTCCCCACAGGGCCGGAAGTGTGTTGATGCGTCAACGCCGTGGGAACGTTCAGTTGTCTACGATTCGCAGAAGTTGACTGCGGATGGTCTGGCTATCCGCGGCCAGATCAACTGTGGCGAAAATAACGCGGTGCCCTTGAATCATGGCAGATTCGTAGTAGCAGTCACCCAAAGACGGATAGAGCAAGACTCCGGAAGCGTGGTACGACATGGGGTCGCAGGACTGTTCTTGGGTGCGCAAGTAGGTGTACAACTGGTATATGTTACCGCTCTTCAGCGTCTGATTCCCAAATTGGCTGACCCCGACAATCGAGGTGAACTTTGTGTCGATGACGATTCTTTGACCGGTATCAGGAGTACTATGTTCACGGTGCTCCAAAACTATGTCAGTGATCATCTCCGGCATGATGGCGTGTAAACCAGGCGAGGGGTTCGCGGCGGGCCATTGAATGCGTCTCCCTTGCCTTACCCTCCAGCCACGATGAGATAGTGCGACATCATAGAAACCGGCAACCGCGTTTTCGTAGAGCTTCCATCCTTGGGTTTCACTTCTATTGACGACGGGCAATAAAGCCAATCCCGATTGCTCTGTCGGGATCGAAAGGTCCAAGGCCAGGCTAGCTGCAGCAAACATCTGACGCTCGTAAGAGTCCATCCACCCCGTGTTGTCCAGTGTGACTGCCCTTCCGGCGTACCGGGGATCGAGGTGCCCGACGACGCCAGCCCTCTCTAAGCGGAGAGCCAAATCTCGGCACCGTCGTTCAAGGTCCGAATCATTAGTGAGCCTGCTGACCGAGCTAGCGATATGGGTCAGAGCAGCCTTAACATAACGGTTGCGCGGGGTGTCAACCGTCAGTTCGTCGAACACGCAGGCAACGTGGCCACGTTGCAGCAGTTGTCGCCGTTCCGTGCGGAACAGATCGATGCGTCCGCGTACCCGGCTGAGATCAGCTGACCGCCTCTGATAGCCGTGGGACAGGTTACGGCGCAGGCGTCGTTCCACGGCGTTTGTGAGGATTTCAGCGACCAGACGCGGTATGTCGTCCGGGGCGTCTTCAAGTTCGACCCGGCGGGGGGCGGGAAGCTCGCGGTATAGCCGGGATGCGTAAAGCAACAATAGCCAGATGTTTCGAACTGGAATGCGGTCGATGAACCCTGATGTCGGGGACTCTGGTCCGTACGTCATAAGCCGCTCAAGAGCTGTGCCCTGGCTTCATCTGCCTTGTCGGAATCGTTAAACCAATACTCTCGCAACAGCGGGGCTATCTCAGTTTCTACTACCTGTATGAACCATTCCCTGGATACTGTGATGGGTTCCCCCGGCTTGGGAACTATGAAGCTGTGGCCGATGCGAAACTGGCGGCCGAGGTTGGGGTCGTCAGAGATTTGGGTGTTCAATGCGTCAATGCGGCGCGATATATCGGCAAGAAAGTCGGTAGGAATCTCGCATTGCTCTTGAACCCACTCACGCCAGGTATCAATCTCCGGTTCGAGATCAAAGAATGCGAATCGGCGTCGCAGTGCGAAATCAACCAAGGCCAATGACCGGTCAGCCAGATTCATCGTCCCGATGATGTACAAGTTGGGGGGAATGTGAAAGGGCTCATCGGTGTCTCGACGATAGGACAATGTTAACGCATTGTCGAATGTTCGCTTATCAGCTTCAAGCAGGGTCAGCAACTCCCCAAAGATGGATGCAGGATTCCCCCGGTTTATTTCCTCAATTACCATGACGTAGGTGTCATCCCTATTCTTCTCCTGGCAGGCCTCATTAGCCAATTGCAGGAAGGGGCCGTCCACAAGTTCGAGCTTGCCATCGCTGCCCTGGGGTCGCCAACCGCGCACAAAGTCTTCGTAGGACAGGTTGGGGTGGAATTGGACGTGCCGGATCTTATCTTCGTCTTTCCGCCCGATGAGGGCGTAGGCGAGTTTCTTCGCAAGCCAAGTCTTACCAGTGCCGGGCGGCCCTTGGAGGATCACGTTTTTTTTCGCCCGAAGGCCCTGGAGCATTCGTTCGAGCGTTGCCTGATCGAGGAAGCAGCCTTCGGATCTAATATTGCTAATGTCGTAGCGTGGCCGTTCATCTGGGGGTTCCTCAGAGGTTTCCTCCTCTTGAGTTTCCTTTTGTTGGGGTTCAAGATACCCGTACCTGTCGCTCCAATACGGGTCTCTCAAGCTTCGGCCGATATCTTGGTCTTCACCATCAAAGGTGAATCGCAAAAGTGCATTTTTCCACCACGAGTCTGGTAAGACCGGCGCGATAGTCCCTCTGAGCGTGTGAAAATACCATTCGCGCGGTGGATCAATTTGACTCCAATTCACTCGCAAGGAGTGCCCGTCCTCCAAGTTTTCAACGACGATGCCTGTAGCCTTGATTGCCATGACGGAAACGAACTCCCCACGATTGTCGAATGGCAATTCGTTCTTGCGGGTATAGGTGGACTTGATAACGATACGATCGCCCGGCCAAATGGAATTAATTAGACCACCGTATGTCTCTATGGGGCCGCCCTCCCAAATCCCGTCTTGGATAAACCGTACAGTCTGGTTGTCGTAACCGCCGAATGCGGCACCAACAAACCAAGCCGGACGCGGATTCTCCGATTCAGTAGTCATACCCCGTATATCTCCTTTAATTTGCTGTCTTGGGGTGATGGTTTGGGTGTCGCCCGTTGCCAATTATCCGCTGAAACCGTGAAATTGGGCAAATCTTTACCTTGGCAGAAACCACGCTACCAGAAGGTTGACGACCAGCAGTGCCAACAGTTCCGTTGAATTCTGAGGCGTGGGCTTTCTGGCCATCTATTCTCATGCCTAGTCGGGATAGGGCATCCGCCTATACGGCAAGAGCAAGTTCGACCTCGATTTCCAGAATCACGGGGCCAGCCGATGGGCACGCAATGATGTCGGGACGTTGCCATCGTGCAGCGTTTTAGCATCAGCAGATAGACCGGACCGACCCCCGTGATGCAGATTCCCGATAACTATGCTATTGTCTCGAAACATGTTTTATCAGCGCGTGGGGTGCTAAATGCTGAGATGGATCAAACGTCAACTCGATGAAGCCGGGATATTCGGGGCCGAGCGAGCGTGGCAGTTGTCGGAAGCACGAAAAGAGAAGCGTGAGAGAGAGGAAACTGTTGAACGCATTCTAGAAAGGGGAAGAGAAAGGCGGAGGCAAGAGTTGGAAGGTGTTCTGGGTATGTTGAAGGAAGGGAAGTTCCCTGACATCAACTGGGTAGATCGCGGAGTGTTTCTGCCCTTTAGGTTCATGAAGAGCGAGCACTTGATATACGCCTTGGACGGAGTGAGCTATTATGAGCAGCGCACCAAACGGGAAATAGTAGGCCGATCAGCAGGCACCAGTGTCAGGATAATGAGGGGAGTATCTGTCAGGGTAGGACAATCTAGGGGCACTCCAGTCGAGACTGATCAGATATTTCACAGAGGTTTGGGAACTATGGCAATCACCACCAAACATCTCTACTACTGCTACGATGATCAGGTTCGTCTTGTGTCCGTCCCAACAAAATCTTTTCGAATCAGGTTGGACAAAATAGTGTCGATCACGCCTTTCTCTGACGGCATTAGCATTACTAGGGATCGGGCAAATGCTCAACCGGAGTACTTTGAAGTGGAAGAAGGTCAGGGAGACCTACTGTGCGAGCTCATCCAGTTGGTGCCGTCTTTAGATATAGACGAAAATGGTCCAGAGAGGGAGTCTCCAGCCGAATTCAAAATGTGGACCTACGACAGCGGGGGAGAAGATGGCACACTAGACGAAATCGGAGATGCTGAAGAGCATTGACAGACTCCTGGGCATGGGCGACATGGTAGAGGAGTTGGACCGCGAGCAGGGTACCGATGGGGGGCCCTTTGCCCTTGCCATCGACCTGGGTGGCACCTGGGTGCGGGCGGCCCTGGTCACCCGGGCCGGGCACATCGCCTGGAGAGGGCGCGTCCCCACGGGATCCCAAGACCCCAAGGATGTGATCGTCGGCCGGGTCAATGACCTGATCTCCGAAGCTCTGTCCACTGATGATGGGGGCAAGGTCGCAGGCATCGCCCTGGCGGTGGCAAGCCCCGTCGATCCGGTCACCGGCATCATGTACGCCCCACCCAACCTCATGAACTTGGACGGAGTGTCGTTCAAGAAGATTTGGCTGGACAAGGGGCTCTGGCCCGTCCTTACGGGCAACGATGCAACCCTGGCCGCCCTGGGGGAATACACCTACGGCGTGGGCAAGGGGTCGAAGACCCTCGTTTACATAACCCAGAGCACGGGCATAGGCGGGGGTATCGTTGACGACGGAAGGCTCGTAGAAGGGGCCTACGGGATGGCGGGGGAGATCGGCCATATGTGCATTGACGCCTCGGGGCTCCCGTGCAAGTGCGGACATCGAGGGTGCCTGGAGAGCTACGCCTCGGGTACAGCGATCGCCGAAGCGGCCCGAAGCCTGGCCCAGGCGGGGAATGGGCCGGTCTTGGCTGGCATGGTTGGTGGCGACCTGGAGAATCTAACTGCGGAACATGTCTTCCAGGCTGCCAGAGGTGGGGACGAGGCTTCCCAGCAGCTCCTAGACGGGGTCAGCCGGGCCATGGGTGTGGGGCTGGTGAACGTTCTCCATCTGTTCAACCCGGACACGATTGTTATGGGTGGCGGCGTGTCCCAGAACTGGGACTACCTGCGGCCCATGGTGGAGAAGTACATCAACGAGAACGCCATGGCCCATATCCGCAAGCTGGGGTACAGGATCGTTGTGACATCTCTGGGCGATGACATCGGGCTCCTGGGCGCTGCGGCGCTGGTGTGGGCCCGGGCCGAAGGGAGCCTGTAGTGGCGTCCTCATCGTCCGGCGGATGTGCGCTGGGGAGAGACCATCTTGCCTGAGATAGGACTGGTGCTGCCGACATACAACGAAGCCGAGAACCTGCCCGGATTGGTGGACAGGCTCCAGGCCCTATCGTTGCCCGGCGAGCTATGGACCGTGGTTGTGGATGATGACAGCCCCGACGGCACCGGCGACGTTGCGCGGGAGCTGGCCTCAAGATATCCGGGGATATCCCTGTTGTCCCGGCATGGAGTCCGGGGGTTGGGGTCGGCGATCCGCGACGGCCTGAAGTCCTGCCTGGATGAAGGCTGCCAGCACATCGTCACCATGGATGTAGATGGCTCCCACGACCCCGCCGACCTCCCGGAACTGCTTCAAACCGCTACGTCCCAGGAGGCCGATCTTGTGACGGGGAGCAGATACATCTCCGGAGGCGGGGTGAGGGACTGGGAATGGCATCGGAGGGTGCAGAGCAGGTTGGCTAACTTCATGACCCGTTATCTCCTCGGCACACCTCGCGAGTCCACAACCAACTACCGGGTCTATAGCGCGACGGCGGCGCAGTTTGTGGTGGAGCGGTCTACGGCCAACCACTACGAGTTCCAGGTCGAGTCCATGCTCCTGGCTATCAGCCAGCGCCTGAAGGTGGTAGAGGTGCCCATCACCTTTATCGGGCGCACCGAGGGAGAAAGCAAGCTGGGCCTCGCCCAGGTGCTGAAGTGGGGGGCCTTTCTCCTGTCGAACATGGCCCCCTTCCGCCTGAGGAAGGGCAAGTACTCCCGTCAAGCGCTAGCCTGACCCGGTCGGGACCCTCCGGTCCCGGGATTAGTGAAAGGCGACCATCTTGAGCTCGGTCATCTCCTGGACGGCGTAATAGGGGCCTTCTTTGCCCATGCCGCTGTCTTTCAGATCGTCGAACGGCTGCGGAGCGAAGACCGCCCAGGGGGGTTGCGGGCATCGGCCTCTTGACTCACTTTCTCTAAATTTGCTAGAGTGAAGGGTCTCTTTGAGGGAATGCAAATCGAATGGGTGACGCAGGCGATCAGGGATATGCACCGCCTCGCCGCGCGGGACAGGGAGCGTGTCATCGCCAAGATTGAGCAGTGTGCCGAAAACCCCGCATCTTAGGAAGGTAAAGGTTATGCTGATGATTAGGAGACAACGGCTTTGGGTAGTTTCGCTGATAACCCTGCTGGTCCTGATAGCTGCCGCCTGTGGGTCCGACCCAACACCAACGCCTGAACCGACCGCAACACCTGAACCAACCGCAACGCCAGCTCCAACGCCCCTTCCGCCCACTGCCACTCCGGCTCTCGAGGAGCTGAGGCTCACCTCGACGACGACAGGGAAGGACGTGCTGGCACTCTTCTCCGAAGCCGAGACCTCCTGCCTTCGTACGGCCATCGGAGATGCTGCCTACGAGAAAATGTCCAACGAGCCGATTCTGTTGATTCTGACGGCCAGCGGTGAAAACCTTGTATTGCCGATATTCCAGTGTGCCAAACCAGAAAACCTCGTGGTGTTCGGAATCGCCTTCCTCGACTTGCAGGCCGGATGGACCTCCGACACCCGCGCATGCATGATCAGGGTCGGTAGAGAAAGTCCCCTCGCGGTCCTGACGGGCCTCGGAATGACACCACCGGGCCAAATTCACGAAACTTCGGCAACGCGGCCGTATGCCCTGGAGTTCTACAACTGCATGACCCCGGTGGAGAAGGTGGGGTACCTAGCCCGCATACAAGCCGCTCTGGACGTCAATACGTCGGCGGCGACGGACATTGTCGGCATGATTCCGGAGTCCGAGGCCGCCTGTATCCAGGAGGCGCTGACGGACGAAGATTACGCCGCGTTGCTGGGATCCACGGCAACCCAGGGCTTTGGAATGTCGGACTCTGTGACTGCTTGCATTTCCCAAGAAAGCTACGTGCCCATCTTCGCGTCGGTCATCGGGTCCCAGACCGGGGGGCTAAGCGACAATAGCCGAGCTTGCATCACCGAGTTCGCCAGCGGGCACCCGCGTTACGTAGCGCTGGTCAACCCAACATTGCTCGACTTTTCGTCGACGAGCGTTGAGGACCTGGTGGAGATAGCGGACAATGGGATCAAGATGTGGGAGTGCTTCAACGATGAAGAGCTTCTGCGGATGCAACAGGTCTACACCGCCGCTTTGGCGTCGCAGTAGCACATACCGGCTAGCCGACTGAATTAGGCTGTGGTTGCCAAGACGGGTCGGGCAATAAATAACCAGACGCGATGAAAATATGGCCCCCTTCCGCCTGAGGAAGGGCAAGTACTCCCGTCAAGCGCTGGCCTGACCCGGTCGGGACCTTTCGGCCCCCGGATCAGTGGAAGGCGACCATCTTGAGCTCGGTCATCTCCTGTACAGCGTAGTAGGGGCCTTCCTTGCCCATGCCGCTGTCCTTCAGCCCGCCGTAGGGCATCAGGTCCGCCCTGAACTGGGGGCTGGAGTTGATCATCAGGTTGCCCGAATGTACCTCCCGGGCAAACCGCATAGCCCACTCCAGGTTCTGGGTGAACAGGCCCGCCGACAGGCCGTATATGGTGTCGTTGGCCATGGTGATGGCTTCGTCGATGTCCTTGAAGTGGCTGACAGCCACCGCAGGCCCGAACACCTCGTCGTAGGATATGCGCATTCCGGGCGTTACGTCAGCCACGACAGTAGGAGCATGCAGGGTGCCTTCCCTGTCGCCTCCGGCCACCACCCTTGCGCCTGAGTCCACCGCCTCCTGTATCCAGTCGCCCACGCGTATGGCGTCGGACTCCCGTATCATGGGCCCCATCTGCGTTCCTTGGGCTTGGGGGTTCCCCACGTTCATCCGCTCCACCTGTGGCTTCAGGACATCCAGGTACTCCCCGTACACCCTGGCATCGACCAGCACCCGCTGGGTGGAGATGCACACCTGCCCCGCGTTTGAGTAGCCGCTGGCGATGGTAGCTTGGGCGACCTTGTCCAGGTCGGCGTCGGGCATGATGACCATGGGGCTGTTGGAGCCCAGCTCCATGGTCACCTTCTTGATACCGGCCTTCTGGCATATGCGCTCGCCCACATCCCTGCTGCCTGTGAAGGAAATCTTCCTGACTCGCCGGTCGGTGCTCAGGGCATCGCCTATCTCCCCGCCGGGACCGGTGACGCACTGCACCGCCTCAGGGGGCAGGCCAGCTTCCAGCAGCACCTCGGTCAGCTTCAGCGCCGACAGCGGAGTGTCCGAGGCAGGTTTGATGATCACCGCGTTGCCCGCAGCCAGGGCGGGACCGACCTTGTGGCACACCAGGTTCAGCGGGAAGTTGAAGGGACATATGGCAGCCACGACGCCGCAGGGCACCCGTATGGTGAACCCGAAGGCCCGGCCGGTGCCCGGAGCCGCATCCAGTGGAATAGTCTCGCCGTGGATGCGCTTCCCTTCCTCGGCCGACATGGTGAGAGTCTGCACAGCCCTGCCGATCTCACCCCTGGCTTCGGTGAGGGTCTTCCCCTCCTCCATGCTCAGGATTCGGGCGTGTTCCTCGGCCCGCTCAGCGATCAGGTCGGCGGTCTTCTTGATGATCAGGTAGCGGTCATAGGCCGGCATCTTCGCCATGATGTCGGCGCCCACCACGGCGCTGGAGATGGCCGCATCCACATCGCCAGCATCTCCCCTCGGCACTGTGTCGATTTCGACGGAGTCGTAGGGGTTGAGGACGGGCATTCTGGCAGCCTTATCCACCCACTGTCCGGCTATGTACATCTTCATGGGGCCAAGGACCTCCCTTTATGGTTGGGAATTCATACTAAGCCACAACTGCGGCAGGGTCAATTGAAGGCCCTATGGTGCATTGCCAAATCCAGGGCATTCCGGTTGGCTAATTCTGTCAATTGATATATCATATTGATACTGATACCGAGATGATACCGGATGATGAGGGGCCGCTGTGGGTCCTGCGTAGTAGGGCCGGATCCCTTGTAGTCTTTCCCCAAGGATGCGTGTAGTCGTTTAGATGCTTGTACTGCTTAGAATCATGAGCATGGTGTGGCGTCACAAAGGACGCCTGATCCTTGCTTATGTGAGCCTGCTTGGCGCGACAGCCCTGGCCATGCTGATCGTACGTATCGTCGGCATCGCCGTAGGCATCGTGGATGAGCACGGGGCTGGGGCCATCGCATCGGTTGACCGCGATGAGGTACTCTTTGCCTTCCCCGATGGCCTCTTCTGGATGGCGGTGCTCCTGGGCTTGGTCAGCATCAGTAGGGGACTCTTCGACTTCTTCCGCACCTACACCTCCGAGTCTCTGTCCCAATTGGCCACCTACGATCTGCGGAACCGCTTCTACGACAAGCTGCAGAACGTGAGCTTCGCCTTTCACGACAAGGAGCACACCGGCAACCTGATGTCCAAAGCGACGTCCGACATCGAGACTGTGCGACGCTTTGTGATGATGGGGATGATCAGGGCCCCGGAGGTTGCCATCCGCCTCATCGCCATAGTGTGCATCCTTCTGATAATGGACTGGAAGCTGGCCCTCATCAGCCTCTCGTTGACACCCCTTCTGGTGGTCAGGTCTTCGATAGTAATGAGCCGGATGCGTCGGATGTGGGCGCGGGTTCAGGAAGTTACCGGGGAGATGGTGACCATCCTGCAGGAGAATCTTACGGGCATCCACGTAGTTAAGGCCTTTGCAGCCGAGGAACACGAAAAGAAGAAGTACGCAGCCAAGGCGAGGGTAGTGCAGCACGAGTACCTGCAGTCGGAGCAGCTTCAGGGCACCGAGAGCGCCAAGATGTCCGTCGGCTTCACCATTGCCCTGGGCTTGCTGCTATGGTTCGGCGGACGGCAGGTCATCGGCGGGACCATGGATGCGGCCGAGTTCACCCAATTCGTCTTGTACCTGAACCTTCTCACCTTTCCCATCAGGATGGTGCCCTTCGTCATCAACGTGTATTCCAGGGCATCGGCCTCGGGGCGCAGGCTCTTCGATGTACTGGATGCGATATCACCGGTGTCCGAAAAGCCCGATGCCATCGAAGTGGACCGGGTTTCCGGCGAGGTGGTTTTCGATGATGTGTCCTTCTCTTATGATCATGGCGCTCCTGCGCTAAGCCACTTGGACCTGAGGGTGAAGTCCAACTCAGTCGTTGCCCTGCTGGGGTCTCCCGGCAGCGGAAAGAGCACCATTGTCAGCTTGATACCCCGCTTTTACGATGCCACCTCCGGCGCAATCTCGGTTGGAGGCATGGATGTACGAGACTTCACCCTTGCATCCCTGCGACGCAACGTGGGAATCGTCCAGCAGGATGTTCACCTGTTTACCGCCACCATCAGGGACAACATCGCTTACGGGAACTCCGAGGCGTTCTTCGAGGATGTGGTAGAGGCTGCCAAGATCGCCCAACTCCACGATCACATAATGGAGCTGCCAGACGGCTACGACACCTGGGTGGGAGAGAGGGGCGTCACCTTGTCGGGCGGGCAGAGGCAGCGGCTTTCCATAGCCCGCACCATCCTCTTGGACCCGCCCATCCTGATCCTTGATGATTCGACATCCAGCGTTGATGTGGAAACCGAGATGAAGATTCATAAGGCTATGGAGGAGGTTATGGCGGGGCGGACCACCTTTGTCATAGCCCACCGGCTGAGCACCGTCCGCAAGGCTGACCTGATTCTCGTTCTGGAGGACGGGAAGGTCGCGGAGATGGGCAGCCACGACGAACTTGTGGGCCGCAAAGGCATGTACAGGCAGATATACGAACTCCAGCTACGTCCCCAAGAGGAGATGCTCTTGGATGCTCCTCTGCAATCCCACATGGGGGCTGTGACTGGATGATCGAGGCGAGTCCGTAGATATGATGCGAAACCCGGGCTCCCCCACCCTGGACATCCTGGACGATGAGGGTACATTCGGCTCGCCCTACGACCACAAGGTTGTTGTCCGCATGCTGGGCTACCTCAAGCCCTACAAACGTGAGGCGTTCATCTCCATTGCTTCGGTGCTGATCTACACTGCAGCCAACGTGTCCATACCCCTGCTGCTCATGTTCACCATCAACGAGTTCATCATTGAGGGGGACAGGAGCGGGCTCGACATCATGGCAGGTGCATTCTTTGCCGTCGCATTAGCCCACTTCGCCGCTAACTACGCCCACTTCATCTTCATCCCCAGGGTCAGCCAGAAGGTGCTGTATGACCTGCGGACCGAGATGTTCGATCACATACAGACCTTGTCCCCCGCGTTCCACCATCGGACGCCCGTTGGGAGACTCATCTCTCGCAGCACCAGCGACGTTATGCAGATCCAGGAAACCCTGGACGTCATTATCCAAAGCCTTTCAGAGATTCTCACCTTGGGCGGGGTCATCATCCTCATGCTGGTTGTTCTCCCGCTGGCGGGCGTCACCGACGTTCGCCTTGGGTTACTCTGCTTGAGCGTCATCCCGGTCCTATTCCTGCTACTGGCTTACTGGCAGCGGTACGCCAAGCGCTCCTTTGTGCGCATAAGGCAGGCCATTGCCATAGTGAACGGCGAATACAACCAGAACATCACCGGCATCCGGGTCGTCGAAAGCATGAACCGGCAGGAGCAGAATCTCGCCAATTTCGAGAAGCTGAACCGGGAGCACCTGGATGCCAACCTGCAAGCAAGTCGTTTTTCCGGGGCCCTCAATCCCATGGTTGAGGCCCTGACAGGCTTTGCCATCAGCTCGGTCATCGTCATGGGGGGTTACCTGGTGCTGGGGGGGAGCATTGAGTGGGGCGTGCTCCTAGCCTTCGCCATGTACATTCAGCGCTTCTTCGAACCCATACGCCAGTTGACCATGCAGTACAGCCACCTTCAGCGGGCGATGGCCGCCGGCGCCAGGATATTCGAAGTGCTGGACCTCAAGCCCGACGTGGTGGATTCCAAGGGAGCCGTGAATGTCGATGACGTCCGGGGCGAGGTCAAGTACGACAAGGTCAACTTCCAGTACGTGGCGGGAGTCGATGTTCTGAAAGATGTGAACCTGCACATCCTCCCAGGCGAGACGGTAGCCCTGGTCGGTGCGACGGGAGCAGGAAAAAGCACCTTCGTGACCCTGCTCACACGGTTCGCCGACGTTACGGGTGGAAGCATAAAGGTCGACGGACACGACCTGCGCGACTACACCCGCCGGTCCATCGTCGGAAAGATGGGGATGGTGCTCCAGGAGCCCTACCTGCTGTCAGGCACCGTAAAGGAGAACATCCGCTACAACCACCAAGAAGTGACCGATGAACAGGTGGAGGCCGCCGCCCGTGCGGTGGGCGCCCACGACTTTATATCTGCCATGGAGCAGGGATACGACACCGAGCTGGCCGAGCGGGGTTCCAACCTGAGTGTAGGTCAGCGGCAGCTTATCAGCTTTGCCAGGGCCATCGTGGCCAACCCCCGCATCCTTATCCTCGACGAAGCGACGGCCAACATAGACTCCCACACCGAGATGCTCATCCAGAACGCACTGAAGGAGATCCTGGTGGGACGGACGTCGATAATCATCGCCCACCGTCTTTCCACCATACGAAACGCCGACAAGATAGTGGTGCTGGACCACGGACGCATCGTTGAGGTGGGCAAGCACGATGAGCTTCTCGCCAGAAACGGGGCCTACGCCCACCTTTACGCGGTGAACTACGGCCTCAACGGCACCGGGTTCGACCAACAGGATAGCCCTGTAGAAGCCGCCGGTTGTTAGATACCCCTGGGGTAGTTTAAGCTAGGCGGCGACGGTCGAATTCGGGAGGTACCGGCTTTGAACTCCGAGAACCTGAGGCGCACTGCTCTCTACCAGACCCACGTTGACCTTGGGGCGCGCATTGTGCCCTTCGCCGGGTGGGAGATGCCACTGGAGTACTCGGGGATCTTGGATGAGACCAAGGCCGTGCGTACCAGGGCCGGAATCTTCGATGTTTCCCATATGGGCAGGCTCTACATCTCTGGCAGCGACGCCGCGTCCCTGCTGGATTGGGTCGTAACCGCCGGGGCCGCCAGCCTGAGGCTTGGCAGGGCTAGGTACGCTATGATCTGCAACGAGGCCGGCGGGATCATCGACGACACGGTCTTCTACCGCCTGGACGACGAAAGCTACCTGCTTGTGTGCAACGCCGGCAACCGGAACGAGGTGATGGCGTTGCTGGACCGGTGGGTGCAGGAACGATTTGGGGGAGCCTCGGTGGATGACCGCACCCTCTCTACTGCCATGATTGCCTTCCAGGGGCCAGAGGGCGCCGCCGGCCTTGATGGGTTGTGCGGTGGGTCGGCATCGGGCCTCAGGCCCTTCGCAAGCGCGCAATGCCAGGTCGCTTCCCGGTCGGCGCTGATTGGCAGGACGGGCTACACAGGCGAGGATGGCTTCGAGCTCATAGCAGATGCCTGCGACGCGCCTGCCATTTGGGATACATTGATGGATGCGGGCGGCTCACCCTGCGGCCTAGGCTCCAGGGATGTCCTTCGCTTGGAGGCGGGACTGGCGTTGCACGGGCACGACATCACTCCCGAGACGACCCCCATAGAAGCGGGACTGGGGAGGTATGTGCAGCTGGACAAGGAGTTCGTCGGCGCCGAAGTGCTGCGCCGCCAGAGCGCCGAAGGAACCCGGAGACGCTTGGTAGGCCTGGTGGTAGAAGGCAAGCGTATCCCTAGGGAGGGATACGCGGTCCATGGGAATGGCGAAGCAGTGGGAACGATCACCAGCGGGAGCATTTCCCCGTCCCTTGACAGGAATATAGCTTTGGCCTATGTTTTGGAAGGTTTTTCCACCCCCGGTCAGCAGGTCCAGGTGGATATCCGGGGGCAGATGGCAGAAGGCGTTGTAACGCCTTTGCCTTTCTACTCGAGGAAGGGTGGCGGATGAATCCGACCGACCGCAAATACTCCAAGGACCATGAGTGGGTGCTCATGGATGGCAGTTCCAAGGGGGTTGTGGGCATTACCAAGTTCGCCCAGGACCACCTTGGCGACGTGGTGTACCTCGACCTACCCAAGGTCGGCACCAAGCTGGCCCAGTTTGACAAGCTTGGAGAGGTGGAGTCGGTAAAGGCGGTATCTGATATCTTTTCACCGGTATCTGGCGAGATCGTAGAAGTAAACGAGTCGTTGTCGGGAAGCCCCGAGCTGGTCAACGAAGACCCCTTTGGACAAGGGTGGCTTGTCCACATAGAGACTTCCGACCCTTCGGAGTTGGACAGCTTGCTTACGGCAGAGCAGTACGAAGCCTTTCTCAGCGATCTGCCTAGCTAGCTGCCGGGCTACCGTCATACGCTTCGCATGGTGCCAGCTATCCTCTCCCTTCGCCTTGAAGGGAATCTAAGGGCCGTTCTGATCACATCAAAGGAATCACGTTGGAGCAAACCCATTGACGGGTCGCAGCCACTACATACCCAATACCGACGATGACCGCGCAGCGATGCTGAAGGCCATCGGGGTCTCCGACCTGGACGAGCTGTTTGCCGATATCCCCGACGAATATCGCAACCCCAAGCTGGAGATTCCCTCTCCCCTTTCGGAGCTGGAGCTGCGCCGGGAGATGGGAGAGATGGCTGGAGAGAACCACCATCTCGGCAGGTACATCTCCTTCCTTGGCGCAGGGGCCTACAACCACTTCAGCCCCAGCGTGGTCAGGGCCCTGATAAGCCGGGGGGAGTTCCTCACCGCCTACACTCCGTACCAGCCCGAGGCCAGCCAGGGCACCCTCCAAGCCACCTATGACTTCCAGACCATGGTGTGCAACCTGCTGGGCATGGAGGTGGCTGACGCTGGCATGTACGACGGCGCCTCGGCGCTGGCGGAAGCTGCCCTCATGTCCTGCCGTGTTACAGGGCGCGGGCGAGTGGCTGTGCTGGACTCCACCTCGCCCACCTATCGCGAGGTGATAAGCACCTACGTCGGCGCCCAGGGCATACAGATAGATGTGCTGGACCCCAGCCAAGTCTTGAATGAGTCCGCTCGCCCTGAGGGAAATCGAAGGGACGGGCTCCCCGAAGATACGGCATGTCTCATCGCCCAGTACCCCAACTTCCTGGGCTATATCGAAGATATGGCCGCCCTGGAGAGGGAAGCTCACGCCAAGGGGGTGCTGTTCGTGGTGTCGGCCGACCCCTTTGCCATGGGAATGCTCAAGCCGCCCGGGGAATACGGCGCCGACATCGTCACGGGAGAAGGCCAAGCTTTGGGCCTGCCCGTCAGCTTCGGCGGGCCCTACGTGGGCCTCTTCTCCAGCAAGATGGAGTACCTGAGGCAGATGCCCGGCAGGATCGCCGGGGAGACCAACGACTCCCAGGGACGCACCGGCTACGTGCTGACCCTGAGCACCCGGGAGCAGCACATCCGGCGGGAGAGGGCCACCAGCAACATATGCACCAACCAGGCCCTGATGTCCCTGGCCGCCACCATATACATGGCGGCCCTGGGCAGGCATGGCCTGCGCCACGTGGCCGAGCTCTGCTACCACAAAGCCCACTACGCCGCATCGGCCATATCTCATCTGCCTGGCTATTCCCTGCATGACAGCGGGGAGTTCTTCCAGGAGTTCACCGTCAGATGTCCCCGCCCGGCTTCCGAGATAAACGCCGGGCTGCTGGAAGCCGGCATCATAGGCGGGCTGGATGTCGGGGACATCGTCGAGAATGGGATGCTGCTCTGCGTGACCGAAGTCAACACCCGCGGGGATATCGACCGCCTCGTAGAAGCCCTCGCGGGACTGACATAGGATGAGGAAGCTGTGACAACTACTTGCACAATTGCGCTGACGGGAGATAGGACGAGATGAGCGCGCTGCCGTCCTTTGACAGGCGCACCTTGATGGAACGGAGCACCCCGGGTCGGATTGGGTCCAACCTTCCGGACCTGGATGTTCCCGCGCAGCTCCTTCCCGGAGACCATCTCTTAAGGGACGACTTGCCCCTGCCCGAGCTCAGCGAGCCGGAGCTGGTGCGTTACTTCACCAACCTAAGCCGGCTGAACTACTCCATAGACACCAACTTCTACCCCTTGGGCAGCTGCACCATGAAGTACAATCCCAAGTTGAACGAAGAGATAGCTTTCATGCCCGGCTTTGCAGCCTCCCATCCTCGCCAGACCGACGGGCAGGCCCAGGGAAGCCTGCAGTTGATGTACATGCTCCAAGGTTACCTGGCGGAGATCACTGGCATGAAGGGGACCAGCCTGGCGCCCCTGGCCGGTGCCCAGGGTGAGCTGTGCGGCATGCTGATGATCAGGGAATACCACAAGCAGCGGGGCGATGATAAGCGCACCGTGGTGGCTATACCCGACAGCGCCCACGGCACCAACCCGGCTTCCGCCGCCATGGCTGGCTTCGAGGTCGTCAGCGTAGCGTCCAGCGACAAGGGCAACATGGACATGGACCGCATGGCAGAGCTGGCGTCGGACAGGCTTGCCGGTGTGATGATTACCCAGCCCAACACCCTGGGGTTGTTCAACAACGACATCGTCGGTCTGTGCGACATGGTGCACCGGGCCGGCGGGCTGGTGTATGGCGACGGCGCCAACATGAACGCTCTCCTAGGTCGCGCCAAGCTGGGGCACATGGGGTTCGACGTTGTGCACCTCAACCTGCATAAGACCTTCTCCACCCCCCATGGCGGAGGTGGTCCGGGTTCAGGGCCCGTATGCGTCTCGGACACCCTGCTGCCTTATCTTCCATCGCCCATCGTCGTCAAGAACACGGAAAACGGCGGGGAGGTGTACTCTCTGGAGTCTCCGCCCGATAGCATTGGAAGGGTAGGCGGGTTCCACGGCAACTTCGGTGTGCTGGTGAGGGCGTACACCTACATACGGAGCCTGGGAGCATCGGGTCTGGAGCAGATAAGCGGAGATGCGGTGATCAACGCCAACTACCTGCTGGAAGCGCTGAGGGACACCTACCACCTGCCCTACGACCGCCGGTGCATGCATGAGGTCATACTCTCGTCCAAGGACCAGCGGGCCAAGGGTGTCAAGGGCCTGGACATCGCCAAGAGGCTGCTGGACTACGGGTTCCACTCCCCCACCATGTACTTCCCCCTCATCGTCGAAGAAGCCCTGATGATCGAGCCTACCGAGGCCGAGAGCAAGGAAACCCTGGATGCTTTCATCGATGTGATGAAGGCCATCGACCGGGAAGTTGCCGAGGACCCCGAACTGGTTACCGGCGCTCCCCACACCACCCCGGTCACCCGCCTGGACGAAGCCAAGGCAGCCCGTCACCCAAACCTGCGGGGGTAGCTTACGTCGTAAGGAACCGGGTACAATAGAACACTGGCAATATAGATTGCTGCTCCACTGTTAGTAACGGCACCACTACGCTAAGTCCCAAATATCAGGCATATCACTACTTGACGTAGATGTCCTCATGACACAAAACGTGGATGCTCTTCTAGGATCTGATGGGAGTGACTTGCATTGGGCATGGTCAAGTCACTAGAGGGAAGAAATGGCTATTCGATCTAGCGACAGAAGCTTGCCGGACTGGCTCACCAGAGTTCGAACTGGTCAGACTAGGTTGCCCAGGTTTCAACGCTGGGAAGCATGGAATCATTCGAATGTCGCTCTGTTGTTCAATACGATTCTACAGGACTTACCTGCTGGATCAGTTCTGGTTCTTGAAGTCGGCGACGATGAACCGTTTCCCTCCAGATTGATTGAAGGTGCACCCGACGCAAGTGAAAGGGCGACAGAGCACTTACTTGATGGACAACAACGGGTGACAGCTCTGTGGCGTGGTCTAAAGAACAATTACGAAGACCGAACGTACTTCCTTTATCTCAAGCCAGATGAAGAAAGCAACATGTCCTACTTCATTGACTCTGTTTCCCGAGGCAAGCGGGGGAACGACCAACGTCGCTCACCTCTATGGGCGGACGAACCTGCAAGGCAATGGGAAAGGCGGATGATTCCCCTAGACCTCCTTGCTCCGACCGAAGATAGCAGCCGGGCGTACTTGGATTGGGCCCGAGAAGCGATCAATGACGTGAAAGAACGCGAGGAAGTCTCTCTTACTCTCGGTCAAGTTCGCCAGAAATTAGCAACATTCAATCTTCCCTATCTCGCACTTCCCACTGGGACTGAACCACATACGGCTCTTGATGTTTTCATCAGGACCAACACCTCTGCCGAACCGCTCGAGGACTATGATGTCGTGGTCGCCCTTGTAGAAGCTACCACGGATGAATCTTTACATGATCTCGTTGCTGCCACGAAAGAGGAAGCCCCGCAGATCGCCCGATACTATTCTCCTGAGAATTTGGCTCTGGCGGCGGCATCACTCTTACAGGGGAAAGTCCCCGGAAAATCCACTTACCTCTACCGAGAGTTTGGGAATGAGCTAATTAGGAACTGGGACACTTATTGTAAAGGCCTCGGACGAGCTGCCGCTTTCCTTGAAGATGAGAGAATATTTGACGTTGCCCGCTTACCGACAGATGTTGTAGTGCCCATGTTGGTGGCAATATGGGCAGAAGCTCCCGACGGCTTGGATGCAGAGGGGCAAGTTAGGTCAATCTTGAAGAAGTATATGTGGCGAGCTTTCTTTACGCGGCGTTACGAAAGAAGTACAGCCACTCGCCTATTGGCGGACTATAACGAGCTGCGGCCCTATGTGGCGAATCCGAACACAACTCTACCTACTATCTTTGACGAAGAGTCAAATGCGTTGCCAGACGCGAACGAACTAATGGAAGCGGGCTGGCCAAAGAAAAAGGACCGACTAGGCCGTGCTATCCTCGCCTTGTCTTTAAGACATGGCGGGTTGGATTTGGCCGACGGCAGCCCAGCAAGTGTTGGCAATCTGTCCAAACGCGAGTACCACCATCTGTTCCCATCCGCTCACCTTAAGGCCAAGAAAGTGCCAGATGCCAAGATATTCCGTGCACTGAATTGCGCTTTGGTTTCATGGCGCACCAATCGTGCTATCTCTGATAAGGAACCCGAAAAGTACCTCGCGGAACGTAGAACAGTGCCTGGCCCATCCGAGGATGAAGTCAGGGATCGTCTAGCCAGCCACCTGATTCCATATTTGGAAATGGTCAATAACGACTACGATGCCTTCCTGGAAAAACGAGCCGAACTGGTGCTAGAAGAAATGTCTAAGGTCTGCTCCTAATCCCTTCGTAAAGTCAGTTTCCTGCGATTGAGCAACTCTGTAGCCTTAGTTAGGTGGCCAGATCCCGTGGGAAGGTGATTCCCGAAGCCAAGGCAGCCCGCCACCCCAACCTGCGGGGCTGAGCTAACCCAGGAGCGCCTTTATCCTGTCCGGGACACGATGGGTCACGTCGATGGCCCTCTCCCGCAGTGACTCTTGCGGCTACTGCCCGACCCGCTCGAAGACCAGCGCCTGCCCGCCTTCGCTGTGAAGCGTGAGTCGGTCCCCTGAAATCTCGAACTCCTCCACCGTCGCCAGCGAGTCCTGAATCCGCTGTTCCTGCCGGAGCAGTTCCTGAGATGGGCAGCCCGCCTCCGTCCACCACAAGTCGTCGAGGCGCAGCTCTTCTCCCTGTATGCTGTATCTGGCGCCGTAGGAGTTGCATCCCGTCCATCCCGTCATATCCGTGGCCGTAAACTCGGCGGTTGGATCGCCCCCCACCACGTTTGCGGGAGGTTCGGCGCTGCCCAGCACGAGGGCCAGACGCCACTCCGTACCGGCCAACGGATTCTCTTCGCCTCCCTCTCCCCCAGGGAAGGTTAACCCAGTATCGAGGCCACAGGCTTCCACAGCCCCACCAAGCACCGCGCTCTCCTCCAGTGTCAGCCCTGCCCCCGATGGGTCGGCGCCTGAAAGGACGGCAAGGATGCGGTCTTTCTCAGGGGCGCCCTCAAGCTCTTCCGTCAGACAGGCGAAGCCTGCAACATCCGGCGGAGGGCCCTCACCGGGAGGCGTCAGCGCAGCGATCTCCTCGGTTGTCAGGCAGGCCAGAAAGCTGAGCATCGATGGCCCGCTCAGGTCCTCCCCCATGGTGAACGACTCAGCCACAGAGGGGTCCTCCTCGAAGAGGTCCATCAAACAGGCTTTGGTCTCCGCACTCAAGCCAGTAGCAGCTCCCTCAAGCATCTCTAAGAAGGCATTGTAGGCAGCGGTCCCTGGGCTGAAGGTGGGCGTCGCCGTCGGTGCAGGAGTGGGTGTCGGCGTCGGCGGTTCAGCCGTGGGGGTGGGTGTCGGCGTGGATGTCGGCGCCAGGGTCGGGGTTGGCGTCGAGTCCTGGCAGGCTGCCAGGATGATGACCAGCAACACTGTGAAGATGACCGCGAGTCGTTTCATTATCCCCTCCCCAAGTCCCTAGAAGCGTTTTGAGGACACCGCGCTCCCAAGTATTCCTTAAGTCGACCGGCGTCTATGGGATATCTTACGCCAGCAGGGACCAAGTCGTGCTTTGCTTATGTACGTAGTTTCTGGAGTTTGCTCATGCGGCTATGCGTAATCCTCTTCCAAAAGATCGTTGAAGAGGCCCTCGCCATGTCTTTGTCAAGTAGCATTGTAAAGGTATCCCAAATCGATCCCACAGAAGTGTGGTCGTGAATCAAAGCATCACGCAAAGTTGGTGATTGGGGCCATCGACAGGGAAATTGCGGAGGACCCCGAGCAGGTTATCGGTTCTCCCCACACCACCCCGGTCACCCGCCTGGACAAAACCAGAGCCGCCCGCCACCCGAACCTCCGGGCATGTGCTAGCCCAGAAGCGCCTTCACCCTGTCCAGGATTAGATGGGCTACGTCGATGCTTGTTCCTGGTGGGGGATTCCCGCGGCGGCTCGTTCCTCCTCCAATAGGGGATTATCCACCGGCTCAAGGCGCAGCCTCAACCCTAAGGCGTTGGTGACCTTCAGAAGCGTTTCCAGGGTGGGGTTGCCGTCTTCGGACAACGCTTCGTAGAGGTTACCCCGATTCAGCCCGGTGTCGCGTGCGAGAGCACTCATGTTCTGGGTCCCGGCGATGTGCCTCAACACAGCTCGAATAACGACACCGTCACCAGGGTCCTCATCTGCAGCCGCCTGGAGGAGTCCTCGGACATCCTTCGCGGTCTTGATGTAGTCCGCTGGGTCAAACCTCCGATATTCCTCAGTCATGAGGACCTCCATTCCGCCGCCATCCTCTTGGCCCGCTCGATGTCTCGCTGTTGGCTGTCCTTGTCCCCGCCACAAAGCAGGACGATCAGCTCCGCACCTTGCGCGATGAAGTAAATCCGGTATCCGGGTCCGTGCCGAATCCTCATTTCGGACACACCGTCGCCAACAGGTCTCACGTCTCCGAAATGTCCATCCTCCGCTGCCAGCAGCCTGGCGACGATGCGTTCCACTGCCTGGAGGTCCCGCAGCCTGCGCAACCACCGATCAAACGTCGCACTGCGCAGGATTGTGTACATGACATCATTGTATGATATACCGTACAACTGAGCAACTCTGTGGCCTTCGCCAGATGACGAGATCTCGCGGGAAGGTAGCTGCTGAAACTAAGGCAGCCCGCCACCCGAACCCGCGGGGCTGAGCTAACCCAGCAGCGCCTTCACCCTGTCCAGGATGTGATGGGCTACGTCCTGCTTGGACATCATGGGCAGGTCTTCCGCCTCCCCGGACTTGCCGACAAGAGTCACCTTGTTGGTGTCCCCGCCGAACCCCGACCCTTCTGCTGACACATCGTTGGCTACGATCAGGTCCAAGGCCTTGCGCTCCAGCTTGTCCCGGGCGTTCGCCAGCAGTTCCTCGGTCTCGGCAGCGAACCCGACCCTCAGGAAGCTGCCCTGGGCCTCCTGGAGGATGTCCGGCGTCCTTTCCAATTCGATGGTCAACGCCGAGTTGTCTTTCTTGATCTTCTGGCCCGCCACATCGGAGGGTTGGTAGTCGGCCACCGCCGCCGCCATTATCAGTGCGTCGGCGCCCTGGACCCGCTGCCAGCACAGCGTCCCGCATCTCGGTGGCCGAGCGCACCTTGATGACCTCCAGGGACGCCGGGTCGTCCAAGCCGGTAGGCGCCGAGACGAGGATCACCCTGGCGCCCCGGTCCCGGGCCGCTTCGGCCAGGGCGTAGCCCATCTTCCCCGAGGAGTGGTTGGTGATCACGCGCACCGGGTCGATGGCTTCCTGGGTGCCCCCGGCGCTGACGACTACGGTGCGCCCGGCAAGGTCGCCGTCCCTCCCCAGCAGGGCGCTGATGTGGCCCACAAGCTGGGGGACTTCCACCAAGCGGCCCATGCCCACAAGTCCTGATGCAAGGTGTCCGCTGGCTGGGCCGACGAAGCGGATGCCCCTGGACTTTAGCTTCTCGATGTTGTCCTGGGTCGCCTGGTTTTCGTACATGTGTCCGTCCATGGCCGGAGCGATAAGCACCGGGGCCTGGGTGGCCAGGATGGTGGTGGTCAGGGGGTCGTCGGCGAATCCCCATGCCGCCTTGGCTATGAAGTGGGCGGTGGCGGGGGCCACGACAACGATGTCAGCCCTCCCGGCAAGCTGGACGTGCTCGATGCTCAGCTCCGAGTCCGGGTCGAACACATCGACGGTCACGGGCCGGTGGGTGAGGCTGCGGAAGGCGAGAGGCGCGACGAACTGGGTTGCCCCGTAGCTCATGATGGTGTCCACGCCGGCCCCCGCCTGGGTGAGCTTGCTGGCCAGGTCCAGGGCTTTGTAGCAGGCGATGCTGCCCGTTACGCCCAGGACGATGTTTTTGTCCTGCAGGACTCCCGTCATGTCAGTCTCCGCCTCCCCCTGGCCCTGCCCTGAGGGAAATCGAAGGGTTTTTGTTTAGCTCATAGATGGCTTGGAGGCCGATAAGGGTCAGGTCTGGATTGATGTTGTCGAAGACCGAGGTCTGCTCGGCCATGACCTCGGCCAGCCCTCCCGTTGCCACAACGGTGGCCTCCTCTTCCAGCTCCTCCTTGAACCTGGCGATCATGCCCTCGACCAGGCCCACGTAACCCAGCACCAGGCCGGACTGAAGGGCTGCGACGGAGTTGCGGCCGATGGCCGACTTGGGAGGGACAAGCTCCACTCGTCTGAGTTGAGATGTGTTGCGGTACAGCGCCTCGGCGGCAACCGACAGGCCAGGGGCAATCGCTCCGCCGATGTACTCGCCGTTCTTGCTGATGGCGTCGAAGACGGTGCCGGTGCCGAAGTCCACCACGATGACAGGCCCGCCGTAGAGACGCAGGGCCGCCACGGCGTCGGCGATACGGTCGGTCCCCACATCCCTGGGGCTGTCGTAGATGATGGGAATGCCAGTCTTGACCCCTGCTGATACGGTGAGGGGCTCCACGTTGAAATAGGTCCTGCACACCTGCTCGAAGATGGGGGACAGGGGAGGGACGACGCTGCAGATGCACGCGTCGGTGATATCCCCCGGGTCGATGCCCTTGAAAGGGAGCATGTTGGAGACCAGGGGGCCGTACTCGTCTCCCAGCCTCCTCAGGTCCGTGGCCACCCGCCAGGTTGACTTCAGGTGGCCCTCTTCGAAGGCCCCCAAGGTGATGTTGGTGTTGCCGATGTCGATGGCTAGAAGCACAGCGACCCCTTCGCTTTCCCTCAGGGCCGGGTTGGATGTGGAGCCTCAAGTGGGCCAATTATATTAGGACTGCTCCCTGGAGAGCAATTGAAGTGAAGGCGCGGAACCTAGACCTTTGCCAGCTTACCTCGCTAGAATAGCTGCATCCCCTCGTTATCCCTCTGGGCAGGCTCGGGGCCCGGCGTGGAGGAAGGAGCCTTCGGTGACAACCAGAACACCTGAGGAAGCTCGCACCCAGATCATCAACATGGTGCGGGAGTTTGTCCGGCGGGATGTGGAGCCCATCGTCCAGGAGTACGAGCGCAACGACGTCGTCCCCCTGGATCTGGTCGAAAAGATGAAGGAGATGGGCCTCTTCGGCATCACCATCCCTGAAGAGTACGGCGGCATGGGGCTGGACTACACAACCTTCGCCATGATCTTCGAAGAGTTGTGCAAGGGCTGGATGAGCATCAGCGGCATCATCGGCACCCACCACATCATGACCTATGTAGTCACCCACTACGGGACCGAGGAGCAGAAGGCCCGGTTCCTGCCCGCCATGGCCCGCGGCGAAAAGCGCGGGGGGCTTGCCCTCACCGAACCCAACGCCGGAAGCGATGTACAGGCCATAGAGCTCACCGCAACTCGGGACGGCGAAGAGTACCTGATCAACGGCACCAAGATGTTCATCACCAATGGGCAGCACGGGGACACCTTCGCACTGATAACCAAGACGGACAAGGATGCCACGCCTCCCCATGAGGGGATAAGCTGCTTCATCGTCGAGAAGGGCGGAAAGGGCTTCGAGGTAGGCAGGCACCTGGACAAGCTGGGATACCGGGGCTTGGACACCTGCGAGCTGATATTCGACAACTTCCGGGTCGGGTCCGACAACCTCGTGGGTGGAGTGGAAGGCCAGGGCTTCCAACAGGTGATGGCCGGCCTGGAAACGGGACGCATCAACGTGGCGGCCCGGGCCGTCGGCGTGGCCACGGCCGCCTTCGAGGCCGCCATCAAGTACGCCCAGGGCCGGAGCACCTTCGGGTCGCCCATTTCCCGCCATCAGGCCATCCAGCTCAAGCTGGCGGACATGGGGACCAAGATCGAAGCGGCCCGCCTGCTGACCTACAAGGCGGCTGAGAAGAAGGACCAAGGCCTGCGGGTTGACCTGGAGGCGGGAATGGCCAAGCTCTTCGCCAGCGAGATATGCGCCGAGGTGACCCTGGAGGCGATGCGCATCTTCGGGGGCTACGGGTACATCAAGGAGAACCCCATCGAGCGCTACTACCGGGACGCCCCCCTGATGATCATCGGAGAGGGCACCAACGAGATCCAGCGCCTGGTCATCGCCCGCCAGCTCCTCCAGCGCTACCAGGTCTAGAGGCCGAGCAGCCACTAGCTAAAGGAGTTCTGTAGAGCAGACCATGGTCAAGACGGCTTCCCGTTTTGACTGCTGCAACTTCGCAGTGTTACACTTTTCTTGGGACATGAATAGAGTCTGGCAAACAGCTAAGTCTTTCGCCGAGCACCTGCTGTTTGCAGTGTTCATCGCGTTATCGGGCTTGTTCCTCAAGTGGCTGATCAGGCTATCCGTAGGACAGGAGTCCAAAGGTTACGAAATAATAGCAACGCTCATGGACGTAGCGTTCCTGGGAGCTGCAGCGGTAGTCGCGGTATCCGGAGCTATCCTCGTAATTTTCCAGACTATCTCGTCCACCTGGGAGAGTGTTCGAGCCGAGCAAAAGGATGAGAGTGCTTAGGAAGGCTCAAACGATGGCACAGCGAGTATTACCCCTAGATCTTTGGATAGTCTTGTCAGGAGCGATTGCCGGGCTCTGCACAGCCGGTTCTAGACTACTTGTCGGTCATTCGTCAGACGAGGCTACTGCACATGGAATCTCTGTTTTCGTTAGCGGAACGCTTGGGGCTTGGGCTGGCCTTCAAATAACACTCCTCCTGATAAGGCTATCTACGCGTTGGCTAGATGCCCTGAGGAAAAGATGCGCTGCTCTTAGGGTCCGATTGAATATGTCTACCGACGAGGACGTTGAGCCTCCGAGACAGCGCATATCCGTATTGATCCTCGTTGTGAGAACGTGTCTCTTTAACCTGCCAGTGGGTCTATTGATATGCATCACCGCGATAATACAAATAGTGCTCAACTCAAGGGTTGAGTATCTAGCCGAATATCAGTACCTCATCTGGCTGTCGTTTTTTGTAGGAATTGGAGTCTCTATCGCATCAGCAGGAGTCCTGTTCCTGCTGGATTTATACTTCACATACCAGGTGCGCCAATTAGAGAAAGAAGTGGATTCGGTGCTCAACCCCACTAGGAGCCTCACTGGGATTGAGGTGTCCTATGAGACCCTTGACAATGCCAGATTTCGCGTGAGTCGATGGGCAAGGAGTGGGAGATTGATACCAGAACTGAGAAGCGCCCGTTAGGTAGTAACTCACTTCGGTTCATTCGGCCATATAAGTTTTGCTACCAAACTACCTCAACTTAGTCAATCCCTCGTCTTTGGTCAGCAGGCGGCTGAAGCAGGCAAAGACACCGAAGACCAGGAATAGCTCCCCAACGTCGTCCACACGAAATGTGGGCCCTCCCAACTCTAACGATCGCAGGGCCATCATGCTGAGCACGAGAAACGCGTTGACTATGGCGAAGCTCAAGAACAGTACCACGCAGTCTCTGCTCATTCTTAGGAAGGACAATACGATACTTGCTGCTCCCGCAATCGCCGGCACGAGGATAGCTGTATACGGAACGGACGACTCCAACTTACTGGATACATGTAAAGGACTAAATTCTCCGGGGGTCCACAACCAGAAGGGCAGGGTAACCGCAGCGAATGCCATGCACGTCACGCCGGTGTATGTTATCGCTGGCCTTACTCCTGCCCTCTGGACCAGCAGCCCGAACAGCAACGGGAGGATCAGAATAAAGTTGGCCCTGGACGAAAGCCCCAAGCCCAGGAGGGCCGCCAGCAACAAGGTCTGCCAAGGCTTAGTATCGGGGGGGGGGGGCGTTGCGGACCGTCAGAAAGGCGAACAGCAACACATAGATGCTGTTGGACAACAGATCGCTTCCGGTCACAATGCCCCGCAGCACAACCGGCGACAGCAGCAGGATGGTTAACAGAAGGGCCAGCACAACCACCGCAGACCCGAACCATCGTGCCATAACAATCAGGAAGAAGGGCAGCCAGAAGAAGACCTGGTAGGCTGCGTTGCCCAAGAGGACGAAGGGGGCCGCCAGCAACACTGCCCCAGGTAAAGGGGAAATGGGGTTGCTTAAATAGGTCTCCTCCGAATAGGGGTATCTTCCGTGCAAAAGCTCGCTTGCAGCCAAGTTCAAGGCATCGTCCCGGTCTGCCCCTCCGCCAAAGAAACCGGAATCCGCAATTGGGTACACCACTGCGAAGGCAATGACCAAGCCAGCCGTGATAGCCACCAGCAGCCAGACCGCACGGGTCGATGAAACGTGGGTTAAGAACCAAATGAGAGCAGGTCGGTATCCTATAAAGAGAACAGCCAGGACACCCAATACGTAAACGGGAACTAGCGGGGTCCCCAGGTACTTTTCGACCAAGCCTGTCGAGGGTAGAGCCAGGAAGAAGGCGAGGCCGACGAGGGCCCAAGTGGGGGAACCCAGGCGCCAGTCTCGAATGTTTAAACGAGTCACTTCACCTGGACGGGGGCCAGAGGATCCAACCCCGGCGGCCCGTGTTGCCTACCTTCAGTAGATGTCCCTGGCCCGACGTGATGTACAGGGTGGACAGGTCCGGCCCGCCGAAGGCGCAGTTCGTGGGGGTGTTCACGCCGTCGGGCACCCGGTGGGTCTCCAGCACCCGACCGCTGGGCGCTTCGAACACGTAGATCATCGGGCCGGGGCCGCTGGTGTTGATGCCCGCCGTGGCGATGATGTTCCCCTCGCTGTCGAAGCACATCCCGTCGATGCCCCGCTGGGGACCCTTGTGGTCTTCCCCGAACTGGTGGAGCAGGGTGTACGGCCCCAGGGAGCCGTCGTCCAGGATGGGGTAGGCCCTTAGCTCCCGGGTCCTTCCAGCCACGCCGTCGCTCTGGGCCACGTACAGGATGGTCTCGTCGGGGGACACCAGGATGCCGTTGGTCTTGGTGGTGTCGAAGGTGACCCTCGTAACGCTGTAGCTCCCGTCGGGCTGGGGGTCCGCCCGGAAGGCCTCCTCGTGGTCCATCTCCATGCTTTCGCTGGGGTCGATGTTGCCCTCGTTCCATGGATTGGTGAACCAGATGCGCCCCTTGCTGTCCAGGGCCAGGTCGTTTGGGGTGTTGAAGCGCAGTCCCTCCCATCGATCAACCAGGGTGGTGGTTGTGCCGTCGGGCTCCAGGCGCACGATGGAGCGACCCCCCGAGCAGCACCCGTACAGCCTGCCCTGGGCGTCGAAGTTCAGCCCGTTGATGTGGTTGGTGTCGGTGCGGAACTCGGTGCAGGCCCCCGAATCGGGGTCGTACCGCATGATCCTGCTGCCCGGTATGTGGCTGAACAGGAGAGCTTCTCCGTCCCAGACGGGGCCTTCGGTCAGACGGCCGCACTCGGCAACCAGCTCGTACTCCCACTCCATGACAACCTCCCTTATTGGCATTGACGGCGATGTGCTTAATGGCGTTTCCTGGCCCGCTTCCCGATCCAACTGGGCTTGGGAACGGAGTACCATCGTAGGGTGCGCCCGTTTTCCGGTCAAGGGTGACTGGCGCACGGGGCCTGTAGTTGACTGGGCTAGGGGGCGGCTATAGGCTGGGGCGTGTCCAATAGCCGGAATTAGGAGGAGCGGGATGGCGTCAGCAGAGGGATATGCCCACCCTGAATACCTGGCTGAGACCCAGTGGCTTGCAGATCACCTAGAGGACCCAGACATCTGCATCGTGGATACCGACCCCGCGGCCTCCTACTACCGCGCCCACATTCCCGGCGCTGTCGTGGTGCCAGACAACTACGAGAAAAACCAAGACACCGGCCAGGTGCACGTTGTTTCCCCCGAGCAGTGCGCCCACATGATGGAGGGGCTGGGCATCGGCGACGATACCCTGGTGGTGGCCTATGACCACACCCGTTCCCTGTACGCCGGAAGGTTCTGGTGGGTCCTGAACTACTACGGCCACGACAAGGTCAAGGTGCTCAACGGCGGCTGGAAGAAGTGGCTGGAGGAAGGCAGGCCCTTGAGCACAACCCCAAGCCGAGGGAAGGAAGGGGCTACGTTCACACCCAAGGCTGATGCCTCTTTGCTGGTCACCGCAGAGCGACTGAAGGAGGCGTACCAGGACCCGGACGTTGTGGTCTGGGATGTGCGGAGCCGTGCCGAGTACACGGGGGAGAACACCCGCGGCAATCAGCGGGCCGGGCACATCCCCGGCGCCCATCACCTGGAGTGGTCGGACCTGATGGATGAAGGGACCCACACCTTCAAGGCCGCAGGGGAGATGCGGGAGCTTCTGGAGGCCAAGGGCATAACGCCGGAAAAAGAGGTGTTAGCCCACTGACAGGCCGGGATTCGTGCTGGTCACAGCACGCTGGTGTTGAAGCTCCTGGGCTACGAGCGGGCATGCAACTACGACGCCTCCTGGAAGGAGTGGGGCAACAGGGACGACACCCCCATCGAAGCCGGGGGATGATCCATCCTTCATCCTCACTCCACTAAGGAGGGCCGTCCTTCCCCCTTCCGTTCGTGCTGAGGCTCTCGAAGCATGAACAGGTCGCCCTGCTGACGGAGCTATCCTGGAATCCGGCAATGCTCCGTTCTGGATTGCGGCCTACGCCGCAATGACGAAAAGCGCGGCTGACGGGACGGGGCGTGTCGGACGCATTGCCTGGAAGTCGCTGTTTATGCCGAAAACCCACGCCGTCATTGCGGCGTAGGCCGCAATCCAGGAAACCCCGGAGGTGGGACAGGCCGGGATGTGACGGAAGGGCCGGCCTGCCGTCCTTCCCCACCCCATTCCCCCTTCGAGAGCCTCAGGGCGAACGGCTAGGCCGCCCCGCCTCCGTTCGTGCTGAGGCTCTCGAAGTACGAACGAGGATCCAGGCCCTCCCCTTCTGTCCGCTCCCCCTTCGAGAGCCTCAGGGTGAACGGACACGCCCCCGGCGGCGCATCCCCTCGTTGAGACACGGAACGTAATCTGAATTTTATATTTGAATTTATCATGTCGCCATGATTGCTGTGATATAATGCAGCCTGGGTAAATGACTCGCATTCGAGCGCAGCTGGGCCCGTAGATGCCCGTGCGAAGGGAGGCAATGCCTTGAACATCCGACGCGCCACCATAACATCACCTCGACCGGCCCTGCTCCTCCTCGCCCCGATCGCGCTGCTCCTCCTGGCCGCCGTTGCTCTCTTCGCGTCTCCCGCGCTGGCGAAGTCGCCCCCCCCCCCCCGACTCTCCTGAGTCCGTTTCCCTCTCCCGCGCCAACGGCAGCCTGACCGCCTCCTGGGATGCCCCGACCGGCGCCACCAAGTACCACGTAACCTACTCCACCGACGACGGCGCAAGCTGGCACGCTCCCGTGGACGACCACCGGAACGTTCCGACCAACACCCTCACCTTCACCGCCGACAATGCCAAGACCTATATCGTCGGTGTCCGCGCCGGCAACGACCAGGGCTGGGGCGGATGGACCAACTCCGCGTCCGCCGGGCCCTACACGCCTGTCATTCAGCCCGAGACCACGCCGCCCGCCGCGCCCACCGGCCTCACCGCAACCGCGGGCGACGGCAGCGTCACCCTATCGTGGAACGACCCGTCGGACTCGTCCATCACCGGCTACGAGTACAACCTCAACCACAACGACACCTCGACGGGCAACCTGTCCGGCTGGGGGCCTTGGACAGCCATCGCGGGCAGCGGCGCCTCCACCACCTCCCACACCTTCAGCGGCCTCAGGAATGGGCGCGAGTACCGCTACCATGTCCGGGCCGTCAACGCCGGCGGCGCGAGCATCGGCGCCCCCAACGCCCCGCCCTGGTTCGCCTCCGCGAGCCCGTCGGCGCCCCCTCCGAAACCCACGCCCACACCGACTCCCACGCCTGAGCCCACGCCGACGCCGACCCCCATACCAGATCCCGTGATCCTGCCGCCGGCCGCGCCAACCGGCCTCACCGCAACCGTGGGCAACGCCAGCATCACCCTGTCGTGGGACGACCCGTCGGACTCGTCCATCACCGGCTACGAGTACAACCTCAACCACAACCACACCTCCACCGGAAACCTGTCTGGCTGGGGGCCGTGGACAGCCATCGCGGGCAGCAGCGCTTCGACCACGTCCCACACCTTCACCGGCTTGGCCAACGGCAAGGAGTACCGCTACCACCTGCGCGCCGTCAACGGCGGCGGCGCGAGCGTCGGCGCCCCCAACGCCCCGCCCTGGTTCGCCAAGGCTGTTCCCGCCATCCCCGTGCTCGCCGCGCCCTCCGGCCTCAGCGTGACGCCCGGCGACGGCTACCTGGACATCTCCTGGGACGCCGTCAACCATGCGACCGGCTACGATATCCGCGCCAAGGAGGCCGGCGCCTCCGACTGGCACGATGTGGCGCAGAAGGTCACCGCCACCTCCTACCGTTACACGACGACCAAGACCATCGATTACGTGGCTGTGCGCGCCCGCAACGCAGACATCGCCGGCCCCTGGACCGAACTCTCGCGGTTGCCGTCCCACGGCTGGCTGAACACCGTCCAGTCGTCGGGCGCATCTATCGCGTCCGCGCAATCCCAGAGCCAGCTTGTCGCGCCCGCGTCGGTGACGGTGACGCGCGACAACTATCAGGAAGACGAGAAACTGCACGTAACCTGGACCGCGGTGACGGGCGCGGGCGGCTACAACTTGACCTGCTCCGACGCCGACGGCTGGGGCACGTGGTGGTCATGCGGCTCGGTGAATTCGGGCGCGACCACGACCTTGACCATTGACCGGAACAGCCGCAACAATCGTGACTTGGTCTGGACCCGTTCCTACCTGGTAGCGGTGCGCGCGGTGAACACTAACCCCTCCGATGCCAGTGACTGGGCGTCCGCAACCAACGCGCGTCCGGCGCTCCAGCCCACCAAGCAGCTGAATTCATCGCACGCCTCCGCCATCTGGTTCACACGTCAGGCCGGATCCATTTCACTGTCATGGATTTCGCCGTTGTACGGCAAGGGCTACGAAATCGAGTGCGCCACGCGCGTAAATGGCCTCACGGGCGCCTACACCCTCTGCGCCGACGTCGAAGACGCCAACGTCGATACCGGCGGCACCATTACCGCCACTATCACGTCATGGACGGCTGGCGGCACCGACTACAGCATCAACGACAGTGCAACGTATGACATCAAGGTCAGAACCACGAACGAGTGGGGCAGCTCGCCCTTTACGCTGGCGCCGCTGATTGAACCCATCATCCTGTTGACCGTCTCGGACGTTGGCCTGACAACAGCGACGCTGAACATCGCCAACCGCACGGGCAATTGGTACTACAAGCACACGAACACGGGCGCCACCTGCGATGGCCCAGTCAGCGGAACGAGCAAAGCGCTCACCGGACTCATAACCAACACGACCTACACCTACTCGGCCTACAGCGACAGCGGTTGCTCAACGCTGCTGGCTACGGCGGCGCAGTTCACCACGACCTCCTCAGTTTCCAACCTGGGCAGCTCCAAGACCGGCCCCGGGGACGTCAGCGCCGCCAAAAGGCAAGCGGTTGCCTTCACCACTGGCGCCCACCGCAGCGGCTACGTCCTGAAGGGCGTCACCGTGCCGCTGAGGAGCACCAGCGCATCCGGCGGCACGAACGGACTCCAGTTGAAGCTCCACGCGATGGCCGGAACAGGACAGTACTCCGCGGCCAGCGCTCCGTCCACCACGGCCCTCGCCACCCTCTCGGGTACTGCCCCGACCGCCAGTACGTGGACCGACACGACCTTCACCTGCTCCGGCAGCGGCTGCAGCCTCTCGGCCAACACCGTTTATTTCGTGGTGGCGACCTTCGACGGCACCGGAAAGTACGAGTGGGCTTACGCGCTTACAGAAACGCAGACCGCCCAGCCGTCCGACAATGGCTGGGACATCGAGTTTGGCCACTATAAGGAGGATGCCCCCAATCCTCGGGCATGGGCCAGTTGGTCCGACTACAACCTCGCCGAGGTTGTCTTCGAAAACATTCCCAATCCTGTGCTCACCGCTTCCAACGTCGCGGCGACGACAGCGACGCTGACCATCGCCCACCACACGGGGAACTGGTACTACAAGCACACGGGCGCGGGCGCGACCTGCGATGGCCCGGTCAGCGGAACCAGCAAAGCCCTCACCGGCCTCACGGCCAACACGACCTACACCTACTCGGCCTACAGCGACAGCAGCTGCACGACGGGCAACCTGCTGGCTGCGGCGGGAGGGTTCACCACATTCTCCTCCGTCTCCAACCTGGGCAGTACCAAGAGCGGAGACTCTCCCATTTCCGGTCAATATAAAGGGGCGGTCGCCTTCACCACCGGCTCCAACTCCGGCGGCTACGTCCTGAAGAGCGTCACCATGCCACTACGGAAGAAGGGCGGTGTCCATGGCGTGACGGCGACGCTCCACGCGATGAAGGGAACCGGCGAGTACTCCAGCGCCAGTGAAGCGGACGCCACGGCGCTGGCGACGCTCGCCGGGACCGCTCCGACCATCAGCACGTGGAGCGACACGACGTTCACCTGCGCGGGAAGCGGCTGCAAGCTCTCGTCCGACACCACCTATTTCCTGGTTTTGACCACCTTCTCATTCCCCGGTTACGCCTGGGCTTACGCAGCGTCGGAGACCGAGACCGCCCAGCCATCCGGCAACGGCTGGAGCGTCGAGTTCGGTCACTACCAGGACAGTGGTTATCCGTGGGGTTCCCACAGCGACTGGAACGTGGCGGAGATTGCTTTCGTCAACGCCCCTAGCCTCACCTCCTCGAACGTTGCGGCGACGACGGCGACGCTGACCATCGCCGACCACACGGGCAACTGGTACTACAAGCACGCGAACACGGGCGCGACGTGCGAGGGCCCCGTCAGCGGGACGAGCAAGAACCTGACCGGCCTGGACAAGAACACGGCCTACACCTACTCGGCGTACAGCGACAGCGGATGCACGGCCGCGAACCTGCTGGCGACGGCGGCGCAGTTCACCACGCTGGTTGGCGACGTGGCCTCCGTGAGCAACTTGAGCGAGACCGCGAGCTCCCTGCTCATCATCGGACCAAGCGCCCCAGGCAACGCTCATGCGCAGGAGTTCACCACGGGCAACACGACCGGTATCTACAAGCTGACCAGCGTCACGGTGGACTTCGCGGCAGTGATCAACGCCAGCGCCGTCACCGTGGCCATCCACGACAGGCAGTCCAACGGCACGCCGTCCGCGACGGCGCGCGCGCTGACCCTCAGCGGGACCCCTGCAAACGGCCAGGTCGAGTTCACCTGCTCGAGCAACTGCGAACTGGCCGCGAACACGTCGTACTTCGTCCACGTCAGCGCCAGCGCCGCCAATGCCGCCTACCTGAACAGCACCACTAGCAACGTGCAGACGCTCACGCCCACCGGCACCGGCTGGAGCATCGCCGACGCGGCGCGCCAACAGTCGGCCAACCACTGGCCCGAGTTGTCCTCTGGCCAGTCGATGAAGATCGAGGTGACGGCGACGATACACGCCAAGCTGACCTCCTCCAGCGTCGCCGCCACGACGGCCACGCTGACCATCGCCAACCACACCAGCGACTGGTACTACAAGTCCACGACCACGGGCAAGACGACCTGTACGGGGCCGGTCAGCGGGACGAGCGTGAACGTCACTGGCTTGACCGCCAGCACGGCGTACACCTTCTCGGCCTACAGCGACAGCGGGTGCACGAACGCCAACCTGCTAGCCACGGCGGCGCAGTTCACGACCTCTTAGCTGGGCGCGCCGACGATTCGGACATCTGTAGGGGCGGGTTTGAAACCCGCCCCTACGACCGTTCGTGCTGAGGCTCTCGAAGCACGAACGAAGGGGGGCGCCCCTGTGTTAGAGCCATCCTGGAAGCCGGCAGCGCTCCGTTCTGGATTGCGGCCTACGCCGCAACGACGGCCGCGGGTTTTCGGCATAAACAGCGACTTCCAGGCAATGCGTCCGACACGCCCCGTCCCGTCAGCCTCGCCTTTCGTCATTGCGGCGTAGGCCGCAATCCAGGAAACCCCGGAGGTGGGACAGGCCGCCTCACCCCCGTTCGCCCTGATCCCCCTCCGTTCGTGCTGAGGCTCTCGAAGTACGAAGGGGGGCGGGCGCCCCTGTGTTAGAGCCACCCTGGAACCCAGCAGCGCCCAAAGTACCAGGGGTTGGATTGTCTACTTGAGCATTGCTGCCGCAGCGTCCCTAGCCTCATCCAGGGTCGTTACCACGTTCTTTTCCGGAACCTGCCTCAGTACGTCGAGCGCCTTGAGAGTGACAGCGGGCTGGCCGTGCAGCCCCAGGATTATGCAGCCGGTATCCTGCTTTGTGGCCGTATCGATCAGCTGCTCAACAACAAGAGCGGCGCTGTCGTCCATGTAGATGGTCTCCGTAAAATTGAAGATGACGACCTGATGTTCCTGGATGTCGGCGCTGATCGTGTTCGTGAGCTTGTGCGCGGACGCGACCGAGAAGGTCCCCTTCAGCGCTACAAGCCCGACGCGCGCGGAGAATTCGTCCCACTCCTCGTCTTCCCGGCACTCACCCTCATTCCCTCTATTTCCCCCGGTAAACAGGAAATCCCGATCCAGCAGCGGTACCGAGACCACGCTGTCGAGTTCGAACCGCTCGAACTGGCGTGCGCTGGCCATTCCGGCAATGATGAGACCTATGGTCACCGCTGTGACCAGGTCCACGAACACCGTCAGCCCGAGAGTCACTGCCATCACAATGAGGTGTTCGTGCTGAACACGGAATATCCTGGTCATGAATCGCCAGTCGATTATGTCCCAACCGACCTTCATCAGGATGCCAGCGAGGACCGCGTGCGGGACATCCTCAACATATCTCCCCAGCCCAAGCACAATCGCGAGCAGAATCAGCGCCGAAACCACTCCCGAAAGAGGCGTCTTGCCACCTGCCCGTATGTTCACCACAGTACCCATTGTGGCTCCAGCGCCTGGCAATCCGCCTATGAAGCCGGCGGCCATGTTGCCAACGCCCTGGCCCACCAGCGTGCGATTGGGCATGTGACGAGTACGCGTCATCGAATCAGCTACCAAAGAGGTCAACAGGGTGTCGATGGAGCCGAGCAGCGCGAGCGTCACGGCAGGATATATGATGTGAAAAAGGTTGCCTGTCGAAAGGTCGGGCAGTTGCAGTTCTGGCAGGCCGGTCGGAACTTTTCCGATTATCGGGGCTTCGCTCAACCAAAATACGCCCAGCAGCGTGCCGAATATGAGCGCCACAAGCGCGGGGGGCATAAGCTTCCTGAGCTGGGATGGCCAAGCCACGACCACCACGAGAGTGGAGACTGCGATGGCCAGCGCACTGAAATTCACATCGCTTATGGCGGCCGGCCAGGCGTGGACCGCTCCCAGCGGCCCTCCACTGGCGATGTCCGACCCCAAAAAGGGCAGCGTCTGTACCAGTATGATAATCAGGCCGATGCCGGACATGAACCCGGATATCACAGAGTAGGGAGTGTAGGCGACGAACCGGCCGATGCGCAGTACGCCCAGCATTATCTGTATCAGCCCCGCCAGGATGACAATCGTAAACGCACCTGCGAGACTCGTCGCATGGCTGGTGATCACCACCGCCATCGCCACGGCCATTGGGCCGGTGGGACCTGATATCTGGGTCCGGGTCCCGCCGGATATCGCCGCGAAAAAGCCCACGGCGACCGCTCCATAGAGACCTGAAGCTGCACCAAGGCCCGAGGCCACACCAAAGGCCAGCGCAAGCGGCAGGCTCACCACGGCCGCAACTATGCCTCCGAAGACATCGCCGCGGATGGTTTGCAGATCGACTCGTTGCCTCAAGCCTGCCCTAATATCAACCCCCCAAGCCGGCTCAGCTATTTATACCATAGCGCACGATTCTGAGGAGAGCTTCCCAGGTGCCCGTAGCGATGACCTTACACCACATTCTTGCTGGCCTATGCTATCCGGCAAAGCTCATGTGCCCCCTTGGGGGTTGACCTATCGTTGTCCCGCAGGGGCGGCAACGATATAATGGCTGAGATAATCCGGCCGTTGCCATTAAGGAGAATAGGATGAAGGAAGGACTCCGGTTCGTCGATTGCGATATGCACATCATGGAACCCCCCGACATGTTCGAGCGGTACCTGGATGACGAGTTCAAGGACCGGATACGGATGCCAGTGGGCTCCGACGGGAAGCCCCGGCGAGGCATGGTTGTGATAGACAACACCCCGGCCTCCATGGACATCGAGCTCCAGCAGTACCGCAAGCGGGCCAAGGGCAACTCCACTTCGGGCACGCAGCCCCTCTCGGACTCCAGACTGGCGGCAAGCGGCCGCCTGGACTTCGCCATCCAGCGGGACTATGACGAGCAAGCCCAGGTCATGGGCATGGAGATGGAGGGAATTGACATCGCCGTGCTCTTCCCGACGGGCGGCCTGGCGTGGCTGGCCCGGAACAACATGGACCCGGAGATGTCCCTGGCCATATGCCAGGCCTACAACAACTGGATACACGACTTCTGCTCCTACAGCCCCGCCCGTCTGAAGTTCGTGGCTATGCTTCCCGTGCACGACGTCAACCTGGCCTGCCGGGAGCTGGTGCGGTGTGTCCGTGACATGGGCGCCGTGGGCTCCTTCCTGCGGCCCAACTTCGTGAACGGGCACTACTGGCACTCCAACTACTGGGACCCCCTTTACAGCCTGCACGAGGAGCTGAATGTGTCCTGGTGCTTCCACGAGGGGACCGGGGCTTGGTACTCCAACATGAACGTGATCTACGGGGAGAACCGCTTCCCCAGGCACGTCGCCAGCCACTGGATCGAGATGCAGCAGGCCCTTATCGCGCAGATCACCGGCGGCGTGTACGAGTTCCATCCCAAGCTCAGGGTGGGGTTCCTGGAAGCCCAGAACTCCTGGGTGCCTGGTCTCTTGACCCGCATCGAGTGGGACTACGCCAACTACAGGGACTCCCACGCCCCCTACCTGTCCATGACGCCCAAGGAGTACTTCAGGCGCAACTGCTGGGCAGCCGTCGAGGGCAGCGAGCCGGAGATCGAGCCCACCGCAGGCCTCATCGGGGCGGACCGGATGTGCATCTCCACCGACTACCCCCACTTCGACTCCAACTTCCCCAACGTTTCCAACAACCTGCTCAGCACCGTCTCCCGGGAGACGGCGGCCGACATCCTGAAGGGCGGAGCCTCCCTCTACAACTTCAGCGAAGATGACTTCGCCAAGGCGGAAGCCGAGGCGTCGGAGCGCTCAAGGAAGAACGGGGGATAGGGCCCCATGGTGCAACGTGAGAGCCTGGAAAACCTGCTCAAGGTAACGGACCAGTACGAGCCTCCCCAGTCCCTGCGGGACCAGGCAAACCTCCAGGACTACGAGGGGGTTTACCAGCGGTCCATCCAGGACCCGGAGCGGTTCTGGGCCGAGGTCGCATCTGATCTGGAGTGGCACCGCACCTGGGACAAGGTGTTCGAGTGGGACTACCCCAGCTTCAAGTGGTTCCTGGGCGGCCAGTGCAACATAACCGTCAACTGCCTGGATCGCCACCTGGGCACAGCCCGGCGCAACAAGGCCGCCTTCATCTGGCTGGGTGAGGATGGCACGGAGCGGGTGTTCACCTACGCCCGCCTGGCCCAGATGGTCAACCGCTTTGCCAACGGCCTGAAGGCCCTGGGGGTGAAGAAGGGTGACCGAGTAGTCATCTACATGCCCCTCAGCCCCGAGGGGTGCGTCGCCATGCTTGCCTGCGCCCGCATCGGGGCCATCCACAGCGTCGTCTATGCCGGCTTCAGCGTCGGTTCCCTTCGCGACCGCATAACCGACGCCGGCGCCAAGGTGGTGATAACCGCCGACGTGGGCTACCGCCGGGGACGGGTCGTGCCCCTGAAGGCCATCGCCGACGAAGCCGTCTCCACTCTGGACAGCGTGGAGCGGGTGGTGGTGTGGCAGCGCACCTCCAAGGAGCTTCTCACCGGCGCCAAAGAAGTGGACTATGATGTGCTCATGGAGCTCTCGGAGACCGAATGCCCCGCCGAAGTCATGGACTCCGAAGACCCCCTCTACATCCTCTACACAAGCGGCACGACAGGCAAGCCCAAGGGAGTCCAACATGTCCACGGCGGCTACATGGTGGGCACCTACTTTCACCTGAAGACCTTCTGGGATATCAAGGACGAAGATGTCTTCTGGTGCATGTCCGACATCGGCTGGGTGGTCGGCCACAGCTACATCTGCTATGCCCCCTTGATCGCAGGCGCAACCACCCTCTTCAGGGAGGGCGCCATCGACTACCCCGACCCCAGCGTGGCCTACCGCATCATCGAGAAGTACGGCGTCAGCGTCATCTTCACCGCGCCCACGGCTGTGCGGATGCTGATGCGCGAGGGCGAAAGCTACATCGGCAACCGCAACCTGCGGAGCCTGCGCCTGCTCACCTGCGCCGGCGAGCCCCTGAACCCGGAGGCGTGGAACTGGGCCTACAAGCACATCTGCGGCGACGGCGAATGGGGCTACATGGTCGACAACTACTGGCAGACGGAGACGGGCGGCCCCTGCCTGGCCACCTTTCCGACCATGCCCGTCCGCCCGGGGAAGGTGGGGAGGCCCGCCATAGGGGTGGAGCTGGATGTGGTGGACAGGGAGGGCCAGCCGGTTACCGAGCCTAACACGGGCGGATTCCTGGTGCTGAAGAAGCCCTTCCCGTCCATGTTCCGCACCGTCCACGGCGACCCAGACCGGTACGCCCAGGACTGGAACCGCATCCCCGGCTACTACTCCACTGGCGACGTTGCGCTGAGGGACGAGGACGGCTACTACAGCGTGGTGGGCCGGGCCGACGATGTGCTCAACGTGGCCGGCCACCGCATCGGCACCGCCGAGGTGGAGAGCGCCCTGGTGTCCCACGCCTCGGTAGCAGAGGCGGCGGTTATCGGCCTGCCCGACGAGATACGTGGCGAGTCCATCAAGGCCTTTGTCACCCTGCGGTCAGGCATCGAGCCCGAGCCCGACACGGTGTCGGTACTGCAAGCCCATGTGCGCCACGGCTTGGGTCCCATCGCCGTCCCATCGGCCATCGATTTCGTGCCGTCCCTACCCAAGACCCGCTCAGGCAAGATAATGCGCCGCCTTCTCAAGGCCCAGGAGCTGGGTCTGGATCCGGGCGACATCACAACCCTGGAAGAGTAAGGGGGCCCCTTTGCCCGCAGGCCCAACTTCCCCGCTCTCGTGGCGGGCGAAGGTTGGAAGATCACCCCCTCTCCCCTGGCGGGAAAGGGTTTGGGGTGAGGGGGAAACCACGGCAAACCAAACATCCACGCAGAAAGGGATGCCATGCCCGAACGAAGGTACTGGCTCTTCAAGTCCGAGCCCCAAGCCTACTCTTTCGAAGACCTGATGAATGAAGAAGGGCGCAAGGCTGAGTGGGACGGGGTGCGCAACTATCAAGCCCGCAACCTGATCCGGGACGACATGCAGGTAGGAGACCGGGTGTTGTTCTACCACAGCAGCAGTGGTGGGAAGCAAGTCGTCGGCACGGCCACCATAGTGCGGGAGGGCTACCCCGACTTCACCGCTCTGAATCCCAGCGAGAAGCACTACGACTCCAAGTCCACCCCCGACAACCCCATCTGGTACATGGTGGACATACGGGGCGACGAGGCGCTGGGCAGGCCGGTGTCTCTCACGGAGATAAAGGCGAGCCCTGCCCTGCAGGGCATGATACTGGTCAAGAACAGCAGGCTGTCGGTGCAGCCCATGACCCGAGCCGAATTCGAAGAGATCGTATCCATGTCCGAGGCGTGAACCGACTCTCCAGCCAAGGGGGCGTCCTTCCCCCTCTCCCATCAAGGGAGAGGGCTGGGGTGAGGGTGACCGCTCCCAGCGCCCCTGCCTGTCCCCATCTCGTCATCACGGCCCCTTCCCGTCATTGCGGCGAAGGCCGCAATCCAGAAGCCGCAGGCAGGAGACGCGCCTTACTTCTGACACACCCCTGAGGAATCCACCACCCCCTGTGCTATCATTGGGCAATCATGCCTCGCCAGACCGAGCCCAGCGTCAACGTCGTCATGGGCACCCTCCTTCAAGGTATGCTGGCCCGTAGCCAGGTGCGCTCCGAGAACACCCAGGCCATCGCCGGCCATCCAGGCCTTAAACCCGACATCCTAATCACCGCACCCGGCCGCTCCCCTGTGGTGATCGAGGCGGAGTACTTGCCTGCCTACCTGGCCGACGCGTACCCCAACCGGGCCCTGCTGGACAGGCGTGTGGTCTGCGACCTCATCGGCTTCGATGAGGATACCTACGCTGCTGTGCGCCGACTATCTGCCAAGTGGTGCGCCGAACCCTCGGTGCACGGCGGCAAGGCTCGCCCCAAAGACGCCAAGCTGGTCATATAGTAGTGTAGGCTCCATTCCATCGGGGAGGGCACGCGGGCTATCTCTTATGCCGAGGAGAGCCACAAGTACAAAATCATTCCGAAGGAGAGGCATCGATGGTACCTTCACTAGTGGTTGGATTGGGGCTTTTGGTTGCAGGTAGCTTGGTGTTCTCTATAGGGTTAGCAGGTACTACCTCATTGGTCCAAATCGTGGTGGGAGGCTTCGTAGGAGTCGTAGGAGCACTTGCCATCCTGACATTGGCAAAGAGCAGTCAGTAGGTTGGACAATAGCTTCGAACCCCTTGACTCAACTCCGTTCCTCAGACGCTGGCGCACGGCGCAATTAGGGGAGGTGGGACGAAGGAAGGGCAGGATCCGTGAATAGAACCCGGGGTCCGTCAGTTCAACGAGAATTACTGGTCAAATCCCGTGAAGCAGCATTGAACGCTGTCCAAACCTTCAACAACCCTCTAGCCACTTTCAAGACCGAAACCTTCATTGTGCTAATGGTCGTGGCTTGGACCTACTTGCTTCATGCTCATTACCGTCGTCGTGGGATGGAATACAGATACTTTCGGAAAGGCCCTGCCCGACGGAAGTTCGACCGGACTAAATCAGGAGCCTTCAAATACTGGGAACTCGAGCGTTGCCTCAATGAGGACGAATGTCCATTAGATGCACCAACTAGACAGAACCTGCGTTTTCTCATTGGTCTGCGCCATGAGATCGAGCACCATCAGTCAGTGGGTGTTGATAAACAGCTCTCCAGTCGTTACCTAGCTTGTTGTTTGAACTACGAGCGATACATTTGTGAACTGTTCGGAGAGAAGCATTCTCTAGGTGAGTCGGTTGCATTTGCTCTTCAATTCAGAGACTTAATGGCCACTACTAGTTCAAGTGAAGCTTCTGAACCGTTACCATCCAATGTTGCCAAGTATGTTCAGGACTTTGATGCCGACCTCTCAGACGAAGAAATCAGTTCCCCCTACTTTAGACGTCGATTCCTGTTTGTTCCGACTACGACAAACAAGAATGCACAGGCCGACCACGTTCTTGAGTTCGTACGGGCCGATTCTGAATTAGGACAGTCATTGATTGACCAACACGAGCGTGTATTCTTGAAGGAAATAGAGCGCCCTAAGCACCTGCCCAGCGAAATCGTAAGAAAAATGCGCGATGAGGGGTACTCCACGTTTAGCTTGCATTACCATACTTTGCTGTGGAAGAGGCTAGATGCGAGAAGGCCAGACAAGGGCTATGGAGTGCAGATCGTCAATGCGTGGTATTGGTATGATCAATGGGTGGACGAAGTGAGGAAGCACTGCAAAGAGAACGAACAGTTATACAGCCCAATCTAGTCAAGCCTATAACTTCCCTCGCCACCCTCAGTGGGGTCAAACATCCTAAGGGGCCGCCACGACTGGTAGGATGCCTGTGGTGGCAGATAGTGTAATATATTCTCCGAACATCATGACGGCGTTCCAGCCCTCGAAGGGAGGTCATGGTGGAGAACCGATTTGCTGTCGCACTTGAAGGGCCAGGCATTGGCCCGGACGGTGTCTCCGTAGATGAATTTTTTGCAGCGGTCAAAGGTGTCCAAGACGCCATGCGGCTTATGGTGCAGCACCTTGGAGGACATGAGGCCAGACGAGGCCAGCCCCCTAAATGGGTGCGGGATCAGAGCAACCTGCGGCTGACCGGGATCCGAAAAGGTTCCATCATTGCTGAACTAGCCTTGGGATCGCCACAGACCGAGGGTCCCTACTCGGAAGGTCTCGGAGTTCAGGCCCTTAACTCCCTGCTGGCTTGGGACGGAGATGAAGATTCCAATCTGCCAAGGGAGGTGACCGACAGGCTCTTTGCCATACGTGCGCGACTACCGTCATCTGTCCGCGCGTGGTACGGGGCTACTGACCAACCTCGCATGATAGAAATCAGGCGCAGAAAGGAGAGGAAAGAACAGGGTGGAAGAAAAACCGATGCTCAATTGCGCGGCTGGTTGAAAGAGGTCAACTGGGACAAGCGGACAGCCCAGCTTCACCGCTACGGGGATGAGCGTGTACGTCTGCGGTTCGACGCTTCCCTCGACGATGAGATGCGAAGGCTGGCAACTCAGCACGTTGAAATCAAGGGGTACGGAAGGTTTAACGCCAAGGACAAGTGGGTAAGAGTTCAGGTGGAGAAGATTGACAGCGTTAGCCTGGTTGGGGAACCGTTTGACCTAGAGGGGTTTTTGAACGATCCCAACCCCAAGATATTTCGCAGCGATGAGATTGTTAGGGCAAGCGAACCGTTTGATGTTGACGAGTTCAACCGTGTCATCCGGGAGGGGCGTGACGTTTGATGCTTGGAAGCGCTCCACTTGTCGTTGTGGACACAAGCGTAGTGTCAATTGTCCATAGCCGGAACCGGAGTTTTGAGAGCACCTTTTACGAGCAACACCTTGAGGGGAATCGACCGGTTATATCCTTCCAAACGCTGGAGGAGGCTTGGTACGGAGCGTACCTTGCTGGGTGGGGGGCATCACGAAGGCGGGAGTTGGACCGTAACCTTCAACAGTACGAGGTTATCTTCCCTGACCACGGGTTGATTGATACTTGCGCTAAATTGCGCGCCGACCGCCGGGCAACCGGGCGCGAATTGCAGATGGCAGATGCCTGGATTGCATCCACAGCACTACTGTTGAGTTGTCCGCTTGCAGCGGACGATGGAGATTTCGAGGGCATACCTGGTCTCCGACTTATACGAGCACCAAGATAGTTGTTTTCGCCTCCTAACTCAAAGAGCCCAACCACACCGAGGAGCCGTCTTACCTCACCCCCTCTGCGTTGACCCTTGCGTTTGCTGCTGGCTATAATCAGCCTTAGTTTGCGCTTTGGGGACGGTGTTTCTGGAACCTGGTGAGCTGGCCCACATGGCAGTCGATTTCGCTTCGGAGAAGCAGGCGGAGGATATCGTCCTGCTGGACCTCCGGGGCTTGGCTTCCTTCGCGGACTACTTCGTGATCATGAGCGCCGGAAGCGACCGCCAGCTTGGGGCCCTCCGGGAAGACATCATCGACCACCTGGAAGACGCCGGCGCACCCCTCCACCACAGCGAGGGCACGCCCCAGGCGGGATGGCTGCTCCTGGACTTCAGCGACGTGATCATCCACCTGTTCAGCGCGGAAGCCAGGGAGTTCTACAGGCTTGACCAACTGTGGGACGAGGCGCCGCAAATCGTCCGGGTCCTCTGATTCGAGAGCTCCGCACTTAGGCCCCCTGGACTATCACGGGAACAAGGCGCCCCAAGTGGTTAGCGTTCTATAATCCAGTTGTCCACGCTGCGGTCGTAGTCGATCAGCTCGCTTGCCGTGAAGAACAGGGCGACCTCGCGCTCAGCCGTCTCCAGCGAATCGGAGCCGTGCACCAGGTTTCGGCCGATGTCGGTGGCGTAGTCTCCCCTTATGGTGCCGGGGCCGGCTTCCACGGGGTTGGTGACTCCCATGGTGCTCCGGACGACCTCCACGGCGTTGTTGCCCTCCCAAGCCATGGCAACCATGGGCCCCGACGTTATGAAGCTGAGGAGGCCGGGGAAGAAGGGCTTGCCTATGTGGGGCTCGTAATGCTTTTCGGCCAGGGCCCGGTCCATCTGGAGCATCTTCATGCCGACGATCTTCAGGCCCCTTGCTTCCAGCCGGGATATGATGGCGCCCACCATCCCGCGCTGCACAGCATCGGGTTTTAACAGCACCAGTGTTCGTTCCATGCGATTTCTCTTTCTGTTGGCTCTTTCGGCGTGTACTAGAGTTGTATCCGCTTGAGGGTCTTGGGAGGGCCGATGTTGGGCGGCCTCAGGTATAGGGGTTCCAGGCTGGCCATGGCCGGCAGCCCTCCCTCCGAGAGCTTGGACTCGGCCATCTCCCCCAGGGCGGACAACCTGGCGGCTGTGGTGGTGAAGGGCATGAGCATGCTGCCCGCGGGAAGGCCCTCCTTCAGCGCTTCCCGGTAAGTCGCCACCCCTTCGCCGCACAGGAGGGTCGGGCCTGCTCCCTGCAGGGATGCCAGGAGTTCGTCGGGGGTGGCGATGTGCTCATCGGCCACCTTCTTCCAGCCGTCTCCCACGAAGGCGAAACGCGTTGTGGCGAGGTTGCCCCGCCCCATATCCAGGATGGGCTGCACCGCCATGCCAAGGGAGCGCCAGGGATGGGCTTCCGCCTCCAGGGTGCCGACGCCAACAAGGGGCAGCCCTATCGGCATGGCCAGCCCCTTGGCGGTGCTGAGTCCCACCCGCAGGGCGCTGAAACCGCCGGGACCCAGGGCCACGCCGATGCCCTGCAGGTCCCGCATGGTCAGCCTGCGACCGGAGATCAGCGAGCTTATGGAGGGCATAAGCTCCTCGGAGTGGTGGTGGGTCGAGCGCCAGCACATGGAGGCGACCGCTGCGCCGTTGTCCCACAGGGCTACGCCGCCGGAGCGGGTGGATGTGTCGATGGCCAGCAGCACCGCCTAGACGTATCCCTTTAGCGCGTTGCGTAGCCCGGCAATAGCGCCTGCCGGCGCGGTCAGCGCGATGGAGCGCTCCGTCTCCGATGCGCCGTAGTCGATGGATATGCTCACCGACTCCTCGGGGAAGATGTCGGCGGCCCGCTCAGCCCACTCCACCACGCAGACCCCATCGCCATACATCAGCTCCTCCAGCCCAAGGTCCAGGGCCTCGAAGGAGTCCTCCACCCTGTACAGGTCGATGTGGTGGAGGGTCAGCCGACCAATGGAGCGAGTCACCATGACAAAGGTGGGGCTTCGCACGTAGCCCGGGACCTCCAGGCCTTGGGCGATGCCCTGGGTCAGGCAGGTCTTGCCCGCGCCCAGCTCCCCGGTCAGCAGGAATATGGCGCCAGGCTGGGACGCCCGTCCCAGCACCCTTCCGATCTCCTGGGTGACCTCCGGGGCCGAGCTGGACAGGTAAAGGGTTTCGGTCAAGGTATCCGATGAGGATGCCAACGCTACTTGGCCTCGGCAGGGGATGGAGACCTGAAATGGTCCCATCCCTGTGGGGTTACCTCTCTTTGGGCGCCGCTTCTGGAGTCGACCACACTGACCCGGCCCGGTTCCCCTGCTGCTATGCGCCCGATGACGGCCGCCGATGGCGAAAGGAGGGGGATGACCTCGGCCATAAGGCTCTCATCAGCGGCGAAGACAAGCTGGTAGTCCTCGCCGCCCCCCAAGGCCATGTCCAGGCAGCGCTCCGGGAAGACCTCCCGCAGGGCAAGGTGGATAGGGACATCGCCAGCTTCGATGGTCGCCGAAACACCGCTGGCGGTGCACAGCTTGGACAGGTCGTCCGCCAGTCCGTCGCTTACGTCCATGGCTGTCGTGACGCCGTGCAGCAGCAGGGTGCGCCCCTCCTGTATGCAGGGCTCGGGGCGCCGGTGGGCCGAGATCAGGATATCGGCCGCCTTACTAATGCCGGCCCGTCCACCCTGAGCGCCGTCGAAGGGGCCGCTCAGCAGCAGCTCCAGCCCGCCCGCCGATGAACCGACGTAACCCGTCACCGCCACCTGGTCCCCGCGAGTCGCCTTGGAGCGCAGCATGGGAGGCTTTTCCGCAGCGCCGGTCAGGGCAACCGTCGCGAAAACAACGGGAGACCTTACTATGTCTCCCCCCGCGATCTTCACCCCGTACTTGTTCCCCAGGCCGGCCATGCCCCCGTACAGGTCCCTCAGGTCGTCCACTTCGGTGTCCGGGGGAAGTCCCAGGGTCACCAAGGCGTAGAGGCACTGGCCACCCATGGAGGCGATGTCGCTGACATTGGCGGTCATGAGCTTCCATCCCAGGTCGTACCAGGGTGTGGTCTCCCTGGTGAAGTGCACGCCCTCGACGACGGTGTCCGTAGTGTACAGGCCGTGGATGCCCGACGAACGCCAGACGGCGGTGTCGTCGCCGATGCCTGCTGTCAACTCGAACCCAAGGGGGGAGGGGTTGTCCATACCCTCCGTGGAGGCTTGGACCACCTCGTTCAGCACGTTGATCAGACCGAACTCGCCAAGTTCGCTCACCTTCATCGCCTGGGATTATATCTGGTGCCAGTCCCTGTCTCAAGGAGGGCGGGGCCCGGTGGCCCCTTCGTCCCAGGGTCGTTCGGAATGGGGCCTGCGTATATAATGCAGGTCAGGCACGGGTTAGCCAGCCGGCAACGTAAAGGGGCTTATGCGCATCCTGGTAGTCTCGGACATTCACTCCAACCTGGAAGCCCTCACCGCGGTGCTGGAAGACGCTGCCCGGGGCGGGGACATCGCCCAGCTTTGGTGTCTGGGCGATACAGTGGGCTACGGCCCCGACCCTGGCGAGTGCATACGGCTGGTGCGGGAGTTTCCCAGCTACGTCTGCATCGCCGGCAATCATGACCTGGCCGCCATCGGAAAGATGGACACCGAGGAGTTCAACTATGCCGCAGCCCATGCTGCCCACTGGACCGCTGCCCAGTTGTCCCACGAGGAAACGGACTTCCTGGCGGAGCTTCCCCTTGTGGTCGGGAGAGGGAAGTTCACCCTGGTCCACGGCTCCCTGAGGTCACCCGTCTGGGAGTACCTGATGTCGGCCGAGGCGGCCGCCGCTACCTTCCAGCGCATGACCACACCCTACTGCCTGGTGGGGCATTCCCACATACCTTTCTTGTGCCTTGAAGGGGGAGAAAGAGGAGGGTTCGCCCCCTTTCCACTGGACACCGGGGTTGGCTTGGGGGCTAATCGTATGATCATCAATCCCGGGGGAGTGGGACAGCCCAGGGACGGAGACCCGAGGCCCAGCTATGTGATCTACGATTCCGAGGGCGAAACTGTCGAGAGGCGCCGGGTCACATACAACATTGCAGCTACCCAGGAGAAGATGCGCAAGGCTGGCCTGCCCGCTCCCTTGATTGACCGCCTCGAACATGGACGTTGATCGCCCCCCAAAGGCTCCATGCTAATGTGGGCCCGGCACGTCTGCGCCCCAGGGCCCTAGCCTTTGGACGCTAGTTGAGGACAAGGCTGGTATGGTTGACAAACGGGACCTGCCTTGCTAGTCTCAGGAAGCCTTTGTGAGTAGAGTTGCGCCTACTTACGGAAGGGCTGAGGCCCGCTAGCTCAACTGGCAGAGCAACGGACTCTTAATCCGTAGGTTCTCGGTTCGACCCCGAGGCGGGTCACCAAGTTGTTGGAATCCCCCAAGGGGAAGTGTCGGAACTGGTAGACGAGCATGACTTAGGATCATGTGCTGAAAAGCGTGGGAGTTCGAGTCTCCCCTTCCCCACCATGAGTGGGTATCAGGCCGGGTAACATACAGCAACCCACCCTGCTTGTATCCTGAAGTGTGCGAGGACATTCTATGGCAACCTTGCTGGAGGTCCGGGACCTTAAGACCTATTTCTTCACCTTTGGTGGAGTGGTCAAGGCTGTGGACGGTGTGTCCTATGACCTGGAAGAAGGGGAAACCCTGGGCTTGGTTGGTGAGAGTGGTTGTGGGAAGAGCGTCAGCGCCCTGTCGATTATGCGCCTCATACCGGACCCTCCGGGAAAGATCATCGAGGGCGAGATCATCTTCAACGGCGAAGACCTGCTGAAGATGAGCCCCGCCCAGATGAGAAGGATCAGGGGCCACCAGATTTCCATGGTGTTCCAGGAGCCCATGACTTCTCTTAATCCGGTGCTCTCCGTCGAAAGGCAGTTGACGGAGACCCTGCAGCTCCATCTGGGAATGAGCAGGTCCGATGCCGGCAGGGAAGCAGTCCGGCGCCTCGATCAGGTCGGCATTCCCGACCCTGAGAGGCGGGTAAAGCAGTTCCCCCACCAGTTCAGCGGCGGGATGAGGCAGAGGGTGATGATTGCCATGGCCCTTAGCTGCAACCCGCGCCTGATCATCGCAGACGAGCCCACGACTGCTCTGGACGTCACTATCCAGGCCCAGATTCTGGAGCTTATGAAGGGCCTCAGCCGGGAATATGGGGTAGCCCTTATCGTGATTACTCATAACCTCGGGGTGGTTGCCCGATACGCTGACAGGGTAAACATCATGTATGCGGGCAAGATCATAGAAAGGGGCAACGCCCAGGAAATCTACCGGGACCCCCGCCATCCCTACACCCTGGGGTTGTTGAACTCGGTCCCCAGGCTCGACTTGCCGAGGACCGAAAAGCTGGATCCCATCGAGGGACAGCCTCCGGACCTGGTGAACATCCCCCTGGGGTGCTCTTTCCGAGAACGATGCAGGTATGCCATCGATCAGTGTGCCGAGGACACTCCCCCTCTGGAGCACATCGCCGACGGCCACTCGTCAGCCTGCTACGTATCCAAGCAACTGGCCCCAGCATCCTAAGGAGAGCAACTGATGACCCAGCTTCAGCAAAACGGGAATGGGTCCCAGCAAGACTTCCTGCTTGAAGTCCAGAACCTGAAGATGTACTTCCCGGTAACGGCCGGCATCTTCTTCCAGAGAGCAGTGGCCGACATCAAGGCTGTGGATGATGTCAGCTTCTTTGTCAAGAAGGGTGAGACCCTGGGGCTGGTGGGCGAGAGCGGATGCGGCAAGACCACCACAGGCCGCTGCGTTCTCCAGTTGTACAAGCCCACTGCGGGCAAGATTATGTTCCATGGCGTTGATCTTTGCACCTTGAACAATCGGAACATGCGCCCAATGAGGCGCCAGATGCAGATCATATTCCAGGACCCCTACAGCTCCCTAAACCCCAGGATGACAGCCGGGTCCATCATCGGAGAACCTCTGGTCGTTCATGGCTTGGCTAAGAGCAAGGCGGAGTACAAGGAACGGGTGGGCGAGCTCCTTGATATCGTCGGTCTGAACCGGTACATGGCAGACCGATTCCCCCACGAGTTCAGTGGTGGTCAGCGCCAGAGGATCGGCGTCGCAAGGGCCCTCGCTGTCAACCCGGAGTTCATGGTCTGCGACGAGCCTGTGTCGGCCCTGGACGTGTCCATCCAAGCCCAGGTCATCAACCTGCTGGAAGACCTGCAAGAGCAGTTCTCTCTGACCTACCTGTTCATCGCTCACGACCTGTCGGTGGTGCGTCACATTAGCGACCGCGTCGCTGTAATGTACCTGGGCCACATCGTGGAGATCGCCGACCGCAATGATATCTACGCAGACCCTCTTCACCCTTACACCAAGGCCCTGCTTTCCGCAGTGCCCATACCCGACCCGATCATCGATGCCCAGCGAGAGAGGATTCTCCTATCCGGCGAGGTCCCCAGCCCTCTGAACCCCCCGGCAGGTTGCGTCTTCCATCCCAGGTGCCCGTCGGTGTCCCCTGAGTGCATGGAGGAGATGCCCGAGGTGCGGGAGGTCAAGCCCGGCCACTGGGTCTCGTGCATCAATGTACCCGGTTACGGTACCCCCTCTTACCAGTTGGCGTAATCGCTGTGGGAGGATGATTAACTGACAGGCAACAGCATCCTCCCGAATTCCCCATTGCCGCGTGCTTGCTGATGGACCCAGAGCACATACGCAATTTTTGCATCATTGCCCACATCGACCACGGCAAGTCCACCCTGGCTGACCGTTTCCTCGAACAGACGGGCACCGTTTCTTCCCAGGAGATGAAGGCCCAATTTCTCGACCAGATGGACCTGGAGCGGGAGAGGGGCATCACCATCAAGGGCAAAGCGGTGTCCATGCCCTTCAAGAGCAGGGACGGGGAAGAGTACCAGCTCAACCTCATTGATACCCCGGGACATGTGGATTTCAGCTACGAGGTCTCCCGCTCCCTGGCTGCATGCGAGGGCGCCATACTGGTCGTGGATGCCAGCCAGGGCATAGAGGCGCAGACCATCGCCAACTCCTTCCTGGCCATGGAAGCCGACCTTGTCCTGCTGCCGGTGGTCAACAAGATCGATCTACCACAGGCAGAGCCCGAGAAGGTTGCCGGAGAGCTGACCCAGGTGTTCGGCTTTTCCCCTGATGAGATCCTGTTCGCTTCGGCTAAAGACGGGAAGGGCGTAAGCGATATCCTCCAGGCTGTGGTGGACCGGGTACCCCATCCCCAAGGACGCTCCGACCAGCCCCTGCGGGCCCTGGTATTCGACTCCGTTTACAACCCATACAAGGGCATCGTTGCCTACGTCAGGCTTTTCGAAGGATCGGTTTCCAGGAACGACCGGATGCTCCTGATGTCCACCGACAAAGAGACGGAAGCGATGGAGGTGGGCGTCTTCGCCCCCCACCCTGTGCGCCGGGATGCCCTGGAAGCCGGGCAAGTGGGGTACATCGCAACGGGCCTGAAGGATGTACGGGAGTGCAGCGTGGGCGAGACGTTCACCCTGGAGGACCGACAGGCCTCGGAACCGATGCCCGGGTACGTCCCCCTGAAACCGATGGTCTTCTCCGGGCTGTACCCCGCCGAAGGCCAGGAGTACAGGGCCCTGCGCACAGCCTTGGAGAAGCTTCAGCTCAACGATGCCGCCCTTACCTTCGAGCCTGAAAACAGCGTCGCCCTGGGATTTGGTCTGAGGTGCGGGTTCCTGGGGCTGCTTCACATGGACATTGTCCAGGAGAGGCTGGAAAGGGAGTACGGGCTGGACATCGTAGCCACCGCCCCCAGCGTTGCCTACAAGGTCCACATGACCGACGATAGCATCATTGAGGTCGAAACTCCTTCCAAGCTTCCCCCGGTGGCGCAGATCAGGGAAATTCAGGAGCCCTGGCTGGCCATCACCATCCTGACTCCCGGAACGTACATCGGCGCCATAATGGAGCTGATGGCCACCCGCCGCGGAGAGTTCCGCAGGATGGAATACATCCAGGGCGAAGGTTCCCAAGGGGAGACCCAGGATGCGGACGAAGAGCGGGACAAGGGATCCCGCGTGATGCTGGAGTACCGGATGCCCCTGGCCGAGATGCTGGCCGAGTTCTACAACCAGCTCAAGTCCCGCACCCAGGGCTACGCCTCCTTGGACTACGTTTTCGACGGCTACCGGGCTGGGCCGCTGGTGAAGCTGGACATCCTCTTGAACCAGGAGGCTGTCGATGAGCTCTCCCTAATTGTCCACAAGGACAAGGCCTACGCCTACGGCAGGACCCTGGCTGAGAAGCTCCGTGAGGCGATTCCTCGACAGCTATTCGCCGTACCCATCCAGGCCGCCATCGGCAGCCGAATTATAGCCCGGGAAACGGTGAGGCCCCTTCGCAAAGATGTGCTGGCCAAGTGCTACGGGGGCGACGTAACCCGCAAGCGCAAGCTGCTGGAGAAACAGAAAGAGGGCAAGAAGCGTCTCAAGCGCGTGGGGAAAGTGGAGCTTCCCCAAGAAGCATTCATGGCGCTGCTGAAGCTGGAGTCCAGCTAGCCCAGGTTGTTTGCCCGAATCCCCTCTGCTACAATCGGTCCCAAACCGGGCGGGGTAAGTCTCGATCCAAGAGAGCCTGCCGACTCCCCAAAACTGCGTAGTGAGAGGAGCAGCTATGGCATCCTTCTGGGAGATCCTGAGGATAGAATCAGGAGAGCAACTGGATGACATGCACACCTACGTCAGCCAGCCCGATGCGCCGGGCGCGCGCCCGGCAGTGATAGTGGTCCAGGAGATATTCGGCGTCAGCTCCCATATACAAGGTATAGCCGACCGATTTGCATCCGAGGGCTACTTCGCGGTGGCGCCGGCGATGTTCCATCGCTACAACACAAGCGAAGCGGTGCGAGGCACCAACCCCACCTTCGGGTACGGTGAAGAGGATGTGCCCGAACGCAACAAGGCCAGGGAGCAGGTGACCAACGATTGCATCGTGCAGGACATCAACACCACCATCGACTGGCTCAAGAGGCATCCTCGCGTCGATAGCGAGAACATCGGCATCGTGGGCTTCTGCTTCGGCGGTTATGTGGTTTACCTGGCCGCCTCATCATGTCCCGGCATCAAGGCAGGGTCCATGTTCTACGGCGGGAACATCATGCGTGCCCGGGGCGACGGCCCATCGGCTTTCGAGCGGACTGCCAATATCGCCTGCCCGGTCATGGGCAACTTCGGCGAGGAGGACCAGAACCCCAGCCCCGAAGATGTAAGCAAGATCGAAGCCGAGCTTCAGAAGCATGGCAAGGTGTACGACTTCAAAACGTATAACGGGGCCGGCCACGGGTTCTACTGCGACGAAAGGGAGAGCTACCGCAGGGATGCCGCCGAGGATGCCTTTGCCCGCACCCTGGACTGGTTCCAGAAGCACATGTCCCGGGTGGCAGCAGCCGCTTAGAGCGCAGGCGGGGGACACAATTCTCTCGTCTCCCCACCAGGATGGTAGCGGCCTGCGTGCAACACGCAGATCTTTTAGGGCTGGCGACCGGATTACATAGGAGCAGGAAGCGAATCCATGACAACATCTGCTGAAGTTCCCACCTACCAGAACTACATCGACGGAAGCTGGGTGGACTCAGCTTCAGGCCGGACCTACACCATCGCCAATCCCGCTCATAAGGACCAGGTGCTGGCTTCCTTCCAGGCCTCCATCCCTGAAGATGCCGAGCGGGCTGTCGAAGCCGCCAATCGCGCCCTGCCTGCATGGGCAGGTATGCCGGCTCCCCAAAGGGCGGGCATACTGTACAAGGCCCTGGAGATCATGCGCGAGAGGGCCGACGACATCGCCAGGGCGATCACCCTGGAGGAGGGCAAACCCATCGGCGATGCCCTGGGCGAGGTGCGCCGGGCGATGAACATCACCGAGTATTCGGCCGGCGAGGGTCGCCGCCTCTTCGGGTACACAACGCCGTCGGAGATACCCGACACGGTGGCCTATACAACCCGTAGGCCTCTGGGGGTAGTGGGCATAATCACTCCCTGGAACTTTCCCATAGCCATCCCCGCGTGGAAGATGGCGCCGGCCCTCATATGCGGGAACACCCTGGTGTTCAAGCCCGCGTCGTCCACGCCCATGTCCGCCTCTATGCTGGTGAAGGTGTTCGAAGATGCCGAGCTGCCCCCTGGCGTCCTGAACCTCATCACCGGGCCGGGCGCCTCGGTGGGCAACACCCTGGTGTCCCATCCCTTGGTCAAGGGCATCTCCTTCACCGGCTCGACGGACATCGGCTCCAACATCTACACCGAGGGCGCCAAGGGCTTGAAGAAGGTACAGTGCGAGATGGGGGGCAAGAACGCCGTCATCGTCCTGGCCGACGCCGACATGGACAAGACTCTGGGCGGTGTGGTGCAGGGCGCCTTTGGCTCCACGGGCCAGAGGTGCACGGCCACCAGCCGGGTTATAGTGGAAAGCTCGGTCTTTCAGCCCTTCATGGACGAGCTGATCAGCCGTACCAGCGCCCTGAAGATCGGGGACGGCATGGACCGGAGCGTGGATGTCAGCCCCCTGTCCAGCCAGTACCAGTTTGACAAGGTGCTGGAGTACATCGGCGTCGGGACCGAGGAGGGGGCCAAGCTCGCTTACGGAGGCCATGCCGTCAGGGGCGGGGACTACGACGAAGGCTACTACGTGGAGCCGACCATATTCACCGACGTCAAGCCCTCCATGCGCATAGCCCAGGAGGAGATATTCGGCCCTGTGCTGACAGTGTTCGAAGCCAGGGACCTGGACGAAGCCATCGACATCGCCAACAACGTGCAGTTCGGGCTGTCATCCTCCATCTACACTAAGGACATAACCCAGGCCCTCCGATACGTGGAGCAGGTGGAGGCCGGAATCGTGCACGTGAACGCCCCGACCCTGGGTGGCGAGGTCCACCTGCCCTTTGGAGGGCTGAAGGCTTCCGGCGCCGGCACCCGTGAGCAGGGGACTGAAGCGGTGAACTTCTTCAGCGAAGTGATATCTGTGTACATAGACTATGCCGGGGCGCGGGCCCAAGCCAAGTTCATCTAGTGAACGCGCCACCGATGCAGAGTTTCGCCGCCGACGAGGTGTCCTAGTTGCCGCTCCTGCTGATAGCCTCCGATAGACCCCGTGTGGGAAAGACAGCCACGGCGGCCGCCCTTGTGTCGGAGGTGCTGGATGGCGACGGGAAGGCTGCGTACCTGAAGCTCTTCCCCGCCCAGCCCGATCCCGACGTAACCTATATGAACGACCATGTCCTAGGCGGGGATGCCTCGGGGGATATGGGCTTGGACGGCACGCTGGCCCTCGCCCAGGAGCTGTCCGCCGCGGGATACCTCGTCGTGCTTGAGGGCCCGGCCCTGTCTCCCGTGGAAGGAGACCCGGCGGCCCGGGTTGAGGACATCGTGCGCAGGCTCGACTGCAAAGTGCTGTACGTCCGAGGGTATTCCAGCACGGCGGCGGGTCATCCGGGCCTACCCGGCGGGGCGCCTCTAAGGGAGCACCTGGCAGGCGTACTCCTGAACATGGCGCCCCCCTACAGGCTTAGCCAGCATTCCGAGGAGCTAAGCCAGGAGGGGCTGCTGGGCGCCATTCCTTCCGACCGGGTCATGGCATCGGTGTCGGTGGGGGACGTAGCCCAGGGCTTGAACGGCGCCTGGGTGCTGGGTGAGGAGAAGGCTGGGGCCCTGATAGAGAACTTCCTCATCGGCGGGAACATCATGGACGGAGGGGACACATACTATGGGCGGCACCCAAACAAAGGGGTGCTGGTCAGGGGGGACCGCCCGGACATTCACTTGGCGTGTCTCCACACGGAGACCGCCTGCTTGCTGCTCACCGGCGGCTTCGAACCGAACCAGTACGTGTATCACGAAGCCGAGGAACGGGATGTTCCCCTCCTGGTGATGGCCAACGAGACGATAGCTTGCGCCGAGCTGCTGGACGAACTCCTGCTGGCCGCACCGGTCCATCACCCTGACAAGACTCGGCGCTTCCGGGAGCTGCTCAAGTCCCACGTCGACCTGGGTTTCCTGTCCGAGTTGTAGGCAGGTATTGCGCAGAAGGTCAATTGCGGGTAGAATTTCGCTTTGCACGCCAAAATCATAAAGGGGGGCAGGTGATTGAATGTACTCGGAATTCACGTGATGGTTGAACTCAAGGAATGCAACCCCAGCCTTCTGGATGACCTTCCCTACATCCGGGAGGCAATGACCCAGGCAGCCGATGCTGCAGGGGCCACCATAATCGGCGAGTCCTTCCATCAGTTCAACCCCCAAGGTGTTACAGGTATCCTGGCCATCTCCGAATCTCACCTCTGCATACATACATGGCCCGAGTACGGCTATGCGGCCGCCGATGTGTTCACCTGCGGGGAATCCTTCGACGCTTCTAAGGCTGCCCGGATCCTCATCGACAAGCTGGAATGCCGGGACCCGCTGCTGACCGAATATCGCCGGGGAATCCTCACTGAGATTGCGGCCGCCGCCTAAGGCCGCCAGATAACCCCAGCATGGAAATCCCGGGCAAATGGCACTTTGAGCTAGTCACCCCCGACATGATGATCGTTTACCGTATCAAGGACATCCTTCATACGGGCCGCACCGGATACCAAACCGTTGACATTATGGACACCGACACCTTTGGTCGGTGTCTCGTTCTGGATGGCAAGACCCAGTCCACCGAAGCCGACGAGCACATCTACCACGATAGCCTGGTGCATCCGGCTATGCTCCTCCACCAGTCTCCCCGGTCGGTATTTGTCGGCGGTGGCGGCGAAGGCGCCACGCTGAGGGAGGTACTGAGGTACCCCGAGGTGGGAAAAGGTCACCATGCTGGACCTGGATCCGGAAGTGGTTCAGATGTGCGGAGTCCATCTTCCCGACCACAACGCTGGCGCGTTCAAGAGTCCCAAGCTGGACCTCCGACACGAGGATGCCCGCAAGTTCCTTGCCAACTGCAACGATCGCTTCGATGTGATCATCCTGGACTTGGTGGACCCAACCGAGGGCGGCCCTGCCTACCTCCTCTACACCGAGGAGTTCTATCGCCAAGCCAAGGCAAAGCTGAATCCCGGAGGGATACTGGTCACCCAGGCCGGCCCGGCTGGGTACCTGAACTACACCGAATGCTTCACCGTCATTGCTCGCACTCTGTCGGGCGTTTTCCCGCAAGCTCATCCCTACTGCGTATTCATTCCTGCCTTCACGACCCTCTGGGGCTTTGTGCTGGCGCAAGCCGATGGCGCCGGTAACGCTCAGTCGGTCCCATTGCCGGAACAGGAACCCGGTTACATCGACGACCTAGTACAGCAACGCCTCCCCCAGGAGCTTTCCTACTACGATGGACTGGCCCATCGCCGCATGTTCTCGCTGCCCAAATACCTGCGACAGGGTATCCTGGCCGAAGAGCGTATCGTCACCGACAGCTCCCCTGTGTACATGGTCTAGCCCCTTCCCTCCCCGATGAAGCATCGCCGCTTCATAACCTTCGTCATACTTGCGGTCCTGGTGTTTGCGGGAGTGGCTTTCTATGGCGACCTTAGCGACACCCTCGACCAGATCTACGGCTTTCCCGCACGCTATTGGATGCTCGCCCTGGGACTTGCTCTTGCCAATTACTTTATCCGGTGGCTCAGGTGGGCCTACTACCTCCGCATACTGGGCATAAGCGTAGGCGTCGGCTCCAGCGCAACGATATTCGCATCTGGGCTTGCCATGGCCATTAGTCCCGGACGGCTGGGAGAGCTCAGCAAGGCCTATTTCCTCAGGGAGCAGGCGGGCGTTCCCGTTGCCCGTTCCTCGGCGGCTGTCATTACCGAACGCTTCACCGACGTTATCGCCGTACTGCTCCTGAGTTCATGGGGCCTGTTTCTTGTTCCCTATGGCTGGACCGCCTTCCCTGTTGTGGTGATGGGCGCATTGGCTGCCGTCTTTGTCCTGATTTCGGACTGGGGCGCCAGGCGGGTGGAGATGCTCCCCTTGCCCAACAGGGTCAAAGCTTTCCTGGGCACATCCAGGGAGGCTTTCCGGCAGGTGCTGTCTCCGAGGCCGCTGGCGCTGGCGATTGCCCTGAGCGCCGTCGCCTGGCTGGCTGAGGGGGCGGCCCTGTGGTACGTGCTCCAGGGCCTGGGGATATCGGCATCCTTCGGCGCCGCTGTTTCGATTTACGCTACAGCAACCCTGCTGGGCGCCGTGACTCTGCTTCCCGGGGGCCTTATCGGTACGGAGGGAAGCATGATAGCATTGTTGCAGCAGCTTAATATATCTGGGACCGACGCCAGCGCCGCAACCCTGATAATCAGGCTGTGCACCTTGTGGTTCGCCGTGGCCATCGGAGTCGCTGCGACGATGTACCTTTACGTGGCGATGTCCAAGAGAAACGGGTCTTCTGCTGAGGAGGACGAAACCGGGGAGAATGGTGCTTGAACAGGCTATCTAATGCCCCTCATGGCGCAGCGTCCGGCTTGATGAGCCTGGCATTGAACGCCGCCCTTTCCATGCGGCCGGTGCAGTGGACCAAGAGCGCCATGGTGTTCCTGCCCCTCGCCTTCTCCTTCAACGAGGAGTGGTCCACGGGCGACCTGGGCCGTTTTGGGGAGCTCCTCGCGGCCACGATGCTTGGGGCAGTTGCGTTCATCGCCCTGTCCGGGGCTGTGTACCTGATCAACGACATCTTCGACCGCAAAGGGGACCGGCTCCATCCCACCAAGCGACGGCGGCCCATCGCTTCCGGTGCCATGCCGGTGGGGGTCGCCATAGGACTGGCGTCTGCGCTCCTGGTAGGCGCCCTGGCTGGGTCCTACCTGCTGGACACGGGCCTTGGAATAGTCGCATCTGTATTCCTTGTGCTGAACCTGGCCTATTCGTCCTACATCAAGAACCTGGTGTTGCTGGACGTGATGATTGTGGGGTCGGGTTACCTACTAAGGGTATTGGCTGGGGCGCTGGTCATTGACGTGGAAATGTCCCCCTGGCTTTACACTACCATCGGCTTAGGTGCGCTGTTCATCGCCTTGGGGAAGAGGTACAGCGAGTTCAAGAGCGAGGAGGGAAGCCCGGGCAGCCAACGACTGGTGCTGAGAAAGTACAGCGATGCCCTGCTCTCGCAGATGATCACCGTGACCAGCACCGCAACCATGGTGGCCTACTCCCTCTACACCTTCTCCGCCCCCAACGTTCCGGCCAACCACAGCATGATGCTCACCATTCCCTTCGTAATCTTCGGCTTGTTCAGGTACCTGTACCTGATAAACCAGACCTCCGAAGCGGAAAGCCCGGAGATGGTGATAATCAAGGACCCGCCCCTGGTCTTGGACGTGCTGCTCTGGGCGGCGACTACGGGCGCTGTGCTGGCCCTGGGGAGATGAGGCCAGGTTGAAATAGTAACCGCTAAAGCTTGACTCGCACTACCAGCGGAATGGATAATCAAAGCATGGTCCCCATAAGATACACTACTTACAGCGCCTGCAAACTGTCATTGGGGATGGTGTTTCTGGTTGCCGCCCTAGGATGCTTCTTCTTGGCTTTAATTGTACTGGGCTTGCCATCGTACCCACTGCTGGGTTCGGCCAGTTTGGATCCCGCCTTTAGCTTCGCTGGCGAGGCTTTCCAGCAAGTGCCCGAATCGCTAGCTCTGCTGGGCATCGGTGTGTGCTTTCTCCTCGTGTTAGCTGGCTTCGGGTATCGGTGCCTATCCATAGAATCGGAGACAGGCAGCGGGGGGACGCTTCTAAGACTGATGCGCCGGTTTAGGGCGTTCGCCGTATGCCTGCCCGTCCTCCGCGATTCCAATCCTCCTATCTCTCCCGCATCGGACAGTCTTCTGTCCGCCCTCTCCTCTAGCCGGATGTTTGCGCCATGCGCGGCTTCGGTATCCGGCGCCTCCCCCCAGCTGGAATAGCTCTCCCTTCTCTACAGGCCTTAGCAGACTCCGACTCTACGTGGCGTCGTAGTACCTGCTAGTTGCGGCCGCATACTCCTGCGTCCCGTCGTCACCACGGGATTCGTGCATCAATGGAGTCTCATTTCCAAACTGAAGGGAGTATCTTTTGCTTACTAAGTATCATCCGTTAAAGGGCCGGGCCCTATGGTGTACCTTATTTCTCGGGATTCATGGGGTGGTGACCATCGTCGGCATCATCTTCACACTTGCTGAAATCGACCTGCTTTCGCGGATTGAGCGCGGAGAAAATGTACCGATGAACGAGGTGGTGAGCAGCGACGACAGGATGTGGGCTATCGCCATGACCTACATAGGGACCTTGATTCTTGCCGGTATTGCTTTCATCTTCTGGATGCACATGGCATACAGGAACCTTGAACCACTGAGAGGGCTGCTCCAGGGTCATTCGCCCTGGTGGGTCATCTTCGGATGGATCATCCCGATCATATCGTTGTTCCGGCCGTATCAGCTGATGAAGGAAATCTACCGAGATAGCTCGCCGGGACTTCCTGGCCGGGGCGAGGCAACGCCGTTGTTGCCGATTTGGTGGGCCCTGTGGCTGGTGGGTGGGTGGATTAGCAGCGTCGCCGGCAACTTTGTGTTCCGAGGCGAGACCGCCAGAGACTTCATCACGGCGGACCGGTTCTACATCGCCACTGATGCGCTGGCGCTGGCTGCCCTTGTCTTTGCATTGGTCCTGGTCCATCGCATTACATCGAACCAACAGACCAAGTATGAAGGGAACATCGCCGCTGGGGCTTCCGCCTAACGCTCGTCGGTGGGTTTTATGGGCCCCTTGCTGCTCAGTGCGCTGGCTGATGTCCCATCAATCATGCCGACTGCCAGATAGCCGCCATATCCTGTTGCCGAAGAGCTCCAGTCGCGACCCGGGACATAAACGGCTTCCAAGACACTGGGAACTCTCTGATCAATCCTTGGGAAGACGAAGCTATGCCCGCGGGCCACTATGACGGCGGGAGAAGCCTGCTGAGGGCCGCCGGGGCTAGTCCAGGCCCCTCGCGGGAGTCCCGGCGGTGTGTCGTTCCAGGATGCCCATCAGGGTGCTTGCCAGGAGGCGGGAGTCGTGGTGCAGGTAAACCCCGGCGGTGAACAGGGGTTCGTGCACGATGTTCCTCGCCAGCTTGCTGCTTTCAGCATCGTCGATCTCCACCGGGTACTGGCCGAAGGAGCGGTACCTTCGAGGAGCCGTTCCGGGTAGGGAGTGCTGTTGACGATCAGGTAGTCGAGGAGATCGGAGGTCCCCAGGTACTCGCGGATCAGCCCGGCAAAGCTGCTGGCCTTGAACCCGTCGGACTCTCCGGGCCTGGTCATAAGGTTGCAGATGCATATCTTGGCTGCCTTGGAGGCGTTTATGGCCTGGGAGATGTCTTCCACCAGCAGGTTGGGCAGAATGCTGGTGTATATGTCTCCCGGCCCCATGATCACCGCGTCGGCCTCCTCGATGGCCTGGATGGCTGGGGGATAGGCGTAGGCCTTGGGGCTCAGGTAGATGTAATCGATGGAGACATCCAGGCTCTCCTGTCGCTGGCCTATACTGGCTTCGCCGGCAACTTCAGAGCCGTCTTTAAGCCGGGCCACGAGGGAAGAACGGGTCAAGGTGACGGGGAGGACGGTGCCCTTGATGGACAACATCCTGGAAGCTTCTTCGATGGCGGTTGCTATGTTGCCGGTAACCTCGGTCAGCGCCGTCAGGTAAAGGTTGCCGAAGCTGTGGCCCTCCAGGCCGTTGCCTGCGCTGAACCGGTAGTCGAAGAGCTGAGCGGTTAGAGCGGTGGAAGGGTCGGTAGATGCCAGGGCCACCAGGCACTGGCGAATATCGCCGGGAGGGAGGATCCCCAGCTCATCCCGCAACCGGCCCGAGCTCCCGCCGCTGTCGGTCATCGCCACTACCGCGGTCAGGTCGCACTGCTCATGCTTGAGGCCGCTCAAGGTGGTGCGATTGCCGGTGCCGCCGCCGATGACGACAATTTTGGGATTGGGCATAGAAGGAGTTCTCCCGATACGGCCCCTTGGGTACTGGAAAAGAGGTGAAGGCTGCCTAGCTGGGGTCAGTATATTTTTGGGTCAGGGGCAAGTCAAGGTTGAGTGTCTCGCATGATGCTCCTCCCTTGCCTTGGAAAAGGCTTGGCTCTAGACTGGCATAAAAGGAGGGTGAAGTGCCCTGTATCCTGGCCATGTTGGAGCGGTCAACTTGACATATGCTAGAGCGCTGGTTACCGGTGGAGCCGGCTTCATTGGCTCCCACCTTTGCGATGAGCTCCGGGACAGGGGAAAGCAGGTAACCGCCGTCGATAACCTTTCCACGGGCAGTCACAAGAACCTCGCCCATCTTGAAGGCCATTCCGGGTTCCGATTCATCGAAGCCAGCCTGTTGGACAAGGAAGGGATCAGGCCCGAGATAGAAAAGGCCGATGTGATATACCATCTGGCGGCAGCGGTGGGGGTGGGATACATACACGACCACCAGGTTGACTCACTGGAGACCAACGTGCTGGGTACCAGCAACCTGTTTCAGATGGCCAGCCACATGAGAAAGAAGGTCGTACTGGCCTCCAGCTCCGAGGTGTACGGGAAGTCCACCGAATTCCCGTTCCGCGAGGGCTGCGATATGTTGCTGGGGCCCACCAGCATTCCCCGGTGGAGCTACGCCTGCGCCAAGGCCCTGGACGAGTTCGTCGCCCTGGCGTATCACAGGGAGCAGGGCTTGCCCATCGTGATTCTCCGGTTGTTCAACACCGTCGGCCCCCGCCAGTCGGGGCGATACGGGATGGTCCTGCCCCGGTTTGCGAGGCAGGCTATTGCCGGCGACCCCATCACGGTCTATGGAGATGGGCTTCAGAAGCGGAGTTTTACCTACGTCAAGGATGTGGTAAGGGCCATGGCCGACATCGCCGAGGTGCCCTCAGCGGAGGGGGAGGTGTTCAACGTGGGGAGCGACTCCGAGATATGCATCCTCGACCTGGCCGAAGAGGTGCGACGGGTCACTTCAAGCAGATCCGAGATAGTCCACGTTCCTTTTGCCCAAGTTTACGGCGAAGAGTTTGAAGAGCCTGCTCGCAGATTGCCGTCCATCGACAAGATCCAGGGGTACATCGACTACCACCCCTCCACGCCGATATCGGTGATGGTTGAGAAGGTCGTGGAAAGCCTCCGCATGGAAGAAGGCGGGGAGTAGGTAATTGGAACAGCGGGTGATGGAAGGGCTGGAGCGCAAGATAGCCGGCACGAACCGCCAAGGTCTGTATTGTAGGCCTCGGATACGTGGGGCTGCCCACCATGGTAGCCATCGCCCGGGCAGGGTACGTAACCACGGGCATCGAGCTAAACCAATGGCGGGTGGGATGAGATCAACGCCGGGCGCAGCTACATCGATGATGTCTCTAATGAGGCCCTAACGCCGTTCTGGTGGAGTGAGGGTAAGATTAGCGCCACATCCTCTTATGATGCAGCGTGGCTGAGAGCGATGTTGTCGTAGTCTGTGTTCCCACTCCCTGTCGATGCCCACAAGGAGCCGGACCTGGCGCCTCTTCGAAGCACGGTCGAAGAGCTGGCGAAGCCGGATGGAATCCAAGCATCTCCTCCTCCTCCAGAGCACCACCTTTCCCGGCACCACCGAGGAGGTGGTCCTACCCCGGTTCCAGGAGTCAGGGAGGCAAGTAGGAAGGGACTTCTACCTTGCCTTCTCGCCGGAGCGCATCGATCCTGGCAATAAGGTACACTCTCTCGCCAACATCCCCAAGGTAGTCGGAGGCGTTACCGGCCGGTGCACCGAGGTGGCGTCGGCGTTCCTCGAGACCTTCGTGGATGTGGTGGTGCCGGTGAGCTCGCCTCGAGTTGCCGAGATGACCAAGCTGCTGGAGAACGTCTTTCGAAGCGTAAACATTGCCCTTGTTAATGAGCTTTCGGAGCTTGGAAATCGAATGGGCATCGATGTCAGGGAGGTGATAGAGGCGGCCTCAACCAAGCCCTTCGGCTATATGCCCTTTCATCCCGGGGTGGGGGTGGGCGGCCACTGCATACCTGTCGATCCTTTCTACCTGTCCTGGAAGGCCAGGGAGTACGACTTCTACGTCAACTTCATAGACTTGGCGGCCAGGACAAACGATAATCGCCCCTACTACGTGGTTTCCAAGATCGGCGATGTGCTGGGGGAGCACGGGAAGACGCTCCGAGGGGCCCGGATTCTGCTCTTGGGAATGTCTTTCAAGGAGGACATCCGGGACACTAGGAACTCGCCCGCCCTTCAAATAGCCGGGATGTTGGTCCAGAGGGGCGCAGACGTCAGCTACAGCGACGAATATGTCCCCGAAGTGTCCATAGGAGACCTGAGGCTTAAGAGCTCACTCATGGACGAACGGACTCTGGCGGGGCAGGATGCAATCGTCGTCTTGGTCGGCCACAGCAATTACAACTGGCAAAGTATCGTAGACAATGGACACCTTATCATCGATGCCCAGGGAGCGCTGCGTCATTTGGGTCCGAAAATGAACGTAGTGGCCATATAACCCCGCGCACGGGTGATATAATTTTGTTTAAGGAATCGACCTAAGCGAGGATAGGCCGCACACCTATGGGCGCTAATGAGTACTTCTACATCCTAGTTGGTCTGTTTGGCAGGATGTTCGTAGGGGCCATTCTGGGCCTTATTCTTGGGGCCTTGGGGTACGTAGCGTGGTTTGGGATAAAGTTCCTCCTGGCGGATTATTGGCCTTGGACCCTTGCTCCCTGGTACTACGAGCTGTGGATCGGCTTCGGGGCGTCCATCGGCGCGTATCTTGCATGGCTCATCATCCGGCGAGACCTGGCAGTGTTGGTCCTTAAGGCGCCGGAGTATGTCTCGGGGCTGTTGAGCAGGGCTTGGGGGAACAGGCCTTCGGCTTCCATCCTAAGGCCTCTGAGTGAAGACTGGGTTGGCAAGGGCATAAGGCAGCTCACGAGTCGTTTCTGGGCAACCATTCTCATTTCCGCCATTCCCATTATCGCCCTGGGTTTCCTGGGGGCTTGGGGGGGCTTCGAGTGGCAGGAGGGTAAGGGCATACCCTCCGGATATCGGGCCAGGGTCACAACCCCGCCCATCCAGGCCACCATATTTGGAGCCGCCTTGGTTGCAAATGTTGTCCTGGTGGTCTTTGGGTTGATTCACCAGATTCGAAACCAGGGCAGATAACGGGTCAGCCTGCGGGAGCGACGACTAGAGCTCCCACTGCCAGCGTTCCGAGTTCCACCGGCAACGGGGCCCAGTTGCGTCCCCGGTCATCGCTGTAGTAGATCTTCCCAGAGTCGGTGCCTGCATACACCCTGGAAGGCTCCTCCGAGTCCCAGTCGATAGCTACGACCATATCCTCATCCTTACCGATCTGTGAGATCATGTCCCAGCGCCTTCCACCATCTTCCGAGCGGTAGAACTGGGGTAGGGAGCGCCCGGCGTTCCTGGAAACGGTTACCAGCACAAGGTCAGGGTCATCGTCGGCGGAGGTGATGTGCAGGGTGTAGGTGTGTTCCAGTCCCTCGTTCAGCATTTCCCAGTTCTTGCCGCCGTCGTCGCTTCGGTAAGGTCCGCGTGCGGTGGCCAGATACACTCGTCCGGGACACGAGGCCGATGGGTTGACGAAGTGGATGTCCGGGTCGGGGCCCGTGCACTGCTCCCAGGTGCCGCCACCGTCCATCGAGCGAATGACACCCCCTACCTCGATGCCTGCATACAGGAGGCTTGGGTCATAAGGGGCCGCCCGGAGGTCGCGGACGTGGGAGTACCGGGTCTCCGAGTGAAAGGACCACTCGTCCGATTCGGGCACTGCCCGAAAGCCTGGGCAGGCTTCCCACGTTTCGCCTCCGTCGCGGGAACGGAGCACATCGGCGGGCTCGCTCCCGACGTATATGGAGTCGGCGTCGGCGGGGTCGGCCAGCACGCTATGGGCATAGTCTGTGGGATAAGAGGGCAGGTTTTGCCAGGTGTTCCCACCGTCGTCGGTGCGATATACCCCGGACTCGTAGGCGGCCAGGTAGGCCCGCAGTGGGTTGGCCCTGGACCAGGAGAAGCGGGATGCGGCGTGGGGAAGCGGCGTCACCGGGCCTTGGCTCCAGCCGCCCTTCTCGTGGGTCTGAAACAGGGCGCACACACCGTCGTGCATGCCGGCATACAGCTTTCGGACACTGCTATTCGAGGGGGACATGGCAGTTTCCTTTCAGAGGGGTGAATCCCAGAGCTTAGCGGACTCGTTCAGGCTGAGGCGAAGGGCAAAAACACGAAAGCCAACAGGTGGGGAGCTTAGCGCTGCCCAAGGTGCTGGCTTCCTGTGTTTCCTAGGTTTTGTGGCCCCTGGAGACTTGCTCTAGTCGGACACCTCGAAGATGCCCTCGATCTCCACGGGGATGCCGTTGGGCAGGCTGCCCATGCCGACGGCCGAGCGGCCATGCTTGCCGTTTTCGCCCCACAGGCTGATGAACAGGTCCGAGCACCCGTTGGCAACCTTGGGGGTCTCGCCGAACTCAGGATCGCAGTTGATCATGGACAGGAGCTTCACAACTCGCTTTACCTTGTCCAGATCGCCTATCTCGGCCTTGATGTTGGTCAGCAAGCTGAGGCCAACAGCCTTTGCCGCTTCGTAGCCCTGCTCGGTAGTCAGGTCCCGTCCTACCTTACCCTTCCAGGGCGTCTGGCCTTCGGCCACGCGCGGGCCCGTTCCCGACATGAACAGAAGGTTGCCTACACGGACTCCACGGGCGCCAAAGGGACCCGGAGGACCGGGGGGCAGCAGAGATAGACCCATTCCTTCCAGTTTCTTCTCGATTTCGCCTGCCATCATTACACCTCCATGAGAATAGAGTATCCAGAGAAGCTCGAAATCTGAGACATTGGCTCCCCGGCGTTCGGCTTCTGGGCCGGGCCGACGAACAACGGCAGTATTGTAATTCAAGGGGATGGGCATGGCAATCCCCCGCGCTGCGTCGCCCCGCACCCGTCCTTTCGCCCGAAACAACCCACTGCTGTCCGCATGGACCACAGCCGTCGTCACACTTGAAACAGACCTTTGCTGAATGTAAAATCCAGGTTTGGAATTTCAGGTCAGCCAGGAGGTATCCGATGCCGCCAAATGGAATCCCCTCGTACCGCGCCCCATTTATGGGCACCGTGCACATGGTATCCACGGGCCACTACCTGGCATCAATGGCCGGCTACCGCATCCTGGAAGAAGGTGGGAATGCCATTGACGCCGGCGTGGCTGCAGGGATCACATTGAACGTTGTGGTCAGCGAGCAGACTTCCTTTGGCGGTGTTGCCCCCATTATGGTGTACAGGGCCGATACAGGGCAGGTGAGAACCATCAGCGGCATAGGTCGGTGGCCCGCCTCCACGGACCTGGATGAGTTCAACAAGGAGCACAAGGGGGCGATCCCCCCAGGCATCGTCCGGACGGTCACCCCGAGCTCCTGTGATGCCTGGCTGACAGCGTTGCAGCAATTTGGCACTATGACCTTCGAGCAGGTGTCCGCGCCGGCCATCGAGCTTGCCGACAGGGGATTCCCCTGCTCGGTACGCATGGCAAGGATGATCAACCGCCAGCGGGCCTTCATGGAACAGTTCCCCAGCACCGTCGAAGTGTATTTGCCTCAAGGCAGACCTCCAGAGCCGGGAGAGATACTACAGCTGAAGGACCTGGCCTCAACCTTCCGCAAGATGGCTGAAGAGGAGCGGGCCAAGTCCCACAAGGGCCGGGAGGGTGCCATCCAGGCCGCCAGGGATTTGTTCTACAAGGGAGAGCTGGCGGAGACCATGACCCGCTTCTGCCAGGAGATGGGCGGTAAGCTGACCATGGAAGATATGGCCGCATTCCACGTGGGTGTGGATGAACCCCAGGTGGGGAACTACAAAAACTACACCCTCTACTCCTGCGGGCCTTGGTGCCAGGGGCCTGCCTTTGTGGAGATGATGCACATCCTGGAGGGCTACGATCTGCAGTCCATGGGGCTGAACTCATCCCAGTACATCCATACCATCCTGGAGGCGATGAAGCTCTCCTTCGCCGACCGCCACGAATACTACGGCGATCCGGACTTCGAGGATGTTCCCATGGCCGGTCTGCTGTCCAAGTCTTACGCCGATGACCGCAGGGCTGCCATCGACCAGAAGCGTGCGTGGCCGGAGATGCCGCCGGCGGGAGACCCGTGGCCCCACCAGGGAGGAACCAGGAGCAAGGCTCCCTTGGTGACTGCCGCTCCCAACTACGGCAGGCGGGAGATAGACACCAGCTACTGCGCTGTAGTGGACCGCTGGGGTAACGCTTTTTCAGCCGCCACCAGCGACGGCCCTCATATGAACCCTGTCGTTAAGGGAACGGGCATAGCCCTGAGCGCCCGGGGAGGCCAGAGCTGGGTGGACCCCGAGCACCCTGCGCGGCTGGGCGCCGGGCGTCGCCCAAGGCTCACCCCCCAGGCCCCCATGATCTTCAAGGACGGCCAGCTCTACATGCCCTTTGGCACCCCCGGCGAGGATATGCAGCTTCAGGCCATGGTACAGATGTTCCTGAACTTGGCCGAATTCGGCCTCGACCCCCAGCAGGCCACCGAGGAGCCAAGGGTGCGCTCGGACAGCTTCCCCCTCACCTACCATCCCCACATCTACAAGCCCGGGGAGGTGGTGCTGGAGGGCAGGATCGACAAAGAGGCCGCCCATGGCTTGGAGGAGATGGGCCACAAGGTCAACTGGACCGATGACTGGACCATCGACAACGGGGCCATCTCTGCCATAGTTGTCGATCGGGAGCGCGGTATCCTCATCGGAGGCGCCGACCCCCGCCGGGCTAACTACGCCGTCGGCTGGTAGTCGGGCCTCTCCCAATCCTTGACGCTCTCAACGGGCGGTCGATACAATGGGCACCTGCGTCGGAAGCCCATCTTCAACGACGAGACACGCATAATCTTCCCATTCGAGGAGGAGAGCGATGGTCCAAGACAGGCGTGCCAGGGTACCCCATCGTCCCATGAGCCAGGAGCTTGCCGAAAGGGTGGTCAAGGCCGCCCAGGACAAGGCAGCCGAGCTGGGAATAACCATGAGCGTGGCCGTGGTGGATGAGAGCGGCAACATGGTCTATTTCGTGCGGGGCGACACCGCCAGCTTCATCACCTTCGATACGGCCCGAGGTAAAGCCATAATGGCGGCAGGATTCAGGAGGCCGACCCACGAGATGATGGAAGGTGTGCGTAACAACGTCGCCTTTTGGTCCGGCTTGGCCGAAAAGCTGAAGATGCAACCAGGCGGAGGAGGCCATCCCCTTACCATCGACGGCGCGATCATAGGAGGCGTCGGCTGCGGTGGGGGCATCGGCGACCAGGACGAGCTCTGCTCCGAGGCCGGGGCGGAAGCGGTGAACACTTAGAAACCAGACCTAATACGACGGGAGTGGACCAGTGACAACAGCCAAGAAAAAGAGCACCAGGGCCCGTGAAATCTTCATGCGCAAGGGCAATCCGGCAGTCCATATGTCGGCAACCTCCGTAGCGGCTGCCAAGCAGCTTGAGCGGGCTGGCTTCGAATACATCTTCATCGGCGGGGATGCGACCCTCTCCTACATGCTGGGCGTTCCCGGCTCGTACCTCGAGCTGGCGGACCGTCTCTGGGTGGCCAAGTTCTTCAACGAAGCAGTGGACCTGCCGGTGCTGGTGGACTGCGACCATCTTGCGCCCCTGGGAGCCATCCATGCAGCGAAGGCTGCTGAGGAGCTGATCAAGCTGGGCATCGCCGGCATGGACCTGGACGACCGGGTGCTGCCGACAGGGGCCGACCAGGGGCCCAAGCCCGGTTCCGGCGGCCTGGTCCGGGAGCATGTGGTGGACTTGGGGATCCTGCCCAAGCAGAACATGGTGGACAAGATCAAGGCCATAGTCGAGGTCCGAAACGCCCTCGACCAGGACTTCGTCGTGCGGGCGCGGTGCTATGCCCTGGACTCTAATATTCCCATACCAGAAGCGGTGGATGCTATGAAGGCTTACCGGGATGCGGGGGCTGACGTGATCTACATCGGTTATCCGCCCAGGGATGTGGAGCAGATACGTCAAATGGTCAAGGAGATAGATGCTCCCTGCACCTGCCCGGCCTACTTCCTCAGCTACGAGCAGGCCACCGACATAGGCCTGTGCGAGGTGCGCCATCCCTACTCTCACCTGTTCGCCATGTACTCGGCTGGCTGGGACTTCCTGATGGACTTCCGGCAGCGGGGCGTCCAGGCCATAGCGGATTTCACTGAGAAGAACAGGGACAACCCCTACTCGGGCGTCAATCGGTAACTGGAGGTAGGTATGAAGATCGCTTTCATTATCTACGATGGAATGACCACCCTGGACTTCCTGGGGGTGTACGACCCCATCACTCGGCTGAAGACCATGGGGTTCCGCGACGACATCGAGTGGGACATCTGCGCCATCGGCCCTGAGGTGACGGACCAGACCGGTGACCTGGTCATCAAGGCCACCAAGGTTAAGCCGAATCTGGCCGACTACGACTTCTTCATCGTCCCCGGCGGCCCCGGAGGCCGGGAGGTGCGGAACAGCCCCGAATTCAAGGAGTGGATACTGACGGGCAAGGATGCTTCCTACAAGATGTCCGTCTGCGGAGGCGCTTTGGTGCTGGCCGAGGCTGGCTACCTGGAGGGTAAGCGGGCCACCACCAATCGCAACGCATTCAAGGCCCTGGAACCCTTCGTCGTCGAAGTACTGAAGCAGCGGGTGGTCGAAGACGGTGAAGTAATCACCGCCGGCGGAGTCAGTTCCTCCCTGGACATGGGCCTGTACCTGGTGCACAAGATAGCCGGCCCGGAGGTCATGGAGGAGATCCGCGCCCAGATGGAGTACAACGGCTTCGAACACGCCAGGGTGGAGAGCTTCGGCGAACCTTTGAAGGTGGCCTGATATCGGGGAAATCCGCTCCGACCAGGTCGGGAGCCTGCTGCGCCCGCCCCAGCTCCTGGAGGCGCGCACCGCCTATAACCACGGTTCCATATCCCGGGAGCAACTGCGCGTCGTAGAAGACGAGGCCGTCCTCCAAGCCCTTGAGATGCAGGAGCAGGCGGGGATGGATGTGGTGACCGATGGGGAGTACCGCCGTGAAGCCTTCATGTCCGAGCTGGCCGAGGCAGTCGATGGCTTCGCCCCACCCGAGGAATCGGCTCCCATGCGGTGGTACGGGCCCGGCGAAACCTCCACCCCTACCAGGGTGCGCGTCGTCAATGGTCACCTCACCCCTAAGAGGCGCCTGACCGCCCACGAGACCTCTTTCCTCCGCGAACATGCAAGCAAGCCCTTCAAGGTCACTATGCCCAGCCCGACCTTTATCTCGCAGGCCGCCTTCAGGGAGGGCGTGACCGACTCATTCTATCCCACCCCCGATGACCTGATGTGGGCCTTGGCCGGGGTGCTGAAAGCGGAGATCGCCGCCACCTTAGAAGACGGGGTAACCTACATCCAGTTGGATGCTCCCCACTACACCCGGTACTGCGACCTCCAACAGCGGGAGGAGATGCGCAGCAGGGGCATCGACCCCGACAAGGCTATGGAACTGGCCATGGCTGCCGACAACCATTGTCTAGAGGCTGCCAAAGGAGTGGGGGTCATCGGTGCTGTGCATATGTGCCGCGGCAATAGCCGCAGCAGGTGGCGCAGCGAGGGCGGGTACGATCCCATCGCCGAGGTGCTGTTCTCCACCCTGGACCCCGACCGGTTTCTGCTGGAGTACGACTCCGAAAGGGCAGGCGGGTTCGAGCCGTTGCGTTTCATCCCGAAGGGCAAGCAGGTAGTTCTGGGTCTGGTTACCACCAAGACGGGGGAGCTGGAGGAGGGGGATGTGCTCCTCAGGCGCATCGACGAAGCAGCCCGGTACGTTTCCGTCGAGGATTTGGCCATCAGCCCCCAGTGCGGGTTCGCTTCCGAGAGGGACGGAAACCTGCTGAGCTGGGATGACCAGAGGCGCAAGCTGGAGCTGGTGGCCGAAACAGCGCGAGCAGTCTGGGGCTAGATCTCCAGCTCGCCCTTAAGAGCGACAAACACCTGCCCGCCTACCCGTACGTTCTGGACCTTGCCATCCACCTTGCTTGCCTTGGTGAACAGGCGGCCGTTCCGCAGCACCCAGACCCCCTGCTCTATGACCACATCGCTGTCCGGCGGGGCAACTCCGTGTTCCACGATGTAGGAAACGAGACAACCGGCGGCGCTGCCCGTGGCCGGGTCTTCTCGTCCGGCGGAAGCGGGACGGGCATGGATGGTTGCATCGGCGTTGACCGTCTCCCGGCAGAACATGTACAGGCCGAGATCGCCGACCTCGGGGATTGCTTCCTTGATCTGGGGTTGCAGCCTGGTGTTCTTTATGACATCCAGGGACTTCAGGGGAACGATAACGAAGGGCAGGCCGGTGTTCACGACCTGCACCGGCAGGTCCGGTTCCAGGTCCTCCTCGGCGCGTCCGATGGCCTGGGCCACGGCGGCCCGGTCGGTGATTATCGGCCCAAACTCCGGGTCCCTCTGAGTCATCTCCAGCTTCAGGCCCCCGTCGCTTCGCTCCAGGGCGACGGGGATGTCCCCAACGCCCATCTCGAGGACAACCTTGTCGTTCAGCCCCTGAGTTTCGGCGACGACGTAGGCGGTGCCCAGGGTAGGGTGCCCGGCAAAGGGGAGCTCCCTCGTGGTGGTGAATATGCGTACCTTGGCGTTTCCGCCGTGCTCCGGTGTCTGGAGGAAGGTGGTCTCTGAAATAGCCATCTCCCGGGCAATGGCCTGCATGGTGTCGGTGTCCAGTCCGTTGCCGTCCAGAAATACAGCCAGTTGGTTGCCCTCTCTTGGCCTTAGGGCGAACACATCGACCCAATAGAAGGACAGGGTCCCGGCATCGGAAGGCATTGTCGCTGCATGAGCAACCTTTGCGCTCAACACATCCTTGATTCGACTGACAAGGTTGGAGAAAGGTACGTTCATATCAGCTCCTTTGTGACCGCATTGGGTGGTTGTGGCATGCACTCGCGAATGTTGGTTTGAGGCCAGTCAATTATCCCTGCTGTCTAAGGGACGGTCAATCTAGCGGGGATTGACAACCTTACTTGACCCCGCCTAGAATTGGCGGCAAGTGGACCTTGGTGGCAGACCGCGTTTCGAAGGGTCCATCGCTTCAAAACAGCCGAGGAGGTGTTGTTTGAGAGACGGATACAAAGTTATAGACATGGATACCCATGTTCAGCCGTCCATGGAGGTGCTGGCCAAGTATGTCGAGCCCAGCTTCCGGCCTCGAATGGATGAACTGAAGCCCTATCACAGGGCACGGACCACCGCCGACGGGGTCACGCGCACGGGCATTACCGTGGGCGCCATTCCTTATGACCGGTTCCCCGGGACCTCCCCCAAGGCCGGAGATGACAAGGCTACCCCCGGTGGACGCGGAGCCCTGGATGGCCGGACCGTCGGAATGCACCGGGCCCAGGCCCATCCCGATGTGGAGCACGAGGACTCAAAGGGCCGCATAGTAGACATGGACCTGGAGGGTCGGGACATCGACTTCATCTTCCCCGGCACTTGGCCAGCAACCATGACAGGCTGCCCCGACGTAACCCTGGCCGAGGGTCTCTATCGTGGGTACCACCACTATATGCGAGCCTACACTGCGGAAGCTCCTGACAGGCTGGTCAGCTGCCTGCAGGTGATCGCAAGCGATCCTGAGTGGTCCATCTCCGAGATCAAGGAGTTTGCCAACGACAAGTGGGTCACTGCGGTATGGGTTCACCTTCCTGAGGGTATCCCGGTGGACCATCCCAACCTGGAGCCTGTCTGGGCGACCATGAACGAGCTGAACCTGCCCCTGGTGCACCACAGCTTCTTCATGGAGCCTCCTTATTTCCCCGGCTACAGGGACATCTGGGGCAACACCGTCGTAGCCCGCACGGCAGCCCATCCTTGGGGCGCCGCTCGTTTGTCGGCCTACCTTATCCTGTCCGGCATATTTGACAGGTATCCCAACATGCGCTGCGCGGTGTCGGAAGTGGGGCACGGCTGGCTGCCCAACTGGCTCATCCGCCTGGGCTTCAACAAGAGCTACGTCAGCGGCGTAACCCCGGACCTGAAGTACACGCCCATCGAGTATGCCCAGATGGGTCGCTTCCGCTGCGCTGCCGAGCCGTTCGAGGGCGCTGCCATGACCAAGGCCTGTGTGGACATCCTTGGCGAAGACTGCCTGATGCACCAGTCCGACTACCCGCACGGGCAGGCATGGTTCCCGGAGACCTGCAAAGAGGTCATCGACTGGGACTTCTGGTCGCAGCCCAAGTATGGCAAGCAGGCGCTCCAGAAGCACATGTACGACAATGCGGCGGACTTCCTGCGCCTGAGCTAAAGGCAGAACAAAGGGTGATTCCTGGGAAGGGGACGCCAACTGGCGTCCCCTTCCTCTTTTCCTTGACAGCCCAACCCCTCGACCATAAAATTGGCGGCAAGACCGGTAGGAATGACGGGTAGGCATTGCCTATAGCAGGCTACCTGTAGAACCGACAGCAAATCCCATGGAGGTGATACGTGCGAGACGGTTATAAGATTATAGATATGGACACCCATGTAAACCCTGCCCACGAAGTGCTGGAAAAGTATATGGAGCCCAGTTTCCGGCCCCGTCAGCCCGAGTTCAAACCCTACCTGAGGGTCAGGGAGATCAGCGGTGTCACATCATCGGGCATCAGCTTCGGCGCCATCCCATTCGACCGCTTTCCGGGAACTGCTCCCTCAGAAGACGACGTCAAGGCGGTGGCCGGCGGTAGGAGCGCTTTGGAAGGCCGGGCCGGCAACACCCACCGTCACCCAACCCAGCCCGCCGTCCAGGAAGAGAACTCCGTAGGGCGCTTGCATGACATGGACCTGGAGGGCAGGGACATCGACTACATCATACCCGGAACCTGGGCGACGACGGTTACGGGTATCGAGGATGTCACCCTGGCGGAGGGCATGTACGCCGCTTACCACAACTACATGCAGGAGTACACCTCCGCCGACCCCAATCGGCTCAAGAGCGCGATCCAGGTGCCTGGCGCGGACCCAGAATGGGCCATCTCCGAGATCAAGAAGTGGAGCAACGCACCTTGGGCGGTAGCGGTGTGGGTGCATCTCAAAGAAGGCCTTCCCATCGACGATCCCACCCTCTACCCCATCTGGGATGTGGTCAACGACCTTGACCTGCCCTATATCCATCATAGCTTCTTCTTCGAGCCCCCCTACTTCCCCGGCTACAGGGACATATGGGGCAACACAGTGGTCGCCCGCAGCGCCGCCCATCCCTGGGGGGCTGCCCGACTCTTCTCCTACGTGATCCTTTCCGGCATGCTGGACAAGTACCCCAACCTTCGCTTCGGCGCAATGGAAGTGGGGCATGGCTGGCTGCCCAATTGGCTCATCCGCCTGGGCTTCAACAAGAGCTATGTGTCCGGCGTGACCCCGGACCTGAAGTACACGCCCATCGAGTACGCCCAGATGGGCAGAGTTGCCTGCGGGTGCGAGCCCTTCGAGGGTCCGGCCATGACCAAGGCGGTCATCGAGATCTTGGGCGAGGACTGCCTGATGCACCAGTCCGACTACCCCCACGGCCAGGCATGGTTCCCCGAGACGGCCAAAGAGGTCATGGAGTGGGACATCTGGGGAGAGTTGGGCAAAGATGCTCTCAAGAAGCATATGTATGACAACGCCGCCAATTTCCTTCGCCTGAGCTAACCCTGCGGTAAGCTTACACCCCGAGGGAGGTGTATCGTGAGAGACGGCTTCAAGGTCATCGACATGGATACCCACGTGAACCCGGACTTCGCCGTGCTGGAGAAGTTCGTCGAGCCCAGCTTCCGACCTCGTCTCGAAGAGCTAGCCCCCTACATTCGTCAACGGGAGGCTGTTGAGGGCGGCAGCAGAAAGAGCCTGAGCATCGGGCCGGTGCGGTTCAACCGCTTCCCGGGGACAGCCCCCGATGCCGGAGATGCCGCTGCGGTGGTGGGAGGCCGAGACGCACTGGAGGGCCGTACCACCAGCCAGCACAGGGCTAAGGTGCAGCCCGATACCCAGGATGAGAACTCCCAGGGGCGCATCCAGGATATGGACACCGAGGGCCGGGATATCGACATGATATTCCCGACGCAGTGGGTGTCTACCATGACAGCCCTCGACGATGTCACCCTGACCCACGGGCTTTATCGCGCCTACCACCACTATATGCAGTCCTATACCTCCATTGCCCCGGACCGGCTCAAGAGCGAGCTGCAGGTCCCGGGTGCGGACCCGGAGTGGGCTATTTCGGAGATCAAGAAGTGGGGGAAGGAAAAGTGGGTGGCCGGTGTATGGATACACCTCAAGGAGGGTCTCCCCATCGATGATCCTTCAATAGACCCGATCTTTGCCGTCATGAACGACATGGACCTTCCCCTAGTGCACCACAGCTTCTTCTTCGAGCCCCCCTACTTCCCGGGCTACCAGGACATCTGGGGCAACACCGTGGTTGCTCGAAGCGCTGCCCATCCCTGGGGGGCTGCCAGGCTGGGCGCATACATCATCCTGTCGGGGTTGTTCGACAGGTACCCCAACCTGCGATTCGCAACATCGGAAACGGGGCACGGCTGGCTGCCCAACTGGGTTATCCGCCTGGGCTTCAACAAGAGCTACGTCAGCGGCGTGACTCCGGACCTGAAATACACACCCTTGGAGTATTGTCAGATGGGGCGCTGGGTGTGCGCCGCCGAACCTTTTGAAGGTCCCGCCATGACCAAGGCATGTATCGAGGTCCTGGGTGAGGACTGCCTGATGCACCAGTCGGACTATCCACATGGCGAATGCTGGTGGCCCGAAACAGCCAAGGAAGTCATGGAGTGGGACTTCTGGCCCGAGTTCAGCCCGGCGGCCCTGACCAAGCACATGTCGGGCAATGCGGAGAATTTCCTCCGACTGGCCTAGATAGACCTCCGAGGTCGGAGCAGTACCCGGTGGAACCGGAAAAACGCATAGGAGGCGCAAATTGAGAGACGGCTACAAGATCATAGATATGGATACCCATGTGAACCCAGCCATGGAGGTACTGGAGAAGTACGTGGAGCCCAGCTTCCGCGCCCGGATGGAGGAGCTGAAGCCCTTCTACCGGGTGCGAACCAACCCCGACGGCAGCACTCGCAGCGGCATCACCGTGGGCGCCATCCCATTCGACCGCTTCCCCGGCACAGCCCCCAAGTCCGATGACGACAAGGCGGTGGCCGGTGGCAGGAGCGCCCTGGAAGGTCGCACCGTCAGCCAGCACCGGGCAAAGGCCCATGCGGGTGTCGATGAGGAGAACTCCGCCGACCGCCTGATCGACATGGACATGGAGGGCCGGGACATCGACTTCATCTTCCCCGGCACCTGGGCAACCACTATAACGGGCCTCGATGATGTCACCCTGAGCGAGGGCTTGTACCGGGGCTACCACAACTACATGGACACCTTCACGTCCGTGAACACCGACCGCCTGAAGACCGCTATCCAGGTGCCGGGCATTGACCCGGAGTGGTCGGTATCGGAGATCAAGCACTGGGGCAATGCGCCGTGGGCGGCAGCGGTATGGGTGCACCTGAAGGAAGGACTCCCAATTGACGATCCTTCCCTGGAGCCGATATTCGCTGCCATCAATGACCTCAACTTGCCCTTGGTGCACCACAGCTTCTTCTTCGAGCCTCCCTACTTCCCCGGCTACAAGGATGTCTGGGGCAACACGGTGGTCGCCCGCACGGCAGCCCACCCCTGGGGAGCAGCCAGGCTGTTCGCCTACGTTATCCTGTCGGGGATGCTGGACCGCTATCCCAACATTCGCTTCGGCACCGCCGAGGTGGGGCATGGCTGGCTGCCCAACTGGCTCATCCGCCTGGGCTTCAACAAGAGCTACGTGTCCGGCGTTACGCCCGACTTGAAGTACACCCCCATCGAGTATGCCCAGATGGGACGGGTGGTATGCGCCGCCGAGCCCTTCGAGGGTCCTGCCATGACCAAGGCCTGTGTCGAGATCCTGGGCGAGGACTGCCTCATGCACCAGTCCGACTACCCCCACGGCCAGGCATGGTTCCCCGAGACGGCCAAAGAGGTCATGGAGTGGGATATCTGGGGCAGCTTCAGCGGTGATGCCCTCAAGAAGCACATGTACGACAATGCTGCTTCGTTCCTGAGGCTGTAGACCGACGGCGTAAATCGCCGGCTGAACATGTACAGGAAGAGGGCCGAGCTTTCAAAAGCTCGGCCCTCTTGTATTTATCGGGTCGATGCTGGGGGTTCTTCCATGGGCCATGGGTACCAAGGGTTGGTTGACAACTAGAACAGGCATTCTGTAACATCGTCTGCCCAACCACCCGAGACGTACCATGGAGCTTCTATGAGAGTGGCGTGTGTCCTCGTCACCCATTTCAGGGTGAAGGCTGAGATAAGGCGGCAACCCCGTTTGAAGAACAGGCCTGTCCTGGTGGTAGACCGCAGTCCGGGCAAAGGGAAGGCACAGGTCGTGGACAGCTTTCCGGGCATTGCTGCAGAGGCCGGCATGACTTTGGAGCAAGCCCTGTCACATCATGTGGGCGCAGTTGTGCTGGACGCCGACGAGGCGCACTACCGTGAGGTCTTCTCGAGGATGCTTACCGCCCTGCAGAGGGTTAGCGACCGGGTTGAAGGGTCCGAGCTTGGCATAGCTTACGTGCGACTGGATGGCCTGGAGGGGCTGTACCACGGCGAGGCTGGAGCGGTGTCCGCTTTGATGAACTCCCTCCCCCCACACCTGGAGCCCCGCATCGGAGTAGCCGATGCCAAGTTTCCCGCCCTTGTAGCGGCCCGCATGTGCGAGCCCCGCGGAGCCTTCAAGGTCCCCGATGATGTCAGGGCTTTTCTTGGGCCTCGATCCATCGACCTGCTCCCCATCTCCGCCGATGTGAAGAAGGAGATGCGCCAACTTGGCCTGCGCACCATGGGGGCGGTCGCATCCATGAGCAGGCATATGCTGACAGGCCGCTTCGGGCACAGCGGCGGAAGGGCTTGGGCTCTCTGCAACGGGGCCGATGACAGCCCCGTCGTTCCCATGGTGTCCGAAGAGCCGATAGTCGAGCATATCTCCCTTCCATTTCCCTCTTCCTCTATCCAGATGCTTTTCGTAGTGATCGATACCCTCCTCAAGAGAGGATATGCCAGGCCGCAGATGAAGGGCGGGTGTGTGAGTGCGGCGGTCTTGCGATGTTCTGGCTACGGTGCGCCTTCCTGGGATAGATCGATAGCTTTCAAGCAGCCGGTGAGCACATGGGAGAAGGCTTCGGTCGCTGTGAAGGGACGGGTCCAGCTGGACCCTCCGTCCGTTCCCGTAGAGGATGTGACCCTCACCCTGTCCGGCTTCACGGGAGAGTCGGGTGTACAGATGGGCCTGCTGGAAGGTGCCAAGGAGGACGGGGAGAGGCAGCTGGTGGAGGCGGACCGGCGGTTGAGGCTGCGGGAGAATGGAGGCTATGCTTTGTACAAGGTGGCCCAGGTTGCCCCGTGGCATCCCGCCCTGGAGACGCGCTTTCTGCAGATGCCCATTGATCCCGCGGGACGGGACGCTATCAGGCCGCTTAATGCGCCGGTGCCGGTGCAGGTAAAGGAAGGATCGGAGGGCCAGCCTGTATCTGTGCAGGTCGGGCGTTGTTGGCGCTCGGTGGTCGGCATAGTGGATGAATGGAGCTTCCACCTGTGGTGGCTGCCGCAGCCCGTGGACCGTACCTACTACCATATCGATTCCAGCGATGGCAGCCGGCTCACCCTGTTCCGGGACAGGTCCAACGGCCGGTGGTTCCGGCAGCGTGGATGAGGCCGATTCCTACACCTTCCCGGTACGTCGAGCTTCATGCCAAGAGCTTCTACTCCTTTGGCATGGGGGCCTCCCACATCCATGAGCTGCTGGCCCAAGCTAAGGAGTACGGTTACCCGTTCCTGGCATTGACTGACGTGAACCTCTGTGGGGCGTTGGAGTTCGCACGGCTTGCCAACAGCCTGGGAGTGAGGCCCATCACCGGCGGCGAGCTGACCATGAATGACGGCTCGCGAATCACTCTCCTGGCCGAGACTCCGGTCGGCTATTCTAACATCTCCCGCCTGTTTACCCTTGCCAACGCTGCGGACCGCAGGGAGCCGAAGCTGGATCCTGCCCACTTGGCGGAGCACTCCCAGGGAGTCATTCTGCTGGCGGGCGGACGGCATGGGCAGGTCTCCCAACTGGCGATGGAAGGCCGTCGCAGGAAGGCCCGTGAGCTTCTGAAGCGGTATATGGACTGGTATGGATCGGGTTCGGTGTACGTCGAGCTCCAGCGCAACTTCCTGCAGGGGGACACCGCGCGCAACCGGGAGCTGCTGAAGATTGCCAGGGATGTCGGCGCACCGGTCGTCGCCACCAATGATGTCCACTATCATCACCCCAGCCGGCACCGGCTCCAGCATGCGCTGGTGGCTGCCAAGCTCAACACCACCATAGATCAGGCCTTGCCCCACATCTATCCAAATGAGCACCTTTGCCTGAAGCCCCAGGAGGAGATGGAGAAGCTCTTCAACGACTGCCCGGAAGCCCTCTCCAACACCCTCCGCATCGCCGAGGGCTGCACCTTCGACCTCAGCAAAGACCTGGGCTACTCTCTGCCCGAGCCGGCGGTGCCCGATGGGTACACTCCCGACAGCTTTCTGCAAAGGCTGTGCTACGAAGCTGCGGCCCGGCGGTACGGGGGCAGTGTGCCCCGGCGGGTTGAGAAGCGTCTCCAGGAAGAGTTCGGGCTGATCCAGCGACTGAACCTTGCGGGTTTCCTGCTGCTCTACAGGGAGATCGTCATGATAGCCCAGCGGATCATGGAGGAGCGCGGCCTGACACGCCCGGAGACTCCGTTGGAGGAGAAGCCACCCGGGCGGGGGCGAGGCTCGTCGGTGGCGTTGCTGGTCGGATACCTTATCGGCATCAGCCACGTGGATCCCCTGCGGTGGGACCTCACCCTGGAGCGGTTCATCTCCGAAGACATGAAGATGCTGCCGGACATCGACCTGGACTTTCCCCGGGGTCTCAGGGATGAGCTGATCGAGAGGGTGCATCGCCACTTTGGCCCCGAGTACGCTGTGCTGACCGGGGCTATTTCCACTTACAGCGTAAAGGGGATCATCCAGGACCTGGGCAAAGCCCTGGGGCTTCCCCGGGAGCAGCTTACCCTCCTTTCTAAGAGGCTCCATTCCCATGATGCTGCCGACCTGCGGACGGAGATGATGGAACTGCCTGAATTTCGGGACAAGGTTCATGCCGGCGGGTGGCGGGACCTGCTGGACCTCGCCCCCCAGCTTATGGATGCGCCCAGGGGGTTGGGCCAGCATGTGGGCGGCATGGTGTTGAGCTGCTCCCCCATTCCCATGATGGTTCCCATAAGGGCGGGGGCCATGGATGGCCGGTTCATTATGGACTGGAACAAGGACAGCGTGGCTGATGCCGGGTTCGCCAAGATAGACATTCTCTCCTTGCCGGTGTTGGACCAGATAGAAGAGGCATTGGACATGGTGGAGGCAAGGGAGGGCCGACGGCCGGACCCGAGCACGATAGACCCGGAGGACCCCAATGTGTACGACATGATAAACGAGGGTATGTCCAAGGGGGTCTTTCTGCTTCAGTCGCCGGCCCAGTTGAAGATGGGCCAGAGGCTGAGGTCGCGAGACTTGCTGGACCTTGCTTACCAGGTCGCTCTTATACGACCTGGGGTGGGCACCCAGGGTAGCGCGGTGTCCCAGTTTGTCGAACGCTACAGGCGCGGGGCGGAGTGGGAGTACGACCATCCCCTGGAGAAACGGGCTTTGGAGCGAGGCTACGGGATCATCGTCTGGCAGGAGCAGGTTGTGCAGCTCATAGAGGATGTGGCGGGCATGACGGCAGCCGAGGCCGACGAGATTCGTCGCGCCTTTGCCAAGCCCAACAATGCGCACCTTATCGACATGCACTGGCGAAGGTTCCTGGAAGGGGCACAACGAAAGGGTGTATCCGAAGAGGCAGCCAAGAAGATATTTGGCAAGATCAACGGCCACTACATGTTCCCAGAGTCCCACTCCCACGCCTTTGCTGTTACCGCTTACCAGGCTACGTGGCTCAAGCGGTACTACCCGTTGGAGTTCTTCGTTGCCCTGATGAACAACCAGCCGATGGGGTTCTATCCCATGGAGACGTTGAAACAGGATGCACGACGCTTCGGGGTGCCCTTCCTGAATCCCTGCGTGAACAGAAGCCGGGCGATGTGTACCCCCGATGGGGGTTCGGTACGCTTGGGTCTGCGGTTCATCGAAGATATTGGGCCGGAGTCGGCAAAGCTCATCGTGGAAGAGAGGGAGCGCAGGGGGCCCTACACAAGCGGGAGCAACCTGGCCCAACGGACGGGGATGAAGCCGCCTGCGATGCGCTCCCTGGTGATGGCCGGAGCCTTTGACGGTATTACGAAGAACCGCAGAGAAGCACTGTGGGAAGTGGGCCTCCACCTTCAGCCGAAGAAGAATGGGCAAATGGTGTTGCCCATATCTACAGAGGACAGCGTACCTGAGCTGCAGGACTTCTCCGATGCTGAGAAGATGCAATGGGAGTACGCCACAATGGGCATCTATCCCAGGGGACACCTGATGGAGTTCGTGAGGCCCAGCCTGGACCACTGCGTGCTCGCCACTGCGGAGGTGGAAAAGAGCCAAGAGTCCGAAGAGGTTGTAATAGCTGGTTGGCCTGTGGCACGGCAGCATCCCCGCGGGCGAGATGGCACAGTGTTTGTGACCATCGAGGATGAGACGGGCGATGCCCAGGTCATCATATGGCGCGACCTGTTCGCCAAACACCGGAGAGAACTGGCGAACCAGGTCATCCAGGTAACGGGCTGCATATCCAGGTGGGATGGCATGACCAACGTCATTGCGACCGGCGTGAAGGCCATCCAATCGGGGGTTGTCATGCCCCCCCTCGCACGACTGGCACTAGAGGAGGTCGGGACTGGACAATTACCTGGGGATGTGGCATTCTAGCAGTTGGCCAATGGGGACTTCCGGGCCTGTCATTGAGCAGCCCGCAGGAGTCCTTGCGAACAGCAAAATCTCATAAGCTGGAGGCGTTAAGTAGTGGCAACAGCAATCAAGACGCGAACCAAGGCAGACATTATTCCCCCAGCAGGGGTTTATCGGTACTCGGACATGAACCCCACCGAGGTCAAGATCAAGGGGCACAACGGCGAAGAGATCCCTGCATACCTGATGCGCCCCGAAGAGGAAGGGGTCTTCCCAGCGGTGGTGTTCCCCCATGGCATCCACGGCACCGAGGAGCACGTCAAGGATGTTGCTCGTCGCCTGGCCCTCTTCGGGTACGTTTCCATTATGCCTGCCCTGTACACCCGCAACGGGTTCCGCTCCATCGAAGAGCTGGACCATGACATGGGCCCGGCCGGGGCTGCTCTCAGAAGCAGGCCTCACGCCCAGGCCGATGGCGATATGCAGGGCGCCCTCGACTACCTGAAGACCCTCGACTGCGTGGACGCTGACAGGATCGGCATCATCGGCTTCTGCTCCGGCGGCACGGTTGCATTGTCCTTTGCTTCCACCACCAAGGATGCGAAGGTAGTGATCTCCTGCTACCCCAACAACGCCATCAATCCCACCGATGCCAATCCGGTACCCGTGGTCGACCGGATAAAGAACATCGCGTGTCCCATCCTGCTGATCTCGGGCTTGGAAGATACCAACCCAACTCCCGAGGACATGCAGAAGATCGAAGCCGAGTTGAAGAGCAATGGCAAGACTGTGGAAGCCCATGCCCTGAATGAGGCAGCCCACGCCTTCTTCTCCGATTCCCGGGACTCCTACAGGCCGGAAGCTGCCCACATCGCGTGGGGATACATACTCGACTGGCTTGCCAAGTACCTGAAGTACGTCTAGGGAAACCTGGCGCCGCCAGTACAATCTCGAGGCGAGACAATGCGTTAGTGCCCCAGGTCACAAACCCGGGGCACTAATACTGTCCGGCGCTATGTGAATCATTGACAGCCGAGGTATCTTGTGATACATTCCCGCCCAACACGAGCTAGCCTTCTAGCATCGTTCAGCGTACGAACAAACCTGCCTTTGCATCTCTTTGGAAGGGCTTTGAGTATCAGGCGACCACCCCAAAGGCGATCAGGCAGGGGCCACAGGCCACCCAGCGAAGCGCGGGTGGGATCGATTGAGAAAACCAGGCAAAGGGCTGAGGTCTTGTAATGCGAAATTATCTGATCAGGCGGTCGGCCCACTCGGTCCTCATAGTGCTTGGCCTGATGGCCCTGCTGTTCATGATGATTCACATTCTCGGGGACCCGGTTGCCCTTCAGCTACCTGACGATGCCACCCAAGAGCAAATCGATGCCCTGCGAGTCAAACTTGGTTACGACAAGCCCCTCTACACCCGGTTCGTAGAGTTCTACTGGGGGCTTCTCAGGTTTGACTTCGGCAACTCTCTGCGTAACGGCGTTCCGGCTATGCAGCTCGTGGCGGAGAAGCTGCCGAACACAGCGTTTCTAGCAGTCGCGGTCTGGGCCATCGGTATGATCGGCATTCCCATAGGGGTGATTGCCGCCCAGAGACCCAGGTCGATCTTTGACCGGTCGGTCAACTTCCTGACCTTCGCAGCCATATCCATTCCTGGATTCTGGCTGGCCCTGATGTTGATACTCATCTTTGCCGTCTGGATACGGTTATTACCTACATCGGGGTTTGCAGACTTCCCTTGGGATACCGGCTGGGAGAGCATCAGGTACATGATATTGCCGGCTGTCGCTTTGTGTCCCAACGTGATAGCACGGAACGCCCAGATCACCCGGGCAACCATGCTGGATGAGATGGGGAAGCAATACGTAGCCACAGCCCGGGCCAAGGGGCTCTCCGAGCGGACCGTCCTGTACGGCCATGTGATGAAGAACGCTGCTATTGCCATCGTGACCGTTATGGGCGATGAGCTGGCCCTCTACATGAACGGCTCCACGGTGGTGGAGGTAATCTTCGCATGGCCGGGATTGGGCCTCCTGATCATCAACGGCATCAATGACCGGGACCTTCCCGTGGTTACCGCGTCGATATTTGTGATAGTCCTGATCGTGATGACCATCAACTTGCTCGTGGACGTGATATACACATATCTCGATCCACGGATAAGTTACAAGTAGCTCAGGCCAGGGCCGCGGGCGCCAGAAACCGAAGTCGGGGTAAGGAATGAGACAGATCGGAACGGTTGCTGCGAATACAGGGGTGCCGGCGAAGCTGGCAGCCTTATACAACCACTCACTGGTGCAGTCCTTGCTGTCCGACAAAGTTACGCTGCTGGCAGGGCTCTTCATCGTTCTCGTAGTGATTTCGGCGATCTTCTCCCCATGGGTTTCCCCCTACTCCGACGATGGTTCGGGATCCAACCAAAACCTCCACCTGCGTCACGAGCCCCCTCTTTCGGATGATGTGACGACGAACTTGCGAGATGAGACGGTAGATGCCTACCCTGATGGCAGCAGGTTCTTCCTGCTAGGGACAGACCACCTTGGTCGGGACATGGTCAGCAGGATCATATACGGCGGCCGGATCTCCCTGGCTGTGGCTTTCTCGGGAGTGGTCATAGCATCTGCCATCGGGGTATTTCTAGGTCTTGTGGCCGGGTACTATAAAGGCCTTCTCGATGATGCCATCATGAGAACGGTGGATGTGTTCATGGCGGTGCCATCCCTGCTGATGGCCCTCATGATCTTGTACATCCTGGGAGCTAGCTTCACAAACATCATCTTGGTGTTTGCCATAAGTAGATGGATGCTCTACTGTCGTGTGTCCAGGGGAGTGGTGCTCTCCTTGCGAGAAACGGCATTCGTCGATTCAGCGAGGGCGGTGGGTTGCAGCGACGGCAGAATACTGGTCCGTCACGTGCTACCCAACCTGATCACACCGATCCTGACCTTGGGAGCATTGGATGTCCCAAGGATCATCCTGACGGAAGCGAGCCTTAGCTTCCTTGGATTCGGAATCCAGCCTCCCGATTCGTCCTGGGGCCTGATGCTAAACCAGGGGCGGGAATATATCACCAGCGCTTGGTGGGTTGTTGTGGAGCCTGGCGTGGCTATATTCCTCACGGCGCTGAGCTTCAATCTCTTCGGTATCTGGATGCGGGGTGTAAGCGACCCTCTGCAGAGGTGGCGCTGGATGAAATTGACCAGAGAGGCCCGGGCAGCAGGCATCCGCTACTAGACCAATCAAGTCTCGGAAAAAGCGAAAGCCCCCGTTAACCGGGGGCTTTTCTTTCGGGGGCAGATCAGGAAAGGGGACCGGCCTTGGATGTGAACGTTTGAGGTGGGATGGAGCGGAAGATGGGATTCGAACCCACGACCCTCTCCTTGGCAAGGAGATGCTCTACCACTGAGCCACTTCCGCTCGCTGGTGCCGAGGGTCGGAATCGAACCAACGACACGTGGATTTTCAGTCCACTGCTCTACCTCTGAGCTACCTCGGCGACAAACCGCTGGTCCCGATCAAGGTGTTCCCAGGCAGGCATGGGTATTATATCCGCCCCCTCCAGGTTTTTCAACTTGGGATGCCTTCACCCCGCATATCGTTGTAAAATACGCCGTCAACTTCGCACTCCTCGTGTGATCCGTTGGCCACTACACCTCAAAGGAGCAAACCATGACCATCTTCATGGGAGAAAGCGCAACCATTAGGACCGAAGTTGGCGTGGCGATTCCCATGAGGGATGGTGTGGTGCTGTACGCTGACGTCTATCGTCCCGACTCCGATGGCAAGGTTCCCGTCCTGCTTCAGAGGACACCTTACAACAAGAACATGCCCCCGGCCCGGACGGCTGCCCTAGATGCCCTCAGGGCAGCCTCCCACGGCTATGCAGTGGTCGTCCAGGACACCAGGGGCAGGCACTCCTCGGGTGGGGAGTTCTACCCCTTTCGTCACGAGATCCAAGATGGGTACGACACCGTGGACTGGTGCGCATCGCAGCCCTGGAGCACCGGGAAAGTGGGGATGTTCGGGCGTTCCTACGTGGGCGCCACCCAGTGGCTGGCCGCCCTGAGCGGGCACCCGGCTCTCGCTGCGATTGCGCCCGGGCTTACCTCATCGGACTACCATGAAGGCTGGACCTACCTGGGCGGGGCTATGGCATGGGGATTTGCCGTCTCCTGGACCTTGGGCGCGTTGACCAGGGCCAATCTAGGAAACATATCCAGGAACAAGGACATCCCGGCGGACACCTGGGATAGGCTCCTGGAGGCGATAGATGATATGGACGAGAGCTTCAGGGCCCTTCCCCCAAAGGACTTCCCCCACCTCCAAGGGGGACTGGCGGACTACTTCTATGATTGGATTGCTCACAGTCGGGCCGACGATTACTGGGGACGCTGGAGGATAGAAGACCAGCACCATCGTCTAAACATCGCGGTTTTCAACATCGCAGGATGGCACGATATCTTCTTGAAGGGCAGCCTCCGCAACTTCAAGGGAATGAGAGAGAAGGCCCCCACTCAGGAGGTCCGCTCCAGGCAAAGGCTGGTTGTGGGACCCTGGCACCATGCTACGCCCGGGCCCGACGTTTCGGGGGATGTCTATTTCGGGCTGATGGCCAGCGATCTCGCCCAAGATATGAATGCCCAGCACCTTCGCTTCTTCGATCGATGGCTGAAGGGAATAGAAAACAACCTGGAAGCCGAGCCGCCGGTGCGAATCTTCGTCATGGGAGAGAACCGCTGGCGAGATGAGAACGAATGGCCCCTGGCTCGCACCCGGTACACCAACTACTATCTTCACAGCGGTGGACGCGCCAACGGCGCTGAAGGGGATGGCTCCCTGTCAACAGAGGGATGCGGGGCCGAACCCCCGGATGTATTCGTATATGACCCCCGGTGCCCGGTTCCGACCAGGGGAGGCGGCCTCTGCTGCTCCACCGGCTTCCTGCCGGGAGGGGCATTCGAACAGAAGGAGATCGAATCCAGGCCCGATGTGCTCGTTTACACCACTGTACCGATGACATCTAGCGTTGAGGTAACGGGTCCCCTGTCATTGGTGTTGTACGCCTCAAGCTCCGCGCCCGACACCGACTTTACCGCCAAGCTGGTAGATGTCAGTCCCTGCGGGTGCACCAGGAACATGGTCGATGGCATCGTCCGGGCGCGCTATCGGGATTCTCTGTCGGAGCCGAGCCTCATCGAACCGGGCAAGGTGTATGAATACACCATTGACTTGGTGGCTACCAGCAACGTGTTCTTACCGGGTCATAGCATCCGGCTGGAGGTATCCAGCAGCAACTTCCCCCGCTTCGACCGCAACCCAAATACCGGACGCGAACCTTCGGAAGAGTCGGAGCTGAAGCCTGCCCTGCAGAGCATCTTCCACGAGGCCCAGTGGCCGTCCCACCTTGTGCTGCCCGTGATTCCCGGGGAATAACGAGGCTGCCAGATCCCCGCGCACAAGAGGATAGGAGCGGGACGAACGCGAGAAAACGTGCCAAGGCCCGAGGACTGATATGCAACTGCACCAGTGGTTCCTGATCGCCGGCTTTGCGGGGGCACTCCTGCTCCTGGCAATGCTGGTGATGTGCCGGTCCCAAGGGCTGCCCCTGTAAGGAGAGGCAACCTCGAAAAGGCCTAGGCCCTCACACCCTCCAGGATGTCGACGATCTCGTCGGTCGACACCAGGTGCTTATTAAGGCCCATGTCCCTCGGAGTAAAGCCCAGGGCCAGTCCCACCATCTGTGGAAGGTGGAGGATCGGGAGGTCGATGTCCTGCTTCTTGTGCTTGCCTGCATCATCCTGCTTGCCGTCCAACTCCAGGTGGCAGAGGGGGCAAGGGGTTACCATGCAGTTCGCTCCCTTGCCCTTGGCTTCCAGGGTATGGTCGCCGCACATAGCCAGGGAGTTTTCTTCGCTGGACGAAAGAATGGGGAAGCCGCAACACTTACCCTTGCCCGAGGTGTTTACCACCTCGCCGCCCAGGGTCTCGATGGTCTTTTCCAGGACCGTCTTGCGTCCTTCGAACCCCTTGGGGACCATCAGCTCCGGTGGCCGGCGTAGATAGCATCCATAGAAGGGCGCAACCTTAAGGCCTTCCAGAGGATGGACCACCAGGTCCTTAAGGTTGTCCAGTCCGAACTCTTCATCCAGGATCCATACGAAGTGCTTTACATCTACGGTCCCGTCGTACCTGAGACCTTCGGAGGCCAGGTATTCTTGGTTGATGCGGTCCCGGTACTCAGGGTCCGACTGCAATCGATGATTGGCTTGGGTAAAGACGCCCTGACAGGTGCTGCAGATGGTCATCATGGTCAAGCCCATCTTCTCCACCTTGGCCAGGGTGCGGGCGTTGACGGGGTCGGAGACCTCCTGGCTCAGCACGCCGGCGCCGGTGCAACCCACATCCTTAAGCTCGACCAGCTCGATGTTCAGCTTATCGGCCACCATCTTGGCGGCCGGGTAAAGCTCGGGACAGCCTCCCTTGGAAACACAACCCGGGAAGAATGCGTACGCCATTAGTCATTCTCCTCCCATTTTTCAAATATGCGCTTGATGCGGTCGCGCCCTTCCCTCTTCTCATGGAGGAAGTAGGGAAGAGGCCTCTTGCCCTTCCGGAATGCCTTAATGGCCAGGGGTACCTGCTTGAGCTGGCCCTTTATGTTGGTCAGTCCTTCAGTCTCGATGGCCAGCCGGGCTTCATCCAGCCAGCCGTGGCTCTTGACCGACTTGGCGAAGCTGCGGTAGTGGTTGCGGACTGTGGGAATGCCCGCATTGGCCTTGATGGCCTTGTTGCGAAGGGCAAAGATCCGCTCGGTGGGGTCGATGCCCTTGGGGCAGTGCTCGCTGGCTTCATAGCAGTGGCAACAGTCCCACATGCCGTTCTTTTCGCTCAGGTTCTTCAGTCGCGCTTCCGTGCGGTTATCCCGCGGATCGAAGACCGACCTGTAGGCCTTGGTCAAGGCTAAGGGACCGACAAATTTCCGGTCCACCACCATGGTGCTGCAGCCTTCGTCGCACAGCCAGCACATGGTGCAGCTCATGACCTTGCGCAGGTCCTGTACGACTTTGTTGGACACGACATGTTCCTTGTCGGGGGCCTTTTCATCGGTCTCGACCCAGGGCTCCACAGCCTTGTACTTGTCGTAAACCCAATAGTCCAGGTCGTACATCATGTCCTTGGTAGTGGTGATCAGCCTCACCGGCTCGACGCTGATGGTGCCCTCGTTCTGGGCAGCCCCTACCGTAGTGGAGCAGGCCATCCGGTTGCGGCGGCTTATGCGCATGGTGCAATCCCCGCAGAACCCGCTACGACAGCTTCCGCGGAAGGCCATAGTGCTGTCCTGGTCCTCCTTGACCTGCATCAGGGCATCCAGCACCGTGGCGCTTTCGTCGATCTCCAGGCTATATTCCTGGAAGTCCCCCTTGCTGCCGTTGCCGGGGCTGAACCTGTAAAACTTCAACGTTATTTCCATGGAAGCGTCCCTTCTAGAAGTTCTGCTTGAGCGGGGAAGGCTCTACGAAGGCTGCCACTGGGTTATGGTGACGGGCTTGGTGGACACCTGCGGTCCTTCCGGGCTGCTCACAGCTACCGTGTGTTGCAGCCAGTTGGCATCGTCCCTGTCGGGCTTGTCGCTGCGCTGGTGGGCCCCCCGGCTCTCCTGGCGGGCGACGGCGGATGTCAGCATGACGTGGGCGGCATCTAGCATATTGCCCAGCTCAAGGTAGGTGGGCAGGGACGGGTTGTATGCCCCGCCTATGGTGGGCACTGCAATCTCCTGGTACCGCACCTTGAGTCCCTGGACGGAGCTGACCGCTGCCTCCAGGGATGCCCCATCCCGGCGCACTCCCATGCTGGACTGGAGCGCCTGGTTCAGCTCCCTTCGAAGGGAGCCTATCGAGTCCGAGCTTCCAGCCCTGGCGGACAGGCCCTGGGCTTGCTCTACCTGCTGGGCCAGCAGGTTTGCGGGAGCCTCGGCCCTACCGGCAGCCCGGGAGTTGCTGGCTGCTGCTTCGCCTGCTCTCCTGCCAAAGACTATGCAGTCCAGCATGGAGTTCCCGCCCAATCTCCCGGCTCCATGTGCGCCCGAACACGCAGCTTCGCCAGCGGCGTATAAACCCGCCACGCCGGTTGCTCCCTGGGCGTCCACCTGTATGCCTCCGACGGGACGGTGGGCAGCCGGCTGGACCGGCACCAAATCCTTGGTGATGTCCAACCCAAGATAGGTCTTTACAAGGAACCGGGTCTCGGGAAGTCTGTCATATATACGGTCATGGTCCAAGTGCCGGAAGTCGAGAAAAACGCACTCGTCTTCGCCCCGGCCCTCTCGTATTTCTGCATCTATGGCTTGGGCGCACACATCCCTGGCTTCAAGCTCGGGTGCCCGATCACCATCGGTCGAGTAGCTTGACATAAACCGGTCGCCGGCTGCGTTGACCAGATAAGCCCCTTCTCCCCGGGCAGCTTCGCTGACAACCAAGCCCTTCCCCTTCAGGGTCGTCGGATGGAACTGCACCATCTCCATGTCCATCAGGGGCACACCTGCGCGGTAGGCCATGCCTACGCCGTCGGCAGTAGCGAAGAAAGCGGATGTGCTGGTGGCAAATAGCCTGCCGATGCCGCCCGTAGCCAGGACCGTGGACCTGGCGTTCAAGGCCTCCAGCTTGCCGGAGGCTAGGTCGTAGGCGGTGACACCGTAACAGGCCCCATCAGCGACCATAAGAGAGATGGCGGTCCATTCATCGTATGTGGCTATACCCATCCGAACGATGTTCTCGTAGAGCACCTGCAGGACGATGTGTCCCGCCGAGTCGCCCACATAGCATGTACGGGGCTGTGAAGAGCCTCCGAAGGGCATCACATCGATCATGCCATCCTGGTCCCTGCTGAAGGGCACCCCCATGTGTTCCAGCAGGATCACATCCTGGCGGGCATCCTGGCACATGGCTTCGACGATGTCCTGGTCGGCCAGATAGGCGCCGGCCTTGATCGTATCTTCGGCGTGGGACTGCCAGGAGTCGCCGGCTTTGATGGCGGCGTTTATCCCGCTGTGGGCGCCGGATGACTGGCTGCGAAGGGGATGGATCTTGGACACCAGCCCCACATCTACCCCCGCTGCCTTGGCGGCTATGGCGGCCCGCATTCCTGCCAGTCCACCGCCGACTACAATGACATCATGGTATGGCATCGGAGCCCCTTGGAGTGGAGTTGCCTTCCTGGAGAATGGGCAGTGTGCCAATTATAGGTTTGGCCTCTATAGCTGTCAATCGAGGTAACACCGCCAGCGCAGCTACAAATCCCCCTGGACACTGCCCCTAGACGCCAGCTTGACATGCATGTCAATGGATAGTACACTCCCGCACTGTATCCGTTTTCAACGTAGCTAGCTACACCCTTTTTGCGCACACTGGGGTTATAGGATGCAGGACCCACACGCTTCGAAAACAGGACCCGCTTCCCGAGTTTCCAACGCCAGCCCTCCCATTATTCTCCTTGGGGGAGCTTCAGGCACCGGCAAGACAACCATAGGAAACCTCCTGATGAAGGAGTTGGGGTTGTCCCACCACCTAAGCACGGGGTTCATCCGGTCGTCCATCGCCCATCTGCTCCCCGAGCGAGAAAACCTGCTCCTTCAGCGCCACACCTACGATGCCTGCGAAGCTCTCTACAATGGGGTCACCAACGGCAGGAGCCGCCTACTGGAAGGGGCCATTCAGCAAAGCTTGCTGCTGAAGCCTTCCATAGAATCGTGCATCCGAAGGGCAAGCCGGGAAGGCATCGGGATGGTGGTGGAAGGAAGCCACTTCATTCCGGGCATACTTGAGCCGGCTTCCCTGGGGGCCGACGTCATGTGCATCCTCGACGTGCCCGACCGGGCTGAGCTGACCGAGCGGGCGCACAGCCAGAACCACGCCAAGAGGGCCCTATCCGATGAGCAGAGTCAGCGCCTAGCTGAGCTACAGGAAGCCATCCTGTCCATGGCCAGGGAGAACGGGGACCCCATAGTCGTGAACAACGACCTTGACTCAGCCATCGCCCAGATCAAGACCCTCGTAGGTCTGTAAGACCCCACCCCCTGCGGTCCGAGAGCAGGGTTGGCTGCTTTGGCGCGCCCGGCAGGACTCGAACCCGCAACCCCTGGGTCCGAAGCCCAGTGCTCTATCCATTGAGCTACGGACGCGTTCTCAAGCCTGGTTCCTGGATGCTGGCGTGATGTTCCGGTTGGGGTGAGCGGTGGGATTCGAACCCACGATCTCCTGAGCCACAGTCAGGCGCCTTGGACCCCTTGGCTACGCTCACCATGCCTAGGGATAAGCCGCATCAGAAGGTAGTCTAAGTAATCTCCCTTGGAGAGTCAATCACTGGCCCTTGCCTGCCAGGTCGAGGGTCAGGTCAATCAAGGCCCGGGTCGGGACCCCCGTGCCACCCTTGACGACGTAGCCGCTCTCCTCGCTGCTCAGGAATGTCCCTGCAATGTCCAGGTGCACCCAGGGAATTTCTCCCACGAACTCCGCCAGGAAATGGGCGGCGGTGATGGAGCCGGCAGGCCTGCCCCCGACGTTTTTGATGTCCGCAACGTTGCTCTTTAGCTGCTCCTTGTACTCATCGTACATAGGAAGCTGCCATATCCGTTCCCCCGTCGCCTTCCCCGCCCTCGTCACCTCGTCCATCAGCTCCTGATTGTTGGTCATCGCCCCGCTGCATGCGTGACCCAGGGCTACGATGATCGCCCCCGTAAGGGTGGCTACGTCCACCAGCCTGGTGATGCCCATCTCCTGGGCGTAATGGAGGGCGTCGCAAAGCACGAGGCGGCCTTCAGCGTCGGTGTTGATGACCTCGACGGTCTTGCCGCTCATGCTTCGCACCACGTCGCCCGGCCTCTGGGCCGACCCGCCGGGCATGTTCTCCGTGGCGGCGACCATGCCCGTCACGTTGATCTTGGGCTTTAGCTGGCCGATGGCCTTCATGGCTGCGATCACCGACGCCCCACCGGCCATGTCCCCCTTCATGTCTTCCATGTTGGCGGCCGGCTTTATGGAGATACCGCCGGTGTCGAAGGTGATACCCTTGCCGATAAGGCCCAGGTTGTTTGACGGGTCGTCCGGGTCCCCCTCGTACTTGAGAATGATCAGCTTGGGAGGTTCATCGCTGCCCTGGGCAACACCCAGGAAAGCGCCCATGCCCATCTGCTTCATGTCGTCGCGGTCGATCACCTTAAGCTCCAGGCCGTGATCTTCGGACACCTGCCGGGCCGCTTCGGACATGCGGGTGGGTGTCATGACGTTGGCGGGCTCGTTTACCATGTCTCTGGCAATCATGGCGGCCTCAGCGATGATCCTCCCCCGCCTGATGCCCTCCTCCAAGCCGGCGATCTTGTCCCGGTCCATCTCCACGACCAGAAGGTCATCCAGTTCCTTGGCGTTGTCTTCGGGATTCTTTGTCAGATAGGTCTTGAAGCGGTAGAGACCGAGGATGCTCCCCTCCGCCAGTGCCTGGCCGGCATCTGCGACTTCCAGCCCGCCTATCCCCGTCCCATGGGCTATGGTAGCTGCCTTCCGTATATCCAGCTTGCGCAGGTACCGGCACGCGCTGCCCATGGTCTTCCGGACTACCTCAACATCGAACTCGCCGGCCTTCCCCAAGCCCAGCACAACAACTCTGCCTGCGGGGATCTTGCCGAAGGTGTGGATAAGGGTGGTCTCGCCCTTCTTGCCCTTGATCTCCCCGTCCTTTATGAGCTGGGAGATTGCTCCATCCAAAGCCTTGTCCACGGCCCCCGTTGCGCCTGCCGGACTTTCGACGCCCTCGAACAAGTTCACGATGATGGCGGGAGCATCCGCCTGGGCTATATCACCTTGGACTACTTTGATTTCCATATTTCCTCCTTTGCCGAAGAGTTGTTTATCCATCTGTTGGCTTCTTGCGCTATCTGTTCCATGAGCGGCTGGGTGTCCGCTGATGTGTCCACCACATAGTGCTCGCGAGCAACGGGTTCCATGGAAGGCTCCAGCTTCAGGTACACATCCCAGCCGGCATCGGAATGATCTTCCCGGCCATCTGAGCGTCCCCGCTGCTCCAATCGCTTCCTGACCACATTAGGGGGAGCTGTCGTTGCCACCAGGATGAGCTTGGCTTCGCACCGCTCGGCAATATTGTAGAAGATCTTGCGGTTCCGCTCTATCAGGTTGGTTGCATCGATCAGCACCGGGATATTCTGGCGGAGAAGCTCCTCAGTCATGGAATGAAGGGCAGCAAAGGTCCGGGCGTGCTCCGCAGGCTCATAGGTTGGTTTTGGGAACAGCTCCTTCCGAACTGCATCGCTTTCGAGAATCACGATTGGGCAGCAGCTTGCCAGGTACCTGGCCAAGTAGGACTTCCCAGTGCCGGGAAGCCCGGAGAGCAGGACCATGACCGGCTGGACCGACGGGGCTGGCAGCGCCGGCAGTCTCGAAATCAGGTAGGACGCATCCCCGGTCGCGGTAAATGCTCTGGTAGCTGAATTCTGCATGGGAAGTGTCTTTTGGCCTACGTCGGGTTCACACCGGATGGGGCGATGCCGTCTTCAGTAGCTCCCTCCTCGGGAAAGAAGGCTAGCCCTACGACCCCCGGACCCAGGTGGGCGCCCATGACGGGCGTGAATTCACTGATGATGATATTTCGGCAGGTCAGTTCCCTGGACAGAAGCTCGCACAGGCCCTCAGCGTCGTGGAGGGCGTTGGCGTGCATGACGTTCATGCGCACAGCTTGCTCTCCCACCCTCGACTTGGCCAGGTCCGCCAGCTTCCTGATTCCGTTGGGCCGGCTCCGCAGCTTTCCTATAACCTTGGCCTCGCCCAAGCTAAGCTCGGCTATAGGCCTTATCCCCAGGATGGAGCCTGCCCAAGCGGCTACCTTGGGGACGCGACCGCCCTTCTTGAGGTAATGCAGGGTCTCTACATAGGCCAGCAGGGTTACCTTGGGGATCAGGCTGTTCACAGCATCGACCGCCTGGGATAGAGGTCCACCACAATTGGCCCTTTCGGCTGCCTCCAGGGCGATAAGGCCGTGGGCTCCCGCCGCCGCCCTGCTGTCGATTACGACGATCTCTCCCCCGGGCTCACCACTGGCCATCTCGGCAGCGGACCGGGCGGAGTCGTAGGCCGAGCTCAGATTAGAGGCAACGGTAATGCAGATAACGTCGTCAGCAACGGAGCGGGCTTCGCGGAAGACTTCGAGGAAGGCTGTGGGGGGCGGGGCGGCTGTTGTGGGCGTAACACCATCCTTCTCCATGACCCTGTAGAAGGAGGCCGGGCTTATATCGATGCCATCTTGGTACGTTTGGTCGTTGAGGATAAGTCTATGGGGAACTGTGTAGATGTTCCACTTCTTGAGATGGTCATCCGGCAGGCAGCTGCTGCTATCTACTACAACAGCTATCTTTCGTTCGGAGACCAATGGGAGGCCCCTTCCTCGACGCTATCTCTGGGCATATAGGAAGGTACGGGTTTATTCAGCCTGGATTGGAGGAGGGCAGGGCTCAGCATGAATGCGACGGATGCGATGGCGATCAGGGTAACTGTCAGCAAGCCGAAGCTGAAGGGTATGGCGGCCATGGTGACGATGATAAGCACACTGGTTGTGGCGGTCAGCAGCCCAATTTTCAGGAAGCGGTTTCCCACCTTCATGAATACCGCCGTGGTTATGGCCAGGGCCAGGAACACTAAGGCGCGGTCCCCGTCGGTTTCCTGGAACTTCAGCGCGTGGTCGGCGAAGATGCCTCCCTGCCAGTTCAGGAACAGTATCCAGGAGGTCAGGAAAGGGAAGGGAAGGGCGGTCAGTGATGCCAGAAGCCAGTCCTGCTTCACCACTTTGATGACCACGCGGCCCATGATCCAGAGGGAGAAGGGAACGTAGGCTATGAGGAGGATGAAGATGGGAGTGCTGAAGGGCAATGCCCCTGTGGTGAGGAAGCTGTACGCCCCGTAAGCCAGAGCCGCCAGGGAAAGCAGCCAGGACAGGGCGGGCCCGGCTATAGAGTAACCCAGCCATGTATAGGCCCACTTGGGCCTTCCCTGCCTCCACGCCCGAAGGGCCACGATGGTAACCCCGATTATGAGCAGGGCGACCAGAATGTAGTAGGTCCACAGATGCAGCGCAAACAGGGACGCCAATAGCAGATGCGGCAGGGTTGCCAAGAGGATGTCGCCCCAGGAACCCCGGCTGTGCACCGAGTACATGTCCTTGGCGATGAGGTCCGGGTGTCCCAGGTCCTGGACCGCCCTGGAGAGGGCCTCCCGGTAGGTAAGCCCCTCCTGCTCCAGCTCCTTGACTTTCTCCTCCATGTGGGTCTGAAGCTCCAGCACCACCTCTTTGTTGGTGCTCGGGTCCAGCTTAAGCTTATGGGTGATGGACTGAAGGTAGCCTTGGAGTTCCGCTTCCAATCCCCGTCTCCTTGGGGTGGGTTACTGGGCTTCCGCCAGCATTATCGAGTTGACGGCTGAAGAGAACCTCTCCCATTCGCGGAGCCGCTCCTTCAATACCCCTTCGCCCTTGGCAGTGATGTGATAGTACCTGCGGGGTGCCCCGGTGGAGGCTTCGCCCCATATGCCGTCGACCCATCCGGCCTTTTCCAGCCGGTGGAGGGCAGGGTACAGAGTGCCCTCTTTGAACTGGAAGTATCCCTGGCTTCGGCTCTCTATCTCTTTGACGATCTCGTAGCCGTACATCGGCTTCTCTGTAAGGAGGAAGAGAAGCAGGGTCTCGGTGTTGCCCTTTAGCAGTTCTTTGTGGTACATCTCGGTTCTGCCTGCGGTACTTCTGCAGGGATTTTATCTTCCCGACTCCTATGGGTCAACTTGCCCGGGATGGCGTGACAGCGAAATCCCCTGCCCTAGAGGCGACTGACGGCAGTGCTCAGGATGATGAGGATAAAGATGGCGATCATGGGGGTGATGTCAAACATACCCAGCCGTGGTACTATCCGACGCAGCGGCCCCAATATGGGCTCGGTGATCTGGTAAACGATAGCGACAATGGGATGATTGGTGTTGCCGATGGGGAACCAGGACAGGATGGACCGGGCAAAGATGGCAAAGATCAGGACGAAGATGAAGATTTCCAGGAAGTACTTTATGAGGTCCAACGATGCCCGCCCAATTCCAGCGACCTTCTGTATGCAGCGATGACGGCGTTCAACACGCTGGAACGGAATCCCCCGTCCTCCAGCTCCAGCAGGGCCTCGACTGTAGTGCCCCCGGGCGATGTGACCATGTTCCGCAGGTCTGCGGGATGCCTCCCCGTTTCGACAGCCAGCTTGGTGCTTCCCAGGACGGTCTGCAGCGCCATCGCCTGCGCCATGTCCCTTGACAGACCTATGTGTACCCCGGCATCGGTCAGGGCTTCTATGAACATGAAGACGTAGGCGGGACCGCTGGCGCTGAGGGCCGTAGCCATGTCCAGGTACTTCTCATCGGAGACGTAGATCTCCTTGCCCATGGTCTCCAGAATGGACGCCGTCATCTGCTTGGACTCATCGCCAACCTGGGGTGAGGAGGTCCAGACGGTCATGCCCTCCCCTATCTGAGAGGGGGTGTTGGGCATCACCCGGATGACCTTGGCATGGTTCAGGCCGTCGATGATAGTGGAAATAGGTGTCCCTGCGACTATGGAGAGAACGACCTGTTCCGGACCAAGCGCGCCTCGCAATTCCCCCAAAGCATCGGGGAGGTTCTGCGGCTTGGTAGCCAGGACCACAAGGTCGCAGCTATCGACTGCCGCCCGGTTTTCTGCGAAGACAAGTACACCGAACTTGTTCAATAGAACGGACCTGCGTTCCTCCATGGGTTCTCCGACGGATATGCTGCCAGCATCGACCATGCCCTTGGAGAGGACACCGCCGATTATTGCCTCCGCCATGACTCCGCCGCCGATGAACGCCAGTCTCATAGCTAGTTCGCAGCCCCTGTTTCAGGCAATCCCTGCCCCGTGGACAGGAGCACCGCAGCCCTCACCGCTTGGAACATGCTCACGTTGGAAGCGATGCCCTGACCGGCGATGTCAAAGGCGGTACCGTGGTCGACGGAAGTCCTCACGAAGGGAAGGCCCAAGTTGGCTGTGATGCTTTCCTCGAAGCCATGCACCTTGACGGGGATGTGCCCCTGGTCATGGTACATGGCCAGCACCACATCGTAGGCGCCATCGATGGCCTGATGAAAGATGCTGTCGGCGGGCACCGGCCCAACGGCGTTTATGCCCTTTTCCTGTGCAGCCTCGACGGCCGGGCGGATCTCTTCAGCCTCTTCGTTGCCTATGAGACCGCCATCGCTTGCGTGGGGATTGAGGGCGGCGACGCCTATTCGCGGACTAGGGATGCCCCACTGCTCGAAGGTGTCGTGGGTCAGCACCAGTTTGCCCAGTATTCGGTCCTTGGTCACGTAGTCGCAGGCGATGCGGAGGGACCTGTGAGTGGTCAGGTGGACCACCCACAGCCTCTTGGTCATCAGCATGGTGGCCACGTCCGAGGCGCCTGTAAGCTCCTGCAGGAGCTCCATGTGGCCTATTGATGTGTATCCCGCCAGGCTGGCAGCTTCTTTGTTTACAGGCGCTGTGGCGATGGCATCCACTTCGCCCGATAGAGCGAGCTCCCCCGCGGTGGTGACCCACTCCATGCAGGCCCGTCCACAGGTGGGGGAGAGGCGACCGACGGTTATATCTTCGGGATTGAGGTTGTGGGGGTCGATGATATCGACCTGTCCGGCCGTGTGCCCGCCTTCTCCGGCTGATTCCACCTCATGCACCCTCAACGGTGCTCCCGTCAGGCCGGCAGCCTGCTCCATGGCGTACCCGCTCCCTATGACCACGGGACGGCAGATGGAGTAGATGTCGTCGGAAGCGAGGGTCTTGGCAACCACCTCCGGGCCGATCCCGCAGGGGTCTCCCATGGTAATGGCGATGGTGGGCTTGTCGGGCATCCTAACCACACTTGTTCCAACCGCAGGAAGCGCAAAGCAGACAGCCTTCCTGGTAGGCGACGGGGGCATTGCAGTCGGGGCACCGGGTGCGGGGCAGATCCCCCGACAGGTCCCAGGACTGGCGCTTTTCCGTCGATGCGAACAGCTTCAGCTGGGAGCCGTCGATGGGCCCATGGGCCACCTCCGAGGAGATTCGCCGTTCCAGGGCCAAGGCTACGGCATCGGGGGCAGAGCGCACGAGAGCGCCATTGTCCCACGCCGGACAGCAAGTGATGCCCTTCAACTGGCTGACCACTTCCCTGATGTCCACACCTGAACGAAGGGCCAGGGAGACCAGGCGGGAGATGGCTTCAAGCTGGGCTGAATCGCAGCCGCCGGCCTTGCCCAGGGTCGAGAACACTTCGAAGGGCCTCTGCTCTTCGTCGAAGTTGATTGTAATGTACATCGTCCCATGGCCGGTCTTGATGCGCTCGGTGATGCCCAGCATTTCCGAGGGGCGTTCCCTCGGTGTAAGGGTGCTGCCGGGCCCAACGTCGGCAGCATCATCCGCGTCGGGCTCCCTGTGGGTCTCGCCGGTGCTCAGCACCTGGTTTTCCTTGCTGCCATCCCGGTATATGGTGATCCCCTTGCAACCCATCTTGTAGGCAAGCATGTAGGCATCAGCTATGTCTTCCTGGGTTGCCTCGTTGGGGAAGTTGATGGTCTTTGAGACCGCATTGTCGGTGTGCCTCTGGAAGGCGGCTTGCATCTTCACGTGCCACTCGGGGCTGATGTCGTGGGAGGTAGCGAACAGGTCCTTCACCCAGTCGGGGACCGCGCCGTTTAGCTCGTGCAAGCTGCCCTTATGGGCCAACTCCTCCATGAGGTCCACTGAGTAAAAGCCCTCATGCTTGGCCACGGATTCAAAGATGGAGTTGCCTTCCACCAGCATGGTGTTGTCCATCACGTTGCGCACGTAGCTGAGAGCGAACAACGGCTCTATGCCGCTGGAACAGCCCGCGATAATGCTGATGGTGCCGGTCGGGGCGATGGTGGTAGGGGCCGAGTTGCGCATCCGCGGGCCGTCGGGCCGGTCATATATGCTGCCCGGCCATGCAGGGAAGGTGCCCCGTCGTGCCGCCAGCGAAACGGATGCTTCGTGGGTCTTGCGTTGGATAAAGGTCATGATTTCTTCGGCCACGCCCAAGGCAGCCTCGGAAGCATAGGGGATTCCTAGCTGGATCAGCAGGCCAGCGAATCCCATAACCCCCAAGCCGATGCGCCGAGTCTTCTTGCTCATATCTTCGATGGCCTGGATGGGATAGTCGTTCATGTCGATCACGTTTTCCAGAGTGTGGACGGCAACGGCTATCACCCGGGCCATCTTGTCCCAGTCGATCTCGATGCTGTCGCCTGTGCTCTGCACCATCTGGGCCAGATTGACGGACCCCAGGTTGCAGGACTCGTAGGGAAGAAGGGGCTGCTCCCCGCAGGGGTTGGTGCTCTCAATTGTTCCCAGGTTGGGAGTGGGATTGTCCCTGTTGATGCGGTCCAGGAACACGATTCCCGGGTCACCGGTCTTCCATGCCATCTGGACCAGGAGCTCGAATACCTGGCGGGCGTTCAGCCTGCCTTCGATTTTGCCGCTGCGAGGGTTGACCAGATCGTACTCTTCTCCCTTGTCCACCTTGGCCATGAAATCTTCGGTTACCGCAACGGAGATGTTGAAGTTGGAGATGCTGTGCCCATCTTCCTTTGACGTTATGAACTTGAGGATATCCGGGTGATTTACCCGCAGGATGCCCATGTTGGCGCCCCGCCGGGTGGAACCCTGTTTCACCGCCTCAGTGGCCCCATCGAAGGCCCTCATGAAGCTTACAGGGCCGCTGGCAACTCCTCCCGTGGAGCCCACTATATCGCCCTCGGGACGGAGGCGGCTGAATGCGAACCCGGTGCCGCCTCCGCTCTTCTGCACCAGCGTCGCCTGTTTGACTGTCTCGAAGATGGCTTCCATGGAGTCTTCGACGGGCAGAACGAAGCACGCCGATAGCATCTGCAGTTCCCTGCCGGCATTCATCAACGTGGGTGAATTGGGCAGATAGTCCAGAGAAGCCATCGTCTTGTAGAACTCTTCTTCGGTAGCCTGTACCTCTTCTTCGGTGGCCCCGTACAACCGGTCAGCCTTAGCCAGGTTGCGGGCTACTCGCCTGAACATCTCGTCGGGGTCTTCAATGACAGTGCCCTCCCGGTCCTTGGCAAGGTAGCGGCGTTCCAGGACTGCCAGGGAGTTGTCGCTCAGGCTGTGGCTGCTTCCGACGGCCTTCTTCAGATCGCCGGAAGCCTCCAGGGCTTTCTTGACGCGGTTCCTCACTTCCAGCGTGCCTATATTTTGACCATGTTCGATGTTGGATGACATTGCTGATTGAGCCTCCCCTTACGGTTCCTATATGAATAGAAAATATTGCTTACAGCAGTCGCTGTTGCTGCCGTCGGCCAGACCTGGATCTTGTGGACGCTTCGTCCCCTGTTGAACGCTGCCCCGCCTCCTCCCGGAGGTCTCTTACAACCTCCTCGAAGCTCTCGATGTCCTGGAAGTCGCGGTAAACGCTTGCGAATCGCACATATGCGACGCGATCCAAACCACGGAGCCGGTCCATGACCATGCGGCCTATCTCGTTGGAATGAACCTCGATGTTACCGGTGTCATGGAGACTGGTCTCTATGTCCGCCGCCATTTCTTCGATCTTGTCGTAGGAGATGGGTCGCTTGGTGCAGGCACGGGCGATTCCGTCCCTAAGCTTGTCCCTGCTGAACTCTTCCCGCCTCACGTCGTTCTTCACCACCAGCAGGGCGGGACGGTGCACATTCTCATAGGTTGTGAAGCGAAGGCCGCAGCGGATGCATTCCCGACGCCGGCGAACGCCATTTTCGGACGTGCGGGAATCAATCACCTTGGAGTCATCGTGATTGCAATAGGGACATTGCATAGCTTACCAATCACCCGAAGAATATCCAGACACAGCTGTCAATGGCACTATATATTGTGCCATGTGGCACCAAAACCACAACATTTCGTATGGCGGGCTATGATTATTGGCTAAGCAATTACTAAATGTCAATAGACATTTGACCGAAAATTGGGACTCTTTGGGTTGCAAATCCGCACATTCAAGGACAAGAAGTGGATGGCATCTATTTCCCAATCTTGAGACATATAAAAGAGGCCACCCTCGAAAGGGTGGCCCCTGAAAGGTTCCCGGTGCCTGTGCCTTAACTAGTCCCAAAGATGATCAAATATACCAATGGCGACCGGGAATATTACTTGGTCCTTGACGGACTACCGGAGTAGCCCCCTACCTCGCTGGGCAGGTTGCCTCCTAAGAAAGCTGGGGATGTCCAGATCATCCGAGTCGTCGGGGGTGGCATCGCGCAGCAGCTTCCGAAGGTCTTCGTCCCTTTGGACCAGGTCGTCCTGGGCCACGGGGAACGATGCCGCCACCATGGTTACCTTGACTTCGTCGTCCATCTTGGCGTCTCGGGAAGTCCCAAAAATGACGTTGGCTTCAGGGTCGGCAAGCTCATGGACCACATCGGCAGCTTCTTGGACCTCCTTGAGGCTGAGAGTGTTGCCTCCGGTGATGACGAAGAGTATGCGCTTGGCGCCGTCGATGTTGATATCAAGCAGCGGGCTCTTGGTCGCCTGCTTGGCGGCATCCTTGGCGCGGGTCTCGCCCTTACCCTTACCAATAGCGAGCCAAGACTGGCCGGCTCCACCCAGAATGGTCTTCACGTCGGCGAAGTCGATGTTGATCTCGCCGGGCACGGTTACCACCTCGGCAATGGCCTGGATTCCCTGCTGTAGAACGGAGTCTGCCAAGCGCAGCGCATCTTCCCAGCTGTAGGTCTGCTCCTTGTTGCGGTCCATTTCAAGAAGGCGATCGTTGGGAATCACTATCAGGGTATCTACGTGGCCCTTCAGGTTCTCAATGCCCTCTTCAGCGTTCTTCCTGCGTACGGCTGATTCGAAATCGAATGGCCTGCTGACGACAGCTACAGTGAGGGCGCCAGCCTCTTTGGCCAGTTGCGCAACCACGGGGGCTGCACCCGTGCCGGTACCTCCGCCCATTCCTACCGCAAGGAAGACCATGTCGGCCCCGGCGACAGCTTCTGCGAGCTCTTCACGACTCTCCTCGGCAGCTTGCCTACCGAGATCCGGATTGGCTCCAGCTCCCAAGCCCTTGGTCATGTCCTGGCCGATGGGAACTCGGTTGCTGATGTCGCACCGGAACAGGTGCTGGGCATCGGTGTTGACGCCGTAGTACTGAATCATGGCCAGGCGCTCTTTGAACATACGGCTTATGGCGTTGCATCCAGCTCCACCCACGCCCAATACCTTTATTACTGGTTGTCCGGGGGTCCTTCCCGTTTCGGTATCCATCTGCATAACTTCCTGATCCTCCTCTTTCCAGCCTTGGTTATCCGCACTAGTCATCCTCTCCTCCTATCATACCTTTTTCCTCTGTCTCCTGTTTCACTCTCGTGGTCTAGGCCGCTACTTCCTCAGGACTCCTCTTGAACTTGCTGAACCAGGACTTCTGTTTCCCGGGATTCCAGTTGCCTCCGGTAACGACCGGATGGGGCTGCCCCTGATGCTTGATTCCCCAAATCAGGGTGCCTACGCTGGTGGAAAAGCCCGGCTTCCTCAGGTCTGCAGGCAGACCCATGATCCCGTCGGGGTATCCGATCCGGGTCGGAGAACCCGTTGCCCGGGCAACTAGATCAGCCAGCCCCGGGAGTTCAGCGCTTCCTCCGATGAGTACGATCCCTCCCGGCGGTATCTGGCGAAGTCCAGCTTCCTTCACGTGGGACAGGACCATTTTCAGGATCTCTGCCATGCGCTCATAGATTGGCTGGCACAAGGCTCGCCGATGGACCATCCTCTTGGGCTCTCCCTGGTACCCGGGTATCTGCACCTCTTCGTCGGCAGGTATCGCCTCAGGGTTTGCATGCCCGTACCTGATCTTCAGCTCCTCGGCCGCGTAGAAGGGCAACCCGGTGGCCACCGATAGGTCCCTGGTCACCTGTATCCCTCCGACGGGTATGACAGCGTTGTACCAGGGACTGCCCGCCTTGAGAAGGACTACGTCGGTGGTCCCGCCTCCAATGTCGACCAGCACAACCCCGACCTCTCGCTCATCCTCGGTCAAGGCGGCTTCGGCTGCGGCGATTTGCTGCAGCACCAAGCTGCGGACCGAGACCTTGCAGCCTTCGACGGCTTTCACCAGGTTCCGAAGGATAGGACCGTCTCCGAGGACCACATGGGACTCAAGCTGAAGCCGTTCGGCATGCAGACCAACGGGATTTCTCACACCTCTTAGCCCGTCTACGGCGTAGCTCATCGGAATAACGTGGAGTATCTCCTTGCCACTGGAGACGGGTGAACAAGAAGAACGTATCAGCTGCTCCACATCCCGGGCAGAAATGGAGTTGTCTCTTCCTGAGCTGTTGATAAGTCCGGTGGTATTGACGCATGAGATGTGGTTTCCGGTGACACCCAGGTATGCCCAGGTAATGGGGCGTCCCAAGTACCTTTGGGCTTCATCAAGGGATGCTCTAACCGCTTCTTGGGTTTCCGGTATGTTTTCAACCCTTCCTTTGTGCATCCCCTGCGATGGAACGATCCCGGTCCCCAACACCTTCAACTCACCTTCAGGACCGACCTTTGCGATAATGGTACACATCTTGGTAGTGCCCATATCGATGGCGGTGTAGTAAGTGTCATTCGGCATTGCGCACCTCCTTTCTTAATGTATCGGGGGACATGATCAACTATTGCTTAAGCGCTCTGCTGCCCGGAGCCGGGCGCTACGACTTCTGGGATTTTGGCTTACTTCTTCACGAGTTGGAGTGACGACCTTCCTGGTTAGCGTCTTTAGGATTGCGGTGTGGCTGCAAGCGCAAAGGGGGATGCTGGGAGGACATATGCAGCCCCGGGATTCCTGGGCCAGGAAGTTTTTGACAATGCGGTCTTCCAAGCTGTGGTAGCTGATCACCACCAATCGGCCTCCCGGCTTCAGCAGATCGACGGCAGACTTTAGACCTTTCTTAATATTTTCCAGTTCATCGTTGACGAAAATCCGCAGGGCCTGAAAGACTTTGGTAGCAGGGTGTATGCCTCTTTTTCGCCCGCCTAGCGTCTTTGCCACCAGGTTCGCCAGCTCCAGCGTGGTGTTCAGAGGTCTGTGCGCCACCACTGCCTGAGCGATTGACCAAGCTCTAGGCTCCTCTCCAAACTGGGAGAATATGTCGGCCAGCTGCTCCCGGGAGTAGGAATTGAGTATGTGGGCTGCGCTGGTCTCCATATCAGGGTCGAAGCGCATGTCCAATGGCCCTTCTCCTTGGACGCTGAACCCCCGCCCATAGGTGTCCACCTGAAAGGAAGACATGCCAAGGTCCATGAGAACACCATCAGGTTGAGAGAAGCCCAGGGAACCTGCCATCTCATCCATCCGGACGTAGCTGCCTTGCACCAATACACTGGAACTGGGGAGGTGCCAAAGACGCTGGCGAGCACGGCCCACCACCTGGGGATCCAAGTCAATACCCAAAAGCCTACCACCGGGCATTGAAGCATGGAGGATGGTTTGGGCATGCCCTCCTTCACCAACGGTAGCATCTACGTACACCCCACCCGCCTTCACAGCAAGGTAGGCTACCGTCTCCCGTAACAGGACTGGCTGGTGAAGGTATTTTGCCTCACTGCGCACCACACCACCCTCCGGCAATTTGGGCGACACTTGGATACGCCTGTCCAGGACCAAAACCACCTCGATCTACCGCCCCTTTCCCGGATTTAGGCTACCCTTCGGCGATAAGCCGCCATGCGGATGGCCCGCTTAGAACACTTACCATCTCTCCAGCACCCCACATCCTAAGCGAAGTCACCCACGAATCTCGCTGCAGACCTTGGACCGCGATTTTCTCGGTCTAGCCTGCTACGGGACGCTTCCGGTTAGTCCGGAGCGCGGTGAGGGGGCCAAGGGGACAATCCCCGCCCTGCCAACCCAGGGAAGCTGTCCCCGGGTTGGCCCCCCGCACATTCATCTCCCTGAGCCTATCAACATAAGTAAAAATCCTGCAAGGGCGAAATAGACGAAATTTTATAGAATTCTGAAAATTCGTAAAGTATGGCGGCCAAACGGGCTTGCTGGCTCGGGGATGAACTAGATGGGGTAGGGGAGAATGCGGATTAGCCGGCGTTCAGGAACTCTTCGACCCACCGCACTGCCGGCTCTGTTTCGTACAGATTATTCAGTATGACAGCGTTTCTGAGGTGGTCCCCCTGGAAGAACCGCTCGTATAGAACCTGCCTGGATGCGAAGGCGCTGCAGCAGGTATCCCAAGCGAGGTGGAAAAGGCGGATCCTCTCTTCTGCGGAGGCTGTGTCGGTATCAAGGTAGCGGTGGATGTCCTCGGCCAGGGGACCCTGCAGGTCTGCTTCCGCGGGCAAGCCCATAAGGCTACTGGAGCCAAGTAGGTGAAGAATCTCGGCCATTCTGGGGTACATCTTTATGAAGACATTCCGGGCGACCATCAAAGGCTTGGTGGACGGGCACATCACTCCCCACTGGTCGACCTCGGCATCTACCTCGGCGGCGCGGAGACACGCCCGGGTGACCTCCAGGTTCTCGATGATCTCCGAAAGCATTTGCTGCACCTGGGGCAACCCGCGGGACCCCAGGGTGCGCGTCATCAGCGTAGCCAGTCCCAGGATGAACTCGCACTTGACCACATTCTTTGTAACGACCTGATGTCCCGAGTGGGCATACTGGTTGGTGCGGATGGAAAGGTCGTTGCAAAGGTCGGGCCGGCCAAGAAGGAAGACCCGTTCCCAAGGGACGAGGACATCGTCGAAGAACACCACCGCATCCATCTCTTCGAAACGAGAGGACAGGGGATGGTCGAAGTGGGACCTTCCCATATCCAGGCTTTCCCTGCACAGGAACTTGAGGCCGGGAGTGTCGCAGGGAATGGCGAAGGCGAAGGAGTAGGGATCGGTGCCGTCCTTGGGTAGATAGTGGGAGCGGGCTGGATAGACCGCAATCTCGTCGGACAGAGGTCCCAGGGTTGCGAGGACACGGGGCCCCCGCACCACGATCCCGGCATCGGTCTCCTTGACCACCGCCAGGGCCACATCGACCCTGTCCTCCAGGGGTGTTGCCCCCGGAGCGCGGTTTCGCTGAAGATTGATGAGGGTGTGGGTAAGGCACAGGTCGTTTTCGCGAATGTACTCGTAGTAGTTGCGGACGTTCTGGGCGAACTCGGGGCGGTTCTGACCGAAGTAGTCCCCCGCCTCCGCCAGGGCCATCATGCTGACGTTCAGGAAATCGGGAGTCCTCCCCATCATCCCGCAGCTTACCTGGGCCCAGGCCGACATCATGTCCCGGCGTTTCTCCAAGTCTTCTATTGAGCGTGGGACGATGAAGGATAGTCCCACCGGGTCCCCTGTTGTCGGTGATTCGTAGGTCATTGTGTCTTTCAGGCCAGATTCATGCTGCATCTCGTAAAGGCGGGCCAGGGTCTCCGCCCCTCGCTTCAAGGCAGGATGGGTGGTTACATCCTTCACCCGCTCGCCAGCCAAGTGCACTTCAGGCGCCCTCTCCTTAAGTCCTTCCAAGTACTGTTTTCCTGTTCTGGCTGGCATATCTTTGCTCCTGTAAGCTGCGGGATAATGGCCCCCTGGGAGGGCTCTGCAAGCGGTGGAAACTTCCTGAGGTGTTCGGCTTACATTATACTATGGTGGAGAGGCCGCCACGGCCGCATGGAGATGTGACGTATGCCCCGCGCACTGAGCAAGGCTACCTTTTCCATCAGCGAAGACCACCTGTCTTCCATGGTGCTGACTGCGGATGGCCTGCCAGCGGAAATGAACGATTTTCAGGCATCTAAAGACAGCTACCTGGACAATGCTACCATGGCTGAACACGGCTTTCCGGGCAGCACCACAGGTGAGATCGAAGCAACCGGCCGGATCACCGGCTACATACGAGAGTACGTTACCCCTTCATCCGTTGAGGATGTTGTTCCCGGCGACTACCTGATGGCCGCTACTGTGGTGCACCTTTTCGAAGATGAAGACCAGGTGTCCCTCTGGATCGCCAATCAGTTCCTGGGAGAGTTTCAGCGGTCTGTTCGCAAGGACTTGGGAAGAGGGCAGCAGGTAGTCAAGGCGGAGCCAACATCGATAAAGGGGTTTTCCGATGAGGCAGTCGCTTTGTGCACCGTACAGTCGGCCTCTGCTGGTCTAGTCGCCTCGACCATCGTGGATTTTCGGGTTGGCAGGCTCTTGGGAGTGGCATACGTGGTGACCATGGGAGAGGACCAGTCCCTCGACTTGGCCCAGACCTTGGGGCTCCGCTTGGAAGAGCGGATGATCAGGGTTGTGCTGGGGGCAGCATAACCCAATCATGAATCCAGCTTTCTCCGATTTCTTTCAACGTGCCCCTCAGTGCGACGCCCGGTCGGCCCTCCCGGACCGCGCCGTCGAACGCAGCTCTGATGCCAGTGAGGGAGCCGATCGTTGAGGCGGGAGCGGGGAAAAGAGCCGGAAGCTCCCGGCGCAGTCGGCGTACCCCCCCGGCGTCGCTTCCAGACATTCAAATCCCTCGGGAATCCCGACTACCGGCTTTTCTGGATCGGGAACATCTTCAACAACATCGGTATGTGGCTGCAGATGGTAACCTTGGGTTTCTTGGTTTGGGAGCTCACCAAGGACCCCGAGACAGGACAGGGCAGTGCCATTCTGTCCGGGACCATAGGCGGTCTCAGGTTCCTTCCGACGCTTCTGGTCGGCCCCTGGGCGGGAGTGCTGGCAGACCGGATGGACCGCAGGAAGCTCGTCATAGTCACCCAAACATTCATGGCAGCGTGCGCCGCATCCTTTGCCGTGCTGATAGTCTGGCTGGGGGTCGAAGGGCCCGGCAAGCTGGAAGTGTGGCATGCCTACCTCTATGCCAGCATTATGGCGATCGCCCATGGGCTTTTGCAGCCCGCCCGCCAGGCGCTGATTGCGAACACCGTGCCCCAGGAGGACCTGGCCAACGCCTTTGCCCTTAACTCAATGACGGTCACTTCCGCCCGGCTCCTGGGTGGCGTACTGGGAGGCTCCTTAATCGGGGCCTTGGGTTTCAAGTACAACTTCTTCGTTGAGGCGGGTCTGCTGGCGGCTATGGTTGCCCTGATGGTGCCCATGCGGATCCGTTATACGGAACCCCAAACCGCCCGTACCAGTTCGCCCTTGCGCAATCTGCGGGATGGGCTCTCATACGTCTGGAACGAGAACAGGGTGATATTTCACCTGATCCTGATGAACTTCGTCCTTGTCTTTGCCTTCCGGCCGGTGCAGACCTTGCTGCCTGCCTACACCGGCGGCGTGCTGGGGTTGGAGGATGGCGCCAGAGAAGGCGGGTTTCTGCTAGCCGCTCAAGGCGTAGGCGGTATGATGGGCGCCTTCATGATGGCGAGCATCGGGTACTCGCTGAAGAAGGGCCAGGTAAGTTTGGTGGCGCTGATAATTGGGTCGGCGTCCATGGTGGTGTTCGGGCAGTCGCACTGGCTGTTGCTGTCCCTGGGAATGATGGCAACCATGGGTCTCTGCCAGACCAGCTTCATTACCAGCAACCTGACCTTGGTGCAGACCATGTCGCCGGACAGGCTGCGCGGCCGGGTGACCAGCATTTACATGTTGGAGAACGGCTTCGGTCCGTTGGCCATTCTCCTTATCGGCATATTTATCGAGGTAGTGGGCGCCGGGTACGCCTTCTCCTCTGTAGCAGCGGCCTGCCTGGCCATCGCCATATACTTCCAGTTGTTCTTTAGCCAGGTCCGCTCCCTCAGATAGGCTGGCATACAGATCGTTCTCCCATTGGCCAGCCCCTCCGGCCCTCTATTGGGGCTATCCCTTTTCCTTCTCTAGGATTATGCATATTAGTGTTTCGGGGAACACTTCGGACGACCTTGCTATTCCGCCGAAGGTCGGGACCAGGAATTGACCGCAGCTAGATTCGGATCGTGCAAGTAGGACGTTCGAGCCTGACATGTGTGCGTAGAATAGCGACCGATGAGTCTAGGGGTTGGCTGGGGACGAGAACACATCAGCCGTTGTGGGCGCCTTGTTCTCACTTATGCGGGGCAGCCTACTCCCCTTGGGACTCGCACCTTAATATCGAGGGGGGTCACTCGAATGTTGCCCAAGGGGTGAGAGAGTCAATCGTCATCTGATTGAACGCACAAAAAGGCACCGCCCCTATCTAGGGGCGGTGCCTTTTCCATGTCGGTTGGTAGGGTGGACCGTCTTCTAGTTGAGGGTCCAGTTGTTGGGACGCATCCGGCGGTCGAAGCGGGTCTCCCAGTCCAGGTTGGCGCTGGAGCCGTAGAACACCAGGGCGTCGAAGTAGGTGTAGATGATCGCTTGGTCATAGGCGATATCTACCAGGTTCTCCATCAGCTCCTGCCTGGAGGGTGAGTCATCAAGCCTGGCTGCCCTGGCAGGGTTCAGGAGGGGCTGGACGTTCTCGGGGTCGCAGAACTTGGCAGCGGCATTTCCGCAGTCCATGCGTCCCAGAGCTCGTGCGAAGTCCAGGGTTTCCAGGGACGGGTTGAGCTGATAGGTGTTGGGCTGGCAGAAGCACGGGGGTCCAGGAGGAACATCAAGGCAGTAGGTCTCTCCGGGATCATCACCCTTGTGCTCTCTCCAGGCACGGCCGCAGCCTGTGCGGGCAACGTCGAGCCAGCGGGCGGTTTCCAGTACCACTGCCCTGGCATTGATGCCGACTTCATTCCACATACCGGCTTGGGCTTCAGCCACCTCAACGTTGGCGGGGTAGCGACCCTCGAACACGTTGATGACGATCTCGTTCTCTGGATCGTAGCCGGCGGAGGCCAGCAGTTCCGTAGCCAGAGCGGGGTTGTACTCATACTGGGCAAACGTGCGATCGGTTACACCCAGGGTTCCCGGAGGAGCGTAGGTGCCCTGGCAGGTGAACAGGCCAGCATAGAACTGATCAACCAGCAGGTCGCAGTCGGTGGCGTGGGCTAGCGCCAAGCGCACATCTCTCTTGCTCATCTCAGGGTGCCAGATGGTGTCGTGTACCAGCACGAAGGTCTCGGCTGCGCCACCGGTCTTGAACACAGGCACCGAGTCCTGGTGCTCCAGGTTGAGGTTGATGGTCCAGTCGGCCTCACCCACACCCACCATGGCTGCACGGACTAGGCTCTCGGAGCGCCACTCGACGGTAATCTCGTCGATGGTTGGTGCATTAGCATCATTGGGGGCCATGGCGTTGGGTACGTAGCCATCATACTTCTCGAGTTTTACGTGGCGTGAGCGCCGGTACTCGGTCTGCTTATAGGGTCCGAAGCCGACGGTCATCGACCCACGCTCGGTTGGGGAAGCGTCGGCATACCAAGCCGGGGCCTGGAATCCGATAAGGAAGGCGGACCTGGGGAGAATGGGGCAGTCAACTGCGCAGACCACATCGACGGTCAGATCATCAACAACTTCACCGCTAATTGTGCCGGTGTAGCTGTGGGAAGCCTGGCCAATGTCTTCGCTTCCCATGATGTCTATCGCCTGGGCGGCTGCAGCAGCGTTCCAAGGCTCGCCGTTATGGAACGTGACGCCGGGGGTAAGGTGGAAGCGCCAGCGGTCATCGTCGATCTGTTCCCAGCTCTGGGTACCGGACAAGGGAACGACCTCGAATGTGTTGCTGTCGATATAAGTAAGCACATCAGTGGTCAGGTCCTGGCAGACAGCATGCACAGGGATGATACGGCAGCCGGGTCCTGTCAAGTTGTCACCAGCAACCTCTGCTGAACCCCAGACACCAAGGAGGGTGGGTTCTTCACCGAACACCATGGTGATGTGAGTCTTGGCCGGTGGGGCGGTGGGCGTGACCACGACCTCAACGGACTCGGTAACGACCCTTGTGACTTCCGTCACCTCACCAGGCTCAGTGACGATCCTTGTGACTTCCGTCACCTCACCAGGTTCAGTGACGATCCTTGTGACTTCCGTCACCTCACCAGGCTCAGTAACGATCCTGGTAACTTCCACTTCCTGGATTATGGGAGCTGCGGTTGGTTCCTCTTCGCCGCAGGCGAATGCCACTGCGCCAATCAGCAACAGCAGCGGGGCCAGGAGCAGAAATCGGGGGGCAATTCCCCATCTGTGCATAGCTTCCTCCTTCTCGGACTCAGTCTTGAATGTAAACGGCATCCGCCGTCCTTTCTCCCTAGAAAGTCGGCACAATTTATAACATACGTTTCTTAGCCTTGTCAATGGGACTCTTCTGCCGCCTCAGAAATCGTATCGTTTTGTTACTTTTCGGTAGGAGAGGCCGTTTGCTTTCCCGATCTATTGCCTGCCCCGTGTACTGCCTTGGTCTTCGTGACTCTGGTATTCCCCACGGACGCACGAGCGCTGCTAGACGGCCCGCCGCCGCCGGCATCTTGAGAAGGCTGAAATGGGTCTAAGTACAGAGATGGCACCCATCTGTCTCTGGAGTTGTACAAAAAGGCACCGCCCCTAGATAGGGGCGGTGCCTTTTCCATGTCGGTTGGTAGGGCGGACCGTCTAGTTGATGGTCCAGTTGTTGGGACGCATCCGGCGGTCGAAGCGCGGCTCCCAGTCCAGGTTGGCGCTGGAGCCGTAGAACACCAGGGCGTCGAAATAGGTGTAGATGATCGCTTGGTCATAGGCGATATCTACAAGGTTCTGCATCAGCTCTTGCCTGGAGGGCGAGCCGTCAAGCCTGGCTGCCCTGGCGGGGTCAAGGAGGTGCTGGACATTCTCAGGGTCGCAGAACTTGGCGCTGGAGTTGCCACAATCCATGCGTCCAAGGGCTCGTGCGAAGTCCAGGGTTTCCAGGGACGGGTTCAGCTGATAGCTCTGGGGTGAGCAGAAGCACGGGGGCCCTGGGGGAACATCTAGGCAGTAGGTCTCCCCGGGATCTTCACCCTTGTGCTCTCTCCAAGCACGACCGCAGCCTGTGCGGGCCACATCGAGCCAGCGGGCAGTTTCCAGGACGACTGCCCTGGCATTGACGCCCACATCTCTCCACATGCCGGCTTGGGCTTCAGCCACTTCAACGTTGGCGGGGTAGCGGCCCTCGAACACGTTGATGACGATCTCGTTGGCATCATCGTAGCCTCCGGAGGCCAGCAGTTCCATGGCCTTGGCGGGGTCGTACTCATACTGAGCCATGGTGCGATCAGTTGTGCCCAGGGTTCCCGGAGGAGCATAGGTGCCCTGGCACTCGAACAGGCCGCCATAGAACTGTTCGACTATCAGGTCGCAGTCGGTGGCGTGGGCCAAGGCCAGGCGGACTTCCTGCTTGCTCAGTTCTGGGTGCCAGACGGTGTCATAGACGTTGACGAAGGTCTCGGCTGCGCCACCGGTCTTGAACACAGGCACCGATTCCTGGTGCTCCAAGTTGAGGTTGATGGTCCAGTCGGCCTCACCAACCCCTACCATGGATGCGCGGACAAGGCTCTCGGAGCGCCACTCGATGGTTATCTCATCGATGGTTGGCGCCTGGGCATCGTTGGGCGCCATGGGGTTGGGTACGTAGTCATCGTACTTTTCGAACTTGATGTGGCGTGAGCGCCGGTACTCGGTCTGCTCATAGGGTCCGAAGCCGATTGTAACCTCGCTGCGCTCTGCGGCGGTAGCGCTATTCCACCAAGCGGGGGCCTGGAATCCGATAAGGAAGGCAGACCTGGGGAGGATGGGACAGGCAGTTCCGCAGACCACATCGACGGTCAGGTCGTCAACCACTTCACCGGTAATATCGCCGGTGTAGCTGTGGGAAGATTGACCTATGTTTTCGTCTCCCATAATGTCGATGGCCTGCTTTGCAGCAGCGGCGTTCCAAGGCTCTCCATTATGGAAGGAAACGCCGGGGGTCAGGTGGAAGCGCCAGCTGTCATCGGCGGTCTGTTCCCAGCTTTGGACACCGGACAGAGGCACGACCTCAAAGGTGGTGCTGTCGATGTAGGTAAGCACATCAGTGGTCAGGTCCTGGCAGGCAGCATGCACCGGGATGATCCGGCAACCGGGGCCTGTCAAATTGTCACCTGCGACCTCGGCTGAACCCCAGACTCCAAGGAGAGTGGGTTCTTCACCGAACACCATGGTGATTTGAGACTTGGCTGGTGGGGCAGTGGGCGTGACCTCGACCTCGACCTCAACGGTCTGCGGTACGACTACGGTCTGAACTACGGTCTCCGTTTCTCCACCGCAGGCGTATGCTACTGCGCCGATCAGCAACAGCAGCGGAGCCAGGAAAAGCAACCGGGGAGCCATTCCCCATCTGTGCATAGCCTCCTCCTTCTCGGAACCAAACTTGAGATTAGACGGCGTCCGCCGCCTTTCCAACCTATAAAGGCGGCAGAAGGTATACCATACGCAAACTTGCCCTGTCAATGAAAGCTCTCGCAGCCTCAGAAATCGCATTCCTATCTTGATTCTCTCCGACGGGACCAATTTTGCTTCCTCGGGAGATGTGAAAAGGCACCGCCCCTAGATAGGGGCGGTGCCTTTTCCATGTCGGTTGGAGGGGGTGGACCGTCTAGTTGAGGGTCCAGTTATTGGGACGCATCCGGCGGTCGAAGCGGGTCTCCCAGTCCAGGTCTGCACTGGAGCCGTAGAACACCAGGGCGTCGAAGTAGGTGTAGATGATCGCTTCATCATAGGCGATATCTACCAGTTCCTGCATCAGCTCCTGCCTGGAGGGTGAGCCGTCAAGCCTGGCAGCCCTGGCCGGATCGAGGAGGGGTTGGACGTTCACCGGGTCGCAGAATTTGGAGCCGGAATCATTGCAGTCCATGCGTCCAAGGGCTCGTGCGAAGTCCAGGGTTTCCAGGGACGGGTTCAGCTGATACGTGTTTGGTTGGCAGAAGCACGGGGGTCCTGGTGGGTCGTCGAGGCAGTAGCGGTCCCCGGGCTCTTCTCTAACTTCTCTCCATGCACGGCCGCAGCCTGTGCGGGCAACATCGAGCCAGCGGGCGGTTTCCAGGACAACCACATTGGCGCTGATGCCCACTTCTCTCCACATTCCGGCTTGAGCTTCAGAAAGCTCTACGTTATTCGGGTATCGGCCTTCGAAAACGTTGATGGTGATCTCGTTGGCCGGGTCGTAGCCGGCGGAGTCCAACAGGTCCCTGGCCTTAGCAGGATCGTACTCGTACTGGGCCATGGTGCGGTCAGTTGTGCCCAGGGTTCCCGGAGGAGCGTATGTGCCCTGGCAGGTGAACAGGCCCTCATAGAATTGTTCGACGATCAGGTCGCAGTCGGTGGCGTGGGCCACAGCGAGGCGAACTTCTTTCTTGCTCAGCTCGGGGTGCCAGATGGTGTCGTGTACCAGCACGAACGTCTCGGCCGCGCCACCGGTCTTGAAGACGGGCACGCGTTCTTTGTGCGCCAGGTTGAGGTTCATAGCCCAGTCGGCCTCCCCAACCTCTACCATGGTTGCGCGGACAAGGGCTTCTGCCCGGGTCTCGACGAATATCTCATCGATGGTAGGGGCGTTGGCATCGTTGGGCGCATCGGCGTTGGGCACGTAGTTGTCGTACTTCTCCATCTTTATATGCCGACCACGGCGGTGCTCAACCTGGACGTAGGGTCCGAAACCGATGGTCTGCGAAGTGCGCTCGACGTTGGAAGCGCCCGCATACCAGGCTGGGGCCTGGAATCCGATCAGGAAGGCGGACCTGGGGAGGATCGGGCAATCATTTTCGCAGACAACATCAACGGTCATGTCGTCAACCACTTCGCCGCTAATGGTGCCAGTGTAGCTGTGGGAAGCTTGCCCGATAGATTCAGTCCCTTGGATATCGATACCCTGCTTGGCCGCTGCAGCGTTCCAAGGTTCGTCGTTATGGAACTTCACGCCAGGAGTGAGGCTGAAGCGCCAGCGGTTTCCGTCTATCTGTTCCCAGCTTTGGGTACCGGACAAGGGAACGACCTCGAAGGTGTGGCTATCTATGTAGGTGAGCACATCTGTTGCCATGTCCTGGCAGACAGCATGCACCGGCGAGATCGTGCAGCCGGGACCTGTAAGGCTGTCGCCCGCAACACTATCCGATCCCCAGACCCCGAGTAGGGTGGGTACGTCACCAAATACCATGGTGATGCTGGACTTGGCAGGCGCGGGTGTGGCTGTAACAACCTCTGGAGCTTGAGTAACAACTACGGTCACTACTTCTGGTTCAGCGGGTTCAGCGTCTGGAGCTTGAGTAACAACTACGGTCACTACTTCTGGTTCAGCGGGTTCAGCGTCGTCTCCGCAGGCTATAGCTACTGCGCCTACCAGCAGCAGCAGCGGAGCCAGGAGCAGTAACCAAGGGGCGATTCGCCATCTGTGCATAACTACCTCCTTTATGGATCCATCACTGAGATGAGTCGTCCACAGCCCCGCACCGGGTAAATCCAGCATCACAATTCATGATTATTGATATTTCCCGCGATGATAAACACACAATCCCTTTGTTGTCAATGGATGTCATCAGGGTGAAAGGCGGTACCGTAGGTGGTCCGGCAGGACTGCAATCCTCTGCCAGGAGCGGGAGAGGTTCCGGCTGGCGACGGAACGGGCAGCTTCTGCGACAAGCTCCACCGCCCGCTCCAGGTCGCCGATATCTATGTACTCCGCGCCTATTCCCCCGTCTTCCGTAGCGTTGTGGTAATTGCCCAGGGGCAAGGCGATACCGGTGGCACGATAGCTGTGATAGATGAAGGCGCTGGCTTCGCATGTGCCTCCACTCATCAGCTGGCGTTGGCACCTGAAACCGGGAAGTTTGTCCTGCAGTTGCTCCCTGGCCCTGTTGAGAACTGCCTCTGCGCCAGCATCGAAGGTAAAGGCCGCGTCTCCCACCCGTATGACCGGGCCGTCTCCAATCAGGGCGCCCGGCAGGCTGCGGCTGGCTTCCAGAGATACGACGATGCAGTCCTTGGGTAGGCTTCCGGCTTCGGCGAGAAGCCTGGCTCCAACGAGGCCCACCTCTTCGGCCCTGGTAAATATGCCGTGCACCCGCCCAACGTCTCCGTTTGCTTGTTCCAGATCAATGGCCAGCCTGCCCATGGCGGCAAGGATGGTTGCGCAGCCGGCTAGGTCGTCGGCCGCCCTCATGTGGACCCGACCCTCGGCCGGCAGGAAGCTGGGCAGGTCAAGCACTGCCAGCGCCGGCAGGCGCAGGGGCCGGGCCTCCTCCAGCTCCAGGATGACCGAATGCTCTTCTTCGGCTCCGTGGTGCTGTATCACGGTAGCTTGGACAGATTCACTACCCTCCTGGACAACTAGCAGCCTAGCGCCTTGCGAAAGCGAGGCCGGTGGCACTCCGCCCAAGGCCCGTGCGACATAGCCTTTTCCGACCTCCTCCACTACTTCGAACCCAGGGTGGTCCATGTGGGCAACGAAGGCGATGTCGGGCAGGTCGTCGTCGTCTGACCGAGGTCCATCGTAGGTCACCCAAAGGTTGCCAAAGGCGTCGGCGCGAGATGGGAGGCCGACGCGGGATGCTATGTCCACGATTTCAGCGGACACCCTGCCTTCCATGAAGGCAACAGCCGGCTGCCGCCCCAGCCTCTCCAATATCTTGAGGACGTTTCCCTCTATATTTTCATTGCCCACCATTGGTTCACTCCATATACGGGTTGACCGGGGCATGGACAATACCTGTTCTTTTGACGCCCCGGCGTTCAGAGTATAATTGCGCCGTCCCCACCAAAGAAGGGGATTCATATTGGAGAAGTGAACTCCCATGAATGCTGAGATAGTATCCGTTGGCTCAGAGCTGCTCTTGGGCCAGATCGTAGATACCAACGCAACGTGGATGGCCCAAAGGCTGGCTGACCTGGGGGTCAACCTGTACTACAAGAGCACCGTGGGGGACAACCCCCAGCGAATGGAAGAGGTGCTGACCCGCGCCCTGGATAGGTCCGACCTCGTGATCACAGGCGGCGGATTGGGGCCGACCCAGGATGACCTCACCCGAGAGGTGGTCGCCGAGGTAACGGGACGTCAGCTGGTGCTGGACCCCAACCTATTGGAGCAAATCAGGCAGCGGTTCCAGCGCCGCGGCCTCATCCTGACCGCCAACAATGAGAAACAGGCGTACATCCCCGAAGGAGCTATCCCGGTAGAGAACCCCAACGGCACAGCCCCGTCTTTCATCGTGGAAGATAGCAGGGGCGTGATCATGTCTCTGCCTGGTGTCCCGGTGGAGCTGAAGTGGCTGTTCGACAACGAGCTGGTCCCTTACCTGGGGCGCAAATTCGGCATCTCTGAGACCATCGCCTACCGGGTGCTGAAAGTGGCCGACCTGGGGGAGAGCAGCGTGGACGCCCGGATTGGCCACCTGATCGCGAACTCGGGCAACCCCACGGTGGGTGTGCTGGCCCATCCCGGCCAAGTGGATGTGCGGATTGCAGCAAAGTCGGGTACTCCAGATGGCATCCAGGCGCTTATTGCTCCGGTGGAGGAAGAAGTAAGGGGTCTTCTCGGTGGCCATGTGTTCGGGACCGACGACGAGACCATGGAGAGCGTGGTAGGGAGTCTGCTGGAGAAAGAGTTCCTTTCTATAGCAGTTTATGAGGACATCACAGCCGGGATGGTTGCCGAAAACCTGCAGAGGGCATCGTTAAGCTGCTTCCTTGGAGGAATGATCGCTGGATCTGGGGGTTCCATGGACTCCCTGCTGCTCCAGGACCGGGTCTTTCCCATTGGTGCGCAAGGACAGAAAGAGGACCATGCTTTGCTGACTGCCTCCCTGGCGCGAAGGGTGCGGGAGAAGACGGGCGCTGATCTTGGCTTGGCGGTGCACGGAGTGCCCGGCGATGAGAAGCCTGCCGAGAACCTGGCAAGAGGCACGAGCTATCTTGCCTTCAACGGCGTGATCGGAGGCCAAAATGTTCTCCGGGAGCGCACCTATAGCTATGCTGGCAGGGGGCTATCGGACCGTCGGAGGCTAACTCTGAACGCCCTCAACGTCGTCCGAGACGTACTGATTGGGAAGCCCGAGAGCGCCCGGGACTAGGCTCCAGTAGGATTCAGGGTCTGAGCGGTCTCGGCGTCCCTGGTGACTTCTTCCCAGTCGTAGAGCATAGGGACCATGGTGACCCCAGCCCACATGGGGGCTTGGTCAGCGTAGTGGGGGCTGCCGGGATGACCGGAACTGCCCAGGGGCACCACCCACGCCGACCTGCTCCAATCGGCCGTGTCGAACACATATCTTGCAACCGATGTGCTGGTAATGTGGAAGGGCTGGCCCATGGAGTAACTGGCGGCTTGGGGCGTGTCGCCGTCGCCTCCCATGGGAAAAGAAGGGGGATTCAACGTATCAGCATGCTCCGGGTAGCTTGCTGAGAGCGGGTGGGTTGGGGCGGTCCTATGCAGGGTGCCCCACATCCAGGACGCAGGGTCGGGTCCCAGAGTATCATGCAGGTAGGCGCACCCGTCTCTCAGGGCCTCCGCCATGACGTCATGCCATGCGACTCCCTCGGGAAGAAGGGAGCGGTCGTTGGTGAGGGCCATCGTCGAGAATCTAGCCCGCAATCGCGCTACGTGGCCTGCGCCTCCCCGTCCGGTGTCCGACAGGGCTTCGTCCCGTAGAGGTCCAAAGATGTAGCCCACCATGCGTCTAACCAGGTGCACCTGGAAGGCGCCGTAAATCATCGGGGCCGCGCCGCCCCGCTCCATGCTGCCATCCCAAGCTGCAAGCTGTTCCATAGCCCAGGCGGAAATGCTGTCAAGAGGTTCTACATCCTTCAGGGCATTCAGGTACTCCATCGCCGGAATGGACTTTCGCTCGGCGTGGATGGATGGGGCGTCCTCGGCAGAGACACCCTTCTCCATATCCGTCAAGCGGGAGGTTATGCGCTTTGCCCGGAACCCCGGCGCATAGTCGAAGGCTATGTAGTAAGGATAGTCGGCGCCGGCTATGCGATTGTTGGCGGTGACGATGTAATCGGTGTCAGGGCTCTTGGCCCTCGGCAGCTCCTCGAAGGGGATACACTCACCCCACTCATGCTCTCCCGTCCATCCTGGAACCGGTACCCAGCGATTGGCACTGGACCTTTGGGGGACCTTGCCCCGCATGAGGTAGCGGATTTCGCCGTGAACGTCGGCAAAGACGAAGCTGTTGACCGGGTCCACCCAGGGCCGCATGGCCTCATCCATGGCCGCCGCCGAACCGGCCATCATCATGGGAAGCAGGGAGTCCGCCCATGTGTTGGGCTGTTCCAGCGCAGTGTATTTCAGGGCCAGCCCATAACCCTTCCGGGGGTCCCCGCCGATGACTGGACCGTGCTGGGTAGCCGCTGAGTCGACCTGGACTGGTTGGCCGTCCTTAACGTGAATGGTCTCGCGGAGGACATCGGCCTGCTTCCATTCGTCCATGAACAGGTATCGGCTGGAGTCATCGGTATGGAAGCGCTCGACGTACAGGTCCTGGTAGTCGGCGTTGGCATGGGTGACGCACCAGCAGACATGGGGGTTGTGCCCGAAGTGGGGGAAGCCGGGAAGCCCGGGAAAGGAGAGGCCGATTACATCGAAGTCAGGACAGGACAGGTGGTTCTGGTAGTAGACGTTGGGCACCTCCAGGGCCCTGTGTGGGTCGCCTGCCACCAGGGGTTTGCCCGAGGCGGCGCGGCTGCCATGCAATGCCCAGTTGTTGCTGCCCGCCTCGGTGGATGCAAGACCCTCGATGGCCTCCAGCGAGCTGCTCAGCTCTTCGAGCGCCTCCTCTATCGGGCCGTCAAACCTCAGGCCAGGAGGGACGATGACAAGCTGGTCCTGCTCGTAGCCCGGAAACAGCTTGGCGGTGGCTTCTGGGCCGAGGGCCTGTACCAGCCGGGCGCGCCACAGCTTAGCTTCGAAGACGCCCATCATGACGTGGCGCACCTTGAACACAGCCAGTCCGTCCCATGGCGCCCACGGCTCGGGCCGGGTGCCGGTGAGGCTGAACTCGATTGGCAGGCGGGCCGTGGACTCGATGAAGGCGTTCACCCCCGCGGCGTAGTTGCCCAGCATCGCCCGGGTCTCGGGCATGACCGCTTCGTAGTCTATTTGGGCACTCTGCTTCAGCCGCAGACGCCGCATCAACACATCCTGTTCCAGGGCGCCGGAGCCGGCCACTTCCGCCCACCGACCGTAAGCGCGGCGGCGGTCGTACTCCATGTGCCAGAGGCGGTCCTGGGCGGTTGCGAATCCCTGGGCGAAGAAGGCGTCCTTCGTTGTGCCAGCGCGGATGTGCGGGATGCCGTGAGAGTCCCGGAGGATATCCACCCGCCCGTCCAGCCCTGCAAGGTTCACGGCTCCGGACGGGTCGGGAAGGGATTCGCGCATCTGTTGGAGAAGGTCTGCGGTTTCAACCATGGCTGATTACCTTGCTTATGATATGGAGCGTATATGGGGCGTCGATAGTGTATCATAGGAGATGGCAGCCCCAATGAGGCGCTGCCATACCCCCATCCTGGGGGTGGTCGAGGGCCGTTAGCTCAGTTGGTCAGAGCACCGGACTTTTAATCCGGGTGTCCAGGGTTCGAATCCCTGACGGCCTACCAAAGTCTTAGGTAGAGGGAACCGTCTTCGAACTCTGGCTTGGCGGGCTTATAGTCCCGCAACGCAGTATCCCCAATGACATAACGGGTCCCGGTAAGCGGATCCGCCAGACTGAATTGCGGACTCTTCGCAAGGAGGTCATGATACAGCCAGTGCACTGGGAGATTCCCACCTGGGGCATCAAGAGCCCTAGCTGCTTACGCCTCTAAGCCCGCGAACCCCGAGTACGCGCCGTCGTCCTCCCCCGGAAGCGCCTCGTAGGGATGGCAGAGAAGGGCGCCGTCTATAGGAGAGACGCTGACATGTGCCCGGACATTAAAGACCGAAGCGAGCACATCCTCCCGCATTACCGCCGTGGGCGGCCCTTCCTCAACAATGCTGCCGCTGTTCAGAACCACCAGGCGCTCAGCGTAGCGAGACGCCTGGTTCAGGTCGTGGAGCGCCATGACCACGGTAAGGCCGTGGTCACGGTTCAAAGCCTGGATGAGATTTAGCGCCTGAATCTGATGGTTTACGTCCAGGAACGTTGTGGGCTCATCCAAGAGGAGGATGCGAGGCTCCTGGGCCAGGGCAAGCGCTAGCCAGACCCGCTGGCGCTCACCCCCGGAGAGGCTATCTATGAGGCGGTGACGGAAACGGCTAGAGGACGTGAGTTCCAGCGCCCGCTCAACCGCCGCGCGGTCCCTTTCGGAATGTATTCGAAGGGGACCGGTATGGGGATAACGGCCCTGTTCGACCAGCTCCTGTACCGTCATCCCCGGAACGACTCCCGGTGACTGAGACAGGGCAGCGATCTGCCGCGCCACCTGTCCGGGGGACATCTTGGCAATGGCTGCACCGTCCAGCAGGACGGTGCCCGTTTCAGGGCGCAGGAGGCGGGCGAGAGTACGAAGCAGAGTGGACTTCCCGGACCCGTTTGGACCGATGATAGCAGTCACGCTCCCCCGGAGAATGGAGAGCGTCACATCGTTCAGAACCGGACTCTTGCCCAGTCGCACGGAGACGGACTGGGCGTCTAATATGACCGTCTCTTGCATCATCGCGCCGCCCCCCGGCGAAGAATATAGAGGAAAAATGGTGCTCCCATGAACGCCACGACCGCTCCCACCGGCAGCCCCGGCCGGTGCATTGGCGCCGGGAATGGTGGGCGTATGGTGACCCCCTGGGAAATGATGTCTGCTCCGATTAATAGCGCCGCGCCAACCACAGCTGCAACCGGCAGCAGGCGGCGGGCATCCTCCCCGGTCAGCCAGCGCGCGATGTGCGGAGCCACGAGGCCGAGGAACCCGACAGCCCCCACCACGGAAACCGCCGCCGCGGTGAGCAGGGCAGCGAGGCAGAAGAGCCCGGTGCGCGCAACGTTGACCCGCATCCCCCTGGCGGTGGCCACGCTGTCGCCGAGCTGGAGGATGTTCATAGGGCGGACGGCCAGCAACACCAACAGCAGAGCTGCCACCGCCCACGGCCACAGTTGGTCCCAGTGGACCCAGACGCGTCCATTCAACGATCCGATGATCCAGGGGAGGATGCCTCCCACGCCGGCCTGGGCACGCAGCATAATGAACGCGGTCACGGACGAGAAGATTGCGGTGACCAACACTCCGCTGAGCAACATCCGCAGCGGATGGATTCCGCCGCTCCAACTCATGGCGAATACCAACGAACCCGCGCCCAAACACCCAAGCAACACAATGAGGGGCATGAAACTCCCAGGGTGCGGAAGCCCTCCGATGCCCGCGGTCCACAGAACGGCAACGAGGATTCCCCCCGCTGTCACGCCGGTGATGCCAGGCTCCGCCAATTTGTTCTGCACGACGACCTGGAGTACCGCCCCGGCCGTCCCCAGCAGCGCTCCGGCAACGATGGCGATGAGCGATCTGGGTAGTCGCAATTCCCAGACGATGGTCCGATGCAGGTCTTCGCCCTGCCTTCCCAGGAGAGACGCCAGCACCTCGTCCGGTCCCAGGCGCACTGTGCCTGTGGACAGATGCACCACGAACAGCACACCGAGGAGCGCCAGCCCTACGATGAGCAGCACGGAGAATCGCCTGGCGCCCCAAGGGCGCCCATCTGCTGCATCCACCCGACCGTTTGTCATGCTAATTGACACTTTTGAGAATCCTGTCTCTTAGCAGCAGAAGCAGGACTGGCCCGCCCACCACCGCTGTCCATAGCCCCACGGGGGTCTCTGCGGGGGCGATGGCGAGTTTCGCCCCAACATCCGCCATGGTGAGGAGCGCAGCGCCCATGAGTGCAGAGAACGCTAAAGACTTTCGCGGATCCTCACTGCGTAGGACTCGCCGGGATAGATGCGGGGCAAGGAGTCCTATCCACCCGATTGGGCCGGTGACAGCCACCACCGCAGCCACAAGCCCCGCGCCGAGCAGCAGGACCACCATCCGCACGCGCCCAACCCTCATCCCCAGCGACTGCGCTGCATGATCGCCCAAACGGAGCGTGTTCAACGGTCGCGCCAGCAGCAGCCCCAAGGGCAGGCAGACCGCCACCCAAGGTGCGACGATCCATACGTGCTCCCAGGTTCTGTTCGCCAGGCTGCCCAGGAGGAAGAAGAATAGGACGAGGACCGACCCGCTGGTGCCCGCCAAACTGATGAGGGCGATGATGCACGCATTGATGAAGACCGTCACTGCGACGCCCACGAGCACGACCTGCAGGGGGCTTCGCGCTCCCTTCGCCGCCATGATCACCATAGCCCCCGCGAGCAGGCCGCCCACGAGCGCCGCCCAAGGATAAAAAACCAGGAGCAGCGGGACCTGGAAGAGGGTGACGACCGCCACAGCAAGGGAGGCCCCGGAGGCCACGCCCAGAAGCTCCGGAGCAGCCAGCGGATTTCTCAAGCTGTCCTGCATCATCGCCCCGGTTAAGCCCAGGGCCGCCCCGCTCAGGATGGCGAGCGCCACTCTGGGAGCCCGGATCTCCAGGACGGCCAGCCTCGCCAGTCGCTCCGCCTCCTCTCCCCGGAGTATGCCCCATACCTCCGACATCGATAGAGTGGGTATGCCGTTGGTAAGGGAGAGAGTGGCCGCCACTAAGATGCATAGGAGCAGGCCCGTGGCAATCAGGACCAGCTTGAAAGGCTCCCACCAAGTGCTCACGGGCCTATCTGTCATTCCTGGGATGCTCCCAGACGCGACGCCTTAGTTGCCAAACACGTTCGGATAGAGCAAGGGCATCGCCTCATCCAGCACCAGCCCCAGGGACCGGGTCCCACGCCCGGTGCTCCAGAGGCTGAAGCTGACCTCATGGACCTCCCCATTCTGAACCGCCCTAAGCTCGCTCCACAGTGGGTTCGCGGCCAGCTGCTCCGCCAAAGGCAGCGGTTGGAACCCGGGGAAAGCAATGGTCTGAACAAAAATTACGTCAGGGTCAACGCTCAGTACCCCTTCCAGGGAAAACTGGGTGCCTCCCGACGCATGCCCGCCTTGGTCAAGCGGTGGGTTCGGCCAGGGGTAGCCGGTCACTTCCGCCAAGAGCCCGCCGGTCAACGATCCCTCTGTGTCAATGCCAAAGTTCACGTCGGAACCCCACATGATCAGGGCGGTGCGGTCCTTGGGCGAGCGCGCTTTGTAGTCTTCCAGCTTGGTCAGGAAGCGTTGCGCCGCCTCTTCAGCTTCCGCCGGGCGTCCCATTGCCGCCCCAATCTCTCTCAGGTAGTGGATGGAGTCCTCATAGGTCAGCGGGTTCACAATGTAGAGGGGAGCGATGGGGCGCAGAGCATCGCGCAGACCTTCATGCACACCCACCAGTCCGATCACCAGGTCCGGCTGGGAAGCAGCTATGTCCTCCAGGTTGGGTTCGAAGAACGATCCGCCTATGACCCGGAAGTCGTCCGCTCTGCTGCCGAAGAACCGTGGGTCTGTGGAGAGCGGGTCATTGACTGCCACGGGCTCCAGTTCCAGCTCGGCCATGATGTCTGGGCATATCTCTGTGAGACATGCCACGCGGACAGGCCGCGTTTCAAAGGTCAGTAGTTCCCCTGTGCTGTCCGTCAGCGAGATAACGGATGGCGTCTCCACAAGAGATGCGGGGTTGCCAAACACGTTCGGATAGAGCAAGGGCATCGCCTCATCCAGCACCAGCCCCAGGGACCGGGTCCCACGCCCGGTGCTCCAGAGGCTGAAGCTGACCTCATGGACCTCCCCATTCTGAACCGCCCTAAGCTCGCTCCACAGTGGGTTCGCGGCCAGCTGCTCCGCCAAAGGCAGCGGTTGGAACCCGGGGAAAGCAATGGTCTGAACAAAAATTACGTCAGGGTCAACGCTCAGTACCCCTTCCAGGGAAAACTGGGTGCCTCCCGACGCATGCCCGCCTTGGTCAAGCGGTGGGTTCGGCCAGGGGTAGCCGGTCACTTCCGCCAAGAGCCCGCCGGTCAACGATCCCTCTGTGTCAATGCCAAAGTTCACGTCGGAACCCCACATGATCAGGGCGGTGCGGTCCTTGGGCGAGCGCGCTTTGTAGTCTTCCAGCTTGGTCAGGAAGCGTTGCGCCGCCTCTTCAGCTTCCGCCGGGCGTCCCATTGCCGCCCCAATCTCTCTCAGGTAATGGATGGAATCCTCATAGGTCAGCGGGTTCACAATGTAGAGGGGAGCGATGGGGCGCAGAGCATCGCGCAGACCTTCATGCACACCCACCAGTCCGATCACCAGGTCCGGCTGGGAAGCAGCTATGTCCTCCAGGTTGGGTTCGAAGAACGATCCGCCTATGACCCGGAAGTCGTCCGCTCTGCTGCCGAAGAACCGTGGGTCTGTGGAGAGCGGGTCATTGACTGCCACGGGCTCCAGTTCCAGCTCGGCCATGATGTCTGGGCATATCTCTGTGAGACATGCCACGCGGACAGGCCGCGTTTCAAAGGTCAGTAGTTCCCCTGTGCTGTCCGTCAGCGAGACGTCGGATGGAGTCTCCATGGGGGGTTCTGAGGTGGCGGCGGGCGTCTCCGTGGGGGATGCAGGCGTGGCGGCGGACGTCGGGGTAGCCTCCGGTTGAGGAGTCGCAGTTGGCGTTGCCTCCGTGCCTTCCGCCGGCGGGACGGTGGTTGGCGTTGCCGTGGGGGACGCCGATGTGGCGGCGGGCGTCGGGGTGGCTACCGGCTGCGGGGTTGTGGTTGGCGTTGCCGTGGAACACGCCGCCGCCAGCAGAAGCAGTAGAAATAGACCTACGATTGCATACTTCACGATACCTCTCTCCTGTGTGCTTGTTTTGTACCTGCCTGATCGTTTGGCTGCGGGGCTGGAACTCAAAGAAGCCGGGCCCGCAGCGTGGTCACAATTCCGGTTACTGATGTTCACAAAGCGGTGGCCTGCCTTTGGAAGGCGACCAGATCCGCATACACACCCCCGGCAGCAAGCAGGGAGTCATGTGGGCCGGCCTCGACAGTGCGCCCCTTCTCTAGGACGATGATTCGGTCGGCGCTACGGATGGTGGACAGCCGGTGCGCGATGATGAGCGAGGTGCGGCCGGCGCGGACGCGTTCCATCGCCTCCCGGAGAAGACGCTCGTTCTCGACATCCAGGTTGGAGACGGCCTCGTCCATCACCAGGATGGGGGCGTCTTTGAGGATCGCCCGCGCGATAGCTATGCGCTGTCGCTGGCCCCCGGACATCTGGATCCCCCGCTCGCCAGCGTTGGTCTCATACCCCTGGGGCATCCGCATAATGAACTCATGCGACAGGGCAACCTTTGCGGCCTCTTCTACCTCTTCGTCCAAGGCCTCCGGGCGCGCCAGGCGGATGTTCTCCCGGATGGTCATGTTGAACAGGTAGATGTCCTGCGGCACCCAGGCGATGAGCTCCCGCAAGTCGCCCTGTGGGAACGCCCGGACGTCATGCCCGCCGATAGTGATTGCGCCGTCCGTTACATCCCAGAACCGCATGAGCAGATGGATGCAGGTGGACTTACCCGCGCCGGAGTGTCCCACGATGGCCACGCTTTCGCCCGGCTTTACGGAGAAGCTCGCTGCGTCCAGCGCCAGAGGCAGGTCCGGGGCGTAGCGGAAGCTCACATCCCTGAACTCGATGTTGGGCTCCACCGGGCCTGGGGGCGACGTCGTCTCCGTGTCTCGAACTGGAGAGGGTGTGTTCAGCACGGCGAACACCCGGTCGGCCGCCGCGAAGACCACGCCAAGGCTCTCCGCGATGCCAGTGATGTTGGTCACTGGCCCGAAGATGAAGATGGCGAGGATGATCACAACCGGATAGAGGGCGGGCGAGAGGGAGCCAGAGGACACCAGGTAGGCTGCGGCGACGACAATGCTTACCATCCCCAACGTGATGAACACCGACGTGACCGCCTGCTCTCCACCTGCTCTGCGCCCGTGGGCGACCTGTGCGCTCACAAGGTTTCGGCTGCTCTGAAGCAGCCCTTCAAGGAAGCGCTGCCCCTGACCGAAAGCCACGACTTCGCGGAGTCCCTGAACACCGTCGACTACATCCGCGTTCAGCGAACCCAGGTTTTCTCGCAGTCTCCGGCCCTGGGCTGCCGAGCGCTTGCGCAACCATAAGGGAACGGTAGCCACCGCCAGTGTCGCGGGGAGCAGTGCTAAGGGGAGCAGCCAGTGCATCGCCGCGAGGGTGAGGAGCGCCCCCAGCGGCACGACGACCGCCACGATGAACGTCCCCACCGTGTGGGCGTAGAACCACTCTATGGTGTCCACGTCGGCCATCGCCGCGGTGGAGAGGTCGCCGGAGCGCCGGTCAAGTAGGTAGCCGGGTGCCAGCCGGTCCAGCGCCTGATAGAGCCAGATGCGAAACTCCGCCAGGATGCGATAGGCGAGATCGTGCGCCAGCCACATCTCCACCCAGGCCGCTATCGCCCTGCCTGCCACGACGCCGCCGAGCAGAAAGGCACTGAAATAGAGCGCTTCAGCCTCCGCCCCCGTCGCTACTCTTCCCACCATGAACGCGCCTATACCAGCAGCGGCGATCATGAAGCCGTGGTTGAGGATCCCTGTGAGCACGGTGATTCCCATGAGCCAGTAATACGGGCGCAGGATGCGGAGCAGCTGCCAGAACCCAGACCCCCATCTGCCATTGGGTGGAGCGAACTCCCATCCGCCGGGGCGACGGCTCGCTAGGGTGCTCACATGACCTCCTGCTGCGCCAGGACGAGGCCGGCATATGCGCCGCGTCGCTCCATCAGCTCTTGGTGGTAGCCAGCCTCAACCACCCGCCCCCCATCCAAGACCACGATGCGGCCTGCGTGGACGATAGAGGAGAACCGGTGGGCGATGGTGATGGTTGTCCGGCCCCGGGCCAGACGCTTCAGCGCATCCTGGATGGCGCTCTCGTTCACACCGTCCAGGCTTGAGGTCGCCTCGTCCAGGATGAGGATAGGGGCATCCTTCAGCAACGCCCGCGCGATGGCAATACGCTGGCGCTCACCTCCAGAGAGCTTTGCTCCCCGTTCTCCCACTACGGTCTGATACCCTTGGGGGAGTGCGGAGATGAACTCGTGAGCGTTCGCCGCCCGCGCCGCCGCTTCCAGCTCAACCAGGGAGGCTCCGGGCTTCCCGAGCCGGAGGTTGTCCTCAGCTGTGCCATGAAAGAGGTAAGCGTCCTGGGATACCACGGCGATGAGGCTGCGCAGCGTTTCCAGGGGATAGTCGCGGATGTCCACGCCCCCGATCTCCACGCGCCCCTGCTGGGGGTCGAAGAACCTCATCAGCAACGCAGCCACTGTGCTCTTCCCAGCCCCCGATTGACCTACGAGGCCAAGGTTCTGACCTGCGTCCACGCTGAACGACAGGCCATCAAGCGCTGGTGCACTATCCTGGCCGTAGGCAAAGGTCACGTTCGCGAAGGCGATGGACTTCGGTGTGCTCGAAGGCTCGGGGTGCGCGGGCGTGGCCTCGCGGTCAGCCACCTCAGGCTTTGCGTTCAAAAGCGCGAAGATGCCGGTGGAGGCGGACACGCCCATGTAGCCCTTGTGCCAGTAGGAATCCAACTCCACCAACGGACGGAAGCACTCCCCGGTGAGGAACAGCACCACCAGAAGTCCAGCCAGGTTGAGCGCTCCGTCCGCCACTTGGAACGCCCCAACGGCGACGGCCATCGCCAGGCCTGCGCTCATTGCAAGCCCTACGACGCCGTTACCGATCATGGAGATGGAGAGCTGCGCCATTGTCGCCCGGTAGAGCGCGAAAGCGGCGTCCTGGAGGACCCGTCCGCGGCGCTCGCTGGCGTTGAGCGCCTTCAGAGTTACCATTCCCTGCATGCTGTCCACGAACTGGGCGTTGAGGTCTGTGTACGCCCACCAGTGCCTCTGGCCGTACTCGCCCAGCAGGCGGTCCCATAGGCGCGGTACCAGCGGAACGGCCAGCACACACACCAGTACGACCACGCCCACCAGGGGGCTGAGAACGCAGATGTACGCCACTACAGCTAGGGGCACGGCTACGGCGACAATGGACTGCGGCAGGTAGTAGCCCATGTAGGACTCGAGGGCTTCCACGCCGTCCACGAGGGTGGACTGCACCGTTCCCGTACGCGTCCTTTCCAGGTACCCAGGGCCGAGGGCAAGAAGCGCACGGTAGAGCCGCTGGCGCAGGGCTACCTTTACCTCTGCGGCGGTGAGCATGGAACTCATCTCCCTCCACCGGAGCAGCACCGCGCGAAGCGCTGCCAGCAGAGCGACAACGCTTAGGAGGGCGAGCGCCCCCGTCCATGGCTCGCCGTTTAGGATGCGGCTGACCACGAGAGCCACGACCACGCCTTGTGCGATGAACGTGCCGGAGATTGCCAGCCCCAGCGCCACAGTGAGGGCGATTCGAGGACGCGCGCCCTCCGTCAGAACCAGCATCTTACGATGGACCATCATCCCCGGTGTTGTCTTCCTGCAACTTTCCTATAGATAGAGCGGGCCTGTGGATTCCCGTTGTTGTCAGTGGGGCAGCCACAGGCCATTTCAGTCTCCCGATCTATCCGTTTTGAGGGCAGTTTGAAAGTGTTACTTATTGATATGTCATATCACTTTCTGTACCAGACGCGTTGTGTTAGCTGTAATTAATTGAAAACTTACTGATACTAGATATCTTGAGGCGTCACAGGATATCACCGCCTATTGAATGTGTCAACTGGAACGCGCTATCTGATGAAACGGCTGCACGGACGGCTAGCAGGCCGGGGTGGGAGACGAGACGAATTACGTACTGGTCCGGGCCGGGCAGGAGGGCCAACCACGAACACAAGGGACCTGCAGGGTCCCGCAACACCCGTGGGGGCGGTATACAAGTTGGAGGCCACGCTCACGCCGGGCGATGTTCGAACTGGCCGTCAGGATCATTGCGCGAAGGATCACAGACGCCCCATCCGCAGTTGTAAGGTGGTTCGGCCTACCAAATCACGGCTAACGTCGTCGGGGAACCGAACCTTTTTCGGTACGTGGTTCCTCAGCAATGTTCGCGGCGTCCAGCTAGCCGGTACGATGCCAGGTGGTGGGCCAACTGTATCTAGTGCCTTAGCGCGGGTCCCCCGCTTCCGCCGGACCTAGTACTTGTGCAGGCCCATCACATTGCCGTCGGGGTCTTGGAACACTGCTATCTGGCCCATGCCACCGGGAATATCGAAGGGCCTTACCAGTATCTCTCCGCCCAGGCTTTTGGCTTTTTGCAGGTACCCGTCCAGATCGTCCACGCTGATATAGACCATCACGTAGTTCGGGGGCATTTCACCGCCGGTCTGCATGATTCCGCCTCCCACACCCCCTTCGGTGCTCTCGATGTGGTAATACTCCCCCATGGCGTCCGGGGGATCGAACTTGTTGATGGTCCACCCGAAAAGGTCTGCGTAAAACTCTCTTAGCTTGGCGGCGTTCCTGCCACCCATCTCAAAGTAGGACACGGGATTCGGCATCGGTTTCTCCTTGTGCTCATATTTGGTGGAATTCTCACATCTCTCCCCTCGCAACCGGCTCGCTGATGACTGGCGGCTATGAATGAAGCCGGTCGTAGGCTGATGGCCTCTTTATGCCCTGCTCTTTGTCGTACTCATCGACGGAAACCAGCTGGCCGGTCATGGTCTCCGGGGTCTGCAGGGCCATAAAGACGGCTACCTCGGCGATGTGGCCGGGAAGCCTCATTCGCTTGTGCACTTCCTCGTCGTAGTCGTAGTTGGGCTTGGTGAGGTTCCAGCCAGGGTAGAGGATGTTGACGGCGATGCCGTACTCCTTCACCTCGTCGGCCAGGGACTCGCTCAGCCTCTCCACTGCCGCCTTAGAGGCCCCATAGGCTGCCTGTCCTGCCCTACCCCGACGTGCCACGTTCATCGAGGTCAGATTGATGATGACCCCGCTACGGCGTTCCATCATGTGAGGCAGTACCGCCTTGCAGGTCATGAAGGTTGTGGTCAGGTTCGAGTCCATCACCCGCCGCCACTCCTCCTCGGTGGTGTCCAGGACCGTAAGAGAGTGAGTCAGGTCGTTGGTGAAGAGCCGATATCCCCCGGCGTTGTTGACCAGGATGTCGATCTTCCCCAGCTTGCTGATGGTCTCCCGGGCGGCGCGGTTGGCGCCCTCGCTGGTGGCCAGGTCAGCGTTGACGCTGTGAGCACGGCATCCCAGGGCTCGAATCTCTGAAGCTACGAAGTCCAGCTCTGAAGAAGTGCGGGCTACGATGGCCACATCTGCTCCCTCGCGAGCGTACGCCAGGGCCATGGAGCGGCCCAGTCCCCGGGCGCCTCCCGTGACCAGGGCTACTTTGCCTTCAAGCTGCATCTTTGCTACACCTTCTCTTATGGCGAAGGAACTTGGGGACAGATTGGATTATATCAGCCTCATCCACGGCGATTTTCCCAGATTCAATCCGGATCCGGTACTTCCTGCGGCCTGCAACCAGCCCGGTGGCTATCGCCCCTAATGAGGGCACTCGGGACGGCACAACCATAGATATGGTCAATAGAACCACAATTCCTATTTGTGATGGGCATGTCTAGTCGCTTACAATGCAGCGGTTATTCATTTCAGCGAAAGGACTTCCTGCTCCCACATGATGCGCGCACTATTCAAGCTGGCTATCTGGCTCCCGCTACTCCTCCTTCTGGCCGCCTGCAACGGCCCTGCTGGGGAGACCCCCACATCCGCACCAACAGCTACGGCAACATCCGTTCCCTCTCCGACCACTGAACAGGTGGCAACGGAGGAGAAAATCCTGACCCTCCTCTACTGGCAGGCCCCCACTCTGCCCGGTCCCTACCTGTCTTCAGGATACAAAGACAGGGATGCAGGGGCCGTTACTCTGGAGCCCCTGGCGAAGCACAGCCCGGACGGCAATCTGGTCCCGGCCTTGGCTGAGGATATACCGACTGTCGACAATGGAGGCGTCTCGCCGGACCTGATGTCCATCACCTGGAAATTGAAAGAGGGGGTGTTGTGGTCAGACGGCAGCGAGGTGACGGCTGAGGATGTTGTGTTCACCTGGCAGTACTGCTCGAATGAAGACACCGGGTGCACGGCAGAGAGTTCATTCGATGGCATAACAGCCGTGGAGGTTGTCGACGACCTTACAGTCAGGGTCGCGTTCAGCGCGCCCACCCCCTATCCATACAGGGCTTTTGTCAGCACCAGCTCGCCCATTATCAGTCGGGCCCAGTTTGTCGATTGTGTGGGGAAGGCCGCGGCGGGTTGCCAAACCCAGAACGCCGCTCCTTTGGGTACCGGGCCTTATCGCATCATAGGGTTCAAGGCAAATGAAGAAGCAGTATACGAGCGTAATCCGCACTACAGGGGGCCGACCCCTTACTTCGACGAGGTGGTCATCGAAGGTGGAGGGGAAGCCATTGCTGCGGCCCGGTCCGTCCTGGAGCGAGGAGAGGCTGACTACGCCTGGAACCTGCAGGTGGACCCGGATGTCCTGGGAGAGATGGAGTCCGCCGGCCACGGCAGGGTCGTAACGGCCTTCTCCAGCTTGGTGGAGCGCATCGTAGTCAACCAGACGAATCCCGCTGCAGCCTTGGGAGATAACCGCTCCGAGTACCTGGACGGGGAGAACCCCCACCCGTTCCTCACGTTCACACCGATCATCCAGGCGATGTCTATGTCCATCGACCGCAGCGTGGTCTCCGAGGAACTCTATGGTTTCGCCGGGGAGCCGACCTGCAACCTTATAACCGGGCCTCCGGCCTTTGTTTCCACCGCCAACGACTCCTGCCTTATGCAGGATATCGGCGGCGCCAACAAGCTGCTGGACGACAACGGCGTGCTGGACACCGACGGGGACGGTATACGGGAGCACAACGGCGTGCCCCTTCGTATTACATACCAGACATCAACCAACACCGTCCGCCAGGAGACCCAGAATCTAGTCCAAGGCTGGTGGAGGGAGATAGGAATCGAGGCTGAACTTATACACCACGATGCCAGCGTGTTCTTCGGGGGAGACCCGGTGGAAGACAAAGAGGCTTCCCTCAGAAGGTTCTTCGCTGATGTTCAGATGTACACGTCCGGGCCGGACATCGACCCACAACAGTACCTGTCGGACTTCCTCTGCAAGCACATTCCCACCCGGGAGAACAACTGGTCCGGCGGAAACGTTGCCCGCTCCTGCAACCCCGAGTACGACGATGTGTTTGAGCAGCTTGCCCGGACCGGTGCCGGGCCAGAGCAGGCCGAGCTGGTGAAAAAGTTGAACGACATACGCATACAGAGCCACTACGAGATTCCGCTGGTAAATCGAGGGGTCGTCTCAGCCCATCTGAACACCCTGGAAGGTGTGGAAATCAACGGCTGGGACAGCGAGCTTTGGAACATAGAGGAGTGGCGTCGTAATTAACGGGAGGAGACCCTTGGAAGGCTCGTCTCTACTCCGGAGAAGGGTCGATAGTAGCGCCTCTCTTGCATTCTGCTGCTGGTGTTCATGGATATCTCGCTAAGCATAGTTGCGGTTTTCGCGGCCTACTTCGCCACGTTAATAGCCATCGCCGTCATCGGGGCGATTCGGATGCGGGAAATGGCGGACTATGTACTCGCGGGCAGGCGTATGAGCACTCTCACGTCGGCCCTGAGCGCCAGCTCGTCGTCCACCAGCGGCTGGACCATGCTCGTCTTTCCTGCGCTGGCCTTCTCGGACGGGGCTGTGCACCTTTGGACAGCGGCGGGGATCGTTCTTGGCAACTGGTGCGCTTGGACCCTGCTGGGCAAGAGGCTCAGGCGCTACACTAATGCCGAAGGCTCCCTCACGCTGCCCGACTTCTTCGAAAAGCGGTTCGAGGACAACACGGGAGTCTTACGCACCGTCGCCGCGGTCCTGACCCTCTTTTTCATCATGTTCTACGTCAACTCCGGGCTGATCGGCGGGGCGAAGTTGCTGGAGACGATCTTCGGAATCGAGCACAGCTCCGGTGTGATGCTGACTCTCGTTGCCGTCGCGGTGTACACGTTTATCGGTGGATTCATGGCAGTCTCCCGGACGGATGTGTTCCAGTCTATGGTCATGTTGGTCAGCTTCATCATCCTGCCTCTGACGCTGATATTTGGCACGGCCCAGCCCTTCCAAGGCATCGGCGGGTCACCGGGCTTCTTGAATCCGTTTACCGATGTTGACGGCAATCCGGTGACTGCAGTCTTTCTGATATCCGCCGTCGGTTGGGGCTTGGGTTCCCTCGGATCTCAGCGAGTGTTGCAGCGGTTCATGGCGATAGAGAGCGAGGGGAGAATCACAAGCGGTCGCAACATTGGGGTGACATGGGTCATCCTTATCTTCTCCTTTGGATTCCTGCTGGGGTTGGTAGCTCGTCCCGCTCTGACGCAAATGGGGTTGATGGGGGACCTGGCGGGAGTCGATGGCATTTACGATCCCGAGCGTGTGTACTTCGTCGTTGCGGAGGCCTTCTTCCTGCCCATATTCACCGGCCTTCTGCTAACGGGTGTAGTTGCGGCTATCATGAGCACGGCGGACTCCCAGCTGCTGCTGGGCTCAGCCATCGCTGCCGACGATCTCCCGTTGATGAAACGCCTGGCACGACGAGCGGAAATGGTGCACTTCATAGCGGCATCCGGCAGGGTCTGGCTGGGCCGGTCCCTCTTGCTGGCCATTGGTGGGACCGCGGCTGCCTCTGCCATCATCTCGCCGGACTCGATAGTCAACCTTGTGGGGTACGCCTGGGGCGGAATGGGGGCGGCCTTTGGACCCACGATCATACTTGCACTGTATTGGCGTCGCTTCAACTCTTGGGGTGCGTTAGCTTCCATCGTCGCGGGAGCTGGCACAGTTACAATCTGGCAGTTCAGCTCAGGGGGTCCGTGGGGGATTTTCGACATGGGAATAGCCACTGCCCCGGGCTTTGTCGTGGCGATAATCGCCGCCCTCATCGTCACAATGACTACTGCGCCGCCTTCCTCAAAGGTTCTTGAACGCTTCGACAGCGTCAACCCAGGGATCCAGCGCTAAAGGCCTTCTGGCTTCCTCTTCTCCAGGTGGACCGCCGTGCTGGAACGCGGCGTAGAGGTGAACGCTTTCTTAGGCGCGCCGCCATGTGATATATAGAAGCATCGGCACCTTTGCAGGAGTGCGCATCATGAACAGCATCTGGATTGTTGCGGACACCTTTCGCCGGGACCACATAGGAGCTTACGGCAACCCAACCATCAGGACACCTTCTTTGGATGCGATGGCGGCTAGGTCGGTCCGCTTTGACCGACACTACTCCGGGGGATTTCCCACCATGCCCACCAGGGCCGACCATCTAACGGGGCGTTGGACCATGTCCTTTATGGGTTGGGAGCCCCTGCCCAGCAATGCCACTACCCTGGCTGAGATACTGGCCAGCCGCGGTCTCCACACCGCCGCCGTGGTGGACACGCCGTACTACCTCAGGGACGGGATGAACTATGACCGGAGCTTCCAGTCCTTCTTTATGAACAGGGGGCAGGTCACCCTCTGGTCCCTGGATCCCGAGCCGGGCTACCATCACGAGTCCCTGGACGTTCGGGAGGCGTGGCACTATGAATCGGACCGGAACGCACCCCTCACCTTTATGACTGCGATCCAGTGGCTCCAACGCCACTACAAAGAGGACTTCTTCCTGTACATCGACACCTGGGACCCCCATGAGCCCTGGGATGCTCCCCCCCATTACACGGAGCTGTACTGGCCTGATTACGATGGGGAGATGGTGCTACCGGTGTACGGCAACTGGCATGATGTCTCCGGATACGAGGAGTCCAAGCTCCTCAAGGGCCATGCCACCTACTGCGGCGAGATCACCTGGTGGACACCTGGCTGGGCTTCCTCTTGAAGTCTGTCGAGAACATGGGGCTGTTCGAGAAGACCGCGATAATCTTCACCTCGGACCACGGGTTCTACTTTGGGGAGCACGGCGGGCTGTTCGGCAAGATGACTACGGGCAAGTCGGCGGATGGAAGGCTCCGCCCCTACGGGGATAAGGAGTCCACCTTGACCTACTCTCCCCTCTTCGAAGAGCTAGTGCATATCCCCCTGCTGATTCAGGCCCCCGGACTGACTCCGTCTGTGTATGAGGGGCTGAGCTCGGCGGTGGATGTAATGCCCACCGTCCTTGACCTCCTGGGCATGGACGTTCCCGACTTCGTAGAGGGAAGGTCCCTGGCCCCGGGGATGCGGGATGGTTCAGCCCGCGGCAGGGATTTCGTGATTAGCAGCATCCCATTTGCGAACCCTGGAGATCCCGTCCACTCCGTGGACAACCTGCCGCGGCCCCTGACCAGCTACCCAGTTACGACGGTCACCTCCGGCGAGTGGAGTCTTTTGTACAGCCCTGAAGAGAATGCGACAGAGCTTTACTACCTGCCCACGGACCCGGCACAGAACCTCAATGCCATAGGTTCCAACGAGATCATAGCCAGGGAGATGCACCAGCTCCTGGTCCGGTTCATGAAGGAGACCCAAGTACCGGAACGGCTGCTGGCGCCTCGCCTTGAGCTTCGGATTTAGGCGCACCGGCGGCACACATCCCCGAAGGAAGGCCCGAGATTGAACATAGCTCCCGACTTCTCCGAGTCCTTTTACAGGCAACATGCCCAGCGGTACGCCGAGGTAAGCCATAGCTTTATCCAGTCGATCTATAGCGAAGTCTCTCACCCTGGACTTACTGGGGACATGGCCTTGATTAGTCGTATGCAGGAGTTGGTACCACAAGGAGCACGGGGGCTGGATGCAGGGTGCGGCTCTGGGGCCCGAGACGTGTACTTCTACTGGCAGAGCGGGTACGACATCTACGGTGTCGATGCTGTCGCCGAGAATATCGCCGAGGCCCGGCGCCTTCACCCGGATATCGCGTCCAGGGTTTCAGTCGCCGACCTCCGAGAACCCCTCGGCTACCCCGACGGCTGGTTCGATTTCGTCACGTGCAATGCGGTGATCCAACACATCGAGCCAACCATCGCCATGGGCACAACTCTGCCGGAGCTCGCCAGGGTACTGAAGGCGGGAGGGGTGCTGCAGCTCATGTTCAAGTACGGAACGGGAGTAGCGACAGTCCATGACGTTGACTACGGCGCCGACCGAGTCTTCCAGCTCTACGGCGTCGGTGATGTCCTGCACCTCCTGGAAGGGTTTGGCCATGAAGGTGGTCCCGGGGGAAGGAGGATGCGCTCGGCGGGGTCATGTACTTCAAGGACCCGAAGCCCATGGACCATTGCGTGCTGTTCGCCCGGAAGGAAGGGTAAAGGCCTAGGCGTGATGTCTGAGAGTTCTTGCTGGAAGAACCATTGGAGCTGACCGGCAGTCTGAAAGTCCCCAGAAACCTGGGGGAAATCACGCCGCTATGGCTCACCGAGGCCCTTAGCTTCCTTCGCGAGCGCCCCGGCCTGTCGGTGACGGGATATTCGGCCGAGGCGATCGTCGAGGGCAAGGGTTTCATGAACCGGCTGTTCAAGCTGGATCTTGAGTACAGCGCAGTTTCCGCCGATCTGCCTCGCTCCGCAGTAGTCAAGCTCCCATCGGCGGACCCGGTGCTACGTACCATCTTTGATCGCCTGGGGCAGAACCGCCGGGAGGTGATGTTCTACTCGGGAGGTGTCGGATGGCTCTCCGCTAGGCACTCCGGCAAGCTACCACCTTGGGTTGGACCCGCACTCCGAGGACACCATCCTGCTGCTGGAGGACCTGAGTGAGGGCCGGCAAGGCAACAGCGTTGCCGGCTGCTCCGTGGAAGAAGCCCGGGCCTGCGTGGTCCACTTGGCTACGTTCCATGCCGCCTGGTGGGAGAGCCCCTGGCTGGAGGGCTTACACTGGATGCCCCTGAGGGATACAGAAACCGAATCCTACCTTGAGATATACGCCGACGCGTGGGCTTCCCTCAAGGAGAAGGCCGACCCCGGGATGCCTCAGGGTTTGCGGGTCCTGGGGGACCGCCTAACGCCCTTGGTAGGGGAGCTAAAGGCCGTGCTCACGAAGCCCCCGCGAACGATCGTCCACGGCGACTACCGCCTGGACAATTGCTTCTTCCCCGCAGGGCCCGATGGTAGGCATGTCGTCGTCTTCGACTGGGAGTTCTGCATTCGGGGCCGTGGCGCCTATGATGTCGCCACCTTTATCAGCGAGGCGTTCTCCCCGGAGCAGCGCAGGGAGCATGAGATGTCACTTCTGCGGGAGTATCACGTCGCCCTAAAGGAGGGTGGTGTAAGGGACTACTCCTTCGAGGAGTGCGTCTGCGACTACCGGCTGTCCATGCTGGAGATATTCGTGTTCTGGGTGATCACCGGTGGCTATTGCAACTACGAGGGCGAACGGGCCAGGAGGTATCTCATCAATACCCTGGAGCGCATCGACGCCGCAATCTTCGACCTGAATTCGATGGGAGCTTTGGGCCCTTAGCCGGCAGGGCGGCGCACCCTAGTCGATGATGACCCCGTGAGGGCTGGCCTTGCCGTCAAGGGCCGCCAGCTCAGCTTGGTCCAGCAGGGTAGCACGGTCCAAACCCAGAACCCGGGCGACCTCCAGCAGGGCGTGGGCCCAAGTACAGCGGTTGACGAACAGCATGCCCTGGGTGGTCAGTGTGCCTCCGTGATTCAGGAATCCAAGGGCAGCAGTACTCTTATACCCTGTGGCCAGCGGTTGCAGCGTCCCAAGCATAGGCTCCGGCCGGGTATGGCTCATGAACACCCTCGCCGGCGCTGAGTCCGGGTACAGGTCGGATACTAGCCCCTCGTCAGCTTGGTGGGCTTCCTCGCGCTCATTACGAGGCGCCCGGAAGCGTCCAGGCTCCAGCATGTAGACCAGCGAATGGGGAACGTCCCTTTCGCGCAGCCTGTTGGAGGCGTGGACCGCTTCTTCGAGCTGGTATGCGCCTATGGCGGTTATCACAACTTGACCCTCGCTGGCCTGGTGGCCGAGCCAGTCCGGCCGGATTGCCCCCTGCTCCAGAAGGAGCTCGGACTCCTCCCAGGTGAACAGCTCGGCTATCGCAGGCTGTTTTGGCACAACCAAGGTCCAGATCTGCCCGTGGCTTTGGTAGAGCCCGCGCATAACCGCCAGGGCAGTGTTGTAGTCGGCGGGAAAAAGCACCCGGGAGATGTCCGACGGTTCGTTGAGCAACGATACTGCCAGAACCGGGTCCTGGTGGGATATCTCGTTCTTGCCGTTCTCCCATGTGTGGGATGTCATCACCAGGGGAATGGAGAGCCACTTGGCAGGATTGCCCGCCTCTTTGAGTTGGTCGGAGAAGGTGATTTCCTGGCGCACCACCCCGTGCATCTTGGCTCCGAAGGCCTCGTAGCTGTGAATCAGGTTTATTCCCCCTTTGTTGGCCAATGCCGCCGAGGCGATGGCCTCTTCATTGAGGGCTGTGATAACTGCCCCTCCCACATCCTCTGCGCTGCCCGGCTCGGGGTCTATTGCGCGAAACTTCAGGGTTTCCAGGGTCTTGACCAGCCGGTTGGACCTCATCTCGTCCGGGTTGCCCACCCTCGGCCTCAGATGAGGGTTGGCTTGGACCGTTTCTACGAAGGCGAGGTCCACAGCATCCATAGGGGAAGATCGGGTCCAACGTGACGGCTCCCTGCGGTCATTGGGAACGGGCTTTGGAGTGGGAGCAGGGACCTGAGACAGGGTGACGTCCCTGTGAGCCAAGGCGTGGTCCCGCTCCTTGATCCCCTTTGCACGCAGGGTGGCGATAGCATCCTGGAGTTCTGGAAGGGGCACCCACAGCCGGTGGGCGCTCTGGTTGAAGCACTCCCTTGCTTCGGCGCTGGTGTGGGGATTGCCGGGCAAAGGCAGATTGTGGGCGGCGTTGCTTCCCTCTCCATAAAACCCTGCGCCCTTGGGGGCCACTGCGATGCCGTAGGGCATTGGGACAGGATAGTGGGAGCGTCCTTCCCGCACTGCTGCGGAGGACGCCTCGAGGCGCCATTCCATCTCCAGGATGGCCCAGACGAAGGCGGCCGGGTCCCTGCCGTCGAAGGTGAAGGGAGCGAAGCCGTTAAGCCTGAGGTGGTCCACGAACCAGTCCACGCCCCCCTGCAGGGATATGGTGGACCTCTGGTCGATGCGCCGTCCGTTGCTGATCATGATGGGGGCTACTAAGCCGCTGTCCTCGGCCCGCCACCAGCGGGGCGCCCAGTCGCTGCCGCGCTGCTCTTCGAAGGCGCCGTCGCTGAGGAACACCACCAGTCGTTCGCCCGGCAGGGGCATGTGAATGTACTGGAGTTGGGTGAATCCCAGGTAACCGCCTTCCACCAATGCGCCGGCGGTGTGGGCGTTGACGTGGCTTCCCAGGGGCGAGTCCTGCCTGCCATCCACGCCCAGGGTGTAGGAGTAGAAGTCCCGCACATAGCGAGTCAGTCCCTCATCGGTGAGGGAGTACCTGTCCGAATGGGCCTTGGTCATGTTGTCCATGAGCAGGTTGACGCTGTCGATTGCGGCCACCGTGTGGCCCTGACCCATGATCCATGCCCTGGTGTGCCCGGTAATGGCGTTTGCCGCCATGTACCCCATGTACCCCGGGACCATATTCAAGGAGCCGCCCATATGTCCCTCGGGCGCGGCCTTGAAGTCATCGGCGGTCATCTCCCGTCCGTCCAGGTACACGTTCCGCGCGTAACTCTGGTGGGCGACCAGCCACATGGCTGCCGACGTGGCCTTATCCAGGGCGTGAAACATCTCGAATATGGGTGTCCCGTCTCCCTATTCCGTGAAACTCCAGGGACTCCACCATCTCGAATATCCGGTCCTGGGTCTCGGTGCTGTGCTGGATGGCCCCGTACCCCGCTATCCACTCAGCAGCAGCTGGCGTTGTTGCGCCGGTAAAGCAAAGCCCTTTCCGTCCGCCGTCGCCTCTTCCTGCCCATGTCTTTCGGTCACGTCGCCCCCTTTTCCTGCCCAAGCAGCTTGGCTGTGTCCCTCGCGATGATCAGCTCTTCATTGACTTTTACCACGTATGCGTCCACGGATGCGCCTTCTAATGTTATGCAACCCTCGCCGCCTGCAATGTTTCGCTGGGGGTCGAGGGTCAGGCCGCACCAGTCCATGTCGCGGCAGATGCGCTCCCTTACCTCGGGGGAGTTCTCCCCGATTCCTCCTCCGAACACCACAGCGTCGACGCCTCCCCAGGGCTCCCATGTAGGCGCCGATGTACTTCGTTGCCCGGTAGCAGAACATATTTATCGCCAGGGATGCCTGGGCATCCCCCCGAAGTTCCTGCTCCAACAGGACCCGCATGTCCGACGAGATGCCGGACACTCCCAAAAGGCCGGACTCCTTATTGAGCCAGTCATCCACCTCATCGATGGGTATACGCTCCCGGCGGGAGAGGTGGCCGGGCAGGGTAGGGTCCACATCTCCGGACCGGGTCCCCATCATTAGGCCCTCCAGGGGGGGTCATCCCCATGGATGTATCCACGGACACGCCGCCCTTCACGGCCGCCGCTGAGCAGCCGTTGCCCAGCTGCAGGGTGATGAGCTTGGATTCCGACAGGTTCCTGGAGGTCAGGGTCGAATATTGCTCAGCCATGTAACGGTGGGCCAGTCCGTGAAATCCGTAGCGTCGGATCTTATGCCTCGATGCCAGTTCCTGAGAGATGGGGTATAAGGCCGCCTTCTTCGGCATTTCGCTGTGGAAGGCAGTGTCGAAGACCGCCACCGACGGAGTGGACGGCATAGCTTCGATGCTGGCTCTCATGGTCGCGATGGCGGGCCTGTTGTGAAGGGGGGCCAGGTGCTCCATATCGTCGATGGCGTCGATCACATCTTCGTTCACCAGCGTGGGCTGCACGAACCGGCTCCCACCGTGAACGACGCGGTGCCCTACGGCATCAACGCCAACCTGCTCCCCCGCCCATGCCAGCACTATGCGGGCTGCCTCTTTGTGATTGCCAATGTTCTCTCTCTCCGACACGCTCTCACCGTCTGCTGTCAGCGAGACCAGCGCTTCCTTACCAATGCCGTCTACTACACCCCGTGCGAGGCAAATCTCGCGATCGCTGTCTATAAGCTGGCTCTTCAGCGTGGAACTGCCGCAATTAAGCACGAGGACATTCATGGCTTACGTAACCAGTATATTCGTCTGCGAGGATCGGCGCACTGGAGAAGTCAACAGGATGGCCCTTGCTCTATGTGGAAACTCTGCACAAAGCTCACAAGCCCATGGGTGATAAGACTTCGCCATGAGGTATGGAGAACTTACAGACTGGTTCCCGCTGCTCGCCCTTCCCCCCGCTTTTTGGTCGGATGAGAAACGATGCCACGCGCGCGTAGTTGATTCCTGTGGCTTTGCGGGCTCAATACGCAAACCATTGTTGGAAAACTGCGAAACTATCCGGCGTAGCAAGTTTTGGTCGCTATGGCACAGCGTTGCACAGTCGGGTTTGTTACAACACCCAATAGCGAGTTGAGAACTCTCACTACCGAAATCTGTAGCCCAGGCCATTGGTCAACGTATTGTGAGCCTATGTTGAGGGAGATGGAAATGGTGCTTCGAGACTACTGAATGGTACATGTCAACAATTTCGTTTTTAAATGTGAACAATGAGTGATGTCACTGCAAGTAGGCCAGAATTGTGGGTGAGGGTCAAGAATTGGATGGAGGCAGCCAAAGGACTCGAAGCCTTTGTCAACGATGTATGGGGTTTACCCGGGCTCGGGTTGTTTGCAACTGTCCATTCCTGGGGTCATAACCAGACGTCGAGCTAGATCTTGATATCAACCTAGTTCCGGTCGGGTTGGGTCCCCAGATCGGGTTGTTACCTAACTATGCAGAACTGGCGGGTCATTTCGGGGCCGGGATGAGCTGTATGAATCGCGGCTGCTACTTCCAAGGTGCGCCCACTTGTGGACAAAGGAGAGAGTTGCCAGTAGTCATATCCAACACGGCTTAGCTCCTCGCAGGCCCGATCCAGCTCAGCTGCGGTTGCTCCCGTTGTTCCAATCACTATCTCTGAGACTTGATCATCCAACTCCGATATTGCTTCGTCAGTCGTAGCTATCAAGGCCACGCAGAGGATGACCAGCAGAATCAAGGCTACCCAAGTGGAAACCCATCCCATGATAAAGGCCCACCAACTTATGTGATTGTCGCTGTTTCTGATTGCTTCGACGATTAGACCAAACAGCCCAAACCAGCCCAGGAAAAAGTCCAGTAGTTTGTTTGCCGGTTGTTTTTCTCGCATCACTTACCCCTCTCAGGACTCTGGGCCTTTGGGGAAGGGTACAGGATTGGTGAGGGTGTGTCAAAATCACAATTGCCAAAGCGTTTCACTATCTTGGATTCGACAACCCTGTCATTTCAGAATATCGGTTGGCCTTGACTATACATAACGTCATTGCTACCGTACCTTGGGGAGGGCTGTGTTTGGCTTGAAGGGACGCAATTCACCAGCAAGGGGGGAGGCTATGGCAGGGAGCTCAAGTTACCCCGTCCGGCTAGAGGCGGACTATCCCGAATCGCCTTCACGAGGGCTGGCATTGATGGGGGCACTCTTCATTCCCAAGACGTTGGTTCTGTTGCCCCATCTCATAGTATTGGGGCTGCTTGGCATGGTAAACATGGCTGTCGTCTTTATTGGATACTTGGCTGTGTTGCTGAATGGCCGTTATCCAGAAGGGTTGTTTAGCTTTGTTCTCGGCGTTGGGCGGTGGAACTACAGGGTGAGAGCCTGGTTTGCGGGGTTCACCGACCAGTACCCTCCCTTCAGCCTGGCTTCAGGAGACGACCAACCGGTGAGGCTGACGGTTGACTATCCCGAATCATCCTCCAGGTTCCTAGCCCTCTTGGGTTTGATGGCAATGGCTCCAAAGGCAATTCTGTTGCTCCCCCATTTGATTATCCTTAGTCTTCTTGACTCCGTTTCCTATGCGGTGACCTATGTGGCATTCTGGGGTGTGCTCTTAACCGGGGCCTATCCCAGAGGGCTTTTCGACTTTGTCTTTGGGATAATGAAGTGGCAGACCCGCACGGACTCGTGGCTACTGGGCTTGACGGACCGGTACCCGCCCCTTTCTCTGGAATAGGTTGCACCCTGATCCAATGCTAGGCCCAACGGCGTTCTCCAGCGGAGTCTCGCAAATTGATCGTTCAATGGCGAGGTTTACCAAGCGCCCTTGTGCTGCCTTGGAACGGGCCGCGGCATGAAGTTAGCCAGGAGAGCCGAAGCGGACTAAAATGAATGACATACTGCCCCAGCAGCTGAACGTCAACGATGCCGTCGATCTGCTCGTCCCTGTGGCGGTCTACATTCTGGGCATGGCCGCCTATGCGTTATTCATATTCAAGTTCTATCGCTTTGTGGCTTTAAGGGACATGTTCCAGATCGACCTGTCCAGGTATGAAGAGTCCCGGCACAGCGTTGTCAGGGGATTTCTTCACATCGTTATTTACGTCGCCAAGTACCTGATCCTATTCCCCATTATCGCCTTCTTCTGGTTCGCGGTCCTTACGATGATCCTGGCTTTCCTGTCGAAGGAGCAGCCCTTCTCAGAGGTGCTGCTGATGGCCTTGGCGACGGTATGCGCCATTCGCATAACCGCCTACTACAGCGAAGACCTGTCCAAGGACCTGGCCAAGATACTCCCCTTTGCTGTGCTGGCCATATTTCTCATCGATGCATCCTTCTTCACGGTCCGGGAGTCCCTGGAGGTGCTGAAGGAAGCCCGCCATCACGCCGAAGACATCATCTACTACCTGCTGTTTCTTATCGCCATGGAGTTCGTCCTGCGCGTCGTCATGGGGTGGTTTGCGTTCCTCTTTGCCTTGAAGGCGCGAATCCTCCGGGGCCAGGATCCCGATGCCTAAGTTTGCCCTTGAGTGGCTGATGAGGAGGCGAGAGTTCTTGGGGATTTAGGCTTTAGGTAGCAAGTCCGATGACGTCTCGTTGTATTGTGCCGCCATAAAGAGTTTTCATGAAGTGAGGTTAGTGGCGGCTGGTGCTGAACGTCGAGGCATTTTGAAGGGAGGATGCGATGGTTGCTTTGCAGAAACTTAGCTGGGTTGCGGTTGTTGCAGCTGTGCTCCTGGGCATCGGGATGATCGTAGTGGGTAGCATTTTCGTCATCATGGGAGCCGATGCCAAAGGAGACATTCGGGAGGCCCTGCGCAAGGAGAAGGTGATCACGGCCAAGGATGCCAGCCTTCCTGGCGTGCTCGTAGAGGATGTGGCCACTGCCAGGGCTCAGCAGGATGCCATCGAAGCCCACACCTTCGGGCGGTTTGGCCCCTACTCAGGCATGGAGCGGGATGACCCCAACAGGGATGTTTACATAAAGGGGCTCGCCCTGCGCAACGCCCTGAACCTCGCCATCGTCGGATTTGGAGTTGCGGACTTGGCAATGGGCTTAGGTGCGGTGACCATCGTGCTGGGAGTGATCATCGCCGGGTTGGCGATTCCGGTACACTTGCTGTTCATGGGAGAACGATGGAGGTCGGCCTCACCATAGCTCGAAGGTACGCCGGGTAGCCAACACAAAGAGCAGGGAGTCGGGACATGGTTCAAGTCTTGTCCCGGCTTCGGCCGCCCTATGATGGGCCGGGTGGTTTAGGCACAGACCTTGCTAAGGGGGAACGGACGATGACTATCCTAGTCAAGATGGCTGCGGTTTTCTTCTGGCTTTCAGCCACGGCGGTGGCCCTTCACTTTGTGTTCACACCCCTGTACGACGACGTAATGGACATAGGAGAGATGTGGGGAGCCTTCAACATTGTGATGGCGATTGCGGTGTTGGGATCCCTGGGCATCCACCTCTACAGGAAGTTGATGCTGGACAAACAGGGAGGGGACGGGAGCATCACCCGGGAGTACCTGGAAACGAACCTGCTCGTCTATCTCTCGGTGGCGCTGACTCTGTGGTTCTTCTGGAACTGGATCGACGACCTTACGATCTATCCCGCTTCGCAGGACACCGTCCGGTCGGTTTTGTGGTCGTTCATCAATCCAATGTTCGTGATAGTTGCCGGGGTGACGGGCTGCTACCTCTGGCGCTGCTAGCGCTTCAAGTAGGACAGGGAGCGGGCCTTCCCTCCAAGCGGGGCGAATAATCCCGGGGGATGGCTTACTGAGTCACGGTCTGGTGGTTGATCTGCCACCTGATGCTGTACTTGTCGGTGCATGAGCCGAAGTAGGCTCCCCAGAACATGTCCTGGGGAGGCATCTCCACCGCCCCGCCCTGGGACAGCTTGTTGAACAGGTCGTCGGTCTCCTCTCTGCTGGATGAGGAGAACGATATGGAGAAGTTGTCTCCGGTTCGAGGAGGCGGCCCGAAGGCGGAGCAGCTATCGCTTCCCATGAGGGTGTTGGAGCCGATGGGCAGGGCGACATGCATGATGCGGTCTTTCTCTGCCTGAGGAATCTCCACGTCCGGGGGAGCTTCACCGAAGGTCATCATGGTTCTGAACTCCCCGCCGAAGACCTCTCTGTAGAACTCAAACACCTCTCGACACTTTCCGTCGAATGTAAGATAAATGTCCAGGGTCACATCTGCCTCCTTGGTCCCCTTGGGTATCCGGATTTGAGGAAATTATAGGGTTGCACCGAGGCCGCTGTCCACGAACGGCTGTGTGCTAAGATGACCGGGATTTAACGATAGGGAGCCATGAAATGACCCAAATACAACATGGAAGAGATCCTGAGGTAGCTGACCTTTCTGTGGAGGAGATCGCCGAGCGATACGTTGCCCGGTTCATAGACCGGGTGCCCGACTGGGACGCCTTTGCTGATGCCCGCGTCGAGGGTTACAAACGCGCCCAGCACCGCTTTATCGGCGCCGGAGGGTCGGGAAAGCACGAGGACATCAACTTCATTCCGCCGCGGGGATTTACCCTGAGCATCATGTACGTGGAGCCGGGACAGGGCAATGCGGCCCACACCCACGAGGTGGAGGAGGTGTTCTTTGTGCTGCGGGGGCAGCTGGGTGTGTTCTTCGAAGATGATTCAGGCGCCCGCGTCGATGTGAAGCTTGGGACCTGGGATGCCGTTTCCTGCCCGGCGGGGGTAATTCACGGCTATCAGAACGACAGCCTGGAGCCGGTGTACTTCCAGGTGATGTTGGGGCGGGCCCGACCGGAGCTAATGGGCTACAAGGACCCGGAGCTGGCCAAGGACCCCGGCGTCCACCTGCGGGAAGCCGGCGCCTAGGACTGCCTAGCCGGTCCCCAGGAATAGCTGCTCGAGGGCCTGCCTCTCCTTGCCTGGTTGCGGGTAGATGTTCCTGTTTTTCACATCAACTTCCGCCACTTGGTCGCCGGGAAGGTTCGACCATAGGTCTTCGCTCTCCCGAAGGATGCAGGCGCTGTTGAGGGTGAAGTAGGCCAGGCCCGTATCCGACTCGTTGAGGTAAACTCCCCGGATGGGTTCTCCCTCCCGACTACCCCGGCGAAGGGTTGGGTTGCGCGGCCCGGGTCGCTGGGGCGACCAGATGCCCAACGTAGCGAGCAGGTCGCTGCAGGAGCCATAGTCCAAGGCATCCCTGCTGGCTGGCGAGGCCGAAGGCGGCGAGGTGGCCTTCCTTCTCACCAGTGAACGTATCCAGGTCCATGCTTGACTAAGCTTCAGGTCCTGCCCCCGGAATACTTTCTCTGACTAGGGGTTGATCTCCGGCATCAGGACATCCAGCCACTGGTCTTCCACACCGATGATCCGGTCCACCGCTCGGGCCATGTAGTAGGTGTCGGCAATGGCTGGAGGATCTCCCCCATCGGAGACGGTGCGGACAGCCTGCATGAGAAGGCGCCTCATCTGGACGATAGCGAGGTCGCTGGCCGTCAGAAACTCCTTGGAGCGGTCCACGATTGGCCCCATCATCTCCTGGGCTGCCTGGTCCTGGTTGTTGACACCCTCGATGCCGGTGAACGTCTCCGTCTTCTGGACCTCGCGGTCGATCATGTAGCCGTTGCTTTTGTTCCTGACGTTCAGGAAGTTCTCGTCCAGGTCCCCCGGGCCCCGGCCCAAGCTGGCTTCCAGGGCTTCCCACTCGGTCAGGGGGGTCCCGTCGAAGGTGTAGGCCCAGTTATAGACCATGCAGTTCTCATCGTCGGTGGGCACCCACATATGCCCGGAGATGAAGGGGCGCCCCGGCTCGCCGCCGTATGCGGTCATCTCTTCAGGCCGTATCTGGTGGAAAGGCATAACGTACTGGTAGGTGCGCACAAACTTCCGCTCCCCGGACAGGGCGCGGATACCTGCGTACCGATAGCCGTAGTCGGTGACATCCACTTCTACCACAGGGGCGCTCCCCCTGCCGAACTCGGAGCTGGGTTTGTAACCCCCCCGCCGACCGGAGTCGTTGGTGAGGAGCCGGTGCAGGATTGGGACGTGGGCGGTGTCCACCCCCGCCTCCAGGGCCTGCAGCCAGTTGCACTCCTGGACGTTCTTGGAAACGCCGCGTCGGTCTTCGGGCACCTGGGTCCATTCGAAGCGCGGCTCGGGGGGAAGCTTGTCCTTGGGCCCCATGTACGCCCAGACCACTCCGCCCATGTCCACGGTGGGATATGCCCTGAGCTTGACATCTTCTTTGAGCTTGCTCTCGGCAGGCTCGTTCATCATGTCAACGCAGTTCCCGTCCACATCGTACTTCCAGCCGTGGTACACGCACCGGAGGCCGCACTCCTCGTTCCGTCCCAGCCAGAGGGAGGTACGCCGATGGGCGCAGAACTCATCGATGAGTCCGACCTTTCCTGAGGTGTCCCTGAAGGCCACCAGATCTTCTCCCATCAGCTTGACCCTCACAGGAGGACCGTCGGGCTCCGCAACTTCGTTGGAGAGGCAGGCGGGAATCCAGTAGCGGCGCAACGTCTCCCCCATGGGTGTACCGGAGTTCGTCCTTACCAGAAGCTCGTTGTCAGCGTGGGTTAGCAACTCATACCTCCGTCGCGAGATGTAATGACATTGGCGTTCCTGAGGCCCCGAAGTTGTTCCGGCGAGAGGGTCCCGGGGCGTTCTGCTGGATAGTTTGTTAATCCTCCGGCGTAGCTATACCTAGTTTCGAGTGTATCGAGCCTAGCCTATATTGTCAACGAAAATGCCGTTCGGTCGGAGGGGCTGCTTCACGGGCAACAGCGTGCGGTTGCGAAGGCATGTAGGCGGCCCTAGAATTGGCAAATGCAACGCTTATCTGGGGCCAAGTGTCCAGGAACATAAGCAGTCGGGGAGGGTGACATGAAGGTCGACCTAAGGACGCCGCCGAGCCAGCCGGTCGCAGAAGTGGTGAGGTTTGCCCAGAGCTGTGAGGAGGCCGGATTTTCCGGCTGCGGGTTCAATGATGCCCAGATGTTCTTCCGGGACCCCTTCGTAATCATGTCCCAGGTGCTCCAGAACACCACGACCCTCAGGGTGCACCCAGCCCTCACCTGTCCAGGGCCGCGGCATACGTCCGTTATCGCATCTTCGGCAAAGACGGTGCAGGAGTTCGGGCCGGACCGCTTCGAGCTTTGGCTGGGCAGGGGCAATGCGGCTCCGCGCATGGTCGGCCTGCCTCAGCTAAAGGTCGGCGAAATGAGGGATGCCATCAACAAGATCCGGGCGTTCATGGCGGGCGAGTGGAACGTGTACCAGCCCGCTGAGGCGGACTCGGACCGGGTGCGCCTGCATCATGGAGGCGGGTCACCAGTACCCATCTACCTGGCTGCCCGTGGTCCCATGGTCACCCGACTGGCCGGGGAGCTGTGCGACGGCGCCCTCCTCACCTGCCCTCCCACCCCCGATGGCATTGGCAAGGCCAGGGGCTGGTTGGCCGAGGGTGCAGCGAGGGTTGGACGCGCAGTGTCTGATGTCCACGAGGTGGTGGAAGTCCGTTGTCTCGTTCGGCCCACGCGGAAACAGGCGGTGCGGGCCTGGAGCCCTAACCTGATACCCATCCTGGCGCGTCCGACGGCTGAGCAGTGGCTGGGAGACCGCGGCATCGAATACGATATCGGTCCCTTCAGGCAGGCTGTGCAGGAGTCCTATTCGAAGCTGCAGACGATGTATGCCGATGTCCAGCACGTAGAAGACTGGGATGCTGCGGAAGGCCTTGCCGAAGTGATCCCCTTCGAGCTCCAGGAGGCGATGGGAGACCGCATGGCAGTGCTGGGAGACCCCAACCAGGTGGCCAGCCACATGCTGATGCTTTCGGGCATCGGGGTGAGGCACATCTACATGTACGCCGTGGAGACCTTCAGGCTTCCCGAGCCCGAGCGCCAGGGCTTCCACGATGTGATAGCGAAGGCCCTCGCCGAAACTCCCAGCTAGGGCCTATCCGTCCTGGGTGGGCAGAACGGGCCTGCCCTCCGGTGGCTGCACATCGAAGGCGTTCAGGGAGCAGGCCAGCCCGACGTAGGCGCCGATGACACCGACTAACTCGGCGACCAAAGCATCGCCCAGCCTGCCGCGGACCTCATCGAAGGTGGCGCCGGAGATGCGGTGGGGCGGGCGCAGCAGCTCCCGCACGAGGCTCACGATGGCTGCATCTTCTTGCGCAAGCCCCTGCAGATCACCCCGATGCTCGACGGCTGCCACCGCTTCGGGCCTGACGCCGGAGGCCAGGGCATCGTCCTTGTGGGCGGCCCACTCGTAAAGGCAGTCCATCTCCCGGGCGACGGCGCATACCGCCAGCTCCTTTATGTCCGCCGGCAGGGCGGATTCGAAGCGGGCATACCCTAGCAGGTGCGCCGTTCGCGCTGCCAGCTCGGGCTGGTGCAGCAGGAAGTAGTAAGGGGCGCCCACTGCCCCCCGGCTGGCCACTATGGCATCATAGTTGTGGTGGTGCTCCTCGGCCACCTGGTTTCGTTCCGTAATTCTCTCGATGCTGGGCATGGGTCGCTCCTTAAGTGATGTGGCGCCCACCCTATCGGTCTATGGGCAACGGAGACAGTATAATTGGGTTGAATGGTTGTTCCAACGCTGGGATGCCAACCAGCCTTTTTTCTGATTGCAGGAGGGGTAGATGCCGGAAGCCCCGGACCTGGAGGTAATCAGGGAGTACCTCACCGAGAGGATGGTTGGAAAGCCCATTCTCCGGGCCAATGTGCTTCGCCCTACGGTCCTGCGGTCCCTGGCCGGGGAATTCGAGCATGGGGTGGCCGGCTTGACCCTGGAGTCCATCGAGCGGCGGGGCAAATACCTGCTGCTGTGGTTGTCAGCGGGCCGCTGCCTGGCTGTCAACCCGATGCTTACGGGGGCCTTTCAGTACTGCGATGAAGGTACCAGGATTCTCAAGAGGAGCTGCATCGTCCTGGTACTTGAGAACAAAAAGGAGCTGCGGTACCTGGACGACAGGCAGATGGGTAGGGTGTACTTCATCAAAGGGGAGCAGCTTGGGGAAGTGCCCCGCCTGTTGGACCAGGGCCCCGATGTGCTTTCGGGTGTTTCTTATGAAGAGTTCGCCGTCCGGCTGAAGGGTTTCAGGGGAGAGATCAAAGGGGTCCTGTCCCGGGGTTCGTGGATCTCAGGTATAGGAAACGCGTATTCCGACGAGATACTATTTGCGGCTGGCATATCTCCCTTTCGCAAGGCCGGAAGCCTGTCCCGCGAGGAGGTACGCTCCCTTTACGACCAGTCCAGGAACGTTTTGGAGTCAGCCATAGAAGAACTCCGGGGACGGGTTGGAGATGCCATCCATGTGAAGATTCGGGACTTCCTTAAGGTGCACAACAAGGGCGGAGAAGCCTGCCCCAACTGCGGAGGCAACATCTCCCAGCTGACAGCCAACCAACATATCACGAGTTACTGCCGTCGCTGCCAGCCGGGAATGCTCATCTCCAACTAAAGTGCGATCTCCACGGCCTTTCTTCGAAAGCGGACAAAGAAATAACCCGGCAATTACGCCGGGTTATTTCTTTCTTGGTCTTGTATCGGGGTCGCTAGGCGGTGGCGCGCGACCGGCGGTTTCGGAACACTACGAGTCCGCCAAACGCCAGGAGCACCATGCCCGCGACAAGGGAAGCCATGGCTAGCTGGGGTACCGTCGGGTCTCCAACCGGGGGAGCCGCCGGCGGAATGCCGAGGGTGTACTCACCCACAGCTTGAGCTGCCATGTAGGTTTCGTAGGCTGCGCCTGCGGCATCCGCGCTCTGGTTGGCAGCCGAGTGGATGAAGGAGCGGGCTGCGGTGTCGCTGCCTGCAGCGATGGCCGAAGCGGCCTGGTTAACGGTGTCCACGATGCCCTGCAGCTTAGCGCTGGCCTCCATTGCCTCGGCAGCCGCGTCCCCTCCGAGGTCGCCGAGTTCTCCGGCGATGGAAGCAACATCTGCGGCGTAAGTCATGGCCCCATAACCATCACCGTCGCTGGTTCCGCCGGTAATGATGTTCACCGCGATTTGTGCATGACCAAGGGCCTCGGTTGAATTCCCGGCGTTAATGGAGCTGAGGGCTGCCTGGGCATAGGCGGAAGCCTCAGCGGTCTGCTCCCTTAGGCCGACAGCCGCGCCCTTGGGCGCTCCCGCGTGGACTCCCTCCATGTAAGCGGGACTGCCAGGGTTGGAGAAGTTGAGCATCCGTATCTTGTTAATGTTGACGGTGTTGTCGGCTACCAGATATATCTTGCCCGACGGCTCAGGGTCGGGGTCGTCGGCCGGCTCGATTGTTACCACGAACTGGTGGAAAGCACCGAAGAGGTTTACCCCTGGTATCGGCACGGTGAAGGTCTGGTTTACGCTGCCGTCTTCGTTGACGGCGAGAATCCCGGTGCTTAACGTGGCAATCCGTGGATCGACGTCCGAGATAAACCAGCCTTCATACACCTCGTCTTCGGGAAGCTCGGCCACCCTGGGAATCGAGATAGTAGCTAGGTCGCTGCTGGCGGCACCATCGCTAATAGAAACGGTGCCGTAACCACTCTGAGCAGAAGCAAGGGAAAGGGAAAGGAGCAGAGAAATCGCTCCCACTACCAGGAACATTGGGAAGGCCCTCGACCACCTCATCGCACCTCCTTAGTACGGTACCCTACAGCATGTGCCCTCTCCATCAGGGCAGTGGGCAAGAATGAATGCTGCGCTTTTCATATCCTTGGCGGATCGATTGTAGAGTATAAATTAAAGTTGCGAGTCCTGACAAGTACCTGCCGCGCCTGTAACCCGGGAAATCTGCAAGGGTAAAGAGTTCGATGCAAGCGGCACGCCGGGCGAGTCCAGGGAACAGCGCACAGACGCCGGAATTTCCTTGCGCTTGGGGTATCCCTCTGCTAGGCTGGCGTACATGAGTTCCAGCGGAAATACCGCTCGACCCTCCCGCAGGCAGCCAGTCTATTACGGCTGGTTCATCGTAGCAACGGTCTTCTTCATCGCCCTGGTGACCGTAGGTTCCAGGAACTCCTTTGGAGCCTTCATAGAGCCTATGGAAGAGACGCTGCGCCTGGAGAACCGGGCAACCATGACCTGGGCCGCCTCCCTGGGATTCCTGGTTAATGGCCTCAGCCAGCCCTTTTTCGGTCGCTTGTACGACCGGCTGGGCATCAGGGTCATCATCAGTTGCCTCGTGATCGTCGGGGTGTTCACAATCCTGCTGTTCCTCACCTTCCATGTCTTGTTCCTGATCTTTGTATTTGGTCTCGTGATGTCCATAGCTATGAGCGGCTCCTCTCTCAGCAACACGGGGGCCTTGCTCAGTCGCTGGTTCAGGCAGAAGAGGGGTGCAGCTCTTGCCATAAGCACAGCCGGGGCGTCGGTGGGTGGGTTGCTGCTGGTGCCTTTCACCCTGTACCTCATCGAAGCAACCAACTGGCGTACCGCCTGGATTGTCTTGGGGGCCCTGATCCTGCTCTTCGCGGTGCCCCTGGCAGCAATCATTCTCAAGAGGGACCCCAGCGACATGGGTCTGCTACCCGATGGCGTCACCCAAGCTCCGGGGTCCACCTCAGGGACGGCAAGTCCTCTCCCCACCGGTCCCTTGGAGGTTGACACATGGTGGAGGGCCTTTCGAACGCTGCCCATATGGCAGGTGTCCATGGCCTACGTAGTGTGTGGGGCCACGACGGCAGTCATGTCGGTACACTTCATTCCCTACATCACCGAGGAGCGGGGGTTTAGCGCAGGGGCCGCTGGAATGGCTTTTGGGCTGATGAGTGGGCTCAACGCCGTTGGGGTTATCGTTATGGGCACCATGTCCGACAAGTTCGGCCGAAAAGACCTTCTGGGCCTGGTCTACACCGGGCGAGGTTTGGCATACCTCGTCCTCCTGCTCTCAGCGGGCGCTTGGGGCATACTGCCTGCTGGACCTTGGGGAGTGTGGGTATTCGCCGTTGTCGCCGGCTTCAGCTGGATAGCGACGGCGCCTCTCTCCACGTCGCTGACGGCCGACTTCTACGGGCTAAAGACATTGGGGACCCTCGCCGGGGTTTCCTTCGTATTCCACCAGATAGGGGCCTTTGCCAGCATTCAGTTTGCGGGTTATATGAAGGACTTCACCGACTCCTACCACTGGCCCTTTGCCATCGTAGGAGTACTGCTCATACCTGCCGCCCTGGCAGCCTTCTCGGTGAGGGAGCGCAAGTACTCGGTCAAATACCAGCAGGTCCCCAGGCCCAACCCTTCGCCGGGGATGTAGGCGATGGCGCCCCTCCTGGCCATACTGGCCCACCATGAGGACCTTGCGGACCCTGCCGTCCTGGAGAAGGTGAAGCACCAGTTGGATGCCATCCTCGGGCTGGGAGGCGGAGCATCGGCAGCATTCTTCGGAACTGTCCTGCTCCTGATACCCGTTTCCATCCTGACCTTCTACTACTTCTACAGGCGCAGGATGGTCGACGCCATGGATGAGGACGGATGGGGACCGGAGCAGGAACCGTAGGTACGTTTCTCGTTTGACACCCATATGGGTGGGTGCTATATTTCTCGATGGCCTCGGCCAATTGCCCCCGAATCAATCGGAGTGTAGTCATGCCTTTGAACATCGTCGTCCTGGCCAAGCAAGTGATCGATCCTGAGATTCCCATGTCGGCTTTCCAGGTCGATCGAGACAACCGGCGCATCGTAACGCCCGCCAACATCCCGCCGGTGGTCAACGGCTTCGATGAGAACGCTGTGGAGGCTTCCCTACAGATAAAGGACTCCCAGGAAGCTACCGTGACGGTGCTGTCGATGGGCACCGGTTTCTCCATGGATGCCATGAAGAAGCCCCTGGCTATGGGGGCGGATGAGCTGGTACTCATTCAGGACGATGCCTTCGTGAACAGCATCGACAGCGCGGTCACAACGCGAATGCTGGTGGCGGCCCTGAACAAGCTGGGGGGCTTCGACCTGCTTATCGCGGGAAGGCAGGCTTCCGACTGGGACAACGCCCAGGTGCCCCTGGGGGTTGCCGAGCTAATGAGCGCCTCCTGCGTGACCCTCGGCAAGAAGGTGGAAGTTGGCGATGGCAAGGTGGTTGTTGAAAGGATCGTTCCCGAGGGGTACGAGGTGGTTGAAGCGCCCCTCCCCGCCGTGGTGACAGTCAGCAACGAACTTGGGCAGCCCCGATACCCCACCCTGAGGGGGATTATGGCCGCGACGCGGAAGCAGCCGACGGTGTGGAGCGCCGATGATTTGGGTGTGTCCCCCGATGAGACAGCGCCCCTTCTAAACCTGGTGGACCTCTTCGTCCCTTCGACGGTCAAGGAGTGCGACTTCATCGAAGGGGATAACGAAGAGGAAGCGGGCCGAAATCTCGCCCTGAAGCTTCGCGAGGCCAAGTTAATCTGAAATAGTTCCAACTGGCTGGGAGAACTATAGCGGCAACGGAGGTTGCATTCGAAGATGGCGCAAACAGGGGTCTTGGTAATCGGCGAGATTGTCGATGGGCAGCTGAGTCTGACCAGCAAAGAGATACTCGCTGCCGGCAAGCCCATCGCTGAGCAGTTAGGCCAGCCACTGGCTGTTGCCCTGCTGGGAGCTGACGTTGGCGGCGCAGCCCAGGAAGCTTTCGCTTGCGGAGCCGATATCGCGTACACAGCCACAGACCCGCTGTTGGCCGAATACCAGGCCGACCTGTACTTGGCGGCTACGGATGCTGTTTGCCGGGAGGCCGACCCGGCGGTGCTCCTCATGGGTCGCACCGCAATTGGCCGGGAAGCTGCGCCAAGGTTGGCCGCCCGCCTGGGAGTTGGACTTGCCCAAGACTGCTTGGAGGTGAGCGTCGCCCCGGGAAGCACCGAGCTCAGGGCCAACCGTCCGGTTTACGGAGGCAATGCCATGGCCACCGTGAGCTGTTCCAGCTCACCCCAGTTTGCGACCGTAAGGCCCAAGGCCTACGAGCCTGCCGAATCTGATCCGTCCCGGACCGGCGAAGTCAAGCAAGTCCAGGTTGCCCTGGATGCATCCATGGCCAGGTCCAGGGTTGTCAGCGTGGTGCGCGAGGAGTCTGAGGGAATCAAGCTGGAGGATGCCAGGATCGTTGTCGCCGGGGGAAGGGGCCTGGGAGGGCCCGAACCCTTTGAAGACCTGGAGGAGCTGGCAAAGGTGCTGGGCGCCGGAATCGGAGCATCCCGCGCCGCCGTGGACTCCGGTTGGGTGCCGGCGAGCTGGCAGATCGGCCTCACAGGCAAGACCATCACGCCGGACCTCTACATCACCGTCGCAATCTCAGGGGCAAGCCAGCACATCGCCGGGTGCTCCGGGGCCAAGGTGATAGTCGCCATCAACAAGGACGCCGAAGCCAACATCTTCAAGGAAGCCCGCTATGGGGTTGTAGGTGATTGGAAGAAGGTGCTGACCGCCTTCACCGAGACTGTGCGAGAGTTGGTAAAGAGCTAGGCCCCACCTAGTCCCGCGCAGCCAGGCTCTTTTAGGTATCCGAATCCCCTTGAACTGCGCCCGTGATGGGGTGCAGGATGTTCCCAAATGCACCCTTATGTAATGATCTTCGGACTTGGCGACCCTGCATGGCTGGACCCGTCCTTCGCCGGCGGCATCTTCGTTCTCTCCATTCTCGTAGCCTTCGTCTTCGGTAAGCTTCTGTATCCCTTGTTCGACAAGCTGACCACGCGCATACCCACGGACCTTGATGCTGAGCTGATAAAGGCTGTACGCCGCCCGATCACCCTGGGGATTGTGGTCCTGGGCGGTTACCTCGCCTTGACCATCCCTCTGAACATACCGGATACCCGCCACAATCTGATAGACGCCTCTGCCAGCATCCTCGGAATCTGGCTCGGGGTCATGGCCATCAGCTCGGTGGTATCCGTCCTCTTCAATTGGTACTCCCAGAACCTAAACCTACCTGGCAGCCAGGGGAACCAGCTCCTGCCCGTTCTCAGAAAAGTTTCCACCGCTGCCATCTACGTCCTGGGTGGCATGATGGTTCTGAACCAGCTTGGAATTAATATCAGCCCGCTGATCGCCGGACTGGGGCTGGGAGGCTTTGCTGTCGCCCTGGGGTTGCAGCCAACCCTGGCCAATCTCTTCGCGGGTACCTACGTCATGACTGAAGGAGTTGTGAACCCCGGCGACTACATAGAGCTGGAAGACGGGACTGCGGGGTACGTCATAGAGGTAAGCTGGCGGACGGTGCGGATCCGCACCTGGAGCAACAACCTGGTTGTTATACCCAACTCCCGTTTCTCCACGGCCATTGTAACCAACTATGAGGGTCCCAAGCCTCCCGTTAACATCTACATGACCTGCGGGGTCAGCTATGACAGCGACCTCTTCCGGGTGCAGGAGATCTGCCATGAGGTCATGAATGAACTGCTGGAGAGAGACCCCAACGCTGTCAAGGAGTACGGCGCTTACTTCGGCTTCGAGGATTTCGGGGACTCCAACATCAACTTCTGGCTGTTCCTGCAGGCCAAGGACCGGCTTGCCAGCTTCGAGGTGCGCTCTGCCTTGATTCAGGGTATCCACGGAAGGTTCATGGAGGAAGGGATAGTCATCAACTACCCGGTGCGCACCCTCTATTTTGGCGAAGACCATCCGCCCGAAGATCGCCTGAGGCGAGTGCCCCGAAGGGAACCGCCCCCCGGAAGAGACGTCCCTGGGGAGGGTGATGCAGGCGCGGGTGACGGCCCGGACTTCGGCTAGAGGGGGCTTCTTAGGACTAAGCCCTTTAGGCGGGGAAGAGTTTTGCAACCCACTAACCTCTGTTCCCCACCTACGTTGCTCCCGCGAAAGGGGAAGTCAACGCCCCACGGCCCCCTGCTGTCCGTTCGCCTTCGATTTCCCCCTTCGAGAGCCTCAGGACAGGCTCAGGGCGAACGGATAGCCATGTTGTGGCCCAAGGTAAGTTCCCGCGAAAGCGGGAACGACGGAACTAGGCAAGGGACTCTCAGGAAAGGGCCATGTCCCGTCAAGAGGCCTCTATTGGGGCACTACCTCGCCGCCCTCGACTGCAAAATAGGTAGCTCCCTCAAGAGAAGAGGTCTGCAGGATCTCCGCCTCCGATGTGGTGATCAAAGTCTGGGGGTACTCGGTGGCTTTGGCCAGCACTCGTTCCCGCCTCGAGGAGTCCAGCTCTGACAGAACGTCGTCGAGAAGGACGATGGGGCCGCGGCCTCGGGCCTCTGAGAGAAAGGACGCTTCCCCCAGGCGCAGGGCTAGGGCAAGGGTCCTAGCCTGTCCCCTGGACGCGTAGGTGCCCATATCCACGCCTCCCACCCACAGCTTCAGATTGTCCCTGTGGGGTCCCACCTCAGTCGATCCTCGCTGCATCTCCCGCCTGCTGGAAGCATCAAGGGCATCGCGAAAAGCGGGTTTCAGCCCCGGCTCCTCCCCGTTAGCGTGGTCCACCGGAATGGAGGGCTGATAGTCCAGCACCAGGGGCTCCGAACCTCCGGTAAGGTGGATGTGCTGTTCCCGGCAGAGATCGGCCAGGGAAGACATGGTCTCGTGACGCTGCTCGGTAATCCATGAACCCTCGGTTATGAGCTGCTCGTCCCAAAACGCGAGCTCACCCTCCCCGGCCCTTCGTTCGCGGATCATCTTGAGGAGGCGGTTCCTCTGGAGCAGTACCTTCTGGTAGCGTTGCAGCGCTTTCAGGTAGGGCTGGCTGACCTGGGAGATCAGGATGTCCAGGTAGCGCCGGCGCTGGGAGGGTGCGCCGTAGACCAGCTCGATGTCATCGGCGTTGAACAGGACGGCGTTCACCACGCCCACCAGTTCCGTGGCGGTCTTCTTCACGCGGCTGACACTGATCTGCTTTCTCAGGCTTGGCGAAGGCTGCCTGGATTCGATGTTGTTGTATGGTTGGCCCGGGCGGTTCGCCGAACCAAGGCGGTAGCCAATGTTTATCTTGGTCTCAACTCCTTCATGTTCGAAGGTGCCGGACACCAGGGCGGTGCCGTCTTCCCCCAGGGCTTCCCAGTTCACCACCTGATGCTCGCTTTCGGCCCGGAAGGAGCGGGCGATGGCCAGGAGGTAGATTGCCTCCAACAGGCTGGTCTTCCCCTGGGCGTTCCTGCCGGAGAAGACGGTGACGCCCTGTGGGACATCCAGGTCAAGCTGGCGGAAGTTCCGAAAGTTAGTCAGGGTGAGGTGGGAGAGGCGCAATGTTCCCCCGGAGCCAGGGCTTTTGGTCTACCCCAGGGCTTTGAGAGTCTGAATCTTTTCTTCCAAGTCCTGGGCGCCTTCGTTGTCCCCGTCGGACAGACGGTAGCACCTGTCCAGGTATAGCTGGGCCAGCTGCCCGCCCCGGGAAGAAGTGTCGGTGACGGCCTGCAGCAGGCTGGGGATGTCGAAGCGCTCGGGCAGGAAGCGCCCCAGGATATCGATCTCTTCTTGGGTCTCGGAACAGGTACGTTGATCATCTCCTTCGATTGCGAACCTGAGTTTTCCGACCATCTTGGACAGCTCGGTCAGCTTGTCCCGCTCGTTCATGAAGGTGTACAGGATCTCGTTGACCCCGGCCCCGTCATCCTCGGGCGCCTGCAAGGGTGCTTGGGGGCTCGCCTTCACGTGGTCCTCCCAGAGTTGGGCGTAGTGTCGCACCGCTTCGCCAACTCTTTCCATCATGTCGGGGACGTCGGGCGAGGAGACTGTACCGGCGAACAGCAGGTCATCCCGGCGAATCTCTGCCAAGCGCTGCAGGTCGCCAAGGCTTCCCGCATCCTCGGGCATGGGAGGCAGGGAGAATGCTGAGGAATCGCTCATGGGCATGTTGCCGATATGGGACGCCAGGAAGGGAGGGATGTACTTGCTGAAGTCGACAGCGATGGGCAGGACGATGATGTAGCTGGCGTAAACCTTGGGCGGGTCCGAGCGGTCCACGAAATACAGAAGGGCGTGACCTCTGGGCTGCTGAGGGTCTCCGGATTCGAATGAGATGTCCATCTCTTCAGCTCTGGGGATTGCTGTCGCCGAAGCGCCTGTCCATCTCTTCCAGGAACTGGGCTACTTCGGGGGCGAAGGTCGGAGTTTCAGGCTGCTCTTCTTTCTGGGACGTTTCCTGGGCATCGTAGTTGGCTTCCATCTGCTCGATCAGGCTCTTCAAGTCGCCGTTGCGTTCCACGGCGCCGTCGAGCTGCCGGTACTGCTCCTGTCCCCGTTCGGTGGGTGGGAGGCCGTCGGGCAGCTCGTAGATGGAGCTTAAGACTTCCAAAAGGCGGCTGGTGCCCAGATAGTCCTCTTCGACCTGCAGGTACTGGGGCAAGTGCACCATCAGGGTGATCACGTCGATATCGGGGTCCAGCTTGGGCACCCCTTCGGTTATCAGGTTTAAGATAGTGGTGGGGCCCTGGTAGGAGCTGCGCCGGCGCTTCAGCCCGCCTCCATCTCCTCGTACGCTGACCCGGCCCGTGTCGCCGGTAACTAGCAGGGGTCTCGTGTGGGGCACGGCATCGTACATGCCCCCCAGCCTGCAGTAGCGGCTTATGCCGAAGTGCTTGAACACCTCCAGCACCGAATCCGTGTAGTCCTCGCCCTGGGCATGGGGTTCCATTAGATGGAAGAACAGGTAGTCGGGGCCGTCCTCGGTCTGGGCGTACTTGATGGTGGTGTTGGGGACTTCCACCTGACGGTTGCCGTCCTGCAGGCGCATGGTTGGGCGGTACCTGGTGAAGTCGAAGAACCTCCCCGGCCTGGCCAGCTTGCCCATCTCGATGGCACCAAAGTGGTCCTCCAGGGTTTCCAGCGAGAGGGTGCCGACGCTGCCCACATCGACCCAGGGGCGGACCATGACGAGGGCATGGGGCGCCTTCAGCTTTGGCATGGGTTCGGTAAGCTCAAAGGCGCCTATTCTCATATAGCTATCTTGTCAGAAAGGAGTAGGCTTTTCAAGTGCTCGCGGGATGGCATGGAAGGCCCTACCAGCCGATGGCATAGCCGTCTCGGCGGGGGTCGGAGGCTCCGTGAAAGGCCCCGGCTTGCTGGTCGACGTGGATCATCATCTCGCTTCCCGCGGCTCCCCAGTCGGACAGAATACTCAAGTCGTGCCCCTTGCCGGATAGGCCCCCTCTCACATCTTCGGAGAACCGGCCTTCCAGCTCCAGGGTATCTATGCATGTATGAGGTATTGTGGACTCGGTGGGGTCCTGCTGGTGGCGCCACCGGGGAGCTTCCACAGCTTCGGCGACGGTCATACCGAAGTCCAGCACATGGGTAATCACCTGCAGGTTGGTCTGCACCTGGGTGTCCGCTCCGGGTGTGCCACAGACCATGAACAGGTCGGCACCACCGTTGGAGAACACCATGATGGGGTTCATGGTGTGGCGCACCCGCTTCCCCGGCTGCAGGCAGTTCGGATGATCGGGGTCCAGGTGCCAGTAGGTCATGCGGTTGTTCAGGAGGATGCCGGTGCTGCCCGCAATGACCGTTGAGCCGAAGGCGCTCTGGATGCTCTGGAGCTGGCAGACGGCGTTCCCCCACTGGTCCACGACGCAGAAGCAGGTTGTGTCCTCCGCATCCCGGACAGCGCCGGCCTTGGCCTTGGCAGGGGCGCCGTCCTGGTACAGCCAGGGTTTGCCCGGCTGGACCTTAGAGGCTGCCCGGGCGGGGATCGATGAGCTTGGAACGCTCCCTGGCGTACTCCTTGGAAAGAAGACCCTTCATGGGTATGTCCAAAAAGTCCGGGTCGGCGACGTACTCCTCCCGGTCGATGAATGCCAGCTTCTTGGCTTCCACCATGACGTGAATCCCTTCGGAGGTGTTGAACCCCAGGGCCGGAAGGTCGAAGTTCTCCACAAGGTTCAGCTCCTGGAGCAGGATGTGGCCGCTGGAGTTGGGAGGCGCCTCCAGGACGGTATAGCCCTTGTAGGTTGTGGATATGGGGTCTTCCCAGCGGGATCGGTGGGCTGCCAAGTCATTAGTGCTCAGCACGCCGCCCTGTTCCTCGACGAAGCGGGCCACCTCACGACCGATGGCTCCTCGGTACAGGGCATCGGGGCCCTCGGATGCGATCTGGCGGAAGCTGCCTGCTAGGTCCCGCTGCAAGAGAATGTCTCCTCCCGACAGGGGAACGCCATCCCTGCTGTACACCTTGGCGGAGGTGGGGTTCTGGACCAAGCCTGGCTCGGCGGCGATGTAGCCTGCGAGGGTGTGGGTTATCGGAAAACCCTCGTCGGCGAGGGATATGGCATCGTCGAACAGGCCTGCCCAGGAAAGGGTGCCGTACTGCTCGTGTGCTTGGGCCCATCCGTCCAGCAGGCCGGGAATGGAGGCTGACAGCACCCCTCGCATGGGGATGCCCGTCTTTTCGTAGCGCTCCAGGGTTGCGCCGCCTGGCGCTGCGCCGGTGCAGTTCATCACCCTGGTTTTGCCGGTGGACTTCTGATACGCCATGATGAAGCCGTCCCCGCCTATGCCTGACATGTGGGGTTCCACCACATTGAGGGCTGCCCCCACGGCTACGGCGGCATCGACGGCGTTGCCGCCCTGCTGGAGCACACGTATCCCGGCTTGAGACGCCAAGGGATGACCCGAGCAGACCATGCCTTTGCGGCCCATGACTACGGGGCGATTGGAACCGGCGTTGACTCCGTGGGGGTGGCTCATCATCACACTCCTGTTTGGTGGGGTGGGGGTGCTGGGCATGCGCTGGACCTACGAAGCTGGGCTTGCTGCGGTCTCCACTTCGACATATTGCTCCCCATCGTCGCTCTCATTGCCTAAGTCTTCGACGAGAGGAGTGATTTGCTCAATGAATTTTCGGGTCATTGCGGCAATTGGTTCTGCGAACTCATCGTTCAGAGTGCCGGTTCCGATGTCTACGGTTATACCAGTGCCGTCGGATTTGAGATTCTGACTTTCATTTAGGCTCAAAGAAGATAGCTTTTCCTGAAGACCTTCAAGATTGTGTCTGAAGTCCACCTCTGCCCTCCACGAACTTTCGCTATCCATCGGCCATAGATTCACCTCGTAGTCCACGCTCCAATTCCTCCAGGAACCGCGGGAGTACCAGAAGTGATAGTACCGAAAGTGGGAGGTGTCTCCTGCCCAGCGGCTGGTCTTATTCGGGCGGAGTTCGACTGGCAGCTCCCGAAGCACCCGCTGGCCCACGTCCCTAAGGAAGTCTGTGACCTCATCATTCTTGTTCCGTTGGAAGGTCGCGCTCAACCTCTCCCCAAGACTGCTGCGACTCCTGCTCACGACATCTTGAGCATTGGTTCTTATGCCGACTTCGTAGGGGTCAGTTCCGGGAACTGGAATTATGGTTGTTGCTTGTATGTAAAGGGTACCGGTCGTTGAGTCCCGATATGGAGTCAAAGTAACGCAGGTAATTAAGTTCCCTCCATGGCTCTTCTCGTTTAGCCATAACGAGGCTGAGGTAACTTCGGGCGCGAACCGGTGGCTAGCCAGGACAATGCGTTGGTCGTTATTCAGGGAGTTTAGTTCCTCAGACCCAGTATGTTGCTCTAGTTTCAGACGAGCGTCTTCCGTAGGGATCTTAGCGTGCTTAGAGAAGATTTCAATGATGTTTTCGGGCGTAGCCCGCCGCAAGTAGCTGGCATACTTGATAGCTTGCCAGTGAACATCGGCGCCGGTGTCGTCCCGCTTCATTTCTATAATCACGAGCTTGCCATCCGGGTCCACTGCCAGCAGATCGAGTCTTTCGTTCGTCCGGTCAAAGCGGTCGAATTCTTTGCTGACTATCAGCAGGTTTTCACCCAGTAAGCCATGGTTGAAGGCTACCCACTCCTGGATGTCTTGGCGCTCTTTAAGTCCCAATTGATCGAAGTTAACTTCTTGGACTTTCTCGGCTATTCGACTTTCGGTGTCGATCCGATACAGCTGAGGTTCGTTTCCCATGGCTGCCTCCTGCGCGTTGCCCACTGGGCATTATAGCCCAGGGCGCCCTGGCATCAAGACGCCCGGGGACTACGAGGTCGGAATGCACGACAGCTAAGCCGGCGTGATCGGCTACATCACAGAAGGCTTGGCATGGGACCGTAGCGGTTGTGAAAAAGGTTCGACCAAGATATGATAGGTCAAAATGACCAATTCGGCTTAAGAAGGGATACAACTGGATGCCCAAGAGAGTGAGCGCAGCGCACGCAAAGGCCCATCTCTCGGCGCTGGCCTCCGCCGTCGCTTTTGGGAATGAGCGGATCATCATTGAACGGCGGGGCAAGCCCTTGGCGGTCCTGGTTAGTGTGAGCGATCTGGAGAGTTTGGAGGCTGGAGGATCGACAGCCCGACAGCCCGTGGGGGCCTTAGCGCTTGTGGGCGCCTGGCGAGAGGTGGACGACGAAGACATGGATTCCCTGGTCAAGGGCATCTACGCCGAGCGTGAGAAGGACACAGGTCGCAGCGTGCCCGTTATCTGATGTACCTCCTGGACACGGACATTCTGAGCAACCTTCTGCGCCGGACCCCCTCAATGAACTTGGTGGCCAAGATTGCCTCGACCCCACGGGAAAGCCAGTTCACCTCCAGCATTACCTTGGGGGAACTGCTATACGGTGCCCACAGGCTCGGCCCTATGGCAGATGCCCTCCTGGAAAGGCTGAATGCGACCCTGGTTCCAAATCTGCCCGTCCTCCCCTTTGACACTGACGCTGCCCGCAGCTACGGCGAAGTTAGAGCAGAACTGGAACGACGGGGTACGCCGATAGGAGACGCCGACCTCCGAATCGGTGCCATCTCCCTGGCTCGCGGCCTCACGGTGGTGACGGGAAACGTGCGACACTTCAACAGAATTCCGGGCCTTCCGGTTGAGAACTGGCTGGAAGAGCAGACGTAGAAGGCGCTGCTGAATGGCTCCTGTCTGTCTTTGCATTCCCGGAGCGCGATGGTAGCATGAGCCTATCGCAGGTTCCCTGGAAGGCTTAGGAGACGCTCCATGAGTACGCCACTGGCAGACATCGGAAGGCCGGCAGCGAGCAGCTACCAGAAGGGACGGAAGCTGTACCTCGTCCCCTTCTACGCCGGCCCAAACCGGCAGGAGATGACCCTCGCCGATGAGGGCACCGAGGAAGCGGCCGAGGCCAACCGCACCCTGGACGAGTTCGAGGGCCTTCTAGCCCGCTACTGGGTCGGCGCCGACCAGCACATCACCCGCCTGGAGGAGTCCCTGGGCAAGGCGGACCGCCTGTACCACGAGCACCTCGATTCCTCAGGAGAAGAGGCCGAACAGCTCCTGGAGAAGATCAACCCCCTGGGCGCCAAGCTGCTGAAGCGACGGGCCAACGCCGGGGCGGTCCTGGAGGCCACAGAAGACCGGGACACCCTGGTAGAGATTGGTGACTGGCTTGCGTGCGCAACTGCGGGGCTGCGCAGCGAGAAAGCCACAACGATGGTGTACCAAGCCTACGCGGAAGCCAACGCCAAGCGGTATGAACACATCGCAGCCCGCATAGACCAGACGCTCCAGGGGGACGAGGCAGGCATACTGGTCATACGGGACGACCATCGCGTGCAGTTCCCGTCGGACCTGCAGGTCTTCTACGTAGCTCCGCCTGCACTCAATGAGCTGCGCAAGTGGATCGAAGCCCTATCCAGCAGGCCCGCCGCCAAGCCGTAGCTTTCACTCCAGGCAGTAGCCTCTAGTCGATGTTCGTCTGGTTGTTTGCCCTGGCCATGGCGTAGCACTGCTCCTCGACCTCATCCACCTTCTGCCGGACCAGGTCGATGTCCAGCTCAGCCACGATCCCGGGGTATCCGGCGCGGTCGATCATCTGGGGAAGCCTGCCGGCCTTGAACTGCCCTATGGCCCAGTCAAGGGGGTTGGGTACCAGGGTTGTGTCGTGGTAGATGCGCTCGTTCCGGCTGCGGGGCCCGTAGTGGTAGTGGGGCTCCTTTTCGAAGCAGTCGAAGGCCAGCAGCTCTATCTCCTGGCCTTCCACGTCGGCCAGCACATGAATGGCCTGGCCCCTGTCGCCCGCGGCCAGCTCTCGGAACTCCAGACCGAAGCGGATGGTGCCCGCCTCGATGATCAGGTCGCCCCTGTTGTGGGTGACGGTGTTCCTGTGCATCACCGCCAGTTCCCGGCCGATCTCCTCAACCTCGTTCAGCTTCTCCATCACCAACCTGGGGTCCACCTGGCCTGCAATTTCGTCGTAGCCTGCCCGGCGGATCATGTTGGGAAGGTTGGTCCTTAGCTGGTTGAGGGTCCAACCCAGGGGATTCCCGGCCGTGGTCTTGTCCAGGTCCACGCGGATGTTTTGCTTGCGGGGGTCGTAGTGGTAGTGGGGGACAGTATCGAAGCAGTCGAATCTCAACAACTCCGTCTCCTGGCCATCGACCTGACCCATCACCTGGACGGAAACGCCCTGGTCGGCCCCTCGGCCGCCTACGATGCCGCCATCCACGTTACGGTGTTGAAGGGCAAACTCGACCACACCGGCATTTACCTTGTAGTCTCCTGCATCCATCTGTTCACTCCTGGGGAGAGATTTTGCTACCCCGTTCTGAAGAGAAGGTCGGAGGTTCTTTGGGGTGTTGGGAGCATTATAGCCGCCCCGGGCGCGGGTGGTAAACAAGAAGGGCTGTCTCGGCAGTTGTGTGAAGGTCTGTCGACGGACAATATCCAGCGGTTGTTTCCGCACCAGCGGGGTTCATTCCAATGCAAATAAGGACAAAGGTACTGCCCAAGTTTAATTAAAGGAAGTGGGGATCGGGGCTGGAGGAGCCGTGGCTTAAGGGACAGTAGGTTAGTGGTTAATCGCCACCCTTAATCTGTTGATTCAGGTAAAGCTCTATTCCGATCTGGTTGATGGTTTCCAACTGGGTCTCAATCCAGTCAACATGCTCTTCCTCTGACCTGACCATGTTTTCGAGTATGTTGCGGGTTGTGTAATCGGCGACCTCGGTGCAGTGGGTGACTGCTTCTGTAACCAGTTCCACAGCTGACTTTTCGGAGGCAAGGTCCAGGTCGAGGTTCTCCTGGACCGATTCTCCGATCATCACCGGGCCCATGCGCTGCACGTTCGGCACACCCTCCAGATAAAGGATGTGCTTAATCATGTGCTCGGAGTCCTTCATCTCCTCGGTGCTGATTTCCCGGAGCTTTTGGTACAGGCGCTCGTAACCCCAGTTGAGGCACATTTCGGCTTGGAGGAAGTACTGGTTAATCGCCGTCAACTCCACTGTAAGTATGTTGTTGAGTCGGTCCACGACGCCGTCTTTTGCTTTCATTGTTGTTCTCCCTTCCCCCACCGACTGAAATCAAGGGTACAGTATAGCGGGGGAACGTGCGGGTTTCAATGGCCGTGTCCCACAGTATTGAGACACGGGAGGCAACCTGGAAGGGGACTCAGGAACCCTTAGCCATCTGCCTGAGGTGATACCAGGGACGGTGCTTTTCTCGGGGCTGTTGATGGGGGCTGGAGGCGCTGTATCCGGCACCGCCCGACTGTTCGTTCGACGAGGTGAATACGGGTTTATTAAGCTCGATGCTAATCAGAGTCGCAATCTCTTGTTCATACCTTACGCATCTGCCGCAGGAGCTTTCGTCATCGAAGCCGAAGGAATGGACCAAAGCCTCTATGGAACAAGTTCCGGACCTTGCCGCCTCGACAGCATCGGAAATCTTGATTCCCTTACATATGCAGAGATACAACGCCAGCAAGTCCTATTGCGAAAGTTCCAGCATTTCTCTTGCGCTAAGCTATACTAATCACTGTGCAATGTCAATGCTTAGAATCATGAATATCATTGGCACATCTTGGGCGTAAATGGCGGGTTCATCTTATGGGCAATAAAGGCTACGACTCTCCCTTGAGCTATGATCAGCTAACGTATGTGTAGTGTCCCGAAAGCGGAATCTCGTTGACACGGATATGGGCAGGCCGTATATTGGCGCAAACTCCCGGTTGGCTTGGAGGAAAGCTATGGTAGCTCCCGCAGCATTAGAGCAAATGGATCCCCAGGGCTTGAAAGAAGTAGGAGCCCTGTTCAACAAACAGATGGCCGACGGCTTGCATCCCGGCGCCTGCCTGGCTGCCTATCGCCACGGCAGCCTCGTGCTGGACTTGTGGGGCGGTATGTCCGATCCCGATGAGGGAAAGGCCGTAAACGCCGACACGATGTTCGTGATGTACTCCAACAGCAAGGCCCTGACCGCCGGCTGCATCTACATCCTGTGGGAGAGGGGTCTGCTCCAGTGGGATGACCCCGTCGCCCGCTACTGGCCCAACTTCGCTCAGAATGGCAAGGACGGGATTACCATTCGCCACATCCTTACCCACCGGGGGGGCATTCCCGAGACGCCTCCGGAGATCGTCGCCAACGGCTGGGGCGACTGGGACCTGGTGGTCCGAGCAATGGAGGGAGCTAGCCCGACGACCGAGCCGGGCGCGGTTATCGCCTACCAGCAGTCCACCTTCGGATGGGTGCTGGGTGAGCTGGTAAGGCGCATCGATGGGCGACCCATCGGCCGGTTCCTGAAAGAGGAGATCACCGACCCTCTGTCCATGAACGATGTCTATATGGGCCTCCCCGCAGAACTGGAGGACAGGGTGTCCAGGATACATGCCATGGAGGACGCCGAGCGTGTGCAGGTGGTGGACACCTTCAACAAGCCCGAGGTGCACCAGGCTGTGAATCCCGCGGCAGGCGGCATCGGGACCGCCCGGGACCTGGTGCGCTACTACGCCATGCTGGGATGCGGAGGGGTCCTGGACGATGTGCGTATCCTAAAGCCTGAGACCGTGCAGGAGGTCACAAAGCAGCAGGCGGAGGGGCATGACCACACCTTCAACGTCTATGTGCACCGCTCCCTAGGCTTGTGGCTGGCAGACTCGCGGATGGGTTCCTCGGGAGGAGACCCCGCTAGGACCTTTGGACACGGCGGAATCGGAACGTCGGTGGGCTGGGCCGACCCTGACGTCGGCTTGGCGGTGGCTTACATAACAAACGGCCTGCGGGCCAACGCTACCCACCTGCCGCGAATGACGGTCATCTCCCAGGCAGTGCGGGATGCCTGCCTCTAGGGCTCAACCATGAAGATTCGCCCCATCACGCCTCAAGATTCGGACGCCGTAGCTGACTTGGTGAACGCGTCGTATTCGGGGTTCGACCCCGAGTTCAGGATGGTAGGGCGGAGGGTGCAGACGGGGGAGCGCATCCACGCCGCTATAGTCCAGCGGGGTGAGCGGGGCGTTGTAGCCGAGTCTGAGGATGGCGAAAGCCTGCTGGGGGTCTCCCTGTGGCGTCCCTATGGAGACCCAGTGTCCGTTTCCCACCTCCACCTGCTCTTCGTGCACCCCGACCAAAACCGGAAGGGTCTGGGTGGAGAGCTGATCTCACGCCACTGGGAGCAGAGTAGGGCCGACTGGCCTGGGATCGGGATATTCACCCTGAACGTGCTGAAGGGCAGCTATTGGGCGCTGCCCTTCTACGCCAAGCAAGGCTACAGCATTTACGAGGAAGGGGACGAAGGCTCTGTGCCTCACCTGGGTGCATACTTCAGAGGCCCACATCCGCCTGGGCGTCAGCCTCCTGAGCCCTACTTCATCCTCCACTACCTGCCTGCCCAGGAAGTGCCCGCCAAGGCAACCTGAACGGACCTCGCCCCAGTTCACTCCAAAGGCGTCAACTTGCTGCGCAAAGCGACTTCGAATTCGCTCCGCTGAATGGTCCGCGCGGCAAGGAGTTTCTCGCATGACGCCTCCAGGGTTAGGACTTCCCAGTGCCCCCGTTCCAGGGAGTATTCTCCGACTTCACTTGACCTTAGACTCGGAACCAGCCAAATGATGTCCCCGTCTCCCAAGTCTCTGGAGTAAGAGGGGCTGGGGCACCCGATTGATTCGAAGAAAGGCTCATCTACGGCTATTGCCATTTTCGACCCCCATCGCCTTAGGGTGGGGACTTTCACCTGTAACTGGGGCATAAGCCTCTTGGCACTAGAAGAGCGCCAGTCGGGTCTCCTCACTTTATCCGGATACGGTGGCCTTGGGCCCTTGTCGGCTTGTTGCTGGGCAAACTCCGAGTCCATACCTGGTCCAGAGAAATAAACAGCTTGAATCTCCAAGCCGTACCAGTCGAGCCTGTCAGGGAGCTCACGTGCGGCGACCAGATCAATTTTTCCTGCAGGCTTCTGGGTCACAACGCTTTCCATAAAGGGGATTTCCCGGGCCATCGACACTTGCTCGGGAGGGAACCCTACTATTTCCCCGAGCCACTCCAGCAACAGGTTGTCCCGCTCGAAGCGATTCGGACATACGATAACCGGAGGGTCTTCAAATTCCCCGATGTGACCGCTCCCGTTATTCTCGTAGAGTTGAATGGAACATACGCCCCCAGATTTGCTGCAGCTTGCGATGCTCGGTCGGAAGGGGCAAGGTGGACGATGTTCGGAATGTTCCGCGGCGTATTGGGCGAGGTCCCTGCGTTCCTTGGCTGATAGTGTCAAGAACCGATGCCCGTACCACTCAGATATACCGTACCTGCTCACGTCACAAACACGGGGAATCGGGTGATTACCAGTTCGGTCACCTTAGAATGATGCGTGTTCCTCATATGGACTTCCACGGCCTGAAATTGACAAGTGTTTATGAGCTCCAAAATCTCCGGGGATTTATCGTAGGTCATCAAGAAGTCCGCTCGGCTGTTGGCAAGTATAGAGAACAGACGCTGGTGATCGATAATGTGAGAGTTGTACAGACGCTTGCCGGCCTGCTTGCCGCCAGCCGTATATGGCGGGTCCGCAAAAACCGCGGTGTCAGACCCTCCGTTGCATAGGCGTGACTCCAGTACATCCAAACCGTCTGACTGAAGGAACTCGATACGGTCTGAATGGTGAGAGATGTCCCGGAGTCGGCGGACTATCGTATCCGGGTACCAGCGGGACAACAGGCCCTTCCCGTTTTCCCCCGAGCGCGCCAAGGCTGCGCCATTTGCGAGGATACCGCCGCGCCGAGTCCGGTTTAGCACCAGAGTTCGGAAGCCCCTTGGTGCCACGCTTAGGGGTTTCTGGGAACTCAACTGACCAACGGAATCTCTAGTGGGCTTGAATTCTCTGACCGATCTCCTCAGTTCGTCGTTGTGGTGGAGGGCAGCACTCCAGAAGGCCGCCACATCCCGGTCGATTTCCGCCATGACTGCTCGCTGAACCAGATTTTCCATCACAGCTGTTAGTGAGACTATTGCTCCTCCGGCAAATGGCTCGATCAGTTCGAGAGGTCTCGGGTTAATGCGGCCTAACCAGAACCGAATGTGAGGTATTAGCCAGGTCTTGCCGCCAGGGTACCGGAGAGGGCTTCGCTGGGGAACGCAGGCGACATTGACTGCGGGTATCGGGGAGACGGGAATGTCTTCGTTCTGTGGCATCTTTCCATTCCCCTCCCCGCAATTGCAATCCCATAATTCTGTGGGCCGAGGCTCCGTCCGATGTTAGCACTCTCGGGCGTCAGCAGACAGACCCGTATGTCACCATTCCAGCTATGACTGCCCTAATTGGGCATCCAGACGATGCCGCGTATCTCGGTGAACTCCCGCTCGACCTTGGACCAAATGTCCCCCGCGTTTTCGCTCTGGAACACCTCGCCCCAATGGCTGCAGCAGAGGACGGTGTCGGGGTCAGCGCCGTTGACCGCGAACTTCCATATGGGTGAGTTTGGAGCGACGGGCAGGGGTGTATTCTCCCATGATTCGCACCTGTCCCTGGTGCGCACCACTGCGCCCGTAACACCGATGTTGGAGTCGCCGGTGCCCACGAAGATGGTGTTGGGGTCGTCGGGCTTTATGGCCATTCCCCGGCAGAAGGTGTAGGGGAAGTTCTCCCGAGCGCCGGCGGCCTTCCAGCTTTCGCCCATGTCTGTGCTGGTGAACACATCCCGGACAGTGCTGGTAATCACCATGTTGGGAGAGCCCTGGCTGACCTCCATCCAGTGGATGTCCGGCTCATCCAGGCTTGTGCCCACCTCCCCCGGCGTGACCGCGGCGCCGATGGTGTGCCAAGTGTCGCCTCCGTCCAGGCTGCGGCGCACGCCGTCAACCTCCACGCCGGCCCAAACGACGCGGCTGTCGGTGGGGTCCACCGCCATGGTCAGCACCCGGGGGATGTTGATGTTGTCGCAGTGCTCGGCAAAGTCGGCGTTCATCTTCTGCCAGTCTTGGCCGCCATTCTTGGACCGGAAGATGGCCCCGGGGCGGCAACCCGCAAACATGGTGTCCGGGTCCGACGGATCGATGGCCACCGACCAGACATCGTAGTCGTTCATCTCCGAGTCCACCTTCTCGAAGCTGGCCCCCTTGTCGTCGCTCCGGTACAGGCCATCCTGGGTGCCGGCAAAGATCACCTGAGGGTCCTTGGGGTGCCGGGTCAGGGCGAAGATGATGAATTCGCTCCAGGGCATCTTGTCGCGGGCGCCTTTGGGCCGGACCCACGTCTGCCCGCCGTTGGTGCTGCGCCACATCCCGGTCCCTACGGTCCCAAGTAGAATGGTGATGTCATCTCGCATCTCATGCCTCCCCAATATGGGAATTTGAGAGAATTATCACCCTATGTATGGGCCGGGTCAACTTGCTGCTGTCAGCAGCGGCCGACTCAGTGTTAGGGGTTGCTTTTCCTCTTTGTCCTAACCTTCGACTGCGCAGGAGTGTTGGGTTTCGGGGCCATGTGGTAAGGTCGTGGCGGATTCCTGAGTGGGGAGACCTTTGCATAACCCTAATAAATCCCTATGGCCACCTTCTGTTCGTGGTGAGGCTCTTCGAGAGGATCGAGACAGGTTGTCAAACCACAAGGACAGGTGGGCCAAGGTAGGTTCCTGCTCACACCCTTCGACAGGCTCAGGGTGAGCGGAGGCAATACCTCGACTCAAAATTCGATTCCAATCCTAGTTCGAGCAAGAGAATCATGGAGAGGGTATGGGCGTGGGGAGCGGAGGTTCCGAGATGCGCAGCATAAGCTGGTCTCCAGAGGACCAGGGCTGCTTGGCGACGCCCCAGGTCAGGGCGCCGGCGGCGCTGTCCCCCGTGGCCCCGGTGAGGGAGAGCATCGTTGTCCCATCGCCGGTGATGAAGTCGAAGATGTGGGTTGTCAGATCAACGTAGGGGGATAAGGTCATGGTGACTGCATCCCCGGTCCCGTAGAAGCTGGTGATGGTTGTGGTGGTGTCGCCGGTGGTGAAGGCTGCGGGGGAAAGGTCTCCTGTGCTGAGGTTGCCCGAGCTGATGTAGCCATCCCCGATGCCTATGGTCTGGGGATCAAAGAAAGCTTCATGCACCGTGCCGGCGGGGGCAGTGACGGTGACGAACACCTCCCGACGTTTTTTCTCTTCTTCGGGGTGGGCGTCGCAGATGATGTATTGCTGATGGCGATAGCTGTAGTAGAACTTGTACTCGCCCGCCGGGAGGGGGCGCGCTGTGTCCGCCACCCCAGGCCACTTTGTGGTGAACAGGGCTGCAGCCCCGCTCATTAACCGAAATTCCCCTGCCCCAGCTGGTGCAGTTTCTCCGACACCCCCGTAGGGGTCTGTGAAGGCCCGTGTTCCGGTAGGCAGGCCGGAACCTATTGACTGGTCATGGCGAATATAGAAATAGTCTCGACCCTCATCGAAAGCTCTCTTGTAGTTTTCTTTACTGTAGCTAACTTCCCGTTCCCACCGGTATCCTTCGTAGAGGCAGTCCCGGTAAGCCTCGGAGCCGCCCCCAGCGGCCACCTTCTGCGCGATGTCTGCGACCTTCGCCTTCATCTCCGTTAGGGTGATGGTCGGCGTTGATTCAGCTTGGGCCGACCCGCCTGTGCTCGCAGCATCCGCTGGGGCATCCAGGAGGAACCGCTGGCCTCCAGTGCCCGATGCCCCAATCGCCTCCGATGTGTCCCCGGTGGACGCCGCTGGCAGCCATCGCTTCTGAGTGCGGCTGACTATGGTGTAGTGGTCGCCCCACCCCCCTGAAGATAGTGCCCCGAGCCAATAGCGATTCGCCTGCTTGCTGCCAGGAAGTCCCGGATGGTCGTCAATGAGGAAGATGATGGCCTCCCGGTCATCCCACTGGGTGTCGCGCTCATCCAGCAGGGTTTGGCCTCGAGCGAGGGTGCCTGCAGTGGTCTTGTAGTGAATCCCCGAGTTAAGCACGAAGGCCACGACATCGCCGGATCCGGTCCCATGCAGGTACTCCAGCACCTGGAAGCGGTATTCTATCGCGCCGACGTAGCCAGTCTCTCCGGTGAGCTGCTCCGCCGCCGAGGAAACCGATGTCAGCCGGGCCCGGGCAATGACATCCACCCATGCAATCCGTTCCTCGAGGGATGACTGCCCAAGGTATTCCGCTCCCACGCCAACCCCGCCGATGAAAGTCTCTTTGATATCCGAATATTCCGTATACAGGGTGAACCCGACGTAGAGCAACAGGGCGACCATGAGCGTGGAGGCCATGCCCAATGCCAGGTAGAGAAACCGGCGGCCCAGAGGGGGCATCCTACTTAACATCTCGGAGTCTCCCTTCCTTTTCAGTGGGGGTCGATGCCGTGGTCATTGCGGTAAACCTGCTTGACATAGGCTATTGTCCGACTGCGGAATGGCTGTGAAATTGTCCGTGTCCTTCATTAAGTATCTCCTGTAGTCTTGATGCTTGTATAGGGTCGTCCAATCGAGTGGTATGTTCGAATTTGTGCATGATGACCATGGAAGATGGTGAAATCCGACATACAATAGCCTTGGCGCTCCCGGATGTCGTACCTGTGGCGGGGAACGCAACTACGGATAGGATGTCCTGCACACCCATCATAAAGGGATGCCGATGTCGGCGGAAATGGGGGTTGTGCGACGATCAGTTTGGGGGAGTGGTTAGAAGGTAAAGGTTCAGCAGGCTGTTTAAGTTGACGGCTCTGCTGCCAGAGATTATTCTTCACGCAAGAATGGCCCCGGAGCATCCCCCTTTCGGTAAGGGATGGGAAGAGGCTCTCCGGTACCCATAAGCGGTGTTCCATCCAAGCACCCGATATTCAGGAGTTGGCTTATGAAATTTAGCTTGGCTTTCGAAATGCAGCGCCCTGTCCTGGATGACCATGCCGTAATCGAAGAAACCCTGGAGCAGTGCATCCTGGCTGACGAGGTAGGCTTCGACTACATCTGGCTGGTGGAGCACCACTTCCTGACGGGCTTCTCCATGTCCCCCTGCCCCGAGGTGATCTTCGGAGCGCTGAGCCGTCAGACCAAGCGCATCCGGCTGGGCTTCGGAGTGGTTATTCTTCCCTACCACCATCCCATTCGCGTTGCCGAGCGCGTGGCCATGCTGGACCACCTGTCCAATGGCAGAATCGAGTTCGGGACGGGTCGGTCGGCTCCCTACGAGCAGACGGGCATGGGCATCGACCCCAGGAATACGCGGGAGATGTGGGATGAGTCCCTGACCATGATTCCCAAGATATGGGAATCGGACATGTTCGAGTACGAGGGACAGTTCTGGAAGGTCCCTCCTCGCAAGGTGCTGCCCAAGCCCTACCAGAAGCCCCATCCACCCATATGGATGGCGGCCGTCCAGCCGGCGTCATATGAGCTTGCGGCCCAGAAGGGACTGGGAGTCATGGCCCTGGGTGTGGCCGCACCATCGGTGCTGGAGCCGCACATCAGGAAGTACAAGGAGAATATCCAGAACGCCGAACCCGTCGGCGGCTTCGTGACCAACGAATGGCAAACTTCCGTCATGGGCTACTGCGGTGAGGATGACCGCGAGGCCAGGGAGTTGTGCAAGCAGTCTCTCAAGACCTTCTTCGGCCCCGACAAGCCCTATCTTCAGGACCAGAAAAACGTCTATGAGATGCTGATAAAGCAGTGGGGAGGCATCCCCGATCACCTGAAGCAGAACTTCTCCCGGTACGTCAGCAAGGTCGAGGATGAAGCCACCGGAGAGGTGAGAGAGGCGCTGGATCTGTCGGGAGGCGCCGCTAGGGCAGCTGTCGCCCAGATGGATGCCGACACACTGTGCAGCCGGGGAGTGATCATCGCGGGTGATCCCGACAGCTGCTCCCAGGCGATCAAGATTCACGAAGAAGCAGGCGTGGACCAGATGCACTTCATTACCGCTTCGGAGACCATAAGCCACGAGAAGGCGATGAAGTCCATCGAGATGTTCGGAAAGCACGTCATTCCCAGGTTCAGAAATACACCACAGGGCACACCCGGAGGGTCCTACTAGCTGAGGAGACGAGGCCCGATAGCTCGGACGTATCTCCACGGAGGCGGTGTTTGGCAGGCGCCATCGGAGACTCTATAAAGAGGAAAGAAGACCCCAGGCTTCTTCGGGGCGAGGGGGTCTATGCCGAGGATATCCAGGTGCCGGGCATGCTGTGGGTGCATTTCGTGCGAAGCATCCATGCCCACGCCAGGATCCTGGACATAGATGCTACCGAAGCCCTGGCCCAGCCGGGAGTTAAGGCTGTCCTGACTGGAAAGGACATCCATCCCCGATTCGAGACCTATCCGGTCATCGCCATCCCCGGCCTGCCGGAGGTGACAGCGGAAAAGAGCCTCCCTCCCTTTAACATGATCGCCACGGACAAGGTGCGTCACGTCGGGGAGATCGTCGCCATCATAGTAGCCGAGGAGCGCTACATCGCCCGGGATGTGGAGGATCTGGTCAGGATCGACTACGAGGTGCTTCCAGGCGCCTTCGACCCCGAAGAAGCCCTTCGGCCCGATGCGCCCCAGGTGCACGACGACCGCTCAAACGAGGCGATGCTGTGGAGGCGGTCCACGCCGAATGTCGCCCAAGCCTTCGAGGAAGCCGACGTTATCGTCCGCGAGCGGTTCGTGAACCAGCGCATCCATGGAGTCCCCATGGAACCCCGGGCCGGTGTGGCCCACTGGGGACCCCAAGCTCCAGAGCTTGTCCATATGGGCCAGCACCCAAACCCCCCACGACCTCAAGGACCACTCGGCAGATATCCTCGGACTCAAGAAAGACCAGGTGCGGGTTGTGGCCCCCGATGTAGGCGGGGGATTCGGCCCGAAGGCCCACGGCGACCCGGAGTACGTTCTCATGGCGGCCGCATCCCTGCTGTTGAATGCCCCAACCAAGTGGGTGGCGACCTCGCTCCGAGGAGTTCCTGGGCATGAGCCACGCCAGGGGCAAGGTTTCCTACTTGGAGCTGGCGGCCAACTCCCAGGGCAAGGTGACGGGCCTCCGCTTAAGGCACATCGCCGACTTGGGGGCTTATCCCAAGGGACCGGAAGCCAACCTTTCGGCGGGTTCCGCCATATCCAGCGTCGGTTCCTATGGCATACCCGAAGTGGACCTCCAAGTGCAGGCCGTCTACACCCACAGAACTCCTGAAACTCCCTATAGGGGCGCCGGACGCCCCGAGGGCATGTTCCTCATAGAGAGGGGCATGGACATGCTAGCTCAAGAGCTGAAGATGGACCCTGCCGAGCTGCGGAGGCGCAACTACATACCTGCCGAGGAGTTCCCTTACAGAACGCCCGGAGGCGATGTTTATGACAGTGGCGACTATGCCGAGGGCATGGAGACGGCCCTCCGGGTGGCGGACTATCCTGAGCTCAGGAAGGAGCAGGCCCGCCTGAGGGAAGAGGGCCGGTACCTGGGAATCGGATTCGCCTCCTGGATAAAGTCGGGAGGAATCGGGCCTTCGTCCATCAACCCAGCCTCCAGTGCACACGATTGGGGGAGGGTCTCCATCGACCGGACCGGCAAGGTCTCTGTGTACACAGGCTCGTCTCCCCACGGCCAGGGCTTGGAGACCACCTTTGCCCAGGTGGTCTCGGCGGTCCTTCCGGTGGAGGTGGAGGAGATCGAGATCGTGCATGGCGACACAGGGCTTGTGACCTACGGAATGGGCACCTACGCCAGCCGCAGCATGGTCATTGGCGGCACCGCCATCCACAACGCAGCCGAGAAGGTGCTGGCCAAGATGCGGGCGATTGCGGCCTTCCGCCTCGGCGTGGATCCCGGCGATATCGTTCTTGAGGATAATCGCTTTGTAGCCCCAGGTTCCGGGAAGGCGGGACTCTCCCTGGCCGAGGTGGCGGCATCCGCCTACCGGGTGACCGAGAGGCCGGCCGACATGGAGTTCGGCCTGGATGAGTCGTGCTTCTACCAGCCCAAGAACCTCACCTACAGTTATGGGACGTATGTGGCTGTGGTCGAGGTGGACGGGGAGTCGGGCGAGGTAGATGTGAGAACCCTCTACTGCGTCGATGACCAGGGGGTGGTGGTCAACCCGATGGTGGTGGAGGGCCAGATACACGGAGGCGCTGCCCAGGGGTTGGGCCAAGCCCTCTACGAGCAGATAATCTACGACGAAACGGGACAGCTTGCCACAGGTACGCTCATGGACTACTGCCTGCCCACCGCCGAGATGGTGCCTCCCTTTGTGAACGAAACAATAGAAACTCCATCTCCGACAAATCCCATCGGCGTGAAGGGTATGGGAGAAGGCCCGACCGTTGGGGCTCCTCCCGCCGTTGTCAACGCCGTCGTCGATGCGCTGGCCCCCTTCGGAGTCCGCCACATCGAGATGCCTCTGACATCGGAAAAGGTGTGGCGGGCCATACAGTCGGGGCGAAATACGGGCAGATAGCGATCCAATTGCTGTATGATGTTCGGGAGGACTCGCAACCAACTACGTTGACCATCGTACTGAATGAGAAATCCATGACTTTCCCGGCTGTGTTCTTCAGGGCTGCCGAGGGTGACGGGGGTGGACTTTGCCTGACGACCAAGTAGGCGTACTGATCGACTTTGAAAACGTGGGTTCTGCTAACCTGCCTAATCTGTTCGACCAGCTTTCGGAGGTCGGCAGGATAATCGTTAAGCGCGCTTACGCCGACTGGACCAAGATCGCCCGCAAGGGCGAGGAGATGATGGAGCTCGGCGTCGAGGCCCGCCACTATTTCCGCATGTCCGGGTCTGGAAAGAACGCCAGCGACATCTGCCTGGCCATCGATGCCATAGACCTGCTTCACCGCACCCCTATAGACACTTTCGTCATCGTCTCATCGGACACAGACTTTGTGCCGCTGGTCAGCACCCTGCGGGGTTCGGGCAAGACGGTTATCGGAGCGGGACATCGGGGCGTGGTGTCATCGGCCCTGGTGCACTCGTGCGACAGGTACATTTACCTGGACGACGGGAAGTCGGCGGCACGAGATACTTCAGCCTTGAGCAAGCAGGCGGACCAGCTTTTGCGCAGGGCTATGGACACATCGGTGGATGAGCAGGGCTTGGTTGTAGCTGCCAAGCTGCACAACACCATGAAGAGGATGGACCCCAGCTTCGACTACCGCACGTTGGGACACAAGACCTTCTCCCAGTACCTCTCCTCCAGCAAGCTGATCGATATACAGCGCAGGGGCGGGGACCACGGAGATGTCATAGTAGCCCTGGCCGACCAGTCCCGGAGCTCCCAGTCCCAGCAGACCTCTCGTGGCCCTCGAACCCAACAGCCCCCCCAGACCTCCGGTGGAAACCGGGAAACCGCCACCCCATGGGATGAGGAGATCGACATCGCCTGGGCGATGATCCCGGGGAACCCCATCTCAGGTTCCAAGGCGTCCTCGGCAGCAGCCAAGGTGCTGGGAGTGAGCAAGCTGAGTTCCTCCGCCTACAAGAGCCTGCAGGGACTGCTGGATGCCAGCGAGATGCTGAGCGCCCGTTGGCACCGGAAAGGGAACAGCATCGTTCCCGTGGATCTGTACAGCGACAACAGGCCCAACACCCCAGGTCCCAACTAAAGGGAAAATTCCCATGAGCGTCTCCTTGGGAATTATCGGGTTCCCGATCGGTCATTCCATATCTCCCATATTTCAGCAGGCCGCTCTGGACCATCATGGAATGGATGCCGCCTACCGGGCATGGGAGGTGGCTCCGGCGGATCTGCCGACCTTCCTGGAAGGCATCAGGTCGCCGGAATTCCTCGGCATCAACGTAACCGTCCCCCATAAAGAGGCGGTCATGCCCTACTTGGACAGCGTGGATGAATGGGCAAGGCTGGCCGGGGCCGTCAACACCATCCAGAACTCCGGCGGAAAGTTGGTGGGATACAACACCGATGGGCTGGGATTCCTGAGTGCTCTTAGGGAAGCCGGAGGATTCGAGCCGAAGGGCTGCCGGGTCCTGCTGCTGGGAGCGGGCGGTTCTGCCAGGGCGGTAGCCTGCGCCTTGGCCGATGCTGGGGCAAGCTACCTCACCATTGCCAACAGGACGCTGGCCAGGGCTGAGCATCTGGCAGAGTTGGTCCGGAGTCATGGACTTGAGTGCATGGCCATCTCCACTGAGCCTGGCGCAAGAGACTTGGGAGACACCTGCAGAGATGCGGACCTCATCGTCAACTGTACTACCCTGGGCATGCTCCACGGCTCGGGGGAGGGGAGCAGTCCCCTGACCAGAGGGCTCATACCGGCAAGGGCCTTCGTGTATGACCTGGTGTATAATCCTCCCGAAACACCCCTGCTTCGGGAGGCGGCCGCGGCCGGCGCTTCCGGCTTGGGCGGGCTGCACATGCTGGTCTATCAAGGAGCAGCATCCTTCGAGATATGGACGGGCAAGGAATCCCCCATCGACAAGATGATGGATGCAGCGAGGACCGCTCTGGCCTGAGCTACCGCAGAGGTGAAGGGCTGTACATAGCCGGCGATGCAGGCCCAGGAGGATGCAATGATCCGGTTCCTTACCGCAGGTGAGTCCCACGGACCGGGACTGCTCATCATAGTAGAGGGGGTCCCGGCTGGACTGCCCTTGACCGAAGAATTCATCGGCAACCACCTGTCACGGCGCCAGAAGGGCTATGGCCGGGGCGGTCGTATGCTCATCGAGCAGGACTGGGCCCACATAACCTCCGGGGTGCGCCACGGCCTGACCTTGGGCAGCCCCATCGGGATGACCCTGGAAAACAAGGACTGGGTCAACTGGCAGGAGCCGATGAGTATCGCCCCCATCGAAGGAGAGGCCAAGCGAGTTACCCGCATCCGGCCCGGACACGCAGACCTTCCGGGGACGATGAAGTACGGTTTCGATGATGTGCGCAACGTCCTGGAACGGGCCAGCGCTCGGGAGACGGCCGCCCGGGTATCGGCGGGGGCGGTTGCCCTCCGGTTCCTGGAGGAGTTCGATATCCACGTACACAGCCACTCCCTCTCCATTGGCGGCCAGTGGTCCCACTCCGAAGGGGAGATCGACTGGGCAAAGGTGGAAGAGTCCCCGGTACGGTCCGCAGACCCCGCTGCCGAACCCCTGATGATGAAGGCCATTGACGATGCCAAGGAGGCAGGGGACACGGTCGGAGGCGTGGTGGAAGTGGTGGCTACGGGAGTCCCCATAGGCTTGGGTTCCCACGTCCACTGGGACCGGAAGATCGATGCCCGCATCGCCCACGCCCTGATGTCCATCAATGCGGTGAAAGCGGTGTCCATCGGCGAAGGATGGGAATCGGTGGAGCAACGGGGTTCTCAGGTGCATGACGTAATAGAGCCGGTGGAAGACCCTTCCCACCCGTGGCAGAGGAACACCAACCGGTCCGGCGGGACCGAGGGGGGTATGACCAACGGGATGCCCTTGGTCTCCCGGTTCGCTATAAAACCGATATCGACCTTGGTGAATCCCCTGCCCTCGGTGGACCTAGATACGGGTGAGCTGGTGCAGGCCCACTACGAGCGTTCCGATGTGTGCCAGGTGCCCCCGGCCGGGGTGATTGGGGAGTCCATGGTGGCCTTTATACTGGCCGACGTGTTCCTGGAGAAGTTCGGCGGGGATAACGTGGCCGAGACCCGCAGGAACTACCTTGCCTACCAGGACACGGTTGCTCCCAGGGACGCTGTACGGGCAAAGGCATCCCGCTAGACGTTCCTTCCTGCGAGGGCCAGCCTTTTGAGTCCCGGGATATGCTTCTAGTTCAACCTCTGCGTTGAAGCTCGGAATGTCTGATGCAATCAATCTGTCTCGATAACATTATCCTTGTGGGCCTGTCCGGCACGGGCAAAAGCTCTGTGGGAGAACGGGTCGCCTTGGCCTTGGGCTGGCATCTGGTGGATATGGATTCGATGCTCGAAGCCCAAGCGGGGAAGTCGGTGTCGCGCATATTCGCCGAAGATGGGGAGGGGGTGTTCCGGCGGATGGAAAAGGAGCTCTTGGAGCGAATCTGCCGCGAGAACCGGCAGGTGATATCTACCGGGGGCGGCGTGGTGGTTGATGCGGGGAACCGCAGCATGGTCCTGGAAAGGGGCCTCGTTGTCTGCCTGGAAGCATCACCTGAAACCATATGCCAACGTCTATCCGATGAAGGTGAGTCGGGAACGGAGCGCCCCTTGCTGTCCGGGCCCGACCCCTTGGAGCGAATTAGATCGCTCAAGGCCAAGAGGCAGGGCTTCTATTCCATCGCCCACCACACTGTCGACACAGAGGGCCTTACCATAGATGAGGTTGCCTCAGTCATCGTTGGTCGCTACCGGGAGCTTGCCTCTGGCGACCAGGGCTGATGGCTACCCGTTTCGCCATAGGCCGCTAATGGCTGCGAGATTCGTAGACGAAAAACGGGGCGGTAGAGCATAATCAGCCAATGCTGTTTCCCAATGCAGGGGTGGAGGTCAATCCCGCCCTGCTTCTCTTCCTGGGCTTGGTGGTCGGGACTCTCAGCGGCTTCTTCGGGGTAGGGGGAGGCTTCCTGATCACCGGGGGCCTGCTGGTTTTCGGCGTCCCTCCCCTCTTTGCTGTTGGCACAGGCCTGACCCTCATAGTCGGCTCCTCCATCATCAACACCTTGAAGCACCGCCGCATCGGAAACGTGGACTTCAAGCTGGGGGCATTCATGGTGGTCGGGACCGTGCCCGCCGTGATGGTGGCCGAGGAGCTTAACCAGTGGCTGGAGAGGATCGGGGTGGCAGGGCCGGTACTGCGCTACACGTACGTCGTGGTGTTGGCTATGTTGGCCTCCTACATCCTCTATGATCATTGGAAGTCCAGGCGAGGGCCGGGCCGTGAAGGAGATCCGGTTTCCTCAAGCAACCTTATCGAGAGGGTACGCTCTCTACGTGTCCCCCCTTCGTCCATGCCGCTGCCATGGGTGGGCAGGGTCTCCACGACGACATCGCTGCCCAAGTCCGGTATAGAGCGGATATCTATCTGGGTGCCCGTTGGCATCGGCTCCGCCATAGGCTTCATGGCGGGACTCCTGGGGGCGGGAGGGGGATTCATCCTTCTGCCCGTCCTGATATTCGTCCTGGGAGTGCCGACGACGGTTGCCGTCGGGACGGACCTGTTCCAGGTGGTTATCACCGGGTCCGTTGGTTCTTTCCTGTACTCCCTGGAAGGTCGTGTTGACCTTGTAATGTCGGTTATTATGTTGGGGACAGCGTCCGCGGGTTCCCAGCTTGGGGTTGCCGCCGCCCGTTATGTGGACGGGGCGAGAATAAGGTTCCTGTTTGGACTGACCATGGTGGCGGGAAGCATCTCCGTTGCTTTGAGAGAGGTCTCCGAAAGCGTCTCGGGGCTGGGCTACCTTGGGGATGCGGGGTCTGTGCTCTTGCTGGGGACTGCCGGAGCAATTTGTGTTGTAGTAGGTGGGCTGCTGGTTGCAGCCAAGAGGAAGAAACCAGCCGAGTTTGCTTAGTGCATAAACAGGTCAATACGGGATAGCCTTGGTAGGAACAAAGGGGGGAGAGAATAATGCCTAGCTATGTGCTGCTGCTCAACTACACCGACGAAGGAATGAGGAACATCAAGTATCTGCCCCAGCACGTGAGCGCCTTTCGTCAAGCCATCGATATTGCGGGAGGGCACCTGTCCAACGTGTTCCTCACCATGGGCCAGTTCGACATGGTGGCGGTGGCGGAGGCCGCCAGCGACGAGGTGTGCGCATCCATAGCCTTGGGGTTGTCCAGCCTCGGGAATGTGCGTTGCACCACCCTCAAGGCTTTTGGGGAAAACGACCTGCCTTATATCGTCGAGAACATACCTTCGTTGGAGGACGAGTTCTCCCGCATCCTGAAGGAGTTCCGGTCAGCTTAGCTGCCCCGTAGCATTCCTGCCGACGAAGGTCCGGACAGCCCTCTCCACCAGCTCTGGGGGAACATCCCTGCGGACGGCAGTCTCGCCGACATCCTCCAGCAGCACCCACCGGATGGAGCCGGCCACGGTCTTCTTGTCCATGGACATCGTCTCCAGCACCAGCTCCGGGTCCCCATCAGGGGCGGTCAGGGGCAGGTCGAAGCGTTGCAGCAGTCTCTGCTGGCGGTGAAACACTTCCTCGGACAGCAGCTCCATGTGATGGCTGATGAAAGCTGCAGCCATCATTCCCACTGAAACCGCCTCTCCGTGCAGGTACCTGCCGTAGCCTGTGCTGGCTTCCAGTGCGTGGCCCACGGTGTGCCCGTAGTTGAGGAGGATGCGGCGGCCCAGGGTCTCCCTTTCGTCCTCGGTGACGATCTCTGCCTTGATGGCCATGCTCCGGCGGATGACCTGCAGGGACACCTCCGGCTCCAGGGCCATCAAATCCTCGGCGTGTTCTTCAAAGATGTCCAGGAGGCCCGGGTCCAGAATGAAGGCGGCCTTGATTGCCTCGGCCCAGCCTTCGGCCAGCTCCCGCTTTCCCATGGTTACTAAGGCGCTGGGGTCCGCCACCACAGCCTTGGGCTGATAGAAGGATCCCACGAGGTTCTTGCCATGGGGCAGATTAACGGCAACCTTTCCCCCGATGGAGGCGTCCACCATGGCTGCCATGCTGGTCGGCACCTGCACCAGTGGCATCCCCCGGAGGAATGTGGCCGACACAAAGCCCGCCAAGTCTCCAACGACGCCTCCCCCCACCGCCAGGACTCCATGGCCCCGCTCGGCCTTGCGGTCAGCCAGCCATGAGTAGATTGCTTGGGACAGCTCCAGGGACTTGCTTGGCTCGCCAGCGGGAACGATGAAGCAGTGGGCTTCGATGCGGCTAACTTGGCACGAGCGCTGCACCCGTCGACCGTGAAGAGGGAAGACCCGGTCGTCGGAGATGATGTAGACCGGCCCGGTCAGCCCCAACTCCAGGAGACGCTCTCCCAGGGAGTCGAGGAGGTCCCAGGCGGCGTAGATGGGGTAGCTCCCATAGGAGTGAGTGACGGTTGCGGCTATTTCAGGTAGCGCTGTTGTCACGCTGCCTCCAGGGCGTCTTCGACCGAAGCTTGGATGTGGGGATGGTAAGCGCTGACCATCAGCCTCTACCTTTCCGGGGCTGGACAAGAAGACGGGGGATGCGCAGCACCATCTCCCAGAACCCATATAATGTCAGGGACGAGACGACCATGGTCCCCAATATGAAGAAGGCCCAGGGCAGGCGTTGCTCGCTCAGGGATACGAGAAAGTTGCTCAGCTCTTCGTACATATCGATCAGCATGGCGCAGGTCTGGGTATTCCAAGGGCGGGGAACCGACGGACCTGCTTAACGTTCACTTAGATAGATTATACTGGACTTGAGGCGATATGACTTCCGGCGCAATCTACGAACTTCTTTCAACCTCGGGCGGAGCACGGCTGGGCAAGCTGACCACCGGCCACGGTGTCGTCTCCACGCCTGCATTCATGCCCGTGGCGACCCAGGGAAGCGTCAAGACCCTGACCACCGACGAAGTGAGTGACTTAGGCGCCCATATTCTTCTTGCTAACGCCTACCATCTCTACCTGCAGCCGGGTGTGGATGTGGTCAAGGGGCTGGGAGGTCTGCACCGGTTCTGTCGGTGGGACAAGCCCATCCTGACCGACAGCGGGGGCTTTCAGGCCTACAGCTTGGGGAGCGGGAGCAAGGTCAGCGACGACGGGATAACCTTCCGCTCCCATATTGATGGCAGCAGCCACTACCTGACGCCGGAGTCGGCTGTCAGAAACCAGGTGGATATGGGCGTCGATGTGGCCATGTGCCTGGACCAGTGCATCGCCTTTGAAGCCACCCGCGAGCAGGTGCAGCAGGCCATGGACAGGACCCATCGCTGGGCTGAGCGCTCCAAGTCTGCCCATGAACAGGGGGCAGCCCCTGGGCAGTCCCTTTTTGGCATCGTGCAGGGAGGCCTCCACGCCGACCTCCGGCGGGAGTCGGCTGAGCACATCACTGCCTTGGACTTCGACGGCTACGCAGTAGGAGGACTGGGCGTCGGCGAGGGCAAGGGGCCTATGTACGAGATGACCGAGCTCACGACGGCGATGCTTCCCGCCGGTCGGCCCCGCTACCTTATGGGGGTCGGTTCTCCTGAGGACCTGGTGGAGGGGGTAGCTTCAGGTATCGACCTGTTCGATTGCGCCCTTCCGACGCGGGTTGCCCGGAACGGCAGCCTGTTCACTGCCGAGGGCAGGGTGGACATCACCCACAAACGCTTCCAGGATGTGACAGGCCCCATTGAGGAAGGGTGCGACTGCTACGCCTGCCAGCGGTTCTCGGCGGGATACGTCAGGCACCTGTTCAAGGCGCGGGAGATTCTTGGCCTGCGCTTGGCCACCTTGCACAACCTGAGGTTTATCCTGCGCCTGATGGAAGGGATACGGGAGGCCATCGAGGTTGATGGATTCGATGCGTTTCGAAGGGAGTTCCTGGGCAGCTATGTACCGACTGACCAGGAAGCGCGACTGGAGCAGAAGAAGAGGTGGGTTGCTGCCCGGGGGGTCCCTACGGAATGCTAGCCGAAGAGTAAGGGCCCTGAAGAAGAGCGCGGGAAACGAGCCGGGAAGCTAGGCGGTCCCTCCCGCCACAGCGGGAACTATGCTCAACTCATCGCCCGTCTTGGTGGTGGTATCCATCCCCTGCAGGAACCGCACATCTTCGCCGTTCAGGTAGATGTTCACGAAGTAGCGAATCTCCCCGTCCTCATCTACCAGCCGGTCCTTGAACCCGGGGTAGGTGGAGTCCATCGCTTCGATGATCTGTCCCAGGGTGTCCCCGTCGATCTCCACCTTGTCCTGCCCGTTGGTCACCCGGCGCAGGGGCGTAGGAATGCGAACCACCGTTCCGCTCATTTTCGGTCACTCTCCTCGTGGATGGATGAGGCCAAAACTCATCCTTCGATAACATCTCCGCTAACCGGGTCTACGCGCACACCCAGGGAGCTGACCCAGCTAACTCCCCGTTCGATCTCCTGGTCGGCGCCTTCGATCTCCAGCACAAGCCAGCCCATGTTTTCCCGAACGTCGGCCCGGCGAATGTTGGTCACCAGGTCGAAGTCTTTGCCGAGCCGGTAGGTGATGGGCTCGGTAACCAGGTCGGTGGGGAAGGTAAATCTGTAGCGCAGCTTCGCCATGGGTCCCCTAAACTACGCCCGCCTTCTGCCCGTTGAGGGCCTGCTCGAAGGAGCTGATACTGGGTTCTATGAGTAGGGGATGCACCACATCTTCAACGGCTTCCTGGGTCTTGAGGCCGTTGCCGGTGATATAGGCCACCGTGAGCTCATCCCGCTTTATGGCGCCGCTGGCGGCCAGGTACCGGAGACCCGAGACCACCACGCCACCTGCCGTCTCGGTGAAGATACCCTCGGTCTCGGCCAGGAGCTTTATGCCCTCGGTGACGCTCTCTTCAGGTACGGCATAGGCCGAGCCACCGCTTTCCCGTAGGGTCCTGATGGCGTAAATGCCGTCGGCTGGGTTGCCGATGGCCAGGGACTTAGCGACGGTGTTGGGCTTCACCGGCTTGATAATGTCGTCCTCGGACTCGAACCCATCGACGATGGGGGAACACCCCGCCGCCTGGGTCAGGTGCATCTTGGTGTTGACCGGGGCATCCAGGAGGCCAAGGGACTCCAACTCCTTGTAGCCCTTGTAGATCTTGGTGTACATGGACCCGGATGCCGAGGGCACCACGGCGTGTTGGGGCGCCCGCCAGCCAAGCTGTTCAGCAACCTCATATCCCAGGGTCTTGCTGCCCTCGGCGTAGAAGGCGCGCATGTTGATGTTCACAAAAGCCCAGTTCCAGTTGTCGCCCACCTCGCTGCACAACCGGTTGACCTCGTCGTAGCTGCCCTGTATGGCGACAACCGTGGGGGCGTATATGGCGGCGCCGATCACCTTCCCGGCCTCCAGGTCTGCGGGGATGAATACCACTGCCTGCATTCCAGCCCGGGCTGCGTGGGCGGCCACCGAGCAAGCCAGGTTGCCTGTGGAAGCGCATGCCAGGGTCTCGAAGCCGAACTCCAGGGCCTTGGTAGCCGCCACGGAAACCACCCGGTCCTTGAAGGAGTAAGAAGGGTTTACGCTGTCGTTCTTGATGTAGAGGTTGTCCAAGCCCAGGAGCTTGCCCAGGTTCTTGGACTTGACCAGTGGGGTGAAGCCTGCGTTGATGTCCACAGCATCGGCGCCGTCCACCGGCAGCAGGTCCTGGTACCGCCACATGCTCAGGGGGCCGCTGGTGATGCGGTCCCGGCTTATGACGCGGGCAATGGCATCGTAGTCGTAGGCAACTTCCAAGGGTCCGAAGCAGAAGTCGCAAACGTTGAGGGGTTCTGTGGGGTAGGTCCTGCCGCACTCACGGCAGCGGAGGCCGGTAACGAAAGCCACTATAAGATGCCTTGACGGGTTGATGTGGGGCCCGCACTAACGAAACCCTAACGGTGATGGTACCAAAGGGCAGGTAGGATGTCAACGTGACGTACCTGTGCAGGAGGGGAAATACCCCTGGTGCGGTAGTGATGGCGAAGACCACATCCTCGTGCCTATACCCCCTTCGTCGTTCCAGCGAATGGAAGAACCTGATTCGGCTTACCTGGCCACCCCGGTTCGTCCTGCGGGAAATCGAAGGGCGAACCGGCACATGACCCAATGGGACGAGGGGGCCATAGAGGCCCCCGCAGGCCTTTCGTCATAGCCAATCTGGTCTACGGCCTGGGTTTCCTGGATTGCGGCCTCCGCCGCAATGACGAATAGCGTGGCCGGCAGGAGGGGACTTAAGCGACGCAAGGCCGGGGAAGGCCGCCCATGGCCCAGGTCCCCACCGTCATTGCGGCGGAGGCCGCAATCCAGGACGTAGCATTGCCGGGTACCAGTTTGGGTCCATGTGCGCAGTAAGGCGCTGTGGATGGAGGGCCTTGCCATCCCCCAACCCGCTGCTTCCCCTCCGCAGCGTGCCAGATCGAAATCTCAGTCAACTCTGTATCGCGCCCCGGCGTTCGGCGTAGGCGGCGGCGACGAGGGCCTGCACTGCAGGGCCCCGGGCGTCGTCTAGGGAGCGTATCTTCACATGGCGCATCCGCGCGCCCGTCCCTTCCAGCAGCCCCTCCGGGTCGGGCAAGTCCGTGCCCCTGTAGAAGCCCAGGTTCACCCACGCGGTATGGGGCAGAATGTAGGCATAGCCGTCGATCATCTTCCTCGGCCCTACGCCATAGGTCGCTGCCCGGTCGCCCAAGCGCACCACTTCGCAGGCGTCTGCGTGCACCTCCAGGACCATCACCCTCAGCGCGGCGACGACCGGGCGCAGCGGCTCCTCGGTCAGGCTGAGCAGGTCATCAAAAGACCCGATTCGGGCAGGGGACATCTCTCCTCCACTTGTCGTCAAGTCTCCGGTTTGCCAACGTTCTTGAACGTTTAAGCTGACATAACATCAGTATGGTAACTTGATAGGTAATTATTAACTATTATACTAGACATATGTATGTATTCTTCTAGGTATATTGACAAGGCAGCTTTTTGCCAGCTACAATCTTACTCAAGAACCCATATAGAGAACGGCCATGGATAGCTTCTACGCTCGCCTCGGCGTTTCCAAGGAAGCCTCCGACAGGGAGATACGCCAAGCATACCGAAAAAAGGCCCGGCAGCTCCACCCCGACCTGAATCCGGGCAATGCAGAGGCTGAGGCCGAGTTCAAGAAGATCAACGAAGCCCACGAGGTGCTCTCCGACTCCGACAAGAGAAAGAGCTACGACAAGTACGGGGACAACTGGCGCTACGCCGACCAGCTCGACCAGCAGGCTCAAGCCGGAGGCCAGGGCTTCCAGGGGCGCCGCTACACCTACAGCAGCGGCGACTCCCCATTCGATTTCTCATCCATCCCAACCAGCGACTTCTTTTCCGACATTTTCTCGGGCATGGGCGACTTCGCCCCCCCGGACGCAAGATACTCGGCAGAGTTGACGCTGGAGGAAGCCTTCGCAGGAACGGTCCGGCTGGTCGAGACCCTTGCAGGCCGGTCGAGCGAGCCTCGGAAGCTGGAGGTCAAGATACCTCCGGGGGTGGATACCGGTTCCAGGGTACGCATCCCCGCCGGGAACAACCCAGGCCAGCAGATTTACCTCGATGTTGTTGTAAAGGAGCACCCGCGCTTCCGGCGCTCGGGAGCAGACCTTTCCACGGAGGTGGAGGTGCCGCTGTCCGAGGCTGTACTGGGCGGTGAAGTGGCTGTCCGGACCATGACGGGCCAGGTGATGTTGGCCATCCCGCCGGAGACCCAGAACGGACAAACCTTCAGGCTGTCGGGGCAGGGTATGCCCCGCCTGAAAGATGCGGTCAAGAGGGGAGACCTGCTGGCAACGGCCAGGGTGGTGCTTCCCAAAGGTCTAACGGAAGAGGAGCGAGACCTTTTCAGGCAGATCCGGGAGCTGCGGTATGCCAAGGAGAAGAGAGCATGATGGTTGACTACGGGTTCAACGATGAGCCCTGCTACGTCATAAGCGTCGCAGCCAGGATGGTGGGGGTGCACGCCCAGACCCTTCGATACTACGAGAGGGTGGGGTTGGTGGAACCTTCCCGCTCCCTGGGAAAGCAGAGGCTTTACTCCCCCAGGGATATCGAGCTGCTGCGGAGGATCAAAGCCCTTACGGATGAGATGGGCGTGAACCTGGCGGGAGTGGAGGTGGTGTTGAAGCTGTTGAATCGCGTCAACCAGCTCGAAGCCCAGGTTAATGAGCTAACTTCCGAGGTCGATCGCCTTAGTGAGTCCAGGCAGACGTCCGGGCGGGATCGGACCTGAAGGAGATTGGGTGATGATACTGAGTCCTGAAAAATTTACTGAGCAAGCGAGGCAGGTGTTGTCCGACTCTCAAGCTATCGTTCGTCGGTACAAGCATAGCCAGTGGGATGTGGAGCATGTGCTGCTGGCCCTGCTGGAGCTGGAGTCGGGCTTGCCCGCCGACATACTGGGCAAGCTGGGAATCCCCATCGAGCCGGTGCGCGATCGGATGCGGGAAGCCTTGGAGAAGTTCCCGAAAATGGCCACAGAGACCAACCAGATTTATGCAACGCCCAGGGCTGCCCAGATGCTGGAGAACGCCCGCCTGGAAGCCGAGCATATGAAGGATGAGTTTATTGGTACAGAGCACTTGCTCATCGCCGCCTCCATGGAGCGCGACGGCGAGGTCAAGCATGTGTTGAAAGAGGCTGGAATCGACCAGGAGAACGTCTATCGGGCCTTGATGCAGGTACGTGGCAGCCACAGGATCGACGACCCCAGGGCTGAGAGCAAGTACCGCTCTCTGGAAAGGTACAGCATCGACCTGACCAAGCTCGCCGAGGAGGGGAAGCTGGACCCGGTGGTGGGCAGGGACGAAGAGGTCAGGCGGGTGATGCAGACGTTGACCCGGCGTCGCAAAAACAACCCGGTTGTCATCGGGGACGCCGGCGTCGGAAAGACTGCCATAGCCGAAAGCCTCGCCCAGCGCATCATCGCCGGCAATGTTCCGGGCGTGTTGAAGGACCGGCGTCTGCTGGCCCTGGACATGGGCGGACTGGTTGCGGGCGCTAAGTTCCGGGGGGAGTTCGAGGAGCGTCTCAAGGCGGTTATGGATGAGGTGAAGGATGCCGGCGGTGAGGTGATCCTCTTCATAGACGAGATCCACACCGTGGTGGGCGCGGGGGGCGCCGAAGGGGCCATAGATGCATCCAACCTGCTGAAGCCGGCCCTGCAGCGGGGCGAGCTCCAGTGCATCGGCTCCACCACCACCGAGGAGTACAGGAAGTACATAGAGAAGGACCCGGCCCTGGAGAGGCGCTTCCAGCCGATATTCTTGGAAGAGCCTACGGTGGATGAGACAATCGAGATACTGCGGGCATTGCGGCCCCGGTACGAGGCCCATCACAAGGTGCAGATCGAGGACTCGGCCCTGATCCACGCCGCCCGGCTCAGCAGCCGCTACATCGCCGACCGCAGGCTGCCGGACAAGGCGGTGGACCTAATAGATGAGGCCGCCAGCAAGGTACGCATCGAGGCGGACAGCCTGCCCAGCCACCTGAAGGAGCACGAGCAGCGCATCCAGGAGCTGGTCAACGAAGAGGAGGCGGCGTCCCAGAGGGCGGACTACGAACGGGCGGCCCAGCTTCGGACCGAGCGTCTGCGCTTGGAGCAGGAGTACGCCGAAGCCCGGGACGAGTGGTTCAAGAGCAGAAAGATCGACATGACCATCGATGAGCAGGACATCGCCAAGCTCATTGAGCTTTGGACGGGAATTCCGACGTCCAGGCTCCTGGAGGAGGAGGCCGAGAAGCTCCTGCACATGGAGGAGCGCCTCCACGAGCGGGTGATCGGCCAGGAAGAAGCTGTGGTCGTCGTCTCCGACGCCATAAGGCGCGCCCGCTCGGGAATCTCGGACCCCAAGCGTCCCATAGGCAGCTTTATCTTCTTGGGACCTACGGGTGTGGGAAAGACGGAGCTTGCCCGGGCATTGTCATGGTTCCTCTTCGACGATGATGCCAACATGATCCGCGTCGATATGTCGGAGTACATGGAGAAGCATGCGGTCTCCCGGCTAATCGGTTCGCCGCCGGGTTACGTGGGGTTCGACGACGGAGGCCAGCTTACCGAAGCGGTGCGCAGACATCCCTTCAGGGTTATCCTCTTCGACGAGATCGAGAAGGCTCACCCCGATGTGTTCAACATCCTCCTACAGATACTGGAGGACGGGCGGTTGACCGATGGGCACGGCCGGACCGTGGACTTCCGGAATGCCGTTGTCATCATGACCAGCAATCTGGGGACGAACCTGCTGGACCGCCAGCCCTTCGGCTTTCACAAGGAAGACAACGGGTCGATAGACCAGGGACGGATAAGGGAGTCGGTCCAAGACGCTCTGAAGAAGAGCTTCAGACCCGAGTTCCTGAACCGCATCGACGAGATCGTCATCTTCAGCGCGTTGACCAAGGAGCAGATCGAACAGATCGTGCAGCTCATGGTTGCCGACGTGAGGAGCCGGCTGACCGATCGGGAGATTACCTTCGAGCTGACCCAGGATGCCCTGGAGCTGCTGGCCAGGGAGGGGTACGACCCCAGCTACGGCGCCAGGCCGCTGCGTCGGGCTATCCAGCGTTACCTGGAGAACCCTCTGGCCAAGGCTGTACTTACCGGTCAGTTCCAGGCAGGCGCTCACGTCCTGGTGGGGAGCGACGGCAAGGCCCTGACCTTTTCAGAGGGCCAGGGAGACGAGGGGCAGAAGGCGGCTGAGGAACAAGCCGCTGTGGACAGGGAGGAAGTGCCCGTCTAGCCCAGGGGCCGCAGGTGCCTCACCGGAACAGCTTGCCCGGGTTCATGATGTTGTTGGGGTCCAGGGCCTGCTTGATGGTCCGGGCGACATCGTACTCGGGGCCCTTCTCCCGGGCCAGCAGGTGAGATAGCTTCACGCCTACGCCGTGGCAGTACTCCATGGAGCCTCCCATGTCCTGGGCTAGGGAGAGTACTGCATCCACCACCCTGCCCAGTTCATCTGGCTTTCCTTGTTGGGACCCGTCGGGCACCAGCAACATGGAGAACAGCTCCGGGTGGGTCCAGATGGCGTACTCCACGACACTGATCCCCGTGCCGGCCAGGATGTCTTCGCATCGCCTGCGGTACTCCAGCACTTCGGAGATGGGCAAGGCGGTGTGCAGGTAGTCGAAGCTCCTGGCCCTGGGCCGGTTCCATCGGACGCTCCGGGGCTGGTCCAGCATGTTCTGTCGATAGTTCTCCCCGCTGCTGTGACGCTCATCCCAATACTTGACCGTGCGGTCAGCGTCCGACTCTACTCCTCCGAAGGAGGCGCAAACCTGGGAGGCTCTGGACGCCTGTGCAGACACCCCTTCGGTGTATCCATCGAACATCATGTAGAGGGCCACGCCCTCATCGGGCTCCTCGGTAAGGTCGATCAGGGTGGGGACCAGCCCGATGGCGAACAACTCGGTAACAGCCTCAAACCCTTGGTCGAAGGAGCCAAAGGCTACGGTGGAGAATGACCTAGCCTCGGGGGCGCGGACGATCTTCAAGGTTGCCTTCGTGATGATCCCGAACACCCCTTCGGTACCAATGAACAGGTGGTTGAGGTCTGGGCCTGAAGACCCCTTAACTACCGCCTTGGTGGTCAGCACCTCCCCGCTGGGCAGCACGACCTCCAGGGCCTTCACCTGGCTGCCCATGGGCCCGTAAGCCGATGCCATGTAGCCGACGCCGTTGGTGGAGATGGCGCCTGCCACGGTGGCGATGGGGACGCTCCATGGGTCGTGGCCGAAGATGAAGCCGTGGAGCGCCAGGGCATCGGACAAATCTTGGAGGACCACGCCGCCCTCGGCCACGCAGGTGCCATCCATAGGGCTGATGGACAGGACCTTGTTCAGGCCCTTCAGGTCAACCACGATGCCGCCCTGAACTGGAAGGGCGCCACCCATGACCCCCGTGCCTCCGCCATAGGGAACGATGGGTGTCCCAGTGGTGTTCGCCAGGCGGACCACTTCGCAGACCTGCTCGACTGACCGGGGTATGACCACAACGTCGGCCATCCGCTCCAGCATGTCGGCATTGTCGAAGGCGCGGAATGGGGTGAGGGCATCGGCGGAGTATCGGTCCAGGTCAGCCGGCGCGCTCAGAACATCTTGAGCAGGCAGGATGCCCTTCAGGGAGTCCAGCAGTCGGCTATCAGTCATGCGGCGACCCGCAAGGGACGAATGTCAGGGCAAAGCACGGGCGCCTCTACGAGAAGGACGCTGACGAGACTAGGCATGAAGGTGCTGCGCGGGGCCGGAGGGAACACGGGAAAGCATCGCTATCGGAACCTCCAGTCGGTCCCGCGGGCTGTGTCTTCCAGCTCCACGCCCAGCTCCAACAGGTCCGAGCGTATCTTGTCCGCCAGTGCGTACTGCTTGGACTCCCGTAGCTGGGTGCGGGTTTCCACCAGAAGCTGGATGAAGGGTTCCGAGCCGACGCCCTGGTTGTCCCGCCCGCTGTCGAAGGTCAACCCCAGCACACCTCCCAATTCCCTCAGGGCATCCTGGGCCTTCTTCACCCCCGAGCCCGCTTCCTTGCTACGATTGATCTCCCGGGCTAGGTCGAACATCGCTGCCAGGGCTTGGGGTGTGTTCAGGTCCGAGTCCATTGCCCGTAGAAAACGCTCCTTGTAGGGGTCGGGATCAAGAGTCCCGGCACTGTCGCCGGTCTCTTCGCGGAGGGCATTGGCGAGGCGCTCGGCCGCCCGCTCCGTGCCCGAAACACCCTCTTCGCTGAAGGTTAGGGGGCTCCGGTAGTGTGAGCTGAGGAAGAAGATCCTGAGAGCGTCGGCTCCGTATCGTTTGAGGGCTTCGTTAAGGGAGACGTTGTTGCCCAGGGACTTGCTCATCTTGTCGTCGCCCATGTTCAGGAGGCCGTTGTGCACCCAATGGCGGACGAAGGGGATCTGGCCGGTAAAGGCCTCACTCTGGGCCTTCTCGTTCTCGTGATGGGGAAAGACCAGGTCCTGCCCGCCCCCGTGGATGTCCAGGGTGCTGCCCAGGTAGGACATAGACATTGCGGTGCATTCGATGTGCCAGCCGGGGCGGCCGGGCCCCCACTTGCTGTCCCAGCTTGGCTCCCCCGGCTTGGCCGCCTTCCATAGGGCGAAGTCCATGGGGTTCTCCTTGGAGACCCCTATCTCCACCCTGGCGCCTGCGATCATTCCGTCGATGCTTCGATGGCTCAGGTCCCCGTAGCTGTCGTATTTGGACACGCGGAAGTACACATCCCCGTCGGAGGCGTAGGCGTACCCCTTCTCCACAAGCTGCTCGATCACGTCCAGTATCTGGGGTATCTCCTGGGTTGCCCTGGGATAGTGATGGGCCCGCTTGATGTTGAGGGCGTCCATGCTTTCCATGAACTCATCGATATGGGTCTGGGCCAGGTTGTTCGTGTCTGTGTTGGACTCCTGGGCCCTCTGGATGATCTTGTCGTCGATGTCGGTGAAGTTCTGGACGTGCTCGACCTCGTGGCCGATGTACTCCAGGTAGCGCCGGAGGACATCGAAGAAGACGTAGCTCATGGCATGGCCCAGGTGGCAGGGAGCGTAGGGAGTGACGCCGCAGACGTACATCTTGACCTTGTCGCCGGCGGGGCTGAACTCCTGCTCTTCACCGGTAAGGGTGTTGTACAGCCTCACGCAGCTTCCTCCAGCATGGCGATGGCCTGGGCCGCAATCCCTTCCTCCCGGCCTGCGAAACCCAGGTAGTCCGTGGTGGTAGCCTTGATGCTGACGACTCCCCTGGAGATGAGGTCTAGCGTGGCTTCGATGTTTGATTTCATGGTTGGAATGTAGGGCGACAGCTTGGGTTGCTGCGCCAAGATGGTAGCATCTACGTTTGCTATCTGCCAACCGCTTTGCCTGATAAGGGCCAGCACCTGGGATAGGAGGGTCAGGCTGGACGCACCCTCCAGCCCAGGGTCGGAAGAGGGGAAGTGGGTGCCCTTGTCGCCCAGGTTGGCTGCTCCCAGGAGGGCATCCATGATGGCATGGCAGAGGACGTCGCCGTCGCTATGGCCCGACAGGCCGCGCCCGTGGGGGACCTGGACGCCTCCCAGCACAAGGAGGCGGCCCTCCACCAAGGGATGTGCGTCAAATCCAATTCCCACCCGGCTGCCCACTACCGCTTCGTCGCTCCCCCTTGCATAGCTTCCTGGGCCTTCGCGGCTGCTCCCGCCTTCAGGGACGCTTCGACCATGGGCAGGTCTTCGGGAGTGGTGACCTTCAGGTTGGCGTAAGAGCCTTCGAAGACCCGCACCTTGTACCCCATGCTCTCCACCATGGCCGCATCGTCGGTGAAGGACTCGGTACAAGACCGATGGGCCGCTTCCAGGATGTCGTAGGCGAACACCTGGGGCGTCTGCACCATCCATAGGCTCGATCTCGGGGGTGTGGCTTCTACGACTCCGTCGTCGGAGACCACTTTGATAGTGTCCTTTGCAGGCACGGCAGCCACCGAGGCGCCCGTTTCCCTGGCCGCCTGCAGGCCCCGTTCCAGGATGCCCGGCCCGGGAAGGGGGCGCGCCCCGTCATGGACGGCCACCCAGGAATAAGCGGAAAGCTGTTCCAGTCCCCGCTTCACCGAGTCCTGCCTTCTGGCACCGCCCTCACACACTCCGGCCAGCTTGTCCCATCCCCTTTCGACGGCGAGGTTCTCGCCGGCGGTGACGTTATGGGGCGCCAGCACCAGGACGAAGCTGCCTACCAGGGGGGAAGAAGCCAACGCTTCTACCGAGTAGGCGATGAGGGGAACTCCTAGGACAGGGAGAAATATCTTGTCCACGCCCATCATGCGAGTGGCGCTGCCCGCAGCAACAATGATCAGGCCCATGGACCCTGCGTCGCTTTGTGCGGAACTGTCGGCGTCTGCGCCAGGGGACATTCTTAGCCGCCCTTGGGCTGGGCGAACATGATGCGGCCCGCGGCTGTCTGGAGCACCCGGGTGACGGTGACATCCTGGATGGTGTTCAGGAAACGGCGTCCGCCCTCGACGACCACCATGGTCCCATCGTCCAGGAAGGCGACGCCCTGCCCTATCTCCTTACCCTCCTGGATGATGTTCACGGTCAGGTCTTCGCCCGGCAGCACCATGGGTTTGAGGGCATTTGCCAGCTCGTTGACGTTCAGGACCTGTACTCCCTGGACCTCCGCCACCCTGTTGAGGTTGAAGTCGGTGGTCAGGATGGAAGCCTTCATGCGCTTGGCAAGTTTCACCAGCTTGCCGTCCACTTCAGGGTCATCCACATCGTCAACGTCGATGATCTGCACGGAAACAGAGGTGTCTTTCTGAAGTCGTCCCAGGATATCCAGGCCCCGGCGTCCCCGGCTGCGGCGCATCCCGTCACTGGAGTCGGCGATGTGCCTCAGTTCGTCAAGGACGAAGCCGGTTATGATCAGGGGACCCTGGACGAATCCTGTCTGGCTAAGGTCGGCGATCCTGCCGTCAATAATGGCGCTGGTGTCCACCAGTATGCGGCCATTAGGGGACCGCTCCGAAAGGCCGGGTGACCAGGATGACGGAGCGATTCTCCGCGCATCTCCCGTCCGTTGGACCCCAAGCCACAGCCCCAAGGTCCCGAAGGTGAAGTTGAGGGCCAGGGGCACTCCCCAGCTGGGCCATCCCTCCAGGTTAATGAGGGGAATGGATACCAGGGAAGCCACGATCAGCCCGGCGACCAGGCCGACCACGGCGGAGACCAGGCTGGACAAGGGAAGCTGGTTGATGTAGCGGTTGATCCTGATGAGAGGGATGGGCAGGGAAACCAGCACCACTCCCGCCGCTACTCCCAGCAGGGTGGAAACGAGGCCCCATGGAAGATAGTCCGCTCCCCAGGGGGAATCATTGAAAACGAGTTCCCAGAGGCCCCAACCCGCCAAGCCTAAGGCGATGGTTCCGACAAGACGTATAACTAGGGCTATCATCCTACCTTCAGTCCCCGGAGTCTCCACCGACAGGCCCAATCCCATGGGATGCGCCGGAGCTAGACCTCGAACAGAAGGTTGATTCTCGCTTACATAATACTTACATAGGGAATAGTACGGTCACAGGATACCACAAAAGCCAGATTGCAGGTAAGCGAGAGCAGGAACGGGGTTGGGGCTGGAAGATGTGCTATGCGCCGGTCAGGAGTTCTCTCACCACTCCCATCACCCTGTCAGTGTTGGGGATGTACACGCCCTCCAGGGGCCTGCTGTAGGGAACGGGGGTGTGAGGCGCGGTTACCTTCTTGGGGGGAGCGTCAAGATAATCGAAGGCTTCGTCGGCCACGGCGGCGCAGATATCCGCAGCTATGCTGCACCGGGGCGTGTCTTCATCCACCACGACCACGCGATGGGTGCGCCTTACCGAGTCCAGGATCAGGTCGTAGTCGATGGGAGATATGCTCATCAAATCCACGACCTCGGCGTTCACTCCTTCTTCCTGGAGCTTCTGGGCTGCCTCCAGGCACACCAGGGTCATCTTCGAGATGCCCACCAGGGTGATGTCCGTGCCGGGCTGGACGACGCGGGCCTTCCCCAGGGGGATGGCGTAGGGTTCCTCGGGAACGGGTCCCGTCTCAGGATAGAGCAGCTTGTGCTCAAAGAAGACCACCGGATCGTCATCCCTGATGGCAGAGATCAGCAGGCCCTTGGCGGTGTATGGGTCGCAGGGCACCACACCCTTGATGCCCGGAATGTGGCTGAAGATCGAGTAGAAGGACTCGGAGTGCTGGGCCGCCGATCCGGTACCCGCCCCGATGCGGGTCAGCAGCGTGAAGGGCACCTTGACCTGCCCACCATACATGTACCGCATCTTGGCTGCGTTGTTCAGAATCTGGTCCATGCAAACGCCCACGAAGTCCACGAACATCAGCTCGGCGATGGGACGGAGGCCCGTGGAGGCGGCGCCGATGGCGGTGCCCACGAAGGCTGCTTCCGACAGGGGTGTGTCCTTTACCCGCTGGGAGCCGAACTTCTGGATGAGGCCCACTGTCGTCTTGAAAGCTCCGCCCCAGGCATCGACGATGCCCAGGTGCTCCCTCCCGGCTCCGCCGGCGATCTCTTCACCCATGATGATCACGTCCGGGTCGCGTTCCATCTCCTGGATGATGGCCTCGTTGATGGCTTCCCGGTAGCGGAGCTCCCTGGTGGTGGTAGGTGTCATCATCGTAGTCATTAGACTGCTCCTGGTGAGTATCAGTTGTCGGGGCCCGTGCTTTTGCTACCTGAGACCGTAGGTTCGGAGCACCATTGGTTACGCAGGATTCCCAGTTGCTCCACAGAGGTCTGGTCCAAGCCCAACACTTCGGTCAGCAATCGCCTGTCCAGTTCCTGCCGTATTGGGTCGCGGTACGCTTCGTTGGTCGGGAGCAGTGATTCATGACACAGGTCATTGAAGATCTCGACCGCCGAGCTGATTTGCCCTTTGGAGAGTTTGGTAAAGTCCAATATCGGAATATTTGGTATGGCCTTCACGGTAGTTCTACCACGTCCACTTTGAGTACGATTGCTGTTGATCCAGAAACTAATCAGTCCCAGGGTTCCATTCAGCCAAACGCACGCCGCTTTTTCCAAACTCGGGTGATTTCATAAGGAAGCTGGGCCAAGAGCTACCACCCATAGAAACCCGTTGGGTGAATGCTGCACTGGTGGTGCTGGAATTAAATCTGAGTTCATTGCTGATGTGCACGTTGCTGGCGCGCTGCCAGATTGCTTCGGCCTCTCCATCCTCTCCCGGTTTAACTATGCCATGGCTGTCCGGGAACACTTCCATGCTCTGCTGGCACTTGCTGTCACGGTTCCACAGAAAGGGCCACTCCGTCCCGCTGTTGGCCCCGGCGTGCTTGGTGAAGGGGCCGCGGTCAGGCTCCTGCGGGCCGCTGGCCACATCCCTGTGCAGGGGACCTACACGCCCTATCTTGCCCATTCGAGTCATTGGAATGAAAACTGCATCCTTGCTTTGAGGCAACCGTAGCCTCCCTTGGGTCAATTCCGTAGCAGCTTGCACTAATTCCATGTTCGTTACACGGACTGTAGTCCACTTCTCGGCCGGACCGACTTTTTCCAGGCGGACAGTCCCGACTTTCTCATTGCCTATCTCCACTTCAGAGTGGTCCCCCGATTTGGTCAACTTGCCAATAGCCCGCTTGATGGCCTTGGCGGTTTCCTGCGCCGCCAATTTGGTGGGAGGACGTTCCGTAAGGTTTACGAAGTTGACCAGAGGTCGCGGTCGCTCTCGGCTGGCTAATCGACGGGCGATGATCAATACCTCGGCTATGCCCGTATCAGCGGAAAACGAGGAATCCATGTCCTTGTTTTGGGCGATGCTGACAACGATTACGTCACCATAACCCTTGGCCAGTAAGCCTCGTAATTTCTGCCAGCTCTTGGCGGAAGGGTTGTCACTTCCTCCGAGCATTGCAGAGAGGGGCAGAATCAGAGCTATGTGTCCACGAGCCTTGACCATGTTGTGGGCAATTGCGGTGAATTGAGTGCCTAGGCCGGCGTTGCCATCGCTGATTGTACCGATGGCCAGCCGCTTCACCTTTCTTGCCATGGCCTTCTGTTCTTCCTGGGTGGTGTTGAAGGCTGCATAGGCCGGGTTCCCGGGCTTGGCATGGTCGGCGGCGTGGTTGGTGGGGGTGGTGAAGGGTGGATTCATTATCACAAGGGATTGGCTGCGAGGTACCATTTCAACTTCGATGGCTGGTCGCTCTTCCGCTGCTCCCAATACCATTTGCTGGTTTAATGGGAGAACCGCTTGGTGGTGCCTGGCCTCCTTCAGGTTAAGCAGCTCCAGTGAGCCGACGTCCACGATGGGCTTTCCATTGTTATCCCATTCCCCGGTGCCCCCAAAGGGATAAAGCACGTTTCGGGTTCCTCTGTAGCGTTCTCGCGGCGCTACCGAGGATAGGAGGGAGGAAGTCAGATGGACTGCTGCAGGCATTATGTCGCACGCAGTAAGGCTCTTCTCCATCATATGAGCGTGTACGCTGTCGGGGTTTCCGCCGTGATTGAGATGCAGGTTCCTCGCCCGTTGATATGCGGCAAGCACCAGACCACCCGAACCGCAGGCATAATCGGCGATGCGATAGTTCTTCAGGGTTTCCGGGTTTCCCCAGTCCAGATCGTCGGGAACCGCCAGATGGGCAGCTAGGGTAGTGCTTTCCGGGCGAGTGTAGTAGGTAGCAAGCGTCTGCCTGTCGGCAATCAGCCTCTGAAATACCGTTCCTGCGACGTCATTCTGTCTGATGGCGTCTTGAATTGCGTTTGCAGCTTTGCTCATGGCATCCAACAAACGCGTTGCTGACGTAGGTGGAATTATCGCCAGAAGTCTCTTGGCGATATGAAATATGGGCCAATAGTTGATGGATAATATGTTGCCCCACTCAGCTATCACGTCGTCGGGATGTAAGCCTGTGGGTCTGCGGATTTGCCCCAGGCTCTTGATAGTGCGTGTCTCTATTTGCCCGTTAACTTCGACATCTGCGGAATAGCCGGCGAGGTTCTGCTGGTAGGCCATCGCGTTGATCATCATAGTGGCCGTCATCTTCGCGGTCTGTTCCCTGGCTTTTTGGTCGTCCCTTTCCTGCTTTAAGTCTTTGGGATCGCTAGGAGCCTCTTTAGGATAGGCCGGCCATTGTTGGCGCAGGGTGTTTCCAATAGCTTCCCCGATGTTGGTGTAGCTTGCGCATCCAAGAATCAGCATTGCAGCATCTTCTACGCCGTTTTCAAAGGCCTGGGTTGCATAGCTGATAGTGTCTTGGGGCTCGGACGCTGGTCTGATGAAATCAACCAAGTCTCTTACGTTGCCTCTGACGAATCCCCGTTGTGGGAAGCGAGTGTGCTGCTTGTCCGTACCTTGATAGGAGGCGTATCCAATTTCGTGCCCGTCTTCCAGCATCTGCTGAGCATCGCTGCCGGTTGCGCACCGGTGCAGTTCGTCAGTTGCTCTAATGGCGATGACTGTGCTGACCCTGCCGGAGGCATTGGCCACGGCCGGATCAAGTTCGCGTCCGATGCTCTTCAAGCAGTCGTCTGCCAAAGTCGCGGCCGGCGGATACTCGGTTTCTATGACGACTGGTGGGCCGTAGGCACGGGTAATCAGTACATCGGGTTTGGTGTCAGGTCCCCGCAAGGCGCCCCTGAGCTCTTCACGGGCACGCCAGCCAGCCGAGTTAGTCAGCTTGTTGATGACGCTGGCAATGCGCCCATTCAGTTGCGGTTCTTCGAGCATGGGCCGCTTCCCTTGGCTAGATGGTCATGCTGGCCCCGCGCCGCAGCCCGTCCAAGGGATACTCGACGTACACATCGGTGTAAACGTCGTCCTCGGGCGGCAGGGGGCTTTCGTCGGCGAAGGTTATGGCATCCCTGATAAGCTGCTCGATCTCCGTGTCAATGGCGTCCAGCACTGAAGCTTGGAGCAGTCCCTCTTCGAGGGTGCGGGTGCGGAAAAGCTGGATGGGGTCCCGCCCGCGCCAGTAGGTCTCCTCCTCCTCGGTGCGGTAGGTCCTGGGGTTGTCGAAAACGGTGTGGCCGTAGTAGCGGTACGTCTTGCACTCCAGGAGGCTGGGGCCCTGGCCCGACCGCGCCCGCTGCACCGCGGCGCCGGCCGCTTCATGAACGGCGAACACATCCATGCCGTCTACCAGCACGCCGGGCATGTTGTACCCGGCTCCCCGGTCAGCCACGTTCTCGGCGGAAAGGGCGTACTCGACGGGCGTGGACTCGGCGTACTGGTTGTTTTCGCAGACGAACAGGACGGGCAGCTTCCACACCGAAGCGAGGTTCATGCTCTCGTGGAGGACGCCCTGGTTGGCCCCGCCGTCGCCGAAGAAAGCGACGGACACCTGGCCCGTGCCTTTGATGGAACTGGTGAGGGCCGCCCCTACAGCCAGGGGCACGCTGGCCGCAACGACCCCGTTGGTCCCCAGCATACCCTTGGTCATGTCAGCGATGTGCATGGAGCCGCCCTTGCCTTTATTCGTGCCGGTAGCTCTGCCGAACAGCTCCGCCATCATGAGCTTTGGGTCAACGCCCTTGGCGATGCAGTGGCCATGTCCCCGGTGGGTGCTGGCGATGGAGTCCGAGTCGGTCAGGTGGGCGCAGATGCCCGTGGGAACGGCCTCCTGGCCGGCCGAGGAGTGGACGGACCCGCTCAGGCGTCGCTGGCCCATCTCGTAGATGCCGATCTCCTCGAAGTTACGGATGGTTACCATGGTGCGATAGAGGGATATCAGGGTTTGCTGGTCCATGTCCATAACTCCTCCTGCGGGGCTTTGGAGGTGGGATGCTCGCCTCAAATGTAAATAGGCCCAGGAATCGTGTCAATAGGAAAGGAGATGTGGAAGGCCGGGATGGTGTACTGCGTCCCCGCGGGCGTATTACCCTCCCCTTAATCCCCTCCCTCAAGGGAGGGAGGATAAATTCGCCCCCTCTCCCCTGGTGGGAGAGGGCTGGGGTGAGGGGGGACAGACCCCCACCGTCATTGCGGCGGAGGCCGCAATCCGGGAAACCCCGGGGCTGGCACAGGCTGGGTGTAACTAAGGGCCTTTTCCGCCCGTTCGTCCTGAGGGAAATCGAAGGGGACCGGGCTGGCAAGGTAGGAATCCTGTTGTGTTCCCTCTGTATCAAGGACGTCCTGGAACCCGGCAATGGTCCGTCCTGGATTGCGGCCTTCGCCGCAATGACGAAAAGCGTGGCTGCCCCTACCCCGTCATTCCCGATAACCTTTATCGTTACTCTCGCGGAAGCGGGAGGGTGATTCATTTCTGGTATGCATTGGACTCTCCTTCGGTCGCGATCATGGCCTTCAAAGCGGCCAGCGTGACCGTGGCTGTTCCTCCCTGGGCAGAGAGTGCGCCTACGTCTACACCTCTCGGAGGTTCAAGATAGAAACTTTCACCAGACCCGCGTGGTCCTCCAGGCCGGGTGGGGGCGCCCAGCGCCCCGGCGCCGCTTGAGGCGCGGGGTAGCCATTCCCTGGAACAACAGCTATAGATGCTGTAATTGTCGTGAAGATAATCGTTGGTGGGGCCGGCCTCTCCCAACCGAAGCTTGGAGCCATTTCCCAATGGGAGGTCATCTGTCAGAAACAATACAGCATCCCGGTCGTCCCACCGGGTGTCATGCAAGGCCAAAGCACCAGGGGCGGCGGCTTGGGCCTCCGCAGCGGAATTGTACTCATGGAATAACGAGACCACCCCTGTGATCTGGGCATCACCCGTGCCACTGAGGTACTCAAGAACATTGAAGGTGAACTCCAGCCAGACAACATTTTCCGGTATTCCATCGAGATTAATGTCTTCAGGAGCCGCTTGTGCCGCCGTTGACTGATGCTGCCCTATGATGATCGTATCAGCGTCAGCGATCATCGCCCACAGGGGCTTGGTGTCCAGCGCCCCCAACTTCCAATTAACGAAGATAGGGCTGAATTCGTAGCCAGGGATGCTTACGAAGGTTCTCCCATCGGCAAAGGGCCTCTCGTTGGGCGTCACGCTGAGCCTCCTGCTAAGACTATCTTGGTAAATCGCCTGACGATGGCTGTCGTAGGCGACCACCAATACCATCCCAAGGACTAATGCCATCCCAAGGACTATGGCGGATAGCAAAACAACAGTTGACCAGAAAGTACGCGCCATAGTGGGCCTCCTTGCTTCGACCTGACTCGCATTTGCGCCCTTGGGGCCGTGATCTTAATGGACTCACGCACTCGTTTCATGTCGGCCGCTTGAATGACGCAAAGGGGGACGAATTTAGAGGCGTGTGCTAATCCTTACTTGGAGGCCGATCTGGGCTGCGAGAGCTTCGGCGGCGCTGCCGTTCTTGACGGCGATCTCCAGGTGGCCGCCGCTGCCGATGATGGCCAGCAGAGATTCGGCTTCCTGGTAGCTTTGACTTAGGCCATGGATAGTGTGGCCTTGGACCTGTACTTGGATAAGGGGATGTTCCGCTACTAGCTTAGCCGGGATGTTGGTGACGAGGTTGCCGTAGTGGTCGATGGAGGTTACCACGCCCACCAGGAAGCCGCTGTCCTCGTAGGGCAACGGCGGCGGGAGGTAGACGAGGCGAGTCAGCTCGGCCCCCAAGCTGTCAGCGGGGACTCCCAGGGACAGGTGGGCGGCCACAGGGGCAAAGATGTCTCGGCCATGGAAGGTGAGGCTGATCGCCTCGCGCCAGAAGTCGGGGTTGTTCAGGTGGAATCCCTGGAAGCCGAGAGGGAGGACTGCCGTCCCGTCTTCGGAGAGCTGTGGAGGATCGCCGAATCCTTCGGAGAGGATGTGGCTGAGGACTCCATTGTCGGGCCCCACGAAGTGGGCATTCGGCGTGGACAGCAGGATGGGGCGGCGCCCAGTGCCCACGCCGGGGTCCACCACGACCACATGGATGGTCCCTGCAGGGAAGCTCCGATGGGCTTCGCCTATAAGGCCAGCCCCCTGTAGGATGTCCTGGGGCGCTATGGCGTGGGAGATGTCGACGATGGTTGCCTGGGGGTTGATGCCAAGGATCACCCCCTTCATCTGGGCGACGTAATGGTCGGAGGTGCCGAAATCCGTGGTCAGGGTGATGATGGACAAGGGAAGGTTCCCAACGGAAGCGGCCGCGGACGGGCCTCTAGGTAAATCGGACGCTTATGACGGATATGATCAGGAACACGACGGCGAGGATGATGGTGAACTGGAACAGGGTCTTCTCCACACCCCTGCGGGCCCTGTAGCTGGCTTGGGCGCTGCCGAACAGGCCGCTGCCGGTTTCCCGGACCTGCATCAGGATGATGACCACCAGCACCACCGAGATGAGCATCTGTACTATCTGGATTAAGTTTTCCATTTTCTACTCTGTGGATGTTGTGGACTTCAGCGCTTCCAGCTTCTCTCGGAGTATGCCTGTGACGAGGTCAGGGTTGGCGTTCCCCCGGGTGCGCTTCATCACCTGGCCTACCAGGAACCTGACGGCGCCGTCCCTACCTTTCAGGTAGTCGGCCACGGCTTGGGCGTTGGAGCCGATGGCATCCTCCACTGCCGTGGCCACCACGGACTGGTCGTTTATCTGGATGTATCCCTGGGCTTGGGCGATCTCCTCCGGCATCTGCCCTGATCGAGAGGCCTCTTCCAGCACAGCTTTCGCCAGGGTCGAACTGAGCTTCCCAGAGTCTATCATATTTACAAGCTGGGCGAGATGGGCCGGGCTAACCTTTGTGTCTGATATAGCCATCCCTTCCAAGTTCAGCAGGCGGGTAAGCTCCACCAGGACCCAGTTGCTTAAGGACTTTGCGCTGTCCCTGGATTGCGCCGAGGATAGAGCCACCGCTTCTTCGAAATAGTCGGCGACAGCCTTGGACGCAATGAGCTGGGCGGCGTCCGATGAAGGCAGATGATATTCGGCTATGAACCTGGCTCGCCTCTGTGCGGGAAGCTCTGGGATGCGCTCTGCGATGGCTTCCACCCAGGACTGGTCGATGACCAGGGGTGGCAGGTCGGGCTCGGGGAAGTAGCGGTAGTCGTGGGCGTACTCCTTTCTGCGCTGGCTGACCGTGCACTTGCTTTCTTCCACCCAGCCCCGGGTCTCCTGAACTATATCCCCGCCCTCCTTCACGGCGGCAAGCTGTCGCTTCTCCTCGTACTGGAGGGCGTTGTACACAGCCCGGAAGCTGTTCATGTTCTTGATCTCCACCTTGGTCAGCAGGTCCGCCGTCCCTCGTGGCCTGATGCTGATGTTGGCATCGCAGCGGAAGCTTCCGTCCTGCATGTTCGCAGTGGATACACCCAGGTACTGGATGATGGAGTGCAGGGAGGCCAGGTACTCCCGGGCCTCGTCGGCAGAGCGCATGTCGGGCTCGCTGACGATCTCCATAAGGGGTACTCCGGCCCTGTTGATATCCATCAGGGTATAGGCCCCATTGGCGTCGTCCCGGACGTGGAGGAGCTTGGCCACATCCTCCTCCATGTGGATGCGGGTGATCCTGATCTCCCGGGCGCCTTCGGGCGTGGAGATTTGCAGGCAGCCCCCAAAGGCGATGGGAACATCGTACTGGGAGATCTGGTAACCCTTCATCAGGTCGGGGTAGGCGTAGTTCTTTCGGTCGAATTTGGTTTTGCCGGCGATCCGGCAGTTCAGGGCAAGGCCCGTCATGATGGTGTGCTCCACCGCCTTTTGGTTTACGACGGGCAGAGTGCCGGGCATACCCAGGCATGTGGGGCACACTCGCGTGTTGGGCTCGGCGGCCTGGTAGTCAGCCGCGCAGGAGCAGAACATCTTGCTGGCTGTGGATAGCTGGACATGGACTTCAAGCCCGATAACGGTCTCGTAGTCCAGGGCAGTGGGAGTGCGTTCAGCGCTCATGGGCGGGTCGCCGGGGCCAGCCTGCCGCGCTTTCTGCAAGCAGGTTTGTCCAGTATAGCCATGATGATGTTCTTGGGTAGAGTCATGGTCTTAGGAGCGAAAGAAGCCCTTGGAGGGCCGGCTGTTTTCAGGCCAGGCGTCCTGCCCGACCAGAGGAACGAAGCGGCAGCCCCCGAGTACCTCTACCGACGTGCCCTCGTCGGTCTTTGTCGCCTTCACCAGCTCCTGCTCCTCCAGGTTGCCGATGGGTATGACCAGCCTGCCGCCTCGGCGGAGCTGGCTTAGGAGAGCAGCGGGCAGGCGAGGGGCCGCTGCGGCAACGAGTATGGCGTCAAATGGCGCCTCCTCCGGGCATCCCAGCTCGTCACCGGCCTCCCGCACTCTTACGTTGGCGTAGCCCAGGGACCGCAGGCGCTCCTCGGCCTGCCGGGCCAGGGTGGCGACCCGTTCCACTGTCACCACACTGCCCCGAGGAAGCAGGTTGGAGAGGACGGCCGCTTGGTACCCGCTGCCCGTTCCCACTTCCAGCACCCTTTCGTCTCCCGACAGCGACATGACCGACGACATCAGGGCAACCATGAAGGGCTGGGAGATGGTTTGTCCGTTTCCTATGCCCAAAGCCACATCGTCGTACGCGAAGCGCCTGGACTGCTCTGGAACGAACTCTTCCCTGGGCACCTCGGCCATGGCCCTCAGGACTCGTTCATTCCTGATTTCCCGTCCGAGGCGCTGAAAGAGCTTGCGCTTCGGTTTTTGTACGTCTGACTTCAAGAGGCGCAACCTTAGATTCTCTCCCCTCATTGTAGCGAATGAAGGGGCGGGGGAACATAGGGGAAAGGTGGCCTGTGTTATACTAACCTTGAATCTGGTCCTGAACCTGGACACCTACGAAAGCGGTGCGGAAGAGGGATGGCAGCCACAAAGACAACCATGGATTTGGTGGACCGCAAGCTCCTGAACATCATCCAGTCCGAATTCCCGTTGGTGGATGAACCCTACAAGAGCATTGGGGATGAGTTGGGCATCGACGAGGATGAGGTTATTCGCCGTCTCGCCGAGCTCCGCAAGCAGAACGTCGTCCGCCAGATAAGCGCCATATTCGACACCCGCCGCCTCGGCTACCGGACCAGTCTGATAGCCATGGCCCTGGAGGCGAGCAGGCTTGGCAAGGGCGCAAAGATAGTGAACCGCCATCCCGGCGTGAGCCACAATTACGGACGTGAAGGCTCCTACTACAACCTTTGGTTTACCCTGGCAGTATCCCCCGACGAGGTTTTAGAAGACACCGTCGAAAAAATGGCCGAGGAAGCGGCCGCTCTGTCCTACCGGATAATGCCGACCCTGAGGTTTTTCAAGATAGGCGTCAACTTCGACATGGTGGAGGAGAAAGGGGCGGCCCACAACTTCAGCCCCGACGGCTACGGCAGTGGGAATGGCGCTGGATGGAACGTTCCCGTCCCGGTCACCCAGGAAGATATAGATGCTATCCGGGAGCTGCAGGAAGACCTGCCGATGATCCCCCGCCCCTTCGACGATATGGCCCAGCGCCTGGGCATGACCACGGGGGAGCTGTTCGAGGCGGCCCGGGACTTCGAGCGCCGATCGATCATGCGCCGTTACAGCGCCGTCCTTCATCACCGGAAGGCCGGTTTCCGCGCCAACGGCATGGGGGTCTGGAAGGTGCCGGCAGAGATGTCCGAGCAGGTTGGCAGTCGCATGGCGGCTCACCCGGCGGTGACCCACTGCTACGAGCGTCCCACTTTTCCCGACTGGCCCTACTCTCACTTCACCATGATTCACGCGACGTCCAGGAATGGCTGCGAGCAGGTAGCGTCCGAGATCTCCGAAGCTACGGGCATTACCGACTACCTGATGCTCTACTCGACCAGGGAGTTCAAGAAGACCCGGGTGCGGTACTTCGTATAGGGCAGCCATGTCCAACCAGTATTACCCGGTGTACCTGGACTTGCGGGGGAAGCGCTGCGTCGTAATCGGCGGCGGTGAGATTGGCGAGCGCAAGGTAGAGGGTCTGCTGGATGGCTCCGCCGAAGTTACTCTCATCAGCCCCGACATCACCCCAAGCCTGCATGAGCTTGCCCGTGACGGCCGCATAGAGTGGCACGCCCGGCAGTACCAACAGGGCGACCTGAAGGGCGCTTTCCTGGCAATCGCAGCTACCGACGCCAGGGACGTGAATCAGGCCATAGCCGCAGAGGCCGAGGGGGAGAGGGTGGTGCTGAACGTGGTCGATGATGCCCCCCTGTGCACCTTCATCGCCCCTTCGATCGTCAGGCGGGGAGAGGTCACGCTGGCTATCTCCACCGGCGGGAGCAGCCCTGCTCTTGCTCGCAAGCTAAAGGAGACCATACAGGACAGCGACCTGCTCCGGTACGCAGACTTGGCCGGTGTGCTTTCCAGGGCTCGCACCCTGGTAAAGCAACAGGGTATAGCGGTGGATGCCGATCGATGGCAGGAGGGCATCACCGAGGGGCTAATTGATTTGGTGAATGCGGGCAAGTCGGACGAGGCGCTGGACGCGCTCATGAGCTTTCTGCAGGGCGGGCCTGAGGGGGCGGTCGGAAGTGAAGCGGTGTCTCAGGTGGCCGGCCCGTTAAGTTAGGCGCCCAATGGCTGGCGTGGTAAGGGTAGGAACCCGGGGTAGTAAGCTGGCCCTGCGACAGACCGACGAAGTGATACGACAACTTCGGGCCACCTGCCCCGACGCGGATTTTCAGGTCGTGACTATCGCAACCTCCGGAGACAGACGTGCTGATGTCCCGTTGCCGAGCCTGGGAGTGGGGGCTTTCATCAAGGAGATTGAACGCAGCTTGCTGGAAGGTTCCATAGACCTTGCCGTGCACAGCCTCAAGGACCTGCCAACCCTGATCACCGACGGCCTGACCTTGGGCGCGGTGCTCCGTCGCGGCGACCCGCGAGATGTGCTGGTCAACAAGTGGGGATGCACCCTCGCTAAGCTGCCCGCAGACGCGCGGATCGGCACCAGCAGCCCAAGGCGGGAGGCCCAGGTGAAGCACCTGAGGCCCGATGTTCAAGTTGTCCCCATTCGCGGGAACGTGGAGACTCGCCTGGAGAAGTCCGCAGGCGCCGACTACGACGGCGCCGTGCTGGCGGCCGCAGGGCTGGCCCGCCTGGAAATGGCGGACCGGGTGTGCGAATACCTGTCCCCAAAGGAGTTCGTCCCGGCCCCGGGACAAGGGGCGCTGGCCGTAGAGGTGCGGAGCAACGACAGCAGGGCCATGGAGATGGTCTCGAGCATCGACCACGGCATCACGCGGCGGGAGGTCACGTGCGAGAGGGCGTTTCTGGAGGAGCTGGGTAGCGGCTGCAGCCTTCCGGCGGGGGCCTACGCGGTCTCGGACGATGACATGATGGAGCTGACGGTGTTTCTGGACCCTGAAGGTGCAGGCTCCCCCATGTACATCACCGTCCAGGGTGATGCCAGCCAGCCAGAAAAGCTTGCACGCGACGCCTGCAGGGAGCTGGGTGCGGGGGCGGAGAGAGGCCATGGGCGGTAAGGTGTATCTGGTGGGTGCAGGCCCCGGCGACCCCGGCCTGATAACCATGAAGGGCGTCCAATGCCTTCGTGAGGCTGATGTGGTGGTCTATGACCGCCTCGTCAACCATCAGATTCTGGACCATGCGGACAATGAAGCCGAGCGCATATACGTGGGCAAGATGCCCGGCTCCAAGGCCATGGAGCAGGAAGAGATCAACGACCTGATTGTAGGCAGGGCAAAGGATGGCGCCAATGTGGTCAGGCTGAAGGGCGGAGACCCCTTCGTCTTCGGGCGGGGTGGTGAAGAGGTGCAGGCCCTGGCTGAGGCGCAGGTGCCGTTCGAGGTGGTGCCCGGGGTGACCTCCGCTATAGCGGCCCCGGCCTACGCTGGCATACCCCTGACTCACAGGGGCATGGCGTCATCTTTTACGGTGGTCAGCGGCGCCGAAGATCCGTCGCGGGATACCCCCGGCACCGACTGGAGCGCCATCGCCCGCTCAGGGAGCACGCTGGTGGTGCTGATGGGATGGGAAGCCAGGGAAAGGGTCTTTGAGTCTCTGATAGATGCGGGCATGGACCCATCGACCCCTGCCGCCCTCGTGCAGTGGGGTTCCACGCCACGGCAGCGGAAGATAGTGAGCACCCTAAGATCCATAGCCGAGGAAGGCGAGAAAGCGGGCATTTCCGCGCCGGTTGTCGCTATAATCGGCGATGTAGTCCGCTTGCACGAGCAGGGTGCATGGTTCGACAGGTCTCCCCTCTTTGGCAAGAGGGTGCTGGTAACCCGCTCCCGCAAGCAGGCTTCTGTCCTGGTAAAGCTGCTTCAAAGGGAAGGCGCTCAACCTGTGGAGCTCCCGGCCATTGAGATATCTCCCATCCCCGACAACACAGCGTTGGGTGCTGCGTTGAAGAAAGTGGATTCCTACCATTGGGTTGTCTTCACAAGCACCAACGCTGTCGAGATCCTCTTCGCCGGCATGAAGTCCCTCGGAATGGACACACGGGACTTGGGAGGGGCGAAAGTGGCCGCCATCGGTAAATCGACGGCATCTGTCCTTGGCCAGCAGGGAATACGTCCGGACATCCTGCCGGACGAGTTCACCTCTGAAGGGTTGATTACCGCGATGGCCTCTGTGGACCTGGCAGGGAAACGGGTTCTTCTTCCCCGGGGCACACTGGCCGACGAAATGCTGCCACGAGGTCTCGAGAACCTGGGATACGAGGTCGATGATGTCGGCGTGTACACCACGACGGTGCCTGCAGGATCCGCGGGGAAGGCCAGGGAGCTGCTGGTCCATGGCAGGGTCGATGTGGCGACCTTCACCAGTGCATCCACCGTTGCTAACCTGTTGGACCTTCTTGACGGAGATCTTGGCCTGCTCGATGGAATCAGAGTCGGGTGCATAGGGCCGGTCACGGCTGCTGCCGCGAGGGAGAGAGGGCTTGACATAGCTTTCGTAGCCCAAGAACATACTATTGAAGGATTGGTAGATTCCCTCAGGGAATTCTACGACCGGGAGGAGAAGAACTAACGTGGCCGGCTTCCCATATACGCGTCTGCGCCGACTAAGGGAGAAGGAGTCCCTTCGTGCGCTATCCAGGGAGACCCATCTGTCTGTTTCGGACTTCATCTACCCCATGTTCGTCACCCACGGGCGCAATATCCGCCACAGCATCGAGCCCCTGCCAGGCTGCGATCAGCTCTCGCTGGACTATGTTCTGGAAGAAGCGATGGAGGCGGCTGAGCTGGGCATCCGGGGCATTATTCTGTTCGGCATTCCCCAGAGCAAAGACCCCCTGGGAGAAGAAGCCTACGACGAGCAGGGTATCGTCCAGGAGGCGGTCCGGGCCATTAAACAGGCGGTGCCTGACCTGATGATAGTTACCGACGTCTGCCTGTGCGAGTACACCGACCACGGGCACTGTGGCGTGGTGAACAACGGGCGTATAGACAACGATGCGACGTTGCAGTTGCTGACCAAGACCGCCTTGTCCCATGCGCTGGCGGGGGCCGACCTGGTGGCACCGTCGGCCATGATGGACGGGCAGGTGGGGGCCATCAGGAGCTCGCTGGATGCCAGCGACTTCGAACATGTGCCCATCATGGGTTACGCCGCCAAGTTCGCATCGGCCTTCTACGGACCATTTCGCGTGGCTGCCGAGTCCGCGCCGAGCTTCGGCAACAGGCTTAGCTACCAGATGGACCCCGGCAACAGGCGCATGGCGATGCGGGAGATCGAGTCGGACATAGAGGAGGGGGCCGACATCGTGATGGTAAAGCCGGCGTTGGCTTACCTGGATGTCCTGGCCCGCGCGCGAGAGCGCTTCGACCACCCCATGGCCGCCTATAACGTCAGCGGTGAGTACTCCATGGTGAAGGCGGCCGGCGCGGCCGGGTGGATCGATGAGCAGGCAGTCATGCTGGAAACGTTGAGCTCCATTAAGCGGGCGGGGGCGGACATCATCCTGAGCTACCATGCCAAGGAAGTGTCCCGGCTGCTTCGCGAGATGGGCGGGGTCTACTAGGAATGCCAGCTCGAACGGGAGCCGAGTTCCTCCAGGGGCTGAAAGAAGCCCAGGCTGAGGTATGGATCCGAGGTGAGAGGGTAGATGATGTCACCTCCCACAAGTCCCTTCAGGGCTGCGCTAGGTCCCTTGCTTCCCTGTACGATATGCAGCACGATCCCCAGCTAAGAGAAGAGATGACCTTCAAGTCCCCCACCACCGAGGAGCAGGTGGGACTCTCATTCGTCGTGCCCAAGTCAATCGAAGACCTGGAGAAGCGACGGGGCATGATGACCAATTGGGCCAGGGCAAGCTGCGGGATGATGGGCAGAAGCCCCGACTTTCTGAACGTGGTGATCACATCCTGGGGCACCGCCGGGGATTTCTTCGCCAGGAACCGGCCCGAATTCAAGAAGAATGTCGAAAACTACTACGAGCACGCGCGGGAGAACGACCTCGCCCTAACCCACACGCTGCTGAACTTCCAGAAGAGCCGAAGGCCGGGGGTGATCGACAACATCGACGAACAGATCGCCCTGACCATCGTTAAGGAGACGGATGCCGGAGTCGTGGTGAAAGGCAGCCGCCTGCTGGCCACCCTTGGACCCCTTGCCGACGAGATCGCCGTTTACCCAACCAGGACCCACATGGTCGGGGATGAGGCGTGGCGCCAGTCCTTCGCCTTCGCCATCCCGTGCAACACACCGGGCATGAAGTTCCTCTGCCGGGAGAGCGTGGACCACGGACGTTCCTCCTTTGACCACCCCCTGGGGTCCCGGTTCGAGGAGATGGACTCCATCGTCATATTCGACAACGTCCTGGTGCCATGGGAGCGCATGTTCCTTATGGGCGACGTGGAGATGTGCAACAACTTCGGGGCCCAGACGGGCTACACCCTGCACACCGGCCACCAGGTCACTACCAGGAACGTTGCCAAGACCGAGTTCATGCTGGGACTGGCAGCCCTGATGGTGAAGACCCTGGGGTCCGACGACATCGACGTGAACCAGCAGAGGGTAGCCGAGCTGATCGTTTTCCTGGAGATTACCAAGGCCTGCCTGAGGGCTGCGGAGGCCGACGCCTTCGAGAACCAGTGGAGCGTAATGTGTCCAGACCCCGCTCCGCTGAACGCCGCCCGGCAGCTCTTTGCCGAAACCCTATATCCGCGGATGGTCGAGATTGTCCAGCTGCTGGGTTCCAGCAGCCTGATGGCCCTTCCGACAGAAGCGGACTTCGATACGGTCCTTTCCCCCGATGTAAGCAAGTACCTGGCGACAGATAGCGCCACAGCCAGGGACAGGTCCAAGCTGTTCCACCTGGCGTGGGATGCAGCCTGCAGCGCTTTCGGAGGGCGGCAGATGCTGTACGAGCGCTACTTTGCCGGCGACCCTGTGCGTAATGCTATGCTGATGTACAGAGGCTACGATGCTGGGCCGCTGGTCGATAGAGTCAAGGAGTTCCTCGATTGGGAGGAGTAGGCCCAAGTTCCAACACATCATAGGAGGTAAGTGCTATGGCTAAGGACTTTACCGTGTGCGTGGGAACCCTGGGTTCCGGGATCTGGAGAAGCACCGACGGCGGGGAGAGCTGGAGCAGGGCACGAGGGAATTTCCCCATGGATTGCCGGGTGTACGGCGTAACGGCCCACCCCAATGACCCCGCAGTCATCCTTGCTGGCACCCACGCCGGCATCTATCGCAGCGATGACCGGGGGAATACCTTCGAGCAGCTTGATGCGCCTTTCAATGACATAGATGTGTGGAAGATAGCTTTCGACAAGACCAACCCGGACACTATCTTCGCGGGCACCAGGCCCGCCGGCATCTATCGTACCCAGGACGGAGGCCAGCACTGGGACAAGCTGCCCGTCGAAATCGTAGAAGAGTGCCCCAACGTGGGGGTGCCCAGAATTACCGGCCTGACGGTGGACCCCACCGACGGGAACAACATTTGGGTCGGCATCGAAGTGGACGGGGCCCGCCGGAGCCTGGACGGGGGCAATACCTGGACCAGGGTCGCCGGAGGGGTTGATGACCCCGACATCCACGACACCATGGTCTGCGCGGTGAACCCCAAGACGGTGCTCATCAGCACGCCCATGGAAATATTTGCCAGCACCGATTCAGGGGAGGCCTTCCGGCGCCTGGAGGTGCAGAAGACCTTCCCCATGCCCTACTGCCGCGAGCTTGCCCAGAAGCCCGACGACCCCAACGTCATATACGTCGGCAACGGGAACGGCGCCTTGGGCGACACGGGGGCCATCCAGCGCACCAGGGATTTGGGCGAATCGTGGGAAACCCTGAACCTGCCCGTAGTCCCCAATGCCCCCATCTGGTCATTCGCCACCCATGCGGCCGACCCAGACCTGCTCCTGGCATGCAGCCACTACGGCCAGGTTTTCGCTTCCGCTGACGGAGGTGACTGGTGGATCAAGATGCGCCGGGAGTTCACCGAGATACGGGGACTGGCCTGGGTGCCCAACTAGAGGTCGCCGGCGGGGGCTGGCTGCAACCGAAGTTGCGGCCCAGCTAGGTACTCGCTACAATACGAGTCGGACGATACCTCGCCCAACTTGATTTCGGGAGGAGTTCATGAAGGTCGCTCGGAGCTTGTTCGCTGCTATCAACAGGGTGCTGCCCGCGAAAGCAGCATATGCCCACTGTGACATACCCTGCGGTATCTACGATCCCATACAGGCCAAGATAGCCGCCCAGACGGTGCAGAAGATGGTGCTGCGTATTCAGGCCCTTGAAGAAGGGGACAACCACACAGCCTACGCCAACACCATGGCCCGTTACATCGCTGTGAAGGAACAGCACGCTGACCTGTGCAAGAAGGAACTGGACATACTCTGGCACGATTACTTCAATCCGACCCACTTGGAGAAGTACCCGGACATCCATACCACCTTCTGGCAGGCCAACAAGCTAGCTGCCCGAAACAAGCAAAACGTGGATATGGATGCGGCACAGCAGTTGGTGGCTACCGTGGACGAAATAGCTACCATATTCTGGGCAACCAAGAACGTCGAATACAAGGATGAGGTTGCCGCGGTGCGGTTCGGAACGTAGCAGAGCTTGGAGTAGGGAGATTGCTTAGCTGTTCCAGAGAGGGCAGTGCAGTCTCAATACCTACATCCAGGAAAGCATGGCGTGGATACCTAATATCGGGCTGCTGAGCAGGTTTCTCGACCTGCTGACGGCGGCCCGATATGTTGTCCAGGGCGACAGCATGCTGCCTTGCCTGGAAGAGGGGCAGTACATCCTGGTAAACCGGCGGGCCTACCGCCGAGCGAACCTCGCCAGGGGCGATGTGGTTGTCCTCCGGCACCCTTCTCGCCCCGACAGGAGCTACATCAAGAGGGCCGTCGGCCTGCCCGGCGAGATGGTCGAGGTCATCGGTTCCAAGCTCTGGATCAATGGCGCGACTCTCGCATCGCTGGAGAATTGGCCGGAAGCAGAGGACTGCGGGGACGTCCTAGATGCTCCCGTCAGCCGGGAGTATAACCTTGGGCAGGGTCAGTGTTTCGTGATTGGCGATAACCTGCGGGACAGCGACGACAGCCGCAGCTTCGGGCCCGTGGACCTGGAGATGGTCCTGGGCAAATGCTGGATCAGGTACTGGCCCCTGAGCCAGTGGAAGGTCTTGAGCTAGTACTTGAACTCTTCCCGCACCGGGGCGAAGATGTCCAGCACCTTGGCGGGCACATCGCCGGACCTGGCGTAGTGCTCCACCCCGCCAGGAATGACGTAGCCTTCCCCCGGTTTCAGAATGCGGGACTCGCCGGCTATGTTCATCTCCAGCTCCCCTTCCAGAATCAGGCCTCCTTGCTCATGGGGATGGGTGTGGTTGGGGACCTCGGAATGGGGCTCCAGCTCAACGATGGACAGGAGCTGGTTGTCACCCCAGAAGGTGCGTGTTATGACACCCGGGGCCAGCTCCTTGGCGTCCCGCTCATTCGGATCGAAAAAGTACATTCTGGTCCCTCATTTCAATGCAAGAGATAAATCCGGTTTGCACCGGGGCGAAGCCTATTATACAAGCGGAAAGGTTACTATGGCGATTTCCCAGGCTGCGGCCTAAGTTGTAGGCTGGTGTAAGAAGGGTTAGAATAGGCCGCAACTCCGGCGAATCAGTGCCCCCGGGAGGATGAAATGGAATCATGGCAAGAGGGATTCGACAACAGGTTCACCCGCCAGTTCGGCCTGCCCATCGAGCGGGTTGCTACAAAGATACAGGAAGTCCTCACCGAGGCTGTGAGGGATTACATTTCCCAGTCTCCCTTCCTTGTGATGGCTACCAGCGGCAAGGGAGGCGAGTGTGATGCCTCTCCCAAGGGAGGTAAGCCCGGGTTTGTGCGCATCGTCGACAGCAACCACCTGCTTGTTCCCGATGTGGCGGGCAACAAGCTGTTTCAGTCTTATCTGAACATGGATGAGAACCCCCACGTCGGACTGCTCTTTTTTATTCCGGGACGAACCGATATGTGCCGGGTGAATGGGCGGATCATCATGGTGGACCGGGATGAGCTGGACCGGTGGGAAGTCGAGAACGAGATGTACTACTCCGAGGGCAATCGGGGTGTGCAGCAGGGTATAGTCGTCGAGGTTGAAGAAGCCTACACCCACTGTCCCAGGGCCCTCACCTACTCCAAGCTGTGGGATACCAACTATATCGCCGAAGGGCAGAAGACGGCCCCATCGGCAGCCGCCCGGATCGCCCCCCAGCCTGTACAGGCCGCCCGCTAGCCGACTACGTCCCGCCCCGAGAGGAGTGAAATGGGACCTGGCGACATTCCTTTCATGTCAGCCACCGAGCTTGCCGGTCAGATTCGGCTGAAGAACATCTCCCCCACCGAGGCCTGCCAGGCATACCTGGACCGCATCGAGCATGTGGACGGCAAGCTCAACTCTTACATCACCGTGTGCGGTGAGGAAGCGCTGGCCGACGCCCGCCAGGCCGAGGCTGACATCGCCCGGGGCGAGTACAGGGGTCCCATGCACGGCATCCCTGTGGCGATAAAGGACCAGTTCAATACCAAGGGCATCCTCACCACCTCCGGCTCAACTATTCTGAAGGACTTCATCCCCGACGAAGATTCGACTGTCGTTGCCAAGCTTAAGGAGGCGGGTTCCATTCTCCTGGGCAAGCTCAACATGAGCGAGTTCGCTATGGGCGACGCCTTCCGGCACCCCTACGGCAGGCCGCACAACCCCTGGGACTTGGAGCGCAACCCAGGAACATCCAGCAGCGGCTCCGGGGCCGCCACCGCGGCCTTTCTGTGCGCTACATCCATCGGCGAGGACACAGGCGGCTCCATCCGAGGGCCGGCGACCTTCTGCGGGCTGGTGGGGATCAGACCAAGCCAGGGAAGGGTGAGCAGGTACGGGATGCAGGGGGCTGTCTGGTCCATGGACATCGGGGGACCCATATCCAGGACGGTGGCGGACTGCGCCATGACCCTGGAGGCAGTCGCGGGTCACGACCCCAGGGACCCCTACACCTGGGATGTGCCGGTGCCCCGCTACGCCGATGCCCTCGACGGCAACGTCGGCGGCATCAGGATCGGAGTTGTCCGCGAGCTGATGGACCATGAGGGTGTCGAGACGGAGATACGAGATGCAGTGCGTACAGCCATCTCGGCGCTGGGAGAACTTGGGGCTTCCGTCGAGGAGGTCTCCATTCCCCTTATAGCCAGCAGCTCGGCGATCTTCGGCGCCATCTCCCAGGTTGAGGGCGCCGCCATGCAGCGGGACTGGATCAGGGACCGCCTGGACGATTATGACCACAACGTCCGCATTCGCCAGCTAAGCGGCAGCTTGATACCGGCCCAAGCCTACTACAAGGCCCAGAGACTGCGGACAGTGTTGAGGAACCAGATGATCGATGCCCTCAACTCGGTAGATGTGCTGGTGCTTCCCACCTCGTCGATTCCGGCGCCCAAGATACCTGCGGAGGCAGGAATAGGAAGCAAAGCTGAGGCGAAGTCTGTATTCTCCGGGCGCAGGACCTTCACCAACCCCGGGAACCTGGCTGGAGTACCGGCCCTCTCGGTACCGTGCGGGTTCACGACCGACTCTCCCGAGCTGCCCATCGGCCTGCAGATCATGGGAAGGCCTTTCGACGAAGCCACCGTGCTGAAGGTGGCCCACGCTTACGAGCAGAACAGCACCTGGCACACCCGCCGCCCACCCATCTAGGGCGGGGTCGTAGCCGAGTCTGTTCCCGGCGGCAATCATGCTAGCCCTCGACGACCTCAACGCGCGCATCAGCGCATGCACTCTCTGCCCCCGCTTGGTGAGCTACCTGGCCGAAGTCTCCCGCGTGAGGCGGCGCATGTACCGCACCCAGGAGTACTGGTCCGGGCCTCTCACGGGTTTCGGTGACCCCGAAGCCCAGCTCCTGCTGGTCGGGCTGGCGCCCGCAGCCCACGGCGGGAACCGTACGGGACGCATGTTCACTGGCGACCGCAGCGGCGACTGGGTCTACGGCACCTTGCACAAGTTTGGATTTGCAAGCCAGCCGAATTCCGACCACCGGGATGACGGCCTGTACCTGACCAACGCCTATATCACCTCTTCCCAGCGGTGTGCGCCCCCCCAGAACAAGCCCCTGCGTGAGGAGCTGCTGAACTGCCGCCCATACCTGCTGGAGGAGCTTAAGCTCCTAGTGCGGGTCAAGGTCGTAGTCCCTCTGGGAAAGATCGCCTTCGACAGCTACATGTCGGCCTACCGGGAGCTCCACGCCCACCAAGAAGGTGTATCGAGGCTGAGGCCCCAGTTCGGGCACGGCTTCCAGTCGGACCTTCCCGATGGGACTGTGCTCCTGAGTTCCTACCATCCCAGCCAGCAGAACACCCAGACGGGCCGGCTCACACGAGAGATGTTCGAGGACATCTTCTCTGCCTCCCGCCGGATAATCGACCAGACTTAGGCAGAACCACCTGCGGTTCTGGTCCGGGCGTACGTCCGAGACGGCGCCGGCGGGCGCGGTTCCCCGGCAGCCAGGAAACACATCGCTCCAAAAACGCTGAGGCACACAATCAGGACCAGGGGTATGGTGTAGCTTCCCTGCACATCGACCATGATCGCCGCAAACAGGGGAATCGTAAAAGCCAGGGCATTCATGGGAAGTTGGGAGAAGCCTGTGATCTGCCCGAAGGCGCCTCTGCCGAAATAAACTCCCCGGACCGCGTTGGTCAGGGGAACCCTGCCACCAAACCCGATTCCCATCAGCACCCCGAACAGCAATGCGGTAGGCGTGTCGTTGGCGAATATTAGAACGACCATGGCGAAGCTTTGGATGATGGAAAATGCGAACAGGCCATACCTGATGGGCAGGCGGTCGCCAACGTATCCCCCAATTAGGTTGAACAATGCAGCAACACTCAAGTAGGTGGACACCACCCAGCCTACGGTCTGCAGGGGAATGCCCCGGTCTATGTTGAGCATGGGCCCAAGGTGGACGGAGATGGTGATGATGACGATTGCAGTGCAGCCATGGCCAAAAGCCAGAAGCCAGAATATCCGGCTGCGCAGGGCCTGCTGCAGGGTGTATTCGGGGGCGTAGCCGGGGGGACGTCTTGTAGTTGGCCTGGGGCTGGAAGCTGTATTGGGGGGATCTCCGTCCGGGGCCTGCCCGTACTCTTCGGGGTGATTCCGTATCAGGCGGGACAACGGGAAGGCTACCAGCACCATGAAGAGGCCCAGACCGGCAGCGGTCCACCGCCAGCCGAGCCTGTCGGCATCGGGATCCACCAACCAGCTGAGAATGGGAATAAGGATGATGCCACCAAGGAGCTGGCCCTCAGTTGCGATGGCCATGGCCTTGGATCGGTGCCTCGCGAACCAGTTGTTGATGGCAGAGATCATTGGTAGCCAGGAGCCCAGTCCCAAACCGAAGCTGATCAAGATGAAGACCAGGTAGAACTGCCATAGGCTCTGAATGTAGCTGAAGAGGATAAAGCCGGACCCCAGGAGGAGGCCTCCCAGCAGCACCATGCGCCTCGGGCCGAGCTTGTCCACGAGGAAGCCTCCGACCGGCCCTGAAAGAGAGCCTTCCGCCCTGGTGAAGGAGAAGGCCAATGCGACCTGGGTCCGTTTCCAGCCAAAGTGGGTTTCCAGGGCGACAAACCATACGGACATCCCTTGAAACACAGGCACGATCCCGATTGCCATAATGGCGGCCGCCACAAGGGCCAGCCACCAGCCATAAAAAATGCCGGATGGGCGGCGGCGGGAGATCATTGAATGGGCAGCCAGGTCATTTTTGGGTGCTTCCTCCGGCCCTGTTGTTGGAGACATGCGCCATTTGGACGCCCCCCATCCTATGTGTTGACCGACCATTGGCACAAGGTTTGAAACATGGTCTTTTCTGATATACTTGTGCCGAACCCCAGTGCGTTATGTTTGGTAACTGCATTGGGAGCAGCAGCCAGTCTCCAAGGGGAGGGCAGCAGAATGACTACCCAGGCAGCCCGGGCCTCCAAGCTCGTTCCGGTAGGCGATTGCAACATAGAGGTGTTCTTCGGAGGCCGAGGTCCCGCCCTGCTATCCCTCCATGGGGCCCGGGGTAACCCGGGTTGGATGCCCTTCCACCAGGAACTGTCGGCCAGTCATAATGTGCATGCTCCCTCTCACCCCGGCTACAACGGTTCCGATCGCCCGGACTGGGTTACCTCCATCGGGGATGTGGCCCGGTTGCATCTCGCCTACTTGCGCCAGGAAGTCCCCGGCGAGAAGGCTATCATCATGGGCTTCTCCATGGGCGGATGGGTCGCCGCGGAGATGGCCGCTATGTGCCCCCAGATGGTCAGGGGGCTGATTCTGGTGGATGCCGTGGGCATCAAGGCCCCCGTCGGCGAAATCGCTGAGCTGCTGATGGTTTCCCCCGCCAGCACCCAGCACCTGAGCTACTACGATGTGTCGAAGGCCCCCGACCTGAGCGCCATTCCGCCTGAGGAGCAGCAGGTGCTCTGGAGCAACCGGGAGATGACCTCCCGCCTGTGCTGGAAGCCCTATATGCACAACCCTAGCCTGCCCGAGTACCTCAAGCTCATCTCCGTCCCTAGCGCCATCATCTGGGGGCGCCAGGACGGCATCGTCCCCCTGAGCTGCGGGGAGCGGTACCGCGAGGTGCTGTCGGGGTCGGAGCTGTACATCATCGAAGAGTGCGGCCATTCTCCCCAGAACGAAAAGCCTGAAGAGTTTCTGGAGATCGTTTCGAGCTTCTGTCAAAATCTTCCCTGACCTCGCGTAGGGGTATCCCAGGAGGTTGCAAATGAAAGACCGGGTAGAGGTTTTCTGGTTTTCCGAGCAGCCCTACGGGCATGTGGGCGACGATGACCTGGGGAAGTACGATTCGGGCCGACTGGGCTTTCCCAACACCCACTTCGATCCTCAGAAGGCCCATGTGCTGTACAACCAGTACCATGAGCAGTATGCATGGGCTGACGAGGTGGGCTTCGACGGTATCATGAGCAACGAGCACCACGCCTCCTACTGGTGCATGAAGCCCTCGGTTAATCTCGATGCCGCAGTCATATCCAAGCTGACCAAGAGGGTGAAGATCGCCATCCTGGGCAACGTCATCGCCATAAACGACCCGGTCCGCATGGCCGAAGAGATCGCCATGCTGGACTGCTTCTCCGGGGGGCGCATCATATCGGGCTTCGTCCGCGGCACAGCCGTTGAGAGCCTGCACGGGGGCATAGACCCGTCGGAGAACTTTGACCGGTTCCAGGAGGCCCACGACCTGATAATTAAGTGCTGGACCACGCCCGGTCCCTTCAGGTACGAGGGCAGGCACTACCACTACAGGGCGATCAACCCCTGGGTGCTGCCCATACAGAAGCCCCACCCCGACATCTGGTTCCCGGGGACGGGAAGCCCGGAGAGCGTGGTGTGGGCGGCCAAGCACGGCCACCCGTACATGAACCTGGGCGCCCTCGTGGATGTGACCAAGTGGCTGAAGCAGATTTACATCGACACCGCCAGGGAAACGGGCTACACGCCGGGCCCTGAACACTTCGGGTACCTGCTTCGCGCCCTGGTTGCCGACACCGATGAGGAGGCTATCGAGCTGGGTCGCCACTTCATGTGGACGGAGAACCACCGCCAGCGGGGACCACGGGAGCACACCGACCCGCCGGGATACCAGTCCAGGGAAGCGCTTAACGTCAAGATGTCCCGTCCAACCGTTGGTACTGGAACCTATGGCAAGAAGATGACCTACGACGAGCTGCGGGAGGTCAACAACGTCATCGTTGGCAGCCCCGAAACGGTGACCCGTAAACTCTCTGAAATCATCGAGGGTCTGAATCCTGGCTACCTTCACATCTACGGCAACGAGGGGCCAATGCCCCACGAAGCTTCCATGCGGTCAATCGAGCTGATGGGCAAAGAGGTCATTCCCGCTTTGCACGAGATCAAGCTCCAGTCCTACGAAGACTATTAGCCGCGCGCTGAAGCTGGGCCAAAGTATGAGTAACGAGGCAGCGGCCTCCCAGGGTGTGGCCTACTCCCTGATGAGCTTGCGCAGCCCTGCGCAAAGCATGTCGATGCCGACGACCAGCAGCAAGTACCACGCCAGCAGCAGGGCTACGTCGCTGTAGTGGAAGAAGCTCATGCTTAGACGGAAATCCATCCCCAAGCCCCCGGCGCTGACGAACCCTACCACGATGGTGGTGCGTATCACGACTTCCCACCGGTACAGCAGGTATGTGATGAACTGGGGCAGCACCTGGGGAATTATCCCGTAAGCCATCATCTGGAACGCTCCGGCCCCCGACGCCCGTAGGGCACGGGCGGGCCTGGGGTCCATGTCTTCCACGACCTCCGCCGAGAGCTTGCCCAGTATGCCGTAGTTATGGAGCCCCAGGGCGATGGCTCCCGGAAGGATGCCGGGGGAAAGGAAGATGATGATGAGCATCGCCCATACCAGCTCCGGTATCCCCCTGGTCAGCATGAAGGTGACACGCACAACGTAGTGGAACAGGACCCATCCGGGGGTCGCCCTCCTGCTGGGGGACAGCTCGCCCATGGCCACGTTCCGGGCGGCGGGCAGGAAGGTCAGCAGCGCCCCGGTCCCGGCAAAGACGATGGCCAAGATGCTCATAGCCAGCGTCTGGGATGCCAGTAAGCCCGTCTCCGCCCACCGGCCGGCTTGCAGGAAGGCCGGTGGGCCCACTTCTCCCGCACCCGCCAACTTGCCTAGGAAGCCGGCGGCGCTGCTCCAGGTTTGGGCCATGAACAGATCGGGAAACCCGCTGTTGACGTTGGCCAGGATGAAGGCCCACGATGCGGACGCCAGGACCAGGAAGATGATTAGGGAAAGCCTTACCGTCCCCTTGAAGGGTTGGACGAGCTGGCGGGCGAAGGCGCTCATCGCACCAAGCTCCTGCGGACCCAGGTGCTCCACAGGTCTATGAGGAGAATGATCCCCACCAGGACGAACAGCAGGGTCCAGACCTCGGAGAACCTTAGATCGTCCAGGGATATCTGTATCTGGAATCCAAGCCCGGCCACCCCAACGAAGCTCATTACCGCCGCTGCCCGAATTGCGCACTCCAGCCGGTAGAAAGTGTAGCTGAGCATGTCGGGCAATACTGCGGGCAGGCGGCCGTAGAGCAGCACCTGCCACTCCGACGCTCCTGAACTCCTCAGGGATCTCAGAGGTTCCTCGGGCACATCCTGTAGTATCTCTGCGTATATGCGCCCCAATATGCCGGAGTAAGGGATGGCCAGCGCCAATATGGCAGCCATGGGCGACAGCCCGATGGCCACCACGAACAGCCACGCCCAGACCAGCTCATGTATGGCCCTCATCATGGCCAGCAGTCCGCGGGTGCAGACCACCATAGACCAGCGGCCGGGGGCAGTCCTGGCCAGCACTCCCGAGGCGACGACCCCCAGGGTGAAGCCCGAGGCCACCGCCAGGGTAATGCCGCCGAAGGCGTAGGCGACCGTGTGCCAGCTTGCCTTCAGGACTGTGCCGAGAAAGGTAGGGGACAACTCAGGGCTAAAGAGGCCCCTGAGTAGGTCTGAGGCCGCTCCCAGGCCGCCCCCGTGGATGATTGGCTGGCCCCACTGTACCTGCCAGATGCTCCACCCCAAGGCGGCCAGCAGGGCGAAGCCAAGCAGCCTGCGGCTCTCCAGAAAGGAGGCCCTAGGTCTCTCCATCCAGCCCTTCTATGTCGTAGAGCTCCTCCAGCAGGTCGTCGTCCAGCCGGTCCACCGGGATGTCGAAATGCAAGCGCCCCTTGCGCAGGCCGATGGCCCTGGAGAAGTACTTCCGGGTCAGGTGTACCGAGTGGAGGCTGGCCACGACGGTGTTGCTGGAGCGGTCCGCAACATCCTTCAGAAGGTCCATCAGCACCTCGGCTCTGGCGGGGTCCAGGGAGGCCACCGGTTCGTCCGCCAGGATCACCTTGGGGGCCTGCACCAGCAGGCGGGCTATGGCCACCCGCTGCTGCTCACCGCCGGATAGCCTGGAGGTGCGCTCGTTCATCTTTTCGGCTATGCCTAAGGTTGCAAGGGCATCGACGGCCAGCCGCCGTTCCTGGGGCACAACCAGGGACAGTAGCGAACGGAAGGTGCTCCACCGGCCCAGTCGTCCGGCAAGTACGTTGTGAATGACCGGCAGGTGGGGCACCAGGTCGTACTGCTGATGGATCATTCCCACCATGCCGGATAGCTTCTTCCCGGCGCTAAGGTCGAGCAGGGGCTGCCCGTCGATCGTCGCCGTCCCCGAATCGGGGAGCACCATTCCGCCCATCACATGTAGCAGGGAAGTCTTGCCGCTGCCGCTGGGCCCAAGCACCGCCACCCTCTCCCCCGGCGAAATGGTCAGGTCGATGGAGTCGAGGGCCTGGGCGGCAGGATAGGTCTTCGTAACGCCCTGGAGGACGTATACGGGCTGCCCTGAGTTGGCCGAAGCGCTCAACGAATGATGTCCAGGTTCCGGGCGATCTTTTCGATGGCCCTGTAGTTGTCGTTGGTGGTCTCGACAAAGGCTTCGGCGTTGAACAGGTCGAGGGTTTCCGCCTCTATCTCCACCGACGGGTCCAGGCTGACGAGCACTTCTTGGAGTCTTTGGGTGAATCCGTCCCCGAAGGTGGCATCGGCGTCGGCGCGCACCGACCAGTTGTAGTTGTGGTAAGGAGGCGTGGTGTAGAAGGCCCTCACCCTGGAGGTGTCCACCCGACCGTCTTCGACGGCTGATTCCCAGACGGCTTCGCTCAGGGCCCCCGCCTGGTATGAGCCGGTCTCGACAAGCTGCCACGTCTTGTCATGGCTTCCCGAGTAGCCGGGGACGCCCGACAGGTCTTCGTCGGGATCGACCCCCTCCTCGACCATGTAGTAGCGGGGCATCAGGTGGCCCGAGGAAGAGCTTTCGCTCCCAAAGGTAAAGGTCAGTCCTTCGAGATCCCTCAGCTCATCAGCCTCGACACCTGGGCCGGCGATAAAGACCGAATGAAAGGACGCATCCCGCGCTCTTTGAACGATGGCCTGGGACCCTGGCGCCGCCGCTCGGGCTTGGACGCCCGTCAATGACCCGAACCACCCCAGTTGGATGTCACCCTGCTCGAAGGCGGTAACCAGGGCTGCGTAGGAGACACTGGGGATGTATCGCACCCCCTGGTCCAGCTTCTCCGACAGGTAGTTGGAGACGGTCTCGAAGCGCCGGGTCAGGAGCGCAATGTCCTGGTCGGGTATACCTCCAATGGTCAGGACGGGGGTGTCTCCATCCCCACCGTCGCAGGCTGATGTTGCCATGATCGCGGCAATCATAATAACCAGGCCGGCGATGGCCAGGAGTTTGCTTGTCATGATTCTTGATCTGAAGAGTGGCACAGTTCTCCTTTCGTGGATGTAGCCGGGCAAAAAACGCCGAGGGCTTAGCTGCAAGGAACAATCAGGGGAGGGTCCCCTGGAGGAGCTAGGAAATCAAAAACCGCAGAAGCTTCACCGGGCTCTGTGGGGCATCAGCCTCAGGTGAAGCCGGAGGAGAAGGCCGGGGGGCGAATGCAGGGGAGAAGAACAAGTTTCACGTCCAAATGCTAATGGGCGAGTAACCTTAATGTCAATATTGGGCCAGGGTTGGCCCGGCGCCTTTGCTATAATCCCGCCTAACGATGCCTTATGGGAGATGCGTCCATGGCGGGTGAGCAAAGGGGTCCTCTGGTCGGGGTGAAGGTGCTGGATCTGTCCACCATAATCGCCGGCGGCACAGCCACCAGCATGCTGGCGGACTTCGGCGCCGAGGTGGTCAAGGTGGAACAGCCTAGGGTCGGCGACCCTCTGCGCAGGTGGGGACCCTTCTACCCCTCCCGCCGTGGGTCCGACCAGGATGGTGCATCTGAGGAGGCCGAAAGCTCCGGACAAGAGGAAGTGTCGGTCTGGTGGAAGGTGCACTCCCGCAACAAGAAGTCGATCACGCTGGACCTGCGCCGCCACGAAGGCCAGGGAATCCTCAAGAAGTTGGCTGAGGGCGCCGATGTCCTGGTTGAGGGATTTCGCCCAGGCACCCTGGAGCGCTGGGGATTGGGGCCCGACGACCTTGCCAGGGTTAATCCCAGGCTGATTATCGTGCGGTTCTCAGGGTACGGCCAAACGGGACCCTATAGGGACCGCCCCGGCTTTGGCACCGTTGCTGAGTGCATGAGCGGGATGGTGGCTATGACCGGTTTCCCCGATACTCCTCCCATGCTTCCCCCCGTACCGCTGGGAGACGAGATTGCGGGCCTGTTCGGGGCCATGGCATCGGTGATGGCCCTGTACCACCGAAACGCAGATGCCTCGGGAAAGGGGCAGGTGGTGGATGTCAGCCTGTTCGAGCCCCTCTTCCGCCTGACCATCCCGTACGTCACCCTGTATGACCTGCTGAACATAGTCCGACACCGCGTCGGCAACGAGTTTCCCGACGCAGCTCCCCGCACCATGCTGAAGTCAAAGGATGAAAGGTGGATGGGGCTCTCCGCCACAACCCAGGCCACATGGGAGGACTTGGCAAGGGCCATAGGCAGGCCTGAGCTTATCGACGATCCGCGTTTCATTGACAATCCCTCCAGGGTGGCCAACCGGGATGAGCTGAATGTCATCCTCCAGGGATGGATGGCGGACAAGACTTTGGAGCAGGTGATGGATATGCTGGTGCCCGCCGGAGGTGTGGTCGGCCCGGTTTACGACATCGCCCAGATTGCGGCCGACCCCCACTACCAAGCGCGGAACGACATTATCGAGGTCGATGACCCTGACCTGGGAACGACTAGGATGGTGGGAGTGGTGCCCAAGTTCAGCGCCACACCGGGCGAGGTTGCCCACGGAGGGCCGGGGCTGGGGGAGCACAACGATGAGGTGTACGGAGGGTGGTTGGAACTCTCTTCGGGGGATATGGAACGCCTGCGGGAAGCCGGGGTCGTCTAGCGGTAGTGGGCTCGGTCAGGACGGTCGTCGGATTGAAATGCCGGCAGCTTCTCTATCGAAGCACCCCTCGGTCAGGTCCTCCCGTTCGTCCCGGAGCACATCCTTACGCACCCGAAAGCTGGGCGTCCTGGGAAGGTCCTCCCGTACCTCCACGTACCGGGGCACCTTGAAGTAAGCGAGGCGCTCGGCGCACCAGTAGATGATGTCGGCAGGCTCCAGTTCCTTATGATCGTCGTCTTCCCGGGATCCGGCCGGCTGGGGCACCACGTAGGCCTTCACCTCTTCTTCTCCCAGGTCTGAAGGAACGGCTATAACCGCGCAGTCCAGCACCGCCGGATGGGCCTTGATGACATCTTCCACTTCCTGGGAGGAGATGTTCTCGCCCCGCCGCCTCACCACATCCTTCTTGCGGTCCACGAAGTACAGGTAGCCATCATCGTCCACCCAGCCCAGGTCCCCGGTGTGCAGCCACCCTCCCTGCAGGGCTTCGGCGGTCCGCGTATCGTCGCGCCAGTAACCGGGGGTGACGGCCGGGTTGCGAAGAAGAATCTCTCCCACCTCGCCCTCGCCCAGGGAAGCTCCGTCGGCTCCCAGGATGCACATTCGGTTCTCGAAACGGGAGTCGGGGTGCCAGCGCAGCCTGCCCGATGAGCCGGGTCGATGGGGTGAAGCCATGCCTTCGATGGTGCCGTAGCAGGTCTCGGTCATACCGAAGCCGATGATCACCCGCGCGCCAAAGCGTTCTTCGAACTCTTTCAGCAGTTCTACATCCATGGCTGGGGAGCCGTAGAAGAGGCGTACGGAGTTGGTGCGGTCCTCTGGAGTGAGGGGCTGTTTCAGCAGCACCGACATCATCATCCCTATGAAGTTGACCACGGTGGCGTTAGAGGCGCGGATCTGGTGCCAGAAGTTGGATGCGCTGAACCGTTCCTCCAGGACAAGGCTGGCCCCGGCTGCCAGGGAGCCCATGGTGGAGTAGTACTGGGCGTTGGCGTGGAAGTAGGGCAGGCAGGTGAAGAAGCGGTCCTTGTCCGTGGCCTGGGTCCATACAGCGAAGCCCTGTCCAGCCGCGACGTACATCTCGTGGCTGATCATCACGCCCTTTGGCCTTCCCGTCGTGCCCGATGTGTACACCAGCATGGACAGGTCCGTCGGAGCGACGGCCGGCAGGTCTGCGTAGGTTGGCGCTGGTGCCCCTTCCAGGGCCTGCTGAAAGGTTTCGTCGCTGGAAAGGGATACGTTGTCATCGCCCACTGCGAGGCGGAACTGGAGGGATGGGCAAAGAGGTGAGGCCTCTTCAACCACATCCATCAGCGAATGGTGGCAGACGATGCCCTTGGCTTCGGCGTTGTTAAGAATGTAGGCCATCTCGTCCCTGCGGTAGGCGGTGTTGATGGGCACACAGATAGCCCCAAGCAAGGACAGGCCCATCCATGAGAACAGGTATTCCCGGCAGTTGGGAAGATAGACCCCGACCCTGTCTCCGTGGCCAACCCCCAGCCCTTGAAATGCCGATGCGGCTTGCAGGCAGAAGTCCAGTAGCTGCCTATAGGTAACCCGGTGTGTTCCGTGGTACAGATAGACCTTGTCGGGGCTGCGTTCGCTGGCTAGGGACAGCAACTCTCCCAAGGTCATCGCCCAGGGGTTGCGCTGGGGGTCCTTGGGGGCTATCAGGCTATTCAAGGCCGTTCACCTTATCAGATGGCTTGGGCTGGCTAGCGGGGTTTGACCCAGGTCTCCGACCAGGCCAGGCAGGCGGTGCTGCTCTCGTGGCCGTCCCGGTCAGCAGGGAAGGGCCTGCCTCCGCAGTCTTCGCCGTTGAAGGTCAGGGAAGCTCGCCGGGCGGGGATGAATACGCTGTACACACCATGGGGCCTGCCGGGTGTGCTGCCCGGGGCGGCCCGGATGACAAAGGGCTCGGCAAAGTCGTACCAAGTCATAGCGATGTCCGCATCCCTGGAGACCACCGTTTCGGTGGAGAAGGATCGAACATCTCCCAGGCGTTCGAACTCGGCATCGATGACCGGGATATCCTGGTCGCCAAACTCGGGGGTGAGAAGGCCCTGGATCTCCCCCTGGAGCCACCGGGTCATTGCCACGTTGTCGGTGTATATCTGCACCTCGTCGTCGGTGACCTCACCGCTCAGGAACAGAACGTGGCCGGGGCCTCCGGGGGACAGCAGCACACGCCAGTGGCTGGCGCGGACGGTCAGCGGGCCTCCTTCTTCGTGGCTGAGGCGCATGAAGGAGTTTTCGCCGGTGAGAAGTACCTGGTTGGGATCGGTTGGGCTTACCATTTCTGTTCCTCCCTTTGCGTAGGACTTATGGCCCGGTAGGGGCGGTTGCCCAGAGGCCCTCGAACATATCCTGGGGTACCGCCTCCCCAGGGGCCGCTTCGGGATATCCCTGGGTGAAGTGCTCTGTACCTAGAATGTCGCAGGCGATCTCCCGGGGGAGCTTGTGGTAGGGACGCTGGGGTCTCTGCTGGGTGCGATGGGACAACTGCGAGGCGATCTTCTTCTCGATCATCTCTGAAGTGTCCATCTTCAGGTGGATCAGCTCCTGCTCCACGCCGTCGTCAAGACGCTCCGGGGGTGGCATCGGCGCATCGATGCCACCTTCGCGCAGCTTCATGGTCATCATGGTCCTGAACCCCTTGGGTCGGACGCTGTAGAACAACCTGCTGAGAGTGCCGGGGTCATTACCATTGGATGCCTGCCCCCCGAGCAGGTGCGACCTCCGCGCCCTGTGAAAGGCAGCCGTGGTGTGGCGGTGAATGGCGATGTGGTCGGGATGGCCGTAGAGGCCGTCGGGACCGAAGGTCAGCACCACCTGGGGCCGGTAGCTCAGCATCTGTTCCTCGATGAAGGAAACAACCTCTTCGGCATCCGCCTGAACGAAAGCGCCGGGGTGTTCGTTGGCGCTGTCGCCATCCATCCCCGAGTCCCGGTAGCCCAGCACCATGGGCTGGTCGATATCCAAGCTCCGGCAGGATTCCCGAAGCTCGTGGAGGCGCACCTGGGCAAGGGTCTCCCTGGTTGCGCTAACCGGCTGGCGAATCTCGCCTTCCTCGCCCAAGGTCGCGCATATGAGGCGGACCTGCACGCCCTTCGCCGCGTAGGTGGCCAAGGTGCCTCCAACGGGAAATGCTTCATCGTCGGGATGGGCAAAGCAGGCCAGCAGGCGTAGGTGTGGGTTACCTTCCTGCATGGGTAGCTTAGGCGTCCAGGACCTGGTTGATCACCTGCACTTCGACCCGGGCGAGATGGCTTCGGATATGGTCAACGTTGGCCTTCCACTCGTCGGAGCCGTAGAAAGCGGCCTCCTTGGCTTCCAGGTCGGCGGCGTCGTTGAAGCTGCGAATCCAGATGAACTGGTTCTTGTCTTCGTTCACCCAAGCGCCCTCTACCACGATCCCCACCTTGGTGTAGATTGGCATGAGTGTCTGGTTGAACAAGCTTACCCATTGGTCCATCATTCCCCGGTTTATCGTGTATGTCCTCAGTTGGGAAACCATCAGTCTTGCTCCTTTCTGTCGATCACCATTATCTTGGCCGCCGTTTGCGGACCCCTCGCTACGCAACGGTCTTGCCTTATGTAGGGCTTAGGACTCTAGTCCAGGACAGCTATCGCTTCAATCTCGACCATGGCCTCAGGCAGGGACAGCCGGTTGATCTCTACGATAGTGCCTGGAGGTGCATTCCCGTCGGGGAACAGCTCCGCCCGCACCTTGCGGGTTGCCGAGATGCAATCCATGCTGGTAACGAAGGTGGTGGTCTTGACCACGTTCTCCAGGGTGCCTCCCACGGACTCCACCGCCGATTGTATGTTCCGCCATGTCTGCCTGACCTGGGCTTCCGGATCACCCTCGCCGACCAGGACCCGGTCTGCTGTCAGAGCCACCTGTCCGGCTATGTAGACCGTGTTCCCGGTCTTGATCACCTGGGAAAAGCCTGCGGTGGAAGGCATGGTATCGGGCTTGAGGTGCTGGCGATCGGTCATTTCGGCATCTCCGTAGGCGTGGGGTGGGATACCTGGGACGTATACTCTCAACCTGGCCCATGGTACCAGCAGGTGGGTTGAATTTCCACAGCCAAGCTAATATAACCATTGATGTCGATTCCCGGGGAACGTGGAAAGGAGTGCCCACATGCTTCTATCTGAGCGCAGAAACCGGTTTCGGGAGATTCTGACCGGGACGGAGTGTGTGCATCCCGGCTCGGTCTATGACCCCATGTCGGCCAGGATGGCCGAATCCCTGGGTTTCACTATCGGGATGTTCGCCGGGTCCATAGCTTCAGCCACTGTGCTTGGGGCCCCGGACATAGTGGTGCTCACTCTTTCCGAGCTTGGTGAGCAGGTCAAGCGCATCTCCAGGGCGGGGAACTTGAGCATATTGGTGGATGCCGACCACGGCTTCGGCAATGCCCTCAGTGTCATGCGCACCGTCGAGGAGCTGGAGACCGCCGGAGCCTCGGGGCTGACCATTGAAGACACCCTGCTTCCCAGGCCCTTCGGCGCAACACAGGACGAGCTGATCAGCGCCGATGAGCTGGTGGGCAAGCTGAAGGCTGGGCTGGAAGCCCGCCGGGACCCTTCGCTTGTGATCGTCGGACGCACCGGCGCCCTTCGGTACGGAGGTGTTTCCGAAGCCTGTGCGCGGGCCGCGCGGATCCAGGAAGCCGGGGTAGATGCCCTATTCCTGACGGGAGTCACCGCCCTTGACCAGCTGGCGGCGGTGCATGAAGCAACAACCCTCCCCTTGATCATCGGGGGAGCTCCGCCGGACTTGGCCGACGCCAGGGAGCTTGCTTCCGTGGGGGTTAGAGTGGCCCTGCAAGGACATCATCCCTTCTATGCATCGGTGAAGGCTGCTTACGATGCTCTGAAGCACCTGAGGGACGGAGGGTCGCCCGCCGGCCTGGCGGACAGGGTGGCATCCCGTGAGCTTCTCGAGAGCTCCCAGGCCCAGGGGGATTACCAACGCTGGCAGGACGAGTACCTGGCGTAGGTGCCCCGCCTTACTATATGATCGAGAGGGGTATGCCATGGCAAGAATAGGCGTGCTGGACGATTATCAGAACGTGGCCCTGGAGATGGCTGACTGGAGCGCCATCTCCAAGGAAAACGAAGTCGAGGTGTTCAAGGACCACCTTGCAGATCCCGATGCGGTGGTCGACCGGCTGAAGGAGTTCGATGTCGTCGTTGCCATGCGCGAGCGCACCCCATTCCCCAGGGACACCTTGCAAAGGCTGCCCAACCTAAAGCTGCTGGTGACCACCGGCATGCGCAATCGTTCGATCGATATGGCCGCTGCTGCTGAGCTAGGCATCACCGTCTGTGGCACCTCCGGGGGTAGCTACGCCACCGCCGAGCTAACGTGGGGCCTCATCCTGAGCTTGGCCCGCCGCATCCCTGCCGAAGATGCGGCGACGCGTCAGGGCAAGTGGCAGGTCACAGTGGGGGAAGGACTGAAGTACAAGACCCTGGGGGTGCTGGGGCTGGGGAACCTGGGCTCCCAGGTGGCGACGGTGGGCAACGCCTTCGGGATGAAAGTAGTTGCCTGGAGCCAGAACCTGACGGAGGAGCGGGCGGCCCAGTTCGGCGCAACCCTGGTGTCCAAGGAGGATCTCCTGAGCACCTCCGACATCGTGACTATCCACATGATCCTCAGCCAACGCACCAGGGGGCTGCTGGGATCTAAGGAGCTGGCGCTGCTGAAGCCCACTGCCTACCTGGTGAACACATCCCGGGGGCCGATCGTCGATGAAGCTGCCCTGGTAGATGTGCTGGAGAGGGGCGCCATCGCCGGAGCTGCCATGGATGTGTTCGATGAAGAGCCTCTCCCTGTGGACCATCGACTGCGCCGCATGGAGAACACGGTGATCACACCACACCTGGGCTACGTAACCCGGGAGACCTACCTGAACTACTTCGGGCAGGCGGTGGAGGACATACAGGCCTTCCTGGCCGGCGAGCCGGTGCGGGTGCTGGAAGCTGTATAAGGCTTAGGTGCTCGGCCTGCCCCGGCGGAGAGCGCGGCCGGGCAGCGTCTCTGTGTGTCGGCCCTGATCGATGACAACCTGCCCGTTGACGATGACGTAGTCGATCCCTATGGGAAACTGCTTGGGCTGCCGGCGGGTGGCCGGAGCCTTGACTGTGCCCGGGTCGAACACGACTATATCCGCCTTCATACCATCCCTCAGGAGGCCTCGGTCCGGCAACCCCAAACGTTGGGCCGGGAATGACGTCATCTTGCGGATAGCATACTCCAGGGTCATGGCTTTTTCTTCCCGCACCAGCTCCGAAAGGATGACGGGGAAGGTGCCGTAGGTCCTGGGGCTGGGAAAGTCTCCGAGGAGCACCGCATCGCTACCCACCATCGAAAAGGGATGGGTGACGAAGTCGGGAAGGGTATGCCCGTTGGGGCCGATGGTGACGTAGGAGGTCTGCAGGTCCTCCTCCAGCAGCAGGTCGCAGACCGCATCCACCTCGTCCTTGCCGGTCATCTCCGCAATTTCGGCGATGGAGCGCCCCTCGAACCGGTGGTTGTGGGGGTGCTTGAAGTAGGTCAGCCACATATCTTCCCAGGATGGCCCCCGGGGGCTGATCTCCCGTCGCAGGCGCTCTCGCCCCTCCTTGGAGCGCATCACCTCTTTGAGAGGCTCGGGGCCGCCGTCCTGGGCCCATTGGGGGAATATGATCAAGAGTCTGGTGCTGCTGTAGATGTAGGGATAGCTGTCAAAGGTGACGTCCAGTCCCTCTTCCCGGCCGTCCTCCACCAACCCCAGGATCTTCCTGGCGCCCCCGGGCGCGGTGACCCTCTGGTAGAGATGGGTCAGGTGGCAGGGGATTTCGCTCTGTCGGCCTATGTCGATGGCTTCCTTGAAGGGATCCAGGAAACGGTCCCCCAGGGAGTTGCGCACATGGGTGTGGTAGATGCCTCCCAGCCGGGACGCTTCCCTGGATAGCTGAACTAGCTCCTGGGTGTCGGCGTAGCTGCCGGGAGGGTAGTCCAAGCCCGTGGAGATGCCGAAGGCCCCCTCTTCCATTCCCTCCCTAAGGAGGGCCCGCATGTTTTCCATCTGGGGGCCGGTTGCGGTCTCGTCACTCCATCCGACGGCGCAGATGCGCAGGGGTGAATTGCCGATGATGTAGGCCACGTTCACCGATGCTTTGCGGTCGAACAGGGACAGATACTCGGCCACCGTGGACCATTCCTGGGCCAGGTCAGGTGCCCCGTCCAGCCCCGAGTTCAACTCGATGAATTTCCGAAGGTCGGCGCGGTCCAGGAAAGGAGCGTAGGAGTTGCCATCCACCCCGATAAGCTCGGTGGTGATCCCCTGACGCACCTTGGGATGGTGCTCCGGCTCGGCCAGGAGGACGAGGCCCGAGTGGGCGTGCATATCTATGAAGCCGGGGCAGACCACCTTCCCGGTTGCATCAATGGTGGACTCAGCTTCCAGGGAAGATACATCGCCTCGGAAGATGTGGACGGTTTCGCCTTCCACGCCAACGGCGCCGAAGAAACCGGGGTTCCCGGCGCCGTCCACGATCAGCCCCCCGAAGATCAACAGTTGAAGCATAGTTCCCCCCAATGTGGAGCTTGACCGGCTGGCCTGCCCGTCCTAGGGGGGCTTGCTTACCGGCTTCCGGCAGGCGCTTTGAGTACCTCTCTCACCTGGATGTTGGAGACGAGCTCCAGGGAATCATTGGAGCGGCGCATATCCATCTGCACGGATTCTTCGTCCACTACCATATACTTGGATACGGCGTCAATGATATCTCGCTTCAGAGCTTCCATGCATTCTTCGGGAAGTCCTCCCCGGTCCATCACGAGGATCAATCGAAGGCGCTGTCTCGCTGTTTCACCGCTGGGCGCAGGCCGTTGCAACGCCCACCTGATGAGATCGATCATCGACCGAGCTCCTTAGTGGGCCGTGCGAATATCTTCTTGAACTTGGAGAAGAAACCCGGCGCGCTGTCTACATCCAGGTAAGGGGTATCTACGCCATCCATGCGGGCGGCGATGCGCCGGTAGGCTTCCCCGGCCCACGAATTGGGGTCGTGCACGGTGGGCTGGCCCTTGTTGGTAGACACAATTATCTGCTCATCGTCAGGCACCAGTCCCAGCATGGTTACCGAGAGCAGGTCCAGGATGTCGCCTTGGGCCATCATGTCGCCTTGCTTGATCATCCCTGGCTTGAGCTTGTTTATCACAAGGCTGGGCGTGGGAATCTCGGCGGCCTCGAGGAGCCCGATGACCCTGTCGGCATCGCGGATGGCTGAGACCTCGGGGGTGGTCACGACGATGGCGTTGTCGGCGGCTGCGATGGCGTTCTGGAAACCCTGTTCGATGCCCGCCGGGCAGTCGATCAGGATATAGTCGAACTCCTCCCGCAGCTGGTCGCACAACTCCTTCATCTGTTCCGGCTTGAGCGCCGACTTGTCCCTGGTCTGGGCTGCCGGGATGAGACAAAGGTCCTTGACGTACTTGTCCCTTATCATGGCCTGTGGTAGCCGGCAGCGGCCTTCTACAACATCTACCAGGTCATAGACTATCCGGTTCTCCAATCCCATCACTACATCGAGATTTCGAAGGCCGATGTCGGTATCCACCACCGCCACCTTGTGGCCCCGAAGGGCGAGTCCTGCGCCAAGGTTAGCTGTAGTGGTGGTCTTTCCAACGCCTCCTTTTCCCGAGGTGATCACATACGTCTTTCCTGCCATAGGGGCTTCCTTTCCTTTCTTCTATGAAAACTACCCGCAAAAGGCATCACTTCAACACCTCCCCTCCGAACGCAAGCGATCACAGGAAGCGGGACTTCTCCCTTCTTGGTCTTCCCAGGCATATGCTGGTAGAGCCTGGTCCCGATCTGCAGCCTGGCGGTCCCCAGGTCCATGGCGATGATGTTGGCTTCGCTGCCCTCGGCATCATTTGCCCCTGCGTGCGCCGTTCCCCTCAGGGCGCCGATCACCACAACATCGCCGTCAGCTATGACCATTCCTCCCGGGTTCACATCCCCAAAGACCACAACATCGCCAGGATGTTTCACCACCCTACCCGAGCGGCAGTTGGACTTCACGAACAAGGTATCGATCGGGGCCGCTGGCGGGGGCTTGACGGCCTGTATATCCTCGGATACGAGGGATACGGGTACGTTGTACACTTCTCGAATGGTGGCCTGGAGCACTTCGGCGGGACACTCAAAGGTGGCGACGTTGACCTTGTACTCATCCTCGAAGATCGTTCGCAAACGCTGGAGTTCGTGTACGTTCAGCACCCTTATGCCGGCATCTACCACAACCTCCCCTCCCGCGAACCATCCGTGAGAGCTGCCCAGAAAGGTGCGTAGCTCCGATTCCAGCAGCTCGGCGGACGCGAACGGGTCCAGCACGAACTTGACTTTTGTGCCCCTGCCGATGACCTGCACCAGACCGGCTCTATCCAGCCCAGATGCCCCCGATGCAGTTGATGGAGTGCCTGCGACAAGTATAGCTGGGTCTTGCAGTCTAGTGGACATAATTCAGCCTAGCAATTAAATTTCGCAACTTTCAAGGTGTGTTTTGCTAAAAATTGACCAGTTTTCCGGTTGACAAAATCGCGCCACGCTAATTCTTGTCAAATGAGCGACATTGTGGGAAACGGGAAGTTGAAGTGCTATCATCGGTGGGCTGGCTGAAGCTGGGACTTTGAAGGTAGGGAAAGGTTGATGCCGTCAAACGCCGATGCATGGGGGGAGCTAGAGCGCTACCTGGGGATGACCGCCGGCTCTATGGCCCTGTGGAAAACAGCCCAGAGTTACCTGCCCGGTGGGGATACCCGAAGCAGCATCTTCTGGAAGCCGTACCCGATCTACGTAGAGCGGGGCGAAGGCTGCTACGTTTACGACGTGGATGGCACCGCTCGCCTGGACTTTATCGGTTGCATGACCACGTCGGTGTTCGGCAACGCCTATCCCCCGGTGGTGGAGGCTGTTCAGAAGCAGGCGGAGAAGGGCATTGCCTACAACGCTCCCAATCGCTACCAGGTCATGTTGGCAAAGCTACTCTGCGACCGTGTGCCATCCCTTGACATGGTCAGGTTCACAAACTCGGGCACTGAAGCCACCCTGAATGCCATCAGGGCTGCCAGGGCCTTCACCGGCGTGACCAAGGTGGCCAAGTGCGAGGGCGGTTATCACGGCACCCATGATGCCGTCTCCGTTAGCGTTCGGACCGACCCGGCTACGGCGGGCCCCGATGACCGACCCAGAGCGGTCAGCAGTGTCGCGGGTCTGCCCCCGGAAACCCTGGAACAAGTGGTGGTGCTGCCCTTTAACGACACGGAGGCTTCCCGGCTCATCCTCAAGGAGGTTGCCCATGAATTGGCGGCGGTTATCGTCGAACCGGTCCTGGGCAGCTCGGGCATGGTCCCTGCCAAGCCGGAGTACCTGCAGATGCTAAGGGACGTCACCAAGCGGTATGGCATCGTCCTGATCTTCGACGAGGTGATCAGCTTCCGTGTGGCCCGGGGCGGGGCCCAGGAGCTGTATGACGTCGTCCCGGACATGACCACCTTTGGGAAGGTTATCGGGGGCGGGTTCCCCGTGGGGGCATTTGGAGGCTCCAGGGAGATCATGGAGCTGTTCGACCCCCTCAAGGGCCCCGCGGTTGTCCATGCTGGCACCTTCAACGGGAACCCACTTACCATGCTGGCGGGGGGCATCACCCTGGAGCACCTCACGCTGGAGGTGTACGAGCGCCTGGATGAGATGGCGGATGCCCTCCGGGAGGGCATAAGGGACGTCTGCCTGGAACTGGAAGTGCCCGTGCAGGTGACGGGGCTGGGCTCCCTGTTTGGATTACATTTCGTCGATGAACCCGTCAACACGTGGCGGGATGTGGCCAAGGGGGATGAGGAGCGGAGGAACCAGGTGTTCTGGGGACTGATGAACGAGGGCGTGATGATGGCGCCCAGCTTGGTGGGGGCAGTTTCGGCTCCGATGACCGGAGCAGAGATAGACTCCTTTACCAAAGCCCTCAGGAGGGTGCTTTACAGGGGCGGGAACCCCGATCCGGACTTACCCTTTCCTACCATGCAATTGCGTATGAAGCTGTCCGATGATCCGCCCCAGCACTCATGATGCCAGAGTCGAGTTCCCGGCGGGTTACCGTTGCCCCGTAACCGCAGGGGAATGCCTCCACCACATTGTGACCCAGGGCTGCCAGCTGCTGCTTGACCTCGGGCGTGATCCCCGGCTCCACATCCAGGTGACCTGGCCGGTAAACCCTGGGATAGAAGGAGTTGGTCATGCTCTGGGATGCGAACCTGGGAGCTTCTACCGCCTCCTGGGGGTTCATGCCGAACACCAGCACGTTCAGGACCATTTGGATGTCCGACTGGGCTTGGTTGTCGCCGCCGGGACAGCCGACGGTCATGAAGGGCTGGTCACCCTGGCAGACCATGTAGTTTACGAGGGTGGTGCGTGGGCGCTTGCCGGGCGCGATGCCGTTGGGGTGGTTTTCGTCCACAAAGAACATCTCGCTGCGTGTGCTGAGAGCCAGTCCCAGCTCGGGGAAGTAGATGGACTTGAAGAAGGCGGCGCCGCTGGGTGTAGCGCAGATGATGTTGCCCTCCCTGTCGATGGCCGCCAGATGGGTTGTGCCGTGGTCGGCCCCCGGGCCTGAACCCGGCGAGTCCGAGGCCCCTGCCGCGGCACCCACAGGGCGAGAAAGGTTGCTGAAGGACCAGGGGTCTCCGGCGGGGGGAATCTCCGGCCATGCCTCATCCTCCCGCAGCAGCGGGATGCGGGTGGCCGCATAGGCCTTTGACAGCAGCCCGTCTATGGGAACGCTGGCGAAGTCCGGGTCTCCGTAGTAGGCTTCCCGGTCCGCAAAGGCCAGCTTTATGGCCTCGGTCACGATGTGGATGTACTGGGCTGAGTTGTGACCCATGCCTGCCAGGTCGAACTTCTCCAGCATGTTGAGGGCTTGCAGCAGCACCGCTCCCTGGGTCCAGGTGGACTGGGCGCAGATGCGGTACCCCCGGAAGTCGATGGTGAGGGGTTCCTCGTACTTGGGAGAGTAGCTCGCCAAGTCCTCCATGCTGAGGAGACCCCCCAAGCGGTCCGAGCATTCAACGATGGTCCGGGCGATGTCTCCCCGGTAGAACACTTCGCGGGCGGCCTGTATGCCCGTCCGCCTGTTGCTCCTGGTGGCGCTCTCCGCATCGACCATCTTGTTCAGGGTGGATGCCAAGCTCTCCTGTACCACCAGTTGGCCGACTTCGTGGGGTTCGTCGCCCGTGAAGAACACCTGCGTCCCATTAGGCGAGTACTTCCGGATCCGTTCGGCGGTGCCTCTGAAGCCCAACATGCGGCGCATGAAGGGATACATGGGGAAGCCCCGACGGGCGTAGTCGATGGCCGGGGCGGCCGTTTCCGCCAGGCTCTTGGTGCCGTAGTTCTCCAGGATGGACAGGTAAGCGCCCATGACCCCCGGCACGGTGAATGACAACCCGGCGTCGGGATGGGGGCCCGTCGGTACCTTGTCCAGGCCCCTGCTGTTGAACAGCTCGACGGTGGCCCGCCCGGCCGCTACGCCCTGGCCACTCAGGGAGATCACCTTGCCCGTTGCAGCGGGGTAGAGCATGAAGGAGCCCTCAGCAGCCAGGGAGTAGGGGGCCGCGGGCTCTATCACCCCCGCCGACAGCCCCATGGCCACCGCGGCGTCAAATGCGTTCCCTCCATTCAGGAGCATATTCATCCCCGAAAGGGAGACAAGGTGGTGCCCAGAGGAAACGACACCCCGGGTGCCAGATACCGCCGCCCTGCCGGTGGCGCTCTTCTGAAACTCTACGTGCTCCGGGAGCAGGCTCTCCCTTCTAATCACCAAGTGGGGGCCTCCTTCATGGCCTTCATGCCGGGGAAATGATGTAGATGCGCTTACCAGCGAAAGTTGGTCAACAGAATGGCTGCGACGACGATTAGCAGAAGTACTACGAGGGCTGGATGAAGCTTGATGGGCGTCCTGTGGGAATCCCCGTCCCGCTCGCTGACCTCGGCCGGCGGGAGTTCCAGGATGTCCCGCGCCCTCATCTCGTCGGATGCTTCGACGTACAACCCGTGGGGCAGGTAAGTTGCCACGCCCCATCCACCTGGCCCTACTCCCAGGGAGCGGACGACGCAGGGGACATCTTCCTGCTGTAGGCGCTGCTGGGCAAGGCGCGCCAGGGGTTCGTTGTCGTAAACGGTTAGCTGTACCTGTTTTCCTGAGGGTATGGGGTCCATGACTAGCCTATTGTCCCGGGGGATAGGTCCGGCCTGGGCAAACCGGGTGCATTATACCAGAACACCTGGGGACTACGGCCCTTTCGCAGTTCGTGCCCTTCGTCCCTGCATCCCGTCCCATCTAAAATGCGGCTAGGTATGTGATACAATATGGCCGTTATGCAACGTCCGGAACCCCTGTACAGAGACCGCCACGTGTCTGCCATTAACATCACCCTCATCATGGGTATCGCCTTTGTGGTTATGGGTGTCATTGTGCAGGCCGGTCTTTTTGTTCCTGGCGACTTTGTTGTGATAGGGATTGCGGCCGCCGCATACGCCTGGCTTACGACTCCGCAGGCGTACAGCCTCTATGAAGACCGGTTGGTTGTCTTCTACGGGAGGCCCCGGCTAAGGCACGTCCTATTCAATGAGATAGACGAAATTGAGGTGCCGCAGTTCAACTTTGGCAACCGTTTGTGGATCAGGCTACGGAGCGGCAGGAGGGTTATCATCCAGCCCAAAGCCTTGGGCGACTTCCAGGACAAGTTCAAGGCAGCCGTTTTATCATACACGGGTAAGACCCCGGAGCAACAGCCTCCCCAAGAGCCTCCTGCAGAAGAGGCCTAGGGCCTTGGAATCGATTCAACCCAAAGAACCCCAGTGGTTCGAGCGGCATGCGGGCTCTGCCAACCTGCGGCTGATCGTCGCCTTCCTCTCCATGATCCTTGGGGTCGTCCTACAGCACTATGTCCTGATACTCATCGGGTTGGGCTTTGCCCTTCTAGCTTGGTTCACCACTCCCAGGTACTACTCCATCTACGAAGACAGGATGGTGATCTTCTACGGCCAACCGAGGTCCCGGCACGTGCGCTTCGACCACATCGAGTGGGTTGATGCGCTGCCTCTTCCCCTCGGGAACCGGCTGATAATCCGACTCAGGACATCGGGCAGGTTGATGATCCAGCCTACGAACTCGATAGAGTTCAGACGCAGGCTCCAGACCGCCGTAGAAACCTACCAGTCCAATCACGGCTTCCAGACTTGAACCTCAGCTATCCCCGGCGCCGGGTGGTGCCGGGGAACTCCTTGATCTCAGTGACCCACTGGACGCGCTGCTTCAGGGCGTCGGCCTCCGTGGGATGAAGCAGTTCCATAAGCTCCCTGGCTAGGCCCTCGGGTTCCTCCAGCGTGGAGGCGAACGACTCCAGGTCGGCCAGGAACTGCCGGGGTATGGGCTCGCCGGCAAAGTCCCAGATCACCGTCCGCACCTTTAGCTGGGCATGAAAGGTGAGGCCGTGGTCAATGCCCCAGACGTGGCCGTCGCTCCCCTGGATGCAGTGGATGCCCTTGCGGTCGGCGTTGTTGCTGACTAGGTCGAAGCAGGCGATCCTTTTCAGCTCTTCGCTATGGTCGTCCCGCAGGGAGTAGTAGTGGACCTGCGGGTCATGTTCCACGAAGAGCTGCAGAGAACCTACGCCATAGGGGCCGTCCCTCACCACCGTCAGGGGCACTAGGTCCCAGCCGAGTATCTGGCTCAAGAGGTAGGCGCCGTACTCCCGCTTGTACAAGGTGCCGCCGGGAAAGTCCCAGAGGGGCGCCTCTCCGTCCCTGGGTTTGTAAACGGCCTGGCAGCCTTCGGCGCCGTCGTTAACGTTGACGAGGAAGGTGTAGTTGGAGCCCCAAAGGGTGAGGCTGGCGTCGCTGATCTCCCCTTCCAGCAGCAGCCTGCGGGTATCCTGGATGGAGCTCAATCCTTACACATCCTCCCGGGGCAGGTTGTCAGTCCTGGAGGGGTGCGTGCCCATTGGCCCTGGGGCACATGTGGCCGTCGGGGTCGATGGGCCTCGAGCAAAGGGGGCATTGAGGCCTGCCGGCGGCACAGACCCTGAGGGCTTCTTCTCCCAGGTCTTCTCCCTGACCTAGGGAGAGCCAGCAGCTCACGGTGGCGGTCCGGTCGTCCTCCTCTTCCATGTTGTGGGCCAGGAGGAGGAAGTTGCCGGAACCGGAATCGTACCCCAAGGCAAGCTTGGCGGCTTTGAAGTCCAGATTGGTAATCCGATCGTTCCATTCAGGCTCAGGCGCATCGCCGGACTGGGACCTCTCATCGTCCGAGAGGGTCGCTATGATTTCCTGAAGGCGGGTCCCAAGCTGGGAAAGCTGCTCCTTTTCCAGCCAGACGATGGCTGTGGCGGCCCCAGCATGGAGGGTGAGCTTGAAGGTGCGCTTTCCGGGCTCTCCAATAGCTTCTGCGGTTATGCTGGATAGCGCCCCGAAGCGGTATCTGGCTTGGCTGGCTTCCACAATTTCCCAATCTTAGTGGGAAGCACACCATTTGACAAGTCGGTTTTCTACCCCGTGATCTGCCCTGAGACCGGTCGTGGATGGGGGGCTTGGAGTTGCTATAATGACCCGTGAGGCAGAGACTCGCAGCATGGCGCAGTCACATCACGCAGGGGACGGTCTGAATGGGCACTGCTGACATCGTGACGCAGGTGGAAGACTTGCGCAGGGAGCTGAACTACCACAACTATCGCTACCATGCCCTGGACGCTCCTACGATCTCCGACGCCGAGTACGACCGCATGCTGCGCCGGCTCCGAGACCTGGAAGAGGAGCACCCGGATCTGGTTACCCCTGACTCTCCCACCCAGCGGGTGGGGACTGCCCCGTCCCAGGGGTTCGATGAGGTGCAGCACTCCCTTCCCATGCTGAGCTTGGCCAACGCCTTCGACCTGGACGAGTTGAAGGCATGGTACCGCAGGGTGAAGAACCTGCTGGGCGACGCCGAGTTCGACTTGATCTGCGAGCTGAAGATAGATGGGCTGGCGGTCTCCCTTATCTACGAGAACGGGGGCCTGGTTCGGGGCGCAACAAGAGGGGACGGGCACCGGGGCGAGGATGTGACCACCAACCTGCGGACCATTCGCAGCATTCCCCTGTCGCTGATGGGGGACGTTCCGCCCTCCCTGGAGGTGCGGGGCGAAGTGTACATGCCCATCGAGAGCTTCCGACGCATGAATGAGGAGAGGCTGGCCAGGGGAGAAGCGCCCTTCGCCAACCCGAGGAACTCGGGGGCAGGCTCGGTGCGCCAGCTTGACCCGCAGGTAACCGCCTCCCGCAACCTGAGCATCTTCGTGTACTCCCTGGGGCGGGTGGAAGGCTCCGGTATGCCCGATAACCATTGGGACAGCTTGGAATACCTGAAAGACATGGGCTTCCGGATTAATCCCAATAACGTTGTCTGCAAGACTCCGGAGGATGTTGAGGAGCAGTTCTCCTACTGGCTGGAGGCGCGCCACGACCTTCCCTACCAGGTGGATGGCTTGGTGGTGAAGGTCAACCCCTTCCGGCTCCAGGAGTCACTGGGGTACGTGGGCCGGGAGCCCCGCTGGGCGATTGCCTACAAGTTTCCTGCCGAGCAGGCGGTTACCCGCCTCCTGGAGATCGGCATCAACGTGGGGCGCACCGGCAGCCTGAATCCCTATGCGGTCTTGGATCCCGTCAACGTCAGCGGGGCCATGGTAAAGATGGCCACCCTTCACAACGAGGAGGACATCCAGCGTAAGGACATTCGCGTTGGAGATTGGGTGGTGGTTGAGCGAGCGGGGGAGGTGATACCCCAGGTGGTCGGTCCGGTGCTGGAACGGCGGACCGGCGAGGAAGCAGTGTTCCGCATGCCCGACGATTGCCCGGTGTGCGGGACGCCCGTGGTGAAGCCTGAATCCGAAGCGATGCACCGATGCCCCAACGCTTCCTGCCCCGCCCAGTTCTACGAGCTCCTCAAGCACTTCATTAGCAAGGGGGCCATGGACATCGATGGCATGGGGGAGCGCTGGTGCAGCATCCTCATCGAGACCGGCTTGGTCAAGGATGCCGCCGACATTTACTACCTGGAGAAGGAGCATCTCCTTGGCCTTGAGCGCATGGGAGACAAGCTGGCAACCAAGATCGTGGACAACATCGAGGCGAGCAAGCAGAGGCCGTTGTCGCGAATCATCCTGGCCTTGGGCATCCTTCACGTTGGGTCTGAGATGGCTGAGCTCCTGGCTGAGAACTACGCCAGCATCGACGAGCTGTCCGCGGCCGGGGAGGTTGAGCTAACTTCTATACCGGGGATTGGGCCCAAGATCGCAACCAGCATCCTCGCCTACTTCGAAGTGGACTACAACCGGCAGGTGCTGGAGAAGCTGCGACAGGCAGGTGTGGTGTTGGAGAGGCCTGAAGGCGAGGATACAGACGAAGATTCGGATGGGCAGGAAAGGCCGCTGGCGGGCATGAGCTTTGTTCTCACGGGCACCCTTTCCAGCATGGGGCGCCAGGCTGCCGAGGCCCGGATCAAGGCCTTGGGAGGCAGCACATCCTCCAGCGTTACCAAGAAGACCACCCACCTGGTGGCGGGAGATCAGCCCGGCTCAAAGCTTGCCGCGGCCGAAAGGCTTGGGACCAGGATACTCTCCGAGGAAGAGCTGTTGGCCCTCCTGGAGTCCGACCGGGTTGAGGTCGAGGCGTGAGCGCCTCCCCGAGACATCGACTTTTTCAGGTTAAGGTCCCGGCAACCCAGTGAGGATAATAGTCGGTCTGGGAAACCCGGGACGTAAGTACGCTGGCAGCAGGCACAACGTTGGCTTCCGATGCATCGACCTCCTGGCGAAACGGCTGGAGATTCCCGTGTCTGACCGCCGAGCCAAGGCTGCTCTGGGCCAGGGCGCCCATGGGGAGCACAAGGTGGTGCTGGCCAAGCCGCGCACCTTCATGAACCACAGCGGGGATGCGGTGCAGTACCTGCTAGCCCGCTTCGGCGGCGGGCACAGGGACCTGATTGTGGTGTACGACGAGATGGCGCTGCCGACGGGGAGGATTCGCGTGAGGCGCGGCGGCAGCGATGCGGGCCACAACGGGATGACATCCATCATTCAGGCCCTTCACACCACCGATATCCCCCGGGTCCGCATAGGCATTGGGAAACCCATGGGCAACGGCAACGAGGTAGCCCATGTCCTTGGCTCGTTCTCGACGGATGAAAAGCCCCTCATCGAGGCGGCATGCACCAGGGCCGCAGATGCCTTGGTGCATCTGCTCGAGAACGACATTGAAGCCACCATGAACCTCTACACAGGGCCGATGAGCAACAGCCTATTTAGGAAGGTTGCCTGCTTTATGGTCCTGGCGGCTGTCCTGGGCGCCCTTCTTGCTTGCAGGCCCCCCGATGGGCACGGACCTGAGTCTGGGCTGGTGACGCCTTTCCTCAGCCCCGCGGCCGTCGAAACGACACCTGAAGCGGACCCCCTTGCTGGAACACCCACGCTGGTCCTTGATCCGACGTCAGTGATGCCCGGCGATGGGGATGCGTCCAACCTGCCTACCAATCCCCCTAGTCCCACCAGTGCCCCTTCGGGCAGCGCAGCAGAGCCAATGGCTTCACAGCCTGCTAAGACGCCGGACATCAACGAAGGGGCTCAGCACCAAACGCCGCCCGACCGGAACCTGCTGGAGCTGGCCCGCTCCCTCATACTCAAGCAGCAGGAACCGATACCCCGGGTTGTCTCAGAATTCGCCGTGCCCAAAGCCACGGGAGACACGGAAGAGTTCTTTGCTCTCGACCTCCCTAACTTGCAGCTGCGCTCCGTCCATGCAGTCATTAGGGCTGTCAGCTCCCATGCCTACTGGTATGTGGAAGATGGGATCGAGGTTTCAGACGAAGATCTGGAGAGGGTGGCCGGCGTTTTCGAGGAGGAGATATATCCCCGGGTGACGACCGATTTCGGGGCTGAGTGGTCCCCCGGAATAGATGGCGACCACAGGATCACCATCCTGCACGTCAGGCTGCCGGGCCTTGCGGGATACTTCAGCTCCATGGATGAGCACCCGGTTTCGGCCCTCCCGTTCAGCAACGAGAGAGAGATGATCTATATGGATGGCGACGAAAGGTTCTTCGGGACGCAGGTCTACCTTTCGGTCCTGGCCCACGAGCTTCAGCACCTGGTTCACTGGAACGCAGACCCAACTGAGGAGGCATGGGTTGGCGAGGGGCTCTCGGAGCTGGCATCCCACAAGGCAGGCTACGGACCGGCCAGTGTGCGTTCATTCTTGGTGGACCCCACCACCTCCCTGGTCAACTGGCCCTCGGATCCCGGGCCGTCCCACTATGGAGGGGACTACCTGTTCTTCCGTTACCTGTACGACCGGTACGGCTCACCCCTCCAGCTGGTGCAGAATCCCCTTGACGGAGTCGCTGGCGTCGAGTCCTATCTGGATGAGGTGGATTCAGGGCGCACCTTCAGGGATGTGTTCGCGGACTGGACGGTGGCGAACCTTCTGGATGAACCGGGAAACGGGCCTTACAGCTATCCGGATGCTGAATTCAGGGTCCGTGACATCGAAGAGCTGGGATCCGGAGCAACCGCGAGCTCTTCGATCCCCCAGTACTCCGCCATGTACTACTCGATCGAAGATGTGGATGAAGGGTTGATCATCCAGTTCCAGGGGCAGTCCCATATTCTGGTTATCCCGTTGGACTTGGTTGAGGGCCACTGTTGGTGGGGCAACCGGGGAGATTCCATCAGCACCACCCTCACCAGGGAGCTGGATTTGACCCAGGTGGATGATGCCACCCTCAGTTACCGTTTGTGGTACGAAATCGAGGAGGGATGGGACTATGCCTACGTGGAGGTGTCGGTGGACGGTGGTTCCACGTGGGACGTCCTGAATGCTGAGGGGACCACCGAGAAGGACTCCCTGGGCGTGAGCTTTGGGCCGGGGTACACGGGCGCCAGCGATGGATGGGAGTTTTATCAGACCAGCCTGGCGGGGTATGTGGGCCAAGAGGTGATGGTCCGGTTCCACTACGTAACCGACGATGCCCTCCACGAGACGGGCATATGCGTGGACCACATCGCTGTGCCGGAATTGGGGATCGACCCCGATGCCAGCTTCGACGGCTCGTGGGTGCCTCAGGGGTTTCGCAGGATAGACAACCGGGCGCCGCAGGAGTACATCGTCCAGGTTGTCGAGGTGGGGGATGCAAACGTTGTCCGAGAGCTGAGGCTGAACTCGGACAATTTGGGGCAGATCTTAGTTCCAGCAACCAGAGGCTTGGAGAAGGTTTACGTGATTGTGGCAGCCCTGTCTCCCGACACTCTGCAGGAGGCTCCCTATCACCTGTCCATCTTGGAGGGCGGCAGTATCTCGGTGAACGATTACTCTAGCGAGGGACCATCCTGAGGGAGGTCCTCAGGCTCCTCGGTTTAGGTCTGGATGTTGAGTGATTCGGCCAGCAGCCGGCGTATCTCCTTGACCGACTCCTGCTGCCAAGCCGGGAATCGCTCCTGGTTTCGGGGCCTGGCCGCCGCCCGTATCTCCTGGTCCGAAGCGTTGGGCATCTCGCTCTTCACCTGGGCGGATATGGACTCCATCTCTTTCTCCGCCAGCGCCGGGCGCTCTATCCAGTGGCACAGATACTCGTGGTCGGCTGAGTAGAACACCACCGCTGGGATAGAGGCCCACTTACCCTCTTTCAGAAACTCGTTCATGATGTCCATGTTGGCGTCCCGGGGAAACACCCGCATCTCCATCCCGGCAGCCTCCGCTATTCGGGCCATGACTGGCATCCCCCGGTAAACGTCGGGGCACCAGTCCTCGCCGATGACCATCATCTTCGCCGGGCCGTTGGGAAGGCTGACCGCCTTGCGGAAGAACTCGGCATCGTCGGACTCCACCTGGAAGGAGTCGTAGAGCTTCTCAAACCAGTTCTTGTTGATGTTGATCTGCGCGATGTAGTCGGGATAGCTGAAACCTTGGGCGAATCTTTCGGGGGTTACCACGCTGGTCTCGCTGGTCATGCTACCTCCTTTGGTGGTGGGCTTTGAGGGCTGTGTCCTGGGGCCGGCGCCGCCGACCTAGGCCAGCGCTCACCCGACGTGGCCCTCGAAGCCGATTTCAACCCGCCCGTCGGGGTAGATCACGGTTGGCGATGCATCCGAGTAGTTGAGCAGCTCATCCAGCCATTCCTGGTTCTGGTCCACTCTGCGCTCCTCGAATGCTATTCCCTGCCCAATCCACGACTGGCGCAGCTTGTCGCTGGCCTCTCAATTGATGAGCGTATATACGATGGGGAGCTGCATTTCGGGCTCCTGTCTTTCGGAGATTAGCGATGGGAAGGCACTGCCTTTTCCGGCGATGGTAGCACGGCCCGCCCGAGCTAATCAAACGATCTTCCGTTCTGTGGCCTCCGGTCTGGAGGAGGCCGTGGGCTACCCCTCGTCTGGTACGAGGGCCAGGAGTATCTCGACGCGCACCTCGTCTTCGATGCTGGCGACTGGGGGGGCTGTGGGTCGGGGAATGTTCAGTTGGTCCCACGTGAAGGTGGTGCGACCGAGGACGTACAGCACCTCCCCATCGTCCCTGGCTTCGATCTCGAACTCCAGGGGGAAGGTTTCCCCGCGCATCTCCAAGGAGCCGGACACCTCTGTCATCACCTCTTTACCGGAGGCGAGGCCCTCAGGAACGGGACCTATATCCGGCACGGTGAAGGTTCCCTTGGGATGCTCCCCGAACATCCTGGTCCTCACGTAGCGGTCCCTGAAGGACTGGTCGCTTTCCAGGGACTGCAAGTCGATGCTGATAACCGAAAGACGTCCGTCCAGGTGGACCTCTCCCGAAAGCTCCGTGGTGCGCATCACTGCATCGTTTGGCAGGGGCAGCCTAACCAGCTGCTCCTCTACGGTGAAGGTGGCTTCCGTTCCTTCGGATACGACGTAGGTGACGCCTTCGTACTGTTCCTCGGGCCCTTCAAGATCCACGGGTCCTCCAAGGTCCACCGGGTCCAGGGTGGGGGCGAGGGTTTCCGCTGGTACCGTCGGAGGCTCCGCTATGGTGGAGGTCGGTTGCACCTCGACATTTGTACTTTTAGTGGGGACCAGGGTTGCTGCCGGCAATGTGGGCGGTTCGGAGGTCGTGGGAGAGGGTTGTACCTCAACATCCGCGGTGCCTCCGCACCCCCATAGTACAAGCAAGGCGCCCACGGCCGCAGCCAGGACGAAGAGTCGGGATATTTGCATAGCTCTGATCACGTTGATTCGCTCCTAGAGGATTCCAAGATCATGGGTGAGGTCCGGGTAAGTGCTGAATGCTCGCCCTTGGAGGCAGCTCCAGGCGTCCGCTTCCCTGGTCCCCAACTCCTGCCAGACCAATGCCCAGGCCAATGACCAGGGCTAGCAAGGCGAGGGTCACCTTCCAAGGAAAGGGTCGGTTCAGGCGTCCAAGCAGAAGGAATATGCCAGCCGTCAGGCCGACGACAATAGCTGCTAGGGGCGCGATATACGACAGAGATCGATCTAGCTGGGACTCGCCGACCACTGCCATGATCGTGGCGATCCCTATGACAAATACTATCCCTGACCAGAAGGGCGCCCGGCGGACGTGCCCTTCGCCGAGCACACGCCCCCAAATCCCTACCGCGAGACCCGTCAAGAGAGCGCCCACCATGACCGTCGCGCTGTTGAAGAAGGGGTCGCTTGGCGACTCCAAGGGCAAGTTGACCAGAACACCTACGGTCCCCGCGAGCGCTCCGCCGGTAAGCCCAGCCTGGACCGGGCCTGTACATGGGGCGCTGTCTTCGTTAGTTCTTCTCATGAACAGAATGGAACCCCAACTTGTCGCACATTGGCGACCTTCCATCTTGCTACAGGTTTCGCCAAAAGTCTATCCTAGAACTGGTCTATTCATCGCTAGTGTGAGTCCATTTTACTGAGGGTGGGTATTCGCTCCAATCATGAGACTCTTCGAGTATGTCAATCGTGCGCGATTGGATTCCTCTGCAGAAGAGGTCTTTCGCTGGATGGGACGTCCGGGAGCTTTCGAACGCCTGAATCCTCCCTGGCAGCCCTTCCGGGAACTGACTCGCAGAGGCAGCATCGAGGCGGGAGGAGAGGCCACAGTCCTTATTCCCCTGGGAATGTTGCGCCTGCGCTGGACGTTGGAGCACCGAGACTTTGTGGAGGCACGCCAGTTTCGAGAGGTGCAGCTAAGTGGCCCCTTTGCTCACTGGAGTCACCTTACCAGCGCCGAACCCGACGGCCCTGACTCGTGCTTTCTGGACAACCGTGTCGAATACGCCCTGCCACTGGGCTTGGCCGGGCGCGCCTTGGTAGGAGGTCTGGTGCTTCGGAGGCTGGAAGCGGCCTTCCGTTACAGGAACAGCACCCTGGACCAGGACCTGAAGGCACACCAGCGCTACGCGTCCATTCCCCGATACAAGGTGGCCATAAGCGGGGCATCGGGCACGATCGGCTCGAACCTAGCGCACTACCTGACAACCGCCGGCCACCAGGTGAAACGCCTGGTCAGGACCAACAGTCCCAGTAAGGAAACTGCACGGGATACCTCCGTCATTCCCTGGGATCCGGCAGAGGGCGTCCTCGACGGGGCATACCTGGAGGGGCTGGATGCCCTGGTGCACCTGTCCGGGGAGACCATCATGGGGAGGTGGACCCCGGCCAAGAAGCAGCGGATGCGGGACAGCCGGGTCGGCACCGCCCGCCTGCTGGCGAACACCCTCTCCCGTCTGGAAAATCCCCCGAAGGTGTTCCTGTGCGCCTCGGCGGTAGGAATCTACGGCTCGGCAGGTGGAGACGCAGTCATGGATGAGGACAGCCCTGTGGGGGAGGGCTTCCTGAGAGAGTTGGCCCGGGAGTGGGAAGAGGCCAGCGAAGAGGTGGCCCGGGCTGGAATCAGGGTGGTGCACCTGCGGCTGGGCCCTGTAGTAACTCCCTTGGGGGGAATGCTGAAGAGCATGCTGCCCCCCTTCAAGGCGGGGGTGGGAGGACCCGTGGGCAACGGTCGCCAGTACGTCAGCTGGATATCCCTGGATGACACCCTGGGGGCCATTGAGCACTGCATGATGACGCAGGCGCTGGACGGCCCTGTCAACATCACAGCCCCCGATCCGGTTACCAATGGAGAGCTTACCCGCGCGCTGGGCAAGACGCTGAGGCGTCCGACCCTGTTCAAAATATCCGGTACTGCTCTTAGGGCCGCCCTCGGGGAGATGGCCGACGAGTCTCTCCTTGGTAGTACGCGAGCGGTCCCCAAGAGGCTGATGGACAGCGGCTATGTCTTCCGCCACCCGGACATTGAAACCGCCCTGGACCATGTCCTGGGCAAAGAGTAGAGGCAAGACAGCGTGTGCCTGTTACAAGGCCAGCGGGCCGTGTGCTATATTGGATGGCTAATTCCATCGTAAGGTCCTGTGTATGGAGATGACAGCAACCGGCGGTCAGCCTGATGGGGATGTGATGGCCCTGCGCCACCGTATGCGCCACTCGGCGGCCCATGTGATGGCCGACGCTGTCATCCAGCTCTTCCCCGAGGCGCAGATCGGCATCGGGCCTTCGACCGATGAGGGCTTTTACTACGACTTCCAGGTGTCTCGGCCCTTCACGCCGGAGGACCTGGAGAGCATCCAGTCCCGAATGATGGATGCCATCGCCCAGGACCACCCCTTCGAGAAAGAGGTCATCAGCCGGGACCAAGCCAACGACATGTTCCGGGACCAGCAGTTCAAGCTGGAGATAATCCACGACATCCCCGAGGAAGAGGAGCTCAGCACCTACACCCATGGCGGGTTCGTTGACCTATGTCAGGGTCCTCACGTTGAGTCCACGGGCAAGATCGCCGCGGTCAAGCTGCTGAACGTGGCAGGGGCTTACTGGAGGGGCGATGAGAAGCGTCCCATGCTTCAGCGGATCTACGGGACAGCCTTCGAAAGCCAGGATGCCCTGGACGAGTTCCTCCACATGTTGGAGGAAGCTGAGAAGCGGGACCATCGCCGCTTGGGCAGGCAGCTCGATCTGTTCGGTATCCACGAAGACATAGGCCCCGGGCTGATTACCTGGCATCCCAAGGGGGGACGAGTACGCAGCATCATCCAGGCCTACTGGCAGGAACTGCACGACAAGCACAACTACGACGTGGTCTATTCTCCCCACGTGGGCAAAGCGCGCCTGTGGGAGACCAGCGGCCACCTGGACTTCTACAGGGAGAGCATGTTCTCCCCTAACGATGTGGACGGCAACGAGTACTACCTGAAGCCCATGAACTGCCCCTTCCATATCATGATCTACAGGTCGGACCTCCGAAGCTACCGGGAGTTGCCCTTGAGGTTCGCTGAGCTGGGGACCGTCTATCGTTACGAGCGAAGCGGTGTGCTTCACGGGCTGATGCGTGTCCGGGGATTCACCCAGGATGATGCCCATATATTCTGCCTGCCTGAGCAGGTCGAGGACGAGGTTCTGGGGGTGCTGGACCTGACCTTCGAGCTGCTGAGCACCTTCGGGTTTTCCGACTATAGCATCTCCTTGTCCACCAAGCCGGAGAAGCACGTCGGGGACGAGGCGATGTGGCAACACGCCACCGACTCCCTGGCCAGCGCCCTGAATCGGCGCGGTTTGGCATATGGCATCGACGAGGGCGGCGGTGCCTTCTACGGCCCGAAGATTGACATAAAAATCAAGGATGCCTTGGGCCGCGAGTGGCAATGCACGACGGTACAGTTCGATTTCAACCTGCCCGAACGCTTCGACCTGGCCTTCCAGGGAGCCGACGGCGCCCAGCACCGGCCCTACATGGTGCACCGTGCGATTATGGGGTCGGTGGAGCGGTTCGTAGGTGTGCTGATGGAACACTATGGGGGCGCCTTCCCACTCTGGCTTGCCCCTGTGCAAGCTATGGTTATACCCATTGCAGACCGGCACCTGGAGTATGCGAACGATGTGCAGGCTCGGCTGAGGGCCAGCAATATACGGGGACGGGTGGATGCCCGTAGCGAACGGATGAACTTGAAGATACGGGAAGCCCAGATGGACAAGGTGCCATACATGCTGGTGGTTGGGGACTCGGAAATGAACAGCGCCACCGCATCGGTGCGCCTCCGCACGGGTGAGAATCTGGGTCCCGTCAGCGTCGACAGCCTCATCGATCGTATGAGCGACGAAATCACTCGAAAAGCGTAGGCCCACCAAGGTTCGATTGACTTGCATATATGCCTATGCTATATTTTTGCGCAAGCTAAGATACGGGCAATGTAGCCATTACTTGCTGGAGGTAGCCCGGCATCCCTACTAAGGAATACAGAGTAAACCAAAGAATCCGAGCATCCGAAGTGCTCGTCATCGCTGAAGGCGGCGAGCAGCTCGGGGTGCTTTCCCTTGCCGAAGCCCTGGAAGCAGCCAGGGAGCGAGGGGTCGACCTGGTAGAGGTGGCCCCGAACGGAAGTCCCCCGGTGTGCCGCCTCTTGGACTACGGCAAACTCCGGTACCTGTATTCCAAGAAGGAACGGGAAGCCAAGAAGTCCCAGAAGAACACAGCCCTGCGAGAGGTCCGCTTCCGGCCCAACATCGGCACCCACGACTTTTCTTCCAAGGTGCGCAAGGTCAAAGAGTTGATCCAGGACGGCTCCAAGGTGAAGGTGGCCGTCGTCTTCCGGGGCAGGGAGCAGTCCCACGCCCAGTTGGGTATGACCCTTCTGAAAAAGGTGGCGGATGAGCTCCAGGAAGAGGCCAGGCTGGAGAAGCCTCCGGGGATGGAAGGCCGGGCGATGTCCATCATCCTGGTCCCCAGCGCCCGGAAAGCTAAGACGGAGTTGGCGGGAGTAGCGGATGCCCAAGCTAAAGACCCACAAGGGAGCTAAAGCCCGTATCCACATAACGGGAGCGGGCAAGCTCATGCGCCGCAAGAGAATGAGCAGTCACCTGCGCCGCAAGAAGCCCAAGAAGGTACGTCGCCAGTACGAGGGCAAGCGCTTGGTGGATGCCGCCGACGTCAAGAGACTAACAAAGCTGGTCCCCTACGGGTAACCCAACAGAGATAGACAGGTAGCCAAAGAATGACAAGGGCAAGGAGCGGCGTAACCAGACGCCGCCGGCACAAGAAGGTACTACTGGCAGCCAGGGGGTTTCGGGGGTCCTCCCACCGGAACTACAGGTGGGCCAAGGAAGCTCTCATTCATGCTTGGAGCCATGCCTACAGGCACAGGAGGGAGCGCAAGGGCGATTTCCGGCGCCTGTGGATCATTCGCATCGGGGCAGCGGCCCGCCAATCGGGGCTGACCTACAGCCGCATGATGCACGGCCTGAAGATGGCCAATGTCGAGATCGACCGCAAGATGCTGGCCGAGATGGCAGTCAACGACCGGCCGGCTTTCGACAAGCTGGTTGAAATAGCCCAAGCCAACCAGACCGCCTAGACACCGCGCATTGTGCGACGGACTACCCGTCCAATAGGACGCGTAGATCGTGTACCAGGCGTGCCGGATCCAGCGCAAGATCGTTCAGCAGCACTCGCCGGTTGCCTTCTCGATCGATGAGGAACACCGGGGCCGAGTGAGAGATCAGCGGGCCTTCCCGTACGACTTTCAAGTCCCCTGTGCTGGCGCCGCCCCCATCATCCACATCGTGCACATGTAGCTCTCCGTCCTCATGAAGGTGCACGATCTGGTATCCCACTGAAGCGTCGACGGACGGGTCCAGCCAGTAAGCCTTCCACACAGGCTCCAGATCCTCTTGGGTGCCTACCATGAACCGCCACCTGTCGTGCAGGCCGGTGTCTCGACTGTAGTTGGATGCCGTCTCGACCGTGTCCCGCTCAGGGTCCACGCTCACGGCTAGGAACTGCAGATTATCGGCCTCGTCGTCCAGTATCTCAGAGGCTTTTCTCATGGTCTCAGTGATCCCTGGGCATATCTCAGGGCAGTAGGTGTACAGGAATGTGAGGGCTACAACCTTGCCTCGGAAGTCGGACAGGGCAATCTCGCTGTTGTGCTGGTCGCGGAGTCTGAAGTCGGGCGCCTGCTCTACGTTGAGGGTGTTTCCCCGGAAGGCAGGGTCATCTCCACAGGCCATCGCAATGAGGATTATTGCGACAAATGTGAGCGCAGACTTGAGAAGCATAGCCTGGAGGGATGGCCTTGCCGGCCCGGGCTAACCGCGGTCCTTGGCGAGAAGCCCGGCAATGGCCGGTATACCGATGACCAATGCCATGCCAAGGATTACCGCGCCCCACTCACCCAGCGGGGTCTTGTACAAGAGAATGAATATAACGCCCAAGGCGCCGCCCCAGATGACGATGAAGATTGCTGCCATGATGGGGAGCAGCGCTGCCATGGTTGTTGGTTTCACTGGTATGCCTCCCTGGATGTGTTCGACCTGAGAACGGCGCGGATTTCGGAATCCGGGCCGGGGGCTTGTTCAAATGACATTCTATAATCCTGCACACCGGCATTGCCTGGTTTGTCGGTCAGCCGGGCGCTGTCGTCGGATTCAGACCTGCCTGCCCAGACCAGGAACACGATTATCAGGGACGCCATAAACACGGCGCCTCCGGGAACCCACATGAGCAGACCCCCGATCTCCTGGTCTGTCTTGGCCGAAATCTCCCAAATTCGGGGAGCTTCAGCGTACCAATCGTACCACACCGCCTCGGAGAAGGTGATGAATGCCCCCAAAATAGCCGAGACGGTCGGCACCATGAACAGGTAGGCCATCTGGCCTATATACGGCGCCCGGGGCAACTCGGGCATGGGGCTGAGCACAGGCCACCACATTAGCACCGCCGCCCCTATAAAGGTGATGTGCTCCAGTATGTGTATGTTTCGTTCTCTAAGGGCCAGATCGTACAGCCCTGGCACATGCCAGAACACCAGGACCGCATTGAATATAAGAAAGGCGGCCACCGGCCTGGTAACGAAAGAAACTGCCTGCTTCACAGAGGGATTCTTCAGCAAGGGTCGCAGCAGCCACGTAGGCGTGCCGATGAGCACCAGGGGCGGAAAGACCAACATGAGTAGCATGTGCTGGAGCATGTGGAAGCTGAAGAGGTATCGCTCACCCAGGTCGTGTATGGGAGAGAGCAGGGCTGCCATCAGCACCAGTACGCCCAGCAGGAAAACCGATACCCGCCACCCTTCCACGGGAGGGCCCAATGAGTAGCGCTGGCGCAGGGGTCCCACACCAAGGAGGTAGGCTCCCCCGAAGGCCAGCAGGCCCAGGATTATGCTGGGGTGGGCATGCCACTGGGTCCAGGAGAAGTCTGCAACCTGGAGAAGTATCATTCCAGATCAGCTAAGGGGATGCATAGCCGGTGCAGTTCATGAACAGGCACAGGAAACTCCCCGCCACGACTATTGCTGGGCTAGCAGGAAGGCCACCAGCGCATCTACCTGCTCGTCGGTCAGGTCTTGGACGATGGCAAGGGTCATGAGTCCGGGTGTTGCGCGCTCCACACCGTCGGGAATGAAGCCGTCGGGGTTGCGCAGCGACTCCACCAGGTACTCTTCGGCCGAGGTGCCCGGCTTGCGAGAGGCTGCAACTGCGCCGATGTTGGTCAGGTCGGGACCAATGAGCCCATCGGCCAGACCCTCTATTGCGTGACATTGGGAGCACCACAGGGCTTGGGGTCCCACGTTGGGAGGCGGGGTCATGAACAGGGACTGCCCTTCCGCTACAAGGCCTCCGGCCGGCGCGGGAGCGTCTGTTGATGCGTCTGCGGGGGTAGTAGGTACCATAACGTCCACTACGGGGGCCTGCGTGTCGTCCGCGGCCGTAGCGCTCATCAGAAACTCGACCAGAAGGTCCACCTCGTCGTTGGTCAGGCCCCCGGTGACGGAGGCTGTCATCAGCCCCTGGGTGCAAAGCTCAACTTCGCACAGGAAGGCTTCCGGCTCCCGGATGGACTCCCGGATGTACTCTTCGGCGGACATCCCTGGCTTACGGGTGGCGCCATTGACGGCGATATTAGTCAAGTCGGGCCCGATTGCGCCGTCGGCGATGTCGCCCAAGGCGTGGCACTGGCTGCACCATAGCGCTTGAGGAGCGGCGCTGGCTGGCACATTGAGGAACAGCTCACGGCCCTGGCAAATCCGGTCATCGGGCGCGCACTCGCTGACCACCTGAGTAGGTGTAGGTGTGGGCGTAGGTCCAACAACTACACCATTTTCCCCGTCGGGTTCGGAAGGATTAGCCAGGGTGTCCAGCACCTGGAATATTGCCATGAGGGCTATTGACACGGCGACCGCCAGTACCAAGCCCCCAATGAAGACCCCTGAGAACAGGCGGCTGTCGAATTTCAGGTGCATGTAGAAGAGGATCACCAGGGCGAACTTGACCAAGGAGAGGAGGAGGAAGACGGTGATTAGCACCAGGTTCGGCATCTCCAGGTAGAAGACACCGAACTCTATAGCTGTCAACACCGCCAGCGTGAGGGCTACCTTGATGTAGGTAGCGGCCGTCGGGTGCGCTCCCTCCCTGTGTGCCGGGCTATCCGCCATTTATTATCCTCTGGTCAGTTATCACGTTTCCCATCATGATGCGCTATGTAACTCCGACTCCAATGAGGTAAACGACCGCGAAGATTACGATCCAAACAATGTCCACGAAGTGCCAGTACAGGGCTGCCAGGTCGACGCTTAGCGCCTGCTTGTCGGTGAGTACCCGCTGCGCTTTCCTGCCTCCTATGAAAGAGTAGCCCACGATGGACAGCAGCCAGATCACACCCACGGTAACATGGGCGCCGTGGAAACCCGTCAAGGTGAAGAAGGTCGTGCCGAACAGGTTGGTCTGGGGGGTCAGCCCGTAATCTTCTTTGTACTTCGTGGCCCCCGCCAGGCACTCGGGTATCTGGGAACCGGGCTGGCATTCGACGGTCCGCTCATGGTTGGCGAACTCGTAAAACTCAAAGGTCTGAAACCCCAGGAAGGTGGCGCCCAGCAGGCAGGTGGACAGGAGCCATACGCGAAATGCCCGCATGTTGCCCCGGTTTATGGCTGAGTATGCCAGCACCATGGACATGCTGCTCATCAGGAGCACAAAGGTGCTCACCGTGGTGACCGGGATGCTGAACACATCCTCGGGGAAGGGACCGACGAGGCTTTCTCCCCGGTAAATGAGATACGTGGCGATCAGGGAGCCGAAGAACAGGCAGTCCGAACCGAGGAACAGCCACATCAGCATTTTGCGATGGTTCAGCCCCGTCGTCGTCTGTTCGACCATAGAGTGGCCGTGTCCAGTCGGATTTTCCAACTCTAACCTTTCTCCACGACTAGGCCTCGGCCGTCCCCGTGGAATTGGGTACGTCAATCATCGGACTCATGATCTTCCTCGGCCGGTTCGAAGGACCAGAGGTAGGCGGCCACGATCCCGATGCCCAGGCCGATGATGGCCATAGCCCACGTAAGCGTCTCGTAGAACACGAGGCCATAGCCGGCAACGAACAAGCCGAATGCGAGCATCACAGGGTAGTAGGACAGGCCAGGGAGGTGAATCCCGTGCCCGTCGTCCCCATGTTCGTCCGCGTGCTCGTGGTTCGCTGCGTGGACTTCCTCCGCGCCGCCACCTACGGGAACCGGGGCAGAGTGCCCGTCGTCCCCGTACTTGTTGCTCCAGTGGGGGTCCAGGCCGTGCACTTGGGGAATCTGGGCGAAGTTGTATACAGGAGGAGGCGATGGGATAGACCATTCCAGGGTCCTGCCGTCCCATGGATCGCTGGTGGCGATTTCGCCTTTCTTCAGGCTCCGTACCGCATTGTGTATAAAGATCAGGATGGACGCAGCCATGAAGAAGGCGCCCACGGTCGCAACGATGTTCCACAGGTCCCAGCCCATGGCCGAATCGAAGGTGTGTATTCGGCGGGGCATACCCTGCAAGCCCAGGAAGTGCATTGGGAAGAAGGTCACATTGAACCCGATCATCATTGCCCAGAAATGCAGCTTGCCCAGATTGTCGTCCATCATCCTGCCCGTCATCTTGGGCCACCAGTAGTATAGGCCCGCGAAGATGGCGAAGATGCTTCCGCCAAAGAGGACGTAGTGAATGTGGGCGACGACGAAGTAGGTGTCCTGCTGCTGGGCGTCGGCGGGTGCCGAGGCGTGCATCACTCCGCTAAGGCCGCCGATTATGAATAGGGACACAAACCCCACTGCAAAGAGCAGAGGCGTCTTGATGTTGATGGACCCGCCCCACAAAGTGCCGATCCAGTTGAATATCTTGATGCCCGTCGGAATTGCGATGGCCATGGTGGCAATGCTGAACACCGAGTTGGACCAAGCCCCCAGTCCGACGGTGAACATATGGTGGCTCCACACACCCCAGCCCATGAAGCCGATGATGATTCCTGACAGTACGACTACGCGGTACCCAAAGAGGGGCTTGCGGGAGAAGGTCGGCAGTATCTCCGAGATGATCCCCATCGCCGGCAAGATCAGGATGTAAACCTCAGGATGGCCGAACACCCAGAACAGGTGCTGCCAGAGCACCGGATCTCCACCTAAGGCGGGATTGAAGAAGCCGGTGCCGAATTGACGGTCGAACAGCAACTCGATCAGCCCGACGGTGATCACCGGGAAGGCCAGGATTATCAGGAAAGAGGTCACGAGGGTCATCCAGACGAATACCGGCATGCGCATCATGGTCATGCCGGGGGCGCGCATGTTCAGAATGGTCACGATGAAGTTGAAAGCCGCTGCCATGGAAGCTGTTCCAAGGACCAGCAGGCCGACAACGTAGAAGTCCACGCCGGTGCCCGTGTTGAAGGGCTGCTCGGACAGGTTAGCGTAGTTGAACCATCCTGTGTTGGGGGAGCCTCCGAAGATCCATCCGCTGTTCAGAAGGATGCCTCCGAACAGGAATATCCAGTAGCTCAACGCATTCAGGCGGGGGAAGGCCACATCCCTAGCCCCGATCATCAGGGGTATCATGAAGTTAAAGAAGGCAGCGGTGAGAGGCATTATGGCCAGAAAGATCATGGTCAGCGCGTGCATGGTGAATAGCTGGCTGAATACCTCGGGGCTTACGACATCCTGCTCGGGCCTGGCGAGCTGTGTGCGCATCAGCAGGGCTTCCACGCCTGCAATCAGGAAGAAAATGAAGGCCGTGACACCATAGAGGATGCCAATGCGCTTGTGGTCAACGGTGGTGATCCAGCTCCACACTCCGTTGTAGCTGGTGGGACGGCGCAATGCCCCGCTAAGGGCGTTACCAAGGGTTACCATGACTCACCTCCGAAGAACCCTCCCTCTTCATGCATGCCAGAGGCTGCAGATCGGCCTCTTCCGGGTTCAAGGCTTATCATTACTTCAAGCTCAAAAGATAGGCGGCCAACTGGGAAACCTCCAAGGCCGTCAGCTCTGAATCAGGATCGATGTAGACCGTGGCCAGCTCGGCCATGCGATTTCCCTCCTTGACTTCGTCGGGGTCGGTTAGCCAAGCTCTCAGGTTCTCTCCGCCGGGGTCGTTATCAAGGAGCCCTGCCGCCAGGGTGCCCCGGGTCCCGAAATTGGTCAAGTTCGGCGCTGGGAACCGCAGTTCTCCCCTTTCGAAGCCTTCCTTCAGGGCAAGACGAGCCTCTGCCGAGGCTGGGCCGTTGACGGCGTGGCAGAGGAGGCATCCTCTGCTTGCAAAGAGTTGCGCTCCCTGGGCTTCATCGGAGTCACCGGTGGGCGCTGGTCGCGAAGCCAGCTCATGGTAGTTGTCTACCCAAGCATCGAACTCCTCGGGCTCTTCCACGATGACCCGGAACCTCATGTGAGAATGGGCGACACCACAAAACTCGGCGCATTGAGCGTAGAACTCGCCGGTTTCCATGGGGGTGAACTTCAACCTGTTCTCGTTGGTGGGTATCACATCAACCTTGCCGGCCAGCTTCGGTACCCAGAAGCTGTGGATGACGTCGTCGGACCTGAGCAGCAGTCGGACGGGTCTTTCAACGGGCAAGCGAAGCTCGTTGGCAGTGATGACATCTTCTTCTGGGTACTCGAACTCCCACCACCACTGGTGCCCGGTGACGATCACGTTCAGCGAGTCTTCCGGGGGTTCCGACTCCAGATCGAATATGTATATGACTGTAGGAACGGCTATAACCGCCAGGACGATGGCAGGTGCTATAGTCCAGCCAATCTCCAGGGGTGTGTTGCCATGGGTCTGGGCCGGCATGGTGTTGTCGTTTCGCCGGCGGGCGTAGCGAATAACCGCGTAGATCAGAATTCCTTCGACAACCACAAAGACGGCTACGGCCGCCCACCCGATGATGGCCAGCAGATCCAGCAGTTTTTGTGCCTCGGGGGATGCCGCTTCGAAGGTGGACTGGTTGTCTGCTGGGTTACAGCTCAGCAGCACCAGGAAGGCCGCCATGGCAATGAGGGCAAGGATGCCCCCGCTCTTAAGCGGTCGGGGTATCACCGGGGTCTCCTTCATCGATTACCCTTGCCGTTGGGTCCGCCGGGCATGGGTATAGGCAGGTGCTTACATAGGGCCGCATAGCGGCTAAGAGTTTACCAAGGGAGTCTGTCCCTTTCAAGGGCAATTTTCCGGCTTTTCTCCATCTGGCGTTCTTCATGCTAGGTTCACCGTCGTGTCTACCATTATGGCTGCGAACAGAAGGGCCAAGTACAGCAGGGAGAACAGGTACACCCGGCGCTCCCGCTGGGAGGCATCCCGGCGTGATGTGCGTTCTCCCGTTCTCACGAGGCGCCACGCATAGTACAGGAACACGATGCCCAGGGTGACGGCCGAGGTGAAGTATATCCATCCCACCTGCTGGACGCTGAAGGGCAGCAGGGTGAGTGCAACCAGAATGATCGTGTACAGGAAGATGTTCCGGCGGGTTTCGGCGTCGCCATATACCACCGGAAGCATGGGGATGCCCGCCCTGGCGTAATCGTCCTTCATCAAGAGGGACAAGGCCCAGAAGTGGGGGGGAGTCCAGAAGAATATTATGCCGAAGAGATACAGGGCTGGCAGCTCCACACCGCCGGTCACGGCAGCCCATCCCGCCAGAGGAGGAACGGCTCCGGCAGCGCCGCCTATGACGATGTTCTGCGCGGTAATCCTCTTCAGCCACAGGGTGTACACCAGCACATAGAACAGGGTCCCCCCAAGGGTGATGAGGGCGCTCAGTATATTAACCGTCGATGCCAGGAGAGCAAAGGCGAAAACGTTCAGCAGGATGCCAAAGACCAGGGCCGAGGTTGGACTCACCCTCCGTCCGGGAATGGGCCGGCGGTTGGTGCGTAGCATCATGCCATCGACATCCCTGTCCAGATAGTGGTTGATGGAGCTTGCGCCTGCCGCTGCGCTGGCCCCTCCCAGCAGGAGCAGAGCGGCCACCGACAAGGGTGGAACACCTTGGGCCGCCATGAACATGCCTCCGAGGGCGGTGACCAACAGTAGAGCTACGATGGGAGGCTTGGTCAGGGCCACGTAGTCGGAGACTATCGACAGAGCCTGCCTCGGCGCTGATGAGCGCGTGAAGGTGTCGGAACCCAGCCTAAGCATGTCCGCTTCTTTGGAGCTCCCTCGGCCTGCCTATGACCACGAGACTTGCTAGGACAACCAGAGACACCCACATGAGCGTCCCCAGGGAAAGGTGGGTTGCCCGCAGAATGGTGTCGAATCCGCCCAAAACCACTTCAGCGCCCAGTCCTATCTGTAGTGCCAGCAGCCCGGCCAAGGCTATTGCAGTCCACTTTAGGTGGTCCCATCCCCTACCCTGACGCCAGGCCCGGACCAAGACGACTGCCACCAAGCCCGACACCACCAGGGTAACCAGCCTATGAAACATGTGTACCCATGCTAGGTGACCTTCCGGGATCAAGCTGTCGCCGCACAGGGGCCAGGATTGTCCGCAAGCTATGGCAGCATCTGACACCGTTACGTAGGATCCGGTTAGCAGCAGCAGGTACACCATGCCTGTGGTGATCAGGGTTATTCGACGCAGGCCTGCCAAAGGCTGCCTGCTAGTTTCCGGATCTTGGGAGGCTCGTGGTGAGCCCTGCAGAGCCAGGGCGCTGGCCAGAACCATGCAGGCAATCAGGGCCTCAGCGGTTGCGAGATGAGCCATGACGAGGCCAGCGGCCAGTTCGGTCAGAACGGTAATCCCGCCCAACGAGCCCTGGAAGATGACCAGCACCACTCCCAGCAAACAGAGGCCCAGGAGCCATCGCCGGTCCCGGTGCCAACGCCAGACCACGAGAGCCTGGGCTACTACCAGAACGCCCACGAGGGCAGCCAGCATTCGATGGGAATATTCGATGAGGGCATGATATTCGATGGGTGGGAAAAGCTGGCCGTGGCAAAGAGGCCAGTCTGGACATCCCAAACCCGAGCCTGTGAGCCTCACCACTCCTCCCAAGGTTATGAGCGCAAAGATGCAAACAACGGTGAAAACGGTGAGAACCTGTAGCTTGGGCCCGACCATACACCCGCCGCCTGCACTCCAGCTTCTATGGGATGCAATACGCCCTCGCTGGGCACGTCAGTGAACTTGGGCCTATGGGTGCGACCGCGGAGTTCCCCACTGGAAGCTCTGATTATCACACCTGAAAAAGTTCGTTAAAAATTTCACTAACGCCTATGCGCAGGTTAGCATAGGGTCGAATGTTTGTCAATTGAAGGTATCTGTCGACGTCACACCTGCGGGAACGGGAGTCTACGCCCCTGAACGGCTATGCTGCCCTTGGTCCGTTCGCCCTGAGGTTCTCGAAGGGGAACGGACGGGGTCATAACGAAAGTTGGGGCTTTAGGGTTGGGGCTTTAGGAAGGTGCGGTGTGGCGAAGCCCTGGGTGTCATTGCAGCGGAGGCCGCAATCCAGGAAAGTCCGGTATGACGAAACGGCAAGCTTAAGGGCGCATCGCCCCCCTTAGTCCCCTCCCCCAATGGAGGGGAGATTGTGCAAGGGATTCCGCGAGGAGGCAGGATTATCTCGGTGCAGGTGTCGGCGTGGGAGCGGGGAGCGGGGGCTCCGAGATGCGCAGCATAAGCTGGTCTCCCGAGGACCAGGGCTTCTTGGAGACACCCCAAGTGAGGGCGCCTGCAGCGCTGTCCCCCGTGGCCCCGGTGAGGGAGAGCATCGTTGTCCCATCGCCGGTGATGAAGTCGAAGATGTGGGTTGTCAGATCAACGTAGGGGGAAAGGGTCATGGTGACCGCATCCCCTGTCCCGTAGAAGCTGGTGATGGACGTGGTGGTGTCGCCTGTGGTGAAAGCTGCTGGGGAAAGGTCTCCTGTGCTGAGGTTGCCGGAGCTGATGTAGCCATCCCCGCTGCCGATGGTCTGGGGGTCGAAAAAAGCTTCGTGGGTGGTGCCGTCCGGGGCGGTGACGGTGACGGTCCAGCCAAGGCTGATAGCGTAGTTGCACGGGAAAAATGGACTCCACACTTCTTTAAGGTCGAACTTGTACTTGCCCGCCGGAAGGGGGCGCACCGTCGAGAACATCTCGGTAAAGTAGATGCCGTCCTCTCCGGGGGTCAGCTTACCGTCTTTGTCATAGTCCACGGAGGTAGGGTCTCCCTGGACAACGGTGAAGAGGGACGCATCTCCGCTCTCCAGCCATGTCTTGGCCTTTTGATTAGGATAGAGGCCGTGATTGTCCCGTTCGTGCAGCAGGGCGCCGGCGGGCTGGCCGGACCCCAGGTTGTTCACCATGGGACTCCTGCCATACAAGTCGCTGCCATCCAACTCTCGATAGTAGCGAGCCCGACGTTCTGTCAGGTACTTCCGCTTGACGCACTCTTTGTAAGCCTCGGACCCATCGCCTCTATTCAGCTCCGCAGTAACCTCTTCGATCCGGTTCTTGAGGTTGCCTAGGGTGATGGTAGACGTGGATGAGGTGGAGCTGGCGCTGGAGATGTCCCCAGTGGAGCTCCCTGTCTGGGATGGCGCATCCAGCAGGTACTCTTGGCTGTCGCCGCCGGAACTCGCCCCCGAGGAGGCGCCGGCAGCCGGCGGGCAGCCATATCTTTTGAACCTTGCTGTGCAAGCTATAGTGGTCATCTGCCGAATATGGGTCTGCAAAGGCCAAAATGAAATGGTCCCGCCCGCTTGAGCCACTGGACTATGACAGTGCCATACCCGGTAGAACCATCATATAGGAAGATGATGGCTTCCCGGTCGTCCCACTGGCTGTCCCGCTGGGCAAGGACCACCAGCTTCCTGGCCTCGGCCTCCGCCTGGGTGTCGTAATGCCTGCCATCGACCCACATAGCCACGACGCTGGAATCTCCCGTGCCCTTCAGGTACTCCCTGGCGTTGAGATTGAATTTCAACACCACGCTGTACTTGCCGTCGGGTTCGACAACAACTTCCGGCGAGAAACTCGGATGTCATCATAGCCCTGACGATGACAGCGTTTTCGAAAATCTTTTCCTCGATTGACATGTCTCCATGGAAGGGAACGTCTGGTCGGCTCTCAAACACCACCTTTCCCCCTTCTTCCGTTGAGGCAGCGAGGGGAGTGGGGGCGTCAGCCAGGGGTGTCGGACTGCCGACCTGTTGGGAGGAGTCATCCACCTGGGTATCGGGCCCCGTGGACAGGCCACAGCCCATGAGGACAAAGAAGAGTAGGGAGGGAATTAGAATGCGTATCATCGTTGGACCTCCCGGCTCCTAAGGATGGGGGTTGTGAAGAAGATAGATTGCCCGCAATTGGGCAATGTCTTCGACCGTTATTTCATCGCTTCCATTCATCACAGCATCCAAGTTAACCATCGCAGGATCAGTGTCAAAGTTTAGAAAGCCCCAGGGTGTGTCCGAACTCATGAATCATGACCGATGGCAGGTACCGGTAAGCCCCATCTGGTTCCGTTTACTGCCGGCGAGTCGTGGAAGTGATCAGTGGTGTGCCCATCCGCTAAAGCAAACGGAACCGCCGGCTAGTCCAGGAACGGTGCGGTGTCCCGCCAGCCCAAATAGTCGGCAAGTCCCATCGAAAGATCGAAGCTGGGCTCCCAGCCCGTGTCCTGCCGAAGGCGGGCGCCGTCCAGGACGCCCCGCACATAGCCCGGGAACAGGTTTCCGTACACCTTGGCCGGGTCGTCATAGACGGACAGGCCGGGGCGCACCTCCTGGAGGGCGTCCACTATATCGCCCAGGGTCACCTTCCGGCCCGTGGTGATGTTGTACACATCGTGGGACAGGGTGGGCGCATCCAACACCCGGCAGATGCCGGCGGCGGTGTCGCTGACGTAGGTGTAGTCCCTCCCCAGGCTTCGGTCGCCCACAGGTATGGCCTCCCCACGGGCCGCCCTGCCTGTGCATTCGTACAGCACTGACATAACCGCCCTGTGTCCGGTGACCCGCTCCATGGGGCCATAGGGCGATGCCAGGCGCACGCTGACGGCAGGGAAGCCGTGCATCTCGCCGTAGCGCCGGGTCAGGAGCTCGCTGGCGTACTTGGTGGATGCGTAGAGGGTGCGCGGGTACAGCATGACATCCTCCCCCAGTAGCTCTTCGGACCCGCGGGCTTCGCCGTACACAGCCCCGGAGCTGACGTACAGGAATCGGCGCAGGGGCAGGCCCGAGGCCAGCTCGAGCACGTTGGTCGTGCCCACGACGTTAATGCTGACGATGGGGAGGCTGCTCTCCTTCTCTATATCTTCCCGGGTGGCGGTGAATACGGCGGCGTGGACGACCTTGTCTATGGCCCTCCCTTCCACCGCTTTCCTGAGGTCGCCCGGCTCCAGGATGCTGCCCGTCGAAAAGCTGACCTGGGAGGCCCAGGGTTCGAGGTACTTCAGGACCATCTCATCGGGCGGCGTCAGGTCCAGGGACACCACTTCGTGTCCCCGTTGGGCCAGCTCCCTGATGATGTTGCTGCCTACAAATCCGGCGCCTCCGGTAACCAAAGTTGTCATATCGACTCCTTACCCGGTTTTTCGTTATCACCAGTGTAACACCGCCTCCCTTTGTGTCGAAAACGTCGTCAATCAAGCAGGGCGCCTATTGAAAAGATGCTTGGCATTTGTGGTATTGTTGTCAACTGGTAAAGTAGGCTGCGAGGCGGAATGTGATGGGGGGAGAATTGGCGCAACGGACACTGACGGGAAATAAGACCGCGAGCTCTGCTCGCAATGGAGACGAAAACGGTCACAGGCGTGTTGCCCGATCAGTCCCGTTGGTAGAGGCGAACACAGGTCCGCTGCAAGGGGTGTCCGTCGGCAATGCCTCCCTCGAGTCTTACCGGAAACCCGTTGGCGCGAAGGCCCTGGAGGAGGTCAGAAGGCTGGCTGCCCCGCTGGTGGGCGCCAGGGTGCTGCACCTCAACTCGACCGCCTACGGCGGCGGAGTGGCCGAAATCCTCCGGTCCTACATCCCCCTGATGCGGGACGTCGGCATTCATGCCGATTGGATGACCATTGCCGGGGACGACCCGTTCTTTCGAGTCACCAAGGCCTTCCACAACGCCCTCCAGGGAGGCGACTACCATCTGAACGGCGCGGCTAAGCGCGCCTACCTGGACACCAACTCCCGCAACACCGCCTTCCCCTACGACGACTACGACTACATCATCGTTCACGACCCCCAGCCGGCGGCCATCCGGTCCATGTATGGCTCAGGAAAGGCCAAGTGGGTCTGGCGGTGCCACATCGACCTGTCCGATCCCAACCCCCAGGTCTGGCGTTTCCTGCGCCCCTACGTCGATGCCTACGATGCCGTGGTCTTCACCATGGCCGAGTACGCCATGAAGGACTTGCCGTCGGAGAAGGTGCGTCTGATCCCGCCGGCCATCGATCCCACAACCCCAAAGAACACCTACCTCCCGCCCGACCTTTGTGAGAACATCCTCTCCTTTGCGGGCATCGACACCCGCAGGCCACTGATGACCCAGGTGTCCCGCTTCGATCCGTGGAAGGACCCCCTGGGAGTGGTGGAGGTGTACCGGCGGGTCAAGAGGCACATACCCGAGGTACAGCTGGCTATGCTGGGCCACCTGGCCATGGATGACCCCCAGGGCGCGGAGATGTACGAGGCGACCAGGAGAGCCGCCGGCAGCGACCCCGACGTGCACATGTACACCAACTACACCGCCGCCAGCAGCATCGAGGTGAACGCCTTCCAGCGCTCCTCGGACGTGGTGATCCAGAAGTCCATCCGGGAAGGGTTCGGCTTGGTCGTTGCGGAAGCCCAGTGGAAGTCCACGGCCGTGGTGGCCGGCAGGGTCGGAGGCATCCCCATGCAGCTGAGAGACGGCAAGGGCGGCTACCTGGTTGACAGCATCGAAGAGTACGCCGACAAGGTGCGTCACCTGCTGGAGAATCCCGATCAAGCCAAGGCGATGGGGGCTTGGGGCCACCGGTACATCCGCAGCCACTACCTGACCCCCCGGCTCATGGCCGATGAGCTGAAGCTCCTGGCCTCTCTTTAGGGGGCTTCGCTCAGCCCCCGCCCGGGGGAGACCTCTACGCAACTTCGTCATTGCGGCGAAAGCCGCAATCCAGAAATGCGTGGGACTGGATACCGGCGCGCCGGTATGACAAGGCTGATCGAGGGTTTACCTGACGAGGAGTCGGGTTCCTCCCCGATCTCCCATCGGCTATAATACAAACTGGCGACCTCCACAAGCACCTGAGTTGCGGTTCCTCCCCGATCTCCCATCGGCTATAATCTGGCCCGTTCGCCTATGGCCTCCCTTGCGGTTGCGGTTCCTCCCCGATCTCCCATCGGCTATAATGAGCATCGGTCATTCGCCGTCCATCACGCCGTTGCGGTTCCTCCCCGATCTCCCATCGGCTATAATCTGGCCCGTTCGCCTATGGCCTCCCTTGCGGTTGCGGTTCCTCCCCGATCTCCCATCGGCTATAATAAACGACCTGGCGGATATCCCGGCGTCGCTGTTGCGGTTCCTCCCCGATCTCCCATCGGCTATAATCAGAAGAATGGGGCTATATGCGGGTGTTTAAGTCGCGGTTCCTCCCCGATCTCCCATCGGCTATAATACCTGATGGGTATGGGAATCGAAGGACTGAGTTGCGGTTCCTCCCCGATCTCCCATCGGCTATAATAAGATCAGCCGCCTTTCCGGGGTCGATCAGTTGCGGTTCCTCCCCGATCTCCCATCGGCTATAATGCGGGACACTGTATATATAACTAACTGTAGTTGCGGTTCCTCCCCGATCTCCCATCGGCTATAATCCAAGTTTTGGTGTCCACTTCGTATGTTAGTTGCGGTTCCTCCCCGATCTCCCATCGGCTATAATACCCCATCTGGCACCCGCAGCCGTCAAGTGTTGCGGTTCCTCCCCGATCTCCCATCGGCTATAATAATCGGGACCTCTTGATCCCCGACATAGTGTTGCGGTTCCTCCCCGATCTCCCATCGGCTATAATGAGAATCCGTCCCTGGAAGCGCTCATAGTTGCGGTTCCTCCCCGATCTCCCATCGGCTATAATCTCACTGCTGGAGCCATGACTGCTCTATCGGTTGCGGTTCCTCCCCGATCTCCCATCGGCTATAATGTCCCTGGCGCGCCATAGACGCACATCGCCGTTGCGGTTCCTCCCCGATCTCCCATCGGCTATAATCGACGCCTTCCCCTACCCCCACGCAATACGTTGCGGTTCCTCCCCGATCTCCCATCGGCTATAATTTGAACACCGATGGACAGAACCGATGGTGTTGCGGTTCCTCCCCGATCTCCCATCGGCTATAATAGATGGCCTCCAGTCCAGCTTGGTGACAGGTTCGGCCTGGAGGTTATCGGCTTATGAAAAACCGGCACAGCGACGTCAGAAAAGGGCGTACTGGGCCGGATTTTTGTTGACCGGACCTCGCACCTTGCCCTGGAAGCTGACGATGTTCTCGTACTGCTTGTCGGTGAAATAGATGATCTGGACGTTGCCGGCCGGGGGCAGGGCCCCCTGCACCCGTTTCGTATAGACCTGGGTCTGCTCCTTCCCCGAGCAGAAGCGCAGATAGACCGATAGCTGGCAGCGGTCAAATCCCTGGTCCAGCAGGAACTTCCGAAACCTGTCAGCATCCTTTCGCTCCCTCGCGGTGACCACGGGCAAGTCGAAGAGCACCATCATCCACATGAGCCGATAACCGCTGAGCGCCAAGAATATCCTAGTCGGCGCTCCCCGCTTCGGCCAGGGGCGGCCCAGGGAGGTTGAGGGATGGCTTACGGGTCTCGAAGGAGTGGGCCAGGGACTGGGCCGCCCGTTCCAGGCAGGTCTGCAAAGGGGTGACGCCCCGGTCCGTGGACATGTCCATGGCCAACACCTCCGCCAGGGACCCCTTGGTCTCAGGGGTCATCTCCTCCTGTCCATCGGCCACAAGCCGGGCCACGGCGTAGTCCACCATGGGTCTGAAGGGCTCCACAAGGTCGTCCACCAAGCACATGGGGTTGGTGCGGTTGTGGTGATGTATGCCCAGGGAGGGGTGGAGGCCGGCGCCTGCAACAGCCCGGGCCATGGCCGACCTGAGCACCGTGTAGCCATAGTTGAGGAAGCCGTTGGGCATGGCCCCGTAGCGTTCCCGGCGGAAGTCCCTGGAGAAGATACGGGGCCAGTACCGGCGGGCTGCCTGGGCTTCCACGTTGTCCGGGTCCCCGGAACGCACCCGGCCGGCCAGTTCTTTCAGACCGCCGTCGGGCACGCCCAGCAGGTCCAGGATGTTCTCCTGTTGCACGATCTTCGCCTTCACGAGGGCTTGCCACAGACGCTTGCGCAGGGGCAGGGGAGCTTCCAGCTGGCGGCGCATCCGCTGGGCCTGGATGTGGTTACCTTCCAGGGGCCAGAGCCAGGCCACCGGCAGGTAGTTGTTGCCGCACAGGACGACGGACACCCCTCGCCGGGCCAACTCCGTCATCAGGTCGTTGGAGTAGGTCAGGCCGTGGGCATTGCACAGGAGGACGCCTATGTCGTCCAAAGGCACCCGGGCCTCCTGCTCTCCTTTGCCGGATATGGTCATGAGGCCCCGGTAACGAGAGAGGTGTTTCCCGTCGCTGGCTATCTCTATGACCCTGGTAGTCACGGCTTTCGCGGCCCCGGGTCCCTGACCCGTCCGATTTCGTCCACGCTGACCTTGCGGAAGCCCAGCCGGCGCAACTTTGACGCGGAGAATACTTCCACTTTCATGCCACCGTCGATACCTGTATCGCGTCTCGTCTTGGCGTCTTGTCTTATCCGGGCATCAACGTTCGCCTCATTGTGGCTGTCAAGAACTAGACGTGGCCCGGTTTTGTTATTGTCCATCTGCCTAACGCGGACGATACGGAGGTTCGGCCCATCACCCAGTGCCCCCATGTCATCAATGTGAAGGCGCATAATACGCTTTGCTACAGGGTGAGGCCGAAAATCATTCAAGTTGAACCCCGGCTGGTTCGAGTCGAATTTGGACACTACCACCGTCCGCCAGCTTCCGTCAGGCATACTCCAAACCTCGGCGAACTCGTTGCCGCCGGGCAGATAGCCCTTGTAAAGTTTTCCATTTCTGTCCCTGATGGGAATGATGGATTGCTCATCGAGGACGCGCACATGGCGGACGGGAACGGATTGCAATCTGCCCTTTATCCTCACCCCATCCTGGGCTGCCTGCTCGGCAAATCTTGCGGGAATTTCCTTACTCTCCGAGGTCGCGGCAGAGACCTTATCCCAAAGGGCAAGTAACGCTTTCCGCATGGTCTCATCCCTGACGGCCTGTAGGTCTTCCCGCTTCTTGAAGTCGGCCACTTTCTTACGCACGACTACCGTGGAGGGGCCGTCTTCCGAGTACTCTACCAACCCGTAGGCCGTTTCGTTATGAAGCTGCCCTGTGGTCTGCCCCTTAACTCCGCGCCTGCCGTGGTCGGGCTTGTAGGAGATGATTATCTTGTCGATGAAGGGCTTCACCTGGTTTCGGTGGAAGTCATTCCACGGCTTTGTCTTGTTCGCCACTGCCTCCAACCTCTCCTCGGGGTTGACGTTCGAGGCAGAGGCCCGGGCGAACTCCTGGAGAAGCCCCTGGGTGGTGCAGGCGATGACGAAGGCATCGATGGCATGATGTCGGTGGTCGTCCCTCTGCTTGCGTAGTATCTCTCCCTGGGGGGATGCCCGCAGCATTCCTTCCAGGCCCCATCCTTGTCGAAGCAGGGCGGTCATCCGACCCGGAGCGGCACGGACCCGCTGCCGGCCCTCTCCCTTCTCGTCGTAAAGGTAAGACAGGTAGGTTCGGGCGGTCCGGGACAGGTAGCTGGTCTCGTTTAGCTGCCTGTCCAGGAAATCGCGTTGTTTCTCGAACTCTTTCATGGCGTCCTGCTGGAATCGCCAAAGCTTCTTGTTGGCCGGCGTCTGGAAGTTGGCGACCCGGTCTAAAATGTCCTGGTAATCATACCCATCGGAACTATGGCCGAAGGCTTCATGGGGCGACCGATCGCCCTTGAGCCGATTGGAGCTGGCGATGCATACCACCATGTTGGCAGATGAATTGTCCAGCGTTTTGGAGAAGGGCAGGATGTGGTCGATCTCGGTCTGACTGGATGTCACCATCTCGAAGGTAAGGATCTTGCCGGTGTAAGGGCAGACCCGCGCATGGGGAGGACCCTGTTCTTCCCACAGGCGCAGCTTGCGGAGCATGTCGGCGGTGATGTCGTGCACCTCGGCATCCTCCAGCCACTTTCTGAACCGTTCGTTGTCTTGCCTACCTTTTCGCTGCCTCCTTTCGTTCTCCCGCTTCTGCTCCCAGTTCATCTTCAGGTCCCGGGTTAGCTCGACGACGATATCCTCGGGCTTGCCGTGGGCTTCGATGAGGCGGTTGACCACGCGGCGCAGCTGATTCAGGCCGATGTGTACGGTGGGGTTGGGGAAGCGCCCGTAGCGGGCAGCTTCGCCCTCATTCTCCGGGTCTTTCTTTGGGTCAGCCCCCACCGCATCCCGTGGCAGCACTATGCCGTAGTAGGGCAGGAAGTCGTGGGCTTCCTCATTGCGAAAGTCCGAGTGGTGTTCATAGACCTCTTTGACGGCCTCGTCGTATCGCATCCCCTTTTCCAGGTGAGGCATAATCTTGCTGATGGCCTTTTCGCTGAGGTTGCCGTAGCCCGCGACAAGGGAGACCTCCGAAACGGCTTTGGCTTGGGCCTTGTCCAGACCCCACTCATCTTTGGCCTTCTGACGGATATCTTCGGGTTCCGCGGTTTCCAGCAGAAACCTTACGATGTCGTTGCGTTTCTCCAGGGAGAGGTCGAGCCACCTTGGACCGAACAATCCCGGCCTGACCGCTCTTTTCGCCGTCGCGGGCTGGCCGGAGGAAGCCAGCCTGGCGGTGGTCTCATCGCCCTTTATCGACTTGCGTCCGCCGGCCGCCAGGTTAACCACTGTGCCGGGAGGCAGACCCAGATTCTTAGTGGGTTTCTCGAGATCGATGCCGTTGCCCGAACGCAGCCGTTTAAGAACGCGCTCCCGTTCCTGGGGATTCAGGGGGCGTTCCGGCTCGGTCCCGACTCTCACTTTCAGGTTGTTGACTTCTTGGAGGATTCGGAACTCCTGGAACACCGGCAGGGCCTTGGCCGCCCTTCTCTCTTCGTGTTCGTATTCAAACTGGCACCATCCCGGCTTCACGGGCTTTAAGGGCCTCTGGCAGAATATGATGCCCTGTAGTCTGCCCCACTGCTCGCCGGTCAGGGTGTGGTGAGCCTCTTGCGCCTTCCGAACGGCGTCGAACTCCTCCTGGTACATGGCCCGGTCAGGGTAGAGGCCCAGTTCCGGGCGTGCCCGAACCGTTTCCCGCTTTTCGTGGCGGCGCGCCAGGAATTCGCCCAGGGTGCGTACCTCAGCCACCTGCATCTGGCGACGCAACTCGTCGATGCGGTCGCTTATCTTGGTCTTCTCCGACTCATCGCCTGCCGCCTTGCGGTTGGACTTGAACCCTCGCCTTTGGTTCAGATGGAAGATGGCCCGCCCCAGCTCGAAGGGTTCCAGAGGATGGTCCAGGGCCTTGGCTCTCAGGACATAGGGGTCATGGAGTCGTTGTACCAGCTCCCTGCGTTCTGTCTCATCCTGCGGCATCAGGCCAAGTTTGACCAAGGCCTCCAGCAAGTCCCTGCGCCGCTGGAGATAGCGGTCCCGGCGGCGCCGTTGGCCCCGGGCTATGCGTCGAGCTGCGGCGTTGGACGTCTTGCTCTGGGCATCGCGCCCGTCGGGGAAGATTCGGACACCCATGTCCAGTACGCCGCAGGGATCGCCTTTGTCGTCCAAGATGACGGCAGCCCAGCCGATGGAGTTAGTGCCCAGATCAAGGTCAAGACGGTACCTTTCCTTCTTTGATTCAGTCATTTTCGCCACCATCCATTGTGTTCTCAGGACTTTGATGGTATTGTATCAACGTCAATAGGTTGCCAAAAGCCGTTAACGTCACTATAGCCGATGGGAGATCGGGGAGTTCCGTTAACAAGCCTATGCAACAAATGAGAGGCGGGCTACGGCCCGTCCTTTTCTTTGTCCCCGGATCGCCTCGCCCCATCCCCGCCCCCGTTGCTGGACAACGTAAATGGGGGATTCTACAATGGCCCCACAAGCCCCTGCTTTGGACTAGCTGTTCGTCGATGCTTTGCAGGGGTCCGGTTTTACATGACACAGGAACCAACGTCGGAACTGCCGAGTAAGGAGATGCGCTGATGACGCTAGGGAATGTGGGCAGGACTATCAGGGATTCTATAACGGGGACTATCACCGGCGCCGGCAGCGTGGTCGAAAGCACCATCGATGCCGCGCGAAATGCCACGGCTAACGCCCTTCGCACCTCAAAGGAGACGATAACGGGCGTAGAAGAGCTGGTGGGGGATGTGGTCAAGGGGGCCATTCATGCTACCAACGAGGTGGGTGTCGAGCTGGCTTCAACCGTTAAGGGCAGCATCATCGGTGTTATACGAGGGGCCGGCGAGGTGAGCACGGTCACGGTGGGAGCCCTGAGCGACACCGTGCGGGCTGCCATCAAGGGCACAGGGGAGGTGGGCGGCGATGTTGCCACGGTGGCCCGGGGCGCGGCCGAGGGGGCTATGGAGACGACCAAGAGCCTGGGCCTGCGGGCTGAGGATATGGCCTTCAGCGTGGCCCAGGGGGCCATTCATGGCGCGAGGGATGTGGGGGGAGACCTGGCTTCCACCGCCAAGGATACGATTAAGGGCACCGTCACCGGGACCCAGGAGGTTGGAGGCAGCGTCGTCGGGGCCATCGAGGACAGCGCCCGGGGGTTGATCAGCGGGGCTTCTCATGTGGGCGGTGACCTGGCCTCGGTGACTCGGGGCACCGTGGAGGGTGCCATCGAGGCTTCGGGAAGCGTTGCCGTTAAGCTGCAGGATGCGGCCTTCAGCGCGTCCAGGGGCGCCGTGCATGGCGTAAGAGAAGTTGGTGGAGACCTGGGCGCCACCGCCAGGGATGCCATCAGCGGGACCGTCACCGGCACCCAGCAGGTGGGAGGCAATGTCATAGCAGCCGTCGAAGACAGCGCCAGGGGCTTGGTTAAGGGGACCGCCGAAGTGGGAGGCGATGTGGCAAGCGTGGCGCTCAATGCGGTGGAATCGGCCATAGAAAGCGCCAAGCGGGTCGGCGTCCGCGCTGAAGATGCCGCGTCGGCGGCTGCCAACGGGGCCGTCAGCGCCGCCGGGTCCTTTGGCGAAGCCACGACAACGGCGGTGACCAATGCCGTCTCAGGCACCATCTCCGGCGTGGTCGTCGTGCTCAGGACCCCCTTCAAGAAAGAGGGCAACTAGTATTTAGCTGATGCGGGCTATGGAGATAGCCCATAGCCCGCCCTTTGCCCCGGCTTGAGCCTGACCTAGTGGGGAAGGCGATGTTCCTGGGAGCCCCGTAACTCAGGCGCAGAGATGCCCCCGGTTGGGCAATGGAGCCGCCGGCAGTTGCCACACCAGCACGTTTCGAGGGTTTCGCTTTGTCTCTCGCCAGCAAAGCCCGGGCGCTGATACAAGGAGTTGTCAGCATTGCAGAGCCTGTCTGGTGGGTGCTGTACGGGATTCCCGTCATCAGGCTAATCGTCCGAGTGGTCCGCGAGATGGGCAACGACGATGCCACCCACATGGCCGCCGGCGTAGCCTACTACGCTATCCTCTCTCTTTTTCCCTTGGTCCTGGGGCTGATATTCGTCTTCAGCCTCATCCTGGAATCGGCCACTGTGGAGCGGGAGATGCTCCACTTCTTCCAGACCTACCTTCCCGGCACGGAGGATATCCTGACCGACAACGTAGGCTCGGTGAAGGGTGTGCGGGGACTGCTGGGAGTTGTGGGGGATACTGGGCCTTTTCTGGACCGCCAGCGCCCTCTTCGGCGCCATCAGCCGGGCTGTGGACCGGGCTTGGGATGTGCATGAAGACCGGCCCTTCTACGTTGCCAAGGCGCGGCACATCGTGATGGCCATGACGGTGGGCATCCTCTTCCTGCTCTCTCTGGGGGCCACCTCATCTATCCAGTTTGCGGGCGGCCTGGGCTTGGACCGCTTCCATTTCCTGGAAGACAACATAACCGGTTTGCTTGCCCGCTTTCTGCCTTTCCTGTTCACCCTGGCGATCTTCCTGATGATTTACAAGCACGTCCCCAACACCACCACCCAGTGGAGGTACATCTGGCCTGGGGCGCTGCTGGCCGCTCTATGCTTCGAGGTTGGGAAGACGGCGTTCCTGTTCTACCTGGACAACTTTGCGAACTACGCCAGGGTGTACGGTTCCCTGGGGGCGGTCATCTCGCTGTTGGTGTGGACATACATCTCCTCCCTCATACTCATACTGGGGGCCGAATTCTGCTCGGAGCATGAACGTATGCGGAAGGGAGTGAGAAGGGGCACCTTGGTAAGCCGGTAAACCCACTTCAGTTAAAGACGTTTCTCTGGAACACGGCGTCTCGAAGAGACTTAGGCTGGCGCCTCTTTAACCCTCCACTGCTGCTTCGCCAGGGCGGCCACTCCGAACATGACCGTTGCGACGAGGGCCATGGCCGGGCCTGACGGCAGGTCCACGGTGGAAGGAAAGGTACAGGCCGGTAACCGCTGAGACCGCCCCCAGGACAGCCCCTAAGACCATGACCTCCACGAAGCGCCGGGCGAGGAGGTACGCGGTAGCGGCAGGTGTGATGAGCATGGCCATAACGAGAACGATGCCCGCGGCCTGGATGCCGATGACTATCACCAAGGCTAGCAGAGCCAGGAGCACGTACTCGATGAGGCCCGTCCTTATTCCGATCACCTTGGCGCCCACGGGGTCGAAGGTGGTATATACCAGCTGGCGGTGAAAAGTGAACAGGCCTACCAGCACCAGGGCGGTCAGCCCCAGGGATGTGTAAACGTCGTTCTGGGAAACGCCCAGCACCTGCCCAAGGAGCAGGTCTTCGATGTTGACGGTGACGTTGGAGGCCCTGGAGAGCATCACCAGGCCCAGGGCAAACATGCCCGCAAATATTATGCCGATAGAGGTATCTTCGCTGACCCCGGTGCGTCGGGCGATGCTGCCCATCAGCAGGGCGACGGCTATGCCCGCCGGAACGGCAGCGATGAAGGGGCTGATGCCCAAGAGGAAGGCAACGACCATGCCGGGCAGCACCGAGTGGGCCAAGGCATCCCCCATGAACGCCCGCCCCCGGGTGATGACATATGCCCCCAGCACCGGGCACATCACGCCGACCAGCACGGAGACGATCAGCGCCCTGACCATGAAGCTGTATTCGAAGGGACCAACTATGTAGTCGATCACGACCCGCGCCTCACTGGGCGGTAGTGATTGGGGGCAAACTCTATGCCGTGGGAACCGTACAGCTCCTCCAGCACGTCGGGGGTGAAGGCTTGGTCGGGGGGGGCCGCAGGCGCACACATGATGGTTAATGCAAAGCACCTGGTCAAACCGTTGCGCCAGGTTGGGTGAGGTCGTGGGTAGCCAGGAGTACGATTATTCCCTCGTCGCGGAGGGACTGGAGCACCTCGATGATGCCTTCCTGGGCCCCCACGTCAACGCCGCTGAAGGCCTCATCCAGCAGGACGACACTTGCCTCCTGGGCCAGGGCCCGGGCGATGAATACCCTCTGGCGCTGACCTCCCGAAAGCTCGGTCATCAGGGCTGAACGCTGCTCCCAGAGGCCGACCCGGCACAGGCAGAGCTTGACCAGCTCCCGGTCCTTCTTGCCGGTCTGCCTGAACCACCCGGCGCGGCAGCACCCCATCATCACAACGTCATGAACGTTGGCGGGAAAGCGCCAGTTGATGCTGTCCCGCTGGGGGACATAGGCCAAAGCCCCCGTACGGGACGCGTCGCCATAAAGATCAACCGTTCCCCGGGCCAGAGGCAGCACGCCGGCGATGGCATCGAACAGGGTGCTCTTCCCGGCGCCGTTGGGTCCCAGCACTCCCATGAGGGTGCCCTCACCCACGTCGAAGGTGACGTCGGTGAGGGCAGTGTGTCCGCCCCTCACGACGGTCACATCCTTGACTGCTATGCCTGCATCCACTGCCATTTCAGCGCGTCCCTTAAGGTGGTGATTCCGTCCGCCGGATGTGGACCACGCACTGTATGGGCGTCGGCCCACCTCCGGTGTATTGGTTCTGGTGCTACCGCAGGGCTTCGACTATCTGGTTAACGTTGGCCTGCACCATTGTAATGTAGGTTTCCGCTCCGCTGCCCTCGATGCCGAGGGAGCCGGAGTAAAGCCTGAACAGATCCACCCCGGCCTCGCTGGCCACTGCATTGGCGAGGCGCTCGCTGACGGTGGTCTCGCCGAACACCGCCTTGGCGCCGGTCTCCCTCAATTTCGTGGACCAGCTCCGCCAGATCCTCCGCCGATGGCTCGGCCTCGGTGGTGGTGGAAAGGATCACGCCCACTATCTCGAAGTGGTACAGGTTGGCGAAGTACCCGAGGCTGTCGTGGGAAGTGACCAGAAGCCTGTTCTCCTCGGGCACGGCGCTTACCTGTTCCTCGGTCCACATGTGCAGTTCGTCAAGCTCGGCCTTGAAAGCGGAAGCATTGGCTTCGTAGGTGTCCGCCTGGTCGGGGTCCAGGTCTGACATCAGGGCGACGATCTCATCGACGGCTATCTGGACCCGTACTGGGTCAAACCAGAAGTGGGGGTCCTCGGTCCCATGGCCGTGGCCTTCGTGATCTTCCTCGCCGCCGCCGATTACGTGTTCGATCTCCTCAAGGCCCTCTTCAATATCCAGCTCGCCGCTGTCGATCTGGGCGACGATGGCGAGGGTCATCGCAGGAGGTTCGTCTTCCTCGTCCTCATGGATCTCGACTTCTGCGAGAATCATCTTGATCTCATTGAGGCCGGCCTCAGCGGTCATGTCGCCGTCTTCCACCTCGTGAATGACTTCACCGATGTGCTCGAGGAACTCCACCTCTTCGATGTGCCCCTCGGCGAACTCGATGGGGTCGATATGCTCTCCGAGCTCCACAATGCTGGAGGGGTCTCGGGCAGCGCTCTCCAGGAGGCTTCTCATCCAGGACTCCTCGAGCCCGAGCCCAATAGAAAGCACCAGGTCCGCATCAGCGATCTTGGTAACATCTTGGGCCCCGGGCTGGAATCCATGGGGGTCGGCGCCGATGGGCAGCAGGCTGAATACGTCAACGTGCTCCCCGCCGATGTTCTCAACCCAGTCCGCCACTATGTTGGTTGTGGTGACCACGTTGAGTGGCGTCGGCGGTACGGGAGTTGCCGTCGATGTGGGGGTAGGTCCGGAGCGGTTGTAGGCGTAGAGGTCGGATCGCCGTTGTCACCAGCGCATGCCGCGGTGGCAAAGAGTAGGCCGAAGACCACTAGGAAGGCGCTCAAGAGACCAGGCATGCCTTTAAAGGGATTGAGTATCATTTATTCTCTGTCTCCTTTCCTTGGGAAACTATGGACTGGAAGTTGCCAAACTTAGCTGGAGAGGGCTCTGATAGGATTCAGTCTCATTAGGGTGGCCACTTGAATCTTACTGAAGTTCATTGTGGCTCTAGTTGGTGTTTTCCTTGGCGCAAAGGTCGCAGGTGATGTACAGCTCGATGCGGTGCCCGACGACATCACCGGGAATCTCGTTGCTCAGGGACCTCATCAGCCGTTCGATGGTGGCAGCGCGGAACTCCCCACGTTGCCGCACACGACGCAGACCGTGTGGTGGTGGTGCTCCACCCGGGAGAGGGTGTACCTGGGGGCGCCATCAGGCAGGTTCAGCCGGCAGATGACGCCGATCTCCAGGAGGAGCTTGAGAGTCCTGAAGACCGTTGCCCTTCCCACCGACGGCAACTCTCTGCCGATCTCCTCGGCGGTGAAGCCGCTCCCCTTTTCCTCCAGAATATGTACGATACTGCGTCTTGAGTTGGTAGAGCGGTATCCTCGGTCTTCGAGGACTGCCATGATATTGGGGCGACAACTTGTTCGGTAGTCATGGTACTCTGTATCACTAACCGGGGTTCAAGGTATGCTAGCAGTAGGAATTCGAAGTGTCAAGATGTTTTCAAAGGGAATTGAGACTCTTGAAAGACTGGGGCAGCCTACAGTAGTTGAGCAGGTCGGCTACGGTCTGAGACTCCGCCGGTATATCAAGAAGGTTGCCACGAGCACCAAGATGGCTATGGGTATCCCTATAAGGGTCCATGTGCGAGCGCCGTTACTTGGATCCATGAAGCGCTCCACCTGGGAGGGTGCCGGCAGGGCAGTTGGCGCTTCGTCCTCAGGGATTCGCCCCTGATGGAGCTCGGCGGTGGACCTCAAAGTTGGGGATGCTGCCGGACTCGATGTGGTTGGACTTGGAGGCTGCCATAGAGTTGGCTCCACCTGGACTACAGGATCCGCCGGGTCTGCAGGAGCTGGACTTAGAGGGCGGGTCGGCATTGGCCCCGTCTGTACTATGGTAGCCGTCGGGGGCGGGACAGGCGCCGGTATTGGCGCTTTCGTTGGGGTGAGTTCGGGTGGGGCGTTGGAAAGCTCTTCGGTGACGAGAGTCGGGATGGCGGTCGGAGAAGGCAGAGGCAACGGCTCACCATATCCCGAGGCGAAGGTCGAAAGCCTGGTTGTATCAGCGCAAAGGATGACTTCTCCATTGGCCGATGTTGCCAGAGCTCTGGCAATGATGTCCCAGCCTTCTACGCCGTCGTGTCGCAGCATAATCAGTACCCCATCGCCGTCGCCGAATGGGGCCAGGCAGATGGTTGCGGGGGTGTCCAAGCGGTCTATGATGTCGCCGTCGCGGCCACGTAGTGTGATGCGTAGAAACTTGGGGTCGCTTAGCGTACGAAAGCCGTGGGGAACGGTTGGGTTGGTCAGGCCATCGGAGAGGACGCCGGAGAACTCGACGAAAGCGAGGCCGACAAAAGAGCGCCGTCCCGCAGCGTGAGCCGGGACCCTATGCTGCTCTCGTCCGTCTTCACCCTTACCTGGACGTTTCTTCCTCCAATGTGAAGGTGAGGTTAGACTCTCCAGCAGCTAAGGCGACTATGGTCACGTATCCCCGATCACCGGTTTCCACCTCGGCAGTTGGCGTCTTAATTGTGATGTAAAAGTTCAGCGACGCTTCGTTCCCGATCTGGTCAATGGCGGTGTATGTGAACAGGCTGCGCTCCAACCGCTCTGAAGGGGTGCCCGTGATGGTGCGACCCCCAGTGCCGAAGACCAACCCCGCAGGCAAAGAGGGGAAAGCTTATAGGTCAGACGACCAGTACCACCCGTAGCTGCCGGTAACAGGACAGTTCCGATGTCCTGGTCCGACCCAATAGACCTGCTCTTCGATTGCAGCAGAGCCGAAGGAGAGTGCAGGGAAGATATGGTCCGGTGGGTCTTCTACATATTCTGACCCATCTACCGTAACCCTGACAAAGTCAGGGTCGCTGAAGAAATATTCGTCCTTGACAACAAGCTTGAACACGAAAGTTCCCCAGTTGGGTGCAATGAAGGTCGCATATTTGTGGCCTTCTTTTTCCAGGTAATCCAGAGTAACCTTACTTCCTTCGATCTGGGTCCACTCGAAACTTATCGTTGCGCCTTCCGGGTCACTGCTGCCGGAGCCATCCAGAGTTACCTCATCCCCCGAATGCACCCGCAGCAAATCTGATTCGCTATCCCCGGTTTTCATTTCCGGCGGGTATAGCCCTGCGATTGCGACTGCTATGGGCGGGGAGTCCTCCTCAGGAACCCACAATTGGAATTCGCTTTGGGAGGACGCTGGGGGCCAGCCGTTGTCGAATGCCGTCACCTTGATCTGGTGCCTCTTGGGCGAATCCAACTCCAAAGGCGTTCCCCTAAAGGTGCGATTCGCTGCGTCGAAGGTCAGCCAGCCGGGGAGCGGATAGCCGTTGGCCAGCACGGCGGTGTAGGTAATGGCGTGATTGTCCGCGTCGGTGGATGCCGGAAAGGTGTAAACGAAAGCCTCCCTTTCGGTTGCAGTTTGGTCCGAGACGGCAGGCGCAGAAGGAGGGAAGTTGTGTATGACCTCCAATGTGAAGGCGGCTTCCGAGAACATGGGCGTGCGCCGTCGTCGGTGCTTTCACCACGATGTTGAGCCTACCGGCGTCCCCAGATTTAGGTGTGCCGCTAAAGATAAGTTTTTTGATCTCGAACCCAGCCAGATGGGAAGCTCTCCGCCGTCTTTGAGGGTAGCCGAATAGCTCAGGTCGTCCTTGCTGTCCGGGTCGGTGGTCTTGGAAATCCTGCGGTTCAAGAACAGCCCGGCCCCTGCCGTCATATCATCGATACTGAATGGCGCTGGCGGCTGGTTCACATCTTCCACCGTTAGTGTGAAAGATGCTTCAGATGAGGCCGGGGGCGTGCCGTCGTCGGTAGCTGTCACCTTGATTGGCAAAGGGCCTGTATCCGCATCTTGAGGAGTCCCACTGAAGGTGCGACTGGTTGCATCGAAGGTAAGCCAGGAGGGCATCTGGCCTCCGTCAGCCGGCGCAGCGGAAAAGCTGACGGCGTGTTCGTCGCGGTCCGACACATCGTCGAAGGTGTAGCTGAAGACCTGGAGTTCGGTGGCTGTTTGGTCCACTACCGGTGGCGCAGGAGGGGGGCTGTTTACGGGGGAGGCCGTCCTGGGGAGAGAGTAGGCGCCCATTCCGAACATGTTCTCCGCGGCGATCCTGACCTGGTATGGCTGATTGTTGGTGAGGGAGTCCAGGGTGACCGTCCTGGTTTCGCTGGATAGGGACATATGCGTCCAATCCCCTGTCGTTCCCCGGCGGTGCTGGAGATGGTAAGCGGTGACGGCAGCCCCGCCGTTCATCTCCGCCGAATCCCATGTAGCCACCAGGTGGGCGTCTCCCGTGGTCAATGAAAGGCTGTCCGGTGGAGCCGGCGGGCCGAGGCGGGAGGCTGCTCCCAGTCGATGGACGGCATCGCTGGTGGCCCGCACCTCGAAGGAGTGAACAGCATCATCCGACCCATTGATGGTGTAGGAGGTGGACTCTGTGTTTGTCCACGCTGCCCAGGTTTTACCGCCGTCGTAGCTCACACGATACCGGTAGCTGCCCAAGGTTCCGCTCCCCTTGTCGCTGGGCTCGTTCCAGGTCGTTTCGATGTTCCCCGATTCCCGAAGGGATGCGGACAGGCTGCTCACCGGCCCCGGTTCCCGCTGCCTTCCGAACTCCTGCCAGCTCGGATCGGTACCGGGGACTCCGTCCAAGTCCACTTTCAGGACGGGGTAGTTGTAGCTGGCCCCGAAGTCCCAGGGGTCGTCTCCGGTGGAGTCGCCATCGATGCTGATGTTCCAGCTGTAGTAGATGCCGGTGTAGTTGGTAGGTGCTCGCAGCTCGGCGTCCGTTTTGCCTGACACCCCGGGAGGCACAGGTTCGGTGGCCTCGACGGTCTTGCTGTCATCTGTACCGTCGGAGCCTATGCCCACGCTCATTCCGGACGTCTCCGTGTCCCAGTAGCTGTTGGTTACGACGCCGTCCTGGTTGATGCCGATGAGGCCGCCCACGTGAATGGGGCCGGACACTGTTCCGGTGGAGTAGCTCCCGATGACGCTGCCTCGGTTATCTCCGATCAGCCCACCCGCCTGTCCCCCGGCGGCGGAAACGGCCCCCGTGAAGTAGCTGGCCAGAATGGACCCGCTGCTCTGGAGTCCGACCAGCCCGCCGACCTGGGTGTTCCCGGACACGGTTGTGGAAGAGTAGCTGGCCGCAATGGTTCCTCCGTTGTTCCAGCCCACCAGCCCTCCGGCGTAGTGGCTGGAGGTAGATATCGTTCCCGTGGTATACACCGCGGTTATCCTGCCTTGATTTCCGCCTACCAATCCACCAACACCGGTCTGACCGGTCACGTTGATATCTGTGAGGGCGAGGTTGCGTATGTCGCCGGAGGAGCCGACAGAGCCGAAGAGCCCGACGTAGTGCGTCCTGGTGCGAGAGATGAAGAGGTTGGCGATGGTGTGGCCCCTGCCGTCGAAGGTGGCGGTGAACCGGGTGGCGTCGGTGTCGCTGCTGCCATCACCGCTGGGAATCCAGCCATCCCCTATATCCCACCAGTCGTCGCCGGGGCCGATGACGCCGTCGTTGTTGGTGTCGAAGTCCAGGTCCGCCGTCAGCTCGTAGCCCCGGCAGCCGGCGCTGGGGCAGCCCATGCCTGCTTGAGGAGTGGGGAAAGCGATGGAGTAACCGGCGTCGGTTGCAGCGCCATCGCCGTCCAGGTCCCATCGGATGGCATCCAGCTTAGCCAAAGTGTCCACATCAATCAGGCTGTCGTCGTCCGTATCATAGTCGATGGGGGAAGCAATGGTTATGGTGAAGGTAGAGCTGGCCGTCCCCGGGGTGGGATCAGCGCCGTCGCTGGCCGTAACCTTGATGGTCAGGCTGCCCACGTCGGACTCACCGGGCGTGCCGCTAAACGTGCGGGTGGACTCGTCGAAGGTCAGCCAGTCTGGCAGGGAACTGCCGTCTTTGAGTTCGGCCGAGTAGATGATCGTGCTGCCCTCCGGATCCGTTACAGCGGTAAAGATGTAACTGAACGCCTTATCTACTTCAGCGAATTGGTCCGTTAAAGAGAGGGCGCTTGGCGGGTCGTTCACTTCCTCCACGGTGAGAGTAAAGGCGGAGGATGTTGACAACGAGGCGTCGCTTACTGTAACCCGGATGGTGTAGCTGTTGGGAGAGTCGGCTTCCAGGGGCGTGCCAGTGAAGATCCGCGAGCCAGCGTCGAAGCTCAGCCACGCTGGCAGGCTGTCCATATCGCCGGAGTTGGCCGCATAAGTGACCATGTCGCCGTCGGGATCGACCACCTCGGCGAACTGATAAGTGAAGGATTCGTCTTCAGTTGCTGTTTGCGCCGAAAGAGAAGGCGCATTCGGGGCCAGGTTGGGAGCTAATGCTCCGGGGATTAGCTCCTTTGAAATGTCGTTGTCCTGGACCGTGATGCTTGTGACGGAAATGGCTGGCTGGAAGGGGCTTGTGGAACCGGTGCCCGGCGTCACGTAGAGATCCAGGACGATTGACCTGCCGGTTATATCGCCGGTGGTCAGCGTTATCGTTCTTGTCCCGTCCACGTTGAGGGTGTCCACCAGGTCTCCCGTCTGTCCCTGTATCCGCCAAGCGGTGGTGAAGTCCCCGGTTGAAACGCTGAAGGTCACTGCCACCTCGTTTCCGTCCCCGCTGGCAAGGCTGCGGCCGGTGTCGATGGTGACGGTGCGCAGCTTCTGCTTTCCCCCTCCCGCGGTCACATTTCGGGTCCTATTGGACACCAGCACATCGTTGATCTTCAGGTCGCCTGTGGATTCTGTTGTTATGCTGCCGGTCACCGGCCTAGTAGTTCCGTAAATGGGTGTGCCGAGGCCGATGGTGACCGTCTCGTCGCTTTCGTCCACCTGGTCCAGTCGTGCCAGGATAGAAGTCCATCCTGTGGTCTGCCCGGCGGGAATAGTGACCTTTGGCGAGGTCTGCGAAGCTCCCGTAAGGTCGCCCGTGAGGTCGTTGCCGACGGGCAGGGATAAGGGAAGCTGAATGCCCACTGCCAGGGGTCCGCTCAGGGTTACCTGTGCCTTCACAATGTCCCCCTCGGCAACAAAGGACGTCTGCTGGTCGATCTCTGTGTCCCCATGCCACAGGGAAAGGGACGCGGTACCTGAGACGGCCACCGGGTCGTTGTCGGTGATAGCGATTTCTGCGGTGGTGTTGTCGGGCACTGCCAGGCCGCCGGAAACAGAGGTGAGAGTAAAGGTCAGGGTTTCGGACTCCGGCTGTGGGTCGTCGGCATCGTCCACTGCCGTCAGTGTCAGCGAGGCAGTGCTCCTTCCGGACTGCACGGTCACTGTCCCCCTCAGGCCATCGCCGGTGGCGGTTAAGCTGGCGCCGGTTCCGGCGACCAGGGTGAAGTCTCCTGTATCGATTCCCTGGCCGCTGACCGCCCAGTCGAAGAGCGCTGCCGACCGAGTTACCCCGTCCAGGGTGATCGTGATGGTGGAAGTCTCCCCGGCGTCTTCATCTATGCTTGCTGGACTGGCCGAAAGTTCGCTGATCGAGGTGGCCCTGTCATCATCGAGGATAGTAATTGTGGCGGAGGTGGTCTGTCCCGCCAAGCTCACCAAGCTGTCCCCGGTGCTCAGGGTGACCTCGAAGGTCTCATCCAGTTCCGCCAAATCGTCTCCAGTGGTGCTGATGGAGACATTGAGTGACCTCCCCGAAGTGGTGTAGTCGCCGGTCTGAAGCTGAATGGTGTGGTCCAGGGCGGTGTAGTCGCCCGTGCCGGCAGAGACAGGATTGCTGGCTGAGGTCTGGAGTTGCAGTGAGGCAGTGCGCACCAGATTCTTGTTGGGGGCTGTAACCTTGACGGTGACCTGGAGATTCTGCCCTTCATTGACAGAATAAGATGATTTGGTCAGGGTGGCTGTTAGAAGGTCGTCGTCCAGTCGGTCCACGCTTATGGCTGAGTTGACGCCTTCCGCGAGGGTGACTCCCTCGGGAGGCTTGAGTGTTGCCTTCACCGGCTGGGCGCCGGTTATCAGGTCATCACCCGTCGAAGAGATGGTGAGTGTGCCTGAAATTTGGCCGGAACCGATGCTCACGCAGGCCTTTTGTGCGTGGGTGCAGGAGAAGGTGAGCTTGCCGGCCGTGACTCCACCATCCAGTGTCACGCTGACGGGTATGCTAAGAGCAGAGTTCGCCGCATTGGTTAGCGTTACCGTGAAGGTGCGAACGCCCCCGTTTTCGAGCATAGGGTTGGTGTTGTCTATGGAGAAAGCTGAGATTACCGGAGGTCCATCATCATCGAGGATGGTGATGGTGGATGTGGGCGGGCTGACCCCCAGGTTGTAAGCCCGATCGGCGGTGCTGAGGTCTGCCAGCTTCAGTACCACCGTCTCGTCTGCCTCGAAGACTGAATCTACTATGGCCCGGAGGGGGTTAGCGGTTGTGGCAGTGGCCGCTGGGCTGTCCCCTGTCCCGGTGCCTATCACCGTCCCGGCGTTGAAGGTCACCGTCTCGTCGAAGGCGGTATAGTCATCCCCCGTGCTGGCTGTGCCTCCATCGCTCACGACCCTCACCTTGACGCTCCGGTCCAGTGTGGCTGCGGGATTGGCGGTGGCGCTGACTGTGACCTGCGATGTGCCGGCCTGGGAGATCCCGGCAGTTCCTTCTTTTATGGGCGACTGGGCCGAGAGGCCCAGGGTGATGGTGTCTGTGTCGTTAATTCCAAACTCCAGGGCACCGGTGGTTGGGGTGAAGTTATCGGTTTCATCCCCGCCGAGAACTACCTTGTCCACGATGAAACGTATGTACTCGGTGTCGTGTTCCACCCGTGTGTCATCGGAGGTGGGAATGCTGATGGTGGCTGTTCTGTCGCCGGTAGCTATGGCGGCCCGGTACCTGCTCTCGCTGTCCGGCGATCCGGTGATTGCCAAGTCGCCGGTGGCTGATCCTTTTGGCGAGGTCGTGCCGTCGGCGACGTACCAGCGCACCGATGCTCCTCCCGTGGGGGCCGGCTGATTCAGCGTGACGCTGATGCTGATGGACGACCCTTCGGCGACCGAGGTGCTGTTGCCTACGATGGCAAGGGTAGCGTTCGTGGGGTCCGGAAATATGGGAGTGGTCGTGATGCGGGAAGCTTTGCCCGCGGAGTGGGCTGCGCTGCTGGTAGCCCGAACATCGACTGTGTATGCAGTGCTTAGAGCGGGGGTGAAGGTGTAGCTGGTGCTGGATGTGGCCGTCCAGCCCGTGCTCCACGTTGTGCCTCCATCGGCGCTGGCACGATACTGGTAGCCAACAGATGTGTCGCTGCCTGTGTCCGTGGGGGCAGTCCAAGCCACCTGTATAGTCCCGTCGTTGTTCAGCGTCTCTGACAGGGCGCCTAACGGGCCCGGTTCGCGTTGGAGTCCGAATTCCGTCCAGTTCGCAGCGGTGCTGGAGTCGCCGTCGAAGTCCACCTTCAACACCGGGTAGTTGTAGTTCGCTCCGAAGTCCCACGGATCGTCCCTTCCCGTATCGCGGTCCTGGTCGCCGTCGGCGTCGTCAAGGTCGATGTTCCAGGAAGCATAAATGCTATCGCCGGTGCCGTAACCCGTGGGCGACCTTAGCTCGGTTGTCGTCTTGCCTGTGACACCCTCGGTCGGAGTTTCGCCGGGACCCAGGGCGCCGCTGCTGTCGGTATCGTCGGAGCCAACGCCCACACTCAGCCCCGATGCTTCCGCGTCCCAGTAGCTGTCCGCTACTTTGGCCTTGGGCGTGGTTTCAATGTACCCAATTAGGCCGCCCACATCGGATAGCCCGTAAGCTGTCGCAGTGGAGTAGCTGGCCAGTATGCTGCCGCCATTGGTTCCCACCAGGCCTCCAACCTGCCCGCTCTCCGACCCTGTAGCGGAAGCGCTTCCGGTGGAATAGCTGGCGGTTATGCTGGAGCCCGTTGAGCTGGAGCCTGCCAGCCCGCCGACGTTGTCCCCGCCGCCGGTCACATCCGCGCTGCTGTAGCTGGCAGTGATGCTGCCGTCATTTTGGCCCACCAGCCCGCCTACCCGGTCCCCAGTGCCTTGGACTGCTCCCGTTGAGTAGCAGGTTTCTATCTGGCCAGCGCTGTAGCCTGCAAGAGCGGCGACGCTGCTATGGCCCGATACGGACACATCGGCAAGACTCAACCTTTGGACCACGGAAGATGACCCCGAGGCGCCGAACAGCCCGACCAGGGAAGTGTCGCGCTTGATGAAGAGGTTCTCGATGGAGTGGCCGTTTCCTTCAAAGATGCCGTTGAACCGGGTAGCGTCGGTGTTGCTGCTGCCGTCCCCTATGGGGAGCCACCCAAGGCCCGAGTTCCACCAAGCATCGCCGGAATCTATGGCGGCGTTGCCGTTGGTGTCGAAGTCCAGGTCCGTCGTCAGCTCGTAACCCTGGCAGCCTGTACTGGGGCAGCCCATCTTCGGTCGGGGAGTAGGGAAAGCGGTAGCGTAGCCGGCGTCGGTGGAGGCGCCGTTGGAGGCGCCGTTGCCATCCAGGTCCCAACGGATGGCGTTCAGCTTGTTCAGGGTGTCCACATCGATTAAACCATCATCGTCGGTGTCGTAGTCGATGGGGGAAACAATGGTTATGGTGAAGGTAGAGCTGGCCGACCCCGGGTTGGAGGCAGCGCCGTCGCTGGCCGTTACTTTGATCGACAGGGTTCCCACATCAGCCTCTCTGGGCGTGCCGCTGAAGGTGCGGCTGGACGTGCTGAAGGTCAGCCAAGTTGGCAGGGAGCTGCCGTCTTCGAGTTCAGCAGAATAAGTAACAGTGCTTTCCTCCGGGTCGGTTACGGCGGGAAATGTGTAGCTGAACGCCTCGTCCTCTGTGGCGGCCTGGTCTGTCAGCGAGGGTGCGCTTGGTGGGTCGTTCACTTCCGCCACGGTGAGGGAAAAGGTGGAGGATGTTGACAATGAGGCGTCGCTCACCGTGACCCGGATGGTGTGGCTTCCGGGGGTGTCGTCTTCCAGGGGTGTGCCGCTGAAAGTGCGCGAGCCAGCGTCGAAGCTCAGCCAGGATGGGAAAGCTCCTCTATCGCCTGTGCCGGCGGCATAGCTCACCATATCCCCGTCGGGATCGGTGGCTTCGGCGAACCGGTAGGTGAATGCTTGGTCTTCGGTGGCAGTCTGGGATGAGAGGGAGGGTGCATTCGGGGCCCGGTTAGGGGCCAACGCTGCGGGAATCAGCTCCTTTGAAAGGTTGTTGTCCTTGATTACGATGCTGGTGACGGAGATCTGTGGGCTGAAGGGGTCCGATGCGCCCGGCGATGGGGTCACGTACAGACCCAGGACTATAGATCTGCCGGCGATGTCTCCGGTGGTCAGGGTAAAGGTTCTAGTCCCATCCCCGTTGAGGGTGTCGGTCAGATCTCCCGTCTGTCCCTGTATCTGCCAGGCTGCGGTGAAATCCCCGGTGGAAACCCTGAAGGTCACCGCCACCTGGTTGCCGTCCCCACTGGCAAGGTTGCGGCCGGTGTTGATTGTCGTGGTGCGGAGCTTCTGTTTTCTGCTGACTGCGGACACGATCCGGGTCTGGGAGGAGACCAGCAAGTCGTTGATCTTCAGGTCGCCTGTGGACCCTGTTGTTATGCTGCCGGACACCGGCCTCGTGGTTCCGTAGGTGGGTGTGCCTAGGCCGATAGTAGCTGTTTCATCGTTTTCGTTCACCTGGTCGAGTTGTACCAGGAAAGAGACCGAACCTGTAGTTTGTCCGGAAGTGATGGCGATGGATGGTGTGGTCTGGGAGGTCCCGGTGAGGTCTGCCGTGATGTCATTGCCACTGGGAAGGGACAGGGGAATCTGGACGTCAACCACCTGGGATTGAGACAGGGTCACCTGTGCTTTAACGATGTCCCCTTCAGCCACAAAGGAAGATGACTGGTTGAGCTGGGAGTTTCTGTGCCAGAGAGACAGGGATGCCGAGCCGGAGACAGCCACCGGGTCGTTGTCGGTGATCGTCAGGCTTACCGAAGTGTTATCGGGGACTGAGAGTCCGCCCGGCACGCTGCTAAGGGTGAAGGTGAGGGTCTCGGACTCAGGCGCTGGATTGGCGGCATCGTCCACTGCCGCAAGGGTGAGTGGGGCAGAGCTTTTGCCAGCCCCCACTGTGAGCGTTCCTCGGAGGCCGTCGCCTGTGGTGGTCAAGCTGTCGCCGGTTCCGGCGACCAAGGTGAAATCTCCTGTTTGGATTCCCTGGCCTGTGATCGTCCAGTTGAAGGTGGCTGGGGAGAGTGCATCCCCGTCCAGGGTGATCGTGATGGTGGTTGATTCTTCCGTATCCTCATCTATGCTCCCCGGATCGGCTGCCATGCTGCTGACCGCTGTAGCCCGGTCGTCATCGCGGATGGTGATTGTGGATGTGGGTGGGCTGATCCCCAGGCTGTAAGCCCGATCGGCGGTGCTGAGGTCTGCCAACTTCAGCACCACGGTCTCGTCCTTCTCGGCGGTCGAATCGGCTATTGGCTGAAAAGGGTTCGGAGTGGTGCTTGTTGCCGACGGGCTGTCCCCCGTCCCCGTGCCTACCACCGTCCCGGCGCTGAAGGTTACCGTCTCGTCGAAGGCGGTATAGTCATCTCCCGTGCTGGCTGTGCCCCCATCGCTCACCACCTTCACCTTGACGCTCCGGTCCAGTGTGGTTGAGGGATTGGCGGTGGCGCTGACCGTGACCTGGGATGAGCCGGGCGAAACGGTCCCCGATGTGCCTTCGCTGACCGATGTCTGGGCCGAGAGGCCCAGGGTGATGGTGTCTGTGTCGTTAATTCCAAACTCCAGGGCGCCGGTGGTTGGGGTGAAGTTATCGGTTTCGTCACCGCCCAGCACGACCTTGTCCACAATGAAACGTATGTACTCGGTGTCATGTTCCAAGCGGGCATCATCGGAGGCCGAAATGCTGATGGTGGCTGTTTTGTCGCCGGTGGCTATGGCGGCCCGGTACCTGCTTTCGTTGTCCGGCGACCCGGTAATTGTCAGGTCCCCGGTGGCCGATCCCTTTGGCGTGGTTGTGCCGGCGGCGACGTACCAGCGCACCGACGCTCCGCCCGTGGGGGCCGACCGGTTCAGGGTGACGTTAATGCTGATGGAAGACCCTTCGGCGACCGATGTGCCGCTGCCCACGATGGACAGCGTGGCATCGGTGGGAGCCGGGGGTGTTGTGACGGCAGTGGTGGTGATACGGGAAGCCCGGCCCACATGGTGGGCTGCGCTGCTGGTAGCCCGAACATCGATAGTGTAGGCGGTGTTCAGAGCAGGCGTGAAGGTGTAGCTGGTGCTGGAGGTTGTCGTCCAGCCTGCGCTCCACGTCGTACCGCCATCTGCGCTGGACCGGTACTGGTAGTCAACAGAGGTGTCGCTGCCGGTATCCGTCGGCGCATTCCAGCCCACCTGGATAGTCCCGTCGTTGTTCAGCGTCTCGGCCAAGCTTCCCACGGGGCCCGGTTCTCTCTGCAGCCCGAATTCCGTCCAGTTCGGATCGGTGCTGGAGTCGCCATCGAAATCCACCTTCAACACCGGGTAGTTATAGTTAGCTCCGAAGTCCCATGGGTCGTCGGCAGTCGAGTCGGCATCTATGCTGATGTTCCAGCTGCTGTAGATGCCTGTGTAATCCGTGGGCGACCTTAGCTCGGCAGTTGTCTTGCCGGTGACGCCCTCGGTCGGGGTTTCGCCGGGATCCAGGGTGCCGTCGAAATCGAGGTCGTCGGAGCCGACACCCACCGCCCGTCCCGATGTTTCCGTGTCCCAGTAGCTGTCAGTGATAGTACCACTTCCCTTATCTCCTATCAGGCCGCCGACATAGGCCACTGCAGAGACCCTTGAAGTGGAGAAACTTGCCTCTATGTCGCCGCGGCTTATGCCCACCAAGCCGCCTACCTCTATGCTCTCTCCTCCGGCGCCCGATACAACGCCTGTGGAATAGCTGGCTGTAATGGTGGACCCCTTCTCGGAGACGCCCACAAGCCCGCCGATGGTGGTGCTGCTGCCCCTACTACTACCTATACCAGTAACGTCCGCGCTGCTGTAGCTGGCAGTGATGCTCCCCTCATTCTGTCCCACCAACCCGCCTATCTGAGTTCTGGTGCCGTTGACTGCTCCGGTTGAATAACAGATTTCTATCTGGCCAGCGCTGTAGCCTGCAAGAGCAGCGACACTCGTATGACCCGATACGGACACATCGGTAAGGCCCAACCGTTGGACCACGGATGATGATCCCAAAGCGCCGAAAAGCCCGACCGGGAGGGTGCTGATGCGCGAGATGTAAAGGTTGGTGATGGTGTGGCCGTTGCCATCGAAGGTGGCGTTGAACCGGGTGGTGTCGGTGTCGCTGCTGTTGTCCCCGATGGGGAGCCATCCCGAGCTGGAGTTCCACCAATCGTCATTGGAGTCTATGACGCCGTCGTTGTTGGTGTCGAAGTCCAGGTCTGTGGTCAGCTCGTAGCCAGAGCAGACCGAGGCGGGGCAGCCCATGCCTGCTTGGGGAGTGGGAAACGCAGAGGAGTAGCCTGTGTTGGTGGAAACGCCGTTGCCGTCCAGGTCCCACCGGATGGCGTTCAGCATGGCCAAGCTTCCCACATCGATCAAGCCGTCATCATCGGTGTCGTAATCGATGAGGTTCCCTGTGCCGGGCTGGTCCAAGGCCCCATGGATATGCAGGGCCGAAATGAGCGCAGGTTCGATGTCCCCCGACAAAAGTGCGGCCAGGAAAGCAAAAAGGGCCGTCAATGAAACTATCCCGGCTGCCCTTAGCAAATTGGAGGCTGAACGATGAGACGGGCGCCTCGGCGGGTTAGCTCCAGCCTTAATCTGCGCCACCGTCAGCACTCGGAAATGGCGTAGAAGGCAAGGAATTCGAGGGCGTTCGGTCGGAGTAATGGGCTGATTCCATGTTCGGGCGCTAATACCTGGAGGAGATGAGGCCTTTCGGAGGCCTTAGCTGTCTGGGGGGAGCACCCGGACGGTAATGATGTCGGTGCCGTGGTACTGCTGGTGTCGCACCGATGATGCATAGCCTCGCAGCAGCCTGAGGGACATCTCGTTCTCCTCGGGCGCTTCGGAGTCGTGCTGCTGCATCTGGCGGATGCGGTCCTCGATGTTTCCCTCGTTGCTGGCTCCGCCGATGAACTCCAGGTCGGCGGCCGGGCCGTCGCTGGATGCTATCACCACCAGTCGGCGCTCCTCAGCCGGGGGAGCGTCGTCATCCTTCTGCCCTGTCGGGCTGCCTTCCTCCTGCTCCCCTTGATCTTCCTGTTCCTTGTCCGGGTCTTCCGGCTCCAGGGAGAAGTCCTCCAAGGACAGTCCCTCCAGGTCAAGGGGCGCCAGGGTGAGCAGGGTCTCCTCAGCCACCGCGCTCAGCCTGTCCTTCATCGGTTGGTCCCATCCCCGGCTGTTGGCGAACCTGGTGATGAACTCGTTGAGATCGGGCAGGGAATCTATGTGCAGGCGGGACTGGAAGCGCATACGCCTGGGGTTGGTCAGCTCCAGGTAGAGGATCATGGCGACGGCGGCAAATCCCCCGGTGGTGATGCCGCTCTTGAAGAGCCCGTCAACCACCGGACCCAGGTCCGGGAGGGCGAACAGCTTGAACTGGAAGGCGGCGCCGATCCAGAAACATATCCCTGCCACCGCGACCTTTTCCCGGTTGGGCTCGTTCTGGATAATAGTCCTGGCGCCATCCACGATCAGGATGCCCGTGACCAGCAGAAGGTATCCCGTCATCACGGGACCCGGGATGGTGCTGAAAAAAGCGGAAACCTTAGGGAGGAAGGCCATGGCAATGAAGATTAGGGCGGCGCAGTATCCGACCCGGTGGGATGCGACGCCGGTGGTGCGTACGAAGGAGACTATCCCCGAGTTGACGATGTTGGGCACGGTGCCCGCGAGGCCGGCCATGAGATTGCTCGCCCCCCCGCCTGCCAGGGCGCCCTGCACCTGGCGGAAATCGATGGCCCGGTTCTCCCGCAGCGATGCCCGTTGTATGGCGATTGCTTCCCCGTTGGCCTGGATGGAGAAGATCACCCCGAGAAACAGGAAGGACGGCACAAGGGTCCAGAAGGCGATGCCAAAGTCCAGCCCCAGCCCTGGCGCAGAAGAGGGGACACCTACCCAGGGCGCATCCACGATTCTGCTTGCATCGTATATTCCCAGCCCGGCGGCCACCGCTGTGCCAGCCACAATCCCGATTACCGGTCCCCATAGTCGCAGCAAGGGCGCTCCCCTAAGGGTCAGGGCCGCCACAACCACCAAGGTGACAAGGGCGGTCAGGGGCGCGACGGTGGGCTCCTCCTGGGATGAATCGTCCAGAAGCTGGAAGACCACCGAGGCCAGGGTTATGGAGAGGATCATTATGACTATGCCGCTGACCGTTGGGGTGACGATGCGCCGCATGATGACCAGCCACTTGGAGATGACCAGCTGGGCTATGGCCGCCAGCAGCACCAGGGTGGTCAGCGTGGCCGGCCCTCCATCGACAACGGCGGTGATGCAGAAGGGGATGGAGACGGCTGCGGTGAACATGGGCAGCACAGCCCCCGCGCCCACAGGGCCCAGGCGACGCACCTGGAGCAGGGTGGAGACTCCCACAACCAGGAGGGATGCAAACACCATCCAGGTGAGGTATGACTCATCCTGGCCCGACTCGTTGGCTACGATAACCGGCGTTACCATTAGGGTCGCCGTAGCCATCAGGGTGAACTGGGCGCCCAGACCCAGGGATGTCAGGATGGGGGCTTTCTCATGCCCCTCGTATTTGGGATTCTGAGATGCTGTAACCGTGGCTGATACTTCCGCCGGAAATATGCCCTACACCATACCACAAACAAAGTTGACGGTGGGCGCAGGCTGGGGAGCGAGCGCTAGGCCCGATTTTCATCCATGAGAACGGCGGGTACGGGATATAATGGCTTTAGACCAGCCCGGCCGGCTTCTCCAGACGGAAACCGGAAGACTGAAAGAAAAGCGAGGCAACATGGCGGGAAGCGGGAACGTAGAGGAGTACATTGCAGGACTGCCGGAGGAGCGAAGAAAGGCCATCGCCTCCATGCGGGACCATATTCTGGCCCACCTGCCCGAAGGGTATGCGGAGGAGATGGACTTCGGCATGATCGCCTACGTGGTGCCGCTGGATAGGTATCCCCAGACCTACAATGGCCATCCCCTGATGTACGCTGCCCTGGCCTCGCAGAAGAACTACATGTCGCTGTACCTGATGAACATCTACGGAGACCCCGAAACCGAGCAATGGTTCACCGAGGAGTTCAAAGCGAGGGGCAAGAAGCTGGACATGGGGAAGTCATGCGTGCGGTTCAAGAAGCTGGACGACCTGCCCATGGATGTCATTGGAAAAGCCATCGCCAAGACGCCCCTTACTGAGTGGATCGAAATTTACGAAGCATCCCGCAGGAAGACGAGGAAGGGCAAATCAAACTGAAACAATGGTCAGGCAGTGCGGAGAGAATTGCTATTAGTACCTAGCAAACCAGTGTCGTCAAATTGACAAATGCGCAGAATTATAGTTACAATAAGCTCTGCTACATGGGCCAAAAACTAGTCTTCAGCGAGAAAATGGCAGCGAAAACTAGAGTTTCTGTAGAACAAATCAAAGAGTTCATCCTGAATGCTGTTACAGAGAAGTCTAGCGGCATTATTGCAGCCACCGCCAAGGAATTCGGCATTAGCCGCCAGACCGCGAGTAGGCATATTCGAGCGTTAGTCAGGGAAGGGCTTTTGGAAACTTCGGGAACAACTAAGGGACAGACTTATGAGTTAGCCACGCTGGCCCAATTCGTGGACGTGTTTCCTGTGACGCCGGATTTGGAAGAAGATGAGGTATGGCGGGAAGCCATAGTTCCTCACTTGGATGATATCAAGCAGAACGTATTGGACATATGCCAATATGGCTTCACCGAGATGGTCAACAACGTGGTCTCACACTCAGGCGCAATGGAGCTAAAGGTGGGACTTGAACTTACTCCGTTGTCCATTAAGTTATTTGTATTGGACGATGGGGTGGGAATCTTCAACAAACTACAGCAGGACTTGGGCTTTAAGGACCCTCGACACGCACTACTGGAGTTATCTAAAGGTAAGGTAACGTCCGACCCTGCTCAACATACCGGAGAAGGGATTTTTTTCACTTCTCGGATGTTCGACAGCTTTCTAATGCTCTCCGGCACCCTGGGCTTTGCAGCTCTTAGGGAAGCTGATGACTGGCTCATAGAGGTCGGAGACCGCGAGCCTTTTGATGGCACTTGCATCGAATTAGAGATAAACATAGCTACAGACCTGACAACAAAGGAAGTCTTCGACAGATTCGCCGGCGAGGACGCTTGGGACTTTTCAAAGACCCATGTCCCTATTCAATTGGCCAGATATGGAAGAGAGCAATTGCTCTCTCGGTCTCAAGCCCGAAGGGTGCTTGCCAGATTTGATAATTTCAGCGAAGTTCTGCTTGATTTTCGCGGTGTCGAGATGATCGGCCAGGGATTTGCCGATGAGATATTCCGGGTGTTCAGAAACGCACATCCAGAGATTACTATCATGACAATCAACACCTCTCCAGAAATTGAGACTATGATTCGGCGCGTTGGTTCGTAAGGGTGGCCCGTAGTGCTGGTCGTTGCTGAACGAAGAAGATTGTCGAGACCGCGTCACCGCTATATGGCTGGGACTAACCAACTGCGGTGATACGCAAGCCGTTAGAACGATCCTGCCCGAAATATCCATTGTCGGATAGGTGGTGAAACGGATGGCTGACCGTGTGATGACCCCAGAAGAGATCCGGAGTCTCCTGGATGGCACCCACTTGGCTACCCTTGCGACCGTGCGGAGGGACGGCTCTCCCCAGGTGGCCCCCGTGTGGTATGAGCACAGGGATGGCAAAGTGTTCATCATCACCAACGAAAGGGCGGCCAAGGTCCACAACATCCGCCGCGACCCAAGGGTGAGCGTTTCCATAGCGACGCCAGACTGGCCCTACAGCTACGTACTCTTTTACGGCGAGGCCGAGGTTACCACCAGGAACCGGGAAGAGGTCCTCACATCCATTTGTATCCGTTACAAGGGTGAGGAAAGGGGGAGGGCCCTTGCCAAAGAGCTGCTGGGTAACGACGACGGCGTAATCATCGAGATCGCTCCCAGCCGTGTCATCTCCTGGACCATGCATCCATAAAGGGAGACCCTCCCCCTATGGCAGCGTTCCCTAGTCCGAGAGCGTCTCGCGCATCCACGAGGTCAGGTCTGCAACAACGTCGGGGCTGATTTCGTGCCGGATGGGATACTCCATGTAAGAAGGAGCATAGCCGGCCCCTTCCAGGAAGTCCCGCGCCCTCTGAGCGGCCTCCAGAGGCGCCAGGTCATCGTAGACACCATGGGCGATAAAGATGGGCTGGTTCCTGGCTGAGGGGAGCTTGGGGCGCAGATCCTCGGGATTGGGCAGAAACCCGCTGAGGACCGCCAGCCCGGCGAAGGTCTCCGGCTTGCCCAAGCCGCACCGGTAAGTCATACCCCCTCCCTGGGAGAAACCGCCCAGGATTATCTTCCCCGGCGGCGCGGAGTACTTCTCCATCACTTCCCCGAAGAAGGCTTCCAGACCGTCTTCGGCTTTCCGGATGTCGTCGGGCGTGGCCGTGCCCCTAGGAGGCATCCATCCGTAGCCCATTGCTCCCCCGCCTAGGTCGAAGGGTATGGGAGCGTTGGGACAGACGTATATGTAGCTTTCTTGGTCGATGGCGGGGGCCAGGCTGGCCAGGTCTGCCATGTTGGCGCCGAAGCCATGGAGCAGAATCACCAGGGGGTATTCAGCGGCGGGATCGTACCCGTCGGGGTGAATGACGATGTACCTGAGAGTCTCGCCCTCGTGGCGGGTGGCTTCCATGGCTCTATCCTTCCGGCGGCTTCAGACCGCCAAGCCGCCATCGATGCTGATGGCTTGGCCGGTGATATAGCCCGCGGCCTCGGTGCACAGGAATACCACCGTCTCGGCCACATCTTCAGGGGTGCCGAAGCGTCCCATGGGAATCCTCTCCAGGATGCTCTTCTGAAGATCGGGTGGCATGTGTTCCACCATGCTGGTGGTGATATAACCCGGCGCCACGGCGTTGACAGTGATGTTGCGGGAAGCGACTTCGCGGGCTGTTGCCTTGGTGAACCCGATAAGTCCGGCCTTGGATGCTGCGTAGTTCGCCTGGCCCGGGTTTCCCGACAGGCCGACGATGGAAGATGTGTTGACCACCCTGCCGTACCGCTGCTTCACCATGTGAGGGATGGCGTAGCGGGTGCACAGGAAAGCGCCCCGCAAATTGATGTTCAGCACCTCATCCCAGTCCTCGGCGGACATTCGCATCAGGAGCTTGTCCCGGGTGATGCCCGCATTGTTGACCAGGATATCGATCCTGCCCCAGTGGTCCACCACCTGGCTCACCAGGTGCTTGGCGTCCTCTTCTTGGGACACATCGCCACCAATGGCGATGGCCTCCCTCTGGCCTGCGGATATCTTGTCCACGATCCGGTGCGCGGACTCGGCGCCGGTGTGATAGCTGACGGCCACGCTGGCCCCCACCTCAGCCAGCCGCATGGCAATGACCTCGCCGATGCCCCGGGAAGCGCCGGTGACCAGGGCAATCTGCCCGTCCAGGTGGGATGCAGGTCGTTTATCCGTCAAAGCTCATCAGTGTCCCGGCTAGGCTAGGGGGCGGGCTCGGCGGTTTCCAGCGCCTCCAGCTCGGCGCGCATGTTCTCCACTAAACGGATCTCGACGCACTTCCGCGCTGTGTCTATGGCACCCGCAACGCTCTCGGGCCCGGAGGCGCCGTGGCCTATGACAACCGGGGCCTGTACCCCGAATAGGGGGCCGCCCATGCGCCTGGCAAGGTTGTTTACCTCCCACATCTCCTTTGCCAGGTCCCCCAGATCACCGGGGGGCAGCTTGCCGGACAGCATCTTCTTCAGATACCCGGCAAGGGTGGTCCCGAAACCCTCGGTGAACTTCACCAGCACGTTGCCGACGAATCCGTCGCACACGATCACGTCGGCCTTGTCGGTGAAGAAGTCCATGCCCTCCAGGTTCCCCACAAAGTTCAGGTTGCTCTCCTTGAAGAGGGGGAAGGCCTCCCTCACCTGGCGGTTGCCCTTCGACTCTTCCTCACCGACGCTCAGGAGCCCGACGCGGGGATGCTCTATCTTCAGATAGTGGTGGGCAAAGACGCTGCCCATGACGCCGAATCCCAGCATGAGGCTGGGCCGGCAGTCGATGTTGCTGCCCATATCCACCACGACGGTGTTGGGGGCTATGCCAAGGAAGGGCCCTCCCAGGCAGGGACGGTCCAGGCCCGGCAAGGTGCCCAGGATCATGGTTGCGCTGGCCATAGTCGCACCCGTGGACCCCATGGAGACGACAGCGTCGGCCTCGCCCTGCTTGACCAGCTGGTTTGCCACCAGTATCGATGCCCTCGGCTTGGAGCGCAGGGCTTGGGCGGGATGATCATCCTCGGTGATCTTGCCTTCCGAAGGGACTATGGAGATGCGAGAATCGTCCCCGTTGTGCTTCGCAAGCTCGGCTTCCAGGGCCGGAGGGTCACCGACCAGGAGCACCTGGCAGTCGAGGGTGCTCACAGCCTTCAGTGCGCCCTGCACCGTCGCCTCTGGGGCATAGTCGCCGCCCATGGCATCAAGGGCAATGCGGGGCGGCTTCCCCGGCTCTATGGCATCTGTGGCCGCTGCCGACATGGGTTTGTTTTCCTTTCAGACATTTGGGCTTCCGGGCTAGTCCCTGCCGGGACCTTCCTGGGCAGTCACATACACCACTGCATCACCTGCGATCAGCTCTCTGCCACGGGCATCCTTGAGGCCCACGGAGCACACCACCTTCCGGGTCCCGTTCTGGTCATGATCCCTGACTACCTCACCCCAGGTACGCACCTCGTCGCCGGGGTAGGCAGGGGCCTTCAGCCTCACCTTTAGCCGGCCGGACTCGAGCCAATGGCGCCCAAAGGCGCTGGTAAGCATCTCGGAAACGAAGGCCAGCGTGAGCATGCCGTGGGCCACGATGCCACCGAACTGGCTTTGGGACGCAAAGGACTGGTCAAGGTGCAGGGGGTTCCGATCGCCGGACGCCTCTGCATAGCGGGCGATCTGGCTACTTGTGATAGTCCTTTGGATGACGGGGAGCACGCCCCTCTCTTCAGTCACGCTGCTCCTTCTCGTCGGGGACCATTACGGTGGTCTTCCCGTCCAGCAGGATATCCCCTGCCGGGCTGATCACCTGGAACTGGACCGCCATGATGGACCAGTCTCCGCGCCGCACAGGCCGGGAAAGCTGGGCATGGCAGGCGACCTCCTGGCCCATCCTCACCAAGCCATGACATTCGGTCTCCTGGGCGGCGTGAATGGTGCCCGGAGGCAGGGAGAGCTTTTCGATGAGAGCGGACAGCACGTGGGCGGCTAATGCAAGAGGAGGAGCTGCGTCGAGGCTGGAATAGATGGGGTTATCGTCATCGACGGCTTTGAGGTAAGCATCCACCAGCCCTCGGTCAACCATGAGGCTTCCCAGGTCCAGCCTCTCTCCGGTCGTTGTCGTCATCCCCCGGTCCTCCCTTGACAAGCGACGCTGATTATAGCATAGGAGGCTGGCCGGAACCTGCGTTGTAGGGCCCTGTAGGGTTTAGGAAATTTGACCGGGAAGGGTGATCGGAACTCGTGTTAGTCGTCAGTCTATTGCTGAGGGCCCGGCGCTGTGGCCAGTACCTCAGCGGAAGCCGTCGGATCGTTGACAAGTGTGAGCTTGGTGCCGAGAGTTGAGGCTTCCTTGCGGATATAGCCCAGGGCAAGCAACCCGTCCTTGCCCGGCACCTGCGCGACGGATGTCACGGAACCCACTTCCCGGCCCTCATAGCTCAGCTTGGATCCGATCTCCACACGGATGCCCTCCGGAAAGCCGATGGATACTAGGTGGCGCTGCACTTTGCCGTAGGTGTCCAGGCGGGCGATAACTTCCTGGCCTATGTAGCAGCCCTTATTGAAGCTGATAGAGTCCCACAAGCCGGCCTCCAGGGGGTTGTAGGCGTCGGTCAGCTCAGCCTCCGGGCCTGGCATGCAGCCTTCTATGCGTAGAGCTTCGAATGCCTCAGTGCCTATGGGCACGATTCCTGCGTCGCTTACGGCCCGCCAAAGCGCGAGAGCATCTTCGGTCTTCGCCAATACTTCATAAGTGGGGTATCCGGCGCTGTCGGTGCGCAGCACCTGCACGCCGGTACCCTGGATGGAGACGTTTGCCCAGTGGTAGATTCCCAGGTCTCTGACTTGCTCCCCGGACAGGGACGAGAGCCTGTCCGGGGCCTCTGGCCCCAGGATGGTGAACATGGCGGTCGAGAGGGTGACGTCCTCGATCTCCACATCATCGACGATGGTGTACTTGTCGATCCATTCCAGGACCCGCTCCCGGTTCTGCGGCCCCACGATGAGCAGCGTACGCGTGCCCATGTTGAACACTTGCAGGTGGTCCAGTATGCGCCCCCGCTCATCAGTCAGGACGGTGCGGGCCCCGCTGCCGGCATCGATGCTCTCTACCAGGTTGGTTGAAAGACGGTTCAGGAGGTCCAGGACATCGGCTCCCGTGGCCGAAAGGCGGCCAAAGTGGGAGGAATCGTAAAGGGCGGCTGTGCTCCTGGCTGCTTCGTACTCGGCTGACACATCGCCGAAGGTGCTGACTAGAGGCCAAGGATGGTGCTCGACAAATTTGGCCCCCGAAGCGGAGGCCTCATCGTGGAGCGGAGACTTGGTGGTTACCATGTCATCTCCCCAGAGATCCGGCTATAACGACAACGCCGCCATGCTTCGTCACGGCGGCGTCCACGTCTGTTCAAGGTGCCCGGAGGGGTTATACGGCGAAGGAGTTGCCGCAACCACAGCTTTTCTTGGCGTTGGGGTTCTCGAATACGAAACCCTTGCCGTTAAGCCCATCAGAGAAGTCCAGCTGGGTGCCAGCCAGGTATATGTAGGCCTTCTTATCGATGAATATCTTCACACCCCCGTCATTGACGACCTTGTCCTCGGGGGCCGAATCCTTTTCGACGCTGAGGGTGTACAGAAGGCCGGAGCACCCCCCGCCCTTCACACCCACGCGGACCCCGAAGTCATCTTCGAGGCCCTCTTTCTGGGCGAAGAAACGGAGCTTGTCCTTAGCTTTGTCGGTGATGGAGATTGATATAGTCCCATCTTCCGCATAGACCGTCATAGCTACCTCCTGAAGGCCACAGAGCAGCCCGCAACCACCACTTCTTAGTCACCATCATAATTGCGAGCCGAGGTCGTAGTCAAGTCTCACCTGCAATTCTTCGACGCCTTTCACTGTACCCCGACGTTTGTCACGGGCCAACCAAGAAGCGGGGACTCACCTACGAGGAGATTCAGTGGTCGAGACGGTGAGGCGAGGAAAGTGTTCCGGGGGTAGGGACAGCGAATTATAAGAAAATTAGGCATATTATAAAACTCTTGTAATTTCGCTAATTTCCTTATAAACTGCCTTCATGGACCCGATACGCAACCCCTATGCCCCTGGGGCTGGCACTCCACCGCCGGAGCTGGCGGGCCGCGAAGAAATGATTTCGTCTGCACAAATCGCCCTTGGGCGCATCAGGAACGGCCGCTCCAGCAAGAGTCTCCTGATGGTTGGCTTGCGGGGTGTTGGCAAGACAGTGCTCTTGGACAGGATTCGAGAGGACGCTGAGAGAGAGGGCATCTGTACCCTGGGGATAGAGGCCCCTGAAGGTCGATCCCTTCCGTCGATATTGGCCCCGCAGCTCCGCATTGCTCTACTGAAGCTCTCCAGGCGAGAGGCTGCCAAAGAGCTCGCCCAGCGCGCCCTCAGAGGCCTCTCCGGCTTCGTGAGTGGGCTGAAGGTGCGGTTCCAGGACATTGAATTGGGCCTGGATATGGATCCTGAACCGGGCTTGGCGGACAATGGGGACCTTGAAATAGACTTGCAGGAGCTGTTGGAAGCGGTCGGAGAGGCGGCCAAGCCCGACAATGGTTGCGTGGGCATATTCATCGACGAGCTTCAATACGTCAAAGAAGATGAGCTGGCAGCTTTGATAACTGCGCTGCACCGGATTTCCCAGCGTCAATTGCCCGTGACGATGGTCGGCGCCGGTCTGCCCCAGGTGCGGGGGCTGATGGGGAAGGCGAAATCCTACGCTGAGAGGCTCTTTGAGTTCCCGGAGATTGGCCCACTATCCGATAAGGATGCGAGGCTGGCAATTGCCAAGCCCGCCTCTGATGAAGGAGTGCAGATAGACCTCGACGCGCTGGATTCCATCGTGGAACAAACCCATGGCTATCCCTATTTCCTGCAGGAATGGGGTAAACACGCTTGGGATGTTGCCGAGAAGTCACCCATCACCGCTGCCGAGGTTGAAGTTGCGTCTGAGAGGGCAGTGGCGGCCCTTGACGCAAGCTTCTTCCTGGTCAGATTCGATCGGCTGACAGCCCAGGAAAAGAAGTACGTCAGGGGGATGGCGGGCCTTGGTCCGGGCCCCCATCGTTCCGGGGATATTGCTCGGGAACTGGGCCGTCCCGTAACTGCCTTGGGGCCAACCAGAAACCAGCTGATCTCCAAGGGAATGATCTGGAGCCCAAGCCACGGGGACACCGCCTTTACTGTCCCCAAGTTCGATGAATTCATGCTGCGCATCATGCCGGGCGAAGACTGGAGCTAACGTCGCAGGGACACGAGGTGTCGTTTAACATGGGAGAACCGAATTCGCTTATGCTGGAAACCTCCAGCCGGGGGGCACATGCCCAAGGCTGATTTCAGGTTCAGGACTGAGCTCAGGGTGCGATGGCCGGAGTGCGATGCCCAGGGCATCGTCTATAACGGCTCCTACATGGACTACCTTGAGGTGGCGCAGGCTGACTACTTTCGCAACCTGGGGTTCAGCATCTACGGCATCGCCCGAAGGGGGTTCTTCGACTCGGCGGTGGTCAAGGCCACCATGGAGTTCAAAGCTCCTGCCGCCATCGAAGACATCCTGGAGCTTTACGTCCGGGTGTCCCACATCGGCAACACCAGCTTCACCATAGACACCGAGATATACCACCGGGAATCAGGAAGGCTTGTCGCCTCCACGCAGATGATCTATGTGGGGTACGATGCCGCGACAGCATCCAAGCGGCCCATGCCCCAAGAGCTGCGGGATATCATCCAGCACTACGAGCAGACGGGCGAAGCCCTGCCCTTAGAAGGCCTGCCCGGCCTCAGGGAAGCGGCGGGAGAGTAGTGCCGCCGCCTCTGGTTCCCCAGGTACGCTGACTCAGCCCCCACACCATTCGGTGCAAGGCACGTCTCAGAGCCGGCGAAGGCTCCGTTCCCATTCCTTGACACTGCATGGGGGCTTCTCTACCATTCGGCCAAGGGCCCCATATCCCCGCTAATACCCCTAAGAGCCTATTCTAAACGTGGAAGTTACCAATGGCCGATCAAGAGCTAGCCTACGCACCGGTCTCCCATCTCCGCGAACTGATCGACGACAAGAGCATCTCCGTTCCTGAGCTTACCGAGATGTTTCTCAGGCGTATAGAAGCCCACAACCCCAAGCTGAACGCCTATGTGACTGTGACGGGCGACCTTGCAATGCGCTCCGCCAATGAAGCCCAGGAGGAGCTGGCCCAGGGCCGTCATCGGGGAGTCCTTCACGGCATTCCCATCTCCATCAAGGATTTGGAGTTCACCAGGGACGTCACCTCGACCATGGGCAGCCTGGTGTACCGGGAGCACGTTCCGGCGGAAGACTCGGTTGCTGTGGAGCGAGTTAAAGAGGCGGGGGCGATAGTCCTGGGCAAGACCAACACCCCCGAGTTCGGGATGTCGGGCACTACCGAAAACCGCTTGGGTGACCACTGCCGCAACCCGTGGAACTTGGGGCGGACTGCCGGAGGCTCCAGCGGCGGGGCTGGAGCTGCCCTTGTGGCGGGTCTGTGCGCCGTTGCAACGGGCAGCGACGGCGGTGGGTCCATCCGTATCCCATGCAGTTTCACCGGCACCTTCGGCATCAAGCCGACCCAGGGGAGGGTGCCCCGATACGGTGGCGTAGGGAGACCAGCCTTCAACACCCACTCCCAGTCGGGGCCGATGACCCGGACGGTGCTGGAAAGCGCCCAGATTCTGCAGATCCTGGCCGGCCATGGCAGCCGGGACCCGGGCAGCATGCGCGTCGAGCCGCCGGACTTCGTCAGCGGGCTGAATGATGGTGTGCGAGGGCTTAAGGTCGCATGGAGCCCCGACTTCGGGTATGCGCCGGTTGACGAAGAGGTGCTGGCTGTATCATCCAAGGCGGCACGGGTATTCGAGGAGCTGGGCTGCATAGTGGAAGAACCGGGCCTCGTTCTGGACGACCCCTTTCCCGCCTTCTGGGACATGTTCGGTATCGCCGGGGCGACGTCCTATGGCCACCTCCTGGATGACCATCGGGACGACCTGAGCCACTACGCCATCAAGACAATCGAGCACGGACTGGGACGCACCGCGTCGGACTACTCCAGGTCATTGCAGAGGATGGTCCAGCTGGGTAGCCAAATGGAGGACTTCTTCGAAGAGCACGACCTGTTGCTCAGTCCGACCATGGCTGTTCCCGCCTTTCCTGTGGAGGAGCATCCCACGGTCATCGCAGGCCGGGAGGTGGACCCGTGGTGGGGTTATATCCCCTTCACCTTCCCAATCAACATGACTGGCCAGACCGCGGCCAGCATTCCCTGCGGGTTCTCCTCTGACGGGCTGCCTATCGGCCTGCACATCGTGGGCAAGCGGGGTGCTGAGGCTACGGTGCTGAAAGCCTGCGCGGCCTTCGAGTCGGTGCGTCCGTGGGCAGACAAGCGCCCGCCGGGATTCTAGCCTCCCATATAGGCCGGCGGCCTACTTCTCTTGCAGGAAGTCCAGGACTATCTTGTTGAACTCCCGGGGCTTCTCGTACTGGGGCGAGTGACCGCACTCCTCGATCACTTTCAGCCTGGCGTTGGGCAGGGCTGCTCGGTACAGCTCTCCGCACTCCAGGGGTATCAGGGCATCCTGACGACCCCATAGCAGCAGCACCCTTGACTTTATCCTGGGCAGCAGGCCCACCAGCCGCGGGTCGTGCATGTAGGGTTTCCAGGTCAGGCGGGCCGCCATCTCCCGGTTCCTCTCGGTCAACTCCCGGTGCTCAGGGGTGGGCTCGGTACCGAAGAACTTGTCGTATTCGGGGGCCTGCTTGGGGTCGTAGAACATCTTCTCCAACACTTGCGGGCCCGAGATAAGGAAGATGTCGGTCATCTGGGCATGGGAGGGCTTGAGCCCGGCAGAGCCCACAAGGACCAGCCGGCTGAACACCCTGGGGCACATCACGGACATCTCGGCGGCGATCCAGCCGCCCAGGGAGAAGCCTACGACATCGATCCCTTCCAGGCCCATCTCCTCCAGCATCCACAGGTAGAAACAGGCGGTGTCCGGGACGGTCTCAAGCCATGAGGGGCGGTCCGATGTGCCAAATCCGGGGTGGGAGGGGGCGAGCACCTCGTAGTATTCGGCCAGCTCCTCCTGGTACGACAGGTAGGCGCGGTTTCCTCCTGAACCGTGGAGGAGAAGGAGGGGCCGGCCGCCGCCGATGCGCAGCAGCTGAACCCCGGCCCCTGCTACGAAAACCCTGTCTTCCTTCCATTCAATTCGGCCGCTTGCAGTCACGATGGGGAACTCCCTCTCACAGATAATGTCAGGCGCTGCTCAGCCCTTGGGCTTGCCTCTGCCGAGCATATAAGGCGCTAAGAAGAACAGGCATGCCACGAAGAATACGATGCTGGCCGCCAGAGCCCACATGTCGCGGGCAAGGAAACTTCCGATGATGAAGAAGCTCGCCGAAACCAGGAATGCAAGCCAACCCAAGAGCTGCCATTTATCTTGCAAATTGGCCTGCAAGTCGGCGCCCTATGCGATGCAACGCCGGGATTGACAGCTACTTGGCATTGGCGGCGCGGATGGCCAGGGCGCGGGGCTCCACCTCACCGGTCACAGTCCTGACGACCAGGTTGGCGTCCATGCCATCGGCGACGGCGGGATAGCCGGCCCGGCGCACCATGGAGGGAAGTTTCCCATCCTTGAACTGGTCCAGGGTCCACTTCAAGGGGTCCGGCGCCACCGTCTTGTCCCAGGTATAACGAATGTCCTTGTTCCTGGTCCCGTAGTGATAGTGGGGGCGGTTCTCAAAGCAGTCGAAAGCAAGGAGCTCGATCTCCTGCCCCGCCACGTCGCTCAGGACGTGTATGGCGAGGCCGCGGTCGTTGATGTTGGGGATCTCCCGGAACTCCAGGCCGAACTTTATGTTGCCGGCCTCGATAACTTCATCTCCACGGTTGTGGACGACGGTCTTCCTCTGTTTGGCGGCCAACTCTCGACCGCAGGCCTCCAGCTCATCCAGCTTGGAAGCCACCAGGTCGGGGTCCAGGCTGTCGGCGATGTCGTTGTAGCCCGCCCGCTGGATCATCTGGGGAAGGCGGGTCCTTAGCTGCTTCAGGGTCCAACCCAGGGGGTTGCCCGTGGTGGTCTTGTCCATGAAGATGCGTTCGTTCTTGTTCTGGGGGCCGTAGTGGTAATGGGGGTTCTGGTCGAAACAGTCGAAGCGGAGCAGTTCCACCTCGTCGCCGCTCTGGTTACCGACGACCTGTATGGAAACGCCCTGGTCCGAATTGGCGGCATCCCGGTTGTCCCGGTACTGGATGGCGAAGCAGACAGCGCCAGCTTCTATCTTGGTGTCGGCTATGTCCATGACCTTCCTCCTCTTGGCGTCGGGGAATTGGTAAGCTGCATTATAGCCCAGCCATAAAGGCGGGTAAACATGGCGATGGCATCCACAACACCCGCCCCATTCCACAGCCCTGGGCGCCCCAAGGGCCCCGACAGAGTTTCCCACCTTCCACCAGCCCCCGGGTTGTCAGGAGCAACCTTGACAAGTGCGCTGCTAATGCCTAACTTGGTCTCAATAAGCGCCTCCCAGTTAAGAGCCTTGCCGGAGGTGAAGTGTGGGCGTCAGCCGGATAATCGACCTTGTGCTCATAATCGGTGTCTTCGCGACCGTGCTGGCTGTGGGCGCCCTGTGGGTCTTCGCACAGGACGACGAAGACAACGCCCAGGGAGAGGATGGCGAACCGTATTGGACCTGCTCGACGCCCTCCGACCCGTCCGTATCGGTGACCAGAACCGGCCTCACGATCTTCGCCCGGTGGGACGATGTGCACCACCCGGGGCATTACGTGGGCTACGACTTTCTCTGGACGGGATGGGGAAGCGGCAGCAGCACATGGGTCGCCAGCGCCGACACCGCCATCACCCATACTCGGAGCAGAACAGCGCCTGGACCGGGGGAATACGGGGCGCAGGTACGAACTGTGGCAGAGCGGGGAGGGGATGTCTGCGAGAGCGAATGGGATAGCGACTCCATCATCATCCCCACCCCCACGCCTACTCCAACACTCCCTCCCACTCCCACTCCCACGAAGACACCCACGCCTACCCCAACACCTACAAAGACACCTACGCCTACCCCAACACCTACAAAGATACCTACGCCTACCCCAACACCTACAAAGATACCCACGCCTACCCTAACACCTACGAAGACACCCACTCCTACCCTAACGCCTACGAGGACGCCTACCGGTCCACCGGATACTCCAGCTTGGGTGAACCACAGGTTCTACAGCGAAGATAACAATACCTTTCGGAAGAATGATGGCAGGTTATATCTCTACTGGGATGATGTGGATGGGGATGATGTTGTCTACACAGTGGAGATTGATCACGGTCTCCTCCACCCCTGGAAGGTCTTGGCTTCGGGCCTGGAAGAAGCGCACGTTTGGCTGGCAGGTCTGAAGTTCGATCATACATATGACTTCAAAATCCAGAGTGTTCGGGGCACAGGGGATGATGCGGTGAAGTCTGGGTATACGAGCGTACACAAAGTGCACCTGCCTCCTCCGTTCTATGGGCGCCAGGCTGACCACACAGTGCAGTACAAGTTGGGGACGGAGGCCCCAACCCACGATCCGGATGAAGACCCGCCGGATTACCGGCCCGACTCCGTCATCCCGACAGCAATCGCCAGAAGTGCTGGCAAGTGGAATAGTTCTGCGGTCGGGACATCCGGACCGCGGGTGAGGATCTGCGAAGTCGGCGAATGTAGCGGCCGCTATGATGATGGCTGGAGGGTGACGATCAATGTTGGTGAAAACATCTGCGGCAACGCTGCTGCCTGCATTGATGTCTCGTTCACGCCTTCCCTCAATGGGGGCTACATGACGGACATGACGTTGAAGATAGAGGAGAAAGCCTTTGAGTCAGGTCAGGGCCGTTACATCTGGACTGATAATATCGACCTCCACAGGGTACCGTTGAATGAGCAGCCATCTGGGATTTACATCAGCAAATATATGTATATCGATGAATTCGTCATGCATGAATTCGGTCATGCCCTCGGACTGTATGATTTGTACGACGCCGGGTGGATGCAGGGAATCTTCACCAAGGAGCTTCGGAACTCTCTTATGTGGGGAATTTCCGAAGATGGTATTGGGAACATCCATTCTGACGACACCGGGTATGTCGAAGAGGTGTATTACAACCACAGGGCCTGGGTGCCAGGAGCAACGCCGGAACCGGGCAGGCCTCCCCTGCCGTACTGATCTGGAGATGTACGTAGGAACGGAGGTTCGATATGACGCAAAAAGCTGATAGCCTGCGCCGACCTATATGGGGCCTGGGGCTGGTTCTTGTGGCCTTTGCACTGTTCCTTCCCCTCGCCTGTAGCTCACCGCAGCCATGGGTACAGCTCAGCCAGGAGGATCAGGAGGAGGAATCTCGCACCTTCACCTTAGCAGCGGGGCCGTCATACAACGGCCCAGCTTCCCTGGAGGAGCGGATCGCCGGAGCAGAGGTGATCGTGAGGGCAACGCTTAGTTCCGTCACCTCCAGCATCACCCGGTGGGACCCGGAGTACCCAGAGGTGTTCGGTATCGTCGTCAGCAAGGACATCACCTACTTGGGTACGTTGGAATACACCTTCGCAGTCTCGGAATATCTAAAGGGCACTGGCGATGATGAGATCGTGGCTGTGGTCTACCATCATGACTTAGTAGGGCATGCCAGCACCGGTGATGCACTTCAAGACGGAGCTGACCTCCTGGCTGCCCGGGATGCCCGGTGGGACAACAGACAGGCCATCCTGTTCTTGCAGGAACAGCACCCCAAGGGGTTCATGCCGGACTTCCCCGTGGCGGATCGATATGTCCTCGGGATGATCGACCCCTCGTACGGCTGGTCGCGGTCGGGGGTCTTTATGGGAGATTTCTATACGATAGTTAGCCCAAATGACAAGGCGTGGCTGCCAGCGGCGGCGGTGGCACTCGGGGGGCCGTCCGGGTCTGGTCCTCGCGGAAACTCAAGAGCGATACGCTTCCTTCTGAATGCACCGGGCATCCAATCGGCGGGAGGAGTTGCGGGCTCGAGTACCAGGGGAGTGTCGGGCACGTCGGACTCCTCCACCATCACGCTGGCTCAGATGAAGGCGAAGGTCAGAGCGATCGAGCAAGAAGTTATCGACGGCGGTGGTTCGGATGCGTACAGGGCCTGCATTGCCAAGAAGTATGAAGAGGAGGCTTATATCGCTTGGCTGATGGAAGGCAGGGTAGGCAAATATCCTGTTCAGCGTCACGATTATACTATGGCTTCCGGCCAGCCTGTTGGTACTCGGGTGAGGGGGACATATTCTCCTGATCGTGCTGCAGAGCTCCGGGCAGAACATGGAGATATGTCACCGCCGCCGGGCTACAACGTCTTTCAGCTTCTAGACAACGAGGCAGGTCTGTTCAACTCAGACTGGACCGGGGAGGTCAGGACTACCCGACCGCTTCCGGTAGGTGAGTATAAGTTTACCGGGAACTGGGTCCCGAAAGTATTCCTAGTCTGCGACGGGCAGCCAGAGGAGCAGAAGAAAGATGGCCTGGACGTCCTGACCGTCACAGCTCCCGCGGGCACGGTGCATGAAGCTTTCTTCGACCCCCAGACCATCGGCAGCGGGGATGGCTACCTCAGCTCGGGCAACCTCAGCACAGGAGACCTTTCCCCCGCAGCTTTCACCACAGGCGACACCACCACAACTATCACCAGCATCTACGGGACCGGGGATGCTGTCACCATGATCCTATCCCCCTACGTTGATCTGACAACCCACATCTTCGACTTCATCACCGGCGATGGGACAACGATGCTCTCCCTCACCGGGGCCACGGGGGACAGCGCCGCCGGCGCCCTCACCTGGGGCGTCTCCAAGCAGCCCTGGTCCTCGGGAGATGAGCTTATGCTGCGCATCTCGGAGCCCCTCATCACCCTTTCGGACAACCTTGCCCAGAAGGAAAGCTCCGACACCACCCTGAACCTGGGCAGCGGATACACCACAGGGCCTGTGCTGTACCAGAAGCTGGGACCAAAGGTGAAGCTGGACAACGGCACATGGGCTTACGGCAGCGAGCATGACAAGTTTGCGGTGCACCGCATCACCCTTGCCAGCGACCCTGGGGTCAGGCTGACAGCCCGCTTCTGCAGGTACGACGATGACCTCCACACCATCTACCATGGCACAGACTCCACCTTTGATTACAGTCCAGCCATATACGAAGACTGCCTTGCGGGGGACTTTGTGAGCAGCTCCGACACTGCTGAGGGACGCAGGGTGCTGCTGCACTCCGCAGGTGGGAGCGTGGAGGTGCCGGGGAACGGGCAGAAAGAGTCCCAGAAGTGGTACCTGCGGATAGCTCCCTCCGATGTCAGCGCCTCCGGCTTCAAGGTGCGCTTCACAAACAGCAATGAGGAAACGGGCTGGGCCATCGCCAACAAGGTATTGTGGACGGAGGTGAACACAGGGGGATCGGGGAGCAACGACAAGGCGAATCGCTTGGGCAAGTCGGTGGCGTTGCAGATAGATGGTCGGAGGCTGGGCTGTCCATCTGGGATGAACTTTGTGGATGGCAAATGCATCACCTCCTAGACCTGGGCAGTCTGCCCGTCGCCAGTCCGCGCCTGGAATCAGGGGATACCCAACCCGTCATTGCGGCGAAGGCCGCAATCCAGGGCGGAGCATTGGCGGGTTGCATGACGGCTCTGTTCAGGGAGAGCACAAAAGCGTTCCTATCTTGGCCCCCGTTCCCCTTCGAGAGCCTCAGGGCGAACGGGCGGGGTGGCCTTTTGTCACACCCGGCCTGCTTCAGTACCGGGATTTCCTGGATTGCGGCCTTCGCCGCAATAACGGCTAAGTACTACCCTCCCCTTGGTCCCATCCATCGAGGGAGGGAGAGGCGATGGACTGGAGGCGTCTCTATCCCCCACATCCCGGGGGATTGCCTGTGTTGTAGGTAGCGCTGGAAACGACCCTTCCCTGGGCGTCGATGAGGACCGCTACGTCGGCATCCGTGTTGTTCCATAGAGAGGTCCCCGATCCAAAGGTTAAACCTCCCCACTGGGGATGCACCTGATTTGTATAGACTCGAATGGTATCCCCTGGGCCCAGGGAGTAAGCAGGAAAGGCGAACTCTTGCCTCCTGTCGTCCCTGTCCTTGAGCACCCACCCGGCCAGATTCTGGCTCCCTCCGTAATTGGAAATCTCAACGTACTCGTCGGCTTCTGAACGCGGTATTGCACCGTCAAAGAGAATACACACGATACGGACATCGGAGGACGTGGTGGGTACTTCCGTGGGCTCTGGCGTCGGTTCCTCGGTAGGCTCGGGTACAGGAGTGGGCGCCTGGGTTGGCTCAGGTGCGGGAGTAGGGGCCTTAGTCGGCTCGGGCTGTGGAGTGGACGCCTGGGTTGACTCAGGTGCGGGAGAAGGGGCAGCCGTCGGTTCCGGTGGAGACGTGGGCGCTTGGGTAGGCTCAGGTTCAGTCGTAGGGGTCGACGTTGGGTCAGGTGGAGACGTGGGTGGGAGAAAAGGTGCGAGTGTGGCAGTGGGGGACTCGGTAGGCCTGGGTGTTGGAGATGCGGTTGGCAATGGGATGGGTGTATTGGTTGGGGTTGGCGTTGGGGTCGAAACCTGTGTTGGATGGATTTCCGTCGGCGTGGGAGTGGCGGGACTCTCCCCGGGTTCCGGAAGGGGAACTGAGGTTGGCGTCGCGGAAGGGAGGGGTTCTATTCTGTCTGCGGTGTGTGATGGCATATCCGATGCCGTTGGTGTGTGTGCGCCAGTCGGGCTTTGTGTATCGCAAGCAATAACAGCGCCTGCCAGAATCAGAGCAGCAAGGGCCAGCCAGGCCGACAGGTTATGGCGTAGGTTCATGGCCTCCTTTACATAAATCCACAGTGAAATTCCGAAACAGCGTCGTGCCATTTTCACCTAGTCCAGCCTATCTGCAGGTCAGGGCACTTTCCTGACAGCCAGCCGGCCAGCAGCCGCCGGTGGCAAGGGGCCTCGAACCTTTCGAAGCATAGTAAGGTGAAGTCATCCAGCTCGGGCATGTCCTCATGGATCCAACGGTGCATTGCGTCGCTGGACTCATAGGTGCGTTCCAGGTGGACCAGGTAGATTGGAGTGTAATCGGCGAAGTCCAGCTCGCCGCTGCGATAGGCACGGACCAGCGCTCGCTCTGGAAAGAAGAAGGGGAGGGTCTCCCATTGCACCCTCCTGCCCCTGGGATGCCCACGGGAAATTCGGAAGGGCTGGCCCACCCAGTCCTGGGGATCGTAGAAACTGGCAGTATAAAGTGGCATGGTGTTCTGGAGCCAACCGAGGAAAGTGTCTAAAGAGGGTGTTTCTGGGGCAGCCCGGGACGCCTGGGGTACTTGGCTGGTGTTGTGGACACCTTGTCGACCACCACCACAACTCGGCCGTCTTCCAGGGCTTCGATACCCTCCACTGGAACAACTTGGCGCAGCTTCCCTCCGAGCACATCAATGGCTTGCAGGGAGCTGCTTATTTCCGACTCGATGTCGCCCTTCTTTAGCACCGCTGTTACTCCTCCCTGGGTGCAGTAAGGCAGGGTAAGTTCCATCAAGACGCGCATCGGTGCAACTCCCCTGGACACAACCACATCGAAGGCTTCCCGGAAGTGGGGCTTCGTGGCGCCGTCTTCGGCCCTCCCAATGTGGATATTGGTGTCGTGCAGCTCCAGATGGGAGATGATGTGCTGCAGGAAGGCGCCTTTCTTGCCGACCGAATCCATCAGGGTGAGGCTGATGTCGGGATACGCTATCTTCAGAGGGATTCCCGGGAAGCCTCCTCCTGCGCCCACGTCCAGGAGGGACCCGCCCCGGGAGAGGTGATCATTTATGGCAAGGGCAGGAGTCAGAGAGTCGAGGAAGTGCTTTACCTGCACCTCCTCGTACTCAACGATGGCGGTCAGGTTCATCTTGAGGTTCCAGGCCAGCAGCTCTCGGCAATAGCGGGCGAACTGCTCTTCCTGTTTTAAAGTGATGGAGAAACCCAGGCGGCTGGCGCCCTCTCGCAGCAGGTCCATTTCCACCGTCCGGGCGGCATTATAGCCGCCTTGGCAAGCTGATTGACACCCTAATACCCGCGCCTTATCATGTTGGGAAATCTTCCTGAACCTGCTGCCGTGACTTCCCCGTGCATAGAAAGCGACGCGCCTGGGAGGCAGCTCTTCATAAGGAGGTCAGGTGTGGCAACCAAGGCATTTATCTTGATCGAAACCGCCGTTGGCAAGACCCGTGAAGTTGCCGATACGCTTAACACCGTTGGAGGCATGCAGTCGGTCAACGTCGTTACCGGCCCTTACGACGTAATCGCAGTAATAGACACGCCCGACATAAACGTGATGGGGTCCCTGGTTACCGAGAAGATTCACACCATCAGTGGTGTGGTTCGCACCGTCACCTGTGTGGCAGTCGGCAGCTAGCTAACTGGCCGGCCCTATGCCGGCCTTAGACCCTTCTCTTCGACTCCAGGAGGAGCAACACCATGGACTTCCGGTTATCCGCCGCCGACGATGACTTCCGATCCTCTCTTCTGCAGTTCCTAGGTGAAGAACTGCCTCCGGGATGGGAGGGAAGGGGGCGCTGGGCGGAGGACGAAGACTGGGACTTCACCAAGGCCTTGCGCAGGAAAATGGCCGACAAGGGCTGGCTGACCATGCACTGGCCCGAAGAGTACGGTGGGCAGGGGGTTTCTCCAGTCCGCTCGGCTCTCTTCAACGAGGAGATGTCCTACAACCGCGCCCCTGGACGGGACATCTTCGGCGTACGAATGCTGGCCCCTACCTTGATGATCTACGGCACCGAAGAGCAGAAGAAGGAGTTTCTTCTGCCCGTGGCAAAGGGCGAGGTGCAGTGGTGCCAGGGTTACAGTGAGCCGGGATCCGGTTCGGACCTGGCTTCCCTTCAGACGCGGGCGGTGGCCGACGGCGACGACTACGTCATAAACGGCAGCAAGATCTGGACAACCATGGCCCACAGGGCAGACTGGATCATGCTCCTGGCCCGCACAGACATCGATGCCCCCAAGCACCGGGGTATCAGCTTCATACTGGTGGACATGAAGACCCCCGGCGTAACCGTTCAGCCCGTTCACAACATGACCGGAGGCCACGACTTCAACCAGGTGTTCTTCGACAACGTGCGGGTCCCCAAGCGGAACCTGGTCGGGGAAGAAAACAGGGGATGGTACGTAGGCGTTACGCTCCTGGACTTCGAACGGTCCGGGATCGACTACTCGGCCATATCCCGGCGCATCCTGTCGGACGTGACCCAGCATGTGAAGAACACCAAGTCCAATGGGGGTTCGCTAGCCTCTGACCCCCGCGTCCGCAACCTGCTTATCGACCGCCACATTGAATCGGAGACGGCGAGGCTCCTTGCCTACGGCGTGGCCTGGATGCAGGGAGAAGGGCTGGTGCCCAACAAGGAAGCATCCATGAGCAAGGTGTTTGGCTCCGAAACCCTGCAGCGGGTCACTTCATCCTGCCTCGAGATCCTGGGCCTGTACGGCCAGCTCCGCGATGGAGAAGCGTGGGCGCCCCTCAAGGGGCGTGTGCCCGAGGACTGGATGCACTCTTTCTCCCACACCGTGGCGGCGGGCACGTCGGAGGTCCAGCGCAACATTATCGCCTCCAGGGGACTGGGCCTGCCCCGAGGATAGCCTGGAACTATTTCCACAATCCTAATCCTGTGACCCCAACGGTTTCCGATACACAGGGCAGCTTCCCCGACGGAACAGGGGCGCCCCGGAGACTTCAACAAATCGTCCCACAGGGAGGGCAGCGATGCCTCAAGAGGTGCACTTCGATATAGCCATAAGCGAGCCCGAACGGGCGGAGAATTTCTACGGAGGCCTGTTCGGTTGGTCTTTCAAAAAGGTCCCGGTGCCCGACATGGAGTACTGGGTGATTCGCGCCCCAGAAGGGGATGCCCTCGGGGGATTAATACAAAGGTCCGGGCCTCATCAGGGCAACATCAATTACTACACCGTGGACTCCATCGATGAAGCGCTGGCGAAGGTGAGTGAGCTGGGAGGCAGGGTTGTCGTAGGAAAGACAGCCATCCCCTACGTCGGGTACAACGCCCAGTGCGTGGACACCGAGGGCAATCCCCTCGGTCTTTGGCAAAACGACAAGGATGCCCGGTAAGGACGGCCGAAGATTTGAGGAGAGTTCCATGGACCTAGGACTGACCGAAACCCAGCAGATGCTGAAGAGCAGCGCCCGCGAGTTCCTGGAGAGCGAATGCCCCCCGGACCTTGTACGCCAGATGGAGGAGGATGAGCGGGGCCACCCTGAGCAGGTCTGGGGCCAGATGGCAGCCCTTGGGTGGTGCGGCGTCGCCTTTCCCGAGGAGCACGGAGGCACCGGCGGGGACTTCATGGACCTGGCGGTCCTGCTGGAGGAGATGGGGAGGGCGCTCCTGCCCGGCCCCTTCTTTTCCACTGTTGTGCTGGGAGGCCTGACCATCCTGGATGGGGGTACAGAAGGCCAGAAGCGAGAGTACATCCCGTCAATATGCGAAGGCCAGATTACTCTGACCCTGGCATTGGTCGAAGCCGGCGCTACGTACCAGCCGTGGGGTGTGGAGACGCAAGCTCGCAGGTCAGGCGATGGGTTCGTGATCGACGGCATCAAGCTGTTTGTGCCCGATGGCCAGATAGCTGACCTGTTTCTTGTCGCCGCCCGAACATCGGAGGCCTCCGACCCTGCAGACGGCATTAGCTGCTTCATCGTGCCGTCTAGCGCCGCAGGCATCGGGATCAGGCCCATGCGCACCCTGGCGGGCGACAAGCAGTGCGAGGTGACATTTACGGGCGTAAACTTGCCTGAAACCGCCCTCCTGGGAGAGGAAGGCAAAGGGTGGCCTTTGCTGGAGCGCACTCTGAAGAGGGCAACTGTAGCAAAGTCCCTGGAGATGATGGGGGGCGCCGAGGCGGTTCTGGACCTGACAGTCGGGTATGCCAAGCAGCGGGTGCAGTTCGGACGTCCCGTGGGCAGCTTCCAGGCGGTGCAGCACCATTGCGCCAACATGGCGACCGAGGTCGAATGCTGCCGTTACGTTGCCCACCAGGCAGTCTGGAAGCTCACGGAGGATGGGCCTTCGGACTTGGAGGTCTCCATGGCCAAGGCCTGGATCAGCCGTTCTTACCAGCGGGTGTGTTCCCTGGCCCACCAGTGTCATGGGGCCATCGGCTTCACCTGGGACCACGACCTCCAGCTGTACACGCGTAGGGCAAAGGCACAGGAGTCCCTCTACGGAGGCCCGGGATATCATGAGGAGCTGGTTGGCCAGGCATTGGGCATCTAGCTCCGTGGAAAGGAAAGTGTAAATGGAAATCGAAAAGAAGATGGAAGAGCTTGGCATGGAGATGCCTACCAACAGACCTGTGCGCTCCAACCGGGTATATGCTAAGCGCACGGGAAACATCGTCTATGTTTCGGGCAGCACCGCCACGTTCCCGGATGGGCGGAGAATCGAAGGAAAAGTGGGACGGGACGTCACAGTGGAGGAAGGCTATCAGGGCGCCCGCCAGGCCGCCATCAACCTGCTGGCCTCCGTCAAGGAGTGCATCGGCGACCTGGACAACGTGACGCAGATAGTGAAGCTCCTGTGCATGGTGAACACGGCGGATGACTTCTATGATGCCCCCAGCGTAGCCAACGGCGCATCCGATGCCCTGGTTGAGTTGTATGGTGAGCGGGGCCTTCATGCTCGCTCGGCAGTGGGGATTGCCTGCCCCGCCGGGAACTCGTGCATCGAGGTGGAGATGGTGGTCGAGGTAGCGTAGGAGGAGGCATGGCGACTAGAGACTGCATCTTCTGCAGGATAGCCAGGGAGGAACCGCCGGGGGCGGTCCTCTACCGGGACGAGCGTGTCTTCGTTATCAGGGATATTCAGCCCCAAGCCCCGGTGCACCTCCTGATCCTGCCCCTGCACCATATGGTCTCCCTGGCCTACGTCGGCCCTGGTCAGGAGCAGATGATGGGCCACATTTTTCTGGTGGCAGAAGAGATGGCGCGACGGGAAGAAGTAACAGTCAGCGGCTACCGTCTAGTAATCAATCAGGGGTCCGACGCGGGCCAGACGGTTGACCACACGCATGTGCACCTCCTTGGCGGCGAACCGCTTCTTCCTCTGGGTAACAACCGGAATTGATGGCCGGCCTACAGGATTTGCTCGAGCAAAAGGTCAGCCTTCTGCCCAGGGGACTGCAGCAGCACATTTCCCGCGTGGTGTCTGTGGCCGAGCACCTGTCCAGGCACCACGGCATCGATGAAGAGACGACCAAGCTGGGAGCTTTGGCCCATGACCTCGCCCGGGCCATGAAGGGCGAAGATCTGCTCAAGTTGGCTAAGAAACTAAGGGTGCCTATTCATGCTGTGGAAGAGCAGGTGCCTATCCTGCTCCACGGCCCCGTGGCCGCCGAGCTGCTGAAGCAGCAGGAGGGGCTGGACGACGACACCATTCACGAAGCCATCTACTGGCACAGTACCGCCCATCCCGACCTGGACGCCGCAGGCAAGGTGGTATTCCTGTCTGACAAGCTGGACCCCAGGAAGATAGACCGATATCCCTACCTCCCCCAGCTGGCGGAGTTGGCGGAGCGCAGCCTGGATAGTGCGGTGCTGGACTTCCTGAATCGGGAGTTGACTGGCCTGTTCCAGCAGGGAAGCTTGGTGCATCCGGTGTCCGTCGAAACCCGAAATCACCTGCTGATGAGCGTCGGCGGAGAATCCCCGTAACCAGAGGGACGTATGCCAATATCATCCAAGATACGAGGGTTGACAGAGGAGGGCAGCGCCATCCGCAAGATGTTTGAGGCGGGTATCGCCCTCAAGGCGCAGCATGGCGAGGATAAGGTGTTCGACCTTTCCCTGGGGAACCCGGTGGCTGAGCCGCCCTCCGAGTTCCGCCGGGTGTTGCGGGACTTGGCCCAGGAACCCCGTCCCGGAATGCACCGATACATGCCCAACGCGGGCTACGCCGAGACCCGCGGGGCGGTGGCCGAAGGGCTGAAGGCGGAGACGGGCCTTCCCTTTGACATGGAAGATGTGATCATGACTTGCGGGGCCGCGGCAGCCCTGAACGTGGTGCTCAAAGCCCTTATCGACCCCGGCGATGAGATCATCTTCTTCGCTCCCTACTTCGTCGAGTACCGGTACTACGTCGATAATCATGGTGGGGTCGCCGTAGCGGCCCCCACAGACGACAGCTTCCAGCCCGACCTGGAGGCCCTGGAATCCCTGGTTACACCTCGGACGAGGGCGGTGCTCGTAAACTCGCCCAACAATCCCTCCGGGGCTGTGTACTCGGCCGAACGAATAGCTTCCCTCTGTGCGCTCTTGAAGAACAAGAACGGCGCCTTCGGCACCGAGATATTCCTGGTGAGCGACGAACCCTACAGGCAGCTCCTCTATGATGGGTTGAGTTATCCCCATGTGTTCCCCTACTATGGCCCATCCATAGTTGTCCACTCCCACGCCAAAGACTTGGCCCTGCCGGGCGAGAGGATCGGCCACATCGCCGTCAACCCGGCCTACGACGACCGCCGTGACCTGGTAGACGGGCTGATCTTCTGCAACCGGATACTGGGTTTCGTCAACGCTCCCGCCCTGATGCAGCACGCTGTCCGGGAGCTGCAGGGGGTCAGCGTGGATGTGGCTGACTACCAGCGCAAGCGTGACTTCATCTACGGCGAGCTGGTGGGAATGGGCTACACCTGCTTCAAGCCCCAGGGCGCTTTCTACCTGTTCCCCAGGACCCCCGTGGAGGACGATGATGCCTTCATCGAGGAGCTGCAGTCCTGGAACGTGCTGGCCGTACCGGGGCGCACCTTCGGTTCCCCGGGGTATTTCCGCATCTCCTACTGCGTGGATGATCGGGTGCTGGAAGGCTCTCTGGAGGGCTTCCGCCGGACCGCCCGCAAGTTCGGGCTTTAGCCATATTCCTTCAACTTTCCTTGTTTCCTAGCCCATAGCAGATCTTTTGGTGGGCTTTCGCATAAGGGCAAAGCAAACGGCCGTGGTTGCCAGAAACACCAGGCACAACAATAGGGGGAAGGTGTAGTCGCCTCCGGTGTGGTCTGCCCACCAGCCGACGAACATGGGAGACCCCACCAGCACTCCGCTTTGGGAGAAGGTGATTATGCCCCGAAGAGTCGCGAACTTGCGCCTCCCGTAATAGTCGCCCAGGGCTGCCCAGCCGATGATGCCCACGCTCTCCCCGATGCCGGTCAACACGAGGTACAGCACCACAGCCCAGGGAGAGGTATCCCATGACCCCATGATGATCAGCACGCAGGCCAGGGAGCCCGCGGCCGAGCACAGAGTCATTATAGGGGGCTTGGGCCAGCGGTCCGCGGCCCAGCCGATGGCAACCCTGGCCACCACGTTGGTGGCCAGCATCAGGGAGATCAGATAGCCGGCGGTCTCCAGGCTGGCCCCCTTCCAGATGAGCAGGGGCTGGAGATTAACCAGGATGCCCATAATGGCAAGCTGGCGAAGGACCATTCCCAAAAGGAGCAGCCAATAGGCGCTGGTTCGCAGCGCCTCCGAGATGGCGAAGTCCCTGGGGTCGATGGCGGTGCGCCCCGTGGAGGCCCCCTGCTCTCTCACAGGCCGAGGGCCGGAGGCAGGGGCATCCCCGTCGGGAAGCAGTCCCATGCTTTCAGGAGAGGTCTTGAGGACAAGGGTGAAAGGGAGCACCAGCACAAGAAATATCAGGCCCGATATGAAAGCTGCCCATTCCCAGCTTGCGCGGGAGATCAACAGGGTCAGAAGAGGGATCAGCACAACACCGCCAAGAGCAGCCGAGGATGCCAGCAGCGACAGGGCCAGCGCCCGGTTGCGGATAAACCACATGTTCAGCCCGGCGAAGATGGCGTGCTGAAAGGAGACGCTGGCCCCCAGAGAGATCATGCCAAGGTACACCAGGGCAAAGGAGATGAAATCGTCCACCCGTGCAAACACCAGGTATCCAACACCGGCAATGATGATGCCCAAGACTGCCAGGAGGCGGTTCCCGAACTTGTCAATAAGATAGCCTGCCGCCGGGCCCTCCAGGCCGCCCTCGGCCCGGGAAATGGAGAAGACAAGGGATGTCTGGAAATTGGACAGGTGCAGGGAGTCCCTAAGGGGAACGAAGAAGACCGAGAATCCCCTGAAGAAGATGCCGCTGGCAAAGAACATCATGAAGCAGGATGCGGCCGCCACCTTCCAGCCGTAGTAGATGCTCTTTGTGCCTGATCCGGGTATCCAAGCGCGGGGATTCAAGAAACGGTCGGTTCTTTCTGACTGAGAGGGGATTTCTGACCGGTACAGGGCATGATTATACACTCAGGTGCAGCATCTCCCTCGGATCCGTTGATTTGTTCTTGAAAATCATGGAAAATCCAAGCTGACCAGATACGACATAACTTATGCCTTGATGGTATAATTTATGTGTACTTAGGTTTGCAATGGAACATGCGCCAGCTATGGTTCCGCAAACCTGCCCGAGTAGTTCGCTCTCTGCGAACAGATGGGGCAAGGTACGGTAGAGAAAGATAGTCGCTGTAGGGAAGTGGGGGAAGATGACGGTAAAGTACACTGCCAAAGACATCCAGGTTCTTCAAGGCTTGGAGGCCGTTCGTCGAAGACCTGGGATGTACATCGGAAGCACCGACCAGAGGGGCCTTCACCACCTGATCTATGAGATCGTGGACAACAGCGTCGATGAAGCCATGGCCGGGCACTGTTCCGGTGTTGACATAACCATCCAGAGGGACGGAATCGTCCACGTCTTCGATGATGGGCGAGGCATACCCATAGACATCCATCCCACCACGGGGCTTACGGCCCTGGAAACGGTAATGACCACCCTGCACGCAGGGGCCAAGTTCGGAGGCGGGGCCTACAAGGTGTCCGGCGGTCTTCACGGTGTCGGAGCCTCGGTTGTCAACGCCCTGTCCGCCCACATGGAGGTTGAGGTACGTCGGGATGGAGTGGTAGCCACCCAGAAGTACAGCCGCGGGATATCCACGGGGGACATGAGCAAGGAGAAGCAATCGGCGGACCAACAGGCATCTTCCGGCACATCCATCCGGTTTCTGCCCGACGAGGAGATTTTCACCGATGTCGAGTACGACTTCGATGTCCTTACGGCCCACTTCAAGGAGATCGCCTACCTGAACAAGGGGCTCGAAGTCCACTTCACCAGCTACTGGCATGAGGATGAGCGGGATGGCGACATAGAGCGCAGCTACTACTTCGATGGTGGGCTCGCCAGCCTCGTAAGGAGCATAAACAGCCATCGCAAGGTGCTCCAGGACAAGCCCTTCTACATGCATAAGGCCGTGGATGACACCATCGTCGAGGCCTCCATCCAGTACAACGATGGCTACAGCGAGCACGTCCTGTCCTTCGCCAACTGCATCCCCACCGAGGAGGGGGGCACCCACCTCACCGGATTCCGCGCAGCCGTCACCCGGGTGATCAACGACTATGCGCGCAAACAGAAGCTCCTCAAGGACGACCAGGCCAACTTGGCGGGAGAGGATGTCCGGGAGGGCCTCACCGCCGTAATCAGCTTGAAGCTGACCGACCCCCAGTTCGAAGGGCAGACCAAGACCAAGCTGGGGAACGCCGAGGTCAAGAGCATCGTCGAGACCCTGGTCGGCGAGGCGCTGTCACAATACTTGGAAGAGCACCTTGCCGAAGGCAAGAGGATCATCGACAACTGCGTCACCGCCCAGAAGGCCAGGGAGGCGGCCAAGAAGGCCCGGGAGCTGGTCATCCGCAAGAACGCCCTGGACGGCTCTTCCCTGCCCGGCAAGCTGGCCGACTGCTCCGAGCGCAACCCCGAGCTTTCCGAGATATACGTAGTTGAGGGCGAGTCCGCCGGCGGCTCAGCCAAGATGGGCCGGGACCGGCGATTCCAGGCCATCCTGCCCCTCAAGGGCAAGATTCTCAACGTGGAACGAGTGCTGCGCCAGCCTGACAAGATACTGGGCCACGAGGAGATCCGCGCCCTCATTGCCGCCTTGGGAGCGGGCGAGGGCGAGGAGTTTAACCTGGAGAAGCTGCGTTACCACAAGGTCATCATCATGACCGATGCCGACGTGGACGGCTCCCACATCCGCACCCTGCTCCTCACCTTCTTCTTCCGCAGAATGGAGGAGTTGATCAAGAGCGGGCACCTTTTCATTGCCCAGCCGCCCCTCTATCGTGTGCAGGCCGGCAAGAACGCCAACTACGCCTTCAGCGATGCCCACAAGGAGAAGCTGGTCGCTTCCATGAACGGCAAGCGCAGCGTCATGGTGCAGAGGTACAAGGGGTTGGGTGAGATGAACCCGGACCAGCTCTGGGAGACCACCATGAATCCCGAAACGCGCACCATGCTCCAGGTGTCCATCGACGATGCCATGGAAGCCGACGACACCTTCACCGACCTGATGGGTGATGAGGTAGCGCCCCGCAAGGAGTTCATCAACACCCACGCCCGCAGCGTGAAGGAGCTGGACGTCTAGCTCGTCCGTTCGCCCTGAGGCTCTCGAAGGGCGAACGGATTATGGGGCCACAGCACGAAAGCTCCCCGGCAGCCTGCCCCAATCCCCGGACTTTTCTGGATTGCGGCCTACGCCGCAATGAAGAATAGCCTCTTGTCATACCCCTCTGTCCGTTCCCCCTTCGAGAGCCTCAGGGCGAACGGATTGCGGGGCCTCAGGACGAACGACCCCCAAGCAGCCTGTCGCCGTCCCGGACTTTCCTGGATTGCGGCGTAGGCCGCAATGACGAATAGCCTCTTGTCATACCCCTCTGTCCGTTCCCCCTTCGAGAGCCTCAGGACGAACGGATTGTGGGGCCTCAGGACGAACGGATTGTGGGGCCTCAGGACGAACGGATTGCGGGGCCTCAGGGCGAACGACCCTCAAGCAGCCTGTCCCAGCCCCCGAGTTTCCTGGATTGCGGCCTACGCCGCAATGACGAACAGCGTCTTGTCATACCCCTCTGTCCGTTCCCCCTTCGAGAGCCTCAGGACGAACGGATTGTGGGGCCTGAGGACGAATTGATTGGGGGCCTCAGGACTAAAGCTCCCCGGCAGCCTGTCGCAGTCCCGGAGTTTCCTGGATTGCGGCCTACGCCGCAATGACGAATAGCGTCTTGTCATACCCCTCTGTCCGTTCGCCCTGAGGGGAATCGAAGGGGAACGGGCAGAGGTGAGGGGCTATTTGGCCAGCAGTATCTCCAGCACCCTGGGCAGGGCTTGGTGCGCCCGCTCCATCACCACCGCATCCTCCACGCTTCCCACCGGATGGGTCACCACGGCGAAGGGATAGCCGTCGATGCCCCGTATCTTGGCGATGGAACGCCCCGTGGGAACGAAGGGCTCGGTGCATATGGCTGCTGCGGGCTTGCCAGCCTTCTCAACTGTGATTGCGTCGTGCACACTGCACGAGCTGCAGGACCCTCAATCACCCGTCGCGGTAATCACCAGGTCGCACTTGCGGATCAACTCCTCCACCACCGGATCGGGGGCGGGCCGGGAGGCATCCCCCTTGTTCACCCGCACGGCGCCCTTTAGCTCGTAGCGCTCATCCAGCAAGGTGTACACCGCCTCCAACAGCTTGTCGGCGTTGCGCTTGCCGTTGGCCAGGAGGCCGACCATGGCGCCGTCCAAGTTGGCGGGTCGTGGCGCCATGTTGGTGCGGTCGGGCATGGCTTCCACCGTCGGGTCCAGGAACGTTAGCTTCGTCGCTTCGATGACCATGCGGCACTCTCCCATCAGGTTGGCGTCATTATACCACCGGGGACATCCCCGGAATGCGCAGTCTTCTACAGGTTTCGCATATCGATCTCCCGGCTCACCGAGTGGGACCCGACCCCCTTGGACCATCGGGGCACCAGGCATGACCAGGGCCCTCCCGGCCCGCCTCCTGCCAGAAGCACCAGGGACTCTGGGCGCAGCAGGACCGGCACCATCTCGTTCTCCGAGCCTGCCGGTGGAACCTCCCCCTTATAGACGCTGGCCCAATCTGAGGCTGTACGCCGCGCTCGTTGGTGCACGAACTCACGCACCTGGGCCTTGTCCCAACCGGCCGCCCTGAAGAAGCCTCCGTGCTCCTGGGACACCATTAGCAGCAGCTCACCGTGCCCGTGCCCGAAGCCCATCATGCTGTCGATGGCCCCGGTAAGCATCGCCTCGGCGGTTCCGGCGGGGCGTGACTCAAGCTGGGTTGGCCCCAATGATGTGAACAGGGTTACGGCGCTGGCATCGGGGGAGAAGCCCCGCTCCACGTGCAGAGGTTCCCAGGGGCTGTTCTCCTCATCCTCGGCGATGCAGTAGGTGTACTTGCCCGGGTGCCCCAGGGTGGAGCGGTCCAGCACGCCGGGGTGGTTCTCCAGCACGTTGATGAGGAGGAGGCGGACGGCCCGGCCCACGGTGGCGTTGGCCCTTCGGTCGGGGCCGGGACCGAAGATGTTGTGGCTGCTGGCGAAGCCCAGGCGATGGCGCACCGGCCCATTGACCACGATGAGGGGCGCGGAGCCGCCGGTGCTGGCCGAGCTGCCGTGGAGGTTGTACTGGGGCTGCACCATGCACTCCACGGCGGCCATGACCACGGGCATGTACTCGGCGAGGCAGCCCGCCATGACGGCGTTGATGGCCACCTTCTCGGCGGTGATGACCCGCCCCCGGACGGGCTCGACGCCGATGACGTCCGAGGCCCGCCGGTCGGCCATCTCCAGGAAGCGCATGACCTTCTCTTCGGTGGGAGGCACCACGGGCAGGCCATCGGTCCAGCCCCTGCTGTAGCACATCTCCATGGCATCCTCGATGCCGTCGGCGTCCACCCGCCCGGACATCAGCGCCCCCGTCTCATAGGTCATGGTCGCACCCCCGTTCGAGAGTCATTTGAATGCTCTATCAATCAGCCAAAGTTTACCAGATGGGGACGATGTCGGGTTGCCTGAGATTGGCGGTGTTTCACCCTCACCCCAACCCTCTCCCTCAAGGGAGAGGGGGAATATCTGTTCCTTCTCCCCTGGTGGGAGAAGGTTAGGATGAGGGGGACACCAGCCCTATCATTGCGGCGAAGGCCGCAATCCAGGAAAGCCCGCCTGTCCGCCCCGTTCGCCCTGAGGGAAATCGAAGGGGAACGGATGGTGGAATGTCACGGAGGTCCCTCCGTCATTGCGGCGGAGGCCGCAATCCAGGAAAACGCGGCGGGGCTGTCCGTTCCTCCTGAGGCGCTCGAAGGGGGGACGGATGCCAGTGTGGCTCCGTACAGGCTTGACTACACCGGGCAGGCTCGTACCATGTACTGTTAGGGGGAAAACCATGCCATCTGCAACGCCAACCCATCCGGCGGCCAGTCTCCGAGACAGCCTGGAGTCTGAGGGCTGGAGCGTCAACGAATTCGCTGCCTGCTTGGGAGTGAGCCGCAACACAGCTTCCCGGCTCTTGAACGAGCGCTGCGGCATCACGCCAGCCGTGGCGCTAGCCCTGGAAAAGATAGGCTGGAGCGATGCAGACTTCTGGATGCGTAGGCAGGCAAACTATGACTTGGCGGTAGCTCGTCGCAGGATGTTGGAAGCCTCTCCGGCTTGACCCTCCCAGCTCCCTACTGCGGGGCGGGGCTGCTCCAGAACTTGTCAAGATCACTGCCGCTGCTGAGATTCCTAGCAGCTATCATTATGTACCAAAAACTTCACCGCGTACCTGGTCTATTATTTGCAATATCTCGACGTACGTGCCGGGCCCGCCGATATAGTCCCAAGTCTCGCTACCTATCAAGACCTGCTTGTTCATGTCCATTATTTTCTTCGTGAATGAGTGACCATATTTGGCGCGAGTTATATAGGGATTGTAAGTGAGTCCCAAGAATGCCTTTGCGCCTGCCACTCCCTTTCGGTCCATCATTGCAAGGTAATAGAGCATTTTCCTCTTGGATTCAGCGGCGATGTCCAGATTCGGAAGGGGAGTCTTTAGCTCGATGAACAATGGCCCCCCTGTAAAATCTTCGACATAGAGGTCGGCCTTGACTACCCTCGTGGACTGCCCTCCCCCTGGGGAGCTTAGAATATCGGCCAGTTCAGAATCATGGTCGGGCTTGCGTGGGGTCTCTCCTTGGTTCACTGGGGCACGAAGTTCAGTAACTATTTGCTCTATCATGTTGACAGCTGCATCGTTAAGGGTACTTTCGATATCGTGTCCCAGGTACACCTGCTTATACCGGTCCAATGCAACTATCTTGGCAAGGTCTTGGTATAGAGTATTTCCCATATTGGTGACGACGCTACGTTCAACCCTCGCGGCTACGAGCGCTTCGCCGGTGAAGAAAAGTCTGTGAAATGGATATGCTTCCTTTAGGTCATCTATCGTCCACTTGGTCATCTTTGGCATTTGACCAAGCACGAACTCTCTGAAGTGTGCTCTGATCGCTTCTCGGGTTAAAGTATTCATGGCTGTCAGTCCGCTCGCGCCCAGACCAAAATACTTTCGAAGAAGTCCCCTGATCGCCTTCCGGTGCGCCTGTTGACGTGCCTCTCAAGGCGACTCTCCAAGCGCAAACCTGATCGCTCTCGAATCTCGTCATACAGACCCAGCTTGTCGTTAACTATAACGACCATTTTCCCATCTTTGGCAAGACCGGACTTGGCATTGCTAAACGATGCGACCATGTTGTCCACATACTCGGACTGGGCGCGTTGAGAGCTTCCCCTAGAAGCCGGACCAATTTCATCGTCAGCCTTCCACTCCAATCCCAGCAACTCGTAGGCGTACTTGTGCTGCTCGTGGTAATCAATTAAGCCGACGTATGGGGGAGACGTAATCACCAAGTCGCATTTGGGTAACTCCACGGTTCGGCTGTCATCAGTAATGACTGAAAGTGCTACTTTCTTCCGAAGGGAAGCGAATTCTCGTATTCGTCGCAGAGTATCGGTGCTGTATCGCTTCAAGAACTGCGCGGCGTCCTCTGTTGGCTTACAGGTTCGACCGTGCTTGTAGCAAAAGTAAGGCTCGGTCTGCGGTTGCTTCGGAAAGTCTAAGTCGAAATGAGTGGTTAGGCGTGCTGAACGGGCCGTTCGCGAAAGGATAACCCTCAAGACGTCACTGTATCTGTATTGGTCGATAGTTTTTTGGTATGCGAGCAAGGTCTCGAGAGAGGTTGGAGCAAACCAGGATTTCAGATACTCACTTGGTAGATAGGGGGCTCTCCTACGTTCACGCAATGTCATTGGCTGTCTCGCTAGACCTCGGTTCATGGCCTCGTTCACTTCATTTTCAAGAACCTCAAGATCGTACTCGGCAGTCTTGACTTTGGTCATCAAGGTGTTGAATTCAGAAATGTCGCATCCAACGGCGTTTATACCAAGAGAGGCTGCCTCAACCAAAGTCGTGCCAGAACCGCAGAAAGGGTCACTAACTGTCGTTGGCTCAAACTTTCGGAGGAATATCTCCACCAGCTGAGGAATGAATTTACCTAAGTAGGGATGCAATCTGTGAACGTGCTTGGTTCGTACTCTCTCTGGTAAGTCCTTCTCTCTCCAATTGAGGTTGAGTTCCTCAAGACACATATCCGGCGTGATAGTGTCAAACGCCGTAAACGGTATATCGGGATATTCAGGGGAGTATCCATACCCACTCCCAACCCCGTTAGTAGATATTGATGGCTCGGCGATGGTTACTTCTTGCGTCATATCCTTATGCCTTCTGAAAGTAAATGTTGTTACAGCATTCTGGTCAAGTTGCCGATTCGTGGCTGCGGTCAGCCTCCAATGTGCAACATTATGTAGTCGTTACGCCAGGGGAGATTGTCAATCCAGTTTCTTAGTGCGGATGTTCCAGACACGCCGATATCGTGTCCGTTAACCCAGCGTTCGACCCTCCAGTCGAGGTAGTGGCGGCTGAACTCGACGATGTTCGAACTGGCCCAGACGTAATCTTCTCCGTCGAAATCGTCGCGTTCCTCGTATTCATCGTCGCAGTCCCCCAAGGTTGGGTCCAACGACAGAGCCGCCAGGAAGTCATGTACAGGCCCTTCTGGATGCTCCAGGTATTCGATTGTTACGACGCCAACGTCCACGACTCAAGTCCTTCACTGGTGATGAGCCAAGTTTACCAGATATAGCAGCCCTTCGTGTCGTTTCTTGTCAGTTCAAGAGCGATCACCCTCACCCCAACCCTCTCCCTCAAGGGAGAGGGGGAATACCCAGGATAGGGGGAATACCTATCCCTTCTCCCCTGGTGGGAGGGTGGTTCGAGAGCCCCACCACGGGCGGGTGTGGTGGCGAGGGGGTGCTTACCAGAGGCTGACCATGCAGACACCCCCTATGATGGCGGCGACGGCTACGGACTTCTGCAGGAGCACTTCCTTCTGCAAAGGCTCGTTTAGCACGTTCAGCCGGGGTGTGCTGAGAGCGGTGCTGTAGGCAAAGACGAACAGGGGCCTCGTAGCCATCAGGGACGACACCAGGGAGACGGGGCCCAGGTCGGTGGCGATGAGCACCATGGACAGGGCTATGTTGCTGCCGACCAGCTCGGCCATCACGAAAAGCCCCATAACCCGCTTCTTCTTAAGGGAGTCGCGGAGTCCCGACACGTGGCGTGGGCGGAAAAACAGCAGGAAGACCGATGCCATACCCAGGGCACGGAATATAAACACATCATAGACGGGCATCAGGTCCAGGGCGGGCTTGCTTATCAGCAGGCCCAGGGCTATGAGGAAGCTGGAGGCCAGCAGCACCGGCAGGGCGCGGTTGAACCTTATCAGCCCGGACCCAAACGAACCCCGGAAGGAGATGATAACAGCCCCCACCACCACAGCCAGGATGCCCACCCACTGGCCGGCGTTGAGCGTCTCGTCCAGGAAGATGAGGGCCAGGATGGCCACGAAGACGGGGAAGGTCTGGTAGATGGCCACGGCCCGGGAGGCTTCCTCGATGCGGAACCCGAGGAACACGCACATCAGGCCCGCCCCCCAGATGAGGCCCGACAGGTAGGCCAGCAGGATGCCTTCCCCGGAGTCGGGGATGCCGGCGATCAGCAGCACCGTCGTCCCCGAGGTGGCAAGGAACATGCCTTCCCAGATGAAGAAGACGGACACTATTGGAAAGTGACGGCTCAGCAGAATCCGGTCTGCGATGTTCATCCAGCCGAAAATCGCCGAGCTGCCCAAGGCAGCCAGTATCCAGTACATCTATCGATTATTTGTCGGCGCCGGCCCTGCGGCCGGCGTCCAGAACTTCTGAATCACTACCTGGAACCCTTTACAAATCCTTGCCGGATGCTTAGAATTGTACAAGCAAGTCAATAGTTCCGCGCCTGAAGGGGAGTAGTAGGGATATAGCGCCCCCAGAGAGCCGGCCACAGGTGGAAGGCCGGCGGTTGCGAAGTCCCCAACTCGCCCCGGAGCGGCCCTCCTGAACGCGCCGGGTTTCCGGCTGCCAAGTAGGGAAGGGCGGTGGACGCCGTTAACGTCCCAGAGGTGCTCTGGTGATCACGATCACCGAGAATAAGGGTGGTACCGCGGGAAACGACCCGTCCCTTCAGGACGGGTCGTTTTTTATAAGGCCCAGCGAGGTTACATAATGAAGCTGACAGGCGCCCAGATAGTCTGCGAGAGTCTCCTCCGGGAGAACGTGGAGGTGGCTTTCGGCATACCCGGCGGGGCGATACTGCCCTTGTACGGGGCGATGCCCGAATACCCCCAGCTGCGCCACATCCTGGTACGCCATGAACAGGCGGCAGCCATGGCGGCCGACGGCTACGCCAGGGTTACGGGCAAGGTGGGCGTGTGCATGGCTACGTCGGGCCCCGGGGCAACCAACCTGGTGACGGGCATCGCCTCCGCCCAGATGGACTCCATCCCCATCGTGGCCATCACGGGCCAGGTGCCCAGGGCCGCCATCGGCAAGGATGCTTTCCAGGAAACGGACATGACGGGCATCACCCTGCCGGTTACCAAGCACAACTACCTTGTCATGTCGGCCGCGGAGATACCCCAGGCGATCAAGAACGCCTTCTACATCGCCAGCACGGGCAGGCCGGGCCCCGTGCTTATCGACATCCCCAAGGATGTCCTGCTCAACGAACAGGCCGAGTTCTCTTACCCCGACGACTTTGACCTGCCGGGATACAAGCCGACCATGGACGGGCATCCCTCCCAGATACAGAAGGCCGCCCAGCTCATCGGCGAGGCCCAACGCCCGCTGATCCTGGCGGGGCACGGCATCATCATCTCCCGGGCCTACGAGGAGGTGCTGGAGCTGGCGGAGCGGGCCCAGATACCGGTGGTCACCACCCTGCTGGGCATAAGCTCCTTCCCCTCGGACCACTTCCTGAACGTGGGGATGCCCGGTATGCACGGAATGGCATACGCCAGCATGGCCATTAACGAGGCGGACCTGCTCATCTCCCTGGGGATGCGCTTCGACGACAGGGTGACGGGGCGGTTGTCCGACTTCGCCCCCAACGCCAAGGTGGTGCACATCGATGTCGATCCGTCGGAGATCAGCAAGAACGTTAAGGCGACGGTGCCCATCGTGGGCGACCTGAAGCGGGTGCTGCAGGCCCTGCTTCCCCATGTTCAGCCCACGGTGCACACCGAGTGGGTTCAGCAAGTCGAAGATATGCGAGCGGAACATCCGTCCCACAAGATACGAGAGACGGACCACCTGCTTCCCCAGTACATCCTGCGAACGTTGTCCGACGTCACCGACGGCAACGCCCTGGTGGTAACGGGCGTGGGCCAGCACCAGATGTGGGCTGCTCAGCACTGCCGGTTCAAGAACCCCAACAGCCTGATCACCTCCGGCGGCTTGGGCGCCATGGGGTTCGAGGTGCCGGCGGCAATGGGGGCCAAGGTGGGAGCGCCGGACAAGGTGGTCTGGTCCATCGCCGGGGACGGCGGGTTCCAGATGACCCTGTGCGACCTGGCAACCTGCGTGGAGAACAACATCGCAGTGAAGTTCGCCATCATGAACAACGGGTACCTGGGCATGGTTCGCCAGTGGCAGGACTTCTTCTACGACAAGGTATATACGGCCACCAGCTACTCCGCCAACCCGGACTTTGTGAAGCTGGCCGAGGCCTACGGGATACCCGGAATTCGGGTTACCGACAAGTCCCAGGTGGAGTCGTCCATACGGCAGGCGATGATGGAGCCGGGGCCGGTGGTGGTGGACTTCCTGGTGGAGCCTGAAGAGAACGTCTTCCCCATGATACCGGCGGGGGAGAGCTTGGCCGAGATGTTGGAGGAGCCGGGCCAGGAGCATGCCTTCCAAGCCAGCAATGAGGGGATAGCCACATGAGCGGTGCAACGGAACGCCACACCATAGTTGCGCTGGTGCAGGACCAGCCCGGCGTCCTGAACCGGGTGTCCAGCCTGTTCCGCCGGAGGGGGTTCAACATCGCCAGCCTGGCGGTGGGGCAGAGCGAGCAGCCCAACTTGTCCCGCATGACCTTTGTGGTCGAGGGCGACATCGCCACCATGGAGCAGGTGACCAAGCAGCTCAACAAGCTGATCGAGGTGGTCAAGGTTTCGGAGCTTGTGGAGGAGGAGATCGTCGCCCGGGAAGTGGCGCTGATCAAGGTCCGGGCCACTCCCACAACCCGCAGCGAGATCATCCAGCTTGTGAACATCTTCCGCGCCAACATCGTCGATGTCGGGCCCAATTCCCTCATCATCGAGATCACCAGCGGCGAAGACAAGATCGATGCTATGTACAATCTCCTGCGCCCCTTCGGCATCCGGGAAGTGATGCGCACCGGGCGCATCGCCATGGCCCGCAGCGCAGGGGAAACCAGGGCCGAACGGCCCAGGGGCGATATGCCCACACCAATGAGAAACGGCGCCGAGCACGAGCAGAGCCAGGTGCCATTCGGATGAGGTGCTACTAGCATGCCCAACGTCTATTACGACAAGGACGCCAACCTGGAGCTGCTCCAGGACAAGACCATTGGAATTATCGGCTATGGGAGCCAGGGACATGCCCATGCTCTGAGCCTGAAGGACAACGGCCAGAAGGTGAAGGTGGGCTTGCCGTCCACCAGCGCCAGCCGGGCCAAGGCCCAGGATGGCGGGCTGGAGGTGGATGATGTGGAGCAGGTCACCAAGGACAGCCAGGTGGTGATGGTGCTGATCCCTGACCATATCCAGGGCCGGGTGTACCGGGAGTCCATAGAGCCACACCTGGCCCCCCAAAGCACGCTGATGTTTGGACACGGGTTCAACATCCACTACAAGCAGATCGTTCCTCCCAACAACGTGAACGTGACCATGGTGGCGCCAAAGGCGCCGGGACACCGCATGCGGGAGATGTTCGTGGACGGCATCGGCGTTCCCGCCCTTTTGGCCATCGAGCAGGATGCCACGGGCGATGCCAAAGAGATAACCCTGGCCTACGCCAAGGGGATCGGCTGCACCGGGGCGGGAGTCCTGGAGACCACTTTTAAGGATGAGACGGAGACGGACCTGTTCGGCGAGCAGAACGTGCTCTGCGGGGGCATAACCGCCCTTATAAAGACGGCCTTCGAGACCCTGGTGGAGGCGGGCTACGAGCCAGAATTGGCCTACTTCGAGTGTCTCCACGAGATGAAACTCATCGTGGACCTGATCTTCCAGGGTGGGTTCAAGTACATGCGCTATTCGGTGAGCGACACCGCTGAGTACGGCGACTACACCCGGGGTCCCAGGGTCATCGACGACCACGTCCGGGACAACATGCGCAGGATACTGAAGGACATACAGGATGGAAGCTTCGCCCGGGAGTGGATGGCGGAGAACGACGAAGGCCGGAAACGCTTCCTCCAACTTAGGGAAGACGGGACCGAGCACCAGATAGAGGAGGTCGGCAGGGAGCTCCGGCGCATGATGCCCTGGATGAACCCTGTCGAATAAACACGGGGGATAGCATGTTCGGGAAGAATGCCATGACGGAGGACATGAATAGCGTAGTCCGCCACACCCCACAGGTCCGGCAAGGCCACGGGGCGGCGGACTGCGTTATCCTGTGAGCCCTTCTGAGACCAAAGCCCGACAGATATGTGGGAATGGCCTACGGGCCTAACTGAAGAGTCAGAAGGGAGAAACAGACCATGGCGGAAGATGTAGTAAGGATATTCGACACCACCCTCCGGGATGGTGAGCAGTCGGCGGGCATAGGCATGACCGGCGAAGAGAAGCTGGCCATAGCCCAACAGCTTGCCCGGCTCCGTGTGGACGTTATAGAAGCGGGCTTCGCAGCGAGCTCGCCGGGGGATTTCGAGGCGGTCAAGACCATCGCACGAGAGGTCAAGGGCCCGACCATCGCTTCCCTGGCCCGTGCCCATCCCGATGATGTGGACAAGGCGTGGGAGGCGCTGCAGGGCGCCGAGTCCCCCAGGATTCACGTATTCCTCTCCAGCTCCGACATCCAGATACTTCACCAGCTTCGCAAGAACCGGGAAGAGGTCATGGAGATGGCGGTCGAGATGGTGGCGAGGGCAAAGAGGTACTGCGACGACGTCGAGTTCTCACCCATGGATGCTACCCGCACCACTCCCGAGTACCTGTATCACCTTCTCGAAGCAGTGATCGATGCGGGGGCTACGACGGTCAACATCGCCGATACCGTTGGCTATGCCATACCTTCCCACTTCACCCAGCTTCTGAGGGACATCCAGGAGAACGTGCCCAACATGCACAAGGCGGTGCTCAGCGTCCACTGCCACAACGACCTGGGCTTCGCTGTTTCCAACAGCGTTGCCGCCATCCAGGCAGGGGCACGCCAGGTGGAAGGCTGCATCAATGGCATCGGTGAGCGGGCAGGCAACGCGGCCCTGGAAGAGATCATCATGGCGCTGCACACCCGCCGGGACATCCTGAATGTCGCCACAAACATCGACACCACCCAGATCTATCCCACCAGCCGCATGGTGAGCCGCATCACGGGCATGCCCATTCAGCCCAACAAGTCGGTCATTGGCGAGAACGCCTTCCGCCACGCTTCGGGCATTCACCAGGACGGTGTTCTCAAGGAGCGCACCACCTTCGAGGTGATGGACCCGGTGACCGTCGGTTGGCCGGGCAACGCCCTGGTGCTGGGCAAGCTTAGCGGAAGAGCCGGGCTGCGCTCACGACTGGAGGCCCTGGGCTATCATCTCTCCCGCGAGGACCTGGACCGTGTGTTCGAAGCCTTCAAGCTTCTCGCCGATCGCAAGAGCGAAGTCACCGACCGGGACCTGGAGTCCCTGATGGCTGAGGAGAAGCGGGTGGCCATCGAGCCCTCCACCTACCTGCTGGACCAGGTGCAGTTTTCCGGAGGCGACCACGACATCGCCACAGCCACGGTGCGGGTAACGGGGCCCGGCGAAAAGACCTACAGCGACGCAGCCACGGGCAACGGGCCAGTGGACGCGGTCTGCAGGGCCATCGAAAGGGCAACCGGGGTGCAAGCCAGGTTGGCCGACTTCAACGTGCAGTCGGTCACGGAAGGCAAGGACTCCATCGGCGAAGTGGTGGTGCGGGTCCAGCAGAACGGCGAGATGTACGTGGGCCGGGGAGCATCGACGGATATAATCGTCGCCAGCGCCAAAGCCTACCTGAGCGCCGTCAACCGCATGATCGCCCAGGAGGGCCTGGGAGCGACGGCGGCGCCCCTGACCACACCCGACTAGAGAGGGCATCTACCGGGGTCTCTTGGGCCAAGGTCTGCCGGCGTCATCACGGGTACTATCGTGCTCCAAGGAGGGTCGTCCATGTCGAAGACCATGCTGGACAAGATATGGGATGCCCATGTCGTTCACCAGGAAGAGGGGCAGCCTGCCCTCCTGTACATAGACCTCCACCTGGTGCACGAGGTGACGTCCCCGCAGGCTTTCGAAGGGCTGCGCCTTGCCGGACGCAAGGTGCGCCAGCCCAGCCTGACCATAGCAACCGCCGACCACAACACGCCGACGTGGGACCTGTCCCTGCCGGTTACGGACGAGATATCCAAGAGGCAGTTGGAGGCCCTGTCAGCTAACTGCGAAGAGTTCGGCATCACCCTGTACGACCGGTTCAGTCCCCTGCAGGGCATAGTCCACATCATAGGCCCGGAGCAGGGCTATACCCAGCCGGGCAAGACCATCGTCTGCGGCGATAGCCACACCGCGACCCACGGCGCCTATGGTGCGTTGGCCTTCGGCATCGGGACCTCTGAGGTGGAGCATGTGCTGGCAACCCAGACCCTGCGCCAAGCCAAGCCGAAGAACATGGAAGTTAGGGTGGACGGCCAGCTTCCCCTGGGGGTAACGGCCAAGGATATAATTCTGGGAATCATCGGGCGTATCGGCATCAACGGCGGCGTGGGCCATGCCATCGAATACACCGGCGAGGCGGTGCGGTCCCTGTCCATGGAAGGCCGGATGACGGTCTGCAACATGAGCATCGAGGCCGGCGCCAGGGCGGGGATGGTAGCCCCGGATGATGTGACTTTCGAATACATGAAGGGAAGGGCCCAGGTGCCCCAGGGCAGCGCTTTCGATGAGGCGGTGGAGATGTGGAGGCAGCTCCCCTCGGATCCCGGTGCCTCCTACGACAAGGTCGTTGAGATCAGCGCCAAGGACCTGGAGCCCTACGTCACGTGGGGGACAAACCCTGGAATGGTGGCGCCGGTTACCAGCAGGGTGCCTGACCCGGCGTCCTTCGCCGAGGCAGCTGACCGGGAAGCGGCCGAGCGAGCGCTGACCTACCTTGGGCTGGAGCCCAACATGCGCATCGAAGACATCGCCATCGACCGGGTGTTTCTCGGGTCTTGCACCAACGGCCGCCTGGAAGACCTGCGGGCGGCCGCCGATGTGGTCAAGGGCAAGCAGGTCAACGACAAGGTCTACGCCATGGTGGTGCCCGGCTCCAACGCAATCAAGCGCCAGGCCGAGGCCGAGGGACTGGACTCGGTGTTCAAGGATGCGGGCTTCGACTGGCGGGAGGCGGGATGTTCCATGTGCCTGGGGATGAACCCTGATGTGCTGGACCCGGGCCAGCGGTGCGCCTCCACATCCAATCGCAACTTCGAAGGTCGCCAGGGCAAGGGCGGGCGCACCCACCTGGTCAGCCCGGCCATGGCCGCCGCGGCCGCCATAGCGGGGCATTTCGTGGATATCCGCGACTGGTAACGTGCGGGGTCAGGCATTGCTCACGCTGACGATCTGGAAGAAGAGGAAGATATGGAACCTTTTGTGAAGCTGACGGGAAACGTTGCACCCCTGGACCGGGTGAGCGTCGATACGGACCAGATCATTCCCGCCGTGTACCTAAAGCGGATTGAGCGAACGGGCTATGGCGAGTTCCTGTTCGCCCGGTGGCGATTCAACGAGGATGGCAGCCCCAAGGAGGACTTTGTCCTGAACCAGGATGGGTACCGGGATGCTAAGGTGCTGGTCGCTGGTCGCAACTTCGGCTGCGGGTCGTCCAGGGAGCATGCGCCCTGGGCGCTGGACGGGTACGGCATCCGCTGCGTCATCGCTCCCAGCTTCGCCGACATCTTCTACAACAACTGCTTCCAGAACGGCCTTCTCCCGGTGATCCTCCCCGAGGAAGCGGTGCGCAAGATTCTGGACAAAGCCTTGGCAACCCCGGGCTACCAGCTCAACATCGACCTGGAAGCCCAGCGGGTGTGGGATGCCGATGAGGAGGTGTCCTACGGTTTCGAGATCGATGCCTTCCGCAAGCACGCGCTGCTGAATGGCCTGGATGACATAGGCCTGACCCTCCAGCACCAAGATAAGATCACAGAGTACGAGAAGGGGCGAGGACTCTAGCCCAAACCGGTTGACAGGGGGTGGCTATGGCCCGGCGCGAAAGAAGACGACATCGCAGCGGTAGGGTAAGGAAGAGCGAAAACAGGCTGGACAGGAACCTCTTGGTCAACTGCGATGCCTGCGGCAACCGTTTCAAGCCCTTGCAAGACCTGTCCATCAAGAAGATGGTGCTGCTGTCCCTGCTCCTGGTTGTCCCCGCCTGGGTCTATTTCAATAACCGGTTCAAGTGCCCAAGCTGCGGCGTAAGCCAGATCCAGGCCCTGGGGAAGGCAAAAAGCTCCCGCTAGAGGCCTGACGTCCCTGCCCTACTCTTCCAGGATGATGTTCCCACTCTTGCCCCCGGTCTTCTTCACTAGCCGGATGCCCTCCAGGTGGATGCCCCGGTCCACAGCCTTGCACATGTCGTAGATGGTCAGGGCGGCCACCGAGACCGCCGTCATCGCTTCCATCTCCACACCCGTCTTGGCCGACGTGCGAGCGGTGGCTGTTACTCGAATGCCGACGCCCTCGTAGTCCACGTCAAGGTCAACCATTACCTGGTCAATGGGAATGGGGTGACACAGCGGAATAAGCTGGGAGGTTGACTTGGCGCCCATAATTCCGGCCAGCCGGGCGGTGGCCAGCACATCTCCCTTTTCGAAGGAGCCGTCCACGATTAGCTGAAGGGTACGAGGCTGCATTGAGACGAATCCCCGGGCCACGGCTTCCCGGCGGGTCTCTGGCTTCCAGCCCACATCGACCATGGATGCCTTGCCCTCCGCATCAAGGTGGGTCAGGGCAGGATCGCCGTTTGTCATGTCCTGGGGGTCCGGCATAGCTGGGCCTTTAGCCTCCGATCTGGTACATCTCGATTTTCCGGCCGGGACTGGCGGTGTGAAGCGCACGAAGCTCGGAGTAGCGGTCTTCTCTCACTGCCCAGGTGTTCCTCACGATCTCCAGCAGGTCCTCGTCGCTGGCGCCCGAGCGCATCGGGCCGCGCAGGTCGGTGCCCTGGCCGGAGAAAAGGCAGGTGAACAGCTTGCCGTCGGTGGAAAGACGCAGCCTTGTGCATGCGCCGCAGAAGGGCCGGGTGACGGAGGCTATGATGCCGATCTCGCCCTCGCCATCGAGGTATCGGTAGCGAAGGGCTACCTCTCCCCCGTAGTTGGGATCCACGGGCTCCAGGGGCATGCTCTCGTTGATCATCTCGAAGATTTCCTGGGCAGGTACAACCTCGTCCAGGTTCCAGCCGTTCAGGTTGCCCACATCCATGTATTCGATGAAGCGAATGATGCATCCTGTTCCCTTGAAGCGCCGGGCCAGGTCCACAATAGTATGGTCGTTCACGCCCTTCTGGACCACGCAGTTGATCTTCACCGGGTCGAAGCCCACATCCTGGGCTACCTGGATAGCCTCCAGCACACGGTCGGGGGAAAACCCCCGTCCGTTCATCGCCTTGAACACCTCTTCGTCCAGAGAGTCCAGGCTGACGGTGATGCGGCGCAGTCCTGCATCCCTCAAGGCTTGGGCATGCTGAGACAGCAGATAACCGTTGGTGGTCAGGGTCAAGTCCTGCAGGTCCGGGACGGCGGAGAGCAGGGACACCAGGTTGGGAACGCCGGAGCGAACCAGCGGTTCACCCCCCGTCAGCCTGATCTTGGTAACGCCGAGCTGGACCATCAGCCTGCTCACCCTCGCGATCTCCTCGAATGAGAGGATCTCCTTCTTTGGAAGGAACTGGTACCGTTCGCCATAGACCTCGGCCGGCATGCAGTAGGGGCAGCGGAAGTTGCACCGGTCGGTGACCGAGACCCGCAGGTCCCGCAACGGCCTTCCGAAGGAGTCAGGTGTTGTCTGCAGCAGTCCCTTCTGCATATCTATCTAGCCCAGTCCCTCAGCAGTATCAAGGCTTTCTGGGAAGCCCTGGCTCGATGACTGATGGTGTTCTTCTCTTCCATGCTCATCTCGGACGTTGTCTTACCCAGGGAGGGTACATAGAAGATAGGGTCGTAGCCGAATCCGCCGTCTCCCCGGGGTTCGAAGATGACCATGCCTTCCACCGACCCCTCTACGGTGCTGACGGCGCCTCCCGGGGTAGCGATGGCGATGGTGCTTCGGAACCTTCCAGCTCTATTCTCCCAGGGTATGTCTTTCATGTTGTTCAGGAGCAACTGGACACGGCCTGCATCATCGTAACCCGGGCCTCCGTACCTGGCGGACCTGACCCCGGGCTCGCCTCCCAGGGCATCCACCTCCAGCCCCGAGTCCTCGGCCAGGGTGGGGAGCAACAGACCGCTGGCCTTTGCATAGGCCCTCGCCTTGATGCATGCGTTGTCTTCGAATGTGCTTCCGGCTTCCTCGACTTCCAGGTCTGGAGGAACTCCCGCCTCATCCAGAGAAATCAGTTCGAAAGGGATGTCCAGCAGCAAGCGCTCAAACTCCCGGACCTTGCCTTGGTTCCGTGTTGCCACTACCAGCTTTTCTACCGGACTCCTCCTGGATGCCGAGGTTCGCCGTTTTTGCGACGGGAAATCTGGCGACTTGGGTGCGCTGCTCCCGCCAATACAATTGTAGCATGACGGCATGGACTACCGGGGTGCTACTGGGGGTCCTGACTGGCGAGGAATCAGATTGGCGTTAGGGTGTGGGACAGAAGATGACAAGAATGCCCGGTAAGGCGATTCGAACCCCCCGAGGCCTACCTGGACCTCAGGATATCTGACACAATACGGCGACGAATGGTTGAGGGCGCCCGCGCCGTCTAGTCCGCTGTCGCTTTCTCCGCAGGGATGTCCTCTACTTTGCCGTTTCGGAACATAAATCGGTCCACCAAGCCGGTGACCGTCGTCCTGAAGCCGCCGTATTCCAGCTCGGTGTAGGGCAGCATGGCAGCGCCCGACCAGCCCTGGCTGCGCATCTCCATTCCCTTCTCCTGGGCCCTGGTTCTCACCACATCCCAGGCAGGGTTGTCGAAGAAATCGACGAAGGAGTCGGAGAAGTGGCCGTCGGGGCCAACCGAGAATCCGGTGCAGGACACCAAGGGCAGGCAGTAAATACCGGTAACAGGTGTGTTGATGGGCACCGGCATCAGGGGCATAACGTGGGAGCCTCGAGCATCGCCACCCACATAGTGGGCCTTGGCGAAGGGTGAGGTCAGCTCCTCTGGCGCCGGGAAAATGCCCTGGTTTCGCACGAGGGCTACAGGATCGTCTTTACCGGTGTAAGTGCCGGCGATGCTGTGCAGGCGCTGGGCCGATATAGCAGCGGCCTGCTGCCCATGGGTTCGGGAATAGATTCGGTCGATGCCGAAGCGTTCGTTGTCCCTCAGCAAGGCCGAGATACGGTAATAGTCTTCGGGGGCGTTCAGCTCGATGATGCTGTCCCCGTCGGTGTTGTCCATGTCGATGATGTGGAATGTGAAGCCCTGGATCATGTTAGGCAGCATCAGCCCGCCGCAGTACATCGGGTCGGCGAAACCCAGGAAGATGGGCAGGTTGTAGGCGCCGGGGCCGCATTTGTCAGCAGCCAGCATCATGAAGGACTCGGCGGGCCTTACCCGGTTGCCCTTGCCGGGCTCATGGTCGAACTCCACCTCTGCTACGGCGGGGCCTGCGCCTCGGATGTTGCCCGAGGGGGCGTCCACCAGCAAATCCTGGCCAGCTCCATAGAGGCCGAAGCTGGAGGCTATCTCCGTCGCGTTGATAAAGGCGTTCCACGCAAACTGGTGGATGTCTGTGTTGTCGGGCCCCTTGGTGTGAGACATGAGAATGGCGATATCATCGCCGGTGTGTGAGACCCATCCATCGATTATCAGCCCCGACTTGATGGCCGCTTCCGTATCCTGGCGGACGGCATCCATCATCTTTTCGTTTGGCTTGGTATGGCCGCCAATAGAACCTACATCTGCCTTGAGAATCGACAAAGTTAGCTTCATGGCTGCTCCTTAGATTTGCTGGTTCTCTGCCAACATACTTTGCGGTCGTCGTATCGGAGACAATAGCGTTGCCCTGGGTGCAGGGGCTGCACCGGCGTTGTCAGGGGGTATCAATGAGGGAGGGCCAACACATGGGCAGTGTAGCAGAGGCCCAGAAAGCGTGTCAACGAAAGGTTGGTGGTGGGCGCGCCCACGGCGAAAGGCCTGCTAGTACCCCCAGGTGGGCTGGTACTCGCCGAACACTTCCCGGAGCACATCCATCATCTCACCCAGGGTGGCATAGGCCTTGACCGCCTCGATCAGGGGAAGCATGAGGTTCTCGCTCCCCCGGGCCGCTTGTCCCAGCTCCTCCAGCTTGGTGCGCACCAGTCTGCCGTCCCTCCGCCGCCGGACATCGTTGAGACGCTCCAGGTGGAGGGCCTCACCCTCCTCATCCATCCTCAGGAGGGGTATTTCGGGGGCATCGCCGGTAACGTACTTATTCACCCCAACGGTGACCCGCTCGCCCCGGTCTACCTCCTGCTGGTACCGGTAGGCTGCGCCGGCGATCTCCTGCTGAAAGTAACCCATCTCGATGGAGGGGAGCACTCCTCCCAGCTTCTCTATGCGCTGGAAGTAGTCGTACGCCTCGCCTTCGACCTGTTGAGTGAGGGATTCCAGGTAGTAGCTGCCGCCAAGGGGGTCCACGGTGTTGGCGACGCCGCTCTCATGGGCAATGATCTGCTGGGTGCGAAGGGCGAGAAGCACCGCTTCCTGGGACGGCAGCGCCCAGGCTTCGTCTGTGGAGTTTGTGTGCAGGGACTGGGCGCCCCCCAGCACCGCGGCCAGCGCCTGGATGCCCACCCGGATGGCGTTGTTCTCGGGCTGCTGGGCGGTGAGCGTCCAGCCTGCCGTCTGGGCATGGGTGCGCATCCACCATGAGCGGGGTCCTTGGCATGGAAGGTGTCCCGCATCTCCTGGGCCCATATCTTACGGGCTGCCCGCAGCTTGGCTATCTCCTCGAAGAAGTAGTTGTCGACGTTGAAAAAGAAGCTGAGGCGGGGCGCAAAGTTGTCTATGTCCAGCCCCCGCTCCAAGCCCCAGCGCACGTACTCCCGGCCATCCTCCAGGGTGAAGGCCAGCTCCTGCACGGCGGTGGCGCCGGCTTCCCTGATGTGGTAGCCGCTGATGCTGATGGGGTTCCAACGAGGCATGTGCCGAGATGCAAACTCGATGGTGTCCACCACCAGGCGCATGGAGGGCTCGGGCGGGAAGATGTACTCGTTCTGGGCGATGTACTCCTTCAGGATATCGTTCTGCAGGGTGCCTCCCATAGTCTCGATAGCCAAACCCTTCTTTTCGGCCACGGCGATGTACATGGCCCAGATGATGGCCGCCGGGCTGTTTATGGTCATGGAGGTGGTTATTCCCTGCAGGGGGATTTCGTCAAAGAGCACCTCCATGTCCGCCAGGGAGGAGACGGCGACGCCGCACTTCCCGAACTCGCCGGCGGCCTGGGGGGCGTCGGTGTCATAGCCATAAAGAGTGGGCATGTCGAAGGCGACGCTGAGGCCCGTCTGGCCGTTCTCCAAGAGGTACTTGAACCGCCGGTTGGTCTCCTCCGCCGTCCCGTAGCCCGCGAACATTCGCATGGTCCAGAGGCGTCCCCGGTAGCCGGTGGGGTGGACCCCCCGCAGGAAGGGATACTCGCCGGGGTACCCGATGTCGCCGGGATAGCCTGCGTCCTCCAAGTCCAGGGGGGAGTAGGCAGCCTCGACGGGAATCTGGGAGGGCGTCTTGAACTCAGCCTTAGTCTGGGGTGCCTTGGCCGCGCTGCTCGCCCATGCGGCGCCCGCTTCCCTCATGGCGCCCTTATCATTCTGATTGGTCAACGCCGCACCTCTTGCTGCCTTCCCGGATCGAACTTTCGGCTTTGTCAGAGTCTAGCAACGGGCGCCGTTGAAGGTCAAACCTGTCCACGGGCCTGAGGGCCATCAGAGGGCAGGTCTGCTCTTCCTGATGCTCCTGCCGGCGACCAGAACGGATTTAGACCCAAAGTGGCATTGCCGAAAGTCGATCCTTGTGGTTCTTAGGTGGTCGGTGGAGGCGATATGCGGATTCGTCCGCCGCGCACGGTTATGACAGATCGATCCTGAAGCGCTTGATGGTGACTATCGAGGACCGCTTTGACCGCCTCGATTCGCTGAGTCACTCTAACATCCGGCAGGAGTATCATTCCGGCGTGCGGCACCCGTCGCAGGTAGATCAACTCTCCGAGGTCCTTGTCGATTGTGATGAGAACACGTTTCTCTGTTCCCGCCTGTTCCAGCAAAGCCCTGTCGCCTGGGTCCGACCGAGAGTACGTGCCTCAACTACATCATGCCCGTTATCGCTTAACCACTCCGCCAACCGGCGTCCGGCACATCGGTCTACCAGGAATCTCACGGTGGGGCTGGAACTGAGACTGACGCTAGGGTATCCCCGGCGATTACCGCGTGGGCGTAGGCGATGCAAGCCCGTATGTCATCCGTTTCCAGTCCCGGGTAGTCGTCTAATAGTTCATCCTGGGTAGCCCCTTGACTCAGCAGGCTCAGCACAAGTTCCACCGATATCCGCATGTCACGGACAATGGGTTTGCCGCCGAATACGTCGGGGCGGGCGGTGATGCGCTCTAGCAGTTTGCTGTTGTCTTCCATGGCTTCCCTCTGTTTCATCATGCTCAGCCAGGGCCGTACCTCTTGCAGGCTTCCCAGTGTCACTGGCTGAATCTTGCCGCTTCCTCAGAGTCTAGCAACGGGCGCCGTTGAAGGTCAAACCTGTCCACGGGCCTGAGGGCCATCAGAGGGCAGGTCTGCTCTTCCTGATGCTCCTGCCGGCGACCAGAACGAAATTCAGTGATGCGGCGGCCACGATCATGCTATCGATCCATAATGCCCAGCGGATGCTGAAAAGGTCGGAGAGCCCACCGAAGAGCAGCGCCCCACCCAGGAACCCAGCGCCACCTATGGTCCTGAACAGGCCCAGGGTGATGCCCTCGATCCCCGCAGGCGCCGCATCGGCGACGTACGCCGTTGGGGGCGGGCCCGCCAGCCCTTCGCCCATGCCCAGGAAGACCGCCGAAAGAAGAAGGAAGTAGATGTTGTCGGCATAAATGAATATGGCAATGCCAAGAATAATAGAGGCCGCCGCCGGAAGGACGGTGAACACCCTCCCGACCCGGTCGGAGATGAATGCGGTCAGGGGAAGAAACATGAGCTGGGGGATATGGGTAACTGTCAGGAAAACACCCAGCTGCCCGGGGCCGAACCCCTTGGCGCTTCCCAGCAGGGGCATAATGGCAAATCGGCCTCCCTGCCTGTTGGCGACGATGGCAAGATTGAACAGGCATGCTGATACGAAACCCGGATGACGAAGCAGGATGTTCAGACCCTGCAGGGTGCCTATCTTCGGAGAGGCCGTGCCCGGTGCAACCGAGGTCTGACCTTTTTTAGGCCCAGATGCTCCACGCCCGGGCTGGGTTTCGGGCAGCCACAACTGCACGATCAGCACTCCTATGCCGACGGCAGCGGCTTGGGCGTACAAGGGGGCTTTGAAGCCCAGCCATTCGGCTAGGTATCCGCCGATAATCGGGCCTACGATAACCCCGGCGACTACGCTAATCTCCTGCAGGCTCTGGTACCTTGCCCTGGACTCCGGTGTGGACACATCCCGGAGGTAGATGGCTGCACCGACCATGTACGCCCCGCCGCCAAGGCCCGCTATCCCCCGATAGATCATCAGCTCGTTCAGGCTTCCGGAAAAGGGGACGAGAATGGACCCAAGGGCGGCCAGGCCCGTCCCGCCAACCAGAACTATGCGCCGGCCATGGCGCTGGGCCAGCATGCCGGAAGGTATGCCCATGGCAACGCGGCCGAAGCCGAAGATGCCAACGGCGAGGCCGATGAGGAAGGTGTTGTCGTTGAAACCCTCGGCGAACAGGGGTAGCACCGGGGTTATGATCCCCTGGGACATGAGGCTGAAGAAGATGGCGGTGCACAACACCACCACTCCCCGGTGGGTACGAGTGAAAGTGGGCAGCCGGGGGGACCTCAGCATGCTGCGTTGGAGCTTCGCATCAGCGGGGCAGGACTTCCCTGACCCGCCGTTCCAGGTATGAGCGCTGCAGCATCACCTGCCGGGCGCAGCCCTGGCAGCGAATCCCTATGTCGGCGCCCAGGCGCACCACCTGCCACATGCTGCTCCCGCAAGGGTGGGTCTTCTTCAGGCGCAGGACATCGCCGATGCGCAGCTCTAGGACCATCCCTTGCCTTCTCGTTCCAACTCAGCGTTCATCTGGTCCCGCACGTCCAGGGCCGCCTGCCGGGCCGCTTGGGGAAAGTCCGTGCCTGCCGATGCGTACAGGATGCCTCTTGAGGAGCTGACGATAGCCATCCGCCCGGCTGCGTTCACGCCGCAGCGCACCGACTCTTCAAGCGCTCCACCCTGGGCGCCCACGCCCGGAATCAGGAAGGGCATTTCGGGGCACATGGTCCTCAATTTGTTCAAATCTTCGGGGTAGGTAGCTCCAACGACCAAGCCCACGTTGCCATTTCCGTTCCATTCCTGGGCCAAATCGGCAAGCAGCTCGAAGACGGGTCGCTGCCCTCCATCGATCACCACAGGCAGGTCCTGGATGTCGCCGGCTGAGCTGTTGGAGCTGCGGCACCAGATAAACACCCCCTTGTCTTGCCGGTCCAAAAAGGGCTGAATGGACTCCCGCCCACCCCAGGCGCTGGTGGTTATGGCATCGAATTCCCAAACATCGAACATGGCTTTGGCATAGCTTTCGCAAGAAGGTCCCAGGTCCCCCCGCTTGGCATCGCCGATGACGGGTACTTCGCCGGAAGCGCTGTGGATGTACTCGACGGTGCTTTTCAAGGCTTCCAGGCCGGGGATGCCCTGGGCCTCGTAGAAAGAGACATTGGGCTTGTATGCGCAGACCAGGTCAAGGGTGGCGTTGATGATGGCCCGGTTGAACTCGAACAAATCGGGCACTGGCATATGCCTGGGATCGGGGTCCAGCCCCACGCAGAGGAGGCTCCGGTTGGTTTGGCTTGCGGACTCCAGCTTTTCCATGAATGACGCCATGGCCCACCACCCCCACATTTTGCTGGCTATTATATCGGCCTCACCGACGCTAGGCCATCGCATCGTGTCCAATTGCCGAGCCTTTGCGGCCGTTGGTAGGATGGTGGAAACTTCCCAGACCTGGAAGGCATCCGCACTTGGGTAAGGAGCCGGCAATATGGTCAAACTTGGCAGGCTGGTTGAAGCCAGGTTCGTTCGCAGGCTGAACCGCTTTGCAGCCCTTGTTTACATAAACGGGCAAGAAACCCTTGTCCACGTCGCCAACTCCGGGCGCATGAGAGAGCTCCTGGTAGAGGGCCGCCGGGTGTACTTGGCCCCGGCTTCCGGTGACCACCGGAAGACCGCCTTCGACCTTGCCCTTGTGGACCTGGGGCACACGCTAGCGTCGGCTGATGCGAGGCTGCCCAACAGGCTGGTGCACGAAGCCCAGGTCCAGGGCAGGCTGGACTGCTTTGCCGGCTATGATGGCATCAGGCTGGAGGCGACCTACGGCGACAGCCGCCTGGATATGGCATTGTCGGGGGAACGAGGCATCTGCCTGGTGGAGGTAAAGTCGGTCACCCTCGTAGTGGACGGCGCGGGCATCTTTCCCGATGCGCCCACCACCCGCGGGCGCAAGCATGTGCTGACCCTGGCCGAAAAGGTACAGGAAGGCTTCCGCGGAGCGGTGGTGTTCGTAGTGCAGAGGGAGGATGCCAGTTCGGTGTCGCCCAACAACGCGTCGGACCCCGACTTTGGCATTGCCCTGCGGGAAGCGGTGGAGCTGGGGGTGGAAGCCTACGCCTTCCGGTGCACGGTGGACACCGAAGAGGTGGCTATCTCCGAGCAGATCCCGGTAGTGCTCTAGAAGGCGGCCTCAGGGCAGAAGGGCGAGCACCGTTGCTGGACTGCCCGACCCGCCCCTGAGCCGTAGCGCGCCGATGGCTATCGTCGCCCCTGACGGTGGCATCTGCTCCAGGTTGGCTAGGTTCTCCAGAACGATACGCCCCTGGGCCAATGCCAGCCGGTTGGTGCCGTAGCCGCCATCACCAGGAGCATCGACGCCCGGGCTGTCTATCCCCAAGCCTGCAGCGCCTCGCTCCTCCAGGAGGACCTGGGCGGCCTCGACATCTATCCCGGGATATCGCGGCATCCCTGATGCATCGATGTTCATGTAGGCGCCCGGGTCCCGCCATCGCTTGCTCCATCCGGTGTGCACCAGCACTATGCTCTCTCTTGGGACAGGCCCATGGACGGCCTCCCACGTGACAACATCCTCCACTGTCAGGCTGTCCGCTTCCTCCTTGTCGGGAAGGTCGGCCAGGTGAATCACGACTGCGGGCGCCACCAGGGAGCCGGCATCGTAGCTCTCGATGCCCGCGCCGTCTTGGAAGAATGCGGCCGGGGCATTTATGTGGGTTGCCGAGTGCTCTCCCATGGAGATGCGCCTGAGGAAGAAACCGTCGGTAGCGATGTCGGCGACATGCTCTATCTCTACGGGAGGGTCGCCGGGCCAGGTTGGGATGCCAGGGTCAATGATGTGAGATAGGTGGATGATGCAGGAGTAGGACAGGCTGTGCCTATGGGGGTGCAAAGTCGATCTCGTACAGGTCGTAGTTGGTCTTGGACATTCCCAGGCTCATGTAGGTCTCCTGGGCGATGTGATTCTCCTTGTCCACGTAGAGGCGCACTCCGCACACACCATCGGCAGCCAAGGCTGCCTCGTACACCCAGTTGTGGAGGCGCCTGTATATTCCCTTTCGACGCCAGTCGGGGCGAACGTACACGCTCTGTATCCACCAGAATGTTGCGCCCCGCCAGTCGCTCCACTCCTCCATGCACAGAAGGCTTCCCACCACCTCGCCGTCTGCTTCGGCCACCAGGTAGTAGCCCTTTTCGGGCGAGTCGAAGACAGCCTGTGTGCCCTGCTTGAGCGTGTCGGTGTCCAGGAAGCGTCCCTCGGTCTCCATGGCCATAGAGGCGTTGAAGCCGACGAGGACCTCAATGTCGGCGGGGGTGGCCTTCCTGATGTTTACCATGTCCGGAGTTGTCAAGGGCCGGTCCTGGCTAGCTCGCTACTTCGAACCGTTCAGAGTGGGGAGGCGTGGACCACATCTCCTCGGCCCCCGCCATGGCGGCCGCCCGCTCGGGGCTGGCCCGCCACTGGTCGTAAATCTCGTTGCTGTCCCAAAGGACCAGGGTGGTGATCTTGCAGGGATCGGTGTGGGAGTACAGGGTCTGCCGGCCGCCGAAGCCGGGGGCTTTGCTCTGGGCGAGGCCGTTGCCATCCAGGAGAGCCCGGGCGGCTTCGACCCGGTCTTCCTTTGCCCAATGGTGGGTGAGAACGCCGATCATGCTCTTCCTCCGTTGAGGGGTATGGGTAGCCTCTGACCGGGCAATTATAGCACCCGTGGAGTGCGTTCCAGAGGCTTGCGTGGGAGGCTGCCCCGTTGCTAAAATGGCCTTCTTCAGGATGGGCCCGTAGCTCAGGTGGTTAGAGCGCGGTCCTGATAAGACCGAGGTCGATAGTTCGAGTCTATCCGGGCCCACCAGTCCCTACACGTATTTACCCATAATTGAACTGTCGTGTGGAACCAGCGCCGCAAACTGAGCATCATCTGCTACGGAGATGCGAGAGAGGCTCCATACAAAGGCATTAAGGAATTCATCTAACTGTCTTATTGTTACCGTCTTCGATACCCCGACTAGCCTTCACAGACGTAGGAATTTGAAAGCAAGGAGCGAAAGCGAAATGGCTGAGATGACGTCCCCCGATCAGTGCCAGAGCGGAATGGGCCGAGGCTCCGGGCTCTACGTGGACATGGAGAATCTCCATTCTGAGGCCCAGCCTCTTGTAAAGAATCTGATTGACAACTGGCCGGATAAGGCTCCTGAGCTATCGCGCTTAACTCTGTACGTGCGGGCAGATCAAACTGAACTATGGAGTCTGTGGGCAAAAAGCCGATTCAGCCACCTCGACGTCGTCGTCAAGGGTACCCAGCACTTTAGCATGGCATCGACCAAGAACTCAGCTGACATAGCTATCGCAACCAATGCCATAGCTGATTTGATTCTCAGGAGAATCTCTCATGTGGTTGTGTTTAGCGATGACAGCGACTTCATTTCTCTATACGTTGCCATCCGCGACGAGCCGAAAGTGTCTCTGGTTCATGGGCAAGTACCCTTTCTGTGGGTAGTGACTGACCGCGAAGGGTCGTTGTCGCCTACGATCAGACGATTCTTCCCAACCGATGCCTTGCATGTAGTAGCAGGCGACAGAAGCGATTCTCAGGAGGTCGTAGATACGACGGCATCCAGCACTATTTGGGCTGAGATGGCAGAGGCTGTTCTAAGGGAGATCCCAATCGGTCCGTTCAAGAGCACGGAGTGCCAGCCAGTAATCAAGAAATTCTGGCCCAGACATGCCATATCCGCTGCGGGCGGGGCTGTATTCGGCACTGAGTTCAAGAACAACCTCTGGCCTATACTTGAGGAGGCGGGTGTGAAGATCAGGAATCCCGGGAAGAAGCCCATTCAGTACGAAATGACTTCGGGAGCAAAACGCAGCGCAGTGACTTATGAAACGCCTCCGGGGGTGCTGAGTTGTCTCAACGCGTCGGTGTGACTATGTTGTGGAGCGAACCTGGAATGGGCTAGAAGTGACTGCGCCCCCGCGACTCAGTGTGAGGAGGGGTTATCGTCCACCGCCATCTGTCTAGTGTCCTAGTCCCACGGCAGCGGCCCGGACTCCTGGAACGCAAGGGATGCGAGAACTCTGATAGACGAGTTGGTCAAGCAGTACGAGGACTGGTAGCAACTACGATGCACGATTATGCGATCGACTCTCGGGAGCGCGTCCTCGTGGTGAGAATCCTTTTCATGGCCAGCGCCCTCGTGTCCGGGATTGCAGCCGTGCTCACACCTTCAGACCTCCTACCGATGCGGTGGCTGCTCCCGATCCCGTCCATCGCCCTGGTCTTTGGAGTTTCTTATTGGGCCTTCGATAATTGGATCTGGCGATGGCCCTTCCTGAGAGTCTTGCGGCTGATCAGTGTGCCGGATCTGCGGGGCACATGGACGGGAACGGTTGCCAGTTCCTATACTGACTTCGAAAAGGCCCAGCCGGTGACAGTTACGATTGAGCAAACCTGGACAAAGATGGCGGTGCGGCTCAACGCCGCCAAGTCCCGTTCTTGGAGCTTGACCGCCTCTGTCCTCACTAACGCGCCGGAGGGCTTGGTTCTGACCTACCTTTTCGACAATGAGCCCAAAGCCGAATCCGTCACAACGATGCAGCGATTTCGTGGCACGGCGGTTCTGGTCAGTACCGCCACCGACCGACTCGAAGGCTACTATTACACCGGTCGCGGTAGAGAGACCCACGGGTCGATCAAGCTCTCTCGTCAACTACGCGATTGATAGTCCAACGCTGTCCCCCGCCCCGCCTTCGTCACTCCCGCGCACGCGGGAGTCTACGCCTGCTCCAACCGCCGTCCCGTGGGCCACGGTAGGTTCCCGCTCCCCGTTCCCCCTTCGAGAACCTCAGGACAGGCTCAGGGCGAAAGGCAGCATAAGGGCCCCTCCCCCGTTCGTGCTGAGGCTCTCGAAGTACGAACGGGGGGACTGAGCCCTCTTCCCGTGTCGCTCCCCCTTCGAGGGCCTCAGGGTGAACGGACACTCTGCTCCTCTATATGGAGCCGCCCTGGAACCCGGCAGCGCTCCGTTCTGGATTGCGGCCTGCGCCGCAATGACGAAAGGCGAGGCTGACGGGACGGGGCGTGTCGGACGCATTGCCTGGAAGTCGCTGTTTATGCCGAAAACCCACGCCGTCATTGCGGCGTAGGCCGCAATCCAGGAAACCCCGGAGGTGGGACAGGCCGGGATGTGACGGAAGGGCCGGCCTGCCGTCCTTCCCCACCCCATTCCCCCTTCGAGAGCCTCAGGGTGAACGGACAGGCTAGGGCAGGGCAGGGTGAACGGACACGCCTCCCGCCTCCGTTCGTGCTGAGGCCCCACTCCCGTTCGTGCTGAGGGGACTCGAAGTACGAACGGGGGAACCCCTTGGCAGGAGCCACCCTGAAACCCGGCAGCGCTCCGTTCTGGATTGCGGCCTACGCCGCAATGACGAAAGGCGAGGCTGACGGGACGGGGTGTGTCGGACGCATTGCCTGGAAGTCGCTGTTTATGCCGAAAACCCACGCCGTCATTGCGGCGTAGGCCGCAATCCAGGAAACCCCGGAGGTGGGTCAGGCCGGGATGTGACGGAAGGGCCGGCCTGCCGTCCTTCCCCACCCCATTCCCCCTTCGAGAGCCTCAGGGCGAACGGCTAGGCCGCCCCGCCTCCGTTCGTGCTGAGGGGACTCGAAGCATGAACGAGGATCCAGGCCCTCCCCTTCTGTCCGCTCCCCCTTCGAGTCCCCTCAGGGTGAACGGACACTCTGCTCCTCTATATGGAGCCGCCCTGGAACCCGGCAGCGCTCCGTTCTGGATTGCGGCCTACGCCGCAATGACGAAAAGCGCGGCCGGCGGGACGGGGTGTGTCGGACGCATTGCCTGGAAGTCGCTGTTTATGCCGAAAACCCACGCCGTCATTGAGGCGTAGGCCGCAATCCAGGAAACCCCGGAGGTGGGACAGGCTGGGATGTGACGGAAGGGCCGGCCTGCTGTCCGTTCGCCCTTCGAGTCCCCTCAGCATGAACGGGGGAGACCCCTTGGCAGGAGCCACCCTGAAACCCGGCAGCGCTCCGTTCTGGATTGCGGCCTACGCCGCAATGACGAAAGGCGAGGCTGACGGGACGGGGCGTGTCGGACGCATTGCCTGGAAGTCGCTGTTTATGCCGAAAACCCACGCCGTCATTGCGGCGTAGGCCGCAATCCAGGAAACCCCGGAGGTGGGACAGGCCGGGATGTGACGGAAGGGCCGGCCTGCTGCCCGCTCCCCCTTCGAGAACCTCAGGGTGAACGGACAGGCTAGGGCAGGGCAGGGCGAACGGACAGGCCTTCTCCCCTCCCGTTCGTGCTGAGGGGACTCGAAGTACGAACGGGTCGCCCTGCTGACGGAGCCGCCCTGGAACCCGGCAGTGCTCCGTTCTGGATTGCGGCCTGCGCCGCAATGACGAAAGGCGAGGCTGACGGGACGGGGCATCACCCTCCCCCGTGTCCGTTCGCCCTTCGAGGGCCTCAGGGTGAACGGACACTCTGCTCCTCTATATGGAGCCGCCCTGGAACCCGGCAGCGCTCGGTCCTGGATTGCGGCCTGCGCCGCAATGACGAAAGGCGAGGCTGACGGGACGGGGCGTGTCGGACGCATTGCCTGGAAGTCGCTGTTTATGCCGAAAACCCACGCCGTCATTGCGGCGTAGGCCGCAATCCAGGAAACCCCGGGCCTGGGCCAGGCCGCCCCTCCCCCGTGTCCGCTCCCCCTTCGAGAGCCTCAGGCCGAACGGACAGGTTAGGGCAGGGTGAACGGACACGCCCCCGATGGCGAATCGCCTCGCTGGGACACGGAACGTAATCCTAAGTTCATATTGAAATTCATCATGTTGCCATCATTATTGTGATATAATGCAGCCTGGGTAAATGACTCGCATTCTAACGCAGCTGGGCCCGTAGATGCCCATGCGAAGGGAGGCAATGCCTTGAACATCCGACGCGCCACCATAACATCATCCCGACCGGCCCCGCTCTTCCGCGCCCTGATCGCGCTGCTCCTCCTGGGCGCCGTTGCTCTCTTCGCGTATCCCGCGCTGGCGAAGTCGCCCCCCCCCCCCCCGACTCTCCTGAGTCCGTCTCCCTCTCCCGCTCCGACGGCAGCCTGACCGCCTCCTGGGATGCCCCGACCGGCGCCACCAAGTACCATGTAACCTACTCCACCGACGACGGCGCAAGCTGGCACGCGCCCGTGGACGACCACCGGAACGTTCCGACCAACACCCTCACCTTCACCGCCGACAACGCCAAGACCTATATCGTCGGTGTGCGCGCGGGCAACGACCAGGGCTGGGGCGGATGGACCAACTCCGCGTCTGCCGGGCCCTACACGCCTGTCGCTCAGCCCGAGATCACGCCGCCCGCCGCGCCAACCGGCCTGACCGCGAAGGCGGGCGACGGCAGCGTCACCCTATCGTGGAACGACCCCTCGGACGCGTCCATCACCGGCTACGAGTACAACCTCAACCACAACGACACCTCCACCGGCAACCTGTCCGGCTGGGGGCCTTGGACAGCCATCGCGGGCAGCGGCGCCTCCACCACCTCCCACACCTTCACCGGTCTCAGGAATGGGCGCGAGTACCGCTACCACCTGCGCGCCGTCAACGGCGGCGGCGCGAGCATCGGCGCCCCCAACGCCCCGCCCTGGTTCGCCTCTGCGAGCCCGTCGGCGCCCCCTCCGAAACCCACCCCCACACCGACTCCCACGCCTGAGCCGACGCCAACCCCAACGCCGACGCCAACCCCCACGCCCGAGCCCGTGATCCTGCCGCCGGCCGCGCCAACCGGCCTCACCGCAACCGCGGGCAACGCCAGCATCACCCTATCGTGGGATGACCCGTCGGACTCGTCCATCACAGGCTACGAGTACAACCTCAACCACAACCACACCTCCACCGGCAACCTGTCCGGCTGGGGGCCGTGGACAGCCATCGCGGGCAGCGACGCCTCCACCACCTCCCACACCTTCACCGGCTTGGCCAACGGCAAGGAGTACCGCTACCACCTGCGCGCCGTCAACGGCGGCGGCGCGAGCGTCGGCGCCCCCAACGCCCCGCCCTGGTTCGCCAAGGCTGTTCCCGTCATCCCCGTGCCTGCCGCGCCCTCCGGCCTCAGCGTGACGCCCGGCGACAGCTACCTCGACATCTCCTGGAACGCCGTCAACCATGCGACCGGCTACGATATCCGCGCCAAGGAGGCCGGCGCCTCCGACTGGCACGATGTGGCGCAGAAGGTCACCGCCACCTCCTACCGTTACACGACGACCAAGACCATCGATTACGTGGCTGTGCGCGCCCGCAATGCCGACATCGCCGGCCCCTGGACCGAACTCTCACGCCTGCCGGACCACGGCTGGCTGAACACCGTCCAGTCCTCGGACACGGGCCGGGCTAGGGCGTCGAGCGCCTCCGCGCAATCGCAGAACCAGCTTGCCGCGCCGACGGGCTTGACGGTAACGCGTGAGAACAGCCCCCGCAACGAGAAGCTCTACGTAAGTTGGACTGCGGTGTCCGGTGCGCAGGGCTACAACCTCGCCTGCGCCGACAGCCCCAGCGACGACAACCCCTTGACTAGTTGGTCATGGTGGCACTGCGGCTCCGTGGACTCCGGCTCTACCACGAGCTTCACCGTGGACGACGATGGGCGCGGCGGCTTCGTGCGGGATCTCAGCTATGGCCGCTCCTACGCCGTCGCCGTGCGCGCGGTGACCACCACTCCCGCCCAGGCCAGTCCCTGGACGGTCTCGGAAGATGCGCATCCGGCCCGCCGGCCTGCTGGGAGCGATCCCATCTCGGTCTCACGCGCCGACGGCTCCCTGACCCTCTCATGGATTCAGCCTCCGCTGTCCACGGGATACGAAATCTATTGCGCGACGATCGAGAACGGCGTCCTCGGCGCCGACCAACTCTGCGCCGACGTTGAGACCGCGACCGTGGGCAGCGACCGCCGGGTCACCGCCACGATCACCTCGTGGACGGTTGGCGGCACCACCTACACCGTGGACGACAGCAAGACCTACTCCCTGGTCGTCTTGACCACGAACGCTTGGGGCGAGTCGCCCGGGCTGGTCGCGCCGACGATCCATCCCAGCCCCACGCTGACCGCGAGCAACGTCAGCGACGATTCGGCGACGCTGACCATCGCCAACCACACAGGCGCCTGGTACTACAAACCCACCGGCGCGGGCGCCACCTGCCAGGGCCCGGTCAGCGGGAGCACGAAGGATTTGACTGGTCTGACCGGTGGTGCGTCCTACACCTACTCGGCCTACAGCGACAGCACGTGCGCGACGCTGCTGGCCACGACGACGTTCACCACCCAGGTGGCGGTGGACAACCTGGATAAGGGGCCAATCTACCAATGGCCGTGCGCGGTCTCCGGGAATGCCGACTGCGCCGTGGCTTTCACCACCGGCTCGAGTGCGGGCGGCTACACGCTGGCCGCGATCACCGGCAGGTTCGCGGCCAAGAGCGACGCGAGCGGCAACCTGGGCAACATCGAGGTGTCGCTCCGCGCCGACGACTCCGGCAGGCCGGACGACCGCGTCAGTCTGGCGACTCTGACGGGGAGCAATCCGGATACGGCGGGCGACTACCAGTTCACCTGCAATGGAGCCGGCTGCGCTCTGTCGCCGAACACGACCTACTTTGTCATGTTCAGCGCGGATGCGGGCAGCACGACGACCTATGAGAGTTACAACTGGCAAAGCACTGAGAACAACGACGAAGACCTGAATCCCGCAGGCAACGGTTGGACGTTGGCGGACGGAACCGACCAACGCTTTGGCGAGATTTGGCAGACCGAGTACACCGACACCGGCAAGCTCAAGATCACGGCCAGGATCAACTCGTCGCTCACCTCCTCGAGCGTGGCGGCAACCACGGCCACGCTGACCATCGCCAACCATTCGGGCGATTGGTATTACAAGTCCACGACCACGGGCAAGACGACCTGTGCGGGGCCGGTCAGCGGCGCGAGCGTGAGCGTCACCGGCTTGACCGGCAACACGGCGTACACCTTCTCGGCCTACAGCGACGCGTCGTGCAGCACGCTGCTGGCCACGGCATCGGCGTTCACGACGCTGGCCCAGCAGGTGTCGGTGAGCAACCTGAGCGAAACCGCGGTCGGCCTGTTCACCGTTCAAACAGGCGCCTCTCACGCGCAGGAGTTCACCACGGGGGCCAACTCGGATGGATACACGCTGGACAGCGTGACGGTGGACTTCACCCTCGTCACCAACGCCAGCGTCGTCACCGTGGCCATCCACGACAGGCAGTCCAACGGTACGCCGTCCGCGACGGCTCGCGCCACGCTCACCGGGACCCCTGCAAACGGCCAGGCCGAGTTCACCTGCTCGAGCAACTGCGAACTGGCCGCGAACACGTCGTACTTCGTCTACGTCAGCGTCAACGCCAGCATCGCCTCCTACCCGAGCAGCACCGCGAGCGACGCGCAGACAGGCGCGAGCGGGTGGAGCATCGCGAACGCGGCGCGCTCCCAGTCGGGCAACTGGGCGGAGTTGGGCAATGGCCAGTCGATGAGGATCAAGGTGACCGCCACCGAGAAATAGGGGTTCGCTGAGGGGATAATTCGGACATCCGTAGGGGCGGGTTTCAAACCCGCCCCTACGACCGTTCGTACTGAGGGGACTCGAAGTACGAACGGGTCGCCGTGCTGATGGAGCCTCCTTGGAACCCGGCAATGCTCCGTTCTGGATTGCGGCCTACGCCGCAATGACGGCCGCGGGTTTTCGGCATAAACAGCGATTTCCAGGCAATGCGTCCGACACGCCCCGTCCCGTCAGCCTCGCCTTTCGTCATTGCGGCGTAGGCCGCAATCCAGGAAACCCCGGAGGTGGGACAGGCCGCCTCACCCCCGTTCGCCCTTCGAGAGCCCCTTCGAGGGCCTCAGGACAGGCTAGGGCTAGGTGAGACGAAAGGCGAGGCCGCCCGTTCGTGCTGAGCCCCCTCCCCGTTCGTACTTCGAGAGCCTCAGCACGAACGAAGGGGGGTGCCCCTGCGTTAGAGCCATCCTGGAACCCGGCAATGCTCCGTTCTGGATTGCGGCCTACGCCGCAATGACGGCCGCGGGTTTTCGGCATAAACAGCGATTTCCAGGCAATGCGTCCGACACGCCCCGTCCCGTCAGCCTCGCCTTTCGTCATTGCGGCGTAGGCCGCAATCCAGGAAACCCCGGAGGTGGGACAGGCCGCCTCACCCCCGTTCGTGCTGAGGCTCTCGAAGTACGAACGGGGGGGGGCGCCCCTGTGTTAGAGCCATCCTGGAACCCAGCAGCGCTCCGTTCTGGATTGCGGCCTACGCCGCAATGACGGCCGCGGGTTTTCGGCATAAACAGCGACTTCCAGGCAATGCGTCCGACACGCCCCGTCCCGTCAGCCTCGCCTTTCGTCATTGCGGCGTAGGCCGCAATCCAGGAAACCCCGGAGGTGGGACAGGCCGCCTCACCCCCGTTCGCCCTTCGAGAGCCCCTTCGAGGGCCTCAGGACAGGCTCAGGCCGAACGGACAGGCCGCCCCGCGTAGGGGCAGGTGGTCATCGTGGTACAATGACTTACGCAAGCAAATTGGAGAGAGTGCCGTGACCACCGTTGATGCCGATGCTGCCCGCATATTTGGGGATGCCCGTCGCATGGGTGACGCCGCCTTGGAGCGCATGGAGGCCGGGGACATCCGGGATGCGGCGGAGAAGGCGTGGTGCGCAACTGTGCGGGCCACGGAGGCGCTGGTGCTCGCCCGCACGGGGGAGGAGCCGGGAACGTCCACGATCGCCGGCCGGAGGCTGCAAGCCCTCTCCATGAGCAACCAGTCGCTTGAGGACCTGCGGCTCCGCTACTATGACCGCCAGTCCATCCTGCACGGCGAGTGCTTCTATCACGACTACTGGCAGCCTGTGGTGATTGAACGGCTTGTCCGCGAGACCTCGGGCTACGTCCAGGACGCGGAGCGCTTGGCCCAAGGGTAGGGGCAGCGCCCGGTCACTCCCGCCCCTGTGTTAGAGCCATCTTGGAAGCCGGCAGCGCTCCGTTCTGGATTGCGGCCTACGCCGCAACGACGAAAAACCCGGCCGGCGGGAGGGAACGCGGCGAACACCCTCCGCTCCCCCTTCGAGTCCCCTCAGGGTGAACGGATCACCGGGTGTAACAAGGGCCGAACGGGAGTGTAAGGGCCACGCCCCCCGTTCGCCCTGAGCCCCATCCCCGTTCGTGCTGAGGGGACTCGAAGCATGAACGGGGGGTGCCCCTGCGTTAGAGCCATCCTGGAACCCAGCAGCGCTCCGTTCTGGATTGCGGCCTACGCCGCAACGACGGCCGCGGGTTTTCGGCATAAACAGCGACTTCCAGGCAATGCGTCCGACACGCCCCGTCCCGTCAGCCTCGCCTTTCGTCATTGCGGCGTAGGCCGCAATCCAGGAAACCCCGAAGGTGGGACAGGCCGCCTCACCCCCGTTCGCCCTTCGAGAGCCCCTTCGAGAACCTCAGGACAGGCTCAGGGTGAACGGACAGGCTAGGGCTAGGTGAGACGAAAGGCGAGGCCGCCCGTTCGTGCTGAGCCCCACTCCCGTTCGTGCTGAGGCTCTCGAAGTACGAAGGGGGGTGCCCCTGCGTTAGAGCCATCCTGGAACCCAGCAGCGCTCCGTTCTGGATTGCGGCCTACGCCGCAACGACGGCCGCGGGTTTTCGGCATAAACAGCGACTTCCAGGCAATGCGTCCGACACGCCCCGTCCCGTCAGCCTCGCCTTTCGTCATTGCGGCGTAGGCCGCAATCCAGGAAACCCCGGAGGTGGGACAGGCCGCCTCACCCCCGTTCGCCCTTCGAGAGCCTCAGGGTGAACGGACATGGTAGGGCTGGGCAGGGCGAACGGAACGGACTACCATGTGGACGGCAGGGACTGGCTCGTCGAGTACGACGACACCGGCCTGCTCCTGGTGTCGGCCACGGCCAACTGACCGGCAACGCAGCAGCGCTGAGCTTGTCGTCGTCGTCGGATCCTGGGTATATACTCTATGTGTGCCAGTGTGTCTGGAATGTGGTCCACCAAGCCGGAGAGCTCAATGATGCCCCCTGTGATCCTTCGAAAAATGGACGAAGAGTCGCGACGGAAGGCGGCCAGCCAGACCGTGCTGATAACGGGCGCCTCGTCGGGCATAGGGGAAGCGACCGCCAGGAAGCTCCTGGAAGAGGGCTATATCGTTTACGCCGCGGCCCGCAGGACCGAACGGATGCGAGAACTGGAGGCCGCAGGGGCCCTTGTTCTCAAGATGGATGTCACCAACGACGACGACATCGTCGCCGGGGTGGAACGAATCAACCGGGAACAGGGTGGCGTCGACATCCTTATCAACAACGCCGGGTTTGGGCTGTTCGGCGCAATGGAGGACATCCCGCTGGAAGAGGCCCGGTACCAGTTCGAGGTGAACCTGTTTGGGGCGGCGCGCCTGACCCAGCTTGTGCTTCCCTACATGCGACAAAAGGGCGCCGGCAAGATCGTGAACGTCTCTTCGATTGGCGGAATGATCTACACGCCCCTGGGGTCCTGGTACCACGCCACAAAGCATGCCCTGGAAGGTTGGTCGGACTGCCTCAGGTTCGAGCTTAGGGATTTTGGCATAGATGTCATAATCATCCAGCCGGGATCAATCCGTACAGGGTTTGGCGACGTGGCCTTCGGGCCTGCGATGGAGCGCTCGTCAACCACAGCCTACTCGAGCCTGGCAAACGGGATGCGGGCCATGCGGGCAAGGAGCGAAGGCAGCCGGTTAACAGCCTCCCCGCCGTCGGTCATCGCCGACACGATATACAAGGCAATTCGGGCAAGGCGTCCCAGGACCCGCTATGCAGCCGGGAAGTATGCCAGGCCGTTGCTCCTCCTTCGCCGGCTTATCAGCGACCGTATGTACGACCGGATCATGGCCAGGATGCTCTCACGGGGGCGCTGACTTTCAATCCCTGGCCCTTGCGACCGTCTTTGCGGTGGATCTGGACTTCTTTGAGAGAAGCTGATCTGCTGGGCCGTGCTCTAAAAGTTTCTGTCACACCTCAGATTTCGTGGCCTTGGGCAGACAGCGTGACCATCCCCAGCACTTCATGACTGCTTATGGAGCCAAGAAAATCTCCGGTTTCCTCGTCGGCCACCGGAAGCACGGTAAGGGAGTTCTCGATCATGCGCTGTAGGGCATCCTCCACCATTTCGTCACCAGACGCATTAGGCGTCTCTTGGCGAAGGACCCTGCCGAGGGTGGTCTGCTCCCACTCGTTTCGGGGTAGGTAACGCAACATGCTCAGCGACACTATCCCGGCCAGCTTGCCCTTGTTCACGACCACGTAGTCGTGCTGCTCAGGCAGCAGCCAGGTTTCTACAAAGGCTTTGACGGACAGGGATGGGTCGGGATGTCTTCTGGAACGGTCCAGGATATCCTTTACCCTGACGTTCTCCAGAACGAACTTTGTCAGCGACGGGGGTAGCTGACCCGCTGGGATAACGGATTCGGAACGTTTGAGCCTCCTGAGGGCGAAACTGATACCCATGGGTGTCAGCAGGATGTAGCCGAACATGATGAGCACCAGCAAAGAGAAGATCCCCTCTTCGATGGCCCCGGTATGGAGCAGCAGGAGCAAGAGTGCGATCTCCGCCACTCCCTTGGCCATCAGTCCCGAGGCTATTGCGAAGGGGGCCTCGAGCTTGGTGACGTAGGCGCCTATGAAAGACCCGGCGAACTTGCCGGCCAGGGGAATCAAGACCAGGGCGACTATCGTCCACGGAGGCAGATCCAGGAAGTCGAGGCTAAGATACAGGCCCGCCGAGGAGAAGAACAGGGGAACAAAGAACCCCTCAGCGGCCCCCCTCATGCCCGGCATGATGTTCCGCCGCACCTGGTAGGGGAGGGTGGACAGGGCTGCGCCGAAGAGCAACGCTCCCAATGTTCCGTGAAGCCCAACGTATTCAGCCCCCACTACAACAAGGAAGAGTCCTCCCAGCAGGAGTCCAAAAGAGAGCTGCGGTACCCGCAGAAAGTGGTGCAACGCAAAGATTACCTTTGGGAGAACCTTGGTGGAAAGGAACCATGTGACGATGGTAAATCCGAGTATCTGCCCAACTATGGTCAATACGCTGAGGAGGTCCGGCCCAAGGTGATGTTCCTCGGCGTAGAAGTGCTCGCTTATGGTAAAGCCCACTACGAACAAGACCATCAGCTCGGCGATAACCGCCGCTGTAAAAATCTGAACGCCTATCGACTCCTTGAGGCGCCCTTCATCCACGAGCACCTTGGCAACCAAGCCCAGACTGGATAAGGACAGGATTCCGGCCAGCGCCAGGGCTTCGGTAAGGTCGAGGCCCAACCCCAGGTCGAAGAGGATGTTGGTAGTGACGCCGAGGCACACCAGCATAGAGATAGTCACGGATAATGCGGAAGCCAGAAAGAGCCGCCCTCGTATGGACGCCAGGAAACCCCTAATGTCGAGCTCCTCCAGGCCGATGAGGAAAAAGAAGATGAAGATACCGATGCCCAAGATGACCTCGACCTCGGTTTCAGGCTTGACCAGTCCGGTTAAGGGGCCAAGGACGACCCCGGCCGTTGCATAGGCGATGATGGCATTGAGGCCGAAACGCTTGAAAACGCCTTCCATCAGCTTGGCGACAACTATAAGGATGCCAATGGAGAAAAGTACCTCTTGGAGTTCCAATCCGCCGAGTTCCTCCTAACAGACCCTGCCGTTAGGCAAGGCTGACACGAGAATGAAGCAAAGTTTGGGATCCACCTTCCTCGATTTCTTCATGCGCCAATGAAATGGGGCCATGGTCGAAAGCGAAAAGGCAAAGGACGTGACGCAGGGGCGATTATCGGGAATCGGTCTCACCCCGTCAAGTAAAGTTCTATTGGGGAGCGTCCCAGGGTATCTTCGGTCAGGGAACATCTGGGTGGTCTCGCCTTTGCGGCGGAAGCCGCGAAACCTTGGCAGCTCTGAGTCAGCTTGCATGAGTAGTCGTTCCAGATATTTCTGAGGGCGTTTCCAAGGGGAGCTACGCCGGTGCTCGGGGGTTGTATAATACTCCCTGGGATTCTTGCCTTCTCGCTAAATGCGAGACTTGGAGATAAGCGGATGAGAGTATTCAACGTAGCGGGCCGCAAGCTGTTGTACATCATGCTGGCGATGGGCCTGCTTACGCTTCTAGTAGCGTGTCAGGGTGGAGCCGAGCCCACTTCCACGCCGAAGCCTGAGTTGACCGTGGACGAGCTTCTTGCCAGCGCGCGGGAAAAACTGGCCGCCATATCTTCTGTGAAATTCATTATGACCGACGAACTTCAAACGGGGTCTAAATTCTTTAACACGACCTTGAAGAGCGTTGAAGGGGAAGTCAGCGCCTCCGACAGCATGAGGATGACTGTAGATGTAGAGGCTCCGGTTTTCGGGTTCATAGAGATCGAAATAGTGGCCGTCGGAGACCAGTCGTTGATGAAGTTTTCCAGGGATGCTCCGTGGCTCCCCCTGTCCCTCGAGGAAGTCCCATTTAACTTTAAGGGCATGGGCTTTACTCTGAGCGAACTGGTGCCCCTTCTCAAAGATGCAACGAAAGTTCGACAGGAGTCAGTGGGTGGTGTCCAGACTATCCTGCTGGAAGGTTCTCTGCAGTCCGAGGACCTCTCCAACCTGATCACATCGACGAATGCCGGGCACACCGTCATGTTATCCTTTTGGATAGACGAGGTAGATCACAGCTTGAAACAACTGAGAATTACGGGCCAAGTCTTCGATGATGACGCCCCGGAAACCAGGCGTCTGATAGTCATCGACGAGACCAACATTCCCATCGATATCCAGCTTCCGGAAGCGGCTTCCCAGTAGTATAAGGTGCCGGAGATCTACTCTCCCCTTAGCTTTTGACCGTGAATACCGGCAGGTCTGCTCTAAATTCCCTGCGCTCCTCGGAATCCGCCGTCCTGGCCATTCTCTGCCTTGGGGTCTTCTCCACTGCCTTGGACCAGACTGTGGTCGTAGCTGCGCTGCCCAGCGTGATGGTGGACCTGGAAATTCCCCTCACCGACCTGGACAGGGCGTCGTGGATCGTGGTGGGATACTTGGTAAGCTACACCGTGGCCATGCCTCTGGCGGGTCGCCTATCCGACGTCTATGGCCGGGTCCGGATGTTCCAGGCGGCCCTCGTGGTGTTCTCCATCGGTTCCGCGCTGGTGGCTGTTGCGCCGGACTTCTCCTGGATAGTCTCTGCCCGGGTGATACAAGCTGCGGGCGGTGGAGCCACTGTGCCCATAGCCCTGGCCCTGGCGGTGGCGGCCGTTGCTCCCCAAAGAAGGGGAGTCGCCCTGGGCTTGGTGGCTGCCTCGGCGGAGGCTGGGTCCGTTCTGGGTCCACTCTACGGAGGGGGCATCATCGAGTGGGTCGGCTGGCGTTGGATATTCTGGCTGGACATACCCCAGAGCTTTATCTTGATTGCCCTCCTGGCCATCCTGCCGAACCGCGCTAACCCTGCGGCCAGGATGGACTACCCGGGAGCACTGGTGCTGGCTGGCGCTCTAACCGTTCTGACCATTGCCCTGTCTCAAAGAAGCATCTTCTCGGGTGAGGCTGTACTCCCGTACCTGATGGCGGCCCTTGGCGGATTCCTGGTTCTGCTGCTGGTCGTTGTGGAGAAGCGATCACCACAACCCCTGCTGGCGGCCTTCTTGTACCAGTCAAAGGCCTTCGTGTCGTCCAACATCGCCCAGTTCCTGGTGGGGGTCGCCCTGATAATCGCCCTGGTAGCTGTGCCAGTCATGGCTGCCACTGTGATGGAGAAAAGCGCCTTGGAAAGCGCCCTGCACCTGGTCCGGCTCACGGCTGCCATTCCGGTGGGTGCTGTGGTTGGGGGGTACATCCTGCGCTGGTCTGGGGTGAGGGCGGCTTGCATAACCGGCCTGGCTTTCATGGGCACCGGTCTGCTGTTTATGAGCGGCTGGGAAACGGAAGTGGAAGAGGTCAGGCTCACCGTGCCGCTGGTAGCTGCCGGCCTGGGGTTTGGACTGGTCATCCCGCCCATAAGCGTCAGTGCCTTGAGCGCAGCCCCCAGCCACTACTGGGGCACTGCGGCCTCGCTGGTCACCGCGTCTCGAATGGTGGGGATGGCCCTGGGGTTGGCTGCCTTGTCTGCATGGGGCATCGAGCGTTTCTACAGTTTGACCGCACACGTTACCATCGGGGCCACATTCGAGGAGACCCAGGCCCCGCTGATAGAGGCGGGGGTGACCGTCTTTCAGAACCTGTTCATGATCGCAGGATTCCTGTCGTTGTTCGCCATAGTGCCGGCCCTCCTGATGAGAATAGAAGAAACTGAGGAAGGGGAAAGGTTCGACTAAGTGCGCAACTACTGCATTGCCTCGTTGGAATGGGGCGTGCTAGAGTGCGGGAGATTGGGAGGGATGGGCAGGAGGCTTTGGAAACCTAAGCGGGCGCTGGATCCGTCGATGAGCGGCCAACCCAATATCCGGGCGAGGAGTCTCTAGCAATGTCAACCCAGCGGCGGGAGTCTGGAAAAGCACAACTGCCGTCCCCATTTCCCGAAGGGTGGTACTTCGTCGCCAGCCGTCAGGAGATACTGAAGGCTGGTATTTTTGCAAAGACCTGGATGGGGGAGAATATCGTGGCTTGGTGCGACGAAAACGGCAGCGTTTGCGTCGCCGAGGCCTACTGCCCTCACTTGGGATCCTATTTGGGCCCCGAAGCTGGGGGGGCCGTACAGGGCGGACGTCTTGTGTGCCCCTTCCATGGTTTTGAGTACGATGCCACCGGGCAGTGCGTAGCTACTCCCTATGCTGACCCGCCCAAGACTGCCAGGCTGGGAACTTTCGAGACCCAGGAGATCGCCGGCCTGGTCTTTGCCTGGTGGGGTATCGGGGGACGCTCACCCCAATGGACTCTCCCTGCGGGACACGTTGAACAGTCTGGCTGGAGTAGCATCCGCGTCAGGACAATGCGATTTCCCGGTCATCCCCAGGACACCACGGAGAACTCGGTGGATCTGGCCCACCTGCGCTACGTCCACGGCTACGGCAACGTAAACCGCGTCGGACAGATATTTGTGGATGGACCATACCTGGAGAGCGACTTCGACTTTAGGAGCATCCGGAAAATTGCCAAGATTGCAACATTCACCATGGACGTCTCCGCCAGGACACACATATTTGGCCTGGGATATTCTTTCGTCGATATACACGAGCACTCCATCGGGATGGATATTCGTCTCTGGGTGCTTGCTACCCCCGTCGACGGCGCGCACATCGACCTATCTCTGGCCTCCCAGGTGAAGGAGATACGCAACCCCAAGCGGTGGTTCGTGGGCATGGGGTTTCTCCCGACCAGGTTCCGTGCTCCTCTCATGAACCGGTTCGTGGCAGCCCAGCAGGACAACGACGTTCGGCAGGACATGGCCATCTGGAGCCTCAAGAGATACCGGTCCCGCCCGCGCCTGTGCCGATCCGACGGGGAGATCATGCCCTTCCGGGCATATTGCGCCCAGTTCTACGCGTCAGAAGAGGAGGCAGAAAACCCAGCGCGCGACGCCGCTGGTGTAGCAGTGCCATGAAAACTCGCCAGAGCTGTATAGCAAGGGTCCCCTAAGAGCGAGTCTGCGAGCGGCGAGGGCAGTTCACGTCATGGGGGACGGGAGGCTGCGGTTCCAGCTTCCTGGGCCCGCCTAAGATGGAAGGATAAGGCATGAACAACCTACTTGATCGGTTGAGCTGGCTGGTCACAGCCCGCCCTTATGTCACAATCCTGGTGCTCCTCCTGGTAACCGTCCTGCTGGCCGCAGGCGCCACCAGGCGCGCCCCGCCAACCGAGGGGGCCGACATCGCCTTCCTTCCACCCGGACATGCAATCGCCGAGGCAGCCAATGAAATCGAAGAGTCCTTCAGTGACTCGGGCGACATCAGGGTCGTAACTCTCCTGTTCCGTGGGGATTCCCTTACACCTGAGGGTCTCTCCCGGATGGCCATCCTGATCAATGATGCCGTCAGCGATCCGGGTGTGAGCGAGCTATTGGCGCCTTCCAATGCGGTCGTCGCGCCCTCCTCCATTATCAGCGCTGCGCTCCAGCGGGACGACCTTGGGTCGGTTACCCAAGCGCAAATCGATTCCGTTCGCAACGTCCCGGAGATTCAGGTCGCTCTGGCCGCGATGACCGGTGCCGACACGGACGGCACCATGGTCGCCATAGCCAACATACGGCTGCGGGATACCGGCGACGAGCGAATCGAGGACGCTGAACGGAGCATCAACGAGCTTACAGCTGAACATGAAGGTTCGCTGGACGTAAGCAGCTTGTCCCCGGTGGTCATTGAAGATGAGTACAAGGAAGCAACTGAAAGCGGAATGGCGCCGCTCATTGGCTTGGCCCTGCTCTTGATTGCGGCGCTCCTTCTGCTTTTCACCCGCACCCTGTCTGATATGCTGCTCACTCTAGGTGGACTTATCATCGCCCTGGTCTGGATCATCGGGGCGGAAGGCTGGCTCGGACCAAATGCGCTGGGACTGATAGGCCCTCCCAGCTCCCTCACCGCCATGGTGCCCGTCATTCTCATTAGCCTCACGGTTGACTATGCGATACAGACGGTCTCCCACTACCGGGAGCAGCGGGTTGAGGGTCAGCCGGTGCTAGGAGCGGTCCGGAACGGCATGCGGACCGTCACGGTTCCCCTCACTTTGGCTGCCGTCACCACTATAGTCAGCCTCTTGGCCACCCTGTTCTCGCCCATCGGGGTGGTGGGGGACTTCGGCATCGTTGCGGGTCTGGGGGTAGGTATGAGCCTGATCGTCATGCTGACCCTTCTGCCGGCAGCCCGGATGATCATCGACCGGAGACGGGAGTCCCGAGGCGCCCTGTCTCCCGCTCGGCCGATCTCCAATGCCTTCCCGGGCATCCCCCAGGCAGCCCAGCTGCTGGGGAGATGGATCACCCGCAGGCCGGTGCCCAGCCTCGTCGCGGTTTTGGCGGTGACTGTTGCCCTTGGGTACGCCGCGACCGGGTTGGAATCGGAGTTCAGTATTCAGGACATCCTGCCTCGGGGCGGGAGCGTCTTAGAGGACATGAACACGCTGGAAGCATCGGTCGGCGGCTCCACGGAGCTTGCCAGCCTGTTGATTAAGGCTGAAGTCACGGAGAGCCGGACGCTTCTAAATCTTCGGGATCTAACGAATGCATTCGAAAATAAAGCTACGCGTCCGGCAGCGGCGGCTGGTCCTATCCAGGGGTCCTTCGAGCTTTCCGCACGGGACTGGATTAACGACAGCGGGGAGCCGGGGGACAACTACGACCCGGAGCTGGCTGCCCTATTCGGTGAAGCCTCCTCAGATTTGCAGCTCCATCCGGAGCTGATGCAGGAGTTTGTGGATAAGCTCATCGTACGAGAACCCACCCTGGCGCACGCCTTGGTCAACAACCCCGAAGGCATCGATACGATGCTGCTCCAGTTTCCGACGTTCCAGGACGACCCAGCGGAAGCGAGAATGCTCCAGGCGGACATAGAGGCCCTTTGGCAAGGGGACGACAGCGCCGTCACCGTGACCTCGGAGACCGTCGTTGCGGTTACCGTAACAGACCAAATTAAGAGCGGGCAGACCGAGGCCATCGGGACGACCATAGCGGTGGCCTTCGTCGTCTTGGCGGTCTTTTTCTGGGTGACGCTGCGTCAGCCTGCACTGGGCTTCGTTGCTGTCGGCCCGATCGTGCTCGTCCTCATAAGTGTACTGGGTACGATGGCCCTGCTGGGCATCCCCTACACCCTGATAACCTCCATCATCACGGCCCTGTCCATAGGTATCGGGGTGGACTACACTATCCACATCATCCATCGCTACCGGGAGGAGTTTGCCAGGATACGCAACCCGGAAAGGGCGGCCATCCAGACCCTTGCTACCACCGGCTCGGCGTTGCTGGGCTCGGCGCTAACGACAGCCTTCGGCTTCGGTGTGTTGATAGCTTCGCCCTTGCTGGCGTCTCAGCAGTTCGGCATTACGGCGACCATCACCATCGTTTACTCGCTCATAGTCGCCATTCTGCTGGTGCTGCCCGCTATGGTGGTGTGGGGCGCCTACCAGAATATGAAGCTGCGCTCCATGGTAGAGCGGATCTGGACCGACCTTGACGTGGCCATCGAGGATGTACACAGCCGTCACCAAAGGGATCAAGGAACATAAGGGATCATAAGTAAGAAAGAGGCGTATGCAACTCCGTAGATTATCCAAAGGGCTCAAGGCCGCTTATAGCGGGTCGGACGTCCAGCGTCGTGTTGAATGCCTTGACGGGTGGATGGATAGAGCGGAAGAAGAGAAGGCCGACGCGACGAGCTACGACCACGCCCAAACCGTCAAGGAATATTACGATCTTTGCAGCGAGTTCATGGCGTTCGGTTGGAGCGAATCCCTTCACTTCGCCCCCCTATCGCCCCTGGAGAGCCTGGAGGAGTCTCAGATCCGGCACCAGCGACTGATGATATCCAAGCTGGAGTTAAGCGAGGACATGACGGTGATCGATGTTGGTTGCGGGGTCGGAGGCCCGATGCGCCGCGTCGTCAGGGAGGCTGGCGTCAGAGTAGTCGGGGTCAATTACAGCAATGTTCAGTTGGATAAGGCAAAATCGTTGAACGCCGAAGCAGGAATCGACCATATGGTTGACTATCTGGCTTGCAGCTTCATGGATATGGCTGCAATAGCGGACGGTACCTTTGATCGAGGGTACGCCATCGAATCGACGTGCCATGCGCCGGATAAAGAGGGCGCCTTCGCCGAGATCTATCGGGTGCTGAAACCCGGAGCCCTCTTCTGGGGTCAGGAGATGTGCATGACGGATAAGTTCGACCCCGACAACGCCGGACATCGAACCATCAAGCGTAACCTTATGCAAGGCATTGCGCTCAAGGATATCGCGCCTATGGACGAGGTGAAACACTCCCTCGAAGCTGTGGGGTTCCAGGTCGTCGAGGCAAAGGATCGAGCCTTGGACGGCAACGGCTCGGTCACACCGTGGTATAAGCCTATGGAACACCGGAGCGGAACGCTGGGCAACGCCCTGCGCAGGATTCCACTGGGCCGGAGGGTATTCATCGGGGCATCAAAGCTGGCTGAGGCGTTGGGGGTGTTCCCGAAGGGATCCGCAGACGTAATCAAGTTGCTGGATCGAACTGCCAAGGCCTATGTTGAGGGAGGCCGGGCCGGGATATTCACGCCGCTGTACTGTTTCCTGGTTCGCAAACCGCTTTAGGCCCTTTTATGCCCCGTTTGTCGGGCGGTTCCTTGGCCCGCTTTAGACGCTTATCTCGCGCCTCTGTTCAGCAATGCGGAATCTCAGCTTCTTGTTCGGCTTCATTGATGGGATTGGGTTGAAACGCAGCTTGTAATGCTCGGGGTCCACTTTGATGTTGAAGTGATGTGCGATCATCAGCACGTTGGCCGCCAGCTGCAGGTTCATCCACTGGGAGCCGAGACATGTATGAGTGCCCAGCCCATAGGGCGCATACCCGGGACTATGGTGCTCGTTGCGCGGAGGTAGATAGCGGTCGATATCGAAAGTGAATGGATCTGGAAAGACATCGCTCATGTAATGCGCGGCCGTTGTCGCGATGAAGAGACGCGACCCCACCGGCAACTCGTAGTCTTCCACCACGCATGAATTCATCACGTTTCGAATAGACATGGGGACGATGGGATACATGCGCAGGCATTCCATGAGAAAGCGGTGCGTGACGTCTATGTTGGTCAGGTTGAAATCCTCGCCATCCGGGTCCCCATTTGAAAACAGGGCATCGGCCTCATCCTGGATCCTGCTGTAGAGGTCGGGCTGCGAGGCCATCGCGTAGAGTGCAAAACTGAGCGCATCGCCGAGGTATACGCTGGCGATCAGCGCTGCCGCGAGCTGGAAGCGCAGACTCGTCTCCGGCAGGAACTGCTGGTCGCTTGCGTGCAAGCTGAGCCAATCGTCTGCAAGGTCCCGCGGGGCATCAACCCGCTGGGCGGGTGTATGAGTGCTTTGGACCCGTTTTAGCAGCGTATCAACGGCTTTGGCGCGGCGTTTCATGCCCGGAGTGTTGAGCATGAACTTGGGCATGACTCTCATGATGTGGACCATCAACGCCCTCTCTTTGTATTTGATGAGGTCGTCAATAACGTCCTGAGAGTCAACGCTGATGAACAAGGGCGAGAGTTGTTCGTTAATCATCAGCCGACTCATCCTGGTTGCAGAAAAAGATTCTCCAACCGTCCACCCCGCCATATGTCTCCGCGCATGGCGGTACAAGATATCCAGTTGTCCTTCCAGTCTCCCGCGGGAATATGCTGTAGACATCGACTTTCGCATCCGAAAGTGATCGGCGCCGTCCAAAGAAGGCATTACTCCAGAAGCCCCATAGACCTTCTCGAAGTCGGCAAAGTAGTCCTTGGCCCTCAGGTACATGCGCCCGTTTCTATGCACCCACCGGTTCGTGTTCGGGCCGGCCAGGAAGATCATGGGTTTTACAAAGGGTGGCTTGACCTCGAAGACCGGCCCGTACTCCTCGGCAAGGTCCGCAAAAAGGGCAGGGACATTGCCGTCTCGCACATGCCTGTTGAGCACCAGTCGACTGATAGAAACCCTTGGCATCTTTCTGGACAGGGCATAGTGGCGAAGAAGGGGGCCGGCGATGTTTTGGGCAACTGCATTAGCAATGGACCGGCTGATTACATCCATACCCGAGATGAACCGTATGCGCTCTTCATCTTCGTCATTGAGATCGAATATAAATCGAAACACGTCGCACGCATCGATGAGAGAGATAATGATGACATCCCGCGGGTCAGGAATCTCGTTGTTGAATATCACCCGGCTGATGCGAGTCCTGACGTACTGGTCTATAGAGATGTCGGGGATGCCCCCGGACAGTTCCTTCTGCCAGTCCGTCGTGGACAATGTCCAGAAATCTCCATCGTGGTGCTTGAGGACTTTCAGCGCGACCAGACGGTCTAAGGTCATGTCAATAATGTCTTCTGCGCGGGTTGTAAGCCGCTCGATCCAGAACTGGGTCTTGCGACGGATTGGTGAAGCTGCGATCTCCTCCAGGATGGGATCCAGTACAGGGTTTCCCGTCTCCGTTTGATCAATCACCCAGAGGGATTCGGTGTCTGTGTCGATGCGGGATATGAGTGAAAGCTCTGCAATCACCGCGCCGATGATGGCGCAGTTCAAGCGCCAGCCGGGCACCTGGTAGAAGTAGCCGTTCTCCTCACTGAGGAGCATCAGGAGGACTTCTTCGGGCAAACTCAGCAGGTGGGCCGTATTGTCGGTGGAGGGAGCCTTGGCCCTCGTATTCATTACGCCCTCTCTTGATCCCTTTCAGCATATACCTTGTATATGCCTAGCACGGCAAAACCAATTATACTCTTTCAAATGGGATAAGGGCAAAGAATGGGGATGCCCGAAGATTCAAAACTTTTTGACCCCCGAAAGGCCGGATGGACACAGAGTCCCCTTAGCGGTCAGCAGTTCATTGCTTTGGAGATTCCGAAAGGGTAGTCCGCGCAGAATCGGTGGGCGTTAATGGTCAGGACAACGGGGAAAGGGGAATTCGGTCATGATCGAGTGGCTTGGCATCGAACACCTTTTTGAGCTATCCCGAACGGAAGCCATAGCAGGGTTTTTCACTCCCCTGGCGGTGTTCGCCGCCTTCTTCCTCGCCCAGGTGATTCTACCAGCCAGGAAAGTGCCGGGATACGTCATCGACGAGAAGACGGGCCAGCCCCGAAATTACCGGCTGAACGGAGTCCTGGTGTTCGTTATTGCCTTGCTGGTGTGGTGGTTCGAGCTAACTGGGATGCCCCGGGACTGGTTCTTCCGGTCGACGATATATGCGGTGGCCGGGGGGACGCTTTTCGCAGCTATCTTTGCCGTCATCGCTGTATTCAGCCAGCCGAAGGGCGACGGGAAGAATCCTGTCGCCGAGTTCTGGACGGGACGGGCCCGGGAGATAACCCTCTTCAGGAACCGCTTCGACATCAAGATGTACTTCTATGTCGTCGGTGGGTCCATGCTGGCCCTCAATGCCCTGTCCGGGGCTGCGTACCACTACGACCGTTTCGGTGATGCCGCAAACCCAGGAGTCTTCCTGTACGCCGGTTTCTTCACCTTCTATCTGCTGGACTATTTCATCTTCGAGCGGGTCCAGCTATACACCTACGACCTGATCCATGAAAAGCTGGGTTTCATGCTTTTCTGGGGTGGACTGATCGTGTACGGGTGGCTGTTCATCCTTCCGCTGTGGGGCATGGCTGCTCACCCGGACCCGGGATTCTCGACCGAATGGACCTATGTCTGGCTTATAGGAATATCCGCGCTGTTCCTGCTGGGCTGGATCATCTCCAGGGGTGCCAACCTGCAGAAATACACCTTCAAGCGATGGCCAGACCGCAAGTTTCTAGGGCTGATCGAGCCGAAGTACATCGAGGTTGGGGAACGGAAGATTCTTTACAGCGGGCTGTGGGGAGTCGCCCGCCACTTCAACTACATGGGCGAGGGCTTCATTTCCCTGTCCATTGCCCTGGTGTTCGGACACTTCGGCAACCCGTGGGCTTGGACCTACTTCGTCTTTATAGTCACGCTCTTCACTTTTCGCCAGCGTGACGACGACAGGCACTGCGCCGAGAAGTACGGCGCCGATAAGTGGGCAGAGTACAAGGCCAAGGTGAGGTACCGCATCTTCCCGGGAGTGTACTAGCGGAGAAGGGTGCGATGAAGATACTTACCCACTATGGGCGGAAGCCCAACGAGACCTTTTCGCTAGACTACCCACTCCCCCGGGATAACGGGCATAACCCTGGGGGGCTTTGGCTCAGCGACGATTCGCACTATGGGTGGGCGGTCTTTGTACAGGACCGGGTGCTCCAGGGAAGCGCTTACTGGTCCAAAACCAAGGAGCGGTGGCGGTACAGGTATGACTTCGCCATCAACCCAGTGCAGTCAGACTGCATCCTGGTTCTGGCTACCTCGGCGGAGCTGCAGGAGTTCACGTCCGAATATGGAGAGGCGTCTTCCAGGGAGTGCGTGTCCGATGGCAGGACGGGATACGGCTTGCACATTGAGTGGCATCGGGTCAAGTCCCACTACAAAGGCATCCTGATCTCGCCCTACCAGGAGGAGCTTTCCTACCTCCACGGAGACCCCAGGTTTCACTGGTACAGGTTCGACTGCGCGTGCGGGTGCTTCTGGGATATCTCCTGCCTGGTCCAGGTCCCCGATGACAGTGGTCGCTGAAAGGGCGGGACCGCTTGTCCCCTAAGGAGATAGAGCCAGCGATACCAACCCCAGGACGATAAAGGAGGAGCCCAGGATTCGTCCCCTGCCGAAAGGCTCCTTCAAGAGGAACACTCCCATCAGGACACCAACGACTATGCCAACCTCCCGGGCCGGAGCTGCATAGCTGACCTGGGACAGGGAAAAGGCGGTCAGCGCCAGCCCATAGCCGAGGAAGGTCAGTACGCTGGCTGCCAGGATGTCGCCTTTGTTTCTCTTCCACTCGTTGCTGACGATGGCAGTTCCATACCTGCTCAGAATGTATGGGTACATGCCCAAGGCCGACCCCAGGGTAAGCAGGTACATGTAGAGGAAAGGTTGGATTTGTTCCACTCCCTGCTTGTCCACCAGGGTATAGGAAGTGGTGGTCAGCCCGGTGAGGATGGCGTAACGAACACCCCCGTCCCGAAGCAGGTCTAAAGGCCGGGCGAGGAGCGCCCGGAAACGCCCCCACCACGACACCAGGAAGATGCCGGAAACAATAGAGGATATTCCGAGGGCGGCAGGCAAAGCCATGCTCTCGCCCAGTATCAGCACCGCCAGGATGGGGATCAGCATAGGCCCAATCCCCCGAGCGATGGGATAGACGAGGGAGAGGTCTCCCCGAGAATAGGCACGGCTCAGCAAGGCAAAGTAGAGGATGTGTGCTGCTATGGAAGCCAGGAGCAGCCAGAAGCCCCACGCCGATAACCAGAAGACCCCCAGCAGTGCGAATCCAAGGGGTGCCAGTATGACGCTCCCAACAGCCAGGAGCATCCATACGAACACTTCCTGGTTGCCGGAGCGTTTCAGGAGCAGGTTCCAGGCGGCGTGGCAAAGGGCCGAGAACAGGATCAGTGCGAGGGCCAGCGCGCTCATGGTGGAATTATAAATTAGAAGGCGGTTTCAGCCACTCTAAAAGTCTTGGCAGTATGCACCCACAGATATTGACCGGGTTAACCGCCACTCCGTTAGTCGGCGGCTTTCACGGTGTCTGCTGAGCTAACTGCGACCGGGGCCTCTCCATCAGCGTCGAGGGCGCAGGCGCAACACAACCATCCCCATACCGACGAAGGCCGTGCCCACTCCCGCAATCAAAGCCAACCCCCAAGCAGGAGGCGCGTAGCCCCCGGCGCTTGGAGTCTCCACCGGGGTCAGCGTGTAAGTGATGCCATCGTAATAGATCCCGCTCAGCCCCTCGAATCCGGAGTCGGTGCCGACTATCAGCCAGACCCGTCCTTCACTGTCTGTAGAAACGCTCAAGGGCATGCCGGTGTTGTCCAGGGTCTTGATACGGTACTCCCCGTTCGTCACCTGAGGGTGTGCCACGTTGCCCAGGACAACCATGGACTCGCCTCCCCTGGATTGGTTGCCCTTGTCGATGTTCATCCTGAGGTACCGGTTGCTGTCCTCCTCGGCCACCGGCTCGGCTGTGGATGCCCCTGCTTTCACGAAGACGCTCTCGCCGGGTGAGCCGCCTATGCCAACCAACCCAGCCGGCACGTTTGTAGCCAGGTCCACTGACATGGAAACCGCATAAGCTGCGTTAGGCATCAGCCCATCAACCCGCCTCTTCAGGAACATGAACAGGTCGTCGCTGCGGTTGTGTCCCTGGATGTATATCCCGCTTCCCTCCAGTCCGTACGGAAGGAGGCGATGCTCGTGGTCCAACTCATAGATCGACGGGTCGTATTCGGTGGGAAGGTCCGCGAACCCGACCATCCATCCCGCGTAGTCGTTCTCAAAATCGAAGTGGAACTCGCTCCGACCACTATCTTGTGCGAGGGCGGCCACCGGGACCAGAAGGATGACGATGGCTATTACGGCGGTTATTGCCTTCTCGCATCGGAGGCTTTGGCGTGAGATTCCCAACCTATCCTCCCGCTTACTGATAATCTGGCCCAGACGGTACCGGCCCGTCCTTATCTGCTACACCTTTCCCGCGTTGGTAGGTCGCCTTGACCTTGAAAGAATGGCCGCGGAACTTGCTCGGAACGGGTCCGTTCTGCCTGCCGTCGGGAATAGAGAGCCAATTCATACGGACTTGCGTACCTTTCGACTGTAGGGCCACTTCCGGGGGTCTACCAGCCGGCCCTTAAAGACGCGCAAGCCTCCCGGCTTCCGGGTTGGGGCCACCCTTTATTCTTAGACCAGGGAGCGCACGGGCAGCATATTGGCTATTATCCCCTTTGGCTCGGGCGGGGACAAGGTCGGGCCCCGTGCGGGCAACGGACCCTGAATCTGTAGTTGGAAGTGAATCGTAACCGCCCGGCCTGTCTGCCCCTGCGTAGCCCGCTATGTCTTTATTGGACACTCCAACAAGTGGTAGAATGGCGGACGTACGAGCACGCCTCGAAGGGGGACCCATGAGGGACTCAGGGGCTAAAGTGCCCCCCTTTCAATACACTCTCCACTCTTTCCAGGAACTAGAGACCGTCCCGTCTCATTGGCTCAAAGGGCCGGTTATTCAAGTGGCCCCTTGTTGAAAAACCGGGGGTCACACGCACCATGCGCCACTGGAAGCTGTTCGTGTCGCCTTTCGCATGAGACGGCAGGACAGTAACGCCCGGGGCTGGCACCGCCCCGTCTTTCGCTGGCTAGTTTACAGCCTTCTGCTGGTCGGCCTGTGGGTAGCGCTATCGGGCAAGCTGAACGGGCTGTTTTTTACGGCAGGCCTGATCTCGGCGGGAGTCGTGTTGTTCGTGACGGAATCGATATTCCACCCGAGTGACCCTTTGGGGTTCGAGCGTCCTCCCTCTCGGTTCAGTTGGCTGGCCGCAACGACATTTCGCTTGATGGCCTATTTCCCGCTGCTCCTCTGGGAGATCGCGGTGGCGAACATCCACGTAGCTCGGTTGGTGCTGGACCCTCGAATGCCCATCAGCCCCTCCCTTGTTGAGTTCGAATCGCCTCTGAGCACGGAGGCGTCCAATGCGGTGCTGGCCAACTCCATCACGCTGACGCCGGGGACCGTGACAGTCGACATGTCGGCGCACCGCTTCATCATCCACTGCATATCGGAGACCTCTAGACAAGGCATCCAGGATGGGACGTTGCTTAAGCGGGTTGCCCGCGTCTACGGCGAGGATATTGAAGCGCCGGAAGTGCACGATATCACCTCGGCGGAGGAGGTGGAGTGGTGAGCGCGGGATTCGTGGCGATAGCGTCGGTCATCCTCTTCCTCAGCGCGCTCAGCATGTGGCGCCTTGCAGTGGGCCGGACCATCTACGACCGTCTGCTGGCGGCGGGCGTCGTCGGCACCAACATCGTGGGTCTTCTGGTGGTCCTTGGGTTCGTGTTCGAGCGTCCTGACATGTTCGTCGACCTGGCGCTGACCTACGCGCTCCTGAATTTCATCGGTACGGTGGCCGCCTCAAGATATCTGGCGCGCCATCCAGAGGAGGGCGCCTAGTGGACATCGCGGGGACGGTGATGATTGGAGTAGGCCTATTCTTCATGGCGGTGACGGCCATCGGCCTTATTCGATTGCCCGACTTCTACACGAGAACGCACTCCGTATCGAAGACGGATACGTTCGGTATCGGCCTAGTGCTCATCGGGCTGGCGCTGTATGAGGGAGCGACTCTGGTCAGCTTGAAGATCGTGCTCGGCCTGCTGTTCATCTCCATCGCCAATCCTGTAGCTGCGCATGTGCTTGCGCGCTCGGCGCTGCAAGTGGGCATCATGCCATGGACGCGCCGCAACACTGCGCGGGAGCACTAGGGATGGTCTGGCCGCTTGAATTCGCGCTTTACGGGTTGCTTGTGCTGACGTCGGTCATCGCGCTGTGGGTACGCGACCTGGTGGGCGCCGTGGCCGCGCTGACAGTGTACAGCTTCGTTGCGGCCACGCTGATGGCTCTCATGGGGGCCGTTGACGTGGCGCTGACGGAGATAGCGCTGGGCGCGGGCGTGACGGGCGTGCTGCTCATCGGAGGCATAAGCTGGATGCGCCGGAGGTCGTCGGATTGAGGGCCCTGGGCGTCTTGCTCGTTGTCGCCACCGCCGCCCTCTTCATCGCGGCATCGTGGGAGTTGCCCGACCGCGGCGACCCCCAGGCCCCCGCGAACGTCGGTGTAGGGCCGGAGTACATCGAGCGGACGGAAGAGGACATCGGCATCGAGAATGTCGTCTCCGCCATCCTGGCTGACTACCGAAGCTATGACACGCTGGGAGAGACATTCGTCATCTTCACGGCGGGCATTGCTGTGCTGTTTGTACTGATACGAGGAGGGCGCGATGATCGACAAGCATGACAGCGTCCTGCTCCACTTTGTCGTTAGGGCGGTTATGGTTCCGGCAATACTATTGTTCGGCCTCTACGTGCTGGTACATGGTGAAGCATCGCCCGGGGGCGGGTTCCAGGCCGGGGCGATACTCGCAGCGGGCCTCATACTCTCGCGCATGTCCCTCAGCAGCGCCGAGGGTCGCAGGCTGTTTTCCCGGCCACGCCTTGTCATGATCGCAGTGCTGGGCATGCTTTTGTACGCGGGCACCGGGGTTTTGGCGATGCTCTCCGGCGGCGAATACCTCGACTACGGGGCTATCGCATTCGAGTGGATCGACCGCATCTGGCCAGGAGACCTGGGTAGAAGGCACATCGGCATATTCATAATTGAAGTAGGTGTGGCGCTGGCGGTGTTCGGCACCCTTGCGCTGGCCGCCGACTACCTGACTGAGCCGCGCCAGCCGGAAGAGCGGGAGAGCTAGCAATGGATGAGCTGGCCGCCCGTTTCCCTTACTTCATGATTGCCATCCTGCTCGCCGTAGGTGTGTGGGGCATGGTGGGCAAGCGTAGCCTTGTCAAGAAGCTGATCGGGCTGAACGTGCTGCAGTCGGCCATCATCCTGTTCTTCATCAACGGCTCGATTCGCGACGGGGGCACCGTGCCCATTCTGTTTTTTGGCGAACATGCCAACGCCGAGGAGTTCGTGAACCCGTTGCCCCACGTGCTGATGCTGACGGCCATCGTCGTCAGCGTTGCCGTCACGGCCGTCGCCCTCGCCTTCCTGACGCGCATCCACCGCGAATTCGGGTCGGTGGACGAAGCGGAAATCCTGAGCGAGATGGAGCAGCAGGCCTAGCACGTGGCAGCCCAACTACCCGCCCTGATCCCTGTGCCCCTGCTGGTGCTGTCCATACTGGCGCCTGCGGTCGGTATGTGGCGGCAGTCCCTTGCTTTCTGGCTGGCAGTGGCGACCATTGCCTTCAGTACGGCGATGTCGGGATGGGCCCTTGCCCACGTCATCGCCCACGGCCCGATGACCTACGCTCTCGGCGGCTGGGAGCCGCCCATCGGCATCGAGTACGTCGTGGACCACGTTGCGGCTTTCGTTTCGCTCATCGTGATGGGCGTGGCCTTGGCAGTTGTCGTTGCGACGCGGCGCATGGCTGAGCAGGAGATGCAGGGTCGTCTGGGGCTGTACTACTCGCTGGTGCTCCTGCTGCTCGCCGGACTGACGGGAATGATCGTCACAGCCGACCTGTTTAACCTGTTCGTGTTCCTCGAAATATCGTCGCTGGCAGGATATGCCCTCGTATTCCTAGGGGGCCGCAGGGGGATGCTCGCCGGATACCGTTACCTTATCCTGGGAACCCTTGGCGGGGCGTTTTACCTCTTGGGGGTGGCGTTCCTCTATTTCGGGACGGGTACGCTGAACATGGGGCACACGCTGGAGATACTGTCGGCCTCCGAGGCAACGACGTCGATCGCAGCGGGCGCCGTGTTCATCTTCGTTGGGCTGGGCCTCAAGATGGCGCTGGTGCCTCTGCATCTGTGGCTGCCCGACGCATACACCTTTTCGCCATCGTCGGTGAACACCCTGATTGCGCCCATCATGACCAAGGTCGGGGCGTACGCGATGCTGCGAATGTTCCTGAGCGTCTTCCCCGAAGGCTATCTGATCGACGAGGTACCAATCGGGCAGGCGCTGGTCGTGCTTGGGGGCATCGGTGTCGTGTTTGGGGCAGCGGCAGCGTTTAGGCAGCAGGATATACGGCGGCTGCTCGCCTACTCGTCTGTCAGCCAGCTGGCCTTCATCGCCATCGGAATCGGACTTGCGACGCCATTGGGATACGTGGCAGCGCTGCTGCACATCATGAACCACGCACTGATGAAGGGAACGCTGTTCCTCGCCGTCATGGCCGTGCGCTTGCAGACAGGCGTGTCGGAGGTGCCCGCGCTGGCGGGGCTTGGCCGACGCCTGCCTATCACTGCCGCCGCCTTCACGGTCGGCGCAATCGCGATGGTGGGTGTACCGCCGACGGCCGGATTCTTCAGCAAATGGTATCTGTCCATCGCCGCGGTGGAACAAGACCTCTGGGTGATTCTGGCCGTCGTGCTCGTCAGCAGCCTGCTATCCGCCGCTTATCTGTTCCGGGTGCTGGAGCGCGCCTACCTCGCTCAAGCCCCAGACATATCGCACAAAGCGCCGGAAACGCAACGAAACAAGCTCCCACTGTTGGGAGTAACCTGGGAGCCCAAGGCTGACGTCTTGCTGCCTTTGGTCTTGGTGGCGGCGGCGACCATTGTGCTCGGGGTCCTCAACGTGGCGGTGGTGAGACATGTGCTGGAGCCGGGGACCTAGTGATCGAAGCCTCGCCACTGCCCGCAGTTGCTGTCGCCGTCCCCTTGCTCGGTGCAATGCTGGTCGCTGCTCTGGGAAGCAAGCCCAACGTACGTGATGGCGTGTCCATTGCGCTGGCGTTGGCCACGCTGGGGCTGGTCGTCTCGATGCTGCCCGGGACGAAGGATGGTCGCATCGCATCGGCGACCCTTCTTGAGCTGGCGCCCGGCATCAACATCGCGCTGCGGGCCGACGCAGCGGGCATGCTGTTCGCAACGCTGGCCTCGTTTCTGTGGGTGCCCACTTCCGTGTACTCCATAGGGTACATGCGCGGGATGGAGGAGCAGAAGCAGAGTCGCTTTTTCGCCGCCTTCGCTCTGAGCATCGGCGCGGCGTTGGGCGTTGCGCTGGCGGCCAACCTGCTGACCTTCGTGCTCTTCTACGAACTGCTGACGCTGTTCACCTACCCCCTCGTGATACATCGCGAGTCCGACGAGGCGGTCCGAGCAGGCCGGAAGTACCTGCTGTACACGCTGGGCGGGGGGCTGGCGCTCATCGCTGGAACGGCGTGGCTGGCACTGCTGGGCATAGACACGACTTTCTCCGAAGGAGGAGTGCTGGGTTCCCTCGCCGGGCGCGACGCGACGGTCTGGGCATTGTTCATGCTGCTTGCCGGAGGTGTCATCGTTAAGGCGGCGGTGATGCCGCTCCACTCGTGGCTGCCCGCCGCGATGGTGGCGCCGACGCCGGTCAGCGCCTTGCTGCACGCTGTCGCTGTCGTGAAAGCGGGGGTCTTCGGCGTCGTGCGCGTGCTCATATTTGTCTTTGGTGTCGATCTGCTTCGCGACATCGGCGCTTGGCAGGTGCTGGCCATCGGCGCGGCAGCAACCGTTATCCTGGCCTCGTTGCTGGCTCTGCGCCACGACAATCTCAAGAGGCGCCTCGCTTACTCGACGGTGAGCCACCTGTCCTATATCGTGCTTGGAGTGGCGCTGCTCGGGCCTCTTGCGCTGACGGGGGCGCTGCTGCACCTCATCGGCCACGGCGTCACCAAGATAACGCTGTTCTTCTGCGCCGGAGCGATTCACGTCCGGACTCACCGGGAGAACGTGAGTGAGCTGGACGGCATCGGCAAGCAGATGCCCGTGACAATGGGAGCCTTTGCTCTTGCTTCGTTGAGCATGGCGGGGATGCCTCCCTTCGTGCTGTTTGCGAGCAAGTGGTACTTGGGCGCCGGGGCAGTCGATGCCTCAGCGACTGCGTTCCTGTTCGTATACATCGTAAGCGGAGTGCTGAGTGCGGCATACTTGTTCCCCACCGTTGTGCGCGCCTTCTGGGGTAGCTCGCCGTCCTTCACCTGGTCAGGGTGGCCCGGGGAGGCATCCCCCAAGATGGTCGTGCCTCTCTTGTTAACCGGACTGCTCGCCTTGTTTTGGGGTATTGTGCCGGACCTGCCCTTCAGCTTCCTCGACCTGGCCTCTCAGGTGGCCAACGGGGCAGGAGGAGGTGGCTGATGCGGCTCACGCGCAACCTTGCAGCTGCACTGACTCTGGCCATCATCGCGACCCTCGCAGCCGACGCGGGCCTTGCCTTTACGGACAAGGTCAAGGCGCACTTCCCTTACTCGGACATTATCGGCTTCTACATAGCCTTCGGCCTGGTCTCCACATTCGCGATCGTGTACGGCTCCAAGTGGCTGGGGACGATTCTGGAGCGTACCGACGAGGACGATGACGACGAGGAGCAGGCGGATGAGTAGCTTCTTGCCTGCGTTCATTCTCGTGCTCGGAGGGGCCTTGGTCCTTGTTCTGCCTGCCCGTGTTCGGCCAGCGCTGATGGTAGGCGCCTTCGGGCTCACCTTGCTTCAGCTGGTTGTTTTCCTGGACCTGGATACGACGTGGGAGACCCAGTGGCTCGGATTCGACCTTATGCCGCTGCGCGTCGATGCGCTGAGCTTAGCCTTTGGCACCGTCTTCGCAATTATAGGGGTGCTCGGCAGCATTCACGGGCTGCACATACGGGACCGGGGTCAGCAGGCCGCCGCGTTGTTCTGCGGAAGCGGCGCGTTGGGCGTCGTATTCGCCGGCGACCTCCTTACGCTGGTGGTGTTCTGGGAAGTCATGGCCCTCGGGTCCGCCTTCCTCATCAGCAAAGGGGGACGTTCAGCATCCATGGCGGCGGCCATGCGCTACCTGTTCGTCCACATCGTGGGTGGGGCGGTCCTGATTGCGGGAGTGCTGTGGCACTTTGCCGACACGGGCTCGCTGATGTTTGGGTGGTTCGATGGCGGAGCTGCGGCGTGGCTGATCCTTATCGCATTTGCGGTGAACGCAGCAATCCCGCCCGTCCACGCGTGGCTGGCGGACGCCTATCCCGAGGCAAGTGCATCGGGCGCAGTTTTCCTGAGCGCCTTTACGACCAAGACGGCAGTCTATGTGTTGCTGCGCGGCTTCGCGGAGTGGGAAATCCTCATCATCTTCGGCACGGTGATGGCCCTATATGGCGTTATCTACGCGGTGCTGGAAAACGATATCCGGCGCTTGCTTGCATACCACATCATCAGCCAGGTCGGCTTCATGGTGACTGCCGCCGGTATAGGAAGTCAGGGAGCGATCGAGGGCGCGACGGCGCATGCCTTTGCCCATGTGCTCTACAAGGGCCTGATGATAATGGCGACGGGCGCGGTCATGACGGCTGCAGGCACGACGAAGATGACAGAGCTGGGAGGCCTCGCACCCCGGATGAAGATGGTGTTCACGCTGTACATGGTGGGGGCATTCTCCATCTCGGCGGTGCCTCTCTTTGCGGGCTTCGTCAGCAAATCACTGGTGACGGGGGCCGCCTACTACGACGGCTACGACATCGCGGCACTTCTGTTATACGTAGCGTCCGTCGGCACCTTCTTGCACACTGGGCTGAAGCTGCCCTACTTTACGTGGTTCGGTTCCAAGCGAGCAACGCCTGTCACGCTCATCGCCAAGGTGCCAACAGGAATGTACGTCGGCATGGCTGGAGCGGCGGCTTTGTGCATTGCCATCGGGATCTTTCCCCAGACCTTCTACGACTTCATGAACTTAACGGGACATTACAACCCCTACAACCTGAACGACACCATCCACACGGTGGAGTTGCTGGTCTTCACAGGACTGGGCTTCTGGCTGATGGTAGCCGCGCTAAAGCCAAAGCCGACAGTATCCCTTGATGTCGACTGGCCCTACCGCCATGCGGCAAAGCCGGCCCGAGTATTGGTGCAGGAACCGCTGGAGCGCATATTCTCAACTGCCGAGCGGGCAAAGGACGCTGTTGTGGCTTGGACGACGCTGGCAGCCTCGTCGCCGGAGACGGCTTTGCAACGGCTGCCTCTGGGTGACGGAGTACGGAAGGCTGCTATTGTGACCCTGAGCAGGCCGCCATTGGCCGCCGCCATTGGCGCTCTGTTGCTCACTTTCGGCGTACTCATCGTGGTCGTTGTCCTGGGCTCGTAGCCTCTCTATAGAAGAAACTGTCCCAGAACCGAGTGAGATAAGGGTGTTAGGCACCAGGGGTTCTCGGGGGTACCGCCGTTGCACCGCCGGTTTCCATTTCGTCCAAGTGTCAATCAGGAAACTCGCGGCCGGGAGAGTCGCTCACTGGATTCAACCTATAAGGGACGAGCGTACCCTTCGCCCGGGATTGACAGGCAAGGGCCGAGCCTATACCATTCGCCCGAACGTTGACATATTACCACTGCCCGTTCAGGTTCCCACCAAGGGAGAATAGGGAAGGCGGTAAGAAGCCGCCGCGGTAGCGCCACTGTAAGCGGGAACGGAGCCGGGGCCCACTGTCGGGAAACCGATTGGGAAGGGCCTGGCGGATAAAGCCCACCCGCAAGCCAGGAGACCTGCCTGAACGGAAGGTGACTACTCTCCGCATCAGAGAGGGTCCCTCGGCCAACGGGCAACAGCCCGAGCAGAGTGAAAGCCAGCACCTCCAGCGGAGAGCCGTCGGAGGTGTTTTTCTTGAGATCGATTGGCCTTGCCACTGTGCGAGAGTACCGGGGGATGGGAGTTACCTCCCGGTTGGCCATCGGCCTGTTCGTCTTTGCTCTTTTTGTCCTGACCGCAGCCCTGGTTTCGTTAAGCCTGGGACCAGTCAACATATCACCCAGCCACGTCGCCTCTATCGTACTGTCGCCCCTCGGGCTTGATTTTGTCGATTTCGGCCGCACAGAGCAGTTGGTCATCGAACAGATCAGGCTCCCCAGGATCTTTGTGGCCGCCTTGGTTGGCGCAGCCCTGGCGGTAGCAGGGACGACAATGCAGGGCCTGTTCCGCAATCCGATGGCCGACCCTGGGATTATCGGTGTCTCAGCCGGAGGCGCCGTGGGAGCGGTGGTGGCTATCGCCACAGGGCTGACCGGCCTTTTCTTCCTGGCGCTGCCGGCCTTCGCTTTCTTGGGCGCCACAGCGGCGTCGTTCCTCGTTTATGGCATCGCCGCCGTCGGCGGACGTTTCTCCATGGCAACTCTTCTGCTTGCCGGAGTCGCTGTAAACGCCTTCCTGGGCGCCATCGTCTCCGCAATCATCATCCTTCTTCCAAATAACGAGGCTCTCAGAGAGATTCTGTTCTGGCTCGCAGGCGGTCTCGATTCTCGTTCCTGGGAGCATGTCCAAATTGCTGCGCCCCTGATCCTGCTTGGCGTAGTCATAACATTGGCCATGGCGCGCGATCTGAATCTTCTGATGCTGGGTGATGATGAAGCGCGGTCTATGGGAGTCCGCGTAGGCTTTACTCGGCCACTTCTTCTGGCCGCAGCGGCGTTGGCGACGGGCGCAGCCGTGGCTGTGAGCGGGATCATCGCCTTTGTTGGCTTGGTGACGCCCCATATGCTCCGGCTGATTCTAGGTCCGGACCATCGTGTGCTGGTCCCGATGAGCGCCGCGGGAGGCGCTGTATTTGTAATCGTAGCCGACACTGTGGCGAGGACCATCATCCAGCCCGCCGAGTTTCGAGTGGGCATTCTCACCGCATTTGTCGGCGCCCCGTTTTTCATCTTGTTGCTAATAAAGAATCGACGTCAGGTCTACTCGCTGTAGCGCCCGAACAAGAAAGGAGTCACCATGGCAATTCGTCGGATATCCCTGTTGGTTGTCCCTGTAATCATGCTGCTCACGCTGGCATTGGTGGCGTGTTCGTCACCAACCCCAACTCCGGTCCCACCCACTGCAGTGCCCACCGACGTTCCAACCGCAACGCCTCCCCCGCCCACCACAGTGCCGACTGATGTTCCAATTCCAACACCGATTCCCCCCACTTCGGTGCCAACCGATGTTCCTACAGCAACTCCTGTCCCGACCCCGTCGCCCGAACCTACGCCCAACCCGTTTGAAGGGGTGAGAGGAATCGTAGACCCCACGAACCTGGGCTGGCCGCGCGAAGTAGAAGGGCTAAACGGACTTGTGAGCATCCCCTCCAAGCCTTTCCGAATCATTACAGCTTCGGTAGGGCACGATGAGATGACTCTTGCCCTCGTGCCCCTCGAGCGTCTCGTAGGAGTTGGGAGCTCCACAAAGAACTCGACCTACTCCAACGTAGCCTCCCTTGTCCAAGATATAACGGAGATATCTCGAGACCCTGAGACGATCGTTGCCCAGAGCCCGGATGTAGTTGTCACTAGCCCATTCTTCTCCGCCGAAGCCATCGATGCTTTGTCCAGGACTGGAGTTCCGGTCGTGCAGACCGAGTTGAAACACGACCCCGAGGCGCGGATAAACAGCATACTGTTGATGGGCTACATCTTCGGCGAGGAACAACGCGCTCTTGAGTTCGCCAAAGAGGTGTCGGACCGGCATGACGCCCTCGTCGCTATCACCAGCGAGGCAAGCCCCCGTCCTCGAGTGCTGGCCCTCACCCAATACTCTGATCAGCTATGGGTCGCGGGAGGCAACTCCACCGAAGGTGGTGTCATCTTGGCCGCCGGGGGAATCAATGCTGCTGAGGAAGCTGGCGTCGAAGGAAACCAGACCACAAGCCTGGAAGGCGTCATAGCTATGAACCCGGAGGTCATAATCATCGCCCAGCCCATCGAGTTTGGGGCTGAGGAGTTCCGGCAGAGCCTGCTGGTCAACGAGACCCTCGCCGAGTTACCAGCTATCAAGAATCAACAAGTCCACGTGGTCGAGAGCAAGCACTTTACTACCCTCTCTTACTGGAATATTCGGGGAGCTGAAGATTTGGCTCGGCTGCTCTGGCCGAATGAATTTCCCGAGCCCTCCACAGAGCCCTTCAGCTTGGCCGAGTAGAGGAAGGTGAACGATAGCGGACCACAGGCCATAATCACCCGGGAAGCGATCTGCGGAGGCGGGACCCATCCCATATAACAAACTCGAGGGACAGCAAATGAACGCACAGGGTAGCGAAGGGAAGCCCGACGGGCCGGTCAAGCGTCGACGTGTTCGTCACGGGTTGGTAATCGTGAATACCGGTGAAGGCAAGGGCAAGACCACCGCGGCGCTGGGGGTGATATTTCGAGCATGGGGCCGGGACTTCCGCATACGGATGTTCCAGTTCATCAAGCACACGGGCGCCCGTTTCGGAGAGCATAGAGCTGCCAAGAAACTCGGGATCCCCATAGATGCCATGGGGGACGGGTTCACATGGCTCTCCAAGGATATGGACAGGACGGCGGCTCTGGCGGTAGAGCAGTGGGGCCGCTGTAAAGAAGCAATCCTCAACGGGGATGAGGAAATCATAATTCTTGATGAGTTCACCTACACAATGCACTATGGCTGGGTGCCGGTCGCTGATGTTGTCGAAACTCTGAAGGGGAGGCCGGATACCATGCATGTCATCATAACCGGCCGGTATGCTCCCCAGGAGCTGGTGGACTGCGCAGACCTGGTGACCGAGATGAAAATGATCAAGCACCCGTACCAGGAGAAGGGCATTAAGGCCCAGCAGGGCATAGAGTTCTGAAGAGTACTCTTGACGATCTGGTTACCGGGTGGGGCCGACCTGTCTGGCCGGATACAGGTGGGGCCTAAAGAGGGTTTCTAACGACCCCACCGCCGATAAGCTGCCGATCATGCACCGCTACGAGGTCTGAGAGCCTCCTACGAGCCGAATCCGAAGCCCACGCTATACATTCGGTGTCTCCTCTGAACAGCAGGCCTATGGCCGTGCCGCTATGGGCCACGTTCACGCCTAAAGCTCCGGCGTCTCGCGCCAGGGTGGCTGCCTCAGGGAGTTGGGGTTTCGGGAGCACAACCTGATATGACAACGCGCTCAAGGTCGCCCCACGGCCTATGAGTTCGGAGTCGCCCCTTTCCAGCCCTTCAGTTATCAGTTCAAGGGCCTCTCGGAAGCTGGATTCCAGCCGCTGCAGCTCGGCATGGCGCTCCACGGCATTGAAAGTCTCTGTGTCCAGCGCGCCCGCAAATTCCAAGACTAAGACCCTCATGTCAGGCGGATCTCCCAATGATCTTGCGATCTGTCCGCCCATATGATCAAACAGGGCGATGCCCGGCAGCATTACTCCGTCGCTGGGTTCGACGGTCAACGCCAACTTTGCTTGGTCCTTGATCGAAATCTCTGAGTTCAGCGCCTCGGCGGTAGCTCCGATGGCAGCCACGATATCGGCTGTACTGCTTGCCATTCCTTTACTACGGGGAACGTCGCAACGGATGTACAACTGACCATCTAGGTCGTCGCGTCCCAGCAGAGCAATCGTCAGTTCGACGGCCCGCACAGCCTTTGGAGACTCTGCGGGTCCCTGGGCTCGCCCAGTGCCTTCCCGCAGCTCCACGGTGGCTGTCGAGTAGAGGTCAATGGGGCAGGTAATCATGGCCGTTACCCCATCAAGCACTCCCTGGGCCAGCTCGCCGCAGGTGCCGGGGGCTAAGGCCGATCCTTGCGCCAGCACCCGTGGGACGAGGCCATCCTTATGGTGAGCACCCACTACTTCAGTCCAGTTACCTGATACACCAGCTGCATATCGAGATGTTCCCGTACCAACGCAGCCAGCTTGTCATACTCAGCGTTTGGATCGATATCCTCAGCCGAGTCCGCCAAGGTTATTCCTTTTCTTATCGCCACGCGGTCCAGTATGGAGCGCCTCACAGCGCGGTTGTGGAAAAGGCCGTGGAGGTATGTGCCTAAGGTCAGCCCCTCCTCATCCAAGCTGCCGTCGGCCAGCTCAACACTTTGCCCGGACCTGCTCTCCACTACGAACGGTTGGGTTGGGCCATCACCCCGGTTGGTAACGCCCATGTGTATTTCATATGCGGAGATCTCCGCGCCTCGACAGCCTGTCAAGAGTCCCCAATTAGCGGTCACATGTCCCTGGATCTGGTGGGTAGCCTTTCGGGTCGCGAAGGTGGTGGAAGTTTGTAAGAGGCCCAGGCCGTGAGACTCGGCCTGGGCAGACTCCACACCCTCGGGGTCCAGGAGGGCCCTTCCCAGCATCTGGTACCCTGCGCAAATGCCTATAACCGGCGTCCCTAGTTGCCTCGCGGCCAGGATAAGTTCAGCCAGGCCTTGCATTCGAAGCCAGTCGAGGTCCGCGACGGTGGTCTTGCTGCCCGGGATGACGACAAGATCAGGGACACCAAATTCTTCGGACCTCCCGACATAGCGCACACGAACTCCTGGCTCATTGCGCAGCGGATCGAAGTCGTCGAAGTTTGAGATGTGAGGCAAGCGCATTACGGCGATGTCCAGGTCCGTTTCGCCGCCCGCGATGTCGGATGCGATACCCAGCGAGTCCTCCTCGGTAATATGTATGTCCGGGAAGTACGGAACGACAGCCGTGACCGGCACACCTGTGTGCTCCTTCAGGAAAGCGAGTCCCGGCGTGAGCAAGGATGCGTCTCCCCGAAACTTGTTGATGACATAGCCTTCTACTAAAGCCTTCTCCTCGGGTTCGAGGAGTGCCATGGTGCCGACCAGCTGTGCAAAGACTCCACCTCGCTCAATGTCTCCTACCAGCAGGACGGGAGCATCTGCGTGGAGGGCCACCCTCATATTTACGATGTCATGCTGCCTGAGGTTTATTTCCGCTGGGCTGCCGGCGCCCTCAATCACTACAACGTCGTACTCAGCCCGCAGATGGTCCAGGGCCGAGGTCACCGTGCTCCAGATGGTTGGCTTAAGGTCGTAGTATTCGCGGGCCGAGGCCACGGCCAGTGGACGACCCATCACCACAACCTGGGAGCGGCTGTCTCCCTCCGGCTTGATCAGCACAGGGTTCATTTCCACCTTGGAGGTTGCCATGGCGGCGGCGGCTTGGACTGCTTGGGAACGGCCAATCTCCCCACCGTCGGGGGTGACATACGAGTTCAGAGACATGTTCTGGGCCTTGAATGGGGCAACCTCGAACCCGTCCTGTGCGAAGATGCGGCAGAGGGCAGTGGCAATAGTGGACTTGCCTGCATGGGAGGAGGTCCCCTGTACCATAATGACCTTGGCTAGTCCGGGACTACCCATGTCCCAACACTTCCTTTAAGGACTCAATTAGCCGGGCGCACTCCTCTTGCCCCCGCACGGCAACGCGTATGTATCCTGGCAACCCAAAGGATGTGCAGTCACGCACCACGATGGCGTGCTTCAAGAGTGCGCTGCGTACTTTGGACGCATCATTGACGCGAGCCATCACAAAGTTAGCAGAAGAAGGTGCAACAAAAACACCGATAGAATCCAGTTCGCTGTAGAGATACTCTTTCGCTTCTGCAATTACCTTCCTCGCCGCCTCTACATGGGCCTCGTCCTCCAAGGCAGCTACGCCGGCGGCCTGGGCTACGGCGTTAACGCTCCAGGCTGGCTGAAGCTGTTGAATCGCAGACACCACATCAGGCTGGGCAGCCAGGTAACCCAACCTGACTCCCGCCAACGCGTGGTCCTTTGTCATCGAGCGCAAGAATGCGACGTTACCTTTTCCGAGCAAAGGAAGGGAGTTCCAACGCTGGTCCGCTAAGGGGACGTATGCTTCGTCCAGCACAAGCAGGGACCCCTCACCCGATGCTCTGCGGATGCGCTCGACGTCTCCGTGATCAAGGTACACCCCTGTGGGATTGTTCGGGTTGCAGAGGAAGACCATTTGGGGTCGCATCCGTTCGATCTTCTCGACCGCTGCATCGATGGACCAACGAAACTCCCGGGCCTCGTCGGCCCAAAAGAGATGAACACCTGCACAGGCTATGTTTGCTGCGGTCTCGTACTCCCCGAAGGTGGGCGCCAATATAAGGCATGTGTTGTGAGGACGTAAGCGCGCTCGCGCAAGCAAGTGGATAAGCTCGGTAGAACCGTTCCCAATGACCAGGTTTTCGATACCAACTTCGAGATGAGTCGCCAGCTTCTCGCGCAGGGCGATGCTATGCCGGTCGGGGTAGGCAGACAGGTCTGCCTCGACTGCGGCATTCGTGACCCGCGGGGATGGGCCCAAGGGGTTTATGTTGGCGCTGAAGTCCAGGACCTGCCCGGGCCGGAGGCCCAGTGAGCGCAACTCACCTGCATCCAGTCCGCCATGTATAGTGGTCAATCCAGGTATCCGCCTTTCCCTCAGTTCAGGATGGCGTGTCGGGCTGCCACCACGCCGACGACTAGCGCAACCCCCAGCAGGGCAGCCCATTCGGCGATGCGGATAGCCGTGCCTATGTCCTCAGTCCCAGGCTCTCGCAGGCCGTCGCCCAAGCGGTAGTGCCCAGGCTTCTCCAGGCATGTACCCACCAGCCCTGCCATCGCGCTCATAGTCACCCCTGCGTTTGGACTCTCCGTACGGCCACGGTCCCTTAACATGATAGACCAACCTCGAGTGACTGGGAGACGGAACAGCGCCCCGCTTGCCAGGAGGAGCAGGGCGCTCATCCTCGCCGGTACAAAGTTTACAATGTCGTCCAAGCGGGCAGCGACCTTCCCGAGGTATTCGTACTTGCCCCGATGTCCGATCATGCTATCGAGCGTATTCACCGCCCTGTAGCCCACGGCGCCCGGCACACCGAGCACCACGAAGGCCAGCCATGGTCCAATGTAGCTGTCGGTCGTGTTTTCGGCCACGGACTCCATGGCAGAGGCGGCCACTAGAGATGCGCTCAAGCCACTGGTGTCGCGGCCAACCAGGCTCTTCAGGCTTGCTCGGGCCGGTTCCAGACCCCCCTCCCGAAGGGCATGCCTGGTCTGTTTCGCTGCCGATGAGAGGCTCTTGACAGTAAATGTGGTCCGCAGCACCATTGCGCCTAGTCCCACATAGGCCACCCAGTGAAGGGACGCCAAGCCGTATATCGCGAGCGCGGCAAGGGCTGTCGAAGCTCCAACCAACATGATCACGATGATGCAGCCATATAGAAGGGCCGGCACCGTCCTTCGAGGAGCGATGCGTTCCATTGCGGCGATTGCGCGTCCCATCCAGACGACTGGGTGGATTCTGGCCGGAGGCTCCGGCAGTAGGCGGTCCAACCCCACCGCCAGCAGAAATGTCAGGGCGTTCAGAACAAGACCGTCCGACCACAGCGAGAACATGATCAGCTACATGATAGTGCATTCATGAGAAATAGTTGAATTTCACGCCCACTAACCTCGCTAGGAGCCCATTCAGATTGAGGGTGGGGTCGCGCGGTTCAGCGGTCCATGTCCGCTTGGATTCTCTTTTGCACCTATGGGTCCGCCCAAAGGACACTCTGGGCGGTCTCGGTCAGGCCGAGTCCGTGTTCCATGCGCCTGGGTTGCCATTACTGACCTCCCTCCCCCTACACATCCCCCTCTATCGCGCTAGTTCATCCCACCAATGGCTAACTGCCACCGCCGATTCGACTAGTTGACATTCACAGAACGGATAGCATAGAATCTTCTGTTTCGTAATCGATACCTCGTATCGATTACGATTAGTTGAAGGAGGTTCCAAATGAACACGCAGAACAGGGTACCCGTAACCATCCTCACGGGCTTTCTCGGCTCCGGTAAGACAACTCTACTCAACCGGATCTTGACTGAGGAGCACGGGAAGCGCATCGCCGTGATCGAAAACGAGTTTGGAGAGGTCGGCATCGATCAAGCCCTCGTTATCAACGCTGACGAGGAGGTCTTCGAGATGTCGAACGGCTGCATCTGCTGTACGGTGCGCGGAGACCTGATTCGGGTGCTCAACAACCTCAATAAGCGCCGCGACAAGTTCGACTATGTGCTGGTGGAAACCACGGGGCTCGCCGATCCCGGCCCGGTCGCTCAGACGTTCTTTATGGACGACGAGCTTCGTGCTGAATACGCCCTCGACGGCATCGTCACGCTGGTAGATGCTGCTCATATCGACCAGCAACTTGGCCGAAGCGACGAAAGCACGGAGCAAATAGCGTTCGCAGACGTTCTCCTGCTCAACAAGACGGATCTCGTAAGCGTCGAGACTCTCGACACTCTGGAGTCCCGTCTCCGGGGCATGAACCGAATGGCCCGAGTCGTGCGCAGCGAGCGAGCGGACGTACCCGTCGACACTGTACTCGACCTCGGCGCCTTCGACCTGGAACAGGTGCTCGAGCGCCGTCCCACATTCCTCGAGCCGGAATATCCCTTCGAATGGACGGGAGTCTATGCGCTCGATACCGGCCGCTACGAGCTCAACCTAGCAGATGGGCCTGATCCGGCGATGTCTCTCGTCGTTGTGCCCGACCAAGCCACCGATGACGCTGCCCTCAGGGAGGGCGCGGAGTGGTGTGTACGGCAGTACGCCGAACCTGCGGAGATCATTCATCCAGGAGAAGAGATTCCGGTCGGAAAGCATGTAAGCCTCCCGCTCGATTCCCCAGGACGCAAGTCGTTTTTCTTTGAGGTCGCAGTGCCGGGTCGGTTTGGCCTCTTCACCCAGCACCTCCCGGAGGAGTTCGATCTCCAACTGAGGAACGCGGATGGAGAGTCTTTCAAACTGGCGGGCAACTTTTGCTCCGAGCCAGCCTGCGCAGAGGAAGAGACAGACACACAACGCATCAAGGGAGCGGCGGTTCCCGCTGAAGCCGAGCGGACCTGGGTCGCCCAGCACGAGCACGACAGCGAGGTAGGATCGATCTCCATCGAGATAGACGGCGACGCCGATCCCAAAAAGCTCAACGCCTGGCTTGGCGAACTGCTCCGGGAGCGCGGAGTGGACATCTTTCGAATGAAGGGCTTCATCAGCATTGCGGGGGATCCGAATCGCTTCGTTTTCCAGGGAGTTCACATGCTCTTTGACGGCTATCCGGACCGCGAGTGGGGAGACACGCCCCGCCGCAACCAACTCGTCTTCATCGGCCGCAACCTCGATGGACAGGGCATGCGGGAGGGGTTCGAAGCATGCCTGATCTAAGCGCCGACAGCCCTATGGGTGTTCTGAGCCGGGACTGGTTTGCGACGGTCGGTGACTATGCTATCGCCGGGGGTTGGAGCCTGGGTGGCCAAGCCCTGGTCGCCGGTGATACCGAGGGCGGCGTTTATGCTTTTGACGGCGAGTCTGGCGCGACCGCCTGGGAGCGGCACGCAGTCCATGACGGTGGTGTAATGGCGATGGCAATGCACCCAAGCGGAAGCATGTTCGCTACGGCCGGCCAGGACGGAAGGGTCTTAATCTGGGACGCCGCCGAGGGCCAGGTAAGCCATGCTATCGACGTCGGCAGCGACTGGGTGGAAAACGTCGCGTGGTCGCCCGACGGCCAACGATTGGCGGCCTCCTGTTCTCGGCTGGTTTACGTGTATGATGCGAACGGCTCGGTGCTTTGGCGGTCCGATTATCATCCAAGCACCGTCAGCGCGATCGCCTGGTCTGGTGAAGGGCAGCTGGCCACGGCCTGTTACTGTCGAGTGGCCTTTTTTGACGCATCAACCGGTGAGCCCCGCCAAAAGCTGGAGTGGCAGGGGTCCCTGGTTTCGATGGTGCTGAGTCCCGACGGGGGTATTGTAGTTTGCGGCAGCCAGGACAACTCGGTGCACTTCTGGCGTCGCTCCACGGGGCATGATTCCGAGATGTTCGGGTATCCTGGCAAGCCCTCGGCCCTGGCTTTTGATGATACCGGCACCCTTTTGGCCACCGGGGGAGGGGAGGCAGTGACGGTCTGGAGCTTCCGAGGAAAAGGCCCCGAAGGCACGCGACCAGGCGTTCTGGAGTTTCATGTTGAACCCATAACGACGCTAGCCTTCGCCCCCGGGGCAATGCGTCTGGCATCGGGGGGGCGCGATGGCACCGTGGTTGTGTGGTCGCTGAAGAGAAATGGGAAAGGCGGACCAATAGGGGCGGAGGATTTGGGAGCCTCGGTGTCCGAATTATACTGGCGGCCCGACGGGGGCGCACTTGCCGCCCTCGACGCCCGAGGTGGGGTATCGGTTTGGCAGATAGAACGATCATAAGGGCCGGGTTGCCCCCCTGCGCGCAGGTCAGAGTCACAGTTGCAGGCAGAGGCTGGTCCTAATGATGGGTCGGATGTCGCAGGGAATTCGTAAGAAGGGGCAGGACTACAGATCCAGCGCGAGGGTTAAAGCGAAGATTCTTGATTCCTTCTGGAGTTGTGGAGCTGAGGGGATTCGAACCCCTGACCCCCTGCGTGCAAAGCAGGTGCTCTCCCCCTGAGCTACAGCCCCGCAGGACTACATTATAGTACAGACGCTGCTCGCTCGGCCTTCTTGAACTCGGGGATCACGTACTTGCCGAACATCTCGATGGACTTCATGGTCGCCGCATGGTCCACCGTCTCCGTGGCCATGAGGAACTGAAGCTGGTCGATACCCGTCGCTTCGTGCAGCCTAGCCGCTGCGATGCAGCTCTCCGGATCCCCGGCTACGATGACCCCCCTGCTGGCCAGGGTCTCGGCATCCAGCTCCCGCCACACCTGTTGGGCCAGCCCCGCGCCCCCGGAAAGGTCCAGGGTCTCGGTGACCTCGCCCGTCTCTGGGTTCTCCTCGGCTTTTACATAACGAGCGAAGTTCTGCTGCAGGTGCTCGGGGACCCCGCCCCACTGCCTCACCAGCAGCTCGTACAGGTCCTTCTGATCGGCCAGGTAGGGCCTGTCTGGGCCGAAGAAGGTCTTGAGAGATGTGGCGGACAGCTCTTTGGTGGCCGTATCATCCTCCCCGCAGATTCCCATGACGGCGTTGAGCCACCTGTTGTTGGTGAACCCGCCCACGGGCTGGGCATTGAGGATGTTCTTCTTGTAGGCGTCGATGTGGGGGGACAGCAAGGACGGGGCGCTGACGCCCAGGGCCATCACCCCGATGCCCTTCTGGGCCGCTATCTCGTAGGTGGCCGGCTGGAGGGCCGCTACCCAGATGGGCGGATGGGGCTTCTGGTAGGGCTTAGGTAGAACCTTCCGGGACGGGACGTTCCAGAACTTGCCCTCCCACTCGAACATGTCCGACTCCCATATCTTGGGGATCATGGTGAGGGACTCGTCCCACATCTCCCGGGTGTTGCGCGGGTCGATGCCCATGCCCGTTTGCTCGTAGGGGGCAGAGCGGCCCGTGCCGAACTCCACCCGCCCGTTGGAGAGGTGGTCGATCATGGCCACCCGCTCAGCCACCCTGATGGGGTGGTGGTAGGGGAGAATGACCACGCCGAAGCCCAACCGGATGCGCTTGGTGAGGCGGCTGAGGGCCCCGAAGATGACCTCGGGGCACGGCGACATGGAGAACCCCGTCAGGAAGTGGTGCTCCACGAACCAGACGTAGTCCCAGCCCATCTCGTCGGCCAGGATGCACTGTTTGATGGTTTCTTCCACGAGGGCATGGTCGTCCAGGGTGGGTCGCTGCATCTCGTAGGCGAGTCCAAACTCCATGGGCGCGGTTCTCCTTAGGGGCCTCTCCCGATCGTGATTGCGGCGGAGGCCGCAATCCAGGGAAGCTTGATTCAGCACAGGCGGGCCAGTGCCGCCCATTGTACTAGCCGTCCCCTTGGGTAACAAGGCGCGATGCCCTCTGGTTGAGGCATACGAAACTCTGCCACTGTCCGTTCGTCCTGAGCCTGTCCTGAGGCTCTCGAAGGGGGAAATCGAATCTCCCCTCGCCCCTGGTGGGAGAGGGTTAGGGTAAGGGGGACGCCTCCCGGTTCGTGCTGAGGGAAATCGAAGTGCGAACTGGGGCCATCCCCGGCCTTTGTTTCACCCTCCCCTTAATCCCCTCCCATCAAGGAAGGGGAAAATAATAATGTCTGTTCGCCCTGAGCCTGTCCTGAGGCTCTCGAAGGAGGAAATCGAATCTCCCCCCGCCCCTGGTGGGAGAGGGTTAGGGTGAGGGGGACGCCTCCCGGTTCGTGCTGAGGGAAATCGAAGTACGAACCGGGGCCTGTGTGAGCCACCCTGGGACCCGGTAGCGCCCCGCTCTGGATTGCGGCCTCCGCCGCAATGACGACAAGGGTGGCTTACGAGAGCAGACCTTCAGCAGACCGCCCATGAAGAAAACCCCCACCGTCATTGCGGCGGAGGCCGCAATCCAGGATACTTCGGCCTGAGATAGGTTGCCCCTACCGCCGTTCCCGCTTTCGCTGGAGCCTACCTAGACGGCCCGAGCCCTAGATTCCCGTTTGCACGGGAATGACGGTCATTGGAGATGGGGCATTTACACCAAAAGGATGTTAAACTAGTCTGAAAACTAGTCAGATTGATGGAGACGTGCCGTGACCAGGAAATGGCCTGTGCAGGATGCCAAGGCAAGGTTCAGCGAGCTTCTGGAGACCGCCCTGGCCGAAGGACCGCAGATCGTGACCAAGCGGGGGGTCGAAGCTGCCGTGCTCCTTCCTTTCGAGGAGTGGCGCAAGCTGGAGGAGCAGACCAGGCCGGACTTGAAGGAGCTGCTGCTGGCCCACGAGGCTAGGACGGACTACCTGGTCTCGCCGCGGGTCGAGCATCGCCGACGTGGGCCCTTGGACCTGGGGTAGGGCGATGTATCTCCTGGACACCAACGTTGTGTCGGAGCTCCGCAGGCTCCGTCCCCGTGCCGCCGTGTTGAAGTGGCTTGCTGATGTGCCGGCCCAGCAGCTCTACTTGTCCGCAGTCACCATCGGCGAGATACAGTCGGGGATAGAGGATATCCGAGAGCGGGACGCGGGCGAGGCGGCGGGGATAGAGGCTTGGCTGGAGAAGGTGCTGGCCTGCTATGGGGTGCTGTCTATGGATGCCGCCACTTTCCGAATGTGGGCGAAGATCATGAATCACCGCTCCGGCATCGCAGTCGAGGATGCCATGATCGCGGCCACAGCCATCGTGCACCGCCTGACGGTGGTTTCCCGCAACATCCACCACTTCGCCGACCTCGGCGTCGAAGTGGTGGACCCGTTTAAGAAAAGGAGTGAAGCGGAGAAGGGAGCGAAAAGCCCCTCAGAATAGAACCTCAACAGATGGACTGATCTCGGCGCCTATGTAGGACTTAAATTCTTCTACGCGGGTGAAGCACCGATATCCAGCTTTGGCCGCAATTGCTATTGTCTCCCCGCCCTCTTCAAGCAAGAGTGCTACAGGTTGAGTCAGGCCCATTTGTAGTCCGTCGGGCCAAGCAATGTCGAATACCGCCAACTGCTGGCCAGTATCGCGATCCGTATAGTCGAACGACATCTTCCCTCTGGGTAGGCCCTGAGCTTCCACCCATTCGTTAACTGCTTCGCACTCGGCCTCTTCGTCGTAGCTAGTAATGCCTCCCGGGATTATTCCTGGTTCAGACTCGAGTTCAGTTGCTCCGTCAATCCAATTTGTGTCACCGTGTAGCAAGTCCCGCATCCGACGATTGGTCTCATTTGCCAAGAGCACGCGGCGTGCCTGGAGAAACTCGAGGTATTTCTCAATGCGCCACAGCGACGGGTCAGTTGGGATCCACTGTGATGCCAGAGCTCCCGGGTGATTGGCTTCAATCTCGGTAAAGTACTCCTCTGGAAGGCGGTCGCTGATGTCCAGGTTTGTGTCCTTTGTCAAGAAGCAGAAGTTCGCTAATGCATTTACATCTTGACGATAATGGCCCTTCTTGTAGAGTTGAGACTTAGGAAAGATGTGATGCACCTCCAATTTGCTCATTTTCCCCAAGAGTCCTCTCTTCAGAGGGAGACCACTACCCCAATCGCGAGCTTCACCCATGCGAGTTAGCATGTACAGGATTGGGTAGAATCTTGCCCCCAAGCTCCAGCCCGTGAAGTGGCCAGGCTCCGTCTTTAGTCCGCCGTGCCAAAGTCGGAGTTGCTCAAGCAATTTGTCAAGGGGAGCGTCATTACTGTCAACAGCTTCCAGATCTTGGTCAATATAGGTCTCGGTAGAACTAGAGAAGCGCCCCCACATCCCAGCTTGGACGAACCAAAACAGTCGTTTGTCCCGCTCAGTCGACGTGAGATTTGTGCCGCGGCGATCCAAGTATCGGACCATAACCGGTACGGCAAACCTCCCAAACAGTACGCGATCATGGTCTAGTCCGAGATTGCCATCAATCATGTTTAGTGCGTAGTCAATCCCCCTTTGCGCTCGCTTTAATCCGTCTTGAATCTCTTCCCCGCTTTTGTCATGGAGAAACTTGAAACCAGCCTCTCCTGTCAGAACTGTGTTCACCGAGCGCAACAACCAGTCAAGATCGAAGTTGTAATCGCTTGCGGCCCAGTTGTTTAACGCTTGCTTCATGGTTTCGCGCGCCTGTGGCCATTCGGCACAGATCTTAGCCAATGCCAAGTCTCCCTTCGACGGCTTTGTGCCTCCACTGTTCACTCTATTGAAAATGTCAACGACAATATCCAAGGACTTATCTTCACCAACTACATCGTCAACATGCAGGTCTATGTTTGTGATTCCCAAGAGGCGCGTAAGGTGGCTTATACATGGGCCAAGATTCTCGGGAGGCAAATCCAACTTGTCTACGAATTCACCAAGGCCATCCACCCCCTTCTGCATTAGCGAGGTTACGTCAATCCATCCAGGATCGGTCCGCATTTTCACGGGTTGATAAAATTCGAAGTCTTCGTCAGCAAGATTAAACATGAGATTAGAAAAGGTCTGAGGGTTTCCATCGAAGAAGGCGGGAGGTTTACCTCGTACTACCCCGTAGATAGTCGTAATTCTCTGCTGTCCGTCAAGCAAAAGTTTGACTATTCCTGGAGCCACGCTTCCATCGCCTCTACGAACGGCAGACTTGGACTCCGTAGACCAGACCAGTAGCCCCCCTACTGGATGTCGCAGGTAGAGCGACCGAAAAAGTTTACGTACTTGCTCGCGATTCCAGACATATCCCCTCTGGAATTCGGGTAAGGCAATCTGTCCGTTGTCAATGTAGGCTAGCAGAGTGTTGATTTCCATCCCTAGGCTCCTTTAGGTTAGGTCACCTTAGTGAGTGCCTCACAATGATGGCAATGGCTAAGGAAAATGTTGAAACAGATTTCCATTCTAATGTGAGCCACTTGTATGAACAATACTTTGGAGCAGTGCCCTCCTTCTCACCTTGACACTCGCCCGACTGCGGCATAGAATCAGCAGTTGCGGATAATTATGGACTACGCAGTTTTTCGTTCAGGAAGCAAGCAGTACAAGGCTGTGCCGGGTGCGGTCATTGATGTTGACCGGCTGTCGGCGGAGACCGGCTCCTACGTGGAGATCGGCGATGTCCTGGCCGTCTCCCGCAAGGGCGATGTGGTCATCGGCGAACCCTTGGTGCCCAATGCCAGCATCATCGCCCAGGTGGAGGCCCACGGCCAGGACGACAAGATCATCGTCTTCAAGTATAAGCGCAAGGTGCGCTACCGGCGCAAGAAGGGCCACCGCCAGCAGTACACCCGCCTCCTCGTGACCAGCATCATGCTCGGCGACGAAGAGATCGGCATTGAGGAGATAGCGGAGACTGAAGAGGTCGTCGCCGAGGTCCTCGCGGATGAAGACACCGTGGTGGATGGGGCGGAAGACGCGGAAGAGGAATCCGAGGAGTTCCTGAGCGAAGATGACGGAGAAGATGCTACCGAGGTCCAGGAATCCGAAGAGGACGGCGACTCTGGTGAGGCCGAGGAATCGGAAAGGGAGGCTAGCTGATGGCCCATAAGAAGGCAGGCGGAAGCTCCCGCAACGGGCGCGACAGCAACTCCAAGCGCCTGGGGGTCAAGCGCTACGACGGCGAGCTGGTGACCACCGGCAACATCATCATGAGGCAGCGGGGAACCCGCATCCACGCCGGACGCAACGTGGGCCTCGGTCGGGATCACACCCTGTTCGCCCTGGTGGACGGGAAGGTCAAGTTCGAGTGGGCCACCAAGGGCAGGCGCAGGGCCAGCGTGTATCCCGTGGAAGTGCCCGCATCATAGGAAGAAGATGAAGCAAGAGATACATCCCGCCTACTTCGAGAACGCAAGCGTCACATGCTCCTGCGGAAACGTGTTCGTGACGGGCGCCACCAAAGAGAACCTGCGGGTGGAGATCTGCAGCAAGTGCCACCCCTTCTTCACCGGACAGCAGAGGGTGGTGGACACCGAGGGCAGGATCGAACGCCTCAAGCGCCGGTTCAACCTGGAGTAACCGGCCTTTATGCTAGACCTTCTGGGGCCAGACCTTTTGGGGAAGGACTCTTTGAACGGGGAGTCCTTCTTCGTTATTTCAGGGGGTTGTTTCCGTGCATTGCTTTGACTTAGCCGTCTTGGGGAGGGTTGACCTTGGCTGAACCCCAGTTCTTCTACGGGGGCCAGGCGGTCATCGAGGGGGTGATGATCCGGGGGCGGCGCCACTTCAGCCTCTCGGTGCGCCGCCAGAGCGGGCGCATCCAGTCCAGCGCCGAACCCCTGTCCCAGCTTTATTCAGGGCCCATCCGCAAGGTGCCTCTGCTGCGGGGCATCCTGGTGCTCATCGAGACCCTGATGCTGGGCATCAAGGCCCTCAACCGCTCGGCGTCCATTGCCATGGCCGACCAGATGGGCGAGGAGCAGGAGATGCCCCGCTGGATGACCATCATGACCATGGTCATTGGCTTCTCCATGGGAATCGGCCTGTTCTTCCTCATGCCCCTGTTCGCCACTTCGCCCCTGGAGAACGTGATCGATTCGGAGCCCCTGGTGAACCTCATCGAAGGGGTGGTGCGCCTCGCGGTGCTGATAGCCTACATAGCAGGCATCGGGCTGATGAAGGATGTCAGGAGGGTGTTCGCCTATCACGGGGCCGAGCACATGGCGGTGCACACCCATGAGGCGGACCTGCCCCTGGAGGTGGAGAACGTCCGGCGGTTCCCCACGGCCCATCCTCGGTGCGGAACCGCCTTTCTGCTGACGGTGGCGGTGGTAGCGGTGCTGGTGTTTGCCTTCATCCCCAGGGATCCCTTCTGGTGGCTGGTCACCTCCCGGATCATCTTCGTGCCGGTGATCGCCTCCATCAGCTACGAGGTCATCCGGTTCAACGGGGCCCACCTGACCAATCCGATAGCCCGGGCTGTCGGGTATCCGGGGATCCTGCTCCAGAGCCTGACCACCAGGATTCCCGACGATGACCAGATAGAGGTGGCTATCGACGCCATGAAGACGGCCTTGGCGGCGGACCGGGGCGAGATGCTCCAGGGTGTCGATGATGGGGAAGAGGCCTCGTTGGAAGTCTCCCAGGACGAAGAGGAAACCCCGGCCCAGGGCTGAAGGACTACAGGGCCCGGGAGGCTGACAGGACCTTTTGGGCGGCCTCGTATCTCCTGGCGCCGCCCCTGAGGACCGGGGGAACCAGGTAGAAGGACTCGATGCCCTCCCCGGCCAGCTCCTGGACCAAGTCGAGGGCTATGTCGGTGCCCGGACGACCCCCATCAAGCTCTTCTCGGACCGACGCCGGCACATCTGCGAAGGCGACGCTGCCCTGCTCCAACACATGCACGCCCCAGAAGACGGGCTGTCTCAGTTCTTCCCAGGAGATTCTCCGGTAGGCCTCGAGGAACTCCCTGACGCTCTCCGCGGACCAGACAGGCTGGGCCAGGAAGTACTGGACCCCCGCCTGGACCTTGCGGTAGGTCAGCGATGCCTCCCGGGCCGGGCCGCGGCTGATGTCGATGGAGCCTCCGACGCACAGATCGATGCTGTCTTGGAGCTTGGAACCCCGAAAATCGGTGCCCGCGCTCATGTCCCTGATGGACCCGATGAACTCCGATGGGGAAACGTCGTTGACAGCCTGGGTTCTCTGGAGGTCCCTTGCGCTCAACGGGTCGCCCCCCACCACGACGACGTTCTCCAGTCCCAGGAGGCGGGCGCCCAGCAGGTGGCTGTGGAGGGCCAGCTTGTTCATGTCCCGGGTGGCGATGGTGAACATAACCTCTTTTTGGAGGTTGTTCCTGATGGCGGCGGCCAGCATGGCCGAGTCGGCCCTTACTGCCCGGCCGGGGCTGTAGGCCACGCTGATGAAGTCGGCGTCCAGGCTTCGCGCCTGCTCCAGCACCGCCGGGTCGGCGGAGCGCGGCGGCGAAAAGTCGCACACGAACAGAGGTCGGCTGCCTCGGTTTTCCCAGGCTTCGGTTATCTTCAATGCTTCTCCTCCGCGAATAATATAGCACGCCTGCGCATCTGTTTCGTCATACCGGCGCTCTACCGTCATTGCGGCGTAGGCCGCAATCCAGGAGAGCCCGGCACTTCAATCTTTCCCTCTCCCCTGGTGGGAGAGGTTTGGGGTGAGGGGGAGCAATGTTAGAGATCTAGGCTACTAGTTGGGCTGGCAAGGGAGAGGCCTTCGCCGCAATGACGAAGAACGTGGATGACCGTCCGTTCGCCCTGAGGGAAATCGAAGGGGAACGGACCGGACGCCACTGGACGGGGCACCGTGGGAAGTGTGATAATATATGCGTTCACACACATGGGGACGCGTGGGTTCGACAGGGGACCATCCTGGAGGATCGCAGGCCGAGGTGCCATCCACCTCGTTAAACAGGTGGCAAAACAGTAACTGGCGATCGTGAACTCGCCCTAGCCGCCTAAACTGGCGGCTCGTCTGCCCCGACTAGGCCTGGAGGTTGGGTCACAGGCGCCATAATTCCGGGATGCGGTTGTCCAGACGCCGATAAGGGCAGCTCAAGAAACATCGGCTGGGGCCTGCCATGTTATGCCGGTGAAGCACGGCAGGGCGAGAGTTAAGGACCGGACAAGCCTGTAGTATATCTAGCTGGGCTGCCTTCTGGACGGGGAGTTCGACCCTCCCCCGTCTCCACCAATACTATCCCTCTCCTGTGCATGTGCGCTCACAACAGTTCTTTCGGACATGGCTGGAATTGGGCCCCCAAGGGCTCTCCTCAGGCAGCAAACCCAGGACTGTGAGCCAATTCCTAAGGATCAAGGAGCCGGCTAGGAGGTATGAGTGAGTAAATGGAGGGTGGCGCTTTTGGCCCCGGAAAGGCAACGTCCTCAGTTCATACTGGGCTTGGCGCCGCCTGACATGGATGTAACCTGGGTGGATCTTGCCTTGCCTGACGAGGAAAAGGCCCCTCTTTGTTGGGAGGCCGATGCGGTGATCGCAACGCCCCCTTGGTTCCCAGCGAAGCTGCTTGAGAATTGTCCCAGGGTGAAGCTTGTCCAGACTCTGTCCTCCGGTTACAACCGCCTGGATATAGAAGGAATTCTCGACTTGGGCATTCCCGTGGCCAACAACTCTGGGATAAACGCAGCAACCATGGCTGAACACACAATTGGCATGATGATCTCCTTGTGTCGAAAAATGCTTGAAATGCACGCCTTGGTGAAGGAAGGCCGATGGCATGGGCACCTGACGCCTTCCCAACTAATTGAGATCAACGGCAAGGTTGTGGGAATTATTGGGTTCGGATTTGCAGGTCAGGCAGTAGCGAGACGACTAAAGGGCTTTGACGTTAGGACGATATACCATACGAGGTCAGAGGTTGGAGCCGACGTTCAGAGGGAACTGAGTGCTGAGCCAACTTCCTTGGAGCAATTACTTCGGGAGTCGGACTTCATCACCCTCCATGTTCCCCTCACGCCGTTGACTCGAGGGATGATTGGGAAAGACCAGCTGACAATGATGAAACCCTCCAGCTTCTTGATCAATACCAGCCGGGGTCCGGTCATAGATCAGGATGCTCTCTACGATGTGCTGCGTGACGGCGGGATAGCAGGCGCCGGTTTGGATGTCTTCGAGTCGGAACCCATGACTGCTGGCCATCCTTTGTTGACCTTGAGCAATGTGGTCCTCAGTCCCCACATGGCAGGTTCCAGCGCCGAAGGAGCTGGTCGGTCAGTGCAATACGCCTACGAAAACGTCCGGAGAGTGCTCATAGGCGACCCGCCCTTGTCTCCGGTATCGCGGGACCGCTCCAACGTGGGTTCCGGTTCCCAGTCTGTGCTCCATCGCACTTAGGGATTCCTATTCTGGATCCCCATAGGCTATCCAGCCCCCCGAGGTGCGGACCGTAGGACTGGCCCGCGGGAGACTTAAGCCAGCCAGGGATAGTTTGTGGTTACTGGTCCATCCAAGTCTTGCCCTTGCAGAACTAGCGCTATGGGTGGTACAACGGCGGTGCGGTAGTCGAGTAACGGGCGGGGCTTGCGGACGTCGACATGCTCAGGTTCATCAGCATCACTAACTTCGCGACCATAGAGCAGCTTGATATGGAGCTGAAACCCGGCTTTAACGTTTTGACTGGGGAAACCGGTGCCGGTAAGTCAATTATCGTAGATGCGCTGAGCCTGCTCCTGGGTGGGCGGGCCGACGCCGGCAATGTACGCTCCGGGACACTTCAGGCCAGGGTAGAGGGTATCTTCCTGCTGAACGGCGACCTCGTGCAGAAAATCAGCGATGCCTTGGGTGAATACGAGATTGACAGCGTCGAGGAGGAGCTGATTCTAGCCCGTGAGGTGAATTTGGATGGGCGCAATCTATGCCGTGTGAACGGACGAATTGTGCCTCTTAGGCTGTTAGGCGCCCTAGCCGAACACTTGGTGGACATCCACGGCCAGAATGAGCACCTATCTCTATTCCGCGTGCGTGAGCACATGGACATACTAGACAAGTTTGGCGGGCTATGGGAGCTCCGCACGCAGGTGGCGGAACAAGTCCGACAGCTGACGGATGTGCGCCGAGAGTTGGCCCGAATTCAGGTACAAGAGCAGGAGCTTGCCCAGAGACTGGATTTTCTCAGGTATCAGCTAGGGGAGATCCGTTCTGCCAACCTTCGGCCGGGCGAGGATGAGGACTTGGTCTTGGAGCGGGACCGGTTGGCCAACGCAGAGCAAATCGTGATGCTGTCCGACCAAGTTTATCGCGCCCTATATGACAGCCCCGACCAGCGAGACTCGGTCATGGACCTGATGGGACAGGTAACCCAGCAGTTGGCCCAGCTTGGGAAACTGGACCCCTCAGTCAACCAGGATCTTGAGTCGGCGAATGCCTTGACCCATCAAATAGACGAGTTGGGGCGCACCCTGCGGAACTATCGTGACAGTATTGAGTACAACCCCGACCGTCTTCAGGAACTTGAGGGGCGCCTGGACTTGATCAGGGGTCTCAAAAGGAAATATGGCAGCACCATCGAAGAGGTCATGGACTTTGCCGCAAGGGCTTCCGATGATCTGGAGGACCTGTGTCGCAGCGAAGAGCGCGCTGTGGGATTGAAGTCTCGGGAGATGGAGCTTCGTTGGCAGGTTGGTGAGTTGGCAGGTCAGCTCTCCAAGTCTAGGCACCAAGCAGCCGGGCGCCTGGCCGGCGCCGTGGAGGAAGAGATCTCAGGGCTGGCTGTGGAAAGTGCCCAGATGCACGTGGACATCAATCAAACACCCTCTGAGGAAGGGGTGCCGGTTGGGACTGGCGACTCAGGCCCAGATGCCACACTTTCATGCATGGAAGGTGGTAAGTGCTTCGCCTTCAACGGCACAGGCATCGATTCGGTGGAGTTCTTGATCTCGCTAAACCTGGGCGAACGCCCGCGACCCCTGGCTAGGATCGCCTCCGGCGGGGAGGCAGCCAGGCTGATGCTCGCCATAAAGAGCGTCCTGTCGGAGGCTGACCGGATTCCAGTTCTGGTGTTTGACGAGGTAGACGCAGGCATAGGGGGTCGAGTCGGAAGGGTCCTGGGCCAAAAGTTATGGGGACTGTCCAAGGGTCACCAAGTGTTATGCGTGACCCATCTCCCTCAGATTGCGAGCTATGCGGACCGTCACATCAAGGTTGCAAAAGTGGCCTCTGATGACAGGTCCGCGACCCTGGTGGAGGTCTTGGCTGACGAAGCCAGGGTCACGGAACTTAGCCAGATGCTGGGATCCGAAACCGGCGCAGCTCGTAGCAACGCCCTCGAGATGCTGGAGCAGGCAACTGGGTGGAAGGAGAGCGATGCTAACGTCTCCTAAAGCTCGGTACGATCCAGTGCTCGCAACAGCCGGCTAGCCGGGCACCGCGGTATTTCTATACGCCAAGGCTCCTACTCCAAGCTCTGGCCCGACGGTACGGAAATCTCGCCGCTGCGAAGCCAGACACCCGTTGGGATATCTGCGCTCAAGAAACGTGGATTGGGAGTTATTGTCTCGCCCGATGCAGTAACAAAGGCTACCTCAACCCTACCGTCGGCCAATCGCCTCGACTGAATCCTACCGATAGGCGCGTTGTCCGCCGTAACGTCGCTGCTGACCTTCCACTCGCCCGCGGGGGAGTCGGTGGGCAGGAAGCGTATAGATGGGACCATCTGAACCCCATTGGCAAGCTCGATACCGTGCTCGATCCGTCCGTCCTCAGCCAGCCTGGCGATGATGCGTAGCTGGTGCGGAGGGAAAGCCGGGGATGCTGTTGGCTGCGGGTATCCGAGCGACTCAAGAAGCTCGGCGCTGTCGGCGATGGCAAGCCCCCGCAAGAACCGCATATTCTCGGCGTCAGCCTCGCCCACAGCGCACAACACGGCGTCATTTCTCAGCCCGAATATGGGCGATACTGCGCGCATTTCCGCATCCAGAGTGGCCAGCGCCGCGAAGTCTGTTGTTCCTGCCTCCTCGAAGACACTTTGTAGATCTGCTGTCCTATTCCCACATGCTGTTCGGTCCATCAGGTCGTCAACCATGGCCTGAACATCGGAGTCATTCCAGCCCTCGTCCGCGTCGCGCGACGCCTCCACAGCTTCGCCGGCTGCCACGGCCGGCGACAAGACGCGCTCAGCGTAGGAGAACTGGGCATGGAGGTCGCGGGCCTCCTCGAACGATATTGGTTCCCTTAAAAGGATCTTGGTTTGTAGAGATGCCCAATTTGCGGCCAGGGAGACAAAGTGGGCTGATGCAGTCTGTGCGTTGGCGAGGACCACATCCTCTATATCAATGGGGCTCAGGGCTTCCTCTGCATCCAGAGAGCCGGCCAGACCCGATGCATCGATGGCGCTCTTGTACTCGGCTGCGAACCCTTTCAGCATTGCCTCAGATGACACACCCTCCAAGGTGACCGGCGTCGAGCGTCCTGTCGTCGACAACCCCGCAAGTTCCGGCTCGTCGAAGATGCCATCCAGCACCTGGGTGTGCACACCAGCGGTGTAGATGGCCTTGGCTCGCACCGAAGAGTCAATTTCTGCATCTTCGTCGGTGCCGGAGGTCACAGTGGTGGTAACGATTCCTTCTTCATCGGCTTCCGCTTCTACCGAATATTCCATGCCGTCGACCTCGACGCTTACCTCATCGAAGGTCGTGCCGCTCAAGACCATGAGGTTCTGCCACAGCCCATAGAACCCAACCTCTTCCTCGTCTCTGTCTTCGGTAATGACCGCAACAAATACCCAGGTAGGGCCCGGCCGGTTAAAGGTGACTTCAAAGGGTTGCACCACTTCCGTCTCGGCGCTCTGAGACGTTGCGGTCTCCTCGCCGGTGTGGTAAGAGGCGCCTGCTTCCAATATCTCCTCTGAGGCCGTTATGGTCACAGGTCCTTGGAATACTCGAGGACCTACCACGTAGAACAAGGCGCTGCCTCCGATGTCAGCAAGGTCGCCGTCGCCCACGTTCCCTATTCGGAAGTGGACATCAAATGGCTGGCCTGCGACTACCCTTTCAGGGGTATGTACCGCCTCGATTTTGATCAGGGGAAAGTCGAGCCTTGCGTTCTTGTGCACGAGGTGGACCACAAGATCGAAGTCGGCCCTGAGGGGTTGATAGTCCCGCTCAAGGTAGGTTGTCGCCTCCAACAAGTAGGTGCCAGCCTGCAAGTAGCGTTCAATGCGCGAGTTTCGTCCGTCGCCTCCGTCATCGTTGGCGGAGATCAATCCCTCAGTCAGGGAGACTAGGGACAGGACCGGGTCTCCGTTTTCCGATGTCAAATCAACACGTACCCTACCATCTTGGGGCAGGTCGAACAGGTAGCCGTGGGCAGGGTGTTCCACGACGAACCTGGAGCCGCAGGTATCCAGGGTCCAGGAACCTGACGCGGTCAGGTCGGTTCCCGGGGTGAGGGAGCCTAGATGGACCGGATCGCAGCCTGAGACGTAGCTGATCGATAGGGAGAAATCCGCGGCTCCGCGTTTGCGACCGCCGACTGTTGTTGCTTCAACCAGATAAGTGCCTGGAGCTAGATCGCGTTCGACTCGCGCATCGACGCCGGCGCCGCCATCGTCGTTGTCCGCTATGCGACTGCCGTCTTCATTCAACAGATAGAGATAGGAATCGCTCTCGGCAGACTTCAGGTCGATTCTGACGCGACCCTCTTCGGTCACCGAAAAGCGATAGGTATAGGCGTCGCTGCCCGGCCGAAATCGCGAATCGCAGTCCTCGGTGGTCCAGCGCCCATCCGCTGTCAGCTCAGCCTCGGGCTCTGTCCCCAGTGCGCCCAGGTCGATTGTGTCGCAAGCAGGTTCCTCCTGAGCGCTGACGGTGCTGAACCATCCCAAGCTGAACGAAGCGACAAAGAGCGTGACCACCGCACACAAAACTGCAAGCATAAGTATGCGGACTTCTACAGCCGGGATGGCGGTCAGGATTCGATTCTTCATTCCAGGCGTCTTTCCCTTCCTAAGACTTCTTCCAAGCGGTGAGTAAAACTCCCGACAGATGTTATCACTTCGTTCCTATCTAAATCCAATGGGAAATCACAAAAGATAGCGAAACTTCGCAGTTGCTACTGAAGGTTGAATCGTAAGCCAGCCTTCATGCTTGGCAGTCCAAAGACTATAATCCTTCCATCCTCTGGGACCGAGATGCACAGAACTGGAGAGAGTTCCATGATTTACGACGTTATAGTGGTCGGCGGTGGGGCGTCAGGCTCGGTGCTGGCCGGCAGGCTGGCTGAGTACACGGACATGGCGGTTCTCCTTTTGGAAGCCGGCAACGACTATCCCGATCCCGCCGGCCTTCCCGATGAGATCAGATTCGGCCACACCAGGTACGCCGAATCCCCGGAGTCCGAACACAACTGGGCGCTGCGGGGGACCATCACCGAGGAGCAGGGACAGATCCACGTAGCCCAGGGGAAGGTGATCGGGGGAGGGTCGTCCATAAATGGGCAGGCCATGCAGAGGGGCTTTCCTGAGGACTACGACCACTGGTCCTCCATGGGCAACGACCAGTGGTCCTATACCAAGGTGCTGCCCTTCTTCAAGCGAATGGAGAGAGACCTGGATGTCCAGGATGATTTCCACGGGACCGATGGTCCCATACCGGTGCGGCGCCGCCAGTCGGCCGATTGGCCGGATATCCAGCGGGCCTTCCACGATGCTTGCCTGCAAGCAGGGTTCGGTTTTACCGAGGATACCAACGGTCCCAACCCGACCGGAGTTGGGGTAACTCCGACCAACAACCTGGACGGCGTCAGAATGAGCTCAGCCTTAACCCACCTTGGTCCGATGCGTCACCGCATGAACCTCACTGTCCGTGGAGGAGCGTACGTTCGAAAGATACTCTTCGAGGGTGATAGGGCCGTGGGTGTGCATGCAGAGAGTAGGGGCGAAACTTTCACAATGTGGGGGAAGCGGATCGTCTTGTGCTCGGGGGCTATCAGGACTCCCCATCTGCTCATGGTGTCCGGCATCGGCCCCCGGGACCAGCTCGGCCAGTTTGGGATACCCTGCGCTCACGACCTATCCGGGGTGGGTCAGAGCCTCTGGAACCACCTCAGCGTCCCCCTTACCTACAAGGTCCGGGACGGGCGTACCCTCACCGCCGGCCTCGATGCACCCCACTTCTGCCTGCACTATACATCCAGTGGTTCCAGCGAGGTCAACGACATGGTGCTCAGGACCAGCACTGTGGTTGACGAGCGGGAAGAGCGCGTCGCCGGTGTGCGCACGAGGTACCTGACCGGTGAGGTGCCCCCCGACCGGGCCGCCCGTATAACGTGCACCCTGGGGCTGCCCGAGGGGTCGGGCTACGTGAGGCTGGCTTCCGCAGACCCCAACGTGCAGCCTGAATTCAACTACTGCTACCTGCAGCACCCCAACGATGTGCGCCGGGTCAGGGAGGGTGTGCGATTCGCTGCTAGGCTGCTGGAGTCCAAGGCATACGCCGACGTGTCGGAATTCCGGGTCGGACCCACGGACGATGTCCTGGCCGACGACGATGCTCTGGACTTGTGGATGCGACAGACCGTCGGGACTGCCAGGCATGTGTCGGGCACCTGCAGGATGGGACCGGACTCGGACCCGACGGCTGTGGTGGACCAGTACTGCCGTGTGCGGGGAGCACGGGGGTTGTGGGTCGCCGATGCGTCTATAGTGCCGAGAATTCCCAGGTCAGGCGGGATGCACCCCACAGCCCTCATGATCGGTGAGCGTGTTGTGGACTGGATCGCGGGAAGCTGAACGCCGTTCCCAACATACCCGGGAGAAAGGAGCCATTATGGCTGAAAGAACCGCTACCATAGATTGCCAGGTACATTGTTTCGAGCGCAACCATCCGGGACGCCCATGGCAGGGACACCTGGAGGGGCCGGAGGAGGTGACGGGCGACGACATGGTGGCGGCCATGTATGCCGTGGGTGTTGACGGGGCTATCCTCATCTCGCCCTACTCGCTGTACCGCTACGACCCCAGCTACGTCCTCGATGTGTACGCCCAGCACCCGGGAAGATTCGGCTTGGTGCGCCCCTTCGATCCGGAGTCGCAGACCATCGACCAGGACATTGCCGAATGGGCCGGGACACCTGGCGTGGTGGGTGCCCGGGTAATGCTGGGCGCCCAGGAGTACGAAGCGTCCCACCCGGGACTCAATGCCATCTTCGCCGCTGGCGTCCGCGCCGGCGTTCCCGTGAACGTCATGGCTTCGGGAAAGCTGCCTCTGTTGCGCGAGCTTGCCCGTCGCAACCCCAACACCCAGTTCATTATCGACCACGTAGGGATCATCCAACCCTTTGTCCCGCCCGCCCCGGATGAACCCTTCGCAGACCTGGACAACGTGCTTGAGACGGCGTCCCTGGACAACGTGGCCATCAAGATATCGGGTGCCTGCACCCTGTCCCACGAGCCTTTCCCGTACGTTGATATCCGCGAGCCTCTGGGCCGGGTCTTCCAGGCCTATGGGCTGGAGCGTTGTCTGTGGGGCACAGACTGGACCCGAGCTGTGAGGCTCCTGACTTATGAGCAAGGGGTCGAGGCTTTCCGGGCGCCCGATTGGCTCTCTGACTCGGAGCGGTCCATCCTGATGGGTGGTAGCCTGGCCAGAATCTACAACTGGACGCCCAGCTAAAGGTTGGTATCTTGATGCTGGGCTGGGGCATGGGGTATGCTGGAACACGACTCATGGGGGACAAACCGTGAAGGGTCTCCGCAAGGACTTTGGATGATTAAGGAGATGCGCCATGACAACTGACAGGTACAGCAAGACGCTGGTACGGTCCTATAGCACCGGTACCCCGGGGCGGGCGCTGGTCAATGCCCGCAACCACCACTTCGTCGTGGACGGCCCCAGCTACGCCGGCTCCCCCGGCGAGGAGATTGGCTCGGGCGAAGCCTTCCTGGCCGGAATCGTTTCCTGCGCCGTGAACATGGTCGAGCGCCTGGCCCGGGAGTCCCAGATTCCCCTCCAGTGGGTGAACGTCACCGCCGAGTCGGTGCGTGACAACGAGGCGGCCCCTCTCTACGAGGAAGTCTCGGTGTTCAACGAGATGCACATGAACTTCGAACTTACGGGCATCGACGACGACCAAGCCCAGGAGTTGGTGGCCGCCTATAGACGCCGTTGACCGCTTTATGGTGCGGTCGCCGTGGCGACCCCGGATGTAACCGTGGATGTAAAGATCGTCGATAAGGGCTAGACGGCGGGGAGCTTCCCTCCCGGTTCCAGTACCAGACGGTAAGAAGGCCGGCGAAAAGCCGGCCTTCTCTCTTGGCTGGTTATCACCGTCACCCCCAAGGGAGAGGGGAAAGGAGGGGCTTAGTTCAGACTGGGCCTGCGGCCCTGGGCGGGAGACACTCCTTCGTAGGTGTGGGCGACGCGGAGGATGGTCGTCTCATCGAAGGGGCGACCTATGATCTGCAGGCCTATGGGCAAGTCCTCATCATTGTGGCCGCAGGGCACCGATACGGCCGGGAGTCCCGTGGAGTTGCTGGGGCTGGTGTTGCGCGCCAGGTATCCCGCGCCCGGTCCCCGGGTTGAAAACTCCTTGCCTCCCATGCTGACGTTCTTTGCGCCGATGGGGGGCGCCACGACTGGGCATGTGGGGGCTGCCAGAAAGTCCACCTTCTGGAGCACCCGGGCGAACTCCTCCTTGATCAGCCTCTGCACCTTCATGGCCTTGGAGTAGTCGCGCCCGAGGACGAACTGGCCCGCCAAGGTCCTGTACAGGGTGTCCGGGCCGTATTCCTGCCGGCTGCTGCTCAGGTAAGGCTCGTGGGTGACGATGCCGTCGGCCATCCCCGGGATGCGGAGGGCTGCCGAGTACTTCATGGTGGGCAGGGCAACCTTGACCGGAGTCACTCCGAGCTCCTCCAGAGCAGCGATGGCCCTCTCTACGGCGATGGCCACATCGGGGCCAAGATGGTCGAAGAAGTGGTCGGAAGGTATCCCCATCTTCAGCCCCGCCAAGCCTTTGCCCAGGCCGTCGGAGTAGTCGTCCACGGGAACGGGCACGGTGCTGGGGTCCAGGGGGTCGTACCCGGCGATGGCCTGCAGCACCAGGGCGGCATCTCTGGTCGAGCGGGTCATGGGGCCGATGTGGTCTCCGTTGAAGCTGGTCACCATGAGGCCGCGCTGGCTGACCCTGCCGAAGGTCTGTTTCAGGCCCACCACGCCGCAGAGGGAACCGGGTATCCTCACGGAACCTCCCAGGTCCGTACCTAGGGAGGCGAAGGTCACTCCCGCGGCCACGTTTGCCCCGCCCCCGCCGCTGGACCCGCCCGGTATTCGGTCCAGCTTCCACGGGTTGTGAACCGCGCCGTAGTGGGGGTTGTTTGAGGTTGCGCCGGCTGCGAACTCCTCCAGGTTTTCCTTCCCAATGACGATGGCCCCGGCCTGCCTGCACAGGGTAACCACGTGGGCATCTTCGTCGGGCACATGATCGGAGAGTACCTTGCTTCCCAGGGTGGTGCGTATGCCGGCGGTGGCGATGTTGTCCTTTATCCCTATGGGGATTCCCTGGAGAGGTCCGAGGTAGTTGCCCGATGCTATCGCCCGTTCCTGCTCCTTGGCCTCATTCATAGCCCGGTCGTTCAGGATGGTGATGAAGGAGTTGAGCTTTGGCTGCAGCTCCTCCGCCCGGGCAAGGGCAGCTTCGGTCACCTCGACCGGCGACACCTTGCGGTCCCTGATAAGGGGCGCAAGGTCGGCTATGGTGGTATCCAGGAGTTCGTTGGTAGCCATTAGATTCCCCCTCCCTCGGAGGCCCTGAGCAGCCGTCCGGACGGAACGTCTGACAGGTCCAGCTCCTTCATCTTTTCTACGATATCGAAGTAGCTCTGGAGCTCGGGTTCTATCAGGTCGAACTCTTCGTCGGACAGTTCGATGCCCTGGTAGAGTTGGAGCATGTCTCGGAGGGTCTTGCGGTCGATGTCCATGGACGCACCCCTTGAGAAAGGTTAGGTGCCCTTGTCGTAGCGGATTTTATGTCAGGGGTATAGGGGTGTCAACGGTTGTTCAGGGCTTGCGGGTATCCCCCTTGTAATGTACTGTTAGCTACGATTTGGGGCGGGCATTGGCCCCGCTGCTACATTGGCAAAAAAGGGGGCAGGGTCAAGTTATGAAAGTTGCTCAATTGGTGGGTCCCAAGCGCTTCGTGGTGTTCGATTCGGATGTTCCCGCAGCCCAGGAGGGGGAATGTCTGGTGCGCCTTGACAGCGTTTCCATTTGCGGCAGCGACATTCGCCACGGATACGGCCCTGTGATGCCCGAGGAGGAGTACCCCCTGGCCTTGGGGAGGCCGTGCCATGAGTGTGCGGGCACCGTTGTGGAGAGCCGTAGCGAGGAATTCCGTGAGGGCCAGCGGGTGATCGTCATCCCTACCGTGGAGATGGGAGGGCTGAGCGAATACCTGGTGTCCAATCCAGGGCGCATGGTGGGCCTGCCCGACCACGGCCCCTTGTCCGAGTGGGTGATGTGCCAGCCGACGGGGACGGTGTTCTACGCCTGCAAGAGAATGGGCAACATCATGGGCAAGAACGTGGTCATCATGGGCCAGGGAGCCATCGGTCTCTCATTCACTATGCTGACTGCCCGCCAGGGCGCCAGCAAGGTGATAGCTGTGGACCTGCTGGACTATCGCCTCGAGTACTCGCGAAAATTCGGAGCAACCCACACCATCAACCCTTCCAAGGAAGACCTGTTGGAGAGGGTGCAGGAGCTGACGGGTGGGGTGGGCGCCGACGTAACCGTGGAAGCCGCCGGCTATCCGGACACCCTGGACCTGGTGTTCAGGATGATCCGGCGCTTCGGAACCGTAATCATCTTCGGCATCCAGGGGGACGATATCGTTCCCGTAGATACCCGCACCTGGATGGACAATCAGCCCACCATAATCCCCACGACGGGCGCCCGCAGCGGCGACCCCATAAGCCAGATACGGGAGATAGTGGAGCTGAGAGAGCGGGGCTGGATCGACCCCGCCCAGATGGTCACCCACCGGCGGGGCTTCGATGAGCACGACATCAACGAGGCCTACCGCATGTACGAGAACCGGGAGGACAACATCATCAAGGTGGTTATGGACCTCGACCACTCCTAGTTCTTTACAGCTTGCGCTCCCGGGACTCCCATTTACCCCTGAAGGTTATCCACAGGGAAGCAATGATCAGCCGTATGTCCGTCAGCAAACTCTGGCTGTAGGCGTAAACGGCATCGTACCTGTACTTCTGTTCCCTGGGAATGTCCCGCGGCGCGTACACCTGGGCGATGCCCGTCAGTCCGGGCCGGAGTTTGGACCGGGTCTCGAACCCCTCGATGGCTTCGTCGGGCAGGCCCCCCTCTGCTTCCTGGGTCTGCACTTCGTTGATAGGCAGTGCCCTTGGGCCAACCCAGCTCATGTCGCCCCTGACGATGTTTATGAGCTGAGGTGACTCGTCCAGGCTGGTAGCTCTGAGGAACTTACCCACCCGAGTCACCCTGGGGTCGTTCTCCCGCGCCTGGATGTTTCCGAAGGCCTCCTCGGCGTTGGGCACCATGGTGCGTATCTTGTACACCCGAAACCTGGTCTTGTCCTTGCCCCAGCGTTCCTGGGTAAAGAAGAAAGGCCCCCGGTCTTCCAGCTTTATGGCGATAAAGAAGACCACCCAGAGGGGCACGGCGATCATCATGCCGATAATGCCCACCACCACATCCCAAGGGCGCTTGAGCAGGTATCCGGAGCGGCTTCGCCCCTTGCCGAATGCCCAGCCGGGAAGCTCCATTTCCGGAGCATCCCCAAGGCTTCCACTCATCGTACAGCTCTCGCTGGTGTGCGTGGGATCAAGGCTTGGGCCATCGGGGCTTAGAACACACCCTTCAGCAAGCGAAGAAAGCGCTGACGCACCGCTTGGCGGTGGGTTGACCCGTAAGCTTCGGCGGAATCGACGTAGTTGTTGATGTACCAATCATAGGAGTCGGTGAACATGCTGACGTTGCTGTCCCTGGGCTGCCAGCCCAAGTCTGTCTTGGCCTTGGTGATGTCGAAATAGAAGGGCTTGTCTGCCACCTTGTATTGCCAGTCCATGAGAGGCGATAGCCTGAGAATGTCCAGGACTTGGAGGGGCGCCTTCACCATGAGCGCCGGAATGGGAGCGACGCGGGAACCTGTGTTTGCGTGGGCGGTTAGGCCCTCCAGGTCCCCCTTCACGGTGGAGTACTCCTCTGCCCCCAGGTTGAAATCGTCGTTGCTTTCGGCATCAACTGCTCTGAAGCAGGCAGACACGCAGTCCCGGGCGCTCACGAACTGGAACAGGTTGTCGCCCTTCCCGATGACGGGAACTCTCTTTCCCTCTTTGATCCAGTCGAAGAGGATGTGGAAAATTCCCAGGCGTTCGGTGCCGATGATGGTCCGGGGTCTGAGGACGCACACCCTGACGCCCCTGCTGCGATACTCCCTTACCAGGAGCTCGCCCTGGTACTTAGCGTTCCCGTAATAACCCATGGGACGAAGCTCGGACTCCTCGGTGACGGGAAGCTCCCGGGGGATCCCATAGATGGCGCTGGTGGAAACGTGGACGACCTGCCTGATGTTATGGTCGAGGGAGGCTTGGAGCAGGTTCCGCGTGCCCTCGGTGTTGGTGGATGTGTATGCCCGCTTGCCCCTGGTGGGCAGCACAGCGGCAGCCAGGTGGAACACCACGTCCATCCCCCGGACAGCCCGGTGGACGGTGTCGGGGTTGCGGATGTCACCGTGGATGAACTCTATGCTGGACTCCAGGTCGGGATCTCCAGGGATGTTGATATCCAGTACCCGTGGGCGGGCCCCGAAGCCTACCAAGCTCTTCACGAGGGTCATCCCCAGGAATCCCGCACCACCGGTGACCAGTATGTTGTCCAAACCTGCTGCTCCTTAGAGAGAGTCCCGGGCCATGGCTTTCTCAGCTTTGGCCCAGCTTGGCGATGAAACGGACTATAGTGTAACATGGCCCGGTTGCATTCTCACCGGTGCCTATAGAGGGCATCAGAGGACTCCCGGGATGCCACCCGGCCGAATGCCTGAATGCCCCAACGCTACACCAAGGACTGGATGTGCCGAATCACCTGATACGGACCAAAGACCTGGAGCGCCAGTGGATCGAGGGGGAGTTGTTCTCCTTGTGCGATCGCATTCGCGACGGAGCCCCTGTGGAACGAGCCTTGCAGGGCAGGTCCATGTACTGCCTGTTCTACGAGCCCAGCTTCCTCACGCGGGCATCTTTCGAACGGGCCATGGCCCTCCTTGGAGGCGATGCCCAGCAGACAGAAGACGCATCCCAGTTCTTCCCCGTCAGGACAACCACCTTCATTGAGAACACCATAAAGTTCTTGGGCAGCCTGCACTTTGACGTGGTTGTCCTGAGGTCCCAGCAGTCCGGGGCGGCCGAGCAAGCTGCCGATGCCGGAGGGCTGGCGGTCATTAACGGGGGAAGCCCGGAGGACCATCCGACCCAGGCGCTTCTGGATTTGTACACCCTCAAGAGGGAGCTGGGGCGCGTTGATGGGCTGAATATCGCCTTCCTGGGCAGGCTGGACCATCGCAATGTCAACGCCCTGCTAACAGCCCTCGCCATGTACGAGAACATCAAGGTCCACCTGGTGCCCGTAACTGGACAGGCGGACCAGGATACCATCGACTACTGCACCCGGGCGGGGATCTCCTTCACCCAGGGAACGTCGCTTATTGAGCTGGCCGGCTCGCTGGATGCGGTGTACGTCAACGGGGCTGGTACCCCGGGCCATGCGGAGCTGGTGAGGAGCCGCAACATTGCGGAAGCCAAAGTTGATCAGGAACTGCTGGCGGCCCTGAAGCCCGGATGCGTGATCCTAGACCCCATGCAACGCAGCGACCTTGTGATCGAGGAGACGGGGGATCCCCGCTGGGCTGGCTATCGGCAAGCAGAGAACGGCCTGTACGTCAGGATGGCCCTCTTGATGAAGCTGCTGGGCAAGTAAGCCCAACTCCCTGCCCGGCAATAGGGACGGAAAGCCTTGCCGTCGGTTGCCTGTGTTTAGATACCGGCCGCTTGCAGGGCCTCCTCCAGCTTTGGAGGGCTGTAACCCACGACCTTCTCGTCGTTAATCACAGTCACAGGTGTGCTGCGATATCCCAGGGAGAGAAGGTCCTCTCTTGCGTTCTCGTCCAGCGATACGTTCCGTTCGGTGAACTCCAGACCCTTCTGTGAAAGATACACTTTCACCATGTGGCAGGGGCCTCAACCAACGGATGTGTAAACCGTTATGCTCACAGCTTCTCAGCTCCTCTACGTACTCTGGCTTCCCTTCTGGTCTGCTTTTGACTTATACGGCTGGTCGAATAGGCCTTCACCGGGCTTGACCGCCTCGCCGATGGTCTGTTCGATGTCGTTTCCCTGCTCCTGTTGGCGAAGAAACTCTTCGCTCACGAAGAACATTCAGATACAGAACCCGTCCCTCTCTATGTCTTCGTGGTGCCGGTCGCAGGGGCAAATCTTCTTGCGGTCCTCTACGGGATCGCCGCTGAGGGGCATTCAAGGGCAGTAGCGGTACCCGTACTCTACCTGGTTGCGGGCCAAGCCTTCCTGCACGAGGCGCACCACTTCCTGGTCGGGAAAGAACTTGTACCCGCTCTTCTCCACGTACTTTTCGGAGAAGCGGATGGCCCCTTCCATCGCCTTGTCCGGGTCGATGTTCTTAGGCATGTTGGTTCCCCCCACTTCCTGGCATCGAAGCCTGGATACCCATAGAGCGCATGCTTGTGTGCATGGAGCAGGGCATGCTGGCAAATTGCTTGGCCCTGCTCAACAGGTGCTGTGCGAGGGAAGGCAAAGCATCCTCAACCTGGGGTAAGGTCTTGGATTTGGCTGTTTCGACACAAACCAAGCCTGCAGTCCCACAGGTGCAGTGGATGGCGAAGTAGACCCTGTGGAAGTCGGGGTTTCCGGCGCGGGCCATAGCAAACTTGGGCATCAGCCTAAGGGAGGGCTCGGAAGCGACGGCCTCCTTCAGGAGCTCCTGGATCTCCTCCAGCCGCGCGGGATATTGGAGCATCTCAGCGTCGGTGAATTGGTCTTTCGTGGCTTGGTCTTTCAACGCCTCTTCCCCTGTTTGGGCCAAGGGCCCTCCCGCACCTACGAAGTAAACCAAGGATACCCCAGCGTCATAGGAATAACAAGGAGAGACTAGGGTCCCCATCGTGAGTTTTGACACCTCTTTTGCCGTAACCTATCATTTAGTGGACCGCCCTATTGAAATCCCAAGTGCATAGTCCGGCAGACGGCGGATGAAAGAGCATGGCATCCATAGCATCGCTGAAGGAACGTTACGAGAACCTGGATCGGCGAATCGAGGAAGGCCCGGAGGCGTCCATCGACAGCGCAGTCCTGATGTCATTCGACTACGAGCCTTCTTGCGGAGAGTCCGAGGTCCGCATAGAGACCGACGAGTTTACCGCCGTGTGTCCCTGGACTGGCCTCCCGGACTACGGCACGCTGAGCATCACCTACGAGCCTCACGATCTGTGCATCGAGTTGAAGTCGCTCAAGTACTACCTGCTGTCCTTCCGAGACGTGGGGATCGTGCAGGAGAGCGCTGCCAATCGCATCCTGGACGACCTCGTGGGCGCGTGCAAACCCCGCCGTATGGAAGTGGTCCTGGACTACAAGGTCCGGGGTGGCCTGCACACCGTCGTTACCGCGAAGTATCCCGGAGAAGGCCTGTCTGGCGATGGGCCCCTCACCGGGCAGCACCCATGAGTGACGACTACCAGGTGCGGGTGGAGATGGAGTTCTCCGCCGGCCACCGGCTCCTGGGTCACAGCGGCAAGTGCATCCACCCCCACGGCCACAACTATAGGGTCGAAATCTTCATGGCTTCCCAAGCTCTGGACCCCGTCGGATTTGTGGTGGACTTCAGCGAGTTGAAGCAGAAGGTGTCCTCCTGGATCGAAGCGAACTGGGACCACGCCTTCCTGTTAAACAGCAGGGATGGCGAGCTGCTGGAAGCGCTGAGGGGGGTCAAGGAGCAGTTCATCTATGTGTTCGATGGGGTAAACCCGTCGGCTGAGGTGATGGCCAGGGAGATATATCACCAGACCAGGGAGCTTTGCGGCATCGAGCCTGCAGCCGTCCGCATGTGGGAGTCCCCCACCCAGTATGCTGAATACAGATCGGCCCCCTGATGGTCAGCATCGGCGTCACCCTCCTCTCCGGCGGGCTGGACTCCACCACCGTTTCGGCATATGCCAGGGGCAGGACCGACCGGCTGACCGCCTTGACCTTCTACTACGGCCAGACCCACAGCACCGAGATGGACAGCGCCCGCGAGGTGAGCTCCTCGCTGGGCATCCGCCATGAGCTGGTCGATGTGTCCTCCTTCGGGAAGGTCGCCTGGTACTCGGCGCTGACCAGTCCCGACGTGGTTTCGCTGCCCGAAGAGCGAGATGCCAGCCGGATGGGCCAGTCCATCCCCAGTTCCTACGTGCCCCTGCGCAACACCTTCTTCATAGCTGTAGGCGCCGCATATCTGGAGAGCCAGGCCCTGTGGGCTATCGAGCAGGAGAAGGTGAGTGCCGATGAGCTAGAGGCCACCCTCTTCATGGCCCCGAATGCGATCGATTACAGCGGGTACCCCGATTGCCGGCCCGAGTTCTACGAAAAGATGAAAGAGGTCCTGAAGTACGGCAGCAAGCTGTGGAGCGAGCACAACGTCCCCATGGATATCGAGACGCCCATCATCCGCATGTCAAAGGCGGAGATAGTCCAGTGGGCCAAGGAGCTGGACGCTCCCCTGACCAACACCTGGAGCTGCTACCAGGGAGGTCCTGAGCCCTGCGGTGCCTGTGACAGCTGCATCCTGCGGGCCAAAGGCTTCGAAGAGGCTGGGCTTCCCGATCCCCTGCTGGTCAGGCTGAAGGGCGGGTCGGCGTGACTTCAGCTTCCCGAACCTCGGCCATGTTGCTCAAGGTAAGCTGCGGGGCCGACGGCAGGCCGGAGATATTCCACACTCTACAGGGCGAGGGTACGCTGGCCGGGACCCCGGCGGTGTTTCTGCGCCTGGCCCAGTGCAACCTGGCATGCACATGGTGCGACACCAAGTACACCTGGGACTGGAAGAACTACGACTACAACAAAGAGGTTGTGGATCTCTCCCCGGAGGATGTGGAGCGCGAGGTACTAAGCTTCGGCTGTTCGCACCTGGTGGTCACCGGAGGGGAGCCGATGATGCAGCAGAACCAGGTAGCTGGGCCGATCGGGTCCCTGAAGAGCCGGGGATTCACCTTCGAGGTGGAGACCAACGGCACCATCGCGCCCACGGCTGAGATGGCCACGTACATCGACCAGTGGAACGTCTCTCCCAAGCTCGCTACGTCGGGAAACGCGCTAGGGAAACGCTACCTTCCAGAGGCGCTGAGGTCCTTCGCCGCCATGCCTCAGGCCTACTTCAAGTTCGTGGTGACGAGAGGATCGGACATGGATGAGGTCCGCCGGCTGATGGAAGACCTGGCTATTCCCCGGGAGCGGGTGCTCCTCTCCCCCGAGGGGCGCACCCCTTCGGTGCTCCAGGAGCGGAGCGACTGGCTGAGCAAGCTTTGCGTGAAAGAAAACCTTCGGTTCAGCCCCCGCCTGCACATCTACCTGTGGGGAGACACCAGGGGCCGGTAAACCCTACATCCTCGCTCTGCTGGTGGAACGAGGTTGGGCCCGCCGTTTCTAGTTCTTGGGACCGATCAGGATGTCGTCCCCTTCTATCCTCACCGCAAAGGTGTCGAGGGACTGGTTGGCGGGGGGACTCAGCACCTCCCCGGTCTTTACGTTGAAGGCGCTGCCATGCAGGGGGCACTCCACCTCTTCGCCGTTCAGGTCGCCCTGGGTCAGGGGGGCGTACGCATGGGAGCAGATGTCGTCCATGGCGTAGTATTCCCCGTCGAGGTTGATTAGCAGTATAAGCTCGTCGCCGGCCTGCACCTGCTTCATCTGCCCCGGAGCCAGGTCCGAGGTCTGGGCCACCTTCACGAAGTCTGCGGGCATGCTCCCTCCTCCAGAATCATTTCTTTAGGAATCGCTATGCTGAGCGAACGTCTCGTATTATATGCCATCCTGCTTCCCTGCGCACAAATGGCCATCGCATGAGCTGGGGAATGCACTCAGGCCGCCGGGTTGCGCTGCTCTTTGGCAACCTTGGCGACGATGTCGACGGCCTCGTCAACATCCCCTGGGGTTATGTGGCGGTGGGTCACAAGCCGTATCCTGCGTCCGCCCGGATAGGATACCTTCAGGCCATTCTGGTTCAGCCGCGATATGAACTCGGGAACGCTTCCAATTTCGGGCTCCAGCTCCAGGAACACGATGTTGGTGTGAAAAGACGCCGGGTCGAGGCTTATCCCAGGGACCTGAGACAGGCCCGAGGCCAGCCTGCTGGCATTGGAATGGTCCTCCGCTAGGCGGTCTACCATGGTTTCCAGGGCGACGACGCCAGCTGCCGCTATCACGCCAGCCTGGCGCATCCCGCCTCCCAGCATCTTGCGCCACTTGCGGGCCTGCTCCACGAACTCCTGACTGCCGCACAGGACGGACCCCACCGGGGCGCTCAGCCCCTTGGACAGACAGAAAGATACATCGTCCACGTCGGCCACCAGGTCCTTGGCCTTGACCTCCAGGGCTACTGCGGCATTGAACACCCGCGCGCCGTCCAGGTGGACCGCCACGCCGTTGGCATGCGCGACCTCGGCAACGCTGCGGGTGTCCTCGGGAGTGAGGACTCCGCCGTTGCAACGGTTGTGGGTGTTTTCCAGGCAGAGCAGGGATGTCCTGGGGAAATGGATATTGCCCGGGGGCCTGATGGACGCTTCAACGTCGGCCGGGTCCATGCGCCCCTGGGCATCGTTGGGAACGGTGCGCACCTGCACCGCCGCCAGGGTGGCAGCCCCTCCCACCTCGTTCCAGAACATGTGGCCCTCGCTGCCCATGATCACCTCGTCGCCCCGGCTGCAATGGGACAAGGCGGCGATCAGGTTGCTCATGGTGCCGCTGGAGGTCAGTAGCCCGGCCTCCTTGCCCAGAACATCCGCCGCCATCTGCTCCAATCGGTTGACGGTGGGGTCTTCTCCCATCACATCGTCGCCGACCTCAGCCTGGGCCATGGCGGCCCTCATCTCTTCCGTGGGCTTGGTAACGGTGTCGCTTCGCAGATCGATAACAGGCATTTGCGCCTCCGTAGCCTGGATTGGGCAATATTCTAGCAACACTTCTTGCCAAACACTAGGGCGAAATCTAGTATGATGGACTTGGCGTAAGGCAAGTATGTGATGCGACAGACAGCGCTTTCATTCCGGTCCGGCAACCTCACCTTGGAGGGTGTCCTGGCATCTCCTGGCGATGCAGCGACTGCATGCCCGGGGGTCGTCCTGTGTCATCCTCATCCTCTCATGGGAGGCACCATGGACAACGCCGTGATTCTGGCTGTGTCCCGCTCGCTTCTGGAGCATGGTATCTCTACGCTGAGGTTCAACTTCCGCGGAGTCGGTCGAAGCGAGGGCGCCTACGACGACGGAGAAGGGGAGAAGGACGATGCGGCCGCCGCCCTGCAGGTGATGGGGAAGCTGCCAGGCATCAACGGCAAACGACTGGGCTTAGTTGGTTACTCCTTCGGCGCGGTGGTGTCCCTGGCGGGGCTGGGTAAATACGGGCGCATCAGGGCTATGGCCCTGGTTTCCCCTCCGTTGCGGGCCTTCGAGGGTCTGAAGGAGAGCAAGCCCGGGGTGCCCAAGCTGGTTGTCAGCGGCGACAGGGACCAGGTGGTGGATAGCGAGGCCCTGGAAGATGCAGTCGCTGCGAACCTGCAGGGTGCCGACCTGAAAATAATTCCTGGAGCTAATCATGTATGGGCTGGCCTCGAGAGCAGCGCGGCCGATGAGGTTGCCCGATTTCTTGCTCCCCACCTGGTTGGCTAAGCTTGCGAATCCCTTTATTTGCGTTTCCTGGCTTCTCAAGGAGCAGCCCTTGAATCCAGGTTGGGTGTCCTGGGTGAAAGACCCTTACTTTCTCCTGGCTGCCAGCTCATCGTTCAGCTTGGACCAGGTGACCAAGGCTATAGTCCTCAACCAGCTCTTCTATGGACAGTCGGTGCCCTATGATGGCCTCATCCGGATTACCCTGACCTCCAACACCGGCGGGGCCTTCGGGCTTTTCCCCGACCAGACCATGGCGCTGGTGGTGGCCTCCTTTGTTGCCATAGGGATCCTCTTCTTCCTGTACCGCAGCCACGCCCTGTCCAGTCCGCTGCTACGGCTGAGCTTAGGCCTGCAGCTTGGAGGGGCCTTGGGCAACCTGGTTGACAGGATACGGCTGGGCGCCGTTACGGATTTTATCGACGTAGGTCCATGGCCGATATTCAACGTGGCGGACGCTTCCATCGTAGTGGGAATCATTCTGCTGGTGTTCCTGCTCCTTTCCCCCACCAAGCAGTTGAAAACTACGCCCCCTATGGGTGCAAACGGCACGGTCTTGCTTTCTGTCGAGGGTAACGCAGACACCAGGGATGGAGCCCAGGAAGTGGGGAGACGTATAGGTTGCTCCCTGTGCTCCACCGAGGTGACCTACACAGGAGGGGCGTGGCTGTGCCCGGGATGTGGCGTGACCTACGGAAGCCGAGAGGGCCAATGACCCCGGAGACATTCACACTGGAAGTCCCATCCCGCCAGGAGAGACTGGATATCTACCTGGTCTCTCAAAGGCCTGCGTTGACAAGGTCCCAGGTCCGCCAACTGATCGGGAATGGCCATGTGCTGGTCAACAATTGCCCTTCTAAGCCGGGGCAGAAGCTCAAAGTTGGTGATGAGGTTCGGGTCACTTTGCCGGAGCCCCAGCCTGCGGACCTCCAAGCTGAGGATATCGCCGTTAGCGTGCTGTACCAGGATGGGGACCTGGCTGTAGTTGATAAGCCGGCGGGGATCTCCGTGCATCCCGGCCCCGGGCACCCAACGGGAACGTTGGTGAACGCCCTGCTGGCCATATTCCCGGACATCGCGGGCATCGGTGACACGGTCCGGCCCGGCATCGTTCACCGCTTGGACAAGGACACCTCCGGCGTCATGGTCGTCGCCAAGACCACGGCATCCCACCAGCACCTGGCTCGGCAGCTTGCTTCCAGGAGCATGTCCAAGACCTACAGTGCCCTGGCCTTGGGCGAGGTTTTGCCGGCCGAGGGAACGCTGCGGTACCCTGTAGGCAGGGACCGGGGTAATCGCAAGCGAATGGCGGTGGTGGAAGGGGGCCGGGAGTCCGTCACCCGTTACGAGGTAATTCGGAGTGTGGGCGGATGCTCCCTGCTGAACGTGTTTCCCCAGACGGGGCGCACCCACCAGATACGGGTGCACTTCGCAGCCATAGGCCATCCGCTCCTGGGAGATGAGCTCTATGGCAAGAAAAGCCCAATGCTGCCGAGGCAGTTCCTCCATGCCTACAGCCTTGGCTTTGTGCACCCGAGCACAGGCGAGAAGATGACCTTCACCGCCCCTCTGCCCGAGGATATGAATGAGGTGTTGAGGTGCCTGTAAGCAGCGTGAGGGTGCGTTTCGCACCCAGCCCCACGGGAGACCCCCACATAGGCAACCTGCGCACAGCCCTCTTCAACTGGCTCTTCGCCCGCCATCATGGAGGGTCATTCATCCTGCGGGTGGAGGATACTGACCAGAAGCGCTACTCGGTCGGGGCTTTGGGGAAGATCCAGGACTCGCTGCGCTGGCTTGGCCTGGACTGGGATGAAGGCCCCGATGTGGGAGGACCCCACACTCCCTACTTCCAGTCCCAGCGACTGGACATCTACAAGGAGGCCGCCGAAAGGCTGGTGGAGGAGGGGAGCGCCTACTACTGTTACTGTTCCCCGGACCGGCTGGAGGAGCTGCGACGCTCGAAGAAGGGGTCCAGAGGCGCAAGAGGATACGATGGGCGATGCCGGGACCTGACCGCCGCTGAGAGAAGCCAAGCCGAGGCTCAGGGCATTTCCCCCACCGTCCGATTCAAGATGGCCAGGGAGGGAGAGACCCGCTTCCACGACATCATACGAGGCGATGTCGTCTGGCGGAATGACCTGCTGGATGACCATGTCCTGCTGAAGTCCGACGGCTATCCCACCTACCACCTGGCCAATGTCGTAGATGACCACCTAATGGATATCAGCCATGTGATGCGGGCTGAGGAGTGGCTCTCCAGCACCCCCCGCCACATCCAGCTTTACGATGCCCTGGGATACGCGCCTCCCGTGTTTGCCCACCTGCCCATCATCCTCGGGCCCGACAGGTCCAAGCTCTCCAAGCGTCACGGCGCAGCATCGGCCCTCCAATACAAATCCGACGGCTTCCTGCCCGAGGCCATGGTCAACTTCATGGCATTGCTGGGATGGTCCCTGGATGACAAGACAGAGGTGATGTCCCGGGAGATGCTGGTGCAGAGCTTCTCTGCGGAGCGCATCGTCCGTTCGGCGGCCATCTTCGACATGGAGAAGCTCCAGTGGATGAATGGGGTGTACATCAGGCAGATGCCAGCAGAGGAGCTGGCCGACGCGGTGCTTCCCTACCTGGAGAGAGACCTGCCTCGGGAGTGCGTCCCCGTGGACAGGGAGTACCTGCTGAAGCTGGTTCCCCTGCTGCAGGAGCGGGTGAGGACTCTCGGCGGAGGCTTGGGCAGCCCGGGAAGCGTGGCCGAGGCCTCTAGCTACTTCTTCATCGACAACGTGAGCCCCAGCGTCGAAGAGATACTGGAGAGGGTGAGAGAGCCCGAGACGGCCGTGACCGCCCTCAGCCGCACCTTGGATGTCCTGAGCAAAGCCGGTGAGCTTGCCCACGACGCGCTGGAAGAAGAGTTGAGGAAGGCGTCGTCGGAGATGGGACTCTCGGCGAGCCGCTACTTCGGCATGCTGCGCATGGTGCTCACCGGCCGGACAGCTTCTCCTCCATTGTTTGAGACCATGGATCTGCTGGGCAAGGAGCGCTGCATCAGGCGCGTCGAGGGGGCGCTGGATACTTTGGCTATGGGGGCAAAAGGGGCCTAGGGAACGGGCCTTTTGCAGTTGGCTCGGCGTATCAGCGTTGAGTCGGTTCTTAGAGTCCACGAAGACTCCCGCCCGGCAGAGATTTCAGGGTCCTCTGGGAGCGTCCTTCGCTTTCATTTCGAGCCACTCCACGATGTTGAAGCCGGGTCTACAGGCTCCCACATTCGGGGAGCGCGTCCGGGGGCAGTTCCGCTGGCGCCTGGTGCTGCGGGGACGGGACCTGCACAGCCTCATCGAAGGTATGGCGCTGCCCGAAGGCTGGATGCTGGATGTGGACCCCATAAGCACCCTGTAGCCGGCCGCGACTTCCTGGCCCGTTTCCACTCAAAGCGCCGAATATCATAACATCTTGACAACCATCCCCCAGTGATGTTGGTATTTATGTAGCGGTTTCAAAACAAGACCAAACCTTATCAGTGAACACATCGCCGAAGACGAATCGGTCCCATGCCCCCGAAGATATCAGCCTGGGCGAATTGACGAGACCCCATAACGGCCACCAACCTCTGGTGGAGGTGAAATATGAGCGCCAACAGGTTCCTCGACCTTGTGCTCATAATCGGTGTCTTCGCGACCGTGCTGGCTGTGGGCGCCCTGTGAGTCTTCGCGCAGGAAGACCAGGACAACGCCCAGGGAGAGGACGGCGAACCGTATTGGACCTGCTCGACGCCCTCCGAACCGTCCGTATCGGTGACCAGAACCGGCCTCACGATCTTCGCCCGATGGGACGATGTGCACCACCCGGGGCATTACGTGGGCTACGACTTTCTCTGGACGGGATGGGGAAGCGGCGGCAGCACATGGGTCGCCAGCGCCGACACCGCCATCACCCATACTCGGAGCAGAACAGCGCCTGGACCGGGGGAATACGGGGCGCAGGTACGAACCGTGGCAGAGCGGGGAGGGGATGTCTGCGAGAGCGGATGGGATAGCGACTCTATCATCATCCCCACCCCCACGCCTACTCCAACACTCCCTCCCACTCCCACTCCCACGAAGACACCCACGCCTACCCCAACACCTACAAAGACACCTACGCCTACCCCAACACCTACGAAGACACCTACTCCTACCCTAACACCTACAGCGACCCCCACTCCTATCCCCACCCCTAACCCCTTGCAGTTGCAGGCTACGCTCTTCCGCTTGGCGGACAAACAGGGCAGAATACACACCTATAGGTCTTTTGTCAGTTCTTCTGACTGGTCCGTACTGCATTACAGCCCCGTGTTTGTGTCTATTGAGGAGACGACCGGCAGGGCCAACTTGAGCGACTACAAGTTCAACTTGGATGTGAACACCACCAGTACCGGGCTGGCAATTGTTGGCAAGGGTAATGGATGTCTTCCAAGTACCAGATCTCAGACCGGCGAGTTTACTGTCAGTGCGCCCGACTATGAACACTCCTTCTTCATGATCAGGTGCGGACTGGGGAACCCGAACAACACGGGCGTAACGCTGACAGCTGAGGACACCCGCACAGGTACGTCGACTACGCTGAATGTGACTGGCACCATCCGGCAGGCATGGCACCAAGCAGACCGTCGAGTCGACTACAAGCTAGACCTTGCAAAGTTCTACGACTCTAGGAACACCCCGAATCCTCAGCAAGGTCTGATGGAAAGCGCAACGCGGTCAGCTGGCAACACGTGGCACGGAGTTGGGCAGATCAGGTTCAGTACGGTGTCCAGTGGGGAGGACGTCGTCGTTCATGCCTACAGAGTAGCTGATGGAGACCTATGTCAGGGCGGGCTAGGATGCACGACCCCAGGTGGCACCTATCCTCATCTGGCTTCTCAGAAACTGTTCATCCCGGTCCCGCCAACTCCGCCGTACAAGGGTCTTGTTACCACGTGGACCAACAATGGTTCGATTGCCGAAAACAATCCACATGTGCATTACTACCTGCCCTACGTCATGATTCACGAACTAGGCCATATCGCAGGCCTGGGTCATCTGCCCTTCAAGGGGGGCATCATGGGAAATTATAATTTCGTCGAATATCCCAGGAGTACCCTCACTATCGAGGACAGGTATGGTATCCGAAAGAACAACGAGTCCCACCCCCACCCGTAGAAGGAGCCTGGAATGAGATATCCGGGACTGTGGGCTGCGCTATTACTAGCCGTATTTGCGTTCACTGGACTGGCCGCCTGTAGCACCCCAGGGCCGATGCCAGATTCTGTGCCAACCAACGCTCCTTCGCCGGCAGGCACTACGATACCTACCCCCAGTATCGTAGTGAACCACATACTCTCCTTGGACACATCCCACTATGGTGCCGCGGTAGCGTCCTTGGCAGAACGGGTCTATGCTGCCGATGTGGTTGTTCGGGCTACCCTGGCATCCACCGGCGACGGGGAAATCATCTTCAACGCCGTAGAGTACCTCCGAGGCACAGGAACGCGAACCTTCAAGGTGCGAGCTGACACAGCAGACCGCAGCACTGTCTGGGATGGCCGAGAGGCAGTTCTGTTCTTGTCGAACACGACGCCTTCCCCAGATGCTGAGAGCGATAGTGCCGCTACCGCTGCGAACGTGTTCGGGTTCGTCGACACCACCTCATGGAACGACTCTGGGCAAACGTTCAACTATGTTGGAGATAGACCTGCTGGATACACCATCGACTCCCGTAACCCTGTGTGGATTCCCTCCAGCGGGGAAGCCGATGGAACGGGAACAAAGAGCGACGGTGGGACTAACTCCAACCCTGACTTCATCACGGAAGTCCGATCCCCTGACGGGACGTCTGAGCCAACGGTCTCGCTGGAAGAAATCCGCAATATGATATCTTGGATTGATGGCGGAGATGGGATAGCACTGTATGGCACCTGTGTGGAGTGGGCACTGCTTGAAGAGAGGCGCTGGAGAGACAACGTTGCGTACTATGGCCTGAAGCCCGTCGTTCAGAATGAGGCAAGCATCGAGACAGGGAAGGGCTGGCAAACGGTCTTGGACTTTGGTGAGATTTATAATAGCGAAAGAAAGACTGATTACGCCACATTCGACATTTATGGCCCGGACGCATCTCTGTTTCGAGTCAAGCTGCACGATGACGATACCGACCCAACTACAGGGTACTCCCTTGGCATAGAGACAGCCCGTCCTCTACCAGCAGGTACGTACCGCTTTACCGAGCGCGCCGTGCTCCCCACTGACATCCCTTGCAATTACAGATCGCCGTACTCGGTTGCTGAAATGACAGTAACGGCCATCGCTCCCGAGGGCACGGTGCATGAAGCTTTCTTCGACTCCCAGGCCATAGGCAGCGGTGATGGCTACGTCAGCTCCGGCAACCTCAGTACAGGAGACCTTTCCCCAGCAGCCTTCACCACCGGCGACACCACCACAACCATCACCAGCTTCTACGGGACCGGGGATGCGATCACCATGATCCTCTCCCCCTACGTTGATCTGACAACCCACATCCTTGATTTCATCACCGGCGATGGGACAACGATGCTCTCCCTAACCGGGGCCACGGGGGACAGCGCCGCCGGCGCCCTGACCTGGGGCGTCTCCAGGCAGCCCTGGTCCTCTGGAGACCAGCTTATGCTGCGCATCTCGGAGCCCCTCATCACCCTTTCGGACAACCTTGCCCAGAAGGAAAGCTCGGACACCACCCTCAACCTGGGCAGCGGGTACAACACAGGGCCTGTGCTGTACCAGAAGCTGGGACCGAAGGTGAAGCTGGACAACGGCGCCTGGGCCTACGGGAGCGAGCATGACAAGTTTGCGGTGCATCGCATCACCCTTGCCAGTGACCCCGGGGTCAGGCTGACAGCCCGCTTCTGCAGGTACGACGATGACCTCCACACCATCTATCACAGCACAGACTCTACCTTTGATTACAGCCCAGCCATATACGAAGACTGCCTTGCGGGGGACTTTGTGAGCAGCTCCGACACTGCTGAGGGACGCAGGGTGCTGCTGCACTCCGCAGGTGGGAGCGTGGAGGTGCCGGGGAACGGGCAGAAAGAGTCCCAGAAGTGGTACCTGCGGATAGCTCCCTCCGATGTCAGCGCCTCCAGCTTCAAGGTGCGTTTCACGGGGAGCAACGATGAAACGGGCTGGGCCATCGCCAACAAGGTATTGTGGACCGAGGTGAACACAGGGGGGTCGGGGAGCAACGACAAAGCGAACCGCCTGGGCAAATCGGTGGCGTTGCAGATAGATGGGCGGAGGCTGGGCTGTCCATCGGGGATGAACCTGGTGAATGGCAAATGCGCCACCCCCTAGACCTGGGCAGTCTGCCCGATGGGATGGACATTTCAGTGGGGGTCCCCTCCCGGTCCCGGACCTTCCTGGATTGCGGCCTCCGCCGCAATGACGGCTAGGGTGGTTCGTCATGAGCAGCCTGTTCTCAAGCGTTGTATCCCACAACCCTCCTCACGGAGGCAACGTTCTTCGTCATTGCGGCGAAGGCCGCAATCCAGGACGGAGCATTGGCGGGTTCCAGGATGGCTCTAATTCAGGGGAGCACAAAAGCGGTCCTACCTTGGCCCCCGCCCGTTCGCCCTGAGGCTCTCGAAGGGGAACGGGCAGGGCGGCCTTTTGTCACACCCGGCCTGTCATCAGCCCGGGATTTCCTGGATTGCGGCCTACGCCGCAATCACGCCCAGCGACCCCGTAGGGGCAACCACAAGGGTTGCCCCGCGCTCCCCCACATCCCAACCTTCTCCCCCAGGGGCGAAAGGGGGCTAGAAGGCGCGCCGGTTTCCTTGCGCCTGGGGGCTGCCTATGCTATATTTCCTAGGCCAAATGCAGGGTGTGTTTTAGGGGAGCATGGTCGACGATTATCTGCGTCAGTACGGCCTCGTTGCGATTCTCGGCATAGTAGCCGTCATAGTTCCCACCAGCATGTTGATGCTGTCGTGGGCCGCTTCCAAAGTCAAGATACGTCCCCAGAAGCCCGGCGCCGTCAAGTCTGAGGTCTATGAGTGCGGCATGCAGACCATCGGGGGCAAATGGGGGCAATTCAATTTCCGTTTTTATCTTTACGCCCTTTTGTTCATAATTTTCGACGTGGGCGTCATATTCATCTATCCCTGGGCCGTCAAGTTCAACCAGCTTGGCCTGTTTGCTCTGATAGCGATGATGGTGTTCATTTCCATACTGGCGATGGGGTGGGTTTACGCTTGGCGGAAACAGGACCTGGAGTGGAGATAGGCATGACCCAGGAGATACAAGAAGGCGCAGGCCCCCTGAGTTCCCGCACCTGGAGCCTGGACCTGGAAGAAGGGCAAATAGTCGGGGATATGCGCCGGACCAACGCCCAACCTTACCCTGAACCCCTGATCCAGGTGCCCGAGGACCTGTCCCGCAACGTCATGGTCACCTCGGTGGATGCCCTGCTCAACTGGGGGCGCAAGTCCGCCCTGTGGCCGGTAGCCTTCGGCCTTGCCTGCTGTGCTTTCGAGATGATGGCTACAGCCATGGGTCGGTTCGACATTGCCCGGTTCGGCATGGAGGCCTTCAGGGCCACGCCCAGGCAAGCCGATCTCATGATCGTCGCCGGCACCGTTACCTGGAAGATGGCGCCTGCCATCCGCCGTATCTACGACCAGATGGGCGAGCCGAAGTGGGTCATATCCATGGGCGTGTGCGCCACCAGCGGAGGGCCTTACTACTCCTGCTACAGCGTTGTGCCCGGCGTCAACCACATCGTACCGGTGGATGTGTACGTGCCCGGCTGTCCGCCCCGTCCCGATGCCCTTCTCTACGGCATCATGCAGCTCCACGAGAAGATCAAGCGCTACAGTCTGCGGGGCGATGTTGCAGGTGAATGATGACCAGCTTCCTTGATGCGGGGGAACTGGCCCGGCACATTCAAGCAGCTTATCCCGAATCCGTAGAAGAGCAAACAGAATCCCACCTGTGGATCAAGCCGCCCCATATCGCAGATGTTTGCAGGTACCTCAAGGAAGACCCGGAACTGAAGCTGGAGTACCTGAACTCCATCTCGGCAGTGGACTACATCGACCACTTCGAGATCATCTACCTAATGACCTCCTTCGAGCACAACCACAGTGTTTTCCTGAGGGCAAGGGTGCCCGGCAGAGGAGAACCTGAGGTCCCGTCGGTTATCGATATATGGCCAGGGGCCGACTACCAGGAGCGGGAGATCTGGGACCTGATGGGGGTCCGGTTCGATGGCCATCCCAACATGAAGCGCATCCTGCTGTGGGAAGGCTTTCCAGGGCATCCCCTGCGCAAAGACTTCCAGGACGCGGTGGAGTACTAGGCCGGCCATGCCAATTCGCACCGAGCCTATCACCATCAACATCGGGCCCCAGCACCCCAGCACCCACGGGGTGTTTCGCCTCCGGGTGACCTTCGACGGCGAGATGATCGTGGATGTGGAGCCGGTGTTCGGGTACCTGCATCGCGGCACCGAAAAGCTGGCCGAAGAGCGCAACTACACCCAGATCGTCACCCTGACCGACCGGCTGGACTACGTAGCTTCCATGACCAACAACCAGGCGTACTGCCTGGGTGTCGAGCGACTGATGGGCATAGAAGTGCCGGTCAGGGGGCAGTACCTGAGGGTCATGGCCGCTGAGCTCCAGCGCATTGCCAGTCACCTGGTGGCTACGGGCTTCCTGCTCCAGGACCTGGGCGCCCTGGGGACGCCTTTGATGTATTGCTTCCGGGAGCGGGAGCGCATCCTCGACCTTTTCGAGATGCTGTGCGGCGCCCGCATCACAGTGAGCTACATGAGGCCCGGCGGCGTTTACTACGATGCTCCCGAGGACTTCTGGCCCGCCCTGAGTCGCTTCCTGGACTACATGCCCTCCTACCTTGACGAGCTGGAACAGCTCCTGGCGGAGAACGAGATTATCCTGGTAAGGGTTCGGGGCGTCGGCATTTTGCCCATCGACAGGCTTATTGCCTGCTCAGCCAGCGGCCCCATACTGCGGGCCAGCGGCCTGGCTTGGGACTGGCGGAAGGCGGACCCCTACGATGTGTACGACGGGCTGGAGTTCGACGTACCTGTGGGCACAAACGGCGACAACCTGGACAGGTTCTGGGTGCGAATGCAGGAGATGCGACAGAGCCTGCGTATCGTCCGGCAGTGCGTCGAGCAGATTCCCGGGGGCCCGGTACGGGCGGAGCTGCCCCTGGTGCTTCGACCGCCGAAGGGGGCCGAAGCCTACGGGCGTGTGGAGTCCCCCAAGGGCGAGCTGGGCTTCTACCTGGTCAGCGACGGGGGGATATCTCCCTACCGGTGCAAGATACGCTCCCCTTCCCTGCTGAACTTGACGATCATCAAGGATTTGCTCATCGGCTGGAAGCTGGCCGACATGATCGTCAACCTGGGAAGCATCGACATAAACATGGGTGAGGTTGACCGGTGAACTGCAGCATAGGCGCCGACAGCCTCTTTCACGACAATGTGCTGTACAGGCACATATACAACGCCATCGGCGAGGTCATGCCAAGCTCCCTGTGCTGGCTCGACCACATCATCTCCGGTTTCCTGATCATCCTCATCCTGGTCAATGGTGTGCTTCTGGGCGCCGCCCTGTTCGTGTGGTTGGAGCGGCGGGTGTTGGGTAGGATGCAGAACCGACTGGGACCCAACCGCTGGGGACCTTTCGGACTGCTGCAGCCCATCGCCGACCTGGTAAAGCTCCTGACGAAGGAAGACCTGGTACCCCAAGGCGCGGACCGAATAGCCTTCTTGATGGTGCCCATCGTGGTTGTGTTCCCGTTGATAGCCGGGCTGGCGGTGGTCCCCATCGCCAGGAACACCTTCCTGGCCGACCTGAATATCGGGGTGCTGTACCTTGTGGCCATCACCGGGTTGAGCACCCTGGGCATTTTCATGGCTGGCTGGTCTTCGGGGAACCGCTACGCCATGTTCGGGGCGATGCGGGGCGTGGCGATGCTGATCAGCTACGAGATACCCACCGTACTCTCCCTGGTTGGCATCGTGCTCTTGGCCGGATCAATGAGCCTCGTGGATGTTGTCAACGCTCAGCAGATCCCCTTCATCGTGGTGCAGCCCTTGGGCATACTGGTGTTCATGCTGGGCATCTCGGCTGAGCTGAACCGGACTCCCTTCGATATCGTGGAGGCGGAGTCCGAGCTGGTGGCCGGGTATCACACCGAGTACAGCGGCATCAAGTTTGCCCTGGTGCAGATGGCGGAGTTCGGGGGCGTCGTCGCGGCATCGGCAGTCGCATCCACCCTCTTCATGGGCGGATGGAGCGGTCCTTTCCTGTCCGGGCAGCTTGGGGCCCTCTGGTTCCTGATGAAGCTGGGTTTCTTTGTGTTCCTGTTCATCTGGATCAGGGCAACTTTCCCCAGGCTGCGTATAGACCAGATAATGGCCTTCGCTTGGAAGTTCCTGTTCCCTATGAGCCTGATCAACATCGTCGCAACCACCCTGCAGGTGTACTGGCTGCGAGACGAGACCGGCGCCTTATCCAGGGGGGACTTGGGCCTTATGACCGCAATCAACATTCCTCTGGCGATAGTAACGGTCGCTGCCTTCGGCACCTTGGTGCGAGATAAGGTGCGGCCTCCCATGAGCACCTTTGGGGCCGGCGCTTGGCCTTCCAGAACCACCATGCCCGCTGCCGGGCAGGGAGATGGGGCATAGCATGTACGGTCTAGGACTGGTTAAAGGCTTGATGGTCACCTTGAAGAACCTGACGCGGAAGCCCTTTACGGTCCAATATCCCGAGGAGAGGGTTTCCCAGCACGCCAGGTTCAGGGGCGAGGAGTTCGGCTGGTACGAAGAGCGATGCACGGGATGCGCGTCCTGTGCCAAGTACTGTCCCCTGGGGATCATCAAGATCGTTACCTCACCCAGTGGGACGGCGAAGGCCCAAGGGGACAAGTACAACTTGGAAGTGTTCGACATAGACATAGGGCGGTGCATGTTCTGCGGGCTGTGCGTTGAAGCATGTCCTTACGATGCGCTGTTCATGGGCAGCGGTTTCGAACGGGGACGCTATGCCCGCAGCGAATTGGTGATCGGCATAGATGAGCTCCGTCAAGCCGAGAAGAGGCCAAGTACCTGGTTCAGGCCGCAACTCGAGAACGCTGGCTATAGTCCCCACGATGGGCCGCCCCTGCCCTGGACCGAGGTGGGGAGGGAGCAAAACCGGTGGCACCAGCACGAGAAATCGGGCGCGAGAATAGAGAAGGTGGACATCATGGGAGGCCCATCGCCATCCAACGAATCTTCAGGTACGGCGTAAGACTGGGTACCGCACCCCAACAACGAGGGCTACAGAATTCGCGGTGACTGCCAGGGTAGGCATTCCATCACTCCAAGGTAGATTCGAGAGGACGCAGGAGAGCCGTTGTTTCAGGAGATAGCATTCTGGGCGCTGTCGGCCGCAGGGGTTGGCGGCGCCTTGGGCGTGGTGCTTGTCCGGGATGTGTTCCGGGCCGCCCTTCTTCTTGTCCTCGTTTTCATGACGGTGGCGGGCCTCTTTGTCCTGATGAGCGCCGAATTCCTGGCTGTCGTCCAGTTGCTTATCTACGTGGGCGCCGTTGCCATCCTGATCGTATTCGCCATCATGCTCACCCGGGAAGTGCAGCAGGGCAATCTTCCCAATCGCCTTCATCTCCCTGCGGGTATTCTTACTGCCCTGCTGCTCGCGGCCTTCGTCTACGTCGTGCTGGACACTGACTGGAACCAGCAGGTGGGGCTGGCGGACATTCAGCCGGGCCAAGAGCAGCTGGTGCAGGAACGCCTGGAAGCCCGGGGCTTGGGTTGGGTGTCTGAAGCGGTGCAATCCAATACTGTGGGGGGACTTCCCGTCGATTGGGAAGATGGAGTGGAGAGGCAGATTCTGGAGCGCATCGGCGAAGTCCCGTCGATCCTCGAGGGGCGCAGCAGCGATCAACCTACCAGGGAAGTGACCGCTTTGGAGACGGAAGCCCAGCTGCTGCAAGCCGAGCTGATTCTCCTTGAACAGGGTCGGCTGGTAGCCAGATTGCATCCGGCCTTTGCCGAAGAGTTCCAGGCCGCTACGGGACCCACGCCCCCTTCAGAGGACCTGATGAACGCATTGAACGCTCCCGATTCTCCTGTTCAAGACGTTGTGGAGATACACCCTAAGGCCCAGGGGAATATAACCTGGTGGGTTGGTCCCGACGGAGAGTTGCAAGGCCAGGACAGATGGTGGTTGGTTGGTCCCGACGGGGACCTGAAATACTCGGTGGTGCCGGGGCAGGCCAGCGGCACGCTATCTGTCAATGGGCAGAGCGTGACCGTTGAGAACTTCCCTGTCCTGAACATCTTTGAAGGACGCTATGAGCAGGCCGAGGAGCGCACCGGCATCGGGGACCTGCTGATCAACGACTACATGCTGGCCTTTGAGGTGGCGGCGGTGCTGCTGCTGGCCACCATCATCGGGGCGCTGGTAATCACGAGGGAGCGGTAGCGGTGGATCTGGAGCGCCTTCTGATACTTTCCGGAATTCTCTTCTGTATTGGGCTATACGGCACGATGTCCCGTCGAAATGCCATTACCGTCCTCATGTCTCTTGAGCTGATGTTCAACGCGGTCAACGTGGCGATGGTGGCCTTCGCCAAGTACATCGTTCCACTGGGGGTGCAGGACCACCTGGGAAGGCTGTTAACGGGTCAAATGTTTGTGGTGTTCATCATAACCGTTGCAGCTGCGGAGATAGCCCTGGGCCTGGCTATCGTAATAGCCCTGTATCGAAACCGGGAAACGGTTGACATAACCGAAGCCAGCTTGATGCGACGCTAGCTCCTTCGAGCATAGTGGGAAGGCAGTATGTGGACTGAGTTCAAAAAGGTGTCCAACTTGATGACGGCCGAAATGTGGAAGGAAGTCCTGGAAGGGGAGGGTCTGCCCACACGTATTCTTCCCGATGGAGACATCCTCGATTGGGCCGACCATACACCCTTCCGGATCATGGTGCCCAAGGGCCGGGAACATGTGGCAGAGGAGATACTGAGGAAACTGTAAGATGATCCAAGAGGCTGCCGTCTGGGCGATTTTCCTTCTGCCGCTGGGCTCCTTTGTAGCAATTGCGCTGCTAATCCGGCCATTTCTCAACCGGTTCTCCCAACTGGCCGCCCTTACCACCATCACGACCATAGGTGCCTCCTTCGTCCTGTCGTTGATGGCCATGGCCTCGGTCATTGAGAATGGCGAGGTAATTTTCACACCCCACGAGTGGTTGGCCTTAGGTTCGCTGCAAATTAACCTGGGCATCATACTGGACCCCCTGACCGCCATCATGCTGGTGGTGGTTACCGGGGTAAGCCTGATGGTGCAGGTGTATTCCCTCGGCTACATGAAGGGCGACCCGGGATTCGCCCGGTACTACGCCCTCATGTCCCTCTTCACGGCATCCATGATTGGGCTGGTGATCGCCAGCAACGTGGTGCAGCTGTATGTGTTCTGGGAGCTGGTCGGGGTGTGCTCGTACCTGCTCATCGGCTTCTGGTTCACCAGGCCTGCGGCGGCGGCGGCGGCCAAGAAGGCCTTTATTGTTACGCGTATCGGGGACCTGGGCTTCCTCATCGCCATTCTCTACCTGTTCTTCAACACATCTGCCTTTGCCGAAAACGGGCTAAACGCCCTCGAGATTGTGGATATATCAGCTGGTGTGCAGCTGGGATTGATCGGGGGGACGGCCCTCACCTTGATGGTAATGGGGATATTCGCCGGCGCGATGGGCAAGTCGGCCCAGTTCCCCCTGCACATATGGCTGCCCGATGCCATGGAAGGCCCCACTCCCGTTAGCTCGCTAATACACGCGGCCACCATGGTTGCTGCGGGCGTGTTCCTGATCGCGCGCTTCTTCCCTGTGGTCGAAGCCTCGGTGGATGCGATGCAAATCATTGCCCTGGTTGGGGCCGTGACCGCCATCTTCGCGGCCACTATGGGCTTGGTGATGAACGACATTAAGCGGGTGCTGGCCTACTCCACGATAAGCCAGCTTGGGTACATGGTGGCGGCTCTGGGGGTCGGAGCATTCGTCCCCGCGATCTTCCACCTGTTCACCCACGCCTTCTTCAAGGCATTGCTGTTTATGGGCGCGGGCAGCGTGAACCATGCCAGTGGCACCTTCGACATGCGGTACATGGGCGGTCTGCGAAAATACATGCCTTGGACCTACGTCCTCGTGCTTATCGGCTCGCTGAGCTTGGCGGGGATCTTCCCCTTGTCGGGCTTCTGGAGCAAGGACGAGATACTGGCCCATGCCTGGAACGGAGGCTCCACGGTCGACATGGTGGTGTTCTGGCTCCTCTTTGCCGCCGTCCCCATGACCGCCTTCTACATCTTCAGGATGGTGTTCATGACCTTCCACGGGGAGTTCCGTGGTGGTGTCGAGGCTGAGGAGAAGAACGCAGGCACTGCCTCGCCGGATGCGGGGCACAGCGTGCATCTAGCTGAGTCCCCCTGGGTTATGGTGCTGCCCATGGGCCTGCTGGCCGTGGCTTCGGTGGTGGTAGGGGGCTTGGTCAACCCCGTCGTGGGCATCCTGGGTATTCCAGCCCACTGGTTTGCAGATTTCCTGGGAGGCAAGTCCGACATCATTTTCCTGCTGGCGGTGGTTTCCATCGCCATCGCGGTCTTGGGAATAGGCCTTGCCGCGTTCCTGTTCGCTATTCCGAACGTCTTGCCCGGGCTGTTGGGCGCGCCCTTCAGAGCGGTGCACCACCTGCTTTCCCGCAAATATTACATGGACGAGCTGTTCGAAGGAGCAGTAACTCGGCGAGGCTTCTACGGCGTCTTAGGGGGAAGCATGGACTGGTTTGACCGGAAGATCGTCGACAACTTTGCCGAGACCATCGGCTGGTCATCCAGGAACTTCGGGCGGGTGGTGGCCCTGCTCCAGACGGGGCAAGCCCAGGGTTACGTGGTGGTTGTCACCTTGGGGGCGATAGTCATCGGAGGAGTGTTCTTTGCCTTCATGCGGATTTAGGGAAAATGGCAATCGGGTGGTTGTAGTTGGAATTTAACGGCCTTTTGACAGCAACCGTCTTCCTGCCTTTGGCGGGAGCCATCGTGATCGCTGCCCTGCTGCGGGGTAGCGGGAAAGTTCGCGTGTTTGCCACTCTCGTGCTCCTGGCGGACCTCGTGCTGTCTGGGCTGGTGCTCTCTCTTTACGACCGGGGAGGCGCCGAACGTTTCCAGATGATCGACAGGTTCAACTGGTTCGGCGAAGACTCGATTTTTGGAGATGCATCCTTTACGGCTAGCTACCACTTGGCGGTGGATGGGCTGAGCGCCCCGCTGGTACTGCTGACGGGACTGCTGGGACTGGCGGCGGTGTTGGCCTCCTGGAGCGTCCAGACCAGGGTCAAGGAGTACTTCGTCTGGTTGCTGGTGCTGCAAACGGCCGTAATGGGCGTGTTCGCAGCCCAGGACTTCCTGCTGTTCTTCCTCTTCTGGGAGCTGGAGCTGGTGCCCATGTACATGCTCATATCCGTCTGGGGCACCGGGCGCAAAGAGTACTCGGCGATGAAGTTCCTAATCTTCACCATCCTGGGCGGGGCCTTCATGCTGGTGGGCATCGTGGCGGTAGCCATAACCTCGGATGTGGCTACGTTCGACATGACCCAGCTGTCCCTGATGGGAATCAGCAGCTCAACGGTGGTCCCCGTCGGCCTAATATTCTGGTTCTTCGTGGTCGCCTTCGCGATCAAGCTTCCGGTGTGGCCGGTTCATACGTGGCTGCCCGACGCCCACACAGACGCGCCTACGGCGGTCAGTGTCATGCTGGCCGGCGTCCTGCTGAAGATGGGCGGGTACGGGCTCATCAGGGTGTGCGTGGGGATGTTCCCCGAGCTGGAGCATGCCCAGACCTATGCGTGGGTGCTGGCGGTGCTGGCGGTGGTCGGCGTCCTCTACGGGGCCATCGTCACGCTGCGCCAGACCGACTTGAAGCGCCTGATAGCCTACAGCAGCGTGAGCCACATGGGACTGGTGCTGCTGGGCGTTGCCGTAGGTGTTGGAGGAGGCGCCCTCTTCGGCTCCGACTCGGAGAACGTGGCTGACCTGGCTCTGGCTGGCGCGAGCATGCAGATGTTCACCCACGGCACGATAACAGGCCTGCTCTTCCTTCTGGTGGGACTGGTATACGAGAGGGCCCACACTCGGTACATCCCGGATCTGGGTGGCCTGGCCGGCAGGATGCCCCTGGTAGCCTGCGGGTTCCTGATTGCGGGGCTGGCTTCCCTTGGCTTGCCCGGGCTGAGCGGGTTCGTGGCGGAGGTAATGGTGTTCCTTGGGAGCTTCAAGGCCTTTGCCTGGCCCACTGCCCTGGCAGCGGCAGGAATTGTCATCGCGGCAGGCTATATCCTGTGGATGCTGGAGCGAGTGCTCTTCGGCCCGCAGAAGGAGCGGTTTGCAACCATCACCGATGCCAGCATCCTGGAAGCTGCGCCGGCGGTGATGCTGACCGCAAGCATAATAGTGGTCGGAGTGTACCCATCACTCCTTACTGACTACTTTGGCGTCGGCATAGCTCAGCTTTCCCAAGTAACTGACCTTGTGAGCGCGGGCAAATGACCACTGAAGATGTACGCCTCCTTTCCCCGGAGATAGCCCTTGTCGGCTTGGCTCTGCTGATTATCGCCCTCGACCTTTTCGTGAAGCAGAAAGGCCTTCTTGGACTGATCGCCGCAATCGGACTCCTGGTCCCGCTGGGGCTGAGCCTCTGGCTTTGGATGGATGTCGCTGACCACCCCGACAACAGGCTGGTGGGCATATTCGGCACCCTGGTTGTGGACCGGTTCGCCCTGTTCTTCAAGTTCCTCGTGCTGGGTGTGGCCGCCCTGGTGGTCCTGGCATCATCGGACTATGGAAGGTACGTGAGGGAGCACCGGGGGGAGTACTACGGCTTGCTGCTGTTCTCGGCCACCGGCATGATGCTCCTCGCGGCTACCGAAGAGTTGATAACGATCTACGTGGCGCTGGAGCTGACCACGCTGCCCCTGATAGCCCTCGCGGCTTTTCTCAAGACTTCCCGCTCCAGCGAATCGGGGCTCAAGTTCCTTGTGCTGAGCGCCACAAGCTCCGCGCTGCTCCTGTATGGCATTGCCTTGGTGTACGGGTCCACCGGAACCACCTTCCTGTCCGACATCGCGCGGCAGGCAGCCTTCCTGACGGAGCCAGGCGAGATATTCGGTGGCAGTTCGGCCTTTTTGCTGGGAGTGGTGCTGTTCATCGCCGGCTTGGGCTTCAAGATATCGGCGGCGCCCTTCCATATGTGGGTGCCTGATGTGTACGAAGGCGCTCCAACTCCCGTGACGGCCTACCTGTCGGTAGCCAGTAAAGCTGCCGGTTTTGCGGTGCTGCTGAGGGTGCTTTACGTGGGCTTCGAGGTGTTCCAGCTTGACTGGCAGATACTGCTGGCTGCCATGGCTGCAGCCTCCATGACGGTGGGCAACTTGGTAGCTATCGCCCAGAGCAGCGTCAAGAGACTGTTGGCCTACAGCACCATCGCCCACGCCGGATACCTGCTGGTGGGCTTGGCGGCCATTGCCCCAACCACGGCCGATGGCGATACCTCCGGCCCCAGCAGCGTGCTCTACTACCTGGGCGCGTATGCAGCCACCAACCTGGCTGCCTTCTTTGCAGTGATGGCTATCGCCAACAAGGTGGGCAGCGATCAGATTTCGGACTTTGCCGGGATCAGTCGCAGGGCGCCCATCGTTGCTTTTGCCTTGGCTTTGTCCCTCGTTGCTCTAATTGGCGTGCCCCCGACCGGTATCTTCATCGCCAAGCTGTATATCTTCGGGTCGGCCCTGGAGAGCGGCCTGTTATGGCTGGTCGTACTGGGTGTAGCCAACACGGTGGTGTCCGCCTACTACTACCTGAGGGTTGTACGCACCATGTACCTGGACCCGCCCACATCCGAGGAAGGAGTGCCCACTTCGCCGTCCCTGAGGTTGGCCCTGGGAGTGTCGGCCTTGGGAGTGCTGGTCTTCGGTTTTCTGCCGGGCCCGCTTCTGCGGTTGGTCGAGCTGTCTTCGGAGACCCTGAGCACCGCGGTGGTGGAGTATGTGAGGCTTCTTCCCTTTGGTTAATCGGCCTGGGTCTGGTGGGCGCCGTAGAGGGTCTAATTTTATTGACAGCTATAAGGGCCGATGCTAGACTTCCGTAGTCAATTAGCTAGTATTGCCCTGGGGAACTCGCTCCCCCGGAAGCGGTAAATGGCCTCTCTTCAGACCATCGGTTTTATCTACAACGACCGCATATCAGAAGCCCGCGAAATGGCAAACGCCCTGGTCGAACGCTTGGACCTTGGCGAGAGGTCCTGGCAGTGTGCTGCAACCGAGGTCGATGAAGAGCTGACGGGTGCCGAAGGCACCGACCTCATTATCACCATTGGCGGCGATGGCACCATAATTCGTGCCGCCAGGGTATCCGTCCCCAACCGCATCCCCATCCTGGGCATCAACATGGGAAGGCTGGGCTTCATGACGGAGATCGAAGCCCACGAAGCCTTCGACAAGGTCCCCTTGTTCCTGGAGGGGGATATGCGCGTGGAAGAAAGGTGCATGCTTCAGGTGCGTACCCTGTCCGACGGAAGGGGAGGCAGCAGGTATCTGTCCATGGCGGGAAGCCAAGAGTGTCATGCTTTGAACGACGTGGTCGTGGGGCGGGGAGCGGTTTCTCGTCTCGTGTCTATAGCAACCTACATCAATAGCGCCTTCATAACCGAGTTTCGGGCAGACGCTGTTATCGTTTCCACGGCGACGGGAAGCACAGGATACAACCTTTCGGTGGGTGGGCCTATCCTGTGGCCACTGGCTGACGAGATGATTCTGAAGCCCATAGCGCCCCACGTTGGAATGGCATCGGCCATGGTGCTCCCGGCCTCATCCACCATCGATCTGGTCGTCCAGACCGATCACAGCGCCACGCTGAGCGTGGACGGCTACGTAGATGCCGACCTTCCCGCAGGCGCATCCGTGGAGGTACAGGCCAGCTCCCGGGCAGCTCTGTTTCTCCGGGCCAATCCGCCCATTCACTTCTTCGAAACCCTGACCCAACGGTTGGGCTTCGGCGAAGGCGCAAGCACCACAAGGGCTATCCAGTACTAGGTACGATGACTTCCGATCTCCAGCCTGAACTCACCTTGAGCAGCCGCATGGCCTTCCAGGGAAGGATATTCAACGTGCGGGTGGATGACGTGAGCCTTGGCCGGGGCGGTCAGAGTGTCCGTGAGATCGTCGAACATCGCCCCTGCGTGTGCATCGTTCCCTATGAGGACGAAGAGAACATCGTGATGGTGCGCCAGTACCGCAAAGCGGTGGAACAGGTGCTGCTGGAAATACCGGCGGGAAACGTGGAAGATGGGGAGCTTTCAGAGGAGACTGTCCTGCGGGAGCTCCAGGAAGAGACAGGCTATTCGGCAACCAACCTGGAGCTGCTGTCCAGGTTCTGGATCAGCCCGGGCTTCAGCACCGAGCTGATGCACGCCTACGCGGCGACGGGCCTTTTCCCCAGCTCCCTCCCGGCGGACGAGGATGAAGATATCAGGGTCGAACATGTGCCCCTGGCCCAGGTGCCGGGGCTGATCAAAAAAGGTACCATTAAGGATGCAAAGAGCATCGCCGCACTGATGATGGCGATGTACTTGCGAGACGCAGGCTGACCTGCGGCGGCCCGGAATGGTCGCTGGATTGGGCCGCTTGGATGGTCTATCAACAAAGCAGTGAGGTAGGACCGATAGCGTATGCTTGAGCATGATGTGCTGGTAGTAGGCGCCGGCCTGGCGGGAATGAGGGCGGCCCTGGCTGCCAGAGAGATGGGAGCCAATACGGGGATTATCAGCAAGGTGTATCCCGTGCGCAGCCACTCGAATGCCGCCCAGGGCGGCATAAACGCGGCTCTGGTGGACCGCGGCGATGCCTGGGAAGAGCACGCCTACGATACCGTTAAGGGCAGCGATTACCTGGGGGACCAGGACTCCATCGAGCTGATGTGCCAGGTGGCGGGCGAGGAGCTCATATCCCTGGAGCACATGGGCGTGATATTCAACAGGGATGATGAGGGACGCCTGGGCACCAGGGCTTTTGGAGGCCAGAGGCGGGCGCGTACCTTCTTCGTGGCCGACATCACAGGCCAAGCCATCCTCCACGTCCTCTACGAACAGCTCCTTAAGTCGGATATCACCAGCTACGAAGAGTGGTTTGTGACGTCGCTGGTCATGCAGGAAGGCAAGTGCTGCGGTGTTCTGGCCATGGAAATTCGCACGGGCCGCGTTTACATGATCAAGGCCAAGAGCGTAATCCTGTGCACCGGAGGTCTGGGGCGCGTGTTCGAACCCAGCACCAACGCCCTGATCGTGACCGGGGACGGCATCGCTTTGGCTTACCAAGCCGGGGTGCCCCTCATGGACATGGAGATGGTCCAGTACCATCCGACCACGCTAAAGGGCAGCGGGGTGCTTATCACGGAGGGAGCGCGGGGTGAGGGAGCATACCTGCTCAACAAGGACGGCGAGCGTTTCATGGAACGCTACGCTCCCAACATGATGGAGCTGGCATCCAGGGACGTTGTGTCCCGCTCCGAGACCATCGAGATCGCCGAGGGCAACGGCGTAAACGGTTCCGTGCTGTTGGACTGCCGGCACTTGGGAGAGAAGCTTATCAAAGAAAAGCTCTCCCAGATTTACGACATTGGCCTAGACCTGCTGGGTATTGACATAACCCAGGAGCCCATCCCAGTTCAGCCGGGAATGCACTACCAGATGGGCGGGATCAAGACCGACATTGACGGCCTCACCAGCGTCCCTGGCATTTATGCTGCCGGAGAGTGCGCCTGCGTCAGCGTTCACGGAGGCAACCGTCTGGGAGCCAACTCACTGCTGGACACCGTGGTGTTCGGCCACCGGGCCGGAAACCACGCCGCCGAGACATACAGGGGCACGGAGCATGAGTCCCTGGATGTAGAAGGCCTAGTTGAACAGGAAGAGAAACGCCTGGCTGAAATGCTCTCCAGGGGTGCTAACGGAGACCGGGTCGCCAAGATACGCCTGGATATGGGGACCGCCATGAATGCTCACCTGGGTGTGTACCGGGACGAAAACGGCATGAAGGAAGCCCTGGATACAATCCAGCAGCTCAAGGGGCGGTACGCAACGGTGCCCGTAGAAGACAAGGGCCGAACATTCAACACTGACTTGGTGTTCGACCTGGAGCTGGGCCTGATGCTGGACTGCGCCGAAGCAATAGCCGTCAGCGCATTGGAGCGCAAGGAAAGCAGAGGCGCCCACTCCCGAACGGACTTCCCCGAGCGGAACGATGCCGACTGGCTGAAGCACATCCTGGTGACATCTACCCCCGCCGGCCCGGAGATCTCCTACAGCCCGGTGGTTATCACCCAATGGACGCCTGAGGAAAGGAAGTACTGATGGAGCTGGCCGTAAACGTACGACGATACGATCCCGAAGCCAAAGAGCCTGTTCCCTACTGGTCGGAGTACAAGGTCGAGGTGGATGAGTACACCACCGTCCTGGATACCCTGATCAACATCAGGGAAGATATCGACGGGACCCTGTCCCTTCGCTGTTCCTGCCGCAGTGCAATCTGCGGCTCCTGTTCCATGAGGGTCAACGGCCACGCCCAGCTCGCCTGCAAGACCAGGGTGAGCGAGATCGCCCCCGACGGCGGGAGCGTCACCATCGAACCCATGGGCAACATGGAAGTGATCAAGGACCTGGTCGTGGATATGAACCCCTTCTGGGACAAGGTGAAGGCTGTCGATCCGTGGCTTCAGCCCGAGGGTCCCGAGCCTGAGGGCGAGTACCTTGCTCCCAACGAAGATATGCTGCACCTGGCCGGGGTCATGGGCTGCATCCTGTGCGGCGCCTGCGTATCCGACTGCACCGTGCTGGAGGTGGACGCCAACTTCCTAGGACCGGCTGCTCTTGCCAAGGCCTATCGATTCGTCGCAGACCCGCGGGACTCCCAGGAGAAGCCCCGGCTGGACAGCCTGCGGCAGTACTCCGGCATCTGGGACTGCACCCGCTGTATGGAGTGCGTCCAGGTGTGCCCCAAGGGGGTTGCCCCCATGGACCGCATAATGGCGATGCGGGACCTGGCCATGAACGCCGGGTTCGATAAGGAAATCGGGGCGCGGCACACCGACGCTTTCGTAGAGCTGGTTTCCCATAGCGGACGGCTGGATGAGCTGAAGCTGCCAGTGAAGACGGTGGGTATGTTCAACATCCGTGCCATGCAGAGTTTTGCGCCCGTCGGCCTGCGCGCGCTGGTGCGGGGCAAGATGCCCCCCATCTTCCACAAGATGGTGCCCAACGTGGAGAACGTCCGGCGGATTTTCCGCAAGCTGGAACCCAAGAAATAGGTCTTTCCCAAACCTGAGTTACTCGAGGTAGAAGGTAAATGCCAAAGTATGCGTTTTTCCCAGGCTGCGTATCCCGGGGGGGCTGCCCAGAGCTGTACCCAGCTGCTATGCAGGTCAGCCGTCGCTTGGGAATCGAGCTGGAAGAGATGGTTGGCGCATCCTGCACCGGGGCCGGTGTGCTCCAGGAGAAGAACCAGTTTCTGGGCGATGTCCTGAACGCCCGCACATTCGCCATGGCGGAGTGGATGGGCCTGCCCATCATGACCATCTGCAGCACATGCCAGGGCGTGATGTCCCAAGCCAACAAGAGACTCACCGACGACCCCGACTATCTGGCCAAGGTCAACGCTGAGCTGGCCGAGGAGTACCTGGAGTACAAGGGCACCACGGTGATTAAGCACCTTCTCTGGATCGTCATCGAGGACATTGGGGTTGAGACCCTGAAGACCTACATCCGAAATCCCCTGACCCACCTCAAAGTTGCCCCCTTCTACGGCTGCTACATTCTGCGCCCCAGCAACGCCCTCGGGTTCAAGGATTACCCCGGTAGGGAGACCTCACTGGAAGAGCTTATCGAGGCCATTGGCGGAGAGGTTGTGAACTTCTCTGGCAAGAGCAGGTGCTGCGGCTTCCCCATCCTGACCATAAACGAATCCAACTCCGTGGCCATGGTCGGAAAGCACACATCCGAGGCGGCGGACATGGGTGCAGACGCCATGGTTACGCCCTGCCCCCTCTGCCACCTCAACTTGGACGGCTACCAGCCCAAGGCGATGGCCCAGTCCCAGCGGAAGACCAACCTGCCCATACTGCACCTGCCCCAGCTGATGGGTCTGGCGATGGGGTTGGACCCGGACGAGCTGGGCCTACAGAAGCACATCATCCCGACCGGCGACCTGGTGTCTAAGGCGGTCCTTGCCTAGACCCGTCTCCTATCTGGTGGGGAGGCCTCCTGTCCGTTCGCCCTGAGGGAAATCGAAGGGGGACGGACATCTCGGGCGCTCTGGACTGCGGCGGATGCGCAGAGTCCCGCTTTCGCTGGAGTGACGAAGGCGTGGCCGCGGGAGTGACGGAACAGAAGCCCGAATCACACGTGCTGATCGACTAGGATTGGGTTGCCGTCGGGGTCCAGAACGACGAAGCTGGCGGGCCCCGACCCTCCCTCGTCGGCCTCGCTGACGAAGCTCACGCCGCTAGCCTTTATCTGGCGCTGAAGCTCACGCACATCCGTGTAGTCCCCCACGGGCTGCGCCTTGTCGTCCCAGCCGGGGTTGAAGGTCAATATGTTCTTGTCGAACATACCCTGGAACAGCCCTATTGTGCAGTAGCCGTTGCGCAGGATCAGCCAATTCTCCGAGGCGTCGCCACCGACCACCTCAAACCCGAACTTCTGGTAGAAGTCCCTGGATGCCTCCAGGTTTTCGACAGCGAGGCTGACGGAAAAGGCGCCAAGCTCCATGTTGTTCTCCCTTCGTTGCTGCAATCCAGTTTATCCGAGGAGGCGCCGGAAGCGCGTGGCGGCTAGGGGGTTGAAATTCCCCGGCGCTCTTGGTTCACGTTATGGGCAGGGGAGGCTGCCACCATTTGCTGGTGTTGTTGACCTCGATATAGTCCACCCACTTCACCCAGTCGTACCCCCTTTTGCCAGGCGATACCAGCCTGGCGGGGAAGCCGTGCCGGGGCTCCAGCACCTCCCCACCAACACGGACGGCCAGCAGGTAATTCTCTGCCTCGCCCATGGAGAATCGCCGATAGTACCCCGTCAGCGAACGGACGGTGATGCTGGCCGCATCGGACGTGGGCCCGGCGCTCTCCAGGATGTCTTTCAGTGACGCTCCCTGCCACTCCTGGGTCGAGTACCACCCCCCGGTGCAGTCCAGGGTAGCTTCCATGCTGGAGTCCATCTCCATTAGCTCGGCGTACGAGTAGGTTACGGGCTGGGCAACCCTGCCACGAACCTGTAGCTGCCACTGGCTCGACTCAACCCTGGGGGTCTTGTCGTTTAGCCATGAGGTGGACGGAAAGTCGTTCCCGGAGAAGCTGCCTCGCTCGTAGGAGCCTGTGAACCTTCGGTCTTGCCCCGGAAGGTCCAGTCCGTCGGCCATGACCTCTACGGCCCGCCACAGTACGAACCCCGCCACGGCCAGTCCCGCGGTCCGCAACAAGGTCCGCCGGTCTGCCCAGTAGCGTGGACGGAGCATGCGACGGTGGCGGCGAATGTGCACCAGCAGAAGAGGCAGCAGGACCAGCGCCACGTAGATGTGCCAGCTCACTCCGCTGATGCCCCAATAGGTGAAATACCCGGCGGTGCTCCACACCGCCCCGAGAGCTAATGCCGTGAACAGCAGGAGCAGCAGGCCAAGGGACGCAATATGCAGGATGGGTGAGTAGCGCCAAAGCTGCCTGTCGAGGATGGGTTGGAGGATGTTCTGGAGCTTCCAGGCCAAGAGGAAGATCAGGGCGTAGCCTGATATCCGGTGGACCCAGAGGGATACAAGCGTCAGGGAACCGTCGGAAGTAAGCCCCAGAAACCCGGTGACCAACCCCACACCTGCCAGAAGCAGGATGAGAACATTGGCCCAAGGATACTTCATGTTCCCCCGGCGCTAGCCCTTGATCTGGTCGATCACCTTGGCAAAGGCTTCGGTGGTTGCTTCTATATCTTCCGACGAGTGGGCAAGGGAGGGGTAGAACTTGTCCGGCCAGCTCTTCAGTACTCCCTCGTCCAGGAGCAGAACGTTAAACCGCGCCATCTTGGCGGCGTCGGCCTTCAGCGTCGAGCGGTAGTTCTCGATGGGTTCGTCGGTGAAATAGAAGCCGAAAATGGGGTCCTCACCAGAAGGCTGCATGGCAACGTCGGCCTCCCGGCAGACGCGCTCAATCCCATCTCTGATCTGCTTGCCGATGGCGTGGAGCCGGTCGTAAATGCCGGGCTTTCCCAGCTCGTTCAGGGTGGCAAGGCCCGCAGCGCAGGCTACAGGATTGGCGTTGAGGGTGCCAACCTGGGACACGAAGGTGTCGGAATCAGCCCGTTGTGGGTCAAGAACGGACATAAGATCTTCCCGTCCTGCAACCGCTCCCAGGGGGTAGCCTCCGCCGACGATCTTGCCCATGGTGGTCAGGTCGGGCTGAACTCCGTAGTACTCCTGGGCGCCTCCGTAGGCAAGGCGGAAGCCCGTTACTACCTCATCGAAGATGAGGGGTATCTCGAAGTGGGAAGTCACATCGCGAAGGCCCTGTAGAAAGCCGGGCTTCGGGGCGATGATGCGCTGCATAGGCTCCAGGATGACGGCGGCCAGGTCGTCATGGTTCTGCTCGATGATGGCGGCTGCGGTCTCGATGTCGTTGTAGGGCGCAATCAGCATGGTGTCCAGGATCGCCTTAGGGACGCCGGCGGTGTTGGGAGCGGGAGTGGGATAATCTTTCAGCGAAGCTCCGCTGGGGGTAACGTTCATCACAGCGTAGTCGCTGGTGCCATGGTAGCCGCCCTCGAACTTTAGCACCACATCCCGCTTCCGGTAGGCGCGGGCGATGCGCATAGCCTGGAAGTCGGCGTCGGTGCCGCTGGTGGTGAAGCGCACCTTGTCAGCGCTGGGGATAGCCTTGGCTATCGCTTCAGCCAGATGCACAGCCCGCTCGTTGGTGGCGAAGAAGGTGCTACCCTGCTCCACAGCTTCCTTGACGGCGACCACCACCGCTGGGTGGGCATGGCCCAGGACCATGGGACCGGAACCCATCAGATAGTCGATATACTCGTTTCCGCTGACATCCCAGACCTTAGATCCCCTACCTTCCTTTATCAGGAAGAGGTGCTCGGGATCGACCTTCATGTTGCCCGTGGAAGCCCCGGGCATGTACTGGGCCGCCTTCTCCAGCAACTCCCTTTCAGCATCGGTGCGATTCGGCATGGGACATTCCTCCGGGCCAGGTTAGGCTAAACATAAGCTCACACTGCAAAGTTTACGCAGCGTTCTTCATAACCTCAAGTAGCTCGTTGACGTTGTTGGCTGAAAGATTGAGGGCATCCCTTTCCTGTTGGGTCAGGTCCACCTGTATGATCTCCTCCACGCCGTTGGCGCCCAGCTTTACGGGCACCCCCACATAGAGGCCCTGGATGCCGTACTCGCCGTCCAGGTAAACGGAGCAGGGCAGGATGCGCTTCTTGTCCAGCAGCACCGCCTCGGCCATCTGGGCCACAGCTGCCGAGGGGGCGTAGTAGGCGCTTCCGGCCTTAAGCAGGGCAACGATCTCCCCGCCTCCCTGCCGGGTCCTCTGCACCAACTGCTCTATCCGCTCAGCAGGCAGAAGGTCGGTCAGGGGTATTCCCCCGACGGAGGTGTAGCGCACCAGGGGGACCATATCGTCACCGTGGCTTCCCAGGACGACAGCCTGTATATCCTCCACCGACACATCCAGTTCCCGGGCGATAAAGGTGCGGAACCTTGCGGTGTCCAGCACCCCTGCCATCCCGAACACCCGGTGGCGGGGGAAACCGCTGACTTCGTAGGCGTACTGCACCATGGCATCCAGGGGGTTGGTGACCACCATCAGCACACAGTCGGGAGAGTGTTCCACCACCGCGCGGGTGACGTCTCCGATTATCTTCATGTTGGTCAGCAGCAGGTCGTCACGGCTCATGCCGGGCCTGCGGGCGATGCCTGCCGTGACGATGGCCAGGTCGGAGCCTGCCGTAGCCTCGTAGCCGTTGCTGCCCACGATCTGGGCATCGGTGCCGAGTACCGGCCCCGACTCCAGCATATCAAGGCCCTTACCCTGGGGCAGGTCTTCTACAACGTCCACCAGGACCACATCGGCGATGCCCAACCCGTGAATTCGCTGGGCGGTGGTAGCGCCGACATTCCCCGCCCCAACGACTGTGACTTTCTGCCTGGTCATTTATGCTGCCTTTCTTGAGATAGATTCCTAGAAGAAACTTAAGGGGTCTTGCTCCCTTCGTTTCTTGGCTACCTTAGCTTTTCGATCTGCGACATTCTTGGCGACCGCATCAAATTTGGAGAGCGGAATGGACTTGGCAGGTGGTAGCTTGGAAGGTAAGATCGACTTGAATCGCCTCTTAAACTCTGCATCGGTGAGCTTGCCTTTGCGCGTGTTGCAGGGACCACAGAGCAATTGCATATTGGCGGGAGTTTCTTTGCCTCCATCTGCGAACGGCTTCTTGTGGTCAACTTGCCCGTCTCCTTGACGAATCTTGACCCCACAATACATGCACTTTCCACCTTGCCTGGGATGAAGGAGTTCTCTCCATTGCTTGAGAGAGGGGCGGCTGCGCCTATCGTCTCCGAAAGGATTGCCGAAAAACACCATAGTTAACCTCCCTTGCTCCCTGCCCCTACCTAAGCTTCCCGGACGTACTGCTCCCAGCGTTCCTCCAGCCGGGCATCTTCGATGGTGTTCATCAGGTAGTTGCCGAACTCTTCGCCGGTCGCGCCGTTGCTTCGCCCGGTCATCACTACGCTGCGTTCGTACTGCCCGCATATTTCCAGGGCCTTGTGAAGTTTGTCGCCCTTCTCTTCGAATCCCAGGTGGGTTAACATCATCGCGCCTGCTCGCATCATGGAGCTGGGGTCGGCGTATTGGGCACGTCCTTCGTTGACCATGCGGGGGGCGCTTCCGTGGATCGCTTCAAACATGGCGTAGGCCTTCCCCATGTTGGCGCTCCCAGCGGTGCCAATACCGCCCTGTATCTGGGCTGCCTCGTCAGTGAGGATGTCACCGTACAGGTTGGGCAGCACCAGGACCTGGAACTGCTTCTGGCGGGCGGGATTGATGAGGGCGGCCGTCATCAGGTCGATGTACCAGCCCTCCCAGGTGATGCCCGGGTACCTTTCGGATACCATCCTGGCGATGTCCAGGAACTTCCCGTCGGTGGTCTTGACTACGTTCGCCTTGGTGACGACTGTCACATTGTCCTTGCCGGTGCGCTTGGCGTGGGCAAAGGCCGCCTCGATGATGCGCTCCGACCCCTGGCTGGTGATGACCCGGAAGTCGATCCCCAGGTCTTCGGTGACGTTGACGCCCTGGCTGCCGACTGCGTACATATCCTCGGTGTTCTCCCGGAAGAAGGTCCAGTCGATGCCCTGCTGGGGAATGCGCACTGGGCGGACGTTGGCGAAGAGGTCCAGCTCCTTGCGCATGGAGACGTTGGCGCTCTCCAGGTTGGGCCAGCCGTCGCCCTGCTCCGGCGTGTGAGTGGGGCCCTTCAGCGTGACATGGCAGGTCTTGATATCCGCCAGGACATCGTCCGGGATGCTCTTCAGGTGGGCAGCCCGGTTCTCGATGGTCAGACCCTCGATGGTCTTGAAGACTACCTTGCCTGAAGCTATTTCGCTGCGGAGGAGGAACTCCAGCACTCGCTGGGCCTCGGCGGCGATGTAAGGGCCGATGCCGTCGCCTCCGATGGTGCCGACGACGATGGGACTGACCTTGGAGTAGTCGGTCCAGTCAAGCTCGGCCTTGAGGCGCTCGACCCTCTCAAGCTGCTGCTCAAGCACCGCGCCAAACTTCTCTTTGGCGGCTTCAATAACCTGGTTGTCAGCCATGAATCTCTCCAAAAGCGTGGTGTGGGGCTCTCAGGGAGCACGTGTAGATGAGACCCCCCGGAAGTCCGCCCAATTATACAACCAAAGGGCAGGCGTGGGTAGCTGGCGGCCCATACCGCAGCGCATGCCGCTGAAGGATTGATTAGGACTTGGCTTGTCCCTTGGGGACCCCCCCCCCGTCATTGCGGCGGAGGCCGCAATCCAGGAAACCCAGGCCGGGCATCGGCTAGCTGTAACGAAACGATCCCTGGGCCGTTCCGCCCTGAGCCTGTCCTGAGGCTCTCGAAGGGGAACGGCCCATCTGCTCCGGCGGTAGGACGGCTCCCGCTGCCTCTATACCGTCACTCCCGTGCAATCGGGAGTCTGCGGTGCCGCCGTCCGTTCGCCCTGAGGGAAATCGAAGGGCGAACGGACGGTAGGGTATGACCAGAGAACGCGCCGTCATAGCCGCGAAAGTCGCAATCCAGGAACGTTCTGGACTCTATGGAAGGGGCAAATCCCCTTACCGCTCCAGCAGGGAGGCCAGCTCTTCCGGTTTGACAATGGCGGGACTTAACTAACCTAACAGGTAAGCATCATCCCATATGGAGTCCCCTGTTTGGTGGCTTCCGGCCTTCGTTTCAAGTATATCGGTGATGGAGATGTCGCCACCCCGTCGTACCTCGTTATCTACCACCGTAGTATAGGGAAGTTTGAACAATGGCCCTGGCAACTGCCTGCCCTGATTCCAGGGGTTGATATAGAGTCGGGATGATTGCGCCTTCATCCGATAGACCGATGCATTCTTGAATATCAGGACTGCAGCCACGTTCTTTCGGGTGGGTTTTCCACTTGCATTAACCCATAGCCCAAGTCTCTTGTGAGACTCTGTAAACTCCTTGTTGGGATTCTCGTTGTTGGGATTATGGATATGCCCTAGGCCAAACAGGGCTTGCTCTTCGTACAAAGCCCCATGAGGAAGATGGTCGTAGGATGTGCTAACCGCTACCACCAGAGGGAGATCATTCTTGTAACTTGAGGCCTTCTTTGTGAGTTTACCGTAGATATCCGGGCGGTTGCCCCTTGCGTCGGTAGCCCACATACAGATGAATGGGTCTTCAATTGCAGGATATGGAGTGCTCGATTTAGGCACATCCAGCTTCACGAAATCCCCAATAAGTTCCCAGTCCCCGTGCTCGATTCGCACAGGCTCGCTTTCAGAGTTTTCATCGGGCCAAGGCGGGAGGTGTTTTGGAGGGGTGTTGTCCTCTAACCACTGGCTGAATTGGCCGGTTATATAACGGTAACTAAGAGGCTCGGTCAATGTCCCTGACATGGATATCGTTAGGCGGTAGCAGGAAGACTGGAGAGAGTTCAGTTTATTCAAGACATCCTGTTCAGCAGCCGTGGGTGCTTTGTCGCGTGTATCACGACCAGCTACAGTGCACTCAACATAAAATGGCTCTTCTTCTGAATTAACCAGGAAGTCAGGTCGTCTAGAGTTGCGAGGAATGATGGGATGCGGGGTTGTATCGTATCCCAGCTTTCTTAGCAGGGCGTGGACCAAGAGCTCGAAATATGCTCCTTGATGAGCATGGTTATTGCCATCTCGGAACCGTGCTCTAAGGTCACTTCTTGCATCTACAGGGTAGTCCCCAAACCATGTTTCAAGCAGACCCCGTGTTCGCACGATTTCCGGCTCTGCCGATCGGTTCAGGTATGTGAACGGATGCTTTCCTTCTTGTGGGATTCCAAGATCAGACCGATCAGTAACGTCGAAGAGCATATTCTGACATTGACCTCCCAGAGTACAGGTGATTTGCTCTCTCCCCGAGGGAACGTACATTCATTTGCAAGCGAGAAGGTCTAAAGGGCGACAATTCAGGTGAAAAGCATTGCCGAAAGAATTACGGTGACCACTACCAGCCCCAGCCCTACCACTGTCGTTAGGCAGCCCGGGACCTTGGCGGGTGAGGAGCCGTAGTCCCGAGGAAGTTTGCGTTCAGGGCGTATGCCCTGTACTTTGAGGATGCCTTCAGGGTTGCTCCAATCAATCACATGGCCGGAGATGGATAAGCTGACATCCGCACCACCATATCGCCACTTTTCGAAACCCCCACCGTGCTGTAAGGAAAGAGGGCTCTTCATGGCAGAGATCCCCCTGGGGGTTCCCTGCAACCTGATGACGTCGTCCTTGTGGGAGCCTAACTGGAATGTCGGGCCTGTGGTGACGTTAGGTCCTGGGACCGCCCGGACTTTCAATTCTTCTTTTCCCTTGCTCCAAGCTACAACACGGCCCTGTAAGAATTCGACTTCACTGGAAAGCAGGTCGGTGCCGTAGTGCCAGGTCTTGTCATGTGTCCCCTCTCGTGATTCTCTGAGAGGCTCCCCCTGTACTCTCTTGACATCGGACTGGGTCGAGTCGAAGGTGAAATGCTCCTCTCCCTTCCATTCCTTATCGCGCTCTGCCCACCGGGCCTGGGCCTTTAGGGAACCATCTTGATTATCCCAAGCTGTGACCCGGCCTGTGGCAATGGAGAGTTCAACCACTCCGCCTTCGTAGTACCATGTCTCCCTGTCCGGATCTTCGTCTTTGCTGTACTTTCCCATATGGGCATGGTCCTGTGGGTCCCACCGTAAGCCCACCTCCCTTGCGAATTCTCTGGATGCCCGTCTTTCTTCCCTGTCTTTTCGAAGGGCTGTGGTCGTTCTCGGTGTTGGGACAGCTATCCGGTACGGGGTTCCTTGCAGCCTAGCGACGTCATCCTTGTGAGATCCAATCTCAAAGGTCTCCGAATTTGTGACATTTAAGCCGGGTACTATCTGAGCATTCAAAGCCCCCCCAATTAATCCAACCTTCAACGCGGCCACGCTTGTCGAAGAACACATTGCCTGAGGACTTACCGACGCCACCATAGTACCAAGTCTCACCCTCAAGGCCAGAGTCTGCCTTATCCCGAGTACTGGAGGGCGGGCCTTGGATTCGAGCCACATCCTCCTTGGTGGACCCAACGGTGATGTAGTCCAGCGCCCTCTGTTTCGTCCTTTTGCGACTTCGAGGCTTTGGTGATTCCGGTTCTAAGCCTTCTTCCTTGGCCGAAGCTCCAGCTGCCTCAGCCTCACGGTCCCGGTCGTAGGCGGCCCGCTTTTCTGGGTCTCCCAGCACTGCGTAAGCCCTGCTGACTGCTGCCAGCTTTGCGGCCGCTTCCGGCGACGGGTCCTTGGCGGGATGGTAGAGCTCCGCCAGCCGCTGGTAGGCAGCATCAATCACATTCTGATGCGCTGAATGATGAAGTTGCAGGATTTCGTACAGGTCTTCAGCGTCCGCCATGTGCAGGCTCTCCATTTAAGGTTATCTCCAACTCATTAAGACGCCATTTCAGTTGGGGGTGATGTGAGAAGAATTGTCCGTTTGCTCCCACCTTGACCAAACGAGTTGGTTTGACCCATCGCTCATCATCGATGAGCTTCTGGTGGAATGCTGGGGTCCGGCGGTATATCTGGGTCTCGTTGGCTGTGCTCGAAGAATTCTAAGAAACTTGCTATGCCTTCCCAATTAAATGAATCGATAAATTCTTCATTCTCCTCCGGGCGGTCCCGTTCTATAAGGCCCTTACAATGCACAAAAAATCTATGGTGTTCGTTTTGGCGTATTAGCCACGCGATAGTTGCTTCCAGCGCCTTTATCGTCCTTTCTTGCTGTTCGTACTTCTGCCATAGCAAAGAAACCGAACCCTCTGCGTCCGTCATAGGTAACCTCCCGAGGTGAGAATGCGGCGTTCTGGTAGATACTCGAATCCGACATGGGCGACAAAGGCGCACGAAGATACCTCGTGCATCTACGACGGACCGTTACGTAGATTATATCTGCCTGAACCGTTAAAGGATAATGTCCTCGCCTGAGGAAAATCAATTCCAATGGGTCTTATGCAGTGGCTATCTTAGGTGCAAGGCCGGCACAAGGCGGGGGGCGTCCCTACTGCTCCAGCAGGGAGGCCAGCTCTTCGGGGGTGGTCACTGGAAGCTGGCAGGCGTAGTTCTCGCAGACGTAGGCTGTGGGCCTGCCGTCGATCATGACCCGCTCCTGCAGCAGGGGCGTCGCCTTGTCGTCATCCACAGGCCCGGAGGCGCCGGCCACCACCTTGTTGGGAAGGTAGCGCCGGTAGACCTCCCTGATAAGGGCGCTGCAGTCCGTGGACGATGGGTCGCCGATGATGGCGATCTCCTTGGGGGCCGAGGTGTAGAAGCATACGTTGGCCAGCCATCGCCCCATCCCCTGGGCGATCCGTGCGAGGTGCTGCTGGACAGCGTGCATGGCGACCGATGCCCGTCGGGAGTACTCGCCGTCCCCGGTCAGGACTCCCAGCTGCAGCAGGACACTAGTGGCTACCGAGCCTCCGCACGGAGTGGCATTGTCGAAGAAGTCCCGGGGGCGCACGACCAGGGCTTCATGGTCCCGGCTCGTGTCGTAGAAGATGCCCTGGGCCTCGTCCCAGAAAAGGTCAATCATGTCCCTGCCGAGGGTGTTAGCTTCGTCGAACCAGCGGGTGTCGAAGGTTGCCTCGTACAGGGCCAGAAGGCCATGGGCCATGAAGGAGTAGTCCTCCAGGTAGCCGTTCAGCTTCGCTTGGCCGTCCTTATATGTGCGGAGAAGTCGCCCGTCCTTCCTGAGGTTGTCCAGGATGAAGGCGGCGCTGTTCAGGGCAGCCTGCCTGTAGTCGTCGCGATCAAGTATGGACGCGGCCTCGGCGAAGCTGCGAATCATCAACCCGTTCCATGCTGTGAGCACCTTATCGTCCCGAGCGGGATGAATGCGGGTCTCCCGCTCTACCAAGAGAGCGGCCTTTGCCCGCTGGACTTTGTCGATAAGCTCCTCTATGGACAGCCCGTGTTTCTCAGCGTAGGAGCCCGTGGCCTCGGGCAGGTGCAGGATGTTGCGTCCCTCAAAGTTGCCTCCCTCGGTGGCACCCATGTAGCCGGCCACGATGGGCCCGTCATCAGGCCCCAGCAGGCGTACGATCTCGTCGATAGACCATACGAAGAACTTGCCCTCCACGCCCTCGCTGTCGGCGTCCTGGGTGGAGTAGAAGCCCCCGTCCGGGTCCGTCATCTCCCGCAGCACATAGTCCAGGGTCTCCTCGGCGATGCGCTGGTACCAGCCGTTGCCCGTTGCCTGGAAGAGGTGCAGGTAAAGCCGGCTCAAAAGGGCATTGTCGTAGAGCATCTTCTCGAAGTGGGGCACCAGCCAATGGGCATCGGTGGAGTACCTGTGGAAGCCTCCACCGATCTGGTCGTACATACCCCCGCGCCCCATTCTCTCCGCCGACATCTCCACCATCTGCAGGGCAAAGGGGTCCTTGTTTACGTGGTGATAGTGGAGAAGGAAATCGTAGATCATGGGCTGGGGGAACTTGGGAGCGGAGCCGAAGCCCCCGTTGTCGAAATCGAACCCTTGGACCAGAGTGGCCATAGCATCGTGCAGCACTTCCGCGCTCAGAGGGTTGGCGCCGCGGGCCGGAGGGGCGGGCTGTATATGGTTCAGCAGCTCATTCGTGGTCTGCATAACCTCTCCCCTGCGGCTCCTGAAGGCTTCGGCAACCCTAGTCAGCAGTTTTGGGAATCCCACCATTCCGCCCCGGTCCTCGGGAGGGAAATAGGTGCCCCCGTAGAAGGGACGGGCATCGGGGGTAAGAAAGACAGTCATGGGCCAGCCTCCGCCCCCGGTGAGGGCTTGGACTGCGTTCATGTATATGCTGTCCAAGTCCGGCCTCTCCTCCCGGTCAACCTTGATGCACACGTAGTTGTCGTTCATTATCCGGGCGATGCCGGGGTCCTCGAAGGACTCCCGTTCCATGACGTGGCACCAGTGACAGGCGGAATAGCCGATGCTCAGGAGGATGGGTTTGTCCTCCTGCTGGGCCTTGGAGAGGGCCTCCTCACCCCAGGGGTACCAGTCCACCGGGTTGTTGGCGTGCTGGAGCAGGTAGGGGCTGGTCTCGTTAATGAGATGGTTTGGCATGGAGGCACCTTTCGTATTGTCATCCAAGGTCGCCGGTTCAGGGAATGCGCGTGTCTGGGCCGGTGGCCCTATTTTGACCCATGGTGGCGGGAAAAGCTAGATTTTGGCTCTTCTGCCCGGCCTGCGCTTGAAGGCCAAGATGAAAGGGCGACCTTGCCCTGCTATACTGGCGGTAATCGACTGCGCCCGAGGCTATAGCTGCCTAAACCAATTTCGGGTTGGAGATGTGGCGTTATGAAATGGTCTTCCACCGTGTCCGACAAGGAGTCCCTGGATGAAGCTCTCGTAAGCTGCGCTTCCCAAGTGAAAGAACAGCTTGAGGGTGAGCAGGGGGATGTTGCCGTCGTTTTCGTCTCCCATCATTTCGCCGGGGAGTACAGCCGGGTGCCGTCCATCCTCCGAGAGCACCTGGGGGACGTCCTGGTGTTCGGGTGCTCGGCAGGAGGCGTGATTGGAGGCTCCAGGGAGGTAGAGCACAACCCCGGAGTATCCCTCACGGTTGCATCAATGCCCGGTGTCGATGTGAAGCCCTTTCATATAGGCGGCAGCGACATCCCCGACCAGGATGCCAGCCCTTCCAGGTGGGAGGAAGCCCTGGGCGTGCCCGCCGGCGACTACCCCTACTTCATGCTGGTGGCGGACCCTTACAGCTTCCCCGCCCAAGCGTTTATTGAGGGGATTGACTATGCCTACAGGGGCAGCACCAAGATCGGAGGCTTGGCCAGTGGCGGCCAGCAGCCCGGTCAGAACGCCCTGTTCCTGGGGGACGAGATACATCGCTCGGGCGCCATCGGGCTGGCCCTGAAGGGCAACATAGTTATAGACACAGTTGTAGCCCAGGGCTGCCGTCCCATAGGCGACCTGATGTGCATAACCGAGAGCCGAAACAACATGCTGGTTGCCCTGGATGAGCGCCCTCCCCTGGAGGTGCTTAAGGAGATTTTCACGCGTTCAAGCGAACGGGACCAGTCCCTCATGCAAAACTCCCTGTTCCTTGGAATCGTAATGGATGACTTCATCGACAATCCCCAGCAAGGGGACTTCCTGATTCGCAACGTTATGGGTGTGGAGTCCGAGGGCGGCGCCATCGCCATCGGCGAAATGCTGCGAGAGGGCCAGAGGGTGCAGTTCCACCTCCGGGATGCCATCACCTCCGCCGAGGATTTGTCTGCCCTGCTTGCCAAGTACGCTGAGTTGGAGCGGGCGACGAGCACCTCGGGGGCGCTACTGTTCTCGTGTCTGGGCAGAGGCGAATACCTGTATGGCCGTCCCGATCATGACACCGGCCTATTTGTGGACACCCTCGGCTACGTCCCCCTCGGGGGGTTCTTCTGCAACGGGGAGATTGGACCTGTCGCCGGGTCGACATACCTTCACGGCTACACCAGCTCCTTCGGTTTATTCCGCCCTCTGAGCGGCGAGTAGGCGCCCAAGCAGGACTTTCCTTAACGAGCCTCTTGAGCAAGGACTCCATCAGGGTTGGCCTTCCCATCTCCCTAACGGGCCAGTTCGCCAGCCAGGGGGAGCGGGCCTTCGCCGGGGTAAGCTACTGGGCCGTTGACTGCAATGCTGCGGGCGGGATGTGCTTAAGCCAGGATAGCGATCCTCTACCGGTGCATCTGGTCCACTACGATGATGAGAGCAGGCCTGCTACAGCCGCTTCCATAGCCCGCAGGCTTATTGATGAGGACCTGGTGGACATCCTGTTCGGTCCCTACTCCAGCTCCTTGACTCTGGCCTGCGCTAGCGTGTGCGAAGAGTTGGGCGTGGTGTTGTGGAATCACGGGGGAGCGTCCGACGCTGTGCAGTTCGGCGGCTTCAGCCGCGTCGTCAGCATCCTGGCCCCAGCGTCCAGGTACCTCTGGGGGGTCGTAGATATGCTCACGTTCAGAGACTCCAGGCCCCGAAGGGCTGCCGTCCTGCGTTCATCCCGGGGTACTTTCCCCAAGGCTGTGACCGATGGCTTCGTGGATCGGGCTCTCCAGCGTGGCTGGGATGTCGTGTTCGACGAAAGGTACGAGCCGGACCGGTCAGAGTTTTATCAGGCCGTGAGGCGCATCAATGACCGTTCCCCCGACGTTGTGGTCGGAGTGGGGCGCATCCAGGACGACTTGGCCCTGGCTCGAGAGCTGGCGACGGCGGACCTAGGCGCAGAGGCGATGGTGGTGATTGCGGCGGGCGTCTCCCTGTTCGGGCAAGAGATGGGTACGCTGTCCGAAGGGTTCATTGGGCCCAGCCAGTGGGAGCCAACCCTGGACTTCGCCCTCGACTATGGGCCAACGACGGCTGAGCTCCAGAGAAGGCACGCCGGGTTTCGTGATGGTTCGGCGGAATATACCATGGCCCAGGCGTATGCGGCGGGTCTGGTGGTCCAGCGCTGCGTGATGGAAGCAGGGAGTCTGGACAGCGCGGACCTCATGGAGGCTGCAAGGCGGCTACGCTTCACCACCTTCTACGGCCCCTTCGAGATAGACCCGGCCACCGGTGCCCAAGTGGGGAGAAAGGTGCCCCTGGTGCGATGGAAGGGTGGAAGGAAAGAGGTAGTGTGGCCCCGTACTTAGGTGCCCTGCGGTCTATTGAGGACTTAGCGGTGCGCTGGGGCTAAGGGCTCACCCGGTACGCTAGGCATTCCACGATCTCGATCATCAGGGGCTTTTCGGCCAGCCCCGTCGTGCCTATGACCGCCCGGCAGGGCTGGCTGCGTACAAACTCCTTGTATACCTCGTTCAGCATGGGCCAATTATCCATGTTCTTGAGGAACACCATCATGGTAACCACCCGGTCATAGCTGGTTCCGGCCGCCTTCAGAGTGGTTTCCAGGTGGCGAAAGGCTGCCCTGTAGTGCTCCTCATCGGTGTCGCCCACGACAACGCCGTCGAAGCCGGACTCAGTGGTCCCCCGGCAGAGCACCCGTATGGCTTTTACCTTGAGCATGCGGGTCAGGTCTTCGTCGAAGTAGTCGCTGTACAGGCCTATGCGGTGGGATACGTCGGAAGTGGAACGCTTACGGCCATCGGCGATGATCATGTCCAGCAGGGCGTCCCTGTCCGCGAAGGGCATGGCTTGGGCCTGCTCGATTGTCATTGAATCCAGGTCGTTCAGGGTATAAGGCATGGCTTGGCCCTCTTAAGAGTTCTTATTGATGAAGGTGATCAGCACATCCTCGAAGGCCTCGGGCTGCTCCCGGAAACAGTAGTGGCCCGCCTCATTGACGATGTGCATCTGGGAGTTGGGCACCGAAGGGAGGATCAGCTCCATGCAGGGGATTCCGCAGCGCTCCATGGTGGCCGAAGGGTCGTTGAAAGCCCAGATGACCAGGGTGGGACACTTGATGCCTCCGTCCCTAATCCAGGCGTGGGTCTCCTGCTGCCGGCCTACGAGGTCGGTCTTGAACTGCTCGCGCAGCCCGTCGTTCATGCGTCTTACGACATCCTTGGTCTTCTGAAGGTCCAGTATCTCCAGTGCAACGTCTATCTGGCGCTCGCTAACGTGATCGTCCCTGAAGGAGTTGGCGCCTACTTGGTATCTGATCTGCTCGCGAGGGTCGGGGATGCTGGCGGCCTGCCTCGCCCACTCATCGTAGATAGGGTTCGGCGGAGTCATCAGGGTGGAGCTGTCTATGATGGTCAGGGTCCTAACCACCTCGGGATGCTCAAGGGCGACGCGGGTCACCGCATAGCCTCCCCGGGAGTGCCCGGCAAGATGGGCGCTTTCGACGCCCACCGCCGACATGAAGTCGTATATATGATTAACGTGGGCGCCGATGACGAACTCCTCATCGGATAAAGGAGGGTCGCTGAAGCCTTGTCCGACCTTGTCGATGGCGAAGGTGTGGAAGTGTTCGGCAAGGCTGTCGAAGTTCACTTCCCAGTCCTCGGCGTTATCAAACCCCCCAAAAGCCCCGCCATGCACAAGTACCAGGGGGTCGCCCTCTCCGGACTCAAAGTACCGGGTACGGACTCCTTTGACATCCACGAACTTGGGGTTCTCCATGATCTTACCTCCTGAGTTTGTGCTGCCACTAGTGGGCTATGGCCGACTGGTTCGCTTCCATAAACCGGGTCCTAGGGACGGAGCTTATTGACGCTTGAAAAGGTCTTTCACCTTAGAAATGAAGCCCTTAGACTTCATGCCTGCCAGGAAGTTGTCCCACTGGGCCTCGGCGCTGGCCGACCTTTTCAGGTCCTTGGCGCGCTGTTCCATGATTTCGATAACCCGCTTCTCCTCGCCCTTATCCAACCAGAAACCATGCTCCTGGGTGCAGAAATCAATCTCCATGTCGTAGTGCCGGTAGCGGAACCACTCCATGGTTGCGCTGCACTTGGGGCATGAAAGGTCTCCGCCGTGGGACCGGAACATCATCGTTCCCTTGGCCGAGTCCTCGTCCATTACGGAATCTTCCAGCTCGTCCAGCTCGGAATAGTCAAGCCACAGCCCCTGGCACTTGGGGCACCGGTCTACGTTGACGCCTTTGTGGCTTTCCACTTTCAGGGGCACTGTGCATCTCGGACAGTCCACTGGTCTCCCTTGTTAGCTTCAAATATGTGTGACCGAGCAAGCTGAAGTGAGGTTCGTTGATCTTGCTGTGAAACGAAGCGACGACGGAAGTGTAGCTTCAGAGGACTTTTGCGGTCAATCCCCGGCGTCGCCTGCTTTGACCATCTCGGGATGACATTGCACCCCCCTGCAACTATAATGGCCCCATGCTCAGACTGGCAGTAACTCCCTTCCTGGTCGCCCTGGCGGCGCTGTTGGCGGTTTCATGCAGCGGGGCTTCCACCCAGGAAGTTGAAAGGCCAACGAGGGAAGCCCCTACGGAGACCCCCATTTCAACCACCGGAGGCACCATGGCGAAACAGTACTCGGAATTTCCGGACACCATCATCGATGTCAGCAAGAAGTACACCGCAACCATCAAGACAAGTATGGGCGACATAGTTGTTGAGTTGTTCCCCGAACAAGCCCCAAACACAGTCAACAGCTTCGTGTTCCTTGCCCAGGACGACTACTATGACGGCATCATCTTTCATCGAGTCATCCCCCAGTTCATGATCCAGGGAGGAGACCCCACCGGCACCGGCACCGGCGGGCCCGGCTACCAGTTCGGCGACGAAATCGACCCGGGCTTGAGGTTTGATCGGGCGGGATATCTCGCCATGGCAAATCGCGGGGGAGGCACTGGCACCAATGGAAGCCAGTTCTTCATCACGACGGTCCCCACCCCCCACCTTAACGGAGGGCACACCATCTTCGGGACGGTGACTGAAGGCCAGGATGTGGCGGATACGATCTCCCAGGTATCTCGGGACGGCAGGGATAAACCCCTGGAAGATGTCACCATAAACACCATAGACATCACGACAGAGTAGGTGCGACTGGGTGCCGTTCCATGGAATACCCCTTGGTCCGGGAAGCAATAGGAGGGTACCATGCCCCAGCTTTATGACCTGAACATCTCCCAGGCTGCCGATGCTATACGCACCGGTGAAATAACGTCTGTGGAACTGAGCACCGCCCTCCTGGATCTCATCGATGAGCTGGAGCCGAGCCTCCATGCATGGGTGACCATCGACAGGGAAGAGGTGCTGGGCGCCGCTCACCGCCGGGACCAACAGGCATCCGAGGGGAGCGTCTTAGGTCCCCTTCATGGAGTGCCCATCGGACTGAAGGATATCTACTACACCATCGGGATGAAGACCACGGCGTGCTCAAAGGTGCTTGCCGACTTCGTCCCCGACCATGATGCCACCTCGGTGGTGCGCCTGAAGCAGGCAGGGGCCATCGTGCTTGGCAAGGCCGTTACGACGGAGTTTGCGACGTCGGACCCTTCGCCAACGATCAATCCGTGGAACGCCTCCCGCACGCCGGGAGGCTCCAGCAGCGGGTCCTCGGTTGCCGTGGCTACCCGTATGTGTGCCGGGGCCCTGGGCTCCCAGACGGCCGGTTCAACGTGCCGCCCGGCCGCCTACAACGGCATCGTTGGGCTTAAGGGCACCTACGGTCGCGTAAGCCGCTATGGCGTCATCCCGGTCAGCTACTCCATGGACACGGTCGGAATACTGACCCGCACCGTCGAGGACGCGGGCATAATGCTGGACGCAATGGCCGGCTATGACCCCAATGACCCCTGCTCTGCCTGGGAACCTGTCGATGAATATCGGGAAATGCTGAACTCGCCCATACTGCCTCCCAGAATCGGGCTGATACGGGAGTTCTTCCTGGACAACTGCGATGCCGAGACCCGAAGGCACACCGAAGAGATGGCCCAGCTTTTCGCCAGCCGGGGAGCCGATGTGGTCGAGGTGTCCCTGCCTCCCAATTTCGAGACTATCTATGCCGCCCACCGTACGATAATCGACGTGGAGTGCTCCGCCTACCACGAAGATATGTTCAATGCCAGAGCGGATGACTACAGCCCCAAGCTGCGGGGATGGATCGAGATAGGGAAGCTGATCCCCGGCGTGCACTACATACAAGCACAGAGGCTGAGACGGCGCCACCGGATGGAGATGGATGCCCTTGCCAGGTCGGTGGATATTCTCCTCACCCCGTCGGCCCCCAGCCCAGCGCCCCCCCTGGATGAAGGGACCACGGGAAGCCCCATTTTCCAGACTCCATGGACCACTTCAGGGCTGCCCACCATATCCCTGCCGTCGGCTCTCAGCGCGGAAGGACTGCCCCTGGGGATTCAGTTGGAGGGTCACCTGTTCGGAGAAGGAAAGCTCCTGGCCGCGGCCCGCTGGTGTGAAAAGGTGATTGGGCTGGAGTTGATGCCTCCGGTTGTGCCCACAGCGCCCACGCCGCGTATGTAGATCCCCGACGGCTCAGGGCAATAGCAGCACTTTGCCGAAGTTCCGGTTGTCGCCTACGTAGCGGTGGGCATCGGCAGCCTCCGACAGGGGAAACACCCGATCGACCGCCGTCTTAAGCGCGCCCTGTTCGAACAGCTCCAAGATGCGGTGCAGCTCACCCATCACCCCGCCCCTTCCCATCTGGGTGGACAGGGAGAATCCGATAATTCGCAGGCCCCTCTGAACAAGCATTCCGGCATCTACCGTAGAGGTTGATTGGGAGGTGTTGCCCACGGTCACCAGGCGACCGCCAGGCGCAAGGCATCGCAGGCTGTTGGAGAACGTCTCACCCCCTACGGATTCCAGGACGTAGTTAACCCCCGCACCCGCTGTGAAACCGGATACCTCTCCAGAAACATCAGCCTGTCTGTAGTTGATTGCTAGGTCGGCGCCCATCTCCCGGCAGCGTTCCAGCTTGTCTTCAGCGCTGCTGGTGGTGATCACGGTTGCTCCAACATGCTTGGCGATCTGGATCGCTGCCATGCCGATGCCTGAACCCCCGGCCTGGATTAGCGCCGCCTCGCCGTCCTGGAGCTCGCCGACCTTCAGCAGGGCAAACCAAGAGGTGAGGAAGGCTATGGGGATGCTGGCCGCCTCCTCGTAGGAAAGGTTGTCTGGTATGGGGACCGTCCCGGCCACGTTAACTGCCGCCAGTTCTGCGTAGCCTCCCTGGGCCAGGGTTGCCACCACCCTTTGGCCCACGTGGCGCCCTTCCACCTCATTGCCGACCTCCAGGACTTCGCCCGCGACATCCCACCCGAGGACCAGTGGCAGGGCCGCGCCTGCGGTGGCCCCCCGGTAGGTCCCTTCGCGCCGTCCCAGGTCTCCTCGGTTGATGGAAGCGGCCTTGATGCGGACCAACACTTGCCTCGGCCTGATCTGAGGGTCCGGCACATCCTCATACTTGAGCACATCTGGTGAGCCTAGTTCGTGGATCACTACAGCTTTCACTACGCGCTCCTCGGGGGGACTTGGAGAGAGGGGTTTTCAAGCTCCCCAGCTGGCTGAGTGTATTAGAGCAGCAGTGGGGCGTCAACGCGATGCGGGGCTTTTGACGCTGCTTTAGGGGGATAGTAATATACTCTGTCGGGAGACGTGGGCCCAATCGGCGTGTCGACCGGGCGAGATGCAGGAAGGGGAGTGGCATGGTTGAGCAGCGAGCTGACGTCCTGGTGAAGGGTGGACTACTGGTGAGTGGTCAGGGAATCAGCCGGGGGGATGTCTTGATCGGCAACGGCAAAATCCTCGAGATCGGAGAGGACCTCTCCCAACGGGAGGCTGTGCGTACCATAGATGCGACGGGCAAGTACATCCTTCCTGGGGCCATCGACTCCCACTGCCATCCGGTCTATTCGGACAAGATGGACACCTACTCCATCACGGCGGCCTTCGGAGGCATTACCACCGTCGTGGCCTTTGTGGGAAACGTTCCCGCCTGGGGTTTCTCGGGCTACACCACCGACGTTATAGGTAACTTCATAGACGAAGCCCAGAAGCTCTCCTACCTCGACTACTCCGTCCACGGCACCTACGTGGCCGCCGATGAAGACACGCTGCGCAAATCGGTCCCTGAGCTGGTGAGGCTGGGGGTGATCTCCTTCAAGTTCTTCATGTCCTACAGTCGCCGGGGGATGATGCTGTCAGACCAGGCCATCATCCAGGTGATGGACCAGGCTGCCAAGGACGGCGCCCTCGCCATGGTGCATGCGGAGAACGGGTGCTGCATCGACTACCTGACCGACAAGTTTGCCGCGGAAGGGAAGGTTTCTGCAGAGTACTTCTTGCCTGCCCAACCCAACATACTCGAAGCTGAAGCGTTGAACCGGGTAGGAGTGTTCTCCAAGATAGTTGGGTCCCCTCTATATCCGGTGCACCTGAGCGCTCGGGAGTCCATTCCCATCGTCAAAGGGTTCCGGGAAGAAGGAATGCCCCTTTTCACCGAGTCCTGCCCCCACTATCTGACCCTCACCAATGACGATATCCTGGCCAAGGGGGCGCTGGCTAAGGTAGGCCCGCCCCTTCGGGAGAAAGAGGACTGCGACGCCCTGTGGCAAGCGCTGGCCGACGGGCACATCGACGTGATTGCCAGCGATTCGGGCGGATTCACCAAGGTGCAGAAGATGACCGGAGGCGCAAGGGCGGATATCGCCCTCGACGACCCCAACGCATCGGGAGAGAACATCTTCGAAGCGCGCTACGGGCTGAACACCATCGAGTTCATGGTGCCCATTGTGTGGAGCAACGGCGTGAACCAGGGACGCATCACCCTGCCCAGGCTGGTGCAGGTCTTTTGCGAGAACCCGGCCAAGATATTCGGGCTATACCCCAAGAAGGGTACACTGCAGGTGGGGTCCGACGGTGACTTGGTGATCTGGGATCCTGCAAAGACCCACATGGTTGACCGGCAGCATGGCAATACGGACTTCTCCAGCTTCGAGGGGTTCCGCCTGCTTGGGATGCCGGAGCTAACCATGCAGCGAGGCAGCGTTATAGTCGAGGACGGCCAGCTGGTGGGAAGACAAGGGCGCGGTGAGTTCCTGCCGGGCAATCCCAACGAATCGGCCTATGCCCCGCGCGGGCACAAGATCTAAAGGCCCCCGTCTTACTCCCAGGCCCGGTTGTCCACCGCCGACTCGTAAGTTGCCCCAGGCGAAGTAAGGCCCCAGCTTAGCATCCAGTTGTAGGTGTCCTCGAACCGCTCCCGGGTGTAGAGCTTGGGATGGGCGTGCAGCAGGCGCCAGCTCTGGATGTCCTTCTCCTCGATCCGTCCTTGGCCTTCCGCCACCAGGTAGTGCAGGAAGGGCGTGGGGTCTTCATTGAGAGCGTCTGCGGCTCTCGCCTGGGCGCGAAACATGGCAGCCAGGGTCGGCCCGTCCAGGTCGTCGGCAGCCCCTTCGCTCCGGCTGGAGTGGGTCTCGATGAGAATGCGGAAGCCTTCTTTCTGGGCGATGCTGATCCACGGCTCCATGAAGGTGGCAGCAGCTATATCCCCACGCTTCAGAGCGTCGAGGCGCTCCAGCATGGTACCGGCGTTGGTTATGCGGATGTTCTCCCGTCGCAGAAAGCCGTCCATCATCTTCAGGGTGGTGAAGTTGGAGCCGTTCCACGGGCTGACAGCTATCGGCTTGTCCTTTAGCTGCTCTGGCTCGTAGAAGCCCGAGTCTGGGGCAACGAAGATAGCGAAGGTGGTCATGGCGGCGCCCAGGGCCACTATTTTCTGGGGACGCTGGCCGCACTCCTCGGCTTCCACCACCCGCTTCATGACGCCCCACTCGCACATGCGAAACTGGTTGACGTCCCCGTCGTTGTACATGGCTTCCATGGTGCGGTCGAAGATCAGGTCCCGCATAGCCCGGTGGTCCGCCGACGCCTGGGCAATGCCGGGGGTGGTGATCACCTCCAGGTCCAGTCCTTCATCCCTGAAGAAGCCTTCATCGTTGGCAACCAGTACCGGCAAATCGTGGATTGCGTTCATCACCGCAACCCTCACTTTGGTCATTACCATGTCATCCTCCAGTTAGCCATGTGCTTTTCAGCTCTGAGCGGTTTTACATAACATACCGCTCCCGTTCTGTCTTGAGGCCTAGAAGTCGGGCTCCAGGATGTACAACCCGCCCGCGATGCGGTCCACCGCATAGATCAGCTGGTTCTCGTCCACATAGACATCGTTGACCCCGTTTGCCCAGGCTCCCTCGGGTATGGGCGGCACGAAGTAGGCGATCTCCTCGGGCCGGAAGGGGTCGGATATGTCGTGGACGCGGACGCCGCCGTTGAAGTAGGTGCCATAGACGATGTTCTCGTCGATGTAGGAGGTTGGCACAGGCTGGTTCTCATGGATGTTGTGGGCGCCGTAACGGCCCGGCAGGCTGGCATACGTGTCCTTGTGCATCGGCAAGGTGCTGAGCATCACCGGGTTGGACTCGACGCTGACGTCCACGATCCATACCAGCTTGGGCCAGTCAGCGCAGCCGTCCTGGGTGATAGCCTCCTCGCTGACCACCAGCAACTCCCTCTGGAACAGGGGTAACACAGTGTGAGTGAAGCCGATGAGGGGTGGGTGATAGTCAACGTGGTTCACCACCCTGGGTTTTGCCATGTCCGAGATGTCCAGGGTGATGAAACCCCCGTCGATGTAGCCCAGGTAAGCCCGGTCGGGCCTCTCGGGGTAAACGTTGGCGTTGTGAAGGCGAAAGCCGGTGTCGAATTCAGGGTGCCTTTCCGGCGGGTCTGTCTCATCCCCGTCCATAGTGCCTGGAAGCCACCAGCGCCCGACCTCCTCGGGTTTTGAGGGGTCGCTCACATCCACGCACATGTAGAACTGGTCGTCCTTGGGGTTTCGGGGGATCAGGTCACTGCTCCCCGTGCTCAGATAGGCGTAGCGGCCGTCCACGCACCACAAGCAGTGGACACCCCTGGAGCCGAGACCCGACGTATCGAAGAAGCTGATCTGTCGGAGTTCGCCGGGCTTGCTGATGTCGTAGATGCCCATGCCGGCAGGATTCATGCCCGGCCTTGCAGTCTGGTAGGCGACGTACAGGATGTCTCCCACGGCCGCCAGGGAGTTGGAGCGCATCTCTCGATGGGGCAGATCGGTCTGCAGCACCACCTTGGGGTTGGCGATGTCAGTGACGTCTACCACCGTAACGTCCTTGGGGGAGCTTTCGTGGGCCAAGTAGAGCAGACGCCGGCCGCCGGGATACTGCTGGATGGCCATTCCCTCGCCCACGTTGCCATACCCGTCAAGGCCATGGTGGGACACTAGTTTCATGTTCTTAATTTCTTGAGTTTGCACCATGTGATTACAATAGGGGTTTGGCGTGCGATTTGGGGCTGGTGGCTTCAATATATCATGGGAGCATTGCAGGTACAACGCGAGTTCAAGGGCTACCTGTACGGGAATCGACCTTCTTGGCATAATGCTCTTGAACATGCCAACTGCGCTTGGAGGGGACCGTCATGCGGATATGTTCCTTCGTTCCCGGGGCCACCGAGATGGTGTACGCCCTTGGCTTGGGAGATAGCCTTTACGGGGTGAGCCATGAGTGCGACTACCCTCCGGCTGTCTCGGATGTTCCCAAGGTGGTCTATAGCTCTCTGGATAACAAGACGACCGGCAGTGGGGAGATCGACCGGTGGGTCCGGGAACGACTGGTCCAAGGCAAGGGCATCTACGAAATCGACAAAGATGTTCTAGCGGAAGCCGACCCGGACATCATTCTCACCCAAGCTCTGTGCGAGGAGTGAGCAATCACCGCCCGGCAGGTTGCCGAGGCGTGTGAAGTGCTGGACAAACAGCCCATCATCATCACCCTGGACCCCACGAGCCTTCAGGATGTGTTCGACGATGTCGCGCGTGTCGGAGTTGCTGCCGGGTGCGAAGATGCAGCAAGGGAGCTTGTGGGAGGCATGAAATCCCGGATCGATGAGGTTAGACACACCGCCGGACAGGCCCACCCGAAACGGGTGGTATGCCTGGAGTGGCTTCAGCCCCTGATGTACGCCGGTCACTGGGTGCCGGAAATGATCGATGCAGCCGGCGGAGTCGATTGCCTCGGCGTAGCCGGGCGTCCCTCCCGCAGGGTCGACTGGGACGAGGTGGTGGCCCAGGACCCCGATGTGATTCTTGTCGCTCCCTGCGGTTTCGACGTGAGCAAGGGTATTGGGGAGGTGTCCCTGCTCACGGAGCTGCCGGGCTGGTCATCCTTGTCGGCTGTGCGGAACGGTGGGGTCTTTGTGGTCAACTCTAACGCTTACTTCACCCGCTCAGGTCCCCGGTTGGTTGACGGCGTGGAGATTCTTGCCAGAATTCTCCATCCCGACCTGTTCGAAGAGCAGCCGTCGGCTGATGCCGTCGTGTGTTACGAGCGCGTTTAGGCTGTTCTATGCGAAATGCCGAGGCAACGGCAGTAGTGTCGCCTTAGTTCAGCCTCGGCCCCTGGTAGGGGTTCCGCTTGACCGTCTCTTCCCTTAGGCGCTGGACAGCCCCCTGCAGCAGCGGTATCTCATACTGTAGACGCTCTCCGGCTTGGGGGACCTCCAGGAGGCGCTGCTTGGCGATGGCCGGCAGGTCCAGGTAGTGAGCGATGGAGTAGGAAAGCACAGCCGGATCGCTTGGAGGAGCGGCGCTTCTCATCCACCCTCCCCTAAGGCCCGAGAGGCCTCGAATGAATTCTGCGAATAGCTCGTGGGCCTGCTCCGGCACACCCTCCGAGGTTTCTCCCACCTCTTCGGACAGGTATCTCACCCTTCCCCTTAGGTAGGGCGCATCATACAGGGGTTCGACGAGCTGGAAGCGGGTCTCGCCGGTGGTGGACAGGTTCATCCTGCCATCCTCCAGGCGCTCAACCTCGGTGATCCGGGCGGTGGTTCCAATAGCATGGGGAACAGCGCCTCCTCCCACCTCGGGGCCTTCGCGGATGAGCATGATGCCGAACACCTCCGAGTTGTCGATACACTCGTTGATCATCAGCTTGTACCGTTCCTCGAAGATGCGCAGGGGCATGGGCATGCCGGGAAACAGGACGACGTTCAGGGGAAAGAGGCTGAGCTCCGCAAGCTTTTCCTCTCGATTCTGCTCTTCCATACAGCTAGCAAGTATAGTATCGGGCCACTGGCGGCACAAGGGCGGGAAAAGGCTGTGATAGAATACCCGCCAGGAACGAAATCGCAGCCGAACGGAGGCCAGCGTGCCAGACGACATCGGGCATGAAGTAGCCCTCCTCAAGGACAAGCTGATCGAGCTCCGGCGGGACTTTCACAGACACCCGGAGCTTTCCTTCCAAGAGCACAGGACCGCAGAAATCGCCGCCAACTACCTTGAAAATGTGGGTTGGGAAGTAACGCGGGGGATCGCCGGCACCGGGGTGCTGGGCATGCTGAATGGGGCCTCTCCCGGCCCAACCGTGCTTCTCCGAGTGGACATCGATGCTCTTCCCATCCAGGAACCGAAGGATCGGGAATACAGCTCCCAGGTGGATGGCGCAATGCATGCCTGTGGCCACGACGGACACACCGCCGTTGGGATGGTCGTCGCTGAGCTGCTAAGCTCCCGCAGGGACTCCATCAAGGGTAACATTAAGCTTGTCTTCCAGCCCGCCGAGGAGGTCATGGGCGGCGCGCTGCCCATGATCGAGGCGGGGGTCATGAAGGACCCGCCGGTGGACAACGTCTTGAGCTTCCACCTGTGGAGCGGCCTTCCCGTGGGTCAGGTAACGTCCCAGGCTGGCCCTATCTTCTCCAGCGCCGATGAGATCAAGATATCCGTGCAAGGCAAGGGAGGACATGGGGGAATGCCCCACCTGGCCGTCGACCCCATCCTTATCAGCTGCCACGTGGTCACCGCCCTGCAGTCTGTGCTGAGCCGGGAGGTGCAGCCCTCCCAGGCCGCTGTCCTGGGCTTCGGCACCATCCATGGCGGCACCGCCTTCAACGTCGTGTCCGACGAGGTGCAGCTCACCGGGACCGTGCGCACACTGGACGACTCGGTCAGGGCACACATTCTGAAGCGCACGGAAGAAGTCTCCGTTAACGTGGCCCGGGGCCTGAGGGGCGAAGCCCACTTCGAGCACGTTCAGGGTGCCCCCGCGGTCATCAACGACCCCCGCGTGTCGCGTCTGGTGGCGGATGTGGCCGCTCCCATAGTAGGCGAGGAGAACGTTGTCACCATCTCGCCTCCCCAGGTGGGGGACGACGCCACTTACTTCCTGAGGGAAGCCCCCGGCTGCTATTTTCTTGTTGGCTGCGGCAATGAGGCCCGGGGAATAACGGCATCCCACCACAGCCAGCATTTCGACATAGATGAAGACTCGCTGCCCATCGCAGCCCAGGTGCTAACCGAATCGGCCCTGCGCTACGTTACATAACGCATTAACCTCGGAGTGGGAACGGAGAAGAAGTTGAAGCTGGGATACTTTGTGGGGAATCAGTACTTGGCGTCCGAGTCGGCGGCCGACCGGATACGAGAGAACCTGGAGCAGGTGCGCACAGCCAGGGATGCAGGGTTCGACCTCATATGCGCCGGTCAGCACTATCTTTCCGACCCTTACCAGATGCCCGCCACCTTCCCCCTGTTGGCCCGACTGGCTTCCGAGGCTGGGGAAATGCACCTGGCTGCGACCGTGATCCTGGTGCCCCTGCACAACCCGGTGGACCTGGCAGAGTCAGTAGCCACCATGGATGCGGCGACGGGCGGCAGGTTCATATTCGGCATAGGCCTGGGGTACAGGGAAGAGGAGTACACCGCCTTCGGCGTCAAGCGGGAAGACCGGGTCCCGCGCATGCTGGAGTCTTTGGAGATAATGAAGGGCCTGTGGACCCAGGACAGGCTGGAGTATGAGGGAAGGTTCTACCGTGTCCCGCCCGTAACCCCCAGCTTCCCGCCTACTCAAAAGCCTTACCCGCCCATTTGGATGGCGGCCAACCATGACAAGGCGGTGTCGAGAGCGGCGGAGATGGGCTACCCGTGGCTGGTGAACCCCCACGCTACTGTTACGATGGTGAGCCAACAGCTTTCCCGCTATCGTGAGGTCGCCTCAAGCACCAGCGGGCCGGACGGCACCCAGGTGCCCATGATGCGGGAGGCGTTCGTTGCACCCACCCGGGAGCAGGCGATGGCCGAAGCCCAGCCCTACCTGGAGCCCAAGTACCGCGCCTACGCCCAGTGGGGCCAAGACAAGGCCCTCCCGGGCAACGAGAGCTTCCATGTGCCCTTCGAAGACTTGGCCCGGGACCGGTTCATCATCGGCACCCCCGACGACATAGTATCGGAGCTGCGCCACTACGAAGAGCACTTGGGCGTGAGCCACATGGTGCTCCGTATGCAGTGGCCGGGGATGGAGCACGCCCGGGTGCTGAACCAGCTCGAGACCATGGGCCGGGACGTCATCCCCCGCCTGAAGGCATAGCGTCGGGTTCCTGGCGGAGCCTCCCTTAACCGCGCCCATTCGTGTAGCCCGCGTCTCCGAACACGCGCTATTTCACCCTCTCCCTTGAGGGAGAGGGTTGGGGTAAGGGGGACAGGAGCGGTTCGCGCTGAGGGAAATCGAAGTACGAACCGGAGCCGGCCCCCGGGCCTGCGTATCACCCTCCCCTTAATCCCTTCCCACCAGGGGAGAGGGTGAAACGGAACAACCAGACTGCTCGACACCCTCTGACCTCCGCCACAAGCCGATAGCCCCAAGTACGATCCGGAAGTGCGGGATATCCTGTGTCTGGAGACCGCCCGGATTATTGAGAGCCGTGGGCTAGGGTGGTAGAATCTAAGGGTGGCCATGCCATCCGGCGTGGCTCTTCTTTCCCCGGTAGCTCAGCGGTAGAGCGGGCGGCTGTTAACCGCTAGGTCGCAGGTTCGAATCCTGCCCGGGGAGCCAGCCCTCAAGTGCTACGATGGGGAGGGACTAAGTATGACCATATCTCGTATAGCAGTTATCTTGGTCTGCTTGTTGGTTATAGCTCTTATGGGCTCCGGGTGTGGCGATTCTGAGGCGGATAGGAAGGCGCAAGCGCTTACCGCCGCCCGCGCTTGGACCGCAACAGAACCTGAGAAGGTAATCACGCCCATGGTAAGCCTGGTGACTAGCGCTATCCCCGGATCTTCCCTGTTTAGTGGAGTCATTGCAGAGCAGATCACTGACCAGCTTACGTGGGACTTTTCGGACCCTAGTAAAGTTAGCGACAATATGTACACTGTTGTCGCAACGGCCTCCGCCCAGGCCACGCTTGATATACCGTTGGTGGGCAAGAAGACCTACGGTGCCAGCCTCCCGTTTAATCTTCAGGTGGACATAGGTACCGGCACGGTTGCCCAGTGGTCGCCAAACTTAGCGGAAGGGTCTATCGGAGAGATCCAGCCAACCCAATAGGCTTTTTCGCATGGATGATGGGTTCTGAGTCCTGACGAGATGTAGGCGATCTGGCTCTACATGGGTTGTCGCACCTAAGCAATAGTTTGGTTGACTCAGTCACATGCCAAGACACTGCATGACCACGGCGATTGCTTTACTATTGTGGTACATGGGTTTACCTCAGCAAGCGTTGATCGATAACCGCATTTAACCTTACTGGGGGAGGTAATTTTATTTGTATCCCTAGGAGAATCTCGCAATATTCCTCGTGAAGATGAACAATCGGCGTGATCAACAAAACGGCCCTAGATTCTCGGTGGATAGACCTCCCCTCCTGGAGGAACTGTGGAGGTCATTGTTCGGAGGGTTGGTCTTTAAGGTCGTTGCCTTTCTAATTCTTGTCTCCGTGATCTTGGGGATCGTAGGTGCGCTGGTAGACAACCCGCAAGTAGACACCCTCGAACAATCCCAGCCAGAGGAACTATCCATTACAGACCGGGCGCTTCTCGACAAGATATTCTCAGGTTACGCGCGCCTCAGCACCGAGTACGAAGTTGAGGTAAATATAGCGGTCCTTAGAGAGATATTTGAGGCATGTGAGCTACAGTCAGGCTTTCTCGACCTTTCAACGTGGGACCTTATCGTGTTTTGGACTATTGATCTCGTATTTACATCCGACGCAGACATCGCCGAGGAAATCAAGCAGGGTATGATAACTGGAGGGGTTCCACCGAAGGTGGGCTTAGAAAGCATGGCAAGCGTTATATCGTGGTATGAAGCTGGAAACCCTGTTGTATGTCCAGGTACGGGTACAGAGCGACCTTCCGTGCAGAGGTCTGTGGAACAATAGGGTACCGCAAGGAGCAATTCAACCTGCTGCAATAACTTCTCCCAGTAGTGTCGTGCCACAGGCGTGGCACGACTTTAGATTTATTCGTCTAGTGGCTCTAAAGCACCATTGTGAGGTCTCAAAACTGAGATCGAACTGTCAATCACGAGAGCCAAGTTTCGCGTCTCTCTGCCTATTCGAAAGCCAGCAGCTTGAATTAACGAGATTCCACTGTCGGTTCACTACATTTTTGCCGCTGCTGACGTTCGGGGCTCGTGACGAACTCGGATTGTGCCTGTGTTCGAGGGGCCTTCGTCAAGGTGTAACTCTTTATACCTCAGGTAACCAAGAATTAGTCTGGTTAGATAGATGAGCCAAGTCCCGGGTCAAAGGGGGTTGCCTTGAATACCTGGACAAAGTTACTACTGGGGTCCGCCATGGTCGCTGTGGTCGGCGTACTGGCAGCGGCCTTAGTAATCATATGGACGAGATTGGACGATACCACCACCGAACTGCAGCTTACCGAGGGGTCTTTGGCGGTCCAGCAGAACCTCAACGCGAGCCTTCAAGACACCAACGAAGGGTTAAGGCAGGACATCTCGAGCCTTGAATCGGACGTAGTGGCCCTTGAGGATGACATCAACAACTTGGAAGACAACGTTTCCGTTTTAGAAGTAGGGAAAGCTGGTCTTGAGCTAACGGTCCAAGGCCTGGAAGAGGCCAATGCAGAGCTGACCGAGGAACGCGATGATGCCATCGCAATAGGGGACGCGCTTTTTGCCGACAAGGAGCATCTGACGACAGACCTGGAGGCTGCCCGGACCAGCAATGAGAACCTGCTGGCAACCAATGCAGGGCTGCATTCTGACCTGTCCGACGCCCGAGCAGAAAACGACAACCTGCAGACCCGCAATGGGGAGATCAGTGGGGACTTGGAAACGGCCCGCAATGAATACCGGGTGTTGCAGGACGCAGTGGGAACCGTGGAGGAACTGCAGAGCACAGCAGATGGGGTACGAGGCGAGATCGTTGAGCTGCAGGAGAAGCTCCGGCCTCTCATCCTTAGCTGGGACAGCAGGACGACCAGCGGGTTCTACTGCACCGGGAGCATGGAACCGACGCTTGGGTGTCTTGACAGCGTGGCATGGATAAACGAGTTCGATCCATCGATGATAGTGGAAGGGACGCTGATAAGCTTCAACCCCAACTGCTGGGAGACCCATGCTGACAAGGATGACATCGGCACTGCCCACCGGGTAGTTGACATCAAGATAGAGAACGACGTTTACCACTTCTGGCCCAGGGGTGACGGCAACGAAGAGGACGATGGGTGCTGGATACCCCACGGTAACGTAGAGGGTTATGCCTTAGAGTTCTTCCCCAACACCCGACCGGAGAATGCCGAGCTAAGGCTGGCTGTGCTGGCTGCTAGAGACGCCTACCGGGAGGCAAGGGACTATTACAACCAGATATTCACCTTGTACTGCGGCTTTTCGCCAGGTGAAGGACGCACCTGTTATCTGTCTGGCAGCCAGTACGTTGAAACCACGGGCCTCTGGCGCGCTCAAAACGCAACCTTGGATACCTACAATTGCTGGCTTGATGTTGCCAAGCAGTCGGAATGGCCGGGGCACATCCCAGGGCACATGTGCGGGGAGCAGCCTGGCATGGATAGCGCTTGACGCTCTTGACCATATTCCAAGGTGGATCGGGAAGTATTGGGCTGAAGTGGGGTTGCAGGGGGTCTGAAGCGGTCCCGTTGGTCCAGGGATTGACTTAGAAAGGCTACGGGGGGATGAGCACCGCTCATCCCCCCGTATGCAGGGCTCTAGTATCTGGATGTGTTTACGGGCCTGCCCTGTTGCTTGAAGCATTCGCTGCAGTACACTGGGCGGTCGCCTCTGGGCTGAAAGGGCACAGTGGTGTCCTTGCCACATTCGGCACAAACGACTGGGTACATGTCCTGCGAGCGTCGGTTAAATCCGCCGCCGAAGTCGCCGCCATTGTTCTGGGCGCGTCTCGCCTGACGACAGGCGGGGCATCGCTTAGGGTCATTGGAGTAGCCCTTTTCGGCATGGTAGGCCTGGTCATCGGCGCTGAAGGTGAATGCCTGGCTGCACTCCACGCAGGACAGGGTCCTGTCTTGGTACGCCATTTGGATCTCCTTTCCTTGGATAGTTGACAGGTGGACCGGGTGTCTTGGCAGAAGCCTCATGAGGCCCGGGAGATCCGATGGAGACTGACGAGGCGCCGAAGGATGAGCTAGGGAACCAAGGAGCGACCGAAGGAACTCAGGTTACTGTCACGACCAAGAGTATATCACATCAACTGAGACAAGGTCAGTACTCATGGTCATAAGATTAGCGTGCACACCGGCTTGCACAATAGCCGGAATGGAATCGAGGTCCATTGTATATCCCGTAGATGGCGATTTGCGGTCGGGGAAAGGCTCAGGCTGGGCTGCTGGACCGCACACACAGGGCCATCGGGAGAGCTTGGTGCGCGGAACTATCGAGGCGATCACGCTTCTTCAGGTGAGTTCCCTCATCTTAGGCAATGAAGCCAATAACGGCCATTCACGGTGGGCTAGTGATGGGGATGGATGAACGGAGAGTTGCTGCCCTTCGTACCATGGAGAGTCCCGGAAGTCAGGGTTGCGGCAATTGCGAGTTCGTGACTTCCGCCAGGGGAGCGTAACCCACCATTTCGACGAATCCCAGGCCGGCCACCGGAACGCCGTCCCTTGTCCCTTTGGCTTGGACCGATCCTTCCCAATAGATGATGGGGACGAAACCGGTCAGCGTAAACTCGGCTTCCTGCGAAGAAGGAACCAACGCAAGGTCCAACCCCAGCGATTCGACTCTGAGGTCCCAGTTCATCGGATAAACCGATCCGTTGGCGGGACTGCTCCAGGTTCCGGTGGGGTGCAGAGAGATGTCGCTACCGGGCAGATGTATGGCGGGGGAGTCGGCCGGCACGTACGTGCCATAGCTGCTGATGGGATCGCGACTATCGCGGTCCCAAACCAGCGACACCGTGAGATCCGAGCCATCGTCGAAATTGAGGCTGAGCCAGTCCCAACCGATGTTCTGGGTGGTAAAGTCCCCCCACTGGTGGTCCATCCATGACAAGCCCGTAACAGCTACAGGTACGCCGGCAATGGAAAGCGTCCCCGATGTCTCCAGACGGGTGCGGGAGTAGTAGTAAGTCTTGCCGGCGATGTCCAGGTCCACCAGCCCGGTGTCGTGGTGAAGCACAGCGGGCCTCTGGGATACGGCTTCAAGCTCTACGCTATAGTCGCCGGTCTCGAACTTGAGATGGTACACCTCGCCGTTCCCACTCATGGCCAGATCGCCCACCGGAACATCGAACTCGCCCGACCTGTGTTCTACGATGGGCAATGCAGCTTCCTCATAGAGCAGGTGCAGTCCCTTGGCGTGGTCGGCCACGCTCATCTGTGCCAGCCGGCTCGTTAGCCCGGGCGGGATGATAGATTGGAAGGTCACGTAGTGATAGCTGAATTCTTGTCCGTCCTCGGCGGCCAGGTGGCCGTTGAAGTACCACCACTCCAGGTCGTTTTCGTGGGCCCCCTCATCATGGGGCAGCCGCACCATAGCCACGCTAGTGGGGGTGGGAGTAGGGGTCGCTGTAGGGACTGGCGTTGCCGTAGGCTGGATGGTGGTGGCGGCCGGAGGAGGCGTTTCTGTTGGCTCGTCGCCGCTATCGGAGCAAGCCGCCACGCCGACAACTAGCAGGATGAACAGAAGCAGGAGTGAAGCTAAGTGTACCAGTCTGGGAATATGCATCGCTTGTCCGGAACTATACCATAAGCGCATTCATAATCTGCCGGCCGCAAGGGCCCGGGGCATACTGGCGTGGTCAATGGACGATCGATCCACTAGAATAGGCCCCAAAGTCCTCTAGCCGTTGAGGAGTGAGTATGAGCGAAGAGATCTGCTACGCCGATGCCGTGGAGCTGACTGAGAAGATTAGGGCCAGGCAGCTAACGCCGGTGGAGGTGGTACAGGCCCACCTGGACCGCATCGAGTCCGTCAACCCGAAGATTAATTCCATCGTTCAGATGGTTCCGGGAGCGCTGGAACGCGCCCGGCAAGCGGAAGCAGCAATCGCCAAGGGAGAGGTCTGGGGTCCGCTCCACGGCGTGCCCTTCACCGTCAAGGACTGCGTGGATACGAGAGGCGTAACGACGACCAGGGGGTCGAAGTTCTTCGCAAACTACGTTCCCGATGCCGACGCCAGCGTTGTGAAGCGCCTCAAGGACGCCGGGGGCATCTTCATCGCAAAGACCAACATGCCCGAGTTCGCCTTGTGGTGGGAGACTGACAACCTGGTTTACGGGCGCACCGAGAATCCCTGGATGCCGGGCCGTACCGCGGGTGGCTCCAGCGGTGGCGAAGCTGCATCTATCGCGTCCGGCCTGTCCCCCCTAGGCATCGGCAGCGACGTGGGAGGCTCCATACGGGAGCCGGCCAACTACTGCGGGATAGTGGGCCTGAAGGCTACCCACGGTCGTATCCCCCTTACAGGTCACTGGCCAGAGGTGCTGCTTCGATTCATGCACGTCGGCCCGATGGCAAGGAGCGTCCGTGACGTAGCACTGGGGCTGTCCCTGATGGCGAGCCCCGACGGAGTAGACCCTTATGCAGCGCCCATGCCCCTGCCGGCGCTGCCCGATGCGGAGGCTGGCGTCTCCGGGCTGCGTGTCGGCTGGTTTGACGAAGGGCCTTTCGCACCGGTGGACCCGGAGGTGCAGAGGGTTGTTGCCAAGTCGGCGGCAGCCTTGGCCGAGCTGGGCTGCACGGTGGAACCGGTGTCCTTCCCGGCTTGGGACAAGTTGTCCGGACTGGCCATCTCCGGGGCTTTGTTCAGCGCCGAGGGCACCCGGTACCTGCGCCCCATCTACGGCGGCCGAGAGGAGGAGCTGGCGCCTTCCATGAAGCGCCGGCTGGCCCTGCCCGCGCCCACCTTCGATGAGTACCTGGAGGCTGTGTCCAACTGCGAGCTGCTGCGCCAGGACCTGCAGTGGTTCTTCGCAGATTACGATGTGATACTGTGCCCCGTGGGGCCTGTGACGGCCCATCCCCACGACTCGGTTGAGCTTGAGATAAACGGCCAAAGGGTGCCCGGGCGCAAGGCGTTGGGCTGCACCGTCCCCTTCGACCTGACGGGATCCCCCGCCATGTCAGTGCCCTTTGGTTGGAGCGACGACGGCCTGCCCATCGGAGTTCAAATCGTCGGGAGGCACTTCGACGAGACCACCATTCTAAGGGTGGGCTACGCCCTGGAGGCGCTCCACTCCCCCGAGCGCAAGCGGCCTCCAGTGTAGAAGGCTGGATGGAACGGACGTGGATTAGGGGCATCCTCCCTTGACCGCGATTGGGGTGGGTGCTAACGTCAACAAGAGCACCCCGCTACTCCAATTCAGGCGCCGAAAGCGCCTCTAGGAGGCAAGCATGGCCATCCGCGCAGAGAAGACTCCTGACACCGCAACCCAGACCCCCGGTTCCCATCCCCTGGACCCCCTTTCAGCCGAAGAGATCGTACAGGCTTCCACCATCCTGAAAACCCAGCGCCAGTTAGGGCCCCGGGTCCGGTTCGAGACCATCGTACTGAAGGAACCCAACAAGAAGGATGTCCTCGGCTTTCAGCCCGGAGATCCCATTCGCAGGGAAGCCTTCGTGGTGATCCTGGACAACGACGATGGCGCTACGTATGAAGCAATAGTCTCCTTAAGCGAAGGGCAGGTCACCTCGTGGACTCCGGTCCCCGGCGTTCAGCCCCGCATTATGTTCGACGAGTTCTATGAGTGCGAAGCCGCCGTCAAGGCAGACCCTGGATTTCAAGCTGCCCTCCGTAAGCGGGGCATCACCAATCCGGACCTGGTCATGGTCGACCCGTGGTCGGCGGGCGACTATGGTTTTGCCGAAGAGAAAGGGAAGCGCCTCGCCCTGGCCCGCAGTTTCCTCCGCTCCAGCCCCACTGACAACGGCTACGCCCGGCCTATAGAGGGGCTCAGCGCGCTGGTCGACCTCAACAGCATGAAGGTCCTGCGCATCGACGACTACGGCGTTATCCCTCTGGCCCCCAACGCGGGAAACTATGCGACCGAGTTCGTGGGACACTTCCGGGAGGACCTGAAGCCCCTGGATATCACCCAGCCGGACGGGCCCAGCTTCACGGTGGACGGCAATGGCGTCAAATGGCAGAAGTGGCACCTGCGTGTCGGCTTCACTCCCCGCGAGGGTCTGATTATTCACACCGTTGGCTACGAAGACCAGGGCCGGATACGGCCCATACTGTATCGGGCGGCACTGTCTGACATGGTGGTGCCCTACGGCGACCCCAGCAAGGACCACTACCGGAAGAACGCCTTCGATGCCGGTGAGTACGGCATCGGATCCCTGACCAACTCCCTGACCCTGGGCTGCGATTGCCTGGGCGAGATTTACTACTTCGACGCTACCCTAAACGATGCCGGTGGGCAGGCGTTCTCCATCCCCAACGCAGTCTGCATGCACGAAGAGGACTACGGCATCCTGTGGAAGCACACCGACTGGCGCACCGGCAAGGCCGAGGTACGCCGCTCCCGGCGATTGGTGGTTTCCAGCATAGCCACGGTTGGCAACTACGAGTACGGCTTCTTCTGGTACTTCTACCAGGACGGTACCATCCAGCTTGAGATCAAGCTGACGGGGATCATCAACACTGCCGGCATACCCGAGGGCGAGACTCCCCGCTATGGCACCCTGGTTGCGCCCCAGCTAAATGCCCATGTCCACCAGCACTTCTTCAACTTCCGCCTGGACATGAGCGTGGACGGCGAGGCCAACTCTGTTTACGAGATGAATACGGTGGCGGAATCCCTCGGCCCGGACAATCCCCACGGAAACGCTTTCTATGTCGAATCCACTCCCCTGAAGACCGAGCTGGAAGCCCAAAGAATAATCGACCCCCTGAAGGGACGCTACTGGAAGGTCACCAACCCCTCCGTGGTCAACGCACTGGGATCCCCCGTAGGGTACAAGCTAATGCCGGGGGAGAACATTCTGCCCTTTGCCGACCCCAGCGCAAGCATCATGCACAGGGCTGGGTTCATGACCAAGCATCTCTGGGTCACCCCCTATGCTCCCGATGAGATGTCGGCCACGGGCCCTTATCCAAACCAGCACCCCGGCGGGGATGGTCTACCCAGCTATACCAAGGGAGACCGGAAAGTCGAGGACACCGACGTCGTCCTCTGGTACACCTTGGGCTATCACCATGTGCCCCGGCCCGAGGACTGGCCTATCTCTCCTGTCGCCTACTGCGGGTTCAGCCTAAAGCCCGTGGGATTCTTCGACACCAACCCGGTCCTCGACGTTCCTCCCAGTGCGCACCACAATGGCGCCTGCCATGCCTGACCGCTAGTCTCAAAACAGGCCTGTATTGCGCAAGGTTTCACCTTAGCGCTGTACGCCTGGATGCACTACAGTGTAGGCAGTTCTCCAGGGTAGTTGCTGGAGGGCTTGCCGACGGGCAGTCCGGGCGGCCCGCCCACAACCCCTGTTTGAGCAACGCTTCCGGGTCCAATTCTCGTAGAGGGAGACTCATCCCAGTTGCCTGAGTTCCATTCTCTTCGCAGGGCAGCTCTGATAGTGGTAGTTATCGGCCTGCTATGGAACATGGTGGAGGCTGGAGTTTCACTATGGGCAGGAGCGGAAGCCGGTAGCGTGGCCATGCTGGCCTTCGGGCTTGACAGCCTCGTCGAGCTCTTTGCGGGGGGTATCCTGGTGTGGCGCTTGAGCGCAGGTCCGGATGACTCCGAGTCTGAAGTGGCTGAACGGCGAGCCCAAAGGCTTGTGGGGATCAGCTTCTTTTTGCTGGCTATATACGTGGTGCTGCATTCGGGGTCCAACCTGCTTGGATGGTTGCCCGAGGCAGAGCCAAGCCTCATTGGGGTCGCAATTGTGGCCTCAAGCGCCGTGGTGATGACTGTCCTGTATGTCGCCAAGATGCGCATCGCCACCCGCATGCAATCCAGGTCGCTGAGAGCCGAGGCCCTCGAGAGCCTCTTCTGCGACCTCCAGGACCTGACCATCTTGGTTGGCCTGGGACTAAACGCCCTGTTTGCTTGGTGGTGGGCTGACCCTGCCGCCGTTCTTCTGTTGGTGCCCTTCTTCGTCAAGGAAGGCTTTGAAAACTTCTTAGGTCACGAGGAAGAGGGGGAAGAAGGTTCGCCCCACGTGTGCCTCTGCCGCATGTGCTTCTACGGCTTGCGCATATGTCCGCCGACCTGCTCCCAAGCCTAGAACGAAAGCTAGGCACAACAAATCCCAGCGTCTCCTGTTCCAGATTCCTAACCTTAATGGGATGCACCTGGAAACTTCCACGAGAATCTAAAGCGGAACTAATCTGGCATGTATGTCGTCTATAAAGTAAACATCCAGGTTTAGGCACTCGTGGAGGTCGCTGGAATGAAGCACGAAATCAAGAACGTTCTCTTAGCCGCGCTTGGTGTATCGGTCATCCTGCTGGCCTTGGCCGCTTGCGGAAGCAATCCAGCGCCGACCAAGCCCACCCTGGATGTTACATCTGTCCAAAGCCCCGACGCATCCGTGAGCGGCACTGTCACTTACCGGGAGCGGATAGCCCTCTCCCCGGGCGCGAAGCTTGTGGTTGAGCTGTGGGATGTGTCCTACGCAGACGGCCCTGCTCCCCTTATCGCCCGGCAGACCAACTCCAGTCCGGGTCAAGTACCCATCGAGTTCGACCTCAAATACAACCGGGATGATATTGATTCTCGGAACACCTACGCAATTAACGCCAGCATCATCGAGTCGGACGGCCGCCTTGCATTCATCAACGATACGGCTTACGACGTGATCACCCACGGAAACCCAACCATGGTGGATATGAACCTGGTCATGGTGCAGCCGCCGCCCGAACTCACCGAAGATGGTGCGGACCGGACCCAGTGGGTCGAGGTCCCCGCCGAGGTGATCCGGGCAAACCTGATCCCCAACGAGCAGGATAATTTTCTCCGCATCGAATTCCAACAGCCCACGGCTGAGGGCTGTGCCCGACGAGGCAGCCAATCCCTCAGGGTAGAGGATACCAGGATAGTTGCCACGCTGACGCTTATGCAGCCTCCTTCCACGGCGTGGACGATCGACTGCGATGACCAGCTGGTGGAGATGGACGCAGTGGAGCCTATAGATGAGCCTCTAGATCGCGGCCGGACCTATGACGTAATCGTCAATGGCATTCTAACCGGCACCTTCAGCCTGCCCAGACCCGGCCTTGGGCCCACTCGCATCGCCGAATCGCCTATTGAGAGGGCGGAGGTCATCATATTGGAGAGCTGGCCACCTCAGTACCAATTGTACGTAGTCTCCGGGCTGCCCAAGGGAAGCAGTTGCTCCCAGTCCAACGGCTACGATATCCAGCGAAGGGATCCCAGGGAGATCGAGGTTGTTGTGACCCACCACGAGGTGACGGACCTGCAAACCGTCTGCACGGCCGATTTCCCTATCGTGGAGACCAATATCCCGCTGGGTTCTGACTTCGAGTCGGGCTGGGAGTACATCGTTCGCGTAAACTCGGACACCACCGTGACCTTTGTGGCCCAGTAGGACGGGAGCAGCCTTATCTCTTGGCCTTCTTGAAGCGCCACCCGTACATGATGCTCCCGTAGTAGTTGAACACCTTCCGGGCTTGGGGGTCGTCAAAGGGGTAATCGGCCCCGAGCTGCCTCGCAGTTGCCAGCCCGCTGACGAAGCAGGTCTCCTGGCTGTTGACCAGGGTATGGGCACCGCAGTGCCAGGTACGTCTCCTTCCCTGGATGAAGCGGAACAGATGCATCAGCAGGGTTACGTGGCGTACATCATGCACGATGTGCTGGAACCAGCGCCGCCCGATGACCTTCTGTGAGTCAATCTGGCTGATGGGGTTGTAGGTTACCAGGCAGGGCTTGTCGGAACGGTTGGCCCAGGGCTGCTGGTTGTGCATGATGTATGTGATCTCATAGTTGTCCGGCCTGCTGCCGTACTGCTCGATGTGGTTGCTTCGCGTTGTCAGAGGCTTCGCTTCGTTGTCAGGGAGGACCGAAGAGTCCGAGTGGATAATCGCATGGTTATGCAGTTCGCTCTCGTAACGAATCGATGAGAGGATGAACCGCTCCATCATCGAGGGCCTGTCCAGGAGCATGAGCGTCTGGTTAGCGTTGCAGGCGAAGACCACTTCGTCGAAGGTCTCCTTGATGCCATTATCGTCCTCTACCGCAATGCCGGACTTATCCCGGTACACCTTCCTGACGGGCCGGTCCAGGTAAATCTTCTCCCGGAAACCGGTCGACAGGTTTTCATAGATGCGGCGCGTCCCCTGGTCCCAGGTGTGCATGGGTGTGGCGGATTCGATGTCAAAGAACTCCAGGTACCTGGAAAAAAGGGAAGCAGGCATATCGAATACGTTTGTAGCCATCAGGAAATTGACGAACATGGGCTTAAGTATCTTGTATCGAAAATTCGCAGAAAAGCCCGTCAGGTTTAGCACCGTTCCCATGCTTACGTAGTTGAAAGGGTTCAAGGCATTCAGTAATCTTGATTGAGAACGGCTCAATCTACCGAACCGATGCATTCGCTTCAGAAGTCGCTGAAACTTGGCGATCTCCGGCTGTAGCTCTCGCCTGATATCCGAGTCGAGGTCGTGGGCATAGATATGCCCGTGGTACTTCACGCTATAGCTGAACCTGGTGTCGAGAAGCGGGATGTCGAACCTCTGCATCAGAAGCAGGATATGGTGATACACCGACGGGATACAGGCGGTGACCGAGATGTCGAAGGGAATGGATGTCCCATCATCCTGGGGCATATCGGCTGTGAACGCGTTTCCGCCGATTTGGGACTGGGCTTCGAACAGACGGAAGTCAAACCTTTCCGGGTGGTGGTTCAAGGCCCATGCGACTCCAAGTCCAGAGATGCCTCCACCGACGATGGCTATCTTCTTCTGGGCGGGTGCCTTACTTCGCCTAGCCATATTGCTGCGATTCAATCAAAACCGTGACCTTCGACAGCAAATTGCCGGATCGCCCAAGACCGCTGCTCTCAGCAAGAAGTGGCCCTCAGGACAGGCCTTAGAATCGCTGGGATAAGCTGCTACCGGGTTGCTCCGGCGGGCTGATGCGACAGGAGGAAGTCCCTCACCTGGGTAATGGTCTTCGCAAAGATGTCCGGCGATTCCTTCCATGGGTACTCGGTTACCTCAGCCTTGGGCGCCAGGTCCACCAAGTCCACCGCAGCCTCGTAGGAGTGGGCTGGGGTGTCGTCGGGCATTACCAGCAAAGGTGTCTGGCATGATCGGGCGAAGTCCCGCGACACGCTGTACATAAAGTCAGGCTGGATACGGTAGAGATTGTGCAGGTACTGCTCCACGATTTCCATCGTGACGTCTGGCCGCCGTGCGCAGAGATCGGGCGCCCATACCTCGATCCCCATGTTGTACATGGCGTCGGGCGTCTTGTCGGAATGTCCGACGGGCTGACAGAGGACGGCGGCGGGTATACGCTCGGGCGCCCGCTCGATAAGTTTCATGGCGAATGGGCCTCCGATGCAGTAGCCCATGAAGAAGAACTCCCTAATGCCCAGATGGTCCATCAGCCCTAGCTGGTCATCGGCAAAGGCTCCCCAGGGGTCGTTGACCTGGACGGGCCCGGTGGACTCCCCGGCGTTGCCGTTGCGCTGGTCCATGGTGATGCAGCGGAAGTCGTCCTTGAACACCTCCATGGCGTTAAACACCTGCCTTGGCCAGTTGGCCATGATCGAGTTCAGGCCCCCGCCGGGGGTCACCAGGAGGGGGAAGCCGGAGCCAACCTCCTCGTAGTGGATGGTGACATCTCCTCTGGTGTAGTAGGGCATTGCATCTCCTCCTCGTCAGGTCAGGTGTGGAACTTGCAGCCAATTGTAGCCCAGGAAACCGATCTCGCAAAGCCAGACCGACGACAAGGCTTCCACTGACCGGACGGGCTCGGGGTGGGTAAAGGCCTGGATTTGGCAAGAGAGACCATCATTGTTGACCTGCCAATTGGGCCGCCTTATAGTTCGGGCATCGAAATTCCAGATACGTTGCATCGGTATCTGGAGGAGAGGACGGACATGCTATGGCAAGACGCGCGCCGGCTGTTACCCGCGACGAAGTGCCTGAGGAGCACAAGGCATTCTATGACGAAGTGACCAAGATACGGGGACAGGCGCCGGTAGTCGGGCCGTCGTCGGTGCTCATCTACAGCCCTGAGATGGCTGTCCTGGGCAACCGCCTGTCGGAGCACATACGCACCCAAAGCGTCCTCACGGAGGAACAGAAGAGGCTGGCAGCCTTGATCGGGGCGCGGTCTATGGATTGCCAGTACATATGGGTTGCCCAAGCCGCGGCCTGCCGGCGCATAGGCATCAGCGACGCCCTCGTCGATGCTCTGAGGGAAAAGACGGCGCTGCCGGACATGCCCGCCGATGAGGCCGCTATAGTCAACTATGCCCTGGAGCTGACAAGCACCAACCATGTGAGTCAGGAGACCTTCGATGCCGCAAAGGCAGTGTTGGGTGTTCGAGGACTGGCTGAGTTCACTACCTACATGGGTTATTTTCGCTTGATGGCAATGTGCACCAACGCCTTCGAAGTTGACCTGCCGGAGAACGTCACCGAGCCTCTTCTGCCTGCTTAGGCGAAATGGCGCCGGAGCCTGCGTTGATCATCGGCAGGGTCCCGGAGTGGGTCGGTAGTAGCCATCTTTAGTGGGGAGGGCAACTTGTTCGGCAGAACGATGGCGGTATGGTTCCTGGTGATGGTGGCGCTGATCGCCTGCGGGCCAAAGCTCCCGGGCATTCCCATCCTGGATGCCATCGACCAGGAGAACCCGGCGTTGGTTCGTGACCACATGGAGTTCGGCACCGACCCGGACGTGACGTTCATCCCGCCTGGTTATCCCTTCGCCGGTGCCTCGGCCCTCCACTTGGCGGTCCTGAAGGACAACGAAGAGATTGTTGTCATCCTGCTGGACAATAGAGCCGATATCGACATTAAAGCCCGCGAGACCTTCCAGGGGAGTCCCCTCGACTGGGCAGCATTCTGGGGGATCAGGGATATGACGGTACTGCTTGTGGAAAAGGGTGCGGACATCAACTCCAAGACCATCGTGAACTCCACTCCTCTCGACGCCGCGAAGGCCGAAAACCCTTTCATCCAGGTTGGCTACTTGGAGGAGTTCCTGGAGAACCGGGAGTTCATACACGACTACCTCGCTGCCAATGGCGGGAAGTCGGGAACTGAGTGAACGTCCTTCCTGGATGGTCAAAGCCTGCCCCGTGACGATGCTATGAGGGAACACCCACGCTTATACTCGGACCTGGCTGGCTGGTTCCACCTGCTGACTCCTCCTCACGAATACCGGGAAGAGGCGGCCTACTACGGGGACCGCTTGATCGAGGCCGCTTCCATCCCCGTGCGCAGCGTCCTGGAACTGGGTTCCGGCGGCGGCAACAACGCATCCTACATGAAGGAGCAATTCACGATGGTCCTGTCGGACCTGTCGCCGCAGATGCTGGAGGCGAGTCGCGGCATCAACCCCGAGCTGGAGCACATTCTGGGGGATATGCGCACCTTGAGGATCCCAGGGAGGCAGTTCGATGCGGTGTTCGTCCATGATGCTGTGTCCTATCTCACCTCGGAAGACGAAGTCCGCGCCATGGCAGAGACCGCGGCCCTGCACTGCCGGCCCGGTGGGAGCATTCTCGTAGCTCCCGACCATGTGCGGGAGACCTTCTCGCCTCCCTACACTGACTGGGGAGGGTACGATGAGCCTGATGGCCGGGGCATTCGATACCTGATGTGGAGCACCGACCCGGACCCATTGGACACAACGTACATCGCCGACTTCGCTTATATGCTCCGGGAGGCAGACGGGAGCCTGCGCTTGGAGCACGACCGACACCTGCTGGGGGTCTTTCCTGGATCCTTTTGGTTGACTACCCTGCAAGAAGCGGGGTTCCAGGCCCGCCCACATACCGACCCTTGGGGCAACCAGATATTCACCGGCGTCAAGCGGGCAGGGTAGATAGCAGGTTAAAGGAAGTATAAGCCGGGCCTGTGCCGTGTATGGGCTAGCCAGGCGCCGGAGCGGCTCAGGGCTTGGTGCCTAAGCACTCTCCAAAAGCTATGGCGCCTACGGCTCCGGGATGTCGGCTCCATTCGTCTACAAGGAGACGAATACGGTCGAACTGTTCTTGGGTGGCCAGACCGAACTGGGTCGCGGCTCCTATGACCTGGTCGGAGAAAAACCAGTCGTTGATAAACCCGTGAAAGAAAGCGATGTCTTCGGCCGCGCTGAAGAAGTCGAAGGATCCCGTCGCGCTGACGTCCGTGAATCCCGCCTCCAGAAAGGCATTCTTCAGTTCCTTTCCCATCTGGGGATGGCCCCCGTTGGCTGCCAGCAGGCCTGTGAACACATTCCAGGCCTCTTCGATTTCAGGGGCAGTTGGGTCCAGAAAGGACGAGCCTCCTATCATCTCCCGGCTGGAAACTAAACCTCCGGGTTTCAGGACCCGCTTCACCTCTGCCAGGGTTCCCGCCGTGTCGGGAACGTGCATGAGAACCGCGTGGCAATGAGCCACGTCGAAGGAGTTGTCCTCAAACGGAAGGCTGGAGACATAACCGACGTGGAAGGTGGCGTTGGTGTGCCCTCCGGCACTCGCCGCTGCCCGGGCCAGCTCGATCTGGGACTGCTCCATGTCGATGCCGTGCACCTCTCCCGGCTCTACCGCCCTAGCCAAGCCAACGGTTATGGTTCCAGGCCCGCATCCGAAATCCAGGACTCGGAGGCCCGGCTTGAGATAGGGGAGCAGGTGGGCAGCATGGGTTTCAAGGCTGCGACGGTTGAGAAGTTGCCTGAACTCCTCGCTGTAGCCCATGGTGTAACTGGATTCTTGTTCCGGCATTTAGAGCGCTCCTTGCTCAGTTGACTGCGTGTCTTACTTCAATCCTAGCTGGCTAAGGCATTATAGCTCTGGGCTATCCCGTACACCAGACTGAAAGCCCCAGCGTCGATTTAAGACCAGCCGGTTGAACTACTCCAGGCGTTACTTTCTTGATACTGCGGTTAGGCGTTATGATGCTTGTTGGAGAAACCTCGGGCATGTCGCCGGGGAAGGCAATCCAGTTGGGAGGACACATGAGGCCTGTATCCGAGATTGCCGAGATTATGGGCATCGACCCCGATATGGTCATTCCTTATGGAAGGTACAAGGCCAAAATATCCCTGGAAGCCATAAAGTCCGGGGGTCCCCAGGGGGACCTCGTAGTCGTCACTGGCATCAACCCCACACCCTTGGGAGAGGGAAAGACCACCATGACGGTGGGGCTGGCCCAGGGCTTGGGGAAGCTGGGGAAGCGGGTGGTTGCGACGCTAAGGGAGCCTTCCCTGGGTCCCATATTTGGCATAAAGGGAGGAGGAACGGGTGGAGGGGCGTGCCTGGTGGAGCCCCAGGATGAGGTGAACATTCACTTTACTGGCGATGCCCACGCCGTAGCTTCGGCCCACAACCTGCTGGCCGCGCTAACTGACAATGCCGCCCAGCGGGGACAGGTGCCGGGCTTCACCCCTACGATGGCCACTTGGCGCAGGGTAACCGACGTCGAGGATCGATCCCTCAGAGATATCGTCACTGGCTTGGGAGGAAACGCCAACGCACCCATGCGGCAGACGGGCTTCGACATCGTAACCGCCTCGGAGATTATGGCGGTTCTCGCATTGTCGGTGGGCTTGGACGACCTGAGGCAAAGGCTCAGCCGGATGGTCGTGGGGTTCAACACAGATAGGCAGCCGGTGACGGCCCAGGATGTGGGCGCCATCGGCTCCATGATGTCCCTGCTTAGGCATGCCCTACAGCCTAACCTGGTACAGACCACCGAAGGGCAGCCCGTCCTTGTGCACACCGGGCCCTTCGGCAACATCGCCCACGGCTGCAGCTCCATATTGGCCGACCGGCTTGCGGTGGGATATTCGGACTACGTTCTCACGGAGGCAGGGTTCGGTTCGGACCTGGGCTTCGAGAAGTTCATGCACATTAAGACCAGGGCTGGCGGCGTGCAGCCGAGGGCGGCAGTCCTGGTTGCCTCGGTCCGGGCCATCAAGTACCACGGCGGGGTTCCCTTGGAGGACCTGAACACCCCCGACGAAGATGCGGTGCGTCGTGGGATGCCCAACCTGGAACATCACGTCGGGATCGTCAGATCCTTCGGGCTTCCCGTCGTTGTGGCTGTCAACGCCTTTTCTTCCGATGCCGAAGGGGAGCTGGATATGGTCCGCAAGGGAGCTTTGGACGCAGGGGCCTACGCCTCGGCCAAGACCACCGCCTTTGCCGAAGGCGGTCTGGGTAGCGTGGAGCTGGCAGAGGCCGTCATCGCTGCCGCTGCCCAGGGCGGCGATTTGTCTTATCTCTATGACGAGGATGCTTCTATAGAGGAGAAGATGCTTGCCGTTGCCCGGACGGTCTACAACGCAAGGGATGTGCTGTGGGAGCCGGGCGCCCGCAGGAGGCTGACCCAATACGAAGAACTGGGATGGGGCAACCTGCCGGTGTGCATGGCCAAGACGCCCCTTTCCATATCCCATCAGTCGTCTCTCAAGGGCAGGCCATCGGACTACACCTTCCATATCTCCGACCTTAGGGCATCCATCGGGGCCGGGTTCCTGTATCCCATTGCCGGCAACATCGTCACCATGCCGGGGCTGCCCGGTTCCCCGCGGAGCCTGGACGTGGACAGCGAAGGGAACATCCTGGGGCTTTAGAAGTCACTGGGTTGGGCCGTGGGTTAGCCAAGGAAACGGCGAATGTGGGCAGCTTCTTCGACGTAGTGGCGGATGTTCACCTTTGACTTATCGTGGCTGATGCTTGCCCATATCGCGCTGGTCAGCCCCTCGTGCACCCGGTCCAAATCGTCGGTGAACTCTTCCACCAAACGCAGGTATCTGTCGCCCAGCATCTCCTTAACGTGGCGCTCGTTGGCGAAGCGCAGGGCCGCCCGGAGGTCGCCGTCGATGCTGGGGTACACTTCCCGGACATATGCCAAGTCGTCGGGCGTGAGAGATGCCATGCACAACAGCTCCGGCGGGATGCCGATGGAGTACATGGAAGCGGTGAAGCCGATGGCCCTTGGCAGGGTCACCTCGCCTACGCCGTCCAGGGTGCGCCCGTAGCCGAAGAGGCCCACGTGCATCTTGCGCTCACGGCGCCTGGGAACATGGGCTGAAACCGTGCCGATGACTTCAACCAGCCGCCTGACGTGTTCCTGGTACTCTGCGGTGGTCTTGTTCACAATCTCTCGGGCCCGGTCTTCATCCACGGGCGCAGGCTCCCCTCGCTGGTGGCTGTGCAACTGGGCTATACCCCCTCGCACTGCCTCTTTGTCGTAGTCGTACTTGAAGGCTGACTGGACAGTGAATGTCTGGACGCTGGGGTACTCGGTAATGGCCCGGTCGATATTGACTGGAGTCAAATGGCCCCGGAAGGGGACTGACCCTGCGCCGATTATGGGATAGAGGGGAACTCCCAGCCGGCCCTCCAGCGTGTGCAGGCGGGCGAAGGCAATTCTAAGCACAAGCTCGGCGGCAACGATGCCGTAGTTGAGGGCTGGGTCGCTCCGGGCAAGGAAGACACGCTGATAGGGCACATCCCTGTTTTGCAAGTACCCCTCCACGATCCCGTCGGCGTTGAGCATGTTTTCCATGTCCTCGATGAGGGGAATGACGCGGATGTCCTTGGGGTAGAACTCTCCGACCCAGTCCTTGACCTCATGTCCCTCGAACAGCACCTCGTCCTCTTGGCCCACGATCACCTTGCGGTAATAAGCTTCCACAAAGGCCAGTTCTTCCGATGATGTGGTGAAGGGCAGGATGACATCCTGGATGGGGGCAGCGTCCCCTTCGCCATAGAACCCCTGGGCCACATCCCAGGCTGATGGGATGCTCTGCAGGGCTTCCACCATGGACTTGCGCATATCCCGTTCGATTCGAGGGTTGGGGACCCGGAGGGTAAGCACAACATCCTGACCCAGCCTGGCGTTACCACGAAAGAAGACGGGAAAGCCCGTTAGAAGCTTGCGGACGACCTGGTTGTCGGTCTCCTTGCCCTCCGAGTCCCACATCTGCTCGTCGCAGCCCAGGGCGAACACATCGACGGCTTCGTTTACCTCGCCGTCTCCCTTCAGGACGCCTGCGCCGTCGGCAAAGGGAGCTGGAGTGGCGTTATCGGGGTGCTGGGTGCTCATGACCCTGGGTATAACCAACTCTGGATACCTCTGGATAGATTTCATTACATAATACAGGGTCAGGCCGACGGGTGTCATCGGCCCGACCCTAGAGTTCCTTGGGAGAAGGCCGGAGTGAGGGGGAGGCATCCTCCACCCCAACCTCTCCCAAAGGGGGAGGCAGAAAGGACGTCTACGGGCTGTAACCTGTAGGCGGAGTGCTGCGGGGAGCGTAATGGTCGATTCCGATAAGCATGTGCTCCATCAGGAATCTGATATCTTCGTAGGCTTGCAGGCTCCCAAGCTCTCTGCTCAGGGTTGCCAGCAGGTCGTTCAGGGCCCGCAGGTCCGAGGCGACCCAAGCCGGGTTGGAGTAGCCCTCATCCAGGCTGCTGTACCGGTCGGCTACCAAGGCCACCACAGCGCCCAACCGGAGCAGCGGGTCATGCACAGCTTCGAAAGATGCGTCCGGACTTCCCGACACGCTGGCGTGCTGCCGGCGGGACTCGCCCGACCCGGGATCTACCCACCTTAACTCCACGGCGCCCAGTTCATGCCAACGATCCGAATTCACGTCCCGGCGCAGGTCCAGCTCGTAGAAGACGGTAGTTGCGGTGCCCGAAGGCAGCTCGGCGAACTCCTTGCGGTCCTGGGTGAAGGTCGCATCGGGTGTCACCCGGTTCTCGTAGCCGACGATGCGCCAGGAGCCCACCACCTCTGTGTTCCAGGTAACCTGGGCTCGGGTCTGGTCGGCAAAGGGGGTGGATATGGCCAGCCAGTTCTCACGGCTGAACGTGGCGCGGGCCTGCTCCGTGTCCTGCAGGTAGCGGTACCAGCCGTTGCCGTGCTGGGCAAGCTGCTCCAGCAGATAGTCGTTGTAGTTCTCGATCCCAACACCGACGGCAATGATACGCAGCGGGTTCCTGCTGTCCCGGTCATAAGCCGACTCCAGGATGGCAAAAGGATCGGTGGCATCCACGTTGGCCACCCCGTCCGACATGAGGATGATGTAGTTGTGAGCATCGGGGTGCTCCCGACGGGCTTGGTCAGCTAGGCGCACTCCCAGGTCGAGGCCCGCCTGCACGTTAGTGCTGCCGTGGGGCGCCAGCCGGGAGATGGACCAGTCGGCATCTCCCCGGTCAGGGTCGCTGTGGTAGACGGTGTATTCATCGATTACATCATCGGTGAAGTGGACCACGGCGATCCGGTCCCTGGGCCCAAGGCTGTGCCGTATGGCCTCGGCCGCTTCCCGGGCTATATCCACCCGGTTGCCCTGGGCCATAGACCCCGATGCATCCAGGACCAGGGTGACGTTCAGGGGTGTGTCATCGGCCACGACGGGCGCCTGGAAGGACACCCGCGCCAGGTGCAGGTCAGCGTCCAGGGGATGGCGAATGACCTCCGACGACATGGCGAACTCCCGGTCGCTCCTAGGAGGATCGTAGTTGTAGTTAAAGGCGTTCACCCACTCCTCGGCCCTGACCGATGACGGGTCTATTTCGTACCCATTACGGGCCCAGTTCAGGGCAAGCTGGTAAGAGGTGCGGTCGGTGTCCAGGCTGAATGTTGAGAGGTTGTCCTCCCGGGCGCTGACAAAGGACTGACGTCCGTAGTCTGCAAAGGAAGTATCGCTGGGGGCAACATAGGGTTCGGACTCGCTCGTTCCCCGGGCCGACGACCACTGACCTTGTGAACCTTGTGGGCCCGGTTCGCCTTGTGAACCTTGAATGCCAGCATGTTGGGGAACACTAGTGGGGGCCACCACTGCGGTGATGCCCCGATCACCATGCACGACAGCGGTCACTTCCTTTTCCTTTACCTCTCCGGGTTCTGCCACTATACGAGTAACTTCTATCTCACGCTCAATTACTTCCACCTCTCGTGTCACTTCCATTATTTCCGTGTTCAGCGTCACCATTCGAGTGACTTCCACCTCCCTGACGATGACGTCGCGGGTCTCTGGGGAGAATCCTCCTCCGCTAAAGCCGTCGGTGGCTGACCAGACCGACACAGTGGCCACAAGGGCAACTGCCGCCACTGTCCCGCCAGCGACTGCAGGGTTCCAGAACGCGCCTTTGCGGGGAAGAAGCTTGCCACCTAACGCCGAAAGACTGAAGGGATCCCTCTGCTCCCCCAGTTGACTCTCCAGCCTGTGCCACAGGTCGCCGGGGGCGCGGAGGTCATCCTCTAGATTTCTGTAGTAGCCCCGCAGGTCTCGTTCCATTGCTGGATCTTGTTCATCATTACGCGCCATTCTCTTGCTCCTCTCCGGCATCCCGTTCTACAAGCTGGGACCTGAGCTGCTCCAGGGCCCTGTGGAGCCGCGATTTCACGGTGCCTTGTCTTAGGTTCAGGGAGCGGGCCACTTCGGGTATGGTCAGGTCGGCAAAATAACGGAGAACGACGACCTCCCGGTGCTCCAGGCTTAGTCCGGCTATCGCTCGCCTTATGGTCTCGCTGCCTGCCAGCACTTCCGCCATGTCGTGTGGGTCGCAATCGTTCCCGGCATGCGTTGAATCGTCCAGGGGCTCGGTTGGAATTGAGGAGCGTCTCCTGTGGGACAGCACTTCATTGACCAGGATGCGGACCAGCCAGGGCTTAAAGGGGTAACCCCTTCGAAAACCCCGAATTCCCCGCCATGCGGCTAGGAAAGCTTCCTGGACATGCTCCTCGGCCAGGGCCCGGTTGCTGGACATCAACATGGCTGTGCCGTACAGCACATCCTTGTACAGCTCCACCAGGTAGTGGAAGGCTTCACGGTCGCCGCCCTGGCATCGAAGGACTGCTTCGTCTTCGCCCACCGCTGGCCTCCTTTCCCTCAACTTTGCCCCGTTGGTTCCAAGGACTGCCTACTTGATAATATGCGCGTTCTGCCTAAATGGTTCCATCAGTCTTCGGATTTAGCGGTGCAATTGGGCTGAACGCCTCACCGTCTTTATACGACGCCAGCTTTGTGGTAGTTTTGAATCCTGCCGCAGAAACGTTTCTCACCGGACCCAAAGTCCAAGCTCTCAAGGTACGGAGGTAGGTCCAATGACCATCGATGTTGCAACGGGCATTGCGCGAATTCTGAAGCAAGAAGGTGTGGATTGGGTATCGACCTTCCCTGTCTGCCGAGTGAACAACGCCCTGGGCAGAGAAGGCATTCCCATGATCATGATGCGGGATGACCGGTACGCCGTTGCCCTTGCCGACGCTTTTTCCCGCATAAACGCCGGACGGAGCATCGGGGTCGCCACCTTCCAGGGCGGCGTCAATGCGGCCGGGCTCCAGGTTGCATACGCCGGCATCGCCCAAGCCTTCGAGGACGGTTCCCCCGTCCTTTGCATCACCGATGGTGTGCCCATCGGCGCGACCGAGAACAGCCAGTTCGACGTTGCCTCCAGCCTGAAGTCGGTGTCAAAGTGGTACGGGTTCCTGGATGCCCCCCACCGTGTGCCCGAGTTCATGCGCCGGGCCTTCACCATGCTAAGGACCGGGCGGCCCGGCCCGGTCGTGCTTGCGGTGCCCGATGCCGATGGGACCTACGACGAGACGGCAGACCCATACGTGCCCGTGAAGGGCTGGAAATCGGCCCCTGACCCCGCTGACGTGTCGGCAGTGGCTGACTTGCTCCTGAAGGCCGAGAACCCCCTGGTGTATGCCGGAGAGGGAGTGATCTACGCGGGCGCGGAGGAAGAGCTAAAGGCCTTGGTTGAGACGCTTAACCTGCCCGTCGTGAGCACCCTGAAGGCCAAGGGGGCCTTTCCCGAAGACCATCCCCTATACGTGGGGGTCCGGGGCGGCCAAGTGGAGGAGTATCTCGCCAAGTGCGACCTGCTCTTTGCCGTCGGCTCCAGCTTGTCCCCCGGCCGGTTCAGCCACGGCATCCCCAATGCTGCCAGCAAGACCATCATCCATTGCAACGTGGACGAGGTACACATAAACAAGGTTTACTCTACCGCCCAGGCTCTGATCGGCGATGCCCGCCTGTCTCTCCAATCTCTGAACAGGGAGCTCGCAGACAGGGAATTGTCGGGCATAAAGGTCAGCTCCCGGGCCGAGGCTGAGGTGAAGGCCGTCAGGGATTCTGGGATGGTCAAGTACGTTGAGGCCATGGCTTCCGACGATAAGCCTCTGAACCCGTACAGGGTCTATGCAGGTCTTATGGAGGTGCTGGACCCCGGCAACTCCTTCCTGACCCACGAATCGGGAAACACCCGGGACCAGATTAGCACCGTGTATCGCGCTACCAAGTCCCGGGGCTTCCTTGGCTGGGGTAACGTGTCTTCCCTGGGATTCAGCCTGCCGGCTACCATAGCAGCCAAGATCAGCTTCCCAGAGCGCCAGTGCGTGGCGGTCACCGGTGAGGCTGGGCTGGGGTACATGTTCGGCAACCTGGAGGTGCCCCTTCGCCAGAAGCTGGGCATCACGGTAGCCCACATCAGCAACGGAGGCTTCGCCGGATACGGACCGGGATTCTGGGGGGACGGGCACGATCCTTACACCCACAAGGTGATGGGTTATGACGAGATCGATATGTCCCGAGTCATTGGCGGGCTGGGTTACCACACCGAGCGGGTCACCGAGCCGTCGGAGATAACCCCGGCCTTCCAGCGGGCCTTTGCAGCCAATGAGGAAGGTCAGCCGTCCTACATCGAGTTCGTGTGCAGCCAGTACCCGATCTACGGCGGGTGGGTGTCCAGGTAAGAGGGGCGTCGCAAGTTTCGCCCACAAAGGCGCCGGTGCTATACTGCTGAACCGTGCTGACCGAAAATCCCCGGCGGGACACGCCCGTCGGTCCAGGAAGGTGTTCCCATGACCACAGCCAATGCCCAGGGTGAGACCCCTGACGCAGTCGCCACATCGGTAAGTGCCAAGGCGCTGGCCGAGTGCATCGTAGATTTGGGAATCACCCACATCATCACGGTGCCTGACACCGTCCAGAAAACCTTCCTCGCATACATGGAGCAGCAGGACAAGGTCAAGATCCTGACAGTGTGCACCGAGGATGAGGCGATGGGCATCAACGCCGGTCTTTACGCAACGGGCCACAGGCCCATGATGGTCATCCAGAATAACGGCTTCTACGCCTCGGTGAACACCCTCAAGGCGCTGGCCTTCGATGCCCAGGTGCCCACCTTCATGTTCGTGGGGCAGTTCGGCAGGGACCTCACCAAGGACTCCAACGACAACCGGCGGCGGGGAGTGCGTATGCTGGAGCCGACCATGCAGACCTGGGGTGTGCCCTACTACAGGCTGGAAAACCCCGAGGACATCGGCGTTGTCGAAGAGGCGTACCGGAAATGCCAGGAGGTTGAAGGCCCCGTGGCGGTCATCATAGGGGCGCCGACCGGTCAGTAAAATCTAAGGAGGGCGGTCACAGGATGCAACGACAAGAAGCCATTGACGCTCTGTGCGAGTACAGGGGGGACTGCCTCAGCGTGGCCACCATGCAGGCCGCCTCACCGTGGAAGGACGCCGGCCAGTCCGCCCAGGACCATGTGGATGCTTCCGACTGCATGGGGAGCGCGGCCTCCCTTGGGCTGGGCCTCGCCATGGGCGCCCCCGACCGGAAGGTGATGGTGCTGGATGGCGACGGGAGCCTGCTCATGCAGCTGGGTTCGCTGGTCACCGTCGCATCCCTGGCCCCGTCCAACTACTATCACTTCATCTTCTACAATGGCCTCTACCAGAGCTCCGGCAACCAGACCATTCCCGGCCACGGCAAGACCGACCTCTGCCAAGTGGCGCTGGCTTCCGGGTACAAGAAGGCGTGGAAAGTGTCCAGCAAGGGTGAGTTCCTGGAGGCGCTACCCGAGATCATGAACTCTGAGGGACCTGTGCTCATCGAGATTGAGATCGAGCGGGAGGACGGACCGACCAGGTTCCCCGGCATGCCCGTCGCCCCCCAGATCAAGGCCCTCCGCGAACAGTTTACATAAAACTGTCACCGCTCTCGATCGCTTCCCTGACCCCTACATCGACCCGTCGATGACGATGTCCAGTAGGGCCGGTTTCCCCGACGCAACGGCTCGCCTTACGGCAGGCGCTATCTCTCCCGGGTGGGTGATCCGCTCTCCGTGGACTCCCATGCTCCGAGCCGTGGCGGCCAGGTCGAAGGGTGTAGGGAACTCCGAGTACAGCAGGTTGCTGCCCGCCGGTTCGTCCTCGTTCAAGATGTCCTTTTGGTACACGTTGTAGTTGGTCTTCAGGATGCGGTACATTCCGTTGTTGCAGATAACGAACACGCAGGGAATATTGTCGTTGGCCGCCGTCCACAGCCCCTGGATGGCCATCATGGCGCTCCCGTCGCCTATGACTCCAAACACGGGGCGGTCTGGGTTGGCGCATTGAAGTCCCATGGTGGCGCCGATGCCTCCACCGATGGAGCCGCCCCTGACCCCGAGGATGTCCCCTCTGCCTGCGCCTTGGAAGTAGTGTCTCATGGCGGCCCTGTGGCTGATGGAGTCGTCCACGACCATGGCGTTGGTCGGCAGGGCATTGGCGACCTCGTACATCATCCGCGCGGGATTCATGGGTGTGCTGTTCCATTTGCCCGCCACCGAATCTTCAAAGGCCTGCCGGTTTGCGGCCGCTTCTTGGATCACCGCCGCCTTTCTGGCACGGATGGTCTCCTCGTGCTGGGGGTTGATGCGACCCTTGAGCGACCGGATCAGCTCATGCAGGCCCAGAACGCAGTGGGACACTATGCCCACGTCGGTGGGCTCGGACCTGCCCACGCTGCCGGGTACGGGGTCGATGTGAATGAGCTTGGTCGTGGGCTGGAGCACCACGTCCCCCCAGTAGAACAGCTCCTCAAAGGTGTCCATGCCGACAGTCAAGACTAGGTCCACATCCTCCAGGAGCTCCCGGTGGGAGGCTACCCTGAGGGAATGTCCGCCCATGTATTGGGGATGCTTGGTGGGGAAGGACACTTCCGCGCCCCGGGACTGGCGTACCGGCAGGCCCAGAAGCTCCGCCAGCTCTACCGCTTCGTTGTTGGCCCCATCATCGGAGACCCGGTCTCCCACGATCATCAGCGGGTTCCGCGCCTCCAACAGGAGGGATGCCGCTTCGTCGATGCCGTCGGGGTTGGGGCCATAGGAATCGTGCACCTTGCCTGAAGGGATGATGTTCATCTCGGCAGACGCTTCCAGTGCGTTGGACGTGAATCCCACGTATACGGGGCCCTTGGGGTGGCTGTTGGCCTCGTTGAAAGCCCTGCGCATTACGCTGGGTATCTGTTCCGCCAGGGACAGCTCCACAGCCCACTTGGTGACGGGGCGCACCATGGCGGCCAGGTCAGTCAGGCCCTCGGCCACCTTGCGCGCGTCGTAGTTGCAAGAGGACACGACCATGGGTGTCCCTGTGCGGTAGGCGTCCAGAATGAGGGTGATACCGTTGGCGAGCCCGTTGTCCACGTGAAGGCTCACGAAGGATGCCCTTCCCTTGGCCCGGGCGTAGGCCTCGCCCATGCCCATGGCGACGGCCTCCTGGAGGGTCAGGATGTACTTGAACTCGGGGTAGTCCCCCAGCATATCGATCAGGGGACCTTCGCTGGTGCCTGGGTTGCCGAATATGTAGTCGACACCCTCGGCCTTGAGCATCTCCAGGACAGCCCTCTTTCCGGTCATCATTTCAGGCATTGCATATCCATCCGTCGAAGTTATTTTGAGGCTAGCGTCCCTTGGGAGCTACGGTTCTACGCGTCTCAGCTTGCAAACATCGGACGACATTATCTCAGGAATCCGGGGCGACAGGTTCCAGAAATCGTCCCTGGTGGCCAGGAACCGTCCATTCAGCCCGTCGGACTCGTCGCTTGCGAGGAAAACCGCCAGCTCGCCCACCCGTTCTATGGGAGTGCCGCCGCCCTCGTTGACCGCCTTGGAGCGTTCGTACCACCAGGTGTTTCCCACAGAGAGGGTGGAATCCTGGATCTGCTCCATCATGCGGGTGTGCACCCCACCGGGCGATATAACGTTAACCCTGACCTTGGTGCCGTCCAACTCCATTCCAAGGGTTTCCGTCAGGGTGATCAGGGCCGATTTTGACGCCTGGTAGGCGGACATATGGGCTGTACCAAAGGTGCCCACGCCCCCTCCCGACAGGCTTATGATGCTGCCCCGGTCCTGGCTGAGCATCGTCGGCAGGACAGCTCGGCAGCACAGGTAAGTGCCAACCAGGTTAACCTGAATGGGCAGGACCCAGTCCGATATCTCGCACTCATGGAGAGGCCCTATGGGGCCAAGGACGCCGGCGTTGTTCACCAGGATATCTACGGCTCCGTAGCGCTCCAGGGTGCCCTTGACCATCGCCTCGACCTGGGACGCATCTGAGATGTCCGTGGATATGACGATGGTATCGGCGCCCAGCTCTTTGGCCTGGCGCTCCGTTTCCTCCAGCTCGCTACGGCTCCGGGCGGCAAGGGTCAGCTTGGCCCCCTCACCGGCGTAAGCCAAAGCGATAGCTCTGCCTATCCCTCGCCCTGCTCCCGTGATTATGGCTACCCGATCCTGTAGTCGCACCTATGCCTCCTACGCCGTCAGATGATATCACTATTTCGGCATCCCCACACAACAGCTTCAACCCAAGGGGGGGTTCCTGTGGTAAAGTAGTGGGGTTCTAAAGCAGGCCATACAGGAGGAAGTTGCACATGATCAACCAGGTCGATCTGATGGGTGTCATAGAGAAGTACCGGGGCGATGCCGTGATTGTGCCCACCATGCGGGCCACCGTCGGCTGGAAGGAAGTATCGAACAACATCAAGCGGGATATCGCCATCAGCGGCGCCATGGGGAAGACCTCTTCCTTCGCCCTTGGGGTATGCCTGAGCCAGCCCGACACCAAGGTAATCGTATTCGATGGCGACGGCAGCCTCATCATGAACATGGGCACCCTGGTAACCATCGCCAACAAGGCACCGAAGAACATGTACCACTTCGTAATGGACAACGGCATTTACGGCACCACCGGCGGGCAGCCTGTGCCGGGAAATGGTGTTACCAGCTACGCCGGCTTGGCCAAGGAAGCGGGCTACGCCAGCAGCTACGAGTTCGACGACCTGGAGGAGTTCTCCACCCAGGCGTCCCAGATATTCGAGCAGCCAGGCCCTGTGCTGGTGAGCATCAAGACCGTTCCGAACATCCGGTTAGCGGAGGAGCGCATCGCGACTCGTAGCGGTGCGGGGCGCAGCCTGAACGAAGCTGTCTCCGACTTGATGGACGAATTCGGCTCCTAAGCGGCCAGTCAGATAGGCCCCTAGAGGCCCCACACATCACGATGACCAGGGGAACGTATTGGTAGATTCTAAAGAAGGCAGACTGGCGGGCAAGGTCGCCATCGTCACAGGCGCCGGGTCCAGCGGGCCGGGCATCGGCAATGGCAAAGCCGCCTCCGTCCTGTTCGCCCGCGAGGGAGCCAAGGTGCTGGTCGTTGACCAGGTCAGGGAACGAGCCGAAGAGACCCTCGCCATGATCCTGGAGGAGGGCGGCGAAGCATCGGTCTTCGAAGCAGACGTGACCCGCGCCGACGACTGCCATCGCATGGTCGAAGCCTCCGTCGAACGCTACGGACGCCTGGATGTCGTGGACAACAACGTGGGTATCTCCCGTCGGGGGAGCGTGCTGGAGGTCAGCGAAGAGGACTGGGACCATGTGATGATGGTGAACGTCAAGAGCATCGTCCTGACCAGCCGGTACGCCATCCCTCGCATGATCGAAACTGGGGGCGGCTCCATCATCAACATCTCCTCCATCGCCGGGCTCAGGGCCCACAGCAGCACGCCGTACACAACCTCGAAGGCCGCCGTGATCGGCCTCACCATGTCCATGGCGGCGGACCACGGAAAGGACAACATCCGGGTCAACTGCATAGCCCCGGGCTTGGTCTATACGCCCATGGTGGCCCCAAGGATGGACGATGGGTTGCGGGAGATACGCCGGGAGGCATCTCCCCTGGGTACCGAAGGGACGGCTTGGGACATCGCCGCTGGAGCCCTGTACCTGGCCAGCGACGACGCGCGCTGGGTTTCGGGCGTGGTGCTTCCGGTTGACGGAGGACTGCTGTCCCTGTCGCCGGTAACCTACAGCACCCTCTCACAGCAGCAATACGGGCAGCCGGGCACCTAAGAGCCAAGGCTATGGAGAATCCACGAAGAGTAGCTGTTGTTACAGGGGCAGGGACCGGCATAGGCAAGGCGGCATCCCTGGCTTTGTTGCGAGAAGGTTATTGCGTTGCCCTCGCCGGACGGCGGACCGAGCTCCTTGAAGCTACCGTGTCGGAATCTGGGCCTTACAGCTCACAAGCCCTTGTTGTCCCTACCGATGTAGGGGACCCGGCATCAGTTGTGCGCCTCTTCGAAAAAATGAAGGGACAGTACGGCAGGCTGGACCTGCTGTTCAACAACGCCGGAGTGGGGCCCCCGCCAACCCTCCTGGAAGATATGACCTACGAGCAGTGGAAGACGGTGGTCGATATCAACCTGACCGGGTCTTTTCTCTGCACCCAGGAAGCCTTCAAGATCATGAAGTCCCAGACTCCTATGGGCGGACGCATCATCAACAACGGATCTATAGCCGCCCACACGCCAAGGCCCAACTCGGCGCCCTACACTGCAACCAAGCACGCCATCACCGGACTCACCAAGTCCACATCCCTGGACGGGCGCAAGTACGACATCGCCTGCGGCCAGATCGACATCGGCAACGCTGACACAGCCATTGCGGCCAACATGAAGAGGGGCATCCTTCAGCCTAACGGCGCCATTGAAGTGGAACCCACCATGGACCCCGAACATGTGGCAAATGCTGTGCTGTACATGGCCAGCCTGCCCCTGGATGCCAACGTGCAGTTCCTGACCGTCATGGCAACCAAGATGCCCTTTATCGGACGGGGCTAAGGACAAGGGCGCCTGCCTGAACATCACCGTGGGGGTAAACGAAGTGAATTCCAACCTGCAGACCGCTACCCTGGCCGGAGGTTGCTTCTGGTGTGTTGAGGCGGTCTTCGACATGGTCGAGGGGGTGCACAAGGTCGTTTCCGGGTACACCGGTGGGAGGACCGAAAACCCAGATTACCGCGCGGTCTGCACCGGGATGACCGGCCACGCCGAGGCGGTGCAGGTGCATTACGATCCGGGAGTGCTGTCCTACGAGACCGTGCTGGAGCTGTTCTTCGCCTACCATGACCCCACTACGCTGAACCGGCAGGGCGCCGATTCGGGCACCCAGTACCGCTCGGCCATCTACTACCACGACGAGGAGCAAGAACGGGTAGCCCGGGAGACGGTACAGCGACTGGACGATGCCAAGGTGTGGCCCGGTCCCATCGTGACCGAGATCGCCCCCCTGGGGACCTTCTACAACGCCGAGGGGTACCACCAGTCCTTCTACCGGAGCAATCCCGACCAGATGTACTGCCGCTTCGTCATCGACCCTAAGGTCAAGAAGCTGCGCGAGAAGCACTCGGGCCTGCTCAAGTCCGCTGACCGCTAGCTGTCTGTGCTAATCGGAGCCAACTTGACAGAGGATCAGGGCGGGTCTTACCGTTGAGTCAAAGACCAGCACCTGCATGGAGGTATGAGATGGGCAAGCTGCGACATATAGCGCTGACAACGGAAAATCCAGGCAAGGTTGCCGACTTCTACAAGGCGGTCTTTGGCATGGAAGAGCTGAAGCGGGACGTCAAGGGCCAGGTGTTCCTCAGCGACGGCGTCATCAACATGGCCATCCTCAACTTCAAGACCGACGACGACCCCGACGTCGGCGCCCACGGCCCCAATTTCAGTGGGATCCATCATTTCGGATTCTACGTGGAAGACATGGCGAGCTACGCTGAGCGCGTAGAGGAGGCCGGGGGCGAAAGGCTTACCCGCATCGCCGAGCCGGGCACCGGCGGACTCTTCGGACACAACACAGGTGCCGGGTCGGGGCCCAACTACGCCGAGGTAAAGTTCCGCGGGCCCGACGGTGTAATCATTGACATGTCCGAGTCGGGCTGGGAGGGCATTTCTCTCTAGGGCTGGTTCTCGATGACGGGTACGCTTCAGCGCCCTAAAGCCTACGCGCGCCCATTCCCATCACACGCCTCTAGGCCGGTAGGTTGGGCACCACTTCCTCCGCCAGCCTCTGGGCCTGCTCCATCTCGTCATAGACCACATCCAGGATGATCTCGTCCAAGCCCATTTGCGTTAGTTCGGCCAAGTCCTCGACGCACTCTCCCGGGCTGCCGTAGGTCCCCGCCTCCAACCCCAGGTCCGGGTTCCCGTACATCTTCCCGAAATAGTCCCGCATATGGGACGCTGCCCGGTCTTTGTCGTTATCGACGGCGATGTACACCCGCTTCGACTTCTTGAAGGCGCCAGGGTCCCGTCCTTCGGCTTCCAGGTAACCCTTGAGCAGGTCCAGCTCTTCGGTAAAACGCTTTGTGGACAGGATGGATGACCCTGTCCAGCCATCCCCCATACGGACAGCCCGCTTGAGGGCCGACGGGGCGTGGGCGCCGAACCAGATCGGCGGGTGGGGCTTCTGCAGAGGCTTGGGAGTTATCTCCATGTCGTCGAGCTGCCAGAACCGCCCCTGGAAGGTCGTCCGCTCCTCGGTCCACAGCTTCTTCATGATCTGCACACCCTCCTCGAAGCGGCTGCCTGCGGTCTTGGCGGCCACACCGAATGCGGGATAGTAGGGCTCCTGGGTGAACCCTCCGAAGGCCAAGCCGACTATCAGCCTTCCCTCGCACAGATGGTCGATGCTGGACAGGCTCTTGGCCAGGATCACCGGGTTCCTCAGCACCGGTATGATGATGTTCGACCCCAGGGTGATCCTGGATGTGTTGGCTGCCGCATAGGTTAGCAGCACCAGCGGGTCCAGGGCCGGGGGTGTTCCCACCACCCGCTCCATAACCCATGCGCTGTGGAAACCCTTCTCCTCGACCATGGCGAGATAGCGTCTCAGCATATCTGCGTCGAACGTGTCTGAGGAGAACAACTGGGGAATGTTGATGCCGTACTGCATGGCTGTTGACCTTCCTGGTGGTACTGGAGCATCTCCGTAGACGACTCCGGTAGGATTCTAGTTGGCATCCCAGCTTTACTCAAGGCCAGGGAGTCTTACCCGTGCTCCCGAAGGCGCCGCCTGCATGGTAGAATGCAGGCATCTGACCAAGGCCATTTGCACCAGGAGGCAGGCTATGGGCAAGCTAGCAATCGAGGGGATCACCCACTGGGCCATCCCCGTCAACGATATGGAAGAGTCGGTCAAGTTCTACGGCGAAATCCTGGGTCTGGAGAACCGAGGCCAGCTGGGCAGGTCCAACATGACCTGCTTCGGCTTTGGCGACACCAATATCCTTCTGTGCGAGCGCAAGACCCCCGTCGATGACATCGCCGACAGGGATGACGGGGTGCACTACTCCTTCAACGTCAGCCCCGAAAGCCTCTACGAGGCCTGCAAGCTGTTCGATCAGGAAAAAGTCCCCGTCGTGGACCTGCAATACCGGGAGGGCGGTCACTTCCCCGGGCGGGAGCTATACTTCCTCGACCCCAGTGGGAATCGCCTGGAGCTGAGAGACGTTTCGTGGCAGAAGGGCATGCCCGAGCCTTCTTTCCAAGAGATCGTCCAGTCCTGATGACCGACGGCGCCGTTACCTCATCGCCCCTGACCGGCGACGCCTACCTCGACCTCGCCGGTGAGATGGCCCCCCAGGTGCATGCCGCCTCCGAGGAGATCAACCGCACCCGGGAGCTCCCGGTCCGGCTGGCCAACGCCCTGGCCGACCGGGGCCTGTTCCGCCTGCTCGTCCCCCGTGCTCTGGGCGGCGCTGAGCTGGACTTTCTCCAATACCTGGCCATCGTGCAGACCTTCGGCGAGGCCGACGGCAGTACCGGCTGGTGCATAAACCAGAACAACGTCTTTGCCACCCACTCTGCCATCATGCCCAAAGAGACAGCCCAGGAGATATGGCGGGAACAGAGGGCGGTGGTGGCCAACGGTCCTCCATCCCCGGCCTGCGCTATCCCCTGCGACGGCGGTTACCTGCTCACCGGGCGCTGGAACTTCAGCAGCGGGTGCCGCCACGCCGGCTGGCTGGCGTCCCTAACGCCCATAGGTGAGGGCGACGGCATACGGGAAAAGCCCGAAGACATGAAGCTCATGGTGTTCAAAAAGGAAGAAGCCACCATGATCGACGTCTGGGATGTGAACGGGCTGCGGGGCACCGGCAGCTTCAGTTTCGAAGTAAAGGGCCTCTTCGTCCCCCAGTCCCGTACCTTCGGCCCCACGGACCCGCCCTGGAACGACGGCCCCTTGTACATCCTTCCCATCAGCCTGAAGTTCGCATCGGGTTTCGCCTGCGTTGCCCTGGGGGTTGCCCGGGCGGGCCTGAACGTCGCTCTCGAACTGGCGAGCCGCAAGACCCCCAGGGGAGACCAGTCGGTCCTGAGCAAGAGCTCCGCCGTCCAGCGCCAGGTGGGCCAAGCCGAGGCCACTTGGTCTTCGGCGAGGGCCTTCCTGCTGGAGGCAGCCGGGTCGGCATGGGAGAGCGCCTGCCGGGACGGCAGCCTGAGTGTGGAGCAGAGAATAAGGCTCAGGCTGGCCGCCACCAACGCCATCCGTATGTCGGCCGACGTGGTGGACATCGCCTACAACATCTGCGGCGCCGACGCCATCTTCGGCTCCAACCCCATCCAACGCCGCTTCCAGGACATCCACGTAATCACCCAGCAGATACAGGGGCGCATGGCCCACTACGAGACCGCCGGCCAGTTCTACATGGGCCTGGAACCCGAGGGCCTGTACTAGAAAGCCGCGTAGTCAGCGAGCGCCAACAAGGAGGGAACGATGAGGCCCAACAAGATCAAACAGATGTGGAATCAAGGGAGACCCGCCACCGCCGGCTGGCTATCCTCAGGAAGCCCGTACGTCGCCGAAGCCATGGCCAACGCCGGCTACGATGTCCTGATCATCGACATGCAGCACGGCATGGGCGTTACCCCCGACGTGGCCATCGCGTGTCTCCAAGCCATCTCCACCACCGAGACGGTGCCCATGGTCCGGCTGGCCTGGAACGACCCTAAGGAGGTCCAGTTCGTCCTGGACGCCGGGGCTTACGGCGTCATCGTTCCCCTGGTCAACAACTACGATGATGCAGTGCGGGCGGCGGGCGCTTCCCGTTATCCGCCCCTGGGGTACAGGAGCCTGGGCCCCAACCGGGCCCGCTTCTACGGAGGCCCGGACTACCTCCAGCACGCCAACGACGAGATCATCGTCTTGGTGATGATCGAGACTATGGAGGCCGTGGAGAACCTGGATGAGATAGCCAAGGTCCCGGGCATCGACGGCTTCTATATCGGCCCTGGCGACCTGGCAGTATCCTTGGGGTTGGCACCCGGACCTGCCGCTGTTGCAGACCCACGCCATGCAGGGGCTTGCCAGCGGGTGCTGGACGTGGCCAAGGATACGGGACTGGTGCCCTGCCATCACGGATCCAACGCCGATGAGGCGGTCAAGCTCTACGCCCAGGGGTTCATGATGTGCCAGCTTGGCAGCGACATGAACATGCTGAACGCTGCCGCTGCAGCCGCCGTCAGGACCGTCTCAGCAAGCTGACCCAGGCGTCGTCCCCAGGTCCGCCGCTATCTCCTCAAGCTGCTCCAGCGCCGCCCGCAGGTCCTCGACGATCTCCCCGGCGATCTCCTCGGGAGGCGGCAGGTTGGCCGAGTCCTCCATGCTCTCATCCCGCAGCCAGAAGATGTCCAGGTTCGCCTTGTCCCGCTTCACCAAATCTTCGTAGCTGAACCGACGGAACCGCTCCGTCTCCCCGCGCTGGTGCCGGCCTTCCGGGTTGTAGCAGTCCACAAAGTCGTCCAGGTGGGCCCGGGTCAGCGGGTTGGCCTTCAGCGTGAAGCGCCGGTTGGTGCGCAGGTCGTATATCCATAGCTCCCGGGTCCAGGGCGTCTCGCTGGCAGGCTTGCGGTCGAAGAACAGCACGTTGGCCTTCACCCCCTGGGCGTAGAACACGCCCGTGGGCAGCCTCAGCAGGGTATGAGCGTCGCACTCCGCCAGCAGCTTCCGGCGCACCATCTCCCCCGCACCCCCCTCGAACAGCACGTTGTCCGGGACCACGATGGCCGCCCGCCCGTGAATCTTCAGCAACGACCGCACATGCTGCAGGAAGTTAAGCTGCTTGTTGCTGGTCGTTGCCCAGAAGTCCGGGCGCTCCACCTTCATGCTGTCCCGCTCAGACTCCCCCTCGCTGTTGACGAAGGTCAGGCTGGACTTGCGTCCAAAGGGCGGATTGGTCAGCACCATGTCGAAGTAGGCGCTGGGACGGTCCCGCAGGCTGTCATCGACCTTGATATTCGTCTCATCCCCGCCGATGCCCCGCAAATACAGGTTCATAACCCCCAGCCGGGCCGCGCCGTCCACGATCTCCCACCCGTGCAGGGCCTTGTCCTTAAGATGGACCTTCTGCCCCTGGTCCATCAGCGGGTTGTTCTTCTCGATATAGTCGTGGGCCGCCAGCAGGAAACCGCCCGTCCCGCACGCCGGGTCGCAGATGTCGCTGCCCGGTTGCGGGCGCATGACGTCCACGATGGCCTGTATCAGCGGGCGCGGCGTGAAGTACTGCCCCGCCCCCGTCTTCACATCCTGGGCGTTCCGCTCCAGCAGCGACTCATAGGCGTCGCCCTTCACGTCCGCGCTCATGGCCGACCAGTTCTCCCTGTCGATCAGCTCCTTGATGAGCCTCGTCAGCATTTGTGGTTCCTGTATCCTGTTCTGGGCCTTGCCGAATATCACGCCCAGCGTGCCCCGCTGCTTGCCCAGGGTCTCCAGCACATTGCGGTAGTGGGTCTCCAACTCCTGGCCGTTCCGCTCCAGCAGGCTGGGCCAGCCGTACCCCTCGGAGACCGGCGGGGGCTGATAGTCCGGCAGCAGGGTGTAGGGCGGGCGGCTGCGCTCATCCATCATCTTGAGGAAGATCAGGTAGGTGAGCTGCTCCAGGTAGTCGCCGTAGGACAACCCGGCATCCCGCAGGATGTTGCAGTAGTTCCACAGCTTCTGCCCGACCGTCGAGGACGTGGTCATTAAGGCGTCCTTACTATTCTTCTTTTGAGACTCCAGGCTCTTTGCGTTCTATCTCCACCTCACCCCTCGTGCCGGGGATAGGAAACCTTATACGTGTAATGCCCTCGACCCATCGCACCAAAACCGATTTCTTGGCCTTTGGACTCTGCATAAACTCGTAGGCGCCTTGCATAAAGTATGGTAGAAGCGGATAGCAGCTTTTCCCTACGCGTTCCTCTTCAGGCAGGTCAAAGAACTCCAGGAGGGGCACTATGGACCAGAAACTGCCTTTGCTTTTTGCATCCGCATTTACAGCTTCTTTGCGGCTGACATCTCTTTTCAGAGCGAGCAAACGCTCTGTGGCGGCTTCGCGGCTTAGGGTGGGGTGTTTCGACGGAGGAATTTGGTCCCACTCCTGGACTACGCCTTCAAGGTATTCCACTTCGTATGGAGCTCGCATCAGGTCGTATTCGTACCAGCTGCATTTCGCCTTCATTTGGTACTTCCCAAGGCTCATCATCCTGCGGACATAGTCCTCCTCCCTTGGCGAAAGAGCACTCTCCCTGAACATCGTGTCCGTGTGGAAGTATATAGCGGGCTCTGCTTTTTTAAGCCGCTCTAGGCGCTCATACGTTATTGATCCCTGCATCATCTTAGCTCCTCCTTGATTTGCGTTTTCTTTTAGCGGACTCCTGCGCCGCCTCCCGCTCCGCGCGGATCCTCTCCAGCAGCGCCGACGCCGGCTCGTCCATGGGGTCCTGGGGAACCAGCTTCCCCGAGAACGCCCGCTTCAGGATGCCCTGGCGCAGCCGCTCAGCCCTTGCAAGGCTGGCCTCGACAGTGGACTCGGCCTGCTGGATGACCGACAGCCTCCGTTCCACCTCGGCTACGATGCGCCGCTGCTCAGCAAGGGGCGGGAGCGGGATGCAATATTCCCGAAGGTCAGACAGTGATATTCTTTGATGCCCTGCCGTTGACTTAGCCCTTGCTTCGAGAGATTTCCGCAGTGTTTTCTCCGCGAAGGCGAACTGAACAAAGTCAGGTGAAATGTCCGAGATACATCGCCCTCGAAATATCCTGTCCGGGAATTCGATCTTCCGTCCCTGTATCTCTCCGACTACTGCGCAATTCCCTACGTACTCCAGAGTTCCGCTCAACCGTGTAAAGAGTAGGTCCCCCATAGCAATATAAGGATCTGGCCCTTGCCTCGCTCCGTCCGGCAGGTATCGGAAATCGTCGTAGTCAACCGCCCCTTGTCTAGCTGCGCTAGATCGCAGCACCGGTCTACTCGAGCGAGTGTTGGTCGCAGAAACCGCAGTACCCCCTTCCAACGTTGACACCACTTGGTCGAACCTAATCCACACCCACCCTTCGGGCAGTTCTGGCAGGTCCGTCGTGTCCGGCGCAACAGGTTCTTTGTACTTGCGACCACGCTTCTCCTGCGCTTCCCACCGCGCTCGGCGTTCGGCCAGGATGCGCTCAAGCAGGCGGCTAGCGGGATCGTAGTCCCGGCCCTCGTCTCGAGCAAGCTCCGCCTCGGTGGGGACCAGTTTGCCTTCGCACGCCGCCTTGAGTACGCTGGCCCGGTAACGCTTCAGGTTGGACTGAACCCGCTTCAGCGCAGCCACCGAAGCATCCAGCCGCGTGAACTGCTTCTCTATCTCCTCCACGATCCGCCTCTGCTCCCCCAGGGGCGGGAGCAATACGGACAATTCGCGCAACTGCCTTTTGGTGACCCCGCTAATGGTCGTTCCCCTGCCTTCATGTTTGAACTGTTTTACGGCTTCACTCAGGCAATAGGTCAGATACGAACCGTCGATTTCGTATGTGTTGAAGATCAGCCCTTGGCTGTCCTGACTGAAACACAACGGCTCGTCTACGAGGGCTACTTTTCCTAAGCCGACACGGGTGACAACAATAATGGAACCACTCGGCAAAAGGTTCGTGGCTGACCATCGAATAGCGCGGTCGTTGATTGTCTTCCGAGGCTGGATATCTCTGGTACCGTGGATGTCCGCGCTGGTTATCCACGGAATCTGACCGTCCCAATACTCATCCTTGTGGGTAGAGGGTGTGCCACCACCGATTACGTCACAGAACGTCCCGATCGTAGCAGTAGCCCACCCGTCGGGCAGGGTATGCTCAACGCGACTCATGAGTTGGCCTCTTTCGCTAAGAGCAAAACCGCTGATGCTGTCAAATTTTCCGTCGTTCTAGCTCGGCGTGGATATTGAGCAAGCAATGGTACATTCGCTCGGAGTTCCATGAGATAATGGCGCTAGTGGGCCTTTCGTATTCGCCGGTATATACCTCCATGATGTGCGGACTTGGAGGATAGTGGTTCATCAGGTCGGCACATGCTAGATTCGTTTGGTTGGTGGCCTGCTTTAGCTTTGACCAAGGAGCCTGCAGCTGATTCCCTGAAGGTTCCCCTCCAGTCTCAGCAAGGTCAATCACCGTCTGGCAAGCGATTTCCAGGTAGCCAAAGATAATGTGCTCTCTTCTATCCCTCACATTAAATTCTATTTGTTCCATTTCCCGCACAAGGTTCAATGCATGACCTTTAGCTTGCATTACCCATCTTCCGATCGTTTCTGTCCCCTTCCAAGGGTCCATTTGGTAGCCGAAGTTGTCGTATTCAACACCATGTAAGAGAACATCCCTGAGCAATACCGATGGGATCTGACTATCAGGCTGTTCCCTGCTCGCTTGATTGACTCTCTCGGACACCGCCCAAGCTATCTCAACAGTGGTTTTCTCATCGGTCTTCAAGGCGAACAAATCAGCTAGCGTAGGACTGAATTTGAGAATGTCCTCCTTAGAAATGCCGTGCCAAATTGGTAGGAGGTCTTTGTCTTGCGCCTGTAATCCTGCCAGTTCCCGTTGTGGCCATTGCTTTGCAAAGAAGTGATTTGACAATACCAGTAATCCCGATTTGCTACGAGATAGTCCAAGATCAATAGACCTCTGTAAACTGTCTCCAATATTCACCTCGTGCTCATCGTACCAAGTGGAGACCTGAAGTTTCTTGAGTTCGTCAACTAACGGTCTAACCAGCGTCTCCTTATCTTCGGCCGCGTGAACGACAAATACATCAAATACATCTCTTCTCTTGTCCAGCATCATACGGGCCCCTAATGAATTCGAATCGCCTGGGGAGCTTCGCCGTCATCGAAGTGGCACAACACCGCATCCCGCAGCATGAACTTCAGTTGTTCCCAGTCATCCGCTTCGGTGAAGATGCTGTATCCCTCAGCCCGGGCCTCGTACCCACCCTCCGGCGATTCCCACACCTGGAAAACTATCTCTCTGTCAGGTATCTCAACTCCCCCTTCGCCTTCGCTTCCAATGCTTTCTCGGCCAGGAAGTCCAGCTTCCCTGAGGCAGCGTCCTCCTCTATCTCACGGTCCCACTCTTCCCAGTCGTACTCCCGGAGCCAGCGGACCAGTCGGATATACTCGCCTTTGGGAAGACTGATGATAGCCTGCTGAATTTCCTCTACGGTTGCCATTGCTCCCCCTCTTGCCAGCGATACTCTATTGTAAACCGTGGTCGGGACTATCCCACCACCGCCCCGCTCAGTTCCTCAAGCAGGCCCCCGTTACCGACCCGAATGAAGTCTCCGCCGTTCCCTTTGCCTGTTCACGTGCGCGCCGTTGCCGGGACATCCACTTCGACCTCGATGGCGATGCTGGATGCTTCGGGAATGACCTCTTCATCCTCCGCCATCCCTTCCAGGTGGAAGATGGCGGCTTCATGAATCAGTCGGCTGGTTTCTTCCAAGGTGTCTCCGGCTGCGACGCAGCCCGGCAAGTCCGGCAGGTACGCCGAATAACCGTTCCCAGTCTTTGCGACTACCGCCATGTACTTCATCGAGCCCTCCCATTTTGGTTCCGGCGGCGGCTGGTCCGCCGTTTCAAGCTCCCGGCAGTGGCTTGACATGCTCCTCCAGCCACTCCTTGAGCTGGGCGAAACGGAAGGAGTTGGTCTCGAACAGGCCCATGAAGTGCCCATATGCCTCTTCATCTTCGCAGTCGATGACGCTGCCGTTCATTCGCAGGAACACTTCCGTAACAACAAAGGCCACCCGTTTATTCCCGTCCACGAAGGGATGATTCATGGCCAAGCTTTCCAGCAGGGCGGCCGCCTCCTCCACGAGGCCGTCGTAGTAGCCCATCTGGGGGCGCAGCAATGCCGACTCTAACGCCCCCATATCCCGCAGTCCCAGAGATCCCCCGAATTGTCGGATCTGGTCCTCATGCAACATTAAGACTTCGTTGAGAGTAGGATATCTGAAACTCATTGAGCCAAAAGCTCAAGCAGACGACGGTGTTTCTCCACGCTGGCCTGGTAGTGGGCCATCACCTCGGGGCGCACCCTCTCCTGGGACTTGACCTCGATGTAGCTGGTCATGGCATCTTCCAGTACCGCCTGGAACTGGCGCCCCTCCTTCCGGGCGATCTCCCGTATTCCTGCCAGCAGCTCCGGCGATGCTTGGCTGGAGAACTTCTCACGAGCGACGACCATCGAGCCCGCCTCCTCTTCAGTGTCCCTACATTATCGGCCCAGGGCAGCCCATAGTCAAGAAACGTCTTGACAAAAGTGGGAAGCTGAACAGTCGGCTACGCCACCAGGTCCAGGTTGAGCTCTTCCAGCAGGCCCGCCAGCTCATCTCCGAAGAGCTGGTACGCCTTGATCAGCCCGCCCCGCTGGCTGAAGGGAGCCAGCTCGAAATCGCCCATCTCCATGCTCACGCTGCCTGCTATGTGGTCCCGGATGTCCTCCAGCCAGCCTGCCTGCTCTTCGGTGAACGCCCGCCCCGCCGTCTCCTGCATGGCCAGCCAGCCCCGGAAGCTCTCATGCACCCCGTCGGCAAAGGGCGCAAGCTCGTCCGCGCCTCCCATGGCGTAGCGCACCACGGACACGATGTCCGCCAGGGTCCTCTGGCCCGACCCCCGCACCTTGGACCTGTCCAGCTGCCTGTAGGCCTCCCACAACCGTTCCGTGGTCCACGAACGCGGGGGCGATACCAGGGCATCTGCCAGGGCCTTTATGTCGGCGTAGGTCAGCCTCTGCCTGTAGGGACGCGCGTACAGCGCCTGCAGGGCCGTTATCTCGTCCTTGTTTTTTTCGATGTACTCCCTGAAGGACTCCACTATGCCCTTGGCCTCATCGTCTGAGAACCCGGCCTTTATCAGGCTGTCCGCGCTCACCGTGTCTATGGTCTGCTCGTGGGAGCGATGGATGTCCGTCAGCCGCTGCCTCAGTTCGGGATTGGCGGCGAACGGTTTTCCGGCCTCCTCCAGCAGACGCCGCCGGGCCTCTTCAACCGCCGATTCCGGCGGGTTCTCCTGCCCCGTCGCCTCTTGAGCGGTGTCCAGGGCCGAGTCCGGGTCCGCGGCCTTGAACAGGTCGGCGATGAGGGTCTGCAGGGTCATCCCCTGGGCAACCTCCTCTATAGTCTCCCGTTCCCTGGGAGAAAGGCGGCGGTCCAGACGGGTCAGGCGGCTGGCCAGGGACGAAAGCACGTCCAGGCTCCGGTCTCCCATGCTCACCCTGTCCAGCAGCTTGTCGAAGGCCACGGTGGGCTGCCTGTCCAGGGAGTAGGAGTCCGACAGCTCGGTCTCGGTCACGCCCACAGCATCGACGATCACGAACCGGTCTTTGTTGCTTGCGTCGGGGGTCACGGCGCTGAAGTCGGTGGCTGAGATGGTTCGCACGCCTCGACCCTTCATCTGCTCGAAGAAGTTGCGGCTGCGCACGTTGCGCATGAAGAACACCACCTCCACGGGCTTGATGTCCGTGCCCGTGGCGATCATGTCCACGGTCACCACGATGCGGGGGTTGTAGCTGTTGCGGAAGGAGGTCAGCAGGTCTTCCGGCTTCGCCCCGGTGGTCTTGTAGGTGATCTTCTGGCAGAAATCGTTGCCCTTGTCGAACGCCTGGCGCACCACCCGAACGATGTCGTCGGCGTGGCTGTCGTCCTTGGCGAATATGATGGTCTTGGGCGTGTCCCGGCGGTTGGGGAATATCTCGGTGAACAGCTTGTCCCTGAAGGTCTGGATGACGGTGCGTATCTGGTCCTCCGCCACCACGTCCCGGTCGAGCTGGCCGGGAGCGTAGGTCAGCTCCTCCTCCAGCTGCTCCCAGCGCACCTTCCGCGTCTGGCGGTCCCTCCGGTCAACGTAGTACCCGGCATCCACCGTGGACCCCTGCTCCGTGATCTGTGTTCGAATGCGGTAGGTGTTGAAGTCCACGTTCACGTTGTCGGCCACCGCCTGCGCGTGGTTGTACTCCATGACCAGGTTCCCCTTGAAGAAGCCCAAGGTCTGCTTGGAGGGGGTCGCGGTCAGCCCTATGAGAAAAGCGTCGAAGTACTCCAGCACCTGGCGCCACAGGTTGTAGATGGAGCGATGGCACTCGTCGGTGATGATGACGTCAAAGTACTCGATGGGTATGTCGGGGTTGTACTCCACGGGCGGGACCTCGCGCTGAAGGGAGGCCGTGTCGAAGCCGGAAAGCTCCTCCCGCTCGGGGTCCAGCTCCTCCCCCTTCAGGATGGAGTAGATGCGCTGGATGGTGGATATGCACACCTGGCTGACAGGGTCGATGTGCCCCGACTGGAGTAGCTGGACGTTGTACAGCTCGGTGAACTTGCGCCCTTCGTCCGGGGTGGTGAAGCCCTGGAACTCCCGCAGGGTCTGGCGTCCCAGGTTGCTGCGGTCCACCAGGAACAGCACCCTCTGCGCCCCGGCGTGCTTGATCAGGCGGTACACCTGGTTGCAGGCCATGAACGTCTTGCCGCTTCCGGTGGCCATCTGCACCAGCGCCCGGGGCTTCCCTGCGGCCAGGGACTCCTCCAGGTTCCTGATTGCCCTCTCCTGCACCGGCCACAGGCCCGATGCGTCCAGGGGAGGCATGGCCTTCAGCCTCCGGCGCAGGTTGTGGGCTGCCCGGTAGTCGCTCCCCCCTTCGTATATGCGCCCCGTTTCGGTTCCTGGAGACTCGCCTGCCCCGACCCACCTCGCCAGCGCCTGAGGAGTGTGGAAGGAGAAGACCACGCGGCTTCGCGCCTCTGGGTCCAGCCTGTTGGTGAACTGGGTCTCCGTCCCTGTGCTTTCGTAGAGGAACGCCAGCGGCCTGTGGTGGGCGGGGAGGTTGTCGGGCAAGCCAGTGCTGTACTTGTCCGACTGGACCTCCACCCCGGTAAGGTTGAAGCCTTCCGGTTTGGCCTCGACGACGCCCGCCGCCTTCCCGTCCACGTAGAGCAGGTAGTCGGCCGTGCCGTGCCCGGACTTCAGGGCGAACTCCCGCACAGCCACGCCCCTGACGCCGTATAGGTTTAGCGAGTCGAAGTTCTGCACAGACCATCCTGCCTGCTCCAGCAGCCGGTCTATGTTTATCCTGGCTTGTTCTTCGGGAGTCATGTGCCCTTGCCTATCCCCGTCATTGCGGCCTGCACCGCAATACCTTGCCCCTTACGTCCCGATCTGTGGGCCGGGGGCGCAGGCCTTGCGCAGAAGCTCTATTGCCGAGAGGATGGCCAGGTAGCTCGTCTTGGGGTTGTTGGGGTGCGGCCGGTTCTCGAAGCTCAGGCGCATGACCCCGAAGCTGCCCTTGGCTTGTATCTCATGAACGTTGCCCGGGGCCTTCGGGTCGGCTATGACCTTCATCCTGGTCTTGTCCGGCCCAAGCCCAGCCAAGCTCAGGGTGGCGGCCACGTTGGTGTTGGCGGGAAACAGCTTGACCCCGTCCACGGCAGGGCCCTCGTAGATGACCTGGGGGTCGGTGATCTCCTTGCCCTCCCAGTCGGCAAAGCCCGGGGAACCCTTCAGGCCCTCGGGAGGCTTGGTCGTGATGATGGCTACCTCTTCCAACAGGCCGCCGCCGGCCCGGATGGCGTCGATTCCGCCGATGGCGCCGGAGGGTGCCAGGAGCTTCCTGCCTTTTGCGCCGGCCAGATCGCTCAGGCGGGCCATCAGGGCCTCGTCCAGCAGCGCCCCGGTGCTCATAACCATAAGGTCCTTTCCCTTTTCCAGGACCCGCTCAGCAGAGGCCCGCACGGCCGCGCCGGAAGCGCACTCCACGACCAGATCCAGGCCAGGGGCGTCCAGGAACTCGTCCAAGTCTCCATGAAAGAGGCCCGGATTGCCCAGGGTCGCTGCCAGCGAGTTGCCCTGGCTCTCCTCCACGTCGAACAGGGCAACCACCCTCGCGCCGGGCACATCGCCCGAGTGAATGGTCGTGGCCATGTCCCTGCCTATGGCCCCACAGCCGATCAAGCCTACTCCAACTTGCGATTGCTGTACCATGTTGTCTCCTCTTAAGAACGCTGCCTGGCGAACTTGTCTATTCCTCCCACGTCGCCCAAGCCCACATAGATGTTGCCCTGGGAATCCACCCAGCTTCCGTGACCAGGCCCGCGGCAGTCGAAGCGCGCAAGTACCTTGCCCGCCGTGTCCAGCACGCTGACCCTGGCCGGGCCGTCGTTGACCCTGCCCTCGCTCACGTACAGCACCCCATCCTGGTCGGCGGAGATGTCCATGGGCCTCTGGATGTCCGTCCACATCTCCAGGTACTCTCCCGACATATCGAACACCTGGATGCGGTGGTTCTCCCGGTCGCAGACGTACACCTTGTCCCCTGAGACCAGCAGGCTGTGGGGCAGGTGAAACTCACCGGGAGAGGTCTTCCCCGGCTGTCCCCAGGACGCCTTCAGGACACCATCGTTGTCGAAGCGGTGCACCCTGGCGTTGCGGTAGCCGTCGGACACGTACAGGTCACCCGATGGACTGGGAACGATCTCGCTGGGGTAGTTGAAAGGTCCGGCTGCCCTGGGGACCAGCTCGCCCGGAACCTCGCAGCCCGTGTCCGAGTGGACACCGTGCCGTCCCAACATCTGGACCGGCTTACCGTCCAGGGTGTACAGCAGGCAGACGGAGCTGTCCCGGTCGGTCAGATAAACCACATGTCGTCGGCGATGTGTATCCCGTGGGCAAACAGGAATGCGCCGTTGCCCCAGGAGTTGACCAGGTTTCCATCCAGGTCGAAGACGAGGACCGGCGGGTCCTTGCGCTGGAAAGCATAGACCCGGTCCTGGGAATCGGTGGCCACGGCGCTGACCATGCCGAAGGTCATACCGACCGGCAGGCTGGCCCAGTCCTCATGTACGTCGTAGGTGTACTCACCCGATCCAACGCTAACCATGGCAGTGATACCTCCTCAGGACAGGATGGCCGGACCACTGCCGGCGTCAGAACACATCGAGGGTGAATCTTGGGCCCTTCCGGGGACTCCTTGAAGTCCAGCACCGAGTTCTCCAGGCTATGGGCGAGGTCGTGGCCTACCAGGAGAATCTTGTGGCCTGCGTGGTCGATAGCCTGGTCATCCTCCTGTTCGGAATCGATGACGATGCCGAAGTCCCCAGCCCCTGTCCAGACGGGCGGGATAGCCAACCTCAGGTATTTCCCGGGGTCCAACTCCTTGGTGGACAGGATGCGCACGAACTCTTCTTTAGCGCTGTCTGTAACGGTGACCATCAGAGATCTCAGGGCCTGCACCGGAGCAAGGGAATGCCCCCTACTGCTGGTCCTTTTGCGTCTCCAGGTCCAGGGAGGCCGAATTGATGCAGTACCTCTGGTGAGTGGGGGCCGGGCCGTCGTTGAACACATGTCCCAGGTGGGCGCCGCAGGACTGGCACATGACCTCGACCCGTGTCATTCCATGGGAATGGTCCCACTCTTCCTTGATATTGTCCCGGTCGATGGGTTGCCAGAAGCTAGGCCAACCGCACCCTGAATCATACTTGGTTTCCGACGAGAACAAGGGATCTCCGCAGCAGATGCACTTGTAGGTGCCATCCTCTTTGCAGTCCCAGTACTTCCCGGTGAACGGCCTCTCGGTGGCCTTGTTCTGGGTTACCTCGAACTGCTCCCGGGTGAGCCTCTCCCTGTACTCTTCGGTACTCATAGCACCTCCGCCGGTGTTGGCTATCGCATAATACCCGATTACCCAGGGGACGGCAACGAAGGGGGCTTCAAGTGTACGTGGACCGAGCCAAAGGGGTAAAATGCCTTGGCTGAACCAACGATTACCCGCGAAAGACTAGAGGAAGGGGGTGCCCATTTTGGAATTCGTTAGCAACGAGGAGATAGTCCAGCAGGCCCGGAAGAACCTGATACAGGGGGCATGGGACTACCTGGTGGGGGGCGCCGACTCGGAGACAACCCTCAGGAGAAACCGGCGGGCCTTCGACAAGATAGCCTTCAGGCCCCGGGTGTTGGTGGATGTCAGCAACGTCGACCCATCCACGACCTTCCTGGGACACCACATGCGCATCCCCGTGATGCTGGCCCCCATCGGCTCGCTGCAGACCTTCGACCCGGAGGGAGGCGCCGCATCATCTAAGGCCGCCGCCCAGTTCGGCACCATGCACGTTCTGAGCTCCGTTACCGACCCCACCCTGGAGGAGACGGCGGCCAGCGCCGATAACCCTAAGGTGTTCCAGCTCTATGTCCGCGGCGACATGGACTGGATCAAAGGCATTGTCGGGCGGGTGAAGAATGCAGGCTACGACGGCTTCTGCATCACCGTCGACACTGCCCACTACAGCAGGAGGGAGCGCCCCTTGGTGCACCGCTGGGTGCCCCCTGCCCGACGAGGAGGCGTGGACAGGAGCTTCCAGGCGGCCGTTACGTGGGAGACCATGGACCGGATCAAGGAGCTGGCCGATATGCCCTTCATGGTCAAGGGAATCGCTACTCCCGAGGATGCCGTCATCGCCGTAGAGCACGGCGTGGACGTCATCTGGGTCTCCAACCATGGGGGACGCCAGCTTGACCACGGCCTGGGCTCCCTGGACGTCCTCCCCAGCATCGTCGAGGCCGTGGACGGCAGGGCGGATGTGATCATGGATGGCGGTGTCCAACGGGGTACCGACGTCATGAAGGCCATCGCCCTAGGCGCCAAGGCGGTGGCTATCGGGAGGCTTCAAGGCTGGGGTCTGGCCGCCGATGGCATATCCGGCTTGGTTCAGGTGCTGGAGATCCTGGAAGAAGAGATGCTCTGCGGTATGGGGCTGCTGGGGGTTACGTCTATAGACCAGATCACGGCGGACTACGTGTGCCAGGCTGAGGCGGTAACCATGCCCCACGAGATGAGCTCCTGGATCAACATGCCCGGGGAGAGGATACTCTAGGCACGCTGCTGGGACAGCCAGCCCCGGATAATTTCCCAGCCCTCCTGCCTCACGCCGTTGAACTGGTGGTCACCCCCGGGGATGGGCAGGAAAGTCATATTCTCGACCTCGCCTGACAACTTTTCCAGCTGGTGAGCCAGCCCCCTGAAGGCCATCAGAGAGTTGACATCGTTTATGACCACCCCTTCCAGGGCGCCCACTGTAACGAGAAGAGGCTGGGTCGTCATGGGCAGCAGCTTCAAGATGTTGTAGTTGTCCTCGGGGCCGTACTTGTCAACAAACCCCTCGGCGGTGATAAGCAGACCGTTGGGATAGGCCACCTCCATGAGGGTCGCTGGCCGCCCTTCTTCGATGTGCGCCCGCGCCCGGCGCTCCTCGTTGTGAAAGTGTTCCCAGCCCTCGGATATCTGGTAGTCCGAATAGGAGAACCTGGGGGGTGAGGTCGCTATAGCTAAACGCACACGCGGATCATGAGTGTGTGCCAGGTAGTAGATGGTCTTCAACCCGCCGAGGCTGTGTCCCCACACCAGGATGTTCTTGTAGCCGCCGGCCTCGGCGAAGTCTATCCAGGCTTCCCAGTCGTGGATGCAGTCGCTGAGGCGCTCGTAGGCTCCCGCCATAGGGCGTGCGGGAGATGGCATCCCGGCTCACCGGGTCGTGGCCCCGGGCATTAACGCGAAGCACCGGTATTCCGCCCTTAGGAGGGAATCGGCGAAGTCGGACAGAAGGCCCGGGGCATAGAAGTTGCCCGCCAAGCCCGTGGTGCAGGATGCAAAGGTCTGGGCCGTCGGACTCCGCACTGCCATCGGGCTTGCGTAGGGTGCCGTCCAAGCGCACCCCATCCTTGGTGGTGACATCTACCAGGTCAACCAGCATGCTCTTCCCCCTTAATCTGGCGTCCGTACAAATCTGCTGTGGCCATTATACAGCAGGCATTGCGGCATTTATCTCCAGCGAATACGCTTAGGCAACAGACCTGCGATGGAGGTGCGATCATGCCCTTTGGAGGGAACGACTGGCTGGCATTGACGACTGAGCCGACCCTGGAACCGGACCTGCCCATCTGCGACCCCCATCACCATTTCTGGGACTATCGCACTGCCCGCATTCCCTACCAACGCTACCTGCTCCACGAGCTGGTCGAGGACATCACCAGTGGACATAACGTGCGTTCCACCGTGTTCGTCGAGGCCAGGTCCATGTACCGGGCCGAGGGACCGGAGGAGATGCGTCCCGTGGGCGAGGTGGAGTTTGTGCAGGGGATAGCAGCAGCCAGCGCCAGCGGCCTGTACGGCCCGGGCAGGGCCGCCGCGGCCATCATGGGCCACGCCAACCTCAACTTGGGAGACGGGGTTAGGCCGGTCCTGGAGGCCCTGGTGGCAGCAAGCCCGAACCGGTTTCGGGGCATACGGCACTCGGTTACCTGGGACCCGAACCCCGAGGTTGAGAACACGGCCGCCCACAAGATGCCGGCTCAGCTAGCCAGCGATGGATTCAGGAAGGGCGCGCAGGTGCTCGCCGACATGGGCCTCTCCCTGGAGGGCTGGATGTTCTTCCACCAGCTCCCCGAGCTCGCCGACTTTGCGCGGGCAATTCCAGACCTGACCATCATCCTTAACCACGTCGGTGGCGTGGTGCGGGACGGGCCTTATGCCGGCAAGGACGATGAGGTGCTGCCCAAGTGGCGCAGCGGCATCGCCGCCGTCGCCCAGTGCCCGAACATCTACGTGAAGCTGGGCGGGATCGGCATGCCCCGCACAGGTTTCGACTGGCACACCCGCGCTAAGCCCATCGGCTCCGAGGAGCTGGCCGCGGGGATGCGGCCCTTCATGGAGCATTGTATAGAGCAGTTCGGCCCCGAACGTTGCATGTTCGAGAGCAACTTCCCGGTAGACAAGGTGTCATACTCGTACAACGTCATGTACAACGCCTTCAAGCGTCTGACCCAGGGCTACTCGACGTCAGAGAGAGCGGCGATGTTCCACGATGTGGCGGCCAGGGTCTACAGGATAGACAACTAGGGAGGACGACCAAACACCGCGTCGCGTCGGGCTACACCGGGAGGAGCTGTTGAGAAGGATCCGCTATAACTGCGCAGCGAGTTTAGACGGTTACATCGCCGGTCCGAATGATGAGTTCGACTGGATCCCTGTAGATCCGGACATCGACTTCGACGAGATGGCCAAGCAGTTCGACACCTACCTGGTCGGTCGCCGAACATTTGAGGTGACCGCCGGATACGATTCGACGATATACAACGGGGCGCGGACCTTTGTGTTCTCACGAACACTGAGACCGCAGGACTACCCCGACGTCACCATCGTTGGCGAGAATTGGAAGGCAGTTGTTCGGGCGCTCCGGGAGGAGTCAGGTAAGGACATCTGGCTGTTCGGCGGAGGGTCCCTGTTCCGCAGCTTGTGCGCAGAGGGCTTCGTTGACACGGTAGAGGTGTCAATTGTGCCCGTCCTGCTCGGCAGAGGCATCCCTCTCGTTGCCGAGCTGTCTATGTCAGTGGGATTGACACTGACGGGGAATACCGTCTACGAGAAGTTGGGAGTCGTGAGCCTGGTCTACGAGCTGAACAAGTAGGGGTAGACTGCTGGAGTTTGCTCTTGGCGCTTGCCACACCTGAGCCTGGATACGCCAGACACCATAATCTACCGGGACCGTTCAACCGGAACCGATAATCCACCACGCCTGGCAACCCTGGACACAAATCGTGAGGGACCACCAGCGTCAGAATGGCCCTCCAGAAGCCTGTTGTGAAGAGTCACAAATCCATTAGTCCTCGCCCGCTGCAGGGCTGATTCCCATGCAAGCTGCCGCGAAGTGTACCTTCCCGGCCAGCAAAGTACACCCCCAGGCTAGTTTGGGGGCCAGAGGGAGTAAAAGGTAGCCAGCGGCACCGAATTGAGGGACGGCGCCTCCTTCCTTATTTCATGGCCTCTGCAGGCGGGGCTAGTGCTTGGGGAGCGAGTTTTGTGCGAATTCCGGAGGCGGTAGTGTCGGCAGATCCTCGGTTTCCCGGTCGCAGTTCTGCAGGATGGACTTGAGGTTCTGCAAGATGCTTGTAATCGTCCCGCCCTCCACCACCAGCACCAATAGTTCCGTTGCGTCCACCTCGTCTGGGTCATCTTCAAGGACCCTGCCAGCCCGTGCCGCCCACTCCCCGATCTCGGTGCCTGTTGTGCCTCTCGGGTCAAGAGACGGATAGTTGTCGGCCCACTCCGGAGGACACATCTGAGCCAAGGTAAGGAGTTCTCCAAGAACCGGCGGAATCGCGGTGTGGAGAGTCCGCAGATGCTCAAGATCTGCTGCCCGGTTGTCTATGTCCAAAGTGCCTGAGGACTGCGTCCCAGTCGGGGGGATCGTTAGAGCAATCTTCTGAGTCGGCTCTAGCAGCTCAGGGGTTGGTGTGCTTGCCTGGCCACATGCCAGAGCCAAGACCGTGGAGGCCAGGGCCATCGCTGTCAATAGTCGGTTCATCACAACCATCCTACCATACGGGCCCGCAGTGCCGGGCGAAGGCCGGTAGCCTGATGATCAGTGTGAACACCACTACCCCCGCCACAGCTTGGCCCACCGGAGTCTGGTAGCCATCCCTTGGAGTGCGTCGCATTGTGGCATCACAAAGAGGAGGCGAGCCTCAGTTAATGGATCCCCGGGGAAATGAACCCGGATCCCACTAGGTGAGACGACCAGCCTCAAGATTTGCAACGCACATCCAGATGACCTCACCTGGGATGTAGTGTGTCAAGGTGGCGATAAACCAACACGAAGACCCCGATGGTCCCGCGTTGCGTCGTCGGCAGAGGCATCCCCCTCATTGCCGAACTGTCTACGCATGTAGAGTTGACACTAACGGGGCAAACCGTCTACGAGAAGTCGGGAGTCGTGGGCCTGATCTACGAGCTGAACAAGTAGCGTCAGGCCGATAGCGCCCTAACCGGTGGAGACTGCATCCATTGGCGGATGGTCGTCGCCCACTGGCCGTCAACTTCCCCGGCCTTCAGGTTCATCGCCAGGTGGTCGCAGCCGTCGAACCGCATGAACTCCACGGGGCTGCCTTCGGCCCTTAGGGCTTCCGTAAGCTGGCTGGCGTGGGGGATCAGGTGCGGGTTGTCATGTTCGCCGATGGATATGTGGAAGGGCACCTTGTTGCCCGCCACCTGCCTCAGGGGGCTGGACTTCTCGATGGTCTGATCATCCACAACGGACAGGAAGTTCTCCACGTAGTCCGGCCTGGAGGTCCCCAGATCAAATACACCTGCCATGGCGAAGCAGCCCTTCACCGTATCCGACGGCAGGCCATAGCCCTCCAGCCTCTCAGGACACAGGGCCAGCATGGCCGCCAGGTGTCCTCCAGCCGAGTGGCCTCCAACGAAAAGACGGTCTGGATCGCCGCCGTAACGGGAGATGTTGTTGTAAACCCAGGCCAGCCCAGCCCTGCAGTCATCCTCGGCGCCGGGATACTTGGTCTGGGGCGCCAGCCGGTAGCCCACTGAGACGAATATTGCCGGAAGGCAGGTCACCGAGGGAGCCATGAAGCCCATCCAGTCCTTGCTGCCCTGCCTCCAACCGCCTCCGTGCAGGAAGATCAGGACGGGCATCGGTGTGGCCGCGTCTTCGGTAGGCATGTAGATGTCCAACTTCTGGCGCTCATTACTGCCGAAGGCAATGTCCAACTCCACCCGTAAGCTCTCCCGGGCCGCCTGGGCGCCTGCAAGACAGGTCTCGGCGTACTGTTGTACGGCCGGAGTGGGTACTACCTGGGGCGCATCGGTGTCGGTCATGGTGCTACCTCTAGCGGAGATGTTGTTGTGCCAATGTAGCACGACCCCTTACGTCAAAGCAAAGGCTGGGAATTTGGGCATGCTCTAGATTCATTGATTGAATTCGGTGAAGTAGTTGGCATCTAACTTCTTGACTTCGTAGGTTATTTCGGTGATCACTCCGACACTGTGTTCGATCATGAGTTTGGCTAGTTCCGACCCATCTATTAGGCGGATGAACTTGCTTCCCTTCGAGATGTCCAGAGCGGTCTGTATGGCTGAAGGGCTGAAAGTGGAAGTCGTTACGAATACGCCTCTGGTGGCGCCTTTCGGGTCCAGGCTTCCTGAAAAGTTGCGGATCTCCGGTTCTCCCACTTGACTGGATGTGTGCCGCTTGGCTTGAACGTAAATCTTCTCCAGACCCAGTATGTCCTGGTTTAAGATGACATCAACACCTTGGTCGCCACTACGACCTACTACCTCGCCGTCCCCATAGCCCATCTTAGAGAGCAATTGCATGACCAAGCGCTCAAAGCTGGAAGGATTTACGCCCTTCACGTTATCTAAAACTTCGTCGGACAGCATACTCAGATGGTCGGCATGGCTCTTGGCTATTTGTTCGTCTGGAGTGATGTCAGCGACGTCATCCCCGCTGGTTGTGGGTATGGCCGAACCACCCGGGTATTCTGGCCACATCTTCTGCAGGTCCCCAAACCTTATGATGCCCTGTTGGTCTGCTAGATACTTCCGTCCCGCAGGGGTGATTTCCCATTGATTTCGTTGGGGATTGCTTATCAATCCTGCCTTCTTGAGGTCAACCATGGCCCAGTTTGTGCGATTCTCCATCCGAGAAAATCCTGAAGGCACCCTTTCTTGCTTCTCGGCCTCAGTCAGCGAAAAGATGGAGGTCAGCCTCTCAACGAACTCCTTCCGCGTCAAAGGCTTAGCGGAATCCCTAGCGATTTCGAGGACTGGTCTATGAAGATCGTCCAATTTAGGTACAGCCATTCTGCCACCTTATATCTTTGAACGTTCCGGTTTACAGATTAGCTTGCCGTATGGCAGTCTCCGTCTAGTAGAACACGGCGTTGCCGGTGCCGCCACCGGCGGAGATCACCTCGCCGGTGATGGCCCAGGACTTGTCCGACGCCAGAAAGGCGGCCAGGTAGGCGACCTCCGAGGCATCCACCATCCGGCAGATTGAGTTGCCCCGGGGCGCGTCGGGGGCGAAGTCCCGCGCCTCCACCTCTTCCGCGGTAATTCCCGCCTTGGAGGCCTCCTCAGCCAGCGCTTCGGGTGTGCGCTCGGTGCGGGTGGTCCCCGGGTGGATGCAGTTCACGGTTATGCCGAACCTGCCTAGCTGGGTGGACAGGGTCTTGGTCATGTGCACCAGTGAGACGTTCCGCGCCCCACCGCTCAAATTGCCGGCGATGCGTGCGTTGTTCCCGCTGATATTGATGATCCGGCCCCAGCCCTGCTCCTTCATGAACGGGATAGCCGCTCTGGCGCACCTGAGCGCGCCCACATATTTCACGTCGAAGTCGGCCAGCAAGGCTTCGTCCTCTACAGTGTCGATGGGTCCCGTGGCGTTTGTGGAACCGCCGGGATAAGATGCGCTGTTGACAAGGATGTGAATCCCTCCCAGGGCGTCGGCCGCCCGGACCATCATGGAGTCCACCTGCTCCCGACGGGTGGCATCGAAGGCTATGGGGACGACCCGCCTGCCGGATTCGGCCTGGATCTCCTGGGCCGTCTTTTCCAGCTCACCCAAAGTGCGGGACGCCACCACTACGTCAGACCCCTCCTGGGCAAGCTGGATGGCTATGGCCTTGCCGATGCCTTTGCTGGCGCCGGCCACCACCGCATGTCTGTTTGCCAGTCCCAAGTCCATCGCGTACCTCCTACGATAGGGCTAGCTTGCTTCCGACAGCTCTATGTCCTGGGCGCCCTCCATGGAGACCCGCCTTCCCAGCTCCTCGAGCTGGTCTCTTCCCTCGACGATCGTTGCAAAGTGGTTGCCGGGGAGGAGGCCCATCTTGCTCGCAAATGCTGTGGGGCCGTAGGGCACCAGTATTTCCTTGACGTTTATGAACCCCGGATAGACCAGCAGGTCTCCCTTGGACGGATAGATGGTGTGGTTCTCGAACTGAATGTCCAGGTCCAGGTGGTCGATTGGTATCCAGCCCGCCTCACCGCTCCAGCGCGCCTGCTGGATGAAGTGGCGGATAGGCAGCAGCTTGCTCACGGCTGCGCATGTGTTGGGGGCTTTGGCGCTCTCCCATTCCGCGATGAAGACTAGGTCTTTGGTGCGTATCTGCAATCTGCCTGTGTTGCCTGTTGCCACGTACCCCTCCCGATTAGTTCACACTAGTTGCTGGAATTAGCCAGGTCGAAGGCCTCGGCAATCATCTCGTAGGACCTGACCCGGTCCTCGAAGTAGTAGCAGTTGGTGACGATGTTGATGTCGCTGGTTGAATACCTCTTGGCAGCATCGACGATGCCGAGCTTCACCTCTTCGGCGTCACCCTGGATAACATGCTGGGTGTACTTGGCGAGATGCTCGATCTCCACGCGATGCAGCTTTACATGGGAAGCCTCCTCAGGAGGGGGCAGGGGCTTACGGTCTCCTTGAAGGGAGTCCAGGCGGGACAGGTTCCTGCTGGTTGCGATGAACTCGGCCCGCTCCTTGCTTTCGGCGCATATGACCTGGACGGAAACGTTCACCTTGGGCTGATCAAGATACTCCGAGGGACGGAACCGTTCCCGGTACAGTTCCGCGACCTGGGGGCCGTGACCTCCCGTGAACCCGAAGAACTCGGCGAAGGAGAAGGGCAGCCCCATGACTCCCGCAAGCTGGGCACTGTAATCGCTGGAACCCAGGAGCCACACCTCGGGAATGGACTCCGGCACTGGCCCCGGCTGGCTCTGTACATTGGCAAAGGGGTGGTTTTCGGGCAGGGTGCCCGTGAGGAATCCTAGGACGTCGGACACCTGCCGGGGAAAGTGCTGGGGGTCGATGGGCATCCTGGGATAGGCCAGGGCTACCGCCGTCGATTGGTCGCTGCCCGGCGCCCGTCCTAGGCCCAGCTCTATGCGGTCAGGGAAGAAGGAGTTGAGGATGCTGAAGGTCTCGGCGACCTTGAAGGCAGCGTAATGGGGGAGCATCACTCCGCCGCTGCCCACCTTGATGGTCCGGGTGTTGGCTGCGATCTGACCGATGAGGATTTCCGGGGCGGTGCCGGCAAAGCGTCCGGCATTGTGATGTTCGGCGACCCAGTAGCGCGTGTATCCCAGCTTCTCCGCGATCTTGGCAAGCTCCACCGACTCCTGCAAAGCCTGCTGCACCGTCCCACCCTGGCGGACCGGTGACTGATCGACGATTCCCAGGGTAAAAGATTCCATCAACTGCCCCGATGTATGGTGTTCTGTTATCCTTTAGAAACAAAGGGCCCGGCTAACAGGCTAACACGGGCCGAGTGCTGCGACAACATGGACAGGGGCCAATGCGGCCCTGCTGTTTCACGGCACGGCAGCACAGGAGGTAGGCATCTTGGAATGGTCGGCTGACGGGAATGTAAGCGGGACGCTCGGCAGGATGACCCACAGATTCGCCGGAAACCCCCTGGACAGGGGGGAGCGGGAACGCAGGGACGAGCAGTGGATAAAGGATCAGCAAGAGTGTCCCGAAAGCCGGTTCCTGCCCGTTTCCGACCTGAACATCCTCATCTCCGAGGGTGAGATCCCAGTCCTTAGGTGGCTCACCACCGACGAAAAGACCCGGCTGGGGATCGATGCGAACTGCTTCTTCCTGGGGACCTACAACGGCAGGTCCCATTTCGTGGTCGATGTGACAGGACAGGATGCCGTCATAAGCCAGCTATACGACAGCGGGGAGTGGAAGTTCCAGGATGCCCGGACTGCCGGAGAGAACCTGAGCGCGCTGGAAGCGGGCATGGTTGCCCAAGCCAGGTCCCAGGTGGCATGGCACAGCCGACACGGCTTCTGCTCGGTGTGCGGCGAGAAGACCCAAGTCGCCCGGGGCGGCGGCGTGAGGCGATGCCCTTCATGCGGCGCCGAGCACTTCCCCCGCACGGACCCGGTGGTCATCGTAGTGGTGCACGATGGGGAGCGGTGCCTGCTTGGCCAGTCCCGGAACAGGGCCGCCTTCCGGGGTAACCGCTTCTCAGCGCTGGCGGGGTTCATGGACCAGGGCGAGTCCGTGGAAGAAGCGGTGGCCCGGGAAGTGATGGAAGAGTCTGGCATCAGGATCAAGAACGTCCGCTACCACTCCTCCCAGCCGTGGCCCTTCCCTTCATCCCTGATGATCGGTTGCCACGCCGAGGCCGCAACCCAGGAGATCGCCATGGACGACGAGGAGATGGCCGATGTGAGGTGGTTCTCCCGTGAAGAAGTGCTTCTTGCCCTGGAGGGCCGCAGCGCCGAACTGACCGTGCCCGGTCCCATTGCCATCGCCCACCACCTGTTGAAGGCGTGGGCCATCCGGGACATCGATCCCAGCTAGGCTCCGGCCGCCTACACGTTCAGCAGCACCTTCGTCCGGTCATAGATGCTCTGCTCCCTGCCCGTGTATATGATGGCTGCCGACTTGGCCGCCGCCACAAGGTGCTCCCACCGGTAAGGCTCACGGGTGGCGTAGAACTCCTCGAACAAGGCTTGGTTGTGCTTGATGCTGTGGAGCTCGGTGAAATCGTCCCGGCACACCAGCTCGGCCATGCGGTTGAAGAACGCCAGGGGGTCGTAGCGCTTCTCGGCGTACTGGCGGGCTAGGCCAATCGTGCGTGTGATCTCCCTGGGGGCGGTCATGCTGCCGAAGTTGGGGTTGGACCAGTCCGAATGCGGCAGGGACTCTATGCTTTCGGCTACAGCCTCCAGCAGGCTTTCCTGGGTGGGGTTGGGAATGCGGTCCGACGCATTCTCAACCTCTTCGTCCAGCAGCTTCATGCCAAGAACGCACTCCGGGCCTGTTATGCCCGACATCAGGGCCAGCACCTTGTTCCTCTGGCTCACATCCTCCTGGCCCAGCAGGTAGCGCCGGTTGGTGGAGCCTGTGTGGATGTGGGCATCCATAGGGTTGCCGTAGATGGTCCTGAGAAAGGCCTTGGATCCGCCGAAAGCCAGCGCCTCCCCCGCCCCCTCCAGGGACATGCCCTCCGCCAGGGCTTGGGCGATCATCTCCGGCGTGTCGTAGTAGTTGTCGGCCCGGCCGATCTGGTCCGCCAGCGCGCCGATCATCTCCGTCTCCCGGGATGACGTGGCCACAGGCAGCTTCCGGTCGTCCAGCCCGTACTTATCCACCATCTCTTCGAGGGCGCTGAACGGCAGGGGCCTCTCCACCTCGATGCTGTACGGAGAGCGGGCCAGGAAACGCACCACAGGCCTCAGGAAGTAGGGCGCCCACTCCCAGCCGACCAGGTCGAGGGTGCGGAAGGTGAACACCGGGTACACAAAATAGTGGTCATCCATGGCGTTGCGGGAGATGGATGATGGCAGGAGAATGTCCAGCGCCTGTCCGTGGGAGACGTTGTTCAGGAGCCACAGGTAGTATTGCTGAGCGATGGACGGAGACCTGGCTTCCAGGCTCTTGTGGAAGGCCTCCTCGGTCAGGCCGATGGCGTCGCCATCCTTGGCTGTGCTGCGGAATCCCAGATCTGCAGATTCGCCCATGTGATAGGAGCCGATTTTCTCGCCGTGGCTCTCCAGCGGTTCCATCTCGGGCATGATGTAAGGCCCCATCTGGGCCGAGTGCACATGGTTGTTGCACAGGGTGACGTGCTGAACCACTGGCACGTAGGAGCTCTCGCCTTCCAGACGGCGGTAGATGTTGTAGGTCCCCACGATGCTGCTCACCGGATGCACCGGCCCGCCGTGGTGGTTCGGAGGCAGGTCGGTGGAGCGCACCACCGCCAAGCCTGCCGCCCGCAGTAGGTCGATAACGGGCGTCCCGCTCCGGAGCTTCTCCAAGGTAGCTTCTATGATCTCCGAAGGGTCCGTCTCCTCGACGAAGCGGACCATCGACTCCACGGGCTGCGGGAACTGAACGGGCTTGAACATCCGAGTTTCCTCCTGGTTAAGACATCTGCGATATTGGCAGTGTCTGTATCACAGCCCAATAATAAGTCCTTCCTCACCTATTCGCAAATGGTTCATGGCAAGGATTGGCACAAATTATCGACCTCCACACCTGGTTAAGTTATCATCTGGACGGTGCCTGTATGCGGAAACAGCAGACATTTCGCCTTGACATAATGGGAGGCTTGGATGGCTGAGTTCTTCGGCGACCTGGAGAGGCTGGTGGCGGATTTATACCCCTACAGGTGGCCTATACTCACGGCCATCCTCGTCCTGCTGGCAGGCGCCGGCGCTTTCGCCTACCGCAAGGGATGGCACCGGGCGCTGCGGGCCTTCGTCCTGCGAAACCGGGTGGCTGTAGCAGTCATCGGCGTCCCCCTACTGGTCCTCTTCGGCTTCATAAGCTACGACCTCGGCTCTCCCCTCTTCATAAACAAGACTGTCGAGGAGGAGTTCCCCTTCGCCTTTGCAGCCGAGGTGCCCTCCAACATGAGCATGGAAGACGTCGAGATGGTAATGTCGGGCATGGCCGGGATCGTTTCCGAATTTGAAGAAGCCATGCCTGCCATGATGTCCGGCAACGGCGCCGACTCTCAGGCTGTAGTCCTGAAGTCGGGGAACTTTCGGGATGCCGATAGCTTCCACAGAGGAGAAGGCACAGCCACCATCTATCGTGGCCCCGACGGCTCCCACCTGCTCAGGCTGGAAGACTTCAGCGTCACCAACGGGCCGGACCTGCGGGTCCTTCTTTCCCGCCATCCAGACCCAATGGACAGGCACGAAGCCAGGGACGACGGCTACATCCAGCTGGACAAGCTAAAGGGCAACCGGGGCAACCAGAACTACCCCATCCCCGCCGACGAGGACCCGGCCGAATACAACAGCGTCATCATCTACTGCTGGCCTTTCAGCGTCGTCTTCAGCGTAGCGCCACTAAAGTAGTCAGGTGAGGGGGTAGAACGGGGGTCGACTCACCTTCGTACATGAGCCAATATCGCATCAAATCGGAGGCTATAACCCTTTGGTATCTGACTTAACGTCCCATTAGTCACTCCCAAGTCACTCATTTCGACTTTGGTTAATGGCGGGTCCCATAGGGTTAGAGGCTCAGCCATATAAAGAAGTCGACTCCAAGATTCGTAGAAACCCTTATTCTTGGCCCGCGCAATGATCTTTTCGAGCCCTATGCTCCATTTGTTGCGACGTACCTCGCTTGGGTCATTTGGGACAGACTCCACATTAGCCAGTACATTGAATTCAGTATGGATGACACGACTAATCTTCGAAAGCCCTGGCGTCTCAGTCGCATTCGTGTAATAGGGCGCGAAATATAAGGGTGCATTCTTGTCCCTGGAGTTGGTTACATACATCCACCCTTCTTCAAATATCTCTACATTTAGCGGGTCTAGGTCCTGGATGAGAATCTCGGCATCGTGGTAGTCCATCTTGTAATCTCTCCTCACATAGCTGATGAACTGGTTAAAGAGGTATCTCGATATTTCGGTGCCGCGCGACGGACTGTGGCTTAGAACTAACTCGACGATTTCGTGCCATTGTAGGTTCTTGAACTTTATTTCTCTTGGAGCAAGCGCTTCCTTGACTTCTGATTTAGTTTTTGCAGACAGACCGCCTTGGGTAAGGGCTACAACTGCTTTAGTAGCGTACATGCTCCACAACCTGTATTCCTCGGCGTATTTGGTGAGTTGCTGGGTTGTGGGCTCGGCTCGCCCGATCTTGGCCTCCAGGACGATCCTCAGCCTCTCATCTTCGATGACGATATCTCTACGACCGAAACCTGCACCCGTGACTTCTTGAAGAAAAACAGAGTAGTCAGGTTTGAGGGGTCTGCGAAGAGCAACGCGCAGGTATCTAACCAACTTGGCGCATAGGGAGTAGTCATGGGCAAGCAGGTATCCCAAGGCATAGGTCAGGGCATCTTCGTCGTTGCCTGCCAGCCTAAATATGCTCTGAACCGGAGCGTTCTTCTTGTGGTTCTTGCCAATATAGAGGGCCATAGTGCTGACGCTCCTCTGTTGGCGTGGTCAGACTATTGGGGCGATGGCAACCGCGCTCTTGAAGGACGGGCAGACCCGCCCCCTAGATTATCGGCCAGCTGGGATTGCGCACATGGTCCAGGCCCGCCCTCGTGGTGATCTGGTCGCCTCGCCTCCGGGACTCCTCCAGCAGCTTGTCCTCGTTGACGGTCAGCACCCGCCGGCCTTCCATGAGCACCTTGCCGTCCACGATGGTGGTGTCCACGTGCCCAGCGTGGCAGCTATAAATCAGGTTGGAGACGGGGTTGTACATGGGCAGCATCTCCACCTGGTTGGCGTTGATCAGCACCAGGTCGGCCTTCTTGCCGGCTTCCAGGGAGCCGATCTCGTCCTCCCACTGGGCAACCCTGGCCCCGTCGATGGTCCCCATCTCCAGGGCCTTCTCCGCCGGTATCAGCCGGGCGTCCTGGTGTATCTCTTTGTGGATGCCCGCGCAGTACATGTTGCGGATCATATCCAGGGAGTTGTTGGAAGGGGCGGCGTCGGAACCCAGGCCGACGGTGACCCCCATGGCCATCATCATCGGAATCTTGCCGTTAAGGTCGCATCCCATGGCGGCGTGCATGCTGGAGGCGGGGCAGTGGGCGATCTTCACATCGTACTTGGGCAGCAGGTACATGTCCCCTTCCTCGACCCAACCCATGTGAATCCCCATGAAGTTGGGCCCCAAAACACCCAGCTTGTCCAGCCGTCGCAGCTCGGTCATGCCGAAGGTGCGATAGGCTGTGCTGCGGTTCTCAAGCGATGAGCTGCAGTGGGACTCCATGCCCGTCTTGTGCTGGTCGGCCAGGCGCTTCATCTCCTGGCATAGCGTGTCCGAGCCGAGGTAGGTGATTCGCACCTGGAACCAGGCGCGGATGCGCCCGTCGGCCTTGCCGTTCCAGCGCTCGACGGTCTGGGTGGACATGGTCAGCGTCTCCTCGGTGGAGTCGTTGACCAGCTGGGAGGGCATGTGGCCCTGGACGCTGGAACCCAGGTCCGAGGCGGTGCGGGCGATGATGCCCCGAATGCCCGTCTCCTCGATGGCCTTGGCCGAGCAGTCGGGAAACTGGTTGCCTGCGTCGATGAAGCAGGTGGTGCCCGAGCGGATCATCTCGGTGGTGCAGGCGATGGAGCTCCAGTAGGCGTCCTCCTCGTCCATGGCAGCCTCGAAAGGGAAGTTGCGCGCAAGGAGGTGGTCCCGAAGCTCGACGTCGTCGGCCAAGCCCCGGTTGAACTGCTTGGTGGTGTGGATGTGGGTGTCGATAAAGCCCGGAGTGACAATCTTGCCGCTGGCGTCGATCACCCTGCCGGCCAGCTCTTCCTGGGTGACCTCGTTTGCCTTGACCACCCGGCTGATGCTGTTCCCCTTTATCACGACGGAACCGTTTCGGAGGATGCGCCGGTCTTTATCGACGGTGAGTACAAAGTCGGCGTTGTGGACTACCAGATCGGCGTTTTCCTGGGCTTGTGAGGTCATCTTGTTCTTCTCCTAAAGGTGATGTATTTAGCGGTGGCAGATACCGGGCTACTAGAAGCTGGAACGTCGTCCTTCCAGGTTGGAGTGCACGTCGATGAGCACACCCTTGCCCTCGGCGTTGAGGGCTTGGGCGCGCCTGAGGGCCGGGGCGATCTCTCCCGGCTGAGTAACGACGATGCCCACCGCGCCCAGACCCTCGGCGATCATGGCGTAGTTGCCGGTCATGGTGGTGGTGCCGAACAGCTCCCGGGAGATGGGATACCCGCCGGGGTAGGTGGCCATCCCGCCGTTGTTCAGCACGATGGTGGTGATGGGCGCGCCTGCCCGGACGGAAGTCTCGATATCCAGGCCCGACATGCCGAAGGCGCCGTCTCCCATGAAGTTCAGGCAGAACTTTTCGGGCCTAGCCAGCTTGGAGCCGATCATGAGGGGGATGCCGTACCCAAGATGGGTGGTCTTGCCCCACCCAACATAACAGTGGGGCGCGGTCGCCCTGTAAAAAGGCATGATGGTGTCCCGGGGAGCCCCGGCATCGTGGGTGACGATGCTGTGGTCTTTGTCCAGGTTGCGCTCCAGCTCTCCGATGACGCGGTAGGTGTTGATGGGCACCTCGTCGGACTCCAGCAGGGGAGTCCACTGGGTCATCCACTCCGCCCTTAGCTCGGCGATCTGGGCGGCGGTGTTGGTACCGCCTTTGCGCCCGTTGGCGCCCAGCTTGTCCTTGACCGCCTCGATCATCCCCTGGAGGGTAGCCTTGGCATCGCCGGGAAGCCCAACGTCGATGGAGTAGTCCTTGTTGATGTCTTCGATGCTCTCCACGTTCTGGATGAGCACCTTGCCGTCGGGGATGGGCTGGCCGTAGCTGGTCCTGGTCAAGCTGGAGCCGACGGCGAAGAGTACGTCGGACTCCTGGAGCCAGCGCCTGGCTGGCAAGGTGGTGGCGCCGCTGCCAGCCCCCAGGGCCAGGGGATGGCTCTCGTCGAAGGAGGACTTGCCGGGCATGGTGCAGTACACCGGTATCTCGGTAAGCTCAGCGAACTCCCGCAGCTCCTCGGTGGCTTGGGAAAACAGGGTGCCCATGCCCGACCAGATGACCGGTTTCTTGGCGTTGAGGAGAAGCTCCACGGCGTCGGCCATATCCCCGGTAGAGGGAGTCTGTATCGAACGCTTGGGAGGCTGGTAGTCCAGCGAGCCTTCGGAAACTTCCTGGCCGCCCACGTCGGCCGGGATCTCGACGATAACCGGGCCGGGCCTGCCGTTGCGGAGGGCGTGGAAGGCCCGGCGCATGGTGGCAGAGACCTGGCTGGGATGGGTGATCACCTCGGCATGGCGGGACACCGACTGGTAGGTGCGCGCCGGCGAGAAGTTGGGGCGCACAGCGTACTGGCCGAGGGCGGGGCCCCCGGCGAAGTAGAGGATGGGCACGTTGTCGCTGAAGGTCTGGGCGATGCCACCCATGGAGTTCTCGGACCCAGGGCCGCCCTGGGTGATGATCACACCGAACTTCTGCCGGTCGTTCTGCCGACTGTAGCCGTCGGCCGCCATGATGGCGCCCCGCTCCTGGCGGAACATGATGGTGCGGATTCCTTCCTGGGCTACGGACTCAATGAGCATGTTGGAGGGGAAGCAGGAGATCCACTCCACTCCTTCGGTCTTGAGAATCCGCGCAACTGCGCCATTGACGTCCATGTAGTGTCCCTCCGGTCTTATGTTGGTGCTTGAATGGCCCTGGTTTCGGGGCAGTCGGTGGAAGAGGGGATAGCTTTGTAAAGCTCCCGAATCCAAGCTATTATTGCATACGGCACCTGCCCAGTCCACAAGAGGAGAATGGCAGGGCTGCCGGACTCCGGCGTTCCATAAATACCAAGGGAGAAAGGCCTGCGCATGAGCTACGCTAAGCTGCCACAACGGGTGGGAGAAGCCCCGACGATCACCGAGGGAATGCCCCAGCTGCAGATCGGGGTCGATGCGGTGAAGGATGTGAACGACGAGCTGTTCCGGCGGGTCTACTCCCTGCCCTCCATCGAAAACCAGCTCACGGTCATCTCCCCTGTGGAAGGGTCGCGCGCCTTGTGGGTGGACCCGGCCATCGACGTTGCCCACCCGGAGCTGCTGCCCAAGGAGCGGGAGCTGGGACACATCCATCCCGACGGCAGCCTGCACATGGCCATGGACCCGGCGAGGGGCCAGGAGGCGGTGGATGCCGGCTGGGCCTTGTTCCATCCAGCCGCCGGCACAAGGCCTGGCTTTCAGGGCTTCATGCTGCTGTACACCCCGCGAGACATGGAAGAGTTGGACGTTATCTGCCAGCTTATCGTGGACGGTTACAATCATGTGGTAGGCGCCAACGCAGATGCGGCCGTTCTTGCTGGGTCCAGGGAGTAGTCGGGTGAACTAGGGATCCCCCTTTGCCCACGCCCCTTTCGTCATTCCGGCCTCCGAGCCGGAATCCATCGGCAAGGTTAGGGGCACTTCGTGATTTTGTGTAATCGCCCCAAGTACATATGAAGCTCCCCTGCGTTTACATCCTTGCCAACAAGCGAAATGGCACCCTGTACATCGGCGTCACATCCAACATTGTGCAGCGAGTGTGGCAGCATAAGAACGACCTGGCAGACGGATTCACTCAACGATATGGTATACACCGCCTGGTCTGGTACGAGCTGCATGAAACGATGGAGTCGGCGCTCGCCAGGGAGAAAGTGCTAAAGTGGTGGAGGCGAGCCTGGAAAGAAGCGTTGATTGAGGAGAAAAACCCCGCTTGGGCGGAACTCTATGGGGAGGTTTGCGGGTTTGAAGGTTATGGTGGCAGTGGCAAATAGATTCCGGCTCAGGGGCCGGAATGACGAGTGATTGGGATAGCACCCGTCAATATTCTGCAAGCTAGCTGCCTTCGCAATTGCTCAACCACCTTGCCAACTTCGTCCCTACGCCTGAACCGGCCTCCGAGCCGGAATCCATCGGCGATGGACGCTACCGGTGCCAGCCCATACCCTTGAACATGCCCCGCAGGTAGGCGATCTGGCCCCCATGGGCAACGTTGTCCCATACCATCTGCCCCAGGGCGGTGGCGATGGTGTGCTCCCTGGTCTGAGATGAGGGCGGGAATATCACCTTGGTGTCCAGGTCGTCCTTGGTGACCGCCCGGATATACTCCCTGGCGGATTCTTTGACGGCTTCGAAGTAACCAAGCTGCACTTCCAGGGACGGGGCCTGCCAGTCCGCTAGCTCCTCCGCTGAGTATCCCAGCACCTTGGCATCACCGGCCATGCCGTACTTTTCAGCCCATCCCTCGCTGGTCCATAGCAGCTCCTTGCCCTGGAGCCGGGACTGGATGAACATGTCCACGACCCGGTTCATGTGCCACAGGGTCCAGGCCATGGAGCTACAGCCTTCCGCCGGCTGCCTGGCGATGGTCTCCTCATCCAGTCCATCCAGCGCGGCGCCGACCATATCCCAGTTGCGCTCCAAAGACCACATAACAGAATCTGCGCCACCCACGGCTAGACCCTCCTTTACAGCATCTCGGTTCCCAAGTTTAGATGTACCGGGCCTCATGGTCCACCTCTCGTACATCCCGGCCAAAGCTGGACAGCCCATCTCCAACGACAGCCTTGTCGCCCACAACTACTATCGTCGGTTCCTTGCCCATCTGCTCCGCCGCTACCCGGTTCACATCCTCGAGGCTTACGGCGCTCAGGTTGCCGCTGAAGTTCCGGCAGTAGTCGTCGGGCAGGCCGTACCACGTTATCTGGGCGAGCTGCTGCATTATCTGCCCGCAGGACTCGAAAGCTGAAGGGTATTGACGCAGGAGGCCTTCCTGGGCTATCCGGTGTTCTTCCTGGGTGATGGGCCGGGCGCCCTTGACCTCGTCCAGCTCCTTGATGGTTTCCTTTAGGGCTTCGGCGGTCACCTCAGTCTGCACCGCCCCTCCTGCCAGGAAGAGGGATGAGTCCCGGTGCCACTCGAACCAAGAGCGGTAGCCATAGCTGTACCCCTTGTCCTGCCGGAGGTTCTTGTTCAGCCGGGCGGTGAACTGCCCTCCGAAGAGGTGGTTGAAGAGGGCATAGGCGTAGTAGTCGGGATGGCGGCGCTGGGTGGTGAAGTAGCCGACCCTGATGACCGACTGGGCGGCGCCGGGCTTGTCCAGCAAATACAAGCTGGGTCTGCCGCTGCTGGGAGAGTCACTAAGTTTGGAGGAGCCATCTCCACCGCTCTCGGACCCACGCCAATGGCCAAAGCGCTCCTCGGCAAGCGCCAGCGCTTCCTCAGGAGTTGTGTCGCCCACGACGATCAGGGTGGCGATGCCGGGGGAGAAGGCGGATGCGTAGTGCCCCGCCACATGGTCCCGCCCGATGGTCTCGAAGGTGCCGGCCAGGCCGGCGGCGGGATGGCCCAGGGCGCTATCCCTGCCGTACATCAGGGCCGGCGCCAGCAGGTCGGCCATGGCGGTGGGGTCGTCCTTGAGGCGCCGGACCGAGGTCAGGCGCTCGTTTCTCACCCTCTCCACCTCCCCATCGGGGAAGATGGGGTTCAGCAGTACGTCGGCGACCAGCTCCAGCGCCCTGGGGAACTCACGGGCCAGGCATTCGGCGCCGATCATCGTGTGTTCTTTCCCCGTGGATATGGACAGCTGGCTGCCGAAGAACTCGAACTCGTTGGCGATGTCTTCACTGGAGCGGGAGGTTGTGCCTTCCTGGAGCAGGGTTGACGTGATGGATGCCAGGCCGGGTAGGGCGGCTGGGTCGTCAACGGACCCGGTGCCAAGGACAACGCCCAGGGCGATCATGGGGATCTCCGGCTTTCGGACCACCAGCAGGTTCATGTCGTTGGCCAACTTGTGTCGCTGCGGCGCCGGAGGCTCGAATCGGGGCTGCGGAGCAGGATCGGGCTTGACGGTGCGGTCCACAAGGGAAGACGAAGAGCTGTGCTGGGGTTCGGGCATGACCGTCAGCCTGACCTGGTCCTCCCCCAGGTAGGTGTTGGCTACTCGCATGACATCCTCGGATTCAACCGACAGATATCGCTCCATGTCTCGATTGATGCGGTCGGGATCGCCTGCCAGGACGTTGAAGGAGTTCAGCCGGTTAGCCCGGCCGCCGAAACCCCCGATGCTGGCCATCTGCCTCGTGTGGTGCCACTCGACCCGGTTCTTGGAACGGGTCATCTCCTCAGACGTGGGAGGTTGGCTGCAAGCCCTTTCCAGCTCCCGCTGCACTATCTCCTCGATCTCTGAGCAGGACCGGCCCTCGGAAGCGGTTACGTCGATGCTGAAGTCCCCGGCGATCTCCTGGTCGTCGTGGTGGGCGGCTACCCGCTGGGCGGCCTGCTTGGTGTAAACGAGGCTGCGGTACAGGCGGGAGGTCTTCCCGTTGCCGAGGATGTCCGCAAGGATGGCAAGGGGGGCCTCATCCTGGTGGAACTTGGGAACGGTGGGCCATGCGAGGAAGATACGGGGCACCAGCACACGATCGTACAGCGTTAGCTCGACCCTTCCCTGCAGGGACGAGTCGGTGCGGTTGGTGCGGCGGAGGCCCTCGCCGGGAGGGATATCCTCAAAGTACCTCTTCACCAGGTCCATAGCGTGCTTGGGATCAAAATCCCCGGCGATGGTCAGGCTTGCGTTGGAGGGCGTGTAGTACTGGCGGAAGAAGGAGTGGGCATCTTCCAGCTTGGCGACGTCCAGGTCCTCGTGGTAGCCGATGGTGGGCCAGTGATACGGATGGGGCGCCGGGTACAGGGCTTCCTGGATTCGCAAGCCGGCCATGCCGTAGGGCCGGTTTTCGTAGCTCTGGCGCCGTTCGTTCTTTACCACATCTCGCTGGACGTCGAAACGAGGCTGGTCCAAGGCATCCAAGAGGAAGCCCATCCGGTCCGATTCCAGCCACAGGGCCAGCTCCAGGTAGTTGGATGGCACGTTTTCCCAGTAGTTGGTGCGGTCCACGCTGGTGGAGCCGTTAAGGGCCGCCCCAACCTCGGTCAACGGCTCGAAAAAGCTGGAGTTGTGGTTCTTGGATCCTTCGAACATGAGGTGCTCGAACAGATGGGCGTAGCCCGTCTTTCCCGGCTCCTCGTCCTTGGAGCCGACGTGATACCAGATGTTGACGCTCACCAGGGGCAGGGTATGGTCCTCGTGCAGGATCACGTCGAGTCCGTTGGAAAGGGTGTTCTTCTCAAAAGCGACCTGGTACATCTTCCTCCTCACTTTGCTTTGAAGGACTGGCCCTAGAATGGGTCTGGACAAAGTTTGGGCTGATCAAGGTTATCATAACAACTGGCAGATGGCAGGTCTTCCGGAAGGCGCCGGTGGCAGCACGGATGATGAAGCAGGGGAACCGGACCAATGGGCGGCGGGACTGGAAATGTGCTGACGTTTCTAATAGGATTGGGGGAGTGAAGTAGGGGGAGGGGCTATGGTAAGAGCCGGCTGGTATGCTGAACATCCGCCCGCCTGCACCTGCGCTGACTGCACCGAAAAGAAAGGCCTTATCCGCAAGCACGGGAAGATCGGACGCAACTCCAAGTGCCCCTGCGGCAGCGGGAAGAAGTACAAGAAGTGCCACGGCCAGTAGCCCGCTTCCTAAACCGGTATTCCCCCAACCAAGCTGGAGAGCTAAGTGAACTCCAACTCCCTTGACGATCTGTGCATCAATACCCTGCGGTTCCTTTCGGTTGATGCCGTGGAAAAGGCCAGGTCGGGACACCCCGGGGCGCCTATGGGGGCAGCGTCCATGGCCTACGTGCTATGGGAGCGGTTCCTAAAGCACAACCCCAAGAACCCCTCCTGGCCCGACCGGGACCGGTTTATTCTCTCGGCCGGCCACGCCTCGGCCCTCCTCTACTCCCTCCTGTACCTGACGGGCTACGATCTGCCACTGGAAGAGGTGATGTCCTTCAGGCAGTGGGACAGCAAGACCCCCGGCCACCCTGAGCATGGGCTCACGCCCGGGGTGGAGGCGACCACCGGCCCATTGGGCCAAGGCTTTGCCAACGGCGTGGGGATGGCTATCGCCGAGAGATGGCTGGCCAACACCTACAATCGCCCCGACCACCAGATCATCGACCACCACACCTACGCCATCGTGTCCGACGGCGACCTGATGGAGGGCATCTCGGCCGAGGCCGCATCCCTTGCCGGGCACCTGGGCTTGGGCAAGCTGGTGTACCTGTACGATGACAACCACGTATCCATCGAGGGACACACGGACCTGTCCTTCACCGAAGATGTTGGACAAAGGTTCAGAGCCTACGGCTGGCACGTCGTGGGGCCCGTGGATGGCATGGATGTGGGTGCGGTGGAGTCGGCAATCGGGGAGGCCCGGGAGGAAACCGGAAGGCCCAGCCTCGTGATCTGCCGGACCACCATCGGCTACGGCAGCCCCAACAAGGCGGGCACGGCAGCGGTGCACGGCGAGCCTCTGGGAGCGGAAGAAGCCCAGCTAGCCAAAGAGGCGCTGGGCTGGGCCTCGACTCAGCCCTTCGATGTCCCTTCCGATGCCCTGTCCCACTTCCGGCAGGCGCTGGAGTGGGGCAGCTCGCGGGAAGGGCAGTGGAAGGACAGCCTGGAAGCGTACCGGCGGGCATATCCCGACCTGGCTTCCCAGTTGGAAGATGCCCTGGAAGGCAGGCTTCCCAAGGGCTGGGACTCGGGATTACAGGATGTGTTCGTATCCCAGGAAAAGCCCATGGCAACCCGGGAAGCGTCGGGCCGGGTGATGAACGTCATCTCAGAGCGTGTCGGCAACCTGATTGGTGGGTCGGCGGACCTCGCCCCGTCAACCAAGACGATACTCAACGACCGAGGGCACTTCAGCGCAACGGAGCAGGGCAACAACCTGCACTTCGGCGTCCGGGAGCACGCCATGGGCGCTGTGTCCAACGGCATTGCCCTGCACGGCGGCCTGATTCCCTATACAGCCACATTCCTCATCTTTTCCGACTATATGCGCCCGCCCATACGCTTGGCGGCGTTGATGTCTCAGCGGGTGGTCTTCGTGTTCACCCACGACTCGGTGGGCTTGGGGGAGGACGGCCCAACCCACCAACCCATAGAGCAGCTCCTTGGGTTGCGGGGTGTACCCAACCTGGTAGTCATCAGGCCCGCCGACGCGCTGGAAACTGTCGAGGCATGGCGGTCGGCTATCCAGAGACGGGACGGCCCAACGGCCATCATCCTCAGCCGGCAGAACCTGCCGGTGCTGAACCGCAGCCGGAAGGGCGACGGGGATGTGCCCCAGGGTGGCTACGTTGCCTGGGAGGCGGCCTCTGAAGCCAAAGCCGTGCTCATAGCAACCGGCTCCGAGGTGGACATCGCCATGCAGGCTGGCAAGCTGCTGGAGGACAAGGGAATCGCTGTCAGGGTGGTCTCACTGCCCTCTTGGGAGCTGTTCGACAGCCAGCCGGCCTCTTACCGAGATGCGGTCCTCCCGCCCGACATCACGGCCCGGGTTTCCATCGAAGCGTCCAGCCCCCTGGGTTGGGAGCGGTACGTCGGGCCATCGGGGACGATAATCGGCATTCCCCACTTTGGAGCTTCCGCGCCCGGAGGGGTCATATACGAGAAGCTGGGATTCACCCCGCAACGGGTTGTGGGAGAGGTGGAGAATCTGCTAGTGGATGGTTCGGCATGAGCCGACAGATTGCCGTCGGCGCGGACCACGCCGGGTTCGCTCTCAAGCAGGAGCTTCTTCCTTGGCTCGAGTCATTGGGTTGCCAGGTGACCGATGTGGGAGCCCACGCCTACGATGCTGTTGACGATTACCCCGACTTCACCGCGGAGGTAGCCCGGAAAGTCGCGTCGGGGGAGGCTGAGCGGGGCGTGGTCATCTGCGGCAGCGGGGTCGGGTCATCCGTGGTTGCCAACAAGTTTCCCGGAGTACGCGCCGGGCTGTGCCACGACACCTACTCGGCCCACCAGGGGGTCGAACACGACGATGTGAACGTGCTGTGCATAGGTGCCAGGGTGATCGGTATCGAGCTGGCAATGGAGGTCATCAGAGCCTTCCTTGGCGCGCGGTTCAGCGGTGAAGAACGCCATGTGCGCCGGTTGTCCAAGGTATTGGACACAGAGAAGACGAACCTGGGCAGTTAAATGCCCCAGGTTCCCGGGGCAGAGACTTGCCCATAAGGCAGTCCGGTGTAGGGGGTTGTTTATGGAACTGGGCATGATCGGGCTGGGTCGGATGGGCGGCAACATGGTCCAGAGGCTGCTCCAGGGCGGGCACAGCGTGGTTGCGCATGACCGGAGCGAGGAAGCCGTTTCCGGCGCAGCATCCAACGGTGCTTCAGGAGCGGGCTCACTCGAAGAGCTGGTCGATCAGCTTGCACCGCCCCGGTCCGTATGGGTTATGGTCCCTGCCGGTCAGCCCACCGAGAGCACCATCGAGTCCCTGGTTCCCCTGCTTTCATCCGGCGACACCATCCTGGAGGGCGGGAACAGCTACTACAAGGACAGCGTCCGGAGGGCAGAGCGGGTGGCCGCTCGCTCCATAGACTACCTGGATGTGGGCACCAGCGGGGGCATCTGGGGCTTGGCCGAGGGCTACTGCCTGATGATTGGAGGGCCGGAAGCAGCCTTCAGGCGCAACGAACCGATCTTCCAGACCTTGGCGCCGGGCGAGGACCGGGGATACGTCCATGTCGGGCCCAACGGCGCCGGCCATTTCGTGAAGATGGTACACAACGCTGTGGAGTATGGCCTCATGCAAGCCTACGCCGAGGGGTTCGAGCTTATGGCGGCAAAGTCAGAGTTCCAGCTCGATCTGGCCAGCATAGCCGAAACGTGGCGGCACGGCAGCGTGGTGCGGTCATGGCTGCTGGACCTGGCGGCCAAGGCGCTGGAAGAGGACCCCGACTTGCACAACCTGCAGTCCTACGTGGAGGATTCGGGCGAAGGCAGGTGGGCTGTCGAAGAGTCGGTAGAGCTGGCGATCCCCGCGCCGGTCATAACTATGTCCCTTCAGCAGCGGTTCCGCTCACGCCAGGACCAGCCCCTGGGGGGCAAGGTGCTGGCGGCCCTGCGCAATCAGTTCGGAGGCCATGCTGTCAAGAAGAGCGACGACTGACCGCCACGTTGGCAGGTTCCCATGACCAGCGACAAGGCCAGACTAGTCCCCCGTCCCTCGGTGGCGCCCTACCCACGGCATGCCCTCCACGAGTACTTGCTGAGCGCCGCCGACAAGCTCGGCAGCAAGACTGCTATCGTCGACGGCGGACAGGCGCTCACCTTCAGCCAGCTCAGGGAACGAACGGCTAATCTAGCATCAGCCCTGGCGGGCATGGGCATCGGCAAGGGAGACCGAGTAGCCATTTTCGCGCCTAACTGCTGGGAGTACGTGGCCTCCTTCTACGCTATATCCTGGATCGGGGCAGTGGTCACCACCCTGAACCCATCTTACCGGGAGCGGGAAGTGGAGTTCCAGCTTCGGGACAGCGGGGCTAAGGCCGTCATCCTGTCCGAGTCCTTGTACCCTGTCCTGGAGCCGGTGTTGCCCAGGCTACCTGAGATTCAGCAAGTGATTGTCATTGGCGGGGATGCGGTCGGGGCCTCCCGGTCCTTCGAAGACCTGACCAATACAGGGTCGGGTGCGCCGCCTGCCGTAGATATCGACCCTCTAGAGGATGTGGTCGTCCTGCCTTACTCCAGCGGCACGACCGGCTTGCCCAAGGGTGTGATGCTGACCCACTTTAACCTGACCAGCAACGTCCAGCAGCTAATCGGGCGCCGGGAGATAGGCGCTCCAAAGCCGGACGATGTGCTCATGGTGCACCTGCCCCTCTATCACATCTACGGCATGAACGTGATCATGAACGTCGCCGTCGCCCTGGGCGCCACCCAGGTGATGATGGGGCGCTTCGAAATGGAGCAATTCCTGCAGCTCCTGTCGGACAACAGGGTATCGGTGCTGTACACCGTCCCGCCTGTGGTGCTGGGGCTGACCCAGTTCCCCGAGGTCGGGAAGTATGACCTGTCGGCCCTTCGCCTCTGTTTCGTGGGCGCAGCCCCCATGTCGGCGGACCTGCAGACCAAGCTGGAGTCCACCATAGATGTGGCAACCGTCCAGGGGTACGGGTTGACGGAGAGCTCGCCGGCGACCAACGCCGACTATATGGAACCCGACCTGAGGAAGCCCGGCTCCGTGGGGCCTCCATTGCCCGATACCGAAGAAATGGTGGTTGACCTGGAGACGGGAGAGCGGGAGATGCCCAGGGGCGAGCTGGGGGAACTGGTCATCAAAGGCCCGCAGGTGATGAAGGGGTACTGGAACAACCCCGAAGCCACCGCCGACACCCTCCGGGACGGCTGGCTACACACCGGGGACATCGCCAGCATGGACGAGGACGGGTACGTCAGCATCGTGGATCGAAAGAAGGAGCTGATCAAGTACAAGGGCTTCCAGGTAGCGCCGGCAGAGCTGGAGGGACTACTGCTGGAGCACCCGTCGGTATCCGACGCCGCCGTTATTGGTGTGCCCGACGACGAGGCCGGTGAGGTGCCCAAGGCATTTGTGGTTGCCACCGGCGATGTGTCAGCCCAAGAGATAATGGAGTGGGTCGCAGGACAGGTGGCCGGATTCAAGCAGGTCCGGCAGGTGGAATTCGTGGACCAGATTCCCAAGAACCCGTCAGGAAAGGTGCTGCGTCGGGTGCTTGTGGAGCAGGAACGGGAAAGGCGGCAGACTTAGCCGGAGGGCGGAGCATTGTCACGGCGGCGCTTGACGAAAGCCCAAGCCGCCGGCAGGGTCAGCGATGCCAGATACAGCTTTATCAGGTCGCCCAGGATGAAGGGGTACAGGCCCCCGACCAATGTCTTCTCCAGGGTGGTCCCACCTGAAATCAGGTCGCCCAAGGGCTGGTTAGCTAGCGGATGTACCCATTCGCTGCCAATCAAGGCTGCCAGCCAAATCAACCCGGGCACGTAAAGAACGATGTTGGCCGCAAGCAGGCCTGCCAGCAGCCAGGGTCCCCGGTCATACCCCTTGCGGGCCAGCCATCCAGCCAGCCAAGCGGCGCCGATGAATCCCAGGATATACCCACCGCTGGATAGGTCCCAAAGGGGGATTGCCGACCCTTCCCACAATGCGTCGGAGTTCCCCGCCCAAGGGAAGATGAAGTGGAGGGTCTGCCCCTCCAGGTTTAGCCCCGGAGCGAACACGGGCGCGCCAACCATCCCGATCAGCATGTACAGTGTCAGCGACGAAGCTCCACGCCAGGGACCCAGCGCAGCCCCCGTGACCAGCACCGCAAAGGTCTGGCCCGTAATCGGGACCGTCGTCCAGGGCAGCCGAATGATGATCTGGGCGCAGAAGATGACGAGTCCAGTGAAAGCCAGCACAAGCACCGCATCGTGGGCCAAGCGGGCCAGCCTGCTGTCTGGGTTCCATGCGGAGAAAATGTTGTCTGCAAGGGTGGGGACTGGTGCGGTGAGTTTCAATGCTCCCTCATATCGAAAAGAGATCAGGAGGGTCTGCACTACGCAGGGATTCCCGTAGTGCACGGGATTTTAGCACCGCCCATTTCTAGGGTCAAACCAAGTTGGCTACCTGGCTCTTTCCCATGTCTTGTGAGCGCATAGTGGGTGGATTTGTGCCTTGCCCTTGGATGGCTTAGACTAGGCCCGAACTACGGAGCCTACGCTCAGGAAGGGAAATGGTGATGCAAAGTGTCCGGGCACTATCGTGGAACGTAAATGGGGTCAGGGCTGTCCTGAAGAAAGGATTCCTGGACTGGTTCGCCGGTGAATCCCCGGACATCATGTGCATCCAGGAGACCAAGGCCTGGGCTGAACAACTGCCCGAATCCTTGACCGACATCCCCGGTTACCATGTCTTCTATTGCAGCGGAGAGCGTAAGGGCTATAGTGGGGTCGCCCTCTACACCAAGGTACCCCCCAAGGATGTCACTTATGGGTTCGGGAACGAGCCCTACGACAAAGAAGGACGCACCATCGTCGCCGACTACGGCGACTTTGTGCTGCTGAACATCTACTTCCCCAACGGACGCTCTTCGCAGGAGCGCCTGGACTACAAGATGGACTTCTACGATGCTTTCTTGGAGTTCGCCGAGGGACTGAAGACCAAGGGCAAGAACGTGGTGGTATGCGGGGATGTGAATACGGCTCACAAGGAAATCGACTTGGCCCGCCCTAAGGAAAACGTGAACACGTCAGGATTTCTACTCCAGGAACGGGAGTGGATGGACAAGTTCCTGGACCACGGCTACGTGGACACCTTCCGCATGTTTAACGACCAGCCGGGCAACTACTCTTACTGGGACATGATCACAAGGGCCAGAGAACGTAACGTGGGGTGGCGCATCGACTACTTCTTCGCCAACGAAGGATTCAAGGGGAACATCAGCAATGCCTTCATACTGCCCGAGGTCATGGGGTCTGACCACTGTCCCGTAGGGATAGAGTTCCAGTACGAGGGCTGAACGGCTACGGCGGTCTAGCCGGGCAGTTCCATCAGGTCCCTGGGAGGCCGCACCGATAGGGGCTCCACATCCTCCAGCCCCGGCACCTGTATCTCATCCAGGGCTTCGAGCAGGGCGTTCAGGCTGTAGGAGACCTCCGCCAAGTCCTTTTCGGGAATGTCGACGCCCGCTGCAACTCCCAGCGCTCTGATCTGTTCTTCCGTTAGATCTGCCATGAAACCTACCCTTGCTGATACTTAGAGCCCATTGTCGACACACGGTTAATCCATGTCAACCGAAAGACTGCAAGCCGATTCCGCCTATTTTGACACCCGGAAAGGGCCGCCGATATAATCCCACCTACCCCCAAGATAGGAGAACGCTGATGGCTACCGTGAACATTGACGGCTTCGATCTCTTCTATGACGTAAAGGGAGAAGGCCCCACCATGGTCTTTGCCCATGGCATAGGGGGCAATCACTCCAACTGGTACCAGCAGGTCTCCTACTTCTCCCAGTGGTACAGGGTGGTCACCTTCGACCACCGGGGGTTCGGCAACTCCCGGGACAGGGAAGACGGGCCAGGGAGGTCCTCCTTTGCCGCCGACCTGAGGGGGCTTGTCGACCACCTGGACGTTGAGCAGGTGGTGCTGGTTGCCCAGTCCATGGGCGGCTCCACCTGCGGGCTGTTCACCCAGGCCAACCCGGAGCGGGTGCGGGCGCTAGTGCTCGGCGATACGCTAGGTGGGATGGCCTTACCCCCTGAGCTTGAAGCGCGAATGGACGAAGTGCGGAGGGACACCAGCAACTTGTCCCAGCTAGACCGGGTGCTGTCCAAGGGCTTTCGAGCTCGCCAACCCGCCATGGCGGAGCTTTACACCCAGCTCAACAGTTTCAACATGGTCAACCGGGGCAACCTGCCGGGCGCATTTCCCCAGGGTCCCAGCCCGGAGGATATGAAGGGCTACGGTATACCATTGCTGTTCGTCGTCGGGCTGGAGGATGTTCTGTTTCCGCCGGACGTGATCCGGGGCTTGCATGCGAGAATTCCGAGTTCGACGCTAGTGGAGGTGCCCCACTCGGGGCACTCGACCCACTATGAGCAGCCGGAGATATTCAACCAAGCGGTGCACCAGTTCCTGCTGGCCAACGGGATCGGGGCTTCAACAGAACCGAGCTTGGAGCCCGCCCTAGCCGACTAATAAGGGCGTTAGCTCCCCTTCAGGAAGTCCAGCACCACCTTGTCATGCTCCTCGGGATGCTCCCACTGGGGCCAGTGGGCCGCGTCCTGCATGACATAACACTGGGCTCCCGGAATCAGAGTTGCCAAGTAGCGTCCCACGTCTGGGCCGGTGCCTGGGTTCTTCTCGGACCAAAGCACCAGGGTCGGGGCCTTGATGTTGTTCAGATCCTCTTCTGCAAAGCGGCGGGACGACTTGCCCTGCCCGAAGGAGTTGGCGAACACGCGCCCCAGGGACTCCTTCGCTTCGGGGTCGCTGTATATCTTCAGCCGGGTCTCCACCAGCTCGTCCGTTACCCGATCAGGAGATGCCATGAGCCATTCGAGGCGCTGGCGGATGGTCTCCCTGGTTGGATCTTCGATGGCAGCCATAGACCTGGTAGCCAGCAGGCTGCGCCCTCCGGCCCGGTCTTCCCTGGGAGCGGTCTCCTTGAAGGCCACGCCTATGGTGGTGTTGAGTATGAGCTTACCCAGCCGGTCGGGATGGTTCATGGCCATGGTCAGGCCCACCCAGCCGCCCAGGGACTCGCCTTCCACATGGCCCCTCTCCGCTCCAACCTGGTCCAGCAAATCCACGACCTGGTCGGAGAAAAGCTCCATCTGCTGGCCGGCGACGAACCCGTCCCGCTGGGAGTAGCCATGCCACAGCAGGTCGATGGCCATCACACGATAATGCTGAGAGAGGCGCATGATGTTCCGGCTGTACGCCTCGGCATGGCCCCCTACGCCATGGATCAGCACCAGGGGGTCTCCGCTCCCGGCCTCTATCACCCGGGTCTTGTAACGGCCATGGTAGTAACGGACCTCCGCCCCCATCAGGTCAACCCAGATGCTGGACATAGGAACCTCCCGAACCTACAGACTGGAAAGATGCAGGCTGCCTAAACCCCGGATACGGGCGAAGTATATCACGGCATGAGGAGCGAGAAGGGCCTGCTTCCGTCGGTTGACACCGCCAAAATGGGGTGAATATACTGGGTCAGCTAGCTAGGGGGATGATCCTATGACCATAACGCAGCTTGGTTACCTGGGACTGGGAGTCGGCGACATTGCCAAGTGGGAGGAGTACGCCTCGGACATCCTGGGAATGGTGATTTCAGAGCGCTCCGATGACGGGAGCTTGTACCTGCGAATGGACGACTACCATCACAGGTTCATCCTCCATCCAAACGGCGCCGACGATGTGGCCTACGTGGGCTGGCAGACCCCGACCAAGGCGACCTTCGACGAAGTGCATTCGAACCTCAAGGCTGCAGGTGTGGCAGTGCGATCTAGCACCAGCGAAGAGCTGTCCACACGCAAGGTCATGGACATGATCTCCTTCGAAGACCCCGATGGCCTCAGGACCGAGGTGTTTCAGGGCGCCCTGGTCCAGCCCGACACGGCCTTCCACTCACGTCGGCCCATCAAGGGATTCGTTACGGGGAACATGGGCTTGGGACATGTCGTCCTCAATGTGAAAGACCTTCCGAAGGGCACCGCTTTCTACCGCGACGTTCTTGGACTTAAGATCAGCGACTTTGTAGAGATCAACCGACCAGACCGCCAGCTCAAGATGTCCTTCTTCCACTGCAACCCGAGGCACCACTCCCTGGCCTTGGCCGCCAGGCCGGCAGGCGCCCAAGGTCCGCGCATCTCCCACTTCATGGTAGAGGTCCAGTCGCTGGATGATGTGGGAGCCACCTACTATCTGTGCCAGGAGAAGAGCGTCCCCATAGCCACCAGCCTTGGGCGCCACACCAACGACCACATGGTCTCCTTCTACATGCTCTGCCCCTCGGGTTTCCGGGTGGAGTACGGCTGCGAAGGTCGCTTGGTGGATGATGCCACCTGGACCATCCAGCACTACACAACGGGCAGCCTGTGGGGCCACAAACCCGTGTCCGCCTCTCAGAGCGGCGTCCCGGCCCCCGCCAACCGGTAGCGCACGGGGTCCGTCGATCTTGAGGAGAGGCACAGGGATCCCGGCAGCAGTCCTTCCAGGAGCCTGCGCATGACGGAAGAGCAGCTACCCCACCTTGGGCTGGATATGACCCGCGTTATCGACCGGCGCGTTTACACGGACCCGCTCATCTACAAGACCGAGATGACCCAGATATTCGCTCGCACCTGGCAGTTCGTTGCCCACGAGAGCGAGCTTCAAGGCCCCGGCGACTATATCAGCGCCACCATTGGCGAGCAGCCGATCATCCTGTGCAAGAACAGGGACGGCGCCCTCAACGCTTTCTACAACGCGTGCACCCATCGCGGCGCCGTCCTGACCACCAAGCGCAAGGGTAACTGCGGGGCGGCCTTCAGGTGCATGTACCACGGCTGGACCTTCGACCAAGAGGGGCGCTGCATCGGGGTACCATATCCCGACGCCTACGGGCAAGGCTTCACCAGGGATGTGTATGACATTCCATCCATCCGGGTGGAAACCTTCGCGGGCCTAGTGTTTGTCTCACTGGACGGCGAGGCGGCACCCCTGGAAGAGTACATGGGAGAAGCGGGCCCCTACGTCCGCGAGGTTGTGGAAGGCACCGAGTCTTTGGGGCGGGTGCGATGGGCCTACGATGGGAACTGGAAGAGCTGGCACGAGAACTTTGCCGACAACTACCATCCGGAGTTCACCCATCCCGTGGTCGGCACAGGGTATCGAGGCATCGAGGTGCAGGGCAACAACTACTGGCTTGATGAGGGACATGGAATGCTGCGATTTCCGCCCCAGAGGGACCCCCAGCGCATCGTTGCCGCCATGCGGGAGACGTCGGGCCTGGAAAACAACATCTCCGATAACCCCCTCTGGCAGAGACCTCCCTTTGACGTGGATTTCAAGCAGGACCACCGGATCATCACTGTGTTTCCGAACATGGACCTGCAGTTCATGACGGGCGGAATGATGAACATCATCCAGGTGCTCCGTCCCCAAGCCGTCAACAGGACGGTGGTAGAGCTGCTGGCGCTTGGCACTAAAGGCGAATCCGGGACCGCCCGGGAATGGCGATTGGAACGAACCCTGGACAGCCAGGCATCGTCGGGCAAGGTGAGCGGCGACGACAACGAAGCTGTAGTTCGTTGCCAGATGGGCTTCGCCGCCAGCGCAGTACCATGGTCCAACATGTCCCGGGGACAAGGGTCGGGCAACGTCGGCGAAAAGCGGGACGAGTACTCCATGCGTAGCTTCTATAACGCCTGGCGCCGGTACATGGGCGAGCATGCCCTTTAGAGGCTTGACCCTACTGCCAGTGCGGCATCGAATAGAGGAAGCGTAGGGGAGTCCCTGATGCAGGGTGGAAACGACAACTGTGAAGGCCAGATTCGAGCCCTCATGTTTGAATGCGCTCGCCTGGTGGACCATCAGCGTTTCCGGGAGTGGCTGGACCTGTTCACCGACGATGGGAGCTACTCAGCCATAACCTACGAGAACAACCAGGAGAACGGCCTGTACCTCTTCAAGGATGACGGCAAAGAGTCCCTGAAGGAAAGGGTTACTTTCTTGATGGGGTTCTGGCAGGTCGGAAGGGGCAAGACCCTGCACACCCTATCCAACATCTCCATCACCCCCCTGCAAGATGACGAGGCGACGGCAAGCAGCTACTTTGTCATATATCGCACGGGAGATGATGGCGTCACCCGGTTCCATGCCTGCGGCGAATACGAAGACCACCTTGTGAGGCAGGAGTGCCGCTGGCTTTTCAAAAGGCGGAAAGCCATTGTGGACAACGGCGTCCTGCCATCCCACTTCACAGACCTCATATAATCCAGGAGACAAGTCAGTAACCTGAACTCTCGAAGGAGCTACTGAATGGGAGCGAATGCCCCCCAAGACAACTGGATGCAGACCAGGGACATTCACATGCACTACCTGGATTGGGGTCCGCCGTCCGACGGAGACAAGGGCAACCTGCCCCTGCTCGCCCTCCACGGCCTGGCGTCTTCCTGTCACTGGTATGACCTGGTTATTCCCCACCTGCGGGGCTCTTACAGGTGCGTGGCCCCGGACCAGAGGGGTCACGGCAAGACTGACCAGCCATCCACCGGCTACGACTGGGATACCCTTGCCGGAGATATCGTCTCGTCGATGGACCTTCTGGGCTTGGAGAAGGTGAACCTGTGTGGGCACTCCTGGGGCGGCCACGTCGCCCTCAGTGTCGCCGCCAAGCACCCCGACCGTATCGCAGCCCTGGCGCTGATCGACGGCGGGTTCCAGGACTGGTCCATGAGGCCCGACGCGACGTGGGAGTCTTTCAGAAGCAGGCTGAGGCCCCGCAACGTCCCGCCCGTCAAGCAGGACTTCCTGGACTTACTGAAAGAGCAGCTTTCCGACTGCTGGAGCGATGAGCTGGAGCGCATTGTCCTGACCATGGTGCAGGAGCTGCCCGACGGGTCGATCCGGGATATCCTCGAACCCAGCAACCATGCCCAGGTAATGGAAGCTATGTGGAACAATCCGCCTTCTACCATGTTCGGACTTGTGCAATGCCCGACCATTATCATTGCCGCCGAGAGACGGCCCGGGACGGGAAGCCCTGAGCTGGCCCAGTCGCGTCGGATGATGGTGGATGCGGCCGAAGCCGCCCTTAAGGACAGCCGGGTGGTATGGATCAAAGACAGCTCCCACGACATCGGCTATCACACCCCGGTGGAGCTGGCCCAGACCCTGGACAGCTTCCTGGCGGGACGATAGCCTTCCCCGGACTATGGGCAGTGGTAGCGCATCGATGAAACCGCCTCTGGGCAGCATACGCCTCCTGGACCTGTCCCAAGCCCTGTCTGGGCCGGCATCATCCAGGATGATGGCCGACCTGGGAGCGGAGGTCATCAAGGTGGAGCCTCCCAAGGTGGGTGAGGCCGCACGCAACATGGGCGCTTCCTTCATCGGAGGCGAGAGCATGTACTACATGATCTACAACCGCAGCAAGAAAGGCATGACCATCGACTTGCGCCAGGACGAGGGGCGCCAGGTGTTCTATGACCTGGTCGGGATTTCCGATGTAGTGTTGGACAACTTCCGACCGGGCGTAACCTCCCGTCTGGGCGTCGATTACGCCACACTGACGAAGATCAATCCCACCATCATCTGCTGCTCCATATCGGGATTCGGCAAGGATGGTCCATACAGGGACAGGCCCGTTTTCGACTCGGTAGCCCAGGCGATAGCGGGAGCCATGAGTGTAACTGGGGAGCCCGATGGGACGCCGGGGGTGATGGGCTTCGCCGTGGCGGACATCGGCGCCAGCTACGGGGCCAGCGTGGGAATTCTGGCCGCCCTCCTCGCCAGGGAACGGACCGGTGAGGGCTGTGAGCTGGACCTGAGCCTGCTGGACGTTCACCTCACCTTCCAGGGACATCTGGCTGAGATGTACCTGGGAAGCGGCAGGATCCCGACAGCCGGGGGATCGGTGCAGTCAGCAAACTTGCCTAATGGGGCTTTCCAGACAAGGGACGGGCGGTACATCCAAATCCACTGCGCCACCCAGAAGTTCTATGAAGAGTTGGCCAACGTCCTCGCCGAAGAAGTCGAGGAATGCGCGGAACTGCCTTCGGATACCAGGTTCACGACCATCGACGGGCGCAGGAAGAACTGGGAGCAGCTCAAGGATATCCTTGGCTCGGCCATATCAGCCAAGACTGCAGATGAGTGGATGGGCCTCCTTGGAGAGCGTCTACCCGTGGCCAGGATCAACAACATAAAGGAAGCCTACGAAGACCCCCAGGTGTTGCACAGAAACATGCTGGTGGAGGCGGACCATCCCATAGCAGGCAGGTATGCCATGCCCGGGAACCCCGTAAAGCTGGGCGACGAGATGTTTGGGCCTGCTCCGACCCTGGGTCAACATAACGAAGAGGTGCTGGGCGAGGTGCTAGGATACTCAGCACAGCAGATCGAGGGCCTGAAACAGTCCGGGACCATTTGATCCCAGTTCCGGGAGGAAGGTATGCCTGTTTACGAGTACGAGTGCACAAGCTGCGGGCACATATTTGACTCGGTGCGCCCCCTGGCCCGCAGGGATGATCCCTCAGTATGCCCAGAGTGCGACTCACCAGGCAAGCGCAAGTTCTCGGTGTTCGGGTTCAGGGATGGTGTATACGGCCACATCTTCAAGGCCGGCGCGCAGGTGAGCCCATCCAAGCCTACAACCCAGAAACCCGAAACTCCCAGCAGCGATTAAGGCGGACCGCCGACAGTTACCGTCATGGTCAGTCCCTGGCGGCCAGGCACTCCATGCAGGTGCAGCTCGATCGCAGGAACTCGTAGGTGTAGATGCCGGTGTAGTGGACGTCGCTCCACAGGAACTGCAGGGCGTAGTTACCGATAGTCAAGTGGTCTTCTGCCCGCACATCCATGGGGACGGTATCCGGGTCGAGACGCAGCTCGTGGGTAATTTCATCCACGCACTGGGCGCAGGGGCACTTCAGCCGCAGCACCCGGTGAGGATAGATGCTGCGGTGGCCGTCATTCCAGGTGATGCGGATTCCCTGGTCTTCCAGTTCGACCTTTTCGGGTTCGTTGTCCATCTGTGTTATAGCTTCCGGTCCTTCGCAGTCAGCCTAAGGTAAAAGTTTGGCCTAGCTAGGCCGTTCCAGGGCAATCGATTAGCCGATATGCGCCTTGCTGATATCCGGGACGCTAATTAGTGTCCCGGAATATTTGTTTGATAGCAGCCCATCCGTTATCGATTCTGAAGAGGATATTAACCACCCCTATAAATATCAATGACAGGATCAATAATAATATCGGTGCGGCAATTAGAGCTACCACCACATATATCATTATATCGAATAGAAGCAGGATGGCTTCAACACACCCCAGGCCCTCGCCCATGACGCGCTCACACGTGAGGATTCGCATATTATCCCTATCTTCCTATATTTTAGGACGATGCGAAACTTGTGGTTTTTTGACGTTCCTGATTTGCAGTATTTCTGGGACTCATGTAGTTAACTTACCAAACGAACAGCAAGATGACGTACGCGATCAGGCAAAGGGAAGCGCAAATCCACAAAGCTAGCCCAAACTTGAAGGTTAACCCTTCGACGTCCATTCTCTTTCTTTGAGCCAGAAGAATGAGCCACGTAAGCCAGAACGATCCCGCAAGTGCACCAAGCACAGTTGGCAGAATGAAGAAGGTTTGTTCCAGCAACTCCGCTACTAGCCCCTCGAAATTATCTGCTGTGTGACAACGAGTATAATATACTTAGTTGGGCAGCCACACGGGCAAATACAACTGAAATAGGGCCATAAGTCCGAGATTCGTATCAGTGGTACGAACTGCTACCTGCGAATAGCTTATGGGCTACAGCACATTGTGTTTGCCCGGTGGTCGGGTGTAGAAAGTGAGGTATTGATGGTGGGTCATGCCGGGCCTATCTCTGCGTCGTCTCAAATGGTGTAAAAGTCTCTAGCATTGAGTGCACCCGCTTCCATAGGGGTCATCCTGGCGAGCCATTGCCCTATCCCAAGCCTGAACCGAACACTTCACCGATCAGGAGATCGAGAAGGCTAAGAGAAGCCCGTCTTTCAAGGCTTACTTTGAGCAACAGGATAGTCGTCTTTATTGAGCATCAACGGAGCGGATGGCTCCTGCTCCTCGACCAGGTTGTCAGCCAATGACAAGTCATCCTCCATTACATTCTCCCCGGTGATCTGCCCCGTTGGTATCTTCGTTGCCGTCACTGCTGATCCGATCGGGTCGTCAGGACAGAGTTTCCCTCTTAGGGCCATCTTTGGTACCGCAACATGACTATCTCCTCCCTATGAGCACTCCTCTGCACGGATTAGATATACCCCCTCCAACCGCCTTAGTATATCGTCTTTGAATTCCTCCATGTTCGGCATATCCGACGCAGACCCACGAGACAGCCGGTCATGCAGCGTCTCAAGGGCGAATTCATACTCGTGCACCCAATAGGGAATCATCACGCACATCTCGTCGAGGATCGCCTTAGCCTCTTCCTCATCAGCATACAGAAGAGAGTCTGCTACCAATCTCATCTGATCGCTCACCGCATCTGTCTCGTCAATATGCATCTGCACCAGCGCATCAGAAGGAGAAGAATATGGGGCTCCTGGCCAGTCCATCGTAGGTGTAGTGTTAGGATCAGGCGAAGCGCAGGCCGCCACCAGAATTGCAACGGCAATCATCGACAAATAACACTTCATGGTGCCCCTTGTGACGTGAGGTTCGGGATCATCACAAGCAATCTGATCTCGTCGCACATCAAGCAGGCATAAGGCCGCCTCTCACACCTACAAAGTATGCAACGAGACTTGCTCGTGATGGGCACCGGTATGTTACCACAGGCGAACAAGCTACACGTCGGTTGGAATGGGAGAAATATGGCTCTGATTAGCCGCCAAGCATGTATTGCTTCTTGGTTGCGGCATAACTTCCCAGCCATGAACAACAACCTGCCGACAGTTAAGAAACTTCAAGTGCTCAATATGCTGGTTGAGGGCTCGTCGATGCGCTCCACCGTCAGGGTGGTTGACGTGTCGGTCACCACGGTCATGAAGCTACTGGTCGATGCTGGCACGGCGTGTTAGGCCTTCCACGGTCAAGTCGTCCAAGATGTGAAGTCAAAGAGGGTCCAGGTAGACGAGCTCCTGTCGTTCTGCTACGCCAAGGAGAAGGCGGTTAAGAGAGGACTGAAGTATGAGGGACCCGCAGGAAATCTCTGGACATAGTCAGCCATCGAACCCGATTCAAGGCTGATAATCTCGTGGCACGTTGACCAGACCAGGAGCATCCTCGGCACCATAGCATTCCTAGACGACCTCCACTCACATCTGACTGGACGCGTCCAGCTCACCTGGGACGGGTTCCAGCCGTACGATGAGGGAGTCCGGGTGACCTTTGGTAAGTGTGTGGACTTCGGCCAGATGGAGAAGCAGTACGAGAGGAATCAATAGGTGGGGTCAGAGAAGACCGTCGTCGAGCACCCGGACGTTGGTCATATATCCACGTCACTGAGTGAGAGGCACAACCTAACCACCAGGATGTCCGTGGGTCGACACGCCAGGAAGACCAACGCCTTCAGCAAGAAAATCGAGAATCACAAGCATGCCACGGCACTCTACATGGTTTACTATAACTTCTGTCGACCGCACCGGTCTTTGAGAGGCGACACTCCAGCTATGGCGGCGGGGATCGCAGAGCAGCCTGGGAACCTAGCGTGGCTCATCCAGTTAATGGGGAACCTAAGAGATCCGGATTGACCTGGCTATTCGCTCGATATCAGCCTTAGTCAGGGCTCTCTGTCCGTTGTTTGTGGCTGCGTTTACCTTGCGCTCTATTTCTTGCTGGAGCTGTTTGGCCTTAGCATTGATCCAGGACTGGGAGTACATGTCTTACTCCTCGCCCTCCCAAGTTCCGAGAGGGACTTGAGAATCGCCAGGGTAAGTGCACCCTGGCGATTACTATTGTCCCGTTATTCCCTAAATACGTCAACCACCAGCTTGTCATAAATCCCGACTTTACATCACTGTTCGCTATAATTCCGCCGGACGGTGTCAGCACGATTACCCTAAGCGTATACGCCCTGGCTTCTTGCCCTCCTGGGCCTTCCTGAAAACCACCATGTGACCTACCCCGCCAATGAACTCGATGCTTACTAAATCGTACCCGTCATTGTGGTGAGAATTTAGTACATTTTCCAGTTCCTGCCTCCTGTTACCCGAGCTGTCGTCGACGATCTCCCTGACGATATAAGGCCCTTCCATCGCCCCTCCGATCCTTGACTTTTTCCTTGATTTATGGTAGACTTAAAGTAGGTCGGGAAAGCGAAACAGCCCCTTTGTCCGGAGGGGCTGTTTGCTTTAGTTGACCTGGGGAGGAGGTGGATGGTGATCGTTCTAACCAGACGGACCATTCGGCGCAAGCCGATTCATATAGGGGAGTAACCCCTAGCTTCCGTCCTCCCTGTTGGTCTACTTTAGCCAGCAGGGAGGACGTTTGTCAACCCCTCTCTGCATACCTTGCTCTTCGGACTTCTCTTAAAATCCGTCCAAAATGGTACACTGCCGATTTTGCTGAGGTATTGACAGACAGAACGAAGCGTGGTACTTTTTCGAAAGCCTCAATTGGTCAGACCACCAGACCATCTGACCACGAGAGAGTGGATGGAAGATTTCCAGGTAATCCAGCGCCGGAAGATACACCAGGATATAGCAGGCCAGATACGCGACCTGATCCGTGATGGTGTGCTGAAGCCTGGCGACCGCCTGCCCTCGGAGAGGGAGCTCGCCGAACGCTTCCAGGTCGGGCGAGGTTCCCTGAGGGAGGCTATGCGGTCGTTGGAGCTCCAAGGTATGGTGGTCAGCCGTCCAGGGTCAGGCACCTACGTCAGTTCCGAGTCCCTGGAACCACTGGCATCCATCATCGTTTCCACTTTGACCGAGGCCAACCGGGACCTGGAGGACATCTTCGAGGTACGCCACGTCCTGGAGCCCCATATCGCATCTCTGGCGGCGGAACGCTCCACCGCCGAGGACTGGGAGCGAATGAGGGAAGCCATCGAAGACCAGGAGAGCCAGATCACCAACGGTGGGACCGGTGTGGACGGCGACACAGCCTTCCATTTTGCCCTGGCCCAGGGGACCCAAAATCCGGTGCTGGTCAAGGTGATCTCAACCATTTCCGATATTCTCGCCCAGTCGAGGGACCATGCGATGCAGAGCCCAGGAAGGCCTCAGCGATCTCTGGCATCCCATCGCCAGATCCTGCACATGGTCAGCACCGGGAACTCTGAGGGTGCTAGGACGGCAATGGAGCACCACATTACCGAGGTAGAGCCCGCCTATGTCCTTGGAGGCTCTGCACAAGAGCTAGCCAGCTCCGTATCAGACTAATTTAAGCAGTGTACTAGTACCTGCTGCTGTAGATAGGCAATAGATCGGCATATAGCGAAAGAATGGTAAGGAGGAACCATGGCCAAAACGTCGCTTGAGGTGGTCTACAGAGGCATATTCCAAAAGACTCTTGCTCGGAACATCTGCCGGGGCATCGTCCTGGCGGCCCGGAAGGAAGGGAAGGTTGGAATCGGCTTCGGAAGGTATGGAGATTCCCCAGAGAGGAACGGCATCCCTGCAAAGTACTTCGCCGTGGTGGCCGATACCCAGGAGGAGCTGGAAGAGAACCTGGCGATGTACGAGGCGGACAACGTTGACGTTACAGTCGCGGTGGACGACACCCTGTGCAAGGGAGTGGAGTCCTGGGGCTGGTACGGCCTTCAGCCCATCAACCAGCTTACCAAGGAGACCGGAACGGTCCTGGTAACCTCGGTCCAGGGCAGGGGAGACCTGGTAAGCGATATCCACACCAAGGATGTTCCTTACAACATCGGAGTGGTGCAGGGCAGCACCAGCTTCTCCGGTCTCTGGGTTTACAAGGATGACCACACCGATGTCCGGGTGCTGGGTGCCATCTGCAAGGTGTGCCCTGAGATGGTCAGCCTCGAGGCGGTGGAAGAAGCCATCCTGGAGCAGTGGAACAACCCAGTGAAGGTAGACTCGGCCCGTAAGTCCTACGACCGAATGGAGACCCGCGTTGTGGAGCCGGGCGAGGGCAACCCCGAGGAACCCTTCAGCTTCGATATGCCTGGCTGGACAACCATGGAAGAAGCCTTGGTAGTTCGCAACGTGGAGCAGGGCACAGGCTTCCGCGGTGGTGACGGCGGGTACGAGCCGGTGCGGAACCCCTACTTCAAGAAGTGGAGCACCCGCACCATGCGCCCGGTGGTTAACTTCGAGACGTGCATCAAGTGCACCCTGTGCTGGCTGCACTGCCCGGACTCCTGCTTCGACGTAACCCCCGACGGCCTGTACGACTCCAACATGGAGTCCTGCTGCGGCTGCGGAGTCTGCGAAGATGTTTGCCCCGTCCCCGACTGCATAACCATGGTCAACGAGGCAGAGTTCGAAGGCAACGAGAGCCAGTGGGAAGCTTGGCAAGAGAGCAAGGACGGCTACAACAAGTGGATGACCGATATCGTGGAGAAGCATAAGGCCCAAGGCCCACGCTCCCACGGCTTCCATCATGTCGGCCAGTACCAGGCTGAGGTGGGCAGCGCCACCGACAGCCAGACCAAAGTGGAGGGGCTCTAATGGCAACGACAGCCCAAAGGCAGGAACAAGAGCTGCTCATCAGCGGCAGCGAAGCCATCGCCATCGCCTGTGGAATGGCTGATGTCGATGTAATCACGGCATACCCCATTCGCCCCTACGACACCGTCATGCAGTACGTCTCCCGGCTTGTAGCCGATGGAGAGCTGGACTGCGAATTCATAGTTGCGGAAAGCGAGCACTCCCAGTTCGAGATCGTCAAGCACGCCTCGGCTGTGGGCGCCCGGGTCTTCTGCGGCTCCAGCGGTGTGGGCTGGTTCTACGCTTTCGAGGCCCTGGCGGTCACCGCCGGCCTGAGGCTCCCCGTGGTGGCGATGGTCGGCAACCGGGCCCTGGACGACCCGGGAGCCTTCGGCACCGAGCACAACGACGCCCTGGCCGTACGGGACCTGGGATGGATGCTCAACTGGGTCGCAACCGCCCAGGAAGCCCTGGACACCGCCCTGATGGCTTGGCGCATCGCCGAGGATCCCAGGGTGTTCCTACCGTGCGCCATCAGCGCCGACGGCTCATTCCTGACCCACTCGCAGGTGCTTACCAACGTCCCAGATAAGTCCCTGGTGGACAAGTTCCTCCCCCGCTACGACAGGGGAGACAAGATACTCCACCCAGACAACCCCATCACCGTAGCGCCCCAGGTCAACGAGGACTGGCTGATGGAGATTCGGAGGCAGACGGACGAGGGGATGCGCCGGGCAAAGGGCGTGGTCGAAGAGGTACACGAGGAGTTCAGGGACATCTTCGGCCGCGGGACCCCCAGCCCCTTCTACGAAGAGTACATGACCGACGATGCAGAAGTCGTATTCGTTGGAATGGGCACTCTGGCCCTTCCAGTGCGCGTAGCCGTCAGGCAGATGCGCGAGCAGGGCATCAAGGTCGGGTTCGTGCGGATAAAGTGGTTCCGCCCCTTCGCCACCGAGGAGATCAAGGCGTGCCTGTCCCGGTTCAAGGCGATCGGAGTGGTCGATAGAGACTACTCCTTCGGCTCGCCAGACTTTGGCGGGGTGCTGTACAATGACATAAGGGCAGCCCTCTACGACCTGGAAAAGAGGCCGTTGGTCATGAGTTTCATCGCAGGCTTGGGAGGCCGGGAGGTCCGGGGGCAGAACGTCATCGAGATGAAAGACCTGATGTACGAAGCCCTGGCAACGGGTAAAATAGACCCCGATAAACAGTGGATAGGTGTAAGGAGGTAGGTTATGACTCAGATGGTAGATCTCCCTCAAGTACGAGGTGTTAAGAACATCCCCATCGAGGAGATGTTCACATCGGGACACAGGACATGCCAGGGCTGCGAGTCCGCCTTGACCATGCGCCTGATGGTGAAGGCTGCCGGGGACCGCACCATTGTGACGGGAAGCACCGGCTGCATGTACGTAGCCAACACAACCTACTACACCAGCCCCTGGGTTGTGCCATGGATGCACACCCAGCTGGGTTCCTCGGGTTCGGCAGCGACCGGTACGGCGGCCGGCCTCAAGGTCCTCATGCGCAAGGGCAAGATCAAGGACGAGCCCATCAACGTCATCTCCTTCTGCGGAGACGGCGGCGGGATCGACATGGGCCTCTCCGGCATATCCGCTTCCCTGACCCATCCGGAGTACAACCACCTGGTGCTTCTGTATGACAACGAGTCCTACGCCAACACGGACATCCAGGTGTCGGGCTCTTCTCCTTGGGGCGCCAACTCCACATTCAGCCCTCCGGGCAAGGTGCATCGCATCATGAACACCCGCTGGAAGAAGAACATGGTGGGTATGCTGGCGGCCGGCCATCCCGATTGCCGGTACCTAGCCACCTCCTGCGGTTCCTACGGGTTGGATATGACCAACAAGCTCCGCCGGGCCCTGACCATCGGCGGACCAACCTTCATCCACAGCATCGATCCCTGCCCCAAGGGCTGGGACTACGATCCCAAGTTCTCCCATGAGCTGGGCATGCTGGCCGTGGAGACAGGCCTCTGGGTCCTGTACGAGATCGTGGACGGCGAGCTGTTCCTCAACGGCCCTTCCAAGGCCATCGCCAAGGGAATGAAGAAGCGCAGGCCCGTCGAGGAATACTTGTCCCGCCAGGGGCGCTTTGCCCACTTCACCGAGGAAGACACGAAGTTCGTGCAGGACAAGGTGGACGACATGTGGGAGCGCTGGTGGGGCCCTGGGGTCATCCCCATCAACGTCAAGGAAGACTAAGCAGCCCCAGTCTCAAGCTGGCAACGCTAAGAGAGCCCGGCTACTTGGTAGCCGGGCTCTTTGCTTGTCCGGATTGTCCCCCGACAGACCGTTGAACCGGAGAATGGGGTAACATAAGCTGTAGGCGCGGGTAAGCCGGATGCGCCCAGACTTGGGCCACTATCCGCCCGTGTAAGGAGCGACTTGAACAGACCTACCCTCCATGATGTCCTGGAAGCACGGAAAACCATATCCCCCTACGTCCCCCGGACGCCTCTCCACTCCTATCCGGCGCTGGACCAGCTCCTTGGCGCAACGGTACGTCTCAAGCACGAAAACCACCAGGCGCTGGGGTCATTTAAAGTCCGGGGCGGAGTGAACCTGCTGGCCCATATGAACGCGGAGGAGAGGGCCAGGGGCGTGATCACGGCGTCCTCGGGCAACCATGGCCAGTCCATCGCCTACGCCTGCCGGTTGTTCGGCGCCAAGGCGGTGATCTGCCTCCCCGAAGGGGCTAACCCACTGAAGGTGCGCTCCATGCGAAACCAGGGGGCCGAGATCGTCTTCCACGGCAAGAACTTCGATAAGTGCCGGGAGGAGTGCGCGCGCCTTGCCGCCGAAAAGGGATACCGGTACGTCCACGCTGTGAATGAACCCCTCTTGATCGCAGGCGTGGCCACAGAAACCCTGGAGATCATCGAGGACTTCCCCGAGGTAGACCATATCTACGTCCCCCTGGGCGGGGGTAGTGGGGCTGCTGGAGCCTGCATCGTCGCCAAGGCCATCAAGCCGGATATCAAGGTCATTGCCGTGCAGTCGGCCCAAGCGCAGGGGGGTTATTTGTCCTGGAAGAACCGGCGCCTGACCGAATCTCCCATGGGGACCGAGGCCGAGGGACTGGCAACTTCCACAGGCTATCAGCTCACCCAGGAGATTTTGTGGGACCTGCTCGACGACTTTGTCCTCGTCGACGACGATGACATGCAGGAAGCCATCGGGATTCTGATCGACAGGGCTCACACCTTGGCCGAGGCGGCGGGTGCTGCTTCCCTTGCAGGAGCCATGAAGAACCAGATAGACATAAAGAGTAAAAACGTAGCACTGGTCGTTACTGGAGGTAACATAACTATCCCACAGCTACTTCAAGTTCTCCAGAAACCTGACCCGACATAATATTTACCTTTTTATCCGTTATTGTTAAGTTGCTCCGAAAAGAAACGGGCTAGCTCATCCCGCTCGAGGGTAGGCATAGGCTCAAGCTCATGGGCGCGGATTATGGTGACGCCCTCTTCGGGCTCCATCATACGGCCTATCTCGAACGCTTCTATGCCTTCCTCCTCCAGGGCCTTGAACAGGGGTGGCACGTCTTCGGCAGGCAGGGTGATAAGTAGAGCGCCGGAGGCCAGGAGCCCCAGGGGGTCCAGTCCCAGGGCTTCGCAGATCTCGGTTGTCTCCAGCATCACAGGAATGCTCCCTTCTTCCACCGACAGCCCCAGTCCGGACGCCATGGCAATCTCCCATAGTCCCGTCAGGATGCCGCCCTCGGTCGGGTCATGGAGAGAATGGACCCGCACTGATGCCAGGGCGACCCTGGCATCCTTTACAACGCTGATGCCGGGGTGATGCAGCATCTCCTTGGCCCTGGCCACCGTCCCAGCCTTTACGCCCGCCTGCAGGAGCTTCTCCTCGGCGTCCCTGGCGAGGACAGCGGTCCCCTCCAACGCGATCCCCTTGGTTACAACGATACTGTCGCCGTCCACAGCATCCGCTGTTCTGATTATGCTTTCTCTCTGCGCCTCCCCCAGCATGGCCCCCACCACCACAGGCTGATTCACCGCAGGAGTCACCTCGCTGTGGCCTCCCACAAGCGTGATGTCCATGGACTCGCAAGCCTCGGTAAGCTGGCGAAAGATATCGCTTACTGTCGCCTCCGTGGACCCTTGCGGGACAAGTAGAGTCGCCATGAACCAACGCGGAGTGGCGCCGGTGGAAGCAATGTCGTTGGCATTGACGTGAACCGCATACCAGCCAACCAGGTCTGAAGCAAAGGTCACCGGGTCCGTCTTGGCAACCAGCGCTGTGGCGCCCATGTCGATCACGGCCGCATCTTCGCCGATCATAGGCCCCAAAAGCACCCTGTCATCGATGACTTCGATCTGGCGGAGCAGGTTCTCCAGCAGGGCGGAAGGTATTTTCCCGGTTTTGAGCTGGTCGGTAGAATCTTCCATGTGGCCTGTTTCTCCTGATTCTGGGCGTCCATATAGGCATGGGCTAGGGACGCACCATGTTATCATGCTGGCCATGCTTCCAGCACCCAACCCGGGACCTCGACCAAGCTGATTTGGATTACATATTTACATTTCTCTGGGGTATGACCCCCATAGGCGAGTTGAGGCTGGCGATTCCCCTGGGAATCGAAGGCTACGGGCTTCCATGGTACGGGGTGCTGCCCGCAGCCGTGCTGGGCAACCTGGTGCCGGCGGTATTCTGGCTCCTGGCCCTACCTCGCTTGGCAATGTTTCTAGAAAGGTTCCCCAACCCAGGTACAACCCTTCTGCGGTGGCGTTCAGAAGCCCTCCGGAAGCACCATGCAGAGCGTTTCCACAAGCACGGAGCTGCGATGCTCACCTTGTTTGTAGCCGTACCGCTACCTATAACAGGTGTATGGACAGGAAGTATTGCCGCGTGGACTTTTGCGATACCATTCCGGCAGGCATTTCCTGCCATGGCAGCCGGTGTGATGATCGGCGGAATCATCGTAACTGCTCTAACAATTGCTGGAATTTCGCTGATCGAGGTAATATAATAGCTACGAAATGAGCGTTCTAACTTTTTCTAAGATTAATTTAAGATTTTTCATAGAGAGTTATTGACAACTAAAACCGCGGTGTGGTACCATTTTTCGGTCGGAACACCGCCCTACCACAGGAGGCAAAAATGGCCCGAAAAACCAAGCTGATGCAAAGGGTCGAAGATAACCACCAGAGGCCTCTGGAAAGGCTTCTTCCGGAAATGGTAAACGAATATGGGTTATCAGTGACTGCCCAGGAACTTGGTGTCAGTAAGGCTACTTTGGGTTATTGGTTGCTTAAGCTCGGCATAAATGTGCGACGGGTAGCGTTGGCCCCCGGTGAGACGCTGGAGGTCAAGCGAACCGGCTAGTACGACTACGGATCAACTGGATTCTTTCTCAGTTTTCCGCCTCTTTCGTTGGCCCTTCGGGGCCAATCGCTTTTCCGGCTACGATCCAGCCCACATCCTTACCCCAACCGGCATCTCATCCCGCATCCCGAGGCCCCTGTATATTGCCATGCCGGCCCCGTCCTGGTGTGCGCCCAAGGAACGTTGACGACATAACAAGGTCAACATATACTACGGCACACTTTAGGGGAGTGGGGGGATATGAAACTTTCGTGCCTTCAGGAAAACCTTAACAAAGGGTTGGGTGTTGTTGGTCGGGCAGTGGCGTCTCGGACGACCCTTCCGATAACCCAGAATGTGCTTCTAACCACGGACCGGTCCATGCTGAAGCTCTCGGCGACCAACCTGGAGATCGCCATCACAACCTGGGTCGGTGCGATGGTGGAAGAGGAAGGCGCCATAACGGTGCCGGCCAGGCTCCTGACAGAGTTCGTTAGCCACCTTCCCGATCAGTCGATAGACATGGAGATTGCCCAGGAAGCCAAGGTCCTGAACATGAAGTGCGCTCGCTCGGAAGCCAGCATCAACGGCACCGAGGCTACCGATTTCCCCCCAATTCCGTCCGTCGATGAAGAGTTCACCGCAAAGATAGAGCCGGGGGCGCTACGGACGGCCATAAGCCAGGTGGTATTTGCGGCCGCGACAGAAGAATCACGTCCCGTCTTGACGGGGGTGAAGCTGGAGCTGGAGGAGAGCCAGTTCACAATGGCGGCAGCCGACGGGTTTCGCCTTGCAGTTTACAAGGGCGAGCTGGCCGAACCTGTGCCTGAGCCCGTAAGCATCATCCTGCCCCACAGGACCCTAAACGAGATCGCTCGGCTGCTAGGGGAGCAGGACGGGGTGATAGAGATGGTCATGACCCCCAGCCGAGGCCAAGCCCTGTTTCGGCTGGAAAACATAGAGGTGGTATCCCAGCTGATCCAAGGAACATTCCCCAACTACTCCCAGCTGATTCCCCAGTCCTTTCAGACTAGAACCGTGTTCGATCTCCAGGAGTTCTCCAGGGCAGCCCGGGGCGCCTCCATCTTTGCCAGGGATGGCAATGGCATCGTACGACTCGAAATCATGCCTGAAGGTGGAGATTCTGTCACCGCTGAATCCGGCCCAGCGGAGGGCAGGGTGCGCATCTCGGCCCGAGCCGAGGAGATGGGGGAGAACCAGGATGAAATCAACACCTCCATCGAGGGCGAAGAGTCCAAGATCGCATTCAACAACAAGTACCTGCTGGATGTCCTGAACGCCTTCGAGCGCGGTGAGGTGGCCCTGGAAACTACGACTTCATCGAGCCCAGGGGTCTTCAAGTCCACCACTTCTGACCGCTACGTGCACGTCGTTATGCCCATGTTCGTACAGTGGTAAGCCACTGGATGGACTCGCAGTACGTCCTGCAAAGCCTTAACACTGCGGGATAGCCGGGAGAAGGCTTGAGGCAGTTGCCCTCGAGGCCCCTCTGAAAGAGGTATCCGGCTACAGATCCTGCGTTGGCACCACCGCCCGGATGCCTACGTCGGTCGCACTGTAGTAGCCGGACCGTCCGGGAATTCGTTCCAGCCATCGGAACTTGCTGCGGGCTGCGTTGCGCAACGCCTGGGTGAAGCTCTCGGGTTTTCGCCATCCCACCAACTGAAACATTCGGGACAGTTCCCTGTCGGAGATGCTGCTTGTTCCCAGGAAGTGGTTGGCTGCCCAAGCCACCAGGACTACCCGGCGCATATCCCCAACCGGGGCAACGCTGCGGCAGTACTCTGCGAATTCTGATTCGGCGGGAGTGGACGTGGCCTGCGACTCTGCCATGACCGCAGATGCTCCGTTGGAATGATCGGAATGTTCGGAATGTTCGGACTGGACGCTGGAAACCTCCGATAGAGCTTCGCACCCCCCATCTATAGCCAGAGACGCTGGGTGGCGACCCCTTTGACCGCCGCTCATCAAGTCCCCAGGCAGGTCCTTCAGTACCATCTCCAGCATCTGGCTGCATAGAGACGGGTCGCTGGCTTCGCAGGTTATTTCTGCGCCGTTGGGCAGGGTGACGGAAACCTTGAGCAAGGTAGAACTCTACTCCTTAGGGGCTAGACTCAGAGTAGACCAGTTACCATAAGAATTCCAGTAGTTACCATAAGAATTCCAGGTAAAAGTGGAAAGAAACTCGCTGGAACGAATTAGAGGGCAGCTACAGCTGCTCTTTGAGGCGCAAGGCCAATGACCGCGTGATTCCAGGTACCGCTATAAGGTCTTCTATCCCCGCTTCCTTGATCGCCTTGAGGGAACCGAACCGGCGCAGGAGCATCCGCTTTCGCTTTGGTCCTATGCCCGAAACGTAGTCCACGGCCGAAGCTACGCTGCCTTTGCTGCGGAGCTTTCGGTGATAAGTGATAGCAAATCGATGGGCCTCGTCCCTCACTCTCTGCACCAGATACAAGCCCTGGGAGTTGGGCGCCAGCACGATGGGTTCGGGAGTCTGCGGTACGAAGACCCATTCGTTCTCCTTGGCAAGGGACGCGAGGGGGATGAAGTCTATACCAAGCTCCAGAAACACCTCCAGAGAGGCGGAGAGGTGCCCTTTGCCCCCGTCGATCAACACCAAGTCGGGTACGATGTTCCAAGAGGCCTCCTGCGCCTTTTTGGGCGCGGAATCCGCCGACGCCAGTGCCTGAGCATCTTCCCGGGATTGGCCCTTTCCCTGGACAGCCGCCAGCTTCTGGAAGCGCCGACGCAGCACTTCCTGCATGCTGGAGTAGTCGTCTATTCCCTCAACACCCTTAATTCTGAAGGTGCGATAGTGGGCGGACTTAGGGAAGCCGTCCTGGAATGTGACCATGCTCGCCACCGAGTTAGTGCCCTGGATATTGGAGATGTCGTAGCACTCTATACGACGGGGCACATTGGGCAGGTTGAGTTCTTCCTGAAGCTCCAGCATCGCCTGCTGTACGGCGTCGGTGTCGGCCAACCACTTGGCCCGCCTCTGCGACAGCCCCTGAGATGCGTTTTCTGCAACCATCCGGATGAGCCGGTGTTGGTCGCCTCGCTGCGGCCTGGCAAGGGTGACGGCGCGGCCTTTCTTTTCCCTAAGCCAAGACTGGATCTGAGATTCATCTTCCAGGGTGTGCTGCACGATTATTCGCCTTGGGAGGAAGGAGGCCGACTGGTAGAACTGTTTGATGAACTCGGCCAACACATGCCCGGGGGAATCATCCTGGGTCCCTTCCATGATGAAGTGGTCCCGTCCGGTAAGCTTACCCTGCCGTACGAAGAACACCTCGATCCAGCTTTCGTCCTGCCCCTGTGCCATTGCTATGGCATCCATATCCTGGACAGCATTGGACGCCACCTTAATCCGTTGCTCTTCCGCCGTCTTCTGGATATTCCGAATCTGGTCCCTTAGGACCGCCGCCCGCTCGAACTCCAGCATCTCGGCTGCGCTGACCATCCTCAGGTGGAGCTCATCCACAACCCCCTCGATCTTGCCCTCCATGAACAGGATCACCTGCTCTATGACACGGCGGTACCCCTCCTTGTCCACAGCCCCTATGCAGGGGCCGACACAACGGTCGATGTGGTATTCGAGGCATGGCTTGGGGTCTGACCCGGTGATGGGCTTGGTGCAGGAACGATAGGGAAAGAGCTTCTTCAGAAGGTCCAAGGTCTTGCGAACGCTTCCCGCAGTGGCGAAGGGCCCGAAGTAGCGTGCGCCGTCCTCACGCACCCTGCGCGTGATGTACACCTGGGGGAAATCTTCGGCAAGGTCGATCTTCAGGTAGGGGTAGCTCTTATCGTCCTTCAGCCTTGCGTTATAGGTAGGACGATGCTTCTTTATCAGGGTGCATTCGAGGATGATAGCTTCGGCGTCGGTATCGGTGACGATGAACTCGTAGTCTGCAACCCGCTCCACCAAGCGTTGTATCTTGGGGTTGAGGCCATGGGGAGAGCCGAAGTAGGAGCTTACGCGGGACCTGAGGTTACTGGCCTTGCCTACATAGAGGACCTGCTGGGCTGCATCCTTCAGCAGATAGACGCCCGGCTTACCTGGGGTGATCCTCAGGCGATGGGCAAACTCCCGGCGGTCCAATGTGGCTACCTCAGGACGAAGGTTAGGGCGATCAGTATGGCCAGGGTGGCGCCTGAAAACGCCAGGATGCGCCTTAGTTCCGGGGCCACGTAGGCATAGACGGCGGGGCGCGCCTCAGATGTACGAGGCGAGCTTTGCCTTTGGGGGGAAGGCTGGGGCATGGAAAGCGCATCAACGCTTACGCCCTCGGCAGCAACGGATACCGCTTCAGACGCCGGTTTCGGTTCCGGCGTTGCAGGAGTGCCAGAAGGTCCTCTGGTCTGCCTCCGCTTACGCTGGCCTAGCTGGGTCTGGCGTGCGGCCGTCCGCCTACTCTTTCCTCTTTGGGGCATGATACTTCCTCCCCTCTTCATCGGCCAATGCAATATTAGATGCGATGAGCCAGTTGAGCGTCCAGCCGATGCACCATTTCGATGTTGCGCAGCTCCTCGGATTCGGCCTCAGTGATGCTGAACCACGCGTCCAGAATCTCGCTTGCAACCTGCGGAGAGGTCAAACGCAAGCTCATGCAAAGCACATTAGCATCGTTCCACAGACGTGCACCCCTGGCGGTCTCGGCGTCTGAACACAATGCGGCCCTGATTCCCGGGACCTTGTTGGCGGCAATGCTGACACCCGTACCGGTCCAGCAAAGGAGAACGCCCTGTTGACAACGACCTTCGGCCACCTCTTCGGCAACGCGGTTGGCGACGACTGGCCAGTTGGGGTCCTCCCCTTCCAGGAGGGCGCCATGGGCGACCACATCCGCCTTCCTCATCCTTAGCTCATCGAGGAGAAAGTCGGTCAGAGTTGTCCGTTCGTCGCTACCGACAGCGATCCTGATCTTGCGTCTTCCTTGCCAACTGCCGCTGTTGAAGGCACGGCATCAAATAGGTTGCGCTGCTGCGCTCTATTGGATATTACGACCTGGGATGGCTACGGTCAAACTCCCGGCGCACATGCTCGTTCGTCAGGTGGGTGTATATCTGCGTGGTGGTGATGCTGGAATGTCCAAGAAGCTCCTGGACGTGACGCAGAGATGCTCCTCCCCTCAACATGTGAGTGGCAAAGCTGTGGCGAAGGGTATGGGGGGTCAGGGTCTTCTTCAACCCCGCCTTCTCGGCGTAATTCTTCAGAATCACCCATATCCACTGCCGGGTCAGCCTGTCTCCACGGCGGTTCAGGAATAGAGCCTTCTCCTCGCGCTTGTCCACACCGTTGGACGAAGGGCGGCCACCGTTGCCCCGGTGGTTCCCATTGTGTCCGTGGGACAGGAGCGAAGGCCGGGCATTTTCCAGGTACGCGCCCAGTGTCTCGGCCGCCCTTGGGTAGATGTAAACGATACGTTCTTTGCCTCCCTTGCCGAAGCATCGAACATAGCCGTCCTTGATGTTTACGTCATGGATGTCCAGAGATATCAGCTCCGAAACACGAAGCCCTGTGGCATATAGGAGCTCGAGGATAGCCTTGTCCCTGGAGTCCTCCGGAGATGTACCGGCATCTGCAAGCTGGAGCAGCCGTTGCACCTCTTCCTCGGTGAGAAACTTGGGGAGATTCCGGCCAACCTTGGGGATACTCAGGAATTCCGATGGGTCCTGATCGATGGCCTCTTCCTGTATTAGGAAGTTGAAGAATGACTTGAGGGTTGCCACCTTCCGAGCCGTTGTAGTCTCGCTGTAGCCCTTCTTTTTTCTCAGGCTTGAAACGTAATCCGTCAGAAGGTTGAGATCGACCTGCCTCCAGCTGTAGCACGAGCCGTTGGTACCGTTGGATCCGTTTGAACCGTTGGCGCCTCCTTGGGCGTAGTCGACGAACTGGTTGAGGTCGTTCTTGTAAGCATCCTGGGTGTTTCTGGAGAATCCCTTCTCCACTACCAGATAGTTCAAAAATGAATTAATAGCTTCGTTCACGATAGTTCCAATCACATATGGTAAATGGGTCTAACCACGGCAAAGCCTAACACAGGGTTTTCGCGTTTCCATAGCTGTGGTTTTTCCCAACATAAAGGAATTCGGGACCCCGCAAAGGGACAGGTAGCCTCCGTCGACGCTTCTGTAGGATCGGAGTGATTACGAACGGGCCGCCTGCGTTTAAGGCTGCGACTTTCGTTGACACGGCAGTAACCGGTACCTAAAATCCTACGAAGGAACTCGGGCACAACCTGCAATCCCAGGCTCCTCACCAGACCATGACTAGCCCAAAGCAACTTTACGACCTGCAAGAACTGGACCTGACGCTTAGCGAGGGTCGGGCCAGGATCGCTACTATAGAATTCCAGTTGAATGACAGGTCCCAACTGGACAATCTTGAATTCGAGATCGCCACTCTGACCGAATCTCTTGATGAGCTAAGGACCAGCTATGCCGAACAGGATGCTCACAACCAGAGAATCCAGGAGAAGCTCCAGGAAGAGGAAACTAAACTCTACAGCGGGGCCATCAAGAACTTGCGGGAGCTGGAGGCCATCGGCAAGGAAGCAGAGGCGCTGAAGGAGCAAAGTCAGGCTGTGGACGAACGGCTGCTGGAAGACATGGAGTCCATCGAGTCTCTCCAGTCCAAGATACTCTCCCTGGAAGAGGAGCTGGGCGAAGCTCAGAAGCAGCGACAGGTTGACCAGGTAGAGCTAACCGAAGAGATGTCGCAGCTCGGGGACAGGGTTAAGGTCCTTGAATCCCAGCGGGCGAGTATGGCATTGACTATCCAGAAAACTGACCTTCACCGCTACGAGCAATTGCGTTCCGCCAAGGGAGGCCAAGCCATCGCCAAGGTGGAACGGGGCTTGTGCCGGGGTTGCCTAATGGCCCTTCCAACTCATCAGCTTCAGCGAGCGCGAAGCGGGCGCGAGACCGTCCTCTGCAGTAGCTGCGGACGCATCCTTTTCGTTAGCTGACGACGGCATTCTCCCTTCCTTGACCCCTATCTGCCCTTATGCTAGATTTGCCCTGGACTGAGCAGGACGGGTGACCGCTGCCCCAGTTTTCTGGGGGAGAGGAAAGTCCGGGCTCCTCCGGGCAGGGTGCTGGGTAACGCCCAGGCATTCCGGAAGCTCTAGCAGCTAAAGGGATGACGGAAAGTGGCACAGAAACACACCGCCGGGTAATCCCCTCGATTTGCCAATAGGAAAGCAAGCCTTTCTTGAAGCATCTGGAAGGTACCGGTAAGGGTGAAATCGGACGGTAAGAGCGTCCGGCTGGGCTGGCGACAGTTCAGCGGCCAAACCCCACCTGGAGCAAGGCCGAATAGGGGAACCACGGGCGCCCGGCCCGTTCCCGGGTTGGCTGCTTGAGTCCCTCGGCAACGGGGGACCTAGATAGATGGTCGCCACGCAGGCGGTAACGTCCGCGCACAGAACCCGGCTTATAGTCCTGTTCGGTCCACGATTAACGTCCAGCCTCGAAGATTTGGAGATTTCGTGTCCAGCTCTTGGCTGTCTTCCATGATGAAGGAAGGCATCTACACCCAGACCATCGGCCGCCGCATCCTCCACTACGAGCGCGTGTCATCTACCATGGATGAAGCGTCCGCCCTGGCTGATAGTGGCGCTGAGGACGGTACGGTGGTGGTGGCCGAAGAGCAGTGGGCGGCTCGGGGTCGCTTTTCCAGACAATGGGTGTCCCCCGGGGGAAACCTGTCCCTGTCGATCATACTGAGACCTAGCGAGGCCTCAGCCGGATATATCAGCATGCTAGCGGGAGTGGCGGTGGTACGGGCTGTTAGCAAGACCACACCGCTGGAAGCGCGCCTGAAGTGGCCCAACGATGTGCTTGTGGGTGGAAAGAAGCTCTGCGGCATACTTGTCGAGCCATCGTACCTGGCAGGCCAGATGCAATACGCTATCGTGGGAATCGGCATCAACGTTGCCCTCGACCCATCGGTAATGCCTGATATCTCCCACACTGCCACCAGTCTTGCCCTCGAAACCGGCATGCAAGTGGAACGAGGGCCCCTGTTACGCAACCTGCTTCAGGAGATGGATGCCCTGTACCTTGAGCTGGAGAAAACGGCCCCACCGGCTGACGATTCCGAGCCGGAATCTCCCAGGATTCTCGATGAGTACCGCTCCTGCCTGAACACGCTGGGCCAACACGTGGAAGTAGCTTGGCAGGATGATGTCTGTCGAGGCATTGCCGAGGACGTAAACGAGATTGGGAACCTGGTGCTGAAGCTGGCAGACGGCCAGACCAGGGTCCTGCAGGCAGGAGAAGTAACTATGGCGAGGCCAACGGCCTTTGAGGTTGCCTGATGCTGGAACGCTTGAGCCTTGACGGGAAGACAACCATCGTTACCGGCGGCGGGACTGGCTTGGGGCTGGCCATGGTGCGAGCGCTGGCCCGAGCCGGGTCGGACATCGCAATAACTTCCCGGAGGCAAGCGCCCCTGGAGAGGGCGGCCCAGGAGGTGCGCGATCACGGCAGAAGGGCCATGGCCATATCCACAGATGTCAGCGACTCCTCCCAAGTCAATGACATGGTGGCGAAAGTCCTGAATGAGTTCGGCAATATAGACGTCCTGGTGAACAACGCCGGGCGTACCTCCGAAAACGCTCAACTGCCCATCTGGGACATCTCCGACGACGAATGGAGGAGCGGCCTGGAAGTAAACCTGACCGGGGCCTTCTTCTGTGCCCGGGCTGTCTCACGCCACATGGTAGAGCGGGGGCAAGGCAAGATCATCAACGTTGCTTCCGGATTCGGAATGCGGGGAGGCCGGGACATTTACGCCTACGCCTGCAGCAAGGGCGGGATGATCCAGCTAACGCGCACGCTGGCCATTAGCCTGGCAAGGCACGGCGTAACTGCCAACACCATCGTTCCTGGATTCATCCCGACGGAAGGCGTGGAAGCCATGGAAGGCGTCCTGCCCTCTTCGGGGGCTACCATACCCACGGGACGGTTAGGGCTGCCCGAGGACATTGGCCCCATTGCCGTGTTCCTAGCCTCGACAGCCTCGGACTACATGAACGGCGAGATCATCACCCTGGACGGGGGCGGACTGGCTGCTGGAATCGCACCGACGGGCCACACTATCCGGGGTAAAGTCGAATGACCCCCACCACAACTTGGCGTGCTAACGCTGCAACCCCGGAGACGTTATACAGAGCACAAGAATATGCCCGTTCTAGAAGAATTTAACCTTCCCGGCAAGGTAGCCCTTCTGGCAGGGGACGGCGATGCTGCCTCCCCCTACATGGCCATGGCGCTGGCGGAGGCGGGGGCAAAGGTGGTCATTGCCGACCGGCAGTCCTGGGTCATCCAGGAGACTGAACGGATGCTCGGTTCCCTGAATCAGGTATCAGGTTCCTTTCTGTGCAATCCATCGGACGAGGCCTCAGTGGAAGCGCTGGTTGAAGAAGTATTCGGAACCCACAAGCGGATAGATGTGCTGGTCAACGTTTTTCGCACTCTGCACAGCATGCCCCTACCCGATACCGGCGAGGCCGAATATCAGAGGGTGATGGACCGGAACTTCAAGCCAGTTTACCTGTTCTGCCGATTTGCGGGAAAGAAGATGCTTGCCCAGGGCGGAGGTAAGATCATTAACATAAGCGACAACATGGCTGAGAGAGGACTGTCTGAGTCGGGGGTGTACTGCGCAAGCCAGGGGGCGGTCCTCCAGCTTACACGGGCCCTTGCCTTGGAGTGGGGGCGAAGCAATATACGCGTAAACGTCATAGGTACGGGATGGAGCACTACCGAGGAACTAGACCCCGAAGAAGCTCAAAAAGAACTGCTGGTGCGTTATATTCCTCTGAGGCGCAAGGGCCATCCAAGGGACATAGGCCCCCTTCTGATGTACTTGGCGTCCGATTCCTGCGACTACACTACGGGTCAGCCCATCTACGTGGACGGCGGCCTGATGGCTCATCCGTAGTCCGCGACCTAGCCCATACCAAGGATTCCTGTTTTCCTGAGATTCGCCTCTGGTGTACAATACTTCTACCTAGTTCAATGGATAAGCTGTACCACCTAAAGGGGATGCGCGACCTCCCTGAGCCTGCCTGGCAGCCCTTGATGGCAGTCCAAGAGAAGCTCAGGACCTTCTTCTCCCTCCACCGCTACAAACTCCTGGATACCCCCATCCTGGAACCAACCGAGCTATTCCTGCGGAAATCGGGAGGGGAGATTGCCGCCCGCATGTACAGCTTCGTGGACCCCGGCGGAAATCACGTCAGCCTAAGGCCGGAGTACACCAGTTCGGTACTTAGAAGCTATGTCGAATCGGACCCCCCACCACCCCTTCCCGCCCGAATCCAATATGCCGGGCCGGTGTTCCGCTATGATGGTGATGAGGGTTCCTTCAGGCAATACACCCAGGCTGGAGTCGAGATCCTGGGGGCCGCCGGGCCAAGGGCCGACGCCGAAATCCTGTCTCTCAGCTACGCGTCTTTAGCCAACCTCGGCATATCCGATAACACCATCGAGCTTAGCGATGTGGGTGTGCTGCACCATCTTCTGCACCAACTGGAGTTGTCCGAACGCTCCACGATGTTCATTTTGAGCAGCATCGGGGAGCTCAAATCCGGGCAAACTGGAATGGAGAACGTTCGAGGGCAGGCCAGGACCCTGCACCTTGTGGGGATCGAAGATGAAGAAGGCGAATTGGCTGCCAGAATTCGCGAAATGCCCGACGAGGAAGCTCGGAGCCTGCTGCACGGAATGATCCAGTGGGGAGAGGTGGGTTCCCTGGGCCAAAGGGAACCCCATGGCATTGTGGAGCGCCTGCTCACCAAGTTCAAAGGCGCCGACGACCCCGGGAAGCTTGAAATGGGATTTGACCTTGTCGCTTCCCTGGCCGGGGTGCGGGGCAGCCCCGAAGGCAGCTTCAAGGCCGCTAGGGAGATAATCGGGTCCAGCGGCCTCGACTCATCCGCCCTGGACCGCCTGGAAGAGACCCTATACCTCATCGACGGGGCAATCGTCCCGACCGAGTCCCTTGTGCTGGATTTCGGGCTGGCGCGAGACATCGCCTATTACACCGGGCTTATCTTCGAAATCAAGCACGCTTCCCTGACTTACTCCGTCGCCGGTGGGGGGAGGTGCGATACACTTGCAAGGGACCTCGGAAGCGAAGTGGACATACCCGTCTTGGGGTTCGCATACACCGTAGAGTTGCTGGAAGACATTCTTAGCGCCCGAGTGTCGCACCGAGAAGCAGACAATTCCATGGCCATGGGCGCCTTGATCCTTCCTTCCAACGGCGCATACCAGGAAGCGCTGAAGTTGGCGGAAGAGCTTAGAAGCCAGGGCCGCTCAGTCGAACTGGATGTCTGCGGCATGTCCCTGGAGTCGGCGATCTCCTATGCCGGGAGGACCGGCATCGGCGAGGTGATTCAGGTCGCCGAAGATGGTTCTCCTGTACTCCATCCTGTGCCGGAGGCCTCCGGTCTGGGCGCACAGGCAGGCTAGGGCCTATGCTTACTCCACCCACAGCCTACGGCGGTCAAACCGGAGGAGCAGGCTTCCGCGCCGGTCATCTGAGGCTTGTTCTCCCCAGCGACGGCGAGCTGTACGAACCGACCCTTGGCTTTCTGCGTGCCTGCGGCATATCCGTGGAGCGTCCCAGTTCTCGCAGCTACTCGGCCTACATACCGGGCGTGCCCAAGATCGATGTCCTATTCCAGCGGACGGCGGACATTACCCAGAAGGTGGAGGAGGGCAGCGCGGAGCTTGGCATTACAGGCCTGGACAGGTACCTGGAGCTGCGCCACGAAGCCAGCCCGGTCATTCCGGTCATCCAGGACCTGGGCTACGGTCGATGCGACCTGGTGTTGGCTGTGCCCGCATCCTGGCTAGACGTATCTTCCCTGAGCGACCTTGGCGATGTCGCGCTGGACTTCCGCAACCAGGGGAAACAGCTTCGCATCGCCACCAAGTACCCCAGGCTTCTCCAATCGTTTCTCAACCGCGGGGGAATCAACTACTTCTCCCTCATTCAGGCCAGCGGCAGCCTCGAAGCGGCTCCCATGGCGGGATATGCGGACCTGATAGCCGACCTGACTGCCAGCGGGGTCACCTTAAGGGAAAACGGCCTGAAAACCCTGGGCGACGGCTCCGTCCTTACCTCCCAGGCTTGCCTGATCGGGAATCGTAAGGCTCTGAAGGCCCACCCCGACGGGCTGACCCTGGCCCGGGAACTCCTGGAGCGGATAGAAGGCTACCTCAAGGGCGGCACTTTTTATCGCCTTACGGCCAACGTTCACGGCGACTCAGCCGAGTCTGTAAGCATTCGGATTCTGAGCAGACCAGACTTGGCCGGCCTTCAGGGCCCGACCATATCCAGGGTGTATAATGTCGAAGGTCAAGACTGGTACTCGGTCAGCTTGCTGGTGCGCAAAGAAGGCATACTTGACGCGGTAGACCACCTGCGAAACGCAGGCGCAAAGGATGTGGCCGCGTCGCCTGTCAGCTACCTTTTCGAACACCACTGCCAGTCCTACCGGAACCTGGCGGATGCCCTGGAGGATGACTGAAGTGCCCAACCTGCCGGTACACCTGGACATGGCCCTCAAAGTACGTGAGCAGATGGAAGACCCGGACATAGACTCATACCTGGGCTGCTTTCTGCTGGGATCCACGACCCCCGACATCAGGGCCATGACCAAAGGCAAGCGAGAGGACACCCACTTCGCCCCCCTGGCGACAAAGAAAATTGGCGCGGGCGCCGAGGGCCTGTTCGGATCGCATCCCGAGCTTGCCGACAAGTCCAAGCTGGGACCTGCAACCGCAGCTTTCCTGGCCGGTTATCTGTCCCACCTGGCCGCCGATGAGACCTGGATAATGGACATCTACCAGCAGTACTTTGGCGGACGTTCGATAGAGCTGGAGAGGATGCAGGCCAACATCTGGGACAGGGCCCTGCAGCTGGATATGGACCGGGTTGCCATGGACGACATGGGGGACCGCGAGGAGATTCGCCAACACCTTCAGGGCTCCGAAAAGGATGTGGCCATAGGATTCCTGGATGGTGAGCAGTTAGCCCAGTGGCGGGAATGGGTCGTCAAGTTCACGACCTGGGACTTCACCTGGGAGCGCCTCAGGTTTGCCACCCGCCGGATGTACAGGGACGACGCCGATGCCTCCAGGATCGCCGAGGACTTCCTCCTCAGCATGCCCGATAGCCTGGAAGAAGTGTACGGCCTGGTGCCCAAAGACAAGATAGCAACCTATCGCGACAAGGCGATAGCCGAATCCGTTCGAATGGTCAAGGAGTACTTGGGTGAACCTGCAAATAGTTAGGGGGGCGGAAGCTTCTAAAGACTCCTTCAAGAGGGTCGACCCCCTGGATGTATCGTCCCTGCCCGAGGGGGTCTCTCAGAAGACCTTCGAAGTTTTTGGGGAGAGGCTCTCGGTTTCCGAGTCGGTAACCCGCATTCTTCAGGATGTGCGCTCCCAGGGCGACGATGCTCTGCGCAGGTACACCAAGGCCCTGGATGGCGTGGACCTGGATGTCATCAAGGTGCCCAAAGAAGAGTTGTCCGCGGCCTGGAACAACCTTCCCGACTCCTTGAGGGATGCCTTGGAGCTGGCAGCCCAGCGAGTAGAGGAGTTTCACCGCCCTACGATGCGCCAGAGCTGGCTGGACTTGCCCTCTGGACTCGGTGAGCTGGTCGTTCCCCTGGAGAGGATTGGTATATACGTGCCCGGCGGTACGGCAGCCTACCCCTCCACAGTGCTGATGACGGCCATACCCGCCAGGGTCGCCGGCGTGAAAGAAATCGTCCTTACATCTCCTGCCCGGGGTGGGGCGTATCCTGCCCCTGCCGTCATGGCTGCCGCCCACCTGGCTGGCGTGGATCAGGTGTTCTGCGTGGGCGGCGCGCAAGCCATCGGCGCCATGGCCTACGGCACCGAGACGATTCCCAAGGTTGACAAGATATGCGGTCCCGGCAACATCTTCGTAACCATAGCAAAGAGGCTGGTGTTCGGTGAGGTCGATATCGACGGGATATACGGGCCCACCGAGACGATAGTCGTCGCCGACGAGACCGCCAACCCCGTCTACTGCGCGGCGGATCTGCTGGCCCAGGCCGAACATGACCCCCTTGCATGCCCCATACTGGTGACCACGTCCCGCAACCTGGTGTCCGACATCGAGGTCGAGCTGGACAAGCAGCTCGCCACCCTCGACCGGGGCGACACCGCTGGGGCTTCCATCCAGTCCCAGGGAAAGGTGTTCCTCATGGACGACCTGGACGAGGCCGTCGAGCTGGCCAACGCCATCGCGCCCGAGCACCTTTGCCTGATGGTCAAGGATGCATGGGCATGGGCTGCCAAGGTCAGGCATGCCGGCGGGGTGTTCCTGGGAGAGTACTCCCCAGAGGTCATGGGCGACTATGTAGCAGGCCCCAGCCATGTGATGCCGACGGGCGGAACCGCCAGGTTCAACTCGGCCCTTAGCATTCATCACTTCTTGAAGACCATGCCCGTGGTTGGACTCAAGCCCGAGGCGTACCCACCCCTGGCAGAGGCAGCCTCCCAGATCGCCAAAGCCGAAGGGCTGACGGGTCACGCCCGGGCCGTCGAGGTCAGGCTGGAGGGACTGGCGGGGATTAGCGATGCTTGATCCGCTGCAGCCCCACATCCGAAACCTCAAGATGTACGAAGGGGTGGACCCCAGCGAGGTACTGGCCCAGAAGGCAGGGATACCGGCTGACAAGGTCATCCGCCTCAACGGCAACGAGAACCCCTACGGACCTTCTCCAGCGGTCAGCCAAGCCCTTGGCAACTTCAAGGACTACAACCGCTACCCCGACCCCGAGCAGCGCGCCCTGAGGGATGCCCTATCGGGCTATCTGGGTATTGAGCCGGAATACATCATCGCCGGCAACGGAAGCGACGAGCTGATAGACCTGACCCTTCGCATGGTCATTGGACCCGGCGAGAAGATGATAGAGCCCGACCCTACCTTCGGTATGTACGCCATCTGCGCCCGGATATGCGGCGGCAACGTTGTAGTGGTACCTCGCAATGAGTCCTTCGATATAGACCTGGAATCGACGCGCCTAGCCATCGATTCAGAGACCAAGGCTATCCTTATCGCGTCGCCCAACAATCCCACCGGCAACTCCACACCGGACTGGCAGATAGAAGAGCTGCTGAAGACAGGCATCATGGTCGTTGTGGACGAGACCTATTACGAGTTCTGCGGCAAGACAGTGATGCCGATGGTCAAGGACCATCCCAACCTGGTGGTGCTTCGGACCTTCAGCAAGTGGGCGGGACTGGCCGGTTTGCGAATAGGCCTGGGGGTCATGGACCCAGACATGGCCAAGATAATGATGGCGGTCAAGCCCCCGTACAACGTCAACCTGGCGGCGGAGGTCGCCTTGCTGGCGTCGCTGGAGAACCTGGAACCCTTATTGGAGCGGGTGAGGACCATAATCAACGAGCGAGATAGGATGTACTCGCTGTTAGAGCAGGTCCCGGGCCTTACCGTCTGGCCATCCGACGCAAATTTCATCCTGTGCCGCTTCCCCCAGGGAAGGGGACAGGATGTGGTCAACGGGCTGGCTATGCGGGGCATATTCGTCCGTTACTTCTCCAACGAGCGCATGAAGGACCACGCCAGGATCAGCGTCGGTCTGCCCCACGAGACCGATGCCCTGGTTGCCGCCCTGACAGACATAACGAAGGATATGGTCTAAAGCCGGTACTTCCGGCTTTCCGATACCGCTAGGAGCACTACCATGGCATCCCGTACAGCAATCATCGACCGTCAGACCAGGGAGACCCACTGCCGTCTGACCATAGACCTGGATGGCCAGGGCGCATATGACGTAACAACGGGCAACGGCATGCTGGACCACCTGGTGTCCCAGCTGTCACGCCACAGCCTGATAGACATCAGTCTTCAGGCTGAGGGAGACCTGGAGACAGGCTGGCATCACCTGGTTGAGGACACCGGCATCACCCTGGGCCGGGGCCTGCGCGAGGCGCTGGGCGACGGCACAGGCATCCGCAGGATGGGCCATGCCCTGGTGCCCCTGGACGAGACCCTGGCTATGGTGGCCGTTGACCTAAGCGGGCGGAGCTACGCCTGCCTGGATATCGGACTGTCCGGAGAGATGGTGGAAACCCTTCCCGGAGACCTGGTGAGGCACCTGCTGGAGAGCTTCGCCATCGAGGCGAAGATGAACTTGCATGCCAGGATCCTGACTGGGCTCAACGGGCACCACAAGGCTGAAGGGTTGTTCAAGGCACTGGCGAGGGCGCTGCGGGACGCTGTGGAACTGGACCCCAGGGCGCCGGGACAGGTGCCCAGCACCAAGGGAACCATCGACGGCTAGACCCGGAGCTAGTCAGTCTCCTCCAGCTCGAAGCTGAACTCCTCGATGACCATGTTTGCCAGCAGTCGGCTGCACATCTGGCTGACCTGCTCCTGGGCTGCCTCCTGGCTGTCAGTATCCAACTGCATCTCAAGGTACTTGCCCATTCGCACGGACTGCACCGAGTCGAACCCTAGCATCTTCAGGCCTCCCAGGACAGTCTGACCTTGGGGGTCGCTGACCGTGGGCTTGAGGGTTACGTGCACCTTGGCCAGGTACATTCATTCTGTCCGGGCTATAGACAAGGTATGCCCAGCCCGGCAGGTCCTTCAAGGCCATGTCCCCGTCGGGCGTCGTAGAACTCCTGCATGCCTTCAAGGTCCACCTCGCTAAAGCGCTGCAGGTACTCCCAGCCTGTCATGACTATCTCGCCCTCGGGCAACTGAGCGTAGGGCTGCACCACGACGTACCTGGACCAACCGGGAAGGTCACGGACAGCATTGAAGAGAGCCTCTCTCTTATCTTCATCACTGATGTTGTAGCTGATCACTATGTGGCCGTGCTCTAGGTTGTGCACCGTGCGCTCATTACGCAGTTGCTGGTCATAGAACCCGCAGTCCACGGGCACGCGGGGATTGCTCATCACATCCCAATGGGGCCCGGATGTGGGCGGGGTAGTGTTGTAGTTTGTATAGCTCTCGAACCTGGGGATGTGTTCATTCCCGATGCTCTCGTGGAATTCCCCTACCCTTTCTCCCGTCCCTCCTGAGTCATTTCCAAGGGTGCCGCCGGGATCTATGGCGGTGATTGCAAAGCTAAAGATGATGAGGATGGCAACTACCGCGACGACGCCAACTACGACCCACCGGGTGAGGCGCCTACCAAAGCGATTGCGTCCTCCCGACGTTTGGACAGTCCCGCCTCCGCCCCGGCGTCCCGGCGATCCACCACGGATACCCCGCCCCGAGCGTCTTCTTCCACCCCTTCTTTGGTTGCTTTGCGGCAATTAAATGCTCCTGGTAATCATCAGTTATCGTACAAGCCCGTGCCCGTTAAGCGCTGGTAGGCCTCAAAGTAGCGCTCCTGGGTTAGCCTGACGACTTCGTCGGGCAGCTCGGGCGCAGGAGGCTCCCGGTCCCAGCCCTGGTCGATGAGCCAGTCCCTGACAAATTGCTTGTCGTAGTTGGGCTGGGACTGACCCGGCTCATAGGCCGATGCATCCCAGAACCGGCTGGAATCGGGGGTGAACAGCTCGTCGATCAGGATAAGCTCCCCGTCCAGCAGGCCGAATTCCATCTTGGTGTCCGCCAGGATGATGCCCCGCTCCCTGGCATACTCGTGGGCGAAAGAGAAGAGGGCAATGCTCACTTCTTCCAGGCGTTGGGCCAGGTCCTGACCGACCATATCAACGACCTGTTGGTTGGTCATGCTTTCGTCGTGTCCCTCTTCCGCCTTGGTCGTTGGCGTGAACAGGGGTCTCTCCAGAAGCTGGCCTTCCTTCATCCCCGCAGGGAAACTCTGGCCCCATACGGTCCCGCTGGCCTTGTACTCGCTCCAAGCCGAGCCTGCCAGATAGCCCCGGACGATGCACTCGATGTCGATGCGCTCCGCCCGCTTGACCACCATGCCCCGGTGGGTGAAGGAGGCCAGCTCCGACGAAGTGGTTTCATCTTCGATATCCGACAGCCAGCCCGGCTCCACCACCTGTAGCATGTGGTTGGGCAGGATGTGCTGGGTCTTGTCGAACCAGAAGGCCGAGATCTGGTTCAGCACCTTTCCCTTGTCGGGAATCAGCGTTGGCAGCACCACATCGAAGGCCGATATTCTGTCCGACGCCACAAAGAGCAGCGCATCCTTCTGTCCCGTACCGAGCACGGTACCGGGCAGGTTGTAGACGTCCCGCACCTTCCCTTGATAGAGCATGTCCCGAGTTATACCTGTCGCCATTCGCTTCCCCACCTCATCTTGTTGTTGCATCCATTACTGCTGGCGTCTGAAGCCCCACCCGCTCGAAGGTCTCATCCACGTATCGCAGGTAGTAGCTGTAATCGAACAGATCGTCCATCTCGTCACCGGAGATGTATGACTGGATGGCGGCGTCCTTTCTAGTTAGGTCGCGAAAATCGTAGCCTTCATCCCAGCTTCGCATAGCGTTGGCCTGGACAAGGTGGTAGGCCTTGTCCCTAGCCAGCCCCTTCTCTACTAGGGATAGCAGCACCCTCTGGCTGAACAGAACACCGCGGGTGCTCTCCATGTTCTGCCACATCCGGTCCGGGTACACACGCAGGCCCTGCATAACCTGGTTGAACAGCGCCAGGATGTAGTCCAAGGCCAGGCATGAATCGGGCAGGATCAGACGCTCAGCCGAGGAGTGGCTGATGTCCCGCTCATGCCACAGGGCAACATTCTCCAATGCCGTCACCAAGTGTCCCCGTATCAGGCGGGACAAGCCGCACACCCTCTCGGACAGCTCTGGGTTGCGCTTGTGAGGCATAGCGGAGGAGCCTGTCTGGCCTTCGCCAAAAGGCTCCTCGACTTCCCGCACTTCTGTGCGCTGGAGGGACCTGATCTCAGTAGCGAACTTCTCCAGGGATGCGGCCGTTATGGCGAGGGCCGACAGGAAGTGAGCATGCCGGTCCCGCTGGATGATCTGGCTGGAAACGGGGGCCACCCCCAGACCCAACCGCTCGCAGACCCTGGTCTCGATGCCAGGGGGCACCGTCGCATGGGTGCCGACAGCCCCCGATATCTTGCCGACGCTGATGTTAAGCTTGGCCTGCTCCAGGCGCTCGACGTTGCGACGGATCTCGTCCCACCACAGAGCCAGCTTGAGGCCGAAGGTGATCGGTTCGCCGTGGATGCCGTGGGTGCGGCCCATCATCGGGGTGTCCTTATATGTCCGGGCCATCCCCTCCAGGGTGTCTCTGAGCCCCTTTGCTTCCTGGATAAGCAGGTCCGCCGCTTCAACCATCTGCAAGCTCAAAGCTGTATCCATCACGTCACTGGAGGTAAGCCCCAAGTGAATCCAGCGTCCTTCCTCCCCCAGGTTGTCGGTGATGGAGCGCAGGAACGCCGTTACATCGTGGCGAGTCCTTTGGAACACCTCGTCCATCCGAGCGGCGTCGAAGCGGGCGTTTCTCAGCTTCCGCATATCTTCGTCGGGAATGGTGCCTTCCTCGGTCCATGCTTCGCACACCGCCAACTCTACGGCAAGCCACTTGGCGTACTTATTCTCATCGGACCAGACCAGCTTCATCGCAGGACGGGAGTATCGATCGATCACGAAGCTTCCACTCCTGCTCTGGCCTTGAGCCTTTCTATCACATCCATGAAGGTATCGAAGGGGGTGTAGGGCAGCTTTTTCTCCTCGCAAAGCTCAGCCAAATAGCTGCGGGCAAATATGTGGTCTGCCATGTACGCTGGGCACATGTCGGACCTGCCATCTCCTATGTAGTTGATGGCGTACCCCTTCTGGATATAGCTGTTCAGGACGCTGCACTTGCAGGTGCCCCACTGGCTGCACACCTCGAAGCTGGATGAACCGGAGCCATCCCAAGGGTAGGGATAGCTGTATGAGATTGTCCCATTAGAAAAATCAGCGGAGGCCGAATGACGGGGAATACACTCCAGCCCTTCCCTCCCCAGCATTGCTTCAATGTAAAAGTCCATTCCAAGGCTGACGATGGCCATGGGGATGCCAGCCTGCTGGGTGAACTCCCAAAGCTCCCTGAAATGGGGACGCAGGGTTGCCTTCTCCCTCACCTTAGCCTGCATCTCTTCCAGGCTGGCGCCGGTCATGCGGAAGGCCTGTTCCTGGTATTCCCTGAGGGAGATCACCTTGTCACGGGACTGCTGCCTTAGCACCCGCCATCCCTGGTCGGTGCAGAGCTCTTCGAAAATGAGCTCCGCTACGTTTTCGATGGCGACGGTGTCATCGAAGTCGGTGATGACAACTAATGGCTTGGTCGATTGGGGCGTTCGCCCTTTGCTGGCAGCCCGTGCGGATGAGGGGCTAGCCTTGCTGTAGTTTGTCCCTGTACTGGTCATAAGCCTGTCTTATCGTATCATACTTGAGGCCCAAAATCTGCGCTGCCAGGAAGGCGGCATTGCGGGCACCCCAGCTACCCACAGCTACGCAAGCGACGGGTATACCCGGGGGCATCTGGGCAATGGCCATGAGGGCATCCAGACCGTTCAAATCGCTACTCGCCAGCGGCACTCCTATCACCGGCAGCGTCGTCCAGGATGCTATAACTCCCGGAAGTCCCGCCGAGCCTCCTGCTGCGGCGATGAACACTTCGGTGCCCCTGTCTCGCGCCTCCTTGGCGTACTGGCGCACCTGCTCGGGGGTGCGGTGGGCTGACATCACCTTGACCTCGTAATCGATCCCCATCTGTTCCAGCACGGCGGCCGACTGCCCGACCACCGCCTCGTCGGATGCGCTTCCCATAACAACACTTACCAATGCCACCGAAGGTTCCTCCTAATTTCTATGAATCTTGGATTCCGGGTCCCGTCCATTCTCGGACGGGCTTCTCGCTTTCCCCTCCCTTGACAGCCACCACAAGAACCGGTCAAGCTCCGGGAAATCTGCCATACCTGCAGCCTTCCTCACCGACCAGAGCACGTCAAGGTACTGCACATAAGTTGTGCCCTGGCCTTGTGCCATCTTGCGGGCCTTCGGGCGCGCCGTGCCCAGCATAGAAAGAGACTTGTCGGAGTAGGACGACCAGTGGCCAAAGAGCTGAGGATAGCGGACGCAAAGCAAGTATGACACGAAGCTCTTCCCGCATCCTTTCAGCGTGTAAGCCCCTTCGGGGTCTACGCACTCGGAGAAGCGCCCGTCCAGGCTGAGCGGGTCGTACAGCAGGAAGTCTATGGAGTCCCGCACCTCCTCCGGGGAGTTGGACTTGAACTCCTTCCCTTTACGGCCACCGGAGGCGGAGTACAACACCTGCGCCTGCTCCAGGGTCAGGTGCTGCAGAGAGCTTTGCTGTAGCCAGCCCTGAAACTGGCCAATCCTGTTCCAACGGTCCATTGCGGACATGTGCAGAACTTGGGCGCGGAAAGCCTCCGCCGCTCTCGCTATTGATGGGCCTCGCCTTCGAAAGGGAGCAGTGCTTACCTGGCCTTGAGTGGACATGGGCTGGTCCGTCATCGCACCGCTGAGACCCCCGGAATGGCGATGTCCCTCCGATACTGGACACCTGGGAAGCTGACCTTACGGACATTGTCGTATACCTTGATTCTCGCCTCTTCGAGGTTAGGTCCTTCGGCCACTATGGTCATCACCCGGCCCCCGCCGGTGACCAGGACATCGCCGGCGGCTCGGCTTTCCACCTTGGTTCCCGCATGGAATGCTATAACATCGTCATCCAGATCGGCCAGGCCATGAATCTCATACCCTGTGGGATAGTCGCCAGGATACCCCGGCGAAGCGAGGACCACGCCAACGCAGCTACCCCTACGCCACCTGACGTCGACGCCATCGAGGTTGCCCTCGGCAGAGGCACATGCTGCCTCTAGCAAGTCCGTCTCCAGCAGGGGAAGGATCACCTGCGCCTCTGGGTCGCCGAACCTGGAGTTGAACTCCAGGACCCGCGGGCCAGCAGATGTGATCATGAGGCCTGCATAGAGCATGCCCTTGAATGGTGCGCCAAGGTCGGCCAGGGCATTGATGGTCGGAGCAACGATGTCGTCCCTGACTTCCTCCTCTAGCTCGCGCGTCCAGAACTCGGGCACCGCATAGCTGCCCATGCCTCCCGTGTTCGGCCCCTTGTCACCGTCGTGTATGCGCTTGTGGTCACATGCTGCCATCAGGGGGGAGATGTTCTTCCCGTCAGAGAAGGCGAACACACTGACTTCCTGCCCCTCCAGATACTCTTCCAGAAGTACCCTGTCTCCGGCAGGGCCGAAGCTCCTGGCTACCATGCACTGATCCAGCGCATCGAGGGCTTCCTCCCGGTCCCGGCATATAAAGACTCCTTTACCCAGGGCCAACCCATCGGCCTTCACAACGACAGGCCCGCTGTGCCTGTCCACGTAATACCGGGCATCGGCGTACCGTTCAAAGACCTTCCGTTCCGGACGGGGGATGTTGTTCTCTTCCATAAGCTTTCCGGCGAAGGACTTGCTCCATTCGATGCGGGCTGCCGCGCGGCTGGGGCCGAAGACGAACAAGCCCTGCTCCTGGAAAAGATCGACAACCCCGTCCGCCAGGGGATTGTCCGGCCCAACAATGGTGAAATCGACACCATGCTGCCGGGCGATGTCCACCAGACCTTGTAGTTCAGATAGATTAGCCGGAACGTTGGTGCTTAGGGTGGAAGTACCGCCGTTGCCGGGCACCGTAATTATGGAGCCGACCGAGGGGCTCTGGGCCAGCTTCCACACCATGGCATGCTCTCGCGCCCCTGACCCAACCACCATTACCTTCATCGGGCCGATCTCCGGAATGGAAATGAATCGCCAACAAGAATTGGGCCAACTGGCCAGGGGTTTCTGGGTCCGAATTGGGCTGTAGGAGGAATCGTCAGTCCTACTCCCACTCAATGGTCCCAGGTGGCTTGGCGGTGATGTCATACACCACCCGGTTCACCTCGGGGACTTCGTTGACGATGCGGTTGGAAATCTTGGCCAGAACCTCGTAGGGCAGGCGCACCCAGTCGGCCGTCATAGCATCCTCGCTGTTCACGGCACGGATGGCGACGACATGCCTGTAGGTGCGAAAGTCCCCCATGACCCCCACGCTACGACTATCAGTAAGGACAGCGAAGCTCTGCCAAAGCTGGTCGTAGAGATTAGCCCCTTTGATCTCATCCATGACGATCCAGTCGCACGCTCTGAGTATCTCCAGCTTCTCCTTCGTAACATCCCCGATAATCCTTATGGCCAGCCCCGGCCCGGGAAACGGCTGCCGATTCACCATCTCGGGCGGCAGTCCCAGGGCCAAGCCCACATCCCTCACTTCATCCTTGAACAGGTACCTGAGTGGTTCGACCAAACTCAGCCTCATGTTCGCCGGCAGGCCGCCGACGTTGTGGTGGGTCTTGATCCTCGAAGCCGCCTTGTTCTCGGACGTCCTGCTTTCAATCACATCGGGATAGAGGGTGCCTTGGGCCAGGAACTCGGTGCCCTCCAGCTCCGAGGCCGCTTCTTCGAACACCCTGATGAACTCTTCGCCAACCCGCTTTCGTTTCTCTTCAGGATCGATAATCCCGGTGAGGCGCCCCAGGAAGCGGTCTTCGGCGTTCACATGGACCAGGTTCAACTGGAGGTTCCTGCCTAAGACACCCAGCACTCTCTCGGGCTCCTCCCTTCGAAGGAGGCCATTATTGACGAATATGCAGGTTAGCTGGTTCCCCACAGCCTGGTGCACCAGGGTGGCAGTGACAGTGGAGTCCACCCCGCCGGACAGAGCGCAGATGACCTTCCCATCGCCAACCTGCTCGGCAATTGAATCGACTGTCCGCTTGACGAAGTTGGAGGAGGTCCAGGTCTGCCTGCAGCCGCACACCCGGTACAAGAAGTTCTCCAGGAAAGCCTTGCCCTGCTCGGTGTGCACCACCTCGGGATGGAACTGCAGGCCGAATATCCTGCTGTCGTTGCCCATCACCGCTATGGGAGAGTTGTCGGTGTAGCCCAGCGAGGCGAATCCGGGAGGCAACTGCTCTATCTGGTCACCGTGGCTCATCCACACAGGTAGCGCGGAGGGCAGGTTGGCAAAGATCACCGAGTCGGAGATGTTCTGGTACAGCACCGCATGGCCGTACTCCCGCCTCTGCCCCGGTATGACTCGCCCACCCAGCTGATGGGCCAGCACCTGCATGCCGTAGCAGATGCCGAGAACAGGGATGTTGCGTTCGTACACCCACGGAGGGGCCAGGGGCGCTTCATCGTCATAGACGCTGGCAGGCCCGCCGGAAAGAATTACGCCCTTGGGGTTGGTATGGCGGACCTGCTCCCAAGACGCATCGGGGGCCACGATCTCGCAATACACTTTTAGCTCCCTGACCCGCCTTGCAATTAGCCGGCTGTACTGAGAGCCGAAGTCGACTATCAGGACAGCTTCATCGATGGAACCGGAGAGTTGTTCAGTGGTTGCTTCGGCGCCCTTTTGTGCGCTGGCGATCCCAAGGTATGTGGAAACCTCGACATCGCCGGTAGTAGAAATGCGCCGACTGGGAGAAGAGTTGCTGCCTTCCGTCACGCTCGCCCAACCTCCGCCTGAAGGTTCGACCCAAGCTTAGCACCTGTGCTATACTCGGTCAAGAATACCTATCTCCTGGTAGCGTATCAGTTTGAATAGCGGTGTAGTGTCCTTAGACAGGGCAGGATGAAGCCGACCCCTGGCGGGGGTCGGCTTCGCCGTAACCTTGAAGGTGTGATATGCGTAGAACATTGATAGCATTGTTGCTCTTGGTATCTTTGTTCCTGTTAGCGTGTCAGGGGGCGTCTAAATATGAGTCTAAATACGACTCTGAATTCTATGCAACTTGTCAAGCCGTGTTAAACGACATGAGCGATGACGCGCTCATTTATCTCATGGATCTCGAAAATGTAAATCTATCCCACAATGACCTTCGCGGGATGGTGAAGTTTAGCTGCCTAATATGGTCGAGTGGAGCTCTACAGTGGGTACCTTCACCTGTAGAATGATGCCAATCTCCTCGGCTGAAAGGGGTCAACGGCAAGTCTGGTGATGGAAGCTGCTGGTTCCCGGGGAACGGAAAAGGCCGTCCAGGTCCTACGCTCCGGTGGCGTGGCGGCTTTCCCCACTGATACCCTGTACGGACTGGGCGCCGACGTGTTTTGCATCCCTGCCGTCGAACGGGTCTTCGCCATCAAGGAAAGGCCCGTAGGCATGCCAATGCCGGTCCTCATCTCCTCCCCCAGCGACCTGTCCAGAGTAGCCATAAACGTGCCCGACGTTGCGTGGGAGCTGGCTGATCGCTTCTGGCCGGGCGCTCTCACCATCATCCTTAACCGCTCGAAGGATGTACCCGACCTGGTCAGCGGAGGACGGAACACCCTGGGCATCAGGATGCCCAATCACCCTGTTGCCTTGGCCATGATCGAAGGCTTCGGCGGCCCCGTTACAGGCACCAGCGCCAACATCACCGGGGGTGACAATCTATCTTCCTGGCAGGAAGTGAAGCAGGCGTTGGGCGACCGGGTGGACCATGTGGTGGAAGATGGGCCTGCACCCTCGGGAACCGCATCCACAATTCTTGATCTCACCACAGAGCTTCCCACCCTCGTGAGGGCCGGCGATGTGGATGTTACAAGCATCGAATCCATTTGCAACCTGTCACTAGCGCCAGCCGGATAGTCCGGCCTGACATCGCCGGGTAAGAATTCCGCATCCAGAGACCGAATGTCATCGTCATCCAACAACGCCCTTCGAGAATACGGTACAGCCCTTCAAGCCGAGCTGCGCAGGAGTGTGGACGGGAAGGAGGGAATCCTGTACCAGGTGCTGGCATACCAGCTTGGTTGGGCTGACGAGAGCGGCTCACCTTCAACTGCTTCTCCAAAGGACCAGCACCTTGCCTATTTGCCCTTGGCGGTGTGCTCCAGCTTGACCGACTCCTTCGCGCAGGCGCTGCCATCGGCCGCCTGCATGGCACTGGTCGATGGGTTCATCCAGATCCACGAAGATGTACAGGCGGGCAGCCCCCAAAGGGATGGGAGAACATCGGTGTGGTGGATCTGGGGTCCCGGCCAGGCGATAAATGCCGGAGACGGAATGCATGCCCTCGCCCGCCTGGCCCTCATGGACTTGGTTGGCCGCGGTCTGACTGTTGAAGCAACCATAGAAGGATTGCGCCTGCTGGACCAGAGCTGCCTTGAAATGTGCGAAGGGCAGCACCTGGACCTGTCGTTGCGAGACCGGGCCACCGTCAGCACAGACCAGTATCTGAAGATGGCCTCCTCCAAGACGGGCTCCATAGTATCGTGCGCAGCAGCGCTGGGAGCCGTAGCGGCCGGCGGGGACACCCGGACTATAGACGCCTTCCGCGAGTTCGGTCGCAGCCTTGGTGTGGCGGCGCAAATTGCCCAGGACATTGAGATGCTGTGGCCAAAGCACGGAAACGGTGAGCATTCGGACAGCTTGCTGGGGAAGAAGAAACTCTTTCCCATAGTCCAAATCGTGGAGAACGGCAACGCTACCGCAAGCCGAGAGCTGGACGGCATCTACAGGAAGCGGGTGCTGGAACCCAACGACATAACCAAAGCCCTGGAGATACTAGAGAGCGTCGACGCTCGCAAGCAGTCCTTGGAGGTTGCAGCAGAGCACCGAAGCCGGGCCGATAGCTGCCTGGCAAGTCTCTCCGCCCGTGGAGACCTTCAATCTGTGCGGGATGTGGCCCATCACATAACTCTGGAGGCCATCTAGCGGTGGCAAAGCAAGGACTGGACGACATCGATGTAGAGGGCGCCCGAGTCCTGGTGAGGGTGGACTTCAATGTCCCTATCGAGCAGGGCATTGACGGACTGGCCCACTACACACACCGCCTGAAGGCATCGCTGCCCACCATCGAACATCTGCGACGCAAGGGGGCACGAACGATCATCTGCTCCCACCTGGGCAGGCCCAAGGGCAAGGTGGTCGAAGGTCTGCGTATGGCTCCCGTGGTTGAGCAGCTTTCTATCCTTATGGGGACGAATGCCGCCTGCGTTGATAATTGCATCGGCCCTGCCGTGGAAGATGCAATAGGGTTCATGAACGGCGGCGATGTGCTTGTGTTGGAGAACCTCCGGTTTCATCCTGGAGAGGAGGCCAACGACCCCGATTTCTCCGGGAGTCTTGCACGCTTGGCCGACCTCTTTGTGATGGATGCCTTCGGTGTCGCACACAGGGCCCACGCCTCCACAGTGGGAGTTCCACAGCTTCTGCCCACCGCCGCGGGCAAGCTCGTCCATCGGGAAGTGGAGATGCTCGGCAAGGTGCTGGGCAACCCCGAAAGACCCCTGGGCGCTCTCCTCGGCGGCGCAAAGGTCGAGGACAAGATAAGGGTGCTGGACAACCTTCTGACTAGGATCGACAGGCTCTTCATCGGCGGCGGGATGGCCAATGCCTTCCTCCAGGCCCAGGGCCTCTCTACCGGAGCCTCTCAAACCGACCAGGAAGATGTTGGCTTCGCCCGACGCATTTTGGAAAAGGCTGGAGATCGAGGCACCTCGGTGCATCTCCCTTCCGACGTTGTGGTAGCAGACAAATTTGGAGCAGATGCCCAAAATGTGAAGACGGTGCCTGTGGACCAGGTGCCCGAGCAGTGGCACGTGATGGACATCGGCCCTACCACCACCGAGGCCTTCTCCCGCAACCTCCAGGAGTGCAAAACGGTAGTATGGAACGGGCCTATGGGTGTGTTCGAGTATGACCCCTTTTCCCAGGGAACCCGGACAATCGCGTCCGCCCTGGCATGTTCCGGGGGAGTGGTGATCGTTGGAGGCGGGTCCACGGCCGAGGTTGTGGAGGAGATGGGCATCGGGGAACGGATGGCCCACGTTTCCACTGGGGGCGGGGCATCCCTGGAGTTCCTGGAAGGAAAGGACCTGCCTGGCCTCGCTGCCATACCGGACGCTTAGCTGAAAGGAAAGTCATGATTGGCGCGGAAGTGCTGGATGAGTGCAGTGTTAGTACCCCCTCGAAGATAATCATGCTGGTGGCCGATGGGTTGGGTGGGCTGCCCAATGGCGATACCCGTTTGTCCGAGCTGGAGACCGCCCATACGCCCCACCTGGACAATCTGGCAGGCACCAGTTCCTGCGGTGTGACCGTGCCCGTTCTTCCGGGCATCTCCCCCGGCAGCGGGCCGGGGCACCTGGCCCTCTTCGGCTACGACCCCCTGAAATACAAAATCGGGAGGGGCGCCCTCGAAGCCCTCGGCGTGGGTTTAGACCTGAAGCAAGGCCAAGTAGCCGCCAGGGGCAACTTCTGCACCATCGATTCCGAGGGACTCCTGTCGGACCGCAGGGCCGGACGCATCTCTACCGAGATATCGGCGCCTCTATGCCAGAGGCTTGACCAGATCTCGATTGAGGGTGCAGCCATCCGGGTGTACCCAGTGGAAGGCTATCGTTTCGTACTGCTCATGAGCGGAGAAGGTCTGAGCGACCAGGTAACCGAGACCGACCCCCAGCGTACCGGTGAGGCTCCCCTGGACGTGCTTGCCACGTCGCCCGAAGGCTCCAAGACAGCCCAAGTGGCCAACCAGTTCGTGACCCAGGCCCGGGAGGTGCTGAAGGATGAAGAGGTGGCAAACATGGTGCTTCTCCGGGGGTTTGCCGGCCCGCCCAACTTGCCTTCCATGGCAACCTCCTACAACCTTTCTCCCGTAGCGATTGCCTCCTATCCTATGTACCGGGGGCTGGCGTCCATCGCGGGGATGGAGGTGCTCTCCACCGGCCGCACATTCGCTGATGAGGTAGAAACCCTCCATCAGCACTACGCCAGCCATGACTACTTTTACATCCACTACAAGCCATCGGATGCAGCAGGAGAAGACGGCAGCTTCTCCGGCAAGGTAGCAGCCCTGGAGGAGCTGGACTCCTACATCCCCAAGTTGCTGGAGCTGAAGCCGGATGTGTTCATCGTAGCCGGAGACCATGCCACTCCAGCCATAATGGCTGCCCATAGCTGGCACCCCGTTCCCTTTCTTCTGCACTCGCGCTGGACATTGGGAGAAGGGGTGGAGTCGTTCTCGGAACGGAGCTGCCGTACGGGCAGCTTGGGAAGGTTTCCGGCCACCCAGATAATGCTGCTGGCCCTGGCCCACGCAGGCAAGCTGACCAAGTACGGCGCCTAAGCTGCACAGCACTACCCGGTCTGGGAGATAAGTGATGCCCAGTCCCATGGTCGTAGGAAACTGGAAGATGAACACCTCGGTGGCCGAGGGCGTGGCCCTGGCAAAGCAGATCAGGGCCGCCTTGGATCCCTTACCACCGGTTGACGTCGTCCTTTGCCCACCCTTCGTCTCCCTCCATGCCGTAAGCAAGGTGATGGAGGGCAGCCCCATCAGCATAGGGGCGCAGAATATGCACCATGAAGAGAAGGGCGCCTACACAGGCGAGGTTTCGGCGCAGATGTTGTCGGGCATATGCCAGTACGTGATCCTGGGGCATTCAGAACGACGGCAGTACTTCGGCGAGACCGAGGAGAAGATCAACCTCAAGGTAAAGGCCGCCCTGTCAATGGGGATCCGGCCCATACTCTGTGTCGGCGAAACCCTGGAACAGCGGGAGCAAGGCAGAGTAGAAGCTGTCATCGACACCCAGGTGAGCGCTGGCCTGCTAGACATAACTGACATCAGCCAGCTGGTGGTAGCCTACGAACCAGTCTGGGCCATAGGGAGCGGGGTGGCGGCAACGCCGGAGATAGCCCGTGAAGTGATCGCCGGCGCCATATTCGAGAGCTTGGCCATGACCCACGGCAAACCGGCGGCCTCCGGCGTTCCGCTCCTGTACGGAGGCAGCGTTACTGCCGAAAACGCCGCCCAGTTCGCGTCAATAGAAGGGGTGCATGGCTCCCTTTGTGGCGGCTCCAGCCTGCGAGCCGACGAGTTCGTAGAGATTGCCTGCATCACCGCGCAGGTTGCCCGCCGGTAGCACCTGGGCGGCCCTCACCTCAAAAACTCAAGGCCAGAGCTACGCGGGTAGGCCATTAGATTGTATGAACAGCCTGCTTGCCAATGGATAATCTCCCTCTCATAGCCATCGTCGGGCCGACTGCCGTCGGCAAGAGCAGCCTTGCCCTGCACCTGGCGGGCACATTCGGCGGCGAGGTCGTCAGCGTGGACAGCCGGCAGGTCTACCGTTCTATGGACATCGGCACCTGTAAACCCACGCCGGAACAGCGGGCACGAGTGCCCCATCACCTCGTCGATTGCATCTCTCCCGATGAAGAGTTCAGTCTTGCCATCTTTCGAAAGATGGCGGAGACGGCGGTGGTTGATATCCACGGCAGGGGTTTGGTTCCCATACTGGCCGGGGGAACGGGCCAGTACCTTTGGGGATTCCTGGAAGGTTGGGAGGCGCCCCATATCAAAGCCGATGAAGACCTCCGGCGGAATCTGGAAAGCATCGCCTCCACCGAGGGCCCCGAGGTTTTACATAACATGCTGAAGCAGTTGGACCCCGAAAGCGCGGAGAAGATCGACTATCGAAACGTCCGCAGGGTGGTCCGGGCCCTGGAGATCTACCACGCTACGGGCGTGACGGCAACGGAGTTGAGGAGCAGGCAGCCTGGTCGGTACAACTGCCGAGTGCTGGGTCTGGACACGTCGAGGGAAGACCTGTACCGACGCATCGATGACAGGGTAGATGAGATGTTCGCCATGGGGCTGGTGGCCGAGGTGGAAGCATTGCTGGGGGCAGGGTATTCTCCGAAACTTTCCAGCATGTCCGGCATAGGCTATCGGGAGGTGATCAGCCACCTAGAGGGTAAAATCTCCCTTGAGGAGGCGGCCCTCCAGGTCAAATACAACACCCACCGTCTTGCCCGCCACCAGTATGCCTGGTTCCGACGAAACGACCCCCGCATCACCTGGCTCACCGTTGGCGACGACCTGGAATCACGGGCAACGGAGGTCCTGCGAGGCTTTTTGCAACAGGAAGATACCTCCGTGTTAGAATAGGCCTGAAAGGGAAGTGGCCGAGCAATGAAGTTCACTAAGATGCACGGGGCGGGCAACGACTACATCTACATAGATGCTCGCCAGATGGACGAGGACTGGCCTGCCTTGTCCCGGGCCATGAGCGACCGGCACTTCGGCATCGGAGGCGACGGGATAATCCTGGTCCTGGACTCGGACACGGCGGACCTTCGGATGCGCATGTTCAATGCCGACGGATCCGAAGGGGAGATGTGCGGCAACGGCATACGCTGCTTCGTCAAGTATGCCATCGAGCGGGACATAGCCAAGCCCGGCCAGACGGGCCTGACCGTCGAAACCTTGGCTGGGGTCCGGACCATCGTGCCCCGCATGAAGGGCGGAAGAGTGGTCGCAGCCCGGGTCGCTATGGGAGATCCCAAGTTCGATCCCGCTGAGGTCCCGGTGCTGCTGGATAGCCCACCCACGCGCACCCTGGGAAATGCGGTGGTGGACTACCCCTTGGACATCGACGGCTGCCACCTGGATCTCGGCTTCGTATCCATGGGCAACCCTCACGCTGTGGCCTTCATTGAGCGGCTCGTAGAGGACTACCCCCTTCACCGGATTGGACCCCAGGTTGAACACCATCCCATGTTCCCCCGGCGTGTCAACTTTGAAATCGTGAACTTGATCGATCCTGGGCACGCCAGGGTAAGAGTGTGGGAGCGAGGGTCAGGGGAAACCATGGCCTGCGGGTCCGGCGCCTCCGCCGTTGCCGCCGTGGCGAGGCTGATGGACCTGGGCAGCGACAAGATTGAAATAACCCTTCCCGGCGGCACCCTTACCATCGAGTGGGACGGTGCGGGTGAGGTGTACATGGAAGGGCCTGCTGAGGAGGTCTTCAGCGGCGAGTGGTGAATCCAGCCCAGCTATCCCGAGTCACCCTGGCCAAGGTGCAAAAGGCCGAGGTCAAGTACCACTCCAGGGGTTACAACACCTCCTACGAAGAGGTGTACAAGACCTGCTTCAGGGATAAGCTGATCGCCGACCCTGATGCAGATTCGGTCCTAAAGCTCACCAAGTTCGTCAACTCGTGGAGCAACCGCACCCGGTACACCACCCTTCCGGAGCTGGAGGACGTACTGTGCAGCCATAAAGGGATCAACGCTTTGCTCCGGGACGTCAGGCTGGAGGGTGACACTCTCGAAGGTGACTGCTTGGGCGCCGTCCAGCAGGTGTTCGAGGGCCTCAGCCGTGTGAAGCACTTCGGACCCACCGGGGCATCCAAGTTCCTGGGTGTCATCCAGCCCCAGCTTTGCGTGATGTGGGACGTGCCAATTCGCAAGGTCTATGGCTACAGCGACAAGACGCCCGACTACGCCGACTACCTGGTCAAGATGCGGAAGCTGGCGCTGAAGGTGTTGGCCGATGCCGGGAAACGGGGCATCGCCAATCCCGCTGCCCACATCTCACACAATGTCGGCTTCGATAAACCCTTCACCTTGGCCACCCTGATTAACCACTACGTGTGGGTTAACATAACCATGCCTCTTCAGAAGAGGAACAACCGAATCCCTACCAGAGACGAGCAGGTGCAATGAAGTTCTCCGACCGACTGAGCAAGCTGGCGCCCTATCCCTTTGTGGAGATATCCCGGATCATCGCCGAAAAGCGGGCGGCGGGAGAGGATGTGGTCACCTTCGGCATTGGTGACCCGGACATCCCCACACCGGGCCGCATAATCGACCGGATGGTCACCGCCTCCCACGACCTGCCAAACCATAGGTACCCTGAGAGCGATGGACTTCCGGCTATGCGCCAAGCTATCGCCACTTGGTACGAGAGGCGATTCGGTGTGGGGTTGGACCCGGACAAAGAGGTGCTTCCCCTCATCGGGGCCAAGGAAGGCATCGGCCACGCGGCCTTCTGCTACCTGGACCCGGGGGATGTGGCCTTGGTGCCCGATCCAGCCTACCCCGTTTACGCCGTGGGCACCATGTTCGCTGGCGCAGAGAGCTACAAGATGCCATTGACTGAAGAGAGCGGCTGGCTTCCCGACCTGGATGCCATCCCCGCCGAAGTAGCTGCCCGGGCCAAGGTTATGTGGCTGAACTACCCGAACAACCCCACCGGAGCGGTGGTCGAACGGGACTACTACGAGAAGGTCATCGACTTTGCCCGCCGGCATGACATCGCGATTCTCCATGACGCAGCATACAGCGAGGTGGTGTTCGACAGGTACAGGGCTGTGAGCTTCATGGAGCTGCCCGGCGCCAAGGATATTGGAATAGAGTTCCACTCCCTTTCCAAGTGCTTCAACATGACGGGATGGCGCGTGGGCATGGCCGTGGGCAATGCCGACATGATCAAGGCCCTGTTCCAGATCAAGGCCAACCTGGACTCGGGGATTCCCCAAGCCATCCAGGAGATGGCTATGGAAGCGCTGCTGGGCCCGCAGGACCCCATCCAGGAAAACAACGACATATACCAGAGGCGCCGGGATAAAGTCATCGACGTCCTGAAACGAATCGGCTTGAGAGTCATCCCTCCCCAGGCGTCGCTGTACGTATGGGCCCGGGTTCCCGAAGGGTTTACTTCAGCCGAGTTCGCCCAGAGGCTTCTGGAAGAAACAGCCATCGTGGTAACGCCGGGGTCCAGCTACGGGCAGTATGGCGAAGGCTACATCCGCCTTTCGCTCACCACGCCGGACGAGCAGGTTGACAAGGGCGTGGAGAGGCTGGCTTCCTGGAAGATCCCAGCCCCATCCCGCGGCTAGGAGACATAACATACCCAAAGGAAGCATTGAAACCGGTCCCCACGCTGAAAGGGCCCTCCTGGTTTCCATGGAACTGAAGGGGCGCAGTAACCTCTGGTCTATGGACGACTCCCTGGCAGAGCTGTCGATGCTGGCCGAGACCGCCGGCGCCAAGGTCATCTCCCGGGTTGGCCAGCACCTGGACAAGCCGACCTCCCACTACATCGGGCCAGGCAAGCTGGAGGAGATAAAGTCCCTTCTCGAGAAGAAGGACTGCAGCGTCGCTATCTTCGACGATGAGCTAACCCCCAACCAGCAGAAGAACCTGGAGGGCGCCCTCCAGGTCAAGGTGATAGACCGGACGGCTCTCATACTTGACATATTTTCCCGACATGCCAAGACACGGGAAGGTCAGATGCAGGTGGAGCTTGCCCAGCATCAGTTCCTGCTTCCCCGGCTGGTGGGCCAATGGTCCCACCTGGAACGCCTGGGGGGAGGAATCGGAACCAGGGGACCAGGGGAGACCCAGCTCGAGACGGACCGCAGGCTGATCCGCCAGCGCATCAAGAGACTGGAGGGCCAGCTCCAGGAGGTCAAGCGACGTCGCGAGTCCTACATGGGCCGCCGCAAGCAGGCCAGGCTGCGGGTGGTAGCGCTGGTGGGTTACACCAACGCTGGCAAGAGCACCCTGCTGAACAGCCTGAGCGACGCCGGGGTCGTGGCCCAAGACCAGCTCTTCTCCACCCTGGACCCGGTGACCAGGCGGGTATGGCTCAGCGGAGGGCACCAGATCCTCATCACCGACACCGTGGGCTTCATCCACAAACTGCCTCCCACTGTGGTGGCCGCTTTCCGCGCAACCCTGGAGGAGCTCCAGGAGGCCGACCTGCTGGTGCACGTTGTGAACATCACCCATCCCAGGGCCCCGGAGCAGACCGAGATCGTGGAGAACACCCTCGCCGAGCTGGGGCTGGACTCCAAGCCCACCATCCTTGCCATCAACAAGATCGACCTATTGGACTCCGCGCCCGGTCAAGAAGACATCGCTCTGTTCCCCACCCCCGAGGGCCGGCCCAGCGCCCTGGTGTCTGCGGCCCGCGGCTGGAACCTCGATCTTCTCCTGGACACGATCCAGGACGAGTTATCAGGGCAAGGATTGCTAAGGCCGACGGCGGCCTCTCTCAACCAGAACAACTGATCAACCGCGCTGCTCGCCCCACGAACTCCTGCCCCTCTTAAAGACCCCAAGCATCCACCCTCCTCCGAAATGTGCACTTTTCGGTTTTTCTTGGTGGTTCGCACAACATAAGTTATGTAATTCACAGCAGGGCTTTATTTGACATAAAATCCGACCCCTCCAAAATCGACGGAGAGGCCCCGGATGATGCCGAAATGAAGAGTGATACCACTTTAGCCCCTGGAGGGCAATTCTCTGCTGACTTATTGCCCTGGACTGGCGCGTGGGTCAGGCAAAGACTCGTGCAAAGTGGCCTGGGACGACGCCTAGCCAGTTAGCCGGTGTCTGGTCCATCAAAAAGGGTGGCACCACCAATGTGGTACCACCCTCAATGTCTTTTGAGGCTTGGAGACGCCCCTACAGGGGCTAGGGCTAGTTCTCCCGGCCGAAGACCGCGACGGCGGCGGTGAAGGAACCTGGCCTGCCTCCCAGGTTGTGGGTGAGCCCCAGGTCTGCCTTCTTGAGCTGGCGGTCGCCCGCCTTGCCCTGAAGCTGCTTATATACTTCGTAGATCATGCGGATACCGCTGGCGCCGATGGGATGGCCGAAGCACTTCAAGCCGCCGTCGGTGTTGATGGGCAGGTCGCCCTCCAGGGTGAAATTCCCCGCCTCCACATCCTCCCGGCCTCGACCCCTGGGGCTGAACCCCAGGTCCTCGGCAATGACCAGCTCCGTAATGGTGAAGCAGTCATGGACGCAGGCCAGGTCGATCTCCGCCCTTGGATTGGAAATGCCTGCCTCCTGGTAAGCGGTCTGGCCGGCCCGTACATTCTCGGGGAAGTGGACGAAGTCCCAGTCGTCCCGCAGAACCCCGAAGGATCCCACCGACAGGCCCAGGGCCTTTACCAGCACATAGTCCTGGCGCAGGGTGCGGGCAATCTCCGGCGTGGTGATGATGGCCGCCGCAGCGCCGTCGCTGACGCCGCAGCAGTCGAACAGCCCAAGGGGCCACGCTACCATCGGTGCGTTCATCACCTGGTCCACTGAAACCTCTCGCTGGAAGTGGGCCTTGGGGTTCAGCGTGCCGTTGTGGTGGTTCTTGGACGCGATCTGGGCGAGGACTTTCTTCCCTTCTTCGTAGGGAATGCCGTAGTGGTGGAAGTACCTGGTCGCGGCCATGGCGAACTGAGAAGGAGGAGGCGTCGGGGGGGCCGTCTCGCTGCCCACACCCTCGGATATGGCAAGGCCGGAAAAGCCCGAGTCCTTGAGCTTTTCGACTCCCAAAGCCAGCACGATGTCGTAGATGCCGGCAGCTACCGCGTAGCTGGCATTACGAAATGCGTCGGTGGCTGTGGCGCAGGCGTTCTCCACACGGGTGATGGGCACATAGTCCAGCTTCAGGGCTTGGGCCAGGGGCTGGCCCGTCCTGAAGGTCTGGACGGTCCCCAGCCATGCGGCGCCTATATCCTTGGGGTCGATGCCCGCATCTTCATAAGCTTCATAGGCTGCTTCGACCATCAAGTCCGCGGCGCTGGCATCCCAACGCTCCCCGAACTTTGTGCATCCCATGCCAACTATGGCCACCCTGTCCTTTATTCCTTGCACGATCTACCCCTCCAAAGCTTATGTTAATTGTTGCTGCGCCTGGGCATAGACTTCCAGTAGTAGTTGTGGATTCCATTGACCACCCGCAGCTTCCGGAAGGTCATCTCAACGGGCATTCCTACCTGCACCTCATCCAGCTCCCTGTCGGTCATCATGCAAAGCATCCGTCCGCCGCCCTCGAAGTTGACCACGGTCACGACGAGGGGGACGTCGGTGGTGCCGGCGATGTAGTCCATTGAGTAGGTGTACACCTCACCCGACTTGTCCGACAGGCGGACCGGCACCGAGGAGTCCTTCGCCATGCAGATGGTGCATACCCTCTGGGGAGGGTACTGCATCGCCTGGCACTTGGTGCACTTGGCCCCGTACAGGCGGATGTTCTGGTCCGACTCCCGCCACAGGGCCGTCACCGAGGGCACCGCGGGCGCCGGACGCCGGGCCGCGGCGTCCGAGGTCCAAACGTCCCGCCAGCGGGCATAGGTCTCGTAGCTGGATATAAGCACCTTGCGCTCGATCAGCTCGGTGAGGCGGGTGGCGCCGCCATTGACCCCGGCGGAGCCGTTGGCCCGGAAAGACATCACGTCACTGCCGTCTCCGTAGCTGGCTACCATAATAAGGTCGCCCTGTTGTGCATCCTCCAGGGCTCCCACAAGTCCCAGGATGGGATGGGCCGCCCCGGTGTTTCCAACGCTGCCGAACAGGGGGTCCTGTAGTTGCTCCTCCGAGAACCCCATTCTCCGACCCAGCTGGGTGTGCCGGCGAGCATCGGGGGAGTGGAATACAGCTTTGGCAAAGTCCCCGGCCTTCACGCTGTGCTTGCCCATGAAGCCGGCGACGGCGTCGGGCAGGATGCGTTCCAGGCCCTCCTCGGTCATGAACCGGTCTTCCCAAGTACGGACGAATGAGTCGCCCTGGGAGCGCCACATATCCAGCATGTTCTCGCTGATGGAGTAGCTGCCTTCCAGGTCGGCAGCATTGCCGTCGGCAGATATCAGGACAGCCGCTGCGCCGTCTCCCATATTTCGCTCCAGGTCTCCCCTGGGTCCGGCCAGGCGGGCATCGGCAGCTATGACCAGTACCTGTTTGGCAGAGCCTGCGCTTACAGAATCCATAGCCAGCTTGAGGCTGCTGGTCCCAGCCCGGAGCACTCCAGTTATGTCAGCTGTGTTTATCTCTCTACGCAGGTCCAGGGCGGTGGCAATGATGGACGAACACTGCTTCTCAGCGTAGGGAGGCGTAGTTGTGGCGAATAGCAGGCCGTCGATCTCGTGTGGATCTATCCCTCTGAGGCAGTTCCTGCCAGCGGCCACGGCCATGGTGACGCTGTCCTCGTCGAAGTTGGCGACCGCCTTCTCCGTCGAAGAGCCCCATCCGGACGTTTCTTTACCCAGGCGGTACCGGGGCACATATGCCCCGAACGCCTTGATTCCGACCAAGCGCATCTCCTAGCTGCAGGTGAGACTCATCCTATCATCCACCCCCATAGGCGTCAACGAAGGGAGAACCCCTAAACTACCACTGGCGGACGAACTTTCGGAGGCTTTTCAGCTCCCTTGGAGGGTCCATCTTGGAACCGCGGATGGTGTAGGAAACCTCGGCTACGTATATGTCGCCATGGGAGTCCACTGCTATGCCGTGGGGTGCGATGAACTGCCCCGGGCCTTCTCCTTCTTCGGGGTCACCGAAGCGGCAGACCATGTTCCCTTGCAGGTCGTAGATGCCCACCCTGTGCCCCAGGCCGGGGGCATCGTCCAGGCCTCCCATGCCGTTGAGCTCGCCGATGTATATGTGGTCGCCCCACAGCACCATGGCGTCAGGGCGGTGGATGTTGTTCCACATGGTCTTGTACTCACCGTCGGCATCGAACACCTGCACCCGGTGGGCCTCACGGTCCACCACGTAAACGTTGTCGTTGTCGTCGATGGCGATGTTGTGGGGACGCATGAACTGCCCCGGGTCGATGCCTGAACTTCCCCAGGAGAACTTGTACTCGGCCTCTCCCGAGTACACATGAATCCTGGCGTTTCCGTAGCCGTCGGAGATGTATATGTCGCCATTGCTGGGGCGGACGGCGGCCGAGGTCGGGCGGTTGAAGGGCTGCCCGCCCCACTTGGGGGCCGGGCTGTTGCGCTCGCCGACCTCGAACTGGCGCTCACCCCTGGAGTTGAACTTCTGGACGGTGTGCAGTCCGTCGTCGGCTACCCAGACCGAATCGTCGTAGCCGACGTACAGGCCATGGGTGCGGTTCTCGCTGAACATGCCTTCCCCGAAGGAGCGCTGGAACTTGCCCTCCCGGTCGAACACTATGATGGGGTGCTCACCCCTGGTAAGCACGAATATGTTGTCTTGGGAGTCCACCGCCACACCGGGGCACTCCTTGAGCCTCCACCCCTCGGGAAGCTGCTCCCACTCTTCCAGGGTTTCGTAGACGAAATTGCCGTAGCCTACCATTGTTCCCATAGCGTGCTACCTCCCAAGAACGTATTGGTGTCATACCAGCGTTTCGCTAGGAGGTTAGGCCATGTGCGTTTGCTCTGTCAATTAGCGAAACCAGCCAGGGTTCTTGCTTGTGAGCGGTTGCGTACGGGCTCCACTCAGAAGAGACTCTCCGCGGAGAATTGGCACTCTTCTACACATTGGGCTAAGTGCCCGTTAAAGGCGCAAGGCGTTGTTGTGAAGCACCTTACTTCAGAGTTGTAAGCACTTTCTTCAGGGCCGAACCGAACTCACCCTTCTGCCAGTTCCTAACATCGGTACTGGCAAGTTCTGTTTGCAAGCTATCAGGGTGCTGAGATAGTCGTTCCAAACTGGCAGCCGGCCACAACAGACTTGGGTCCAACCCTAGGTCCTGGCCTAGTTGGCCGCGCCATTTCTTGAGAGTCTTCAATCGATCTCTGGCTCTCTCTCGGTCCGCCACACTCAATGGCGCCCGATGCAGCGTCCTAATCGGACGTGTGACAGGGCCGGACTTGACTCCTGTATTGATTGCCCGTCTCAGGACCCTATCGTCGGGTGGGCGGCCGAATCGTCCCAGTCCCTTGATCGTCGAAAGTTCAGCCGTGGGGTTGGACGCCAGTTCGACCAGCACAGAATCTCCCATGACTTTGAAGACGGGGCGGTCGAGGCGTTTGGCTTCTTTTTCGCGAAATTGCCACAGAGCTAGTAGTACAGCCAAACCCCTCCCGTCCAGATTGCGGCTGCCCTTAATAGAAAAGAAAGCCAATTCGCGGTCGGGAGGAGTGTATCGGACGCTCTCCAGATGTTCGAATTCCTCTTTCGCCCACGAGAGCCTCGATAGTTCTGTTAGTCGCGCTAATAGCTCTTCTCGAGCCTTCGGGAGATGCAGGACGTCGCTGGCAGCGTACGTCATCGATTCAGGACTTAAGGGCCGCTTTGTCCAGTCTGACCTTTGGAGGTTTCGACGCTTCTCCAGCTTTACCCCCACGTACTCCTCAACAACAGCCTGCAAGCTTAGCTGCTGGGAGCCGACGAGGGATGCGGCAATACTGGTGTCGAAAACATTGTTCACCCGAAAGCCCCAGTCCCGGTCAAAACTACGAATGTCATTGTCGCCCGCATGGAAAACCTTCTCCACCGATAGATCACCAAGAAGCTCTCCAAGAGGTCGGAGGTCTTCTATCGCAAATGGGTCGACAAGGAAGGCGGTATCGCCCGATGAGAGCTGCACGAGGCAGACACGCTCGTGATATCTGAAGAACCCGTTGGACTCGGAGTCAACTGCAACTCGTGGCTCATTCGAAATGTGGCCTATTACTTCAACCAGGCGTGATTCCGAACTCACCAACTCAATATGACTCATTGTCGTAGTCAATAGCACAGGGTGTAAACGTTCGCTCAGTTGAGTTCCAGCTCTTCCAATTCGGCCCCCGCCGCTTTCCGAACCGGCGGGACCAATCATCATTCTGCCGGATGCATCTGCATATTTCCAGACAATACTGGTAACTCAACATTCTTACACGGCATCCAAGGCTGCATCTTCGCGCATATGTCCCAATAACTTCTCCCATATTCGGGGTCAACTAGTTGGTTTGACTGAAGTTGTTGAGGAAAGCTATAGTATTTTCACCTCCAGAGTCGAAAGCCGGACCCACTACAGGGCACCTTCACGACAGCTAACCAATGTATGCACTGATACTTTCAGGGGGCAGAGGCGAAAGGCTAAGGCCGCTGACCGATACCGTTCCCAAGCCCATGGTCCCTGTGGATGGAAAGCCCGTCATCTGGCACCAGATTCAGTGGCTTAAGGAGGGGGGAGTCTCCGATGTGGTGTTCCTGGCCGGGTATCGCTGGGAAGCCATCAGGGACTACTTCGGCGACGGCTCTTCCTTTGGCGTGCGGATCCACTACTCGGTTGAGGACAATCCCTTGGGCAGGGGAGGCGCCATCCGCAAGGGCATTGGGTGCATTCCCGAATCCGAGCGCTCCTTCATCATAACCAACGGCGACATCATCACCGCCGAGCCCATTAGCGTCCTCACCGGCTCCTTTGAAGAGAAGGTCAAGGCTGACCCCTCCCACCTGGCGACCATCATGGTGGTCCCATTCATCAGCCCCTACGGCCTGGTGGATATAACCCAGCGCAACGATGTGGAAGGGTTCAGGGAGAAGGTGCAGCTCCCCTACTGGATAAATGGCGGCATTTACGTGTTCTCCAGGAGCATCGAAGACCGCCTGCCTGAGCTCGGAGACCACGAGACTTCAACCTTCCCGGAGCTGGCCCTGGAAACACGGCTGAGCGCCCACCGCTCCAGGGCTTTCTGGCGAAGCGTCGATTCCTTCAAAGACCTGCGGGAAGTTGAGGAGTACCTGACGGGGGACTCCCACCCGGCCTAGATGCCCGGGGGCAGCTTCTCTCCCTCGGAGAACACCTCCCAGGCCCCATCCTTGTAGAGGGTCACCTTACCCGGACCTACCGCCTGCCAACTACCTGGCCTCCCAAAGCAGCCCGACTGGGCGTCGATACCCAGGAACATCAACCCTTCAGGCGCGCTGCCCTCAAGCTCCCTGGATACAGCAGCCGGATCGCTTCGTTCGTGGTGAGGCAGCACGGCAAGTCCCGGGACGGTGCCCAGCGCCTCGACCCATTCTCCCATCCTGGGCCGACGCATCCTGGAGCCCATGACCATGGCTCCGGCGCTGGATCCCCCAACCACTGCCCCCTTTTCCAAGGCGGCGTGAAGGTTGGCAAGGAGCTTGGACCCCTTCAAAGCCGATAACAGATGGTCGGGGCTCCCTCCGGTGAAATATACAACATCGCAGTCCAGTACCTGGCCAGCCAAGCGTTCATCGTTGGCATCCCCCGGTTCCAGGACCATCAGGCTTGAGGCATCCGCTCCCAGGCCGGAGAAATGCACCACCCCATCATTCGCGGCCTTCTGAGGACCGGTAACGGCGGCCGTGGGGACAATGAGCACCCGGGGCCGGTCCTTAGCGAAGGAGGATAGGATGTGCCTGTCCATGGAGACGCAGTCCCTGCGAAACTCATCGCCCCCCGCCAGTATGATCTTGCCTTCCATTCCCGCCCCTCCAACCCTCTCTAGTGCCCGCATTCTAGCACCAGGACCTATCTTCGGCTACGAATCACCGCTGCCTTGACACCTTGAGAGGGCCAGGGCTAGCATCCCTCCAGGCCCCAGCCCACGACCCGAAAGGACGGCACTCCCTGTCTGACGCACCCAGCAAAGTTCGCGTACTCTTCCTGACCCCCTACTTCAGGCCCTACCTGGGCGGCATAGAGAGGGCCATTGAAGGGCTGGCCGGCGAGTATCTCAATGTGCCCGAGGTCGAAAAGGTAGGTGTGCTTACAACCAAGTACGCCTTTCCAAGAGTGCCCCATCCCGACTGGCTGGACACCGAGACCACGGACCAGGGGATCGAGATCATGCGCTTGTCGGGCTTCCCGCATCGCTCCCTGCCCATCTACTCCGTACCTCTGGTATGGTTCTCCCCATTGCAGATTAAAAAATATGTCAAACAGTTCAATCCCACGGTGATGCATTTCGTCGGAGACGGCTGGTTCTGGGGCCACCTGTGGTGCTGGTGGTGGGGGCGAAAGCGCGCCAGGACCATCTTCACCCCATCCTTTCATGTGCTGCCGTTGAAGCGCCAATGGCTGCGGTGCTTCAACGTTACCCTCTGTCGTGCTGTGGACCAAGTGGTCGCCTTGACTAGCATGGAGCGGGAGCAGGTGGGGAAGGCCTACCTGGTACCCGAAGAGAAGCTGGATGTCATCGGTTGGGGAGTGCATCCCCCGGCACAGACTGGGAAGTCCTTCAGTACCCGCGGCGAACGGTCCAAGGTGCGCATTCTTTGTGTGGGCCGTTTGGGCGATCATAAGGGACAGATGTGGCTCCTGGAGGTGTACCGCAGGGCCCGGGAATGTTTTTCTGTTCCCGCCGAGCTGGTTCTCGTAGGCAGGGACGAGGGCAGGGAACGTGATATCCGCAGGACAATCAGGGAGTGGGGTCTTCAGGACGAGGTATTGTTGGCCGGGGAAGCCTCCGACGAGGAACTGGAGCAGTGGTACGCCGAGAGCGATGTGTTTGTCCTCTATTCCGAGTACGAGGCCTTTGGCTTGGTCTATTTCGAGGCGCTGGCTAATGGCGTTCCCGTCCTCACCAACGACGTCGGTGCCAACAGGGAGCTACTTGTCCAGGGTTGCGTGGTGACCGCCAAGGGTGACCTGGACGCGGCTGTGGAGGCCATGGTGGACCTGGTCGGCAATCCGGAGAAGCGAAGAAACCTGGGCGAAAAGGGACGTGCCTACGCCCTTAGCAGGTTCTCTTGGCCCGTGGTTGCGAAAAGCTACCTGGAGTTGTACCGTTCCACCGGCTAGGGGAACCAGTCGAGGCAAACCATCGCCGATGTAGGAGAATCTATGGACCGTAGTGTATTAGAGGAAGGCGCCCGTCGTATCCTGATGGGCAACCTGCGCCAGGGCAGGGCCGAATGGAACGGCAAGGAGTTCACCTTCATCTGCCCCTCCCTACGCGGCTACCCCTTCCAATGGTTCTGGGACTCCTGCTTTCACGCCATCGCGCTGACTCACTTGGACCGGGACCTGGCGAAGGCCGAGCTTACCACCCTCTTGGGAACCGCTCTCCCTTCGGGATTCGTTCCCCACATCACCTTCTGGGAAGAGGAGAAGAAGGAAGAGTTTCTCAGCCGGAACATGGTGGGACGCACTACATCCAACTACAGCTCCACCGTCCAGCCCCCCATACTGGCCTACGCGGTAGAGCGGGTGTACCAAGCTACGGGCGACGAAGAGTTCCTGAGGTATGCCCTACCCATCCTGAAGTCCTACTACCGATGGCTCAGAAACAACCGGGACCCTGACAAGGATGGTCTGCTGTCCATCCTGCAGCCCGAGGAATCGGGAATCGACTGTTCTCCGAAGTACGACGAGGCTCTGGGCCTTGAGGAGCTCAGCAACCAGGGGTTCATCCGCCAGCTGAGGAAACTGTACGAAGCCTATGAGCCAATGAGGAACGACGATCTGAAGATACTGGCTGCCGACCTGTTCAACTTCGAGGATGTGCTGTTCAACTCCATATACGTATTCGGCCTCCGTGCGCTGGTGAGGATGCTGCAGGGAGGGGCGGACTCCCGGGAGTTCGTGGACGATGCCGACAGGACCAGGGACGCCCTGCTGGAGAAATGCTGGGACGAGGAGGCTGGGGCCTTCTTCGATCTGTCCGGAGCGGAGGAGAAGGTCGTCAGGGTCGTCACCATCAGCTCCCTCATGCCCCTGATACTAGACGACCTGCCCGCTGAGATAACCAAACGCCTTGTCCAGGGGCTGGTGACCTCAGAGGAACACTTCTGGCTACCCTATCCCCTGCCCTCGGTATCCGCCTCCGAGCCCAGGTTCTTCCCGGAGAACCCCCGGGGATTCATCTGGCGGGGACCGACGTGGATGAATACCAACTGGTTCCTGAGCCACGCCTTAAGGGGGCATGGATACGCGGACCTGGCTGACACCATCGTTGCCAAGAGCCATAGGCTGATAGAAATGGGAGGGTTCCGGGAGTATTACAACCCTTACAACGGCGAGCCTTACGGGGCAAGGGACTTCGGCTGGTCCACCATCGTTCTTGATATGTAAAGCAGCCCCTTTAGGCTGAACACTTTGACAGGACAATGACCACCCTAGACGACCCGAAGAATCTAATAGGGCAGTACCGCTGGTACCATTCCATACCCTTGGGTGACGGCGTGTTCACCCCCGGCAAGAGGTCCTACGCGCACCTGACAGAGAAACTGGACATGATGAAGCTGCCCGATGACCTGACAGGGTGCTCCCTGCTGGACATCGGCTGCAACGAGGGATTTTACGCCATCGAGGCTTGGCGACGAGGCGCCTCTCCGGTTCTGGGGTTGGACAACCAGCAACGGAAAGATGTGGCTGCGAAGTTCGCCCTTATCAAATCGGTACTGGGTCACGGGGCGGACTTCCGGGAATGGGATGTCCAGGACAGCAAAGCCGGGAGTCCGGGCCCCTTCGAAATCGTGCTCTTCCTCTCCGTCTTCCATCACCTGAAATATCCCTTCTACGCCCTCGACCGAGTCGCTTCCCTAACAAACAGTATGGCCATTATGGAGTTCGTGGTTGCCGCCTCAAATTCAGACGATGAGATCCCTCAGCTAATGCGGGGCTTCGGCCACACGGGAAAGCTCCGGCTCATTCCCAACAGGCCGTTTTTGCTGGAAATGCTCCAGTGGTCAGGCTTTCACAACGCAGAGGTATTAGGTTCCCACTCCCGGCGAAGGTATGAAGGACTCCCCGTGGAGGCGGAGAAGGTCATGCTCAGGGCGCACAAGTAGGGCAGCGGCTGCCCTCTATGGGGGAACAATCGCGCGCGGAACGACGGCGGGACGCTAGCGCGACCCGGTGACGCTGACCGTCACGACATCCACACCGTGATATTTCTGATGGCGCACCGACGACGCGTAGTGTCGAAGCAGTCGGAATGACACGTCCCGTTCGTCGGGAATGTCCGGCGACTCTCCCAGGTAAGATAGTCTGTCTTCCAGGTTTTCCCCCTCGCTTCCGGACACGAACTCCAGCTCCGCTCCTCCCATTGTTCTCCGGACGGTGACGATCAGTCGCCGACGCCCGTCCCCTTCTGCATCATCATCATCCGAAAGAAGGCTCGTCAAGGTCTCCTCGGCCACCAGCACCAGTCGGTCCGTGGAAGAGCGGTTCCACCCGGACTTGGAGGCGAATCCCCGCACAAATTCCGTCAATCCGGGCAGGGCCTCAGAATCCAACGAGATCTCCAGTTTGCTCCGTCTCGGGCCCGTAATCTCCAGGAAAGTCATCAGGATGACGGCCACGAGAGCGCCCGCCGTCATCCCGTTGCCAAGGAGCACACCCAGGAACCCGTCGCCCAGCAAATCGGGGAATATCCAGCCGTTCTGGAAAGCCGTGCCGATCCAGAAGGACAGCCCCACAACAACGGCCTTTCGGTGGTCGACACCTTCCTGAATGACGATCTTCATCCCTTGCACAAAGAGTATTCCCACAAGTAGGACAAGGTAGGCCCCGGCTACGGGAGAGGGAATGGCTATCAGCAAGGCCGAAAACTTTGGCACGAATGCCACCACAAGGAAGATAACGCCGATGACAACGCCTACCCTCCGTGCGGCGATGCCGGTGACCTCGGCGAGGGAGATGCTGGTCGAGTAGGTGGTGTTGGGGAGGGTGCCCGCAAGGCCCGACAGCAAGTTGCCCACACCGTCGGCATTGAGAGCGCCCTGAACGACCCGAAAGTCAGTCGCCCTGTGTCTGCGCTGGGACACCCTCTGGATGGCGACCCCATCGCCGATGGTCTCAATCGCGCCGACCAGAGTAACGACGATGAAGGCAGGGAGAAGGGCCCAGAACTCGACGCCGGGCACCAAGTTGACCCCCGGCCAGGCGGATATAGGAGCGCCAATCCATGACGCGTCAAGGATATTCTGGGGGTCATACAGCCCAAGAGGCGCTGACACCGCGCAGCCAACGACTATGCCTATTACCGGTGACCACAATCTCAGCCTCGGAGGAGCCCGCAGCACGAGAATTGCCACGGTGACGAGGGTGGCCAGGACCACCATGGGCCCGGCCATATCCGACGCATCCTCTGGAACGTCGCGCATAGTGTCGAAAATTAGGGGCATGACCGTTACCGCAATGAGCATGATCACGGTGCCGGAGACTACAGGCGTGAATATCCGCCTGAGCAAGGAAAGACGGGCCGCAAGCATGAACTGGAAAAACGAGGAGATGACGACCAGACTGGCCATCGTCGAGGGCCCGCCCTCAACCAGGGCCGCTACGCAGACCGCGATAAAGGCGCCCGATGTGCCCATGATCAGGACGTGGCCCGCCCCAATGCGCCACAACCGAGCTGCCTGAAGCGTCGTGGTGATTCCGCTGACCAGCAGTGCGGCGAAAGCGCCCCATTCAATGTATGAATCGGGCTGGTCCGCAATACGGGCCACGATGACCACCGTTAGGACAACCGGCGCCACGATGACCATAGCGGACTGGAAGCCTGCCCCAATGGTTATTGGATGGGGAGGAGTTTCGTTGGGCTCGTAGCGGACGTTCTCATTAACGGGTTGCGATGCCAAAGACCAGACCTCTCTCAAGGAATTGCCTTCTGCCTACGAGCGAGACAGAGGGCAGATTTGACCCTACGATACTCTGTATCACTAGCAATTCTGACGAGATCGCGTTCTGTGCATTTGGATCGTCCGAAATATAACAGCCTTGGGTTGGAGTAGCGGCGAACGCTTGCCTTTTCATATGGGAGCCAAGCTCATGGATAAATGAGGCTAATCAGCCGTCCCCCACGAGACCATGTGGGGAACCATGTTGGGAGCCCCGCGCACCCGCAGCTCACCTTGCTGCTCCTCCAGCAGGTCCGGCAGCAGCTTCTCCAGCCTGCCCATCTTCTCATCGTCCGGCCCGATATACAGCCTCTCAGCTATCTGTGACAAGGCCCCCTCCTTGTCCAAATATCCCCTGGAGGGCCTGACCATAATAGGCTCGATTTGGGCTTCGATCCCCATCTCATCCAGCACCTCCCTCAGCTCGGGCAGGCTTGGCAGGCGCAGCCTGTCTTCCCCGTGCACCTCATGCCACACGCGCTGAAGCTGGGATTGAGGAGGGCTGTCGTACAGCACAAGGATAACCTTCCGGGCGTGGCTGGTCAGCTTATCCAAGAATACATCTATGTCGGTAACGGTATAAATCACATGGCAGCAGATGGCTATATCGACGGAAGGCGACTCGGCATCCTGCCAGGAGGAGTGCACCACTGTGATATTTCTCAGGCCTTCGGAGGCTGCCTGTTCCCTCAGGGCATTAACCATGGCTTCAGAAGGCTCCACTGCCACCAACTCGCGACAGACCATTGCCAGGGGCAGAGCGTAGCGGCCAGCCCCGGCTCCGACGTCCATCACAACGTGGTGAGGCTTGACCTGCTGCCTGAGGGTATCCAGTAGGATATCATCGTTGCGGCGAGGGTCGGCGACAAAGTTCTGGGCGTAGTTGGTCCAGTAGTCCTGGGGGGCCGGTTCCCCGCGCATGCCCTCTGACTGGGCGTGCTCCAGCCGGACCATCTCTCCCCAGCGTTCACAGGCGTTCATATGTTCCAGGAGCGGGTGTCGTATATCTGGATGCGGTGACGGCAACTCTCAACGACGTAAAGCCTGCCTTGGGCATCCAGCTTCACCGAGATTGGACCCCAGAACAGATTCTCGATGGAAGCGGACTCGTCCCTCAGAGTGTCGTTGGGGGAGACATTGGGATCGGGCTCCATGTCGGCCTTAGCCCGCTCTTCCAGCTCTTCCAGGTTGGCGTCCAGGTAGTCCTGGCCCCACTTGGACATCCCGCCGTCTCCCCTCATTTTGGCGAAGAAACTGCCGTCGGGGCCCAGTACCTGCACTCTCTCGTTTCCCCAATCAGCTACGTACATGTTCCCCGAAGGGTCCACCGCCACGCTGGAGGGCCTGTTGAACTGTCCATCCTGATCGCCCGAGCTTCCGAAGGTCCCCAGAAAGGTCCCTTCGGGGCTGAACTTCTGTATCCGGTCATTTCTCCAGTCCGCCACGTAGATATTCGCCGAATCGTCCAGGCAGATTCCCCAAGGTGTGGAGAGCTCGCCCTCACCACTGCCGTGGGAGCCGAAGGAACCCAGGTAGCCCCCGTCCTTACCGTAACGCTGGACGCGGTGGTTGCCCCCATCAACCACCAAGAGGTTATCATCGGGGTCGAACGCGATGCCGGCAGGCCGGTTGAACTGGCCGTCCCCATCGCCAAATGCGCCCCACTTGCCCAGGTAGGTACCTTCCCTGTCGAAGATGGAGATGCGGTGCAGGGCTTCATCAGAGATGTACACGTTTTCTTCCCGGTCAATGGCGATGGAGCAGGGCCACATGATCTGACCGTCGGCCGTGCCGCCGGTGCTGAAGGTGCCGAGGTAGTCTTCGTCCAGGTTGCACACGGTGATGCGCTTGTAGTTCATGCGGGACTCGACTTCCGGGCCAGCCCGGTTAAGGACGTAGAGGACGCCCCTGCCGTCTATTGCCATGTCCACGGGATTGTTGAATCCACGGCCGGAAAGGCCGTAGAAGCCGATGGTCTGAACGCACCTGAGCGCTTCTTGAACGATCATAATCGCCCTCTCCTCAGGACTGGTTGAAAGGTTAGGCGAGCTGGTATTCCCGGGTCGACGCAACCATCTGCAGCATCTCCACGATGCGGGCGGTTGAGCCGGGGTTGTCGTCGGTAGATGTAACGAGCTCTCCGGCCTGGTTGGCATGGCCCAATAGCTGGCCCCGGGTGTCTTTGCCGACCTGGAGGGGACCCATGATTTCCAGGCAAGCGTCAACCAGCTGGGAGGGCGACAGGGAACGTCCCTGGCTTTTCACATGGTCGACCAACGCCCTAACCCCGGGCTTATTGGCATCGGCAAGCTGGGACACCACGAAGTTCACACGGTCAACAAGGCTTCCGGTGGTGATCCACTCGACGCCGGTGTGCCACCCCTCTACGCTGGGCGGGTCCAGGATCTGCTGGCCCATCACCCCCGCCGCCGTGCCCACTCTGATGTCCTCCACAGCAGGCACATGCTGTCCCCCCGTCAGACGCACAGCCCCTGCCACAAGCTCCACAGGGCTCTTGACCTTGGCGAACGCCGCTTTCTTGAAGAAGTCGGAGTTGAACATCAACCGCAGCACCGAGCGGATATCGTAGCTGCTGGTCTCGAACTCATCGGCCATGGCCTCGATGGCTTCCGGGTTCCGGGGCGGGACCGTGTTCCAAGCAGGCACCTGGGGTTCGTCGGCCACGAAAAAGTTGTACAGGTGACGGGAAACGAACCGGGCTGTGGCCCTGTCCTGGCAGATTATGTCAATGATCTCCTCGCCGTTGAAGGTCCCGGTCTGGCCCAGGAAGGTCTTCTGGGTGTCGTCGTGGTCGTCCTTCTTGAAGTCATACTGCCAGTCCAGTCGCCCGTAGGGCCAGACCGAGTCCTGGACTACCCTGGAAGTATGCAGGCCAAGGTTGTAGAGGGTCCAGCCGGTAAAGGCCCTTGACGCCTCCCGAACATCGACCTCTGTATAGTTGCCCACGCCCATGGAGAAGAGCTCCAGCAGCTCGCGTCCGTAGTTCTCGTTGACCGCGTCGTGGTGGTTCTGATTGTTGTCCAGCCAGAACAACATAGCCGGGTCCCTGGACACCTGGAGGAGCAGGGTACGGAAACTGCCCAGTCCGTAACGACGGAACATATCCACCTGGTTCAGAATCACCTTGGGCTGGTTAAGCTTGGTGTATCCGGTGGCAAACACCCCGTGCCAGAAAAGGGCGATCTTCTCCTCCAGGGGCCTCCGGGTCTTGATCATCCGATAGATCCAGTAGGTCTGGCAGCTATCCAGGATCATCAAGCTGTTCTCATCGACATGATACCGGCGCACCATGTCCTCGTCTTCTATTGGGGGAGGTGCATCCTCGGGGTGGAGGAGCTCTTCCACCACCGCCTCGTATTCCTTCTCCGTATAGCGTTCAAGCTCGTCCCGAGTAGCCCCGAACCCGGCCCGGCGCAGCAGGTGGGCGATCAGCGCCAGCTCACTTTGAGCCATCACAGACCTCCTTGCGTTGGAGCTAGCCCAGCTTGTCCAGTTCTCCCAGTATCTCCTCCACGTCGGGAAGGTGGGGAGCGGAGTAGGTCTGGCGGTACCGGATGGTGCCGCCCTTGTCGATTATGAACACCGATCGCACGCTGGTGCCACGCTCTTCGCTCCAGACATCATAGGCCTGGCTCACCTGGCCCTTGGGGTGGAAGTCCGAGAGCTCGGGGTAGGGAAGCCCACCCAGGGAGGTAGCCCACGCGCGATGAGATGCGGGATGGTCCACGCTTATGCCCAGAACCTGGGCATCCTTCTCCTCGATCCGGGCGTTGCTGGTCCGGAAAGAGGCGGCCTGGCTCGTTCAACCAGATGTGAAATTGAAAACGTGGAAGGAAAGGATAACGTTCTTGTTGCCCTTGTACTGCCCCAAGCTCACCGACTCGTTGGATGACGAGGTCAGCGTGAAGTCAGGGGCAGTGTCGCCAACTTGTGCAGCCATCAGGAGTCCTCCTCTTCTCTTAGTTGTTATCAATCTGTCTCATGGTCGCCCGGAAGAATCCTACAGGAAACTCTGGACTGCCTTCAGGAACTCTTCGGGATTGTCTTCGAACACCATGTGCTGGGCCATGGGTATTTCGACCAATGTTGCGTCGGGAATCTCCCTCACCATGCGGTCTGCGGTGTCTCTCGTCAGCAGGTCTGACTCGACTCCCCGGACAATCAGGGTCGGGGCCGTTATCTTGCCCACCTCGGGCCAGAGGTCCGACTGGGGAGCGACTGTGCCGTTGCGACGCTCTTCCCTGATCACAAGGTCGTAGTTCCAGCCGTATTGACCTCCGGGAAGCTCCCGGGTCGCATACTGCATCCGGCGGCGCATCACCCGGTCCGAGGCGTACTTGTTGCCTCTGCCTGCGTGCTCCATAACCGCCTCAAAGGAGTCGAACTCCTCGGGGGCTGCCTTGATCTCGTCGTTTATCCGCTTCACTCCTCGCATGTCGGATGTGGGCCCCACATCCACCAGCACCAGCTTCTGCACCTTGTCGGGGTACTGAGAGGCAAAGGCCATGGCGTTTCGCCCGCCCATTGAGTGGCCCACAAGAATGAAGGGTTCCAGCGACAGCTCTCTGCAGAACCCGGCAAAATCCGAAACGTACGCGTCGGTGGTGTACTGGCCGTCCTTGGCCCAGTCCGAATCACCTCGCCCACGCTGGTCCAGCGCAAGCACATGGTGGTCCTGGCAGACCGCCGCTGAGAAGTCGTCCCAGGAGTGGGCGTGACCGCGGAGCCCGTGGAGCAGCACCATCCTGGTCTTGCCTTCGGTGCCCCAGTCCAGGTAGTGCAGCTTCAGACCATCGACGACGACTGTCTTGTCCTGGGGTATTACTTGAGTAGCCACTTGCGAAACCTCCTGCGCAGAATTGACAGGCCCGCCCAGCTATGCGGCCCAGTATAGCACAGGACAACGAGTAAGAAGGTTTCTAATTTCAAAGACCCTGATTTCGCTAGCTCCTTGGAGAAGGCGCGTTGGCCCACGGGATATAATGGCGGGGTGGGAACCTTGTATCTCGTAGCAACCCCCATAGGGAACCTGGAAGACATCACCCTCCGGGGACTGAAGGTGCTGGAGCAGGTGGCCCTTATCGCGGCTGAGGACACCCGTACCACCCGAAAGCTCTTGGGGAGCTACGGGATCGGCACTCCCCTCACCTCATACCATGAGCACACCAGCCGGAGCAAGGCGGCAGGCCTGTTGAAAACGCTGGAGACCTCGGACATTGCCCTTGTATCCGAAGCCGGCACCCCAGGGATCAGCGACCCCGGAAGAATCCTGGTGCAGATGGCCCTGGACGCCGGATTCCGGGTTACCTCCATCCCGGGGCCAAGCGCTCCCGCATCCGCGCTCTCCGTTTCCGGCTTCCCTTCCGACCAGTACCTGTTCCTGGGATTTCTGCCCCGTCGCAAGGCGGACCGGGCCAAGCTGCTGACTTCCGTGGCAGACGTTCCTTTCACCCTTGTTGCCTTCGAAGCTCCCCACCGGCTGCGCGCCTCTCTTGCAGACCTTCTCACTGTGCTGGGCGACCGGGAGGTGGCCGTGTCGAGGGAGATGACCAAGCGCCACGAAGAGATCTTCACAGGCCCGCTATCCGACGCCATAGACCATTTCTCCGAGCCACGGGGCGAATTCACCCTGGTCATCGCCGGAGCCCCCGCCAGCGTCGGCACGGGCGCTACAGACACACATGGAGGCGTCTCAGACAACGAAGCCTTGCGGGAGGAGATTGTCCGCCTGCAAGGGATGGGCATCGGTGCGCGTGAGGCGGCCGCTACCATCGCCAAGTCCACGGGCCTGTCCCGCCGGGAGGCCTACAGGATGTGGCTGGATGTGATCTCTCAAGTGAAGCAGCCTTGACACCTATGTGCAGCAGGCTAAAATTAGCCTGAATCAGGCCCTGTGATCATATGAAAGGCTTGGCATGGCATTAACTTCTGATGGGTTCCTCCGAGGCATGACACCTGAGGAACATATGGACCGGATGGCGATAAACAAAGACCGTTTCTCTCAGGTGTTGGATAGGGTAGAAGTTAGTACAGAAGACAATGAGTTCTTCTCCCAGATCCCCGCTCGTCTCAGGGTCGCCGTCTTTACCGAGGACTGGTGCGGAGACCACGTTTCCACAACGCCTGTCCTTTACAAGCTGGCCCGGGCCTCAGGCAAGATGGAAGTCCGGGTGTTCATACGAGCGGACCATGTTGACCTGGCCGATAGTTTTCTCCCAGAGAACCGCCGGGGCACTGTGCCGGTGTTCGCTTTCTTCAACGGGGACGAAATGGAACATGTAGCCCTCTTCATCGAGACCTCTCAGGACCTTGTGCCCGTCCTGGACGGCATGGAAGACGAAATCAAGCGCTCCCATCCCAATGTCCCCGACATCAACAAGGATGTGAACGAGATGAGCGAGGCCACCCGCAACCTGATACGCCAGGAGCGGGCCTCCTACAGGATCAACCACGCACCGGAGTGGGGAAGGACCATCGCCCGCAGCATGCGGCAAGTCGTGGCGAAAGGCCTTCAGCGACGGCAAGGCGATGGCCCGGCAGTTGGCGGAACAAAGTGGCCGCCGGAATAGTTTCGCGCCGGGCCTGCTGCCCGGATAGGCTGCCACACCTCCAACCGGAAACATCTACCCACCATCCAATCCTCCTCACCTACAAGAGGCGTACAGAACCCCTCGTTTGCAGTACCCACAGGCTTCACGCCGTACTAGGCTGTTCCAAAGAGAGGCCTATCTGATGCCCGAGAACATCCTGGTCGCCGTTGCCTGGCCCTATGCCAACGGCCCTCTTCACCTGGGGCACCTGGCCGGCTGCTACCTCCCCGCGGACATCTTCGCCCGCTACCACCGCCTGAAGGGCGACAACGTCCTCATGGTGTCTGGCAGCGACCAGCACGGCACGCCGATCACCCTGCGGGCTGACCGGGAAGGCACCAGTCCGGAGGTTATCTCCGAGCGCTATCACACAGACTTCCTCAGGTGCTGGGACCAGATGGGAATCAGCTTCGACTTGTTCACGCGGACGGGGACGGACAACCACCGGGAAGTGGTCCACGATATCTTCACCAGCCTGTACAATCAGGGGCTCATTTACAAGGATGTGATGAACCTTCCCTTCTGTCCCGATTGCAGCCGCTATCTGCCGGACCGCTACGTGGAGGGCACTTGCCCCCACTGCGGCAACACCAAGGCCAGGGGGGACCAGTGTGACAACTGCGGCCGTACCCTGAACCCCGAAGACCTGCAAGATGCCCGCTGCCAGATTTCAGGGACTACTCCCCGGTTCCAGGACTCGGAACACCTGTTTCTGAAGCTGACCGCCTTCCAGGAAGGCTTGCTGCAGTGGGTTTCCGCCAAGGAGCAGTGGCGCCCCAACGTCCTCAACTTCACCCGCAGGTACTTAGAGGAGGGGTTGAAGGACCGGGCCATCACCCGGGATGTCTCCTGGGGCGTCCCCATTCCCCTGGAGGGGTACGACGACAAGCGAATATATGTGTGGTTTGAGGCGGTCATCGGCTACCTGTCAGCCGCCAAGGAGTGGGCCACTATGCAGGGACGTCCCGACGCCTGGAAGAGCTATTGGGAAGATCCGGACGCCCGGAGCTACTACTTCATCGGCAAGGACAACATCCCCTTCCACAGCATAATCTGGCCGGCAATGCTAATGGGCTTCGGGGGTCTGAACCTCCCATACGATGTACCTGCCAATGAGTTCCTCAGCTTGGAGGGCCAGCAGTTCTCCACCAGCCGTAACTGGGCGGTCTGGCTGCCCGATTACCTGGCGCGGTTCTCCCCGGACCCCCTCCGCTACTACCTTTCGGCCAACATGCCCGAGACCGGCGATTCCGACTTCTCCTGGTCAGAATACGTGCGCAGAAACAACGACGAGCTGGTAGCCACCTACGGCAACCTGGTGCACCGGGTGCTCACCCTCACATCCCGCAACTTCGACGGAAAAGTCCCATCCCCGGATGCATTGGACGAGCAAAGCTCCCAGATGCTGGCTCAGGCGGCTACCGCACACCTTGCTGTCGGGCAGAGTCTCGAGGGTTGCCGATTCAGGGCTGCCATCCAGCAAGCCATGGGCTTGGCGCAGGATGCCAATCGCTACCTGGACTCCAGGTCCCCCTGGAAGTCTCTAAAGTCTGATCCTCAGGATGCCGCCACCACCCTGTGGGTGACCCTCAGTGTCATTAACTGCCTCAAAACCCTCATGTATCCATTCCTTCCCTTCAGCTCCGAGGAGCTGCACCGCATGCTGGGGTTCACCGGCAGCATGGCCCAGGGAGGCTGGAACTGGGAAGGCAATACACAATCGCTGCCGCCGGGCCAGGCCATCAATGAACCTAAGCCTCTATTTATCAAGTTAGATGACGCCGTGTTAGAGCACGAAGCTGAGCGTCTGCAAGCTAATCTGGTCTAGGAGCGCGTTTTGCTGGAAGGTCTGGACACTCGAATCTCCCTCATTTACGAGCCAATTGCCGATGATCTGATCCAGGTAGAAGAGAAACTCGCCTCCCTCTCTCAGACGGACATGCCCCACATGTCAGAACTGCTGGAGCACGTTCTGCAGGCGGGAGGCAAGAGGATGCGCCCGGCCATCACCCTGCTGGCAGGCAACATCTACCCCCACGACCATTCCCTGCCGGTGATCATGGGTGCCGCAGTGGAGCTGCTCCATGTTGCCACCCTCATCCACGACGACACGGTTGACAACTCTCCCCTTCGCCGTGGAAGACGCACAGTCACCGACATGTGGGGGAAAGACGTGGCGGTGCTCCTGGGCGACTACGTATTCGCGACTTCAGCCGTCTTCGTGTGCGAGACAAACAATGTCAGGGTGATCCGCCGTTTCTCGGAGACCCTGATGGACCTGTCCAGCGGCGAATTACAGGAGTACTTCAGTGGCAGCTATAGCGCGCCGAGCAGAATCGAATACGAGAGCTGCATCTACAAGAAGACGGCGTCCTTGTTCCAGACCGCCTCGGAGACGGGCGCAATCCTCACCGATGCGCCGGAAGAAGTCGTGGCCGCCCTGAAGCGGTATGGCTACAACATCGGCATGGCCTTCCAGGTTATCGACGACATCCTGGACGTAACAGGCAATTCTCAAGAAATTGGCAAGCCTGTTGGCAATGATCTTCTTCAGGGAGTATTAACTCTGCCGGCCATCATCCTCATGGAAAGGGACCCCACCTGCCGCCCCCTCAATGAGCTGGTATCGGGCAATGGCAACAGAGACGAAGGTGTGGTGCAGGAGGCTCTCAAGATGCTCCAGGACCCGGGGAGATCATTGCCTCTTGCTTTTCTGTGGCGAGGGACTACTGCACGGAGGCCGCCAATGCCCTGTCAATCGTTCCCAGCAGCCCCGCCCGCAATTCCCTCCTGACACTCACCGAATTCGTCCGGGAACGAAGCTACTAGGCCTCCCAGACCACCTCTCCGCCTATCACAGTTATCAGGGGGCGTATGTCCCCTAGAGCGCCCGGAAAGACGGCGGTGGGATCCTTCTCCAGAAGCACGAAATCTGCCAGGTATCCTACCTTCATGGTGCCCTTTCGATGCTCCTCGAAGGATGCGTACGCCCCTCCCCGGGTGTACATGGCCAGGGCATCCTCCACCGATATCCCTTGGCCGCGGCCTAGAACTGCGCCGGCCCTTGTCCTGCGAGTAACGGCGGCGCAGATGCTAGCCATAGGGTCAGGATAAGTGACCGGAGAGTCAGAACCCGCGCCGATGGGAACGCCGGCGGTAGCGAGGCCTGCAATAGGATAGAGGTGGGGAAGGTTGCGACTCTCTGCCAGTCCGCTGTACCGATCACCGACATCGTAGATAAACCCCGGCTGGGTCACGACCACCGCCCCTGTCGCGGCTATCTTTTCCACCGCACGAGGAGGACACTCGGAACAGTGCTCGATACGGTGCCTGGCATCGGGCCGGGGAGCGACAGCTTGGGCATACAGCAGGGCGTCGGCAACCGCTTCCACAACCTCAGCCTCGACGGCGTGTACGGCGACCTGGGAGCCCTGCATGTGCTCCCTGAGGATCAGCGTCCTCAGATCCTCCTCGGAAGGCTGAAGGGCGCCCGTGGTCAGGGTTGCCATGATCTTCGCTGCTCCAAGGCGCAGCCCGGCGTCTTCGCGGGGCCTCATTTTCTGCTCTGTCCCCGGGGTTTGTGCAGCCGGCCCCCATCATCATGTTCACCCTGGGAACCACGCAGCCTGATCTCCTGAGACTTGCGAAAAGCTCCCACTGCTTCTGGCTGTTGGTCGGGGTGGCATCCTGTAACGACGTAACGCCCTTCGAAAGAAATAGGTCGCTGGCCACATTGGCATCCCTGCAAATCTCATCTTCACTCCGGGTATGACCCAGCCTCTTCCTGACCCATCGGCCCATTTCCAGGAGTATCCCGGTAGGCTCCCCTGACACCTCGTCCCGTTGGATGACGCCATCGACAGGGTCGGGAGTGTCCCTTGTTATGTGAAGCAGGTCCAAGGCGAAGCTGTTCAGCACCATGGCATGGCCCGTCCTGTGGTCCAGGCGTAGTGGGTGGGTCATTGACACCTGGTCCAACTCCCAGCGGGTAGGATGCCGTCCCTCGTCCAGGTAGAACTCGTCGTAGCCAAAGGCGCGGATCCAACCCTGCCCATCCCATTTCCTGCTCCGGGCTTCAGCCGAACCCTGCGCTATTACGTTCACCAACTGGGGTATGGTCGACGCCCGCTCACGCCCGCAATCGATGGCGCTCAGGCGGCTGGCAAGGGCCAGAAAGTGACAGTGGGCATCGACAAAACCCGGAAGCAGCGTGTACCCCTGGCAGTCGATCATGCGGGTTTCCTGGTCGCTTACCGAGGATGCTGCTTCAGCGGGACCGATTGCCACAATCCGCCCGTCCCTTACGGCCACGAAACCAAGCCCGGAGTCCGGCAACGCCACCCCTGACGTGACGCACTGGAGCAGGTTAGCGTTCTGATATATGATGCCGGGGTGTTCCAAGCTAAGCGTCCCCTATGAGCCTTGGCGGTCTGTAACCGCACAGCCCGCTGCCCCACCGGGGCCATCCATCATACTACCCATAGTCTAAGGGAGATACCGCACCGGGTATGAACCCAGCAGAGGCAAGTCCATCTCCAGCGGGGCAATGCAAACCGGGCCTGATCGTCTTCGACTGGGACCAGACACTCTGGAATAGCTGGACTTACCATGTAAAGACAATCGGGCGGACCGCCGATTCGATGGGTGTGGAGCCGCCCTTTGAAGAAACGGTGGCCTCTACCTTCATAGTGCCTTTTGTGAGGCATGTGGGCAACCTCTTCCCCCACAACCCCGATGGCGCTATGGAAGAATACATGAGCCTCTACATCGCCCATATTCAGGACGCCGGGGGCCTTTTCCCAGGGGTTGCCGACACCCTGACCGCTCTAAAGAGCGCAGGGTACCGCCTTGCCCTATTCTCGGACAAGCGCCAGAAGTACGGCAGGATGGAACTGGAAATCTCGGGCATAGGAAGCTTGTTCGACCATGTGCGGTTCCTGGACAATCGCCGGCCCTACAAGCCGAATCCGACGGGCTTACGACAGGTGTTAGATGCCCTGACTGCGAAACCCGATAGCGCCATGTACGTAGGGGACAGCCCTGTTGACATCCAGTGCGCCCGGAACTGCGGCATGGCGGGGACGGCTGCCATGTGGGGTACCCTGAACCGGGATGCCCTCATCCGTGAAGACCCCACCCACATATGCGAGAGCATGTCGGACCTGCTGGAGGTCCTGGAGGTGTAACGCCCGCCTAGGAGAGGGCGTGCTGGCGGGATGCAGCCTCGTGCTGCCGGTCTGCGTGGTATGAGCTTCGTACCAGGGGACCAGAGGCAACGTGCTTGAATCCCAGGGAGCGCCCTGTTTCGGCCAGCGCTTCGAATTCGGCGGGAGTGTAGTAGCGGGAGACCGGCAGGTGCTTCGGCGAAGGCCTAAGATACTGTCCGACGGTCAGAAGGTCGCAGTCCACCTCACGCAGATCCTTCATAGTCTCCGTTACTTCCTCGAGCTCTTCACCCATCCCGACGATTATTCCCGACTTTGTGGGCACATCGGGATTCATCTGCTTTGCTTGTGCCAGGAGCTCCAAGGATATGCCGTAGTCACCCGAGGGACGAACCCTGGGGAATACTCGCTTCACTGATTCGATATTGTGGTTCAGCACATCGGGCTTGGCGTCCATCACCTTTCCAAGGGCCTTCCATGAACCTCCGAAATCGGGAATAAGTACCTCAACCTTGCAATCGGGCAGCAGCTCCCTGATCTTCCGTATACATGCTGCGAATATCAAGGCACCGCCATCGGCCAGGTCGTCCCGGTTCACCGAAGTGATAACGCAGTAGTTCAGTCCCAGCCGCGCCACGCTTTGGGCCAGCCTCTCGGGCTCGTAGACGTCTATGCCGATGGGCCTGCCCGTCGTCACGGCGCAATAGTGGCACCGGCGAGTGCAGATGTCCCCCAGGATCATGAAGGTCGCGCTGCGGGCTTCCCAGCACTCCCCGATGTTGGGACACCGGGCTTCTTCACAGACCGTGTGAAGCTGGGAGTCCTTCAGCAGGTTCTTCAACTGAATGTAGTTCGGCCCGCCGGGCATCCGGACCTTCATCCAGCTAGGCAGCCTCTGGGGTGTGTTTGGCGTTTCGTTACGGTCCATACTCGGTTCTCTTAACGGGCAGATCCAAGGCTGCCCACGGCGCTAACCGCCTAGTCTGCGCTATATCACCACTCTCCGGGGGACTGCTCGGCATTTTTCTGCCGTCACGATGGCATCGATGTTGCGGACTGCTTCTTCCAGGCAGCCGTCCTTGTTAATGACATGGTAGTTGAACTTGGGGAGGTGCTCCATCTCCCGCCAGGCCGCCTGGATCCGTTCCTCCAAGACTGCTCCGGTCTCGCTGGCCCGGGATACAAGGCGTTTCCGCAGCTCGCCCATATCAGCTGGGGCGAGGAAGATGCTCACCGCCTCCAGCGCGAGGGTTCTGATTGATTCCGCACCCTGGATATCGACCCTCACCAACACATCCCGGCCCTGATCCATGGCATCCCTGACCTGCTGCTTGGGGACCCCGTACCAGTTGCCATACACCTCGGCCGACTCCAGCAACTCACCGGCATCCCGCAGGCTCAGGAACCGGTCTGAGGCGGCGAAATGGTGGTCAACACCATCCTTCTCCCCCTCTCGCATTGGGCGCGTCGTCATCGTAATTGCGAAGTGCCAGGGCCTGCCCAAGGCGCGGAGACCTGCCATGACAGCATCTTTGCCCACGCCGCTGGGGCCGGAGAGCACGATGAGGAGAGGAGCCGGTCCCGCTGTTTCGATCGGGCTTGCAGCACTGTCTGACGTGCTTTCCCCTTGGTCAAGGGGAAGCTGAACATCGAAACCCGCTTGTTCCGGCCCCATACCTGCTATGCCCCGGTTCCCGCCAGGATGGCGTCGATTTCACCCCAGAAAGTCGGATACGAAATCGAGGCCGCTTCCGCCTCATCCACGATGGTCGTTCCCTCTGCAAGGAGCCCCGCTATGCCCATGGCCATGGCAATGCGGTGGTCGCCATCGCTGGTGCATTCAGCCCCCGCTAGCCGCCCTGTCCCATCGATCACCATACCGTCGGGCAGCTCCTCGATTCTAGCGCCCATCCTGGAAAGCTGAGAAACAGTCGTGCTAATGCGGTCTGACTCCTTGACCCGAAGCTCGCCCGCATCCATTATCGTCGTCTTTCCCCTGGCAAAGCATGCAGCTACGGCAATCACCGGAAGCTCATCTATTACGCGAGGGATCACATCGCCGCCGATTTCCGTCCCTACCAAGTCCCCCGACTTGACAACGACGTCTGCCACCGGCTCCCCGCCTTCAATACGCTGGTTCACAAGCTCAACATCGGCGCCCATGCTTTCCATCACCTCCAGGATTCCGCCGCGAGTCGGGTTGATCCCAGCATTGGTGATGGTCAGCTCGGAATCGGGGTGGCAAGCCGCCGCAACTATCCAGAATGCCGCCGAGCTGATATCGCCCGGCACTATCACATCCAGGGCTGTAAGCTTCGACGGCTCCAGGCAGATGGTTGTGCCGTCCTCCACCACATTCACGCCCATGGCGCGCATCATCAGCTCGGTGTGGTCCCGGGAGAGGGCAGGCTGGTGGATCAGGGTCTTGCCTTCGGCGTGTGTCCCGGCAAGCATTATCGACGACTTCACCTGGGCGCTGGCAACCGGCAGAGTGTATTCGATTCCCTTTAGTCCTCCGCCGGAAAGGGTCAACGGGGCGTAGGCTCCTCCCTTGCGTCCCGTTATCCTTGCCCCCATGCGGGTCAGGGGATCTACTATGCGGCCCATGGGACGGGACCGAAGGGACCCGTCCCCGGACAGGACTGACGTGAAGGGCTGTCCCGCGAGGATACCCGACAGGAGGCGCATGGTGGTGCCGCTGTTGCCGGCATCCAGCACATCCTCTGGTTCCCGGAGCTCACCGCCGGAGCCTGCTACCCGGACGATGTCGGGAGCATCCAACTTTTCGATGACTACTCCCATTGCTCGCAGGCAACCCATAGTAGAGGCGACATCGTCACCCAGGGAAAGTCCCCTGACAGTTGCTGTGCCATGGGCTATCGAATTCAGCATCAAGGCCCTGTGGGAGACTGACTTGTCGCCTAGCAGAGCCACGGAACCCCTCAGCCTGGCCGGCCTGTGGAGGGTTCGGATCACCACTTTCCTCGTCTTTTTTCGTCGGACTTGCGGTCCGGCACCCTGCCTCCTCCCCAGCCGAATGCCCTCTCGCGAGCCTCCCTGTCCCCCACTACCATATCGAGCATGCTCGACTTCGGCGGCACCTTGGCGCCCTCGATGGCAGCCAACGTCTCCGATGTCACAACGCCGTCCAGCCACTTTTGCCGGGCTGCTCTCGCCTCCCTTAGCAGGTCCGTCAAAGCACTATCCTTCTTTTCATCGTCGGATTCCAGGATCTGCCTGATGCGGTACAGCTCACGGATGAAGTTGTCGATCCATGCTACGGTGGCGGCCTCGTTGAAGAAGAAACTGTCCTGATCGGCAGCCGTGTCCTCTTTTGCCAGGGTGGTCACCTCACCGAAATACCGGGACGCCAGGATGGCGATGTCATCCCAGGACTGGCTTCTGGATGCGCAGCTCATCAGGGCAGCAGACAGGAGGAGCGGAAGATTGTCCACGGCGGCGATCAGGCTGTCGTGTTCCGCCGCATCGATGAACCGGTCCACCGCCCCTACGGACTGGACCAGTTGCACCGCATCCTTCACGCGGTCCTGCCGGGCTCCCCGGGCCGGAATGACGCAATAGGGGCAGCCTGCGAACAGGTTGGGATCGGCTGCGTCAGGGCCGGTCCCTCGCTTGAACACGATGGGATGCCCACCGACGAAGGTTACACGGTCGGGGAGGTACTCCCTAGCCCATTGCATTACCGGTGTCTTAATGCCGGCCGTGTCCGTGACGAGGCATCCATCCTCCAGACCTCGGCCGATAATCCCCATGACATCCCTCATGGCCCTGAGGGGTGTGGCAAGCACCACCACATCCGCTCCTTGAACAGCTTCACGGAGGTTGTCGGAGGTGGTGTCTACGGCACCTGCCGCGTCGGCACCTGCCGCATTGCTGCGGTCAATGTCAGTACCCACGATCTGGAACCCACCTGAGCCGCGGGCTTTCATGGCCAAGCCCAAGGATGTCCCAATGAAGCCGGTGCCGATTATGGTTAGCTTGTTTGTCATACGGAGATTGCCAGTAAGTTATGTAATCCCAGCCTGGCAGCGTTTAGTCATCGTCGTCATCATCGTCGTCTATGTCGGGAGCCGACACGAACCCCATTCCCGGCTTGGGAAGTACAGCATCGGGTCTGCGGGACTTGTTCTGCTGCTTCTTGGGCAGGGACTTCAGGCTGGATATCATCTCCTGGATGTCCTCCTTGGGGAGAATGGCGGGATTAACGACCACACCATCGATTCCCATATCCCGCAGCCCTTCCAGCTCCCTAGCCGACATGGGGCCGGGGAGCTCCAGGAACAGGTACTTACTGAAGGCCTCCCGGACGACACCCAGGGTCATCATGTGCTCCACGGTTAGAGGCAAACCCACGCTCGAAGAAGGCAGGAGCACACCGTCAACCGAAAGGTCCTCTATGGTGCGCAGGAAGCGCTCTTCCATGCCCGGGTCTACGCAGAGGAAGTAGCCCGTGGACTCACCTTCAATAGCGCCAAGCAGAGCCTTTTCGGGCCCGAAGGCCAGGAAATCGCAGCCAGCTTCTCGAAAGCCGGCCGCCTTATCTACACCGAGCTCCTGCACCTTGGGACCCCAGGGAATGCTGTCCAGCTTCTTTGCCAGGTCTGTCAAGGCCTTTCCTGTTGAGGCTCCTTCCAGCAAGACTGCATCGGCCCCGACCTCGCTCAGAATGGCGGCCTGCTTCAGATATGCCTTCTGATCAGTAAGCACACCAACAACCGCCATGGCGGGCAACTTTTCGGCACGGCCGGCCGATCCAAAGCCCAAGCTTGCTGTCTTGCCGCGGCCGATCCTGTCCAGTTTGTCCAGAAGTTTACTCATATAAGGCTTTCCACCCCATCTCAGGTTGCGCCGGCGCCCCGAAGGTCCATCGCACTTAACGTGCTCCGGCATTTGCACGTATGCGTCCAGCCTGGTTCCATATTAGCATCCGGGACAGCGCCCTTCCAAACGATCCCCAATCTACCGAAAGTGGGGAAGTACCTCCTCGACGCAGCGACGGAACTGCCCCGCCTGGTCCCATGAGGGTATTCTCAGCAGAATATCCGTCGCTCCGGCGTCCACGTATGCCCCGATCTGGTCGATGCACTGCTGGGGGCTCCCCAGGGCCACCCAGTTCTTCACCACCTGCGGGAGGTAGTTGATCGAGTAGTACTGATCAAGGTAGCGCTTGGCCTCATCAAAGGCTGCATCTGCATCTTCGTTGATGTTGATGTTGTAGTACACCGAGCATGGGCGGTCTTCGAAGGAGCGGTCATAGTCAGATGCGTAGTCGAAAATGCGGCGTCTCAACTCCACAAAATCGGAAACGGGGCCGGTGGCCGTCGTCATCCAGCCGTCTCCCATCTGGGCCACCCTGCGCAGGGAGCGCTCGATAATGTGGGGCTTGCCTGTGCTCAGGCGCGGGTTGCTGATTACCCAAACCGGTGGAGGCGACTGGGCTGGCTTGGGGGTGATAAAGGCCTCCTCGAGGGTGTGGAACTCGCCCTGGAAGTTTACCCGCTCCTCGGTCCAGAGCTGGCGCAGAATCGCAATGTTCTCTTCCATGCGGCGCGCCCGGTCCAGGGACTTGATGCCCATGTTGCGGTATTCGACGCGATGGTCCTGCTCGCCAATGCTCCCACCCATGCATGCTCCCAGGATGCTGCGCCCGTTGGAGAGCAGGTCCATGCTGGCCCACTGATACGCCAGCACTATGGGGTCCCGCGAGGGCAGGGTTGCCATGCACGCTACCCCGATGCCGACGCGAGAGGTGCGGGCAGCGATGGCGGACATCAGGGAGATGCACTCCATGCGGGGCTTGGCCATGATAGAGTCCCCAACCCACACATGGTCGAACACCCCGGAGCCTTCGGCGGCCTCGGCCATCTGCAGGATCTCCTCGGGCTTGGTCAGGCCCAGGATCACACCCCTATTGGATAGCGTAAGTCCGAACCGCACCTTGCTTGCCATGCCTGTTCTCCTTTCGATTCCACCCATGCGCCGGTGAAACGGGGTTTCTGGGTTTAGCTATGAGGCAGCTAGACGAGGGGCCAACGGCTGGGGAAGCTGACCCCCGTCCTGGCCATCAGCTCGGTCCCTAGGACCTGCACCTTCTGGATCAAGTCCCATTCATCAACGTAAACGGGCCGGTGATCTTCTACTCTGACCTTGCCATCCACGATGACGGTGTGGACGCTACGCCCATCGGCCCCGTACACCAGGTTGTTGACGGGGTTGAAGAGGGTGCGCCACTCGGCCCGCCTGGTGTCGAACAGCACCATGTCCGCCTTCTTCCCAACCTCGATGGATCCTATGTCTTCGCCAAGACCCATGGCCTTGGCTCCTCCTATGGTCGCCATCTCCAGGGCGGACTCGGCGCTTATCATCTCCGTGCTTTGACGCCCGTCCTTGTACAGCACAGCGGCCAGGTACATGGAGCGCATCGTCTCAATCAAGTTTGAGTTGTTAGCTGCGTCGGTGCCCAGCCCGACGGTGACACCCTTTTCCAGCATCTCTGGGAGCATTCCCCTGGAGGTGGTGCCTCCGCCACTCTTCAGGGCGGCCGTGGGGCACATGACCGCATTGGTCCTGGTCCGTGCCATCACATCCACCTCCGACTCGTTCAAACCTATGACGTGGGCCAGGAGGGTGTTGGAGCCGAGGACACCGATATCTTCCAGGTGCTCGACCGGCCTGCGTCCGTATCTGTCCAGGCTCCTCTGGACCGACGGCGCCGCATTGTTTTGGTGCAGTGTAAGCCCAGTTTTGTACAGGTCCGCGAGGCCTTTTGCCTCTTTAAGGAGATCCAGGGAAGCGTAGTCCGCCGAGAAGGGCATAGCCCAGGCCCGCACCCGCCCGTCCAGCTTCCCGTCGAAGGTCTCGATGATGTCTCTCATCTTAGAAACGGCTACGCCGGTCGGGTCAATGGGGATGTTCAGGGGATTATCCTGGTCAACCACCTGGACCCCGGTGATTATGCGGCAGCCCGACTCTTCGTATGCCTGAAGGCAGACCGAGGGGTACTTGGTGCTGCCGGGGTCCAGGAAGCAGGTGGTCCCGTACTTGAGAAGCTCCGTAATCCCCAGGAGCGAGGTCAGATACTCTTCCTCCTCGGTCATTGCCCCCTGCAGGTTGAAGACGTTGGCGAGGTACACCCCGGGGTTTAGATTGTCGGGAAAGATGCCCCTGGTGGCATGGGCATAGCTGATGTGCATATGGCCGTTGCAGAAGCCCGGCGTAGCAACCATCTCGCTGGCGTCGATGACCCTGTCGGCGGGTATATCCGCAATCTCGCTTCTCTTGCCAACCCTGGAAAAGAGCTGGCCTTCGATCAGAACAGAGCCGTCCTGGACTATCCTCCTGGAGTCGTCCATGGTCAGGATGAACTTGATGCCCTCTATCTTCAGAGTGTCGCCTGGCATAGCCTTCGCCTCATCTGATCAAGATGAAATCAGGTCCCTTCGAGACCACAGTTCTTATCATACGGAGTCAATCTGCTTTGTGGCAAATGCGACCAGCTACGGCATTCCTTGACACTAGACACCCAGGTTCCCATAATTACGGTCACCACAACCAAGCAGGTTTACACCACTTCGGAAGGTGAATGATGACCCAGGCAGCCACCTACACCCTGGAGCAGTTCTACGATGACTTGAGGGGAGTGTTCGCTTCAGTCACCGACCCTCTGGGCAGGGCGGAAGGCATCCGCGAGCACGTTCGCAGGCTCCTGCAGAACCCGGAGGTGCTGGAAGAGAAATTGGACCTCCCCGAGGATGGGGGGTTCGGCCGGGTGGATCTGTACGTGGACGACGAGTACGGGCATCCAAATCCGGGGTTTCTGGTGATGTGCTCGGTTCAGCGCCCCGGTCAAAGCAACATACCCCATGACCATGGCGCCTCCTGGGTTGTCTATGGCGTTGGCAGGGGCACTATCGAACAGCGCAAATACCGGTGGGTGTATACCGAGGACAACGTATTCGATTCATCGCCGGAGCTACAGGAGCTTGGGAGGTACACCCAGAACGAAGGGGACGTCGCCTACTTCCTGCCCGGGGAGATTCACACAACCCACAACGTCAACGACGGACGCTCATTGGTGCTGCGGATAGAGGCCCAGGACCTGCGAAGCGTCTGGCGCCACCAGTACGAGTTCGGCGGCAAGGACGGCCGGGCCTACCAGTCCAGCACCTAGCACCATCCAACGGAGATAATGAGCACCGGAGCCTATTTCAGGCCCGGTCCTCTTTTCTGAACAAGGACTATCAACTTGGTCACCAACAATCTGGCGAGCGCCCAGAAGATGGGCAACCAGATCATCGCCAACATCCAGAAAGTCATCATCGGCAACGGAACAACCGTGAGGTTGGGCGTCGCCGGCCTGATATCAGGCGGGCATGTCCTTGTCGAAGGAGTCCCCGGCATTGGGAAGACTATGTTTGCCCGGAGCTTGGCTTGCTCCATCGGGGTGTCCTTCAAGCGTATTCAGTGCACGGCCGACCTTCTGCCCAGCGACGTAACCGGTACCTACATCTTCGACCAACGCACCCAGGAGTTCAGCTTCCGCCCTGGGCCCATCATGGCCAACGTTGTCTTGGTGGATGAGATCAACCGGGCATCCCCCAAGACCCAGTCGGCTATGCTGGAGTGTATGGAAGAACATCAGGCCACCATCGATGGGACCATGCACCGCATGCCCGATCCCTTCCTTATCATCGCCACCCGGAACCCGGGGGAGTACAGCGGCACCTTCCCATTGCCTGAAACTGAGCTGGACCGGTTCCTTCTTCGGGTCAGGCTCGACTACCCGCCCGCCAGCGAGGAGATAGCTGTCCTGGAGCAGCAGGAGACTTCTCATCCCATAGACTCCCTTGAGCCGGTGGTGGATGCAGGAGATGTCACCTCGGCCCAGCGCTCGGCCAGGGAAGTGTATGCCGACCCGCTGGTGATGAAATACATCGTGGACCTTGCGACCGCAACGAGACAGCATCCTTCCGTGTACCTGGGAGCTTCGCCCAGGGCTTCCATTGGCTTGCTGAGCTTGGCCAAAGCTTGGGCGTTGATCGCCGAGAGAGATTATGTGACCCCCGATGATGTCAAGGCGGTTGCGCCGGCGGTCTTGAGCCACCGGCTGGTCCTTACAGCATCGGGACGAAATGCGCTGCAGAGTGAAGCGATCATAGACCAAATCCTGGATTCAACTCCGGTCCCGGACACCACTCCATCCGGCGGGATTCCCTTTCTTGGCATCGGTAGGAAGCGCAGCTAGCTCTCCGGCAGGGTCAAGCAAGCACGGACGTTGAACCGGCGAAAGTAGCATGCTGCGCTTCATCTGGCTCGCGATAGCCCTCTCCTCCCTGTTGATCCTCGCCCTCATAACCGGGTTCCAACCCCTGTTCTGGCTGCTGTACATCTTCGTTGGGGGCTCTGCCATCAGCTACGGCATCGCCTGGGCTCAAAGCAGAGGCTTAGGGGTAACCACCCAGGAGATATCGGAATATCCCCAGGTAGGACAGCCCATAGACCTTAAGGTGGTGGTCGAGGAGAAGATTGGCCTGCCCCGGTTCGGCCTTCGTCTCCGCTTCCGAAGCTCCGTTTCTGCAGACGAGGCGACCATCAATCTGCCCGCCCACGGAACCAGGACGTGGGGAGTGACCGGACTCTGCGACAGGCGAGGCTGGAACGATGTGGGTTCCCTCGCCGTTGTTGCCAGCGACATTACTCAAAGCCTCGATGTGTGCTGGACCAGGGGGAAACCCCAGCAGGTACTGGTGCACCCTCGCACAGTGGAAATCCCCGGCGTCAGCCATCTCCCTTCCATAACCACCGGCGAGATCGGCGAGAGGGGTCCCCTGGCAGGCACTAGCCAAACCGCCTTCGCCATCAGGGAATACATCCCCGGCGACAGCTTGAACCAGATACACTGGCCTACCTCCGCAAGAAAGAGACGACTTATGACCAAGCAGTTCGAGGGGGCCGGGAGGAACGAAGTCTGGCTGTTCCTTGATATGGAGCGAGCGGCCCACGTGGGAAGCGGAAACGAAGGCACAGAGGAATTCTGCGTCACCATCGCCGCATCTCTGGCCAAGGCATTCCTGGAGGGCGGTCATACCGTGGGCATGGTGAGTGAAAACAACCTCTTTGACAGGATCGAACCCGAGGGGGGGATGGAGCATTTCTGGACCATATCCCAAGTCCTGGCACTGGTACGGGGAAATGGCCAGACGCCCTTCCTTAGGCTGCTGGAAAGGGAGACTGAGGACCTGCTGGCAGGCTCGGTGATGGTACTGATCTCAACTTGGCCCGGGCCAAGCCTGGCGCATATCCGACGGTCATTGTCCAGGCGAGGCATCTTGATGCTGCCGTTGCTCGTGGATACGGCATCCTTCGGCATTCGGAATCCCAGGCGCGAACTCGATTTCTCCGACGACGACCAGCTATCGACCTTCCGAATACAAAAAGGCGACGACTTGGGGAGCGTCCTGGGAGCGGCGAGGGACCATCTGGCGTCTTTCTGATGAAAATGGACCAAGCAATTGAAACAATAGCCTTCCCCAAGGGCGTCTCTGTGCGCCGGGAGCGCGGTGGCGGAGTGGAACTGGTGAAGCTGGGACTCCTTGCCCTCCCGCTGCTGGTAGCCACCTCCGTCATCAATTCTGCTGGCTGGATAAGCGGCCTGCCCCCCTTGCCCATAATCGCGGCTCTGTCCCTTTTCGCAGCAGCCTTTTTCCTTCGGGCCGGGCCTCCGCGCATGCTGTCCCACACCACGGCGTTCCTCTTTGGAGCCGCGGCGGCCTTTCTGCTGGGAGCATGGACAATTGGAGGGCTGGCCGGCCCTCAAGAGCTGACAAGGGAACTGGTGGCTTGGTTTCAGGCTATCGGAAGCGCCGACGGGGGCCGAGGTGAAGCCTCTATGGGGGTGACCCTGACCGCAGTGACTATATGGGTGGCCTACGGGACCGTGTGGCTGGCGAGCCTGCGCGCCAGGGCTTTCCCAGCCCTGCTGCCGAGCCTGGTAATGCTGCTGGTGGCCCTTGCCTTTCTCCCCAGGGAGTTTTACTGGTATCTTCCGGCTTTCCTTATTGCCTCAGCTCCGATCCTGGTACTCAAGAGGGGTCGGCTGTGGGAGCCTGAGAGAGCTGAGGTTCCCAATCTTACCAAAGCTACATCCGGGGAGATTAGGGCCTTCCCGGCGGCCGGAGCCCTTGTCCCGGCGTCAATTCTCGCCGTGGCGGTGGTCGCAGCCTGGTTCCTGCCCGCACCGAACCAGCCGGTCCTTACGCTGCCCGAGTCCGTAGAGGATGGGCTTTATTCCCTCGAGGAGAACTGGTCGGTACTTTTCCAAGGGGTGCCCGACCGAAAAGGCGGTCTCTCCTTTACTCCGCCTTATCGCCTGCCAATTGGAGAGCCGGTCGGGCTGGGGGATGATGTGCTGTTCGAGGTGGAGTCCCCCGATGCCTACCGCTGGCGAATGCGGGTGTATGACACTTATTTTCGGGGTGGATGGCTGTACACCCAGCCCCCTACTATCGTTCGCACAGCAGCAGGTCTTCTGCCTCCGGGAGAACCCCTGCTGGCCAGGGAAGAGGTGGAAATTGGGGTCAAGATTCACTCCAGATCCAACATCCTCCTGACGGTGGGCGAACCTGTGTCCGCCTCCATTAGCACTAACACGGAAATCTCTTCGCCGCCCGCATTCCAGATTGACCTGGCGGGAGAGGATGTCAGCTACGTTCCATCGGATCTCTGGTCCCTCGACGACAGCCTCCAGCTCTGGGCCGAGTCCGAGCAAGCCAACCCGGACATCCAGTTACCCGATACGTCCGAGTGGGATGTTTACTACAGCGATGACATACCAGCAGGGCTCTTAGAACAGCTAAACGCCGGGGGCGCGCCGGCAACAGCCATCGTGGAGGAGGGCATTTGGGCTCCTCTACAGAGTGGCTTTGCCGAGGCTCCCCACCTCCTTCTGCGTCGTTCCGACCCCGATACATCCCCGCAGATAGCACTACTGGGGATCCGTACCCTGACTCCACCCAGACGATACACAACCATCGGGTCCATATCGGTCGCCACCCCCCGGATGCTGCGGTCGGCGGGCACCGAATACCCCGAGGGAGTTACCGATCGATACCTGCAGCTTCCCCAGGACTTTCCCGATTCGGTCAAGGAGCTGGCTGCTCGGCTGACCGCCGCGTCGGATAATCCGTACGACACGGCCGAGGCGATACGCGAGCATCTAGTCAGGCTGCCCTACACTCTGGACGTATCTCTTCCGCCACCAGGCGAAGACTGGGTCGAGCACTTCCTCTTCGTGGAACGCCGGGGCTTCTGCCACAACTTCGCTTCCGCCATGGTAACCATGCTGAGGTCCCAGGGGGTGCCAGCCCGGCTGGTAACCGGAATGGCCCCGGGCGTCCCAATCGACGACGGGACCGCCTTCGAGGTCCAAACGAGAAACTACCACGCATGGCCGGAGGTGTACTTCCCCCGCTATGGATGGGTGGAGTTCGAGCCTACCCCGTCGGGAGTGCAGGACTCGCTAGCCCAGCTCGGAGGGGAATCGGGCAGCTCCGGCGGCGCTCCAGCCCCCTCCGACGAGTGCCTGCTAGAGTTCAGCCCAGCTGAATGCGAGCGTCTCAGGCTGGGTATCCCGGACGAACCGGAAGAAGAGATCCCGGATCTCCCTCTGCTGCCTCCTAACAATGAGCCATCCCCGAGGGACTTCAGCCTTCCCCTTGAGGGGTGGCCGTACCTTGCAATGCTGGTCGGTCTGTCTATCCTGGTACCCCTAGGCGCCTTCTACTATTTGCGGCGCCTGGCCACCAGGGGCGGCTACGTGGTCTATGCCTACACCATGATGTCCTTGCTGGGAAGCGTGGCCGGGATCCGCAGGCGCAGCCAGGAAACTCCTTGGGAGTACAGCTCCAAGTTGGTCAGCGCCCTCCCGAACCGGGCCGAGGCAGTCCGAATCGTTACGGAGCGTTATGTCAACCTACGCTACGGCGGGTCCCATCGGAGGATATATACCGAGGAGATGTGGACATTCCGGGAAGCATGGGGAACGGTGCGCCGAGGTTTGCTGAAGTTGATAGCCTCCCGTATCCTTTTCCGTCGAAGGGCGAGCGCCGACCCCTCCGGCTAGGCGGCCCCCGCCGGGCTGGGACGCTCCGAGCTGCTCCTGATCCTGTCAACGGCTTCAAACAGCCCCGGTCTCTCCACACCCAGGTGAACGGCGCTGTTCATGTCTTTCTGGGCCCGATCATCGTCACCGAGGAGAAGGTAGGCCAGGCAGCGCCCTGCATAGGCTTCACCCAGGGATGCATCCAGCCCAATGGCTGTGTCGTAGTCGTCCAGCGCATCCTGGAACTGATTTAATCTCAAGTTAGCGATACCCCTGTTGCTGAACGTTGCCGCATCCTCCGGGTCCAGCCTGATGGCAATGGTGTAGTCCTCCAGGGCCATTTCGTAGTCTCCCAGTTGGTGGTAAGCGTTCCCCCGGTTGTTGTAAGCGTCCGAGAGGGCCGGATTAATGTGGACAGATCTGTTGTAGTTGTCGATGGCCCGTTCGTGCTCGCCCACGTTAAAGAAAGCGACTCCCCGATTGGTGTAGGCCTCGGCAAATCGGGGGTTGATCTCCACTGCCGTATCGTAGGCGGCTATCGCTTCCCAGTGCTGTCCCAGGGACTGCAGGTCGTTGCCCAGGTTGTAGTGGGACACTGCGTCCCAAGGGTCCAACATGACGGCTGTCCTGTGGTCTTCGAGGGCTTTCTCGTACTGACCCAAGTTCTGGAATGCCGCCCCGCGGTTATTGAAAGCGTCTGAATACAACGGGTCCAGCTTGATGGCATGGTCGTACTCCCGCAGGGCCTGCTTGTATTTCCGGGCACGCACCAACTCGTTCCCATTCAGCTTGTGTAAGACCGCATCCTCAGGGCCTTCCACAGCCCGCAGCCCAATTAGGGAAAACCATGACCGGTTGAATCTTCCGCGATTCTTTAAAGCAAAGTTGCATTTATCGCAGGCTTGGGCGTCTCCATGAAGCCTTGCCTGGCAATTGGGACAGTAATTCATTGACGAGTGGACTCCTCACCCGGGTTGCCGCCCTCTAAATACGATAAATCCCATGGGGACTGACGATACCAGCACCAGCAGAAGCGACGCCACCGCGGCTTGGGCGAACATTGCTTCGGTTGCCGCAGACCACACAGATGTGGCTAGTGTGGTGAAACCCAGAGGTCCCAGTATGAGTGTGGCGGGAAGCTCCTTCATCGTTAAGAGGAAAGCAAGGGCAGCCCCGGCAAAAATGCCTGACCTAAGTAAAGGTATGGTAATGATACAGAAGGCATGCACCGGAGAAGAACCCAATCCGCGAGCAGCTTCTTCCAACTTTGGGCTTATTTGCAGCAAGGAAGCCCGGATGCTCCCCAGGGCGGTTGGCAGGAACAGCACCACGTAGGCGAACACCAGTAAGAGCAGGCTCTGGTATAGAGGCGATGCAAAATTGGAAGTGAAGAACACCAGAGCCAGGGCGATGGTTATGCCCGGCAGGGCAAAGCCCACGTAGCTCAACCGCTCGATCACATTGGCAATGTAGCTGGGGTAGCGCACGACCATAATGGCAACGGGAAGGGCAGCGACGGCTATTACTGCCGCCGACAGGGCGGACACGTAGAAGGAACTCCAAGTAGCCCCCCACACGAAGGACATGGATTCCTCGGAGGAAAACCCTCGGACCACCCAGTACAGCAGAATGGCGACGGGTATTGCCAGGGATGCCAGGACAACCAGGGCGCAGTATCCCATGGCCGGCCATCGCCACCTACCCAGGGGAACAAGAGGAGCCGGTCTCTCCGGTCCGGGCGTGCTGCCGAAGTACTTAAAGCGGGCCCGGGTACCCGCCTCCATCACTATGATCAGGAGGGCCATCACCACCAGCACCATGGAAAGGGCGGCGGCTATCGTGCGGTCAAGGGCGGACTCGTATTGGATGAATATGGCCGCCGTGAGTGTCTCGTACTGCAAAAGAGACACAGCGCCGAAGTCGCTCAGAGTGTAGAGCCCCACCAGCAAGGCCCCGGCGGTTATGCTGGGCTTCAGCTGGGGCAGAGTAACCTGGAAGAAGGTACGCCAGCGGCCGCTGCCCAGATTGCGAGACGCTTCCTCCAGGGATGCATCCAGCTTCCACAGCCCCGCGCTGACAGTCAGGAGCACGTATGGATAGCTTAGCAGCGTGAGGGAAAGGAAGGCCCCCGGGAAGCCGTAGATGTCGGGGAGGCGTTCCACGGAGAAGGCCCATTCCAGGGCATCCTGTAGCATCCCCCTGGGTCCCAGGGCCACGATAATGAGAAACGCACCGATATAGCTGGGAATCACAATTGGCAGGCTCACCAGGATGGCCCACAGCCTCCTAAATGGAAGGTCGGTGCGGACCGTGAGCCAGGCGAGGGGTACCGCCAGGACGACGCATGCTGCGGAAACCGTTACTATCAGCAGCAGGGTCCTAAGAATTATCTCCAGGGTGCGTGAGCGGAATAGCAAGTCCCACGTCTCGGAGCCAGCGCCAAGGGTGCGCACAGCCAGGTACACGATAGGCAGCACCATAGCCAACGCCACTAGCGTTGCAGGTACGCCGATTGGCAGCGGTGGCATGGAGCTGCCCACAATGCTTCCCCGGGAATTCGGGACCTTTAGTACAGAGGCCGGGTTTTCCTTCATACAGACTCTACGGCAGTATTCCCGTGTCCCTGAGCAGGTCCAGAGTACCCTGGGCATCCGACAGGTCGCTCAGGTCGATGTCCGGTGGGTCCAGCTGGTCCAGGGGCAGCAACCCCTCTTGGTCAGGAACCTCCCCCGCCAGCGGGTACTCGAAAGTCTCGCTGGCGAAGTACTCTTGAGTCTCAGGGCTGAGCAGGAACCTTATAAATCGCTCGCCCTGCTCCTTGTTCTCAGAGGTTCGCATTATTCCGGCTCCGGCAGTCAGCAGCAACGCACCAGGATCCCCATTGCCGATGTAGTGGTTTCTAGCGCCGAATCCGTCGCCTTCCGACTCCAGGAATCGATGGAGATAGTAGTGGTTCACGAATCCGACGTCTATCTCCCCGTTGGACGCCGCCAGGACCGTGGGGGTGTTCTTGGGGTACGAGCGGGGATCGTTCGCCTGGATTCCCTCCAGCCACTTGCGGGTCTCATCGTCGCCCAGCATAACGCGCATACCGGTCACAAAAGCCTGGAAGGATGCGTTCTGGGGAGGCCAGCCTATGCGCCCCTTCCACACAGGATCGATGAAACCCAGTATGGAATCGGGCAGGTCTGTCTCAGGGTCTATGTTTTCGGTGTTGTACACCACAGTTCTGGCCCTGCCGGACGTGCCAACCCACTCCCCGTTTCGTGCGCGGTACCGCCCGTCCACTTTATTCAGAATGTCGTTGGGCAGGCTCGCCAGCTTGACCTCTGAGGACAGGACACCCAGAAAACCCGGGTCTTGCAGGAACACCACATCGGCGGGAGAGCTGTCTCCTTCCTCCAGGATCGTCGCGGTGACCTGAGAGGTGCTCGCGTAGTTGACTAGCACGCTGATGCCCGTTTCCTCTTCAAACCTGTCCAAGACCGGCTGTACCAAATTCTCGCTTCGGCCCGAGTATACAGTAATGGTGTCTCCACCCCCTCCACAAGCGAACGATATAGCCCCGATCATCAGAACTGTTGCCGCCAGGGCCAGCAGGAATTTGCAGCGACCAACCATGTTCATTGTCCCCTCCTAATCTCCATCTCGAACATCAGACCATGCATGTTTTAGAAGCTCACTCATGCGCTGATGTGATACTCTGTCTGTTACTTAGTATATACTAAGTTATTAACACACTATATCAATACACACATATCGAGTCAATAGTCATCACCTGATAAAGATTATCATTTCATATGATTGATTACTGCATATCGTGAAAAATGCGACTCTGTATTATAAAATGGAAAGAACCAGAGTTACCCCTATGGACAGCAGCCAAGGGGGAACCAAGGAGGAGATCATGACGATGATGTTGGGTGAGCCAAAGCCGGAAGTGAGCGTGGTTATCGAGAACTACCTTCAGGCCATCTTTAAGCTAAAGGAGCAGGAAGAGAAGCTGGTCCCCACCCGGCTGGCTGAAGCAATGGGTGTGTCGGTAGCGACGGCCGTGGGCACCCTTAAGCGTCTGACCACCCAGGGCATGATCGAAGATGCCACCAAGGGCAAAGAGATTAAGCTGACATCCAAGGGGAAGGACCTAGCCGAATCGGTGGTTCGGCGCCATCGCCTGGCCGAACGAATGTTGGTAGAGATTCTGGGACTGGAATGGCACAAGGCCCACAGGGAAGCCCACCGGCTGGAGCACGCCATTTCCCCGGAGGTCGAGAAATTGCTAGTGCAGGTGCTGGGTTATCCCGAAACGAACCCCTTTGGTCGTCCCATCCCGGGCTACGGCGGCCGTCCCGGGCCTATGAAGGCGATCACCGAGGCGAAGGAAGGGGAGATTGTTCAGCTGAAGCAGGTGCCCGAGGAGGACATGACCCTTCTGGAATTCTTGAACGCAAACAACCTCAAGCCCGGCATCCGGGCGACCATCAAGGAGAAGGCATCCTTCAAGGGCACGGTCACCCTGTCGGTAGCCGGGGAAGATGTGGTGCTGGGCACGGAGGTAGCGCAGAAGATCATGGTCGGCCCGTACAAGGACGATTAGGAGCCTGACTGAGGAAAGAGAAGAGTGGAGCCGGCGAGGGGATTCGAACCCTTGACCTGCGGTTTACGAAACCGCTGCTCTACCACTGAGCTACGCCGGCCCATGCCGGGGAGAGGCACTACACCCAGCATATCACCATATCGAATCTGAAGCTAGAACGAGCCCTTTAATCGAGTCACTTAGAAAAGAGGAAGGACCTGGCCCCCAAATATTCGGGAAGCCAGGTCCTTCTTTTTGCCCTGGGAAGAGCGCCCGCGTTACCTGATCAAATCAATAGTGCTTGTTCCAATAGCCAAAGGTGAATGCGTTATGAATCTGCATCGCCGGGGCCCCTCCTGAGCAGATCTTCGTGTTGCTGCTGGTATCCGGTATCTACACTCAAAATATTTCACTAGGTCTTCAGGCAGTCCAACCCGCAACAACCTGCCCGCCCTTGACGGGGCCCACTGGAAAGCCGGTGTCCGATGATGCTGTTCCGCCACAAGACATTTCTCCAACAACAACATCTCGGGGGACGGGCCAAAAGAGAAAGGGCCGGCAATCCTACCAGCCCCTCACCACATCGCCCGCCTCGTTTTTATTAGTGGCTATTGCCGAACACCCACCACTCTTCCCTGAGTCCGATCGTTCGGCGGTCATGAGCCCAATTCTCACATGGGTTACTGCGTTCCGCAGGAAAACTCAAAAAATGCTGGTCGAACCCGATGAGCCGGACTCTGCCGCGTCTGCTATAGCCACCCCCACCGCCAGCGCCAAGACCCTGCCCAACTAAGGGAAATGCCTATAGCGCTCACGGCGATTCTCTTCAATTGTTTAGGGCGTGTTGCCCGAGTTTGGAATCGCGGGGGCGCGTCCAGTGGTGCGCCAACCCCCTACCTCAGCGTACTGAGGCAATTGACAGGATAAGTATTGGCCTTTCGCCTTTACAAGGCGTTACGTCTCGAAGTTGGAGCATTTCTCGCCCCATCCAACCCCTGCCAGATTTCCAACCTGAAAAGATGCACACCCAGGTTCCGAGGCGGCAAGAGGCCCGGACAATCGATTGTCCGGGCCTGAAGTGTTCCCAACCAACCGGCCACACCCCGTTCGTCCTGAGGGGAATCGAAGGATGAACGGTCTTCTCTTCTAGTCGGTTACGAAGGGAAGCCCCTGCTCCTTCCACCCCGAAAAGCCGGGGTCCATGTAGCTTACGTTCTCGTACCCGATCTCCCTGAGTGTCTTCGCTGCCAGCGAAGCTCTTCCCGTGCCCGCTCAATGGCACACTATGGGAGTGCTCTTGTCGGGAACCAGCTCGTCTATTCTGCCCTCCATGCGCCCCCGGGAAACATGGACAGCACCTTCGATATGGCCCTGGTCCCACTCCTCCTTCTCACGCACATCGATGATGAGGAGGTTCTGCTCCTGCTGCACCGCCTGGTACACATCCTGGGCGGACGTCTTGGGCATCATCTCCTGGGCTTGGGCGATTAGCTCTCTACCCGTCGGCATCGTTGCCCCCTTTCCCCAACTTATTCGGCCTGCCAATGGCAGATTCTACCATCTTTCCCCGATCCAGCAATTCGGCCTAATTCAGTGACCGCCTCGGATTGGCAGCTATTCCAGCCGACCCGGCGACGCCCGCCTTTCCTTGACTTGCCCTGGGTCAGGCCATAGAATGGCATGACTCTTTCGCCGGATCCTCGCCCCTCACCACCATTATGCAAGCACGCCCAATGACCTCCAGGATGGCGAAACAGGGAAGATGGTCCGATTCGAACACTACCGGTACGGTGAAACTCGATGAAAACACGTGCACCCTGGCGCAGGTCTGAGCGCCGCGTTTCAGCGGGGGGAGTGGTCTACAGGATTGAGAACGGGCTCATTGAGGCGGCCCTATGCGGCCGGCTCAAGCCCCTGAAGTGGAGCCTTCCCAAGGGCACGCCAAACAAGAGCGAGAGCCTGGAAGAGACCGCTCTCAGGGAAGTCCAGGAAGAAACGGGCTTGGAAGTTCGGATTGAGGCCCCAATAGGAAACATCAGCTACTGGTTCGTGGACCCCGAAAGCCGGACCAACTGTGAGAAGACCGTTCATTTCTTTCTGATGAGCCAAACGGGCGGGTCCACCGACTTGCACGATTTCGAGTTTGATCGCGTCCAATGGTTCCCATGGGACGGCGCTCTCAGGTCATTGACCTACCCCAGCGAGGTCGATGTGCTGCAACGGGCGCTGAAGATGATCCGGGCCCGGGATCCCCAGGGGGCAGTCGCCCATGGCAAGGCCAAGTCCGTGGGGGGAGACGCTTGCGACTGACCGGGAAGAAGATCGTCCTCCGGGACAAGATGCTGGAGGATGCGCCACTGGACTACAAGTGGCGCTCCGACGAAGAGTTGGCCCAGTTGGACGCCGCCTTCCCGCTGAGGTCCACCTACGAAGAATTCCTGCGCCTGTTCCGCGACCAGCTTCGCTACCCGACCCCCGGCTCCGGCAGGTTCGGCATTGAGGCCGACGAGGGCCGGTACATCGGGAACTGCATGTACTATGACTACGACTCCATTAACCAGCAGGCGGAGCTGGGCATCGTCATCGGCGACAAGGAGTACTGGGGCAAGGGGTACGGGTGCGACGCCGTGATCACCCTGAGGGACCACCTCTTCACCAGCGCCAAGCTGAACCTGAAGCGGGTCTATCTTCACACCCTGACCTGGAACGTCCGCGCCCAGAAAGCATTCGCAAAGTGCGGATTCGAGACAGTCAATACCGTTAGGCGCAGCGGTATGGACTTCATGCTGATGGACATCTACCGCACCCGATGGCTGGCCCTGAAAGACGCCGAGGATGCGGCCGCGACCCCCGTCAGCGAATAGCATTCCCGAAGACTACGGCTAGGCCTCCCGGCTCGCCAGCTCCACGGTAGCTGATCCCAGGGTGGTCCGCTCTCCTTGGCCGTTGTCCAGCCAGATCTCGCAGTCAACCAAGCGCCGTCCCGACTCCTGGTACTTGCGGGTAACCTTCCCGGAAGCTGTCAGCTTATCCCCGGGAACATCCATGCCTCGGTACTGGCACGTAAGCCGGCGCAGGGTCCCGCCTTCCCGTATCCAGTCGGTCAAAAGCTGGCCCAGGAAGGCGCTCTTTAGCGCGCCATGCAAGATAGGGCCTGGCAGGTCGTTCCCCATCGCGTAGTCCTTGTCGTAGTGAATCTCGTAGAAGTCCCCCGACGCACCGGCGTACCTTACCAGCTGGCGGGTCGTCGGGTCTTTTGTGATCGAGGGAATCTCCTGCTCTTCCTGGATATCTTCCCAGTACAGCTTAGCCATGTCATACCTCGGTGATGAGTCAGGTATCGTCTAGTACCGGATGAGGGTGCTTAGCTGGGTAGCCACCACTCGCCCGAACTGGTTTGTGTATGTGATCTTCAGGACCGTGAACACCATCAGTCCCAGGCGACCGCTCCGTTCGCTCATGTTCTCGATACGGGCCACGGTGGTGATGATGTCGCCGGGCCTGACCGGCTCGAAGTACTCCCAGTCGCTGCCGGCGTCCAGCATTCGCTCGAAGGGCATTGGGAAGGGAGGGTCGGGGCGGATAACCGGAGCAGACCGCAGGAATGTCGGCGGAGCAACCATCCCGCCCGCTGCGCTTTGGCGCGCTTCTCCTTCGTCATTCCAAAGGGGGTTCGGGTCGCCGATGGCTTGGGCGAACCTGATTATGGCCCCCTTCTCCACCTCAAGTACCTGGGGCGGAGATTCGACACCGATCGCCTGATTGCACATCTCTTCGGTAAGAAACGGCCCCGTTTCAGCCATGTACTAGACCTCCTTGTAGGTGCGGAGAGAGTGTATAAATGCAGTACTTTGGTGTCAATTTCTGGGAAGAGTCCCGACTGTTGAGGATCACTCCAGCTTTTCCAGGCGGGCCAGAGACTGCAGAAGCTTCTTCACCCCTGCGTCGACAAAGGCGACGGTGATCTCATTGTCTCCACCCGATGGGGTGCAGCTCACGACCATGCCTTCTCCGAACGTGGGGTGCCTCACTTTGTCCCCCGCAGCCAGACCCGGCAGTGCAGGCGCATCCTTCGCCGGCTCGGCCATGGAGGGTACCCAATCGCTCAGGCGGCCCCGCTGCGTTGGAGTTAGGCCGGAAACTTCCGGCAGCCGGGGCTTCCGGATGCTTGCCGGCACCTCCTGCAGGAAGCGGGACGGCAGGGAAGGTCCATAACCTCCAGCGAACCGGCGTCGGAAAGCGCGCAGCATGTACAGGCGGTCCTTGGCCCGCGTCATGCCCACGTAGCAAAGGCGCCTCTCCTCTTCAAGCTGGCCAGGATCGTCCAGGGACCGGAAGTGGGGCAGCAGGCCCTCCTCCATTCCAACCATGAACACCACCGGGAACTCGAGCCCCTTGGCTTGGTGGAGGGTGATCAGGGTTAGAGAGTCAGCGCTCTCTTCGTAGTTGTCCGCATCAGCCACCAAGGCCAGGCGCTCCAGCAGCGAGGTCAGCCCTTGGGGAGGCTCCTCTTCCTTGAACTCCTCCGCTGCTCTCCTGAGCTCCATGATGTTCTCCCAGCGCTCCTCGGGAAAGTCGTAGTGCTCGGTCACGTATTGCTGGTACCTGGTCCGTTCCAGCATCCTGTCTATCAGCGCGACCACATCCAGGCGGGCGCTCTCTTCGGCCAGCTCCTGGACCAAGGCCAGGAATGCCGTCATCTGGGCGGCAGCCCTGGAAGAGATGGACCGGCGCAGTGAAGTGTCCTTTTGGGGGTCCTCGTTCAGCGATTCCAGGGCAGCATACATCGAAGTCCCCTGGGAAGTTGCCCACCGGGACAGGTCGTCCATGGACTTGGCGCCGATTCCCCGGCGGGGCACATTTATGGCGCGCACCAAGCTCACATCATCCTGGGGATTGCCGATCAGGCGCAGGTAGGCGATCAGGTCCTTGACCTCTTTCCGCTGGTAGAACCGGACGCCGCCCACTAGCTTGTAGCGGAGGCCGTACCGGAGGCACCCTTCCTCCAGGGCCCTGGACTGGGCGTTCACCCTGTACATGACGGCGCAATCCCCCAAGCCCGCGCCCTCGACCCGGCCCAGCCTTTCCACCTCGCTGATCACGTACTGGGCTTCCTCCTCTTCGTCGTGGGTCTCGTGTACCACGACGGGAGGGCCTTCGTCTTTGCTGGTCCACAGTTCCTTGTGTATTCGCTGGGTGTTGGCTGAGATCACCTTCTGGGCAGCCTCGACGATATTCCCCGTCGAGCGGTAGTTCTCCCCCAGCACTATGCTGCGGGCCTCCGGGAAGTCGCTCTGGAACCCCAGGATGTTGCGGATGTCGGCATGGCGCCAGCCGTAGATGGACTGGTCGGCATCCCCTACGACGCAGATGTTGCGGTACTGCCCCGCCAGCAGCTTGGCCAAGGCGTACTGGGCCACGTTGGTGTCCTGGAACTCGTCGATGAGAATGTGCTGGAAGCGACGCTGGTACCTCTCCAGGACATCCTGGTTTTTGCGAAGAAGCTGCACCGACATGAGGAGAAGGTCATCGAAGTCCAGGGCATGGCTGCGCCTTATCAGTTCATCGTACCGCTGGTACACCTTGGACACCTGCTCCTCGAAGAACCCCTCGCACCTGGACGCATAGGCTTCTGCATCCAGCACCAAGCTCTTTGACCGGGAGATGGCGCCCTGGATTGCGCGCACAGGGTACTGCTTGGCATCAACGTTCGCCTGGGCCATAGCCTCTTTCATCAGCTGCACCTGGTCATCGTCGTCATAAATGGTGAAGCTGGGGTCGAGGCCGATGTGGGCGCCCTCTCTACGCAGCAGGCCCGCGCAGAAGGCATGGAAGGTGCCGACGGAGAGACGGTCCATGCGGGAGCCGACCAGCCTGCTTAGGCGCTCCTTCATCTCGCCGGCGGCCCTGTTGGTGAAGGTAACCGCCAGGATACGGTAAGGGCTGATTTGCCACTTGCGTATGAGGTAGGCGATGCGGTGGGTTATCACCCGGGTCTTGCCGCTGCCGGGACCCGCCACAACCAGGACAGGTCCCTCGATGGACTCTACGGCTTCCCGCTGGGCCGGGTTCAGCCCTTCCAACAGCGGGTCATCGGATGACGTCATTGCCCCTCAACCCCACAACATCCCCCTGAAAAACAGGGTGCTGAATTCATTGATTCAAGCTTAACCCAGTCTGCCGCGGGAAGCCGAAAGACACCTTCCGGCATCCTTCTTGGCAGGCTACCAGTGTAGGAGTGGCCAGGGGTTCCGTCAACACAGCGCTGCCGTCGTCCCGCCTACGCCGTTTGCCCTCACACTCCCATCCATTCGCCCTGAGCCTGTCCTGAGGCTCTCGAAGGGGAACGGACAGGGGGCTAAGACGGAGGTGAGGACCTGGGAATGCGGGTTTTACGCAACCCTTGCCGTCATTGCGGCGTAGGCCGCAATCCAGGGAACTCAGGCCGGTGACACATCGTCTGTGAGTAGAGGCCGACCCAAGGAATCCCTTCCCTCAGACGCATCACCCCGTTCGCCCTGAGCCTGTCCTGAGGCTCTCGAAGGGCAACGGGCCGGAAAGCGTCCCAAGGTGGAGACAAAGAGGGACGCTTTGCAAATGGCAGGTCATCGCTGCTCGTAGGGAGCCCTCTTTGTGTTAGAATCCTCCCGGATAACGCGGTACCAGGGAGGAAGGTCCAATGGTGGAAAGCTCCCAGAACATCGATGCGCTCCTGACTGAAGACCGGCGGTTCCCGCCGCCCCCCGACTTCCAGGCACAGGCCAACGCCAACGACCCCGACGTCTATGAAGAAGCGGCTAGGGACCCCGAGGGGTTCTGGGCCCGCTTTGCAGAAGAGCTGCACTGGTTCAAGAAGTGGGACAAGGTCCTCGAGTGGGACCCCCCTTACGCCAAGTGGTTCCTGGGCGGGAAGATAAACGTCTCCTACAACTGCCTCGACCGACACGTAGCCACTGCCCGCCGCAACAAGGCGGCCCTTGTATGGGAAGGAGAACCCGGTGACCGGCAAGTCTATACCTACTGGGACCTGTACCGGGAGGTTTGCAAGTTCGCCAACGCCCTCAAGAGCTTGGGCGTCAAGAAGGGCGACCGGATCACCATCTACCTCCCTATGGTGCCCGAGTTGCCCATAGCTATGCTGGCCTGCGCCCGCCTGGGCGCACCCCACAGCGTGGTCTTCGGGGGCTTCAGCAGCGAGTCCCTAAGGGACCGGATCAATGACTCGGAAGCCAAGATACTCATCACCGCCGACGGGGGATACAGGAGGGGCAGGGTCGTCCCGCTGAAAGAGAATGCCGATGAGGCGGTGAAGGGCGCTCCCACCACAGAGAAGGTGATCGTGGTGCGGCGCACAGGCACCGCCGATGATCTGATGAACCCGGACACCGATATCTGGTGGCACGACCTTATGGAGGGCCAGTCCCAGGTCTGCCCGGCCGAACCCCTGGACAGCGAGGACATCCTCTACCTGCTCTACACCAGCGGCACTACAGGCAAGCCCAAGGGAATCGTGCACACGACGGCAGGATACCTCCTGGGCACCTACGCCACCACCAAGTGGATATTCGACCTTAAAGAGGACGATGTGTACTGGTGCACAGCCGACATCGGCTGGGTGACCGGCCACAGCTACATCGTCTATGGCCCCCTGTCCAACGGCGCCACATCCATCATGTACGAGGGCACCCCAGACCACCCTGACAGGGACCGGTTCTGGGACATCGTCGAAAAGTACGGCGTAACGGTCTTCTACACTGCGCCGACCGCCATTCGCACATTCATGCGCTGGGGGACCGAGTACCCGGCAAAGCACGACCTTAGCTCCCTACGCCTGCTGGGCAGCGTCGGGGAGCCGATCAACCCCGAGGCCTGGATGTGGTACTGGGAGCACGTCGGCAGGAGCAACTGCCCCGTGGTAGACACATGGTGGCAGACGGAAACGGGGATGATCCTCATATCACCTCTGCCCGGGCTGACCACCTTGAAGCCGGGCTCGGCAACCCGCCCATTTCCCGGCATCGATGCCGAGGTGGTGGACGAGGCGGGCAACGCCGTGGACCTGGGCCATGGAGGCTACCTGGTGCTCAAGAAGCCCTGGCCGGCCATGCTGCGGAACATCTACGGCGACCCGGAGAGGTTCGTGCAGCAGTACTGGTCCCGGTACCCGGGCATCTACTTCACCGCCGACGGCTGCAAGCGGGATGAGGAAGGGTACTTCTGGCTCCTGGGCAGGGTGGACGACGTCATCAACGTATCGGCCCACCGCATCTCCACCATGGAGGTGGAGAGCGCGCTGGTGGACCACACTGCGGTGGCGGAAGCCGCATCCATCGGCAGGACCGACGATGTTAAAGGCCAAGCGGTGGTCGCCTTCGTCACCCTGAAGGAAGAGGTTCCCGCCTCCGACGCCCTGATGAGCGAGCTGAAGCAGCACGTGGCGGGCAAGATCGGCTCCATAGCCCGGCCCGACGATATCTACTTCACCGCCGAGCTTCCCAAGACCCGCAGCGGCAAGATCATGAGGCGCCTGCTCAGAGACGTGGCCGAGGGGCGGGCGCTGGGAGACACCACGACCCTTGCCGATCCGGCGGTGGTGGAGGCGCTGAAAGAGCGCTACGATGAGGACGAAGCCTAGCATGGGCGCTCCTTTTCCAGGGACATCTTCCACGGCGTAGATGGCGCGTTGCAGACATCTCCGGGGGTAGCAGCCAGCGCGGACTACCGCCATGCTCTGCGTCGATTGCTGGGACTAGTTGACCATGAGCGCATCGCCGCGGTCCGCTCCGGCTCCCATCCCGGCAGGATCCGGTACCACCTTGGACGCATGCAGAAGCTCCTGGAGGATCTGGGCAACCCCCACATTGGCGTTCCCACCGTCCACATAGCCGGCACCAAGGGCAAGGGCAGCACCTCCGCCATGTGCGCCAGCATCCTGGCCCGGAGCGGGTATCGCGTGGGACTCTTCACCTCCCCTCACATGCACAGCTTCCGGGAGCGCATCCAAGTGGACGGCGAGCCTGTGTCCGAGGACGAGTTTGCCGGGCTGGTGGATGCAATCTGGCCGAAGGTGAAGGGGGTAAGCAAGGAGGACCCCGACGGCGGAGTCACCATGTTCGAGGCGTTGACTGCCATGGCATTCATGGAGTTCCGGGCCAACACCACCTTCCAGGTGCTGGAGGTGGGCCTCGGCGGACGACTGGATACCACGAACCTGGCATCCCCCAACGTGTGCGCTATCACATCGCTAAGCCTCGACCACACGTCCGTGCTGGGCGACACCATCGAGGCCATCGCCGGCGAGAAGGCCGGCATCATCAAACCCGGCATACCGGTCGTTTCGGCGCCCCAGCCTGCCGGAGCTGCCGAGGTCATCCGCGCCAAGTGCGCCGGGATGGGCAGCCCGCTGACGGAAGTCGGGACCGGCATCACATACCGGGTCCTGTCCAGGGATGTCCAGGGGCAAAGGTTCGAGGTCCAGACCAGGGCCGACACGTACACCTTGGACATGCCCATGCTGGGGGACTACCAGGTGGAGAATGCGGCCGTTGCCGTAGGGGTTATGGAGGTGCTCAGGGAATCGGGTTTCTCGGTACCGGACTGGGCCCTGCAGGAGGGATTTGCCGGTATGTCCTGGCCGTGCCGCATGGAGGTGTTGTCCAAAGACCCGATGGTGGTGTGCGACGGGGCCCACAATCCCTATTCCGTCGCCCAGCTTATGCAGACTTTGCCGGACTGCTTCGACTACGACCACCTGGTGCTGATAGTCGGGATGTCCGAGGACAAGAACCTGTCGGGTATGGTTGAGGAGCTGGGTCGGGGCATCCAAAGAGAAGAAACGTCCGGCCAGCCACGAACCACCGACGTTGTCGTCGCCCGGTCACGCCATCCCAGGTCCGTGTCCTGCGCCAAGCTGGCTGCCTTGTTCGACTCCTTCCTTTGCAACGTACTTGATGGCGGCGTCGTGAGCAATGCCGTGAGCGCTGCGATGGACCTGGCGCGCAGCCACACCAAGGCAGGACACACGCCCTTGGTGCTAGCGACGGGGTCCCTATTCGTCGCAGCCGAAGCCCGGGAAGCCCTGCTTGGCATCGAGCCGGAGATTTACCCGGAGCTGGACATCGTCGATAGCCCTCCATAGACGGGGGCGGAACAATTGATTTTGGCTACAAGGCAATCGAATCTGTGGAGTAGGGAATGAACGGCACTCTTGCAAAGCCTCGCAGAGCGGTAGTTACCGGAATAGGCGCGGTCACACCTCTGGGGCTGACCGCCCGGGAGTTCTGGGACAACCTGGTGGCGGGTAAGTCCGGGATCGGGCCGATGACCCTGTGCGACCCTACCGGCTACCCCTGCCGCATCGCCGGGGAGGCCGTCGACTTCGACCCGGGGCAGTTCATCAACCCCAGGGAGGGCCGCCGGATGGCCCGCTTCTCCCAATTGGGCATAGCCGCCGCCATGATGGCCGTGGAGGATGCGGGACTGGACATGGGGAACGTAGACCCTTTCCGGGTAGGCGTTCTGCTGGGGAACGGCAACGGAGGCTTCCCCACCATCGAAGAGAACTGTCGTGTGCTGGTCGAGAGGGGAGGCATGAAGATGTCTCCATTCTTCTTTCCCATGATCCTCCCCAACATGGCTTCGGCCAACGTCAGCAGGGTGCTGGGCGCCCGCGGCTACAACTCTACCGTGGTCACGGCCTGCTCCGCCTCCAACCAAGCCATCGGAGATGCCCTGCAGAAGATTCGCAACGGCACCGTTGATGTTATGTTGACCGGAGGGACGGAAGCAGGCATCAGCCAGCTTGGCCTGAGCGGCTTCGCAGTCATGAGAGCGCTAAGCACACGAAACGATGCTCCCGAGAAGGCCAGCCGGCCTTTCGACGCCGAACGGGATGGCTTCGTCCCTGCCGAGGGAGCCGCCATTCTGGTCGTAGAGAGCTTGGAACACGCGGTCGCCCGTGGCGCAAACATCCTGTGTGAGCTGGTGGGCTTCGGGTGTTCTTCCGATGCCTACCACCAAGTGCAGCCTGAAGAATCGGGGGAGAGCACCATCATGGCAATGCGCTGGGCCTTGGAGGATGCCGGGGTGGCGCCTGCCCAAGTGGACTACATCAATGCCCACGGGACATCAACGCCCCTTAACGACGCCGTCGAGACTGCCTCCATCAAGACCTACTTCGGGGACCTGGCCGGGTCCATCCCAGTCAGCTCCACCAAGTCCATGATCGGCCACTCCCTGGGGGCTTCCGGGGCCTTGGAGGCGGTAGCCTGCATTCGCACGATAACCGATGGGGTGATTCACCCGACCATCAACTACGAGCACCCCGACCCTGAATGCGACCTGGACTATGTGCCGAACCAGTCGAGGACCAAAGACGTGAGAGTGGTAATGTCCAACGCCTTCGGGTTTGGGGGGCAGAACGCCTGCATCGTGTTCAAGCGGTACGAGGACTGAATCGCCGAAAGAGGGTCAGTCCGGGGAAGCTAGCTGTTGGAGCGGGGCGACTAATTGGCTTCTCAATTGCCGGGCGGCCTGCCTGGCTGAATCTTCCCAATTCTTTGTAGTTGCCGAAGAGCTTGGCTACGCTTAGCGTGACCCGAGGATATTTCGAGACGTTCCGAAAGCGACTGAACTGACGAGTCCTGAGGAAATCATGTTCATAGGAGACATTCCTCTTGCCAACATCGATAGGGCCAAGCGCTTCCGAACCGCGGCCCCTGGATCCACCAGGGTATGCAGTATCGAGACGATCTCCAACCCCTCAGATTCTCGCGTATCAGCGGTTTCATAATGCCACGCATTCTCAGAATGCCCTAATTCCATGTCAGCCTAGATCAAAGCTCTATCCCGCTGGGACAGTGCTGGACAACGCCAACTTTGCTGACCCCTTTTCAATGGTGTGTACGTTGAACGTTGACAGCAGGGCTAATTACTGTTATGTTAACCTAGACCCACCTCTAGAACTGTTAGATATGATAGATGTTAAAGCGATGGCAATTCCAAGTTTCAAGTAGGGGGACTATATGCGGTTTAAGTTCGCGAGACCCGCTTCCCTAACAGAGAGTTCCTCAAATGCGGTAGTCAGGACGGAGAATGGCACGACCCGCAGGACCTTCGTAAAAGGAATCGTCCTAGGTGGTGGCCTCGCCCTCGCTGCCCACCTAGTGCCGCCTTTGCCTGGCCTTCGGACTATCTTACCTGGTGCAGAAAACGTTGAGGCAACACCATGTCCTCCTTGCGGTCAAGATTGTTGCAATTGCGCAGTTTTTTGGTCGTGGGGCAAGAGATGCACGGATACTGCAAGTTGCGACTACGACCTTGAGTGCGCCCTCCAATTCCCCGGTAAATGGGAGAGAATGGTGTGGACTAGAAAATACTTACCAACGGAAGGCGATCACGGTTGTTGCCACGATGGCTGCGATTTCCCCAGATGCTGCTACAACTTCAGGATTTGTGGGGGCTGGCTTTATTACTTTTGCTGTGATCCAGACGACTGCCCTTCCGGCTGCTAGCGCCCTAGTATCCCCATTGCACGGGACAAACTACTGAGTTACTCACACAGCAGGTAGTCGCTTTCTCGAGGGGGATAACATGGTGCAATTGAGCCTAGTTGAGATAGTCACCGTAACGCGAGACCAAGACAACCCTAGAATGACGTTGTCTAGCAGTCGGAGCGGAAGCAGGCACGGCAACGACGCGGGACCCCCCAATATGTCGCTGGCGTCAATAAAGGAATCCGCTCCTGATCTCCTGATTCCTAGTTATTTGCCGGACGGATTCTCTTTAACTTGGGCCAGCATGGCAACCCCGGCCAGAATCATGTTGAGCTACAGGAAAAGAATAGGCGAAACCATGAGTGCAGATGTCGACATACTCGAAGAGGAAAGAGAGGGCAGTGTCAAGGTTAAGGACGGATTTCTTCACAAGGTAACCGTAGGTGAGCATGAAGGATATTACTTGGATGGAGGCTGGGTTATTCCACACGATCATCATGCAGGCCCACAACGAATAGCTTACTGGGACGTCGGTCACACAGCAAGCCTCATTTTCGAACGTGATAGTCGCTGGATCATGCTACATATTGCCCATCCCGGAGAACTCCCCCAAGGCGTTCAGGATGACTTGGTCAGAATCGGGTCTTCGATGCAGCCTTACTAGCGTAGGAGACGCCCATCCTGTCCCTACGAGCTGTAAGTGAATATCTTCAACTTGCATCGCTGTTCTCATTACTCATCCTCCTAGCAGGGCTCTATTTCGGGTGCGCCCCAGACCAGAGGACATCGGAAGGCCAGTTGAAGGGCTCCGACCCTCCCCGAGTCGTCAGAGAAGACGGAAGTGATGAATCGTCTGAGCGTGAGGGAGCCAGTCCTCGTAGTTTCACCGTCAATAGCGGATGGAGGGCGAATCAGGGCGTGATACGCGCTATGGAGGCTGGAAGCATTCTCAAGTCAGCCTATCTTGCTGTGGGACTGGCCCAGCATGCCGGCCAGCAGATTGTGATTTTGGACCTATCGGATCCTGCCCTTCCATCAGAGAAGGGCAGGATAGACACCCCATTTGAAAGTGGGGAATTGGCGATTGAAGACTTGAGCTTCTTTGGGTCACATATATTTGTGACTCTTGTTGGGCCTGGTGGCGGCCTGTGGACCATCGATGCGTCAAATCCGTTGTCCCCTCAGCATGTTGCGTTTATGCAAGTCGAAGGGAGCCTTCTCAGAGGGCTGTACGTAGCCGATGATTTGGCTTACCTCGCCGGTTATCCTGGAGTAAAATTTTGGACCGAGGACGTACTCCCAGCTAAGCCCGGTCTGTTTGTTGTCGATGTCTCAGATCGTCGGTATCCGACAGCGATAGGCTCACTTGCAGGGTCTAGTTGGGGCAGTGACGCCAAGATTGTTATAGTACCTCCTCTCGCCTACCTGATAGGTCCAACCGGACTCTACATAATCGACATTAGTGATCCATCTCAGCCAAAGGAGATTTCGCGCCCAACGAATCCCGAATCAGGAGCGTCGGCTTTCGTGGATACTGACCGACGTGTGGCTGGCTATGAGCCCTCGGAATCCTCCCCACGCGAAATAGCAGTTCAAGACGACTTCGCCTACATCGCCTCGGGGTCGAGTGGACTCAGAATTGTTGAGGTCGGAACACCCGGTTCTCCTAAAGACGTCGCTTCAATCGCGTTGGGATTCACTCAAAGAGTAGTCCTATCGAGCCATTTCGCAGTGATTCACGAATTCCAAGTTCCTCATCAAGCTGGAGGATGGAATGGATTACGGATCATTGACGTCTCCCAGCCGGAGGCACCCAATATCGTGGCATCCCTGCCTACCAGCGATAATCAGTTTTCGGGAGCCATGGCTGCGTTGAACGAGCACATTTATGCTTCCGATGGAGCACATGATATCTTGGTTGTTTCACTTAGTCGAGCATTTGACTCAGATGGCCAATGATAGGATGAGTTAGTTGGAGTTTCTGATACTAGGAATTCGCGTTCTCTTGGGTGCCGTATTCTTGATGTCAGCAGCAAGCAAAGTACCGGCTCCTAATGAATTCGTGGAGAACGTTCGCAAGTATCGCATCTTGCCCCGGAGAGTTGCGACCGCATACGCCATGGGCTTGCTAACTCTGGAACCATTCACGGGACTCGCCCTTATCCTGGGTTACTATACTTCCTGGGCTGCCGTGATAGCAGCATTGATGTTGATGAGTTTCATTACTGCCGTAAGCTTGGCAATTTTGAGGAGGCAAGCCCTCGAGTGTAGCTGCTTTGGTCTTCTGTATCGGGAGCGGGTCGGCTGGGTCACTCTAGCAAGAGATGTATTACTGCTGGGTTTGGCGCTAATCCTTGCCTTGTGGGGCAGTGGTTCTCCGACCGTTAGCGATCTGGTTTCTAACCTCAGCCATGCAGGTTACGTGATGGCCCTCGCCGCAGTTACAATGGTCTTGGGGTTCAGCGTTTTGGTCGCTTATCTCTATTTCCGTGATGCACGGATTCGGCGAACAATTAAGTCTGAATTTGAGGCTCAGTTTCAGCCTATGGTAGATGATCAGACCGTCTGACATAACAGCCACTGTTCCAATTGAAGAGACTTGAACTTGACCAACCGGGATCTCGCTGGCCCGCAACCAAGATCAGACTCCCCTTCTTTTGGAGTAAGATAGCTAAGCTAAACAATATTTGGAGCGGGTGATGGGATTCGAACCCACGACTCTTTGCTTGGGAAGCAAATACTCTACCACTGAGTTACACCCGCCCGTGGAAAGAGTGGGAAGAACGGTTGGCTAGGCGGCTTCGCGGGCAGCTTGTACAGTTAGCATTCCTTCCAGGATCCGCTCCATGGCCATGATGTGGCTGCAAACGGACCTGAGCTGGAAGGAAGAGCAATCACACTTCCAGACTCCGCCTTCGTATCTGATGTTGTAGATGTTGTGGTTGCCCCTGAACGACGCGCTGAAATTTTCCAGGGTTACCCGGTCTCTCTCCTCCGCGTAGTTCCGCGCCTTCTGGACCTTGCTGATCATGTTCGAATTCATTCCGCCTCCGACATCTATCTCGCAACCCCATGCGATTCTATGATACCCGATTTTCCCGGTCAATGCTCCCGTTTAGGTCTCAAAGGGCCCCGCAGCAGACTTAAATTCGTATGTACTGAAATCCTGAGTTAGGATATATTTGGACCTGCAACCAAGAGGGAAATTTCGGGAGGGTGCATGGAAGGCGACCTGATCAGGCGGAAGTTCCTGGAGTATTTCGAGAGCAAGGGCCATAGCATTATGCCCAGCGCGTCTTTGATACCCGCTGGCGACCCCACCCTGCTTTTCACCAGCGCGGGCATGGTGCCCTTCAAGCCCTTTTTCATGGGCGAGACCACTCCCCCCTCCCGCCGCCTGACCTCCTCTCAAAAAAGCTTCAGGACAACCGACGTCGATGAGGTGGGGGACCACAAGCACCTGACCTTCTTCGAGATGCTGGGGAACTTCAGCATCGGGGACTACTTCAAGAAGGAGGCCATCGCCTTCGCCTGGGAGTTCCTCACCAAGGAGTTTGGCCTGCCGCCGGACCGCCTGTACGCCACCATATACACCGACGACGATGAGGCTTACGGGTACTGGCGAGAAGACATTGGCATACCCCACGAGCGAATCTACAGATACGGCGACAGCGACAACTGGTGGGGGCCGGCGGGCAAGGAAGGCCCATGCGGCCCCTGCAGCGAGATCCACTACGACGGGGGCGTCGAGTTCGGGTGCGGCTCCCCTGAATGCCACCCCAACCATGACTGCGAAAGGTTCGTCGAGCTGTGGAACCTGGTATTCATGCAGTACTACCAGGACCTGGACGGAGTCCGCACACCCTTGCCCGCCCCGAGCATCGACACGGGGATGGGCCTTGAGCGGGCGGCCGTAATCCTGCAGGGCAAGCGAAACCTCTACGAAATCGACCTGTTCCAGCCCATCGTCAGCCGCGTTTGTAACCTCACCGGTGCCACCTACGGCGCGGATAGAGACGCAGACTACGCTATACGGGTGGTCACGGAGCACGCCCGAAGCTCGGTATTCCTAATAGGCGATGGCGTCGTCCCCAACAACGAGGGAAGGGGATATGTCCTGCGGCGGATCATCCGCAGGGGAATACGTCACGGGCGCCGCCTGGGCCTGAACGAACCCTTTCTGGAGCAGGTGGCAGAGTCGGTGATCGAAAGGTTCGGCAAGGCTTACACGGAGCTGGAGACCAACCGCGACTTCATCTTTAAGGTGTTGGCCCTGGAGGAGGGCCGCTTTGCCCAGGCCTTCGAGCGGGGCAGCGACATCCTGGACCAGATGATCCGCACCCGGGGTGACGACCAGCGAAAGCTGCAGGCCATCCAGGGGAGTACAGACGTCGATCTGAATGCGCTACTGCAGGGGACCTACTCCTCGTTGAATGTCGAAGATGAATTAGACGGTTCCGATAGTGGTCGCTCCAGGGAGCCGCGGCAGGTCGGGCTGGAAGGCCAGTACATAGGCGCCCGTCTGTACTACGAAGCAGTGGCCGAGTTGGTTGGCGACACCTTCGAGCACGGCGCCTTTCATGGGCCCCAGGTAGACGCGCCGGCGCACCTTGAGGCCTACCTTGCCAAGCGTAGAGAGGCGGCCAATCAGCTAAGCGAACTGATCTCCGGAATAGAAGCTTTCTCCCTGTACGATACCCATGGCTTTCCCCCAGAGCTCACGGCAGAGATTGCGGGTGAACAGGGACTCACGGTGGACATGGAAGGGTTCGAAAAGGCCATGGAAGCCCAGCGGGAGCGGGCCCGCTCCGTCCACAGCTTCTCGGGAGCTATGGAGATCGTTTCCACCTACGAGAACCTGGGTGTTGGAGGCGTGGAGTTCGTCGGCTACGACCATCTTTCCCAGGAGACCACCATCGCAGCCCTGCTTGTGGACAAGGCGCCCGTGGGGGCCGCGGTGGCCGGCCAGCAGGTCGAGGTGGTTCTAACTACAACGCCCTTCTATTCGGAAGGAGGCGGCCAGGTAGGCGATTCCGGCGCCATCATTGGGCCCAATGGGCGGGTCAGCATAGAAGACACCCAGTGTCCCGTGGCTGGCGTGGTAGTGCACTCGGGCACCGTGGAAGAAGGCGACATCACCCTGGGGGAGCAGGTGAGCGCCAGGGTCGATCCCCGGAAGCGCCAGGACGCCGCCAGGAACCACAGCGGCACCCACATCCTCCACGCTGCCCTGAGGCAGACCCTGGGGGCCCATGTGAGGCAGGCCGGTTCCCATGTCGCTCCGGCCCGCCTCCGCTTCGACTACAGCCACGTCAGCCCCTTGTCCGGCGACGACCTGTCGGAGGTGCAGGGCTTGGCCAACAGCAAGATTCAGGACAACCTGGCAGTTACGATCCGTGAATCGTCCTTCACCCAGGCCGTAAATGAAGGCGCTCTGGCTTTCTTCGGCGACCGGTACGGCGATGTGGTTCGCATCGTGGAAATGTCCAACGGGGAACGCTTCAGCATGGAGGTTTGCGGCGGCACCCACGTTTCCGCTACGGGACAGATCGGCCCCCTCTTTGTGCTGGGAGATTACAGCATCGGGGGCGGCATGCGCCGCATCGAGGCTGTGACCGGCCAGAGAGCGGAGATGCTATTCCAAGAACGGAGCAAGCTCCTTGAGTCCCTCTCCCAAAAGCTACAGACCCCTGTGAACGACCTGGAAAGCCGTATCGACAGCTTCATGGACGAGATAGAGAAGCTGAGGAGACAGGTCTCGTCCATGGAGCGGGAAAGCCTTGGTCGCGAAGCGACAGCGCTACTCCAGGGGGTGCAGAGCGTCAACGGCGTGCAGCTTGTCGCTTCCCGCACATCGGCCAGCAGCGTTGACGGCATGCGGGAGATGGGCGACCGGCTCAAGGGGCAGCTATCCAGCGCCGCAATCGTTCTCGGGGCCGTTCAGGAGGGCCGCCCCATCGTTGTCGCCATGGTAACTCCCGACCTTGTGGGCCGGGGTCTCCACGCAGGGAACATGGTAAAGGAGCTCGCGCAGGTTATGGACGGGGGAGGCGGTGGCAGGCCCGACTTCGCCCAAGCCGGGGGGAAGCGGGCCGACAAGCTCGAAGATGCCATCCGCCTCGCCAAGGATGTCGTCGAAAGGCAGACAACACCCTGATGCTCCTGGGACTGGATGTGGGAGACCGGCGCATAGGCCTCGCCGTCAGTCCTGGTGGCCTCAAGACGGCCGTGCCCGCCGGGTACATTGAACGCACCAAGCTCAACGAAGATGTGCGAAAGGTTCTGGAGGAAGCCTCTTCCAGGAGCGCGGTGGAGATTGTCGTCGGCATCCCTTACTCCCTGGATGGGAGCGCAGGCCCTCAAGCCAGGAAGACCCTGCGGTTTGTCAATGTGCTGCGTCAACACACCAGTCTGCCCATCACCCGGGTCTCGGAACAGTACTCCACCCAGGAGGCGACTAGGCAGATGGGCCGGGTCAAAATAACTCGTGACATGGCGAAAGGCGATATAGACGCCGCAGCAGCCGCGGTCATTCTCCAGGACTACCTGGACCAGACATCTCAAAGGGATGCGTCTTGACTAAGGAATAGGGACGGGATAACCTTTCGTCTGTTATACTAATGATGAGCCTGGGTTGGACCGGGCACGACAAATCACCTGTAACCTGAGAGGGGGAAGCGCCAACAAATGACGTACATCATTACCGAGCCGTGCGTGGGAGTTAAGGACGGAGCGTGTGTAGATGTTTGCCCGGTGGACTGCATCTACACCACCGATGAAGACGACTACTTCATGATCAATCCCGACGAATGTATCGACTGCGCAGCGTGCGAGCCGGTCTGCCCGGTCAACGCCATCTTCGCTGAAGACGCCGTTCCCGAGCAGTGGAACAGCTACATCGCCATGAATTACGACTACTTTAAGGAGAGGGACCTAGCGACCCTCAAGACCCACCTGTAGCCGCGGCGAGGGCGGCTCGCCGGAGCAGCCCTCCGGCATGGCCCACCACAGTTCTTTCTATATGGCCCAGGGGCGTCACCCTGGGTCATATTTATTCATCCCATCCTCCCCGCTGCGGGAGAAGGCTGGGATGATGTGGCAGAATCGCCCGTACTCCCCCTGCCACCAGGGTTGCACAAAGGTATCTTCAGGAGGTGGGGGTATGGTGCAGGGGTGAACGGGAAGAGGTTTCGATGGAAATAGGAGAGACACTGTACGTTAGTGATAGGAAGGACTGGCGTAGGTGGTTGGAAGCCAACTTCCAGTCGGCGAGGGAGATATGGCTGGTATATCCCAACAAGGCGTCGGGCGAGCGTCGCATCCTGTATAACGACGCGGTAGAGGAGGCCCTGTGCTTTGGCTGGATCGACAGCATCGTCAAGAAGCTCGACAGCCTGCACGCCGTGCAGCGCTTCACGCCGCGGAATCCCAAGAGCAGCTACTCCCAGCTGAACAAGGAGAGGCTTCGCCGGCTGGATGATGATGGCCTGCTGCATCCCTCCTTGCGGGAGTCCCTGGAGGACGTGCTGAATGAAGAGTACGTGTTTCCCCCGGACATCCTGGAGGTCATTCGGGAAAACAGAGAGGCGTGGCAGCACTTCCAAGGCTGTTCGCTCGCTTACCAGCGGATCCGGGTGGCATACATCGATGTCGCAAGGGCGCGACCGAAGGTGTTTGCAAGTCGGCTGGAGAGCTTGGTGAGAGCGAGTGAGAAAGGGAGGCAGATAGGGTACGGGGGAGTCGAAAAGTATTTCTAGGGGAAAGGGAAACCCCCAGCCCCACGGGGGAACCCTTGCCGACTTATTCCCCCCTCAAGCCGAATACATTTATGCAAGGGCATCCACTGCTGCCCAGAGGACGACGCCACAGGTACGGTTTTAGTCCGAAACTTTAGTCATTTTTCAAAAAATTGTTTTGACAGCATTGTTCAGTCCCTATACCATCCGGCCAGACCGACCTCAACCGGGCAATGGGGGCAGAGGCTGGATGAACGACGGCGATCGGGACGGGCGGCTCCATAGGCTGGTCAAGTCAGCAAAGCGTTCCTTTGCCACCAGGGGTTTCCACGCGACCAGCGTATCCCTCATCGTCCAGGAAGCGGGCATTGCCCGCGGAACTTTCTACCTGCACTTCGACAACAAGCTACACCTTTTTCAGAGCCTGCTGGACTCCTCCCTTCACAACCTATCCGACCAGATCAGGCCCATCTCCCTGGAGCCAGGCGACCCCCATCCCCTCGAGCAGATACACGACAACCTCACCCGGGTTCTGGACCTGGTGCTGGCCGACCGGGATCTCTCGGCCATTCTGTTGAGCCAGACCAGCTCGATGAGCGAAAACGTGGAGTCCCGCCTGTATGATTTTTACCAGCAGGTAGCGGACATGATCGAAAGCTCCCTTGTTCTGGGCATTTCGCTTGATCTCGTGCGCCCCTGCGACACCCGCCTCGTTGCCTACTCCCTCATGGGAGCGGTGAAAGAGGTGGTGCACCAGATGATCGTAGCCCCGCGGGAAGATGCCAACGTAGAGGAGACGGTTCAGGAGCTCCTAGCCTTCGGACTGCGGGCAGTCCTGAAGGAAGGGCAGATGAGCTTCCTGCACGAACGGGACAGGGAACGCACAGCCGTGAAGGCAGGACGTTAGGAAGCAAAACGCCGGCGATGCTTTCAGGACATTGAAGTCCCTGTAGCATCCGGGAAAATCCAAAGTGGGAAGAGGGCCAGCATGGTAGCAACCACACATACGGCCAGTAGAGAACAAGGCAGCGCGGTTGGCACCCTAATGGTCGGGTTGGACGTGGGTTCCACCACCGTGAAGGCGGTGGTAATGGACCCCTCAACCGACGAGATTCTCTGGAAGGATTACGAACGCCACCAGACCAAGCAGCCGGAAAAGGTGTTCGAATTTCTCCAGCGCATCCGGGACGAGTTCCAGGTGCCCGACGACAACTTCCGCATATTCATCACCGGCAGCGGTGGTGGGATGCTCAAGGAGTACATCGGCGCCAAGTTCGTCCAAGAAGTGAACGCCGTCTCTCTGGCCGTGGAGCACCTGTACCCCGAAGCAGGCTCGGTCATCGAGCTGGGGGGCCAGGACGCCAAGATCATCATCTGGTTCACCGACCAAGAAACGGGGACCAAGCGCAAGGTCCCCAGCATGAACGACAAGTGCGCCGGCGGCACGGGCGCAGTCATTGACAAGATCAACGCCAAGGTGCAGCTCACCGGCGAGCAGCTCACCGCACTGGAGTACTACGATGTGAAGCTCCACCCCGTCGCCGGAAAGTGCGGGGTTTTCGCCGAGACCGACATCAACGGGCTCCAGAAGAACGGGGTGCCGGCCCATGAGCTCATGGCATCCCTGTTCGAAGCCATAGTCCAGCAGAACCTGAGCGTTCTGACCCGGGGGAACACCCTCCGGCCCACCGTGCTCCTGCTGGGAGGCCCCAACACCTACATCCCGGCGATGCGGGACTGCTGGAAGAACAACATCCCCAAGATATGGGAAGAGCGGAACTTCCCCCTTCCCGAAGGCGTGGACCCCCGCGAGCTCATAATCGTCCCGGAGAACGCCCAGTACTACGCGGCCATCGGCTCAGTGCTCTACGGCAAGACGGAAGACCCCGAAGTTGGCCTTTTCACCGGCACCACAGCCCTGGAGGAGTTCATCGAGGTGGGGCGCACCCACATGCGGGAAGCTTCCGGGGATGTCGGACTGTCCAAGACCGAAGAAGAGCTGGAAGAGTTCAAGAAGTTCTTCGCCAGGGAGCCCTGGGAGCCAGCCAAGTTTGAAATCGGAGAAACGGTCTCAGCCTTCATCGGCATAGACGGAGGTTCGACATCCACCAAGGCGGTCCTCATGGACCAGGAGGGCAACCTCCTGGCCACCGCCTACCAGCTTTCCAAGGGCAATCCCCTGGCCGATACCCAGGACATCCTGAAGGAGCTCCGGGAATACGTGCAAGACCAGGGCGCCATACTTGACGTGATGGGCGTTGGCACCACCGGCTACGCCAAGGACATGCTCAAGGAGTCCCTGGCCGCCGACGTTGCCATTGTTGAGACAGTGGCCCACACAAAGTCAGCTCTCCACTACTACAAAGATGTGGATGTGATCGTCGATGTGGGCGGCCAGGACATCAAGGTCATCGTCCTCAAAGGCGGAAAGGTCAAGGACTTCAAGCTGAACACCCAGTGTTCAGCCGGCAATGGCTACTTCCTTCAGAGCACCGCCGCTAGGTTCGGCTATTCGGTTGCCGAGTACGCCGACGTTGCCTTCGAAGCAGAGCGTCTCCCTGTCTTTGGATACGGCTGTGCCGTATTCATGGAGACGGACATCGTGAACTTCCAGCAGCTCGGCTGGGAGAAGAAAGAGATCATGGCCGGGCTAGCCAAGGTGCTGCCCAAGAACATTTGGCTGTACGTGGTTGCCGAGCCCAACCTGAACAAGTTCGGAACGAACTTCGTTCTGCAGGGTGGCACCCAGCACAACCTGGCAGCCGTGAAGTCCCAGTACGACTTCATAAAGTCAAAGGTCCCCAACTCCACCATTAAGGTGCACCAGTTCACCGGTGAGAGCGGGGCCATCGGCGCCGCCCTGGAGGCTATCAGGGTCGCCGCCGAGCGGGACTCGTCTTTCATAGGCCTGGAGTCGGCGGAGAGCCTGGAGTTCACCGCCACCAGGGATGAGTCCACCCGGTGCAGCTTCTGCAAGAACAAGTGCCTGCGCACCTACATCGACACCACTTCGCCCACCGGAGATACCAACCGCTTCATCATAGCCACCTGCGAAAAAGGCACGGTGGAGAAGATGGACGATATGAAGGTCATCAAGGCGAAGCTGGACGAGATACGCAAGGCCAATCCCAACTTCGTGGAAAAGGCGTCCACCGAGGCGTTCCGCAGCTTCAGCCCACCCAAGGTTGCATCCATGAGGGACGATGAAGAAGAGGAGACCCAGGAGAGCGGTCGCCGGTGGTTCAAGCCCTTCGCCAAGAAACCCGAGAATACCACGATCGCAAAGACTTCCCCTGAGGTCCGGAAGCTGCGAGAAGACATCAGGATCGCCATGCCCCGGGTGCTGAACATGTACACCCTCTCACCCCTATTCTCAGCCTACTTCGAGGCCCTGGGGCTGAACTTCAGGCACATCACCTACTCCGACTACACCGATCCGCTGATGTGGTACAAGGGTTCGCGCCGGGGGTCCATCGACCAGTGCTTCCCAAGCAAGGTCGCCATTGCCCACGTTCACAACCTGGTGTACGACTCCAAGGACAAGCCCGACATCATCTTCTTCCCCATCATCAACAAGATGCGCACCGAGCTTGTTAACACCGTCGACACCGCCGCTTGTCCCACCGTCGCCATCAGCCCCGAGGTGGTCAAGGCAGCTTTCACCAAGGAAGGAGACATCTTCACGGAGCAGGAAATTCAATACGTCGCCCCCTCCCTGGATATGTCCAACTGGGAGCTGTTCAAGATACAGATGCACGACTGCTTCAAGGACATCCTTGGGGTGACCGAGCAGGAGAACGAAGAAGCTATTGAGACAGCTTTCAAGGTATGGCGTCGATACTTCGAGGTGTCCCTCAGGGCCGAGGCCCGCAAGGTGCTCGACCAGCTGGAGGAGGAAGGGAAGCTGGGCGTGGTCATGCTGGCCCGCCCCTACCACAACGACCCAGGGCTCAACCACGAGATCATGATCGAAATCCAGAAGAAGGGGTACCCCATCTTCAGCGTGGACTCCCTGCCCCAGGATCCCGATATCCTGGAGAGGCTCTTCGGAGACGAGGTCCGGGCCGGGATAATCACCGATCCGATGGACATCACCGACGTCTGGAAGAACGCCTACAGCGAGAACTCCAGCAAGAAGGTCTGGGGGGCTAAGTACGTGGCCCGGCATCCGAACCTCGTAGCCATCGACCTGTCCAGCTTCAAGTGCGGCCACGATGCTCCCATTTACAACACTATCGAGAACATCATAGAGGCGTCCAACACCCCCTACTTCACCTTCCACGACATCGATGAGAACAAACCGACAGGCTCCATCAAGATCCGGGTGGAGACCATCGACTACTTCCTCGCCCGCTACCAGGAGCATCTGCAGAAGCGGAAGACCTCCGAGTCAGAGCTCCAGCAGATGGTCGCCGCCTACCGGAAGCACCTGGAAGCATCCAGCGCCAAGGCCCAGGAGAAGCTGGAGATGGGCGGCCACATAGTCATCAGCGGTAACGACTCCCGCCCGGCGAGCTCAGGCAGAAACGGCCAGGATGACCATGAACACAGCGGCGACAACTGGGCGACCCTGTCCCCTGAGAAGATGGATGACCGGGACCCCCTGCTGGTGGCGGGCCCCCTCTCGGCCAGCCCATCCGATGAAGATGGCGTGGCGGGCTCGGATGCATATGACCGGATACGCGCCGCCAACACCGCCGGAGATCTGCCCGAAGAGGAGTTCGGAAGCGGGTCCGCAAGCTGCGGGTCTCCGGTCAAGGACTACTCCCTGAAGGCTTTCGAGCAGCAGGGCGGTATCTACAACCCCCGCGGGCAGGAGACGCCCCACCTGCACGGCAGCTCACCGGTCCAGCTAGTCAATATGGAGCTGCCCAACGGAAACGGGCACGATTCCGGGCAGGGAGAGATGGTGCATCTGCTGAACTTCAACCTGCCCGGCAAGGACCCCGCACTGGAATCCGAAGAAAAGATCGAAGAGCTCATAGAGGCCGACTAACTCGCCAGCAACTCTAAGGAGGGTACAGACATGGCTAAGGTTATGGACAAACAGGAGATTGAAGCAAAGGCCCGGGAGTACGAAGCTAAGCTGCGTGCCGAGATGGGGCTGGAAGCCAAACAGGTTGACCACTTCCAGAAGCCCCTCGAACGGGCTTGGACCAAGGACCAGAAAGACTCCACCACCATCCTGTTCGGCGGGTTGACGAAGGCCCACGAAGAGATGGCGGCCTATGCCATGACGGGACTGGGGTACAACTTGCGCATACTGCCTACGCCTGACAACGACTCCCTGTCGGTGGGCAAGGAATACGGAAACCGAGGCCAGTGCAACCCCACCTATTACACCGTCGGTAACCTGGTCAAATACCTGAAGGACCTCAAGGAAGAGGGCGAGGAAGACATCGAAGACAACTACGTCTTCGTAACGGCGGGAGCCTGTGGCCCCTGTCGCTTCGGCATGTACGAGGCCGAGTACCGCAAGGCGCTGCGCGACTCGGGCTTCGACAGGTTCAGGGTGCTCCTGTTCCAGCAGTCCGGCGGGTTCAAGCAGAGCGACGGCGACAATGCCCTTGAACTGAACACCAAGTTCGCCATCACCCTGCTGAAGTCCATCATGGTGGGCGACATGATTAACGACCTGGGCTACAAGATTCGCCCATACGAAGTGAACAAGGGTGAGACCAACAAGGTCATCGACGAAGCCAAGCAGTTCATGGGTGACACCCTGAGAGAGGGCAAGTCGGTCTTCAGGGCCCTTCGTAAGGTCAGGAAGATGTTCAGCGCCATCAAAGTTGACTACACCCGCATTAAGCCCAAGGTCAAGATTACGGGGGAGTTCTGGGCACAGACCACGGAGGGCGACGGCAACTACCACATGTTCGAGTGGCTGGAGTCCGAGGGTGCCGAGGTGCAGGTCGAACCCATCGGCACATGGATCGACTACCTTATCTGGTCGGCCAAGCACTCGGCCGAAGAGAAGATGGCCGTCGATCCTATGAAGAAGAAAACCATCAGAAAGCTCTGGGTAGCCCAGCGGGCATACCGCCTCTGGTACGGCCTGTATCGCTGGGGCCTGGGTTTCCGCACCGACTCTCTGCCCAACCAGAGAAGGCTCGCGGAGTACGCCAAGGCCTACTACAACACCCATCTCAAGGGCGGAGAAGGCCACCTGGAGATCTCCAAGAACATTATGGCAGTCAAGGAGAACCACTCCCAGATGGTCATCTCCCTCAAGCCCTTCGGCTGCATGCCCAGCACCATGAGCGATGGCGTTCAGAGCCGGGTGGTAGCCGACTACAAGGACTCGATCTACATCCCCATCGAGACTTCAGGAGACGGGGAAGTCAACGTCAAGAGCCGGGTACAGATGAAGCTGTACGAAGCCAAGATGAAGGCTCGAGCGGAGGTCCAGGGGGTACTCGACCATCACAAGGTCACCATGGACCAGGTACGGGAGTACAGCTCCAAGCACGCCAAGTACAACAACGCGCTGCACAAGGTCCCCCATCACCATGGGATCAGCACCGCCGCCAACCTCATCGCCGAGGTGGCCCCCCACATCAAAAACTAGGTCCTCGGCTAATGGATGACACCAGGAAACCCCAGCCTCACCAGCTGGGGTTTCTCTTTGCCGCATCCCTAACCGCAGGACTTCCCATGCCCTCCTTGTTTACGGGCTGGTCGTGCGCATATCATATGAGGTAGGAGAGTTGGTGGCGCATCTGTCATTCCGGCTGCGCCCACTCCCTAGCGACGAGACGAACACTGAGGGTTTCTGAGAGTGCAGGCAGAACAGACGACACGCTTCGGCAAGGACATGTTCCCACGGGCGGCGCACTTTAGCCGGGAAAGGCTATTACCGGCAGGTGTCCTTTCCCTCGTGGTTACGGCAGGCCTGGTGCTCATGTTCGGCATCGTCGGTCTGATCATCGCCGTCGGGGGGAATTTCCTCACCGATGCCATGGACTGGGCAGGGCTGGTCATCGGGGTAGTCCTCACCCTGCTGGGCATCTGGCTGCTGGTCACCCGAAACAAGATCTACTCGGGCGCGGCCCAGCGCCTTGCCGCCAAAATCGACCCCGGTAGGTCCAGCAGTCTAAGGGCCTTCTTCCTTTTCGGCATTGCCTACGGAATAGCCTCCCTGAGCTGCGCCCTGCCAATCTTCCTGTCGGTCGCGGTCGGCGCCCTGGTGGCGGGTGAGTACTTGACTGGCTTGTTGCGATTCGTGACCTACGCCCTGGGCATGGGGACGGTGCTCATGATCCTGACAATCAGCACCGCCCTGTTCAAAGGGGCTGTCAACGATTATGTAAAGAAACTGATGCCCTGGGTGGAGCGACTCACTCCTATCCTGGTGATCGTGGCTGGCATCTTTATCGTCGCTTACTGGCTCACCATAGGGGGGCTTGGAGAGCATATCCCCCTCATACCGGGTTCAGAGACCTTCGTAGAGGAGGTCATAAGTCGCGTTTCGAACAACGGGGAATCGTTCATTTCAGCCCTTCCTGTGGCCCACGCCTTTGGAGCGGGCATGATCGCCACCATCAATCCCTGCGGATTTGCCCTCCTTCCCGCATACCTTTCCCTTTTCCTGGGCAGGACCGAGGTCGAAGTTGCCAGGAGGCAGGTTGCAGGGACGGCAGCCGAGTCTCCCGCAGACTAGATAGCCCTGTCCCTAATTCAGCAAGGAAACACCAGCATATCTCTAGAGGGAGGTCCTAAAGATGCTCACAGATATGAAGTGCCTGTTCGTGGTGATGATGGACATAGATGAAGACAAGGAAGCCGACTTCAACCGGGTCTATGACGAAGAACACATCCCCATCCTGCTACAGGTGCCCGGAGTCATAGATGCCGCCAGGTTCAAGACTTCTACCGAGGGAGCGCCCAAGTACGTGGCGATCTACGAGGTCGAAAACGCCGACGTTCCTGAAAGCGACGCCTTCAGGGAGGCTTCCGATGTGGGCGAGTGGGCCCCCAAGATTCGTCCCTTCACCAAGAACCGCTCCCGGATCATCTACGAGCGGATTTAGTCCTGGCCTTAGTCAGCTTCGGTCCAGATTGACAATGCTGCGAAGGCGTAAGTAGAATCGGCTACAACGAGGAGGTGAGCGATGGAGCCCTTCAAGGTAAAGGCCTACTACGATTTCCGTTGACCCTACGTGTACAACGCAGCCATGTGGCTTGCGAACGTGAAGAAGTCCTATGGAGAAGAGATCGACATCGACTGGAAGCCCTTTATGCTGGCACAGATCAACAGCCAGGAGGGTCCCGACTGGAAAGCTTGGGAGCAGCCTGAGGACACTCCCACTTTGGGCCTGACAGCATTCCGGGCAGGGGCCGCCGCTCAGCGCCAGGGCCGGCAGCAGTTCGACGAGTTCCAGCTTGCCATGCTGAAGGCCAGGCATGAGGACCGCCGGGACCTCTCGGACATGGAAGTGGTCCTCGAGGTCGCCGAGAGCGTGGGGCTGGATATGGCCCGCTTCAGAGAAGACCTGGCCGACGACAGCATCCTCAAGGATGTGGGCGAGAGCCACACAGAGGCTGTTGACCAGTACGGCGTGTTCGGCGTCCCCACCTTCATCTTCCCCAACGGCAACACCGCCTTCCTCAAGACCTACAACCCTCCCGAAGAGGAAGCTGTGCCCATGTTCGAGGAGATTTCCGGTGTGATGGGACGCTGGAAGTGGGTTGCCGAGGTCAAGAGGCCTCAACCCCCGTGGCCCAGGGGAGTATTCGACTAAGATTCCTCCCTTGCAGCAACATCCCCTGGAACAAAAGCTGGGTATGAGATTTCGGGATCGCACGTTGCTAGAGCAGGCGTTGGTCCACCCCTCGTACTCCAATGAGGTAGGCGTCGACCAGGAACCCGCAGAGTCCTACGAGCGCCTGGAGTTCCTGGGCGATTCGGTACTGGGGGCGTGCGTAGCTTGGGACCTATTCCACAGGCAGCCCTCTCTAACGGAGGGTGATCTCACACGCCTGCGCTCGTTTCTGGTCCAGGGTCCCACCCTCGCAAGAATAGCCCGCAGGTTCGACTTGGGCCTCTACATTAAGCTGGGCAGGGGTGAAGCGGCCACAGGAGGCAATGACAGGGACTCCATTCTGGCAGCATCCTTCGAAGCTGTGGTCGGCGCCATCTGGGTAGATGCAGGGTTTGATGCCGCCCGGCGTTTCGTAACCGTTGCCCTTGGGAAAGAGGCCGACCACCTTCTCGTTGCCGGCATCCCCCAGGACCCCAAGTCCAAGCTCCAGGAACTGGTGCAGCAGACGAGCAAAGCAACTCCCCTATACCAACTAGTGAGCGCCGAGGGTCCCGACCACGCCAAGTCATTTGAAGTAGAAGTACTGATGAACGGTCAGCCCATGGGCCGAGGGCGGGGAGCCAGGAAACTGGATGCCGAAAAGGAAGCGGCGTTGCAGGCCCTGAGCAAATTGGCCTCTCTCGAAGCAAAGGGCGAACAGGGGCCGACCTAGCTATCCATGCTGAATCTCTTCAAGAAAGACCCCACGAAGAACAAGCAGCGCACCGAAGAAGGGGTGCGACGCACCAGGGAGACCTGGTTTGGCAAAATCATGGGTGTGCTCCGAGCATCGGGGCCGGGAGATGATCTGTGGGATGAGCTGGAGGAGATCCTGGTCTCCGCCGACCTTGGAGTGGAAACCTCTCTTAACCTGATAGGCAGGCTGAAGGACAGGGCGGCCCGGGAGCATCTGGGGAATCCCCAGGAAGTACTCGACCACCTCAAGGAAGAGTTGGCGGCATCTCTCACCGATGACGGGGCGGAAGCTCCTTGGGATGACCCCGACCAGGTCGAGACCCCCTACGTGATCCTGGTGGTGGGAGTGAATGGAGTCGGCAAGACCACCAGCATAGCCAAGCTGGCCCACCGGTTCCAGGAAGAGGGGAAGAAGGTGCTGATCGGGGCGGCAGACACCTTTCGCGCAGCCGCCAGCGAGCAGCTCCATGTCCTGGGCTCGAGGATCGGCGTCGATGTGATAAGCCACCAAGCGGGGGCCGACCCCGGCGCCGTGGCCTACGATGCTTACCAAGCCGCCAGTTCACGGGGTGTGGACGTTCTGATCATTGACACCGCCGGTCGCCTCCATACCAAGTCCAACCTGATGGAGGAGCTAAGGAAGATACACCGAGTCCTGGGCAGGCAGGACCAGTCCGCCCCCCACCAGGTGCTCCTGGTCCTGGACGCCACCACTGGCTACAACGGGCTGGCCCAGGCAAGGACTTTCACCGAGACCGTGGGCTGCACCGGCGTGTTCCTCGCCAAGCTCGACGGCACAGCACGGGGTGGAATCGTGCTGGCTGTACGCAACGAGCTGCATCTGCCCATCCTGTTTATCGGAACAGGGGAGCAGGTTGAGAACATCGCCCTCTTCGACGCCAGGGAGTTTGTGGAGGCGCTGCTAGAGCCGGTGCCCGCCTAGGGCAGACCCCAAGAATGATCTTCAGCTAGCGACAGCCCCTTGACCGACGTTCTTATCTGGCTCTTTGCTATCGAGGCCCTGGGGCTGCTTGTCTTCCCCCTGCTCTTTGTCCTATTCCGGCGTCTGCCCGACCGCGGCTATCTTCTGGCCAAGCCCTTAGCCCTCTTGCTGGGGTCCTATGCCCTTTGGATGCTGAGCCTTGCCCACATCGTGCCGAACTCCCAGGCGGGGATTGTCGGCATCGTAGCGGTCATTACCCTGGGATCGGGCTACGTGGCGAAGAGGCACTGGCGCGAGATTCAGGCCTTCCTGTACCAGCAGCGCTATCTGCTGCTCGCCGGCGAGGCGGTCTTCCTGGGCTTCTTCTTCTTATGGCTGACGGTGGTATTGGGCGCGCCCGCCATCAACCACACCGAGAAGCCGATGGACTTCCTGTTCATCAACGCAATCCTCCAGAGCCCTTACTTCCCGCCCGAGGACCCGTGGCTGGCCGGCCACTCAATCAGCTACTACTACTTCGGCCACATCACCATAGCCTTTCTCACTAAGCTGACAGCCATCCCATCCAACATCTCGTACAATCTTGCCGTGGCCCTGTTCCCTGCGATGGTTGCCGCGGGGGCCTTCTCCCTGGTGTACAACATGGTGCGCCTGTCGGGAGCGACCGTGAGAAAGGCAGCCTTATTTGCACTGGCAGCCCCGCTCCTGCTGTGCCTCGTAGCGCACCTTCAGGGGGTGCTGGAGTTCATCCATGCGCGGGGCTGGGGGTCGGAGGGGTTCTGGCAATGGGTGTCCATCAAGGGGCTGGGAGGCAACCCGACAGCAGCCGCGGGCCTGTTCCCCGATGATCACTGGTGGTGGTGGCGAGGCACCAGGGTAATTGACACCCTAAGAGACGGTGTTAGCCTGGACTACACCATCACCGAGTTCCCCTTCTTCAGCTTCCTCCTGGGAGATCTCCACGCCCATATGCTGGCCCTGCCATTCTTGATTGTCGTAGTCGCCCTGGGCCTCAACTATTTCTGTAACGACAAGAAGGCCGGCCCCGGCTGGGTGCTCGCCAATCCATGGGAGTCGGCCGCCATAGCTTTGGCCATCGGCTCCCTCGCCTTCATCAACACCTGGGACTATCCAGTGTTCGCGGTCGTGTTCGCAATCATCGTGCTTCTCAAGAGCCAGATCGATTGGGCCGACGATGGGCGAATGGTCTGGGTATCAGCCCTTGCCATCGCCCTGCCCATCCTTGCGTTGTCGGCGATTCTCTTCCTGCCTTTCTATTTGTCCCTGGACACCCAGGCATCGGGAATATCGCCCGTGGGCAACTACAGCACACGCCCCTTCTTCTTTTTCCTGATATGGGGACCCCTCCTCGCCATGGCCAGCGGCTTTCTGGTCAGGCACCTCTGGCACACATTCACAACCTGGAGGCCGGACACACCCCATCTTTCCGTGATCGCCAGCCTCACCCTTCTTCCCTTCCTCCTCTGGGCGGCGATCCAGGTCCTCGGGCTGTGGCTGGGAATCCACCTGCTCGGGTGGGGAGTGAGTAACGCCTTCGTGGACCAAGCAGGAGACATCGGCACCCGTTTCCTCAAGCTTCTCCCCGCAATGATCGCCATCATCCTGGCTTCATACACCCTCCTGAGAAGAGCCGGCGGAGTCGCCGATCGTGTGCCCCAACTAAGCGTGGTACTGCTGAGCCTGGGGCTGTTCCTCCTGGTTGGAGTCGAACTGTTTTTTGTAGTCGACCTGTTCGGCAACCGGATGAACACCGTGTTCAAGGTGTACTACCAGTCGTGGCTGCTGCTCAGCATCGTTTCGGCTTATGCCCTCTACTACGTCCTGTCCCGCCATCCTGATCCTGCCTCGGCTGGTCATAGCAGGAGGGTTTCGAGGGGCCCTATCGGATTTCTGCGGCTGCATACCCCTCATGCATGGGTAGTGGTCCTCATCGTTCTGCTGGCAGCATCATCCTACTACTCCGTAGGGGCAGCCTGGGGCCGCTCCACAGGGCCGGGCGGTGGCACGCTCGACGGGCTGGACTTCCTGCGAAATCAAGGCTCTACCGCGGAGTACGATGCCATACTTTGGCTCAGGGATGATGCCCCCAGGGGCAGGCTGGTAGAGGCTGTAGGAGGGGACTACAGCGCCTACGGGCGCATCTCATCGAGCACCGGCCTTCCTACGCTGCTGGGTTGGAAGAACCACGAATACCAGTGGCGGGGAAGCCGGGAAGCCTTCGACGGGCGGGAAGAGCAGGTGAGCGAGATCTACAGTAGCAGCGATCCGGCGCGTATCGCTAAGCTCCTGAACGACTTTGAGGTCCGCTATGTGTATGTAGGGGAACGAGAGAGAGATTCATACGGGGCGGAGCACCTGGCGAGGTTCACCGGCTTCCTGACCCCAGTATTTCAGCAGGGGGACGTGACCATATACGAGGTCTCACCCAGCCACCAGCCTGCTACTATAGATGCAACTGATGCTGTCAGCAGATAGAAACCTGATAGCGGGCCTTCAGACCCGGTTCCCTATGGTAAGCCCCGGTTGGTACGGGGGGGCCTTTGCCCTAATCGTACTGTTAGCCCTCATCCTTCGCCTATGGGGGCTGGACGGCCGGGCCATGCACTACGACGAAAGCTTGCACCTTCACTACTCCTGGAGGCTGGCAGTTGGAGAGGGGTACTCCCACAGCCCCTGGATGCATGGCCCCTTCCAGGTGCACCTGACAGCCCTCATGTTCAAGCTGTTCTCCGACTCGGACTTCACGGGACGCCTTGCCTACGCAATCTTCGGAGCAATCCTGGTCGCCCTTCCCTACTTCTTCCGCAACTACATCGGAAGGGGCGGCGCCCTCATCGCATCCGTCCTTCTAACTCTTTCGCCGTCGGTCCTGTACCTCAGCCGCCTGGGACGCAACGAGATACTCATGGCAGTCTGCGCAGTGGCAATACTCATCCTTCTCTGGCGATACATGAACGAGGGCAAGGACCGTTATCTTTACCTGCTTGCCGCCGTGCTGGCCCTTGCCTTTGCATCCAAAGAGACAGCCTATTTCCTGGTCGCTACCTTTGGCATCGCCCTGTTCGTGATTGGCGCTCCAGAGATTGTGCCTCTCATGCTGAGGCGAATGAAGCTCAAAGACATCACGGGTCCAACGGTCCTGCTGCTGCTCTTGGTGACCCTGACCCTCCCATTGTGGTCGGCGGGCATAATCCTCTTGCCAGGGTCAGGAGGGTTCGACATCGTCCGTCCTCCTGCCGTGGTGGAGACGGGGCTGCCCGTTTGGGAAGCCCCCTTTGTGAACTTCCCCGTGATTGCATTGCCTGCGGCGGTGAACGCCTTCCTGACCGCTGCCCTTTTCCTGGTTCCCTTGGGGCTGATCTGGTACACCAAGTGGGGGCGCGAAAAATGGAGACTGCTGGTCATAGCCGCACCCGCGGGCGCCCTGGCATACGGCGTATTCGCCCTTGCCAGCGGCGACGTACCCCATGGTTACGTCATATCCCTCGCCGTGATCCTTGGCGCCCTCTGCGTTTCTGTATACGTCGGCCTCCTCTGGCGGGGGAAGACATGGCTGATTTGTGCAGGCATATTCTTCCTGATCTGGGCCGCCTTCCACACCAGCTTCTTCGGTGCTTTCGTAGCCCACGGCAGCGTGTGCCAGGCCGCTGATGTGGGAGGGCTGTTCCAGACCCTTTGTTCCAAGTTCGGAGGGCTGTACACGGGAGCCTGGCAGGGCTTGGCTTACTGGATACCTCAGCACGAGGTGTCAAGGGCAAACCAGCCGTGGTTCTACTACATCATGGTGGGGTCTGTATACGAGTTTCTCCCGCTGCTGGGCGGCAGCGTGGGCGTTCTTTACTATCTCCGGAAAGGCGACCTCCTGGGATTGATGCTTTCCTTCTGGGCGGTGTCCAGTTTCTTCATTTACTCTTTCGCCGGCGAGCGGATGCCCTGGCTGGTCGTCAACTTCGCCGTGCCCTTCATCTTGCTCACGGCCAAGTTCATCGGCGATGTGCTGGAAGGGTTAAACTGGAGTAGGGTGTTCAGGCCATTTCCTGTGGTCATATTCGTGCTGGCGCCCGTCGGAATCGCTGCCGGAGTCTATCTGCTTCAGGCTTACTTGGCCGAACAGGGCCTAAGCTCCTGGGAACGGGCTGTGCCGGTAATTTTGGTTGTTTCTGTCCTTGGCGTGATTGCGACGCTTCTGCTGAATCGGTCATCGGCCATCTTGAACATGAAGGTTGCAAGCCTCGGCATTGGGTTGCTTCTCCTGGGATTCAGCACCTTCGTTGCCTTCCGGGCCAACTACAGCTACGACGATAGTCCAGCGGAGCTAATCGTCTACTCCCAGGGGAGCGCAGACCTGGTCAGGACCGCTGCCTTCCTTCAAACTGATGTGATTGCAACAGGCCAGAAAGAGCAGGTGGTGGGAGTGGACTACGAAGTCTGGTACCCCTTCATCTGGTACGTCCGGCACGAAGAGAAGGATGGCGCCCTAAAGTTCCAGTGCTTCAAGAAGGAGGGCGATTCCGGGTACCAGTCCTATTGCAACCCCATCGAGGAGGAGCCGACCCTAAGCGCCCTGTTGTTGTCGATCCCCCACGGCAACAGGTACCAGTCCCATCTCCAACAAATGGAGCGGGAAGGCCCACTTCACAATTTGATCTGGTTCCCGGAGCTTTACCGTCGCCCGGATGAGAATCGTCCCGAGGAGAGCATCTTCACCGAGGTCCGGGAAGACCTGGCTTACTTCCGAGAGACCTTTGCTAAGAAGAGCTCCTGGAACGCCGTGGTGGACTATTTTCTTCTCAGACGCATTGACGGAGGTTGGTGGGATGCCGAGTTTTATCGCTACGTAGCTGCAGATTCGCCAGAGGCGGTATCCGATGATGAGGCAGGGTGAGACCTGTGGGGGGCCAGGGCTGGGAAGCGGTTAGCCCTATTTGGAGCAAGGGCAATCGGCATTGACACCATTTTGAGGGCGGGAATACAATACAAACCGGCAGGAAAGGGGGGCTGACCGCCAGATGTTAGAGATGGTCATAGACAGCATTCGGGTAAGCCTGATGAATTACCAACGAGTGGTAATTCTGAAGGAGAAGGAGTCCGACCGCTATCTTCCCATCTGGATCGGTCCCGCCGAAGCCGACGCCATCGCCGTTCAGCTCCAGGAGATATCGGTACCCCGACCTCTCACCCATGATCTGCTGCGGTCGGTGATCGATAATCTCGGCGCATCCATCAACCACATCCTGGTCTGTGACCTTGAGAGCGATACCTTCTACGCCAAGATATCCATCAGCCTGAACGGTCAACACCTGGATATAGATTCCCGTCCCAGCGATGCCATCGCCCTGGCGGTCCGGGCAAAGACACCCATCTTCGCCGAAGAGCACGTTATGGATAAGGCTGGGGTGCTCTTGGACAAGGAGACAGGCAAGCCTATCCTGCCCGAAGACACCACCGGGCCAGACGGTGAGGAGAAGTCCCCCGAGGTGAAGGAAGAGGAGATTCGCCGGATGTCCGCCTTCACCGATTTTATCAACAGCCTTGACCTGGAGGACTTCGGCAAGACCCGACAGGGGGGCTAAAGTCCGTAATATGCCCTAGCTAAAATGCCCGGAGCACATGTGTGGCTCTGGGCTTTTTGATCCCTGCTCTCCCCTTCCGGTCACAATGCCGAAGTTTGACTTTAAGATACACTAGTGATAAAGTTCACAATACCGGAGGTTGGAGATGGTATGGTGGATGCTAGCCCTCCGACTCTCGGGACTGGGATTCTTCATTTCGGCCTGCATCGTTGGGGGTATCCTACTGGGAGTCTGGATGGACAGGACCTTCGATACCGGCATCATCTTTCTTCTGGCAGGGCTGGCGCTGGGGCTGATATCAGCCTTCTATGGCACCTATCGAATGGTTACACCACTCTTCGATGACAGCTCGGCGTCGCCCGACCGTGGGAGGCAAGAGTAGTGCCTTCAGGTAAGGGCGCGAAGAAAGTCCTGGTATTGGGCCTGCTTATACTCGCTGCCCTTTTCTTGGCGGGATTGATCACAGGGGGCATCGGTACGGCAATTCTCCAGGGAGAAGACGAAGAGCCCCTCTTCGTATCCCAACCCAAAGTGCACCTCCCCCCGCAGACTATCTTTCCCAATGACGCCCGGGAGCACTACATCGAGTTCCTGGAAGCTGAGAAGAAAGAGAAGGCCGATGGACACGGCGCCCTTACCCACGATGAAGAAGAGCTGATTGAGGGTGGACCCTTCGGCGGAGGCAGTTGGGTGGTCACGAACACCATGCTGTCGGCCTGGATAACATCCCTTCTGCTTATCGGCATATTTGTTTTTGCAGCCAAGCGAGCCAAGCTGGTACCCGGCCGCTTCCAAAACCTTGTAGAAATAATTATCGAGACCTTGCTTAACTTTGTAGAAGGCGTTATCGGCCGGGATATGGCCCGCAAGGTTTTCCCACTTATAGCCACCATCTTTCTGTTTGTTCTTCTGAACGCCTGGATAGCCCTCCTCCCCATATATCCCGTGTTGGGATTCGATGACTCCTATGGCAACCAGGTTGTCCATCTGCTGCGGTCGGCGGGCACTGATCTGAACATGCCCCTGGCCCTTGCCCTGGTGTCCTTCATATTCGTGGAATTCCTCGGACTGCGCCACCTGGGGCTGGGCTACATCGGGAAGTTCATCCCCGTGGGGACTTTCCTGCGCAGCCTCCGCCGGAAGGATATCTTCGGGGCCTTCGTTGCGCTGTTCGTTGGGTTCCTGGAGATGATCAGCGAGATGGTCAGAATTGTAAGCTTCACCTTCAGGCTCTTCGGCAACATGACGGCCGGAGAGGTGCTGGTGCTGATGGCAACCTTCCTTGTCCCCTTCGTGGCGACGGTTGCCGTTTATGGACTCGAGCTGCTGGTGGGTTTGGTGCAGGCTCTCATATTTGCCGGGCTGACCCTGGTATTTGCAACGATAGCCATAGCATCCCACCAGGAAGAACACTAGAAGATGACACAAGGTAAGACGGACTCAGTTTAAGGAGGGAAAATGCCTGTGGAAATCCTTATGTCGTTAGCTTCAGCTATAGCTGCCCAGGAGGAGATACTCAGCGATACCTCGGTTAAAGCCCTGGCCGCCGGCTTGGCCATCGGCCTCGGTGTACTGGGGCCAGGCATCGGTATCGGCATCCTCGGCAGCGCGGCGATGAATGCCATCGGGCGCAACCCCGAAGCCCGCGGCCCTATTCTCACCAACATGATCCTGGCAATCGCCTTTGCGGAAGCGCTGGGAATCTATGCGTTGGTAGTCGCGGCTATCCTTCTGTTCGTGTTTTAGGGACCTGGTCCCTTTGGGAACCGACAAATCCCGGACTGGAGCTAAGGTATGGGTGATCTAGGACTGAATCTCCCAAGCTTAATAGCTTTCCTGGTGAACTTCGTCATCCTCCTGGTGATCTTGTACGTCTTCGCCTACAAGCCCATCCTGCGGACGATGGACCAAAGGTCCGACAAGATACGGGAAGGCTTGGAAGCTGCTGAAACGGCCCGGGAGGAGATGGCCCGCTCCCAGGCGGACACCCAGCGGGCACTCAACGAGGCCCGACTGGAAGGGCAGAAGCTGATTGAGCAGGCCCGGGAAGTGGCCGAGCGCTACCGGGGCGAAGAGCGGGACCGGGCCCAGCGAGAAGCTGAGGCTATAATCGCCCGGGCAAGGGAGGACATAGCCAGGGAGCGGGATGCCGCGATACAGGAGGTGCGCGCCCACTTCGCGGACCTGGCCATTGCGGCCGCCGAGCGCATCATAGAACGCTCCCTGGACCGGGATGCCCACAGCCAGCTGATAGCTGGGGTGCTGGACAACGGAGAGAGCTTGCGGGGCGACAGGTAGCTTATGGCCGGCAACGTCCTCGCAAAACGGTACGCCCAGGCAGCCTTTAACATCGCTGTGGACCAGGGCAACCCCGAAGGCTGGGAGGGAAGCTTGGCCGACATCAGCCAGGCCTTTGAATCGGAAGAGTTCGGGGCATTCCTGGAGAACGCGAAGGTCCCCCTCGATAAGAAGACCCAGGCAATTGAGGCGTCATTCCCGAAAGCAGAGCCTCTGCTGCTGAACCTGCTGAACCTGATGGTTGCCAGGGGGATAGCAGCCCGAATGCCCGAGGTGCTTCTGGCTTACCGGCAGCTTTTGGACCAGTACCGGGGACGGGAGCCGGCCGAGGTGGTTTCCGCCATTCCCCTGGAAGAGAGCGAACGGCAGCAGGTTGTCGGCTTCTTACAAGAGCTGGCCCACGTTGACGTGGTCCTGCAAAGCAGGGTCGATCCCTCCATCCTGGGGGGCTTGGTCATCAGGATAGGCAACAAGCTCATCGACGGCAGCACGCGCAGCAAGCTTCACACGATGAGCGAGAATCTCAGGAGGGATGTCTCACCCAGGTAAGAGGCCGTAGCACAGCGTCCATGACAGGGGTAGGAATTCGGAGGTAAGTTCCATGACAACTAGAGGCCAAGATATCGTTTCAGTTATCAGGCGTCAGATCGAAGAGTTCGGGACCGAGCTCACGCTGGTCGATGTCGGGACGGTTGTTGAGGTCGGCGACGGGATAGCCCGCATCCAGGGTCTTCAAGGAGCCTTGTACAACGAGATCCTCGAGTTCCCTAACGGCGTGATGGGGCTGGCCTTGAACCTGGAAGAGGACTCGGTCGGGGCCGCCATCATGGGCGACGCCAACGTGGTCAAAGAAGGGGACACCGTCAGGTCCACGGGGCGCATCATTGAGGTGCCCGTCGGAGATGAGCTTATCGGTAGAGTCGTTGACCCACTGGGCAGGCCCCTGGACGGGAAAGGCCCCGTGAGCACCTCGGGCACAAGGCCAGTCGAGCAGATCGCCCCCAACGTTGTCACGCGGCAATCGGTGGATACCCCCGTGCAGACGGGAATCAAGGCCGTCGATGCCATGATTCCCATCGGGCGGGGCCAGCGGGAGCTGATAATCGGCGACCGCTCCACGGGCAAAACTGTGATCGCCCTGGACACCATCATCAATCAGAAGGGCTTGGACCTGACCTGCATTTACGTTGCCATCGGGCAGAAGCAGGGTAAGGTTGCCCAGGTGCTGTCCACCCTCGGGGAGTTCGGCGCTATGGACCACACCATAGTGGTCGCCGCCAACGCCTCCGACCCGGCGCCGATGCAGTACCTGGCCCCCTACGCCGGCTGCGCCATCGCCGAGGGGTTCATGGCCCAGGGCAAGGACGCCCTGATCATCTACGACGACCTGACCAAGCACGCCTGGGCCTACCGCCAGGTCTCCCTGCTTCTGCGCAGGCCGGCAGGCCGGGAAGCATATCCCGGAGACATTTTCTACCTTCACAGCCGCCTGTTGGAACGGGCCGCCAAGATGTCGCAGGAGCATGGTGGAGGGTCCATCACGGCCCTGCCCATCATCGAGACCCAGGCGGGTGATGTGTCGGCCTACATTCCCACCAACGTTATCTCGATCACAGACGGGCAGCTTTACCTGGAGCCGGAGTTGTTCAATGCGGGCATACGTCCCGCCGTCAACGTGGGACTTTCGGTTTCCAGGGTTGGAGGCGCAGCCCAGACCCGGGCCATCCGGAAGGTGGCCGGAAGGCTCAGGCTGGACCTTGCTCAGTACCGGGAGCTGGCGACCTTCGCCCAGTTCGGCACCGCCGACCTGGACAGGGCAACCCGGGCCCAACTGGAGCGGGGACAGCGGAGCACCGAGATACTGAAGCAGGTGCAGTACAACCCCGTTCCCCTGGAAAAGGAAGTGCTTATCCTCTACGCCGTCAACAACGGCGACCTTGACGATGTTCCCCTGGAGAAGTGCGCCGAGTTCGAAAGCGGCTTCCTCCGGTACATGGAGACGGCACATCCAGAGATCGGCCAGAGCATCGCGGACAACAAGGACCTCACCGAGGAGAACGAGGAGGCACTGAAGAAGAGCATCGGAGAGTTCAAGAGCACCTTCATGGCTGCCCAGGCGGCCTAGCGCCAACCAGGGAAGAGACCGGAATAGAATGCCCAGCTTAAGACAAATAAGACGCCGTATCCGCAGCATCGAGAACACCGGCAAGGTCACCAAGGCGATGGAGATGATCGCCGCATCCAAGATGCGCCGTGCCCAGGCCGCGGTGCTGGCCGGACGCCCCTACTCCGAGAAGATCCAGGAGGTCATCGCCCACCTGGCCGCCCAGCCCGTCGAGCAGGATGTGGTGCAACCCCTGCTGGACCAGCGGGAGGTCAATCGCATTCTGGTGGTGCAGATCACCCCGGACCGGGGCCTGTGCGGAGGCTTGCACTCCAACCTGAACCGCAGGGTCGCCCAGTTCATCACCCTGCAGAGCATCCCTGTGAGCATCATCTCCGTGGGGCGCAAGGGCCGGGACTTCATGATCCGATACGGCCAGGACGTCAAGGCTGCCTTCACGGGCCTGGGGGACCGCCCCGTGGTCGCCGACACCTCGGTAATCTCCCGCATGGTCGTCGATGACTATTCTGAGGGCACCTTCGACCAGGTGTTCATCTCTTACATGAAGTTCGTTTCGACGACGGTCCAACAGCCCGTGGTGCGCCAGCTCCTCCCCATCGTTCCCGCCGAGCTTCAGGCAACCCAGCGCGTCGGGTACATATACGAGCCCGATGCATCAACGGTGCTGGAGTCGCTGCTTCCCCGCTTCGTCGAGATGGAGATATATCACGCCGTGCTGGAGCTGATCGCCAGCGAACAGTCGGCCCGCATGGTGGCCATGCGAAACGCTACCGAAAGCGCAACGGAGATGGTCAGCGACCTAACGTTGCTGGCCAACAAGGTGCGACAAGAGACCATCACAAGCGAGCTGCTCGACCTGATCTCGGGCGCGGCAGCCGTAGGATAACCAGGTTCTCGAACATGAATTCTGCAATGCACACCGGAGGTTAGGATGGGCACCGGCAAGATCGTCCAGGTAATCGGAACGGTGGTGGATGTACAGTTTCCACCTGATGAGCTTCCCACCTTGTTTAATGCGCTAGAGCTGGACAACCAGGGTGAGAGGCTGATCCTAGAGGTGGAGCAGCACGTCGGAAACAACTGGGTAAGGTGCCTGGCGCTGGGACCCACCGAGGGCTTGGCCCGCGGCACCCAGGCCATCGACACGGGAGCGCCGGTGTCGGTCCCTGTGGGGCAGGAGACCCTGGGACGCCTCTTCGACGTTACCGGCCAGCCCCTGGACAACCTGGGGCCTGTCGAGCCTCCCCAGCACTGGCCTATCCACAGGCCCCCTCCCACCTTCGAAGAGCAGGCAACGGATATCGAGATCCTGGAGACGGGAATCAAGGTGTTCGACCTGATCACCCCCTTCATGAAGGGCGGGAAGATCGGCGCCTACGGCGGGGCGGGCGTGGGGAAGACGGTCATCATCCAAGAGCTGATCCGCAACATCGCCCAGGTGCACAAGGGCGTGTCGGTGTTCGCCGGCGTCGGCGAGCGATCCAGGGAAGGCAACGACCTGTGGCACGAGATGCGGGACTCCGGGGTCATGGCAAACACCGTGCTGGTGTTCGGTCAGATGAACGAGCCTCCCGGCGTTCGGGCGCGGGTGGGCCTGACCGGGCTGACCATGGCCGAGTACTTCAGGGAAGAGCAGAACCAGGATGTGCTCCTGTTCATCGACAACATCTACAGGTACATCCTGGCGGGCATGGAAGTATCCGCCCTTCTGGGCAGGATGCCATCGGCGGTGGGATACCAGCCCACCCTGGCGACCGAGATGGGAGCCCTGGAGGAGAGGATTACTTCCACCAAGACCGGCTCCATCACCTCCTTCCAGGCCATCTACGTTCCCGCCGACGACTACACCGACCCCGGCATCGTCACGACCTTCGGGCATCTTGACGCAGTCGTGTCCTTGGAGAGGGCCCTCTCGGCCCAGGGCCTGTATCCCGCCGTCGATCCCCTGGCGTCTTCCTCCAGGCTGCTGGAGCCGCGAGTGGTAGGCGACGAGCACTACAACGTGGCCCGCGGAGTACAGCAGGTGCTCCAGAGGTACAGGGACCTGCAGGACATCATCGCCATCCTGGGAATCGAAGAGCTGTCCGAGGAAGACAAGCTCACCGTCGGTCGCGCCCGCAGGATACAGAGATTCCTGACCCAGCCCTTCTTCGTGGCGGAGACCTTCACAGGCATGGGAGGCAAATACGTGCCGGTGCGGGAGACTGTCCGGGGCTTTTCCGAGATACTGGAAGGCAAGCACGACGGGGTGCCCGAGCAGGCCTTCTACATGTCGGGCACCATCGATGAGGTGCTGGAGAAGTCCCAGGAAATGCAGGCGGTCGCTTAGGTCAAACCATGGCAACCATGTACCTGGAAATCACCACCGCTGAGAGGCGCACCTTCGCCGACGACGTGGATGTGCTGGTGGCGCCCGGCTTGGACGGCGAGCTAAGCATCCTGCCCAACCATGCCCCTTTGATGACAGCTCTCCAGCCCGGCGAGATAACCATACGGAAGGACGGGCAGGAAACCTTCCTGGCAGTCAGCGGGGGCTTCCTGGAGGTTATGGGCAACCAGGTCACCATACTTGCTGATGCCGCGGAGCCTTCCGAGGAGATCGACGAAGAGAGGGCCAGGAAGGCGATGGAGCAGGCGCAGGCCCTTATCGAGTCACGCGTCTCCGACTTGGAGCTGGGCCAGGCGCTTGCCGCTGTGCGTAGGGCGGAAACCCGCCTGCGGGTGGCCCGCAGGCGCAGGAGCAGGGAGAGGCCACCATCATAAGCTACCCGGCGTCTGCCTCATTGGACAAGTAGAAGGTCATCGTCTGCAGAGACAGCACCGGGTCGATGTTCCGTATCCTCACCCCCGCCTGGCCTTGAGGCGCTATGGGCGCGTAGCTGAGAATGGCCTTGATCCCGCAGTCCATCAACCTGTCGATGACGGCTTGGGCATAGCGGCTGGGAACCGCGACGATTCCGATGCTGATGTCCAGCTCCTTCACCGCCTTATCCAGCTCGTTCATGGACTGGACGTTCAGGTTGCCTATCACCCGGCCAACAAGGTTCGGGTCCGAGTCGAAGGCTGCGATTATGTGGAAGCCTTCAGGCGCAAAACCGGGATAGCTCAGGATTGCCCTTCCCAGCCGCCCAACACCGACCAGCCCCACGTTCCAGCGCCTGTCCAGTCCCATGATGTCCTTCAGCTCGGCGAGCAGGCCCTGGACGTTGTATCCCCGTCCCTGTTTGCCGAAGCGCCCGAAATAGCTCAGGTCCTTGCGTATCTGGGCCGGCGTTACCTGGAGCATCTCCCCAAGCTGCTGGGAGCTGACCATCTCGACACCGCGGGCAAGCATATCCGATAGGATGCGGATGTACTGGGGGAGCCGCATGACCACAACCTCGGGGACGCCAGGAGGCATCCCCATGGAGGAGCTTCCACGGGTTACCATGAGGTGCACCTGCCCCTGGGAAGAGATAGGTGCGCAGCTAAAAGCAGGCCGGAGTTACCTTCGAGGATCATGCAAGCCACCTTAGCAGGGAGGCCCGATGCTTCAGTCCGGGCGGCGAGCACATTCTATTAGTGCATAATTTCACAGTCAACTAATATGCGTACCTTATATCGTAGCTTTGCCCCTATGGGAACTATGCATAGGCTCACTTCACTCCTTAGGGCCGGATGCGTTCCTGATCCTTAAGGTTGGCTAGGCAGCAACTGACGTGGTATCTTGGGACGTAACTCACAGGTACAGAAAGGGGAGAAAAATGGCCAAGATAAAGCACATCGCAATTTCCACCCAGGATGTGGATGCCACCGCCCGGTTTTACGTCGATGTCCTCGGCCTCAAGGAGATACAGAAGCTGGACACTAAGAATGCCACGGGCTACTACCTCAGCGACGGCAACATCAACCTGGCGATCCTTAACTTCAAGAACGACCAGGTGGCGGGCGCCGAGCGGGGCCGCGGTTACAGCGGGATCCATCACATCGGCTTCCAGGTAGACGATGCCGAGGAGGTGAAGGCCAAGCTGGAGGAGGCCAACTTCCCGCCGAGGGAAGACATCAACGCTGCCCTGGGCATAGGGATGGACACCTCCCACCACGCCAACGTCGAGGTGAAATACAACGCCCCCGATGGCGTGGTCATCGACATCTCCCAGGTGGGCTGGGTCGGCACATCCGGCGAGGATTCCCTGCCCACCCCCGCGGGACAGACGGCATCGTAGCGGCGGGCACATCTCGTGCCCTCAAGGCAGCGAGAGCTGCGTAGTTGAGGAGGAATACCTTGCTGGACGATTTAGTTGGGGTTATAGACACCCTGAAGTCTCGCATCGAGCAGCACAGAACGGATCTTCAGAAGAATGAGATCCGCACACGAGTATCCCTCATTGATCCTCTTTTGGCTGCCCTAGGATGGGATGTAGCAGACCCCGGATTAGTTACACCTGAATACGAACTTACTGGGGGTAAGCCCGACTATGCTCTGCTCAGTTCCGAGGAGAAGCCGGCAGCCTTTGTCGAAGCAAAGAAACTGGGTGAGCCCCTAAAGTCTCACCGCGACCAAATAGTTACCTATGCTAACAAGATCGGGGTACCATACGCTGGACTCACCGATGGCGACAATTGGGAGGTCTACACGGTCTTTGACCCCAAACCAATCGAAGACCGTCTGATCTTGAACGTCGCCATCAGTAAGACACCGTCGCCTCAAATTGCATTGCAGTTCCTACTTCTTTGGAGGCTTAACCTTGCCACGATGCAACCTATGTCAGCAGCTCAGCCTATCTTCTGTCCACAGACTTCAGGAGCTAAAGCTGAGGCCAAACCGGCGGAGCAACCTGAGGAGGCTGCCTCACTGCCCACGAGTAAATGGGTTGGTTTGAAAGCCTACACGGTCAAGAAGGATACAAAGCCTGCCCATGTCCACTTCCCAGACGGGGCGCAATTCCCTGTTAAATCCTGGCGGAATTTGTTCGTAAGGGTAGCCGAATGGCTAATCGACAACGGAGAACTGACGCAAGCAAAGTGTCCGGTTTTGCGGACACAGAACCCTTCCGGTCGTTGTATCGTCAACACGTTGCCGGAGCATGCCAGTGGAACAAAATTTGGGTCTCCAGCTCTATTGTCTAACGGACTTTATCTGAATGTCGACTTTACGGCCCAGAAAATGGTAGGTGAATGTGCGCGCCTCCTAGAGTCTCTGGGCCGGGACCCCTCCACCGTGTCAATTGCGATTATCTAAACTGTTGGACCAGCATTGACTGAGGGCGTGAGGAAGGGTGCAAGAAGATCACACGCTGCTTAGAGTGAGGGCTAGCGTATGTCAATGGGGCAGGTTTCCAAGATGGTTGGGGCGCGGGTCAAGCGTACCGAAGACCCACGGATGATCACCGGCGCCGGGTCATACACCGACGATGTCCAGCTAAAGGGCGCCAAGCACATGGAAGTGCTCCGCAGCCCCCACGGCCATGCCCGCATCAAGGGCATAGACATCTCCCAAGCCAAGAAAAGTGCCGGGGTGATCGATGTGCTGGTGGGTGAGGACATCAACTCCCAGTGCAAGATCCCCTTCCCCTTGTTCGCCATATTGGGCGAGATGCACGTGATCGACCGGTGGCCCATGGCTAGCGATGTCGTGCGCTACGTCGGCGAGCCCATAGCGGTCGTGGTTGCTGACACCCCCAGCGCAGCCCGGGATGCCCTGGACTTGATCGACGTGGACTACGAGGTACTTCCGGCGGCCGTTGACCTTGAAGAGTCGGCATCCCCGGATGCGCCGCTGGTCCACGCCCACATCGGCACAAACCTGTGCTACGAAGCATCGGGCAAGTCGGGAGACCCTGACGGGGCCTTCGCGGAGGCCGAGGCCGTTCTGTCCATCCGGATGGAGCAGCCCCGCCTCGTCCCCAACCCCATGGAACCCAGGGCTGTCCTGGCATCCTACCAGCCCTCGTCCAAAGAGCTGAGCCTATGGGTCACTACCCAGAACCCTCACACGGAAAGCTCCATCGTGGCCCGGATGCTGGGCATTAGTGAGAGCAAGCTCCGGGTGGTAGCTATCGATGTCGGCGGGGCCTTCGGGTGCAAGATCAACACATACTCGGAGAGCATCATCGCTTGCCTGCTGTCCATGCGCTTGGGCCGTCCGGTGAAATGGACGGAGAGCCGCCAGGAAAACTTTATCTCCACCAGCCACGGACGAGGCCAGGTGCAGTTTGTCGAAGCAGCCTACAAGAAGGACGGCACCATCCTGGGGCTGAAGCTCCGAATCTATGCCGACCTGGGGGCCTACTGCCAGGTGCTGTCCCACGCAATCCCCACCCTGACGCCCTCCATGGCCCCGGGAGTGTACTCCTTCAGGAACATAGGGTGGACCACCTACGGCGTGTTCACCAACAAGGTGCCCTACGATGCCTACCGCGGCGCAGGCAGGCCCGAGGGAGCCTACATCATAGAGCGGGTGGTGGACCTGGTTGCGGGGGCCTTGGGAATGGATCCGGTAGACATACGGCGTAAGAATTTCATCGACAAAGACGCCTTCCCCTACGAGACCCCCACAGGCATGGTGTACGACAGCGGCGACTACCAGGCAAGCATGGACAAGGCGATAGAGGCCTCCGACTACCATGGCATGCGCCGGGAGCAGGAACGTGCCCGCCGGGAGGGCAGGATCGTGGGCATCGGCATCACGACGACCGTCGAGGTGTGTGGATTCGGACCGGCTGCTGCCATGGGCGGCCTATCGGGATTCGAGAGCGCGACAGTGCGCATGGACTCCACCGCGGGGGTCACCGTCTTCACTGGGTCATCGCCCCACGGCCAGGGGGAGGAAACAGCCTTTGCCCAGCTTGCCGCCGACCAGCTCGAGGTCCCCATGGAGGCAGTGACGGTGGTGCACGGAGACACCGCCATCGTGCCCAGGGGCGGAGGCACATCGGGCAGCCGCTCCATGGCCGTGGGGGGCAGCGCCCTGGTAACGGCAACAGCCCTGGTAGCAAAGAAGGCAAAGGAGATCGCCTCCGTCCTATTGGACACCACCCCCGAAGCTGTGCTGCTGGAAGGAGGCCTTTTCCGCGCGGAAGATGTACAGGACCGGTCCGTCACCTGGGCGGACGTGGCCCGGGAAGCCTACAGCGGGACTAGCCTGCCGTCGGATATGGAGCGGGGGCTGGAGGCCACGTCCTTCTGGGAGCCCGAGGGGCTGACCTTCCCCTTCAGCACCCACGTGGCGCAGGTGGAGATCGACAAAGAGACGGGAGAGGTACAGCTAACCAAGTACGTCGCCATCGACGACTGCGGCACCGTCATCAACCCTATGCTGGTGGAAGGCCAGGTGCACGGGGGTATCGTCCAAGGCGCGGGCCAGGCATTGTTGGAGGGTGCCCTCTGGGACGAGAGCGGTCAGCTCCTGACCGGCAGCTTCATGGACTACGCTATGCCCCTTGCCGAGGAGTTCCCCGAATTCATCCTGGACCGCACGGAGACCACTACCCACGTCAATCCCCTGGGCGTCAAGGGAATCGGGGAGATGGCCACAATAGCATCGACGCCTACAATCGTCAGTGCTGTGGCCGATGCCCTCTCTGTCATGGGCATGGGGGCGGTGCACATCGACGTGCCCATCAGGTCGGAGAAGGTGTGGAGGCTCCTAGTGGAATCCGGGGGACGCTGAAGAGGCAGGCTTTGCCCGCCATGAGGCCGTTCAGCGGGCGCTAAACGTCCAGGCTCACGACCACGGCTGCATTGGCGATAACAGTGTGGTCGGTGCCATCTTCATTGGGGACATCCAACCCGCCCTTGACCACATTAATGTACTTGTCGCCATAGGGCAGGACACTCAGGACTGCGTTTCCGTCAACGGCGCCGGGGTCCGAAACAGCGATGGTTACATCGACCCGCATCGAGTCAGCTCCGTTGCCGAAGTGGCGCGGGAAGGTGAGGCTGTTGTGCCACAGGGCGTTTTGGACGGCCCTCTGGGCTGCCTTGGTAAAGTCCTTGCCGTGCAGGTCAACGCCCATCCCCATTTCCAGGATGCACCTTTTCAACGCCATGCTTTTGCTCCTATAGTAAATTGGCTGTATCTTGGAGCCATTACACTACAGGCATGGAGCAGCGTCAACCGGACCGGCAACCCACCCTGTTTGCGGAGGTTCATGTAGATGGAAAGAGTTCCCCAGAGGGCCCTCTTGGTCACCCCCCATCCCGATGATGCCGAGAGCGGCTGCGGTGGGACGGCCGCCAAGTGGATCGCCGCCGGCGCTGAGGTTTACTACCTGATATGCACCAATGGCGACAAGGGCAGCGGTGACCCCGACATGGCGTCCGACAGGCTGGCCGCCATACGGGAGAAGGAACAGTTGGATGCAGCCCAGGCCCTGGGAGTGAAGGGCGTGATATTCCTTAAGCATCCCGACGGAACCCTGGAGGATGACCACCAGCTACGCTCCGAAGTGGTGAGAGCCATCAGGAAGTACCGCCCGGACACGGTCATGTGCATGGACCCCTACAGGAGCCGGGGGCACACCCATCGCGACCACCGGGTCAGCGGCCAGGTGGCCATCGATTCGGTGTGCTCTTTTGCGTGGAGACCCAGCTACTTTCCCGAGCAGATACGCGACGAGAAACTGGAGCCCCATCTCGTCAACACGATATACCTTTGGGGGAGCGAGGAACCCGATCTGTTCGTGGATATCAGCGAGCACATCGACAGCAAGGTTGATGCTCTCAAGAGGCACGCCAGCCAGATCAATGACCCCAGCGGTCGCGGCGACAGGATCAGGGCCCGCTCCAAGAACGTCGGCGAGCGAGCCGGCCTCCCCTTCGCCGAAGCCTTCAGGGTGCTCCATTTCGAACCTCAGCCCCGTTGGGGAGACTGATTTCCCGATTTCCCGGTCATCTTGCGGAGGGTCGTCGTTTCGGGCGGCCTGAAGGAGGGAACCCCATGAAGAGCATAGAGCTGGACTACTCAAAGCGGTGTGGGGATGAACCGGAAAAGGGTCACAACCGCTGGCACCCCGATATCCCTCCCGCCGTCGAGGCTGAGTGCGGCGAGGAGGTGGTGCTCCAGACCCGCCACGCATTCGACGGAGGCGTTACGCCTGAGTCCACCGCGCCGGACCTGCTGAACGCGGACCTGAACTTGGTCCATCCCCTAACGGGGCCCGTTTATGTAAAGGGGGCTGAGCCGGGAGACCTGCTGGAGGTAACCACGCAGCACATTGATCCCGCCCCCTGGGGGTTCACGACCATAATCCCGGGCTTCGGGTTCCTGCGGGATGTGTTCCTGGAGCCATACATAGTCCACTGGGACATCTCAGGCGGCTACGCCACATCATCGGACCTGCCCGGTGTCCGTATCCCCGGCGCGTCCTTCATGGGCACCATCGGTGTCGCTCCCTCCCATCAGCTGATGCGGGAGGTGTTCCTCCGGGAGGAGGACTTGAAGGGCAGAGGCGGCGCCGTGCTGGGTCCCGAAGCCTCGGGGGCAGTCCCAAGTACGGAGCCGATAGCTTCCCAGGGACTGAGGACGGTGCCTCCCAGGGAGCACGGAGGGAACCTGGACGTCAAGCAGCTAACTGCGGGAAGCCGCCTGCTGCTGCCGGTGTTCATGGAAGGCGCCCTGTTCTCTGCCGGGGATGCCCACTTTGCCCAGGGAGACTCGGAATGCTGCGGCACCGCCGTGGAGATGGACTGCACCCTGCACGTCTCCTTCCAGCTTCACAAGGGCGATGCCGAGCGTCGGGGCATCCGCTTCCCCATATTCGAACTGGACAAGCCTCCCGCCGGGCCAACGGAGACTACGGGCAGGTTCCTCGCCGCCACGGGCATGCCCATTCGGGACGGGGTGAACTACTCGGAGGATGCTTCCTTGGCCTCCCGGAATGCGCTGCTCAACATGATCCAGCTTCTTATGGAGCGGGGCTGGGCCAGGGAGCAGGCCTACTGCATATGCAGCGTCGCGGTGGACCTGCGGGTCAGCGAGGTGGTGGACGTACCCAACTTCGTTGTGACGGCCTTCCTGCCCCTGGGCATCTTCAACGACTAAGCTAGCTGTTTCGCGGAAGCTGGACATGAAAAGAGACCCTGGGGTCCGCCCCCATGCCTCGGGTAATGTGCCCATGGCCCGTCGAGTCCTCGGCTATCAGGATGTCGCCAGGGAGAAACCTGCGAATGCTTCCATCCCCTATCTCCACCTCGACGATACCGGCCAGGAAGACCAGGTACTGGGGATTGGGAGGCCCCGGATGGAAGTCGTTGACCGATGGCGAATTAAGGCGATGCAGCGTTATTGGACCCACCCCTTCCTTGGGCAGGTATGCCTCAAGCTCATCCCTGCTCATGTCGTGGAAATGGGACTCCCCATCGTCGCCTGAGTACACGCGGACTATCTGCACAGTTCCCCCTTTAGCCAGGTGTTCTTCAATAATTCACAGGCCCAGGCGCTTCCCACCGGGCTAGCCTGAGACAGCTTCTTTGACTCGCTCCATCGCATCGATGTGCTCTTTCACGGAGGTGAAGCCGGCGTTCATCGTGTTGACTGATAAGTGGGTTGCGCCTATCTCCTCCCATGCTTTGGCCTGCTCCATCCAGTCCTCTGGGGAGTTGAGGGCAACGTTGACCCTGGCCTCGATGCCTATGGCGCTCGGGTCCCGTCCAGCCTCCCGGGCATAGCTGTGAAGACGGGCGATGGTGTCCCGCCCCTCGTCGTCGGGCAGGAAGTTGGGGAACCATCCATCGCCGATGCGGGCAACCCGCTGCACCAGGTCCTCCGCCCGGCCGCCGAACCAGACAGGTATGGGACGCTGCACGGGAAGGGGATTGATACCCGCATGGGTGACCCGGTGCCAGCGCCCCTCGAAGTTCACGATCTCCTGGGTCCAAAGCTGCCGCAGCAAAGCTATCTGCTCTTCGCTGCGCTTGCCTCGATTCTTGAAGTTGGCGCCCAGGGCCTCGTATTCGACGTGGTTCCAGCCGATCCCGATACCCAGGCGCAGGCGTCCCCCGGTAAGGATGTCAACTTCGGCTGCCTGCTTGGCCACCAAGGCCGTCTGGCGCTGCCCAAGCACCAGGATGCCCGTGACCAGCTCCAGGGTGCTGGTGATGGCCGCCGCGTAGCCGAAAAGCACCATGGGTTCGTGGAACATGTCATCGGAGTTGTAGGCGCCGGACCAGCCCTGGTGGGCCTTGACGTCGGCCCCCAGCACATGGTCGTAGAGAATCATGTGGGAGAATCCCAAGCCCTCGACAGCCTGTATGTACTCTTTGACCGAGCCCGGGTCTGCGCCTATCTCCGTCTGGGGGAAAATCGCTCCAAGATTCACGAGCAGCCTCCTCTGGCGTCCAAACGCCGTACGCCCTTAGTCACGGGCGATTATAGCACCGGCCGCGATGCCCTGGCAGGGCGAGCGATAAGGCAAACACGATTACCCAGGGCAAAGGATTGGCACCCTCGACAAGCTAATATATTGACAATTTCGGTAGTTTGAGACTAAACTGGCCATGAACGCAGGCTGTCTGAGTGTGGCCCCGCAACGTCGGGGCCATATTGCGATATGCGTTAATGTAGAGTGGGTATGCCCCAGTGGCGCAATGGTAGCGCAACCGACTTGTAATCGGTAGGTTGGTGGGTTCGAATCCCCTCTGGGGCTCTTCGCATCCCCCCTTGCCCCGGGCATGAAGGAGACCAGCCAGCGACGACCCTGGCGATATTGGCGCAACATAGGGAGTGTGCTAAACTGAGCTTGAGTGGGGAGGGGTGGGTGAGTGGCTTAAACCACCAGACTGTAAATCTGGCGCCCGGAAGGGCTTCGTAGGTTCGAATCCTACCCCCTCCACCAGTAGAACCGAAGCTTCGGCTCACCAGCCCACATAGCTCAGCGGTAGAGCACGTTCTTGGTAAGAACGGGGTCGGCGGTTCGATTCCGCCTGTGGGCTCCACAAAAACAGCAACATTATTTGGGAGGAACCCGGCAAATGGCCAAGCAGAAATTCGACAGGACCAAACCTCATGTGAACGTTGGCACCATAGGCCACGTTGACCATGGCAAGACTACCCTTACCTCCGCCATCACCAGCGTTCTAGCTACGAGAGGGCCGGGCACATCTTTCAGGGCTTTCGACACCATTGACAACGCCCCTGAAGAGAAGGCCCGAGGCGTGACCATCGCCATCGCCCACATCGAGTACGAAACCGAAGACCGCCACTATGCCCACGTGGACTGCCCCGGGCACGCCGACTACATCAAGAACATGATTACTGGCGCAGCCCAGATGGATGGCGCTGTCCTTGTCGTCAGCGCTCCCGACGGCCCAATGCCCCAGACCCGTGAGCACATCCTGCTGGCCCGCCAGGTTGAAGTGCCCAAGATTGTCGTTGCTCTTAACAAGGTCGATGCCATGGAAGACCCGGAGCTGCTGGAGTTGGTGGAGCTGGAAGTTCGCGACCTTCTCAGCCAGTACGACTTCCCCGGCGACGACACGCCAATCGTCCGCGTCAGCGCCCTCAAGGCCCTGGAAGAGCAGGAGGCCGGCAATCACGACGGCCCTTGGAGCCAAAACATCCTCGAGCTCGTCCAGGCCATGGAAGATTACATACCCGTCCCAGCCCGCCTCAAGGACCGCCCCTTTCTAATGCCCATCGAAGATGTCTTCGGAATCAAGGGCAGAGGCACCGTGGTCACCGGCCGTGTGGAGCGTGGAGCCCTTAAGGTTGGCGAAGATGTAGAGATAGTCGGGTTCGGCGATGTGCGCAAGACCGTCGCGACCGGCCTGGAGATGTTCCACAAGCTGCTGGACACCACCGAGTCCGGCGATGCTGTGGGCGTCCTTCTGAGAGGTATCGAAAGGGAAGATGTGGAGCGGGGCCAAGTCCTGGCCCGCCCCGGCACCATTGAACCCCATGTTGAGGCCGAGGCCGAGGTCTATGTCCTCAGCAGGGAGGAAGGCGGACGCCACACACCCTTCTTCAACGGGTACAAGCCCCAGTTCTACATCAGGACATCGGACATCACCGGCGAGATCCAGCTTCCCGAGGGCGTGGAGATGGTCATGCCGGGGGACAACATCACCATGGGCATCAAGCTCATATATCCCATAGCCCTCGAAGAGGGGCTGCGTTTTGCCATCCGCGAGGGAGGCAGAACGGTGGGAGCCGGCGTTGTCACAAAGGTTTCAACAGGATAAGAGATGGCCAAGAAGAGCACCGAAGCGCGAATCATAATCACCATGGCCTGCACCGACTGCCAGGAGCGGAACTACACCAGCACCAAGAACCGCAGGAACGACACCCAGCGGCTGGAGCTACGGAAGTACTGCTCTCGCTGTCGCACTCACCGGGAACACCGAGAGGTGAGGTAGCCTGATGGCCAGGTCCTCCCAGAGGGGTGGAGGCTCCCAGATAATCTCCCCCAACGCGGTGCGCCGAGGCGGTAACCCTCTCCAGTTTTTCCAGGAGACCGTCTCAGAGCTGCGGCGGTGCGTTTGGCCCACCCGGGAAGAGACCATCCGCCTCTCCATCTACGTGATCATTTTTGCAACCGCCGCATCCATCGTGCTGGCGGGAGTAGATCGCGGACTACAGGAGACATTCACCCGGTTCATCCTCAGGTAGGCAAGGAACACCCGATATGGTATCAGGAACAGACACCAACCAGACCCGCTGGTACATCATCCATACCTACTCCGGCCAAGAGGAGCGGGTCAAGAAGAACCTGGACCTGCGCATCCAGAGCCTGGATATGCAGGACAGGATATTCCAGGTGGTCGTCCCCACCGAAGAGGAGATCGTCCTCAAGGAGGGCAAGAGACGCTCCGAACGAAAGAAGGTGTTTCCCGGATACATCCTGGTGCAGATGAGCCTGGACGATGAAAGTTGGTACGTTGTGCGCAACACGCCAGGGGTGACCGGCTTCGTCTCCACCGAAGATGAAACGGACAAACGACCCAAGCCCATACCCTTGGAAGACAGCGAAGTGGATGCCATCCTGAACAATATCGAGTCCGGGCCAACTAAGGTCTCAGTAGGATTCCAGAAAGGTCAGATGGTGCGGATAGCCGCTGGACCCTTCGCCGACTTCATCGGAGCCGTCAACGAGATCGACGCCAGCAAGGGCAAGGTCTGGGTACTGGTATCCTTCTTTGGCCGGGAAACTCCGGTTGAACTGGACTTCCTGCAGGTCGAGAAGATTTAGGGAGGCATCTTGGCCAAGAAGGTTCGAGCAATCATCAAGCTGCAGCTCCAGGCAGGAAAGGCCACGCCAGCGCCGCCCGTAGGGCCTGCTTTAGGACAGCACGGCGTCAACATCATGGGGTTCGTCAAGGAGTACAACGAACGTACCGCTACCCAAGCGGGCACGATAATCCCCGTCCAGATCACAGTTTTCGAAGACAGGTCCTTCGCCTTTGTTACCAAGACGCCCCCTGCTTCCGAGCTCCTCAGGAAGGCTGCGGGAATCGAGAAAGGCGGGGCCCAGCCCAGCCGCGGACGTGTAGGCACCATCTCCAGGAATGCGGTCAAGGAGATCGCGGAGCTGAAGCTCAAGGATTTGAACGCCAACTCGGTAGATGGGGCAATGAAAATCATCGAAGGCACCGCCCGCAGTATGGGGATAGAGATTTCAGGAGAATGATCAATGGTAAAGCATAGCAAGCGATATGCTGTCCTGAAGGAGAAGATCGACCCGGAGAAGGCCTACTCTCCCCAGGAAGCGATTGCTCTGCTCCAGGAAGTGTCCACGGCAAAGTTCGACGAGTCCGTCGAGCTTCACCTGCGAACCGGCGTGGACCCCAGGCAGGCAGACCAGCTCATCCGAGACGTGACGGTCCTCCCTTATGGGTTGGGCAAGCCCATCCGGGTGCTGGTCTTCGCCAACGGTGAGGGCGCAGAGCTTGCGCGCCAGGCCGGGGCCGACTACGTCGGCGAGGACGACCTGATCCAGAACATCGAAGGGGGCTGGACCGAGTTCGACGTAGGGCTGGCCATCCCCGATCTGATGCCCAAGATCGGGAAGCTGGGAAGAGTGCTTGGACGCCGAGGACTGATGCCCAACCCCCGCACGGGGACCATGGTCCAGCCCAGGGACCTGCCCCGCATCATCGACGAAGCCAAGAAGGGCAGGCTGGAGTTTCGCGTAGACCGCACCGCAATCATTCACTGCCCCGTGGGGAAGGTAAGCTTCCCCCAGGAACACCTGTTGAGCAACATAGCTTCCCTCGTTGACGCGGTGGTCCGAGCCAGGCCGGCCGCAGTCAAGGGAGCCCTGATCCGGGCAGCCCACTTGTCCAGCAGCATGAGCCCGGGGATTCGCCTGGATGTGACCAGCCTGACGGCCCTGAAGCCCGATCTGTAGAATTCATTGACTACCTGACTCGTTGACAATTGAGGAGTTGAACGCTAAGGTCTAGCGGAAGAAAACCAACCCAAATGGCCAAAGACAGCAGGCCCCCGGAGCGCCGGGGTTAAATTGCCAGCCTGCCGAGGCGATCCGGGGAACAACAACACTGGCGCAATCGGCCCAGAGAATCGAGGGCGCCGACTTCGAAAGAAGAGTTTTAGTCCCTGCACGCCCGGTGCAGGGACTTTTTGATGGAGCAACCCAATGCCAACCCAGAAGAAGATTGACCAGGTCGAAGAGCTTAGCGAAAAACTGGCTCGAGCTACCATCACCGTCGCCACCGACCCGTCGGGACAGGCTGTAAACACCATGACCGACCTGCGCCGGAAGATGCGGGAGCGCCAAATAGAGTATCGCGTGGTGAAGAACACCCTCGCATACCTGGCTGCCGATGCTTCCAACAATCCCGAGGTCAAGGATATCATCCAGGGCCCCACAGCCCTGGCCCTGGGGTACGACAATCCGGTGGAGGTTGCCAAGGCCCTGGAAGAGTACATCCGGGTGAACCGCTCAACCCTGACCATTCGGGGAGCTGTTTTCAATGGCAGGCGCCTTTCCCGGGACGAGGTCATTACCCTTTCTCGCCTTCCCGCCCCGGAGGTGCTCATAGGCCAGATTATGGGACAGTTGCAGTCGCCAATTAGCAACCTTATAGGCCACCTACAGTCCCCATTACAGAGGCTACTGGGCGCCCTGTCCGGGCCCCATGCTTCCCTGGCGACCCTGTTGCAACAGAGGGTCGAACAGCTCAGGTCCCAAGGCACATAGACTTAACCTAGAAAAACGATAACCAAAGGAGGAGTTATGACGAAGGAAGAGGTACTGGAAGCCATCAAGCAGATGTCGGTGATCGACCTGGCCGACCTGGTCAAGTCCTTGGAGTCCGAATTCGGCATCACGGCCGCGGCCCCTGTCGCTGTGGCAGCCGCTCCTGCGGCCGCTGCGCCGACCGCCGGCGGCGATGCTCCGGCAGCCGCGGATGATGAGAAGACCGAGTTTGCAGTGGTGCTCCAGGATGTTGGCGCCAACAAGATCAACGTCATCAAAGCGGTACGCGAAGTGACCACCCTCGGACTGCGTGAAGCCAAGGAGCTGGTGGAAGCGGCCCCGAGCAAGGTCAAGGAAGCCATTGCCCAGGACGAAGCTAACAAGGTGAAGGAAGCCCTGGAAGCCGCCGGCGCCAAGGTAGCCGTAGAGTAAAGCTGGAACCTGGACCTCTGGGGGCAAGGCCCGAACATCGGCGCCTTCTCCCTAGAGGCTTTGTCCTCATGACACATGGGTCTGCGTATAGGCATACGCGGGCGCCTACTACTTCATTAGGCACAACCGGGGGACCAAATGAGCCGGCGCAAGGACAGGGAGCGATTCCTCCAAATGAAGCACCTGAATCCCGAGTACAAGGGATTCAGGGGAGGCGCCGCGGGTGGATCGGGCCCAGAGGCCCCGCTGGAGATGGTAACCTGTTCCAAGTGCGGCCGGCGGCGAAACGTAGCTGTAGGCATCGCCCATGAGCAGGGAGAAAGCTACGTTTGCCTAAGCTGCCTCGAAGAACAGGGGGAAGTCATTCCAGCCGATGATGAGGCCGAGCGCTAGCCAACTACCGGGGTTTTTTCATCGCCTCAGCGATGTCCCCCTAGCCCCCTAGGCCTAACCGGGCCCTGCAATTCACCAAACAGATCCTGGGACATCTCGAACCTTCGGCATGTCCAGGAGAAAAGCCTCACCCATCGAGGCGGTCCGGGAGGAGGACAGGAACGCAGGATGTGCGGAATCGTTGCGTACACTGGGCACCGGGACGCCTGGCCCATCCTCCTCGACGGCCTAAAGAAGCTGGAATATCGGGGTTACGACAGCGCCGGGATCGCCATCTTCAACCCCTCCGGAGATCTGGAAACCTTCAAATCCGGTGGGAAAGTGCGGGAGTTGGACACTCCCGGCATCCCTCCCCCTAAAGGCACCCTCGGCATCGGCCACACTCGCTGGGCCACCCATGGAAGACCGTCAGTCGCCAATGCCCACCCCCACACCGGCTGCCGCCACCAGGTAGCTGTGGTCCACAACGGCATCATCGAGAACTACCTGGAGCTCAAGCAGAAACTTCTTGCCGATGGCCACAGCTTCAGCTCCGAAACTGACACCGAGGTGGTGGCCCACCTGATCGAATCGGGGATGGAGTCGGGCCTCAGCTTCGAAGATGCATTCCTCGCCATGGCCAGCCAGGTGCAGGGATCCCAAGCCATCGTCTCCATCGGCCCCCCGGACTCGTCCAGCCAGCTCCTAGCCCTGCGGTTGGGATATGCCGGCGGGATCGTGCTGGGGCATAGGGACGGCGAAGCGATCATCAGCAGCGACCTTCAGCCCCTGGCCCCGCTTATCGGGGAGGTCAGCTTTCTGGAGCACGGAGAGGTCGCAGTCGTTGCCGGCAATGGCATCCGTTATGTAAATCTGCAGGGCGAGCCTGTATCCAAGGAGACCAGAAGCATTCCTTCCAACGTCGCCCAGGGAGACAAGGAAGGATACCCTCACCATATGCTCAAGGAGATCATGGAGCAGCCCCTGGCCGCTGTTAACTGCCTCCGGGGCAGGGTTAACTTCGAGAACAGCCAAGTCGAACTGGAGCAGTTCCCCTTATCGTTCCAGGAGACGCGGGACCTCCGGAAAGTCGTGCTGGTGGGAATGGGCACCAGCCTTCATGCTGCTATGGTAGGCAGGCACTTCATAGAGTCATTGGCCAAGGTCCCAGCGGAGGTGGACAATGCCTCGGAGTTCCGCTACCGGGACTATCCCGTGGACCAAGGCACATTGGTCACAGGCGTGTCCCAGTCCGGGGAGACGGCGGATACCCTGGCGGCTATGTCCGACGTGCGCCAGAAGGGAGGACGGCTCCTCAGCATCTGCAATACGGAGATGAGCCAAGCCAACCGCCTCGCTGATGGGACCTTACTCATGCGGTCCGGGCTGGAGGTGGGCGTCGCCAGCACCAAGACATTCACATCGTCCCTGAGTGTTCTTCTTCTGCTAGCCCTGCACCTGGGCCATGTGAGGGGCACCATAAGCCCATCTCACGCCAAGGAACTCCTGGCTGAGATTGCCCACATCCCCCATCTGATGGGCCGCCTGCTGTCCGACGTCGAGGGGTACAAGTCGCTGGCGAAGACCCTGGGCGGGTACCAGAACTTTCTGTACTTGGGACGAGGCATCAATCTTCCCATAGCCCTGGAGGGAGCGCTGAAGCTCAAGGAGATCGCCTACGTCCATGCAGAGGGCTACGCAGCCGGAGAGATGAAACACGGCCCCGTCGCTCTTATCGACGGCAGCATGCCCGTGGTGGCCATTGCGCCAGAGTCTTCCACCTACTCCAAGATGTCGGCAAACATCAGGGAGGTCAAGGCTAGGGATGGCATAGTCATTGGGCTGCTGACCGAGGGAGACTCGGAGCTTGCCTCAGAGGTAGACTATAGCCTGTGGGTGCCCCGCACCTCTGAGACGCTAAGCCCCTTCCTGACATCCCTGGTCATGCAGATGCTGGCCTACGAAGTAGCCGTTCAACGGGGCTGCGAGGTGGACCAACCCCGAAACCTGGCTAAGTCGGTTACCGTCGAGTAGAGGGCTCCATCTGGCCCCGATGGCATGAGGCCTATCTGCCCGTCCATACTGGCGGACGGCGCTCCGCAAAGGCCTTCACGCCCTCTTTAGCATCTTCCGTGGTGCGGGTCAGGTCTGCCTTCACCTGGGCAAAGGCCACCCGCCTCTCCAGGTCCATGCTGGCGCCGTTAACCGTAACCTCTTTAATGGCGGCTAGGGCCAAAGGAGCGTTCTCCATTATCTTGCGGGCTATGGACTCGGTGGTGGACATCACCTGGTCTGCGGGCACTACATGGTTTACCAAGTTGAGATCCAGTGCCCTTTGAGCGCTCATGAAGTCCCCGGTAAACATGATCTCGAAGGCTACGTTCCGGGGCAGCACCTGGGCCATCAAGGCAGGCCCGCTCACCGAAGAGATGCCTCGCTTCACCTGGGGCCAGCCGAACTCGGCATCCTCGGAAGCAACGCGGACATCGCTGCTGAGGGCCAGTCCGCAACCCTGGGCAAGGCAGACGCCGTTGATGGCTGACAGGATAGGCTTCCATATGTTCTGGGCTGCCACGTACAGGTCCGAGGTGCTCTTCCCTTCGCTCGCCCTTCCGGCAGCCATGGCTACCAAGTCGTGACCGGTGGAAAAGGCCTTCCCGCTACCCGTGATGATGGCGACCCTCACTTCAGGGTTCGCCTTGACGTCCTGGAACGCCTCCCATAGGAGCTCCCTCATCTCCGGGTTGATGGCATTCAGCTTTTCGGGCCGGTTGAGGGTGATGTACCCTATCCGGTCCCTGACCTCATATAGGACCTCCGCCATTGATACCCTCCTGTTTGTGTTCTGATTAGATGATGCGTGAATCCGTGGGAATTGTCCCGATAACTCCTTTATCTTCCAGAGTCTCAATCCTTTCCGAAGGCAGGCCCAGAAGCTCCCCATAGACCGTCCTGTTGTCCTGGCCCAGGCCAGGAGCGGGCCAGCGGACCATTCCGGGCGTGGCCGACATCTTCCAGGCGATGCCCGGGTAGGTGTGGGTGCCCGCCCAGGGGTGCTCCACCTGCACGAAGGTCCCCCGGTCCTTGAGATGAGGGTCGGCCAGCAGACCGGGAGCCGACAGTACGGGCGTGGCCGGTACACCTACGTCCTGGAGCTGGGAAGCGATCTCACCCGCATTTCGTTGGCACGTCCACGCCGCGATCATGTCATCCAGGTCGTCCTCATGGTCCCTGCGCCCCTGCAGGGAGTCATAGCGAGCATCTTCCGACAGGTCGGGACGCTCCATGACGCGGCAGAGGGCGTGCCATTCGGATTCTCCCGTCACCGCGATGCTCACCCAGGAATCCTCCTCGACGCACGGATAGACGTTGTGGGGTGCGTACAGATCACTGCGATTCCCCCGCCGCTCGTAGTCCTGGCCCGTCATCTGGTAGCCCAGCAGATAAGAACCCAGGAGAGCAACCGTGGATTCCAGCTGGGACACATCTACAAACATCCCCTTGCCCGTGCGCCTGCGGTGCCTCAGCCCTGCCAGGATAATGCCGGCAGCGTGGGAGCCCGTGATAGGGTCCCCGTGGTTGATGCCCGACTTCATAGGCCCATCATCCTCGTACCCCGTCATGTGGGCCATGCCCGAAAGCTGCTCCTGCCCAATGCCGTATGCCAGGTAGTCCCGCCAGGGGCCGCTGTTTCCGAACCCGGGCATTGAGACGTATATGATGTCGGGCCGGAGCCTCTTGAGATCGTCATAGTTGTATCCCAGACGCGCCAAGCTGCCGTACCGGAAGTTTTCAATGATGACATCGCTGATGGAGACAAGCTCCTCGAACAGCTCGCAACCCATAGCATCGGTCAGCTCCAGGGTGATGCCGTGCTTGCTCATGTGCAGGCAGTTGAACCAGCCGTTCCTGTTCCAGGGCTGGTCGCCCCCATCGGAATCAGGATAGCTGGCAATGCCTCTGGCAGGACTGACGGGGCCCCGGTGGGAGTCATAAACCCGTAGAGACTCCACCTTGATTACCTGCGCCCCCATATCAGCCAGCAGCTTGGTGCAGTAAGGCCCCGCCCATATCCTGGACAGGTCCAACACCCGGACATCCTCCAGGGGAAGCCCATGGCCTGATGGCCCCATCGGCCTTTCCGCCCGGAAAGCCAAGGCCTAGAGTATCCCCGCTTGAGCTAATCCATCCACTTCGGCGTCGCCGTAACCAAGGAGGCCTCCCATAACTTCCCGGTTGTGCTCGCCCAGTAGGGGCGCTCGCCCGAACTCCCAAGTCTCCTCGCTGGGCCTCGCAGGCGCTCCCGGGTACTTATAAGTCCCGCCTACCGGATGGTCCAGGGCGAGGTAGTAGTTTCGGTCATTAAGCTGGTCCATTTCCAGGATGTCTTGAAGGGTGGCGACATAGGCGAACCCAAGGCCCTTCTCTTGGCCCTTTCGGAAGATGTCCACCTTATGGTTGTCCAGGAGCCAGGGAAGCATCAGGGCATCGACCTCGTCAGCATTTGACAGCCTGCCGAGCCTGGTGCGAAAACGCTCGTCGGCCAGCTCTTCCCGCTCCATGATCTCGGCGACAGCGGGCCAGCGATGGTCAGGGCCTGCTATGACCCCCACATACCCATCCTTACACGGGTATATGCCCCAGGCCGCCCGACCATAGCCGCGGTTCCCGGCCCGCTCGAACTCTCGACCCGAGTAACTGTACTGCATCAGTGCGTTCTCGAGGATGTTGGTGGTGTACTCGGCGATGGAAATGTCGATCCACTGTCCCACACCCGTATTCTCGGCGTGGTACAAGGCGGTCATTGACGCAACAAAGGCGTTCTGCCCAGCGCCCAACTGGGCCAGGGGGGCGCCCTCTCTAAGAGGAGGCCGGTCCGGCTCCCCTGTGATGTTCATCAGCCCTCCCAGGCCGTACAGGTTAAGCTCCACAGCCCTCCAGTCCCGGTAAGGCCCGGTCTGCCCGAAATTAGAGATGGACGTCATTACTAGCCCTGGGTTCCTGGCGGAGAAGATTTCGTAGGTCAATCCCAAGGAAGGTAGGACGCGGGGGGCGAAGTTCTCGACCAGAATATCGGCGGAATCGATGAGTCGGAGAAGTATCTCCCTGCCTCGATCCGACTTCAAGTCCAGGGTAACACCCTTCTTGGAGCAGTTCAGGTACATGAAGGTCGCGCTGGCCTCCGGGTCCTCAGCATGGGACGGAGGAAAGGGCCCCAGAAGCCTGGCGGGGTCGCCTGTGCCGGGTCGTTCGACCTTAATGACCTCAGCGCCCATGGTGGCCATCAGCCGGGTACAGTACGGCCCCGAGATGTAGTGGGTGAGGTCCACCACGCGGACCCCTTCCAGGAATCCCGGCATGCATCTCCTAACTGGAAATAGAACGTCTAACTGGCGGGCATAGTGTTAAACAACCCACACCCCGATAAGCACCAGCATTCTACAGATTCGCCTTGGGCAGCACAACTTCAGGGCTATCGGGTGCTCCGGGGCCCGGAAATAGCCGTCATAAAGCAAACATGCTATCATGGCCTCTAGCTTGCCCCCATTGCGGAGCAAAAGGAGAAGCCATGACGACCAATGGCGACGCCACCACTCCCATGCCGGTTACGGTCTGGTACGACTACGTTTGACCATGGTGCTATATCGGTCTGTCTCGGATCGAACGGCTCAAGCAGGACTGCAACATCGCGTTGGACATCAGGCCTTACCTGCTGCATCCCGAAACGCCTAAGGAGGGCGCTCCCCGGCAGCCCAGGCCGGGCGAGGAAGACGGCCAGCTTAGCGAACCCCTGCGCACCTACGCTGAGGAAGCTGGCTTGACCATGCGGCGCGCTCCCATAACCCCCAATTCGATGTATTCGTTGGAAGCCACCGAGTATGCCCTGGAACAGGACCATTACGAGGAGTTCCACCACTCCCTTTACAAGGCTTACTGGGAGGACATGAAAAACCTGGGAGACCTGGCGGTCATACAAGAGGTGGCCGAAGGGTCGGGCCTGAACTGGTCCGAGATGTCCCAACGATTGGAATCGGGGTACTACCGGGATAGGGTCATGTCCCAGTTCCAGGAAGCTATGGGCATGGGGATCCGGGGGGTTCCCGCCTTCCTCATAGGGAACCAGATGTTCACGGGCGCTCAACCCTATGATGTGTTCAAGCTCGCTATGGCCAGGGCCCGGGAGACCTACCAGATACCCCAATAGGGTCATCACCTCGACCAGGCAAGGGGCTTTCCAATAACCACAATCGACCTCAAGGGCAAGGTTGCCATCGTAACGGGCGCCAGCAGGGGCATCGGCAAAGGTGTTGCCATCGCCCTGGCCAGGGAAGGCGTACACGTTGTGGTCGCCGCCCGCAGCGAAGAACGCCGACGGCTGCCCGGCACCATAGTCGAGACCGTCGACGAGATCAACGCCATGGGTCTTAGTGCCCTTCCCATCCGGTGCGATGTCCGCGACGAGCTGAGCATCGAAGAGACCGTCAACAAGACCCTTGAACAATTCGGGCGGGTGGACATCCTCATCAACAACGCCGCCGTGGGCACCTACGACCCCTTCATGGAGCTTCCCGTCAAGCTATGGGACCTGGTGATGGCCGTGAACCTGCGTGGCCCCTTCCTTTTCTCCAGGGCTGTAATTCCCTCGATGATCAACCAAGGATGGGGAAGCATCGTCAACCTGTCCAGCCTTGGAGCGGACCAACTCACATCCACCGCCTTCGCAACAGACCCTGAGGCGCCGCCCACGATAGTCGGGCAGGCTTACGGCGTCTCCAAGTCAGCCTTGGAACGGATGAGCCGGGGCTTGGCTGCCGAGATGGGGCGGCACAACATCGCTGTTAACGCGGTGAAGCCCTCCCGTCCCGTGCTGACCGAGGGTTTCCAGTTCCAGAGGCCCGATGCCGACTACTCCCTTTGGGTTACGCCGGAGTCCCTGGTCAAGGCGGTGGTGTTCCTTGCCCGCCAGGATGCATCTGGAGTGACCGGGGCGGTCACGACGGACCAGGACCTGATCCTGGTCCACGGCCTGTAGAGAGAGGCATCAAGGGTGACCGAACCTAACAGCAGGCCAGGACCTTTTCCCGGCCCATGACCCTCGAAAAGCTAGCTGTCGTCCTCGCCTGCTTCCGGGTCATCCGCGCGTGGAACGTAGGTAAGCTCCATCGGCTCTTCGGCCTCCGCTAAGCCGGAGTTGTCAGGATACCCAGCCTTCCACTCCGCAGCTATCTCTTCTTCCTCTTCTTCCAACTCACTGTCGATGTCGTAGCGAAGCATGGCGTCCTTGACCTGGGCGGATTGTCCAGCCTTGGCCCTTCCGGGAAAGGAACAGGTCTTGCCATTGTTGGGGTTATGGTAGGTCTCCCAGATAACAATGGACGCGTCCTGGCGGTCGACACTTATGACCGCAGCTTCGTACTTGTTCCCGCTTTCCATAAGTCGCATCAGCCGCAGACCCAGCTTGGGTTCCACCTGACCGACGTACTGGCCCTGGCAGTTCTCTATCACCAGGGAGCGATCGACTATCCTGAGGTTAACCCCATCCCCCGCGGCAATCTTGGCCAGGACTGCATCATGGCCCGGCTTGCAGAGGAGCGTAACTCCAGACTTCCCACTCTCTTCGATGAGCAGGTTGGGCGTTACCACTTTGCTCAGCTTTGGCTGGGGCGACGCGTCCTGGAGGTGGTCCAACCTTTCCAGGTTCTTTTTTGCGATGGTGTTGTGGGGAGAGAAAGCAACCGCATTTGCGAAAGCCCCCCTCGCAGCGTTGTAGCGGCCCAGCTCCATCAAGGCTTTCCCCAAGCGATTGAGGGCTTCCACATCTTCTGGGAAGGCTTGTAGGATGTCCTGGTTGGTTTGGACCGCGGCCTCCCACTCACCCCTTAAGGCAAGGGCGATGGCTTCCTTCCCCTTGTCTTTCTTGAGCTTTGAATTTTCTTCTGACCTGTCGAGGTCCATGCTTCTTTCGATCTCCAGGTTGGTCGTGCCGTGGAGGTCGTATCCACCGATGTTCAAGGTTAAGTTAAGCTTCCTTCCTTAGCAAGATATGACTGCCAATAATGTTTCGTAATTGGATACACCAAAAAATTGGCGTGGTCAAGCATATCTGAGCTGACTTTATGTCCAGTTTTCTCCAAGAGTCCGGGAAACCGGGCCTGGCCCTAGTCCTCCACACAATTTCGCCCTAGGGCTGCCTGGGTTTACTCCCGCCGGTACCTTCCTCGAAAATGGTTCCACCGGACCTTCATTACGTCCATAAGCATGGAGAAGGAATCCCTGAAGGGACGCACCCGGCTCAGGGACCGGTAGTGCCAGTCTATGGGCACCTCGACAATACGCAGCCCTCTTCGACGGGCCAGAAATAGCATCTCTACGTCGAATGCGAACCCCGACAGCAACTGGGAGCCAAACAACCCTTCCGCCACGGGGCCGCGGAAGCATTTGAAGCCGCACTGGGTGTCGCTTATTCCAGGCACGACCGTCAGCCTGACCAGCCCGTTGAACACACGCCCCATGAGATGCCTGCGTGAAGGCTCCCCGATCCTGCAGGCCCCGGGCAGCTCCCGGGATCCGATGGCGATGTCGTACTCGTCCAGGGCAGGGGGAAGAAACCTGGAGACCTGCTCTATGGGCATGGAGAGGTCGGCGTCGCACAGGAAACGGTGGTCCCCCCTGGAACGCAGCATCCCGTTTCGCACTGCCCATCCCTTGCCTCCATGGGATACAGACAGCAGTTCTATGCGGGGGTCCGCCTCAGCGAATTCCTCAACCACCCGCGCCGTATCGTCGGTGCTTCCATCATCCACCACAAGGACACTCCAGGTGTAGGCCTGCGTCCCAAGGTAGCCGATTGCGCTCCGAAGGGTGCCTCCAATCCTGCTTCCTTCGTTGTAGGCAGGAATAACCACCGACAGGAAGGGACGGGGTTCTGGAGTAGTTGGATTGGTTGTTGACATCGAATGGATGAGGGAGGGTTCCCGGATGAGCCTTACTCGGGGTTGGCGGGTTTAGGGCTATGCCTGTTCCAGTTCGAATGCGTCGTGGAGCACCCGTGTGGCCTCTTGGACCGCCGACTCGGACACGATACAGGTGATACGGATCTCCGAGGTTGTGATCATCTCTATGTTGATGTTGTTTTCGGCCAGGGCGCGGAACATGCGAGAAGCGTAGCCGGGCGCATGCTGCATGCCCGACCCGATTATGCTGACCTTGCTTAGGGTTGCATCGGAGGTGACCTGCTCTGCGCCAACCGTCTCGGCTACCGGGCCCACGATCTCCAGCGCCCTCTCCAGGTCGGTACGGGCGAGAGTAAAGCTGAGGTCCGTCAGCCTGTCGGAGCCTGAGTTCTGAACGATGGTATCCACGCTGATGCCTTCGTTGGACAAGGGTTCGAAGAGGGCTGCGGCTATGCCCGGATGGTCGGGTACCCTCCGGAGGGTGATCCTCGCAACATTCTTGTCATAGGGGATGCCTGTAACCTTGACCCTCTGTTCCATGGTTGATGAAATTCCCTTTTCGATGAGAGTACCGGGGGTCTCGCTAAAGCTGGACGCAACGTAGATGGGTACATTATAGACCGATCCCAGCTCGATGGACCGGGGGTGCATCTTGGCTCCGTAGCTAGCCAGCTCAAGCATCTCCTCGTAGTCGATTCGTTCCAACTTCCTGGCGCCGGGCACCACTTGAGGGTCCGCCGTGTATATGCCGTCCACGTCGGTGTAAATCTCGCATCGCCGGGCGTCCAGGGCGGCCGCCAGGGCTACTGCCGTCGTATCCGAACCTCCCCGCCCCAGGGTCGTGACGTCCATATCCTCGGTGATGCCCTGAAACCCGGCTACTATCACCAGGCGACCCCTGTCCATTTCTTCACGAATTCGCTCCGTCTCCACAGCGGCGATCCTGGCCTTGCCATACCTGGAATCAGTGCGAATTCCCGCCTGGAAACCGCTCAGGCTGATGGCTTCGTGGCCGAGGGAGCGGATGGCCATGGCCAGCAGAGTCGAAGAGACCAGCTCCCCGGTCGACAGGAGCAGGTCCAACTCGCGGGGGTCCGGGCTTCCGGCGATCTGGTTGGCAAGGGCGATCAACTCCTCGGTGGTGTCGCCCATTGCCGATACCACGGCAACGACCTCTGTGCCTCCCTCCCTGGCGCGGCAGATTCGCAGGGCCACGTTCCTGATAAGGTCGGCATTGGCGACCGAGCTTCCTCCGTATTTCTGTACGACAATTTCCATCGGCTTCACTTGGTACCGGATAAGGCTACCTCGCGAAAGTCAGGCCCTCAGGCGGCTCCGGCGCTCTCGTCCGAAGAGATGGTGGCACCCGCTGAGACGGGGCGGGTGACCTTCACCTCTCCCTCCACCGACGCCTGCCGGGCGGCCTCAGCCATTTCGTAGGCTACCGTGACCTCACGGCCTTGGGTCAACGCCAGAATGGTGGGCCCACTGCCGGACAAAAAGACCCCCAGGGCCCCTCCCTTCATGGCACCCTCGAATATGACCTTCATAGCTGGGAATAACTGCCTCCTGTATGGCTGGTGCAGCCTGTCCTCGGTAGCGGTCGCGAGCTCTTCCATGCGGCCGGTGTTCATGGCGTTCACCAGCAGAGCACTCCTGCCCATGTTGAACACGGCGTCCTCCCAGCCAATTGCGTCAGGCAGCACCGAACGGGCATCCTCGGTGGCAATGGTCAGCTCGGGGATAAACAGCACCGCCCGGACGTCCTCGGGCACAGGCACCGCAGAGGTCAACAGGCTGTCGTCCCTGTGCACCACCAGGACCATGCCCCCTAGGAGGGCCGGGGCGACGTTGTCGGGATGGCCCTCGATCGCCACCGCGAGCTGAAGCACCTCCTCAGCGGGAAGGGGCTGCACCTTGCCGCGAGACAAGACGGGCGCCAGCCTGTTCCCGGAGATCAGGCCTCCCACGATGGCCGCAGCGCTGCTCCCCAAGCCCCGCTTCAGTGGGATGTTGTTTAAGCAGGTCACAGACAGAGGAGCAGGTTCCACTCCAACATGTTTCAGCAAACGAAGGATGCTCCGGTACACCAGGTTTTCGGGGCCCGAAGGCAGGTCCGACGCACCCTTTCCTTCCACCCTGACCTGCGGGGTGCTAGCAAGCTCAACCTCGACGTGATTCCAGATGTCCAAGGCCATGCCCAGGCAGTCGAAGCCCGGCCCCAGGTTCGCGGTCGTGGCCGGAACCTGCACCCTGATCCGGCCCCAGGCGGGGTCCTGCATGTCCTGTGATGCTGTCATTTCGCTTTCACCGCACCGGCTGGCTTAGTTTCGCGCCTTGCACTAGCGCAGCCCAGGGCACACCTCCCTGATAGCGCTGGCAAGCACTCGTGCTTCGGGCTTCCGTATCCGCGAATTCACTATATTGGGAGACCAACCGACCACATCCACCTGCCGTCCTCCCACTGACATGTTGCCCCACCAGAGCTGGTAGCCAAGGCGGCCAACGGCCACCGGTTGGGAGGACGGATTGAATCCAAACCTCTCCGTCAAGAAGGGCACGCAATGGTTGTAAGCTGTACGCCCGTTGATCATCATAAGCTCCAGCCCGTCCTTCGTCCCTAGCTGTTCTTCGATGAATCCCAGGCAATTGGACACCAGTACTTCCTTGTCCTCCTGCTCAAGCTGGGCCCAGGGCAGCCGGGTTGCACATTTGACCGTATCGACGTGGGAATACCTGAAATCCCTCCCCTCGGAAGAGGTCAGCCCTCCCGTGAAAACGCGAAGGCCCCCCTCGTCGGGGTCCCCGCCGTGCACCGACACCAGGAACCTGCCAAGTTTCTCGAAGAAGGACCGATAGGGAATGCCGTAGAACACTTCCCTCTGTCGCCGCACTATCACATCCACCTGGTCTGCCGTCAACTGCTCTCTCCGACTCACCGAGGGGAAGTCCCCAAGGGAGCTGAACCTCTGGCGCTCTCCCATGAGGGCCAAGCCATTACGGTCCACGTACTCCCGGTCCGACGGGTTGATGGTCACGACCCACGCATTGGCGTTGGCGTAGTCCCCGTAGAAGGAGATGGGCAGCCAGTCCAGGACGACAGGCCCACCGGCGCACCGCTCACAGCGGGCGATGCGTTGGTCGAGGGAATCCGATTCTTCAGTGCCGTCAGTGGTTGGCAAATGCTGGGCCATGGTGGGGGCTTCCAGTCAGCCTATGTACTCGGCCGGCGCTTCTTCAATGGATGGGTATGGGGGCCTCTTCCATGAGGGCTAGCAAATTCGAGGAAGCGTCCGCGGGTCACACCCGTACCGGGCATAGTTGCAGGGCTGAGGGAGTATAGCATTGGTCAACATGCCCGGCAAGGTAAAAGGCGCCACGGTCGCTTCCGGCCTTCGCAGCAATGATGAGACAGGCCTGATCCCACCGCGGGGGCGCAGATGCAAACATATCCCATACGTGTTAGAATCCCTTCTGATTTCCACGGCAGGGAGTCAATGGTGCTCCGGCTTCGCAACACACTAACCCGGCAGGTGGAAGAAATCTCCACCATCGAGCCGGGAGTAGCCCGAATGTACACCTGTGGCCCGACGGTGTACCGCTACGCCCACATCGGCAATCTCCGTACCTACATGATGGCTGACTGGATACGGAGGGCGTTAGACCATCACGGCTATCGCGTTATCCACGTCAAGAACATCACCGACGTTGGCCACATGCGCCAGGAGATGCTCGAGACAGGAGGAGACAAGGTCATCCTTGCCGCCCTGGCAGAAGGCAAGACTCCCGCCGAGATCGCCCAGTACTACGCAGACTCCTTCCATCGAGACGAGACCAAGACCAACATTCTGCCTGCCCACCATTTCCCCTGGGCAACCCAGCATGTCCCGGAGATGATCCAGATAGTGGAGATGCTGCTGGAGCGTGGTTATGCCTACCAGGCAGGAGACAACATATACTTCGACGTCGGCAAGTGCCCCGAGTACGGCAAGCTCTCCGGCAACATCCAGGACGGCCTCATGGAAGGCGTCCGTTCGGAGGTCGATCCTCTAAAGAAGGACCCCAGGGACTTCACTTTATGGAAGATGGCCGAGCCCGGGCGGGAAATGAAGTGGGACAGCCCGTGGGGAGAAGGATTCCCCGGCTGGCATATCGAGTGCTCCGCCATGTCCACAAAGTACATGGGCGAGCAACTGGACATCCACACGGGAGGCGTGGACAACATCTTCCCCCATCATGAGGATGAGATTGCCCAGAGCGAGGCCGCCTTTGGCAAGCCATACGTACGGCACTGGGTGCACGGGCAGCATCTCCTAGCCGATGGCGTGAAGATGGCGAAATCGGCCGGCAACGAGTTCATACTGTCTGACCTGGAGGAACGGGGGTTCGACCCGCTGGCGTTCCGTTATCTCTGCCTGACGGTCAGGTACCGTCACCGCATGAACTTCACATTCTCCTCACTGAGGGCTTCCGAGAGAGCCCTGACCAGCTTGCGAGATCGGATCTGGCAGTGGCGCTCTCTGCCCGAGCTACCCGGTACTATAGATGCTATAGAGTGGTCCGCCCGCTTCTGGGACTCGGTGGACAACGACCTGGACATGCCGGGGGGACTGGCTGTGACCTGGAACATGCTTCACTCAAATCTGGAGGAGCGCTACAAGCTGGACCTCCTGCTGCAATTTGACCAGGTCCTGGGACTGGATCTTGATCGCATAGCTCAGGCCGAACCGCTGCCGACAAGCGTAACGGGCCAGGTTGATAGACGTTCCTTCTACCGGCGCAGTGGCCAATACGAGGTCGCTGACCAGATTAGGGACGACCTGAAATCCGATGGCTACCTTGTCGGAGATTCCCAAAATAACACCTGGATACGGCCCAAGACCGAACAGGAGCTGCAGCGGGGCAGATGGCAGGCCTTTTCCTCCTCCAGGGAGGTAGAGTCCTTCTTAGACCGTCCATCGGAAGTGGACTATTCGTGGATTGTAACCGCCTGCAACTACAAGTCCGACGTGGAGCGCTGCGCAAACAGCTTCCTGCAGTGGGCCAGGGGCCGCTCTGCCGAGCTGGTCGTGGTCGACAATGGGAGCACCGACGGCACCGAGGTGTGGTTGGATGAGCTGCAACGCTCCAACCCCAGAGTACGGGTCATCCACTTCGACCACACCATAGGCGATGGGGCAGCCAAGAACGCCGCCCTGTACCAGGCCCTCGGCAAGCACGTGATAATAGTCGATACGTCGGTTGAGGTGGTAGGCGACGTGCTGCGTCCCATCGGCGCCTGGTTGGAGGACAAGTCAATCGGCATCGTGGGACCATGGGGGTTGACAACCGACGACATACACCACTTCCACGATGAGGTGGAGGCGGGCGACGCCGACGCCATGCAGGCCTACTGCATCGCAATGCGAAGGGACTTGCTCAAAGAGGTGGGGTTGATGCGGGAGGTGTTTCGCTTTTACCGAAACCTGGACCTGGACTTCAGCTTTCACGTGAAGGACAGGGGGTACCGGATCGTGGCCGACGGAAGCCTTCCCCTGGTCCGGCACGAACACAGGCAGTGGAACGCTCTTGGTGAAGTGGAGAGGAACCAGCTTAGCTTCCACAACTTCAAGAAGTTCTTCAAGAAGTGGCGGGACCGCTCAGACCTGCTGGTATGCAACCAGGCTTCCTCTACCTCCAGGTAGGCACTTTCCACTGGACCCGCACTACAGCATCTGCACCCCTGAGAGCCAGGCAGTGCACCTTCACTCATGATCAATTGTCTTGGAAAAGCTGCGTGCGATCGGCCCGGCGCCGTCGCACTTACCAGAACAAATTCACTAGCTTCATGGTAGATGAGAGCTAGCTGGGAGGTTGGGTCGAATGGACTTGGAGACCCCTTATAGAAGCGGCATGGTCGTAGTCGCCCATGCCGATGATGCCGAGTACGGCTGCTCGGGTACGGTGGCCAAGTGGTGCCGTCAAGGCATGGAGGTCGTTTACGTTATCTGCACCGACGGGAGCAAGGGAAGCTCCGATCCCGAGATGACACCTGCGGAGCTAGTGAGGATTCGGCAAGAGGAGCAGCGGGCGGCGGGCCGCGTTCTTGGCCTAAAGGACGTGGTGTTCCTGGGATATGAGGACTCGATGCTGGAGCCCAGCCTCGACCTTCGCAGGGACATCGCCCGGGAGATACGGAGGCACAAACCGGACATCCTGATAAGCGCCAACCCTGTCCGCAGCTTCCAGGGCACCGGCTACATGGGCCACCCCGACCACCTGGCCGCCGGCGAGGCGACCCTGGCGGCCGTATTCCCGGCTGCCCGCGACCGCATGACCTTCCCGGAGCTGCTCCAAGAGGGATTCGAACCCCACAAGGTGCGCGAGGTCCTGATAATGAGCCGGCGGGAAGCCGACAAGTGGATAGACGTTTCCGACACGATGGATATCGCCCTGGAAGCCCTGAAGCAGCACGTCTCCCAAGTCGGCGAAGCTGACAATGACTTCGCCTGGATGAAGGGTTGGCGAGAGCAGGACGGGCAGCACCGGGGTATGAAGTACGCCGAGGGCTTCAAGCACTACCACCTCAGCTAGCGGCCCCTCACTCCCCTTCCAACGCCAACTATCGGACTGGCCAGGAGGCAAACAGTGACCCGATTTGGAGTTCTCACCGTATTGGTGTTTTCTCTGACAATGGCCTGCGCCTCTCCCGATACCAACCCCACTACAACCATGTCCTCCCCAACCCTCGTCACGCCCGCTCCTACTCCGTCAATAAATCCGGTCATGGCCCGCTTCTGCTCCATGGGAGATTCGGTGGAGAATCCCGATGATAACCCAGGCTTGGTGAGAGACTGCGCAATACTTCTAACCGTCAGCGCCACACTGGGAAGCAAGGGGAATCTGAACTGGACCTCTATCAGACCGATGACTCAATGGGATGGGATTACCCTTGGCGGTTCTCCCCCAAGGGTGCATGAAATTATGTATATGGGCTTTCGAGCTCTGGTCGATTCGACTTCCGAGAGGATGTTAACTGGAAGCCTTTCTCCGTTGATAGGTGGCCTCACAGAATTGCGAGTGCTGGATATCACACACAACAAATTAACCGGCCCGATACCCGATTCTTTCGGCAATCTGACCAATTTGACGGGACTGATACTGAGCGCAAACAGACTGACTGGGGAGATTCCGGCCTCTCTCGGCAATCTTCCCAACCTAACTGTCTTATCCCTGGGTAGCAACGACATCTCGGGGGAAATCCCCTCTTCTTTGGGCAACCTTGTTAGCCTGAAATCGATGGGCTTGGGTTACAATCGTCTTACGGGAGAGATTCCTAGTTCCCTCGGCAAACTCACCAACCTGGAAGGCCTTTGGTTAAGCAACAACCAATTGACGGGAGAGATGCCTGATTCCCTTGGCAATCTCACCAACTTAGAGAACCTTCAGTTGGACAGCAACCAACTGACGGGAGAGATACCTGATGCTCTTGGCAACCTCACAGGCCTTGATTTCTTGAGCTTGGAAGACAACCGGCTGTCCGGGGAATTGCCTCCTTCTTTAGTAAACATCGTCATCGACAACACAAATCCCGATGGTTTTTATGGATTACACTTAAGCGGCAATCAACTGACCGGCTGTGTGCCCGCGGCCCTTGTCACTGGCAGCAAAAGCAATGACTTCGACGAAGCCGGCCTCCCCATCTGTTACGACGGAGAACCGCTGACTTGCTCTTCCGGGACTGTCGTGCCCAGCCCAGAGAACAATCCTGGGCTGGTGAGAGACTGTGAAATCCTGCTCGCAGCTCGGGACGCCTTGGCTGGAGATGCCACGCTGAACTGGGTGCTACACGTCCCCATCACACACTGGAAGGGCGTTACTCTCGGAGATGAAACGAGCCGTGTGCATGAAGTGGAACTTCGTCTGTCTGAAGGCGTAAGGACCATACCTTCTGTGTTGGGAGAACTTACCGAACTGCGCCACCTGGACCTAAGGAACAGCGGTTTCACGGGAGAGATACCTTCTAGTCTGGGCAACCTTCCTAACCTTGATGCACTGTACCTTGGAGGGAATCAGCTTACAGGGGAGATACCCTCTAACTTGGGCAATCTTTCCAGTCTCATCTATTTGGCTTTGGGCAGAAACCAGCTTACTGGAGAGATACCTTCTAGCCTGGGCAACCTTTCCAACCTTGCCCACTTGGACTTAAGCGGGAACCGTCTTGAAGGAGACATTCCCGGCTCTTTGGGCAGTTTGCCTGATCTAGCTGCACTATTGTTGGGCGGCAACAAATTGTCTGGGGAGATTCCTTCATTGCCGGGCAATTTCTCCAATCTTAGCTACCTTTCCTTGTCAAACAACGATCTTTCAGGAGAGATCCCTTCGTTCTTAGGAGACCTGCCTAACCTGAATGACCTGCATTTGGGAAACAACCAACTGACTGGGCAGATTCCGTCCTCTTTCGACAAACTACGCTTCCTCGATGCGTTGGGGCTGGGCCACAACCGGTTGTCGGGAAGTATCCCATCCTTCCTTGGTGAACTTCTCTACCTTGATTATCTGGACTTGTCCAACAACGAATTGACCGGGGATGTTCCTTATTCTCTGGTCAACCTTTCGGGCCTCGATGAGCTCTACCTATCCAACAACCGATTAACAGGATGTTTGCCCAACAATCTGATGTACATAGCTATGAACGATTTCCCCGAGTCGGGCCTGCCATTTTGCGACCGTCGACAGGATGATCCTACCGTTGTGCCAACCCCAGTTGTTACACCATAGACCTTTCGACTACATGCCTTTCCCAGGATGACGACGCAGGTTATACTTTGGGCATCTTCCAGGCCTAGATTCCAGGAGGCAGCGTGAAGGCAGTTCGGGTCAACGAGTTCGGCGGCCCCGAAGTCCTGCGATGGGAGGACGGCGTACCTGAGCCGTCTCCCGGCCCCGGAGAGATGCTGATCAAGGTCGCCGGCGCAGGCATGAACTTCGCCGATCAGAGCCGTCGCCGGGGGACCTACCCAGGAGGCCCAGCCCCAACGACCCTGGGCATGGAAGCGGGCGGGACCGTCGCATCCGTTGGCCCCGACGTCTCAGAATTCAAGGTGGGCGACCACGTGATGGCCCGGGTGGCCGGCGCCCAGGCGGAATACGTGGCTGCGAGAGAGGCCGACGTGTTCCCCGCGCCTTCGGGAGTGGACCCCGTCCACGCAGGGGGCATACCCTTGGTGTTCCTGACGGCCTACCATATCCTGCGCACCCGCGCCGACGTAAAGCCGGGCGAGACGGTCCTGGTGCACGCCGCCGCCTCGGGGGTTGGCACCGCCGCTATCCAGCTTGCCCGGCATTGGGAGGCGTCCGTCATAGCCACCGCCTCCACCGAAGGGAAGCTGGAGTTGGCCCGCTCCCTGGGGGCCAGCCACGCCATCAACTATGCCGATGACGACTTCCAGGCCCGGGTCAAGGAGATCAGCGGCGATAGAGGCGTCGAAGTCATCCTGGACAGCGTGGGCGGCGAGGTGCTGGAAAAGAGCATGGGCTGCCTGGGCGTGTATGGTCGAATGGTGACCTACGGCAACGCTTCCGGCGCTTCGGCATCGCTCTCCGCCAGGGACATCTTCAGCGTCTGCGGCGCGGTGATGGGATTCAGCATCGGTCGTTCTCCCGACGGCTACCTGGACCACAAGGGTGCCATGGCCGAGATGCTGCCCCTGTTCGAGTCGGGGGAGCTCCGCCTCGTCCTGGACCGGACCATGCCCATGAGCGCCGTGGCCGACGCCCACGCCCACCTAGCCAATCGCGGGACCCTGGGCAAGGTTATCCTGACACCATGAAAGGGGTCATGAAATGAAGGTCAGCTTCTTCCATCTCATGCCCTACCAGAGTCTGCCCGACGACTTCGCCGAAAAGCATCGGAGCGCCTGGGTGGACCTGCCCAACTCCAACTTCGACCCCCAGCAGGGCCGTCACATGTATGACGACTACCTGGACGAGCTCCAGTATGCCGATCAACTGGGGTTCGACGGAGTGTGCGTCAATGAGCACCACGCCAACGCCTACGGGCTGATGCCCTCGCCCAACCTGATCGCTTCCATTCTGGCTAGGTCCACATCTCAATCGGCCCTCATCGTGCTGGGGAACAGCATCGCCCTGTACCAGCCTCCCATCAGGGTCGCCGAAGAGATGGCGATGCTGGACGTCCTCAGCGGGGGACGGCTGGTGGCCGGATTCCCCGTCGGGACATCCATGGACACCACTTTCGCCTACGGACAGGTGCCCATCCAGCTTAGGGAGAGGCACACCGAGGCCCACGACTTGATTATGAAATCGTGGCAGACCCGCGATCCCTTCGTGTTCAACGGGAAGTTCAACCAGCTTAGATATGTCAATGTGTGGCCCAGGCCCTTGCAGCAGCCCCATCCGCCAGTATGGATCCCGGGCAGTGGCAGCCTGGAAACCTGGGACTGGGTGCTCCAGCGCAACTACGTGTACTGCTACCTGAGCTACTACGGCTACCTGCGGGGCCGCCGGGTTCTGGATGGCTTCTGGGAGCGCACCGCCCAGCTTGGCATCGACGACAACCCTTACCGGGTGGGCTTCCTTCAGCTGGTGTGCGTTTCGGAAACGGACAGCCAGGCCGAGCGGGACTATGCTTCCCACGTGGACTACTTCTACAACAAGATGCTACGGGTCTATGGTCCCTTCGCCGAGTCGCCCGGCTACCGTTCCATAGAGTCTCTCAGGGCGGGGCTGAGGACTGCCATCGGCACCAATGCCCAGAGCAGCACTTCCCAGCCTGTGGGATGGAAGGACTGGCTGGAGCAGGGCCACGTCATAGCCGGCAGTCCCGCCACCGTTCGGGAGAGGCTCAAGGAGGCCATACAGATGCTCAGGGTTGGCCACCTTATGTGCCTGCTGCACATCGGCACTATGCCCCGTGAGCTGACCTTCAAGAACATGGAATTGTTCACGTCAGAGGTACTGCCCTCTATAAGGGACACCTGGTCGGAATACTCCGACCCGTGGTGGCCCGCCACCCTGTCGAGCCGGCCCGAGATGGCTGGCCTACCTGGGGACTAGAGGCCCCCAAGAAATTGAGAGTATGGTAGAGCATCGTAGCAAGACCCATGAACTGCAGGGAGGCAAGTTCCGCGTCAACCTCTTGGAGGGAGGCTCGGGCGACCCCCTCGTGTTCCTGCACGGGGCCAGACCCCAGGGCGGATGGACCCCGCACCTGGATATGCTGGCGTCCCGCTACCATGTCTTTGCGCCCTTCCATCCCGGTATAGGAGGCACCGAGGGACTGGACCACCTGGACAGCCTGTGGGACCTGGTGCTCTTCTACGAGGAGATGGTAGGAGGCCTAACGTCCGAACCCTACCACCTGGTGGGTCACTCATATGGCGGCATGATCGCCGCAGAACTGGCTGTCCAGTCCCCCTCCAAGGTTCGTTCCCTGGTCCTGGTTGGCTCGCTGGGACTATGGCTGGACGATGCCCCAATAGCGGACATCTACGTACTGACCCCCGAGGAGCGCGCCAAGGCCACATGGCGAAACCCAGAATCGGAAGCAGCCCTTGCGTACACGGCCCAACCTGAAGACCCAGTGGCAAAGAGAGAAGCCGAATTAGCCACCATCGAGGCCCTGGCGTCCACCGGGAAGTTCACCTGGCCCATTCCCGACAAGGGGCTGACCAAGCGCATCCACAGGGTAAACTCGCCAACACTCATGGTATGGGGCGACTCCGACGGTTTAGTACCACCGGCATACGCCCACGAGTTCCAGAGGTTGATTCCGGGATCAGAGGCGGTGGTGATCGAGGAGTGCGGCCATATACCCCACGTAGAGCAACCGGAGAAGTACATCGAGGCCGTCTTCGGGTTCTTGTCCAAACACTAGAGGCCCGTAGGGCAGGCCTTCAGCTTAGCTCCACATCCTTGCCCAGGAGCAGGCACGCTTCTCCCCACTGGCTGGCGCTGTTCACGTCCCACTCCTCTTCACTGACCGCCGGCATCAAGCGGATGCCTTCGTCCCCGCCGTAGACCAACATCAGGATACCCTCACCCGAGTCCTCCACCAGAACGCCGTAGGCGGCACAGGCGCCCTCGGAGGACCAGCCGGTAACCCTGCAACGGACATCCTGCCCCATGGGATTGGGGGCGACGGCCCACTGCACCTCCCGGGGTTCACCCAGCGTCTCGAACATCCTCTCCATCTGCATGGGACAGTTGCTGCTGGCTTCTACGTTAACTGCAACGTACACAGTTCGCCACGCTCCGCTTGCTCTTGGGCCTCTTTCATCCGGAAACCCATCATCCGGCCAAAGTGATAGGTCATGCTGTAGGCTACCATATCAACATCGACATCGTGACCCAGCAGCTTAGACATGGACATCACGGGCTGGTCCTCCAGGCCGCATGGAATGATATGTTCGTACCAAGAAAGGTCGGTGTTAACGTTTAGCGAGCACCCGTGATAGGCCACACCGCGGCTGATCTTCACACCTATGGCTCCAATCTTTCCGTCTCCAGCCCAAACGCCGGTAACGCCCTCCAAGGTTTTCCCGTCAACACCAAAGTCCGCCAAGCACAGCATCATCACCTGCTCCAGGGTCCGCACGTACTTCACGGGCCCCCAGCGGTCGCGCAGGTTGACTATGGGGTACATGACGAGCTGTCCCGGTCCGTGGAAGGTGACCTCACCGCCCCGGTCCACTTCATACAGGGGAACGTTCATGCGAGAGAGGAGCTCGTCATCGGCCAGGATCTGGTCTCGGCTGCCCAAACGTCCCGTTGTAATGGTAGGGGGGTGCTCTACAAGTAGCATGGTGTCGGACGCCTCGCCGTCATGGACCTGCTGCGCAAGCTGCTTCTGGAGCTCCCATACAGGCAGGTAGTCCTGCACCCCAAGGTCGATCACCCGGCAGTCCGGGGTTCTGGCCATAGCTGCCGCCTAGTAGATGGGGGTGTTGGCGCCCATAGCTTCCAGGCCAGCCTTGACCGTCTGGAGAAAGCCGCTGGCTTCCGCCCCGTCGATGATGCGGTGGTCGAAGGAGAGGCACACATTCATCATGGACCGAATGGCGATGGCGTCGTCAATCACGACAGGTCGCCTCTGAATCGCCTCGGTGGTCAGAATGCCCGCCTGGGGGTAGTTGATGATGGGGCGCGAGAGGATAGAACCCAGGGCGCCGGTGTTGTTTACGGTGAAGGTGCCTCCCTGGACGTCCTCCAGCGTCAGCTTGCTCCGCCGGGCCCGTCCCGTCAGGTCCCGGACGGCCCGGGCCAGCGCCGATATGCTCATACCATCGGCCCCATGAATCACAGGTACCACGAGGCCGTCGGACGCAGCAACAGCAATGCCAAGATTCAGCTGCTTCTTGAGCTGAATCTTGTCCCCGGCCCACTGGGAGTTCAGATAGGGATGCTTCTTGAGGGATTCTACAACCGCCTTAAGTACAAAGGGCAGGTAGGTCAGCTCTACCCCCTCCCGCTCCAGGAAATCAGCCTTTGCGCCCTCCCGGAACCGCACCAGCGGGGTAACGTCGACCTCGACCATCCCCCATGCGTGAGGGATCTCCGAGGCGCTCTTCGACATGTTCTGGGCGATGGTCCGCCTGATGGGGTTCAGGGCGATTTCTTCCCCGGGAACCGCCGCAGCCGAAGCCGCGGAGGCCGGTTTTGCCGCAGGCGCTGCTGATGTTGGAGGGCCTCCATCCTTAATGAAGGCCATAACGTCATCGCGGGTGATCCGGCCTCCCATGCCCGTGCCGGTCACGCTAGCCAGGTCAACGTTGTGCTCTTGGGCCAAGCGACGCACCGCAGGCGAGTGCCGACCTCGAGCGCTGGGCGTCTCCTGGGGGGCTTCTTGTGACGCTCTAACGTCTCCGGCGCCTCCGCCTGTAGGTCCTACCTGCTTGAAGTCCTTCACCAGGTAGCCGGTAGTGCCAACACCTGCGGCCTGGGCAGGCTGAGCGGGGGCCACGGTCGATGGAGTCTCCGGGAGCGAAACGTCTTCCGATGTTTCTACCTCGGCTATGACGGTCCCCACGGGGATGGTCTCGCCTTCCTGAGCTAGGATGCTGGTGAGCACACCCGAGAATGGGGCGGGCACTTCCATGGTCACCTTGTCGGTCACCACTTCCACCAGGGGATCATATTTCTTGAGGACATCACCGGGTTGTTTCAGCCACTTGCCTATGGTGCCTTCCACAACCGATTCCCCTACTTGAGGCAGTTCAATAGATATCGCCATATCGCCGTCCTTGAGTTTTCAAGACCTTCAATGCCTCTGCTCGTGAAGGGGCACCAGGCGCTTCTAGTAGGCCGCCAGGTTCCTTAGCTCACGGGCAATCGACCCAGTGCTGGGCATATACGCCTCCTCCAGGGAAGAAGCGAAAGGCATTGTGGGAACGTCTGGCCCGCACAGCCGCCCGATGGGGGCATCCAGATAGTCGAATGCCTCGGTTGCGATTCGCGCCGCAACCTCCGCTCCCACGCCGCCTGTGATGTTGTCTTCGTGGACGATGAGCACACGGCCCGTCTTCCGCACCGACTCCAGGATGGTGTCCACATCCAGGGGTTTCAGGGTGCGCAGGTCAACCACTTCGACATCCACACCCTCGCCTGCCAGGGTCTCGGCAGCCTCCAGGCAGTAGTGCACCATCAACCCGTAGGACACGACGGTGACACCGCTTCCGGGCCGTTTTACGTCAGCTACTCCCAGGGGAAGGGCGTAATTCTCTTCGGGAACTTCCCCTCGTACCATCCGGTAGGTCTTCTTGTGTTCGACGAATACCACGGGATTATTGTCTCTTATTGCTGACTTGAGCAGCCCCTTGGCATCGTAGGGTGTTGAGGGAGCTACAACCTTCAGGCCCGGGGTGTGGAAGAAGTAGCTCTCCACGTTCTGGGAGTGGAACAGGCCTCCCCTGATTCCACCCCCATAGGGCACCCTTACTACCAAGGGAACGCTGAGGGCCCCGTTGGTGCCGTAGCACACCCGCCCCGCCTCACCGATGAGCTGGTTGGCGGCGGGCCAGATAAAGTCGGAGAACTGGATCTCCGCTATGGGGCGCATTCCCTTGTAGGCGGCCCCCAAGGCGATGCCGACTATGCTTGCTTCGGCGAGGGGGGTGTCGATGATCCTGTCCCGACCGAACTCTTCGTAGAAGCCCTGGCTGGCCAGGAACACGCCTCCCCTGGGCCCGACATCTTCCCCCATAAGGAAAACGTCGGGGTCGCGGCACATCTCCTCGAACATTCCCTCGCGGACGGCTTCGATTACCGACTTTACAGCCAAGTCATACTCCTGTGGCGGCCACTAGCTTGCAAAGAGATGGTCATGGATCGTGGAAGCATCGGGGGGAGGGGCGGCTTCGGCCGCGTCTGTCGCCTCATCGACTTTAACCTGGGCCTCGTTTCGCATGTTGTCCAGTTGCTCGTCGGTGAGGAGTCCCTGGACCTTCAAATAGTCCGCCATTGTCAACACCGGGTCCTGCTGGCGGGCAACATCTACCTCGCTGGATGGCCTGTAACGCCTGTCGTCGTCGTCGGTGGTATGGGGCATGAAGCGCTCCACCTTCATCTCCAGCAGGATGGGACCATGGTTTCGGGCGTGGACTATAGCGTCGGCAGTGGCCTGAACGGAGGCAAAGAAGTCCATGCCATCGACCACGACCCCCGGAAAGCCGTAGCTCTCAGCCCTGTCGGCCAAGTTCCCGATGGCCATCTGCTTGTTCTGTGGTACGGAGATGGCGTAGCGGTTGTTCTCGCAGACATAGACTATGGGGAGGTTGTGGACACCGGCAAAGTTCATTGCCTCGTGGACCTCGCCCTGGCTGGAGCCGCCCTCTCCAAAGTAGGACAGCACCACCGTTTCCTCGTGCTTCAGCTTGCCTGCAAGGGCGTAGCCCGTGGCCTGGGTGACCCCAGCCGAAACCACGTTGGATATCTGTATGATCTTGTGGGGGAGGTCGGCCCCCTGAAAGGGGAACTGCCTCCCCCCGCTGTAGGGGTCACCCACCTTGCCCATAAAGGAGCGCATCACCTGTTCAGGCTCCAACCCCACGGCGATCTTCAGCGCCACATCCCTGTAGTAGGGGAAAAGAAAGCAGCCGCCGTCTTTCTGCGCTGCGGTCAGGCTGCCCAGTTGGGCAGCCTCGTGCCCCTGGCTGGAAGCTGCGATGGGCACCTTGCCCTGCCTGTTCAGGGCCCAGATGCGCTCCTCGATAGCTCGAATTATAACCAGCTTGTTGTATATACCCAGGATCTCGTCATCGGTCAGGCCCAACTGGTGGTGCTTTGCTGGTGGGGCCTTCTCGGTGGAAGGTGCTCTACTTGCCCTCGCCATTCCTCTTCTCCTCAGACTGTCGCAACGCTCCAGGCTTCTTTTCCCGGTTGGCGGACGTAGCAGGCCCTTGGTCTCAAGACACCATTATATAGGTACGGGCCGAATTGGTAAATGACGAAAGGCCCTGGCTTGGGCGACCAAGCATGGCTTGGGGGAGCGGTCGGGGGCCTGTCAGGAGGCCAAGGAGCGGGATAGCTCGCCCACGGTCCGCAGGGTGCGGTCCAGGGATGCCTCCCTGTCGTGGCCGGCGGCTACCAGGGAAACCAGCACTTCTCCCGCGCCCATGTTGAGCAGGGCGGTCAGCTTGTCTCCCACTTGTGTCTCGTTGCCGTGGATGGCCACCCCGTCGATCATCCCGTCGCTCCACGCTCCCTCGACGGCTTCTGGGTAGCCGGCAGCGACGAACATCTGCTGGTAGAAGGGGAGCTGGGGATATCTGCCGAACCCTCTCATAGACGCCCGCACCTCGTCTGCATTGTCGTGGACGCAGACAGGGACATGGGCGATCAAGGGGGGCGCTTCCCTGCCCGTCGTCGATGCGCCTTTCGCAATGGCAGGCAGGGCCACATCCCTAAGATAAACGCCGGGGCAAACCCAGCTTATGGCCCCATCGGCATCTTTTCCGCACATCTCGAAGGAAGCGGCCCGTAAAGCCGACGCCATTACAGGAACGTCAATAGGGGAGGCGATCTCAGCCTTGGCCCGGTAGTAGCGACCCTGGAAGTTCACGGACCCTGAGTGGAGGAGGGACTTCAAAATATGCATGTACTCTTTCAAGTGTCCCAAGGGGGAGCGAAAGTCCACCCCGAAGGAGTCCACCATGGTCGGCCGATGGCTGGGTCCGACGCCCAGTCTGAAGCGTCCCGGGGCAAGCTGGGAGATCACCTGCACCTGCTGCACCATGGCGATGGGATGGCGGGGAAACGTCGGGACGATGGAAGTCCCCAGGAGTATGCGTTCGGTCTGGGCGGCGGCCGCCGAGAACAGGGTCAGTGCATCCAGCCCGGCTCCTCCCGTTGTCATCCAGGCAGCAGAGATGCCCAGGCCCTCGGCGGCCTTTATGGATTCCAGCACCTTTCTGCTGTCCGGCTCCGCGATGTGCACCCCGATCCTCTGCTCAGCCATAATTGCCTCCTCGAACTATTGATCCACCCCCTATGGCCGGCACGAAGTGTACCTCGCTGTCATCCTCCAGAGGTTCCAGCAGCCCCAACTGGGAAACATCCCCATCCACCGCAACGCACATGTTGGGCAGGATATCCCCATCTTCCAGCAGGCCATCCTGGATGCCCGGGTAAAGCTCCTCCAGGCGGTTCACAAGCTGGCGCACATTTCTAGCCTGCACGTCCACCTGCTTAGTGCCCTGGGTAAACCGTTGAAGAATAGTCGGTATAAATACAGTGGCCAAATTGACGCCTTCAGGGAATGCTACCGGACCGATCCCTTGCTTGGGAATCGCTAGGACAAGAGCAGGCCTGTTGCTAGAGCACCTTTCCGGCGATCTCTTCCAGGCTGGGAAGGTTCGGGCTGCCCGGATAGTCAGCTGCCCGGACTATAGCCCGGCCGGCCCCTGCCTCCTCGTAGCGATGGAGCATGTCGGGGTCAGGGGGCTGGGCATACGCCGAGATTTCGATGGAACCGTAGTCCCGGCCCATCTCCTCACACACCTGCCTCAGTTTCTGACAACCTTCCTTCATCTGGTCGGGGCTGACGCGGCCCGTGGGAAGCCAGCCATCGGCATACGTGGCGATGCGCTTGAAGACGTTGGCTGCGCTCCCGCCCAGGTAGATGGGCGGGTTGGGCTTCTGCACTGGCTTGGGGAAGGAGCGAATAGGCGGGAAATCGTAGTACCGGCCATGATACTCCGCCTCATCGTTGGCCCACACTTCCTTCATCACCTTGATGGACTCGGCTGCCTGGGTCCACCGGTGGTCGAAGTCTCCCCCGAGTATCTCCGACTCCTCCCGGAGCCAGCCCGTCCCGGCGCCCAGCATAAAGCGTCCGCCGGAGAAGTGGTCCAGGGTGGCGATCTCGTTGGCCAGCAGCAGAGGGTGCCTCTGGGGTATCAGGCACACCGCCGTTCCCAGCCGGATGGCCTTGGTGGCGGCCGCAGCCATGGCGAGGCAGACGAAGGGGTCCGCAATGTGGGCCATGGACTCTGGTATACTGCCGTCGGCGGTCCCGGCGTAGCGGGAGTCGGTCTGCACCGGCACGAAGGTGTGCTCCGAAATCCAGATGGACTCGAAGCCCAAGTCTTCCGCCTGCTTGGCTACGGCAGCGAAGTCATCCAGCCTGTCCGTTACGCTCAGGTTGACGCCGATCTTCAATGCAGCCCTCCCGAGGTAGGTTGGTTATGCCTTGCCGTTCTCCTCCTGGGACCAGATGGCTTCCAGGATGTTGCCCGGCGACATGGGCAGGCTGGTCATGCGGATGCCGATGGCGTCGTGAATGGCGTTTGCGATAGCAGGCATGGGCGGCACGATGGCAACCTCACCGACCCCTTTCATGCCGAATGGATGTCCGGGATTGGGGACCTCTACCATCACCGTGTCGATCATGGGGAGGTCCAGGCTGGTGGGCATCCGGTAGTCCAGGAAGCTGGAGTTGGTCATCTCCCCACGGTCGTTGTAAACGTACTCTTCGTTCAAAGCCCAACCGATGCCCTGGACTGCGCCGCCCTGCATCTGCCCTTCGACGTAGCTGGGGTGAATGGCCTTGCCGATGTCCTGCAGGATGGTGAACCTGAGGATATCGACCTTACCCGTATCCGGGTCCACTTCCACATCGACGATGCATCCGGCCGTCGCGGGGCCCTGTCCCCTGGGGTTAACGTTGCCCCTACCTGAGATGGGGCCGCCGGTGGCGTTCAGACGGGCTGCGATCTGCCGGAAGGTCAGCTTCAACTCCGGGTCCGAGTTGTGAGTCAGCACACCGTCGGTGTAGCTCACATCTTCGGGAGTAGCCTCCCATATCTTGGCGGCCCTTTCGATCAACTGTCGCTTGATGTCATGGGCTGCTTCATAACAGGCCCACCCGCTCTTGAAGGTGGCGCCGCTTCCGCCGGTGTTGGAGGTGAACCCCACCGAATCGGTGTCGCCGATGGCCGGCTTCACATCCTCGGCGGCGATGCCCAGCACCTCGGCAAACTGCATGGCCAGGGCCACCCTGTTGCCTCCGATGTCCGGAGAGCCTTCCACAAGGCTGACCGAGCCGTCGGAGTTCACGCTGGCTACGGCACTGGCGGGGCCGGTGCCGTTGCCCCAGAATCCGGTTGCAAAGCCCCGTCCCCGGTTCGGCCCTTCCAACGGAGCCGAGTAGTGGGGATGGTCTTTGGCTGCCCGAAGCAGCTCCATATATCCGATGCGGGGCAGACGGACGCCGTTGATCCTGCGGGTACCCTCTGTGGCCCCGTTCAACATGCGGAACTCCACGGGGTCGATGCCCAGCTTGCCCGCCACTTCGTCGATGACCGACTCAGCCGCAAATGCTGAGGCTGGAGAGCCGGGCGCGCGATAGGCCGCGGCCTTGGGCTTGTTCACTACGACGTCGTAGCCCTCCACGCGCGCGTTCTCCACTTCGTAGGCCGAGAGCATGCACAGGCTGCCGGGAATGGCGGGGGAACCGGGGAAAGCGCCGGACTCGTAGGCCAGTGTGGCGTCGACGGCCGTGATCTTCCCTTGTTTGTTGGCCCCCATCTTTACCCGGATGTGAGTGCCCGAGGTGGGGCCTGTGCCTTGGAATACGTCCGACCGGCTCATGGCTACCTTGACCGGCTGTCCGGACTTCTTGGCCAAGGCAGCGGCCACGGGCTCCAGGTAAACGATGGTCTTCCCACCGAAGCCCCCACCTATCTCCATGGGGATGACCTTGATCTTGGAGACGGGGACGCCAACCAGCCGGGCTGTCTGGTCGCGCATGGCGAACTGGCCCTGGCTGCTGCACCAGATGGTGATGTTTCCATCCGCGTTCCACACCGCCGTGGCAGCATGGGGCTCAATATACCCCTGGTGCACGGAAGCTGTATCGAACTCCCGCTCAACCACCACGTCGGCTTCCTTGAAGCCCTGCTCTATGTCCCCGGACTCGAAGACGAAGTGATTGGCGATGTTCGTGGACTCCCCGGTGTCGTCGTCATCCATCAAGCCGCCGGGGCGGAGACCAGGGTTTGCCAGGGATTTCAGGCGCTCGTGAAGCACCGGAGCATCATCCTTCATGGCAACTTCCAGGGTCAGGACGGGGGGGAGCACCTCGTACTGGACCTCGATCAGCCCCAGCGCCTCCTCGGCAACATGAGGACTGGTGGCGGCGACGGCGGCAACAGCATGCCCCTTGTATAAGGCCTTGTCTCCCGCCATCACGTTGTTGGCCATGAAACCCATATTGTGAATGGCCCCCTCGGTCAGGTCCGAGACTCTGCCCGATGGCTTGGCGAAATCGGCAGAGGTCACTACAGCCTTGACTCCAGCCAGGGCCTCAGCCTTGGAAACATCCATGGACAGGATGCGCGCGTGGGCATGGGGGCTCCTGAGCACCCTGCCGTGAAGCAGGCCGGGAAGCTGGATGTCAGCGCTGTATCGCGCACGCCCCGTTACCTTTTCGGTGCCATCGTGGCGGATGGGACGGGTGCCTACAACATTATATTCGCTAGAGGACACTTCGGTTGTAGTTGCCATTATCCCTTCACCTCCAATACGTCGGCGGCTTCCAGAACTGCCTTGACGATTTTATCATACCCGGTGCATCGGCAGAGGTTCCCGGCCAGCCAGTGGCGCACCCTTTCCTCCCCCGGGTCCGGCTCCCTCTCCAGGAGGGCCTTGGACGCCAGGATGAATCCCGGTGTGCAGATACCGCATTGCAACGCGGCGTTCTGCAGAAAGCTCTGCTGAAGGGGATGCAAGCTCTCAGGCGTGGCAACCCCCTCGATGGTTTCTATGTTGGCGCCCTCAGCCTCCACTCCCAGCACTAGACAGGAGTTCACGATGCGGCCATCCATGACCACCGTGCAGGCGCCGCAGTTGCCGTCGTTGCAGCCTTCCTTGGTGCCGGTCATCTCCAGGACGTCCCTGAGCACCTCCAGCAAGCTCTGCCGCGGTTCACAGAGGTACTCAACCTGCTCACCGTTGATGGTGGTCTCTATGTGTGCCTTCTTTGCCATATCAGTTAGTCTCCTGGTGCTTTACTGCGGTTGAAACGGAAATGGTGGGGCGGGCCTGCGTCAGTTGGTGGCGCGGGCGATAGCCCCTTCCAAAGTCCTGCGGGTCAGTACACCAACCAGGTGGCGTCGCTGCTGGATGGTGCCACGCATATCGCTAATGGGTCGCGCAGCATCCATGGCGGCCTGGGCGGCATCTTCGATGGCTTCCTTGTTGACTTCGCGGCCAGCCAGCCTGGCGCCCGCTTCTTCCACAAACAACGGTGTCGGGGCAACCGATGCGAGGGCTACGCGCGCGGACACGAATGAGCGATTATCCTGGGAAAGCTGGACCCAGGACCCCACACCGGCCACGGCGATGTCCATTTCGTTGCGGGGTATAAACCTCAGGTAGCGGCCCGCCGAGCCGTCGGCGGGCGCGGGAATTCGCATTGACACCAGCAGCTCACCGTCCTCGAGCACGTTGCGTCCAGGGGCGGTGCAGAACTCCTCGACGGCGATCTCCCTCGTCCCCTGCGGCCCTGCGATGGCGCAGGTCGCGCCATGCACGATCAGGGGAGGAATGGCATCGGCGCTGGGAGCAGCGTTGCACAGGTTGCCTCCAACGCTGGCGCGCCCTTGTATCTGGATGCCTCCTATCATGGATGCTGCATCCATGATTCCGGGATAGGCCTGGGCGACCTCCGGGTTTTGGTAAAGGAGATAGCAGGGGACTGCGGCTCCCAGGACCAGCCCGGATTCCCGGCTGAACGTCATCTCGTTCAGTTCCGGTACGTGCTTTACATCAACTATTCGTTCCACCCTGCGTCGTCCGCCCCGGAGCTGCACCAGGATATCGGTGCCGCCTGCCAGCACGCGGGCTACTTCTCCTTTTTCAGCCATCAGGGCTACAGCCTCGCTCAGGGTCCGGGGCGCTCTGTATTCGAAATCCTGCAACGGTGCATTACCTCCCAGCAGAAGAATTGCGAGACATAGAAAAGCTTGGGTAGGACACTGGGGTACCTAGAAAATGATAAATCCGGCTGCCCCCTATGTCAATTCAAAAAAGTACAGGGCAGCCTGTCGGCTGCCCTGTACAAACCCGTTCGGTATCCTCGGTGGGGCGGACTAGGACTCGTTGGCTAGGGCCTCGCTCACCTTTGCAGCAACGTCGTCGGGTACCCAGTCGGACCAGACATCTTCGTTGCCCTTGAGCCACCAGATCGCCGCTTCTCTGTTCTCTATGCCTTCGTTGGCAGCGATATGCCTCGCGACGCTCTTGTAGAGCTCGATGTTGAAGCCCCAGTTACCCAAGAACTCCACTACATCGGGCGCGTTCTCAGTCACGAAAGGGTTGACGGCTATGAGAATTGTCGCATCCTGGTAACCACAAGCCTTGGTCGATTCCCAGCACTCCTCGCTGTAAGGAGGCTCTTCTAGGCGTACCAAGTCAAGCACCAGGGCCGGGTCTGCGGTGCCCCACATGTAGCCAAGCCAAGGCTCTTCCTGGTCGTAGGCGCCCTGCAGGTCTGCAAAGAGGGCCTCCTGGGAGCCAGGGCTGATCACGGTTAGATAGTCATCCAGACCGTAGGCCGTTATCTGCGCTTGGTTCACCAATTCGCAGGACCATCCCACCACGCATCCCACGTTCCGGGCCTTGCCTCCGCTCTCTGCGGTGACAAACAGATCCTTGTACTCGTCCTTCTTCAGGTCCTGGACTGTCTTTAGTCCCGGATTAGCATCAGCGACGTACTGGGGTATTACGAAGGAACTCTGCCAATCCTTGCCCAAGCTTTCGCCGATCTCCACTACCTCACCAGCTTCCACAGCCGGGGGATAGGTATCGCTTTGGTTAGGCATCCAGATCTCCATAGTAATGTGGATGTCTCCCTTGAGAAGACCCTGGAAGTTGGGGAGCGTACCTCCCAGGATAGCGTCCGTAGGATATCCGTAGCCGTTTTCCACGACGAACTGGGCTATCCTGTTCTGAACCTGCGCGCTTGTCCAGTTTAGGTCAGAGAAAACGAGGGTCACCTTTTCCTCGTCATCCATTGTCGTGTCAGCCATTGTAGCGGTGGGAGGAACAGAAGTGGCTGTTGGTTCCTCGTCGCCGCAGGCCACGGCCACAAAGGCAACAGTCAGCAGGGCGACCAGGAGAAATACGCTCTTCAGCGAAAGAGACCGGATCATCAACATACCTCCAGACCTATTTAGGGTTGAAACTGCCTGAATCTTATAACCACTGACTAAGATTAGTCAAGTTTCTGAGACTCCATCGAGCCATTGACTGCCCAAACTAGCCTCCCCCAGATAAAGCCTCTTGTTTGGACTTCGTCAGGGCTTGGGTGATCCGATCGATTACGATCGCTATAACCACGATGGCGAGCCCTCCCAGAAGTCCGTTGCCCGGCTCCTGACGGCCCAACGCCCGGAGCACGACCTCACCAAGGCCTCCTCCTCCAACAAGGGAAGCTACAACCACCATAGAAAGAGCAAGCATGGTCGTCTGGTTGACTCCCGCCATTATGGTGGGAATAGCCATAGGTATCTGAACCTTTACCAGTAGCTGCAATGGGGTGGCGCCAAAAGACCTGGCAGCTTCCACGGTCTGAGGCGACACCTGGCGAATCCCCAGATTCGTTAGCCGTATGACGGGGGGCACTGCATATATCACAGTGGCGATCGTGGCAGGAACAGCGCCCAGCCCGAAGAAGAGCAGGGCCGGCACTAGATAAACGAAACTGGGCATGGTCTGAGCGCCGTCAAGAATCGGCCTGCTAATGTTATCTGCCCACCGGTTCTTGGCAGCGAGAACGCCCAGTGGAATCCCCAATAGCAGCGAGAGGAAAACTGATACAAGAATTAGGGCGAGGGTGGCCATAGCAGCTTCCCACAGTGTGACCGGATTGTCGGGCAGCCTGCCCATTAAACCGATGGCCAAAAGTGCGAAGCTGCAGAATATACCCAAGCCGGCACTAGAAACCCTCCATGCTATTAGTCCAACTGCGACCACAATAGCAGGCCAAGGCACCCACAAGAGAGAGTCTTTCAGCCATACCAGTAACTTGAGCAGCAGCCATTTGATCCCGTCGAAGAGCCACGGAGCATTTTCCAGCAGCCAATCGACAGCACTGTCCACCCTCTGGCCAATCGGCCTCCCCCACTCGGCAGGAAAGTCCATCCCGGGCCCCCACACTAACCCGCAGACGCCTCCGACAGCGCCTACAACTACCACAAACAGGATTGACCATCCGCGAAAGCCCAATTTCGAGATACCAGTTATGAAGAACATAGGTCCGAGCGTAGGCATCTTTGACGAAAGCCCGTCAGAATCAACCTTTTCGGTCGTTCGAACGTTTGCCACACGGAGCCTCCTGGTTCAGCTATTCATCTGATGGAGGGTCAACGATATCTTCTGAAAGGGAGCTAGCCGACGGCTGGTTGGCGGTGATGGCCTGGGCCAGGGTGTGCCGGTCCACGACGCCGATCACCTTGCCGGTCTCATTTACAACGGGCACCGGATAGTCGCAGGTCATGCATACCGGAATAATCTGTTCCAAAGCGCTGTCATGCGGCACAGGGTCGAGGTCCGTGTAGATGTAGCTGTCAATCCCATCATGCAGTTTGCCCACTCCTGCCTGTATCGCATTGTGGGCGCCTTCCATGGTGAGGATGCCCAAGTACGTGTCATCATCGTCCATTACCAGGGCGAGATCCGAGTCATCAGCGCGCATCGCCTGCAAGGCCTCTTCCGGCCTATTTCGGGAAGGAACGATGGTGCACGGGTCTACCATAATATGGTTGGCTGTCAGAATCGATTCCCGCCGCACATCCTGAGTGAACTCGGCTACGTAATCGTTCTCGGGGTTGAGAACGATGTCCTCGGGTGCGCCTATCTGCACGACAGCTCCGTCGCGCATTATCGCTATGCGATCCCCAATTTTAACCGCTTCGGCAAGGTCGTGGGTGATAAACACCATGGTCCTGTGCAGGCCCTGCTGAATGCGGATCAGCTCGTCCTGCATGTTCCTACGGATCAGGGGGTCCAAGCCGCTGAAGGGCTCATCCATCAACAGGATGTCCGGTTCCGTAGCAAGGGCCCGCGCCAGGCCTACCCTCTGCTGCATGCCACCGCTGAGCTGCCGGGGATAGGAACCTTCCCATCCGTTGAGCCCAACCAGCTCCAGCATCTCCTGGGTCTTGGAGTAGCGCTCGGTCCTTTCTATTCCCCGCACTTCCAGACCCCAGGACGCGTTGTCAACCACGTTGCGATGAGGCAGAAGCCCGTAGTGCTGAAACACCATCGCTATCTTGTTGCGTCGAAATTCGGTCAGACGTTGATGGTCCGCGCGTAGAATATCTTCTCCATCGATGAATATCTCCCCGGAGGTGGGTTCGATGAGCCTGTTGAGGCAACGCACCAAGGTGGACTTTCCGCTGCCCGACAGCCCCATTACTACGAATGTCTCACCTTTACGCACATCGAAGGTGACCTCTTGCAGGCCTACCACGAGGCCGAAATTCTCCTGAAGTTCTTTCTTCCCGAACCTCAAGTTTTCCTCGGCCATGGCCTGCATCGGGTCCCTCCCAAACACCTTCCACAGGTCTTTTACGGATATGATCACCTCTCCGTTATGGAGTCCATTGGCTTTACCAGGGGAAGCTTCCTTGGCTTCTATGGCCATGATGTTCCTGCCTTTCCCAACCGCTGTTCTTTCACCGGTCCTTTCGGAACAGCGAAGGCCGACGTTTCTCAAGGTCAAGCGAGCGAAGAAGTACCCATTCAGGATACTGAACCGAGCTTAGGTTACCATGAAGGTCTGACAGTGTCTAATTGACCAAACCAGCCCAGGACAGAACCTGAAACAAGCTCCACGCGTCTCTCCCCTTCCCTCCTGTCAAGTTGTCATCACCGTGGGCCGGTGCCATAATGCCTTTCCAAGTACCCCGTCCTCCGGACCTGGGGAGGTATCATGGCCCGCATCTTGACCGACGCCGAAATCAAGAGCATGGTGGATATCGGGGAGATGATGGATGCGGTTGAGGAGATGCATCGCCGATACGCCGTCGGCGAGGCGTTCAACGCCGACCGACGGACCGTGGAGCTGGGCGATGGGCATCTTGCCCTCATGGGGGGCGGCCTGGCCTACGAAGGGCTGTACGGCGCCAAGACTTACACCACTGTAGCCGGCTCCCAGCAGTACCACGTAACCTTGTACGATGCCGTCACCGGCAGGCTTAAAGCATTCATCCATGCCAACTGGCTGGGAGCGCTGCGCACCGGGGCCACTACCGGGGTTGCGGTCCGCCACCTCGCCAATACCGACGCCGATGTTCTCGGCATGATCGGGACAGGCTACCAAGCGCAGACCCAGGTTATGGCCGTCGCCAAAGCGCGCAGCCTAAAGCAGGTCAAGGTGTACAGCCGACGGCCCGGTCCTCGCGCCGACTTCACCGCCAGGCTTTCGCAGCTCCTTGACATGGAGATCCTGGCCGTCGAGGACCCCAGAGATGCCGTCCAAGGAAGCGGCATCGTCGTCTGCTTGACGACCACAAGGGAACCTGTCCTGGACGGCGCATGGTTGGAGGAGGGGGCGCTGCTGGTGAGCGCCGGCCCGGTTACCTTGGATGCCCAGGAAGTGGACGCTGTTTCCCTGCAAAGGGCGGGCCTGATCGTCACGGACTCTTTAGAGCAGGCGCGTTATGAGGCGGGCGAGATGGTCGCCGGAGTGGAGGCAGGCATCATCGGGTGGGACGATGTGGCGCAGCTATCCCACGTAGTGGCTGGCCTGACGAGGGGACGCCGGGACAGCTCAGAGAATATATATGTAAAGCACTTCGGCATCGGCGTCGTGGATATTGCGGCTGCCAAGCTGGCCTACGATATGGCCATAGCCGGGGGAGTCGGCCTAGAGATAGACATTTAGAGGCGCCTCTCTGGAAGAAACGAGCGGAACTAGCGTGCCGTCCATCCTCCATCGACGATCAGCAGGTGGCCCGTCGTAGCGACCGCCGACGGGCTGGCCAAGTACACAGCGGCGCCGACCAGCTCTTCGGGCTCCATGCGCCGTCCCAAGGGCATGTCGGCCTCCATCTCCCGGCGTATTTCCTCAGGCGACCGTGGATGGGCGGTCTGGATGCCCGGCGTGTCGGTGGGGCCCGGGCCTATGGCATTGACGGTAATGTTGTACTGGGCCCACTCCAGGGCAAGGGCCTTGGTCAAGTTGGACACACCGCCCTTGCTGGCGCAGTAGGGCGCCCGGTCAGCCCGGGCCACGATGGCGAACTGGGAGGCGATGTTGATGATGCGCCCTCCGCCTCTGCCGATCATCAGCTTTGCAGCAGCCTGGGAGCAGAAGAACACCCCCTTGAGGTTGGTGTCCACAACGAAGTCCCATTCATCCTCGGTGACTTCCAGGGCAAGCTTGCGCACCCTGACTCCCGCGTTGTTGACCAGTATGTCCAATCCACCCAAGTCCTCGGACACCCGGTGAATCGCTTCCGGGATTCCGCCAACATCCAGGACGTCCAGCACGTAGCTGGAGCTCTTGGTCCCTATCTCCTCGATCATCGCCTGAGTCTCTCGGACGCCATCCATGCGCTCGGCCGTGTCCGAGACCGCCACGTTAGCCCCGGCTTGGGCCAGCCCGACAGCCAGTGCCCGCCCGATGCCCCGGGCGGAACCCGTAACCAGGGCGTTCTTTCCCTCGAGGCTCAGTCCCGCATAAGGCATACTCTTCTCCTACAGACCCGGCTATCAACCCCGAGCCGGCAGACTAGGTGCCCTCAGCCCCCCGGACCGCCTCCTCCAAGGCTTCAAGGCTGACGTCCCCGGGCAGCAGGTTGCCGGCGATCTGATAAGTCGGGGTCCCGCCGACTCCCAGGCTCTTGGCGCGTTCGTACTCATCCAGCACCAGCTGGCGATAATGCCCAGTCTCCAGCAGGCCGGACAACTCGTTCGAGTCCAGGCCGCACTCCTCGGCAATGTCCCGGACCACACTTATGTCACCCAAGTCCCCTCCCCGCTCCCAGTAGGCCCTGGCCGCAGCATGGTGGAACACATCATCCATGCCCTTCTCCTTGGCGTACAAGGTCGCCTGGTGGACCAGCATGGTGTTGGGCGACCATGCGGGACGACGCATCACCAATCCGGCGACCCTGGCGCGCTCCTGGGCGGCGGGAGATAGTTCGGTCTCGGTCTCTCCATCGAACAACCTTCGAGGCTCCCCCTCGGGAGGCTTGTTCGGGGACAACAGGAAGGGCTGGCGGTCAACCTCCAGCGAATGGGCTTCCGCTACCTTGTCGAGTCTAGCCAGACCGACATAGCAGAAGGGTCAGGTGTAGTCATACCAAACGGTAACTTGAACGGGGGATGGCACGGGCCACCTCCTAATCCAATAGTGAGCGTACTTCTTCCGTCGGGATAGGACCGAAGCCGATGGTATAATACCAAGACTCCCCGCCCCATACCATATCTACACTGCGGATGGTGGGTTGCGCGGGCCATCCAGAGGCTCAGGTAGCAAGCATGATCAGCAAGTTCGGAATCCAGTACAGCAGCTTCTCCTACCCTGAGGGGAATGAGAGCATCTATTCCCACATATCCGAAGTTGCCCTCGATTGCGAGCGCCTGGGATTCGACAGCTTTACCCTTGCAGACCACTTCTTTTCGGCTCTCGGCCCTCCCCAGGAACCCTTCATGGAGGTGTGGACCACCCTTTCGGCCCTGGCAGTGACCACCCAGCGCATCCGCTTGGGATCATTGGTGTCCTCCAACCTGTTCAGAAACCCGGCGCTGCTGGCCAAGATGGCGGCGACTGTTGATGTCATCAGCAAGGGGCGCTTGATCATGGGGGTGGGATCGGGAAACCTGCCGAAGGAGTACCAGATGTATGGCCTCTCCTTCGGCACCCCCGCTGAGCGCCTGGGCCGCCTGGAAGAGGCGTTGCAGGTCATAACCCTACTGTGGTCCGGCGACCATGTGGACTTCGAAGGCAGGTACTACTCCCTAGAAGGCGCTATTTGCAGTCCCGGCCCTCTGCAGGAACCCCATCCGCCCATCATGGTCGGGGGCGACGGGCAAAAGGCCACACTGCGCCTGGTCGCCCGCTACGGGGACATGTGCAACATTCACGGCAACCCCGAAGCGATCAGGGAGAAACTGGATTCCCTGGAGTCCCACTGCGAAGCCATAGGGCGGGATCCTGCCGAGGTGCTGAAGACCCGCCACAGCTTCGCCATCATCGGAGAGACCGACGCCGAGGTAAAGGCTAAATCCCAAGATTTTCTGGACGGCACAGGGCTAGCGCCCTCGGTGCTGGACAGCTTCGACGTCGGTACGCCCGGACAGCTCACCGAGCTCTACCGGAGACACTTCGACGCCGGGTTGGACTACTTGATTGTTAACTTCCGTCGCGACGGTGGAGTGGAGCCTGTCCAGATGTTCGCCGAGCAGGTGATGCCCCACTTCTCCTAGGACACTTTCAGGGGATCTCCAAAGCTGTCGATGTTGGCCTGCTCGAAGCCGTTGTACTCCATCTGGGCCTTGATCTTCTCCATGACTTCCTGGCCTGCGATCTTGCCGACAAGGTAGAGGCCCAAGTCTATGGATGAGCTCACCCCGCCAGCCGTTATCACATCGCCGTCTTCGACAACCCGGTTTCGCACGACCTCAGCGCCCAGTGGGGGCAACTGGTCGAAGACGTTGCGGTTGGTGGTCGCCTTCTTGCCCTGCAGGTAACCCGCATGGCCCATGACGATAGAGCCGTTGCACACCGCCATCTTGTATGCCGCATGGCGCCCGGACTGGAGCCACTGAATGAACTCGGGGTCTTCCTGGGCCACCCGGCCTCCCATGCCTCCAGGGACGACGAACATATCGTACTCGGCCAGGTCCGGCTTGATCCTGGTTGCCTCGATGGTCAGCTTGCCTGTAGTGTCCGTGACCTTGGGCACCAGGGCGCATATATCCCAGTCGATATCGTCCCGGAACCCCATGGTCTTCAGGCGGGTTACCGGGTCATAGACACCCAGAAAGTCCATGGTGGTCAGACCTTCGAACACTATGAATGCTATCTTCATATCTCCTCCCAGGTTCTGCGGAAAAGTAGGACAAAAGCCCGGGTCTCCATCGGGTGACGAGGAAAGCCGGATACGTGATTTGGGCCGATTGTAGGTGCGCCTATTTTCAGCGTCAAGGAAGGGAAGAACTCAGCCTCCCATCCTGCTACTCTCATTGGACAGCTACAAGTGAACGGGTTATCATCCTAAGACGGTAGCACTACTGTAAGGAGATACCCATGGAACGTGACTACATTAACCCGCCCGACATTTGCCCGCCTCCCGCCAACATGTACCACCATGTTGTTAAAGTGGGCAACCATGTGTTCATCGCCGGCCAGGTATCCCGGGACATGGAAGGGAAGACCCTGCACCCCAACGACCCCGCGGCCCAGGTCCGGGAGGTGTGGTCCAACATCGAGAAAGCCCTGGCATCCGTCGGTGGCTCGACCCGGGACATCGTAAGGACCACGACCTACGTGGTGGGCGCTGAAAACCTCGCAGAGGTGCGCCGGGCACGCCAGGAAGATATGCCTGCCGACGGCCTCCCGACGAGCACCACGCTTGTCGTTGCCGGACTGGCCGCGCCCGACCTGCTGGTGGAAGTGGAGGTAGCCGCAATCCTGTAAGGGAACGGCTAGCTTACGCAACTAATCAATTGTAAGGGGTGATAGTAATGAGCCCGGAACGAAGACGGTCCCCATCTCCCCCGCCTGTGTATCCCATGGGCTTTATTCCCGCCAAGGGCATCTCAAGGCGGGTCCCCAGGAAGAACATCGCCCTGCTGCGGGGCAGGCCGGTAATCTGCTACGTGATCGATGCTGCCCGGGACAGCGGGATCTTCGATGCGGTTTACGTCTCCACCGAAGACCCGGAGATCGCGGAGATTTCCAGGGCCGCCGGCGCAGTAGTCCTGGACCGCCCGGCCCATCTCGCGACCGATGACGCTCCGGCAACGGCTGCCGCCATTGACGCCCTGGACCAGCTTGCCAAGCAGGGCAAGAACTACGACGCCGTCAGCGTTATGTACCCGACCGCGGCCCTCATGCTGCCCGAGGATATTCGCGGGGGCTGGAAGATGTTTCAGGACCAGCGGGCAAACGGGTGCATTGCTGTTACCAACTTCTACGAGCACCCTTTGCATTCCTATTACCGGGCGGGGCGGTTCATCAGGCGCACCCACCCCGGCGTCTCAGGGCTGCAGACCAAGCTGCGCGACTACGAGGTACCTTCCGGTTACTTCTACATGATCCGCAGCGACCTCCTGCGGGAAAAGAACTCCTACATCGTGCCCCGGCTGGCCGGCTACCGCATTCCCCGGGAGAGGTCGGTTGACATCGACGAGCCCGAACACCTGAGGGTAGCGGAAGCCCTGTACGGCCTCATTTTGCAGGATAAAGGCGGCAGCTAGAACCCGCCGCCCTCCACCAGGGGGAACCATGCTCAGCCACTCCGACAACGAGCTGCTCACGCGCACAGGTCCGGACACTCCCATGGGGGAGACCCTTCGCCGCTACTGGATGCCGGCCCTGTTGTCATCGGAACTCGCCGAAGCCGACGGCCCACCTGTAAGGGTCAGGCTGCTGGGCGAAGACCTGCTGGCTTTCCGGGATACCCAGGGCAGGGTGGGCTTGGTGGACGAGTTCTGCGCCCACAGGCGCACATCCCTCTGGCTGGGCAGAAACGAAGAGCGCGGCATCCGCTGCGTATATCACGGGTGGAAGTACGACGTGGACGGCCGCTGCGTGGATATGATGAACGAACCGGCGGAGAGCCGCCTGCGCGACGAGGTGCGCATAACCGCCTACCCCACTGTGGAGATGGGCGGGATCATCTGGGCATACATGGGCCCGCCAGACCTCCGACCCCCGGAGCCCACCTTCGAGTGGACTCAAGTGTCCGAGGCGCAGAGAGGCGTCTCCAAGAACTGGCAGGAGTGCAACTGGCTTCAGGCCCTGGAGGGCGGGGTGGACACTGCCCATGTGCCAATCCTCCACCGGAACTTCACCGCCAACACCACCAAGGGCGGCTACGCTCCGAACTCCACCTTTGCTAAGGCCGGTCCCCCGGTAGTGGAGGTGGACGCTACCGATTATGGCTATCGGTACGCCGGCATAAGGTCCTTCGGCGACGATGAGATATTCGTCCGCACATACCACTTCGTCATGCCCTTTCACCAGTTCCGTCCCGGTGAGAACACAGTCACTCCCTACACCACGGGACACATCTGGGTGCCCATGGATGACGACAACTGCATGGTGTACAACTGGGCCTACAGCACTAATGGAGACCCCTTCGACGAGTGGGATATGGTGGAGACTCGCCTGGGTAGAGGCGCGGGCCAACTTCAGGACGATTTCCGCAGTATCCGAAACAAGGAAAACGAGTACCTGATCGACAGGGTGATGCAGAAGAACGAGAACTTCACCGGCATCGAGGGTGTGAACAACCAGGACCAGGCCGTCCAGGAGATGATGGGGGTCGTCGTGGACAGGACCAGGGAGTACTTAACTCCCAGCGACCTCACCATAGTCCAGCTCCGGAAGCTACTTTTGGAAGCGGTACGAACTGTTTCCGACGGCGGGGACCCTCCGGGAGCGCGGTCAGCGTACTACAAGCTTCGGGCCCTGGACCGCATCATGCCCAAAGGTGCCAGATGGAGGGACCAAATGTTGCCAGACATGTACCCGGACTCGGTTTCGCGCTAGGCTTCTCTCACGACCCCTGCAACGCTGATTGGACCGGCTTCAATCGAACAGCGGGGTGAAGGAAAGCACGAAGGCAACGGCGTAGACCACTATCACGGCGCCCAGCACCCACTTGAACAGCCAGGGCTCGATCTCCCAGCGGGAGTACCAGCCTGGGTTCCTGATGAGGACAATGAGAGCGACAACGGTCAGAACAAAGGGGATCAGCAGCTCCATGCTCGCACCCTGTCCGCCGAACAGTTCTGACCTGCCATATCCAACATCCTTACTTCTGCCCGGATTCTCTACAAGCTATGGGCTACGCTTTAGAGCGTAGCCCATAGCAATAGATCCTCTGTTGGCCGGCCCTGCGCTCCTTGGTCGAAGGGCCGGAAACGTCTCACAAAACTAGGCGACGCCGCCCGCCACAGTCTCCAGGATCAGGCGCGTCACCACGTAGGGGTCCATGTTGGCGTTGGGACGTCGGTCCTCGATGTAACCCTTCTGGTCTCGCTCGACCTGCCAAGGAATTCGTACCGAAGCGCCCCTGTCCGAGACACCGTAACGGAACTCCCTGTAGGAGCAGGTCTCGTGGCGGCCGGTAAGCCTCTCCTCTATGCCGGCCCCGTAGTTGGCGATGTGGAGGTCATGCCTGTTGCGCAGGGCTTCGGCGGCGTCGATGCAGGCCTGGTAGCTATTCCGCATCTCTTTCGTTGAGAAGTTAGTGTGTGCCCCGGCACCGTTCCAGTCTCCTCGGGCAGGCTTTGGGTACAGGGTGGCGTTGATGCCGTAGTCCTCGGCCACGCGGTACAGAAGCCAGCGACCTACCCATAGCTGATCGCTAACCTCCAGGGCCGGGAGAGGCCCGATCTGGAACTCCCACTGTCCCGGCATCACCTCGCCGTTGATTCCCGAGACGTCCAAGGCGGCTTCCAGGCAGATGTCCAGGTGCTTCTCCACAACGTCGCGCCCGAACACCTCGTCGGCGCCGACTCCGCAGTAGTACCCGCCTTGGGGGGCGGGATAGCCGGCGTCAGGGAACCCCAGTGGTCGAGACCCTTTGAAGAAGGTGTACTCCTGCTCGATGCCGAAGATCATCTCGTGGGAAGCGTACTTGCCGGCCGCTTCCTCGCAAGCAGCCCTGGTGTTTGTCGGATGGGGGCTCATGTCAGGGAAGAGCACTTCATTCATCACGAGGATGCTGTTCCCGCCGCGAATCGGGTCGTGGCACTGGAACACGGGCCTCAGGACGCAGTCCGAGGTTTCCCCGGCAGCCTGGTTGGTGCTGGAACCGTCAAAAGCCCATACAGGCGGTTCCTCACCGTCTTCGAGAATCTTCGTCTTGGAACGCAGTTTGGGTGTGGGTATGGTCCCATCGATCCAGATGTATTCCGCCCTAACGTTGCCCATGCTAAAGTCTCCCTCCCTATAGGATTGTCTAATATGGCCTCTTAACAACAGGTTCTTCCGGCATTATACAACACAGCAAAGTATGCTAGGGCTTCGCTGATATCCGGGGAGACACCCCATTGGATGCAGTTGTCTCGGTTGAATTCCAGGCTCTGGCTGCCCGGCCTGGATTCGAACCAGGGTCAGGGGATCCAAAGTCCCCTGTGCTACCACTACACCACCGGGCAATACGTCCACGGTTTTGGAAGCCGGGAGGGATGCCGCAGAACAACTTCATTCTATCCCAACGCCTATGCTGCAGGCAAAAAGCCTCCCATCTCAGAACCCCGGCCCAACCCCGCACCTTACTGATCAACCAGCCCAACGTCCGTCCCGCACAGCTTGACTTCAAGTGCGCGCGGCCGGTCCTCATTGTCAACGGGCTGTTGACGCCCTCACTCAAGCATATCTACTATCAGAACATATGTACCGAACCACATTTAATTTTCCGGGGAATCATAGGAATGCTGAGCCAGAACCAGCCCGGCATTCGGAGGGGTGTGCAGCTTGCTGGCGAAAGTAAGAACATGTGCCGTGGTTGGACTGGATGGCTTTGTTATAGATGCTGAGGTCGATATCGCCCCTGGCCTGCCCGCCTTCAACATCGTCGGTCTGCCCGACACCGCCGTACAGGAAGCTCGGGAGAGGGTACGGGCTGCTATTCGCAATTCCGGCTGCGAGTTTCCCATGCGCAGGATCACGGTGAACCTGGCCCCAGGCGACCTGAGAAAGGCTGGGCCATCCTACGACCTCCCCATTGCCGTGGGAATCCTTGTGAGCTCCGGCCAGGTGCCCGAATTCAACGGGCCGGCCCTGTTCTTGGGGGAGCTTGCCCTGGACGGCACCCTTCGCCACACCGCAGCCATGCTGCCCATGGTGTCTGTGGCCATGGACCAGCAGATCGACACCGTATTTGTCCCCAGGGTCGATGCTACCGAAGCATCGTTGATTCACGATCTGGCGATCCTCCCCGCCGACAATCTGGCCCAGCTTGTTTCCCATCTCCGGGGCGACACCATGATTTCTCCCTATTGCAACGGCTCCAAAGCCATGGAGAACGGGCATGGCCCCAAGGCCTCTATCGACTTCTCCCACATCAAGGGGCAGGAGAGCGCCAAGAGAGCGATGGAAGTTGCGGCGTCTGGAGGCCACAACATCCTGATGACGGGCCCGCCCGGCAGCGGCAAGACTCTGCTGGCCCGCTCCCTCCCCTCAGTAATGCCCGAGATGACCTTCCAGGAGTCCCTGGAGGTGACCAAGATATACAGCGTCAGCGGCCTCCTGCCCTCGGACAGGCCCTTTCTATCCCACCGGCCCTTCAGGTCTCCCCACTACACCATATCCAACGCTGGTCTCGTCGGCGGCGGGAGAATACCCCGTCCGGGTGAGATCACCCTGAGCCACAGGGGAGTGCTGTTCCTGGATGAGCTGCCCGAGTTCGGGCACTCGGCCCTGGAAGCCCTGCGCCAGCCCATCGAAGATAAGGTGGTGACCATTAGCCGGGCGGGAGGCACCCTCACCTTCCCCGCCAACTTTGCCTTGGTGGGGGCCATGAATCCGTGCCCATGTGGTTACTACACCCACCCTATCAAGGAGTGCGTCTGCTCAGCCGGGGCGGTCGCGAGGTACCAGAAGCGCATCAGCGGCCCCCTCTTGGACCGCATGGACATATTCACCGAGGTGCCGCCGGTTGACTACGAGAAGTTGGCGGGCCTGGATGACTCCGAGCCGTCGTCGGCAGTGCGCACGAGGGTCAAAGAGGCCAGGGACATCCAAGAGGCCCGCTTCGACGGCACCGAATTCAACTACAACGCAGAGATGGGACCGGCAGAAGTGTGGAAGTATTGTCGCACCGAGGATTCAGCCATGCACCTGCTGAGGAACGCCATGACCCAGTACAACCTCTCAGCCCGAGCCTTCCACCGTGTCCTTAAGCTCTCCTTGACCATCGCCGACCTGGGCAAGTCCGACATCATCAGGACGGAGCACCTTGCCGAAGCCCTCCAGTACCGACCGAGGGGCTAATCCCAACCGCCTCAACCCCCCCGATCGCTAGCATTGGGCGGCCACGGCGCCCCACCGGTCGTAGTAAGTGACCTCGGTCGCGGGCCTGCGCCTAGTGGGCCCGTACCTCGCCCCTTCGGCGGGAAAACCCAGGGGGATCATCGATGCGATGTGGACGCTCTCGGGAATTCCCATCATCTCCTTAATCTCTGCCTCGTGCTTTCTGTGCCGCGTTGTGAGGCAGCTCCCCAACCCAAGGGCACGGGCTGCCAGGAGCATGTTCTGCACCGACGGATAGATGGTCGCTCCGCGGGCAAAATCGTCGGAGCGTCCGTCATCCTCTATGCAGGCCAGGATGAGTACCGGCACCTCATGGAGGTGGTCCGCCAGGTACTTGGTCTCGTCCCACATCTTCTGGTCCTCCGGTGGCCGGTTCGAAACTATCCCTGGGGTGATGTTTCTTCGGTAGCAGTCGGCGATTCGCAGCTTCAGGTCCGGATCACTGACGACGACAAAGCCCCACCTCTGCCGGTTGCCGCTGCTGGGAGCACGGATGGCGGCTTCGATCACTCTCTCGATCAATTCCTGGGGAACGGGGTCGGTCTTATAGAGCCTTATGGCCCTCTGGCTGTCGATCGCTTCGAACAAGCCGATTTCTGTTTCCATGGGCACCTCCATCCACAAGTTTCCTGAGTTCCGGAGCGTTGACAGGCTGATTTTCAGAGAAACCCCTAGTGCTAACCATTTAATCGCTATACAAGCTCTTGCTAAGATAACCTGATACGGAGCCTATTTGCACACTTCGATACCACTACACTCTGAAAGTTTGGCGATTTGCACGGCTCTTTGTTCCTGGACATCGTAATTGTTCTTGCTAGCGGCTTTGCTGGAGGACTAATTGCGCGCCAGTTCCGCTTCCCGATTCTGCTGGGCTATCTCATCGCCGGAGCCATCGTAGGACCCCACGTCCTAGGCGCCGTCGGCAACCTGGAAGAGGTCCGCACCCTTGCCGAGTTTGGAGTCGTCCTTCTCCTATTCGAAGTGGGCGTCGAGGTGTCCCTGAGGGAGCTGCGCAGGGCCGGACGGGTCATAGTGCTGGGCGGCCTCGTGCAGATGCTGGCTACCATCGGCCTGATGTATCCCTTGGCCCTCTACCTGGGCTGGCCATACCAGCAAGCTCTGGTCTTCGGGATGGTGGCCTCCCTTAGCAGCACCATGGTTGTGCTCAAGACCCTGGCCGATCGGGGAGAGCTTGGAAGCGTTCATGGCAGGGTGATGGTGGGCATCTTGATCATGCAAGACCTGGCTTTCATACCCATGATCGCCATTCTTCCTTCCTTGACCGGAGAGGGAACAGCCCTGTCGGACCTGGGATTCGGTGTACTCAAAGCTACGGTCATCCTGGTCTTGATGGTGGTCCTGGGGGGCAGGGCGATCCCCTGGGTGCTGGACAGGGTCCCCATCCTGAGCTCCAGAGAGGTCTTCATCCTGACGGTGGTGGCTTTGACCTTCGCCGCAGCCGCTCTAACGGATGCTTTCGGCCTCACCCTGGCCATAGGAGCCTTCGCTGCCGGACTGGTCCTCAGCGAGTCCCCCTTCGGACGCCGGGCTCTCTCTGAAGTGATACCGCTGAGGGACATCTTCGCTGCTGTGTTCTTCGTTTCCCTGGGTATGCTTACAGACCCCAGGTACGTCGTGGACCATATTGGCTTGGTACTGATCGTGGTCTCAGCGGTGATGCTCGTGAAGCTGGTCCTGATTGGAGGCCTGGTGAAGGCATTCGGATACCTCCCCTACACCGCCGTGCTGACGGGACTGGGAATGATGCAGGTTGGAGAGTTCAGCTTTTTCCTGGCAGACGCCGCCTATCTCCTGGACATAGTGGATCTGGACTTCCTGACGTTAATCGTCGTCTCCACCGTCATAACCATGGCATTGACTCCCCTCGTATTCTCCGGGGGGGTGATGGGCTTGGAAAGACTGGGGAGACTAACAAGCGTGTTCCGCGAGTACAGTCCTGCCATGAGTACAGTTGCATCCAGGATAGACGACCTGTCGTCCCATCTCGTGTTGTGCGGTATGGGCAACATCGGGCTTCTGGTTGCGGAGGAGCTGCGTGAGAACGATATCCCCTTCTCGGTTATCGAGCTGGACCCCCACGTCGCCCAGCGGAGTCTGGATAGTGGATACCTGGTGCTGAACGGCTCCAGCACCAGCCGCGCCAGCTTGAAGCATGCCGGGATCGACAGGGCACGGATGATGGTTATTACCACGGGAGATACCAGGTCGGCCCGGGATACTGCAAGGCGCGCCCTCGAAATCAATCCCCAGTTGGAAATCGTCGCTCGGGTCCGTTGGAAGGAAGATGCGGAAGCGTTGAATCGTATCGGAGTACACAAAGTGGTCTGGCCCGAGATGGAGGGTGGGCAGCAGATTCTTCGACACTCTCTTTTGAGATACGAGGTGGACATCCAGGAAGTTGACTCCCTGGTCGCACAGCTCCGCACCTACGAGCCAACCCCGGAGGAGCCCGAGGACGAAGCGGGCCGTTCCCCAGAGGAGCAACCCGAAAAGCAAAGCGCGGACGAATGTTGATCAGGCTACGAAGGGATTTCCCACCACCCGCCCTCCTGCCCCAGGCCAAATGAGCACACAAAGCAGCCCAAGGCTACCCCAATCCCAACCGGGTCGTTCCCGCCTTTGGAGGCCCTTCGCCGCCTTCCAATACCCTGATTTCCGGGTGCTCTGGGCTTCCACTATTACCAACCAGATAGGCCAGGGGATGCAGCAGGTCTTGCTGGGATTCCTTGTGTTCCAGATCACCGAGTCCGCGAGCATGGTGGGAGCCGCCTTCGCAGCCCGGTCAGCCCCGTTCCTGCTGGTCGGATTCGTGGTTGGGTCCATCACGGACCGCCTGGACCGGCGATTCCTAATGCGCTTTGCCGTAACGGGCATGCTCACCGTGTCCATGGGATTGGGGCTGCTGGCGCTGTTTGGAAACCTGCAGGTGTGGCACCTGATCTCGCTGGCTTTTCTCTTTGGGATTTTCCAGTCCTTCTACATGACCTCCCGCCAGGTGTACGCCTATGACATCGTCGGCACTGCAGGAGCCATAAACGGCATCGCGCTTATATCCCTCGCCCAGCGCATCGGAGGCATCATCGGGGCGCTGGTAGGAGGGCTGACCCTCGAATGGCGAGGCCCTGAAACCGCGTTCTTTGTGATGGCCGGCGGCTACTCTATAGGGCTGACCGCCCTGTTCGGCCTGCGTCGCATCGGTCAATCAGCTCCCATAGTGCGGGAACCCATGAAGGACAACATCATATCCTATTTCCGCGCCCTGAAGTCGAACCGCGCCATGTCCAGCCTGATGGTCTCCACAGCCGGCTCCGAGATGCTGGGGTTTTCCCACCAGGTGATGCTCCCCATCCTGGCCGAGGATGTTCTCGAAGTAGGCGCTGCGGGCTTGGGAATCCTTACAGCCTTCCGGTTCATCGGCGGCGCCATGGGAATAGTTGCCCTTGGAGCGGCCAGCAGGATTCAGCATCGTGGTCTGCTCCTGCTGGCGACTTTGTCCCTGTTCGGGCTGGGATTGGTACTGCTCTCCCAGTCCCCCAACTTCTGGATTGCATTGGCGTTTGTAGTCTTCGTAAACAGCATGGCCTCTGCCGCCGATATCCTGCACCAGACTCTGCTGCAGACCTGCGTTCCGAACGATCAAAGGGGGCGTTCCATGGGATCCTGGATCGTGGGAGTCGGTACAGCTCCCGTGGGCCATGTCGGAATCGGGTACGTCGCAGGGGCCACTTCGGCGCCCTTTGCGCTCCTGGTCAACGGAATCGGTCTGGCTGTGCTGCCTCTATTGCTCCTGGTGTTGTTCCCTCAGTTCCGGCAGATGCGCTAACCCCGATTGATCCCCATGGGGGACCGTTGAGCTGTCAATCGGACGGCCCAAGACTCTGGAGGTACCCGTCGAGCTCGTCCAGGCTTCGCAGCAGAACGTCGGCCTTCTGCCGAATAAAGGGAGTCGGCTCCCTCGGAGATTCCCACACGATGACTATCTCCTTGGTGGAGGCAGAAGCGTGTTCGATTTCCGACTGGACGCCCCCGGCGATGAGTGGCCCTCCGTCGGTGTCAAGGGGAAAGTAGGCGATTATCATGTCCGACTGGTCCAGCAGCTTGTAGTCCCGGGACACAGTTTGACCGTCTATGTCGGGCATCACCGCCCTTATTTCCCCAATGTTCAGCGAAAGTTCCCGGCCGCGAACGTCACACACCACATCCTTTGCATCCGGTGTTATCTTCAGCTCCTCCTCCATGAGCATCTGGAGCCTCTTTTCGCTGATCATTAGTGGGTCAAAGGCAGTAACGTAGGACCTTACCAACCTTCGATACTTGACGACCTTACCCCACACATCCTCCTTGGCCTGAGCATCGCTGATGGGATAGCTCACATAGGCCAGACGCTGTTTGGGCCGGAACATCAGGCTGTAGGCCACTTCCAATGGGGTCTCCGACACTTCCGGCTCCAGCCACACACCAAGGACGAAGTGGGGGACCTCCAGGACGGACGAGATTACGTCCGACGCCAGAATCTCCTCTTCGCGCCAGACCAGCAGGTCTTTCAAGCTGTAGCTGGTGGTGCTGGGCAGCTGCCCGTCGGTACGCAGATCATCGAGACGCAGCTTGACCGCCTCGACATCATCTATCAGCGTCACAACGAGGTCGGGCTTTAGCTCCTGGAGCTCCTGCATCTCGAAGGCCCTGAAAAGCTGATTGTTCCATCGAAAGACCGAGTGCGAGCCGACCATCACATGGTCGGCCCGAGAGCTTTCCAACCGGATGTGTGTGAAGGCGAGCCTTCTTAGTATGCCCAGCTCTGCCAGGGGAAGGTCGAGTATCTTTCCTTCCTGGAGGGGCTTTCCGGCGGTCTGGCTCTCCGAGTACATGATGTCCCCAACACTGAACACTTTGTCGATGGTGTGCCCCTGACGAGCACAAAGCTCCGCCAGGGAATCAAGCTGGGATTTCTTGGCCAGACCTGTCTGGCCCATGAACAGGGCGCGGACCACTACACACCTACTCTTCAGTGTAACGCCGGGGTCGTGAGCAAATCATGCCGGCGAGGGACTGGGAGATGGTAACACCAGGGTGGTCGGGTGTCTATGAGGAGGCCGAGGGACAAACAACAGCCAGCCGAGGGTCGGCTGACGACATAGGATCGGAGGGGGAACCAAAATAAGAACTCGAAGGCCCTGAAAAGCTGATTGTTCCATCGAAAGACCGAGTGCGAGCCGACCATCACATGGTCGGCCCGAGAGCTTTCCAACCGGATGTGTGTGAAGGCGAGCCTTCTTAGTATGCCCAGCTCTGCCAGGGGAAGGTCGAGTATCTTTCCTTCCTGGAGGGGCTTTCCGGCGGTCTGGCTCTCCGAGTACATGATGTCCCCAACACTGAACACTTTGTCGATGGTGTGCCCCTGACGAGCACAAAGCTCCGCCAGGGAATCAAGCTGGGATTTCTTGGCCAGACCTGTCTGGCCCATGAACAGGGCGCGGACCACTACACACCTACTCTTCAGTGTAACGCCGGGGTCGTGAGCAAATCATGCCGGCGAGGGACTGGGAGATGGTAACACCAGGGTGGTCGGGTGTCTATGAGGAGGCCGAGGGACAAACAACAGCCAGCCGAGGGTCGGCTGACGACATAGGATCGGAGGGGGAACCAAAATAAGAAAAGGTTGGTCAGAGCCCTTCGAACCTTCCGTCCTGTGGGGTCATCCCAGACCCCGGGGCGATGGTAGGCACTCGCCTGAGCCCGACCAACCTTTTATTTAGTTATCTACCCTTTTGGGGACAAGGACCTTTCGGGTCCAGACAGGCGCCTACCATCGCCCCCTATTACTTAAATAATCACTCATTGATCACCTCCCGGCGCATTTGCAGCACCTATCTAGATTTCCGCGCGAGCGGATGTTGCGATTCTATGTAAGCCGATGGCCCACTGTCAAGACAACACCATTCTGAGAATCGCAGCTTTCCCACACTCCCGGTACTCTGCCTCCCCACACGCCAAATGAAAAGGGAGCTTCCAATTGTGGAAGCTCCCTTGCATCGGCTGTAGTTTCTTGGTCCGGCCCGTTCCTCAGTTGTCCAGAGCGTCTTCTGTAATGGGACAGGGATCCAGACCCAGTGCACCGCAGGACCGGTTCCATACGCCCATGAACTGCATAGCTGCTTCTTCAGGCGAAGGGGCTTCCATCATCTCGGGCAAGTCCTGAGCAGTAAGCGGACATGGGTCCAGGCCTCGTGCCCCACAAGCCTCGTTCCAACTGGCCAGGAAGCTCTCCATCGCTATCTGCCTGGGGTCCACAGTTGGCTCAGGCGTTGCCGTCGGAATGGGTGTGGCGGTAGGGGTCGGAACTGGTGTGGCGGTAGGCGTCGGGACCGGCGTGGCAGTCGGTGGTATAGGGGTCGGGGTAGAAACCATAGTAAGGGTGAGGGTTACTGCTGGCTCTTCATCTCCATTGCAAGCGATGGCGAAGGAAAGGACTGCAAGAATGGGCAACAACAGCAACAGCTTCGGCTTCCATAGCCGGAGATGGAGCATCAATTCACCTCCACGCTTCTCTTCAGGCCCCCGGCTTTCCTGGTCTCTCAATGAAGCGCCAGGAAGCCTCTGTTTGAACGTGCTGGCTAAGTAACTACCCTAACGGGACACCCATGCACATCCACCCACCACCCACTAGGAGTGTCGGCATTCCGACTCTAGCAGAGACGATTTTTAAAGTCAAGGTATATCTGCCCTGTCAAATCCCAAGAAAGGTACGGAGGCAGACCACTCGCTTCAGCTTACCCGCAATTGAAGGCCGACATGGGCTTTGCTATACTGCCCAGGTTCATTTCGGGGGCATGACAGGTATACCCCACACCCACACGCAGGAGAGTCCCTTCATGAAGATAGTGCTTTACGACGATTACCGGTTGGGCCTGCTGAAAGGCAACAACGTGGTGGATGCGACAGAAGTCTTTGAGGGCGAGAAGTTCCGCGAGCCCCAGGACATGATGGAGGACCTGATCGGGGGCTGGGACAGCCTCAAACCAAGGCTGGAAAGCATCCTTGCTTCGGGCACTGGTGCGCCCATTTCCAGTGTTCGACTAAGGGCGCCCTTGCCTCGGCCATCCAAGGTGATCTGCGCCGCCGTCAATTACCTTGAGTTCGGACAGCGAGAGCCTGCGGTCCTGGACGCTTTCCTGAAGTCTCCCACAGCCATCATCGGCACTGGGGAGACCTGCGAGCTCCCCGACGTGGGAGCTACGATATTTCACCACGAATGCGAGCTAGCCTTTGTCGTGGGTAAGAGGGCAACCAAGGTCAGCCAGGAGGACGCCTTCTCCTACATCTTCGGCTACACCAACTTCCTGGATATGTCGGCCAGAGGCCTCCAGGGCGCGGTGGGCAACAGCTTTTTCCTTGGCAAGTGCTGGGACACCTTCGCTCCCATGGGCCCCGCCCTCGTAACCGCCGACGAAATCCCGGACCCGCAGAACATCCAGATACGCCTCTTCAACAACGATGAGCCTCGCCACGACTTCCCGACCAGCGATATGGCCCACCCAATAAGGGAGCTGGTGTCCGAGTTCTCGAAGATCACAACCCTGGAACCTGGCGATGTGGTGGCCACCGGCGTCAACCACCAGCAGATCGGGGCAGTTCAGGACGGCGACGTCATCAGGATGGAGATCGACGAGCTGGGTCCTCCCCTGGAAGTGCGAATAGCCGACCCCTCGAAGCGAGAGTGGCCCCGGGGCATCGACACGGAGATGGCGGCCCGGATCATCGCCGCCGCTCCTCGGCGTTCCTAAGGGAAACGCTAGGGGGGCGGCAGTAGGGGCATCTGGAAGTCCTCCTGGAAGTTCCCGACACCGACCCCCACCAGTCGAAACATCCGGCCGTTTCCCAACTCCAGCTCCGCCAGGTCCCTGGCGGACGACGTTATGATGTCCTGGCGGTCCGTTGGCTCCGGCAGGGTCTTCTGACGTGTAAAGGTCGTAAAGTCAGCCAGGCGCAGCTTTACCCAGATGGTCTTGCACCGCAGATGCTTCCGCCCCATCTGCTCGGCTACCTCCTGGGCCAGGGATTCCACGTATTGCGTAATCTCAGCCGGATCGCCCACGTCGTCAACCAGGGTCGTCTCAGAGCTGATGGACTTGGTTTCACGGTGGGGCATCACTTCGTCCCGCTCCAGGCCAAGGGCCCGTGTTCTCAGCTCCGGCCCCCTCTTCCCGAACTTCCGGACCAGGGCGCCCTCGTCCATCTCCGCAAGCTGACCCAGGGTTTCTACACCTTCATTCTTCAGGGCAGCCGCAGTCTTGGGCCCGACACCCCATAGCATCTCTACATCCAACGGCCCCAGGAACTCCACTTCATTGCCGGGCTGCACCATAAGCAGTCCATTGGGCTTGGCGATCTGGGAGGCGATCTTGGCGACGGTCTTTGTGGTGCCTCCTCCAATGGTTATGGCCAGACCGGAGCGATTGCGGACCCCGTCCTTAAGTGCCCGGGCCGCTTCCTCCTGTGCGTTTCTGGGCACAACCGAGCTAATGTCCATATACGCTTCGTCAAGGGACAATGGCTCGACCAAGTTGGTGAGCTCTCGAAAGGTCTCCATGATGGTGTGGGATACCTGCCTGTACCTGTCGAAGCGGGGCGAGACCCGTACAAGGTCGGGACAGAGCTTCACGGCAGTGCGCATGGGCATGGCAGAGTGGATGCCGTACTTACGGGCTTCATAGGAAGACGCAGCTACCACCCCCCGGGATTCAGGAGGGCCGCCCACAACCACAGCCTTGCCCTTGAGACCGGGATTGTCATGCTGCTCCACCGATGCGTAGAAGGCATCAAGATCGGCATGGAGGATGTAGCGCCAGGGGCTGTCCACATCACACCTCGGAATCGGCTGCTGTCCCAATGGTCCCCAGCGGCGATTTAGGCGATGTGCTGCCCTATGAATTCGCCAACTCGGTCGATGGACTGCTGGGCTTCGGGAAGGATATGAGCGTACATGGGCCAGTTGTGCGGCATGTCCTCCCATATCTCCAGGGTGGTATCCACCCCGGATTTCTCGCCATTGGCGGCCAGCCGCTTCGCATCGTCCACCAGGACCTCGACGGAGCCCACCATAATCAAGAGGGGAGGCAGCCCCGTCATGTCGGCATAGATAGGTGAAGCCAGGGGCGCCCGCGGGTCCTTGCCACCGAGATAGTATCCGGCAAACCAATCCAGGCGTTCCCGGTTGACCGACGGGTCCACCTCGGCGTTGGATGACATGGTATCCCCGCTCTGCTCCAGGTCCGCCCATGGAGAAATGGAGATCCCGGCCGCCGGAAGTGGCTCTCCCAAGTAGCGAAGGGCAACAAACAGGGACACCACCAGGGCCCCTCCCGCCGACTCTCCACCCACGACGATCTTCCTAGGGTCGGCGCCCGTAGACAGCAGCCAGCGATATGCGGCAACCGAGTCCTCCACGGGAGCGGGGAAAACGTGCTCTGGTGCCAGGCGGTAGTCAATGGCCAGCACCCGGACCTTGGCGGCCGCCGACATGCGGGCCATCATAGCCCGGTGGGTCCTGCAGGAGCCGATGACGTACCCTCCGCCATGAAGGTAAAGCAGAGTCCTGGAAACGTCGGCCCCGGGAGCGCACACCCACTCTGCGGTTACTCCCCCTGCCGAGATCCGCTCGCACTTGATGTCCTTGTCCAGAGGGAATTCGGCAGTGGCCCGCTCGTAGGATGCGCGATCATCGTCCACGCACCACCGCGGAGCGGTCAACCGGGCTGCCGCCCTCGCCCGGTAAGACTCGATCACCTTGTCAAGTTGGGGACTCTTGGCCATGAGACACCTCCATGCTTCGGGAGTGCACAGATATGGGTTTCCGGGGTAGTCAGGGGGCAGCGGTCGGGTTTGACCGGGCTGTTTGGCCACTGCTATAATAGCCCGAATTATAGCACAAGGTGCCGGAGGATAAGCCATCTCAATGGCCCCGATGATCAACGCCGATAGTGCTTCAGGGCGGTGGCCCCGCATCTGCAACCTAAACGCAGATACAGACAACCGCTGCGGCTGTAGCCAGCCGACCAATAAAGCTTAATGATAAGAGTGGCGCCGACCTAGTGGGCGCCACTCTTTGATTTTTCCGAAGAGGTGAGGGGATGCCAACTTTCGTCAACCCGCAAAAGTGCGACGGATGCAAGGCGCTGGAAGTCCCTGCCTGCATGTACATCTGTCCCAATAACCTGATGAAGTTGGACACGGACATCGGCCAAGCCTTCAACCAGGAGCCCGATGCCTGTTGGGAGTGCTTCGCCTGCGTCAAGATGTGCCCCCAGTCGGCCATAGACCTCCGGGGCTACGCCGATGTCATGCCCATGGGGGCCACCGCCACTCCCCTGCGGGGCACCGACTCCATAATCTGGGGGCTGAAGTTTCGCGACGGCACCCTGAAGCGGTTCAGGTTCCCCATTCGTTCCACACCCTGGGGCTCCATCCAGCCCCATCAGCATGCCTCAGAACCAGGGGTCGAAGACCTTAAGGACCATGGCATGGCGGCCGAAGAGCACTACCTGGGCGTGGATGTTCTTCCAACGCCCGCCTAGCCTCCACGGCCCAGCAATGCGACCAGAACTAGCCAGGAGAGCATGATGCCCGAATTCCGGACAGAAGAGGTCGAGTGCGACGTACTGATAATCGGTGGCGGTATGGCCGGCTGCGGCGCAGCCTATGAGGCTGCCCATTGGGCCAAGGTTAAGGGAATGCGGGTGGTGCTGGTGGAAAAGGCAGCCATCGAGCGCAGCGGCGCCGTTGCCATGGGCCTGTCGGCCATCAACATGTACCTTGGAATGAAGTGGGGAGAGAACACCCCTGAGGACTTCGTTCGCTACGTCCGCAACGAGACCATGGGCCTCTCCAGGGAAGACCTGACCTTCGACATAGCCCGCCACGTGGACGCCAGCGTGCACATGTTCGAAGAGTGGGGGCTGCCCTTCTTCAAGACGCCTGAGGGCCGCTACGTCCGGGAAGGGCGCTGGCAGATCATGATCCACGGCGAGTCCTACAAGCCCATCGTCGCCGAGGCTGCCAAGGCCGCCATAGGGGAGGCCAACCTGTACCAGAGGGTGTTCGTCTCCCACCTGCTTACCGATGCCGACGACCCCAATAAGATCGCCGGCGCCATCGGCTTCAGCGTACGGGACAACGTAATCTACGTGTTCAAGGCAAAGGCGGTCATCTGCTCCGCAGGCGGGGCTGTCAACGTTTGGCGCCCCCATGCCGTCGGCGAGGGCCTGGGGAGGGCTTGGTACACCGTGTTCAACACCGGCTCCGTTTACAGCCTGATGATCCAAGCCGGGGCGCAGATGACTCAGATGGAGCACAGGCTGGTCCAGACCAGGTTCAAGGACGGGTACGGCCCCGTGGGAATGTACTTCCTCATGTTCCGCACCAAGGCGACTAACGCCTACGGCGATGAGTACGAGCAGACCCGCAGGCATGAGTTGGAGGGGTGGGAACCCTACGCCGGCTCCGCGCCCATGCCGACCCCGCTAAGGAACCACCTGATGCTTCGGGACATCCAGGAAGGCAAAGGCCCAATCTATATGCGCACGGCGGAAGCCCTGCAGAAGATGATGGAAGGCGCTGACGCCACCCGCCAGCGCGAGGTGGAGAGCGACGCCTGGGAGGACTTCCTGGACATGACGATCTCCCAGGCCCTCCTCTGGGCCTCAAACAACATCGACCCAGCGAAGACCGACTCCGAGCTGGTGCTGACCGAGCCCTACCTGATGGGCTCCCACGCCGGAACCTCGGGCGCATGGGTCAGCGGTCCCGAGGATGTTTCTCCTTCGGACTACTTCTGGGGCTACAACCGCATGACCACGGTGCAGGGACTCTTTGCGGCAGGCGACGGTGTGGGCTGTGCCGCCCACAAGTTCTCCTCCGGCTCCTACACCGAGGGTCGGCTGGCGGCCAAGGCAGCGGTCAACTACGTTTACGATAACCCTGGCCCGGCTAACCCCGACGGGGGCAGGGTCGAAGAAATCAAGGCAGCCCTTTACGCCCCACTAGGCCACTACGACCAGCACAAGGACGCCACCACCCGCAGCGAGATCAACCCCAACTACCTCCTGCCCAAGCAGGCCCTCCTAAGGTTGCAGAAGATCATGGACGAGTACGGCGGCGGGTGGGGCTCCGCCTACATGGTCAACAGGCCCACCCTGGAACGGGGCTTGGAGCAGTTGGCCATGCTTCGCGAAGACCTGGAAAAGCTGGGGGCTCGGGACCTTCATGACCTTCTAAGGTGCTGGGAGCTGGCCGACCGGGTCTGGTGCGCCGAGACCCACCTGAACCACCTCCTCTACCGTCAGGAGACCCGTTGGCCTGGCTACTACTACCGGGGGGACTTCCCCAACCTGGACGATGAAAACTGGAAGGTGTTCGTCAACTCCAGCTACGACCGGGAAACGGGCGATTGGAACTTCACCAAGGCGCCCTACATACCCGTCATCTAGAAGAGTCGGCGGGCCGGAGAATTCCCGCCGCCGACCAGCCTTAATCGGACCCATCCTGCCACCGGAGTAACATGCAAGACCCAGTTTCCAAGGAAGCCGCAGTCCTGGTCATAGGCGGAGGCATGGCCGGGATGACCGCCGCCATCGAGGCCCAGGAAGCGGGCCACGATGTGTTCCTCGTGGAAAAGGAACCCTATATCGGCGGGCGTGTGGCAGGGTTCCATCGCTATTTCCCGAAGCTGTGCCCGCCTTACTGCGGCCTGGAGATAAATTTCCGGCGCATCCGCTCGGGGCATCGCTACCTGAAGCTGTTCACCCAGGCAGAGGTAGAAAACGTGTCAGGGCGCGCCGGCAGCTTCAACGTTTCCATCAGGTTGAACCCCAGGTACGTCCATGCGGACCGCTGCACCGCCTGCGGGCAGTGCTCGCCCGTGTGCCCGGTGGACATGCCCAACAGCTTCAACTACGGCATGGATACAACGAAGGCCATCTACCTCCCCCATGAGATGGCCTTCCCCATGAAGTACGTGCTGGACGGAGATGCCTGCCTGGGCGACACCTGCAACAAGTGCGTAGAGGTCTGCCCCACCGATGCCATCGACCTCCACATGACTTCCCGCACCATAGACCTTACCGTTGGCTCCATCATCGTGGCCACGGGCTGGTCGCCCTACGACGGCTCGAAGATCGAATTCCTGGGCTTCGGCCAGTATCCCAACGTGATCAACAACGTGATGATGGAAAGGCTTGCCTCTTCCAACGGCCCCACCAAGGGAGCTATTGTCCGGCCCTCGGATGGAAAGCCCGCAAAGCGAGTCGCCTTCGTTCAGTGCGCCGGATCCCGGGACGTCAACCACCTGCCCTACTGTTCCGCAATCTGCTGCCTCTCGTCCCTCAAGGAGGCCACCTACCTGCGGGAGCAGTACTCCGACTCCCAAGCCTACATCTTCTATATAGACATGAGGGCCACCGGCTCCTACACCGACTTCTTCCGCCGCATCGAGAATGACGAGGGTGTGGCCCTCGTGAAGGGGAAGGTGGCGGGCATAGAAGAGATACCAGACACCCACGACCTCGTGGTCGAGGCCGACGATATGCTGGGCGGCCGGAAGGTGCGAGTGCCTGTGGATATGGTCGTCCTGGCAACCGGGATGGTCCCCAACATTGGAGGACAGGAAATTCCCGGCCTGGACCTCAAGAGGGACGAGTATGGCTTCGCGCTGGAGGGACAGCCCGAGGGTGTGTACATCTCTGGAGTGACCCGCAGGCCGATGGATGTGGTTTCCAGCGTCCGGGACGGCACCGGGGCCGCCCTAAAGGCCGCTGCCGGAATGGGCAGGAGCTAAAGCCTTGGCTGAGTCCATACGCTCCTACATCTGCGCCGGATGCGGCATCGGGGAGTGCCTCGATGTGCAGAAGCTGGCCGATGTGGTCAGGGAGGAGTCCGGGGGCGAAGCTGCTGTTCACCCACCGTTGTGTGTGCCGGAAGGGGTCGAGTACCTGCGGGACGACCTGCGCAATCACCCTGTGGACACCGCCCTCATAGCTGCCTGCTCGGGCAGGGTCAACTGGGATGTGTTCTCACCCGATAGCCTGCAGACCAAGGCCGTCGAGCGGGTGGACCTGCGAGAGCAGGTTGCCTGGAGCAAGTCACCTAACACAAAGGAGACCCAAGCACTGGCCGAAGACTGCCTGCGCATGGGCGTGGTCCGGGCTCAGAAGAGCCAGGTACCCGAAGCGAAAACCCTCGCCATCGACCACACCCTGCTGGTAATCGGAGGAGGCGTCGCCGGCCTTATTGCCGCCATCGAGGCAGCCAAGGCAGGCTCCGACGTGCTTCTTGTAGAGAAAGAGGCTGCCTTGGGAGGGTGGATGGCCCGTTTCCCCCAGACCTACCCCAGCTTCCCACCCTACCAAAGCCTTCAAGCTTCCAACATCGATGAGCTGGTGCAGGCGGTCCAGGGCCACCCCAAGATTAGGGTGGCCACATCAAGCGTTGTTCACCGCATTTCAGGGCAGCCCGGGTCGTTCATCGTGGAGCTAGACGGCGGAGGCGCTACGTCGACGGAATTGGCTGGCGCCGTCGTCGTCGCTGCCGGGTGGCAGACGCAAGATATGTCCGGCGCATCCCACCTCGGCTACGGTACCCTGCCCGATGTGATAGATAGCGTCGCTATGGAAGACTTGGCCTCCCGATCGGCCATCGTGCGGCCCTCGGACGGGAGACCGCCCCGGCAGGTGCTTTTTGTCCAGCATCCCGACTCGGGAGCCGACCGCAGCACGTCCTATGGTTCGGTCGTGAACGACCTGGTCATGCTGAAGCAGATCGAATACGTGAGCCAGGCCAACCCCGACGCCGTTTGCTACGTCATCTATGAGCACATGATCACCCCCGGCCAGATGGAGATTTACTACCGGGCCATCCAGGAGTCACCCAACGTCCTGTTCAGCAAAGGGAAGGTAACTCGAATCGCCGAGGCCCCCTCGGGCGGCATGATTGCCGAAGTGGACAACACCTTGGTTGACGGAAGCATCCAGATTACCGTCGATCTTGTCGTGCTGCCCACAGGTATGGTTCCAAATAGCCTGGAAAGCAGCATCCTGCAGCTTGAATACAGACAAGGCAAGGAGCTTCCTGTCGATTCCAGGGGGTTCGCCGACTCCAACTACATCTGCTTCCCCTACGAGACCCGCCGCACCGGCATCTATGCCGCCGGCTGCGTCCGGGAAGCCATGGATAGCACGTCCGCCGGGGAGGATGCGACGGGAGCCGCATTGAAAGCGATACAGAGCCTGAAGCAGGCAGCCCAGGGCGGGGCGGTGCATCCCAGGACCAGCGACCTGTCCCTACCTACCACCTTGCTCCAGGGATGCACCCAGTGCGGACGCTGCAGCGAGGAGTGTCCCTTCGGCGCCATCGAAGTAGATGAGCGGCGCTACCCCCAGCTCAACCCCAGTCGCTGTCGCCGGTGCGGAATCTGCATGGGCGCCTGTCCGGTGCGGGTCATCTCCTTTGAGAACTACAACGTTGACCAGCTATCGTCGATGATACGGGCCATAAAGTTCCCCGAGGACGACTCCATACCCAGAATACTGGCCTTCGTGTGCGAGAACGACGCCCAACCGGCCTTCGACCTGGCGGGCGTCAACGGGCTGCAGTACGACGCCAGCGTCAGGATCATACCCCTCAGATGTCTCGGCTCCCTGAACATAGTGCTTGTAACCGACGCCCTTGCCCGGGGCATCGACGGTGTGATGCTCATGGGCTGCAAGACGGGCGACGACTACCAGTGCCATTTCATCCACGGCAGCGAACTGGCCATGAAGCGCATGGCCAACATCCAGGAGACCCTGACGCGCCAGATGCTGGAGCCTGAGCGGGTCGTTGCCATGGAGATGGAGATAACCGACTACCAGAAGATTCCAGGCTTGGTGGATGAGTTCGCCCAGAGCCTGAGAACAATGGGGCCCAACCCCTACAGGGGCTTCTAGCCACGGACAGCGCAATGGAACAAGCTAGCTCACTGCCACTCTTGACCGTTCCCGACACCGGGGCAAAGCGTCAGATCCTCACGCTGGGCGCCGAGCACCTCAACAAGTGCTACCAATGCGGGACCTGTTCCGTGGTGTGCCCCCTCACCCCCGACACCAGCGCATTCCCCCGCAAGGAGATGGCCTGGGCCCAGTGGGGTCTGTCCGATAAACTGGCCGCCGACGGGGATGCGTGGCTGTGCCACCAGTGCAACGAATGCAACACCCACTGCCCCCGGGGCGCCATGCCCGGGGATTTGATGGCCGCAGTACGCCACTTCCAGATCGAGCACTACTCCTTCCCCAAGTGGCTGTCCAGGGCCGCCAGCGTGCCGAAAATGCTGCCCCTGGCCTTGGTCCCCCCCACCGTACTGACAGCCCTGCTGCTCGTGTTTGCCGTCCTTATACCCAACGGGGGGCTGGTATTTCCAGAGAGGGCTGCCCTGGAGGAGGAGTTCGGCAAGGGGATTCTCTTTGAGGCCTTCATTCCCCACATATACATCGACGCCTTTTCCGTGATCGCAGTAGGGTTTGCCGCCGGTGTCCTCGCTGTCGCAGGGCGGCGGTTCTGGCGGGCCATGAGTGAAGTCCAGCCGGCGACCCCTCGGAGGGCATTCATCCCCAGCCTGGCATTTACCTTGGTTGACATCGCAACCCACCGCTTCTTCCGTTTTTGCCGCGTCAACAAGCCGAGGGGACACGCCCACATGGGCGTCTTCTACGGGTTCCTACTCCTGTTCGTAGCTACCACATTAGCCTTCATCTACACCCAGTTTCTGAACAAGGAGCTGTCCCTGACCATCAGCGACCCCATTAAGGTCATCGGCAACACGGGTGGCACTCTTCTCCTCTTGGGGCTTACCTGGCTGGTGTGGAGGCGTTTGGCCCACCCCAAGCAGGCCGGGGCCTCGGGATACTTCGACTGGTACTTTGTCGGAATCCTCTACGCCGTGACTATAACTGGGTTTGCTGTGCAGTTCGTCCGCTTTGGCGACCTTCTGGTAACGTCCTACTCCCTGTACTTGGTGCACCTGCTCTTCTACTTTATGTTGTTCACCTATCTGCCCTTCACCAAGTTCGCCCACATCGTTTACCGCACCCTCGCCTTGACCCACGCAAAGATGACGGGGCGCACCCCCGGCAAGCAGAGCACCTCCCTGACCTCGGACGGCGAGCTGGTGACGATGTACACTGAGACGCTGAGATAACACGAACCGGCTATTCCGCTACGGCCGGGGGAGGAACCGCAACATGGCAACAAAGTCCATCGGCATAGTCGGCTGCGGCGCCATCGGGACAGCCCTGCTGAGGGCCAGCGAGGCCGGAAGCTTGGGCGCAAGCGTAGCTGGAGTGACCAGCCGGAACGAGGAGAAGGCCCGGTCATTTCTGGGCACCATGCAGGCCCCACCCCCATACCTGGACAGGGAAGAGCTCATCGCTCGCTCGGACCTGCTAGTTGAAACCGCCGGTGGCCACGTGGTCCCGGAGCTTGCCCAGGAGGCTTTCTCTGCAGAGAAGGACCTGATGGTCATCAGCGTGGGCGCCCTGCTGGAGCACCCGGAGATCATCGAGTTATCCCGCTCTACGGGCTGCCAGCTTCACGCACCATCGGGCGCCATTGCTGGGCTGGACGGAATAAAGTCGGCCTGCGTCGGCAGAGTGACCAGTGTGATGATGGAGTCCCGGAAGCCTCCCCGCGCCCTGGAGGGCGCTCCCTTTCTGATCGAGAACAACATCAGCCTGGAGGGACTGACCGAAGAGACAGAGCTGCTGACGGGGACAGCCCGCCAGGCCTGCATCGGCTTTCCGGCGAACCTGAACGTGTCGGCGGCGGTCAGCCTCGCCGGGCTGGGTCCGGACCAGACCATGATTAAGGTGATAGCCGTGCCGGGGCTGGAGCGGAACTGCCACGACATCGAGATCGAGGGAGAGTTCGGCCTGCTCCACATTCACATAGAGAACGAACCCTCGGAGAACCCCAAGACCGGGCGCCTCACCGCCATGTCCATCATCCGCTCGGTACAAAACGTCACCGACACCCTCCACATCGGCACGTAATACGGAGGGAAGGGCGCCCGGGGTCTAGAGGTACCTGCGACTACACCCTAGGGAAGGGACGGCGCTTTCTCTTCCGGCGCATGAGTTGCATCTATGGCGCCGTAGCCCGCTTGCTCGGTTTGATCGCCTTCTTCAGCAGCCGTCAGGACGCCGTCCCTGTACACCACCTTGTTGCCCAGGACGGCAGGCACCCTGTCCCCCGGCGTGAGTATGCCGACAAGGTTCAGGGGGTCGCAGGCGGAAATGACGGCCCTCTCACCGGTGGTCCCCTGGTTCTTCACCTTGCGGAGCAATTCTATGGCCTCCGGCAGGGCAAACTGCTCACCAACAAGCCCGGCTACGAACCTGCCGCCCCGAATCTCGCCCCGCATCTCCATCTGCCGGAGCACATGCACCAGGTCCCGCCACCTGGGGGCCAGGGTCTCCCTGGCCAGCAGCTCGGCGCAAAGCACCCCATATCTGCGCAGAAGCTGCGTGGCATGGGCCTCCGTCCTCTGCTCCGATGGAGCTATGGGCTGCAAGATGGACCACCGGCTGTACCCTGTGTTCCGCCGCTGCAGCTCTCTCCTCCGGCGAATCGCCCTGCGCCCGTTGTTGTTGCTGCCCGCAATGCGATGTCGTAACGGCTCCAGACCGTCCGACGTTACCCAGCCAGCCGCGGCCAGATGCCAGAGCACCTCCTCGACGTCGCTGGGCAGCCTGCGGGTGCCTGACACGATCTCGGCCATGAAGGATGCGCCCCACCTGCGCAAGAAGGCCAGGACCTCCGAAGCTCCCCCATTTCCGGGCGGGATATCCTCATCGGCTGGCGTAAGAAGCCAGTCCAGGGAGTCCCTGAGGGCGATCCCGATGGGCGTGGCACGGGTAAGGGGAAAGTGCCCGTCAGCCGAGTAGCCGTTGTCCTGGGTGCGGTCGAGCCGCCCCCATACGACTTCGCCCCGCAAGCTCACCAAGTCCAAGGTAGATGCCCGGTAGTCTGCAACTCTCGACGGGAGAATCTCCCTCTCCCAGGATCCCCCGGCGGCTTCGTAGCCCTGAAGCTGGCCTATAACCTCCAGCAGGCCACCCTGGCCGGACACCTGCCAGGGGCTGGCTACATGCTGCCATCGGAACAGGTACTGAAGGAAGGTCGATTGGGAGACCGGCTCTACCTGCCTTCTGAGATGGCTTATGGTTGCCCTGTGGATGCGGGCCAGTATCTTCCTGTTGCAGAACTCATCTTCGAGAACTCCGGGAGTGAAACGCCCCCTGAGGACCACACCCTCGGTCTCCAGCTTGGCCAGCGCAATGGCCACCGGGGAAGTGTTCAAGTGAAGGTGCCCGGCCAGCCCGTCGACGGTGACGGGACCGGTGCACTCCACCCGTCCCCTGATCAGCTCCAACACCGCCTCCTCCTGCGTAAGGTTCTCTTCCGCAGGGACGGGATCGGCCCCTATGCTGCCGAACACCGCATCCGGATAGGCTGCCCGGATTCGCCCCACTTTCTCGGCACCGGTCCAAGCGCGGGACCCGTCTCCCAGGTCCAGCCTGTACGCCCGGCCTTCCTCGACCAGCCTCAGCAGCATCTCCTCCAGATGTTCCTGGGGAACAGATCCCCTGGGGTAGCGGACCTCGGACTCCAGCAGCAACCCCAGGCTGGACAGGGCATCCAGAAGCTCGAAGGGGTCTCGCATGGAAGGCCAAGCGTTCCGGCTCTCCTGCTCTATGGCGGCAGGGTCCAGGGACCCCAGCTCCCGGTCATGCTCCGGGAGGGCGCGACGCAGGGAAACGGCCCTCGCCCGCCTCTCCTCCAGGGGAGCATCGTCCAAAAAGGCATAGGGCATGGCGTTGAGAATCTGGTGGGAAAAGACCGACGGCTGCACCGTGTCCCGGGCGTACACCTCGATCTCTTCCTTCTCGATGGCCGACAACACTTGGACAAGCCCTTCCACATCCGATGCTTCGGTAAGGCAGTCCCGCATGGTCTCGAACACCAGGGGATGGTCAGGAAGCTCGATATCGCCATCGAACCGGTTGTCCTGGCACTGCACCTGGGCTGGGAACACGGCGGCCAAGAGGTCGTCGGAGCGCATGCGTTGCAACGGAGCGGGCACCTTACCACCGCCGCTGAAGCGCAGTATCGCCAAGGCCCTGGTGGCGTTCCACCGCCAGCGGGTGACGAACATGGGGGCCTGGAGTATGGCTGCCCTCAGCACATCTTCTACTATGGAGGAGGTCAGGTAGGTGAACACCTCGTCCAGCGGGAAGGACAGGTTCGGCCCCAGGGAGAAGTTGATACCGTCGTCTGTGGCAGCCGCCTGGAGCTCAAAGTCGAAGGTGCGACAAATGGACTTTCGCAGCGCCATGCCCCAGGCCCGGTTGACCCTCGCACCAAAGGGGGAATGGATGACCAGCTGCATCCCGCCGCTCTCGTCAAAGAAACGCTCGGCAACTATCCTGCGGGCGGTGGGCACCATGCCCAGCACTCGCTTGCCCTCCTGCAGGTACTCGACGATCTGGCGGCCAGCCTCGGCTGACACGCCGCACTGGGCTGCGATCCAGTCTGGGACACCATCCCCGGAACCCATCCGATCCTCTACCTTTTCCTTCAGCCCGGATATCTCCTCGGACAGCTCCCAGGTGCGCCCAGGGGCTTCCCCAAGCCAGAAGGGTATGGTCGGCGCCTGTCCCTGGGCATCTTCAACCCGCACCTTGCCGCTCTCGATTCGCCGTATCTTCCATGGAGTGTTGCCCAGCAGGAACACATCGCCGGCCATGCTCTCTATGGCGAAGTCCTCGTTGACGGTGCCCACGAAAGTACCTTCCGGATCGGCGATGACATCGTAGTCCGCGTTCTCCGGGATGGCGCCTCCGCTGGTCAGCGCGGCGATGCCAGCGCCCCGCCGTCCCTTGAGCACTCGACCAACGCCGTCCCGGTGCAGCAGGGCCCGGCTCCGACCTTCCCTGGCAGCGTACCCCCGCCACAACATCTCGACCACCGAGTCGAAGCTCTCCCTAGGCAGGTCCCGGTACGGGTAAGCACCACGGACCAGCCCGAAGAGGGCATCCTCCTCCCACTCCTCGACAGAGCAGGCGGCCACTACCTGCTGGGCCAGCACATCCAGGGGCCACTGGGGGATCTTGAGGGTATCCAGGATGTCGTTCCTGATGGCCCTGCACAGGGCGGCGCACTCCACCAGCTCGTCCCGGGTGAGGGGAAACAGGCGCCCCTTGGGGACTGCACCGAGGCTGTGCCCCGAGCGCCCGATGCGCTGCAGGAGGATGGCTATGGAACGGGGGGAGCCGATCTGGCAGACCAGGTCCACCACTCCGATGTCGATGCCCAGCTCCAGGGAGGCGGTGGTTACGCAGACCTTCACCTCTCCATGCTTGAGCTTCTCCTCGGCGGCAAACCTGGTAGCCCTAGCGAGGCTGCCATGATGGGCAACCACCCCATCCTCGCCCAAGCGCTCCGTGAGCTGGCGGGCTACCCGCTCCACCAGGCGCCGGGTGTTGACGAACACCAGGGTGGTGCCGTGAGAGCGAACTAAGTCGGCTATGACGTCCAAGTTCTCGGCCCACATCTCGTGGGTGGCTATGGGCCCCAGGTCTGCGACGGGCAGCTCGACCGCCAGGTCCAGCTTGCGAGAGTGGCCTATATCGACTATCCGGCAGTTGGGCATACCATCGGCGCCGATATTGTCCGAGCCGACCAGGAACCGGGCCGTCTCTTCCAGGGGACGCTGGGTGGCCGACAGTCCTATGCGGGTAACGTGACCTTCTGCCAGGGCGCACAACCGCTCCACCGAAAGGGACAGGTGGGAACCCCTCTTGTCGTCCGCTACCGCGTGAATCTCATCCAGGATCAGGGTCTTGACGTGGCGCAGGCCCTCCCTGCCCGAGCGGGAGGTCAGCAGTATGTTCAGGGATTCGGGGGTGGTGATCAGGATGTGGGGAGGCTTGGTCGCCTGCTTCCGTCGCTCGGTGGGCTTGGTGTCCCCGGTCCTGACAGCCGTGGTTATCTGGGGTAGAGCCTCCCCCAGTTCGTCGGCAAGGGTGCCGATCTCAGCCAGGGGTGCGGACAGGTTCCGCTGGATGTCGTTGGAGAGGGCCTTCAAGGGAGATACATACACCACCTGGGTTGAGTCGGGCAGGCCTTCGTCAAGCCCTTGGCGAACCAGCTGATCTATGCACGCAAGGAAGGCAGTCAAGGTCTTCCCGGAGCCGGTGGGCGCAGCTATCAGGGCATGCTGCCCGGCCGCGATGGCCGGCCAGCCCGCCGCCTGGGCCTCGGTTGGCTCGGCAAACCGGCTGGAGAACCACCTCTGGATGATGGGATGGAAGCCGGACAGAGACATATGTCCAGTGTAGCACGAGCATTCGCAACTCAACGATCAGGAAAGGTCAGAAGAGCGGCCACCTTGAGGTAAGCGGAGGCCTTTGTGCTAAACTGGACGGCAGCGCTGCCAAGATGCAGCATCCTCTAGACCGCCAACTCGTGGAGGTTCGCACGATGCCGATCACCAAAGAGCACAAGGAGTTCTATCCCATCGAAATGGGCGAAGGCTGGCAGTCGCCTCCGGGATATCCCGACGGCGTCCAGCAGAAGATACTATCCGGCGCCCTCGATGAATCGGCCAAGACGGGCACAAGGACCCGACTGCTGAGGTTCCTTCCCGGGGCATTTACAACGGCCCCGTTCCTCCACGACTACTGGGAAGAGGTGTGCCTCATCTCCGGCGACCTCACCGTCGGAAACGACGCCCAGGGCAACGGAGGCGAGTCCTTCCAGCCCTTCACCTATGCCGTCCGCCCTCCCGGAGTGGACCACGGCCCCTTCAAGTCCGAGGCCGGATGCGTCCTCCTGGAGATTCACTACTACGACGAGACCGGGTAGTTCCCGCTCCAGGGCTCCGCTTCTCAGACTACATTTATGTAGGAGGGCGCTATGACGGAAGAACTTAAATTGGTATTCGAAGAGGAAGTCCCTCATCTCGTCGGCCGGGCCTGGGAGATGAAGAAGGGCCAGTACATCCGCATAATCGGACGACACACCGTCGACTTCGTCGCCTTCAACTCCCACAACCTGCGAGAGTCCTTCGACCAAGCCCGCACCAAGACCAACCAGCTCAAGCTTTTCGTGACGACGGGGGATGTCCTCTATTCCAAAGATAACAACGTTATGTTAACCATAACCGGCGACACGTGGCCCTGGCACCATGATATCGAGATCGGCATGTGCAGCCGCAAGAAGTTCGAGATGAGTTTCCTCAACCCCAAGGTGGTGAAGCGACAAGCCTGGGACAAGGACAAGCCCGCCTATGGTTGGGAGCGCTGGGAGGACCTGCCGCCCCGGGGCTGCTGGGAGAATCTGACGGAAGCTCTGAAACCCTGGGAGCTGGAGAAGTGGGATGTTCCCTCTCCCTTCAACATCTTCTGGAACCTGAAAATTGACGGCGATACGGGGAAGATCTACTTCGACCACAAGCACCTAGATGATGACGCACCCGATGCCATGATCGAGATGCGGGCCGAGATGGATTTGCTGGTGGCCGGCGCCAACGACATCGACGGTCCCGAGCCTTTCACCATGCAGATACTGGAACCCTAGAGGGCGGCGCGATACCGGTCGGGACGATGAACGGCGACGACCTGAGCAGGCAGCCTATCCAGTTCGGCATTTTCGACTGGCTGGAAACGGAGCCCCGCTCCCCCAGCCAGGTGATCGAGGAGAGGCTGAAGCTCCTGGAGTACGCCGACCAGGCCGGCTTCTTCTGCTACCACCTCTCCGAGCACCACTTCACACCCCTCAGCCTGTCCTCCTCGCCGGGCATCTTCCTGGCCGCGGCCGCCCAGCGCACCCGCAGCCTGCGCCTGGGCCCGCTGGTGTATCTTCTGCCATTTTATGACCCCGTGCGCCTGGCCCAGGAGATTTGCCTTCTGGACCACCTCTCCCTGGGCAGGCTGGAGGTGGGCATCGGCAGGGGTATCTCGCCCATCGAGGCTGCCCAGTACAACGTGGACTTCCAGAAGGGACGCTCCATATTCCAGGAAGCCCTGGAGATAGTGCTGGATGCCCTGACCAAGGGCAGGGTGGAGCACGACGGCGAACACTTCAGCTACCACAACATCGAGATGCACTTCGGTCCCCGCCAGCAGCCCTATCCACCCCTCTGGTACGCCACCACAAACCCCGATGCCATACCGTGGGCGGCCCGCAACGGCATCAACACCGCCCACATCTTCCATCCTGCTGCGACAGCCAAGACCCAGTTCGACCTGTATAAGTCCCACTGGCAGAAGAGTTCCCAGGGCGACGGGCGCCTCAATTCCCACGTGCCCGTCCCCAAGCTGGGGCTGGTACGGCACCTGTACGTGGCGCCCACCGATGGGCAGGCCGAGCGGGAGTGCAGGCCGGCCTTCGATTCATGGTACGGGAAGATAAACCATTACTGGGTCCAGTACGGCTCAAGGAACCTGGCCTACATGTCCGACTACGACGACCTGATTCAGAAAGAGGTGGTCATCCGGGGTACCCCCGCGTCGGTCAGAGAGCAGGTGCATCGGGCTATAGACGAGAGCGGGGCCAACTACTTCTGTCCCGTCTTCGCCTTCGGCGACCTGACCTACGAGCAGGTCCTCAGCTCCATGACCCTCTTCGCCGAGCAGGTTATGCCCTCCTTCGTGTGAGCTTCCCAGGATCGTTCTTCCCTTCGGAGAGAACTCGGAACTACATCGTCATTCTCACTCCACTCACCTTCTTTCCCGCCCCCCACCGTTGTTCCCGCAAAAGTCGGAGCCTATCCGTGCCTTCCGTTCCCCTTCGATTTCCCTCAGTACGAACGGGCAGCCATGGGGCAGCGCTCTTCGTCGTTGCGGCGAAGGCCGCAATCCAGGACGTAGCGCTGTTGGCTTCCTGGCTGCTCCATAGGTTCACCGAGAATTGCGGTGGGTTACCAGGCTGAACCCCCAGCCTTTTCTGGATTGCGGCCTTCGCCGCAATGACGGTGAGGCCTTTCATTAAACCAGCCACCTCATGCCCCTTCGTTCCGACCAATCGGCACAAATGAAGATGCGGCCCGGAAGCGTAGCCCCTGTGTTGCTGCGGGGGTCCGGGGGCGCTGCCCCCGACAAGAAGGGTGGGCGGGCACGACCCCAAGTTGACCACCCTACCCCCAGCCACTACACTAGCCCCGTCTCCCCACAATGCTTCTGACGGAGGATGTGCCATGGAAATCGGGGTTGGGCTGGATGCCACCCTCAACCTGTCCCTCGACGAACAAGCCCTGGTCTCGCAGGAAGCCGCTAGGCTGGGCTACACCAGCATCTGGACTCCCGAGACCACCGGCATGGACTCCTTCCAGGTGTGCGCTCATCGGTGGCGGGCCACCTGCGACATCGTCGATGGAGGGCTGACCACGGGCATCGCCGTCTCCCCCGTGATGTACCGCACACCCATGGCCTTCGCCATGAGCGGGGGCACCATGAGCCAGCTCACCGGCGGGCGATTCATCATGGGTATCGGCAGCGGAGGGGCCTACAGGCCCAAGGCCCGCCAAGCCATGGGAATGCCCAAGTTCTCCGCCCTCGGCCTCATGCGCGACTATCTCTCAACGGTGAGGCCCCTAGTTGCCGGGGAGCAGGTCAACTACGAGGGCGAAGCGGTTACCCTCAAGGGTGGCAGGCTCGCCATCAGGCCCGCCCCCCAGACCCCCACTTACCTGGGAGCCCTGGGACCGGAGATGCTGCGCCTGGCCGGGGAGATGGCCGACGGGGCCTGCCTGAACTGGTGCGACGCCTCCCAGATAAGCTGGAGCCGGGAGCGCATCGCCGAGGGAGCAGCCCGGGCAGGCCGAGACCTCGCCGAGATCAAGGTCGCCGAGTACATCCGGGTGTGCGTCGATGACGACGAAGACAAGGCCCGGCTGGCCTACGCCCACTCCACCATGGGGTACGCCCTTGGGGCCCAGGTGCCCACGGAGCGGGAGAAGCAGCTTGGCTACCGGGGCCACTTCGAGCGCATGGGATTCACCGAAGAGTTGGCCAAGCTGGATGACATGCGCCGGGACGGGGCATCCAGGGATGCCGTGGCGGAAGCCTTCGATCCTGAGCTCCTCAAGCAGGTGGGCTATTACGGTCGCGCCGATGGCGCCGCCGCTGCCCTGAAGGAGCTGTCCCAGGGCCTGGACTACTCCATCGTCCGGGTGGTTGCATCCCGGCCGGGAGTGGAGGCTGTGCTGGAAACCCTGCGGGCCTGCCAGCCCAAGCTGGTACTGGGGTAGGCAATCCTTTCCCCTCTCTCCCACGGGGTGAGGGATCAAAGCTCTCTCCCCTCTCCCCCTGGGAGAGGGTTAGGGTGAGGGCAAACGAAATACAAACGGAGGGCACCACAATGAGTGAGAGAAGCAAGAAGGCGCGGGAGATCTTCTATCGAAAGGGCGACCCCCTGGTTGCCATCAGCGCGCCGTCGCCCCTGGCGGCGCGGATGCTGGAGCGGGCGGGATTCGAGTACATCTTCCTGGGCGGTGAGGCCACCTTCGGCACCATGATCGGCACCCCCGGCTCCTACCTGGACACCTCGGAGAAGGTGGCCATCGCCAAGTACTTCGTCAAGGCTGTCAACATACCCGTCATCATGGACTGCGACGAGGTGTGCGGGCGGGGGGCCGCCTTTGCGGAGAAGGCCACCGAGCAATACATCGACGTGGGCCTGTCAGGGCTGGACCTGGACGACCGGGTGCTTCCCCAGGAGCGAGGCGCAGGGCAGGTGGAGCATGAGCACCACATTACCAGCGTAGTTCCCGTCGAGGAGATGGTGGACAAGATAGAAGCGGCCGCCGATGTGAAGAAGCGCATGGACCCGGACTTCGTGCTGCGCATACGCTGCTACGAGTTCGCCGACCGGGTGCCCCTGGGCTTCCCGCTGTCCAAGACCATCGAGCGCCTGCGGGCCTATGAGAAGGCCGGCGCCGACGTCCTGTACCTAGGGGAGATCGAGAACGCCGAGGACGTGAAGACGGTGCTGAAAGAGGTCAACATACCCTGCACCGTGCCCGCCGCCTGGATGAACTACCAGCTTGCCAAGGAGCTGGGCGTGTGCGAGGTGCGCCATCCCTACGAGCTGGTGATGGCCATGAACGCCTCGGGCTGGCAGTTCCTGACCGACTTCAAGGAGCGGGGCTGGGACGCCTCCATCGCCATGCGAGACCGCTTCGCCGGCAACCCCTTCATGGCCGAGCAGGGCGCCCTCAACGTCCGGCACTAAGGCACTGCTACCGTCCTTCTAGGTTGCCGTCGGTCGAATCTTTGTGAGGACTCTTTTCCTATCCCCCTATATGGGGAGAGGAAAGGCTATACGCTAGGGGCGAGAGTCATGTACATCACGAACGCGGAAGAAGGTGAAATGCCCAATTATTGGTTAATGGCTCCCTTCAACAGCGGGGAAGTGGCGCAATTTGAGCAGGTCTGGAACTATGACCGGACAAAGAGAGTTATATCGATAGGATGGGACGTCGGGCAGTTCGACTCACCAGAGCAGATGGAGGAGGAGTATTGGCTGGAGGTACGTAGGCAAATCACACGAGGCGAGACAAAGCCGTGGACGACTCATGGTCTAGACCAGTTGAAGACGTTTTGGTATGAGATCAAGGCGGGAGACTGGATCGTGGCACGTCGTGGATTAAGAAAGATACTCGGAGCGGGAGAGGTTACGGGGCCTCCTTTCTACAATCGCGAAATGGCCCGGGAGCAAGCGGGAAAATTCCCCGAGGACCACGCTTACTTCTTGCCGGTCAACTGGACAGACTGCGAAAAGGATCTGCCCCCATACTATCTTAGGAAATGGATCACTCTTTACCCCATAAAAGAGTCTGTCTTTCGAGAACTCGTCGGCGATGAAGGCATAGGGTTGATCAAAGATGCTACTCCTGCAAGATATGGATCCGACCTGGCGTCTCTTTCTCAGCGCACCTACCTGACCGAGGGGTTCCTTCAGGAGATCGTCGAGCTGCTGGAGGACAAGAAGCAGGTGATTTTCCAGGGGCCTCCGGGGACGGGCAAGACCTACGTTGCCCAGGAGTTGGCGGAATGTCTCGCCGGCTCGAAGGAGCGGGTGACCCTCGTGCAGTTCCACCCGTCCTACGCCTACGAGGACTTTGTGGAGGGTATTCGCCCACGGATACAGGAGAATGACCAGGTCGGCTTCGCATTGCATTACGGCCCTCTGCTCCAGGCAGCGGGAAAGGCGAAGGATGATACCGCGAGGAAGCACTTCCTGGTTATCGATGAGATAAACCGGGGCAATTTGGCCAAGGTGTTCGGTGAGCTGTACTTCCTGCTGGAGTACCGGAATAGACCAATGAACTTACAGTACTCCGGCGAGCCCTTCTCCCTACCGGAAAACCTGTACATCATAGGCACCATGAACACCGCCGACAGGTCCATCGCCTTGGTGGACCTTGCCCTGCGCAGGCGCTTCTACTTCGTCGAGTTCCACCCCGACGATGAGCCTGTAAAGGGTGTGCTCCGACGCTACCTGGGGGAAAAGGCGCCGGACATGGAATGGGTTGCCGACGTTGTCGAACGCGCCAATGTGCAGCTGCAGAAGGACCGGGACGCGGCCATCGGCCCCAGCTACTTCATGAAGGACAACCTGACCGAGGAATCGGTCCAGCGCATTTGGAAGCATAACGTGCTTCCGTACATCAAAGAGCTCCTGTATGGGAGAAATGAGGAACTCGAAATATTCAACCTGGATGCGCTGAAAAGAGGAACGGCTTCCGGCAGCGACGGGGCAGGCGTCGGGGAGGAGGACGAGTCCTCTGCTGACACCCCTACGGAGGACACTCTTGTATAACCGCCATTTAGATATTTTCGTCGTCACACCGGAGCAAACCGATATCCGGCTGACCCTTCTGGATTGCGGCCTTCGCCGCAATGACGGTGCGGCCTTTCGTCATTGCGGCGAAGGCCGCAATCCAGAAAGCCTTGGACCGAGCTTCGGCAAGCCATTCTTCGCACCGTGGCCCCGTGTTGCTTCAGAGGTGATGCAAAGGTCTCCAGGGGGAGAGGAAACCTAAACGGTGCGCGGAATCAACCTCCGGGAGTACAAGTCCAGGGAAGAGACTCTGTCCAGGGATGAGTACAACTCTCTAATCGAGGCCCGCATCCCCGATCTCTCTGTTGTGCCTATAGCTGGGCAGCCGGACATCTATGTTCTGACCCCCGGCTCCACAGTCGGTGCTGTAGAAGTCGCGGACCTGTCAGTACTAATCACTCCCAAGATAGGCATTGCCCAAGTCCTTTCCATGGCCTGCTACGCCATGGGCGCATTCAAGCCCCAGGAAGGACTGTTCGATTACCCGGAGAAGTTCGCCCTTCCCGATGTCCTGGCCCTAGCCCTGGGCAAAGCCGCCCGGCAGGCCTTTGGCCGGGGGCTGTACCACGGCTACGTCACCCAGGAGGAGGCGCTGCTCACCGTGCGGGGACGCATCATGTTCACTGAACAGATCCGGCGCAGGTTCGGGACCCCCCTGCCGGTGGAGGTGCGGTACGATGAGTTCACCGACGACATTCCCCACAACCATCTAGTCAAGGCGGCGGCCCGACGCCTCAGCCGAATACGCCTGCGCTCCAAGGATGCGCGAGTCGGCCTGGGCTGGATCGGGGCGATGCTGGACAACGTTTCGCTGGTGGAGTACGCGCCCAGGTCCGTCCCGGAAGTAACGTTCAACCGCCTCAACGAGCACTACCGCACCGTTGTGGGATTGGCCCGCCTCATCCTCCAGCACACCGCCTTCGAGTCCGGTCGGGGCGAAGTGCGGGCATCCGGGTTTCTCATGGACATGAACGTGGTGTTCCAGGAGTTTGTGACTACCGCACTGCGAGAGAACCTCGGACTCACCCAGCGGGAATTCGGGGAATGGTCGATCGACTCACTGGATACAGGGAACCGGGTACATCTCAGACCCGACCTGACCTGGCGGAGAAACGGGAGATGCGTGTTCGTGGGAGATGCCAAGTACAAGGACATCAGCGACAGGCGGATGCCCAACGCCGACATCTATCAGCTCCTCGCCTATAGCACGGCGGCCGACCTGCCCGGCGGGCTGCTCATCTACGCCAAGGGTGAGGGCAGGCCGGGCACATACCACGTCAGACACTCTGGAACGCGTCTCGAAGTGGTCGCCATCGACCTGGATGTGCCCTTCGATGATGTTCTGGCCCAGGTCCGAGACTTGGCGGGCAGGGTCAAGCAGATGGCACAGGGATGACGGGAAGTACCTGCTCTTCTGGGGCGCGTTTCACCCTCACCCCTAACCCCTCTCCCTCAAGGGAGAGGGTGATTCGGCCGGCGATAGCCCCTACCGCTGGGTGACGCCTACTGCCTGCTGGACGTCGGCGATCATCTGGTCGCGGGAGCGGTTGACCCACTGGGGCCTGGCGTTGATGGGCAAGCTCTCGATCTCCGGATGCACCTTCATGGCTACCAGGACCGGGCCCGGCTCGGAAAGTATGCGCTCTATGTCGTTGGACAGCTCTTCCAGGTCGTCGTAGGCGTAGGCGGCCCGGTAGCCCGCCCCCTTTGCAATCACATCGTAGGCTGTCTTGGTGGCGTTGGGGATAGCTTGCCCGCCGGTGGTGGCGTAGCACTCGTTGTCCAGCAGGAAGTGATAGAAGTTCTTCGGGGCCTTCTCCGCAATGGTGGTGAGGGCGCCCATGTTCATGATGATGTCCCCCTCGGAGTCGAACAGCACGACCTTCTCCTGGGGCAGGGCGAGGGCCATGCCAAAGGCGAAGGATGCATGACCTCCCATGGCCGGGTCCCTCAGGGGCAGGTCCCGGCTGGGCTGGTCGCTGAGGGTCACCCAGTGGCGTCCCCCCCTGCCGGGGATCACGATGGAGTTTCCCCGGTACTGGGCAAACACCCTGAGCATATCAGCGGTATCGATCATCTTGGCCTCCAGTCAATCACGAGCATCGTCGTTCTGGGCCCCGGCTGATCAGCCCTCGTACTCCACGCCGATCAGCACAGCCACGGGCTGATTCTTCTTCTTCGCATCGTCGAATGCCAGGGAGATGCGGGACACATCGTCATCGGACTCGACCAGGTAGTAGTCGATGTTGAAGGCGTTAAGGAACCGCTCGGTATAGACGGCAGCCGTGTCGGGGGTGACGCCCTTCCGGGTCCATCCCCGGTAGCCGACGATGAGCACCAGGGGGCGGTTCAGGCCCATAGCCCAGCCCCTTAGGGAGTCGCCGCTCTCCATCAGCCCCGTGTTCTGGATGAGCACCACGGGTTTCTTGCCACCCACGGATATGCCCGAGGCTGTGGAGATGGCTTGGCCTTCCCGGGCAACGCGGACGAGGTCGAGGCCGGGCTCCTTCTCCATGAGCATGTAGAGCCAGTTGGTCTCGCTGTCGGGGAGGCACACCACGTGGGTGACCTCGTTTTTCAGCATCTCCCCCAGCACAGCGTGGGGAGTGAGCTTGCCCGGCTGGCTTACCATAGTTTCACCTCTGAACAGAGTGGCTGAACCCCGGTGGGTCGCTCCCCAGACCGAAGCTCTGCGGCAAAGTAGCTGTTACTGGAGCGGAAAGGCGCTTCGCGTGTTCCCGACGCTAATGGCAATCAGTCCCGTGGCATTGATTCCCCCGATGGCAACGAGGCCGACCGCGTTCACGCCTCCTATTGCCAGCACGCCCATGGCGTTCACGCCACCAATGGCAACAAACCCCATGGAATTGATTGTGCCTATAGTTACGAGGCCCATGGCGTTCAGGAAGCTTATCGCCACCAGGCCAATGGAGTTCCAGGCGCCTGCGGCGACGAGGCCAATGGCGGTATGCCCCACCGCAACCAGGTCAATGGTCATCCAGCTCGGCGCTGTTGAACCCGAATTCTGCATAGCCGCCTCCGGCGAGCATCATAGTGCACACCCTGCCGGGTGTAAACCCTGGGTCCCTCTTCCTTAATCATGGCCACTTGTATTCCACAGTCCATCATTGTCGATGCATAAAAGGGCAACTATAATCGCCGCAGGGGTGCCGGTCCTTCCCCCAGCGGTGGCCTTTGCGCAACTCCCCGGAGAGGAGCCACGGCGGCGACTAGTCATATCCGTTCGCCCTGAGGGAAATCGAAGGACAAACGGCCAGGGCGGGAGCCTATCTCGGCGCCGCCCGTTCTTGTGGTTCGAGAGCCTCACCACGAACGGGCGGTGTAGGGCTGAGATTCCCGTTTGCACGGGAATGACGATATTTATGGGAGCGTAAACTCACGCTCCCCGTTTGCACGGGGACATGCTTCGTGAGAGTGACGGGGGGCCTGGAACAGGGAATGTAGGGGTTGGGCAAGATTCGCCGGAGGGTATGCGTGGTAAAAGAGGTCTTCTTCTTCACCGAGATGGGGTACACCGCCTACTCCCAGGAGGTGGCCGCCGGCTACGGCTACACCAGCCTCATGCTGCCCAACGAGAATTTCGTTCCCGAAAAGGCCAAGCAGCTCTACGACATGTACTTCGAGGAGCACCAGCAAGCTGTGGAGGCAGGTTTCGACGGGGTGATGATCAACGAGCACCACAACAATCCCCTGTCCATGATGGCGTCCATCAACGTCATCGGCGGGATGCTTGCCAAGTCCATGCCCAAGGGCAAGATCGTCTTCCTGGGCAACGTGCTCCCCATCCACGAGAACCCGGTGCGGGTCGCCGAGGAGCTGGCCATCGTCGATGTCATCTCCGGCGGGCGGGTCATCTCCGGCTTCGTTCGTGGCGTCGGACAGGAGACCCTGGCCACAAACATCAACCCGGTGCACAACCGGGAGCGCTTTGAGGAAGCCCACGACCTGATCATCAAGGCTTGGACCACGCCCGGCCCTTTTCGATGGGAAGGCAAACACTACAACCTGCGGGTGGTCAACCCCTGGGTGCTTCCCATGCAGAAACCCCATCCGCCTATCTGGATTCCCGGCGTGTCCAGCCCCGAAACCATCGAGTTCGCCGCCCAGCACAGGTACCCCTACATCGCCCTGGCCCCGCCCCTGGAGCTGGCCAAGGGCATCTACGACATCTATCACAAGGCCGCCGTGGAGACGGGCTACGAAGACGGCCCGGAACACCGGGGATACGCGGTCCGCGCCTTCGTGGCTGACAGCGACGAGGCGGCCTACGAAGAGGGTAAGAAGTTCTACTGGCAGCTTGGCACCTCCTTCGGGGTGGCCCCCCGCCACTGGCAGGCGCCCCCCGGCCACATGAGCCGCACAGCCGCCGCCAGTCCCCAGGAAGCCGCCAGGGACGCCGCCCGGGCGGTGACGACAGGGGGCATCCGCTACGACGAGGCCCACGCCACCTACCAAGTCATCACAGGCAGCCCCGACACGGTGGTACGGAAGCTGAAGGACATCGTGGATGTGGTGGACCCGGCCAGCCTCGTCATCTGGGGGCGGGAAGGCCCCATGTCCCATGACTCAGCATCGCGGTGCATCGACCTACTGGCCCAAGAGGTTATACCGGCCATCAAGGGGTACCAGGCTAACGGGAGCCGGTAGCGCGCGGTTGCCCTGCGCTGGGTCGTGGGATAGAATGGGCGGCAGCACCCCAACCCCACGAGGAGCGCTGTGCAATGGCTGAATGGACCGACACCCCAGCCCATGAACTGGCCTCCCAGCTCAGAAGCAAAGACATCTCCCCTGTCGAGCTGACCGAGCACTACCTCAGGCGCATCGAAGCTCTCAATCCCCAGCTAAACGCCTACCTGACTGTTGCCGGCGATGAGGCTATGGCATCGGCAAAAACGGCTGAAGCTGAGCTTGCGGCCGGGCAGGTCAAGGGTCCGCTGCACGGTGTCCCAATCTCGGTCAAGGACCTGGAGATGACGGCGGGCATCCGATCCACGCTAGGCTCCCTCATCTACAAGGACCATGTTCCCAGCCACGACTCGGGGGTGGTTGAGCGGGTGAAGGCCTCGGGGGCCATAATCATGGGCAAGACCAACACCCCCGAGTTTGGCATGCGGGGCACAACGGAGAACCTGCTGGGCGACGCCTGCAGAAACCCCTGGAACACCGACAGGACGTCGGGAGGCTCCAGCGGAGGGGCTGGGGCAGCAGTCGCCGCGGGGCTGTGCCCCCTGGCTACCGCAACCGATGCCGGCGGGTCCATCCGAATACCCTCCAGCTTCTGCGGCACCTACGGGATCAAGCCCAGCCTGGGACGGGTGCCCCGCTTCGGAGGCTTGGGGCGCCCATCTCCCAACCTGGTAGCCCAGAGCGGCCCCATGACGACCAATGTGCGTGATGCCGCCGTGCTCCTTCAGGTGCTGGCAGGTCCCGATGACCGGGATGCCAACATGATCAGGGAGACCCCTCCCGATTTCCTGGCTGCCCTGGATGCCGGAGTGTCCGGCCTGCGCATCGCCTGGAGCGCCGACCTTGGCTATGCAGGGATAGACCCGGAGGTTGCCTCAGCCACGTCTGGCGCGGCTCGCCTCTTCGCGGAGCTGGGAGCGTCGGTGGAAGAGCCTGGCATCAGCATGGAGCAGCCCGTTACAAGGCTGAGCCGCATCACCTCCGCCAACTCATACGCAGCCTACGGGCACCTCTTGGAGGAGCAGCCCGATAAGCTGACCAACTACGCCAGGGGACGGCTCGGTCGTGGAGGGGCCGTCACCGGCCTGGAATACGCCCAGTCCATGAGACTATTGGAGGAGATTCGCCACCAGATAGCCGTCCTTATGGAGACCTACGACCTGCTGATGACCCCGACCATGGCGGTGCCGGCGTTCCCCATTGAGGAGTATCCCGACAACATCGGCGGCGTTAGCGTGGGGGCCGACTGGGGGTTCAACCCCTTCAACATCATCTTCAACCTTACAGGGCAACCGGCGGCCAGCATCCCCTGCGGTTTCTCATCCGACGGGATGCCCATAGGCCTGCACATCGTCGGGCGTCCCAGGGACGAAGCCACGGTGCTGGCGGCATCGGTAGCCTTCGAGTCGGTGCGCCCATGGAGTCATGTGCGACCGCCGGTCAGCTAGCCCGGTTAGCGAAATAGAATCACCCCTTTGGGGAGTAGACAGCTTAAACAAACACGGGAGGTAGCGATGGCACAGTACGAGAGCATGATTGCTGAAACGGTCCGGTTCAATGGGCATGAAGGAGTCCAGATTGACGGATACCTGGCCCGCCCCATGGGCCCCGGCCCCCACGGGGCGGTGGTGCTCATTCATCATATGCCGGGTTGGGACCAAGCCTCCAAGGAGATGGCCCGCAAGCTGGCGGTCAACGGCTACGTTACGATCTCGCCTGACTTCCACTACCTGCAGCGACAGGTGGTGGGCTCCGATGCCAGCGATGCAGATGTGTCGGCCTATGTGCGCGAGGAGGGCGGAATGCCCGACGCCCGGTGCATGGGCGATGTTTCAGGGGCCATGGATTACCTGCGCTCCCTGCCTTATGTGAACGGGCGGATTGGCGTGATCGGCTTCTGCTCCGGCGGACGCCAGACCTACCTGGCAGCCTGCACCCTGGACGGCATCGCCGCCGCCGTGGACTGCTGGGGCGGCGGTGTGGTCAGGTCCGAGCAGGAGATCAGCGAGCGCCAGCCCGTAGCTCCTATTGACCTCACTTCCGGCATCGATTGCCCCCTTCTTGGCTTGTTCGGCGATGAAGATGCCCGGCCATCGCCGGAAGCGGTGGCCGAGACCGAAGCTGAGCTGAAGCGCCTGGGCAAGACCTACGAGTTCCACATGTACCCCAATGCGGGACATGGGTTCTTCGCGGTTGACCGCCCCAGCTACCGCCAGCCGGCGGCCGTGGATGGATGGGAGAAGGTGCTCGCCTGGTTCGACAGGTACCTGAACGCGCCGGTTTCCGCAGAAGCCGGTCTGGTCGGCGCCGGCACGGACTAGTCCAAACCACCTGGCCTGACAATCCAGGTTTCAAGGCTATGTGATTGCGAGAAGCTGAATATCGTCCCGTTGGAGGTACACCATGCGAGATGGCATCAAGATAATCGACATGGATACCCATGTGCGACCCTCCCTGGAGGTCCTGTCCAAATATGTGGAGCCCAGTTTCAGGCCCCGTATGGAAGAGTTCAAGCCTTACGAGAAGAGCAGGACGCTCAGAGACGGCAGCACCGCAACCGACATAAGCATGGGCGCAATCCCCTTCGACCGGTTCCCTGGCACAGCACCCACGTCGGAAGATGATGCTGCGACACTAGGAGGACGCGGCGCTTTGGATGGGCGGACCGTCAACATGCACCGCGCCAAGGCCCACCCCATGGTGGAGCTGGAAGATGTTGAAGGACGGCTGATCGACATGGACCTGGAAGGCCGGGACATCGATTTCATGTTCCCCGGCGGCGGCCAGGCGTCTACTGTGACCGGCCTCGATGACGTTACTCTGGCGGAAGGGCTGTACCGCGGCTTCCACCACTACATGAAGGAGTACTGCTCCCTCGCTCCGGACCGGCTCACCGGCTGCCTCCAGGTCCCAGGCATAGACCCGGAGTGGACAGTTTCCGAGATCAAGCGCTGGGCCAACGAGAAGTGGGTCTCCGCCGTGTGGGTGCACCTGAAGGAAGGCCTGCCCGTGGACGACCCGTCCCTCGAGCCGGTGTGGGCCACGATGAACGATCTGGACCTTCCCCTCGTGCACCACAGCTTCTTCATGGAGCCCCCTTACTTCCCCGGCTACAAGGACATCTGGGGCAACACCGTCGTAGCCAGGACGGCCGCCCACCCCTGGGGCGCAGCCCGCCTCTGCTCCTACCTCATACTCTCCGGGATATTCGACCGGTACCCCCGGTTTCGCGCCGGTGTGTCCGAGGTGGGTCATGGGTGGCTGCCCAACTGGGTCATCCGGCTGGGATTCAACAAGAGCTACGTTTCCGGCGTGACTCCCGACCTGAAGTACACGCCCATCGAGTACGTCCAGATGGGGCGCTTCCGCTGCGCGGCCGAACCCTTCGAAGGACCTGCCATGACCAAGGCATGCATCGACATCCTTGGTGAGGACAGCCTGATGCACCAGTCCGACTACCCTCACGGCCAGTCCTGGTTCCCCGAGACGGCCAAAGAGGTGATCGAATGGGACTTCTGGAAGGACTACAGCCAGAACGCGCTTCAGAAGCACATGTACGACAACGCAGCCGACTTCCTGCGCTTGGGCTAGCCTTGGAGAGCCCGTCCTAAGCCAACTTAACGGCGGAGTGAACAGCACGGGAGATCGAGACAGGAGAATAGCATGACTATCGCCCTTTCCCACGGCGGGCCGACGATCTACTCTTCGCCAGCCCCCTCCAACCAACTGCTGGTGGGGACTATAGAAGGCGTTGCCATACTGGAGCGGGACGGACTGGGCAGCTTGTGGCGCACCGCCCACCGCGGCTTGGTCCACAAGCACATCCACGCCCTGATGATCGAACCCGGCTCCGGGACCATCTTTGCCGGAGCGACCAAGGGGTCCGTCCACGCAAGCATAGATGGGGGATATACGTGGGAGCTGAGGGAGCGGGGACTCACCCAGGACGACATCTACAGCCTGTCGTGGTCCCGGAATGATGGCGGCGTGCGCATATTCGCCGGCACCGAGCCGGCCCACCTGTTTAGCAGCGACGACCTGGGATTCACCTGGAAAGAGGTAGAGGCCATGCGCTCAGTGGACATGTCCGGTTGGTGCTTTCCCGCGCCTCCCCACATCGCCCACACCAAGCATATCAACTTCCATCCCAACGACCCTAAGACCATGTTCGTCAGCATCGAGCAGGGAGGCCTGCTCAAGAGCACCGACTTCGGCGAGACCTTCGACGTTGTGCGGGGCATGGACGACGATGTGCACCGCACCCTGATAAATCCCGACGACCCGGACCGCATGTACGTTACCGGCGGCGACGGTATCTACGTTACCTCCAACGGCGGGAACTCATGGGAGCATTGGAACACCCGGCAGGACCCCATCGGCGGGTACCCTGATGTGCTGGTGATGCATCCTCGCCAGCCGGAGGTCATGTTCGTAGGAGCGTCCCGGGAGAACCCGGGAGGCTGGAGAGCAACCCACTACGCCGGGTCCAAGATTTCCCGCAGCGCCGACGGCGGGCGCACCTGGAGCACGGTGACGTCGGGAGTGCCCGACGACATGCAGTCCGCCTTCGAAGCCATGGCGCTGGAGGACTGGGGGGATGGCTTCTCCCTCTTCAGCGCCACCGCCGCCGGGGAAGTCTGGTGCAGCGACGACGGCGGGGAGAACTGGTACTGCGCCGCCTCGGGTCTGGCTCCCATCTCCAAGGGAGACCACTACAAGTACCTGATGCCCGCCTAGAAGCGGGCCGTCATCCAGGAGTGTAAATGGAGAAGGTCAAAGGGGTAGTCTCCGGCTCCAAGGGAGCCTCCGTTGGCGTTCAGACCATCCTTGTGCCCGATCCTGGACCCGGAGAAGCGCGGGTAAAGGTGCAAGCCTGCGGGGTCTGCCACACCGACCTCCACTACCGGGAAGGCGCCATCACCAACGACTATCCCATCCTTCTGGGCCATGAGGCGGCCGGAATCGTGGAGAGCGTGGGTCCCGGGGTGGAGAACGTTGCTGTCGGCGACTACGTCATCCTGGCTTGGCGGGCGCCCTGCAGCACGTGCCGCTCATGCTTGCGGGGCAGGCCCTGGTACTGCTTCGCCAGCCGTAACGCCAGCCAGCCCATGACCCTGGAGGACGGCACCACCCTCTCCAACGCCCTTGGCATCGGGGCCTTCACCGAGTTGAGCTTGGTGCACGCCGATCAGGCCGTCAAGGTGGACTCCCGCGCCCGGCCCGAGGCCGCCGGCTTGGTGGGGTGCGGCATCATGGCGGGCCTCGGGGCCGCCCTGAACACAGCAGCCGTGGGCCGAGGCGACTCGGTAGCGGTCTTCGGCTGCGGCGGGGTGGGGGATGCCGCCATTGCAGGGGCCAAGCTGGCCGGCGCCCACACCATCATAGGCGTGGATATAGATGCCAGGAAGCTCCCCCAAGCCAGGGCCTTCGGGGCGACCCACACCATCGACGCTACCGCCAGAGACCCGGTGGAGGCGATCAAGGAGCTTACCGGCGGCAATGGCGCCAACGTGTGCATCGATGCCGTGGGCATACCCGAGACATACCGGCAGGCCTTCTACGCCCGGGACCATGCCGGCACCGTGGTCCTGGTGGGCGTACCCAACCCCGAGATGAAGATAGAGCTACCCCTGCTGGAGGTGTTCGGCCGCGGGGGAGCGTTGAAGTCCTCCTGGTACGGCGACTGCTTGCCCACCAGGGACTTCCCCGAGCTTATCGACCTGTACCTCCAGGGACGCCTGGATCTGGACGGGTTCGTCTCCGAGACCATTCCCATGGACGGGGTGGAGGACGCCTTCGGCAAGATGGAAAGGGGTGAAGTGCTGAGGTCCGTAGTAGTTTTCTAGCTGCCACGGGCCGGCTTGGGCGGGTCCCCTGCCCAGCCTACAGGGACCTGACCGCCACCTCGATAGCCGAAGTTGCTTCCTGGTAGTCCGTTCCCGGCGGGAAGGACAGGGGCTCCCCCAAGCGCACCTCCACCTTACCGCGTCGCAGCAGAGGGAAGCGGACGGGAGCGCCCAGCTCCCGGATGTGCAGTCGAAGGGGCACAACGGGGATGCCTCCCTCCACCGCAACGAGGCCCGTGCCGTTCATGAAGGGCTTGATGGGCCCTCCCAGTGTAAGCTCACCCTCGGGGTAGATGAGCACCGACCATCCGTTGTCCATGATCCTGCCCATGTTCTCCAGGCTGGGCTTTACCGACCCCTCTTTGGCCAGCGGGAAGGCGTTGCCCAATAGGGGGTTCACTATCCACCACACCGGATTTCTCCACAGGTCGGCGGCCCCGGCCACCGCCATTCGGCGGCGCCATTTCAAGGGGATGGCCTTGATAATCAGCGGGTTGTCCAAGCCAAGGTTATGGTTCGAAGCGAAGAGCACAGGCCCTGTGATGCCCTCCAGGTTCTCACGGCCCAACACCTTCAGGGAGTAGGGGAGGCTGACGACGGGGAATATCACGGCGCGCTGGAGGAAGCCCCGGAGCATACGACACCACCATCGCATACCCCAGCTGGGAAAGCTCATCTTGGGCGGGTTCTTGGACCCTTCTTCGACGAGGGACGCCAGCTCCTGTACGGTCATATCTGGTCCCAGCTGGCTCTCATCAAGGTAGACGCCCAGTTCCACTTCTATAGCGGAAAGGAGCTCCACGCGGCCCAGGGAATCCAGGTCCAGGTCGCCTCCCAGGGTCGAAGCGTCGCGCACCTCCCCAGCTCCCCGCTTGCTCACCTCGGCGATGACGTCAACCAGGCTCCTCCCCGGGCCTCCGGGACGGCCCGCCGGCGTCTGCTCCGATGGGGCCTGGGGTTGTATCCTGCCCATGATGGTGTCCAGCACCATGCCCTTCTTCACCTTCAAGGTGTGGGTGCGGGGGAAGTCTTCCTCGGGCCAGATGGTGAAGCCCCTGATTCTCTGCTGCTCGGCAAGCTGTCCGTTAGCCCAGGTAACCACCTCTTCGGCCGCCTCCGCGTCCTCCAGGATCAGGGCTGCATGGACCTCCACTGACGAACCCTTCTCAAGCCCCACCACAGCTGAGTCGGCCACCTTGGGGTGCTTGGACAGCACTCCCTGTATGTCCTCGGGGAAGATGTTCTGCCCGCTGGAGAGGACGATCATGTCCTTCTTGCGTCCCTGGATGTGAAGGAATCCCTCATCATCCAGGAACCCCAGGTCGCCGGTCTTGTACCAGTCGTTTTCGAAAGACGCCTCCGTCTCCTGGGGCGCCCGCCAGTATCCCGGCGTGATGTTCTCTCCCCGCACCAGGATCTCCCCTTCCACGCTGATCTTCAGCTCCACGTTGGGCAGGGGACGCCCCGCCGAGTCGAGACGCCTCTCCTTCAGACTATGATTGCTGATCACCGGGGATGCCTCGGTGGTGCCGTAGCCCTGCACTATCTTTATTCCCAGCGCCTCCCACCTGCGTCCCAGATCCGGATCCAGGGCCGCGCCACCGGAAACGATGAAGTCCAGCTTCCCGCCGAACTGCTTGTGCACCTGTCGAAAGAGGATGCGTCTCAAGGGGAATGGCAGGGCTTCTGCAATCTTCAAGAGCTTGTTCCACAGGGCTTCCTTTCCCGTTCTCTTGACTTCCCGCTCTATGCCATTCATCAGGAGTTCCAAGGCCTGGGGGACCAGGAGGAGAATGGTCACCCTTCGCTCGCGCATCGTGCGGGCCAGAATGGTGGGCTGCCGGCTGGTCGGATATGTGACGCTGGCACCGTAGTGCAGCGCTATGAACAGGCCTCCCATCTGCTCATACATGTGGCTGAGGGGCAGGATGGACAACAGGCGACTGGAAGGACCGCAAGTGATGTACTGGCATACTCCGTAGATGTTGGCCAGAAGGTTGCGGTGGGTGAGCATTACGCCCTTCGGGTCGCCCGTGGTGCCGGAGGTGAACATGACCTCGGCCAGGTCGTCGGGGGAGATATCCACCTCCTCCGGTCCCGGCAAGCCATGGATGGAAGCCTCCAGCTCTTCGAAGCCGATTTCAGGGACACCCAAAGCCACACCATCCTTGGGTGTGGCCCGGGAGGTAAACGCCAGCTTCGGCTCTATGCGGGAAATGACCCTTTCCACGTAGTCGGGAGCGCTGCGCAGGTCCAGGGGCACTACGACGACCCCGGCTTTGATGCAGCCAAGGAAGGCCAGCACCCACTGGGGGCAGTTGGGGCCCCACAGGACTACTTGGTCGCCCTTCTTCAGTCCCCGCTGCTGCAGGAGGGTGGCGACCTGTCCCGACTGGGCCCCAAGCTGGGAGTAGCTCCACCTCCTGTAGCGAAAGGCGGGCTTGAACAGCAGGGCATCCCGGCGGCCGTGCGTCTCGATAGCCTTTGCCAGAAATTCGGGGATGGTGTCGCCGACCGAAGCGCTATGTGAGGCAGTCGCCCTCATGCCGGCCTTCCCCTTGTGGTGAGGTGCCCACATGAGGCTCGCTGACTCAGCATCTCCTTCAGGGCTGCAGCCCCTCCGCTACGCATGGGAGGAAAGTGGCTGAAGCAAATAGTGTCGAAATCCATACTTGAAAGCCTTTCGAGGGATGCCATAGCTCCCTCCGGGTCCTGGGTGACGGCAGCCGCCGGAGGGCTGAGCCTGCGACCCAGCTTATATTGGAGGGCATCCCCCACAATGACCGTCCTCTTCTGGGGCAGATAGAGGCCGATGCTCCCCTCGGTATGGCCGCGCAGGTGCACCACCCTCACCTCGGTGCCAAAGGGGATGACATCACCATCCTCCAGGCGTTCGTTCACCGGTACAGGCGACCCCAGGAGCTTCCCGAATACCGGCTGGGTGATCCTGCCCAGCAGCCCGTTCTGCAACGGGCTGAGTGGCGGCACCATCCCCTCGATGATGCCAGCTTCCAGCTTGTGCGCTCCCACCGGTATTCCTGTTTCCCCAACCAGTCCCGCCAAGCCTCCCAAGTGGTCCGGATGGGCGTGGGTCACCACCACCATTCTCAGATTATCCCTGGAAAGACCCAGGGATTCCAGGCCGTTCACAATAAGGCCCTGGCTTCCCCACAGCCCGGCATCCACCAGAATGGCCGCCCCATTCTCCACCAGGACGGTTACCCTGGCGCCCAGCGCGCGAAGCTGGAAGACGCCATCGGCCACTCTTATAGGCTTGCCAAATCTCATGGTTCTCCCGGTCGGTACAGGTTATCACATTACATAGGCTCATTTTGAGTATAATTGCCCCGGTGACTCGAATAGCACCATCTCATTGGAAGGAAACAGCATCATGAACCACGATGCTCTTGGCACCCTGCTCCCCTTTATCCCCAGTGCGGAAGCCCATCTGGATGAGGTACAAATCACCGGCCCCACCGATCCCATCCTGCCCACGCCCTTTAGAATCGGCGAAGCCGCAGTAGCCGCCCTGGCCGCCGGCGGCCTGGCCGTCTCCGACCTGTGGGACCTGCGCACGGGACGCCGCCAGCAGGTCTCCGTGGAAAGCCGCCAGGCCACTGCGTCCCTGCGAAGCGGCCACTACATGAAGATGGAAGACGCCCAGGTCCGCACGGACCGCAACCCCATCATGGGATTCTATCCTGCCAAGGGGGGTCGCTGGAGCTACCTCCACTGCAATTTTCCCAACCACCGGGCCGCAGCCCTCAGCGTTCTGGGCGTCCCCGAGGACCGGGAGGCCGTTACCAAGGCGGTGGCCCAATGGGATGCCCTGGAACTGGAGGAGGCGATAATCACCGCCAACGGGGCCGGCGGCATGGTGCGCACCATGGATGAGTGGGCCCAGCACACTCAGGCCTCTGCCGTAGCTTCCCTCCCCATAATGGAGATAGTCAAGATTGGTGACAGCCCCGTCGAGGCCCTCCCCGAAGGGGAGCGACCCCTGTCGGGCATCCGGGTGCTTGACCTGACCCGGGTGCTTGCCGGGCCTACCTGCGCCCGCACCCTGGCCGAGCACGGGGCCGACGTGGTCAAGATCACGGCGCCTCACCTGCCCAACATCGGCTACCAGGAGTTCGACACCGGGCACGGCAAGCTGTCGGCCTACCTGGATTTGCGGGAGGAGAAGGACCTGGATGTGCTGCGGGGCTTGGTGAAGACCGGAGATGTGTTCTCCCAGAGCTACCGCCCCGGCACCCTGGCGGGCCGGGGGCTATCTCCCCAGGATCTGGCCGAGCTTCGACCGGGGATAATCTACATATCCCTTTCGGCCTTCGGTCACGAGGGCCCCTGGGCTTCCCGCAGGGGATTCGACACCGTCGTGCAGGCCGTCAGCGGCATAGCCAGCCGCCAGGGTGAACTCTTCCCGGAGAGCGCCCCGGGGCCCCATTTCTACCCCGTCTCTGCCATCGACTACCTGACCGGGTACCTGATGGCCTTCGGCGCAATGGTTGCCTTGGGCCGCCGGGCAAGAGAAGGGGGAAGCTGGCTGGTCCGGGCATCCCTGGCACAGACGGGACGCTGGCTAGTGGGCCGTGGCCAGGTCCCCGGCAGCGATCTTGTCGGGGTGTCGGAGGAGTTCCCTTCACATGAGGTGGAGGGTTGGACGATGACAAGCGAAACGCCTACGGGACGTCTGAGGCATCTGGCGCCGGTGTTGAAACTGTCGGAAACGCCTCCTCGCTGGGCGCGTCCCGCTGTGCCCCTGGGCCACAACGAGGCTACCTGGCCCAAGACCTAGGGGAGATCAGGGACCCCGGCTACCCTATGAGGCGCTGGCTGCCAGGTCTTCGAATACCCCCTGCCAACCATTCGCACCGACATCACCGAATCCAGCCCGATACACTATGGACCAGTTTCCGTCGATTCCCACCTTCGTCGACTGCTTAAATACTCTGAAGTCCTCCAGCATGCTCCTCGAAGGTTCGGCCACCTCTCCGGGATAGCCTTCCTTGTTTTGGTTGCTGACCAGCCTGTCGAGGGTCTCGGAGAAGTTGGCGCCCACAATGTAGAGGCCCACCGAATCCTGGAAGCTTGGGTAAACCTGAGCTATGCGTTGCAACTCAACGCGGCAGGTCGGTCAATGGACTGAGTGGAAAAAGAGCAGCACCGGCTGCCCTTGTTCCCGCAGGTCCTCCGAGGTAAAGGTTCGCCCTTCGGTAAGGGTCAGGGTGAATTCCGGCGCCCTGTTGCCCACATAGGAGCCAACGGGTAAATCCGGGGTTGGCTCCGGAGCGGAAGTCGCTGTGGGAGAAGGAGCCGCTGTGGGCGTGTTTGTGGGAGGCGGGGTCGGCGTTGAGGTAGCTGGCTGCTCTACGGAAGCCGTGGTTGCAGCGGGAGGTGGCGTGTTCCCCGGTGCCTGGGTCGATGCCGGCGGCTCGGTTGCTACAGTGGCTGTTGCTGGCGCCGCATCCTGGGCAGTGTCCGGCGCGTTCGTTGGGACGGCGGCCCCCTCCGGCTCAGGACTGGGGAATAAGGTGGAGGTCGGCTGCGGTTCTTCCGAGGCTACACTAGGAGTGGCTTCAGGCTCAGGCGTGGAAACGATGGACGTGAAAACATCATTGGCGTTGTCTGTAGAGGTTGGCGCGGCAGGAGGCTGGTCACATGCCGCTGCCAGCAACACCATTGCAACTGCCCCAATCCACACCGCCAAGAGCTTCCTCATCCTCGTCACAGCCTCCGAATACTACTCACCCGGGGTTTTTCCGAGCTTCAAGACTCGTATCTCGTGCATTATACTTTATGCTAAAATCACCTGTAGCAAGTGGCGGACACGCCAAGGGGGTTGGACATGGCCTTTTCCACATCCTCGAAACCGCTGGTGCTTCTTTTGGGGGCAATGGTGCTCGCCTCTCTCCTGTCCCTCGCTTGCAGGTCGGACAGCGTCCTGATCGCCACCGACGGCGATTACCACCCTTTCAACTTCATCAACGAGAGCACGGGGGAGATCGACGGACTCGAGCGGGAGATGGGGGACGAGCTCTGCCGCAGGGCCGACCTGAATTGCGAATGGACCATCAACGAGTGGGAGGACATGATCCCGGACCTGCGCGCCGAAGAGTTCGACGCCATTATCGCCGGTATGTCCATCACCCCGGAAAGGGACCAGAGCATCGACTTCACTGACCCCTACTATCCGCCAGTGCCATCGGTGTACATCGCCCGGGCCGGGGCCGGTGACAACGCTGCCCAGGGGGTGGTGGCCGCCATGGAGGAAACTATCTACTCCGACTACTTCCAGTCAATAGGAAGGGAGTACGTTAGTTTCGAGAACTCTGGCAGCTCCATGGACGCCCTCCTTGCCGGGGAAATCGATGCTATTCTCGTGGACCGCGGATTCGCCATAGAGAGGCTCACCGAGCTGGCCTTCCAGCTCGCCATCGTCGGCCCCGAGGTGCCCCTGGACCAGGGTCTGGGCATTGGCGTGCGCGAGGATAGCCCTCTAAGGGAGCGGTTCAACGAGGCCATAGCCTCCATGAAGGAGGATGGCACCCTGAACGACCTGCTCCGCAAGTGGATAGGCGAAGACTCGGACACCTTCTAAACCGCCGACTTTGGCCCACCATCAAATGTTCACATTCCGATGGCCAACTCCGCGCGCCATCAGAGGGGAAGGTGGCGCCCTTCCTCTCGCAGGCGGGCCCGGCGATCCTGGGCATCGGGCATTACCTTGGACACCAGGTTCCAGAATCTTGGCGAATGGTTTGGTTGGATGATATGGGCCAGCTCATGAACGGCTACGTACTCGATCAGGGCCGGCTCCAACATGACGATTCGCCAATTGAAGCGAAGAGTCCCGTCGGGGGCGCAGCTTCCCCAGCGACGACGCTGGTCGCGAACCAGCACCCGTGTCGCCTTTCCCACGACTAGCCTCGGACGCCACTGTTCAACCAGGGACGCCATTCGCTCAGCAGCCCGTTCCCGATACCAACCGACCATAACTTTGCGAACAGCTTCATAGCGTTCCCCTTCCGACAGAGTTTCGGGCACCGTGACCCTGAATCGCCAGTGGACAAGATTCACCTGTGGGCAGCAAACGTCCGCGGCTTCAACGATTAGAGGGACATCACGTCCCAAGTAAGGCAGCGTCTCTCCGCTTACAAACCTCTTGGGTGGGACTTCCGGTACCGCATCGGAAATGTGGCGCAGAATCCAGGGGGCTCGCTTCTGGACGATAGCCTTAAGCTCACCGTTGGGTGTGCGCATGGGAGCCGCAACCCTCACCTCACCACCATTCACGCTTATCTGGATGGTCTTCTTGCGCCGCTTGCTGCGATGCACCTTGTACTCGATGGTGGTGTCGCCATAGCGGACACTATCCCCCGATGCCATGAATCCCCCTCCTACGAAACCCCCTGACGCTCCGCTCTCGATCTGACTTAGCATTTCACTTCGCGGTGGTATATGCCTCTTTGACCGGCTGTTTCTATTTCGGTCTCTTCCCGCATCATGCCTTTCCATTATGAGCCGAACCGGTATTCCGCTCATACCCTTTTCCTCACCCAGTATTCTTTGTTGCGAGAGAAGCTAAGTTTGACGGCTCCGGGTGGCTCTGTTAAACTTCAGACCTCCGTTAAAGCTGGGAAGACTTTCAGCAGCGGGAATGCTCTGTAGAACGGAGGTGACCATCTTGGCCTGTAACACCAGACCCAAAGGCGTCCTCTCCCACCAGAGGTCCTCGGAGCGCCGTAACCGGCGGCGCCATATCCTCCCCTGCGAACCTTAGCTCCCCCTCCTCCAATCTGCATCGGCATCCCTCTACCCACCTAGTCCCGCTACCCTAAGGCTGACCTAAGGCTTCTCCGCATCTTTGCGCGCGGCCTTCCTTGAGCCTTTGGCTTGGGCTCCGGGCGTAGCACCCCATTGGATGTTACCCGTGCACCTCTTGCGCCGGGTAGATGCCCAGCCCCTACCGGCGACCAATCGGCCCTCAGTGCTGAGTGTAGTCGGATGCTGTAGCCCCCAAGTCTTTCTCCCCTTGGCCCTCATATATTCCCCAACTGGGCGGGTCCAGGGATGCTGGCAGACGAATGCTGCCCATAAACCACATATAGGAGGAGTATCAACCATGACGAGCAGGTTCACAGAGCTGGAGACAGAAACCTACTACGACGCGCAGGATGTTATCTATCGTTCGATCTGGGATGAGGATGGCATGGTCCACTGGGGCTTCTTCGACGACGCCGGGGACACCGATTTTCTGACTGCTTGCGACAAGCTCAACCGGATGATGGTGGAGAAGGGCAAGGTCAACCCGGAGTCCAACGTGTTGGACGTTGGATGCGGAAACGGGACCGTTGCCATGTGGCTTGCCAGGGAAACCGGGGCTAGGGTAACGGGAATTGACCTGAGCGGTGTAAGAATACGCAATGCCCAAGAAGAGCTCGCCCGGCAGCACCCCGATTTCCAGAAGCGCATGGAGTTCAAGAAGGCATCCGCCACCGCCCTTCACTATCCTGACGGGACCTTCAGCCATGCTTGGAGCCAGGCGGTCATCTACCATGTGCCCGACAAGCGACGGGTGCTGAAAGAGGTCCACAGGGTCTTGGCCGACGGCGGAATCTTCGTGTTCGACGACCTTCTCCGGCCCAAGCGAAGCATCACGCCCGAAGCCCAGACCTATGTTTACGACCGGCTGCTCTTCGACACCGAGTTCACCTTTGAGTCCTATCAACAGGCCCTCAATGACCAGGGGTTCGAGGTGCTGGAGGCCGTGGATCTGTCACAGCACCTGAAGCAGAGCTATCTGTGCCTAGCCGACCGGACGCCAAAGAACGACACTTCCGACGCTGCAGAACACTTCGAGTGGCTGGCCAAGGCCTACGTGGAGACCGCGGCAGCCGTCGACAAAGACGAGCTTGGCTGGGGCCTGTACGTCTGCCGGAAGTAAAAGCTCCAGGCGGAGCATCTTCCGCTGGGCCAGGGGCAGCGCCGGGAAAGCGATCCGGTTACTGCTTTATGGTCGTGCATAGTCAGTGGCTTAAGGCGCGGTCCCGCTGCGCCATAGAAGGTTCAAGTTCCCTTTTTCGTCAGAACTTGGACGAGGACGAAGCCGAACCACCCAAGAGGGTGAAGTGGTGGCGCATGCGGGGTTCGAACCCGCGATCTCCGCCTTGAGAGGGCGGTGTCCTAGGCCACTAGACGAATGCGCCCCGAAAAAGAGTTCTGCCGGACTGGCTGGTCACCCGGCCTGATTTGGCTGGGGATCGTGGATTCGAACCACGGCTTGCAGATCCAGAGTCTGCCGTCCTACCACTAGACGAATCCCCATCCCTCCCGGATTATAGCATTCCTGCCGAACCATCCTCAAGAACGGCCCCAGCCGGCTGAGGAGGGCTCGGTTAAAACAAGACTCTCTATCGCCGCGCAACCGAGGGGGAGGTTATCAGGTGATGCAGGTGAAGGAGGCCCTGCTGCTCACGGGCGCCCTTTATCCTGGAACGGGTCTTCGCACGAGGCACACCCGGCTCGCCATCGGTTTCGTTCCTCGACAGATGCCTGCCAAGCTGCTCCTCCATCTCCGAGGTGACCTCGTTGGGCTGGAGACTCGGAAATACCCGGTACATACCTGCGCACCTGTCCGCTAGACTGTCCCATCCGGCGCGCTCCGCCAAGGCCCGGTAGAAGGGCAGCACCACGTTCACGACGATATCCGACGCCCTTCCCTTGCCGATGGAACCCCGTCCCAACGCGCCGCCCCTTTGCACAGGGGCGACCATCAGTCCATCCAACAGGTCCCTACACGCCCGGCGGTCATCTTCGGGAGAAGACTCCACCAACTCCCTAAGCCCCTTTAGGAGTCCCTTTCCCCGTCCCACTTCCGCGGTGTCTCCACTGGGTTCAGCCGCCCCTGTCGCGATGCCGGTATCCATGTCCAGGTACCGCTCCAGCAGCCGGGCAGCCCCCAGGATGCGGTTCCGGGGATGGTTCGACGGCCTCACCCGGAAGGTGTTCCACTTCAGGCTATTCCGCACCCTGACCAGGGCGTCATCCTGCCCGGACTGCGGTATTCTGTCCTGTAAGCCAGCCGCCTTTAGTAGCTTATGGGCGATGGGAGAAACCCCATCTTCCCCAGCCCCGCCAATGGCGCAAGCCTTCAGGCTCCTGTACGGCACCATCCGCGCCAGGTCCAAAAACCCCTGCCTGTTCTGGCTGTAGCCCAGGGCCTCCATGATGCCCGCGTACAGGGCCTGCTCAGGGTCCTCCCCGGCATCCAGCAGGATTCGAAACCCGTCCACGGTGTCTTCGAACCAAGCGTCCCCGGCGAGGCCCAGGGTCTCCACCAGCTCGTCGGGAGTATCAGGGCAGGAGTAACCATGCGCCGAGAGGAGCTCCCACAGGCGGGATCGGGTGGCTTCAGTTTCCCCGTCGTTGAGCATATCCGCCAGGGAGATGACGGGCACCTGGTTCCCGTTCTGCAGGGTGGTGGTCCCTGCCTCGCCCTCCACAACCGCGTGCAAAATCACGCCGTTGTACCTGGGGTCGGTCCCGTGGCCATGAGAGCGCCAGTCCCTCTCATCCAGGTGGAGCTCCACATCCCCGGTTACGAGGCCAACACCTTCCTCTTCCAGCACAGCGCCCCGGAAGTCCGGCCCAGCCCCCGAGCTGCTCCGCCCCGGATATATCACCCGGTACCTCCGCCCGCTCTTGCTCCTGAACTCACCCTGCCGGGTAGCCCGCTCCTTCCAGAGCTGACCCAAGAGCCGTTCAGGGATCTGTCCCAGCCTCGGTGCCACTCAACCTCCCGAAGATGACACAGAGTGAAGCACTAGGAACGTCCGGAGCCGCTTTGGGCCAGCCCACTACAACCATGCCATATTCCTGCTTGCTTCCCTCTTCAGTATATTAGCACAGGGTTTGGTCCAGCCCGGAGGCGGTGTGGCATTGCTCTTCCACCGACCAGGTGTTGAACAGAGGGGCGGCGATGCGGGGTCTCGGACGGGAGGCCATGGGTATTGGGGAAGACTGGAGCGGGCGATGGGGATCGAACCCACGACAGCTAGCTTGGAAGGCTAGCGCTCTACCACTGAGCTACACCCGCTTTGCCGGAACCTCGTCACCGTAGGTGCGGTGGTTGCACAGATGGAATGCACCTACAGGTTCATGCAAAAGTATAACGCCATTTCGAGAAATTGTTCCACCCCAGGATGCCGTGTGATCCATCAAGGCGCCTGGGGTGTCAAGCGGGGACAAGTGCACTGCCGTGACAATCACCAAGCCTGAGGGTCAGCCTGCCGAGAGATGAGCCTGCAGCTGATGTGAGCCTGACCCTTAGCCGATCAGGGGCTCCACCTGTAGGAAGACGGGGGCGAACACCAGGGAGACCACCGCCATCAGCTTCAGCAGGATGTTCAGCGAGGGTCCCGACGTGTCCTTGAACGGGTCCCCCACCACATCGCCCTCCACCGCTGCCTTGTGGGGGTCCGAACCCTTCCCGCCGTAGTGGCCCACCTCGATGTACTTCTTGGCGTTGTCCCAAGCGCCGCCTGCGTTGGCCATGGTGATGGCCAGCATAAAGCCCGACGCTATGGAACCCACCAGCAGTCCTCCCAAAGCCACGGGTCCCAGGATGAACCCGACCAGCAGGGGAGCAGCCACAGCCAGCAGGCCAGGAACGATCATCTCCCGCAGCGCGCCCCTGGTGCTGATGTCCACGCACCGGGCGTAGTCCGGACGTCCCGTTCCCTCCATGATCCCCGGTATCTCCCGGAATTGCCTCCGCACCTCGTTCACTATGGAGAAGGCCGCCCTGCCCACAGCCCGCATGGTCATGGCCGAGAACAGGAAGGGAAGCATCCCCCCTATCAGGACACCCACCAGGGTGGTGTGCTGCAGCAGGTTGATCTGGTCGTCCAGCTCGGCCGCCCCAGCATAAGCAGCCAGAAGGGCAAGTGCGGTCAGGCCGGCCGAGCCTATGGCGAAGCCCTTGCCAGTGGCAGCCGTGGTGTTGCCCAAAGCATCCAGGGAGTCGGTGCGCTGGCGCACTTCGGGGTCCAGGTGGGCCTGCTCCGCTATGCCTCCCGCATTGTCGGCCACGGGCCCGTATGCGTCAGTGGCCAGGGTGATCCCCAGGGTCGAGAGCATTCCGACTCCGGCCAGGCCGACGCCGTAGAAGCCCGCCAGCTCGAAGGAAGCCAGGATAGCTCCGCCAATGATCAGGCCCGGTATCGCCGTGCTCTGCATTCCCGTAGCAATTCCCGTGATCATCGTCGTGGCAGCGCCAGTCTGGGCTGATTCCGCCACTCCCTTGGTGGGCGGATAGTCGTAGGAGGTATAGAACTCGGTGGCCAGCCCGATTATCACCCCGGCAACCAAGCCCGAGGCGATGGCCGCAAACAGGTCAAACCCTGTAACGTTCTCACCAATTACCCCATCCAGGTCCAGCAGCAGCACCGCTCCCAGGGACATGAGGAGCACCAGCGCCGCCGATGCAATGATTCCCCGCCTTAGCGCCCAGAGAAGCTGGCTGAAGCCAGCCTGCTCCCCCGTCCTAACGACGAAGGTGCCCAGCACCGAGGCCAGTATTCCTGCCGATGCCACCAGCAGAGGGAGCATTACCACATCGTCTTTCCAGCCCGAAGCTCCGGCCGCTACTGCCAGGGTCATCGCTGCGATGATGGAGCCGACATAGGACTCGAACAGATCCGCGCCCATGCCGGCCACATCTCCCACGTTGTCGCCCACGTTGTCGGCTATGACCCCGGCGTTGCGGGGGTCATCCTCGGGGATGCCGGCTTCCACCTTCCCCACTAGATCCGAGCCAACGTCGGCGGCCTTGGTGAATATGCCGCCGCCCACCCTGGCAAACAGGGCTATAGAGGAAGCGCCGAAGGCGAAGCCGATGACGTAGGTCACATCCTGCCAGATGAGGTACAGGATGGTGACTCCCAGCAGGCCAATTCCCACGACGCTTATGCCCATGACAGCGCCGCTGTTGAAGGCCACCCGCAGGGCCGGGTTCAGGCCCCTCATTGCAGCTGCGGCTGTTCTCACGTTGGCCCTGATGGCAACGTTCATGCCAATGAATCCCGCCGTGGCCGAGCACAAGGTGCCTGCCAAGTAGGAGATGGCAGTCTTGGGCACCAGAGAGTCGTTGGTCCACCAGTCGATCAGCGCCCACAGAGCAACGGCAACCACGACGACAAAGGGCAGTAGGACCAGGTACTCCCGGCGCAGAAAGGCCAGCGCGCCTTCCTTGATGGCGAGACCGATGTCCTTCATGGCGGAGTTGCCCTCGTCCTCCTTCAGGACCCGGAGGGTAAGAAGGGCTGCGAAGAGGAGGGCGGCAGCGCCGAGGGCGCCAGCAACTATCAGTGAGTTCATAAGATGGTCTCCTATCTCTCAGTTCCCGGTTTGAGAGCATCAGAGAAGCTAGCACACATGCTATGGGGTGTCAAGGGAAGCCGCCCCTCGGGGCAGCGCCTCCTGCCAGCCCGCCAGGAGCTTCTCCAGCTCCAGCTGGCGCAGGGTCATGGTCAGGTCGCCCCTGGTGCGCTCCAACACACCTCGCATAGCATCGGTCGTTCGCCTCAGGCCGCCAGTTACACCCTCGGGAAAATCTACGGTGACCAGCAGGCTGTATATGTCGTCCATGACCTGCATCAGCTCCTCGCACCGATCCGTCTGGTTCCGCCTCAGCGAGTCCAGGACGTACCGGCGCAGCTCACCGATGACCTCTCCCATGCCATTCAAGTAGGACGCCATCTCCACCCCCAGCGCTTCCGCCTGGGGGATGGGGTCACCGGAGATCAGCGCCAAGGTGATGTTGGCCTCGGCGTACTCCTTGCGGGCATCAGCCAGGAAACCCGAGTAGTAGATATCCGGGATCTCCTCTCTTATCGCCCCCGCCTCTTCCAATCGTTGGGAGGCTTGCGCGATGAGGGATGCAGCTTCATCCAGGTCATGACGATGGACCGCGCGGATAGCGTTGGCCGAGAGACGTATCACCTCCCGGGATATCCGCAGCCCGGCTTCCCTGGCCTCGTGCTTGACGGAAAGCTCCTGCTGGGCTCGCTCCGACGCTGTTGTCAAGTCCAGCCGGTTCGCCGGTGTACTCACACCCTGCCCCCGGCTTCCTCGATGCTCCTTACAAGTCGCCGGGACGCACCTTCGGGATCCTCGGCCAGCCCCACCGCGGCCGTCACGCACACAGCGTCGGCCCCCGCCTTTACCACAGCCTCGATGTTGCCTTCATTGATGCCTCCGATGGCCACCAGCGGCAGGTCAGTCATTACCCTGGCTGCCTGGAGGCCCTCGGGTCCCACGGGCCGGCTGGTGTCGGACGAGACCTTTGTAGATGTGGCATAGATGGCGCCGAAGGCAACATGGTCGGCCCCCTGGGCCAGGGAGTCTGCCAGCTCCTCCCTGGAGTGGTTGGACCTTCCTACCACCTGCCAGGGTTGAAGCACCATCCGGGCCTCAGCCACGGGCAGATCTCCCTGTCCGACGTGCAGGCCGTGGGCCTCCACAATGGCGGCCAGGTCGGCATGGTCGTTAATGATCAGCATTGCCCCGTGCTCCGCGCACAGGTCCTTTAGAGAGCGAGCCAGGGGAAGGGATTCCCCCTTCTCTCGAAGCTTGTCCCGGAGCTGGAGCACCCGTGCGCCCCCCTGCAGGGCAGCCTTGGCGATGGCTGCAGGGTCCCGGCCCGCTGTCACCTGGGGGTCTATGATTACGTAAAGGCCCTGCATCGAAGGGGCGGGGCTGTTTCCAATCATATGTCTAAGCCCTCGGGCGCCTTTCCCCTGCGCGCGGCGTCGATGTTCTCCCTTACCGAGTCGGGCATCTCCACCCCGTGGGAGTTGAAGGATTCCTCGATACGCCGGCCCACGTTGGACGGGTCGCTGTAGTATTCCAGCGAGGAGCCGGGAGCGTCGAAGACCGGGGCCGCTGCCCTAGCGGCAGCCGACCTGTGGTATGCAAATGACGAAATGGTCCTGCGCAGGTCCGTGCCGTTGCAGTGGGAGCAGGCCAACTCGGGGCTGCTCTCCATAGATCGCACCAGCACCGATGACACTCCCTGGCAGGTAAAGCACCGGTACTCATAGATGGGCATTCCTAGCTGGCCCACCTTCCCAATCGGTTGGCAGAAGGGCAGAGGTGCCTAGCAGTCGAAGGCATCGCCATCTCCCATGTCGGCCTCGGACTCCAGCTCATCCACCATATCCTTGAACTCGTGGGTCACCTCGCCGCCCATCTCGTGTTGCATCCGCTTCATCCAGCCCGCCACCGCCCTGGGGTCTTCATTATCTATATTCTCCGGCCAGCCCGTGTCCGGGGCCCAGTCTAGGCTGGAACCCCAGGAACGACGAAAAGAGAACTTGGACACCAGCCGTTGCATGTTCCCGCTCCCGCAGTGGTCGCACACAGCCTGCGGTGTGGCGTTTATGCTTTTCACCAGGACTGTCGACTTCTTCCGGCACTCCTGGCACCTGTACTCATAAAGGGGCACCCTTTACCTGCGACTCCTTCCAAGGGTGATCTGGTCAGATTCTAACATACTCAACAGTCACTGCTTTCCGCCTGGACTGCGTATTTCACATGGTCGATTTTCGCTAGCTCGTTCCCCGCGGAGTAACGCACCGACACCAGGTCAATCCTCCACTCCACCGGAGGGGTCTCGCAGTCCTGGAGATAGGTCAGAGCGGTAGTTGTCAGCCTTCGCTGCTTCGTCTTGGACAGGGATTCTTCGGGAGAGCCGAAGCTCCTGGAGCGCTTGGCCCGGACCTCCACGAACACCGTGCAATCCCCATCCATAGCCACGATATCTATCTCACCATACCGGCAACGGTAGTTGCGCTCCAGGATGCGGTAGCCTCGGGACTCCAGCAGCTTGCAGGCTGCGTTCTCCCCCTGGGTACCGAGCTTGGTCTTAGCGGATGGCATAGCGACAGGTATCCCTCCAGGGTCGATTGGCGGGCCGGCCAGCCCTCACATTCCGGGAAGTCTCGTCTTCAGACTAAAGGACTTTCGGTGGATGGGTGAGGGTCCCAACTCCAGGAGGCGGCGCCTATGGACGAGGGTGGCATAACCCTTGTGGCGGGAAAACCCGTAGCCCGGGTACTCCAAGTCGGCTTCCGTCATCAGCCGGTCCCTGGTAACCTTCGCCACAATGGATGCGGCGGCGATGGAGTAGCAGAGGCTGTCGCCCTTGGCCAAGCTGAAACAGGGGATACCCATCTCCTCCAGTGGCATGTAGTCCACAAGGAGGTGGGAAGGTTCCTCGGGCAGGTCTTTCACAGCCCTGACCATGGCCAATCGGCAGGCGGGAGCGATGCCTATGCTGTCGACCTCCTCGGTGGAGGCGGACCCTACTCCGACACCCGCAGCCCCCTCGAGGATCAGCGGGTACAAGCGTTCCCTAGCCCGGGCGGTCAGTACCTTGCTGTCATCGACTTCAGCCAGCCAGGGAGGGACCCCCAACGCCGGCTCCATGAGCACCGCTGCTGCAACCACGGGACCAGCCAGAGGGCCCCGCCCGACTTCATCCACCCCGGCAACGGTCGGAAATCCCTGCGCGGAGATTCTTAGCTCATGCTCGAAGGTAGGCAAGGCGCCGGGCCCTTCTCATGGTCATTTCACAAGAGCTGGATCGCTGACGACCACCTGGGAAGAGGCAAAGTCTGAAGGAGGCCCGGCCTCGATGCGCCCACCGCCCAGGACAACGTCACCCTGGTAAATGGCAACTGCCTGGCCGGGGGTGACCGCTCTCTGGGGTTCCCGGAAGCGTATCTCGGCGCTGGCACCAGCAGGCGTTAGGACAGCCTCACATTCCGGGGACTTGTATCGGATTTTGGCCGTAACGAGCTCACCCACCCGCGGAGGGCTGCCGGAAACGTAACTGACCCCCGAGGCCCACAAGGAATCGCTGTAAAGACGCTCCTCGGGACCGACCACCACCTGACCGTCAACAGCATCGATTCCTATCACGTACATGGGGACCGTTCCGGCGATTCCCAAGCCCCGTCTCTGCCCTATGGTGAAGTTCTCGATGCCATCGTGCTTCCCCAGCACCTGCCCGCCTTCATCCACGATTTCACCCGCCTGGGGAGTGGCGTGCTCCCGCAGGTACTCCCTGTAGTTTCCTCCCGGGATGAAGCAGATGTCCTGGCTGTCAGGCTTGTCGGCATTTGGGAGGCCGGCATCGGCTGCCAACCCACGTATCTCATCCTTGGAATACCCGCCCACGGGCATCAGGGTGCGCTGCAGCTCCCGCTGGCCCATGCTGTATAGCACGTAGGACTGGTCCTTGAAAGGGTCCAGCCCCTTTAGAAGCTGGTATGAGGAGCCTTTCCTGCGAATGCGCGCATAGTGCCCCGTCGCCACGTACTCGGCCCCCATCAGGTGCGCCCTCTGGTACAGGAAGTCGAACTTGATCCTCTCGTTGCACGCTATGCATGGGTGAGGCGTTCGGCCCGCCTGGTACTCCCTCAGGAAGTAGTCAGTGACGTATGCCTTGAACTCCCGCTGAAGGTTAAACACATGATGGGAAACTCCCAGCCGGTGGCATACCCTCCGGGCATCCTCGACATCATCGACGGTGCAGCAGCCCTGGTAGTTGGCGGGAAGCTGGCCGGGCGGCAGGTCGTAAAGTTTCATGGTGACGCCGAGCACCCGGTATCCCGCCTCATGAAGGAGCAGGGCGGCGGCCGACGAGTCCACGCCCCCGCTCATGGCTACAACAACGCTCTCAGGCAACGTTCAGTCCTCGACCCACCCGGGGGACTATGACTCCAGCTGAGTGGTCTCGCTTCCCTTGGCGGTGATGGTAATGTGGGCCATGGGCGACTGGTCCCTTGCTCCATGCCAGTGCTTCTCTCCGGCGGGAACATGGATGATGTCTCCCACTGTCACCTCCCGCACCTCGCTCTCAGTGGCAACTATGCCGATGCCCGAGGTGATAATCAGCACCTGGTCGCTGGTGTGAGAGTGGAACTTGTTGCGGGCACCGCGCCCGAAGCTGACGATCCCACAGTTGAAGTTGTTGGCCTCCTCGGTGGGAACGATGGTCTGCCGGGTGACCGTTCCGCCGGTGAACAGGGGAGTGTTGACCGACTCTTCGGCAACTTCGGCTGTCCTTACTACCTTCATTTCGCCTCCTGTGCTTGCTGCAGGCATACATGCCCACCGGATGGCTTGACAGCTAGTAATGATAATACTTTGCCCAAGCTCAGTCCACAAAGGACGCAGGCGTCAGCCCTTGCCTTTGGAAGAACGCTCCGGGGCAGACCGGGGCTCCGGCACCGAGAGTCCCGCGACAACCAGCATCCAGGCCAGGGCAGCAAACATCAGGAACCCGGGAAGGAAACTGCCCGTGGCATCCCTGAGAATTCCCACCACCAGGGGCGACACGAATCCGCCCATCCCCGACACCGCCATGATCCACCCCCACGCCACCGCCACCTTTCCGGGAGTCATCCCGTCCAGCTCCATGGGCAGGACGAAAAGCATGGGAACGTAAAGCCATGATCCTATACCCAGCAACCCGATGCAGAGGAGCGCAATCGCCGTGTTGTCCACGAGGACGGTCCCCAGGCCGCCAACGCCCGCCATGATCCCCGGAACGATGAAAAACACCCGCCGGGAAGTCACCCTGAGGGACAGGAAACCTGCGAACAGCACCGCAGCCACCCCCGCCAGCGGAAGGGCGCTGGTAATCAGTCCCGCCTGGGACAGGGATATGTCCCGGGTCTGGCTGAAGAAAGTCGGCAGCCAGGATGTAAGGGCCACGTACTGGGCAAAGCAGGCCGCATCGCCGATTCCCGTTAACAGCACGGCGCGCTTCCGCAGCGTCTCGGAAACGTCCCGCCAGTAAAACTTATCCGGAGCGCCGGAAGTTTCGACGCCCACCTTGCCCCATAGGATCCATGCCACAGCCCCCGCCAGTCCGACGCCACCGAACACTCCCAGTGCACCTTCCCAGCCCAGGTGATTTGATAGGGGCACGGCCGTGGATGCGGACAGGGCGATCCCCAGGCTCAGGGCCGCCACATTCAGGCTGGTCAGGACCAGCGCTTCCCTGGGCCTGAACCACCCCATAATCAGCGGACCGGTGGCCGGCATGATCAGGGCCATGCCAAGCCCAAAGGCTACACGAATCGCCAGGAGACTGGCGAAGTTAGGGGCGAGGAAGGACAGGGCGCACATTCCCACCATCAGCCAGCTCAGGGTATAGACCTTCCTCACACCTATGCCCGGGGCCAGCATACTGCCGGGCAGGCTGAACACCGCAAACAGCAGCAGGGCCAGGGAAAGAAGGAGACCTCCCGCCGTGCTGCTGATGTTGTAGTCGTCGGTGATCAGAGGGAGGAGGGGAGACAGCGACTGGAAGTTCAGCCCAACGGATAAGTGGGCCCAGAATACAAGCCCACCCATAACGTAGCGGTAGCGATGGCCCCCGGGGTCTTCGGTCATGACACTCACTTACTTTATCCCAAGCACATCGGGCCAACAACGACAGGCATGCCCTTCCCCGTTGCTCCCAGTGTTATGTGCTGTTAACATTTCATTGTGACAATGGAGACGTCAATCGAAGCACACCTGGCACCTGCACGAAGGAGGGTTCATGGCGGTCTATAGTTACGACCACATCCACCTGCGAAGTCCCGACCCTGCGACCACAGCCAAGTTCTATAACAAGATGTTCGATGCTCGAATCATCGAGACCCCTCAGCCCGACGGCAATGTCAGGGTCGATCTGGACCTGAACGGCTTGACCATTTTCCTGGCGGGGGCGATGCCCACCGGTACCGAAGTACAGGGAGTCGAGGGTCCCCATTATGGCTTGGACCACTTCGGACTCCGGGTGGACAACCTGGACTCGGCAGTTTCAGACTTGAAGGCCAAGGGGGCTGAGCTGGAAGGCGAGCCGCGTACCCTGCCCACAGGGGTCAAGATCGCCTTCGTGAAGGCGCCCGATGATGTTCGCATAGAGCTGGTCCAAAGACACTAGCCCTGTCCTCGAGGCACGGTGGGCCAATCTTCCAACTGCCTGTACATCATGCTATTTCAAATCTACGCTTGCTGGTGTAAAATTTTATGACCGCCAAACCGTGGGGCCTGTGCAACCGGATGGGACTGGTGAGGAAGGGCGGCAGGAGAAGGGTACCTTATAAGGCCTAGGAAATTTGCCCTATGATAGGTTTGGAGTTCTCAAAGATGTCCAGAATCAAACGTGTGCTCCTTGTGGTGCCAGGGTCGGTGGGTGGCAACTTCGAATACGTTGCCATACCGAGGCAAGGTATGCTCTTCATGTCGGCCGCCCTGAGGCAATGGGACGGCCCCTACCTGTACGACACCGAGATAGTTTTCGAAGACCGCAGCGGGCCTGTCGACCCGGCTGAGGACCTTCACGGCGTCGATATCCTGATGATCACCTGCCTCATTAACGAGGCCCCTCGGGCATACCAGCTGGGCGCCCAAGCCAAGTTGCACCATCCCGACCTGCTGACCATCGGCGGCGGGCCCCAGATGAGCCCCCTACCCCAGGAAGCCATGAAAGAAGGGTGCTTCGACGTAATCGTCAATCGCGAAGGCGAGGACATAATCGGCCCCCTGTGCGATGCCCTGCTATCTCATTCGGGCTACCAGCGAGACCAGGCCCTAGCCAAGATACCCGGCATCTCCTACATGAAGGACGGCCAGGTGCACCAGACCGTGCGCCGTGGCGTTATCGAGCCGGACTTCGTGGAGCTGCCCGACTTCCGGGCCATCCGCGACCTGACCCCATTGAACCCCATGGCCGCCGGCGTCCTGGAAACAGTACGGGGCTGCACCGAAAAGTGCACCTACTGCCAGGTGATCCAGCAATTCCTGGGTTACCGCCTTATCAAGCGGGAGACCGAGGCCAAACGCCTGCGACAGCTCCATGAGCTGGCCGCCGACGGGCTGATCCACACCTCCCTGGATGGACGATTCAGCGTCTTTATCTCCGACGACCTTCATCCGCCCCCTCTGCGCGCGGTGAAGTACCGGAACGAACGCCTGGAGCGTCTGAAGTCCTGGAAGGGACAGACGGACGGCATGTACATGATCTGCCAGACCCGGGGCGAGATAGGCCAAGACCCGGAGCTGGCCGAGGCCCTCTACGAGGCCGGCATTCGTATGCTCTACGTCGGGGTGGAATCGGACAATGCGGAAAACCTGAAGCTGGTCAGGAAACGTCAAGACCCCGGGCAGATGCACAAAGACCTGGTCACCCTTAAGGACTTCGGTTTCTCAATAGTGGCTATGACCATCATCGGTCTGCCCTATGACACCGAAAAGAGCATCATGGACATGGCCAGCTGGGTCACGGAGGTCAGCAAGTACCAGACTGCCAACCTGCTTACACCTCTGCCGGCCACATCCAACTGGGTTGACCTTGTGCCCCTGAACGCTGAAGGGGATGTGCTACAGCCTGGAGAGCAGAGGCCATATCACCTCTACACAGGACGCCAGTTCGTCCACCAGGACCCCCGTTGGACCATGCAGGAGTCCCGGGAGCTGTTTGACCGCTACCATTCTCAGCTCAACCCCGTGGACACCCTGTACGAGCGCATCTTCAAGATTCTGCAGACCCAGAGATTCAGGACCGGCTCCATGGGCAAGGACCTGACCAGCAGCGTCTCGGCTCGCATAAGCGAGTTCAGCGAAACCCTGAGGTCTCTGACGGACTCCACCAAGGAGCAGCCCGAAGCCCTTTCGGCCCGCATGCGTGAAGTGGCCGACACCCTGGTCCGGTACAGGAGCCAGCTGGCATCTACCGGCAGGGAGCTGCCCGAGGCCATCTCCACCCACATCCGGGAAGCCTCGGAGACGCTGGGCAGGTACCGCCAGCAGATCGCAGTCACAGGCAGGGAGCTGGGAGACAACATAGCGTCTCACATCAATGCGGTCAGCGAAGCGATGGCCCGGCTGTCGGACCTTTCAAAGAACACGGCCAAAGGCTAAGGCCCAGCCTTAAGAGCGTCCGCTGCCAGCGCCCCGCATGACTGCCCGCATGAACAACGAAACCACATGGCGAGGCCCAACGGTGGCGGAGGTGTACTTGGGGTGAGCGGGCGTGTCTATGTTACCGGGGCAGGTGTTGTCAGCCCGGTAGGCCTCGATACCTCCTCTACGTGGGCATCTCTTGTCAACGGCACATCCGGCGTTGAGCGCATCTCCTCCTTCGATCCCGAGGGATTCGACACCACCTTCGCCGCCGAGGTCAAGGGATTCGAGCCGGAGCAGTTCCTGGAAAAGAAGGAAATCCGGCGCATGGACCGCTTCGCCCAGATGGCGGCCATCGCCTCTATCGAAGCCCTGAAACAGGCCAACCTGGACCCCCGCACCATGGACCCTTTCCGGGTGGGCGTAGTTGTTGGCAGCGGCATCGGAGGCATCGTCACCCTTTCCCAGCAGTACGATGTGCTCCAGGAAAAGGGCCCCCGCCGGGTCAGTCCCTTTCTCATTCCCATGATGCTGGGAGACATGGCATCGGCCCAGGTGTCCATGCTCACCGGGGCCATGGGGGTCAACTTCTGCGTCGTATCCTCCTGCTCCAGCGGCGCCGATGCCATCGGACAGGCCTGGGAGATGATCCGGAGGCAGGAAGTGGACATAGTCTTGGCCGGAGGAAGCGAAGCGCCCATATGTCCCATCGCAGTTGCCGGTTTCGGCAACATGCGGGCCCTCTCCCGCTTCAATGAAGACCCTCCCCGGGCCAGCCGTCCCTTCGACGCTGACCGGGACGGGTTTGTCATCGGCGAAGGGGCAGCGCTTCTGGTGCTGGAGGGCGAGGAGAGCGCTGCCCGCAGGGGAACAGAACCCCTGGTAGAGCTGCTGGGCTACGGGGCTTCCTCCGATGCCCATCACCTTACCGAACCATCGCCCGACGGGAGCGGGGCGGCCACCGCCATGAAAACAGCTATGAAACAAGCGGGCATCGGCGCAGATGACCTAGACTACATCAACGCCCACGGTACCTCGACGCCCTTGAATGACCGCCAAGAGACCAGGGCCATAAAGTCGGCTTTGGGGGAGCACGCATACCAGGTCCCCATTAGCTCTACCAAGTCAATGACCGGCCACCTACTGGGAGCCGGGGGTGCCCTGGAAGCCTTCGCATGCATGATGGCGATTCGCGACGACGTCATCCCGCCCACCATCAACCTGGAGCACCCTGACGAGGAGTGCGACCTGGACTACACCCGGTCCGAAGCCAGGAAAAAGCCTGTCAACATTGCCATGAGCAACTCCTTCGGCTTTGGCGGGCACAATTCGGTGCTTATTCTCGGCGCACCCAACTCGCGCTAGCCCTCCCGATTTCGAATCCTTATCCACTGAGGAGCTATGCCAGCCACTTCCGCTACGGGCAAGGTGTGGAAACTTCACCCCAAAGCCCCCCACCTAGAAATGGGACGATGGGACATCCCCCCAGTCATCTCCCAAGTCCTGTACAACCGGGGCATTACCACATCCACCCAGCTGGAAACCTTCCTGGATCCCGCCCGTCATTTCCCCTCGGACCCCTTCGCCCTTCCAGGAATACCCCCAGCGGTGGAGCGCATTCTTTTTGCCCAGAAACTCGGGGAAAGCGTGGGGATATTCGGGGACTTCGATGTGGATGGCGTCACCGGCACAGCCATAGTCGCCGAGGGCCTGCAGGCGCTGGGCCTAAAGGTCTTCCCCTACATCCCTGACCGGGTCGCCGAAGGCCATGGACTCAACACCGAGGCCCTCCAAGCCATGAAGGAGATGGGCAACTCGGTGCTCGTCACCGTGGACTGCGGTATCTCCTCCGCCTCCGAGGTGGCCTTCGCCCAAGACTTGGGCATGGATGTGATTATCACCGACCACCACGCCCCTCCCGAGTCTATGAGGCGTACTCCAACCGTGGCCACCATCAATCCTCAGATGGCGGAAGGGCCGGGTCCCTTTTCTGACTTATCCGGCGGCGGCTTGGCCCTCAAGCTGGTGCAGGCCGTGTGCAAGGCGCTGGGAATGGAAGAATCTCCTTCCCTCTATGAGCTGGCGGCGATGAGTACGGTGGCCGATCTTGTGCCCATGCGGGGAGAGAACCGGCACATTGTCCAGCAAGGGGTTGCCCACCTGCGCCGGACCGAGAGGCCGGGACTTCAGGCATTGTTCAGAAGGGCGGGTATCCGGCCCGCATCCATAACAGCCGAGACGGTGGGGTTCTCCATTGCTCCCAGGCTCAACGCCGCCGGGAGGATGCAGCATGCGTCGTCCAGCTATCGCCTGCTGGTCACCCCTTCCCTGGAAGAAGGCGAGAACCTTGCCGACAGCTTGGAACAGCTGAACCGGGAGCGCCAAAGGCAGACGGCGGAGGCTTGGAGCAGGGCCCAAGCCTATGTCCTGGAAGAGGACTCCCTGCCCCCGTTCATCGTCTTCGGCGACGATGATGTCCTGCCTGGCATCGCCGGGCTAATCGCCGGCAGGCTGGCGGACCGGTTCCACCGTCCGTCCCTCGTCCTCTCCCGGAAAGACGGCGTGCTCCGGGGAAGCGCCCGGAGCATTCCCGGATTCAACCTTGCCCAGTCCTTTGACGGCTGCGCCGACCTCCTCCTCCAGCACGGCGGGCACAGCATGGCCGCCGGGCTGGAGGTGTCGCCCGATAAGCTGCCGGCCCTGGAGCAGAGGCTCCAGCGTGCAGCCACAGATGCTATGGACGAACAGGACCTGGAGCCCTGCCTTGAGATCGACGTCGAGGCGCCAGCAGCCAGCCTGGTTGGTGACACCTACAAGTGGCTGGAAGCCTTGGAACCCTTCGGCCCCGCCAACCGAACACCAGTATTCCTTTCCCGAGGCTTGGAACCTGTTAACGTGCGTTTCCTCGGGGAACGGGGGCAGCACCTGAAGCTCCGTCTCAAGGAGAGGGGAGTGACCTGGGATGCGACAGCCTTCGATCTGGGCGAGCGATGGCCCAACGGCGTCGTACGCATTGATGCAGCATACACCCTCAGCACCGAGCGTCGGGGCGACACCAGGGTCATGTCCCTGAAGCTCCTGGACTTCCGCCCCTCCTACTTACCCTAGTTGAGGTCGGTCTTCCGTGAACTCCGCCGGGGAAGTGAGCCCAAGTACAAAATGAAACTGCGCCGAATACATCCTTGGGACATCTCCACGACCCAAGCAAGAGAGCTGCAGGTCCAACTGGCCGGCAGCGTATCGACAGTCTCCACTGTACCGGACTTGGTGCGCTACCTGGCAGGGTTGGACATATCACCGCCCGACTCAGAAGGCGTCGTGAGGGGCGCCGCAGTGGTGCTGGAGTATCCTTCCCTGGAAATCGTGGAAGTCAAGACCGCCGAGGGCGAGCCTCCCTTTCCCTACATCCCCGGCCTGCTTTCCTTCCGAGAATCTCCCGTCCTGCTGGATGCCCTGGAAATGTTGGAGACCCAACCGGACATCATATATGTCGATGGCCAGGGATTGGCCCATCCCCGTCGATTCGGCCTCGCCTGCCACATCGGCCTGCTAACCCAGACCCCCACCATCGGCTGCGCCAAGTCCATCCTGGTGGGCACCCACGATGAGATGTCCTCGTCGGCGGGGTCTCACACCCCCCTAGTCCACAAAGGGGAGTTCGTTGGAGCGGCGGTGCGCACCCGGGACAAAGTTAGGCCAATGTACATCTCCCCTGGGCATTTAATCGATCTTGATACTTCGATAAAATGGGTACTGGCTTCCTGCAAAGGCAGGAGAATGCCGGAGCCTACCCGCAAAGCCCACCAAGCTGCCGGGAGCGCGCACTAGCCCCATTCGGAAACTAGCAAAGGTGTTGAATATGCAGGAACAAAGGCATAGCGTCAAAGAACTGATCGACAGCATTGACTCGGTGTTGACGCGTCTTTGACATCCCCGCCAAAGAAGCTGAGGCCGCGCATCTTGAAGAGCTGGCCGGGGTACCCCAGTTCTGGGACGACCCCAAGGAAGCCCAGAACAAGATGCAGCAGCTTGCCAAGCTGAAGGAGCAGGCAGGATTCTGGCGGGAACTGGAATCCAGGGCCTCAGATCTCCTTGAACTTGCTGAACTGGCCCTGGAAGAAGGTGACGATTCCCTGGAGGAGCAGCTGGAATCCGAGGTCCGGGATGTCCATAGCGCCCTCGCTGCCAAGGAGTTCGAGCTTACCCTCTCCGGGCCTTACGACAGCAGGCCCGCCATACTTTCGGTCCATGCCGGGGCCGGAGGCACCGAGTCCCAGGACTGGGCCGAGATGCTCCTCAGGATGTATCTCCGCTGGGCTGAAGGCAGGCGCTTCAGCACCGAGATGCTGGATGTATCCCAGGGCGACGAGGCGGGTCTGAAGAGCGCCACAGCGGAGGTAACGGGCGAATACGCCTACGGGTACCTGAAGGCTGAACGGGGCGTGCACCGGCTGGTCCGGCTCTCACCCTTCGACGCCAACCACTCCAGGCACACATCCTTTGCCCTGATCGAGGTGTTGCCGGCGGCCGAGGAGGACCCCGAGGTCAGCGTGAGGCCGGATGAGCTGAAGGTGGAGTTCTATCGCTCCAGCGGCCCCGGAGGTCAGAACGTCCAGAAGGTCGCTTCGGCCGTCCGTATCACCCACCTGAGCACCGGCATCGTGGTTACCTGCCAGAACGAGCGCTCCCAGTACCAAAACCGGGAGTTTGCTATGAAGATACTCATGGCCCGCCTGCTGGAGCGCCAGATGGAAGAGAAGGCCCAAGAGGTAGCCAAGCTAAAGGGGAAGCACGTTTCGGCCGAGTGGGGGAACCAGATCCGAAGCTACGTCCTTCATCCCTACCAGATGGTCAAGGACCACCGAACGGGACATCAGACCAGCAACACACAAGGCACACTGGACGGCAACCTGGACGAGTTCCTGAACGCCTACCTTGCCTCGACTATAGGGACCGGATAGGAGCTAACAGGACCAGAGGATATGGCCCATGCGGGTCCTCTTGGTCTTGAGATAGTCCCGGTTCTCCTCGTTGGCGCTGGTCTCGATGGGGACCCGCTCGACTATCTCCAGTCCGTAACCCGATAGACCGACCAGCTTCCTGGGGTTGTTGGTCAGAAGGCGCATCTTTTTCACCCCGAGGGAAACCAGTATCTGAGCGCCGATGCCGTAGTGGCGCATGTCCGACTCGAAACCCAGGGACTCGTTGGCATCTACAGTATCCAGGCCGTGGTCCTGTAATGAGTAAGCCCTGATCTTGTTGTGGAGACCTATCCCCCGCCCCTCCTGGGGCATGTAGAGAAAGACTCCCTTGCCTTCTTTGGAAATGGCATCCAGGGCCCCTTGTCTCTGCTCACCGCAGTCGCAGCGCAGGCTGCCGAACACATCGCCGGTCAGGCATTCGCTGTGCACCCTGACCAGCACGGGCTCATCTTCGTCCCACTCGCCCATGACCAGGGCCAGGTGCTCCCCGGGGTCCACGTCGCTCTTGAAGGCCATGATGTTGAAATCGCCCCTGGATGTGGGAAGCCTGGCCTCGGCAACCCTATCGACCAGTTTCTCGTGGCGCCGGCGGTACGCGATGATCTGGGCGATGCTGACCATCTTGATGTCCTGCTCTTCGGAGAACTTCTCCAAGTCAGCCATCCGGGACATGGTGCCGTCGGGGTTGATGATCTCGCACACGACTCCGGCAGGGTATAGCCCTGCCATCTTGACCAAGTCCACGACCGCCTCGGTGTGGCCGGCCCGCACCAGGACGCCGCCGGGCTCGTATCTGAGGGGAAACACATGGCCGGGACGGGCAAAATCCTCGGGCTGGGCTTCGGGATCTGTTATTGCAATGATGGTTGCAGCCCGATCAGAGGCCGATATGCCGGTGGTTGTGTCGCCCTTAAGGTAGTCGACGGAGACTGTGAAAGCGGTGCCATACTTGGCCGAGTTGTCTCCGTTCACCATCAATGGCATGTTGAGATCATCCAGGCGCTCCCCGACGACGGGCAGGCAGAGAAGACCCCGGGCGGCGGTAATCATGAGGTTTACCGCTTCGGGGGTGACCTTCTCAGCAGCCATGACGAGGTCGCCCTCGTTCTCTCGCTTCTCATCATCGACGACAATGAGAAACTTGCCTTGCCTGATTTCCTCTATGCCTTCTTCAACACTTGCCAGCGGCATGCTGCAGACTCCCGGGGGAGGTTCGTCTATTTAGGACTTGGCATCCAGGAGGCTTTCTACGTACTTGGCTACCACATCAACCTCCAGGTTAACCACGTCTCCCAGCTGCCTCTCCCTGAAGATGGTGTTTTGTAAGGTATATGGTATCACGGCGATGGTGAATGAGGTAGTGCCCTTATCAACGACGGTCAAGCTGGCGCCGTCCAAGGCGATGAACCCCTTGCCCACAATGTAGGGCATCAGGTCCTGCGTCGCCTCGAAACCCATAATCACCGAATCGCCCTCGGGCGCCATGGATACGAGAGTCCCTGTGCCGTCCACATGTCCCTGCACTATGTGGCCACCCAGGCGGTCCGAAACCGCCAGGGGGCGCTCCAGGTTGACAAGCTTGCCCTCGGCCAGGTGCCCCAGGTTGGTGCGGCGCATGGTCTCGGGGACCATCTCCACCTGGAAGCCGGCTGAGTCCAGCGAGACTACCGTGAGGCAGGCGCCGTTGATTGCAACGCTGTCTCCCAGCTTCATCCCGTCGAGCACAAGCCCAGCCTCCACAGTCAACGTGGCTATATTCCTGGGAGCTTGAGGGGGCTCCAGCGATGTGACCCGTCCGACCTCTTCGACGATTCCGGTGAACATCTCTTCGTTACGCCCCCGACTGGTCCGGCTGGGTCGGATATCCTGTGACCAGGACTTCATCCCCCAGTGTCTCCACTTTGGTCCGTGTGAGGCGAATGGCCTGGGAGATATCCTCCGCTCCTCTGCCTCCCACGGGGGACGGGGCCGCGGAGCCTCCAATTATCAATGGCGCGATGTAGGCTGTCACCTTGTCCACCAAACCTGCATCGAACATGGAACCCAGAAGAGCGCCTCCTCCCTCAACCAGGATGTCCACGACCCCCTCTTTACCGAGGTGTTCCAGCAGCCGGGGGATGTCCACCTGTCCATCGCTGGTACCTGGCAGCGTCATAACCCGGGCTCCCGCAGCTTCCAAGTCTGCGGCCTTGTCCCCAGGCATATCCACCGTCGCTATGAGGGTCTCACCGGGTTGAGCAAGAATTGCGGCATCGGGAGGGGTACGACCCGAGCTGTCCAGCACCACCCTCAGAGGCTGTCGGGAGTGCAAGGTCCCGTCGGGCCAGCGGGCGGTTAGCTGAGGGTCGTCTACTACGATGGTATTGACGCCCGCCATTATAGCATCGCACCCTCTGCGCAACTCGTGGGCGTGCCACCTGGCGGCCTCTCCCGATATCCAGCGGGAAGAGCCGGTCCGGGTTGCTATCTTGCCGTCCAGGCTTGCAGCGAACTTGGCGGTGACGAAGGGAAGCCCGGTCCTGATGTGCTTGGCGAAAGCCTCATACATCACCAAAGCCTCGTCCTCACAGACCCCACGGGTGACGACTATCCCAGATCCCCTCAAGGCTTCCAGTCCCTTTCCGGAAATCCTGGGATTAGGGTCTATGGTCGCCGCATGTACTTCGGAAATGCCGGCGGCGACTATGGCGTCGGTACAGGGTGGCGTCCTGCCCCAGATGCAGCACGGCTCCAAGGTTGCGTACAGGACCGCGCCCCCCGCTCCGGGGCCTGCCTGCTGCAGGGCTACTATCTCGGCATGGGGTCCTCCCGGCGGCGATGTCCAGCCCTCGCCGACGACCATCCCATTCTTGACTATGACAGCCCCGACTGAAGGATTGGGGCTGGTGGTACCACGGGCGCTTCGGGCTAGGTGGATGGCCCGCTCCATGTGAACTGAGTCAGCTCCTGAGGTCGCATCCATCGGCTGCTAGCCCTGAAGGGGCTCGCCGCGGTTCCGGTCGCCTTTAGGAATGCGCCGCCTGCCCCCCGATTTGGAGGCGGTGCTCTTGGATGTGTAGTTCTTGTAGTAACGGCTCGGTTCCGGGGCAGCCTGGTCCTGGTACTTGCTCTCCAAACTCCCAGACCCGTAGGGGTGTTCGGAAGGCGTTGAAAGCTCCATGAACGATATCTGTGAAATCTTCATCTGGTAGTACAGGCTGATAGGCAGGCTGGACACGTTGCTCAGCTCTAGCGTCAGGTGCCCCCGCCAGCCAGGATCGACCCAGCCCGCAGTGGAATGCACCAGCAGGCCCAGTCTGCCCAGAGAACTCTTGCCGTCCAGGCGCGCGGCTATGCTGGGCGACAGGCAGATCCGCTCGTAGATCACGCCGAGGGCGAATTCGCTGGGGTGGAGGAAAAAGGGGTTGACCTCGTCGATCTCGACCAGCTCGGTCAGGTCCGGCAGCTCCTGTTTGACATCGATGTAGGGCACCATGGAGTTGCGGAATACCCGTATCTTCCGGCCAAGTCGCAGGTCCATGCTGGCGGGCTGAAGCAGAGTCTCATCCCAGGGATCGATCTCGATCATGCCCGATTCCTGGGCTTCACGGATGCCTCTGTCGCTTAGGAGCATAAGTTCGTCCGGTCCCAATGTCGGTTTCGGCGCCAGTGTACCAGCCGCCGAAGGTAGCTTCAACCTGGACCCCAGTCAGGGAGTTGGCCGTCTCGACCGCCGGATACGCCACAGGGCGACCCCCAAGAGCAGCGCCAACAACGCGGCTAGAACTCCTTCCAGCGCCCGCCAGAGTATATGAGTCCCTTCATCCTCTTGCGCCTCTTCAAGAGCTTCAGTGGTGCTGCGCGCCTCCCTTGCTTCCTTGGGAGGCTCTGACTCCTGGGCCTCTTCAGCCAGCGTCTTGGATGCCACCTGGGCTTCCATCACCGGCTCCCCTGATGATTCCGTCTCCTCGAAATCGGCCATTTCGGCCTCCATAGGGACGGCGCTGGAAAACTGGTCGTCTGAGAATGCGCTATCCTCAATGGCGAAATCGCTTCCACCGCCGGGGAGGGCTCCCATCAGGTCGGCGCCCAAAACCACGGCCAGCAGCACAGCGACCGATGCTGCAGCCCCGTAGGCCCACGAAATTATCATGGGGCGGGCCACAACAGCAGCAGGGGCATCCGGCATGACGAGCCTGCGACGGGGGGCGAGCATGGGTGCCTGCTTTAGAAGGCCGACCGTGTATTGGAGGCCCTCCAACCCTTCACGGCAGAGACCGCACGATTCCAGGTGTGCTTCGACCTGCCTCTTCCGATTGACCGCTAAACGGTCATCGACGAAGCCCGACAGCTCCTGCAAGCCGATGTGTTTTGCGTGTCTCCTGAAGAGCCTCATGCCTGTCTCGTACTAAGTACGACGAAACCTTTCCGGCAATAGTTCCTGGTGCTGCTGCAGGTAGTCCCGCATTTCAGCCCGCCCCCTGGCCAGCCGGGAGCGGATGGTGCCGATGTTGGCGCCCAGGACGTGGGCCGCCTCCTCGTAACTGAAACCCTGAACGTCCACCAAGTGGACGGTCGACCTTCGTTCTTCGGAAAGGCTCTGGAGCCCCTGGCGGATCACGGCGCCCAGCTCATTCCTGAGAGCGCGTTCTTCAAGGGACTCTTCCCCCGACGGCAGGTCCAGGGTAGGCGTCGGACCGGCGTCCCCAGCCTCGGAGGGCTGCTCAAGGGAGATGGTTGGACGGGACTTTCCTGCACGGAGCATATCCCGGCAGCGATTGGCGACAATACGCAATAGCCATGCCCTCAGGTTGGCCCCGCGGAAACTGCCGAAGTTCCTGTAAGCCGAGAGGAAGGCTTCCTGCGTCGCATCCTCGGCCAAAGCGCGGTCACCCAGCATCTGGAAAGCCAGGTTTTCTGCCCTGGCTTGATAGCCGCCCTGGATGCAGTTATAGCAGTGCTGGGTGCCTGTACGGTCCGCCACCGCCAGGGGGCGGTGGCCCTCGCACTGGAATGCCCCGCTTGTAGGTTCCGTCTCGACGTCCCCTAAGCCCGCGCCCGAATACTTACTGGCCGAACGCCAGCTAAATGAAATTGCACAGCTCTGATGCCCCTGAGCAGAATCTTAAGGAGCGTCCCATCGCAGGTCAAGGAAGGGTTTCTCGCCGGTCTGACGCGGTTGTTTCACCTTGACACTCCTAGAAGGCCCGCCCTACAATCGACCCTAGAAACGGGCCACCCAAAAGCGGGGCAACCCGTGGGAACAGCCGGGTGGATGCTTGGTTTGGGAAAGGGGCAGGCTCTCCATTGCAAGTTGTAGAAAACATCGCCTTTACCGACTCTTCGCTAGTACCAATTTGGAATAAGGTGCTGGCCGGGGAACGGCTGGGCTTGGAAGACGGCCTGAAGCTGCTGGAAACCACCGACTTGTGTGCTCTGGGCAGGATGGCAGATTATGTAAAGTCTCAGGTGCACGAACACCAAGACCGGGTATTCTTCGTCTTAAACCGACAGGTCAACGCCACAAACATCTGTGTTCTCACCTGTAGCTTCTGCGACTTTGCCAAGAAGCCCGGGGACCCCGACGCATACGAAATGAGCATGGAAGACATCCTGGACCATGTGACAGAAGAGATTCGCGAGGTTCACATGACCGGGGGCCACCATCCCGACTGGACCTTCGAGCACTACGAAGATATCGTAAGGACAATCCACGAGACTTACCCACACACCCAGGTAAAGGCCTTCACTGCGGCCGAGATCGACTACTTCTACAAGCGATGGAAGATTCCCCCGGAGGAAAGCCTGGCGCGCTTCAAGGCAGCGGGGCTCCAATCCTTGCCCGGTGGAGGGTCCGAGGTGTTCTCCAACCGGGTGCGCAAGGAGCTGTTCCCGGGCAAGAACACGGCGGAACGCTGGCTGGAGATCCATCGTATCGCCCACAACATGGGCCTCCCTTCCAACGCCACCCTGCTGTACGGGCATATCGAGACCATGCAGGAGCGGGTTGAGCATATGCTCATGCTCCGGGAGCTACAGGATGAGACCGGGGGATTCTTGGCCTTCATTCCGCTGGAGTACCAGGTAGGGGACACGCACCTAGTACCCAGGCAGGCATCGGCTATCGACGACCTCAGGACCATCGCCGCATCCCGGCTTGTCCTGGACAACTTCCCCCACATAAAGGCTTACTGGATCATGATCGGGGAAGAGACCGCTTCCATCGCTCTTAACTTCGGCGCCAGCGACCTGGATGGCACCATAGGCAAAGAGAGGATCGCCCATGCAGCCAAGGCCGCCAGCCCAATCGGCCTGGCAAGGGACCGCATGGTGAACCTCATCAGGGATGCGGGTAAGGTGGCAGTGGAGAGGGACGCTTTGTACAACGTGGTGCAGGTGTATGAGAATTAGGGTTGCCCGGATGGAGTACCTAAACTCCGAACCCTTCTACTACGACTTAGACCGGGAAGAGATAGAACTTTATTCAGGTGTTCCAAGCACCCTTGGGCAAGCTGCCGCTGAGGGCAAGATCGACGCAGGCCCCCTTTCTCTGGTGGACTTCTGGAAGCTGGAGGACCAGTTCACCAAGCTGGGCCAGTTCTGCATCGCCACCATGGGCAAGACAAGGAGCGTTCTCTTTTACTCCAAGCACCCCGTAGAGGAGCTTCAAGGCGCCTGCCTCGGAGTCACCACCCACACATCCACCGCCAGGAGGCTCCTCGAGGTTATCCTCCACCACAGGTATCACGTCTGCCCCAATAACTACGTGGACATCGACGAGCCCAACGACGCTTTCCTGACCATCGGCGACAACGCCCTCCGGAGCCGCTACGGCGTCCCCTCCTATCCTTACCGCTACGACCTTGGGGAAGAGTGGCTCAACATGACGGGCCTGCCCTTCGTGTTCGCTGTCTGGGCTGTTCGCAAGGACCTGCATGCCGAAGCGGTAAGCCACCTCACCAATGTCCTCTACACCTGCATCGACGAGGCCATGGAGCACCTGCACATCATCGCCCAACGGCGCATGGATGTGCGCATGAGCCTCCGGGAGATCATCGAGTACTACCAGGGGTTTCGATACTGGGCAGGGGTCGCGGAGTTGGAGGCCATCCAGCGATTCAGGGAATACCTATACCAGATGGAGCACGCAGAGGCATGATGGACATCCAGCGGATACGCGCAAAGGTGGAAGAAGGCCAACGCATCGACCAAGATGAGGGACTATACCTGTTGCAAGAAGCGTCCATTCTGGACTTGGGTGCAATGGCTCAAACGGTGAGGTTTCGCCACAATCCCGAACCCATCGTGACCTTCGTAGTGGATACCAACCTGAACTACACCAACGTCTGCGACGCCTACTGCACCTTTTGCGCCTTCTACCGCACCGAAAAGGATGACGACAGCTACACTCACTCGGTAGAACAGATGATGACCATGTTAGGAGAAGCTGCGGAGAAGGGCGTTACGACGGTGCTCCTACAGGGCGGCCTGAACCCCAAGCTGCCCCTGGAATACTACACCAGGCTGGTCAGCGAGACCCGGCGCCTGTACCCGCAGGTGCACCCCCATTTCTTCTCGGCGCCGGAGATCATGAAGATGTCCCAGGTGTCCGACCTTCCCGTTGAGGTGGTCCTGGCCGAGCTGCAAAAGGCGGGGCTCAACACCATACCCGGCGGAGGCTCCGAAATACTATCAGACCGGGTCAAGCACAAGATAAGCCGCCTGTTTCCCAAGGGGAAGACCGACGATTGGACCACGGTCCACAGCACGGCTCACCGGCTGGGGTACCGGACCACCGCCACCATGATGTACGGCCACCTGGAAGAGGACGAAGACGTTATCGAGCACCTGGACCATGTACGGTCGGTGCAGGACGAGAACGGGGGCTTCACCGCCTTCATCCCCTGGAGCTACAAGTCCGACAACACCGCCCTGTCCCGTAGGGTCAAGGCCCTTGCCGGGGCCAACCGGTACCTGCGGATGATCGCCCTTTCCCGGATTTATCTGGACAACATTCAGCACATCCAGGCTTCCTGGTTCTCAGAGGGAAAGAAAACCGGCCAGGTGGCACTGCACTTCGGCGGCGATGATTTCGGCGGGACTCTATTCGACGAGAACGTGATGCAGGAAGCCGGCTTCTACAACCGCACGACGGTGGAGGAGATCAAGGACATCATCCGGGACGCTGGCTTCGAACCCGTCCAGCGCACCACCCTGTATGAGTTGGTAGAGGACCCGCAGGCGGAGGGCGTTACAGCCCGATAATGTCCAGCGGGGGCACCTGGGAAATCAGCCCCTTGTCGTACGCCCGGCTGTAGAGCAGCTCCAGCGCATCCTTCCCCTCAGGCCCCATGTGCAGTGTGTCCTGGTTCACGTACATGCGCACAAAGCGCCTGCAGGTGTCTGCGTCGATGCCCCGACCAAAGGGGAGGGCATAGTCGATCGCTTCATCTTCGTGGTCGATGGCGTACTGCACGCTGGCCCTGAAGGCTTCGGTGATCCGGGCGTGGGCATCATCCCCCAGCCTTCGGTGCAGCACATCCAGTCCCAGGGGTATCGGGAGACCGGAGCTCTTTCCCCACTCCTCTCCCAGGTCCATCAAGTTGTTGAATCCTTCACTGCTCCACGTTAGCTGGCCCTCATGAATGATCAGACCTGCGTCGACCTCGCCTGATTTCACAGCTTGGCCTACGGAGTCGAAGTCCACTACGACGGCTTCGAAGGGCACAGGCATGAATATGCGCAGGAGCAAATATGCGGTGGTTTGCTCGCCGGGCACAGCAATTCGCTTGCCTTCCAGATGGCCCACATCGTCGTGCTTGGTGGACAGCAGGATGGGCCCGTAGTTGCGTCCTATGGATGAGCCGCAGGCCATGATCCGGTAGGTGTCCGCCAGGACAGGATAAGCCCCCGCCGAAATAGCCGTTACTTCCAGCTCCCCCTGCAAGGCGCGGCTGTTGAGGGACTGGATGTCCTCCAGCACCTGTTGTATCTCATAGCCGTCTATAGTCACCTTCTCCTTGGCGAAGGCATAGAACATGAAGGCGTCATCGGCGTCGGGGCTGTGTCCGATCCTAAGTAAGGACATATTTAATACCTGCTTCCTGTTAGTGGGCCCAGTATATTGAACGGCCGCAGCCAAGACAACAACGGCCGAGACGGCCCGGCAGGGACGTTCATGGGGCCTAAACCCGGCGCTGCAGCGCCCGCCGGGCTTCCCTGTCCCTGTCCCTGTCGATTATGGCGCGGCGCTTATCGTGCAGCTTCTTTCCCCTGGCCAGCCCTAGCTCCACCTTGGCCACATGCCTCCTGATGTAAAGCTTCAGGGCGACTATGGTCAGGCCCCTCTGAGCCGCCTCTGCAGCCAGGTTCGCCATCTGATCCCGGTGCAGCAGCAGTTTCCGCGGCCGGGTAGGTTCATGGTTGTAGATCCCGCCTGCCGCGTAGGGAGATATGTGGGCGTTGATGAGCCACAGCTCATTCCCATAGGGACGCACGTAGGCTTCCCGGATGTCGACGCGACCCGCCCGGATGGACTTTATCTCCGTCCCGGTGAGCACGAGGCCCGCCTCCACCCGCTCCAGGATTTCGTAGTCATGGAGGGCCTTGCGATTTAGTGAAACCATCTTGTCGTCAGCCATGGGGTCAACCACCCGCCTCGATCAGCTCTTCCAACACCTTGACTGCAGCCTCAATCTGCAGGTCGTCATCGCTGTCTTCGTCCTGGACGACCTCGACGTCGGGGGTGATGCCCTCCCCCTCCAGCAACACCCCATCGGGAGTGTGCCAGCGGGCGATGGTAAAGTACACTCCCGTACCATCGTTCAGGCCCCGCAGTGTGTTTACGCTGCCCTTCCCGAAGGTTGTCTCACCCACCAGGGGGACATCTTGTCGGTCTCTCAACGCCCCGGCCAGTACCTCGCTGGCGCTGGCGCTTCCCTCGTTGATAAGCACCACCAGGGGCGTCTCCTCCAGGATGTACCTTGGGAGGCCTCCCATTCCCGATGGTTCCCTTCACCATCTACCTGATACAGGATGAGCCCACCATCGATGAAGTGGCTCAGCACATCGACCACGGACTGGAGCAGGCCTCCGGGGTTGTTTCGGACATCCACTATGAGCCCCCGGGCATCGCTCATGGACGAAAGAGCTTCGCCCACTTCCACGGCTGTAGTCTCAGAGAATGTGCTGATAGTCATGTGGGCTATATCGCCGGGGAGGAAATCCAGCTCCACACTCCGCAACTCCACCTGGTCTCTAACGACGGTCAGGGTTACTGACTCTTCCGACCTCTCGATTCTAAGTATGACCGGTTCTCCCTTGGGACCTCGTATCCGGCTGACGGCTTCCAGCAAGCTCCATCCTTCGGTGTCCTCCCCATCCACCTCCCTGATGACATCCCCCGCCCGGATACCGGCCCTCTCGGCCGGACTGTCGGGCAGGGGGGCGATGATCGTGATATCCCCGTCCCGGATTCCCACGTTGGCGCCGATGCCCTCGAAGGACCCATGGTAGTCCTCGGTCTCAATGGCATACTCGGAAGCTGTGAGGAAGGAGGCGTAGGGATCATCCAGGCTGTCCAACATGCCTTCAACGGCGGCTTGGCTCAGACTGTCGGGGTCCAGGGAGTCCCGCAACAGGTGCTCCTCCTGCAGCAGTTTCCACACCTCGAATATGCGTCCGAACTCTTCGGGGACCTCGACCGACCGGGTTGTGGAGGCCTCGTTTTTCAGGGGTGCAGCAGGGGAATCCGAGTCGAGGATGGTGAGAAGGCTGAAAGCAGAAAGGCCTATCACCACTGCAAAGAGGGCGATGAGTGTTATGGGAAGGATGAAGGTCTTGAGGTGGCGCAAGCCCACGGATGCACCTTCAGGAGGGTGGGAAAACTGAAGCTATCCTAGACTCTATTATAGCATGGCCCTGCTGGCCCCTCATCCCAGAATCCAGTCGAGGCCGGCCCGAGACTTGTCCTTGTGGGACTCCTCAGAGACCCCATCAGAACCTTTGCCCCACCTCGGCACTCTCCCAGAGGGAGTGAGCTGCGCAAAGATCTCCTTGAGGGGTGAAACGTTGGCGGGCTAAGGCGTACCGATTTGCGAACTTTTCGTTGGGAGATTCTGTTACCCCGAAAGTATCGTCCTTGATAGGCTGTCGCTTGTAGAACAGTGCCCTGTACTAGACGGAGAGTTGACGACGCCAACACACAGGCCTTGGGAAGAGACGTCTCGCTAAATGGTAAGGAGGTGGAAACAATGGTTGTGCCGATGCTGAGGAGGCAGTGGCTTCGAGTAACTTCGCTGGCAACCTTGCTGATCCTGTTAGCCGCCGCCTGTGGGTCCGACCCAACACCAACGCCTGAACCCACGGCAACGCCAACACCAACGCCCCTTCCGACCACCGCCGCCCCGGTGCTCGAGGACCTGAGGCTCACCCCGACGACGACAGGGAGGGAGGTACTGGCGCTCTTCTCCGAAGCCGAGTCCTACTGCCTTCGTACGACCATTGGGCAGGCTGCCTACGAGAGAATGTCCAACGAGCCGATTCTGTCGATTCTGACGGCCACCGGCGAGCGCCTTGTATCGCCGATATTCCAGTGTGCCAAACCCGAAAACCTCGTAGTCTTCGGAATCGCCTTCCTCGACTTGCAGGTAGGATGGACATCCGACACCCGCGCATGCATGATCAGGGTCGGTAGAGAAAGTCCACTCGCGGTCCTGACAGGCCTCGGAATGACGCCGCCGGGTCAGGTTCACGAAACTTCGGAGACGCGGCCGTATGCCCTGGAGTTCTACAACTGCATGACTCCGGTGGAGAAGGTGGGGTACTTGGCCCGCATACAAGCCGCTCTGGATGTCAATACATCAGCGGAGGTGGACATTATCGGCATGATTCCGGAGTCCGAGGCCGCCTGTATCCAGGAGGCGCTGACGGACGAAGATTACGCCGCGTTGCTGGGATCCACGGCAACCCAGGGCTTTGGAATGTCGGACTCTGTGACTGCTTGCATTTCCCAAGAAAGCTACGTGCCCATCTTCGTGTCGGTCATCGGATCTCAGACCGGGGGGTTGAGCGACAATAGCCAAGCCTGCATCACCGAGTTCGCCAGCGGGCACCCGAATTACGTAGCGCTGGTCAACCCGACACTGCTCGACCTTTCGTCGACGAGAGTTGAGGACCTGGTGGAGATAGCAGACAATGGGGTCAAGGTGTGGGAGTGCCTCACCGATGAAGAGCTTCTGCGGATGCAGAGGGTCTACACCAGTGCTCTGGCGTGGTAGTACGCGTACCGGGCAGAAGACCCCCAATGGCGGTCCGGTGAATGGTGAAAGTTCTTGATCTCGTCAGGTTCGGTGGGCGGGAGAGGACTGAGCTTGCGCTCTCTTGCGTGTAACTAGGTGCTCCCCCTTCTGAGCTACAGTCTTGGGTTTCCACTATGCAACGGTGGTGTCCCGCACGGAGCCCTGACCATGTTCTCTGGAGGGACGCCCCCGCCCCTGCTCTAGGTAGCCATGCCCGTCAGCAGGGCGCCCCTGTCGATCTCCCCCAACAGGCTGCCGTTGTCTGCGACCACTGCGATGGGATGCTCCGTCCGGGCCGCCATGGGAATGATATCCTCAATGTAGGCCTCGGGGTCCGTGGTATCGAGCGAAAGCACTTCCGCCTCTTCCAGGGTCTCCTTGTGCTGAGAGGCCAAGAACCTTGCTTGTTCCGCCGTAAGTAGCCCCTTCAGGGTGAAATCGTGGGCTATAAGGAACACGGAGTCGATGCCGTAGCTCTGCATGGCGTGAAGGGCCACCCGGGGCCCCTGCCGTTCATACATCACTACCTCGGGCTCCCTCATAATGGTCTTCGCCTGGATCACCTTGGCCCTGGACACATCCCGGACAAAGTCAGTAACGTAGTCATCCGATGGCAGAGTGACAATCTGTTCGGGGGAGCCCTCCTGGATGATCTCGCCATCCCGCATGATGGCGATGCGGTCGCCAATCTTCAAGGCTTCGTTCAGGTCGTGGGTGATGAACACGATGGTCTTGTGAAGGGAGGTCTGAAGAGAATTCAACTCATCCTGCATCTCTCTGCGTATAAGGGGGTCCAGCCCGCTGAAAGGCTCGTCCATGAGCAGCACCTCCGAATCCATGGCCAGAGCCCTGGCAAGGCCGACCCGTTGCTGCATCCCGCCGCTCATCTCCCTTGGGTAGTTATGCTCCCAGCCCTTCAGTCCCACCGTCTCGATGGATCCCATAGCTACATCGTGCCTTTCCTCTCTGTCCAAACCCCGTATCTCCAGGCCATAGGCCACGTTGTCAATGACCGTGCGGTTGGGCAGCAGACCGTAGTGCTGAAAGACCATAGCTACTTTGGTGCGCCGGAACTCCACCAGCTGTTTGGGAGAGAAGGTCTGGATGTCCTCTCCGTTAAAGCATATCTGGCCCGCGCTGGCTTCGATGAGCCTTGTAAGGCAGCGCAGCAGGGTTGACTTCCCGCTGCCCGACAAGCCCATCACCACGTATATCTCTCCAGCATTCACCACGAAAGACACATCCCTGAGACCCACCACCACACCCAGGTCTTCCCGGATCTGAGCACGGCTCTTGGAGGCGTACTCCGGGCGCATGGCGACTTGCGGCCTCTTCCCAAACACCTTCCACACATTGTTGACCACTATATGGGGTGGCTTCTGAGCCATAACGGCACACCTCCACGTGCAATCTCCCTGCCAGTCCTTGCCATCTCCCGTCGCGGGCGGCGTTCCTACCCTACCTTATGTTACTTATCCTAACAACAGAACGTGGGGAATAGACCCTGGAAAAGGGCGTTAATTCCACTGAATCAAGGACAAATGGGAACCTCCCGCGGCAAGGGAGTGTCGTTGATAGCCCAGTATCGCCATGCTAGAATTGCCTCTCTACTCCAAGTGAAGGAACGTCTGCCATGACCCAGCGAAATCACGTTTACCAGCTAATAAAGGGGGGCTTTCTCTTCGATGGAAGAGGAGGAGCGCCCATCGAGCAGGGAGCTGTCCTGCTCAAGGGCGACAAGATCGAAGCGGTCGGGCAGTCCCATGTCGTGGCCGCCCCCGAAGGCGCTCCCGTTGCAGTGTATGAGTACCCCGAAGCTACGGTTATGCCGGGGCTGGTGGATGTGCACACCCACCTGAACTACCCGGGCGACGGCACCCACACCAACGATGTGATGGCAGAGAATGATGACATCCTGCTGATGCAGTCCATCGCCAACGCACGGCAGTACCTCCGGCTGGGGGTTACCACAATACGAGACAACGGCTCCAAACATGATACGACCTTCTCCCTGAAGGAGGGCATACGCCGGGGATTGACCGATGGCCCCCGCCTGATGCTTTGCGGCAACGCCCTGACCATAACGGGCGGGCACATGTGGCAGAACGGCGCCGAAGCCGATGGCGTCGACGAGGTGATAAAGGGTGTGCGCAGCCTGATCAAGAGGGGGGCGGACTACATCAAGGTGGCCGCCACGGGCGGCACCACCCTGAACACCTACCCGGAGCTGCCGGCCTACAACCTGGATGAGCTCCAGGCCCTCACCTGGGAGGCCCACAAGTTCAAGAGGCTGGTTGCCGCCCACGCCCACGCCACAGAGGGCATCATCAACTCCCTCGAAGCGGGCATCGACATGATAATCCACTGCACCTTCCGCGAGGCCGACGGCGAAGCAAGGTACAGGGAGGATGTGGCCGCCCGGATAGCCGAGGCTGGCGCCTGGGTAAACCCCACCCTCTACCAGGTCACCGGCGCAGGACCCCGCCTGGACATGGCAGAAAAGGAAACCGCAACGGGGCTAACTTCTGAGGAGCAGGAACGTTACGACGGGCTTAAGCGCCAGTGCGAAGAGCGCCTCATCAACATGAACAAGATGAAGGATGCGGGGGTTAGGTTCGTGACCGGCACCGACTGCGGATGGGGCCCCATGCCCTTCGACCGCATATTCAGCGAGATGGATCTGATGGTGCAGGGGGGCCTAAGCACCCGCCAGGCTGTCCTCTCAGCCTCCCGGGATGCGGCCGACTCCCTGGGCTTGCTGGACACCATCGGCACCCTGGAACCCGGCAAGGAGGCCGACGTGGCGGTGTTCGGAGGAAAGCCATACGAAGATGTAAACGACATCGCTGACGTTGTAGCTGTGTTCAAAGGCGGCCTGAAGGTCGTCTAGCCTAGCCATAGCCATCCAAATCCAACTCCAAGGAGCCAGCTATGCCTAACCTGGACATCGTCATTTCCAATAGCACGGTGGTCACGCCCACGGGCGCCCAGCAGCTGGATATCGGGATCAAGGATGGCAGGATATCCGTCCTTGCCTCGCCGGGTTCTGCACCTGAGGCAGCCTGCACCATCGACGGGACGGGGCGCTACACCCTCCCCGGCTGCGTGGACTGCCATGTGCACACCCGGGACCCGGGTCAGACCCACAAAGAGGATTTCAACACTTTGACCCGGGCAGCGGCCGCCGGCGGCGTCACGACCATCATGTGCCAGCCGACCACCACGCCCGCTATCAACAGCGCTGACATGGTGCACCAGGTAGCTGGGGACTGGCCCAAGAAGGCGATGGTGGATTTCACCATCCAGGCGATGGCCGAGCCGGGGAACATCGGCGAGATTCCCGGGATGCTGGAGGCCGGGGCTGTTTCCATGGAGTTCCTGGGCCAGGGTTCTACCGGCCCTATGATGATGGACATTATGAAGGCGGTGCACGAGAGCGGCGGCATCTCCAGCATGACCGCCTCTGACGGAGGGCACTCCCAGTTCATGCGCCAACACCTCCAGGAGTCGGGACGCGTGGCTATTCAGGACTGGCTGGGAGCATGGCCGCGGGAGAACGAGTCCGTCGGCGTGGCGAGGGTGCTGCTCCTTACGGAGAACACCCCATACAGGTTCCATTTCCACATGATAACGACAAAACGCTCCCTGGAGTTGATCAGGGAAGCCAAGGAGAAACGCCCGGGCAGCTTCACTGTCGAGACCAGCCCCAAGTACCTGCTGCTGACGGAAGAAGATCACGTCCGCATGGGAGCCTTCGGCACGGTCCTTCCCAGGTTCAAGACCCCCGAAGACAACGCCGCGGTCTGGAGCGGCCTCCTGGAAGGCTCCATAGACATGGTCGCTACGGATCATGCTCCCCACTCTCGCGCCGAGAAGGAGGAAGGATTCCGGGATATATGGAAGGCTCCAACGGGCGTCCCGGAAGTGGAGATCTCGCTGCCCCTTATGCTGACCCAGGTCAACGCGGGCAGGTTGTCCCTCTCCTACCTAGCCAAGGTGATGAGCGAGAATCCGGCCAGGGAGTACGGCATCTATCCTCAGAAGGGTGCGATACAGGTAGGGTCCGATGCGGACCTTGTGCTGGTGGACATGGAGCGAGAGTCCACCATCGACGACGGCGACTTGGTTACGGCACCCAAGTACTCGGCATTCGGCGGGACGCCGGTCAAGGGCATGCCCGTCATGACCATGGTGCGCGGGAACGTGGTCACGGGCGAGGGTGCGGTAGCCGAAGGTCAGGCCATCGGGCAGCTCGTGAAACCGCGGCGGTAACGACTTAATACCAAAGGAGATGGTGCGAGATGGCGCTCCTGATCACCGACGCTGAGGTTGCCAGCATCCTCACGATGGAAGATGCCATAGATGCCGTGGAAGAGGCCTTCCGGCAGCTAGCCTCAGGGGGAGCCACCATGCCCCCCCGCATCGCCACCAGCCCACCCGACGGCCCAGGCCACTCCTACCTGCGGTGGCTCATGCCTGGGACCCTTCATGAGCAGGGCATCATGGGCGCCAAGATATTGGTAGCCTCCTCCCCCGGCACTACGCCTCCCAGGCCTGCTCGATTCTTAGTCCTGCTGTTCGACTCGACCAGCGGCGAGATGCTGGCGATGGTGCAAGGAGAGGACATCAGCCGCATACGCACGGGGGCGGTTACGGCGGTCGGCATCAAGCACCTGGCCCGCAGGGACTGCTCAAAGCTGGCCCTCTTCGGCTCATCCAAGTACGCCGCCATGCAGGGTGTGGGAGTCTGCGCCGTGAGTCCCGTGCGGGAGATAGCCATCTTCAGTCCCAACCCGGAGCACCGCCAAGCCTTTGCCGAATCTCTGGCTCCCCTTGTACCTGCCGATGTGCAGGCCGTCGGTTCAGCCGAGGAAGCCCTGTCCGGCGCTGACATCGTGGTGACAGTGACCAACGCCCGGGAGCCCATTTTCTCGAGTGATCTTGTTCAGCCGGGCATGCACCTTAGCGTGGTCGGATCCAGCATCCCCGACATGCGGGAGGTGGACGAGGCTACCCTGCACAAGAGCAAGGTGGTGGTCGAGTTCATGGACCAAGCGTTGAGAGAAGCCGGCGACCTCGTGATACCCATATCGCAGGGGACTTACAGCAGGGACGACATCTACGGCGAGATGGCCGATCTGGTTGGCGGAAAGCTTCCGGGGCGGGAATCCGACGATGAGATCACCCTGTTCAAGTTCAACGGCATAGCCGTAGAGGACATAGCCTGTGCTGGCAAGGTCTACCAGCTAGCCAAAGAGCGCGGCGTAGGCGCCGAGTTTAATTTCTAGCCCTGCCTACAACGGGACGTTCTGGACTCTGCCGAGATGGCTGGCCCTTTCTCGATCGGCTGATTGAGGTAGCTTAAGGCTCCACTAGTATCGTGGCAGCATCCGCCTGCGGTGCCGTGGCAGAAAAGGGCACTCACACCCCGTATCGGGCCTCCCAGTAATCTGACCATTCCGACGTCTCTGCTGGCAAATCTCGGACAACACCATCCATGAGAGCGCGTGGCGCAACCATGTCGAATTGAGCATTTGAGTCCTTCAGGGAGGCTCGCATCACCGCCTCCACCGTCTTCAAATGCAGAAAGCGTTTGGCCAAGGGCGGAGAAGTCGTTGTACTGCCGTCCGAGACTGTCCGATAGGCCCAGTTCTCTTCTGGCACCACTACGACTACCTTCGCCTCCTCGATTCCCAACTCGCAATCCTGAACCATGCGGTCCGCCAGAAGTCTCTGACGCATAATCTGGTAAAAGGGTTCGTAGAGGAAGTCGTCCAATTCTGGGACAACCGTCGTATCGAATGAAGAAAACGAGGCGTGGTAACGGTCGGTGTATCTCCTTTTGCGCGTTTCTCCCTGGGGCCCATCACCCCTGGACTTCGGATCTGAACTCAAGTACCGCTCAGTGTACTTCCACTCCAGTAGATAGGCCCGCCTTCTCCCTGATCTTGTTTGCGCGATCAGAAAGGCGTCGACGCTGGTATTATTTGCTCCTCTGACCCTACCGCCCTCCAGGGAAAGATCCGGTCCAATCCACTCGAACTCCACAGGTGATTTGTCCCCCTGGTGAGGTATGTCAATCAAATCTACAACGTCATCGTCGATCCCCTGCAGGACCGACAGCAGTGCCCCAGGAATGTTAGCCAGGGGCAGCAGAAAGTTGACGCAGGCCACCTGCGAACTCGCCATGTTTCTGGTTGGGGTATATGGATGACTGTCATCTCCGCTTCTGGAACTCTTCCACCATTTGATGTTCCGCTCCCTGAAAAAGCCAATTGCACCATCTTCCCCTCGAATATCGGAGAATAGATTGTCAATCTCACTGCCTTTGCCCAGGAGGTGAGGATTTCGACGACCTTTGTCGTCGGTGGGGGAACGTCCGTCATCGCTGATGGTGACAGAACTATCTCTAAAGAACCGTTGTTGGTTCTTTGCTGATTGCTCAAAACTAATTCTTGATTGGCGACCTTGCATTCCCCACCAGGTTCCGTTTGCTTTTAGAGTTGACTCGCTCACAGGTACTTGTGTAACATTGCATCGGCATAGTGTTACACAAGTCGTTTTGTCGGGAGCGGCATGGACAAGGTCGATGTTCGGGCTACTAAGAAACAGATGCGCCAGTTGGAGAGGGAAGCTAACGCCTTGCGGAATCAGGCTGAAGCGAAGGAAAGGGAAATCGAAGGACTTGAAGCGAAGCTAGACTATTGGGAAATATACAAGATGCTAGTGAAAGAGTGGCGAAAGGAACATGGCCGCAAATCTCCCATCCCGCCGACACAATGGTGTTCCGTGTGCGGAAATCCGATGCTGACTAATCATCTGGCGTTCACTTGCTCGCCCTGGTGTAGGCAGGCCGCCTACCGCAAGCGGAAATCCGAAGCCAAACCCTAAAAGCAAACGGAACCCCCCACCAATTCTTGGTTGGTTCGCCGATAGTCTTGCGGGGCCCTTCCAGCTATTCGGAAAGCAGCGAACCATACCCTTCTATCTTGTCGTCTAAGTCCACCAGCTGCAGGGTCCTCCACAACAGCGCCTGGTTCGTGCCGACGACCGGCTTGCCCAGGTCGTCTTCCAGCTGCTGCAGGATGGGGAAGGTGCGCAGGTCCGTAGCCAACAGGCAGAGGGCGTCGGCATCGCTGCGGTCCGCCTTCCGGGAAAGGCGGTAGACCGTCTCCGTGGATATGCGGTTCACTTCCTTCTGGTCATTCACGCTGGCTGTTTCGATAGAGACGACGTTGAACCCGTCTTCGGCAAAGGAACTCTTCACCAGGTCCAGCCTGTCCTCGGGATAGTGGCAGACCATGGCGATGTTCTTGGCCCCCTTAGCCTTCAGGGCCATCTTCACTGCCCCGGTAGCCGTCGCTGCGGGGAGGCCTGTCCGCTCGGTCGCGTCCTTCTCCCACTGGTCGGAGCCGACGAGGCTGGTGGCCATGCATGCGTATCCGATGGCGTTGACCTGGCTGCGGGCCAAGCTGTCCAAGCCCTCGTTGTCCACATCCTTGATACGTCCGTCCCGGGCGCTGGACTTAAATATCAGCTTGGTGAAGTGGAACGAGACACCTTCGGGGACGACGTGGTATAGCTCAGGTTCGATAACCGTGTTGTTTGAGGGAGTGATAAAGCCGATTTCAGCCCGCCATCCGTACATGTTCGACCTCCAACGCAAAGCTACTGGGGCACACTTGCAGTTCCCTGAATGCTGAGCGGATTATAGCACCCGCCAGCCTCGATCGTACTTTAAGTTCAATGGAGGTTAACTAGTCAGCACCCGCTCGAAGACGTACCTGCCCAGGTCCTGGTTCTCATGGAAGGAGAAGCCCTGGAAATCGCCGTTGTAGCCGAAGATGGGCACATCCTGTTCAGTAGTGGAGCCGTGGCTGCGCAACCCGGCGGGGAGGTCCACCTCGGCTGGATCGCCGAACACGACCTCCTCCGTGCCCGTGACCACCAGGTCCCCAATCCGACCGGGGCGCAGCCTGAAGGCAGCAGCAGCTTCCTCCCGGGGCATAGCCTCCCGGATGCCGTCGGTCCCAGCCAGAATCCCAGCAGCCTCCGCAGTGTGCTTGGCATCAAGGTACACGTATGCGCACCCTCCAAGGTTGGAATGATGCACCACGTAGCGGTCCTTGATTATGGGAACGACTAGGGCTGGAATCTCTCGGCGAGCCAGAATGGCCTTGACGTCCAGCATGCGGGTCTTGCAGGACATGCCATGATCGGCAGTGAGCAGGATGGTCGCATCAGGATGGGCATCAGCGAGCCTTCCGATGGCGTCATCAAGAATGGAAGCGTGCTGCTGGGAACGGGGATGGCCGGGAGGGTAAGTATGCATGGCGTAGTCGGTGGTCGTTATGTAAACGATTTCGTAGGGCCTCATCGACATGGCGTGGTTGGCCGCGTCGATCACCCACCCGTTCACCTCCAGGGAATATATCTCCGGCGGAGGTCCGACGGCATCGACCACCCATTGCGGAGGGGCTTCCGACGATATGGCCGTTCCCGCACCCTGTTCGAGGAGGCTGCGCAGCTTGTCCTTGGATGTTGCCAGCAGGGAGTCCATCCCCAGCCTGCCGGCCCTTTGCAGAAAGGTCTCAGCCAGGATGTAGTCCGCCGACTCGGTGTAAACGCCCTCGTCACCATGCCCTTTGTGCCAGTAGTTCGAGCAGATTCCGTGGGTTTCGGGGTAGCTGGCGGTGAGTATGGACACGTTGTTGACGTTGGTCACCGACGGCATCATGCACTGGCCGATGGTAGAGAATCCCAGCCTGCCCATCTCCCGGAGGTTGGGCATGCCACAGGCATCCAGATACTCAGGATCGAAGCCGTCAATGCAGATAAGTATCGTGCTCTTGGCCAATTCTGTCTCCATTAGAGGCTTTCATGGGGGACTGCATAAGCACCCCCCTCGTTAGCTCGACCCGATTGTAGCATGCCGTGCGCTTTCCCTTGGGGCACCAGCGGCAGGTGTATAATCTGTCCGAATCATTGCCAAAGGAGGGGCTATGGAATCGCTGATGGTGACCATCCGGATTAAGCCTGGACACAAAGAGGCTTTCATGGAGTCGATGCTGGACGATGCCCGGGGGTCCATCAACGACGAGCCCGGGTGCCTTCGCTTCGATGTCGTCGAGGACCAGGAAGACCCCAACCGCATCTTCCTATATGAAGTGTACCGCGACGATGCAGCCATAGAGGCCCACCGGGCGGCGCCCCACTACCTGAAGTGGCGGGAAACAGTGAAGGACTGGTTCGACGGGGAGCCGGTGCGCGCCAGGTGCACAACCATATTCCCCACCGACGCCGACTGGGCCCGGGTCAAGTAATCATCTGAAAGGGGGCCTCCCACGGGCCCTGCCCAATATCCAGCCAGTGTGTTCGTTGCGCGCCTTTTCTGGGTGTGCTATAATTTCGCCGAAGTAAGAAGGAAGAGGTCCAGGAGGGGTTCTGGATAAGGAAAGAAAGTCCCAAATCATAGAGGACTTTCAGCAACACGACAGCGACACAGGGTCTGTAGAAGTCCAGGTAGCGATACTAACCGACCGGATCAAGCAGCTAACAGACCACCTTCGCCAGCACAAGAAGGATGTCCATTCCCGGATAGGCCTTCTCAAGCTTGTAGGTCAACGCCGAAGTCTGCTGAATTACCTTTCTCGCGAGGACGTTGGCCGTTATCGCACCCTTATCAGTCGCCTTGGCCTGAGAAGATAGCCCCGCCCGTCGGGGCTTTCTACTTTTCCGGGCATCTTCACCATACCTTAAGAGAGGTCGTTTATCTCCAACTATGTATCACTCTGTGGAACGGAACGTCGGTGGCAAGCAGATTCTAATCGAAACAGGCAAGTATGCCGGACAAGCCGACGCAAGCGTAACCGTTCGGTCCGGCGACACAATTATCCTTGCCACCCTATGCGTTGCTCCCAAGGCACGTCCTGATATCGATTTCCTGCCCCTGACGGTCGATTACGAGGAGAGGCTCTACGCCGCCGGCCGCATACCGGGCAGCTTCTTCCGAAGGGAAGGCAGGCCCACCCAGCAGGCCATACTCTTTGGCCGTCTAATCGACCGCCCCATCCGACCCCTTCTTCCCAAGGGGTTTTATAACGACATCCAGATCATCATCACCGTCATGTCCGTGGACAAGGAGAACCCTCCCGAGACCCTGGGCATAGTCGGCGCATCCGCATGTCTGGCCATGTCCCATCTCCCCTTTGCGTCACCCATTGGGGCCTGCCGTGTCGGATACTCCAAAGGCAGCTACATCATCAACCCGACCTACTCCCAGATAGATGACGGAAACCTGGCAATGGTGATCGCAAGCACCAAGGATGCGGTGATGATGGTCGAGTCCGAGTCCGATGAGGTCTCCGAAGAGACCGTCCTTGAGGGCATTCGCCAGGGTCAGGCAGCCAACCTCCAGATAATCGAGATGGTGGAAGAGATGGCCGCCGCCGTCGGCAAACCCAAGATGGTCATTGAGACCGACAACCATAAGCAGGAAATCGAAAGCTCGGTCGAGAAGTTCCTGAACGGAAGGATGACTTCGGTGCTGGAAGCCGGGCTCAGCAAGGTGGAAAGGGAGGAGTCCCTGGACGCCCTCGAGGCAGAAGCCCGGGAAGCTCTGGCCGATGAGCACCAGGCGGGCGAGGTTGCAGAAGCCTTCGAAAGCATCCTGAAAGAAGGAATGCGCCAGAGGATTCTGAACCAGGGCATTCGCGCCGACGGCAGAGGCACCACAGAAATCCGCCCCATCTCCTGCGAGGTAGGGCTGCTGCCCCGTACCCACGGCACCGGCCTATTCACCCGCGGGCAGACCCAGGTGATGAGCGTCGTTACCCTGGGTTCCTCCTTGATGAAGCAGACCCTGGATGACCTTGGGCCCGACGACACCAAGCACTTCATGCACCACTACAACTTCACCCCTTACTCCACAGGCGAGGTAAAGCGAGTTGGCTCTCCAGGCAGGCGTGAGGTGGGCCACGGCGCTCTGGCCGAGCGCAGCATCCTGCCCTCCATTCCCGCCGAATCGGAATTCCCTTACACCATCCGGGTAGTATCCGAGGTGCTCAGCTCCAACGGCAGCACCTCCATGGCCAGCGTGTGCGGGAGCACCCTCGCCCTCATGGATGCCGGGATCCCAATTAAGCGCCCGGTAGCTGGCGTTGCCATGGGCCTGATCATGGGATCCGACGGACGCAACACGATACTCACCGACATCGAAGGCCTAGAAGACCACCTTGGCGACATGGACTTCAAGGTTGCGGGCACCTCGCAGGGCATCAACGCCCTGCAGATGGACATCAAGATCAAGGGAATTACCAACGAAATCCTGGAGCGGGCCCTTCAGCAGGCCAAGGAAGGCCGGATGTTCATCCTGTCCAAGATGGAAGAGGCGATCACCCAGCCGAGGGAATCCCTCAGCCCGTACGCCCCAAAGATGCTGAGGATAAGCATTCCAGTCGCAAAGATCGGCATTGTCATCGGCCCCGGCGGGCGTATGATTCGCAGCATCCAGGAAGAGACGGGGGCTACGATCGATGTCCAGGATGATGGCACGGTGACCATCTCCGCCTCCGACGACAACATGATGGCCAGCGCCCGCTCCAAGATCGAGGGGCTGACCAGGGAAGTCATGGTCGGCGACATTTTCACCGGCAAGGTCACCAGGGTAACCAACTTCGGGGCCTTCGTGGAGCTTCTCCCCGGCAAGGACGGCCTAGCCAGGTCCGAGGATCTGGGGGATATCGCCCAAAGCGTGGAGGTAGGCCAGGAGATCACCGTGATTGTCCAGGAGATCGACCACATGGGGAGGGTCAACGTTTCGCGTCAGGCCCTCCTTGGAGGAGCTGAGGCTGCGCAGCCAGGAGCGGAGAGGAACAATCGTCCACCAGCCCCCTTCAACAGGAACTCCAGCCCCGGCGGCTTCCGAAACGACCGCAGGCCTCCCAGGCCTGGAGGGTCCAACTTTGGCGGGGGCGGCGGGCAAGGCGCAGGACGGCGGCCCAATCGTGGTCCCTCCAGCAGGTAACCCCACGGCTATTGCCCATCAAGGGGCTTGTCTCCACTGCCGCTGGGCGGGCATAGGACAGGGTTTCCGATGGCCGCGATAAGGGTTGCCGTGGCCGGCGCAACCGGCAAGATGGGGCGGGAAGCTGTCATCGCCCTGTCCAAGACTCCCGACATGGAACTGGTCGGCGCCACCTGCCGGCACGACCGTGGACCTCACCTGGAAGTGCCCAATACGTCCCAAACCGTGCCCATTAGCACCAACCTGGCAGCTATCCTGGACTCCACCAAGCCCGAAGTGCTGGTGGATTTCACCACCGCTGGATCAGTGATGGCCGCAGCGCCTTTGGCTGCACAACGGGGCATCCACCTGGTGACCGGCACCACAGGTCTGCTGGAAGATGACTTTAGCAGGCTGGAGGCCATCTCCAAGGAACACGGAGTGGGAATAGTCGTCGCCGCCAACCTGTCCATCGGAGGCGTGCTCCTCGTGCACATGGCAAAGCAGGCAGCACCCTATTTCGACTATGTGGACATAGTGGAAACCCACCACGAGGCAAAGATAGATGCGCCTTCGGGTACCGCGATGGTTATCGCCGGCGCCATAACCGAGGGGCGGGAGTACCGCCGGAATGTCACCGAGAAGGAGAACATCGCCAACGTAAGGGGAGGCGAGCAGGGCGGCGTCGGAATCCACAGCATACGAATGGCCGGCAGGGTCGCCCACCACGAAGTCATTATGGGCATGGCTGGCCAGGCCCTCACCCTCCGTCACGACATGATAAGCAGGGACTGCTGCATGCCTGGAATGCTGCTGGCAGTCCGGGAGGTCGGAAAGCTTGGTCGTTTCGTTGTGGGCCTGGACAAGATCATGGGTCTTTAGGTCAGCACTATGAACACAAAAGAACCCAACATAGCGGTAGTCGGCGCCACAGGGGCTGTGGGACGGGAGTTCCTGCGAATCCTGGAAGAGCGAGATTTCCCAGCAGACGAAATCAGGCTGCTGGCATCCAGCCGATCTGCCGGCACCGGACTGAAGGTGCGCGGGGAGGACCTGGGAGTCAGAGAGGCTTCCCCCGACCAGTTCCGTGGAATGGACATCGCCTTTATATCTGTCAACAGCAGTCTAAGCGCACAGCTGGGGCCAGCGGCTGTGGACGCCGGTGCCCTCGTCATCGATGACAGCTCCTGCTTTCGGATGGACCCGGATGTCCCCCTGGTCGTTCCCGAGGTAAACGGGGAAGATGTGAAGTGGCACCGGGGGATCATCGCCATCCCCAACTGCTCGACAACGCCCCTTGTCATGGTCGCCCATCCCCTGAACCGGGAGTCGCCCATCACCCGCATGGTGGCATCCACATACCAGTCGGTGTCCGGCGCAGGGGCGGCAGCCATGGAGGAGTTGAGGCAGCAGAGCCGGGCAGTGCTGGATGGGGACGCCGTCGAGCCAGGAAACCTTCCGCGACAGATCGCCTTTAACATTTTTCCTCACATCGATGATTTCACCGCCAACGGCTACACCTTCGAAGAGCAGAAGATGCTCCAGGAAACCCGGAAGATCATGCACCTGTCCGACGTTCCTGTGTCGGCCACCTGCGTGAGGGTTCCCGTCTTCGGCGCCCACAGCGCCGCGGTCCACTTGGAGTTTCGGGAGCCCGTCGACCCCGAACGGGCTGCGGAGTTGCTGGGCGAAATGCCGGGGGTGAAGGTTGTGGGCGCCCCAGGGGAGAAGGACTACCCCACTCCCTGGGATGTGGTCGGCACCGACGATGTCTACGTGGGGCGCATCCGTCAGGACATCTCCTCGGACTGCGGCTTGGCGATGTGGGTCGTTTGCGACAACCTTCGGAAGGGGGCTGCCCTTAACGCCATCCAGATCGCCGAAGAGGTGCTGCGTCTCAACTGCCTCGTACCATCAAAGGTAGCAGCCTCGTCCCGTTCCGTGTAGAATCTCATCGGTCTCCTTTTGAGGCCAATTCTGACACATGATGTCCAACCTCCCTGATCTTCCCTTAGGAGTGGTGTAGTAGATGACTTCCGCAGAAGCACAGATGCCCTTCCATTGCCCCCTGCTGATAAACGGCGAGGAAGGATCTTCCTCGTCGGGTAAGCAGTTCCATCGCGAGAACCCGGCGGATAACCGGGTGACCGTTACGGCCGCTGCCGAGGGGACCGCATCCGACATGAGGGCGGCCATCGATGCGGCCCGGCGCGCCTTCGACACCAACGCAGAGGGCTGGACGACCAACCACAAGGTTCGGGAGCGGGTTCTGTTCCGTACCGGCGAGCTCATACGCGCCAACGCCGAGCGCTTGGCTGCCATAGTCCGACTGGAGGTCGGAATGCCCATCCGGCAAGCCACAGGTCATGTGACCGCCGCTGCAGACATCTTCGACTTTTACGCCGGGTATGCGGGGAAGCTCTACGGGGAGTCCTTCTTCCAACCCAGCGGTTCTATGATCAACCTCGTCAAGGAGCCGATGGGGGTCGTGGGACTCATCACCCCCTGGAACTTCCCGCTGACCCAGACAGCCCGCAAGGTGGCCCCTGCCTTGGCTGTCGGATGCACACTGGTGCTCAAGCCCGCGAGCTACACCCCTCAGAGTACCTTCGAGCTGGTCAAGCTGCTTCACGAGGCTGGCGCCCCAGCAGGGATAGTCAACTTCGTGACGGGTCCCGGCGATGTCATCGGCGTGGAGATGGTAAGGAACCCGGGAATCGACAAGATATCATTCACCGGCGAGACGGGCACGGGCAAGAGAATCGCTGCTGAAGCCGCCATGAACGTCAAGCGCATCAGCCTGGAGTTGGGAGGCAAGGCCCCCTTCGTGGTATTCGAAGATTCGGACCTGGACGCAGCCGCCCGGGCCGCTGTGTTCGGCATGTTCCGCAATGCAGGCCAGGCCTGCGGGGCAACCACTAGGCTGCTCGTCCAGGACAACATCCACGACTCCTTCCTGGAACAGGTCGTGTCCCTGACCAAGGCCATCGAGGTGGGGCAGCCCGAAGAACAATCTACCGACATGGGCCCGCTGGTTTCCAGGAACCAGGAGAACACTGTCCAGCAGTACATACGGACGGGGCTTGACTCGGGGTTCTCCCTGGTCACGGGCGGCAACAAGCTGGCCGGCGACTTCTACGATCATGGATACTACGTGGCCCCGACCATCTTCGATAATGTGGACAACTCCTCCGCCCTTGGCCAGGAAGAGATATTTGGACCCGTGGTCGCAGTGACTTCCTTCCACGAGGAGGAAGAGGCTGTCGAGCTGGCCAACGATGTGCCATACGGCTTGGTGGCAGGCGTGTGGAGCGGGGACTACGTCCGCGCCATGCGCGTGGCCCGGCAAATCCGTGCGGGAACTGTCTGGATATGGGATAATTACGCTCAGCCGGTTGAGGGCATCTGGGGAGGTTTCAAAGAGAGCGGTGTAGGCAGGGAGCTTGGCCCCTACGGCTTGGACGACTTCATCGAAGTCAAGCAGATTTACACCGATGGCACCGGCCTAGCCACCAAGCCGGCTTATCGCCAAGTGATCAAGGGGTGATGTGGGAATCGGGTCTTCAACTCCCATGCCAGGAGGTCTGAGGTGAGCGAGCTAGGAAGGCTGATAACGGCCATGGTGACCCCCTTCGACGATGAAGGCAAGGTCAACTACGCCAAGGCCAAGGCCCTGGCCAATGCTCTTGTGGACTCGGGCAGCGACGGCCTGATCGTCACCGGGACCACGGGAGAAGGCCCGACCGTGACCAAGGATGAGAAGCTCCGCCTGTTCGCCGAACTGAAGGATAGTGTGGGCAGCCGTGCCAGCATCATCGCCGGTACAGGCACCTACAACACCGCCGAGAGCATCGAGATGAGCATCGAGGCGGAGCGGGCCGGGGCCGACGGGGTACTCCTGGTGGTGCCCTACTACAACAAGCCTCCCCAGGAGGGCCTGTATCAGCACTTCAAGGCCATAGCGGGCAGCGTCCACATACCTTGCATGCTGTACAACGTAACCAGCCGCACCAGCCTCAACATGACTGACGAAACGACCATCAGGCTGAGCCACGTGGACAACATTATCGGCGTTAAGGACGCGGGCAGCGACCTGGACCAGACCGCGCGGACCATCAATGGCTGTGCCGAGGGTTTCAGGGTGTGGAGTGGCAACGACAACGAGACCTTCCCCATAATGGCCATGGGCGGTCATGGTGTCGTGAGCGTCGCCTCCCATCTGGTGGGAAACCAGATAAGCGCGATGATGGGCATGGTGCTGGAGGGGGAGATAGAGAAGGCGGCCTCTAAGCACCGCCGCCTCCTGGCCCTGTTCAAGGTGCTCTTCATAGTTTCCAACCCGATCCCCGTGAAGCACGCACTGAACCACATCGGGTTCGGTGTGGGCGCGCCTCGACTCCCCCTGGTCATCCCCGACGAAACTTCGGCCAGGCAAATAGAAAAGGTGCTTGAGCAGTACGAGATAGACCTGCCTGTAGCTTCATAGCCCAGTCCAGCCAGGGTTGCACCAGAAGTTCGAGCGAGGCCTCGAGTCGACACGCCCCGGGACCCCAACGGGCGAATGGGCCAAGCGAGCTAGATGATCTCTTCTACCAGGATCGTCTCGTCGCGACCAGGCCCCGTGGATATCAGGTGCACCGGGCACCCGATCAGGTCTTCAATGCAGTTGATGTAGTCCGCCGCCGCCTTGGGCAGGTCCGACTTGCTGGTGGTGCTGGCTGTCGGCTCGGTCCAGCCAGGCAGCTCTTCGAACACCGGCTGGCAGTCTTCCAGGGTTGAAATGCTGGCCGGAAACTCCTTCACAACCTTGCCGCCAACCTTGTAGCCGGTGCACACCTTTATGCTTTCCAGTCCGTCGAGCACGTCCAGCCGGGTGAGCACCAGGGAAGTGAAGCCGTTGACGTTGGCGCTGTAGCGTCCTGCCACCCCATCGAACCAGCCTATGCGCCTGGCCCGCCCTGTAGTGGTGCCGTATTCCCAGGCTTTCTCCCGCAGGGCATCGCCCGTAGCATCAAACATCTCCGAGGGCATTGGGCCGCTGCCCACCCTGGTGCAGTAGGCCTTGAACACCCCGACAATCCCGACGATCCCCCTGGGGCTGATGCCCAGGCCGGTGCAGGCCCCTCCGACCGAGGGCGAGGACGAAGTTACATAGGGATAGGTACCATGGTCCACGTCAAGCAGGGTGCCTTGGGCGCCTTCGAGGAGTACATTCTCGCCGCGAGCCAAAGATTCCCGGACCGTCACCTCGGCTGACTGAATATGGTCCCTCATCTTCTCCGCCCACTCCTGGCACTTGTCGTAGATATCCGATGCGGAAATAGGGTCCCCCCCGTAGATGCGGGTGATTATCGCGTTCTTGGACTCGACGACCTTTTCCAGCCGGGGACGCAGCGCAGGCAGGTCTTTCAAGTCTCCCGCCCTGATTCCCGTACGCCCAGTCTTGTCCATGTAGGCGGGTCCCACACCCATGCCTGTGGTGCCGATGGCTGCGTCTCCCCGGGACTTCTCATCCAGGTTGTCCAGGAGGCCGTGGTAGGGCATTATCAGGTGCGCCCGATCACTCACCTGCAGCCTGTCGGTGTCCACGCCGGCTGAGCACAGGTAGTCCAGCTCATTCAACAAGACATCGGGGTCCACAACCACTCCGCTGCCGATGATGCAGATGGAACGGGGCCGGAAAATGCCGGAGGGCACCAGGTGGAGGCTGAACTCTCCCTGGGAATTGACGACGGTGTGACCTGCGTTGTTCCCGCCACCGTACCGCACCACGCAGTCGGCTTTCTCGGCAAGATAGTCGATTATCTTGCCCTTCCCCTCATCACCCCATTGGGCGCCTATCACAGCATAAGCCGGCATTCTTTCCTTATCCTCGCCGCATACACAATTGAGCTGGCGCCTGGGAGCAGATTCGTTCTCCCTAGCTCCAAGCTGAAAAAGGCCTTGGGGAGTATAGCAGAGTCAAACCCTACAGGAAAGGAGAGGCGTAGCCGTGGGATGCCCTGCGCAGCGCGCCCCCGGTTTCTGCCAAGCCGAGGGTTGTTATTCCCTGCTTTCGTACCTGCTGGGACTGTAGGTATCCGGCCCCTCTTTCGCTTCCTTGTATTGAGACTCTCTCAACTCCTCAAGATTGGTAGTACCAGTGCACCTCTCTGTGTATATGCTATACTATGGTGCAGGCCAGCCTTTGAGGTCTGGCTGTGTTTGGATTGTCATCGTAAAGGAGCGGGGGACGATGGAAACTTCCGGCCAGCAGGGTAATGGAGCTTGGGTTGCTGTTGATACCAAGAATCTCAAGGTCGAAGGTGAAAACAAGGGGTCAGTCCTTGTTGCCAGAACCTCCGGCCGGGTTGATGGCAGCAATGCCAGAGAGTTCCAGGATGCCCTCGAATCCATCCTCAGCACCAACGCCACCGCCCTCCTCCTTGATATGGAAGACCTTTCCTACATCAGCAGCGCAGGCCTAAGGGTCATCCTTCTCATAGCACGCCAGCTTCAGGGCAAGTCCGGCAAGTTCGGTGTCTGCTCCCTCTCCCCTTCCATCAGCGAGGTGTTCCAGATCAGCGGCTTCGATAAGATCATCCCTGTCCATCCTGCCCAAGCTGATGCCCTTGCTTCCCTTGGCAGCTAGGTAAGTCCCTCCTTCTACCATGGAATCTCCCAAACCCTACAAAATCCTCGTCGTAGATGATGAACCTGATGTGGAACCCCTTGTGCTCCAGCGTATGCGTCGCCACATCAGAGCAGGCAAGTACAACTTCACCTTCGCTCAGAACGGCCTCGAAGCTCTTGCCAAGCTCCGCGAAGATTCGGAAATCGACATGGTGCTCTCCGACATCAACATGCCCCAGATGGATGGCCTCACCCTCCTCGAACAGATTCCCAACGTAGACCCAGACCTTAGAGCTGTCATCATCTCCGCCTACGGAGATATGAAAAACATCCGCACCGCTATGAACCGAGGTGCTTTCGACTTTGTCACCAAACCTATAGATTTCGAAGACCTGGAGGTCACCATCTCCAGGACATTAAGCCACATAGAAGAGTGGCGCGATGCTCTGGCTTCCAGAGATAAGCTCGTTGCTATCCAGAATGAGCTGGATGTGGCCAGCAACATGCAGCAGTCCATCCTCCCCACCCAGTTTCCCTCCTCCCCCACCTTCCAGGTCTTCGGCAACATGGAACCTGCCCGAAGCGTCGGAGGAGATTTCTTTGATGTCATCCGCCTGGAAAACGGGCGCATCGGCCTTGCTATCGCCGATGTGTCCGGCAAAGGGGTCCCAGCCGCCCTCTTTATGATGTCCGCACGCACCCTTCTCAAAGGTGCAGCCATCGGCTCCTCCAACCCTGCCGATGTTCTCCAGGAGGTCAACAACCTCCTCAGCCAGGACAATGAGAGCGCTATGTTCGTCACCATCCTCTATGCAGAATACAACCCTGAATCCGGCCACCTTTCCTACGCCAACGGAGGCCACAACGCCCCCCTCATCGTCCATGCCAACGGCTCCTCCGAGCTTCTTCCTACCTCCGGGGGCATAGCACTGGGCCTTATGCCCGACCTTCCCTACTCTCAGGATGAAATCACCCTCTCCCAGGGAGATACCTTCATCCTCTACACCGATGGGGTCACCGAAGCTATGAACGCCGACTATGAAGAGTTCGGCAACGACAGGCTCTTAAACATCTTCACCGACAGCCCACCCAAAACCTCCCATGATGCCAACGAAGCGGTCTTCCACAACGTCCGCACATTCGTCGCTGAAGCTCCCCAGTCCGACGATATCACCTGCCTTACCCTTTCCAGAGGCAACTTCTCATCTTGACCTCCCTCCTCCTCAAGGTACAAAACAACCGGGATGAACTCCCGCGCATCGTCGATGCTCTCCAGGAGTTCGCAGATGAGCAGGACTGGCCCCAAGACCTCTCCTTCCGCGTACACCTGGTTGTGGAAGAGGTCATCCTCAACATCATGGACTACGGCTTCGACTCAGGCACCCATCTTATAGACCTCAACATCTTCTCCGAACCTGATGCCCTGACCCTGGAATTCATCGATGGGGGCAAACCTTTCAACCCTCTCACTCAAGCTCCTACAACAGACACACAGGCGCCCATAGATGACCGACCCATCGGTAAACTCGGTATCTACCTCACCATTAAACTTATGGATCATGCTTCCTACCGAAGAGAAAACAACCAAAACCACCTTACCATCATCGCTAAACGAGACAAGTGAACCCTTGATCAGACCCTGATGCGTAGTCTCAAGCCTCGCCGCCCCAGATATATGACAGCCCTGTTCCTCATCATGGCTCTAGGCATGTTGACGGGGGTGGCATGTGAAGAGTCCTCGTCAACTCCCATCCCAACACCCCAAGCTTCTCTCACTCCTGAGAATTCCCAAGGGGATGACCGCGCATCCAACTACGGTGTCTTCGACGATCGAGTGGTGTTCGGTCAGTCGGCCGCCTTCAGTGGTCCGGCAAAGCAGTTGGGTTTGAATATGCAGCTAGGCATCCTTTCGGCTTTCCACGAGGTTAACCAAGAGGGTGGCGTAAGCGGGAGGCAGTTGGAGCTGGAATTCGAGGATGATGCCTATGAGCCTGAGGCCGCCATTGCCAACACCTCGCAGTTGATCACAGAAAACGAAGTGTTTGCCCTGATAGGGGCCGTTGGCACACCCACTTCCCGCTCCGCCACCCCCGTTGCGGAGGAGGCCGGGGTCCCATACATGACACCCTTTACCGGCGCCGAGTTCCTGCGGGATCCCAATTGGAAATATGTGATGAACCTGCGCTCCTCCTACTACCAGGAGACGGAAGAGATGGTTGCCCGCCTAACCGAGGACCTGGGGGTGACGCGCATCGCTGTGATGTACCAGGACGATTCCTTTGGCCGGGCCGGATACAACGGGGTCCTGCTTGCCCTCGAAAGGCGTCTCATGGAACCTGTCTCCATCGGCCTGTACACCCGCAACACCACCGCTGTGAAAGAGGCGCTCCTTGACCTGCAGTTGGGGGACCCGGAGGCAGTGATCATAATTGGGGCCTATGAGCCTGTAGCGGCAGCCATTGCGTGGGCGCCACGTATCAAGATGGATTCTATTTTCATGACCGTTTCCTTCGTCGGCAGCAACGCCCTGGCCGAGGATCTGGCGAGCAATAACGTGGACGTCAGCGAAGGTGTTTACGTTACCCAGGTTGTCCCCTTTCCTACCGACGACTCCCTTCCGGTAACGTCCGCCTACCTGGCAGCCCTGGAGTCCTACTCCCCAGACGCTGTTCCCGGATTCGTCTCCTTCGAGGGGTACCTGGCGGGTCGGCTGGCAATCGAAGGACTCCAAGGTTGCGGCAGAAACGTCAACAGAGACTGCTTCCTCGACAGCCTTCGGAGCCGGGACATCGTAGATATCGACGGGTTCGAGCTGCGCTACGGCGAGGGCGACAACCAGGGTTCCGATAGTGTCTTTTTGACTCGAATAGGCGACAATTACAGATATTACCCAGTCGAAAACCTTCAGGATATGCTGCCATGAAAGCTCGATTTAGGGCAGTGCTGGAACTGCGAAACCGCCTCTCTACCCAGCTTTATGCCGCCATAGGAAGCATGGTCGTGCTTACCATTGCTGCCGGCTTGGTAGGCTGGTTCTCCTTTAACCGAGTGGGAGAAGCCCAGGATCGCGTAAACGAGAGCAGCGTCCCTGAGCTGGTGGCAGCCTTTGAAGTTGCCCAGGAAGGTGGTGTTCTGGTAGTGGCGGCCCCTCGTCTGACTACCTCTGAGACACCCGAGGAGCTTGCCAGCGTATCTGACGAGATAACGGAGGCATACCTGACACTCCAGGAAGCGCTGGATGTGTTGAGCGAGCAGAGCGAAAACACTGAAGCGTTCCAGCGCATCCAGACCGAAGCCAACTCCCTCATAGAAAACATTCGGGCAATAGAAACTGAGAAGACCCAAGCTTTCCTGCTACAGGAACGCAGCCAGACCCTGCTGGGGAGACTTCAGGAGCTATTGGACGAGCTGGACAAGACCCTGGTATCCACCGTGGATGATCAGTGGTTCTACTTCATAACTGGATACCTTGATTTCGATGAACCCAAGGCACCCCAGGAACAACATTTTTCCGAGGACGCGGCCACCCAATACAGGCACCTTGCAAACCTCAAAGCGGACTCCGGCATCGCGGGATCTCTCCTTGAGAGCGCTTACAGCATCTCGGAAGCGCCTCAGCTTGAACCTCTGAGGGAGCGTTTTGAGTCGTCCGAAGGGCGCATTCAACGGAGTTTGACGGCCATAGACGGCACACCGCTAAGCAGAAGGGTTTCTCCCTTGGCGAATACATTGATTGTGCTGGGTTCGGGAGAAGAAGGCATATTCGCCCTGCTGGACCAAGAACTCCGCCTCGCAGCCAGCCAGCGGGCCCTGCTGGGCGAGAACAGCAACATCTCAGTAAACCTGGTCACCGAGGTGAACAGCGTAGTTAGCGCAGCTAACCTGAATGCCCAGGAAGCTACCCGCGCTTCAACCCAAGCGGCTCTAACGGGCCGGACCCTGCTCATAGGAATCAGCGCCATCAGCATCGGAGGCGCTCTTTTGATCGCCTGGCTCTTCGTGGGCCGGGTGATCCTGCGACGTTTGCAGATGCTGTCCCAGTGGATGCGCCGCATGGCCGGAGGCGACCTGGAAGCCCAAGTCGAGATTGGCGGGCGGGACGAGGTGGCAGACATGGCAGCGGCCTTGGAGGTGTTCAGACGGCATGCACTTGAGGTTCAACGTCTGAACCTTGTTGAGCAGCTGGCCGGCGAACTCCAGGGAAAGAACGAGGAACTGGAGAGTGCCCTGGGCGAGCTGGAGAAGGCGCAGGACCAGATAGTGATGCGGGAAAAGCTGGCGGCCCTTGGTGAACTCACTGCAGGAGTTGCCCACGAGATTCGGAATCCCCTGAACTTCGTCAAGAACTTCTCCGAGGTGTCCGAGGAGCTTTTGGTCGAGTTAAAGGAGATACTGGAAGAATCGGGCGACGCTCTGACGACGGACCAGAAGGGCCTAATCGAAGACATCTCCGGAGACCTCTCCAGCAACCTGGAGCGCATCGGCTCCCACAGCGAGCGGGCCAATCGCATAGTACAGGATATGCTGGCGATGGGGCGAGGCTCCGCCGAGTGGCAGTCCACCGACATTAATTCGCTGCTGGAAGAGTACGCACGCCTAGCCTATCATAGCGCGCGGGCAACGGATGCAGACTTTCAGCTGGACTTGCAGAATGATCTCGATCCGGAGGCGGGCGAACTGGAGATCATTCCCCAGGACATGGGCCGGGTTTTCCTGAACATCGTGGGCAATGCTTGCTACGCAACCGACCAGAGGCGCCGCTCCGCCTCAGAGCAGGGGCTAAGCATTACCGACTACATGCCGACTGTGAATCTGACCACCAGACGGACGGAAGATGTGGTGGAGATTCGCATCAGGGACAATGGTACAGGCATGCCCCCTGAGGTGGCGGAGAAGATATTCAATCCTTTCTTCACCACCAAGCCGACCGGGCAGGGAACGGGACTAGGCCTGGCTCTCTCCAACGACATCGTTCGGGAGCACGGAGGCACCATTCAGGTGGAGTCGGCACCCGACGAGTACACTGAGATGGTCATCCGCCTCCCCCTCGAGCGCTACAGAGAGAATGGCGCTGAAGAAGAAGCGGATGATCTCGATCCAGAGGAAGAGGCGCCGGACGCTCCCGAGCCTGAGATGGAAGCGGCGGCCTCGGAGTAATGCCGGGCCGGCATGCTCTTAATAGAGGATGCGAGGCCGATCATCGTCCTGGGGGAAAACCGCAAATGCGAGCAATGAGGCTAGCCCTCGTTCTGCATGCTCCTGCTGAACCTCCGAGCGGCCCTCGCCATATCCCGTAAGCGCTGCTCCACCTTGAAGTGGACAGTCCCGTCGGGATATCCCTTGTCCTCCTGCCACTCCCCAGCCGGAACGCCCGTTAGGATTTCTATGCCTTCATCCACCGTCGAGACTCCGTAGATACGGAACGAGCCCGCCTCGACAGCCTCGATAACCTCGTCGTTCAGGGCGAGATGCTTCAGGTTATCCCTCGGGATGATCACACCCTGCCCGTTGGTGAGGCCTCGACTCTTACAGATGTCGAAGAACCCTTCGATCTTCTGAGTCGCGCTTCCTATGGCCTGGATGTCGCCGTTCTGGTTCACCGCGCCCGTTATTCCAATTCCCTGGGCTATGGGCAGACCGGAAATAGCGGAGAGCAGCGCACACAACTCCGCTGAGGATGCGCTATCGCCGTCCACCTCGCTGTAGCTCTGCTCGAAACTTATGCTGGCGGACAAGGACAGGGGTTTGTCGTACCCGTACTTGCCTTTGAGGTAGCCGGTCAGCACCATGAAACCCTTGTCGTGAATCTTCCCGCTCAGCCTGATCTCCCGCTCGACGTTCACCAGCTGGCCTCGCCCCAGGGACACCCTTGCCGTGATCCTGCTGGGCTTCCCAAAGGCTGAAGTCCCATAGCCCAGGACTGCCAAGCCATTCACTTGTCCAACCACCTCTCCTTCGGTGGAGATGCGGATGGTGCTGTCCTCGATGAGCTCCTGGAGCCGGTCTTCCCTAAGGCTGGAACGGTACTTGCGCTGCTCCTCGGCCTTCTTCACATGTTCTTGGGTGACCACTTCTTCTCCGGCCATCCCCGCCCAATAGTTGGCTTCCGTGATGATGTCCGACACATCGTTGAACCGCGTGGTCAGCTTCTCTTGGTGTTCTGCCAAGCGGCTGGAGTACTCAACGATGCGAGCAACAGCGGTATTGTGGAAGGGCATCAGGCCGCTATCGTGGCGCCGGGCGGATACAAAGGCGGCATACTTCTCCACATTCTCTGAGGTCCGCTCCATCACGGTGTCGAACTCGGCCCTCACCTTGAACAGGCGCCGAAAATCTTCGTCGGCAGCCTGGAGGAGGCGGAGCGCGTCCGGAGTGCCCACCAGGATGACCTTGGCATCCACTGGGATAGGCTTGGGACGCAGCGTTGACGAGGGCAACGGGTTGTTCTGTTCCCCTATGTTCTCGATGCGTACCTCGCCGCTATTGAGCACCCGCTTCAGCGTCTGCCAGGAGAGCGGGTTCTCCAGCAGGTCGCGCGCCTGGAGAACGAGGTAGCCCCCGTTGGCTTCATGGAGGGCTCCTCCCTTGACCATCATGTGGTCGGTGGTGAGCATCCCCATCCGCGCGTCGTAGTCGATCCGTCCGAACAGGTTGTAGTAGGTGGGGTTGGATTCGACTATTATGGGCGCAACCTGGCAGGCTATGTTGTCCAGCAGGTAGTTGACCTTGTATCTCACAAACCCGCCATCCTCGCTCGACGGTTGGTCGGGTCCGGAATTCTTGGCATCGGGAGGCTTGAACTGACCGGAATGCTGGACCATGTCCTTTTCGACCAACGCCAGGTACATGCCGACCTCGGGGAATTCGGCATACTTGGCCTTCAGGTCTTCGAGCGCCGGCGACAGGGCCGACCTGACGACCTCCCGGTCAACCTCCAACGCCTCCTCGACCGCCTCTTTGTCCAGGCGCCTCATGTCGCCTAGTACGCGCTTCATATCCTGCATCAGCACATCGGAACGGCGTCGGATGCTTTCCCGTTCCTGCTCCGGCAACGCTGCCAGCTCCTCTTGGGAGAGCGGCTGGCCATCGCCGAAAGGCAACGGGGAAAAGCCGGCGGGAGAGGAAACCAGGGCAAATCCCGCCCCCTTTGCCATCATCTCGATGCTGCCTGCCATAGCTTGGCGCTTGGCTTCCATCCCCTGCATGGCGTCTCCCATGCGCTTCGAGTACTCTTCGCTCTCGAAAACCCTGAGGTAGCCCCGTCGCACAGAAGAGACCAGCTCATCCATATCCTCCGCCAGTAGCTTCACCTGGCCGCAGGGCAGCGATATGGGCACAGGTTGAGGGGGGTCATCAAAATTGTAGACATAACCCCAGTGAGGGGGAGCAGGCCTGCGGGATGCCACTTGCTCTACGAAGAATCTCAGGGCGGTGTTTCTGCCCGTGCCCGGGAGTCCCGAGATGAACAGGTTGAATCCCCGTTCCTGGATATTCAACGCTAAATCCAGAGCGCTTAAAGCCCGTTCCTGCCCGATCATCCCCTCCAGCGGGTCAACCTCTTCAGTGGTGGTGAAATTGAAGGAGTCGGGGTCGCACCTGTTATTCAGCAAGCGTACGGGGACCTCAAGGTCCTGGATGCCCACTATCGTTCTCCTCAGGTTCTGCAACGGAGCGCCGGTTGGGCCGGAACACGGACCGATAGACGCAGTTCGTTATGTTAACCGGTGCCCCTGTTCAAATCCGGCCAACTTGGACTATGAGTATAACAGTATAGCAACCAGGGTCTTCAGAGGAGCGCGCGGCGCCCGCGAAACGGCATGGATCTAACTTCAGGCTGAGTCCGTAGCCATGCTATAATGGCTACTGCCTGTGACATAAGCGGATGCTGACCCAGCAGCAGACCGGATTCCGGGCCAGTCCCTGAGCCGGTCGCCTCAATCACGATGGCGACAGAGCTATTCTTTCGGCTGTCGTGTGCGCACCCACAGCCCTTCGGGGCGACCCCACCTTTGTGCCGGAGATAGGCCTGCGGGCAGCCTGGTAAGACCAGTTGAGTGAGGAGAAGTGCTCAGTGAGGGAAACCATGGGCCCTTTCGATGAGCTAAGGGTGTTTACGGGCAATGCCCATAGACAGCTTGCCCAATCCGTGTGCGACTACCTGCAGATCCCCTTGGGACAGGCCGAGGTGTTCAAATTCAGCAACGACAACACCTTCGTCCGCATCCTTGAGAACATTCGCCAGAGGGATGTCTTCATCGTGCAGCCCACATGCCACCCGGTGAACGACCACCTCATGGAACTCCTGATCATGATCGATGCGGCCAAGCGGGCGTCGGCCGGGCGCGTAACCGCCGTCGTTCCCCACTACGGTTATGCGCGCACCGACAAGAAGGACCAGCCCAGGGTGCCCATAACAGCTCGGTTGGTTGCGGACCTGCTCTCGGCCGCGGGCTGCGACCGCATCCTCACCATCGACCTCCATGCAGGCCAGATTCAGGGCTTCTTCAACATCCCCGTGGATGAGTTGACCACCCTTCCCATTCTGGGACGCTACTTTCAGGACAAAGGGCTGGACAACCTCGTCATAGTGGCCGTGGACATCGGGATCAGCAAGAGGGCGAGGGACATGGCCGAACTGCTCCATGCTCCCCTTGCCATCGTCGAAAAACGGCGCACCGGCAACGACGATAAGGCCGAGATGCTGAACGTGATAGGAGATGTGGAAGGGAGAGTAGCCCTGACCTTCGACGATGAGATCGACACGGCCGGCTCCCTGGTAACCGCAGTGAATGCCCTGAAAGACCATGGTGTAACCAGGGTGTATTCCTGCGCCACCCATCCCGTCTTTTCGGGGAATGCCCATGAACGCATCTTGTCCAGCGCCATGGAGGAGCTGGTCGTCACCGACACCATTCCGGTGCCTGAATCGGACCGGAACGGCAAGATTACCGTCCTGTCCGTGGCTCCCCTCCTGGGCGAAGCCATCCGCCGCATTCACGAGGGTCAGTCAATCGGAGAGATGTTCAACTAGAGGAAATACCCCAAAATGGTCAACGTACTATCAAAGATAATCGGCGATTCCACGGACCGGGCCGTCAAGAAGCTCACCCCCCTGGTCAAAGAGATCAACGAACTCGAGCCTCACCTGGAGTGGCTGGATGATGAATCCCTTGGGCGGAAGACCACCGAGTTCCGAGAGCGCCTGGCAAAAAACGAAGACCTGGATGACCTCCTCCCAGAGGCATTCGGGGTGGTTCGGGAAGCGGCAAAGCGCACCTTGGGTCAAAGACACTACGACGTCCAGTTGATGGGAGGCATGGTCCTGCACCAGGGAAAGGTCGCCGAAATGAAGACAGGGGAGGGCAAGACCCTGGTGGCCACCCTGCCCGCCTACCTGAATGCCATTACCGGGAAGGGTGTGCACGTCGTAACCGTAAACGACTACCTTGCCCGCCGTGACTCGTCGTGGATGGGCCCCGTCTTTCATAAGCTGGGCCTCAGCGTGGCGTGCCTCCAGCACGAATCGGCCCTGATGTACGACCCGGCTTTCCAGGGCGCGGACCCCTCGCAGAGCCCCGTCGTAGGCGTCTCCCGACAGGAAGCCTACGGCGCCGACATCACCTACGGCACCAATAACGAGTTCGGCTTCGATTATCTCCGCGACAACATGGTCGTAACTGAAGATGGCATCGTCCAGAGGGGTCATCACTACGCCATCGTGGACGAGGTGGACAACATCCTCATCGACGAAGCCCGGACGCCTCTAATAATCAGCGGGCCCGCCGAGGAGCCGGTCCAGCTGTACTACACATTCGCCAAACTGGTGCCCCGGCTCAAGGAAGACGACTACACCATCGACGACAGGACCCAGTCGATCTCCCTGACCCAGTCTGGTATCTCCAACATGGAGCGATGGGCCAAGGTCGGCAATCTGTATGATGCCGAGAACTACCACATGGTCCACTTCATAGAGAACGCCCTTACCGCCCAGATCATGCGGAAGAGGGACAAGGACTACGTGGTTCGGGACGGCGAAGTGGTAATCGTCGATGAGTTCACCGGAAGGCTTCAGTTCGGGCGCCGCTGGTCCGACGGCCTCCACCAAGCTGTGGAAGCAAAGGAAGGGGTGAAGATCCAGCGGGAGAGCATCACCTACGCCACCGTTACCCTGCAGAACTACTTCCGCATCTACGAGAAGCTGGCGGGAATGACGGGCACAGCCCTGACGGAGAGCGAAGAGTTCTACAAGATCTACGGCTTCGATGTGACCGTAATCCCCACCAACAAGCCCATGGTTCGGGATGATCGCCCGGACCTGATCTTCAAGACTGAAGAGGGTAAGTGGACCGCCGTTTCCCAGGAGATCAAGGAGCACCATGAGAGTGGTCAGCCTGTGCTGGTTGGGACCACCTCTATCGAAAAGTCCGAGAAGCTCAGCGCCCTGCTTCGCCGCTCGGGAATCGCCCACAATGTGCTGAACGCCAAGCAGCACGAGCAGGAAGCCCAGATAATAGCCCAGGCAGGACGCCCCGGAGCGGTAACGGTCGCGACGAACATGGCCGGTCGAGGGACGGACATAGTACTGGGCGGCAACCCGGAGAGCCTGGACATGGATTCAGAGCAGTGGCAGGCGGACCATGAGCAGGTCGTTGCGCTGGGGGGCCTGCATGTTATCGGCACGGAGCACCATGACTCCCGGCGAATCGACAACCAGCTCAGGGGACGCTCCGGCCGACAGGGCGACCCGGGGAGCTCCCGCTTCTACGCCTCCCTGGAAGATGACCTTATGCGCCGGTTCGCCGGTGACCGCATCAAGGGGCTTATGGGCTTGGTTGGCTTGGGGGACGACACACCCCTGGAAAACCGCATGGTCACCAAGTCCCTGGAAGGGGCGCAGGTCAAGGTAGAGGGTCACCACTTCGAGACCAGGAAACATCTACTCGAATACGACGATGTTTTGAACAACCAGAGGCAGGTGATCTACGGGAAGAGGCGCGAGGCCATCGTTAGCGACAACCTGGAGCAGACCATCCTGGCTATGGTGCAGCAGAAGGTCAGCGACTTGGTCAAGTACTCCCTCCCAGGTAAGGAACAGGATGATTGGGACACCGAGGGCTTCCTCGAAGAGCTTAGGGTAGCATTGCCCCTGCCGGCTGATCTGGACAGCGAAGAAGAGCTACTTCAACTCGACCGCAAAGCAATAGAAGAGAGGCTCCTTGAACACACCCAAAGCGTCTATGGCGAGAGGAAGGAAGCCATGGGCCCCGAAAACATGAAGGCTATGGAAAAGCTCCTCATGCTGCGCTCCATAGATGCCCATTGGGTCAGCCACCTCACCTCCCTGAATGACCTTCGCCAGGGCGTCGGACTCCACGCCTTCGGGCAAAGGGACCCCCTGGTCATGTACAAGACCGAAGGCAGCCGCATGTTCCAGGAGCTGCTAAAGCGCATTGAACGGGATGTGGTGCACAGCATCAACTACGCCTCAATATCCACAGCCCCGAGGGCCAGGGCCACCAATGGCGCCATGAAGGCAAGCCCGATGAAGGCGGTGGCCACCAGCAGCCAGGGTGCGGCGGCGGCTGTTGCCACCCGCAAGGTCGGGCGCAACGACCCCTGCCCCTGCGGCAGCAACAAGAAGTACAAGAGATGCCACGGCAGCAACGGCTGACCGTATCCCAGGAGCACCACCAAGGCGTCATACAACATGCCCCCCAGCAACGAAGATATCGCCCAAGTGTTCGAGAATATGGCCGCCCTTCTGGAGTTCAAGGGAGATGCAGTCTTCAAGATTCGGGCCTACCAGCGGGCTTCCCGCACCATCGACCATCTCCCCTTCTCGCTGGCCCAAGCGCTGAACGACGGCATGGACCTGAAGGCGATCCCCGGCATAGGTGACGCCATCAGCAAAAAGATCAAAGAGTTCATCGACACCAACCAGGTCCAAGCTTTGGAACGGCTGAAGAGCGAGCTTCCGGACGGGATTCTCGACCTGATGGAGCTGCCGGGGGTCGGCCCCAGGACCGCTGCCATCATCGTTAAAGAGCTGGGCGTCACCAGCTTGGAAGATATGGAGAAGGCTGCCATGGACGGCTCCCTGGCCGTACTGCCCCGCATGGGGGACAAGAGCGCTGAGGTCATACTGGAATTCATACGGTCCCATCGCACCAAAGAATCCTCCGCAGGACTCACTCCGTCGGGCTTATAGCAGGGCGTTATGTCTACTGGATCAGCGACCGGAACAAGGCACTTACCCCAGGTGGAGGTACTTCCATCCAATGGCCATTCGCGCACGGAAGATTCCGCCGTAGCCCATCTCCGGGCGCAGATCGAGGCGGGGCGCGACTGGTGCGAAGTTCTCCTGGAAGCTATCGGTAAGTGGACCCTGGCGGAAGAGGAGTACAAAGGCCGCACCTATAAATACTTGCTCTTGGGTGAGGCCTTCGACTGGCTGCTGCTGGCCGAGAGGCTGTGCAACGAAATGGATGGCGCCATCCCGCAAGAGTCAAAGGAGGACCTCCTCTTTCGGGGCATGCTACCGCGGTCATTCACGGCCGAGAAGTTTCGCACCCTCATAGGACACAGCAAGCACCGGGCATTCCTGAACTACTGGTATGGGGTGGTGATCGAGGAGGCCCTCCAGCTAAAGACGGAAGAGGAGCTGCGCAAGCAGCACCACGCCCGCGGATTTCCCGATACCGACGACCTGACCGAGGAGATCTTCGCCAAGCTGTACGAAGGCTCCCGCGAGGAGCTATTCAGAGAGTTTCTGAAGGAGACGGGCAAGAAACGCCGCGCTTCACGTTCTCTCAGCGACCTGAAAGAGTTCGCTTACTGGCTGTTCAAGCGCCGGGTGCGTATCTGGGACCCCGCCCGGGTTGCCAGCGATACCCGGAAGGGTTTGGTGAGACTGGACCAATTGCGTTCCTCGGACTGCTACCTGGGCAGTTGACATCGCAGCGCCGGATGCCCGCTAGGAAGGCATCTGGACCAGCACCTGCTCAAGGCGCTCCCGTCGTTCCTCCATCGAGCGCTCCCGCTCCCGTTCCCGCTCTACCACTTCCTCGGGGGCCCGGCTGCTGAACTTATCGTCGGCCAGTAGATTACGTACTCTCTCCAGGGCTTCAGAAGTTTCCAGCAACTCTCCCTGCAAACGCTCCCGCTCCGATGAGATATCCACCACACCCGCAAGGGGCACCTTTACGACAACCTGGCCCACCACCATGGTCATTGCCTGTTCGGCCGGCCCCGAGTCCCCATCGCCAGCGTCGGAGCCAGCATCAGAGATAATCAGGGGGGAGGCCGTTGCCAGGACTTCCATCATTGTGGACTCTTCCTTCAAGGCGCCTGCCAGCGGGCCGGGCGTAAGGGTTGCAGGAAGCTTCTGCCCGGCGGCTATCCTGAGTTGGGCGCGGGCGTTGCGAATCGCCCGGACTACCTGGAGGATCTCCTGCATCTCATCGTCGGCGGAAGCATCCTCCTTTGCCTCTTCGAACTTCGGATAGGGCGCGATCATGATGGACTCGGGAAGACCATCCCTTTCTGGAAGCCGGCTCACCAGGTTTTGCCAGATCTCTTCGGTGATGAAGGGCATGAAGGGGTGCAGAAGCCTGAGGGTCTGCTCAAGGACGTGGGCGAGCACTTTCAGGGGGGATTGGTCCCCGAACCGCATGCGCACCTTGGCCATCTCGATGTACCAGTCGCAGTAGTCCCCCCACAGGAATTCGTAGATGGAGCGCTGTGCTTCGCCTAGCTCGTACTCCTCCATGTACCTGTTGACCGTGCGGCTGAGGCTGTTTAGGCGGTGAAGTATCCACCGGTCCTGACGAGTCATGCCATCATAGGGGTCCAGGTTGCGCCATCCCAGGAGGTCAGAGGGATTGGCTCTGTCCATGTTGGAGAGGACGAAGCGGGAGGCGTTCCAGAGCTTGTTGGCAAAATTGCGGGTGGACTCCAGCTTGGACTCCCCCAAGCGCTGGTCGTTGCCCGGGGCGGTGCCGGTCGTCAGGGCGAAACGCAGGGCATCGGTGCCGAACTCCTCGATAAGCTGAAGGGGGTCGAGAACGTTTCCCTTGGTCTTGCTCATCTTGACCCCTTCGGCGTCGCGGATCAGGCCATGCAGGAAGACGGTGTGGAAAGGCTCCCGACCCGTGTTTTCCAGCCCCATCATGATCATGCGAGCGACCCAGAAGAACAGGATGTCGTAGCCCGTCTCCATGACAAAGGAGTTGTGCCCCGACTCCGCGGTGTCGAAGTTGGCTTCTGGATAGAAACGGGAGAAGTCGTCGCTGTTCCCGGGCCATCCCACAGTAGAGTGCGGCCAGAGGGCAGAGCTGAACCAAGTGTCCAGCACATCGGGGTCCTGCCAGAGGTCTTCGGACGGGCAATGGGAGCAAGTAACGACATCATCCACCGACACAGTGCTCTCTCCGCAGGAGCGACAGTACCATACGGGGATGCGGTGTCCCCACCAGAGCTGGCGGCTGATGCACCAGTCTCGAATGTTCTCCAGCCAGTTCTTGTACACGTTGGAGAACCGCTCGGGCACGATGCGGATCCGCCCCTCGGATACAGCCCGGTAGGCCCGGCCAGCAATGGACCCGGGATCTTCATAGCTTCCCACATCCATAAACCATTGGGTGCTGACTAGAGGCTCGACCACAGCCTTGCATCGCTGGCAGTGGCCCACCGAGTGGCGGTAAGCCTCGACCTTCTCCAAGTATCCCTCATCCTGGAGACGCTGGACGACATCGGCGCGGCACTGGAAGCGTTCCACACCCGCGTAGCTCCCCGCCTCGCCGCCCATGGTCCCGTCCTGCTCGATCACGGTGACCACGGGAAGGTTGTGCCTTCTCCCTATCTCGAAGTCCGTTGCGTCGTGGCCGGGTGTGACCTTGAGGGCCCCGGTGCCGAACTGGGGGTCGATGGCGCTGTCGTCCACGACAGGTATCTCCCTGTTCACGATAGGCAAAATGGCGAGCTGCCCCACGTGGGCCCCGTACCGCTCATCCTCGGGATTAACTGCAACGCCCGTATCTCCCAGCATCGTTTCCGGGCGGGTGGTAGCAACCACGATGTGGTCTTGGCCTGACTGCATGGGATAGCGGATGAAGTATAGGGAGCCGTCCTGCTCCGCGTGCTCCACCTCCAGGTCCGACAAGGCGGTGGAACACCTGGGACACCAGTTGATTATCCGCTCTCCCCGATATACCAAGCCTTTGTTGTACAGGTTGACGAAGGTTGTCCGCACAGCGAGGCTGGGATCCGGGTCCAGGGTGAAGCACAGGCGGGACCAGTCGCAGGAGGCCCCCAAGCGCTTGTGCTGCTCATCTATGGTATTGCCGTAACGGCGCACCCACTCCCACACCTGCTCCACGAAGGCTTCCCTGCCCAGCTCCTGGCGGCTGGTACCCTGCCGGGCCACCTGCTGCTCCACTACCCACTGGGTGGCTATGCCCGCGTGGTCCTTGCCGGGCAGCCACAGGGTGGCATCCCCGAGCATACGGTGCCAGCGGCAGAGGACATCCTGGATGGAAGCGGTCAGCGCATGCCCAAGGTGAAGCTCGCCCGTTACATTAGGTGGGGGCATGATCACCACGAAGGGCTTCTTGTCAGGATCCGTTGAGGGGGTGAAGTAGCCCCCTTCTATCCAGAAGTTGTATATACGCCCCTCGACCTCCTTGGGGTCGTAGGCCTTGGACATCTCGCTGTTTGCCGGTGTGGACATCTTCTCAATCCCCATCTATCCCCTATTTGGGTGGAAACATTCTTACATTAAGCCAAGGGTATGGAGATGAATACGCGGGGTTCATCACCGATTGCCGCGGTAGTGTGACCCTTACCCGTCAGGTCCTCCACCATGTTCACATCGCCAGGGCCGAACTGCTGCCGTGTGCCGTTGGTAGATACAAGCTCGCCCATGCCCGACAGAGTTATGTGGAACTGACGGCGCGGGGCCGGATGGAGCTCCACGAAATGCCCCGGCTCCCAGCGGGTGATGGATATGGTGGCGTTGGGGTCAACCTTGACCGGACCAGTGGGAGCATCGATTGGTTCGAAATGGGTCTCGCCATCATCGCCGGTGTACGTCCTGTAGAACATGTCCTCTACTCCTTCTCTTGGTCGAATATACACGTTGCGTTCCGCCGTAGCGGAACGCCCCGTCAAAAACCCTTGGTCGAAATGGGGTAAGGGTTAATCCAGCGGTATCGCTACGGATACCCGCGGGACATCACCCACGACACGGGTGGTATGCCCCTTTCCCGTCAGGTCGTCGGCCAGCATCACATCTCCCGGTCCGAATCTGTGGACCGAACCATCGCCCAAGCCGATCTCCACCTCACCCTGCAGGGTGATGACGTACTGACGGCGAGGCGCAGGATGGAAATCGATGAAGTAGCCTGGGTCCGACTTTCTGAAGGTGACCCCCGTGGCCGGTTGGAGCACCGGACCATCTATCTGACCAAAGGGGGGCTCCAGGTCCTCCAGATGAGAATGTCCATCATCCCCAGAATACAGCCTTTTGAACATGTGGGCCCTCCGATTAGCTAGCAGGCAGGCCTGCTGAGTATGTCTCCGCCGATCTTCCTGGGGATCAGCTGCCCATCACCCAAGGAACCGGAGAACTGGCCGTTCTCGACCACCACTTTACCCCGCAGGATAGTAGTAATCGGCCATCCCTGCACCTGCCAGCCCTCCCAGATGCTGTAGTCCCCGATGTGCAGGTCGCTCATCGACAGGGCCTTGGAAACCTCCGGGTCGATGAGGACTATGTCGGCATCGCTTCCCGTGGCGATTGCGCCCTTCCGGGGATAGTATCCCATTATCTTGGCCGCGTTGGCCGAGGTAACGTCGACGAACCGCTCCAGCGGCATCCCCTGCTTGGAAACACCCTCGCTGAAGGTGATCCCCATCCTGGTCTCGGCGCCGTTATGCCCGCCGGTTATGTCGTGGGTAGTCCTGCCGGCGATCTTGGTTGCGAAGTCGGTGCAGTACTCGTCGGTGGCCATGCTGTTGATTCCGCCCTTGATCAGCCCGTCCCACAGGGCTTGGCGGTCCTCCTCGGACTTCAAAGAAGGATAAGTGTGGTACTTCATCCCGTCGGGCTGTTTGTAGTCCTCGGCGTTGAAGCTGGCATAGTTGTGCAGGGTCTCCCCATAGACAGGCTGTCCCCTGCCCCGCGCCTCGCGGACAGCGTGCAGCCCTTCCTTGGCGCTTATGTGCACGAAATACACGGCCGCTTCCGTCCATTCAGCCACCCGGATCACCCGCCGGAAGGACACATCCTCGGACATGTTGTTGTGCACCTCGTGGATGTTAAACCACTCGGTGCGCTCCTCCTCGGCCAGCTTCTTGTACATGTACTGGACGATGTCATCATCCTCGGAGTGGACGAACATCAGGCCGCCGTTTGCCGAAACTTGCTCCATTATGCCCGACAGATGCCCCATCCCGACCAAGCGTCCTTCCCCTTCGGGGATGTTCTCCTTGGGACGAATGTTGGTGGTGAAAATCTTGATAGTGGGGAACCCTCCCTGGACTGCCTCAGGTATCTGCTCCATTACCCGGGTGGGGACTTCACCCAGCAGCATCAGGTGGTGGGAGTAGTCGCAGTAAGAATTGCCGCCCCATCGACCGGTGCGTTCGTCGATGGCCTGGAAGATGTCTATATCTCCTATCTGGATGGCAAAGTCGGTGAGGGTAGTGGTGCCTCCGAACAGGGCAGACCTGCTCACCGCCTCGGGAGGGGCTGTGAATTCGCCGGGTCGCCCTGCAATGGGCGCGGCGATGTGGGCATGGGGCTCGATCCCGCCGGGGACCACGATCTTCCCCGTGGCATCCAGGACGCGGGCGGAGTCGCTGGGCAGGGCGCCTTCGAGGGCTACCGCGACGATCTTCTCGCCCTGCACAGCTACGTCCCAGTTCCCAACGCCCCAAGGCGTTACCACCTGTCCGCCCCTGATGATCAGATCAAGCATGAGGCACCTCGCGGGCCTTATGATGGGCTAGTGTAGCATAAGGCCATTGCCCTGTGTACCAGCTTCGCCAACTGCCGATGATGGGGTGTCCTCACCTTGAATGGAGACATCCTCGTGGGTAGAATAAGCTTCAGTGGCCCACGATGAGATGCTCGCGGGAGGTAGGCCGATGGGTAGGATTAGCTCACCGCTGGAGGGTATCAGGGTACTTGATCTTGGGCGCCACCAAGCCGGGCCCCGCTGCGGTCAGGTGCTGGCCCGGCTGGGAGCTGAGGTGATCAAGATCGAGCGCCTTGGAGGGGAAGAGACCCGCACTCATGGCCCTTGGTCCAACGGCCAGAGCGCCTACTTCGTCCAGTACAACAGCGGCAAGAAGAGCTTGTGCTTGGACATGCGCAAGGAAAAGGCCAAGGATATCCTGAGAGACCTGGTCAAGATATCCGACGTATTCATACAGAACTTCCGGCCCGGCACAATAGAAAAGATGGGCTTCGGGTACGATGCCCTCTACGAGCTGAACCCAAAGATCATCATGGTCAACGTGTCGGCCTACGGTCAGTTCGGCCCATACAGGGACAAGATCGGTTACGACCCCATAGGCCAAGCCATGTCGGGAGTGATGATGGTGACCGGCGAAGAAGGGATGCCTCCCATCCGGGCCGGCGTCCCCATCATCGACCGCACCACAGCCCTCCACGCAGCCATCGGAACCCTGGCGGCACTGAGAGAACGGGAGATATCGGGCGAGGGCCAGTCCATGGACCTGTGCCTTGCCGACACCGGGTACAGCTACACGGAGATTCCCATCACCGCCTACACCGGGGGTGGCGGCCTCCCAAGCAGGGGAGACAGCGTGGGCGCGGCCCCCAGCGGGGCATACCCTTGCAAGGATGGCTGGATTCTCGTCTCGGCCGGGGACCAGCACCAGTGGCCCAGGGTGTGCAGCGCTTTGGGGAAGCCCGAGTGGGAAGAAGACGAGCGCTTTACCCAGAGGCATATCCGGGCGAAACACTCGGACATGATCAATCTGGCCATGAAAGAGCTATTGTCCACGATGACCATGACCGAGGGTGTGGACCATTTCACCAAGCACGACGTAACTGCGGCGCCGGTCAACGACATCGCCAGCGCCGCCGCCGACCCCCATCCCTGGGAGCGCCGCGCGCTAGTAGAGGTGGATGACCCCATCGCCGGCAAGATCAACGTTTCCGGGGACTACTGGCACTTCAGCAGGACCCCGGCTGTCGTTGGCTCTACCCCTATGCCCGGAGAGCAGACCGACGAGCTGCTGGCCGGGCTCCTTGACCTATCCGACGACGACATCGACCAGCTTCGACAGCAGGGGGTTGTGGGCTAGACGGGGTACCCAAGCATGACTACCAACTATTGCCCCAATTGCGGAGCCCAACTGGAGCCGGGTAGCAGCTTTTGCAGCAGCTGCGGGTCCAGTGTCACCCCACCAAGGCAGCGCCCAACGGGACTGGGCGACCGCTGCGCCACTTGCGGCAGTGAAGTCGACCTTGCCCGGGCATTCTGCATGGCCTGCGGGCAGGTGTTTGCCGCTCCCGCCGGGGTTTATATCGCCGGGTACGGACGCCGTCTCGCCGCCTACCTCTTGGACATCGTTCTGACTTTCCTGACCTTGTTCATCGGCTACATCATCTGGTGGCTCTTTACCCTGCAGTGGGGCCAGACGCCGGGCAAGCAGCTCCTGGGTATCCGTGCGATACGCACCGACGGGACCGCTTCCGGGTGGATTTGGACCTTCCTCCGAGAGTTCGTCGTCAAAGGATTGGCCGTCGGAGTATTGAACGCTATCTTTAGCTTGATTATTGCCATTCCCATCTTCACTTTCCTCGACCCCATGTGGGCCATCTGGGACAAGAACAGGCAGGCCCTCCACGACAAGGTGATGAACACCATCGTGGTGGATGACAGGGAGGCAGTGAGGGTCTTCCGCATGACCCAAACATCCTTCTGATCCTCAGAAGTCGATACACCGGCAGCCGGACTTCCAGAAGGGAGACGGACATCATGTACGACCTGCTCCTACGGGGCGGCGTCCTGATCGATGCAGCCCAGGGCTACATCGACAGAAACGCCACCCACGATGTTGCCATCCAAGACGGGCGAATCGCCGGCATCGCTCCCAGCATCCCTGCTGAGGAACCAACGAAAGTGGTGGATATTCCGGGAAAGATAGTTACGCCCGGGCTGATAGACCTCCACACCCATGTGTTCGACGGAATCGCCAGCAACGGGGTTAACCCGGACCTGGGAGGTGTGCGGGCCGGCGTAACCACCCTGGTGGATGCCGGCAGCTCAGGCAGCGCCACCTTCGGCGGTTTCCCCAAACACATCATTCCCAACTCCCACACCGAGATACTCCCCTTCCTTCACATCGCCCAGACGGGCTTGGCGACCACACCCGACATCATCACCGAGGGGAGCATCGACTACGAGGGCACCCTCCGCGTCCTGGACCAGCATCGCGGGCTGATAAGGGGAATAAAAGCCCGCATGGTATCTCCCGCCCTGGAGATCTTCGGCATGGAGATGCCCCGGATCGCCAAGCGGGCCGCCAAGGAGTTCGGCCTGCAGCTCATGGTGCACATTGGCGATACAGAGAAGCGCTACGACGGCAATGTCATACGGGAGTTGCTCCCCATCCTCGAAAAGGGCGACATAGTGACTCACTACTTCACAGCCAACCCCGGAGGGGTGCTGGACTCCGATGGCAAGCTCGTGCCCGAAGCCCGGGATGCCGTGGACCGGGGTGTCTGGCTGGACACCGCCCACGGCAGGATGAACTTCAGCTTCGACGTGGGCCAGCGGTGCCTGGACCAAGGCCTCATGCCTCACTGCATCAGCACCGACCTGACGGTGCCGGGACGCCTGAGAACAGTGCACAGCATGACGGAGATGATGACCCGCTTCCTTGGGCTGGGATTTACCCTTCAGCAGGTGGTAACCATGTGCACCACCAACCCGGCAAAGGCCATAGGCGAGGCGGACCGCCTGGGAGCGCTGGCTGTGGGCAGGCAAGCGGACATCTCCGTCCTGGATATAGTCGACGGCGACTGGGTAGTCTATGATGTGCTGGGAGATTCGCTTAAAGTTGACAAAGCGGTGGTGCCGGCGCTGACCCTTAAGAATGGCCGGATGTTCGAGCCCGACTGGGGACCCCGTCCCTGGGGATGGCTGCCCGACAGCGCAGATGCCAATGACGGAAGGAGTACAGGGTGAAGTTCGGCAATTTTCTCTTTCCAGAGAGCGCTTCCAAGGACACGGACCACAGGGTGGTCTCCGAGGCCTTGGCGGAAGCCCAGCTATCGGATGAGCTGGGCTTGGACGCCGTCTGGCTGGCAGAGCATCACTTCGACGGTGGTTGTGCCTACGTGGACCCCACCACCTTTGCCTCAGCCATCGCCGTGAGCACCCGGCAGATCAAGATCGGCTTTGCCGTGGCACAGACCGCCCTTCATCATCCGGTGAGACTGGCAGAGCAAGTCGCCCTTCTGGATGTTCTGAGCCAAGGGCGTATGATCGTGGGACTTGGCCGGGGTACAGCCTTCAACTGGTACGAATACAGGGGCTATGGCATCGATCCCCAGGAGGCCTACGAACGTCTGGATGAGACGGAGGAGATTCTCTTCCGTATCTGGACAGCCAGCGACTACGAACACAACGGCAAGTACTTCCAATTCAAGTTGCCGGAGCTGAGGCCGGGAGTTGTGCAGCAGCCATACCCACCCGTCATCAGGGGAGCATCGTCCATGGAGTCAGCCCTGGAGATGGCCAGACGGGGAAGGCCCTTTCTTATGAACGTGCAGAACGTAGAAACCACGACCCAGCGCATGACCGCCTACAAAGACACCATGGCTGAGGCGGGCTACGACGAGGATGCCATCGACGAGGCCATGGACAACTGCTGGGTGTGGCGGAACGTGGTGGTGGCAGACACCGACGCCGAGGCTGAAGAGATAGGAGTTCCCGCCTTTCTGACCATGCGGGCTAACCTGTCGGCAGCCAGGGAGAGGCTGAACCTGCCCACCGAAGCCATGCCGGCGACGGGGGCGGCCAGGGACTCGGTGGAGCAAGGGCTGATATACGGCTCACCTGATACGGTTGCCGAGAAGATGGAGAAGGTGGGTCAGACTGGGGCCGGCGGTGTGATCATCCACTTCCGCCTGGGGCCATTGCCTCGGGAAGTTAATGACCACAGCCTCGACTTGTTTGCAAACAAGGTCGTCCCCCAGCTCCGCGGCATCTAAGTCGTTTACCGCATCCCCACTCCGTCACTCCAACAGCATACCTTCGTCACTCTCGCTTTCGCGAGAGTCTACGCCCCTTATCAACTGTTCTGTCCGTTCGCCCTTCGATTTCCCTCAGGCCGAACGGACCATCCTGCTGAGGGCCAAGGCTGGTTCTCATTCTTGGAGAGCATCGTGTAACTCCTCGGAAGGGGCTGCCTTAGCTTTTCTTGCTCCTGCTGGATGACCTTAGCTTCCTCGCCAGCATCGCCAGCCTCCGGCGGGCCGAGGGCCTCCTTCGGCGGAGGTTGGACGCCACCGATGGGACCACCAGCGAGTCACCGGCCAGCACCGGAATGCTCCAACGGCGCAGGTCCTTCAGGTTGGGGGCTCCCTTCTCCCATTCGGGCGCCAGGGGATTCGCCTGCTCCCATGAGCGACTGCCCTTGGGCCTCAGCATCACCTGCCCACCAGCCTCCGCCACAATCAGCACCCCGGCCGCCACATCCCACAGCTTGGGGCCTCCGAATAGAGCGTACTGCACCGACCCCATGGCAACGAGGGCCATCTCATAGGCGATGCTGCCCGTCACCCGCGGCTCTCCAGCCCTCTTATGGAGCCCCCCCGTAAAGCGGAAACCCTGTCCGAATGATCCAGGCAGACCGCTCAGCCGGTTGGGGTTGGGCCCCTCGCGAGAGTTTATCGTCAAGGGCTCCCCGTCTATTCGGCAGCCTCCTCCACGGTGGGCATGGAGGACAACTCCGCCTGATTGGCTGGGCCACGGGACAAATATGGCAGCGGCCACGGGGACGCCCCTGTGGAGAACTCCTATGGAGACCGCATAGATAGGAAGCCCACTCAGGAAGTTGGTAGTGCCATCCAGGGGATCGAGCACCCACAGATAGTCGGGGGACACGGCATCTTCGCCTTCGGCATCCTCTTCTCCCAGGATGCCATGATCGGGGAAGCGCGCCCCGATCTCTGCCTTCAGCAACTGCTGGCTGTCCTTGTCGGCAGAGGTGACCGGGTCCAGCTCTTTCTTCTTGTCCTTGAACTCGACATCCAGAATGCCCCTGAAGCGCTCCCGTAACAGAGCGCCGGCTTTCCCCGCCAGCTCCGCAGAGGCGTCCTCCAGCCGCTGAAGAAGGGACTCGTCGTCCATGCCGGCCGTTTAGGTCTCTGAGGCTGTGCGGAGGTCGGCGCGGAAATCGTCGGGGCTGGGGGCCCGGTCAATGATTACATCTATGACAGCGGGCAGGCCAGATGCCTGGGCTTCCTTCAATACTCTGGGCAGGTCCCTGGAGTCGTTCACCTGGGACCCAAAGGCGCCAAAGCCCCGGGCGATAGCCCCATGGTCCGCCTCCACAAACTCCGATGCGATCAGCCGGTCTCCCTGGTGGTGGCGCACCATCCCCAGGGCAGAATCGTTGTACACCACGCAGATAATCGGCAGGTCGTACTGGAGAGCGGTGGAAATCGCATGGATGGACATCATGAAGCCCCCGTCACCGGTCACCGACACCACCGGCCTGTCTCGGTGGGCCAGCTTGATGGCCACGGCAGCCGGCAGGCTCCATCCCATACCGGCCGTACCTCCGGGGCAGAAGAAGGTGCCTTCCTGCTGGGACTGGAAGAAGTGGCACATCCAGGTGCGGTTGTTTCCGGCGTCCAGGGCATACATGGTGGACGGGTCCATGGTCTCCTGGAGCACCTTCACCAGTCTCTGGGGAAGCACGGGCGAAGAATCGGTGTCCAGGTTGGAGTCCTGGTAAAATCCCATCCTCTCCTTGAGACCCTGCAGATCGGCCGCTCTCTGTCGATGCTCCGTCTCCTTACCCTGAATCGCCGGCTTGGATGCATCCACAAGCTGACCAAGGATAGCTGCGGCATCGCCGACCAAGCCGATCTCAACGGGGAAGGTCCACCCGGTGTTAGCAGCTTCGATGTCGATTTGGATGATCCTCTGCCGCAATGGGTCGAACACGTTGGGACGCTCCCGCACGGTGTCCTGGGGGGTCAGCTTGGCCCCGACTACCAGGATCGTGTCAGCCTCCCCCACGGCCGCGTTGGCCGCCTGCTGCCCGTACACACCAACCATGCCTACCGATAGAGGATGTGTCTCGCTGATGGCGCTCTTCCCCTTGTAGCTGGTGGCCACCGGCATCCCCCACATCTCGGCTAGCTGGCGTACCCGGCCGTGGGCCCGGGCCATGTGGACGCCGTTCCCCGCCACCATAAGCGGGCGCTTGGAAGTGGCCAGGATTTCGACGGCTCGCTGGATGTCCTGGTCCGACGCCTGGGGCACGGTGGTGTTCAGGTAGCCCGCTGTGTGGTGAATGAAGGGAGGCGACTCCATGTCCACCTCCCCGCCTATGGAAGCGCTCCTCATCAGGACGCACGTTGGCCCCTGGCGGCCCGAGGTGGCATGCTTGATGGCCAGCTGGGTGCCGATGACAGCTTCCTTGGGGTTGGTTGCCAGGGTGGTGTACTTGGTCATGGACCGGAAGATGTTGAGGAGGTCGACGCTGCCGTACTCGCCGGCCCCGGACTGGTTGGCCGGGTGCTGGGCAACGTTCCCGTCGGAGGTGTCTGTGAGGACGACCATGGGAGTGCTGCTCAGGTAGGCTTCCATGATGCCGAAGGCGGCATTGGAGCCCATGAACAGTCCCTGACCCATGATGGCCGCGGGCTTGCCCGTGGCCCTGCCGTAGGCGTCGGCCATGATGGCCGCTGCTTGCTCATGCCGAGCCAGGACCGTCTGTATGCCACCCGCCCCAAACAAGGAGCCGTATATCTGTCCGGTGCCTCCTCCAGGGATCCCGAAGACATGGTCCACGCCCCCTTCCTGTAAAGCCTGGACTATGTGTTCATGGGCGCGTGCCATATTTCTCCTTTCATTGCTCGAAGAGCAGGGAACGGACTTGCGGGGGGAGTATCAGCTACGAGATAACATGGGTGGGACTCACCCAATACTAGTTTCACGCTATTGAGGTGTCAACACGGTGGCGGAGGGCTAGCGCCCACCGGGATTTCCCGATCTCAACCTGCGTTGCCATTGAATTCGCTCGCTGTCAGTCGCCCTCGGGGCCCACTCCATTTTCGTTGACAACCATATTTAGCCAATGCTATATTTAGCCTGCCAAGGCAATCTGAAACCACGCCGGCATTGGTGGGAACACCCCACCCGGACCAGAGGCGAACGGAGCACCCCTTGAATGGTAGCAAGAAGGTCGGTGCGAATCAGGCTCCTCACCTCGGAGACCAGTTCTAAAGCATTTGACTTCGGTAGGGATGCGCCCCGATAAGTAGGGGCAGCAGCTTCAGGGAGGCAATGGATGCAGACTCGGGACTTTGTAGTGCGGTTTGCGGGAGAAGGAGGCCAGGGAGTCGTAACGGCCGCCGAGATGCTAGCACGGGCCGCATCGTCGGTGGGCTACCATGTCCAGACCTTCGCTACTTTTCCTTCCCAGATCATGGGAGGCCCTACCTGGACCCAGACCAGGATATCCACCTCGCCGGTGCTCAGCCCCGGAGACGACTTGGATGTTCTGGTTGCCCTCAACCATGAAGCGTACCAGGGCCATAATGAAGAGGTACGAGGTGGAGGCGTAATACTCCACGATTCCGAATTCCAGATCCCCGATGACGAACGAGCCATCGGGGTTCCTTTTGATGAGCTGGCAAAGAAGGCAGGTGAGGCCCGATCAGCCAATATGGTGATCATTGGAGCCCTGGCCCACCTGGTCGATATGCCCCTCACTTTCTTCGAAGAGTTCGTCCAGAAGCGGTTTGCGGGCCGGGAAGGAATAATCGCAGCAAACATCGCCGCTCTCAGGCTCGGCTATGAGCACACTTCCGACAGCGAGGTCCAGATCGGGCAGCTGGAGCCTCCCGTAAAACCCGAGGGAGAGCAGCTTCTGATCAAGGGCAACGAAGCCCTCTCGATGGGCGCAGTCGCCGCTGGGGTGGACTTCTACGTGGGCTACCCCATCTCCCCGGCCACGCCGGTGTTGCTGTTCATGGAACGCAACCTGGTCGGCCCTGACAAGTTTGCATACCAGGTAAGCTCCGAGATCGAGTCGATAGCGGGCCTCCTCGGGGCAGGTTTTGCCGGCAAGAAAGCCATGACTGCCACCTCAGGACCGGGGTTGTCCCTGATGAGCGAAGGAATCGGGTTATCATGGATCGCTGAGATACCCCTTCTGGTAGTTGATGTGCAGCGGGGAGGCCCGGCTACAGGGCTTCCCACCAAGACGGAGCAATCGGACCTCCAGGCGGCCCTCCATCCCGCTCATGGCGATGTCAGCATACCTGTCATTGCCCCAGGGACCGTGGAAGAGTGCTTCTTCGGCGGCGTCATGGCCCTGAACTGGAGCGAGCGGTACCAGGGCCCCGTCATTCTCCTCAGCGAGATGTCCCTGGCCGAGAAGGCCCAGAACATACCTAAGCCGGACCTGGGACAGGTGGTGGCTGAGACCCGCGAGGTATACACCGGCACCAACGGCTACCTGCGCTACGATGGCTGGGAGCTTTCTCCCATGCCCGTTCCTGGGGGGCCGGGCGCCTACGTCGCAAACGGCAGCGAGCACGATGCCATGGGGGACACAACTCACCTGCCCGAGCGCCACGTCCAGATGACCGAACGACGCTTCAGCAAGCTCAAGCTGCTGGAGGATGGGCCCTACGAGCGAGTGAACAGCGACGAGTCCATCGCCCTGATGACCTGGGGCGGCTCCAAGGGCCCCACACTGGAAGCCTATGATGACCTGACTGAGGAAGGCCACAAGCTGGCTTGGTACTACACCATGTGCCTCAACCCTCTGCCTCCGGAGCTCCTGGAAGAGCTAAGAAGCAAGGACCTGGTCATAGTTCCTGAGTTGAACTACCAGGGACAGTTCAGTAGTCACCTGCGGTCCCTGGGCGTCAAGGCCGAGTCTATCACCCAGTACACAGGGCTGCCCTTCAAGGTGAGGGAGCTGAAGAAGCGAATCATAGCCATGGTTGATGCTTGCAAAGGAGACAAGGTAGCCGCATGACCACGAAGAACCCCGAGTACGATTTCAAATGGTGTCCCGGATGCGGCGACTTTGGTGTGCGCCGAGCCTTGGAGTTCGCCATGGCCGATAGGATCCAGAAGACCGGCTCAGCCATGGAAAACAACGTGGTAATCGCAGGCATCGGCTGCTCCGGCAACCTGGTCCACCTGCTGGAAGGCCCTCAGCCCTTCGGATTCCATGGCATTCATGGACGCTCCCTGCCCATCGCCATGGGGACCAAGATGGCACGCCCCGACCTGAACGTGGTGGTCGTCGCGGGCGACGGGGACTTCCTGAGCATCGGAGGAGAGCACATCGGTCCGCAGGCCGCGCGGAACCTGAACATCTGCGCCGTCGTTATGGACAACGGGGTGTACGGCTTGACCAAGGGTCAGAGCTCCCCCACCACCGAGCTGGGCACCAACACCAGTTCCACCCCCTACGGCAAGATCGAGGAGTCAATTAACCCCCTGGAGCTGTACCTGACCTTGGGTGTGTCCTTTGTTGCGTCGGGCTTTTCGGGCCAGCCCAGGCCCCTGTCAAAGCTGATCAGCCAAGGCATGGACCATCCGGGGTTCTCCATCGTGCACGTCCAATCCCCCTGCACGACCTACAACGACACCTACGAGATAATCAAAGGCAACTCGAAGAAGGGCATCGAGCCTACTCTTTGGGACCTGCCCGAGGACCATGACCCCTCGGACAAACAAGCAGCCTACGGCATCGTCCGGGCAGGCGGGCTCCCCATCGGTGTGGTCTATCAGCAGGAAGGCAGACCAACTTTAGATGACCGCCAAGCCGACCTGCGAGAAAAGGCTCCCCTCAAGTCCGCCCAGGAACTGCTGGACTCTTTCCAGCTCTAGGGGTTTCCGGCCGGAAAGTCGGGAGGATTCAGGGAGTCACCCCCACAATCACCAGGGGAACAGCAGGCACCCCTCTTCCTTGGCGAAGCACATTCAGAAGGTCCCTTTCATAGTAAGGAACCCCAGATGACATCTCCCGCTCCAGTTCCTTCATGGGTAATATTTCAATCCCCACGTCTATGATGTCAGACACAAAGAAACTAAGGTGTTTGACAAACAGGTCATGCGCCACGAAGGCGTATTTTCCGAACTGAACTTCCACGGCTACGCGTTCTTTCACGAAGTCCGTCTGGTTGTAGGACATGATCGGGGAGTGCCCGGCTTCCTCGATCGCCCGTCTCTGTTCTTCTTCCGGCAGGTTGTACACGCCACGTAGAAGCTTCTCGTCGTCGGTCACCCAAAATGTACTTCGACGTTCACCCCATTCTCGTTGCCGAAAACCGTCTCTGAACAAACGGTTCATGTCCGTGGGTGAGTACAGCATCTTGCCAGCCATCGTCTTTTCCCTGGAGACCTTGGTCAGGCAAGACGAAGCATCCACACTAGCGATTACGTTTTGGACTTCTTCCCACAACTCCTTGCGGTGAACGATCAAATACTCTTCGCCGTTTAGGTGGGAATAGCGGGCCTTAATCTCCATTAATGTCCCCCGCCCGGCTTCGAAGGGTCGTAGATGGGCTTGCCCATCGGTCGAGTGCGGAGAGTGCCTTCTCTGAGCTCCTGAACGCGCTGGCAGGCAATGTCCACGTACTCTTGAACGATGTCGCAACCATAGGCAGTCCTGCCGTGCATGAGAGCCGCAACGACGGATGATCCCACTCCCATATACGGATCCAGAACCGCATCCTGCGGGTCGGTCATCGAGAGCACAAGACGTTCCACAAGCTCGACGGGGAATTGACAGGGATGCATAGTTTTTTCGGGATGATTGCTCTTGACGTTGGGGAACTCCCATACGTCGGTCGGGTTCTTCCCCTTGGGATTTCCCGACAGCTTACCCACGTTGGGCCCTTTGAAATGACGTTTATTGGGGTATTTGGACGGCACTCGGACTGCATCCAGGTTCCACGTGTAGTCGTCGCCCTTGGTCCACCAATTGATGGTCTCATACCGGCCCGACAAGCGACGGCTGGAATGCAGCCCGTGGCCGAAGTGCCAAACGATCCTGTTGCGAAGTTTCAGGCCCTCCTTCTGAAATGCCTCAAAGAGGACGACATCCAGGGGGACTATTTCTCCGCGATCGACGTAGTTACCCACCTGCCAGCAGATGGACCCCTTGGGATGGAGTACCCTGACACACTCCCTTATGACAGGAATCTGCATCCGGAGATAGGAATCCAGGGAAGTTTTTTGCTCGTAGTCTTTGCCGAGGTTGTACGGGGGCGAAGTAACAATGAGCTTAATGCAGTCGTCGGGAATCCTCGCCAAGAACGACAGGTTATCCTCACAGGCAAGAACCGGGCAGTCGGGCCCTATTTCACCGTTCGAGGTCGGCAGTGACCAGGGAAGGGCCGTCTGCTCCCGCACCACTCCATCAACACCCTGAGCTTCAGTCCGGGCCTCCATGCATTCCCTACCCTCTGAACATCAGTCTCACACAAGAACTATCCAGTTCGGTAGCTCTTGCGTGGACTATTAGCCACCCCTCAGGCGCCCGTAGTTCCCTAGCTCCCTCTGCTCCTAGGAAAGTCGTCAAACTTCCTGGGATAGGGCCTCGTACTTGGATGGGCACTTCACTACCACGTTGTCCACGTGAAACCCGCTGTCTGGGTTGTACTTGCCTTCCAAGACGATCTCTGAGTCTACGTTGAAGAATAGGTCGGGCACCACGCCCTGGTATGAAGCGCTCAGTACCTGGCCCTCGTTGGCGATCTGGAAATTGGCCAAGGTTGTGCCTTGCTCCCGCTGGAAAGAGTCGGGGACAAGAGAACCAACCACCCTGACGCTGCGCCCATCCTGGCTCTGCGAGTCGGCCAGGAACTCATCCACAGTCAGGTAGTAGCGCGTGCTTCCGGGAAACGCTTGGCTGATCAGAAAGCCCAGGGTTAGGGCCATCACTATGCCAACAAGCAGGAGCCTGACTTTATTGTTTGAAATCCAACTGGACCCGCCGGTGTCTTCGTCCAGTTGCCCTCGGTCTTGTTCCAGCATCCCCAAGAGTGTTTCTAAGTTCCTTTCCGGTTTCTTGCCTCAGTTTAGACTATACGAGCAGCAGTCGTGGTTTTTCAACCGCTGCTTGGCGAGGAGTCCACTTCAGCCGACTCCATAGCGGCCTTCAAGTCCCTTATCTCCCTTTCAAGCTCCCTCTGACGACGGGACACGTAGAAGACGTAGGCGAAGAATAGTACCCAGGTTATCGAGTACACCGCAAACAGGTAGGGCAGGTTCTCCGAAGGCATATCCGTCCTCCTTTACGACTGCCGGCGCCCGAGACCGGCGCCGAATGTATACTTTGCCCTTCTCAGGGTATCTTCCATGGACCTGACCGACATTCTTTGCTTCACAAGGTAGGTAAAGAGCAGGGTGAAGACCAGGGCGGTAAACAGCATCACCGACCGCATGGTAGGATCCAAGCTCCCCGTTTCGGCCAGGGGCCCAGAGACCACCTCGGGGTGGAGTCCCCGCCACCAGTTGGCGGCGAAATAGATTATGGGTACGTCGATGAACCCGATTATGCCGAGGACGGCCGAGAAGCGGGCCGCCTGGCGCGGATTAGTGGCGAAGCTCCGCAGCATCAGGTATGCCACGTATATCAGCCAGAGTATAAGCATGGTGGTCAGCCGGGGTTCCCAGGTCCACCACCGGTCCCATATACCCTTCCCCCATAGGGACCCGGTGATCAGCACCAGGCTGGCAAACACGAAGCCCACCTCGGCAGCCGAATGGGAAAGAGCATCCCAGCGGTCGTCCCTCTTCCATAGGTAGACCAGGCTGGCTATGAAGATCACTGTGAAAGCTATCAGGGATACCCAAGCAATCCCCACATGGAAGTACAGGATGCGCTGAAGGTTGAAGCGATGGTCGGCCGTAGCCACCGGGGCGTGGATGAAGATCAGGTACAAGTCCAGCACCATCAAAGCCGCCACCAAGGGCAGGAATGCTCCTCCCGCCAGACGTCCGATCAATTTCATGACAACCTCTTACGCTCCTTTATTGAGCAACTCTGCGGACTGACTTGCATGTCCACCGCCTATTCCTCGAGGACCAGTCCAAAGACCCAGGGACAGCCTACCAGGAACACCATGTCGAAGACACCAATGAGCCCCATCCACCGCCAAGGGCTTACACTCTCAATTCCCGTTCCCACCAGCGCAGAGGACGACTCCACAGCGGCAATGATCACCGGGGCCACTATGGGCAGAAACAGCACGGGAAGCATTATCTCTCTGGACCGGGTGTTGACCGCTATGGCCGAGAACAGGGTCCCTACTGCAACGAACCCTAACGTGGCCAGGAGGAGCACCACGATCAGCCAAGGAGAGAAGTGGGTGAAGTTGAAAAGGACGGCGAATATCGGGAGAAACGCAGCCTCAACTACAAGCAGGAAAATGAGGCTGGACAGCATCTTCCCGAAATAGATGGCATCCCGGCTCACCGGCGCAAGAAGCAGCCCCTGGATGCCCCCTTTCTCTTTCTCCAGGACGAAAGCCCGGGTCATGGCCAAAACGCCGGCAAAGGAGAAAGCGACCCATAGCACGCCGGGTACCATGTCATCACGGACCGAATCGGGAACGGAGTTCAAAGCGAAGCTGAACACCACGACGACCAGCAGGGCGAACACCAGTACCGATGCCACAACTTCCCGGGTCCTGACCTCCAGGATAAGGTCCTTCCAGGCGATGTTGACCACCGGCCCCACGAAAGTCATCCCTGTGCGCTCCCGGCAGGGTCACGACGGGTTCCCCCAGCGTCTGTATCGGCTGTGCGCCCTTGGTCGGGAAGAGCTAGCTGTCCCCCAGACAGGACCGCCACCTTGTCCCCCCAGAGCTGCCCCTTGTCAACGTTGTGGGTGGTCACGATGGCGCTACGCCCCCGGCTCTTCCAGTCGGTCAGCACACCTTCCAGCATGGCCAGGGCTTCCTGGTCCAAGCCCGCCTCTGGCTCATCCAACAGCAGGACCGACGGTTCGTGAACCAGGGCCCGGGCGATGGACAGCCTCTTTTGCATGCCGTTGGACAAGGTGCGCACCCTGTGGTTGCGCCGGTCCAGGAGGCCAACCAGGGACAGGCCCTGCTCTACCTTGGATGGAATGTCCTTCAGGCCGTAAAGGCGCCCGTAGAAGGTAAGGTTCTCGGCACAGGTGAGGTCTTCGTAGAGGAAGTCGCTGTGGGCAACCACGCCGACGGCTCGGCGCACCAAGTCAGGCTGTCTCCTTGAGCTGGCCCCGTTGACGTACACCTCGCCAGCATCCGGCTTCGCCTGGGTGGATATCAGCTTCAGCAGCGTGCTCTTGCCGGCCCCGTTGTCCCCGAACACCACGAGCACCTGCCCCCACCCTACCTCCAGATCCAGGTCCCATAGCACGGGCCAATCACCGTAGCTCTTGCGGAGACCCTTGATGACGATGGCCCGATCACCTTCCTGGCCCACAACAACTCAATCATACTGGTATTGTGAAAGAATTCGCAAGTGATTCTGCCTCGCACGGTTGCTTATCATCCAAGCGGCATTACTTGACCAGCATGCTCACTCTTGTCCCAGGAAGCGACAACGGGAATGCAGCGCAGGTATCGCTAAAGAAATCCCTGCGCGACAGTGGGCAGGCGCAACGGGCCATTGATATAATCCCGGGGTGTGATCTCAAGCTCGGACGGAGGTGTTGAATGCTCTACAAGAAGCCGGACAAGCTCAAGGAAGCCCCAGACCAGGGGGACCGGGTACCACCCGGCCAGTTCGTGACCGGCAAGTTTCCCGTCTTGAGCTACGGCCCCACTCCCGCCATAGAGCTGGACCAGTGGACCATCCAACTGCTGGGCTTGGTGGAGAACCAGGTGGAACTGGACTGGAAGGGGTTTTCAGAGCTTCCATGGACATCTGTCGTAGCAGACTTTCACTGCGTGACCCAGTGGAGCGCCCTCGACAACACCTGGGAAGGAGTGCACTTCCGAGACATCATGACCCTGGCAAAGCCTTCCAGGGAGGCCCAATACATAGTCGCCCACTGCTACGGTGGCTATACCACCAACCTGCCCCTGGATGTGGTTGCCCAGGAGGGCATCCTCGCCCATAAACACAACGGAAAGGAGCTGGGCAGGGACCATGGTTGGCCCCTCAGGCTGGTGGTGCCAAGCAGGTATGCGTGGAAGAGCGCGAAGTGGGTCTGCGCTATCGAGTTTACCGCCGAGGACCAGCCGGGATTCTGGGAGCAGCGAGGCTACAACAACGATGCCGATCCGTGGAAAGAGGAGAGGTTCTGGCCCTCCCTTGCGTGAGGGGCCACCGCTCTCCTCTCAGCTTAGACGGCGTCCATCTCTTTGTGTGGGGTGTTCTGGAAGGGCGGAGGGAACCCGCCGGGTTTCGCCTCTTCAGAGCGGCCACACTGCACACACTTTGCGTACTCGCCATAGACATCCCGTTCTATAACGACGTCACCCTTGCACCTTCTACATGCCTTCAGAAAAATGAGTTCCATCCTACCGGTTCCCTCTAGTTGATCCATAACCTTTCTTATGTCACGTTATACCACTTGACACGATATGTGTCAAGTCTTACAATACAGCAAAGCTAAGATGCAAGACCGAACCCCGCATAAGAGAAAGCCAAGGGTCAAGGAGCAGTATCCCTCCGAATCCTTCCTCTTCTCCATCCAAGCCAAATCGGAAGATTCCAGCTTGGCCAGACGGGAAGAGGAAGACGCAAAGCCTCAGCGCAGCGCCCCGGCCAGGCGACCCCGGGAAATCCAGGGTGTGTACATCATCAGCGTGGCTGCCCGCATCCTGGAGATGCACCCGCAGACCCTTCGCAAGTACGAGCGCCTGGGACTCATCAGCCCCTCGCGGACCATGGGGATGCTTCGCTTGTACTCTCAGGAGGACATAGAGAAGCTGAAGCTCATCCGCCACCTGGAGGAGAATCTGGGACTGAACCTGGCGGGTGTCGAGTTCACCCTGGAGCTGCTAACCAGTCTCCTGGAGATGCTCCAGAGACTGGCCAGGATGAAAGAGGCCCAGCCCTTTGTGGGGATCATGGAGCGGGAGATGGCCGAGCTGTTCCGGCGACTGAACCTTCCCCTGGAAGAAGACCCCTCCTAAGGAAAGGACCGGGATGACAGAAGAGAAGACCACCCCTGAATGCATGGGAGATCTGGAAGCGACAACGCTTCTGACAGAGGACGGCTCGCTCCCGGATGCTCCCTCGGCCGAGGCGCCCGAGGAGCTGCTGGAGGTGCTTCGCAGGGTGCAGGCGGATTTTGCCAACTACAAGCGCCGAAACGAAGAAGACCGGCTGGAACTCCAGCGCCATGCCAACTCCAGGTTGGTCCTGAAGCTGCTTCCCATTCTCGACGAGTTCGTGCTGGCCATCCAACACGCCTCAAAAGATGGCCCGGAGCCATCCTGGCTGGAAGGCATATCCCTGATCCAACGGAAGCTGAATGCCCTCATGGAATCGGAAAACGTAGTCAAGATCGAAGCCCTGGGCAGGGAGTTTGACCCATTCGAGCATGAAGCCATGGCATACCAGGAGAGCCCCGACCACCCAGAGGGATGCGTTATGTCCGTGGTCCGGGAAGGTTATCGCCTGAACGAAAGGGTGCTGCGTCCGGCGCTTGTGGTCCTCGCCAAGAGGCCTGAAATAGATATCACAAGCTCAGATGGTGTATCTGAGAAGGAGATTGAAGATGCCTAAAGTGATCGGCATAGACCTGGGTACCACAAACTCGGTGACGGCGGTTATCGAAGCCAATGAACCCATGGTCTTGGAGAACGCCGAGGGGGGAAGGCTCACGGCTTCGGTGGTGGCAGCCAACCCCAAGTCCGGAGAGACCTACGTCGGTCAAATGGCTAAACGCCAGTCGGTCACCAACCCCGAGAACACCATCTTCTCGGTCAAGCGACTTATGGGACGCAAGTTCGACGACCCCGAAGTGCAACGGGCAGTGGGTGTGCTTCCTTACAAGATCGTCAAGGCGCCCAACGGGGATGCCCATGTGCAGATGGGCGACAAGACCTATGCGCCTCCCCAGATATCAGCGCTCGTACTGCAGAAGATCAAGCAGGATGCCGAAGCCAAGCTGGGCGAGAAGGTCAGCCAAGCTGTGATCACCGTTCCCGCCTACTTCAACGATGCCCAACGCCAGGCAACCAAGGACGCTGGCCAGATAGCCGGCCTGGAGGTATTGCGGATCATCAACGAGCCGACCGCCTCTTCCCTGGCCTACGGGATGGACAAAGAGCAAACCGACAGCATCCTGGCTGTCTTCGACCTGGGCGGCGGTACCTTCGACATCTCCCTGCTTCAGATGGGCGAGGGTGTGTTCGAGGTCAAGTCCACCAACGGAGACACCTTTCTCGGGGGAGATGACTTCGACAACCGCATAATCGACTGGCTGGTCGGCGAGTTCAAACAGGACTCCGGGATTGACCTAGCCAACGACAGGATGGCCCTTCAGCGCCTGCGGGATGCTGCCGAAAAGGCCAAGATAGAGCTGTCGACGGTGGTCGAGACCGAGATCAACCTGCCCTTCATCACCGCCGACTCCAGCGGGCCCAAGCACCTTGTGATGACCCTTTCCAGGTCCAAGCTGGAGCAGCTTGTGACCGCCCTCCTGGACCGGGCCGTTGCCCCGTGCAAGCAGGCCATTGAAGATGCCGGGATCACGGCACAGCAGGTCAACGAGGTCATTCTCGTCGGAGGCATGACCCGCATGCCCGCTGTCCAGCAAAAGGTCAAGGATATCTTCGGCAAGGAACCAAACAAGTCCGTCAATCCTGATGAGGCCGTTGCCCTGGGGGCGGCCATTCAGGGCGGCGTACTGGTGGGAGATGTGCGGGACATTCTGCTCCTGGACGTCACCCCCCTTACCCTGGGACTGGAAACCCTGGGCAACGTCTCTACGCCCCTGATTCCCAGGAACACCACCATACCCACCTCCAAGAGCGAGACGTTCACCACCGCCGCCGATGGCCAGACCAGCGTGGAGATCCACGTGCTGCAGGGCGAGCGCGGAATGTCTACCGACAACAAGTCCATCGGCAAATTCATCCTCGACGGCATCCTCCCGGCTCCGCGAGGCATTCCCCAGATCGAGGTCACCTTCGACATCGATGCCAACGGCATCTTGAGCGTGTCCGCCAAGGACAAGGGCACCGGCAAGGAGCAGAAGATAGTCATCCACTCCAGCTCAGGCCTGTCTAACGAAGAGGTGGAGGAGATGGTGGAGCAGGCCCAGCGATTCGCGGAAGAGGACCAGAGGCGCCGCTCCGAGGCCGATACCCGCAACCAGGCCGAGTCCCTGGCCTACTCGGCGGAGAAGCTTCTGGAGGAGCATGCAGATAAAGTCCCGGCCGACCTGAAGCAGGAGGTGGAGGAGAAGGTGCAGGCGGTCCGCACAGCCCTCCAGTCCGCCGACATCGCCCAGATACAGGCGGCATCCAACGAGTTGAACGCATCCCTTCAGAAGCTGGGGCAGTCGGTCTACACCCAGCCTGGAGCACCGGGGGACATGCCCGATTCACCCGAAGGAGGGGACGGCGAGGGGACCGTCGAAGGTGAGTACCGGGAAGTCTAAATAGACGCCCAGACAAGGGACCCAGTCCCCTAGATTATTGTCAAGTTTTGGTGTAGCATCCTGTGGGGAGAAGGTGATGAATACTGAGAATACGGAAGAACCGGAATTCAGCAACGTGCCCAAGGGCAGCCAAGCTACCGCCGCGCCAACCAAGCTCCAGATACACTACCTGGATCTGCTGAAGAGGCTCCAGAACGTGAAGTACTCCTACGAGGATGACCCGGCGCGGGAAGAGTGGATACTGCAAGCCATCTACAAGTCCTCCTATGCGGCCTTCCGAAGCTGCGTGGAGCACGGAGTAGAGGAGATGGCAAAGTCCATAATGGAGATGGAGCACACCACCGACTAACCGTTCGGAGATACAGCAACGTAACTACAAGGGTGTCTGGACGATTGAATGCGTCCAGCCACCTTTACTTTATGCCGTGGATTGGAAAGACCTGCTCTCTCAGCATCCGCACGCTGTTGTCCGCAAAGGATTCAGCCTGCAAACGGATGTGGTCGGGGATGGCCGCTACAGACCCGGAGTCATCCCTGAGACGCCGGCCCCCGTACTTCCCAACATAGCTTCCGGGAAGGTCGTCGGGCCACTCCCTTTCCACCATCACCCCGTAGGCCAGGGTCCAACACCGGGCTACAGCCCCAAGGTCATATCCGCCGCCTCCAAAGGCCAGCCAAGGGATGCCCATCGCAGCAAAGTCCGAGACCGCCTGCTCGAAACCCACGGAAGAGAGCATTAGGTGGGTCAACGGGTCGGTGTGGTAGGTGTCGATACCAAGCTGAGTGGCAATCACATCGGGCTTGAAAGCCTCAACCAGCGGTGGCACCACCTCCCGGAATGCCCGTAGGTAGGTCTGGTCTTCGGTGCCGGGATAAAAGGGAAGGTTTATGGAATACCCCTCACCCGATCCTACCCCCATCTCCTCCACCCCGCCGGTCCCTGGGAACAGGAACATTCCCGACTCATGCAGCGAAATAGTAAGCACTTTATCCGTATCGTAGAATCCGGCCTGGACTCCATCCCCATGGTGGGCATCGATATCCACATACACTACCCGTAGCCCCTTGTTCACAAGGTACTGGATGGCCACTACAGGGTCGTTGAACACACAGAAACCCGAAGGGTTGCCGGCGGCGGCATGGTGCAGCCCCCCTGAGATGTTGAAGGCCACATCGACCTCCCCCGACTCGACAAGCTCGGCTGCCAGCAGCGAAGCGCCGGTGCTTAGAGCGGCCGCCTCATACATTCCCTGGTAGACCGGATTGTCCCCCATGCTGCTGAAGTTGAACCGGTAAGCCCTCTCCAGCCCCTCCCCCTGGCTGAAGCCCTTCACCGCCTGGATATACTCCCCGTGATGAAAAGACCCGATCTCTTCCTCGGTAGCAGGTCTTGGAGGGAGAAATTGCGAAGAATCCCCTTCGAAGGCGCCATAAGCTTCCAGCAGCTCGTAGGTCTGCTGGAGACGCACCGGCCTCATGGGATGGTCGGGTCGCAGAACATGCCTCGACATCTCCGGGTCATAGACAAAAGCAGCGCGCCTGCTCATCGCCACCTTCCTACACCGCAGATGGAGAGCCCCTTCCAGGCCTCGACACTACGGCAGCTAAACCTCGACGACCAAATCCTCGACGGCGAGGGTGATCCGCACTTCCAGTTTGGAAGACACAGCTTCCAGCTCCTTCTCGATGTCACTCTCGTGCCTGGCGTCCCGGTGAACGACCATGATGTGCGGCATTGCAGCCCCGCTCTCGATCCCCTCCTCCAGCTCCGCCGCCAGAAGTCCGGGGGTAAGATGGCTTGTAGTGCGGGCCTGCTCCACCATCCCGTCCCCATAGGTGACTTCCACGAACAGCGTTGAGGGACCCCAGGGGTCTTGAAAGAAGGGCCGCAACCCTCCCCCACAGTCTCCCGTGTAAGCAAAGGACCGCCCATCCGGCCCGGATACTACGTAGCCGATACAGGGGGCCGAATGCGGGACGCTATGGGCACGCAACTGGTATGGTCCATGTCGGAAGTCCTGGCTATCCTCGACGGTGCTGAAGCGCACTTTGGGGCCATCCTGGGTCATGCGCTTTGTGAAATCGGGGTACAGCACGCCATCGACGAGCCGTGGCGCCACCTCGTCGATGGTTTCGGGAAGGCCATAGACTGATATAGGGCCGCTGGACTCCATGGTAGCGAGGGCAATGGTAGGCAGGTCCCTCACATGGTCGAAGTGCCGGTGGGTGAGGAGCACCGCTCCAATCCCAGCCTGCTCATCGGCGCTCAGCGTACTGGCCAAGCTCCCCGCATCTATCGCCATGACGCCATCTATCAGAAAGCAGGTATGCTTGGTCTGCCGGCTCTCCAGGTTGTGGGCTCCGAGGACCCTTACTTGCATATCTCCTCCCAGTGTGGAGACGACTCAAGACCAGCGTTGAAAGCGGCTCAGCGCCAATTTCTACGTGTTAAATCCCTCGGCGGCCTGTCTATTTGCAGCCATGTTCTGTTGGAGCGCGAAGTATAATCAGGCCGGAAAAGGCACTTTGTGTCGGAGTCTATTGAAACGGGACGGATGGGTCAATAGAAGATAGTCGGACAGGAGGGTTCGAATGACTACGGAAGAGAAGAGGGCTTACATCGAGCAGATAGAGCGGGACCGGGGTTACGTGCTGGACCTGCACAGGATAATGGTCGAAGCAGACCTAGCGTGGGTGAAGGCGTACGACCCCTTTGTGCAAGCCACCTACACGGGACAGCGGACCCTGGACAGAAAGACCAAGGAGCTGCTCCAAGTGGCGGTGGAGACGGCCTTAAGGGCCGACGTGGAGCAAATACGCGCCCACATCAAGGTGGCGGTAGAGAACGGCGCCACGCTGCAAGAAGTGCTGGAGGCCCTCCAGGCAGTAGTGATGCCTATGGGAATGTTGGCTTACCGGGAAGGCCTGAAGGCGTGGGCGGCCGAGGCGGGCATCAGCGCAGACTAGGCAGGGAGGGAGGAATGTTCCCGGCGAGTTCGGCTATTATTCGGCCACCACGGGATTGGACAGGGTGCCGATTCCCTCTATCTCGATCTCGCACACATCTCCGGGCACCATATTCTCGGTTGCGCCGTCAGTGCCCATCCACACCACATCCCCTGGATACAGGGTGAGATACCTGCTCATCTCGCTTATGTACGTGGCGGTGTCGAAGATCATCGTCCCAGTGTTGAATTGCGAGACGACCCTGCCGCTCAAGCGTATGGTGGTCTCCAGGTTGGTTGGGTCCACGTCCGTCTCTATCCAGGGGCCCATGGGCTTGAAGGTGTCGGTGTTCTTGGCCCGCCAGAAGGTCCGATCGCCCCTCTGCCAGGTCCTTTCGCTCACATCGTTGCCTATGGTGTAGCCCAGGACGCAGCTCAGGGCCTCATCCCTGGAGAGGTTTTTTGCCGTGCGACCAATGACAGCAACCAGTTCACCCTCGTACTGGAACTCCGTAGTGGAGTCCTTGGGCTTGATGATGTTCTCGCCGTTGGCGATGAGGGCGTTGGAAGCCCGGTAACCTATGTCAGCCTTCTTGGGCAGGACAGGCTCTTCGCCCCGCATCCGGGCCGCCCAGGTCACGTGCTCCGGGTAGTTTATGCCGGCGGCGTAAAAGGTAGGTGGGATAACGGGGACCAGCAGCCTCACAGTGTTCAGATCATGCTTGTTCTGTGTAACCGAGTAGCTGTCGAAGGGACTTCCCTCAACCTCCGTAATCCGATCGTCTTCCAAGATGCCGTAGGCTATCTGCCCACCAGCTTGAAATCGACACCACCTCATGGCATTCCTCCTGCCAGGGATTGCTCAGCGCAACGAGCACCAATGTGTGCGCCGTATCTGTGACGGCACAATTCTGTCATTCGACACCATCCCCGTCAACGAGACTACTCGAATGCGTCAAGTCTCGACTATTTCCAGTAACGCTTTCAGGGGCATGGCGCTGACAGAACATTGGCCTTCTCCGGTTTTGGTGCAATCTCATCTTCCCTAGCTCTTGACAACGGGCCGGACTAAGATATAATCAACGGTTGCAATATGCGTTATTGCGCCTTCTATTCCAACCCCAGTACCCCGGTCAGACCTCTTTTTCCTCAGTTTACCTATCACGTCGGCTAGATTTCCCGTTTGTGGAGGAGAGTGGCAGGATGGCTTTGTCGCTGTCTCAGGCTAACCATGGTTCCGAGCCCCGGTTCAAGTCCTATTCGAAGATCAACCCCGCCCTGGATATACCCAACCTGATCCAGAACCAGATACAGTCCTTCAAATGGTTCATGTCCGAGGGTATCCGAGAGGTTTACCAGGAAGTAACGCCCATCCAGGACTACACGGGCAACAAGTACAAGCTCTCGTTCCTCAACCACTACTTCAAGGACGCCAAGGCAAACCCGGAGGAGTGCAGGGAACGGGAGATTAACTACGTGGCCCCCCTGTACGTCCAGACCCAGCTTCTCATGGAAGAGACGGGTGAGATTAAGGACCAGGAAGTGTTCATAGGCGACCTGCCGATGATGACCGAGAACGGCACCTTTATCATCAACGGCGCCGAAAGGGTCGTGGTTAGCCAGTTGGTGCGCTCCCCGGGGGCCTATTTCGTCCTGGATAAGGACATCGCCAACGACAGAGAGTACTGCTCCGCCAAGGTGATCCCCTCCAGGGGCGCATGGCTTGAGTTCGAGACCAGCTCGAAGGATATCCTCTCGGTGAAAGTGGACCGTAAGCGTAAGGTCTCGGTCAGCACCTTCCTGAGGGCCATCGGCATTGCAACCGACGAGGAGATCCTGGCCCTGTTCGACGATGTGGACACCCACGAAGTGCACAGGTACATCAAGACCACCCTCGAGAGGGACCCTCCCCAGGATGAAAAGGAACTGCAGGTACGTGAGGACGATCTGAAGTACCTGTGGCAGCTACTGCGCCCCGGCGAAGAGTACAACCGCACCATCGCCCGCACCATCGCTGCATCCCAGATAGAGTTCTACCGGCGCCTGCGGCCGGGCGAGCCTCCCAGCCTGGAGAACGCCCGCTCCCTGGTCAACGACCTGTTCTTCGACCACCGCAGGTACGATCTTGGGGAAGTCGGACGCTACAAGCTGAACAGCAGGCTGAGCCTGAGCAGCGACAACACCTCCCGGATTCTGTCCAAGGACGACATCATCGCCGTCATTCGCACCATCATCCAGGTTAACAACGGCGAGGGAACGACCGACGATATAGACCACCTTGGAAACCGTCGCGTGCGCTCCGTCGGTGAGCTCATCCAGAACCAGATGCGGGTAGGCCTCCTGCGCATGGAGCGCATGGTGAAGGAGCGCATGACCCTCATAGACCCCGAGCATGCCACTCCTCAAGCGCTTGTGAACATCCGACCGGTGGTAGCTGCCGTCCGTGAGTTCTTCGGCGGGTCCCAGCTCTCCCAGTTCATGGACCAGACCAACCCCCTGGCTGAGCTTACCCATAAGAGGAGGCTGTCGGCCCTGGGGCCAGGCGGACTCTCCCGGGAGCGGGCCGGCTTCGATGTCCGAGACGTCCACTTCTCCCACTACGGGCGCATCTGCCCTATCGAGACCCCGGAAGGCCCCAACATCGGCCTGTTAAGCTCCCTGGCAACCTACGCCCGGATCAATCCCCTGGGCTTCATAGAATCTCCCTATCGCCTGGTGCGCCGGGAAGTCGATGCCAAGGACCCGGAGCTTCTGGGGCACACCCTCGCCGATGAGGTCAGGGGGAGCGACGGCAAGGTGGTGGGCAAGGCCGGACAGGTTGCCACAACCAGGATAGCCAACCGGATAGCAAAGTCCTGCGACGGACCGGTCTCCGTGAAACCCTTCGTTTCCGTCAGACCCGAAGACATCTACTACCTGTCGGCTGACAGGGAAGAGAAGTACGTAATAGCTCAGGCCAACTCGCCCCTGGATGAGAAGAACCAGTTCATCAACGACCGGGTCGAGGTACGTATCGGCGAAAGCTACTCGGAAGAGTCCCCCGAAGCGGTGGAGTACATGGACGTTTCGCCCATGCAGATCATGAGCGTTTCCGCCTCCCTCATCCCCTTCCTGGAGCACGACGATGCCAACCGGGCCCTCATGGGGTCCAACATGCAGCGACAGTCGGTGCCTTTGCTGAAACCCCAGGCGCCCCTGGTGGGCACGGGAATCGAAAGCAGGGTCGCCAGGGACAGCGGCCAAGTGATCCAGGCTGACGTCCAAGGCGTGGTAACCTCCGTGGCGGCCAACGAGATAGTCATATCCGATTCCGAAGGGGAGAAGCACACCCACAAGCTCACCCGGTTTTCCAGGACCAACCAGGGCACCTGCTTCGACCAGCGGTCCGTGGTTCAGAAAGGAGATGTGGTGTCCGTCGGCGATGTCCTGGCGGATAGCTCCTCCACGGACCGGGGGAACCTGGCCCTCGGGCAGAACGTCCTGGTGGCCTTCATGAGTTGGGAAGGCTACAACTACGAAGATGCGGTCATCATAAGCGAGACCCTAGTGAAAGATGACTACTTCACCTCGGTGCACATCGAAAAGTATGAGATGGAAGCCCGGGAGACGAAGCTGGGGCCCGAGGAGATCACCCGGGACATCCCCAACGTCGGTGAAGAGAACCTGCGCAACCTGGATGAGCTGGGAATAATCCGCCTGGGCGCCGAGGTCGGCCCCGGGGACATCCTGGTTGGCAAGGTGACCCCCAAGGGAGAAACGGAGCTTACCGCCGAGGAGAAGCTGCTGAGGGCCATATTCGGCGAAAAGTCCAGGGATGTGAAGGACACATCCCTCAGGGTCCCCCACGGTGAGAGGGGCAAGGTAATCGAAGTCAAGGTTTTGAATCGCCGCAACAAGGACGAGCTGCCTCCTGGCGTAAACGAGGCTGTACGGGTGTGGGTCGCCCAGACCCGTAAGATCTCCATTGGCGACAAGATGGCCGGTCGGCATGGCAACAAGGGTGTAATCGCCCGCATCCTGCCGGCCGAGGATATGCCCTTCCTGCCCAACGGCACCCCCGTGGACATTATCCTGAACCCGCTGGGGGTGCCCTCCAGGATGAACCTGGGACAAGTGCTGGAGACCCACCTGGGCTGGGCGGCTAAACTCCTGAACTTCAATGCGGTTACACCGGTGTTTGACGGGGCGAGGGACGCGTCCATCGAGGACGGGCTCGCCCGGGCATGGTTTGCCCAGCAGGCCGACGCCGTAGAGCTTATCTCCTCCGGCGACGGCCCCGACACCAACATGGAAAGGGTGACCGAGTGGCTGGCCGAGCGGGGGTACGACGCTGAAATCCTGTACGACGACAAAAAGTCGGGTGAAGCTGCGTCTGCATGCCTGAAGATTTGGCTGAAGGAGCAGGTGGGGAGCGAACCCGACGATATGACTCCCGACCAGCTGCGTAGCGAGACCATAAAGCTGAACCAGGAAGACCAATTGGCGCCTCCTATCTTCGGGAAGGTCACCCTCTATGACGGCAGGACCGGGCAGCCTTTCGATCAGCCCATCTCCGTAGGTTACATCTACATGATGAAGCTGATACACCTGGTGGAAGACAAGATTCATGCCCGTTCCACGGGCCCCTACTCCCTCATCACCCAGCAGCCCCTGGGTGGAAAAGCCCAGTTCGGGGGACAAAGGTTCGGGGAGATGGAAGTGTGGGCACTGGAAGCCTACGGCGCTGCCCATAACCTCCAGGAAGTGCTGACCGTTAAGTCCGACGATGTTGCCGGAAGGGTAAAGACCTACGAGGCGATAATCAAGGGCGAAGACATCGTTCAGCCGGGCGTCCCCGAGTCATTCAACGTGCTCCTCAAGGAACTCCAGAGCCTCGGGCTCTCGGTAGAGTTGCTGAGCGAGTAAGCCGGTCTAGTTCACGGGCCTTGGGCCCTTAAGCGATATATTCCCACATGAAGAAGGGAAACGATGGTAGAGCGGATCGAGACCCCACCGGCCAGGTTCAATGCGATAAGAATATCCATTGCATCCCCGGAACAGATACGAAACTGGTCCCACGGCGAGATCACCAAACCGGAGACCATCAACTATAGAACCCTCCGCCCAGAGAAGGACGGTCTGTTCTGCGAGCGCATCTTCGGTCCCACCAAGGACTGGGAGTGCTTCTGCGGAAAATACAAGCGCATACGCTACCGAGGAGTGATCTGCGACAGGTGCGGCGTGGAAGTTACCCGTTCGAAGGTACGGCGGGAGCGGATGGGCCACATCAACCTGGCAGCTCCCGTAGCCCACATCTGGTTCAGCAAAGGCACCCCCAGCCGCTTGGGCCTTCTCCTTGATCTGTCGCCTCGGAACCTGGAGAGGGTGCTGTACTGCGCCCAGTACATCATCATCTCGGTGGATGAGGAAGCGCGGAAGGCCGCCATCGAAGAGGAAGAGACCAAGGCCGAGCAAGAGATTGAGAAGCGGAAGCAGAAACAGGAGATGGAGCTGGACCTCCTGAACCAGAAGCACGAGGCCGAGCTGGCCGAGGCTACCGAAGAGGACCGGGAAGGCATCCAGCTAGCCTATGAGGTAGAACTACAAGCCCATCAGGACTCCCTCATCAAGGACGAAGCCAACATCCGGGCTGCATCCCTGTCCCGGATAGACGAGCTGAAAGACCTAAGGGTCTGCAAGCTCATCGCTGAGAGCCGCCACAGAGAGCTGAGAGAGTTGTACGGCGGGGTGTTCCAAGCCACAATGGGCGCCGAGGGAATACTGGAGATCCTGCGCCAGACGGACTTGGAGTCCCTGCGAGAGCACCTTCTGGTAGAGATGCGCTCAACCTCGGGCCAGCGCCGCAAGAAGGCCATCAAGCGCCTGCGCGTGGTGGAGGCCTTCCGGCGCAGCGGCAACAGGTCCGAATGGATGATCCTGACCGTGGCCCCCGTATTGCCGCCCGACCTGCGCCCCATGGTGCAGCTTGACGGCGGCCGGTTCGCCAGCAGCGACCTCAACGACCTCTATCGCAGGGTCATCAACCGCAACAACCGTCTGAAGAGGCTCCTGGACCTTGGGGCGCCCGAGATCATCATCCGCAACGAAAAGAGGATGCTGCAGGAAGCTGTTGACGCCCTTATCGACAACGGCCGTCGGGGAAGGCCCATACAGGGTTCCCACAATCATAAGCTTAAGTCCCTGTCGGACCTCCTAAGGGGCAAGCAGGGAAGGTTCCGACAGAACCTGCTGGGTAAGCGGGTGGACTACAGCGGAAGGTCGGTCATCGTCGTCGGCCCGGAGCTCCGGCTGGACCAGTGCGGCCTCCCCAAGCGAATGGCCTTGGAACTGTTCAAGCCCTTTGTGATGCACCGCCTCGTCGTGCTGGGCATCTCCCCCAACATCAAGAGCGCCAAGAGGATGGTTGAGCGCTCCCGGCCCGAGGTCTGGGACATCCTGGAAGATGTCATCAAAGAGAGGCCGGTTCTTCTCAACCGGGCGCCAACCCTCCACCGCCTGGGTATCCAGGCCTTCATGCCCGTGCTCATCGAGGGGAGCGCCATCCAGATTCACCCCCTGGTTTGCTCGGCCTTTAACGCCGACTTCGACGGGGACCAGATGGCAGTCCACGTTCCTCTATCCAAGATGGCTGTGTCGGAAGCCAAAGACACCATGCTGAGCGTGCACAACATGCTCTCTCCGGCCTCGGGAGACCCGCTGGTGGCGCCCACCCTGGACATGGTCCTGGGGATGTACTACCTCACCGACATCGAAGACCAGGAGGACGGCTCCATCCGCCACTTCATCGATTTCGATGAAGCGCGCCTGGCCTACGATTCGAGCCAGCTTGGCCTGCGGACCCAGATTATGGTCCACGATGAGACCCAACCCGACGGCTGGCTTAACACCACGCTGGGACGCATGATCTTCAACGAAGTTCTTCCGCCGGAACTGGGTTACAAGAACCAGCTCATGGATAAGGCGGCCCTGAAGGACCTGGCCAGCGAGTGCTACCACAAGCTGGGCAACGAAGGGGCCTCCGCAGTTCTGGACCGAGTGAAGAACCTGGGGTTCCACTTCGCCACCACCTCGGGATTGACCATCGCCATCAACGACATCCGGGTTTCGCCCCGGAAGAAGCAGATCATCGACGGCGCCAACCGGCAGGTAAAAGAGTACGAAGAGCAGTACATGCAGGGGCTGGTCACCGAAGAGGAACGCTACGGTCGCACGGTAGCAACCTGGACCGACGCCAGCGACCAGATGGAAGAGATCGTCAAGGAGGAGCTGGCCAGCTATGGGGGCGTTGCCCTGATGGCTGTGTCTGGCGCCAAGGGAAACATCGCCCAGATCAAGCAGATGGCGGGTATGCGCGGCCTGATGAGCGACCCCAAGGGGCGCATCATCGACCTGCCCATTAAGTCCAGCTTCAGGGAAGGCCTTACCGCCCTGGAGTACTTCATATCGACTCACGGCGCCAGGAAGGGACTGGCAGACACAGCCCTGAGGACCGCCGATAGCGGTTACCTGACCAGGCGTCTCATCGACGTTGCCCAGGAAGTCATCATCCTGGAGCCTGACTGCGGCACGACGGAGGGCATCTGGATAAAGGCCACGCCCGATGACCCCCTCGTCTCTCCCCTGGAAGAGAGCATGGTGGGCAGGATAACGGCAGCACCCATAGCCCATCCCGAGACCGGGGAGGTCCTGGTCAATGGAGGGGTGGAGCTGGAGGAAGAGGACATACGGGCCGTGATTGATGCCGGAATCACCGAGGTGTATGTGCGCTCGGCCCTGGCCTGCGAGTCGCGCCGCGGCGTGTGCCAGATGTGTTACGCCAGGATTCCCGCAACTGGGAAGATGGTCAGTATTGGCGAAGCCACGGGCATCATCGCCGCCCAGAGCATCGGCGAGCCCGGAACCCAGCTTACCATGCGGACGTTCCACACCGGCGGCGTGGCGGGTTTGGACATCACCAGCGGTCTGCCACGGGTTGAAGAGATATTCGAGGCCCGAATCCCCAAGGGATTCGCTATCCTGGCAGACATCGACGGTGTCGCCGTGGTGGAAGACGACACCAACGGACGCCGACTGCGTCTCATCAGCCGGGAGGAGTACCGCGAGGAGTACACCGTTCCCAGGGGTTACACACGCCTGGTGGAGGACGGCGAAACGGTGGAGGCTGGCGATGCCCTCGCCAGAGCCAAAGAAACCACAAAGAAGGATGCCTTGGCCACCGATGCCCAGGTGAAGGAGCTGTTGGCCAGCGTGGGCGGAAAGGTCGAGGTCAAAAGGTCCAAGGTGTCCATAGTCTGGGAGGATGTAGAGGAGCGGGAGCACCTGACCCCGGCATCTTCCCATATCTTGGTTGAGAGCGGCACTCCCGTCCGGGCCGGCGATGCGCTGACCTCCGGTCCCCTGAACCCCCATGACATCCTGCGCATCAGAGGCAAAGAAGAGCTGCAAAGGTACCTGGTAGGCGAGGTGCAGAAGGTGTACAGGTCCCAGGGTGTGGCGATCCACGACAAGCACATCGAAGTGATCCTGCGTCAGATGCTCAGGCGGGTGCAGGTGGACAGCCCCGGCGATGCCGAGTTCATCCCGGGCCAGATAGCCGACCGTTTCGAGTTCCAGGACAAGAATGCCAAGGTGCTGGCCGAGGGAGGCGAACCTGCCACCGCCAAGTCCATGCTCTTGGGCGTAACCCGGGCATCCCTCCTCACCAACAGCTTCCTGGCGGCCGCCTCCTTCCAGGAGACCACCAGGGTGTTGACGGAGGCTGCCGCAACGGGCGCCCGGGACCACCTGCTGGGCCTCAAGGAGAACGTGATCATCGGGCGCTTGATTCCCGCCCGCTCCGACTTCCTGGAGGCGGAGCAGAAGCAGCTGGTGGCGGCTCACGAGACGGAAGGCTTCACCGGTCCCTGGTTCGAGGTAACCGAAGCTCCCAGCACCAACGGCCACGAAAATGGCCATGAGATGCCCGAGGAAGTCCCGGAGGAGACACCCGAAGAGTAAGGAGGACCCCAGCTAGGCCTTGTCTGCCGAAGAATCGTCCCTAGCCGTAGATCTGGCGCCGTCCCATCCCGCCGGGCTCAAGCTTCGAAACCCGGTGATGATCGCATCAGGAACCTTTGGATGGGACGGCTATGGCAGGGCATTGGTCGGCCAGGACCTCCGCGGACAGATCGTTCATCCCGTTTCCCGAGGCAGGCAGCTTCCCCTGGTCGAACCTCCCGAAGAGTCGGGCAGAATAGACTTCGAGCGCCTGGGCGCTGTGGTGGCCAAGACCGTGACCATGAAGCCCCGGGAGGGGAACCCCGAACCCAGGTGGCATCCCCAGAGTTGGCGCAGGGCCCAGGAAGCGGGCGAGGACATCTACCTGAACTCCATCGGACTGACCAACCCGGGCATCCACAACATCCTCTCTCAGCACGCACCCTACTGGGAACACTGGGATGTGCCGGTTATCCTCAGCTTGGCGGGAGAGACGGTCCAGGAGTTCGGCGACATGGCTTCCATGGCCGACGAGACACCGGGGATCGTCGGCTTGGAGCTGAACCTCAGCTGTCCCAACGTGGACAACGGGGCTGTTTACAGCCATAGCGCGGAGCTGGCGGCCGAGACGGTGCAGAAGGTCAAAGACTCGACCTCCTTTCCCGTGATCGCCAAGCTCAGCCCCAACGTTCCCGACATCGTTCCCATAGCCAGGGCGGTGGAAGGCGCTGGCGCCGACGCCATAACCCTGGTCAACACCGTCCCCGCCATGGTCATAGACCTAGACTCCCGCCGCCCCATCCTGGGCGGGATAACCGGGGGCATTTCCGGCCCTGCCTTGAAGCCCATCTCTCTTGCCCTGGTCTATAGGGCATCACAGGCTGTGAATGTCCCGGTGATCGGGGTGGGCGGCGTGTTCAAATCCGATGATGCGCTGGAGTTCCTGTACGCCGGGGCCACGGCGGTGCAGGTAGGTTCAGCCAACCTGGCCGACTTCTGGGCACCCCTGGCGGTCCTCGACGGCCTCTACGCCTACATAGGCGAGCACGGCATCGGGCACATATCCGAGCTCTTCGGCGCCGCCTGGCCCGCCTAGCTTCTCTCCACCCGTCTAGCCCTCTGAACTGCGGCTTCCCCCGACACTGCGGCGCTCTATTCGTCGTTCCCCGCCAATCAAGACCCTTGGGTAACCTGGGCCAGGTTGTCCGTTCCCCTTCGTTTTCCCTCAGGGCGAACGGACAACCTCAGCAAGGGCGTGGCACTCCGACCCACGCGGCTCCCCTTCGCCGTGGAAGCTGGACGTGTTGAAGCCCATCCCCCATTGCGGTAAACTGGCAGGTACGGCACCCCTGTGGGCGGTTAGCTCAGCTGGTTAGAGTACTGCGTTGACATCGCAGAGGTCAGTGGTTCAAGTCCACTACCGCCCACCATGCCTGTTAAAGCCAAGAGCCTCTCCCTGATCTTTCTTCGGGAGTTGTAGGCCCACTCAGTCCCAGTTTTTCTTACCTGCGGCTAGCTGGCCTGTGATCGAGTGTTCGGGAGTCCAAGAGGACCTAGACCGATGCCTAAGTGGTTTAAATCAAATAGGTCGGAGACGGAGGATTCATCATGGGGCCTGCCTGTGGTGTCGCCTCCTGAGGAAGCTTTAGGCCGGCTGACCAATCTTGAGCGATTTCGCCCGTTGCACTCCGCAGCGCTGGAAGTAATCGGGCGGCTGGAAGAACGGTTCGAGGTTGACCGCACCGAAGGATATGGCCTCGAGCGTGCCGACTTTGGCATTGCCAGTCCGGATGTCAGACTAACTCCCAAGGATCCTGACGCCGCCCCTATCGTAGTGACATTCACGACCTTCCCCGGCCTCAATGTCCGATTTGGGCGATGGTTCCACGAGACTTATCCAAGATGCGGCTGCGATGCCTGCGATGAGTCAGCAAAAGGGGAGATCGAACGGCTCGAAGAAAGGGTCAACGACGTAACCGCTGGGGGGTTTCGCGAGGTGGTCAATATCAATATCCCCATCATTTCCTTCAAAAGTCCTGTTCAGGTGGAAGCGAGTTTCTGCCCCCTTAGCGAGAAGCGAAACTCATCGGAGGAACTAAGTTGGTCTCATGTTGATCGTCGCTGCGCCCGCGAGATGTCTGGGGGTCGTCGTCGTCTGGACCTGAACTGGAAGCCTTGGCGGCGTAGAGAGGCCGTCATATTGCAGTCGTCCTGTTGAATGTCTAAATCAAGAAACTTGCCGCCAATTCTCAGGGCAACCCAATAGACTCTCTGAACACCAACTCTCCCTCCATTGTTCTAACCGCGCCGCTCGCTCGCACCACCACAGGCTGACATTCTTGCGGTTGTCATTACTTTAATCCATAATGTAAGGCCAACAGATACTCTTTCAAATACAGGAGCGCCTTAAATGTTCGAATCCAGCATAACCGTGAAAGGCCAGACCACATTGCCCAAAGCCGTCAGGGACTCGCTGGCAGTAAAGGCAGGGGACAGGGTCCGATATGTCATCCTGGACGAGGGCGTGCTGATAATGCCCGTCCGGTCCACCAGCCGGCTGTTCGGCAGCCTCAGGTATGACGGCCCGCCGGTGAGCTTGGAAGACATGAACCAGGCCGTCGCGGAGGGAGCGACTAAGGAATGACCGCCCTGGACACGAATGTGATCGTACGCTACCTGGTGGGGGACAACGCTGAACATACCGAAGCGGCACGCTCATTGCTCGAAGGGTTGACACCCGACAATCCGGGATTCATTTGTCGAGAGGTCATCGTTGAGATCGCCTGGGTGCTGGAACGCAGCTACCGCTTCCCGCGCACCCAGGTTGCGGAGGCATTGATGGACCTAACGGCTTCCGACACTCTCGTCGTCGAGAATTCCGATGACGTGGCCGCAGTTGCCCATCGCTATCGGCAGGGAGGCACCGGATTCTCGGACTTGATGATCCTTACAGCGGCGGAGCGGGCGGGAGCAACGCCCCTCTACACCTTCGACCGCGGTCTAGCGAGGATGCCGGGAGCAATCTTGATGGAGAATACCGGAAATACGTCGCCATAAAGGGCACAGGGAAGCGAATCGAGGGATCAGCCCTTGGGCGTGAAATTGGCTATTAACGGTTGCCAAAACCTTGGGCTATCCACGCCAGTCCGATGATATAGTGCATCGTGCATGGAGAAAGCTGGAGCCGTCGTCCCGGTCCTCTCATAAGCTTGATAAGGGTCAGCTGGAGCGTGCTCGCTCTGGGCAGCTTGGGCAGACCTACCTAGGCGGAGGCTAACTGGACGAATAGATGGTTGCTTGCAGGTCGGTACGGCCATTCTCCGAAGCCTTCGTAATTGGAAGGCTTACACTGGTCAGGACTCACCTAACTCAAATTGATGCAATTGGCACAGAGGGGGATAACAATGCAATGTAGAGTTGGAATTTCGATGAAGCCCCAGGACCGCCTGACGGAATGGCGCTTGGGGAAGTTTCACTCGATGCACCGCGAGGAGGTGCTCGAGGAGTACACAAGCAAGGCCAAAGCCCAGGAGTGCGAGACCCTTTTCGCTAAGGCCCACGGCTGCGAGATTGCTCCACCCACCGATGGCCCCGAAGATACCACCTGGTACCTCTACCACTTTTTCCACCAAGAGCGATAGCGGGACGAGACAGGGATTAGATTCGAGGGACAGCCAGCCAACGGGACTACCCCCGGGAAGGCTCAGCCTTGCTAACAGCTTCGAAGGCCCTGTTGGTCATCCACTTGACGGGGCGCGTCGCAACACGGTTTCCCGGTATCTGGGTCTGGCTGCGGGCCTGAAGCGCAACAGGTAAACGGAAACCATCCCTGATATACTCTGGGCATGATCCGCGCAATGCTCCGGTCCGTGAGAATAATATGGACTGCGCCCGATCCGTGGCCCACTCGACTGGGGCTAATGGTCCAGAGCCTGTTCATCAGAATTCGGACGAGGCGCCTCTGCTGTGGACGGCCAGGCCATCCCGGCTGCTGAGTGGATGCCCCGGAGGCCCCCGGCGGGGGCCATCATTCGCATCCGCACCAACACTAGCCCCGGAACGCTATCCTTCAAGATCCGGACCAGACGCTCAGCCATGGCGCGTTGTGACGCGGGTCATACAGTAGAGAGCAGGGGCCGTAGTCCGACCACTTTCTGACAGCGATGGCGGGGACACAAAGGCGGCACGGAATCCCGGCTGGCCTTTCCGGTTTAAGGCACCACTGTACCTTTTCGCAGTAGCTAGGTACGGCAGCTCACCTTCGCCATTCCTCCGCTGCCGGCCATGTGCTGAATCCAATCATGCCCGGAGATTGACCTATGGAAATTGCCCAACCAGAACTGACCCACGCTATATCGCCTGAAGAGGCGTCGGCCATTGCCGATGAGGTCCGAGAACTCATGAAAGCCGGAGACCAGGACTCCGCCCTGGCCCGCCTGACCTGGCTCCACCCCGCCGACATCGGCGCCATCCTCATCGCCCTTCCCAAGGCCAGCCGAGATGGCCTCCTGGCGCTGATGGGGCCCGAAACCGTAACTTGGATGCTCCGGCAGATGAATCCCCTGCTGGCCGGGCGAATAGTCACCCGGCTGGGGTCCCGGCTGGTTTCCGGTGTGCTGACCCAGGTGAATCCCATTGTGGCCCTGGACACGCTCCTAAGGCTACCGAAGACCCAGGCGCGCCAAGTAGCCAAAACCCTGGAGCAACCCATACCCGACACCCAGATCCTGGAGGGCCCCTCAGGTACGGCGGGGGCCCTTATGGTGCCGGTGTACCCAACAGTCAGAGCCGGAGCAACGATCTCCGATGCCCGAGCAGGTCTCCGAGAGATGGGAGAGCCTCTCTACGAGTTCAACCGGGTTTACGTGGTGGGGGATGAAGGAGAGTTGATAGGACAGGTGACCATGGCCGACCTAGCCAAGCTCCCCGAGGAGGTCCCCATCTCCGATGCAACTCTACCGGCGCCGGTAACTGTGAGTGAGGACACCCCCCAGTCCGAGTGCGTCCGGCTGCGGAACCACTACAACATAGTGCAGCTTCCCGTGGTGTCCGAGGAGAAGCTGATAGGTGTTGTGCCCTTGGATTTTCTCGAGACCGCGGTCGTTGAAGAGCATACGAAGCAGATGCTCAAGATGGGAGCCGTGTTGGCCGAGCCCGGCCCGGAGTCGATTGCAGATGCTGTGCGTACCCGGCTGCCCTGGCTGGCGATCAACCTTGTGACCACCTTCCTTTCGGCGGCTACGATCAGCCTCTTCGACTCCGTCCTGGCCCAGGCGGTAATATTGGCGGCCTTTCTGCCCGTCATAGCAGGCCAAGGCGGAATAGGAGGCACTCAGACCCTGACCATGATAGTTAGGTCCATCGCCCTGGGAGAGCTGGTGAGCGTTCAGCAGGGACGCCTTTTGAGGCGGGAAATCACCTTGGGACTGCTGCACGGAGTGCTCCTGGGCGTCCTGGTAGGGGCCGTCGGTCTCCTGTGGACAGGTAATGTGGGTGTGGCCCTGGTGCTTGCGGTAGCTATGGTTGGAAACATGGTGGTTGCGGGAGCAACGGGGGCTGGAGTACCCCTGTTTCTCCGGAGGATGGGCATAGACCCGGCCGTTGCATCCGCAGTGATCGTAACCACCTTCACAGATGTCCTTGGCTTCCTCTTGTACCTGGGGTCGGCCAGCCTGGCGCTGAGCCTCATCGTGTGAGGGTCCTGCGCATGTAGGTTGGGTTTATTGGCTGAGATTCCTGCGTCTAGGGTTGCTACTTGCCCTGCTGCAGGCGGCGCTGCTCGAGCCAGTCCGCTTGGGCCTCTTCAAGCTCCTCATCGAAGAATCCATGACCTCGCTTGACGACCCGCATAGCATCGATGAAGAGCAGCCAAACGATGTGGCGCACCACCTCATCGGGGACCCCGTTGTCGTAGTATGACTGGGGATTCATGTCCGGGTCGGCGTTCACGTAGTCAACCGCATAGAACTTCCCGTCCTCGTCCAGGCAGACCTCGCAGCTGAACTTCTTCATCTTGGATACCTGGGCTATCCCCCGCACGATGCGCCGCAGGGGGGACAGGTGGTAACGGCGCATCTCGCTGGGTGCGACCAAGTGGTATTCATGGGTGGAGGGGTCCCACCAGCATGGAATGACCTCGCCGCATATGTAGTACAGGCGGAACCATCCCAAGTAGCGTCCAAGCCGTTTGGGCGTGACCAAGCTCTGGAGCAGGAATGCGTCCGAGAGAGGTGTTTCCTCCGCCGATTGCAGAAGGTCCTTCTTGGAAGTGGCCCCAACGACAACCCCTACGCCCGAATCCCCCCATGCCGGCTTGACCACGAAGGGTGTGCCCACCCTGCTGGCCACCTCATCGGTAACTTCGAAACTATACAGATCGTCTCTTTGGACGATAATCGTCTCGGGCACCGGGACGTTGTTTTGCTGGAGAACCTTGTGAAAGTGTCCTTTGTGGGCCACCCTTGCGGTGACGTCCGGGTCGTCGATAATGTACCCTTTCTGTCTCTTGACCTCCTTGGCCAGTATCGTGTATGGGTCGTCTTCCTCAGTTTGGGAGGCGGACAGGTCCAGGAGCACCCTGGCAGACACCTCTTTGTTCGTCAGCTTTTCCGTGAACTCCTTTACCCAAACATCATTTACGAAGAAGAAGCTGAGTCCCATCTGGCCGCACAACTCCATCATTCGCTGGGAGAAGAAATCGTAATTGGGGAATGGGCTCGAAATAACTACGTCATAAGTTTCAGGCATTAATGGGTTTCCTCCGAATTAAAGTGCTCCAATTCATTCCAAATTCGCCGCGTCACGTCTGGTTGAATGGCCCAAGGCCGCGTCAAGTAGTTTCTTTCACTTTCCATCCAATCGTGGACGCCGCCAATTATATAGCAGGAGAAGTGGCATTCTGGTACGCTTTATGAGGCCATTTCCTTTAGATATACCCCTAAGGCAGGCTTTTCGCATGACCCTTCCTATAGTCGCAGCATTCGGGTCCTGGAAGTCTCCCGTTTCGCTGGACATGGTCGCCCACGGCGCCATCAGTCTTCTTCGCATCTCGTTGGACGGACCGGACACCTACTGGGCCGAGGTCCGCCCCGCCGAGGGCGGACGGACGGTAATAGTCAAGCGAAACCGGCAAGGTGGGATGGAGGACGTCACTTCCCCGGGTTTCAGCGTGGGAAGCATGGTCAATGAATACGGGACCAGGGGCTTCACCGTGGCTGATGAGGTCATCTACTTTTCGAACAGCGCAGACCATCGGGTTTACCGCCAGCTTCCCGGCAGCGCGCCTGCGCCGATCACTCCTGAAGGGAACTTCCGGTACGGCAGCAAGGTGTTTCATCCTGGTCAAGGCAGGCTGGTCTGCATCCGCGAGAACCACAGCAACCCCGATTCGGACCATCCCCTTAGCGAAATCGTCTCTCTGGATACCGCGGGGAGGCGGGACCCCAGGGTACTCTTGACCGACAATGACTTTCACAGCTCCCCCTGCGTTAGCCCCGACGGCGCACGGCTGGCATGGCTCACCTGGGACCATCCCAATATGCCCTGGGACGGCACCCACCTCTGGACAGCGCCCTTCCAGAACAACGGACAGCTGGGAGAACCAACCCTGGTAGCCGGCAGCGTGGATGAGGCTGTTATACAGCCCGAATGGTCCCCCTCCGGCGACCTGTATTTCATCTCTGACCGGACCGGCTGGGCCAACCTGTATAGGTGGCGACACGGCTGGGTGGAGCCCGTGCTCCTTATGGAGGCCGAGTTTTCCAAGGCCAACTGGTGGGTCGGGATGTGCTCCTACGGGTTCGACTCTCCCAACACCCTGGTCTGCAGCTACGTCCAAAAAGGAACCTGGAGCCTGGGACGCATCTTCCTGGATGAAGGAAGGCTGGTACCCATCGAGTTCCCATTCACCGAAATGGGGCACGGCGACCTCCAGGCCAGCCAGGGCCGTGTTGCGCTGGTCGCCGGATCCCCCACGCGGCCCATGTCCCTTGTGGAGATCAGCATCGAGGATGAAGAGGTCGCTGTCCTCAGGGCGGAAAGCGACGACGAGATACCGTCGGACTGCATGTCCGTTCCCGAGGCCATCGAATTCCCGACATTCGATGGGCTTTCGGCCCACGCCTTCTTCTATCCGCCGTATAGTCGGGACTTTGCAGCCCCCGAAGGTGAGAAGCCTCCCATGCTCGTCACCTGCCATGGCGGGCCACACAGCGCCGCAAAGACGGACCTCAACCCCACCGTCCAGTACTGGACCAGCCGGGGATTTGCGGTCCTGGACGTAAACTATGGGGGCAGCACCGGGTACGGGCGGGACTACCGGGAGCGCCTCATCGGCGAGTGGGGCGTGGTGGATGTGGACGACTGCGTCAACGCTGCCCTGTACATGGTCCAGCGAGGGGATGTGGATGGCGACCGAATCGCCATCAGCGGAGCCAGTGCCGGGGGGTTCACCGCCCTGGCGTCCTTGACTTTCAGAGATGTGTTCAAGGCCGGCGCCAGCTACTTCGGGGTAAGCGATTTGGAAGCTTTGCTCACCGACATTCACAAGTTCGACGCCTATAGTCTTGTCGGGCTGGTCGGCCCGTATCCCCTGCACCGCCGCAGGTACGTGGAGCGCTCACCCATCAACTTTCCAGGATATTCGTCACGCCCGGTAATCTTTTTCCAAGGACTTGATGACACCATCGTTCCCGCAGCCCAGTCCCAGGAGATGTTCAACGCCTTAAAGGCTAACGGAGTGCCCACAGCATACCTGGCCTTCGAGGGGGAGCAGCACGGCTTTCGCAAGGCGGAGACAATAAAACGGTGCCTTTCGGCCGAGTTCCAGTTTTACTCACGCATATTCGGATTCAACCCTGCGGACAATCTGAAACCAGTCGAAATTGAGAATCTCGACGAATAGGGACCGGGTCGAGCAACCTGCACTCTGACTGCTGCAATCAATGCCCTTGTAGCAAGCAAGTTGGTTTTGAAGAATCTCCGTTACAGAGGCTTCCCGCTGCTGGGTCTCCATGTATAATGCCCCCGTGCCTAAGCTATTTACCCTCATCGCCCTGCTGCTGGTCGGCCTGGCAACCCTATCCCTGGCGCCAGGGCTGGTGACTCCCCAAGATGGGGCTGTAACTGGCCTCTACCGCAACACCACCGAAGGGTTCACTCTTACCCTGCCCGAGGGATGGGTGGGCGAAGAGCAAGACAACAGCCGCCCGCTTCTTCGAATCAGCGCCCCATCTTTGAACATCGGCCTCGCCGGGCAGGTGTGGGTATTTCGTAGCCTCGACGACACCTCAGCCGAAGAGTGGGGCAACTCACAGATTGAAGGATTCGGCGATGTAACTGTCATGAGCAGCGACCCGGCATCGGTCCCAGACTCCTCTTCCGCCCACCAAACCACATTTGGATATGAGGGAGAGGGAGGATCCCTCGTTCGAGAACTCTGGCAAGTGATCATACGGGGGTCCCAGATATTCCTGCTCCGGGTGCAGGCCCCGCAAGATGCCTGGGATGCCATCGCCCCTCAAGCCGACGCCCTCGTGGACAGCTTCGTCTTGGAAACCCCCGCTCCCTTTGGCGCATCCAGGGATGATTCCCTGTTCCAGTACTGGGGAGAGATCGTGAGCCTCGACCCGGCCCTCTCCCGCTTCGGCCCCTCGGACATCGTCGGGGCAATCTTCAGCGGCTTGGTCAAGTTGGACACCAACCTGGACCTTGTGGCGGACATTGCCGAGAGCTGGACCATCTCCGACGATGGGACGGTCTACACCTTCGCCCTCAAAAGCGATGTCAGATTCCACGACGGCGCCGAGGTAACGGCGGGCGACTTCAAGTACGCATGGGAGCGGGCCCTAGACCCGGCCCTCCATTCCCCCGTCGCCCTCACCTACCTGGGGGATATCGTCGGCGCCAAAGATGTGGCCGAAGGTGTGACGGGGGAGCTCTCCGGCGTGGAGGTCATGGACGACAAAACTATCCGGGTTACCATCGAAGCTCCCTACCCCTACTTTCTATCCAAGCTGGTGTACCCGACCGCCTACGTGCTGGACAAATCCAACGTGGAATCGGGAGAGAACTGGACCGACACGCCCAACGGCACCGGCCCTTTCAGGATGAAGGTCTGGACCAAGGACGAGCTTCTCATCCTGGAGCGGAACGAGGACTGGTACGGGGGGACTCCCGCCCTCGCCCACTCGGTCTACCTGATCTTCGGCGGAAGCCCCTTCCAGATGTACGAGAACGGGGAGATCGACCTTGTCAGCCTGGGTTCGTACCAGATAGACCGCGCTCGCGACCCATCCAGCACCATCCACGACCAGCTTAGGGAAGGGACCGAGTTTTGCACCAGCTACCTGGGATTCAACGTCAATCAGCCCCCCTTTGATGACCCGAAAGTGCGCCAAGCCCTGGGCCTCGCTCTGGAGATGGACAAGATTGTGGAGGTTTCAAGAAGAGGGCTGGTCGAGAGGGCGGCGGGCATACTGCCCCCTGGGATACCGGCCCACAACGAAGGCCTGAATCCTTTCGCCTTCGATGCTGAGGCGGCCCGGCAGCTCCTCGACGAGTCCAGCTACGGCGGGGCAGACAATCTGCCGATCATCAGGTCCTACGCCTCCAGCGGGGCTATTCACTGGGCATGGCGTGAGCACCTGGGACTGGAAGTTGAATCGATTGGCATTTTTGACTTCTCCGACCGGTTGAATCGGATGGACGCCCTGGAGTTGGGCGTCTTTATAGCGGGCTGGTGCGCCGACTACCCCGACCCGCAGAACTTCCTGGATGTGCTGTTCCAGAGTGAAAGCGAATCGAACAACTTCGCTTACAGCAATCCAGACCTCGACGCTCTTCTGGGGGATGCCGCCGTCGAGCGGGATACGTCCCGCCGCACCAAGCTCTACCAGCAGGCTGAACGGATGATTTTGGATGATTGGGTGGTGGTTCCCCTGTGGCACAACCGCGAATACTCCCTCGTCCAAACCTACGTGGAGGGGTACGAGGTTACGCCCATCGACGTTCAGCAGCTCCAAAACCTGTCCATCGAGCACGGGCCATGATCCGAGTCATCGCCCTGACGTTGCTGGCGGCCACAGCCATGTTAGTGATGGCGGCCTGCGGTGCCGCAGCCCCCACTCCTACTCCTGACCCGTCACCTACGGCCACGTCCGAGCCAACGAAAACTCCTGAGCCCACGCCAGCCGTGGCGCCGACCTCCGGGCCGAAGCCCACCGTCGTAACGCCCCCTTCCCCCACCCCGGCAGCAGCCATGGCGACACCGCCTTCCCTTATGCCGTCGGCCACTCCGGCGCCGGAAGCGCCCCCAGTTCCCATCCCTGTACCTACCCAACGGCCCACCACCGTACCGGAGTGGTTCGATCTGGCACTTAGTGAGGCATCCCTGGACCCGCCCAACTCCATCACTTTCAGCATGGAAGGGTTAGGGCAACAGCCAATAGAGGTTATCGACCTGGAATTCGGAACGGAGTCGGTCTTCTCCTGTGCCTCCACGTCGTACACCAGCGCCCGCACCGACTTCGAAGGGGAGCGCGAGGTCTCTGCTGCGTGGACTTGGGATATGCGCCGTACCGGTTCAATCCCACCTGGGTCCGAGGTGTGGTGGCGCTGGAGGGTGGTTGATGAGCAGGGCCAGGAGCTTCGCACTCCCATGGAGTCTGTAGTTTACGGCGACGACCGATTCTCCTGGCAGAGCCACACCTCGGATAACATCACCTTCCACTGGTATGCAGGGGGCCCCGACTTCGGCCAGCGCCTGGCAAGGGCGGTCGAGGACCGGCTGGATGTGCTTCAGCTTGGCAGGGAGCTGGAAGCCCCGGTGCAGGCGTTCATCTACGAAACGTCGGCGGATGTACGAGGTGCGATCCTTTTCGCCCAGACATGGGCAGGGGGACTCGCCTTCCCGTCCCAGAACATCCTCTTGAACACGGTGGACCCCGAAGCGTTCGAAGATGACCTACGGATCGTTGCACATGAGCTGGCCCATCTGCTGGTTGGCGAGGTGACCTTCAACTGTTTCGGCGACCTGCCCAGGTGGCTGGACGAGGGGTTAGCCGTCTATGCCGAGGGTGGGCTCCCTGACTTCCAGCGCGTTGCCCTCCAGGATGCCATAGACAACCAGGAGCTCATAAGCCTGCGGAGCCTCAACAGCAGCTTTCCCGCTTCAGACACGGGCGCCACCCTGTCCTACGCCCTCAGCTACAGTCTCGTGAACTACATGATCGACGCCTACGGCTGGCCGAAGATGCAAGAACTTCTGGGTGTGTTCTCCCAGGGGTCTGCCTACGAGACGGCGGTAGAGCAGGTGTACGGTCTCGACCTGGACAGCCTGGAAGATGCCTGGCATAACTCCCTGGGCCTGGAGTAGGCCGGGGAATCGCGGGCATCGCACGCCCAATAACCGCTTAGGTCAGCGGTGCGGAACCCCGTGCTAGCGCTTCAGGGGGGCTAGCTGCTCCAGCTTCAGGTCGTCGCCGACATGGGCCTGGATGGCGTCCAGCATGGGGAAGTCCCACTCAGACACAAAGGTGATGGCCACCCCGTCTCTTCCCATACGGGCAGTGCGGCCTATGCGATGGACGTACTCTTCCAGGTTGTCGGGGATATCGTAGTTAATGACGTGGGAAACCTCGGGGATGTCCAGTCCCCGGGCTGCGACGTTGGTCGCCACCAGGACTCGCAGGCTTCCCGCCCGGAACCGCTCCATAACCGCCTGCCGGTGGGACTGTGGCATGTCGCCATGAATGGCTTCGATATCGAAGCCACGCTGTTTGAGCTTGGATACGAGCCAGTCCACCCCGATCTTCGTCCTGCGGAACACAAGCGCCTGGGTGATTACGGGGCCCTGAGACAGAAGCTGTTCCAGGGCCTTGGGGCGCTCCAGGTCAGCCACCTCGTAATACACCTGCTGCACCTGCTCGACGGGTTCACCGTCGCCACCCACGCGGACCCAGAAGGGGTCCCGCAGGTACCGCCTCGCCAAGTTGCGGATAGGCCCGGGAATGGTGGCAGAGAACAGGAGGGTCTGACGGGAACGGGGGGTGCTGCGGAGGATGTAGGCGATGGCATCGGCAAACCCAATGTCCAGCATCTGGTCGGCCTCATCCAGCACCACAGTCCTGACTTGGCCGATGTCGACGGTGCCCCGCTCCATGTGGTCCATGAGCCGTCCGGGTGTGGCAACCACGACGTGAGTAGCCCGGCCCAAGGCTTCTATCTGGGGTTTCATTGGCCGTCCGCCATATACGGAAACGGCTCGAATGCCAACATACTTCCCCAGCTTGGTCAGCTCACCCGTTACCTGGACGGCCAGCTCCCTGGTGGGCACCAATACCAACGCCTGCACCTTGGCGCTGCCCTTTACGTCGATCTTCTCCACGAGGGGAATGCCGAAGGCGGCTGTCTTTCCAGTGCCGGTCTGGGCTTGCCCTACCACATCCTGTCCGGAGCGCACCAGGGGCACGACTTGCTCCTGGATCGGGGTCGGATTCTCGTACCCTAACGCCGTTAATGCCCTGTGAACGGGGGTCCCGACTGGCAGGGGACCAAACTGGTGCACTTCGTGGTCCTGAGGCTCCGTTTCCAGAGATACTGCCTCCCGGAGTGGGCGTCGCTTGGAGGACGAGGAGCGCTTCTTGGGACGTTTCGGCTGGGCTGCAGGGGGATGGGACTGCTTGCCGTTCTCAGAAACCGCCGGGACATCTACGGTAGCTTGGGGGATCTCAGGCGCGGTGAGGAGTGTTTCCTTCTTGCCAAAGGGCAGGGGTAACTTGCGAATGACAGTCTTTAGGATAGGGATAACCTCCGAAGTATTGGAAGAGATCTAAACGCAACAGAAGAGGCGCGGTGGCGAAGCTTTGGTCTAAGGGAGGGAATGTTGGTACATCCTGATAACACTTGATGCTGTAACACCTATGCTAGCACAATCGGGCGAAGGATTAAAGATGGCTCTTGCTGGCATTTCGCCTATTCCGACCGGCTGGGATCAACATCCTTTCGATGCAGAATTGAGGTCGCACCAGTTGACCCTGCCTCTGAGACACCGATATACTCCCGTATGTGAATTCAGTCACTACAGAAATCAGACCGGTTTTTGAACTGCTGCCTCCATCTATTGGATCTTCTTCGGGCAGAGCCTCCTCGGATTACGCAGAGCTAAAGGCCCAGGTGAAGCGGGCGGGCCTTCTCGACAAGCAGGTCCCCTATTACATGGGTGTGGCCGGTACTCTCCTGGCCATGATGGGTCTGTCCATCTACGTTGCAGCCACCCTGCACCTTCTGTGGGTGCAGGTGCTGAACGGGGCCTTCATGGCAGTGGTTTTCGCCCAGCTGGGCTTCTACGCCCATGATGCCGGCCATCTCCAGATTTTCCGTTCGCCGCACCGCAACTACCTCGCCATGCTGGGCGTGGGATTCCTCATGGGGCTAAGCCCCAGTTGGTGGCTGGACAAGCACAACAACCACCATGTGAACCCAAACGATGTAGACTTGGACCTGGACATAAACCTCCCCATCATCGCCTTCAACAGGGAACAGGCGGTTTCGAAAAAAGGCGTGGCGCGGCTCATAGTGAAGTACCAGGCCTTCCTCTTCTTCCCGTTCCTCCTGGTCGAGGCCCTGAGCATTCGAGCAGACAGCGCCCAGTTCATCCTCCGTGGCAAGAACGTGAAGTACCGCTGGGCTGAAGCCCTGGCCATCGTGGGGCACTTCGCCATCTACTTCTGGTTGGTATTCCAGTTTATGAACCCCATGAGCGCCATGGTCTTCGTCCTGACCCATCAGGCCTTGATCGGCGTCTACATGGGGTCTGTTTTCGCACCCAATCACAAGGGAATGCTCCTGGTTGACCGCTCGACCCAGTTGGACTTCCTGCGCAGGCAGGTTCTCACCTCACGCAACATCCGGGGCAATTTCTTTGTCGATTTCCTGTACGGGGGTCTGAACTACCAGATTGAGCACCACCTGTTCCCCACCATCCCCCGCAACAAGCTGGCCTCCGTGCGCCCCATCGTCCGTCGCTTCTGCCGGGAGAAAAACGTTCCCTACCACGAGACGAGCCTCATATCGTCCTGGGGAGAGGTGCTGGGCCACCTGAACAATGTGAGCGCCTACATCAGGAGGTCCTCGAAGGCCTCAGCCCCGGTAACCGACTCCTCCGCAGGCAACGGCGTCACGCGTTCGGCGGTCAGGCTGCGGACCATGATCGATACACAGGGAGACTGACGGGCAGCTCCCCTTGCTCACCTGCGCATAGGTGGACGTTCATGGGCTTCTCTCCCATGCTCCTGGCTACAACCAACCCTGACAAGCTGGACCGCCTTCGTTGGCTCTTGGAGGGTCTACCCATCGAGGCTGTGGAGCCTTCCCAGCTGTCAGTCCCCCCGGACATTGGCCCCCCGGAGCGCGGCGAATCCCACGAGGCCATCGCCCGCAACAAGGCCTTGGAATGGTCTCGCATCGCGTCCCTCCCCGCCATCGCAACCGACGGTGGACTCCACATTGCCGCCCTGGGCAGTTCATGGAGCAGCTTGACCACCGGTAGGTTTGCCGGCGAGGGTGTAACCAATCGGGAGAGGGCCCGGGCACTGCTCTATGTGATGGATCCGTTCAAAGGGGAGGAGCGCCGGGCGACCTGGGTGGAAGCCCTGGCCCTGGCGAGAGATGGGCGATGCGTGGCATCGTGGGAGGTCACAGGCGCTGAGGGTGTGCTGCTGGACGAGCTTCCTTCGGATGTGCCCGAATCTGGCTTCTGGGTATTCCCACTCTGGCACATTCCCAGGTTCGGCACGACCTACAACCGGCTTGATATCGGAGAGCTGGCCAAGGTTGACGACCATTGGGCACAGCTAAAGGACCTGGTTCAGGGCTTCTTCAAAGACCACCTAGATTCTTGACCCTATCGCAGCCTCCCGAGGTGCGGTAGCCCGGGTCGCTGCCCCTTCAGGACCACCCAAGTGCCTAACCCTAGCGCAGCCTGTTAAGGTGCGGTAGTATGTAAGGTGCTACAACCCAGCGTCAGGATTGGGGGCCAATGAAGAACAAGGTGTACTCGTCCTTCGACGAAGCGGTTGCCGACATTCCTGATGGTGCAACTATAATGTTCCCCGGCTTCGGACCGCCGGGCATTCCCCGCAACCTGATCGCTGCCCTCATACGGCAGGGCGCCAAGGACCTCATAGGCATATGCAACAACCATGGGGCGCTGGGCAACCTAATGGATGTGGGTCGGCTCATCGAGACAGAGAGAGTGGTCAAGTGGGTGTGCGCCTTCACAGCCGCCCCCCACCCTTCACGCAAGCTGGCCTTCGAGGCCCTGTACGAAGAAGGCAAGATCGAGGCTGAGCTCGTCCCACAGGGTACGCTGGCCGAGCGCATTCGGGCCGGAGGAGCAGGCATCGGGGCCTTCTACACCCCCACCGGCGTAGGCACCGAGGTGGCCGAGGGCAAGGAGCACCGCGAAATCGATGGCCGGATGCATATCCTGGAGTACCCCCTGAAGGCCGACTACGCCCTGATCAGGGCACGCCGGGCGGACAAGATGGGCAATCTCCAATACCGCCTTTCCCAGAGAAACTTCAATCCTTTGATGGCACAAGCCGCAACCACCACCATCGTCGAGGTGGAGGAAGATATCCTGGAACCTGGGCAGATAGATCCAGACCAGGTGCACACACCTTGCATCTTCGTGGACCGCATGGTGAGGATTCCGCCTGCCCCAGATGGTATCTGGGATACACCCATTCGCACCTAGCCGGACCTTTACTTCACCCAGGAGCCTCAACATGGAAAAGACCCCTCTCGACCGTCAAGTAATGTGCAACAGGCTGGCCAGGGAGTTCCAGGACGGGTGGGTCATCAACCTGGGCATCGGCATGCCCACCCTGTGCTCAAACTACGACTTTGGCGACAAGCAGATAATTTTCCACTCGGAGAACGGGGTCATCGGGTACGGCCCCCTTGCGGTCGAGGGCGAAGAGGACCTGCACCTTGTGAATGCAAGCAGCCAGTACGTGACCATCGCCACAGGAGCGGCCATCGTCCACCATGCCGACTCCTTCGCCATAATCCGGGGAGGCCATCTGGATGCCACAGTTCTGGGGGCCTACGAGGTGGCGGAGAATGGCGACTTTGCCAACTACAAGACGGCTGGCCGGAAAGGCGGAGGAATCGGCGGGGCGATGGACTTGGCCGTGGGGGCCAAGCAGGTGTTCATAGCGATGGAGCACACCACACGCGAAGGAGAACCCCGACTGCTGCAAAGATGCAACCTGCCGGTTACGGCCGTGGGCGTGGTAACCAAGGTTGTGACCACCTTGGGACTGTTCGAGGTTACTCCCCAGGGCTTTGAGCTGAAGGAGATAGCCCCCGGCTACACCACGGAAGATGTCCAGGCGCAGACGGGCGCAACCTTGATCATCCCCGACAACCTAATCGAGTTCAACGCTTAGGACAAACTCCTCGCCCGCGGCCCGAATTGACACAGGCCCATGACGACGCCATCATTACTTTTGATACCGACGGGAGGACAACCATGAAAGCTGCTGTGCTCTACGAATACAACGAACCCCTGGTTATAGAAGAGGTGGAGCTCGATCCTCCCAAAGCGGGAGAGGTCCAAGTGAAGACCGGCGCAGCCGGCATCTGCCGCAGCGACCTGCACTTCATGAAGGGGCAGGCGCGGACCATCCTTCCGGCGGTGCTGGGCCATGAAGCCTCGGGCACCGTGGAGGCCGTCGGGGAAGGGGTTTCCTCTGTGAAGCCGGGGGACCGCATCATCCTCTCCTTCGTTCCCAACTGCGGCCGCTGCCAGTACTGCGCTACCGGCAGACCGAACCTGTGCGACCTGCACGCCGCCACGGCGGGCACCCTGTTCGACGGCACCATGCGCCTACACAAGGGTGAACAGCGCATCTCCCACTTCGGCAAGGTGGCATGCTTTGCCGAGCAGATGGTCGTTCCCGAGGCAGGCTGCATCCCCGTGTCCGACGATGTGCCCATGGAGGTGTGCTGCCTTATCGGGTGCAGCGTTACCACTGGAGTGGGCGCCGCCGTATTGAACGCCCAGGTGTCGCCGGGTAGCACCGTCGCCGTAGTGGGATGCGGGGGCGTTGGCTTGAACGTCATCCAGGGCTCTCGCCTTATGAACGCATCCAAGGTCATCGCTGTGGACATCAACGAAGGCGCTCTCGAGTTCGCAACCAAGTTCGGGGCAACCGACTCCGTAAATGCCAAGCACGAAGACCCCGTCGCCAAGGTGAAGGAGCTGACCGGAGGCCAGGGCGCGGACTTCACCTTTGAGGTGTACGGCTCCGGCGAGACCGTCGAGACAGCCTATGCCATGGCCAGGAAAGGCGGGACCTGCACCGTGGTGGGCATCGCTCCTCTGGGCGACCAGGCAAACATCGAAGCTGTGACCCTGGTGCGCAGCGAGAAGGCGCTCAAGGGCACCTACTACGGCTCCGCTCGGTGCCACGTCGATATGCCCAGAATCGTCGATATGTACCAGTCGGGTAAGCTCAACATCGACGAAATAGTGACCCGCCGCTACTCCCTGGACGACATCAACGAAGCATACGACGACCTTGACAACATCGGCATCGGGCGCGGCGTCATAATGTTCCCGTAAGGGGACTATTCACGCCTGGTCATCGTCGAGAGCAAACCACATGTCTGATGTGACGGTCAGGCTGGCGCAGACCGAGGCCGAACGCCTGCAGGCCTATGCTATCCGCGCCCAGGTGTTCGTCCTCGAGCAGCGCGTTCCCCTGACAGAGGAGATGGACTCGGAGGACCCCACGGCCACTCACGCTATCGCTTACGTGGGAGGCATAGCCGTTGGGACCGGACGCCTTGTATTTGGCGAGGAGACTGGAGGCGCCGTCAGTGAGGCCCGCATCGGCCGGATGGCTGTGCTGAGGGCATGGCGGCGCAAGGGGCTGGGAGCCCGCATTCTTCAAACCCTGGAGGCATCCGCCCGGGAAAATGGCGCCAGTTACATAACCCTGCATGCCCAGACTTATGTCAAAGACTTCTACGCAGCCCACGGCTACGTCCCCGAGGGACCACCTTTCCTGGAAGTGGGCATAGAGCACCTCCTTATGCGAAAGCCTCTGGCATAAGGGGATCCCGCCTATCCTCCCCTTGTCAAAGCCCCCTGCCCGTTATAGTATCGTGGCGGGCATAGCCCATGCCCATCACCCGCTCGAAACCAACACAAAGGTACGTAAATGGACAAGACCATCCACCTGAAGGTCAACGGCAAGAACTACGACCTCAGCGTGCCGGCGCAGCGTCTGCTGGTGGACTGCCTGAGATACGATCTGGGCCTAACGGGCACCAAGGAGAGCTGCAGCGTCGGTGTGTGTGGAGCATGCACCGTGCTGCTGAACGGCAAGATAGTTGCCTCCTGCATCTCCCTGGCCGTGGCGGCCGACGGGGCAGAGATTACGACCATCGAGGGTTTGGCGGACGACCGGCGCCTACACCCCGTCCAGCAGAGCTTCATCGACCACGGGGGCTTCCAGTGTGGCATATGCACTCCCGGCCAGATTATGGCCGCAAAGTCCCTACTGGACGAGAACCCGGACCCCACCGAAGATGAGATCAAGGACTGGATGATGGGAAACCTGTGCCGCTGCACAGGCTACTACAAGATCCTGGAGTCCATCACCCACGCAATAGCTGAGGCAAAGGGCAGCGCCCAATGAACACCTTCGAGTTTCACACGCCGGCCTCCCTGGACGAAGCCTACAGCCTCCTGGCGACTCACGGCGACGATGCCAACATCATTGCCGGAGGCACCGGACTGGTCCTGTTCATGAAGCAGCGCATGGTCCAACCGGGCCATCTCATCAGCCTGCGCTCCATTCCCGGCTTGGACTACATCCGGGTAGAAGACGGCACAGCTCACATCGGGGCAATGTGCACCATGCATCAAATCGAAACCTCGCCCCAGCTCCGGGAGGTGCTTCCCCTCCTCGGCGAGACCTATCGCCACGTGGCATCGGTGAAGATTCGGAACATGGCAACCATTGGGGGCGGGCTTTCCCATGGCGACCCTAACCAGGACCCTCCTCCCAGCCTCATCGCACTGGGTGCCTCGGTGGTGCTCTCCTCAGCTTCAGGCCGGCGCACCGTTCCGATGGATGAGTTCTTCACCGACTACTTCGAGACCGATATTCGCGACGGGGAGATAGTCACTGAGCTGGAGGTTCCCCTGCCATCCCCTAAATCCGGGGGCGCCTTCATCAAATTCCTCCCTCGCACTGCCGACGACTACGCCACCGTCTCGGCAGCCGCAGTCGTTACCCTCGAAGACGGGGGAAAGAACTGCCGGGAAGTCCGGATCGCCCTGGGATCCGTGGCTACCACGCCCATCCGGGCTCGCAATGTGGAGGATGCACTGCGGGGCCGGGAGCTGACCCCATCCCTGTTGCGGGAAGCCGCCGACCTGGTGCAGGACGAGGTGGACCCCCTGGATGACTTCCGGGGCTCCTCGGGCTACAAACGCCAGATGGCCCAGGTGTTTGCCAGGCGCGCCCTGGAAGCAGCGTTGGCCAAGGTCCCGGCGGTGCCCGCATGAAGACGGAGCATCGATTCGCCGCCCCGGCCAACCGGGAACAGGTGTGGGACCTGATGTTGGATATGCCCCGAGTCGGGAAGTGTTTCCCCGGCGTCAAAGAGGTAGAGGCCGACGGCGACCAGAGCTACAAGGGCACCATGCAGGTCAGGGTCGGCCCCGTCAGCCTTAACATCACCGGCACCATGGTGGTCACTGGCATGGACAAGGACCTGTGGCAGGCTACCATGAGGGTGGAAGGTGCGGACCGGCGCTTGGGCGGAGGTGTGACTGGTGACATGATAGTCAACCTGGTCGATCTTTCCGATTCGGAGACCGAGGTGGTAGTCATCAGCGACATCTCCTTCATGGGCAAGCTGGGAGAGCTGGGCCAGCCCATCATCCGCAAAAAGGCAGACTCCATCCTCCGGGAGTTCGCTGACAACATCAGCCGCCAGTTCTAAGGGCAGACTCACCGATCTCAAGGACCGACCCGCCTTGACAGTGCTTTCGCTATTTGCGAACATACTGATGTGCGGGAGCCAATGTCGATCCAGTGGACCGTTAAGGCCATTAGAGTCGTCCGCCGGCTCACCCCACGTGACAGGAACCGGGTTCTTGCCAAGATAGAACAATATGCCGGGGATCCCGCCTCCCTTGCCCGGCAGGTGATCACGTTGACCGGCAGCGCCTATATGCGGTTAAGGGTGGGCGACCACCGGGTCATATTCAGTCTTGAAGGTGATCAGTCACCGGAAATGGTAGTCCTGAGAGTTAGACACAGGAGAGAAGCCTATGACTAGCACAACTACAATCACCCTACCTCAGGCAGAATACGACGCCCTTGTGGAGCGTTGTAGCGAACTGGAGGATAGACTGGCCGCTATGGATGCTGACAACGGCGTAAGGGTTCCTCACCAGGTGGCCCTTGCCATCTTCGACGGCAAGAGTCCAATCCGAGCCTACAGGGAGCACAGGGGCATCACCCTGCGCCAACTGTCCCTGAAGGCGGGGGTCTCAGTGAGCTACCTGTCTGAAATCGAAAGCGGTCGCAAGGCTGGTTCTGCCTTAGCCTTGTTCCGCATAGCTAATGCCTTGGACACCACCGTAGACGCGTTGATGATGGAATAAGAAACGGCTGGTCAGGTAAGGGTTCTCCCCAGTGGAGAATGTTCCAGGCGTGAGGGCAGCCTTACGCGCCGGGCTTTTTGATGGGCATTGGGATGCCCGCGACCATGAGATACACAGCATCAGCCTCCGCGGCGAAGTACTGGTTTACCCGTCCAAGTTTATCGGCATAGATGCGTCCCAGCTCCGATGGTGGGACAACACCCATGCCCACCTCGTTGCTGACCACGATCCAGGAAACGCTGCTGCTCCTGTAGGCGTCCAGCAGCTTCCGGACTTCGGGAAGAACACTCTCCCGCGCCGTTCCCGCATCCTGGCCCCTTAAGAGCAGGTTGCTGACCCACATGGTGAGGCAGTCCAGGAGAATCGTGTCGTAGCGATCCGCGACGGGAGCCAGCGCGCCCGCAAGGTCTATGGGCTCTTCGAGGGTGTCCCAGTCCCTGGGCCGGGCAAGTCGGTGGGCCTCGATCCGCTCCCTCATTTCCTCGTCGCCCACCTCCGCCGTCGCCACGAACAACACCCGCTCTCCCCCGGCCGCCAGGTGTTGGGCATAGTTGCTCTTTCCTGCCCGCGATCCTCCCAGCACCAACGTGAGGGTCCTACCCAACGCCTGGCTCCCGAGACCTGCGAGGCAGATGGCCGGTGTCGTTCCAGACCTCCAACACACGGCCGCCGCTTTGATTGCTAACGACAGAAAGGCTCCCTAGATCAACCCGGAACCGCCAGAAATACTCCCGGGGCAAGCCCAACAGAAGCACCAGGAGGGCGCGGACCGGCCCACCGTGGGTCACGACGAGAAGGTTTTCGTCAGGATCATGGCGCTCGATTGTCCGGGCATAGAACCGCCTCACCCGCCCCAGAAGCTGGGCGGTCGTCTCCCCTCCCGGGGCCGCGAATTCGCCGTTTCCCAAGCCAAGCTGCCTGTCGAACACTCCGGGCTCCAGCGACCTGGCTTCATCCATGGTCATACCCTCCCACTTACCATAGGAGAACTCGCGAAGGTCCCTGTCGGTCCCAGCCGGCACTGGTCTACCCTCTAGGATGACCTTCGTCGTTTCTTCGGCCCGGGCAAGGTCGCTGGAGTAGGCGGCCGCGAGTCCATAAGGAGCAACCCTCCTGGCCAGCGATTGGGTGGCCTCTACGCCGCGTTCGTTCAGGGGAGGGTCCCGATGGCCCTGAATCATGCCATCCCGGTTCCAGTCGGTCTCGCCGTGTCGTACCAGGTACCAGCTTCCCATCGTCCTACATCCTGACCCACAGGGTTGTCCCTTCCGCTAGGGATCTACCAGAAGGGAGCCTCGAACATGTTGGGTACTGCATCATACAGGATGATCCCCGCCAGCAGCACAGCCACCTCTCCTGTCTCATTGGCCGCACCGTAGGTATCGCCCGTCATTCCCCGCAACAGGCGCGAGCTCCACCAACCGAATCCCAGGGATACGAGGACGGCTGCCGCAAGCATTACCGGCCCGGCGGTCCAGAGGAACAGGATTCCTGCCGACACCGCAGTGGCAGAGCCGAAGGCCACCCTCCACCAGCCGCCTCCCGCCTGGAAAGCCGCACCCATTCCTTCCTCCCTGGCGTACCTGAAGAGCGTCATGGTGGACAGGATGCCCAGCCGGGAGAAACAAGGGAACACGATCAGCAGAAATGTCCGCACGCCGGCCGGGATGGCTACAAGCAGGCTCCACTTGAGCAGGAGTAAAGCCGCGCACCCGATCACCGCAAAGGCTCCCACGTGGGGGTCTCGCATGATCTCCAGACGCCTTTGGCGCGTGAAACCTCCCAGCAACCCATCGCAGGAGTCCAGGAACCCCTCGGTGTGCAACGCCCGCGTCAGGACCAGCAGCGCCGCAAGCAACAGCGCTCCCACGACCAGCGTAGGCAACGCCAGGCCCGCTGCGTAGTCTAACCCTGCAAGGATCCCCCCAAGGCCGAGTCCCACAAGCGGAAACCATGCCGGGGCATGGACCATCGAAGCCCTGTACCCCCTGGGAACAGGGAATATGGTCAGAAAGCTAATGGCGGCCCCGAGGCCCTTCAACTAGCCCCCTCTGGTTCTCCGTTCCCTTCCCTATCGGAGACCCCCGCCCCTTCGAAGGTCGCCATCTCAGCGAGGCAAGCAGCGGCTGCTTCGATCAGGCCCATCGCCAGCACAGCCCCGGTGCCCTCCCCCAGGCGCATCCCCAGGTCCAGCAGGGGCTCCAGTCCCAGGTGCGACAGAACGACTCGATGCCCTCCTTCTGCGGACAGATGGGAGGCCACCATGTAGTCCCTGACCTGCGGACACAGGGCCTGGGCTATCAGTCCGGCGGCCCCGGAGATAAAGCCGTCGAGAACCGCCACCCGGCGGGCCATGGCGCCCCCAAGTACGACACCGGCCAGCACGCCAATCTCGAATCCACCTACCTTGGCCAGGACATCCAGACCATCGCCGGGATCAGGGCGATTCACTTCAAGGGCCTGTTGGACAACCTGGACCTTGTGCTCCAACTGCTGGTCGGTGCGGCCCGTGCCCCTACCCGTCGTTTCCTCGGCCGTCTTTCCCGTCAAGGCTGACGCTATGGCGCTGGATGCGGTGGTGTTGCCAATTCCCATATCGCCACCGCCGATCATGTCCGCGCCCTTCTCAGCAGCTTCCAAAGCAAGCCCGACTCCCGCCAAGACGCAGGTTTCGGCCTGCTCACGCGACATGGCCGGCCCCCGGGTGATGTCGCCTGTGCCGCCGCCGACGCCAATCACCCTCAGCTTAGGATGGGTAGGCAGCGGGGCAACAACGCCTGCATCCACGATGACCAGGTCCACCCCTGCCTTGCGAGCCATGACATTTACCGCGGCGCCGCCCTCGAGGAAGTTCAGTACCATCTGGGCGGTTACCGCTTGGGGATATGAAGTCACATTCTGGGCCACCACGCCATGATCGGCAGCCGCCACGATAAGGGCCTTGCCCCTGATTGCCGGGCGTTTGGTGCCGAATATTCCGGCCAGCTGAACTGACAGGCCTTCCAGGCGTCCAAGGCTGCTAGGCGGTTTGGTTAAGCGTCCTTGCCGGAGCTCAGCTTCTCCCATTGCCCGGCTGTCCGCCCTTCCGATTCGACCAACCACATCTTCCAAGGCCATGGCCTATTCTCCATGGGTCTAGTCTCTAGCGGGGCTACTAGCCTGGCCCCATCCCTAGGTGCTAGTGCCGTTACCTCTCGTGTCTGCCGGGCCGATGAGGCTTATGGCCAAACATTCTGTGATGGGGTCACGGTACACAGCGGCTCTTACCCCAAAGGCGGACTCGATGGTCTCCGGCGTCAGGACATCCTCTGCAAACCCCTCTACGACTACCCGTCCCTCTTGCAGCAGAACCAGCCTGTCGCAGTAGCGTGCAGCCATATTCAGATCGTGGATGGCAGCGATGGCAGCAAGGCCATCGTCCACCAGTTGTCGCACCACATCCAGCACCTTGAGCTGGTGCAGGATGTCCAGGTTCGATGTGGGTTCGTCCAGCAGCAGTACGCGGGGCTGCTGGGCCAGCGCCCTCGCCACCAGGACCCTCTGGCGTTCTCCTCCCGACAATGTGTCCATCGTCCTTTCGGCGAACTCTCCGGTTTCGGTGAGCTCCATCGCATCCATAGCGATCCGGTGGTCATTATTGCCCTCGATCTGGAAGCGCCCAAGATGGGGGTACCTACCCATTAGCACAAGCTCTAAGCTGGTAAACCCGTAGGTGTAGGGCGCAATCTGCGGAACGAGGGCGAGGTTTGCTGCGACCTTTCGCGAGGACAGGGACCTGATGTCCTCCCCATCCAGATGCACCGAGCCTTCCACATGGGAAAGGATCCCGGAGATGGCTCTCAGCAGTGTGGACTTGCCGGCGCCGTTCGGTCCGACCAAGCCAACGAACTGGCCCCGGCCGGCATGCAGGCCCACACCGTCCAGGATCCTCCTGGCATCGATCTCCCACGTCAGGCCTTCTACCGATATCCCTTGCTCTCTGGCGCAGTTCATATCTGGCTACTCAGGAAGTCTAAGCTTTGCTAGGACTGCAGCCATCGATAGCCCAGTGGTTACGAAGGACTGCCGGTAGGTGCCCATGCTGGATTGCTCCACAACCTCAAACAAAAAGACCTCCGGCGGCTCCCCGCTGGAGGTCTATCCTTCTGCCCGGAACTCTTGCCGGGGGATAAGGGACCCTCTCTGGTGCGGAGAGTGGTCACCCTCCGTTCAGGCAGGTCTCCTGGCTCACGGGTGGTTTCCTTCATCGGGCCCTTCCCATCGGCCTATCGACAGTGGGCTCCGGCACCTAGACCCGCTTACAGTGGCGCTACCGCGGCGGACTCTTACCGCCTTCCCTATTCTCCCTGGGTGGGCACCTGAACGGACAGTGGCTTATGTTGTTTCAGGCCGGATTTTAGGCGGCCCCCCAATAGGCTGTCAAGGGCAAGGGAAAACTGGCCAATTGCCGCTCTTCCACAACCACCCCTGGTTGACATTCGTACCTAAAAGTACGATAATTCTTTCGTGAACAGCCGCGAGTTTATCCGGCGGGCTAGGGACTACGCTCGCAGGAATAGGCAAGCCTTCCATTTCAATCCAGCCCGCGGCAGAGGCAGCCACGGCAGACTATACGTTGGCTCCCGATTTACGACAGTGAAACAAGGCGAGCTGTCCAAGGGTCTATTGGCCGCGATGCTACGGCAGCTCGACATCGACCAAAGGGAGTTCTGAGACATGATGTACGCATATCCATGCGCGCTAACGCCCGACAAAGATGGAGGAGTGGTAGCCACCTTCCCCGATGTGCCCGAGGCTATTACGGGTGGCAAAGACCGGGTAGAGACGCTTGCGCTGGCCGAGGACGCATTGGCCACTGCGCTTGCGGGATACGTACATGAGAAACGCGACATTCCCTCTCCCACTATGCTGAAGAACGAGCAGGTGTCGGTCCCCGTCCCGACAGTGGTGGCCGCCAAGCTTGCTTTGTACTCGGCGATGCGGAGTCAGCGCATCACCAAGGTGGAACTTGCCAATAGGCTCGGGATAAGCGAAGCCGCCGCGCGCAAGCTGACCAACCCGGACCACCGCTCCCACATGAGCCAGGTGCAAAAAGCGCTCAAGGCAGTGGGCCGCAGCGTGGCAGTGCAGGTCACAGCGGCGGTCACCTAGGGCAGTCCCTCCGGATCAACGTCTTTAGAACATTCTCTTGACACCGTTGAGCATGTATATCGACAATAATTATGTTGTAGATACAACTTCGGACCCACAGGGGGCAATCCAGTTGATGGTCCATGGCCCGGAACCCGAAAGGAGATGGTGAATGAAGAATGTAACGATGAAGGAGGGCAAGGGGGGCGGCTCAAAAGGCGGGGGAAACTGGCCAAGTAAAACCGGGAACCCTTCGGGTGGCGACAGAGGCAACAATCCCCCCAAGAAATAGCCCGATTCGGGTGCTCGTCTGAATCTCGAGGCGACTTCTTCTGTACGGGGCTTGCTCTTTCAATAAGACAGGTCGCCTTGGGTTTGCCCGGAGGTATTCAGGGCGAGATTCTACATCTGGGCCTGTAGGTGCTTATCCAAGTACATCCCGATGTCGGCGCCGACTGCGTAGTCGCTCAAGCCAACCATGTCGTCCCGCGTCAGGATTCGTACAGACTTCAGAGGAGGAACAGATATGGCGTTAACCTTGGCAGAAGCAAACCGGGTGGTGGCGGCAGCCCTCGCCAAGGCTGAGGAGATGAACATCAAGATCAGCGTTGCGGTGTGCGATGCAGGAGGCAGGCTGATGGCCTTCAATCGCATGGACGGGGCCTTCTTTGCCGGCGCTTACGGCTCCCAAGGCAAGGCCGTCGCCTCGGCAGCCTTTGCGCGCCCCAGCGGGATAATCGACCCGACCAGGGCCATCGTCCAGGGCATAACCAGGGCCGAGGGCGACCACATGATTCCCAGCCAGGGAGGGCTCCCCATCATCCGCAACGGCATGATCGAAGGCGGCTGCGGCGTGGGCGGCGGAACGTCGGAGCAGGATGAGGAGTGCGCCCAGGCGGGGATCGACGCGCTTTAGCCCCACTTCCTTGGGGGAAATCTGGGAGCAAGCTGCTTGGTCCCCGTTCCCCCACCGTCGTCACCGCCCCATTCTTCGTCGTTCTCACGAAAGCGGGACCTAACCCGGCCTACAGAAAGGCTGTCCGTTCTCCTTCGATTTCCCTCAGGACAAACGGACAGCCCGGGCCTGCGCCTTTCAGCCTCGAGGGACATAGACTACCGCCTCCGCGATAGTAACGCTGTCCTGGGTGATTTTCCCTTCGTCCTAGCCTTCTACCCTTGAGGACAAGGAAGCTTAGTTGTGCTTAGAGCCCGGGCCTGCGCTTTGACTTTCCCCAAGGCCGTTGCTATAGTGTTGCCCGCACCAAGCCAGCCCCGCTGTTAGAGGTGCGACATACCCAATTCGTGAGGATGAAATGCCAATCTGGGCCGAACGCATCGTGCAGACCCTGAAGGAAAGCGATATATCCCTCGTCACCTACGTCCCCGACATCAATATCCACCAAGCTACCCAGCTGGTGAATGCCGACCCCTACTTCCACCTGGTGTCAGCCAGCCGGGAAGAGGAGGCCATAGGCATCGCTGCGGGTGGTTACGCGGCCGGTCGCAACTCGGCAGTCTTCATGCAGTCCAGCGGCTTCGGAAATTGCCTTAACGCCATCGGCAGCCTGTGCCTTCCCCATCGCATTCCCCTGCCCTTTTTCATCAATCTGCGGGGAGGGGTGGGCGAGTTCAACATAGCCCAGGTGCCGCTGGGCCGGGGGACCAAGCCGATTCTGGATGTCCTCGGAATTCCCCATTTCACCCTTACCAACGAGGATGAGGTCGAATCGGTGGTGAAGGGAGCGATAAAGCTGTGCTACGCCAGCAGATCTATTGTAGGGATATGCCTCACCGCCCAGCTGCATGGAGGGAAGCGTGCGTAGACAAGATGCCACTAAGCTGTTGCTCAGCTACCTAGGCGAGCAGCCCATAGTCAGCAACCTGGGGCCCACCACTGATGAGCTATGGCACCTGGGTGACCGCAGCCGCAACTTCTACACCTACGGCGGAATGGGCCTATGCTCGTCCATCGCCCTTGGCGTCGCCCTCTCCACCAACGAGAAGGTAGTCTCCCTGGACGGGGACGGCTCCCTGCTCATGAATCTAGGCACCCTGGGCACCATAGGGCGAGAGCAGCCGGCGAACCTCGTCGTGGTGGTATGGGACAACGAGCAGTGGTCGCAGACCGGGCACCAGCCCAGCCACACAGCGACGGGGACGGACCTCGAGGGTGTGGCCCGGAGCTGCAACATTCCCAAGTCCACAACGGTATCCACCGAAGAGGAATTGGAAACGGTCTTCAAGGAAGCCCTGGCATCCGACGGCCCGTGGTTCATCGTTGCGAAGATCGAGGATGTGGAGCCGCTGCCAGTCAGCCCCATCGAGCCGGAGGTAAACCTTCACACGTTCAGGCAGTCCTTTACAGGCCCTCCAGTTCGCCTAGGGCAGTAAGCAGCGTCGGGGGCCTCGCCCTATCGTTTACCCGTGAGCCCACGAAGCTCCACAGGATGTTCCGGTCTTTGTCTATGATGAAGGCTGCCGGAGCTGCGAGCCCATCATGAAGCACGTCGAACACGCCGTAGGCTTTCGCCACCTGGGCGCCGGGGTCAGCCAATATCGGGAACTCTGCCCCCACCCGGCTCTTCATTTCCGATGCCCCCTGGACGCTATCGGTGCTGATGGCCAGCACCTCTGCATCGAACTCCCTGAACTCCGCATATCCTTCTTGCAGCCCGCCGAGCTGCTGACGGCAGTATGGTCAAAACACCCCTCGGTAGAAGACCAGCACAGCGATTTCGGACTCCTGGAGGGCCTCGGATAGTGTAACCTCGCCTCCAGACGCCTTCTGGGCAGTGAAGTCCGGGGCAACTGCCAGGGCTGATGAGCTGTCCCGCTCTGCCTCCGTAGGGCCCGAAGCGCCACTACCGCCGCAGGCGACCACCACCGGGACCATGGCAAGGAAGACCAACAGCAGAAAGCAGACCAGTTTCTGAGGCAATTCTCCCTCTTTCAAAGGGCGCCGTCGCCCTCAACACCATGCGCCGGAGCAGGGCTTGACCAGCAGGATATGTGGGGATACATTGTACCATGCCCTAACGGGGGGCAGCTCAGCACAGGCTTAAGTGTGCCGGGGACTCTCGATTCTGTAGGCGTGGGTCGATTCAGAGTGAGACGAACGGGAGTTGGCCTCGGAGAGGAAACAGACCTTGACGGAGACAGTTGAGGACTACTATCTAGTCCTGGGTGTGGCCCGACATACCTCGATGTCAGGCATTCGAAAAGCTTACCTTAAGAAGGCCCAGCAGGTTCATCCCGACCACAATCCCGCAGACGGTGACGCCGAGCTGAAGATGGCAGCGTTAAATCGCGCATACGAGACCCTCTCCGATCCCATTCAGCGCGCCAAGTACGATGCCGAAAGGTACCAGGCCGACCTTAGCACATCCAGGAGAGACCACAGCCGTGGCGAAGCTGTGCACTACAGCATGCGTTATCGTCGAAACCACGGGTCCGGTCTGATTTCAGCCTTCTCCGGCCTGGTAAGGCGAGCAGTCCGCCTTATTGCAGCCACTCTCCCGGCCTGAAGCGCCTCTAAATCATCCAGCAAGGGCGTCCTGCAGGACCTCAACGACGTGACGACTTCTTCTCCCTGTGCCGTGCTCGATCTGCTGGCGGCATGAGACACCCATCACAGCAACCTCCCAGCCGCTGTCCTTAGCTGCCACCGCCGGGAACAGCTGCAGCCGGCCGATGTCCATGGACACATCGTAGTGCTCCGCCTCGTAGCCGAAAGACCCTGCCATCCCGCAGCAGCCTGCGTTGATCTCTTCGACATTGTAGCCTGGGGGCAACCTCAGCAGCTCCATCGAGTGACGGGTGCCCACCAGGGCCTTCTGGTGGCAATGCCCATGGAACACCACATTTTTCTCTAAATCAGAGAAGCTAAGCTCCAGCTCCCCTTTCTCGTGAAGAAGCATCAGGAACTCATCGATCATGTAACTGTCTTCGGCCACAGCCTTGGCTTTGTCGTCGCGGGCCAAGTCGGGGTATTCGTCCTTTAGCGTTAGCAGGCAGCTTGGCTCGCACCCGACGATGGGTATGCCCTGCTCCGCATAGCTGTAAAGCTGCTCAACGTTGCGCCGGGCGTTCGACGCCGCCTGGTAAAGCAGGCCCTTGGAGATCATCGGGCGACCACAGCACAGGGAGTCGGCCAGCGTCACGCTATAGCCAGCCTGCTCCAGTATGGCCACGGCGGCTTTCCCGACCTGGGGGTAGTTGTAGTTCATGAAGGTGTCGTTGAAGAGGACAACCTGCTTTGCTGCCTTTTCGCGTGTGGTCGGCCTGGACCGGAACCACCTGGGGAAGGTCTGGGAGGCCTGGGGCGGCAAGCTCCTGCTGGGGTGGATGCCCACTACTCGGTGAAGGAAAAGACGGGCCAGGGGGTTGTTCACCGCTATGTTGGAGAAGGGACCGAGCTTGGATGCCAGCGAGCTGAGGCGCCTAATGTTGGCGAATAGCCTGGACCTGACAGGCACCCCGTGGCTTCTCTGGAAATGGTCCAGGAACTCGTACTTCAGCTTGGCCATATCCACGCCTGTCTGGCACTCAGCCTTGCAGGCTTTGCACTCCAGGCAAAGGTCCAGGGCATCATGGAGCCGTTTGCTTGCCATGGTGTCTTCGGGCAGGGTCCCCGACAGGACGGCCCTCAGCAGGTTTGCCCGTCCCCTCGTGGAGTGCTCCTCCTCCCTGGTGGCCATGTAGGAGGGACACATGCTTCCGGTCATCTTGCGGCACGCCCCCATGCCGTTGCACATCTCGACGGCGCCCGCGTAGCCTTCATCAGCAGAGAAATCCAGGGTCGTCTGCAGGGGGTCCGTTGCGTACCCAGTCCCAAACCTTAGATTCTCAGTCATGGGAGGAGTATCTATGATCTTCCCCGGGTTCATTATGCCGGCGGGGTCGAAGGTCTGCTTGAGATCCTGGAAGGCCTTGTAGATGGTGGGGCCGAACATCTTCTCGGTCCACACCCCCCTGACGATGCCATCCCCGTGCTCGCCGCTCAGGGAACCGCCGTACTCCAGCACCAAATCGCTGATGTCTGATGCGATGGAGACCATGCGCCGGATGCCCTCGGGGGTTTTGAGGTTCACCAGGGGGCGGATATGCATGCACCCTACGCTGGCGTGGCCGTAGTAGCCTGCTTGAGTGTCGTGGGCCTTCACTATCTGGTCGAACCTGGCGATGAACTCTCCCAGGTGTTCAGGGTCGACGGCCGTATCTTCCACGTATGGGAGAGGCTTGGAGTCGCCCCGGGTGCTCATTAACAGGCCCAGACCGGCCGCTCGCAATGCCCAGATGTTCGACTGGTCTCGGGGCTCCGTGAGCTGCACGCAGGCGTAGGCCAGGTCCCTGCGGACCATGTCGTTCTTGAGCTTCTCGATCTTGTTAGCAACCTCGGCATCGCTTTCCCCGCTGAACTCCACGACCAGCAGCGCATCAGGCTCACCTTCTATAGGCGCCAGCAGCCGGTTGAAGCCCAGGGACTCGCGACACCGGTCCAGGATCATCCTGCCGATGAGCTCGATGGTGTCGGGCTTGTGTTTCAGGATCTCCCATGTCGCTTCGCAGGAGCGCACCATATCCTGAAAATGCAAGACGGCCAGTCCCTTCTTGGGAGGGACAGGCACCAGGTTGACCTTCGCCTCGGTGACAACGCAGAAGGTGCCCTCGGAACCTACCACCATCCGGGCCATGTTGAAGGGATTCCCGGCACCCACGTTCAGGGGTTCATCCAGATTGTAGCCGCTGACCCGGCGCATGATCTTGGGGTACCGGGCAGCCACCTCATCCCTGTTCTCCTCCGCGATACGCATGACATCCCTGTAAACTTGGCCCTCGAAGGACGTCGCTGCCATCTTTCGTTGAAGCTCATCGGCATCCAGGGGGCCGAACCGGGCTTGGGAGCCATCGGTGAGCACCACCGATACCTCCTGGATATGGTCGACGGTCTTGCCATAGATGACGGAATGGGAACCACAGGTGTTGTTGCCGATTCCGCCTCCCACGCACGCCCGGTTGGACGTTGTAGGGTCCGGGGCGTACTGCAGTCTCATCGAGGAAAGCTGGCGGTTCAGGATATCCAGAACGATACCCGGCTGCACCCGCGCCCATCGCTCCTCCTCGTTTATCTCCAAGACCTGGTGCATGTACTTGCTGAAGTCCATGACGATGGCATGGTTCACCGTCTGGCCCGCCAGGCTCGTCCCACCACACCGGGGGAGCACAGGCACCCTGTTCTGCGCCGCCACTTCCATGACCGCAAGCACATCTTCGGAGTTGCGGGGTATAACCACACCCACCGGGTCCATCTGGTAGATCGACGCATCAGTGCTGTACAGCAGGCGGGAGTAGGCGTCGAACCGCACTTCCCCGGATACTCGCTTACGAAGCTCTTGGGCCAGCTCTTCGCCTTCGGTAGCCATGATCCTGTTGCGGGCTGAACTTGCCATAGGTGGAAGCCTCCAGCGCCTGGGGTGGGAAACAAAGGAGACGAAAGCAGGACTACTTTATCTGAAAGGTGCGGTAGCTTCAACACAGCCAATTCCGCCCAAGCGCCTACTCATGGTATCCTATGCCTGCGATGCTCTCCGACGATGTGTACTGTTCCCGGTGTTCGGGCATCCTGGAAGCAAAGAACATCGAAGGAGTGAACCGACCGGTCTGCGTCAGCTGCGGGAAGATCATCTATCACGACCCCAAGGTAAGTGCGGTTGCGGTGGTCGAACGTGATGGCAAGGTGTTGATGGTACAGAGAGCGTTGGAGCCAGGCACAGGCCTGTGGAGTTTGCCCGGCGGGTACGTGGACCGGGGCGAGGTGGTGGAGCGGGCCGTGGAGCGCGAGGTTGCCGAGGAGACCTCCCTGGAGATCGAGGCAACGGACGTGCTGGCTGTTTCCTCGGAACCGGGAAATCAGGTTATCCTGGTCTCCTACGACTCCAGGTTCATCGGTGGAGAGCTAAAGCCCGGACCCGAGGCCACCGACGCCTCCTTTTTCGATCTTGCCGATCTGCCGCCCCTGGCATTTCCCAGGGACAGGCAGATACTGGAAACCTGGAAGAGTCGCCGGGACGGGAACCACCGGTCTCCCGGCCCCGCCTGAATACTGAAGCAAGGAAGTCTGGATGGAGCCAAGAATCGGCTTTATTGGCTTGGGCATCATGGGCAAACCCATGGCCAGGAACCTCATGAAGGCCGGCTACGAGCTGACGCTGCACAACCGCAGCCGGGCATCGGTGGATGAGCTGGCTGGCGAGGGAGCGGCCGTCGCTTGGTCGGGCAGGGAAGTGGCGCAGTGTTCCGATGTTGTCATCACCATGCTGCCCGACTCTCCTGACTCCGAGCTGGTCATCATGGGCGAAGGAGGGATCCTGGAAGGCGCCGAAGCTGGATGCACCATCATCGACATGAGCTCCATCGCCCCGCTGGTGTCGCAGAAGATCGCCCGCGCCGCCGGCGAGAAGGGTATCGACATGCTGGATGCCCCTGTAAGCGGGGGTGAGCCGGGAGCAATCGCCGGCACCCTGGCGATAATGGTCGGCGGCAAACAGGACACCTTCGAGCGGTGCCTGCCCATCCTGAACGTCATGGGCAGAAGCGTCGTTCTGGTCGGGGACGTGGGGGCGGGCAACGTGGTGAAGCTGGCCAACCAGATAATGGTAGCCGCCAACATCGAAGCCATCGGCGAAGCCTTCTCCCTATCCCAGAAGGCAGGAATCGACCCCGATCTCGTCTTCGGGGCCATCCGGGCAGGGCTAGCAGGCAGCAACGCTTTGGAAGCCAAGGCCCCCATGATAATGGACCGCAACTTCAATCCCGGCTTCCGCATACGGCTGCACCAGAAGGACCTTCAGAACGCCCTGCTGACGGGAAAGGACCTGGGAGTGCCTCTGCCGGTGACCAGCCTCGTCCAGCAGATGCTGGGTGCATTGATGAACCGGGACATGGCGGAGTGCGACCACTCTGCCATCGTCCGCCACGTTGAATATATGGCGAACGTCGAGATCAAGAAATCCGACGGGAACAAGTGAGGTCAGGTGAAGCTCCACGAATACCAAGCTAAAGAGATGTTTTCCCGGTACGGCATCCCCGTCCCCCTGGGAATAGCGGCGGCGAATCGGGAAGAAGCCATAGAAGCGTCCCGGAATCTGGACGGGCCCTGGGTGGTCAAAGCCCAGGTGCACGCCGGAGGTCGGGGCAAAGCCGGCGGTATCAAGGTCGTCTCAACCCACGACGAAGTGGGTGATGCTACAGAGGCCCTCCTGGGCAGCCGCCTCGTGACCCACCAGACGGGCCCAGAAGGCGCGCCGGTGCACAAGGTCCTGGTGGAAGAAGCCACCGATGTGAGCCAGGAGCTCTACGTCGCCCTGATGATTGACCGGGAGGTCCGCGGCCCCGTCGTAATCGCCAGCGCATCGGGGGGCATGGATATAGAGGAGGTGGCTGCGACCGCCCCGGAGCGCATCCTGAAAGAGGGCATCGACCCGGTGCTGGGTCTCCAACCCTTCCAGGGACGGCGCTTGGCCTATGGTCTGGGCCTCCCCCAGGAGCTGGTACGTCCGGCAAGCCAGATCATGCTGTCTCTCTACGACATCTTTGTCGAGAACGACTGCTCCCTGCTGGAGATCAATCCCTTGGCCATAGATGCCGGGGGCAAGCTCGTCGCCCTGGATGCCAAGGTGGATTTGGAAGATGATGCCACGTTCCGCCACCATGACCTGCTGTCCCTCCGGGACCGGGAGCAGGAGGATGAGCTGGAAGCCCAAGCCCTTGAGAACAACATAGCTTATGTCAAGCTAGATGGGTTCGTGGGCTGCCTCGTGAATGGTGCAGGCTTGGCCATGGCAACCATGGATGTGATCCAGAACGCGGGCGCGAAGCCTGCCAACTTCCTGGACGTAGGAGGCGGCGCCAGCGAAGACAAGGTTGCCTTGGCTGTGTCCATCATGCTGTCGGACCCCGAGGTGACCCAGGTGCTGGTCAACGTGTTTGGCGGCATCCTGCGGTGCGACATCGCCGCAGGAGGTATCGTGAAAGCGTGGCGGGACAGCAACTCCCAGCTTCCCATGCTGGTGCGCATGAGAGGAACAAACGTGGACGAAGGAAAGGACATTCTCAGGGCTTCGGGCTTGGACGTCACCTTCGCCGATACCCTGATCGAGGTGTCCGAGGCCCTGCAGGCCTCGCTACGATAGAACTAGCATAATCTCAGAATCGGGAGACCATTTCTTGAGCATCCTGGTAAATTCAAACACACGGGCCATTGTCCAAGGAATAACCGGCGGCGAGGGAAGTTTCCACGCTCGATCCTGCATACGCTACGGCACCAACGTGGTAGCGGGAGTTACGCCCGGACGGGGGGGTCAGCTTTTCGACGACCAGGTCCCTGTCTTCGATACCATGAACCAAGCCGTCCGGGAGACCTCGGCGGACACATCCCTTATCTTCGTCCCGGCCCCCTTTGCCGCCGACGCCATCGCCGAGGCGGCCGACGCCGGCATCAGCCTGATCATATGCATAACCGAAGGTGTTCCCGTGATGGACACTGTGCGGGTGCTCAGGCACCTGGAGGGTCGCCCCATACGCCTTATCGGCCCCAACTGCCCGGGTCTTATCTCCCCCGGGGAGAGCTGCAAGCTGGGAATCATGCCAGGCAACATCCACCAGCCGGGGAGGGCGGGGGTGGTGTCCCGGAGCGGCACCTTGACCTACGAGGCGGTGGGACAGCTCACCGGCCTTGGCATAGGCCAGTCGAGCTGCGTGGGCATCGGAGGCGACCAGCTCATCGGCACATCCTTCGTGGATGTGCTGGAGATGTTCAACGACGACCCGGATACCGACTTCGTGGTGATGATCGGCGAGATCGGCGGGACCATGGAGCAGGATGCGGCCCGCTATATTGGGGAGCATTTTAAGAAGCCCATAGCATCCCTTATCGCAGGCGCGACGGCGCCCCCCGGCAAGAGGATGGGCCACGCCGGGGCGGTCATCACCGGCGAATCGGCCACCTCCGCCGCCAAGACCCGCGCCCTCCGGGAGGCGGGGGCGACCATCATCCCAACCCCCGCCGACATCGGCGACACCGTCCAAGCCATGCTGGCTGAAGATTGGGAGTTGGTGGGCGAACGTAGGGAGGGTAGCTACGCTGGGACAGACCCTGGCTGAGATCGATATGCCAATAACTGTAGATATGGTCCGCAACAGAGAAGCAGAGACTTGCAGAGAGTGATGTTCACCGCTAATGGTAGATTCTGTTTAGTTCAACTACACATGGACTTGGAATGAACCCTATAGCATCCTTCAAGAGCTGGCTCCGCATTGGTTCCGAAGAAGAGCCTTTATTCTCATTGCCCGCCGAAGGCGATTCTATTGAACTGGACGAGGATGAGCAGACAGCAGTAGAAAGCAGTCTTCGCGAATTCTACGATAATGAAATTGAAGCGATTGACAATAAAAAGTATCAGTGGGCATCAGACGGGAGGTTGGTTGATTTTCTTTCCGAATTAAGAAAACAGAACAAATCCAACACTGAGGCAGACGAAGAGACGGATCTCTTACACACCGCTTTGTGGACCGAAACCAAATTCTACTATTACATGAAGGGCTTAAAGCATGCATCTTATTCAAGGTACGGAGACGGGAAGCTCGTCGCAGCTGCCCAATCATGCTTCAAAGCACTAGCTAAGCTGGCTAGCTTCCAGAGCTCAGCGGTGTATAGCGGAGACGGCGTGGCTGAATTATGGTTTGTGCTCTCACATATGCATGCGTGCTGCGGCAGGTTCAAAGTAGCGAAGAAAATGTTGGACGCAGCAAGAACGGCTGCCAAACAGGATAGAGCCATCATTAGGGACTCCAGCATTCCGAGCCACTATGGAATCAGCGGTTCGAGATGGGAGGCTATCACCAGATCACTAGAACAGCGCATCAAATCTAAGATGCCTCCGAGCCCCATCGCTAATCTGTCCCAAGCCGAACCCTCCAGATCTTGGGTCGATGCAAGAGATCAAAGCAGAACTCCACAGGATAAGAACCCAGGTTAAAGCTGGGAACGATTCGGAAATTCTCATTTGGCTACTGGACGGAAGGTTAGCGTGTTCACAACGGCCACTTAGAAACCATCCGCATTTCGGTGGGCGTAAACCATTGCCTCCTGAGGCAAAGCCCCTTGTTGTAAATTGGGTCGAGCAAGTAAAGTCATCAGGAATACGCTCGATTATGAGTCTGCTCGAGGGAAAGCAGCACGAAAAGTACTACATCAGAGGACGTCTCAACCTGCATCCTGATGGGCTGTTCGGTTATTATCGTTCGAAAGGGTTTGGATTTCTTCATATCTCAATGACCGACTATCAAAGGCCTTCCGAAAACGATATGAAGAAGGCCTTGGAAGCTTTCGACCAATTGTCCAAACCGGTGCTTGTGCATTGTAGCGCCGGTATCGGCAGGACGGCACCTGTGGCCGCATACATCGTAGCTCAGCACGGCAACTTGAATGTGGCAACAAATGCGTGACGCTCAGAGTCCTACCTCCTTCCTTGACCATGGCAGGGGGCCTTCCTATAATGGACTACTTGACGACCTACGGTCGTCCTCGTTCATACGATGATCGTGACGGCACCCATTATCTAACCTGAGGGCGGAGCATGGAAAGCGGGACTGTTCTGGAGACCCTGCGGTCTCTGGAAGAAGAAGCTCTCAGGGAGCTTGGCGCCTTAGAGGACATCGAAAGCCTGGAGACCTGGAGGGTGGCCTACCTCGGCCGCCGGGGCAAGCTGACCACCATCCTTCGCAGCGTGGGTACGCTATCACCCGACCTTCGTCGCAGCGTCGGCGCCGCAGGAAACCAAGTCAAGACTCGCCTCGAAGATCAGCAGGCCAGAAGGTCCGAAGATATCCGGGATCTGGAGACCAAGAGGCGCACCGGCAAGCGGGCCATCGATGTTACCCTGCCAGGGCGGCCCCTTCCCCATGGAAGGCTCCACCCCACCACCCAGATACTTCGGGAGATCTGCAGCTCCTTCACAGCCATGGGCTTCCAGATCGTAGAAGGCCCAGAGGTCGAGTGGGATAAGTACAACTTCGAGATGTTGAACATACCCCGGGACCATCCGGCTCGGGATATGTGGAACAGCCTGTGGATCGACCAGAAGGATGGCGCCGGACGCCTGTCCATGCTCCTGCGCACCCACACATCCCCCATGCAGGCGCGCATCATGGAGCAGACCAAGCCCCCCATTCGGCTCATCGTCCCAGGCAAGTGCTACCGCTACGAAGCGACCGACGCCACCCACGAATGGCACTTCTACCAGGTGGAGGGGCTGGCGGTAGATGAGGGCATAACCCTCGCCAATCTGAAGGGCACACTGTACGAGTTTGCTCGGCGTATCTTCGGGCCCGATCGCAAAGTGAGGTTCCGGTGCGACTACTTCCCCTTCGTGGAACCGGGAGTGGACATGTCGGTGGACTGCTTTGCCTGCCGGGGTGAGGGATGCCGCCTGTGCGCCGACACGGGTTGGCTTGAGATAATGGGAGCCGGCATGGTGCATCCGAAGGTACTGGAAGGCGTAGGCTACGACCCGGAAGTTTACACCGGATTTGCCTTCGGCATGGGGCCCGAGAGGATCGCCATGCTCAAGTACGGGATCGACGACATACGCCTCTTCTACGGAAACGACCTGCGTTTCCTGAGGCAGTTCTAGGAAGTCGATATGGGTATCACCTACGTTGACGCTGAAGCAAGTGGGCCTTCGGGAATCCGCCGAGCAGTGCGCCTCCTGGTAGACAGCGGGTTAAGCTACTCTCTGCTCCCTGAACAGGTGTGGCAAGCCATCGAGCTGACGGCCCAGAGGGAGATGAGCTTCACCTTGGCCGACGGCACACAGGTGATGCGTCAGGTGTCGGAGTGCCATCTAAGCCTCGAACATGGACAGGGACACACGCCCGTGATACTGGGAGAACCCGGCGACGAAGGGCTGCTTGGCGTTGTGACCCTGGAGATACTAGGGCTTGTCTTGAATCCCTTCAACCGCACTCTCCAGCCCATGCGGGCCATGTTGATGAGTGTGAGAAGTTCAGCGAGTGCCTGAAACAACATGAAAATACCTTTGTCATGGCTTAGAGAGTATGTCGACATCGACCTGTCCTCCAAGGAGTTGGCCCACAGGCTGACCATGGCGGGCATCGAGGTGGGTGAAGTAACCGTCGTCGGAGGATGGACCAACTGCGTCGTCGGCCACGTGGAGAAGGTGGAGCCTGTGCCCGACGCCGACCGCCTGACCCTGTGCACCGTGAACCCGGGCTCTGGCGATGTCCAGGTGGTGTGCGGCGCCCCCAACGTTGCCGCTGGGCAGCGGATTGCCTACGCGGGCATCGGGGCAAGATTATTTAATCCCCACAGCGGCAAAACGGAGACCCTCAAGGCCGCCCGCATCAGGGGCGTCACCTCCCAGGGGATGATCTGCTCGGAGCTGGAGCTGGGCCTGAGCAACGAGCATACAGGTATCCTGGTGCTCCCCGAGGATGCTCCCGTGGGCATGAACCTCAGCGAGTACATGGGGGACGAAATCCTGGAGCTGGAGCTGACTCCCAATCGTTTCGATTGCATGTCGGTCCTTGGAGTTGCCCACGAGGTGGCCGCTATAACCGGGCGTCGGGTCAGGGAGCCTGGTCTGACCTACCCGGAAGATGGCGGTCCCGTGGAAGACCAGGCATCGGTGGAAGTGGCCGACCCGGACCTATGCCCCAGGTACACCGCTACCCTGATTCGGGGAATCACCATCGGGCCTTCCCCCCAATGGCTCCAGGAGCGCCTGAGCAAAGCGGGAATGCGCCCCATCAACAACGTCGTCGATATCACGAACTACGTCATGCTGGAATACAACCAGCCCCTTCACGCCTTCGACTTCGACAAGGTTGCCGACGGCAGGATCATCGTCCGCCGGGCAAAGCAAGGAGAGTTGCTGGTCTCCCTGGATGGGACCGAGCGCAAGCTTACTACAGACATGCTGGTGATAGCCGATCCCTGTGGACCGGTGGGGCTTGCCGGGGTCATGGGGGGCGCCAACAGCGAGATGACCGACGCTACCACCGACGTGTTCCTGGAGTCGGCCACCTTCGATGCCGGCAACAATCGGCGCACCAGCCAAGCTCTTGGAATGCCCACCGAGGCGTCGGCCAGGTTCGAGAAGGGACTGAAGCCCGAACTAGCGCCCCTGGGCCTTAAGCGGGCCACCCAGCTCATACAGCAGATTGCAGGGGGGACGGTCGCCAAGGGAATACTGGATGTATTCCCAGCCAGGGACTCAGCCCCCAGCCCTCTGAGGCTTCGGATGAGCCGCCTGGAAAAGGTGCTGGGCGTGAGCTTCCCCATGAAACAGGTTGTGGATGTGCTGGTCGCCCTGGGGTTCGAGGTCGAGGCAGAAGGAGAGACCTCCCTATCGGCCAGGGCCCCATACTGGAGGGGAGACATCACCATAGAGGACGACCTTGTGGAGGAGGTGGCCCGCATCGTGGGCTACGATGCGATTCCCACCACCATGCTGTCCACACCCATCCCGGCATATCTGCCCCAGCCGACGCAGCAGGTCCGGGAAGGGATAAAGGACCACTTGGTTGCGCTGGGGATGCAGGAGGTCATCACTTATTCGCTAACCAACCTGGAGGAGCTATCGAAAGCCCACGCCCTGGAGGGGGAGACGCAACCCCTGAAGGTAGCGAACCCGTTGAGCTCTCAGCAGGAGCATCTGCGGACCACCCTTCGCAGCGGGCTGCTGCGCACGGCCGGGGACAACTTGTCCCAAGGCGCCGCTGCCGTGGCGATTTTCGAGTCGGGCCACGTTTACCTTCCCCGGGACGGAGACCTGCCCGCCGAACGCGAGATGATCGCCGGGGTCCTCTGCGGTCCCAGGGGAGAAGCCCACTGGCTCGGTGAAAATGAACCGATGGGGTATCTGGATGCCAAGGGGGTCCTGGAGAGGCTCTTCGATGGCCTGGGCACCACTGCCACCTTCCAGACGTCTCAAGATTCGATGCTATCCCCGGGTACCTGCGCGGGAATCAGCATCGGCGCCACACCCGTAGGCATCCTGGGGGAGGCGGACCCCGCCACAGCAGCCTCATTCGAGATAGAGGGCTATCCCCTGGCATTTTTCGAGCTGGATGTGGAAGCCATCGTAAACGCGGCTCCGGCCATCAAGCACGCCTACAAGCCCATCTCCCGATTCCCCGCAGCGGTGCGCGATCTGTCTGTAGTCGTGGAGCAATGCGTACCCTCGGCCGAGGTGCAGGAGACAATCGAAAGGCAGCGCTTGGTGGAGAGAGTCCAGCTTTTCGACGTCTATGAAGGCGAGAATATACCGGCGGGCAGGCGTTCGCTGGCATACCACATATACTTCCAGGCACCTGACCGCACCCTCACCTCCGACGAGGTGCAAAAGGCCTTCAAGGGCATCATCCGGTCCCTGGAACATCAGGTGAAGGCCGAGCTCCGGGCCTAGTTTTGCATTCTTACCATAGGGATGCTAGGCAATGTACTAATGAAGGCAAAACTGGTAGAGTAATTTGCCAGCCGTAGCCGAGCAACCAGAAAACAGCGAATGACGACTTCCGATAGCACCAGGCCAATCCCAGAGCACATCCACCGGGACGAAGATATGCTGAGCGTCGAAGACGCTTATGAACGCATAATGGCCTTCTTCGGCCCCCTGGAGGCCCAGGACACACCCCTACTCCAAGCCCAGGGACAGGTACTGGCAGAAGATGTGACGTCGCCATTGGCGCTGCCCCCTCTGGACAATTCGGCCATGGACGGCTACGCCCTTCGACATGAGGATATCCTTGGCGCAGGCCCTGACATAGGGAAAGACCTGCAGGTGATTGCCCACGTCGCCGCCGGGCATGTGCCCGACACCGCTGTTGCGCCGGGGACAGCCATACGCATAATGACCGGCGCTCCCGTACCCGAAGGCGCCGATACGATAGTTCCCTTCGAAGAGACCGACGAGGTGGAACGGAAGAATGCCGGCAAGGGCCTGGACTGGATCAGCATCCGGGCAGAGCTTCCCATGGGCTCCAACATCCGCCCGTCGGGAGAGGATGTCCGGGAGGGAGAATTGGTGCTCGCTTCGGGCACGGCACTGCGGTCGTCGGAGATCGGCGTTCTGGCCTCCCTGGGCCTCGAAAAGGTAAAGGCTATTCGCCGTCCCGTGGTCGCTATCATCTCCACGGGCGATGAGCTCCTGGACCCCGGTCAGCCCATCGAGCCAGGCAAGATATACGACAGCAACAGGTTCACCGTGGCTGCGTCGGTGCTGGAGTGCGGTGGGATCCCCAAGCTGCTGGGAATAGCCCGGGACACCCTTGAGGATATGAACGCCCGCCTGGATGAGGGTCTGGATGCGGATATGCTCATAACTTCCGCTGGGGTCTCCAAGGGCGACTACGACATGGTGAAGGATGTCCTGATGGAGCGGGGCGAGATGAATTTCTGGTCGGTGCGCATGCGCCCCGCCAAGCCCCTGGCTTTCGGCAGGATCATGGGGCCCAACGGGAAGCTGGTCCCCCACCTAGGGCTTCCGGGGAATCCCGTAAGCGCCATGGTTGCATTCGAGGAATTTGCGCGCCCGGCCATACTGCGAATGCTGGGCAGGGCCAACCTAGCGAGGCCCAGCGTCCAGGCGACGCTGGAAGGCGATATTCGCAACTTCGACGGGCGAAGGGTGTTTGCCAGGGTCCACGTGACCCGCAGGGACGAAGGTTACTTCGCCAACCCGACAGGCCCCCAGGGTTCAAATATCCTAACTTCCATGTCTCGGGCCAACGGGCTGGCTATTTGCCCGGAAGATGTTGAGGTGAAGAAGCAGGGCGAGAGCGTGACCGTAAAGATGATCGACTGGAATGAAGAGGTGCAAGTTTGACAAGTTTGGATGGGTTAAGGGACCAGGTGCCTGACGAACCCTCGGATATCACCGCAGCCTATGTGATCGATCCCGACCGAAGCCGGGACCTGCGCAGGTCGCTGGCAGCCATCTTGCTGGAACGGCGCTGCCCCGACTGCCGGGAGCGCATCGGCGACAAGTGGGCCGACGTACCTGAAGCAACCCAAGCCAAAGAGATCGCCGAGTGCTGCGCCACCAAATCAGGATTCATCCGTGCCAATATGCCCATGCAGGAGATCGTCTTCCGGGAGTTGCTGACGGTCGGCAACCAGCCCATCGGTCTAGACCAGCTCCATTTCTCCGTTACCGACAAGTGGTACACACCCACCAACCCCAGGAACATAAGCGCCTCTTCCCTGAAGAAGGTTCTGGACAACGACCTGTACTATGGGTTGGTGGATGTCTCAGCGGCGGAAGAGTAAACGAAATGGCAACCCTGTGGGCCAAGAGCGTCAGCTTCGACTCTGTTCAGGTGAGGGATGACCTCCCCATCCTGGTGAAGCACGAGAACCAGGCAACCATTGACAACTACGCCAAGTACGCATCATCTGCGCCAAAGGCTGGCTGGAGCAACCTCCACACAGACAAAGAGTACGCCTCCCAAGGCATCTTCGGCGGGACAGTCAACATGGGTGTCGCAACGGTAGCCTATGTTGCCGAGCTGCTAGAGAAGGCATTCTCCATCAAGGACGTCACCGCTAAGGGCAGCACGCTGAAGATGCGGGCCACCGAGCCATTCCGCGACGGGGATACGGTCACCTTCACTGGACAGGTGACCGGCAAGCAAGTGGTGGACGAGAAGAACGTCGTGGAGTGTGAGATAACCGGGGTGAACCAGCGGGACCAGGTCATAGCCCGGGCCAGCGCCTCTATCGTGTTGTCAACTTAGCTCGCAGCTAGTTCCTCGATAGCAGCATCTGGAACTCCAGGGTTTCCAACTCCCGTCCGCTGCGAATGGACGCCACCACGTACTCCACCGCCATCCTTGCAAATCCCGAGTATTCCAGCACGTTGGACCCCAGGGTCACGAAGGCTGTTCCGGACTGCAAGCTCACCTGTAGCTTCTCTGCATCCTCGGTGTCCAGATCCAGGTGAATCTCGGTGTCCGTCAGACGCTCAAGCTTGGCCTTGATGCGGTCCAGAAATTGCTGATCGTCCATAGCGTACCCAGCGTTTGAGATCGGTGGTCGAAGTGATGCCCCCCAGGGAAGCTGCTAGCCTCCGTAGAACCAGCCGGTGTCCCACATCTCCAGAGGCTTGTCGTCCCGGCGGCTGCCGACCTCGACCACCTCGCCAACGAACACTGAATGGTCGCCCTGCTCCACGCTGCCGGTTACTTTGCATTCGAAGTAGCTGTACACCTCATCCAGCACAGCGCCGCCGGTACTCCCTGTGGTGAAGGCATGTCCGTTGACCATGTTCCCTTCCACCGTCGACGGGCGGAAGAAGTCCTCGGCCAACTGCTTCTGGTCCGCCGAGAGAATATTCACCACAAAGCTGTTGGAGTTCTTCACCGTTTCGTGAAGGCCGCTGTCCTTCTTCACTCCCATCATGACCAGCGGGGGCCCGAAGGAAGCTTGGGACAGCCAGTTAACCGTTCCTGCGGACATCTGGCCTTCGTGGGCGGCGCTGACCACGTACAGGCCGTAGGTTATCTGCCTGAGCACCTTTTTCTTCATATCAGCATCCAAGGGGGACCTCCTATAGTTCCGAATTTACGACTTATATAGTTATTCAAACTACCCTGTAAATTCCCGCTAGATTCCGCCCTGGAAATGTGGTAGCTTGATAACAGGCACACCGGGTCGTCTCAGAGTGCACCAGCTCATCTGACCGATCGGCTTCAGACAGGCTCCACCTCTGCTATGATTATAGGGGATTCCACTCCTCAGAAACTAAGTTGGGGGTCTCATCTTCTGCACCAAGTCGGGCAGTTTAGCGACGCAGATCAGAACTCCGTCCCAAGCCCGATTCTCCAGTTCGTTCTTGTCCGGGTACTCCTCATGTCGAAGGAGGATGTTGATCTCCCCATCATAACCGCCATCGGGCAAGTCGAACCGGAACATATACAACGTATCGGTCACGGAGATACGCTTTGTGAGTTCGAGCCTGATGTTCTCCATCAGCAGCGTGTGACCCTAGTCTCCTCCTCGTACCGGAACGAGTAGGACTGGCTTCCGACCACGAACCAGTGGGAACTCTTGGTCAGGTACTTGCGGTTGATGCACTTCTCCTTAGCAACACCTTGCACGAACTTTACGTTGGGCAGCGCCTCGTAGCCAACTTTGCCAGTGCGGACCCATTTGCACCACCACAAGAAACAGCGTTGCTTGTACATGGTCACTCTGACACCCATGTAGTTAGGTCTGATTGTGTCACAGTGAGTCTCCGCGACGGCGACGACTCTTGGACCCTCTTCTGCGTGCTTTGACTTGTGCGCCGGAGAAAGTGTTCCCCAACAGCCATAGGGATTAGGATGGTTTTTGAGTTGACCGTCGTCTTCCCATGTCGAAGGGCCATTCTCGTCCGCGCGCCCTGCGCTACTGCGGTTGAGGCACCCACCATCGCAAGCAAAAGCAAGAGAACCACAAGTACAATGGATCGAACACCCAACAGCTTTGCCACAGCCAACCTCCCGCCAACTATATAGTTCTGCGAATTTAGACTTGATGAGCTATTCTATCACGCCGGAACAGCCGGACTGCCACATCGGCCCAGGCTCTGGCGCTATTCAGCAGTAGCTGAGAATGACCTCTGCGACCTCAAGGGGCTTCTCGATCATGGCCTCGTGACAAGTGTTCAGGCTGGGAGCAAGGGCTGCGCCGGGGATGGCGGATGCTATCAACTCCTGGGTTTTCACCGAGACCACATTGTTTCTGGACAGAGGCACATACGCCACGGGACACGTCTCACGGAGATCGGGAGGGCGCGCCTTTGCCCGGAAGATGTTGAGTGGCATGGGCTCGAATCGCCCCAGCACCGGTACCATCTGGAAAGGGTCCATACCATTGCAGTAAAAGCGGGTTACGGCAAGGCCGGGAAGTTTGATCCTGCCCGTACCTATGGTCCTCATGCCCGACAGCATCAGTATCAGCTTGAGCTTGCGGTCAATCAGGTTGGGCGCCGGTCTTCCCCTGTGGGGCACTACGCCCGCGAACAGGATGATCTGCTTGGGGGGCTGGACCATTTCCCCGGCAGCCTGCAGCAACATCGGGGCGGTGAACCCGTGGCCTACCAGGACCACATCTCTCAGGTCCTGGCGCTCCACCTCCTCGATAATGGCAGAAACGTAGTTCCGGTAGGAGGGCCTCTGCCCGTTCGAAGCGGGCGCATCGCCGTGCTCGGGCAGGTCCATGGCATGTACCTTGCCTACAGCGGGCTGTTGGTGCAGACGGGGTGGATGTTCACGGGGTGCTGTCAGGTGGCCCCAGACCGGCCCCCAGAAACGCGAGCTATGCCCCAGGTCATGGACCAGCAACAGGTCGGCCAACGTGCTAACCAGCCGCCTGCAGTATGGAAGGGGTCGTCGGAAGACCCGTGTATCGTCTGGAGGCACTCACCATGCGGGCGTAACTATAAGGTCTGGTTAATTACAGGTCAACCGCATACAACTGCCGACTGGTGCTACCCATATTCTGCATCTCCAGGCCAAGCTCAACCCTCGCCCTTCAGCGAAATGATGACAACGGCGGCGGTAATGGCCAGGATGCCTCCCGACTGGGTAAAGAACGTGCCCCTGTTTACCCAGGAGCCGAACATGAGCGGTGACACCCCTGCCAGCACGAGGGAGTAGAGGTAAACCAAAGCCGGCTGAACGGCGCTAATGGCTGCGATGATGGATACGTCAGGGCCCAGTGACACCGCTGCGAACCTGGTTATCACCACCACCGTAATGACCAGTTCGGCAAGTAGGATAAGCGACACGAAGGTCGCGTCCCGCGTCAGCCTGAGGGCCGAGGTGCGCACTCGCCGGGAACCTACTCCCATGAGCATCACCAGGGCGAAGCCCAGCCGGTAGGATGCGAACACCTGCCAGAAGTGGCCTCCTTCCAGGAAGTGTTTGCTCAGGATGAAGGAGAGTGCCCAGCCCGCCGACGCGCCCAACGCCAGGAGCAGAGCTGCCGGATGGCCGAAGCGGCCACTTGAGCTTTCTCCCTCCCAGGAGACCAGTATTGCCCCCACCACAGCCAGCAGTATGGCCCCAAGGGCGATGGCCGATAGCTGCTCGTCGAGAAACACCGCAGCGACGGGGGCCACAAGCAGCGGATATGTAAACCAGATGGGAACAACCCGGTTTACCTGCCCGTACTTGAGGGCGGCCAGCAGGAACATCAGCCCGGTGGCCGATACGGCCCCGATAGCGGCGCCTCCGCCAAAGGAGGGTGCCGATACGCCCTGGATTCCGACCACGACGGCCAAGCTGACCACGCCGATGATCAGCTCTAGAACGCCAATCCACGCAGCATAGACGTAAACGTTGGGGGCGTGGCGGTCGATGATGAACTTGTCGAGGATGTTCACCGCCCCCGTGAGGGCGGGAAAGAGGAGGGCCAGGGGAAGCCAGATGGCGGGCGCTCCTACCGGCGGACTATCTTGTTGCTGAGAATCCCGAGTTTCTCAATCTCGATTTCGATTGTGTCGCCGGGCTTTAGCCACCGGTCTATTTCCAGTCCACAGCCCCGATTCGCCGTGCCCGACCCCATGATGTCCGTGGGATATAAGGTCTCTTCCCAGGAGACGTGTTCGATCATCCGCTCCCAGGAATGGAACATCTCGCGGCAGTTGCCCTGGGACCATACTTCGCCATTGACGCGGGCGTACATCTCCAGGCTGTGGAAGTCACCAACTTCGTCTAGAGTCACGATCCAGGGCCCGATGGAGGTGGCAAAGTCCTTGCCCTTGGCCGGACCCAGCCGGACGCTCATCTCGTCCATCTGGATGTCCCTGGCGCTGAAGTCGTTCATGCAGCAAAAGCCGTAGATGTGGTTTATGGCATCGCTCTGAGAGATGTTCCTCCCCTCCTGGCCAACCACCAAAGTCATCTCCAGCTCGTAGTCCAGCTTCTCGGTGTAGGCGGGCCACTCCAGCTCCTGGCCATGGCCGATCATCGCTGACGGGTTGCCCTTGTAGTAGATAGGCATCTTGTACCAAGCCTCGGGAGGCTCGGTTCCCATGGCATCGTAGGCCCGGCGGAAATGCTTCTCGAACAGGATGAAGTCCCGCAAGGAGTTGGGATGGCTCAGGGGAGGCTGAAGGTCCACTTCACCCATACCAAAGACCAGGGACTCACCCCTGGGCCCCTGGGAAGATGCGCCGTCGGTCGCGTGGAGGGCGTAGTCGACAGCGCGCCCTGCTTCCTTCAGGCTGAAGTCGCCGCCCTCGATGAAAGCCTTCATGTCGGACGGCACGATGGCCTCTCCCGCCCCGTAACAGTTGGCACGCCCCTCGTGCTCCAGCAGGGCAACATAGGACGAGGTCAGGTCGATGAGGGTGTTGTCATCCTGGACGGCCCCAATGCGATTGAACCGCCCCACCTTGGTCTGTACCTGGAAAGAAGCGAGTTTCACCTAGCTCTACCTCCCGCTGGCCTTGCCCGGCTGCGTTGTGTTAATCGGCTGCCTGGGATGATGGGACACGGACTGATGCCAGCCAGTCCACCACTGCCTTGGCGGCCTCCTCTCGCTTGTTAGTCAAGGAGTGGGTGCCGCCTTCGATGATAACGCGGTCTGCTTGGGGGCTGTTCACCGCCGCCCCAGCCAGGTCTGTACAGATGTCCAGGAGCCTGGTGTGAGTCTCCAGCGATCCGCCCAGCACCAGCATGGGGATGTCTATGTTGGGGGCGAGCTGCACAAGGTTGTAGCGTTCTTCGGGGCCATGCTTGTCCAGGTAGGACGATGCTCCGAACATGTGGGGTATTGGGAAATCGACCCTGAACACCTGGTCTCCCTTGCCTTCGGCCTCCAAGGAGCGGGCCAGGTCTATGATGCCTGCGAATTCATCGCGGTCCTCGGACTTCATGTAGTAGCTGTAGGACAGGCGGACCGGGGAGATAGGAACCACAACCTGAACCCTCGAATCCCGGGCAGTAGCCGCGTAATAGGCAACCTTCACGGCGCCCATGCTATGCCCGAGGATGCCGATGTGCCGATAGCCCTGGGACCAGAGGTAGTCCATTCCCGCCTTGAGGTCGATGTTGCAGTCGTGCAGTACCTCGTAGGCGTTGCCGTAGTATCCGCTGTTCTCCGGGTCGCGCCATATGATGTCATGTCCCCGGGTATTGAGGGACAGCGACGGGATTCCCGCCGCGCTCAGGTCTTCGGCCATAGCGGCGCCGTGCGGCGCGTAGAAGTTCGTCCCGGAGCCGTGGATAAGGAGCATGCAGTCCACGGCCAGGTCCTTCGGAGGCTCAGCCCTGGGAGGGTAGAGGGCTCCGATGGTGCTGATGCCGTCGTCCGTATCGACCCTTATCAGATCTACGATCATATCTCCGCCTTTCAGCCGTCCGCCCTTGTCTAGGGCACGACGTTACGAGGGCAGCAGAGCGCTGCCTTGACCCACCGCCGTAAGGTCGCCGTTTTGGTTCTCACACCTGACCTCAACGGTAACCTGCCTGCCACCGGCTTCCTCAGCCACCTCGGTAACTTCACCTCTTACCAGCACCGAGTCGCCCTGCTTAACAGGGCGAAGGAACTTCAAGTTGACCTTGCCGGTGGTGTTGAACGCCTCGGCCCCAAGGAACCTGCGAAGGGCTTCCGAGGCGTAGGCTATGCTCATCCTTCCCGAGGCAATGGGCTGGGAAGTGCCGAAACGCTGGGCTGCTATACCGGCATCGTTGTGAACATTCTGCCTCTCGGCAATAGCGCAGGCCTCGAACAGGTTGATCTTTTCCTGGGTTATCTGGTGGGAGATGGACGGCATCTTATCGCCCACGGCATACTCGCTCATGGTTCCCACTTCTTCCCCAGCTCATCGGGTTTCTTCAACTGATAGGTCCTGACCTTTTCCAGCAGCCTGCCATCTTCATCAACGGCCGAGGCTTCCAGGACGATGTAAGGCAGGTCTTTTCGCAAATACTTGTTCGCAACCCTGCCGGTTACCCTGATGATCTTGCCAGGGGTCGGAGCGGCGTGGAACTCCACTTCGTTGGCTGCATTGATAGTGCCTGTGTGGTCTTCGTACGCCAGCTCGAAAGCCGTCGCATCGTGCTTGATAGCGATGGTTGGGAAGGGGGCCTCTGGATCGTCCACCGATTCCCGGAACATATCCAGCATCTCCTGGGTCAATACGTACTCGTAGGACCCCAGGGCATCTCCGACCTGTATCTCATCGAATGAGTAGAGTTTCTTGGATTCGGCCATAGCTGTCTATTACTGAGCAGTTTCTCCTTGGGGAGGCGATTTACCTTGTATCACACCACCCTGCGGTAGTCAATTAAGGCTCTCCGTCACTCTAAGCCTGTCCCTTACTTAGCATCGTCGTTCCCGCTTTCGCGGGAGTGACGGGAGTGGAGACGTCCACCCATTTCGTCATTGCGGCGAAGGCCGCAACCCAGGAAACCGCGGCACTTGGGCAGCTTGCCCGTGACGAATGACTAACTCCCCCCGTTCGCCCTGAGCCTGTCCTGAGGCTCTCGAAGGGGGAAATCGAAGGGGAACTGGGGCCAAAGGCCCAGGTGTGACTCACCTGCACTCCGGCAATGCTCCGTCCTGGATTGAGGCCTCCGCCGCAATGACGGTGCGGCCTGCCCCCCCTACGCCAACTTTCTCCAACCAGGGAATAGGGGACTCTCCCCACAGTGCCCAGGGTCATGTGAGAAAGAGCACCGGTGGTAGAATGTAACGAAGCTTGGCGGGGCGCCCCCAATGCTGCCTCGGACAGGAGGAGAGATGATCCGAGGATTCGGCGGGAAGGAACCCAAGATTCATCCTTCAGCATTCATCAGCGAAGCCTGCTACATCGTCGGCGACGTGGAGATCGGGGAAAATTCCAGCGTGTGGCCGGGGGCCGTGATCCGGGCCGACTACGGACGCATCACCATAGGGCGCAACTCGGTCATCCAGGACACCTGCGTGGTGCACACCGACGACTACCTGCATATCGGCGACAACGTCTCCGTGACCCATGGAGCGGTACTGCACGGCCATCGCGTAGGCAACAACGTGATGATCGGCATAAATGCGGTCCTGCTGGAGGAAGCAGAGATCGGCAACTTCTGCTTCGTCGGGGCGGGAGCGGTGATCCGGGCCAAGTCCATCATCCCCGACGAATCCCTGGTGATTGGCGTCCCAGCGGAGGTGCGTCCCCTATCGGCAGAGAACCGTCGTCGCCTGGAAGCCCCGACCAGGAGCTACATCACCAACGCTCAAGCCCACAAGCGGGAGGGGTACGGGACGGGGATCCTGGTTGACGCTGCGAGCTAGCCTGCCCGGCTGACAGCCTCTTCCAGTGCCCTGCGGGCAAATACCGTCGTCAGGTGGGCCCTGTACTCGGCCGAGGCGTGGATGTTGCTCTGGAACTCGATGCCCCTGCCCGCCCGGCCTGCCGCGGTGGCGATGTTCCGAGCGGTGGGTTCCTTGCCCTCCAACGCACGCTCGGCGGCCTTGGCCCTCGAAGCTATCGGGCCCGCGCCGGTGATGCCGATTCTAACCCTCTGGCAAACGCCTCCGTCGATGGTGACAAGGGCGGCCACACCCACCTCGGCAAAGTGGGATGCCTTGTTGGCGAACTTCCTGTAGGCGCCGCCGGTCTTCGCAGGAACGGCCGGCAGCTTAATCTCCGTGAGTATCTCGTTTTCTCGAAGGGTGGTCGTGAAGGTGTCCACGAAGAACCTGTGGGCCGGCATGCTCCGCTGTGCCCTGGAGCTGCCTGAACGCATCTCGGCTTCCAAGGCCAGCACCACCGCCGTCAGGTCCGCCGACGGGTCGGCGTGGGCCATGGACCCACCGATGGTGCCCTTGTTTCTCACCTGGATGTCGGCCACCAGCGCCGTAGCCTCGGCAAGCACTGGGAACCTGCTCTTGACCAAGGGCGAGCTCTCAATGTCGTAGTAGGTTGTCATAGCCCCTATGGCCAGTCCGCCGTCGTCCTCCCGGATGTAGGACAACTCCTCGACGCCCCCCAGGTCTATGAGATACCCGGGCTCGGACAGGCGCATCTTCATCAGGGGGATAAGGCTGTGCCCGCCTGCCACAACCTTGGCATCGCCTCCGTAGCGACGAAGCAACGTCTGGGCCTCGGCCAGGGTTGTAGGAGCAAAGTACTCGAAGGAGCTGGGAATCATTTCCGGACCTCCCTTTGGCGGTCTAAATGCTGTTTAAGGGGACCAGGCAGTCTAGCCCTTGCTGGCCGCGTTCTGGATGGCCTTGACGATGTTGTGGTATCCGGTGCAACGGCATAGATTGCCAGCCAAGCCTCGGCGAATATCTTGCTCGGTGGGGTTGGGGTTCCGCTCCAGGAGTTGCTGGGCCAGCATGATCATACCCGGGGTGCAGAAGCCGCACTGGAGGCCGTGCTCATCCCAGAAGCCCTGCTGGATGGGGTGCAGCTCCCCGTTGGTGGCCATCCCTTCGATGGTCGTGATCTCGGCGCCGTTGGCCTGCACAGCGAACATGGTGCAGCACTTCACCGCACGACCATTAAGGCGGATAGTGCATGCCCCGCACTGGCTGGTGTCACACCCCACGTGGGTGCCGGTGAGCCCCAGAACATCCCTGATGTAGTGCACAAGAAGCAGCCTGGGCTCGACGTCATTGGTGTAGCTGGTGCCGTTGACGGTCATCGTAACTGTAGCCACCGGTCAACCTCCTGGGATTGTTGGTGCGCCCACTGCAGCGATTATTCGCACCACGTTGTAAAGACACCTGGAACGTTGGGATTTTACGTCAGCCCATAGGGTGTGTCAATCGACCTGCGTAGCTGCCCGTGATGCTTAGCGTTAGGAGGCGGCGGTCAGAAGTCTCACTATCTCATCGCCTACCTGGGAGGTCGTTGCCCTGCCTCCCAAGTCCGCTGTGCGCACCAAGCCCTCACTCAGGTTTCGCTTCACCGCGGTCTCCACATCCGACGCAGCTTTAGCTTCGCCGAAGTGCTCCAGCATCATCGCCGCCGCCAGGATGGTGGCAAGGGGGTTGGCGAGCCCCTGCCCTGCTATATCGAAGGCCGCGCCGTGTACCGGCTCGAACATGGACGGATATGCGCGGGAGGGATTTATGTTGGCGCTGGGCGCCAAGCCCATGCTGCCCGTAACTATCGCCGCGATGTCGGTGATGATGTCCCCGAACAGGTTGGATGCCACCATCACATCGAAGGACTCGGGGCGGCGCACCAAGTCCATGCAGGCCCGGTCAACCAGCAGGGACTCGGTCTCGATGTCGGGATAGTCCGAGGCCACCTCATCGAACACCCGGTCCCAGAACACCATGCCATACTGCATGGCGTTGGACTTGGTAACCGAGGTCACCTTTTTGGCTTTGTTTCGCTTTTGGGCGTAGTCAAAGGCGGCGCGGATGATGCGTTCGGTCCCCCTGTAGGTGAATACGCTGGTCTGCAGGGACACCTCCTCGGGGGTGCCCTGGTACATGAAACCCCCCATGTTGGCGTACTCTCCCTCGGTGTTTTCTCGAAAGACCACCAGGTCTATGTCCCCGGGGGCCTTTCCCGCCAACGGCGACTCGACCCCGTCGAACAGGAGGGAGGGGCGCAGGCAGATACCCTGGTCGAACTGCCGGCGTATAGGCAGGATCAGGCCGTGCAGGGTGATGTGGTCGGGGATGTTCGGATCTCCCACAGCGCCGAACAGGATGGCATCGTGGGCCGCCACCTCTTCCAATCCACTCTCGGGCATCATTCGACCCGTCTCCCGGTAGTAGTCGGAACCCCAGGGGAAACTGGAGTATTCGAAGCTGTAGCTCCCGTCCCTGGTGGCCAGGGCGTCCAGCACCTTGGTGCCTTCTGCGACCACTTCCGAGCCGACGCCATCACCGGGGATTAAGGCAATCTTGTACTCAGCCAATCGATATCCTCCTCAGCGTTATCCTATGATGTATCGCTACCATTCTAAACTCTCGCTGTCCGATGAGGGGCATTTGAGAATGTCAGCTCCTGGCGCCCTAATCTTCCAGGGCCCGCCCCAGGTCCGCTATCAGGTCGTCGGCGTTCTCCAGACCGACGGATATCCGCAGCAGGTCGTCGGGAGTCTCGCTCTCAGGTCTCTCTATCGAGGCGCGATGTTCGATCAAGCTCTCGCAGCTCCCCAAGCTGGTAGCCCTGGTGAAGAGCTTTGTCCTGGCCGCAACCGCGAATGCCCCATCCCTGCCTCCCACGATTCTCACAGACAGCATCCCTCCAGGCATGGCCATCTGGGAGGAGGCCACTTCGTGGCCCGGGTGATCGGGAAGGCCGGGGTAGAACACTTCCAACACCTTCGGATGCCCAACAAGAAAGGCGGCAACCCTGCCAGCGTTTTCGCAGTGGGCGCGCATCCGGTACGGCAGGGTCCTGATGCTCCTGAGTAAGAGCCAGCAGTCGAAAGGCGAGGGGACCGGCCCCGCATCCTGCTGCACCTGCCGGATATTGGGGAACAGGCCATCGCTCCCGGCCGCCACCACAACCCCGCCGGTCACGTCGCCGTGACCTCCCAGGTACTTTGTGCTGGAATGCACCACGATGTCCGCTCCCAGGTCCAGGGGACGCTGAAGCATCGGCGTGGCCCAGGTGTTGTCGCATACACATATAGCGCCTCTCTCGTGGGCGATCTGGGCCACGGCCGCTATGTCCGTTATCTTCAGAAGGGGATTGGACGGGGTTTCGACAAAGACTGCTCGCGTAGATGGGCGCATCGCCCCTCGCACATGCTCCCGGTCCGCCATATCCACAAATGTGGCGTCCAGGTTCCAACGGGACATGAACCCTCGCAGCACACGACCGGTGCCGTGGTAAACATCCCGCGGCGCTACTACGTGGTCACCCGTGGACAGGGCCTGGAACACAGCCGCAATGGCGGCCATACCAGAGGAGAAGGCGGCGGCGCTCTGCCCGCCCTCCAGGTCCCTCATGCACTCCTCGAGGGCAGCCCTGTTGGGATTGTCCGCCCGGCTGTAGATGTAGCCCTGGGGAAAACTGCCGTCGGGCGCCCTCTCGAATGTGGTGGACAGGTGGATGGGTGACGAGACAGCCCCCGTGGCGGCATCTACATCGCGCCCCACGTGTATAGCCCGTGTTTCTATTTCCACTTCATTGCCTTCCATTTCGCTGCTTGGGACATTGCCCCAAATATAAGAGTCAAAGCAGGGAACGGCAACCGGCGGCCTCAACTGGACTGGGCGGCCCGTCCCTCCTATAATCGGGGTGCCACAAGTTCAAACTGCAAGGAGCTTCAACATGGATGACGGGATTATCCGCGTGGGGGTCGTGGGCGCCGGAGGAAACACCCGGGACCGCCATATCCCCGGCCTGAGGGAACAGAATGGGGTGGAAATCGTTTCGGTATGCAACCGCAGCAGAGAGTCCAGCGAACGGGTCGCAGGTGAGTTCGAGATTCCGACCGTCTACGATAACTGGCTGGAGCTGGTGGAAGCCGACGATACCAATGCCATCTGCATCGGCACCTGGCCCTACATGCACTATCCCATCATCCTAGCAGCCCTGGAGAACAACAAACACGTGCTCTGCGAGGCCCGCATGTCTATGGATGCCCAGGAAGCTCGCGTGCTCCTTGACGCTGCCCGCAACCATCCCCACCTGATCAAGCAGATCGTCCCCTCACCCATGACCCTATCGGTGGACAGCGCCATCCAGCAGATGATGGCCGAGGGCTACCTGGGAGACCTGATATCGGTGAACATGCGCATGTGGCCCAGCGCCTTCGCCGACTTCGACAGCCCCCTCCACTGGAGGCAGAACCGGGACCTGAGCGGCTACAACATCATGCAGATGGGCATATGGTACGAGGGGATAATCCGCTGGACGGGACCAGCCTCCAAGGTGATGGCTATGACCAACGTGGTCGTTCGCAACCGCAAGGACGAATCCGGCGTCGTGCGCACTGTGACAGTGCCCGACCATGTAAACATCATGTGCGAGATGGCCAGCGGAGCCCAAGCCACATTGAGCTTCAGCTCAGTGACCGGACATGGGCCCGGCATCGATATCTGGCTGTTCGGCACAGAGGGCACTCTGAAGATGGATGGCCCGCCGCCCCTCACGCTGTACGGGGGTCGGCGCGGAGATAGCCAACTTTCGAAGATCGAAATTCCTCCCGAGAAGCAGGGCGGCTGGCGAGTGGAAGAAGAGTTCATCAACGCCATCCGCGGAACTGAGCCGATAACCCACACCACCTTCGAGACCGGCGTGCACTACATGGAGTTTACCGAGGCGGTAACCCGGAGCGCCCAGACGGGAGAGGCTATAGCCCTCCCCCTCTGATCATCGTACGCGCTTAGCCGGTCTGCGATTCCCTCTCGTTTGTCGATTGTGGCGTGAAACCCCCACCCCGGCTGTGGAGATGTACTTTAGGAAACCAACGGCAGAAGGCTGGGCCTGGAAGGGCCTCCGGCTGGCTCTTGGGCTTGGCCGGGGTCGTAGCCTTGCTTGCGGCGTGTGGGGACGGAGCGGCCCCCGGCAGCACCATCCACAGCGAAGCTACTCCAATGGAGCATGAAGTACCGGAAACCGTGGAACAGCCCCAGCCAACCATGGTTAATCGTATCGCCTACGTTACCGAGGACGGGAACATCGCCACCATCAACCCCGATGGCAGCGAACCCCGTAGCCTTACCCGGAGTGAGACGCGGGTTGGGGGCGCGGGACATGTTCTGGCCCAGGCTTCCGATAGCCAGTCCTTCTACACTTGGCCGACCTGGTCTCCCGACAGCTCCAGGCTAGCTGCGTCAAGGGTTAATTCGAGGGGAGATGCAGCCCAGCTTGCCCTGGAGATTTTCGACGCCTCATCGGGAGTCTCAAAGCAGGTCTATGAAAACGAACCGGGCACCATCCTGGTTGCCCAGGGGGCGCCCCACTATATCTACTGGTCCCCCGACAGCCGATACCTGGCCTTCCTTGCGACTACTGGTCGGCACCTGACCCTGTTCCTGGCAGCATCCCAGGGAGGACCGTCACCTTCTCCCATCGCCTTAGGATCACCCACGTACTATTCGTGGGCACGGGATACGGGCTCGCTGCTGATACGCCGGCAAAACGACCTATTGCACCTGCCCGGGACCCAAGTTGGATCGGAGATGCCGAGTCCGGTTGACCTGGATTTAGCCGGTTCGGGCTTCCGTGTGCCAGCCCTATCCCATGATGGACGCATCGCCTACTACACCAGTTCTCGGGATGGGAGCAATGCCCTCTACGCCTCTGAGCTGGATGGCGGAGCCAGGCCTCGCTACCTGGCAGATGTGGGTGCTCTGGCCGCCTTTATGCTTTCGCCCACGAGTGACGAGCTAGCCGTTGCGGACACCGATCAGCCGGGGGGTGGCCAGTATGACCGCCTGTTCATGGTGGGGACTGATGGAGGCGCTCCCAGGATGCTATCGGACGAGCCCTTGCTGGCCTTCTTCTGGTCCCCAGATGGCCGAAAGCTCATCCACGTGGTGTTCGACCCGGAGCGACGCACCTTCGCCTGGAAGCTGGTTGACCGGGATGGGGGCCCTCCGGTTGTGGTAGCTGAGTTTCTGCCTTCGGCAGACCTTCTGACGGCGTTGACCTTCTTTGACCAGTATGCCCTTTCCCACTCCATTTGGTCGCCGGACAGCCGCCACATCGTCTTCACAGGAAACCTTCAGAGGCACTCCTCCGGGGTGAACGGGGGCTCGCCTCAAGGCTACAAGGTGTACGTTCTTGAAGCCGTAGAAGGCGCGGTGCCCCTGGAGTTGGCAGCGGGGCGCATCGCTTTCTGGTCATGGAACTAAGCCAGTCTCTGCTTAAATGGGGTTGTGCCAGCGCAGGCCGGAGAACCGGCTGAAGTCGGTGTCGTTGGAGTGCAGTTCGGCCTGGTACTCCATGGCCAGGGCAGCTATGTGGCAGTCGGTCACCAAGTTCCCTCCCACGCCAGCGGCGGCCAGGTTCTGACGAAAATACGCCAAGTGATTGCTGCCGGGATTCAACTGGCTAACGTGGGGGAAACTGAACCACTCGTCGACGTAGTCCATAGCTGAATCAGCAGCCATGGGGCGGGTGAGCACCCTTGGGTGGGTCATGAGACGGACGAATCCCGTCAGGACAGCCCAAGGTACGCCGACTCGTTCCTGTCCGTTGATCAGGTCCTCCCACCACTTCTTGGCGCTCTCATGGAAGGGCGCCCCCGTGTTGTGGGCATAGACCAGGAGGTTCAGGTCAGGGACTATCACCCTCGGGCCTGCCTGACGTCACCTCCCCAACCTGCAGCTCGTCGTCAAGCTGGTTGAGCTTCATGGGGTCCACTCCCGGCACGAGCTGGCTGCGGTTGGGGATGATCCTGTATTCGGGCGCTGGCTCCCTCACCGAAGCCGGAGACAGCCCCCGCCGCAGGATGTCGTTAACTACCTGCTTGAATGGACGGTCTAGGAGCCTAGACTGTTCCTTCAGGGCATCGGCTATGTCGTCATCTATGGTCAACGTCGTTCGCATGAAGACATCATAGCATAAAGTTTCGTTGATGCCAAGATGTCTAATATAGACTAGCCGTGAGTTGGGACTATCTAGCGCCCGAATCCCGATGGAGTGCAGAGCTCCACTCGATTGCCGTCGGGGTCTCTGAAGAACATGAACTTCTGTCCGTCGTGGCGCACTCCGGACCGCTCTATGGCTACGCCATGCCCTTCCACAGCTCTTGCAGCGCTGTCGAAGTCCTCCACCTCGAAGGCATGATGAATATTGTCAGGCTTGGCCGGAGCCTCCTCCGTCTCTATTAGGTGCAGCATCACCCCGTTGGGGAGAACGAGCCACGTGATGTTCGGGTTATCGACCTGGCTGGGTATGTGCTTGAATCCCAGAAAATCGCAGTAGAACTCCATGCTTAGCTTGGTGTTCGAGACCATGGTAACCACATGGTTGACGCTGTTCAGCTTTATTCCATCGACTGCCATTGCATCCTCCAACCAAGTTTTTGCAGCAGTTTTAGCCTTGTCCCATTATATCCAAAGGGTTCCAAGGGGGTGAAATTGCCCAGGTAGGAACCATTTCCGTTGACACCCCAATCAAAGCCAAAGTACACTACCTCGCAATATAAAATCCATCTCCGCTCCATCGGGAATCGGAAAGCCCCAAGGCCCGGCTTGGAGGCCCTTTCCCCCCAGTGAATATAGTCTTGTGGGAGAACGATAGGCCCCGATTAGAATTGACACATTCCCGGAACACTGCACTCTCTAGAGAAAAATGCTGAAGCTGGCTGAATCCCTGCTCCTACGGTCAGCTTGGGCTGCCGAGCGCGCTCTCCAGGTAAACCGCTCCGTCATAGGCGCTATGGCCGCCGGGCGCGCCAATCAAAGGTTCTCTCTGGCCCTTCGCTACTGGAGCTGGCGCAAGCTGCTCAACTTTGCCCGGGTGGAGGCCCAGCTGCGCCTCGGCCGCGCCAAGGTGTGGGGCTACCCCTACGAGTGGGAGATCGACACCACCAACATCTGCCAGCTTAAGTGCCCCCTCTGCCATACAGGCTTGGGGACGGTCCACCGGGACAAGGGTGTGATGTCCTTCCCCATGTACCACGACATCATCCAGCAGATCAAGGACTACTGCATCTGGCTCAGCCTGTACAGCTGGGGTGAGCCATTCCTGAATAAGGATATTGCAAAGTTCGTTGCCTGTGCCCACGAAGCCAACATCGCCACCATCATGAGCTCCAACCTGAACAAACCTCTGACTCCCTCTATGGCCGAAGAGCTGGTCCGATCGGGTCTGGATGTGCTGATCATATCCCTGGATGGGACAACCCAGGATGTTTACGAGGTTTACCGGGTCGGGGGCCACTTGGATCGGGTGTTGGACAATCTTAAGCTGTTGATCGAAAAGCGCGGAGAGCTGGGTTCCGCCACACCTTACCTGGAGTGGCAGTACATCGTCATGAAGCAGAACGAAGCCCAAATACCAGATGCCAGGAAGATGGCCGCCGACCTTGGAGTAGACAACATCGTATTCAAGCGGGTGGACTTCCCCCACGGCGCAGACGACGAATCCCTGACAAAGAAATGGCTTCCGGTGGGAGAGGGCTGGAGGGACAGGGAGAACCCCTTGGAGAAACCCTATCATGAGGATGGCGACCGCTGCTGGCGTCTCTGGCGCAGCGCCGTAGTGAACTGGGATGGAGGCTACGCTCCCTGCTGCTACCTCACCGATGCTTCCGACGACTTTGGAAGCGTAAAGAACAATTCAATCAAGACCATATGGAACAACAGCCACTATCTGTCCGCCAGGAAGCTGTTCAAAAAGGGTCCCCTGCCCGAGCAACAGGTTGGGTGCTTGTCCTGCAGCGTGTACCTGGGAAGCAAGGCCGCCGCCCGCCGAGAGCTTTCTTACACCAGCGCCTGCGTTTCTCAACCTCCTTCCAACGGCTTCCGTCACCCGGAAATAGCAGCCTCCGACGCGGCCCCGCAGCACGCCCGGAGCCATGGCGATGATTAGGAACTCCAGCCCGGCTTCGCTGATGGAACGCTGGGAAGTCGCAAAGCATCTTCGGGAATTGGCCCTGCTGGTAGGCGCATATTTCCTCTACATGTTTATCCGAAAGTACCTTATCCCCAACATCGAACTGACAGCTTTCGAAAACGCGGCCAAGGTAGTAACCATCGAGGGAGCCTTCGGGCTGCTGTGGGAGCTGGAGTGGCAATCTTGGGCAATAAAGTCGGCGAAGGCATTGGTCATCATTCTGAATTGGGCCTACATCATCACCTTCTGGCCGATCATCATCGTCACCGGGGTAGTCCTATATATCGTCAACCATGACAGGTACATCTACTACCGTAACATCATCCTGATCAGCTTCGTGCTTGCCCTCATCCTGTACGCGGCATTTCCGCTGGCGCCGCCCAGGTACCTCGTCGACCTAGGGTTCATAGACACGATTCAGCGGTTTGGGCCCACCTGGTACGGAAGCCGGGAGATGCAAGTGTACTACAACGCCTTCGCCGCCATGCCCAGCCTGCATTTCGCCTGGACGGTGCTGTTTGGCGTCCTGTTCCTGAGGACCAACAACCCCTGGATCAGACCCTTTGGGATCATCTACCCGACGATAACCTTCTTTGCAATAACGATCACCGGGAACCACTATATCCTGGACGCCATAGGCGGCGGGGCTGTCATCGCCGCCTCCTTTGCGATCTACGCCTACGCGCGCAAGGTAAACGCCGAACAGCCCCTCTGGCTGGTACAGGCGAAGCATCGATTCGCCCTGGCGGCCGAGCACCTGAGAAACTCGTCACCCAGTCAACATGATGGGTATCAGCCATTCTCCTCAGATTTCTCTCGAAGAGAATCAGCGTATCGGGAGTCCCTCAGGACCTGCGGAGACAACACGTTCCCCTTTCCGTTGACAGACCAATCCGGAAGCCCCCGAAGGCCCTCCTAGTGGGCCCCAACCGCAGGTCAGCGAGTGCCTGCTCCCATGAGCGCTGTGCAGACCGGTAGCCGCAGGATAGGCACCGTTGCGTTCCAGACCCACGGCTGCAAGCTGAACCAAGCCGACAGCGAAAGCATGGCCCAACGCTTCCTCGAAGCGGGCTTTGCCGTAGTGGATCCCGCTGATTCCCCCGACGTTTACGTGGTCAACACCTGCACGGTTACCCACACTGCCGACGCCAAGGCCAGGCAGGCGCTGGGCTCCGCCCGGCGAAACAACCCCGAAGCCCTGGTTGTCGCAACCGGCTGCTACGCCCACCTGGCGCCACTTGAAGTGGGAAGCCTGGGCAGCAGCCAGCTCGTGGTAAGCAACCCGGATAAGGACCGGCTGGTAGAGAAGGTGCTGGGCATCTACTCCCGGGGCGCTCATCCCCATCCCTTGACAGACGGATCCACGTCAATCTCTAGCAGGCCTAGCAGCCGTACTCCGACCAGCACCCATAGGACCCGTTCGATGATCAAGATACAAGAGGGGTGCGACCAAGTGTGCGCCTACTGCATCGTCCCCAAGGTGCGTGGAAGGGAACGCAGCATTCCGCCCCGGGACATCATCGACCGCATCAACGCCGCATCGGACAGGGGATGCAGGGAAGTTGTGCTCACCGGGACCCAGTTGGGCACCTACGGGTTCGACCTGCCCGGATTATCCCTCTTCCACCTTCTCAGGGCTATCCTGGAACAGACGTCGGTCCCGAGGATCAGGGTTTCTTCTCTACAGCCCCAGGAGATCTCTCCCGACCTGCTGGACCTCTGGTCGGATGAACGCCTGTGTCCCCACTTCCACATGCCTCTGCAGAACGGGTGCGATGCCACCCTCCGACGGATGCGCCGCAAGTACACCAGCGCCGAGTATGCCAGCGCTGCTGCGAAAGTGCGCAGCGCTGTGAAGGATGTGGCCATCACGGCCGACATCATCGCAGGCTTCCCCGGCGAGACCGATCACGAGTTCCAGGAGAGCTTCACCTTCGCAGAGAGCATGAATTTCGCCGACATGCATGTGTTCCCCTACTCCCCTAGGCCCGGCACCAGCGCTGCCCACTTCGACGCCAAGGTCAGCCCTGCAGTCACCAAGGCGAGGGTAGGTCAGCTCATAGCATTGTCCCAGCGCCAGTCAACCAGCTACCGATCTGACCTCTTGGGCGCCACGAGGCTAGTATTGTGGGAATCTGGATCGTTGACTGGCGACGGTCCCATCTATCGGGGCCTGACTGACAACTACGTCAGGGTACACACAGCCAGCGACCGGGACCTGGCCAACTGCATCACCGATGCGACCCTTCTCACCATTGAGGCCGACAGCATCCTGGCCGAGGTGTAGCAAAGCCACAGCGCCATCGTCAACTCAAAAGAAGAACGCCTGCCGTGAACCTTCATCCTTGATCAGTTCGCCGGCAGGCGTTCCCGCAGTGTCTTTGGCGGAGTATTACAGTTCGACAGGGCGCAGATACGTCTCCCCACTACGATTTTCCAGGTAGCCGGCCTTCTGTTCGTGCCCGTGGGCAAAAATGAGAAGCCAGCCCTCTCGTTCGGCCTGATTCAGGATGTCCCGCTTCATTACCAGGGTCTCCTCGGGGAAGCGGTCGAAAGCCGAAATGGCAGACATATCCAGGTGGTGAGGCGTGGGCACCAGGTCTCCCAGAAAGGCTATCCGCTCACCACCATGGTTCAGCAGGACTATCTGGTGTCCCCGAGCGTGGCCCGCAGTTACCCTGACGTTAAGGCCGGGGTAGATCTCAGCGTCGCCATCCAGTAGCTCCAACTGGCCCTTTTCCTCGATGGGCCGATAGTCCTCTCCTCGATGAATCTCCTGGCAGCGCTCCGTGGCCATGCAGGCATCTTCCCAGCAGTCGCTTTGGACATAGTACTTGGCTTTGGAAAAAGTCGGCACCAGGTTGCCCATGCGGTCTAGCTTGGTGCACCCACCACTATGATCAAAATGAAGGTGGGTCAGTATTACGGTATCGACATCTTTAGCCGAAAGCCCAAGGCTTTTCAGGCCCTTGAGCAAGCGACTTGGCACCAGACCGTAGGTCTCCTTTTCGCCGTCTATCTCCTTTGAGCCGACCCCCGCATCCACCAGGACCGTGTGGGTCCCTATCTGGATAAGGAGGGAGTTGAGTCCCAGGGTAATCCGGTTCTTGCGATCCGTTGAAACCTTGTTCTCCCAAACAACCTTGGGCACCTGCCCAAACATTGTTCCGCCGTCGAACTTGATTATTCCGTCGCTCATTACTCTAACGGATGTCGTCATCATCGTCGCATTCATAGCCTCCTAAAGAATCACCGTGAAAATAAGGAAGAGTCCTCCCCCATTCCCAACACAACACATCGCATAATGCTCGTTCTTCCAACCTCCTATCCGAAACCCGGAAAAAGAAAAAGCCGGGCTCCTACAAAAGTCAGGGAAAGGCAGAGTTAGGCGGGGCTGAGAAAAGGGGTGCACAATCCGGGCTGACAGCAGTTAGCGGTCAGCCGCCTGCCACACCTTCCGGCCCCATTTTCAACTTTCGGTAGTTTGATACCGAAATGCATTCTTGTCAAGACTTTTTTCCACGAATGTTTTGATAAGGAGTCTAACCGTTGTATAAAATCTACGGAGACTCCATAGTCAGTGAGGCATCATTGGCCCTGCATCCCGCCAGGAAATTTGGATATGCAATCAGAATCGGCAGTTAAAGGCTAGAGACGGTCTAGAAAAAATTTAAGAAACTGGAGAAGACGGTTTATCCGACCCTCCGCGTCCGCGGGTCCTCCACAGTCTCCGCCAGCGTAGCCCCCGACGGAACCATCGGATAGACGCTCTCATCGGGCTTAAGGACAAACTCGACCAAGAACGGGCCTGCTGCGCCTTTGGCCTGCCTCAGGGCATTGAGAACATCCTCCCGCCTCGTCACCCGCATGGCAGGTATGCCAAAGGCTTCCGACATCCGCACGAAGTCAGGGCCGGGGATGGAGACTGCCTTGTAGCGCCCTTGGTAGAACATCTCCTGCCACTGGCGCACCATTCCCAGGTCGCCGTTATTGAACAGCGCTATCTTTACCGGCAGCTTCTCATCGGAGATGGTCGCCAGCTCCTGGATGGTCATCTGGATTCCGCCGTCCCCGGCGATGCTCCAGACGGTGGCATCCGGCTTCCCCACCTGGGCGCCCATGGCCGCCGGCACCTCGTAGCCCATCGCCCCCAAGCCCCCCGAGGACACAAAGGTGTCCGAGCGGTCAAACATCAGGTACTGGGCCGCCCACATCTGGTGCTGCCCAACCCCGGTGACGACAACGGAATCACCCTCTTCACCCATCACTTCGTTCAGGTCCGTCAACACATGCTGGGCCAGGAGGCCATCGGCCTCCGGCACCTCCAGGGAGGGGTGCTCCTCCTTCAGAGCATCTATCTGGTGCACCCAGTCAGAGTGGCTGGACGCGCGCACCAGGGGCAAAAGCTCTCTCAGCACAGCCTTCACGCCTCCGACTATGCCCACCTCCACAGGGACGTTGCGCCCTATCTGTGACGGGTCGATGTCCACTTGTATGACCTTGGCATTGGGAGCGAAGGAGCCGGGCTTGCCGACTATCCGGTCATCGAACCGCACACCCAGTCCCACGATCAGGTCCGACTGGTCCACCCCCAGGTTGGACCAGTACATCCCGTGCATCCCGAGCATTCCCAAGCTCAGGGGATGGCTCCTTGGGAAAGAACCGAGTCCCAGGAGGGTGTTCACCACTGGGATACCCGTCTTTTCGGCCAGGGCCAGCACATCGTCGCCAGCCCGGGAGTTAAGCACACCATGTCCAGCCAGGATCAGGGGTTTGCTCGCCCCGTTGATTAGCTGGGCGGCCCTCCGGAGGTTTTCCTCCATGCCTTCATGAACAGGGGCTGAGGCCCCCTGTGGGACCTCCATGTACTCGAAGCCGGCCAGCTCCTGCTGGACATCCCTTGGTATATCTATCAGGGTCGGTCCCGGTCGCCCGTCCTGGGCCACCCGGAAAGCATCGTAGATGGTCGGGGCCAGGTCTTCGGCGGACATGACCAGGTAGTTCTTCTTGGTGCATGGGGCGGTGATGGCGCAGGTGTCGCACTCCTGGAAGGCCTCGCTGCCCAAGGCAGCCCGGGCCACCTGCCCCGTTATTGCCACCATGGGGACGGAATCGGCTTTGGCTCCCATGATGCCCGTCACCAGGTTGGTGGCGCCGGGACCCGACGTGGCGATGCAGACCCCCGGCCTGCCGGTCACCCGGGCGTAGCCATCGGCCGCATGGGCGGCAGCCTGCTCATGCCTTACCAGGATGTGCCGTATCTGGGGGTAGGAGTATAGGGCATCGTACAGGGGCAACACAGCTCCCCCCGGATGCCCGAATACCACATCCACCCCTTCCTTCAGCAGCGACTCGCAGATTATTTCAGCACCCTTCAGCTGCACTTCAGCCTCCATTGTTCTGTACTAGATGCCTGCCAGAAGCTTCCAGGTGACTGCTTTGGCGGATAAAAAAATCCCGTCCCCTGCTAGGGACGGGATGTGATTTCCCGCGGTACCACCCTAATTGCCCCCATCCTATGAGGGCCTCTTCTGTAGAGCACCATCATGCTCCATCGATGTTAACGGACGATGAACCCGGCTCAGCTTACTTCTCCCCTTGGGAGTTCGGCTGGCAGCTCCAGAGGGATCTTCGGTCGGGTTTCACGTGTCTGCTCTCACCGTACCAGACTCGCTGGACGCTATTTCCCGCCTACTCGTCTCTTTCGCGGCCTTTTACATGGTAAAAACTATCACACTATTTTCAAAAACGTCAATCCCCGAAGGGAGTTCAAAAGTCACCTGAGCACTGAGAGGTGTGAAAAAGTTGGAACGTAGCTGAAAGAAGGGCCTCCGATGTTCGTCGCAGGCCCTTTGCGCATGGGACTTTCCCCGGGTTGGATGAAATTGGAGGGCTATTCGTCTTCAGTTTCGATACGTATGTCTGTGATCGCCCTCTTCACTGCCTCAATGCTGCCCAGGCAGCTACTCTTGCTCGAAAAGCCCTCGCCGCCGACGGCAACGATCTGATGATTTGCGGCCTTTAGACTCCAATACCACTGCTTGTCCTCTCCTTGATGCACCTCGATGTATGCACTACGCTCGGTGGTCATACAACACCGCCCTCCCTGTGAAGTTTCTACGTGCCCAGTGTGGACACGGGTGGGGGCCGTTGTCAATGACTAGTTGTCATCCACCCTTCCAGTGTCCTTGTTGGGGGCCTCGTCCGCCTTCTCAGGTTTATCGCTCACTAGCGTTGTACCTAGACCCGCCAAACCAGTAATGGCGCTTCCAAGCAATCCAATCAGTGCGCCAATGACAAACTGATTGTCGTTAGCGGACCCGCCATCTGACATGATCGCCTTAAAAATAAGTGCCGAAATCGCTAAACCTAACGCAAATATACAACCAGCAATGAGTAGTATGTTCGCTCTAAACGGAAGCACCTTAAAGGCTTGGATTTTGCGACACACCGTCCAGACAATTATGAACGACAGGACCACAAAGAGGGCTATGTGCCAGCTGTCCACCTTTTCGGCTACGGTCTGGATTACCTCAAGTATTTTCGCCGTGTTCGACGACTCAGGCGTCGGTGTTATCGCAACTTCATTCATGTTGCTACTAACGGTCTCTTAATTTCGACCGCTCCGAGAGATGCGCCAGATCAGCCAAGGATTCGCAATCAGCAATACCGGGAAGGCAATCCTTGCCACTTCTGTATACCAATCAGTGAGTCTTTTCTGCTCTTCGGCGGTGAGCCAGCCAAGCTGCGGAAGGAACAAGTGGATCATCAATGTGAAGGTGGACACCACAGCAAAGGCGGCCGCTATCAGCACCAGTAATGCCAGACCAGCGCCAGCAAAAGATAGAAGTCGCCGTGCGACGGCGAGCTTGATGCGAGATTTCTCATCCAGCCACTCTTCATCACGCTCTATGGCTCTGCGCTTGGCACTTGCGCCAGTGTCATAGAATTCCTGCTCATCCCTGTTGACCTCAACGGCATCCTGTTCGCCGGGCCGTTGAATATCCGCTAATCTACTTTCCTCGCCGTTGTCGCTCACGGGCCTCTTCGACCTGCTTCCGATAGTAAGACTTGATGGTGTCTTCTGAGATGTGGCTTAGGCCCTTACGCTTAGCTTGCCTGTATGGGGACCCAGGGGCATGAGTCAGAGCAGACAGCCTCATCCCAGGGAGAGAGCCATAGAGGGAGAATACATCATCCAGCATATTCTCTTCCGTGCGGTCAAAATCCTTCTTGTCGCCCGGATGGAGCGGTATCTCTCCTCTCACTGGATCGCCTCTGTGGTGAGACAGGCAGTAGTAAACTGAAGGGTTGACCGGGCCGTAGCGCCATACCTCGAAGTCCTCATCGACCATAGGTCTATCGTGGAGCCCCAACATCCATCCATGGGCGAGAAATACTAACTTCTGCACCTGTAGTGGAGTAATGGGCTGGCCGTGGTTTTCGGCTCGCTGGATAAACGCATTGGCAATGCTACGTGGGTCATGCACAGCTCTCCTTTCGTGTGATTGACCTCTCTATGAATGCTCTTTTCCCTTAGTGCACTCTATCCATATGGCTAATGTGGATATTTTATCCCCTATGGTCATCCCGTTGTCAACTACAGGTCGTCGGCGAGCGCACGATGGTATAGCAAACCATCTCTTGATGGCTAGACTCTCTCGTGCGAGTGTTGATTCCCGTAGTCTGAACGCCTGTACAGGCCGAAGTGAGGAGGCATGGCGCACCAAGCCCAGACCAGCACTTCAACCTGTACAGGGGAATAAGCAGCACTCGCAAGCCCCCAAACCCACTGCAATTCGTCGCGTCACAGCCGGACGACGCTCAGGCCCGCAGAATAGGGAATCCACGCTGAGTTCCTGACCAGGAGGGAATCCTGTGCGCCTTGACACAGGGAGGGCCCTTACCTACCATCGTCCCGCAGCCTCCCTTAACCAGGCAGGCCCAAGGCATATGTACAGCGCGCTCTGGCACAGCTTTGCAGTAAAGTACGGCCGACTCCGGACGGCCCTGCTTATCATCCTAGTCACCCTCCTGGTGGCCCTCTTCGAAGGCGTCAACGTGGGTCTCCTGGTACCCCTCCTCCAGAACCTGGACTCGGGCGGTGTGGGAGACCACTGGATCTCCCGGTCCTTCGAGGACCTGTTCAACACCCTAGGCCTTTCCCTCACCCTGGAGACCATCCTGATCGCCCTCGCCATCCTCGTCCTGACGGCGGCCGCCCTCAAGTACCTGCGAATGATCCTGGTCGCCAAGACCAAGGAGGGGTTCATCTCCTGGATGAGGACCTCAACCATGGAGAACCTGCTCCACACAGACATCTCCTACTTTCAGGACCAGAGGACAGGATCTTTGAGCGGCACCCTCACCACCCAGGCCTTCCGAGCGGGGGAGGCCTACCACCACGCCAACGAGATGCTGGCCAGCCTGGGGATAATCGCCACCTACCTCACGGCCGCCTTCCTGATCGCCCCAACATTAACGGCCATAGCGGTGGGCCTGCTGCTGCTGGTATCCCTGGCCCTTCAGTACAACGTAACCCGTTCCCGGGCCATCGGCGGGAACCTGGCAGAGCGGGAGAACCGCCTCCAAGCCACATCGGTGGAGAGCCTGACCGGTATACGGGTCATCAAGGCCTTTCTCCTGGAGCCATTACAGAGGACGGCCTTCCGCAGGAGGACCGACGACGTGGCCGAGGCAGCCTACCGCCTGGGGAAGCACCGCAGCCAGATGGTCGTGTTCCACGAAGCGTCCCTGTTCGGGCTTATCGGCGGGATCGTCTTCGTGGGCGTGTCCCTCCTGGGCTTCGAGATATCCATTGTTGTGACCCTGCTGTTCATCCTCTACCGCCTCACCCCCAGGATCGTCGCTCTCAACAGCGAACGTCAGACCTTCGCCGGCACCATAGCGGCCCTCCATGATGTTAACAGGGTCATGGACGAAGCCTCTCACATCAAGGTGGCCAACGGCGACAAGCCCTTCCCAGGCCTGAAGGACGAGATAGCCTTCTCCGGTGTGGGCTTCAGCTACGACCCCCGCTCGCCGGTCCTGAAGGGCGTCTCCTTCACCGCCAGGAAGGGCCAGCTCACAGCCATCGTGGGCGGCTCCGGCGTGGGGAAGACGACGGTCATCGACCTCCTCCTCCGGTTCTACGACCCCCTGGAAGGGGCCGTTAAGGTGGACTCTATTGACCTGCGGGAGCTGGACCTGTCAACGTGGCGCAAGGCCATCGGGCTGGTAAGCCAGGATGTGTTCCTGTTCAACGACAGCGTCTTCAACAACATCGCCGTCGGCAGCACGGGCAGCACGGAGGCGAAGGTGGTGGAGGCGGCCCGGCGCGCCTATGCCCACGATTTCGTCCAGAGCCTGCCCACGGGTTACGACACCGTCATCGGTGAGCAGGGCTGGAACCTGTCGGGAGGCCAACGCCAGCGGATAGCCCTGGCCCGGGCCATCCTGCGGGAGCCGGAAATCCTGGTGCTGGACGAGGCCACCAGCGCCCTGGACTCCGAGTCGGAGCAAGCGGTCCAGGAACACATCAAGCAGGTGCACGACGAATGCACCGTCCTGATCGTCGCCCATCGCACATCCACCATCCAGGGCGCCGACAAGATCCTGGTGCTCCAGGACGGGCAGATCGTGGAGGAGGGCGACTGGGACAGCCTGCTGGCCAACGCAGGGGTGTTCGCCAACTACCACAAGCTCCAGTCCAGCGCCTAGGGGGAGGGTGATGCGCCTGCCAGGGGCAGCCTGCCCGTTCCCCTTCGAGAGCCTCAGGGCGAACGGGCAGCCCAGGGATTGGGGCGCAGACTCCCGTTTTCACGGGAGTGACGGCGATAGGGCCGCAGGAGTGACGGGAGTTGGGGCCTCAATGACGGGCTGGCCTGTCCCCCTCATCCTAACCTTCTCCCTCCAGGGGAGAAGGGAAACTGTATCCCCCCTCCCTTGAGGGAGGGGACTAAGGGGAGGGTGAAACGCCTGTCAGGAGCAACCTGCGCGTTCGCCCTCTGCCACCGTCGTTCCCGGGAAAACGGGAACCTACCCTGGCTCACAACACGGCAGCCCGTTCGCCCTTCGAGAGCCTCAGGCCGAACGGCAGTGTAGGGCCCCGTACCTCCGTTCGTGCTGAGCCTGTCCTGAGGCTCTCGAAGGGGCTCTCGAAGTACGAACGGAGGGTGAAGGACGAAGCCCTCCCTCGTCATTGCGGCGTAGGCCGCAATCCAGAACGGAGCACTGCCGGGTTCCAGGCTGGCTCACACCTGCGGTGGCCCCCGTTCCCCGTCGATTTCCCCCTTCGAGAGCCTCAGGGCAGGCTCAGGGCGAACGGAGACGGTGTGGCGCACCTTTGTCACAGCCCGCCTGTCCCAACCCCGAACTTTCCTGGATTGCGGCCTACGCCGCAATGACGGGGAGGCCTTTCGTCACATCAGGCCATCTGTATTTCCCGGCTCCCACCGTCACTCCCGTTTTCACGAGAGTGACGGTAATTGGAGCAGCCCCCCTTTTCGTCATTGCGGCGTAGGCCGCAATCCAGGACGGAGCACTGCCGGGTTCCAGGCTGGCTCACACCTGCGGTGGCCTCCGTTCCCCGTCGATTTCCCCCTTCGAGAGCCTCAGGGCAGGCTCAGGGCGAACGGAGACGGTGTGGCGCACCTTTGTCACAGCCCGCCTGTCCCAACCCCGAACTTTCCTGGATTGCGGCCTACGCCGCAATGACGGGGAGGCCTTTCGTCACATCCTGCCTTAATCAAGCCTTGCCCCTACCGTCATTCTCGCGCACGCGAGAATCTACCTTAGCCTCCGGCACGCTTGTCCGTTCGCCCTGAGCCTGCCCGTTCGCCCTTCGATTCCCCTCAGGCCGAACGGCAGTGTAGGGCCCCGTACCTCCGTTCGCGCTGAGGCTCTCGAAGTACGAACGGAGGGTGAAGGACGAAGCCCTCCCCCGTCATTGCGGCGCAGGCCGCAATCCAGAACGGAGCACTGCCGTCCTCCAGGCTGGCTCTATCGCATTGACGGGCCTGCCCGTTCGTGCTGAGCCTGTCCTGAGGCTCTCGAAGGGGCTCTCGAAGTACGAACGGAGGGTGAAAGCGCTGTCATCCCCTCCCGCGCTTGCTGACCAGCTCCCCTATGAGCTGCTGGTACTGTCTCGCCCTGTCCTCCCACGTGCCCATCGCCTCAACGCGTTTCCTGGCCGCGGCGCCCATGCGGGCCCGCCCGCCGTCGTCCCGGAGCAGACGCAGCATCGCGTCTGCCACAGCATCGGCGTCGTTGGGAGGCGCCAGCAAACCCGTTTCCTCATGGGCTATGGCTTCAGGGACACCCATGACGTCGCACCCAATGGAGGGCTTCCCGAAGGCCCCCGCCTCGACGTACACCAGCCCGAACCCTTCCTCGGATGAAGGCATGACGAACAGGTCGCAGGCTTCGTAAAGGGCGTACTTCTCGGCCCGGGTATCCATGCAAACGGGACTTGGCTACAATGTCAGCACAGGGACAGCCCCAGGCTCGAGAGGAAAGGGCGATTCGCCATGGCTCCGTACTTCACGGTGCTGATTGCAACCAAAAATAGAGCCGACCTGCTAAGGAACGCCTTGGATTCGGTGTTTTGCCAGACCTTCCAGGACTTCGAGGTTGTGGTGGTCAACGACGCCTCCACAGACCACACATCGGCAGTCCTTGCCGAGTTCGCCGATCCGAGGCTCACCGTGATCAACTACAACAGCGGAGGCCTACCGGGAGCAATCAGAAACCGCGGCATTGAAGTCTCATCTGGCCAATTCGTTGCCTTTCTTGACGACGACGATGTCTGGATGGCCGGCAAGCTGGAGCGGGTTGCTGAGATCATGAAGTCCGATCCGGGAGTCGGCCTGGTCTGCCACGACCAGGAATACGTTCGTCCCAAAGAGTCAGGCGGAGGTATCTGGAAGCACCGCTCCCGATATGGGCCGGAGGACAGCTACAAGGGCGACATCCACGACTACATGCTACTTGATGGGAATCAGCCTGCGCCCTCCGCCACCGTCGTATCTCGCCAATGTCTCGTTGATATTGGGGGCTTTTCCGAAGACCCTTCCTTGGCAACCGTCGAAGACTACGACCTATGGCTTCGGCTTTCTCGCATCTGCCGCTTTATCTTCGTCAGGGATATTCTCGGAACTCAGCGTTTCCACACCTCCAACGTTACGGGCAACGTAGAACGTCATTTGAGAGATACTCTGGCGCTTCTTGCCGATAGATTCAGCCGAGAATCGGCCAATGGAAGAAGGTACGCAGCCCATTCTGCAAGGAGAAGGTTTGCTATAGCCTACTACGGCGCCGCGCGGCAACACCACCGAAACGGCTCAAACGGCGCCAGCCTGGCAACGTACCTGCGCGCTCTTCGCACATGGCCTTTCTTCACCCGAACCTACGCCGGGCTGGGACTCATATTAATCGACATCGTGGGGTCAGCCTTAAGGATCAGAGGCCGGTAGTTTAGTGCGCATCCTGATTCACTCCTACTTCTACCATCCGGAACCCATCTGGATGCCCCACGAGCTGGCGGTGTCCCTGGCCCAGCGGGGCCACCAGGTCCAGGTCGTCACCGCGTTCCCCAGCTATCCCCAAGGGAAGCTATACGATGGCTACAGGCAGCGCCCTTGGAAGCGCGAGACCATCGACGGCATCCCGGTGCTCCGCCTCCCCCTGATGGTGGACCACAGCCGGTCGTCCCTGCGCCGCATCCTCAGCTACGGGTCATTCATGGCATCGTCCTGCGTGGTGGGCTCCCTGGGCATCAGGCCAGCCGACGTTATGTACGTGTCCCATCCCCCCCTCAGCGTGGGAGTTTCGGCCTGGACCATGGGTCTGATGCGCCGCATCCCCTTCGTGTACGCGGTGAACGACCTTTGGCCCGAGGCGATCCTGGCTACCGGGATGGTGAGGGGCAGGAAGATCATTGCCGGCCTGCGCTGGCTGGAAAGGTTCGTTTACAAGCGCGCCGCAGCCATCATCACAGTCTCCCCCGGCTACCGGGACAATCTGGTCGTCAAGGGGGTGCCCCCGGAGAAGGTCACGGTGATAACCAACTGGGCCAACGAGGAGATTTACCGGCCCGTGGCGCCGGACCCCGCCCTTGCCGGGGAGCTTGGCATGGCCGGCAGGTTCAACGTGGTGTTCGGGGGGAACATGGGCCTAGCCCAGAGCCTGGAGACGGTGGTCGAGACGGCGGACCTCCTTAAGTCCCGGGAGGACATCCAGTTCCTGTTCGCTGGGGACGGGGTGGGGCGCCATTCCCTGGAAGATATGGTCCGTGAGAGGAAACTGGACAACGTGCGGTTCCTGGGGCAGCAGCCCGCGACCCGGATGCCCCACATCTACGCCCTGTCCGATGTGCTGCTGGCCCACTACAAGCGGGACCCCCTGTTCGAGATCAGCATACCGGCCAAGATTTTCTCCTACATGGCCTGCCAGCGACCCGTGCTCATGGCCAGCGCCGGCAACGCTGCCGACCTGGTGGAGGCCGCGGGGGCGGGCACAACCTGTCCGGCTGAGGACCCCCAGGCCATGGCCCAGGCGGTGCTGGACCTGCACTCCATGAGCGCCGAGGAGCGGGGCGTCATGGGGGCTGCGGGCCGGCAGGCTTTCCTGGAGGGCCACTCCAGGGAGGTGCTGGTGCGCCGCCACGAGGACCTGCTGATGGAGGTGGCGGGAGCAAGAACCGGCCTGAGAGGATGATACATTCCCCGTTCTTGCTCCTAACCGTCGTTCCCGCGAAAGCGGGAACCTACCTTGGCATAGCTAGGGCTGTCCGTTCGCCCTGAGGGGAATCGAAGGGGAACGGACAGAGCAGTCGGAGGAGGCATAGACTCCCACTCCCCGTTTTCACGAGGACAAGTTTCGCGGGAGTGACGATAGTTTGGGCTGCAGGAGTGACAAATGCACCCCCCTCCCTTGATGGGGGGGGGACAAAGAGGGATGGTGAAGCAGGACTTGAAGCTTTGCCTCGTGGTTGGGACCCGGCCCGAGATCATAAAGATGGCCCCCATCATCCTGGAGTGCCAACGACGGGCCGTCAGCTACTCCATCGTTCACACAGGCCAGCACTACAGCTACAACCTGGATGAGATATTCTTCCGGGAGCTGGGCCTGGGCTCGGCCTCTCACAACCTGGAGGTGGGTTCCGGCGCCATTGGAGAGCAGATCGGAAGGATGCTCTCCGGTCTGCATAGGGTGGTTGGCCGGGAGAAGCCCAGCTACGTGCTGGCCGAGGGCGACACCAACTCGGTGCTGGCCTCAGCTCTGGCCGCCGGTCACCTGGGCATCCCCTTCGTCCACGTGGAGTCGGGGCTGCGCAGCTACAACATGGCCATGCAGGAGGAGAAGAACCGCATCGTGGCCGACCGCTTGGCATCGGTGCTGCTGGCCCCGACGCCATGGGCGGGCGATGTGCTGCGGGGCGAGGGCGCCGACCCCCGGCGGGTGTTCGTCACCGGCAACACCATCGTGGATTCGCTGCAGCGCTATCTCCCCAACGCCGAAACCTGCCCGGCGCTGGACAGGCTGGGCGTGGAGCCCGGGGCCTACTTCCTGGCCACCCTCCACAGGGCGGAGAACACCGACCGACCCGATGTGCTGGATAGAATGCTGAAGGGCCTGGGGACAGCAGGGCGGGAGCATGGCGTGCCCGTAGTCTTCCCCATCCACCCCAGGACGGCAGCCTGCATAGAAGCCTACGGACTCTCCCTGCCCCCGGACCTGCGCACCATCGACCCCGTCGGTTTCTTCGACTTCCTGCTGCTGGAGAAGAACGCCCGCCTTGTGTTCACCGACTCGGGCGGCGTACAAGAGGAGTGCTGTATATTGCGGGTGCCATGCATCACCTTCCGGGACGACACCGAACGCCCCGAAACCCTCCAGGTTGGAAGCAACGTCCTTGCGGGTACCCACCTCGCCAACCTGGAGGAGCAGGTACGTGGTATGCTGGAGAAGGAAAGGGACTGGGAGAACCCCTTCGGCGATGGCCGGGCTGGAGAGCGCACCATTGACGTCCTGCTGCTGGGAGCGAATATGTCACCCCTCCCTTGATGGGAGGGGATTAAGGGGAGGGTGAAACGGCCCCTCACCCCAACCCTCTCCCTCTGGGAGAGGGGGCAAATATAACCCCCCTCCCTTGATGGGAGGGGACTAAAGGGAGGGTGAAACGGCCCCTCACCCCAACCCTCTCCCTCTGGGAGAGGGAGGATATGCAGAAGCATACGCAAGGAGATAGAGTGGTTGGCTAGGATCCTGGTAACGGGAGGCAGGGGCTTCATCGGCACGAACCTGGCGGCTGAGCTCCGGCGCCGGGGGCATGACGTGATGACCTGCGACATCGTGCATGGCGAGACCGACGACCATGTGCGGGCCGATGTGAGCAGCTACTGGCAGTTGGAGCGCATATTCGAGTCCCGCACCTTCGACTACGTTTATCACTTGGCCGCCGAGTACGGGCGCTGGAACGGCGAGGACCACTACGAGAACCTGTGGAGCGTCAACGTCGTCGGCACAAAGAACCTGCTCCGTCTCCAGGAGAAGCACCGCTTCCGCCAGGTCTTCTTCAGCAGCTGCGAGGTGTACGGCGACTACGACGGAACCATGTACGAAGACGTCATGGACAGGATCGCCATAAAGCAGCTCAACGACTACGCCGTAAGCAAGTGGGCCGGTGAGCTGCTGGTGCTGAACTCGGCGGAGATGTTCGGCACCGAGAGCGTTCGTGTGCGCCCCCTGAACTGCTACGGCCCCCACGAGTACTACAGCAGCTACCGCGGCGTGATTCCCATCTTCGTGTACCGGGCCATGAAGGACCTGCCCTTCACCGTGTACAGGGGCCACAAGCGCATCTTCGACTACGTGTCCGACACGGTGGCGACCATGGCCAACATCTGCGAGAGGTTCCATCCCGGCGAGGTGTACAACATAGGCTCCCGCCAGGAGTGGGTTGTCGATATCGCCGAGCTTTCGGAGGTGGTGCTACGGCTCTTGGACAAGGACGACGCCAAGGTGACCTACAAGGACGCCGAACCCTTTACCACCCGCGTGAAAGTCGTGGACTCGTCCAAGGCCGAAAGGCACCTGGGGCACAACCCCCAGGTAACGCTGGAAGAGGGGCTGGGCAGGTTCATAGAATGGATGCGGAGCATCTACGGCGACGGGGCGGGGGAGAGGCGATGACAGACTACCTGGAGAGCTACAAGGGGAAGCGGGTTCTGGTAACCGGCGGGGCCGGGGCCATCGGTTCCAACTTATGCAAAGCCCTGGCCGACCTGGGAGCAGAGCTCGTTATCATCCTGGACAATCTGGAAGCCTCCTACAAGTGGAACATTCCTTCCCATCCCGCAGTCCTCTTTGTCAATGGCGACGTGACCGACGACACAAGCCTGAAGCGGGTGTTTAACGAGTCGCCAACCCACATCTACCACCTGGCCGCCTTTTTCGCCAACCAGAACTCGGTGGACTACCCGGAGCGGGACCTGCACGTTAACGGGCTGGGCGCCCTGAAGCTCCTGGAGTACGCCTCTATCGCCCCGGTGGAGCGGTTTGTGTACGCCTCCTCGGGCTGCTCCATCTACGGCAGCGAGGCTCCCCTGCCCCTGCGGGAGGAGTACGTGTCCATGCACCTCACCTCCCCCTACCAGATCACCAAGATGCTGGGGGAGCTGTACTGCAACTTCTTCAGCCACCACCACGGCGTGAAGATAGCCATCACCCGCTTCTTCAACTCCTACGGGCCGGGGGAGGTGCCCGGGCAGTACAGGAACGTCATCCCCAACTTCGTCTATTGGGCGATGAACGGGCTCCCCCTGCCCATCACGGGCACCGGCGAGGAGACCCGGGACTTCACCTACGTCGGCGACCTTGTGGACGGGCTTCTCCGGGCCGGGTACTACGAAGAGGCCGTCGGGGAAGCCATAAACCTGGCCTCGGAGCGGGAGATCAGCATCGGCCACCTGGCCGGGGTGATAAACGCATCGGTGGGCAGCCAAGCCGGCATCCGGTACGCCCCACGGCGAAGGTGGGACACCAAGACCCGCCTGCTGGCCTCGGTGGACAAGGCCCGGAAGCTCATAGGCTACGAGCCCCGCACCACCTTCGAGGACGGCATCGAGTCCACCATTCAGTGGTTCCGGGAGAACCGGGAAGACATCGACAGGGATGCATCCTTTCTGCCCGGTACATCCTCGGCAGTGCGGGGGCAGGTGACCGGGCCCGGGGACAGCCCGTCATGACCTCGGGACCCGGCCGGGCCTAGTCCTGTGCGGGTACTCCACGTCACCATCAGCATGGATGCCTCCTGGGGAGGCCCTGCCGCCTTCGTCGCCGGGCTGGCTTCCGCCCAGGCACACCAGGGCGCCAAGGTCACCGTGGCAAGCAGCGCTCCGGTGATCAATCCACCGGGGGAAGTCCTCTCCTGCGGCCCCGACGTGGCTCTCCACATCTTCCCCCAGGGGAGGTTTGCCAGGTTCTGGACAGGATTCTCACGGTCCTACGCCAAGTTCATAGCGTCTCAGGCAGACCAGTACGACGTAATCCATGCCCATGAGCTGTGGCACTATCCCCTCTACGTGGCCTCTCGGGAATCCAGAAAGCCCGACATCCCCCTGGTCGTAACTCCCCATGGATGCCTGGCGCCCCTGGCCCTCACCAACGACAAGCTCCTCAAGCGAATCTATTCGCCCCTGGTGCAGAGGCCCATCCTCAACAGGGCCAGCCTTGTCCATGTCCTCACCCGCCCAGAGGAGCAGGACGCCCGCTCATACGGGGTGTCGTCATCCACTACCGTCATACCGGCGGGTGTAGAGGTCGGGCCGAGTAGCGACAATTCGGCAGCCTTCAGGGGGCAATCATCGTCGGAAGGGACCAAGTCTTTCGATATCCTGTTCCTGGGACGGATAATCCCAAACAAAGGGACCGGCCTTCTCATTGATGCCGTTGCCTCACTGCGGGAGAAAGGGCACAACGCAAGGCTCACCATGGCTGGTCCATGCAGCCCCGGCTACAGGGCCCATCTACAGCAACGGATCGAAAGCCTGGATGTGGGAAGCGCTATCTCCTTTCCGGGCTTTGTGACGGGAAGCACGAAGGCTGAGGCCTTCTCCAGCGCCGACCTGTTTGTCCTTCCCTCTTACTCAGAAGGGTTCAGCATCGCCTCTTTGGAAGCGATGGCCCATGGCCTTCCCGTTGTGCTCAGCCCCCAGTGCAACTTCCCGGAAGCAGCCCAAGCAGGAGCCGCGCTCGAAGTAGAGCCTGCGGTGGATCCCTTGACGGATGCCCTCGAGTCGCTGCTGAAGAATCCAGAGGAAGCTAGGCGGATGGGGATCAGGGGACGGACGTTGGTGAAGGAGCAGTACTCCTGGGACACCATCGCGGCCCAGTTCCTGGACGCCTACCGCCAGCTGACGGCCTAGAGCCTCAAATGGCGCCGCCCCCACCCCTCCTCCCATCCCGCACGGCCTCTTCAACAACTCGTCCTTCCCCCCAAGGGGAGCACTGTGTAACCCAAGCCCGTGTTGGCCGCTTGCCCTTTGACTTTTCTAAGGACCGCCCTCCCGTTCCCCTTCGATTTCCCTCAGGGCGAACGGGAGGGTGCCAGGATGAACGGCTTGCTTGAGAGGCCTTTTGGCATAACCAGCCTGTCCCTAGCCTGAGTTTGCTGGATTGAGGCCTACGCCGCAATGACGACAAGGGTTTTTCTCATGGCCGGCCTGTCTGAAGGCCTGCTCTCTCCGGCCGCGCTTTCCGTCATTGCGGCGTAGGCCGCAATCCAGGACGGAGCATTGCCGGATTTCGGGATGGCTCCAATGCAGGGGCTGCCCGCCCGTTCGCCCTGAGGCTCTCGAAGGGTGAACGGGCGGCGGCGGGGCATAGCCAACGCGCGTGTAGGGACGTCCCTTGTGTGCGCCCTGCCTGCCGAGGGCAACCCCTGTGGTTGCCCCCTACGGGGGACGGTAGGGGCGGCCTGTCCCGGCCTGGGTTTCCTGGATTGCGGCCTACGCCGCAATGACGACATGGGTTTTCGTCATGTCCGGCCTGTCTGAATGCCTGCTCTCTCCGGCCGCGCTTTTCGTCATTGCGGCGTAGGCCGCAATCCAGGACGGAGCATTGCCGGATTCCAGGATGGCTCCAATGCAGGGGCTGCCCGCCCGTTCGCCCTGAGGCTCTCGAAGGGTGAATGGGCGGCGGCGGGGCATAGCCAACGCGCGTGTAGGGACGTCTCTTGTGTGCGCCCTGCCTGCCGAGGACAACCCTTGTGGTGCCCTTACGGGGGACGGTAGGGGCGGCCTGTCCCGGCCTGGGTTTCCTGGATTGCGGCCTACGCCGCAATGACGAATAGAAGGCCCCTCTCGCCAAACCACCTCAAGGTGAAGGGGGAAATCTACTCCCACAATCCTGTCCCTCACTTATCCGCGCTGAACATAGGTGTCTCCTAGCCAAAAGAGAAGAGGCCCCGGTGTTCCGGGGCCTCTTTTTGTTCCCTTCCGTGTAGTAGGGGGTTAGTTGATGTACGACATGGCGTTGACCCTGACCCTGCGGTCGAAGCGCGGCTCCCAGACCAGCCTGGGGTTTATCGCGTACACAACACCCAAGTCGAACACACCGATGACTAGGGCTTCGTTCTTCACCCTGTCATGGAAGTACTGCATCCTCTCGAAGCGCAGGGGCCCTTCAGGAGTCCCTATGGCTTCCTGGATCCGATCAGCCAGCTCTGGTTCGCAGAAGTAAGAGCCTCCAACGGTGCAGCTCATGTTGCGAAGCAGGCTTCTCTGGAAGTCCAACTGCTCGTCAGACAGGGTCGAGGTGACCAAGTCTCCAGGAATGCAGTCCACACCGGCGGGACCACGGGCAAGGGCAGCCCTCACTTGGTCGGGCGTGGCTTCTTCAAGCTTGATGCCCAAGCCCTCGTCCTCGATGTAGGCGGACAAGGCTGCGCCGGCACCGCAGGCCGACCTCGCCAGCCACAGGGACCTGTCCTGGATCACCATCTGGTTGCTGATGCCCACCCGCCTCATGTAGTTGGAGATGGCTTCGTAGATCTCGTTACCCTTGGTCACCCTGTGGGCACGAGAGTTGATGGTAATCAGGTTGTCGCTGTCGTACCCAGCCTGCTCAAGTAGCTGCTTGGAGAGGTCGGGGTCGTACACATGGGGCGCGTCCGCTTCCGGCGTTACACCCACGACACCCAGCCATTCGTGGGTGCCACGGCAAGTTGTCAGGCCGCCGTAGATATTGTCTCTCAAAGCCGCGCAGTCGATGGAGTGGGCTATGGCCAACCGGACCTCTGGCTTGCACAGCTCCGGATGCCAGTTGCAGCCCAGGGCCATGACCTTCATGCTCAGGGTCTCGGCTGCGCCACCGGTCTTCACTGCAGGCGCGATTTCGGCTGCATCCAGGCCCACGTCCCAAGCCATGTCCGCCTCGCCGGCGGCGATCATGGAAGCCTGGGTAAGACGCTCAGCTCTCCACTGCCACCGAACTTCGGGGATTACGGCCTTCTGGAACTCGGGATGGATGGAACCATCATCCCTTTCCACTTCGACGTAGTCGTCATACCGCTCGAAGACCAACTCGTTGGCGCTCCACTCCTTGACCTGGTAGGGCCCAACACTGTAGTTGGTCCTGTTGTTCAAATGATCTTCCACCGACATAGATTCCCAGTGCGCCGGTGGCATCGGAGCCAGGAACACGGACACACGAGGAAGTATGGCGCAAGGGTTCACGCAGTTGATTTCCAAGGTGTAGTCATCGATGGCGACGGGGGTAAAGTCGCCAGTGTACCCCTTGCTGTCCGCTTCCACGTCACTCCCCTGATACGCGAAGCTGGGGATGGCAGCGTGGGCGTTCCAGTCTTCACCGTTGTGGAACTTGACGCCTTCCCTCAGATTGAAGTGCCAGGTGTCGGCATCAATATTCGTCCATCCTGTGGTAATGGTTGTCGGGACCAGCTTATAGTCGTCTTCCGGAACTCCCGACTGCCAAGTCAAGGGGTCCACCAGGTTATCCCTGACAGGCGTATCGGAGACGGCAGTGAGGTAGTGGGGGAAGAACATGGAGCCAGGTTCACCATCAAACACCAGCACCACATTGTCGGACTCCTGCCTTCCAACATCTGGCGCGGGTGTCGCAGTGGCCTCGACCACCACGGTCACCTCTACATCCCGCTCAACTTCAACAGTGACCTCGACCTCGGTCTCGACCTGAACTTCCCTGGTCACCTCAACTTCGACTTCCTTGGTGACCTCAACTATGGTCTCGCCACCGCAGGCGGCCACCGCCCCAAGGGCCATAGCCATGAGAATTCCAACTAACCACCATTTTGTCCAAAACTTACCAGGGTTCATGCTTGATTCACCTCCGGAATAGTACGTGGACGGTTCTGTTGGGATTGGGGCGCCGGCAACCCTCGGGGTTACTCTAACGCATACCAAGCCCGCAGCCACCGCTGGCTGAAGGCCGGAGCGATGCTAACACACGTCTCAAGGGCTTGTCAATGGAGTCAGGTTAAAGGGGCCTTCTTGAGACAAGATTGTCATTTTCACTGCCGGGTGTATACTATCCCCAGCCATCCGGGGGCCGCTCACGGCCCTCGAGTCACTACGAATTCGCCTATAAGGAGATATCTGGGATGGAGTTGCTTAGGATTGATCGTGCCCGGGCGGAGCACAGCGGGAAAGGCATAGTCCTGCTGCACCCTGAGGTGCTTGCGCGGGAGGGACTGAAAGCGAACGACCCTGTGGAGGTGCGCACTCGTTTCGGCAGGACAGCCTTAGCAAGGGTGGGGCCTTCCCTCTCCAACAATGAAGAACAGTCCGTGGTTTGCGTTGACCAGTACATACGCCAGGGCATCAAAGCCCGTCTGGGAGACACGGTAGAGGTTGGCCCGGCGTCCAACGGGCTCGGCAAAGTCGAAAAGCTGGAGCTCGCCCCTCTACTGGATGTTTCAGACATCTCCGACGCCATCGACTATCTGAGGCAGACATGGTGCAACATGGAGATGCTGGTGTACCAGGATGCGGTGCTATACGCGGCCTTCCCCGGGGCCGGACTGGGACTGGGCACAACGGTGACCACCCAGGCCGACGATGACGAGGAGGGGCACGGGCACGGTCATGGACGCCGGGGCCACGCCCATGGAGGAGGCGCCGGCGGGCCCGCCCTCCCCACAGTTATGGGAGCGCCATTCCAGGTTACCGAGATATCGCCGGGTCCCGGGATCATCACCCCAGACACGGAGATTGAGCTGCGGTATGCCATGACCCTGGGGGCGGGTGCCGCGCCGGAGATTACCTACGAAGATGTGGGCGGCATGGAAGCCCAGATCCGCATGGTACGGGAGCTGATCGAGATTCCCCTGAGGCACCCCAATATCTACCGCCGCCTCGGCATCAACCCGCCCAGGGGCATCATCTTCCACGGGCCTCCCGGATCCGGAAAGACCCACCTAGCCCGGGCCATCGCCCACGAAATCGACGCCCAGTTCCTATATATAGGAGGGCCAGAGGTCATCGGGTCCGGGTATGGCGAATCGGAAGACAACCTCCGCCGTGTGTTCGAGCAGGCCGCCCGTCGGTTCCCATCCATCGTCCTGGTGGATGAGCTGGACATCATCGCCCCCAAGAGGGGCGAATCGGGCACCGCTGCCGACACACGCCTTTCCACCCAGTTTCTCTCTCTGCTGGACGGCATCAAGCGCACCGAAGGTGTCATGATCATCGGCACCAGCAACCGCATCGACTCGGTGGACATGGCTTTCAGACGTCCGGGTCGATTCGACCGCGAGATGTACCTGGGCGCCCCGGACGCGGCGGGCAGGCTGGAGATACTGCACATCCACACTCGAGGCATGCCTCTCTCCGAGGATGCCCAGGACTTCCTTCCCGAGCTGGCGCGGGTTTCCATCGGTTTCGTCGGCGCCGACTTCCTGGAGCTCTGCCGGGAAGCTGGCCTGAACGCCCTGCGCCGCACCCTGCCCAAGGGCTCCCACATAGACATGCGCAACATGCAGGTGCCCCTGGAGAACCTTATAGTGAACCGGGCAGACCTGGAGGACGCGTTGTCCAGGGTGCGCCCATCGGCCCTTCGGGAAACAATGGTCGTGGCTTCAGACACCACCTGGGACGATGTGGGAGGCTTGGAGGATGCCAAGGAGCGACTGCGCGAGGTGGTAGAGCAGCCCCTACGTCACCCCGAGGTGTTCTCTTCGATGAAGATCGTTCCCCCCAAGGGTGTGCTGCTGTACGGACCCTCGGGAACAGGCAAGAGCCTGCTGGCCAGGGCGGTGGCATACCACTGCGATGCCAACTTCATCCCCGTGCGGGGCCCCGAATTCTTCTCCAAGTGGCTCGGAGAGTCGGAGGAGAGGGTGCGTCGAATTTTCGGCGTAGCTGTCCAGGTGGCCCCGGCCATCATCTTCCTGGACCAGCTGGATGCTCTGGCCCCGGCGAGAAGCGACGAGGCCGGAACCACCAACATCATCCAAAGGATCGTGAACCAGCTGATGGCTGAGCTTGATGCGGTGGACCCGCTGAAGGGGATCATGGTCATCGCCGCCACCAACCGGGTGGACCTGGTGGACCCCGCCGTCCTCACACCGGGGCGTTTCGGGATACACATCTACGTTCCCCTGCCCGACGAGCATGAAAGGGTCGAAACCCTCAAGATTCAGCTCCGTGGAGTGGATATCGATCCAACCACATCCTTGGACCAGATCGTCAAGGCTGTGGCCCAGGACACCGACGGTTACTCAGGGGCTGAGCTGGCCGCGGTGTGCGAAGAAGCCAAGATGACGGCTGTACGCTCGGTCAGCTACTCCAGGAGCATCCCGTTGAACCTGGATATGTTCCTGGGAGGACTGGAGAAGGTCCAGAAGATGAGGGACGACAGGATGGCCCTGGAAGCGTCCAACGCTGCCGACTGACCGGCAAGCCACACAAGCCATATAGGACACAAAGAAGGAGGGCGGTCTGATGACCGCCCTCCTTCTTGCTTTCCGCTATCGAACTGGTTACCGCTTGAAGCCGGGAGCGTCTTCCAGGTGCTCGATCCCGCCATGGCCGATGAAATCGTACAGCCGGGACTGGACATGATAGGAGACTGCCGGCGTGTAGGGGTCGGGATTGAAGTGCTGGTGCTCCACATTGGCGGGAATGTACACCACGTCGAACTTCTCCCACTCCCACCTGTTGCCGTTGTGGATATCGTAGCCGCTTCCTTCGACGACCATATGGAGCTCTTCGCTCATATGGCGATGCCGACCGCTGGAGCCACCGGGAGGTATCTCCTGCAGCCATGCCTCGTAGGTAAGCAGGCCGGTGGGGATGGTAGGATGGACCAGGTACTTGATCTTGCCGAAGGGGGTGTCCTCCCAGGGCATCTTGCTTCCCTTGACCACATGGGTGCAAGCCTGGCGCCACTTCACCTCTTCGGTGAGGTGCTTCATGTACTCTTCGTAGGTGTCCCTGGGGGCATGGGGCAACTCAGGATAGGCCATCCTCTCTGCCATTACCCTTTGCATCTCTTCATCGGCGCCCAGGAGCTTCTGCTCCTCTTCGGACAGCTCCCGGTAGTTAGGATGGATCTCCAGCTGCTCGGTGCCGCCCAAGCCCATGAAATCGATGGAACGGTTGGTAGTTGCAAAGAACCGAGCACCGGTTACCGGGTCACCGAAGTGAGTGTGAATGCAATAGGAAGGAACACAGAGGACGTCCCCCGCTTCCCAGTCCCAGCGCACTCCGTCATGGATCTCCCATCCGCCGCCTTCCATAATGAAGAAGATCGCCTCGTTGACGTGGCGGTGGGTGCCCATGTAGTGGCCCGGCCGTAGCAGCTCGTGCCAAGCGTTCATGGTGTAGAAGGGGGCCGACCAGTCCTTCACCGGCACGGTGTGCACCCGCTGGTCCATGTACTTGTGGGTGCAGCTTATGCTCTGGGTCCAGGGACGCTCTTCGAACTTGATTACGTGGGGCAGGGTAGCCAAGATATCCTTGTCACTCAGGTGTCTCCGTTGGTTATCCTGGATAGCCGTATCGTACTCGATAGGTTCAGCTTCTCTTTCCCTGGTTCGCTCTCTCTCCAGCATAGCTCCTCCTGAACTTTTCTGTTGAACCCTTTGGGACAGGCCTCCGCTTCTCGTTAGCTAACGGCGGCCGACTTGCGCCTATGTTAGACCCCGCCAGTTAGCTTGTCAACAAATCTGCAGAGCTAGGCTGGCGCCTTGTAACCAGGTGCATCTTCAAGGTGCTCTACACCGCCATGCCCAATGAAATCAAACAACCTGGACTGCACATGGTAGGTAAGAGACGGCTTGTAGGGGTCGGCATTGAAGTGCTGATGGACCGTGTTCTTCGGGATGTGGACAAGGTCGAACTGGTTCCAGTCCCATTGGACCCCATCATGGATATCGTAACCCTTGCCCTCCAGGACAAGGTGAAGCTCTTCGGCCATGTGTCGATGCTTACCACTGTGTCCCCCCGGGGGAAGCTCCTGGAGCCAAGCTTCGTAGGTCAGCAGACCCGTGGGAATCTTGGGGTGCACAAGGTACTTGAGGCGGCCCATCTGGGTCTCTTCCCAAGGCCGGTCCTTACCCTTCACGACATGGGTGCAGCCTTGCCGCCACTTCACCTCTTCGGACAGCTTGGCCATGTACTCTTCATAGGTGTTGGTAGGTTCTCGTCCCAGGGTCGGGTGGGCCACCCTCTCCGCCATGATCCTCTGGAGTTCCTCGTCGGCACCCATGAGCATCTTCTCTTCATGGGAGAGCTCGCGGTAATTCGGATGTACCTCCAGCTGCTCCCTGTCGCCGCATCCCATGAACTCGTAGAGCCTCTGGGTTACGGCGAAGAAACGGGCGCCCACGACCGGGTCGCCGAAGTGGGTGTGGATGCAGTAGGTAGGCACACAAAGGACATCCCCCGCTTCCCAGTCCCAACGCACCCCGTCATGGATCTCGTATCCGCCCCCTTCCTGTATATAGAAGATAGCTTCCAGTATGTGCCGGTGGGTGCCCATGTAGTGGCCGGGTTTCAGCCACTCATGATGGGCCTGCAGGGTATGAAAGGGCACGATCCACTCATCAACGGGTGCGCGGGAGTCCCTGCGGTCCAGGTGCTTGTGAGTACAGCTCACGCCCTGGGTCCAGGGGAACTCTTCGAACTTGATCACATGGGGCAGCTCAGCCAGGATCTCCTTGTGGCTCTTGAACTTGCGAAGACCTTCCTGGGTAAAGGTGTCGTACTGTATGGGTTCGGCTTCCCGCTCCCTAAGTCTCTCTCGTTCCAGCATCCTGTCTCTCCTTAGATATGGCTAAAAGCAAGCGGGAGCCTGTGGTGCAGGCTCCCGCTCGTGGCTAACCGCTGTTGTCCGATGACTGGAATGGGAAAGGCTTATCGGCCCTGCCATCCAGGAGCATCTTCCAGATGTTCGATGCCGCCGTGACCTATGAAGTCGAAGAGCCTGGACTGGACGTGGTACACCAGCGCGGGCTTGTAGGGATCGGGGTTGAAGTGCTGGTGAACGGTATTGTGGGGGATCGCAACCACATCGCCCTCGGCCCACTCGTGCTTCACACCATCGTGGATATCGTAGCCGCTGCCATCCAGGATCAGCTGCAACTCTTCTCCCATATGACGATGCTTTCCGCTGGAGCCTCCCGGCGGAATCTCCTGAATCCAAGCCTCATAGGTGAGTAGCCCGGTGGGAATTCTGGGATGAACCAGGTACTTCAGGCGACCCATCCGGGTCTCTTCCCAGGGCATCTGGCTGCCCTTCACCACGTGGGTGCAGCCAGCTCTCCACTTGGAGTCGTCGGTGAGCTTCTTCATGTAGATTTCGTAGGTGTTCTTCGGCTCACCCTGGAAATCGGGGTAGGCCATCCGCTCCGCCATGATCCTCTGAAGCTCTTCGTCAGCGCCCATGAGCTTCTGCTCTTCTTCGGTCAGCTCCCGGTAGTTGGGATGAACCTCGAGCTGTTCGGTGCCGCCCAGACCCATCATGTCATATAGACGCTGGGCTGTGGCGAAGAACCTTGCCCCGGTTACCGGGTCCGAGAAGTGGGTGTGAATGCAGTAGGTGGGCACACAGAGAATGTCTCCCGCTTCCCAGTCCCAGCGCACACCATCGTGGATCTCCCAGCCGCTTCCTTCCTGGATGTAGAAGATGGCCTCGAGGATGTGGCGGTGGGTACCCATGTACTTGCCGGGCCGGAGAATCTCATGCCAGGCGTTCATGGTATTGAAGGGGAGGGTGTACTCCTCCGGGGGAGCTGCATGGTGCATGTTGTTCATGTACTTGTGGGTGCAGCTGATCCCCTGGGTCCAGGGACGGTCCTCGTATTTAACAACATGAGGAAGGGACGCAAGAACTTCCTTCTTCGTGCGACTCCTGCGAATGTTGTCCTGGGCTGAGGTATCATACTGGATGGGTTCTGATTCTTTTTCCCTTACCCGTTCTCTCTCGAGCATCGCTCCTCCTAAAATCGGTGATACGGTGCTGACCTTCCCGGCTTTTACACTGGGGCCAGGGTAACACCACTAACTTGTACCATTCGCCTATGTAGTTGTCAACATTCAATTCCCCCACTTGTACGTTCTTTGCCGGCAAGGGATGGCCCATTCCCCGGACGACCGGAAGACCGGCGCGGTGCTATCATAGTCATGGCCCATGCGGCCCCAAGCCAAAACATTCTGGAGCGGGAAATGACAACTATCGAAGAGGCCCAGGAAAGAGTCCAGGTGCATAAGCGCGAATCTGACTCCTTGCGGGGCATCATTGAAGCCTTCACCGATGAAGATTGGCAAAGGAGCAGCGCCTGCGACAAATGGAGCGCCGCTGACGTGATCGCTCACTTGGCCAACGGACACGCAGGCCGGGCGGACAATATCGGACGGGGTATCAGGGGTGAACCTCCCACGGAACCAGCCGGATACAACATGCCTGCCGGCGGCCCGGCCAGGGACCAGGTCATCGCAGACCGGGCTATCGCTGTCCAAAAGGAGCACCAGGGCAACCTGGTGCCTTACTTTCGGGATAGCGCCCAGCGCTTGAATGAGATTCTGTCCGGAATAACCCCCGACGTCCTGGAGAACCTCTGCTGGCATGGTAGGGGGAATCGCACCGTGCGAGCCTACATCAATCTATCAATCGCGGAGCAGGCGATGCATTCGTGGGACATGCGCTCCGGCTTTGATGCCGACGCCCACATCAATCCTGAAGCTCTGCCCGCTTTTCTGGACGAAGCCCCCAGATGGTGGGGTGTGATCTTCAAAGCCGGCCCCAAGCTGGCTTCTTCTCTCAGGTACCGGTTCCGCATTTCAGGGCCTCTAAGCCGAACAGTTGACGTGATCGTATCCGGAGATGACTGCCATGTAGAGGAAGGGGTGAGCAGCCCCTCGGACGTGCAGTTCGACTGCGATGCGGAGACCTACGTGCTGATGGCTTACGGTCGGATCAAGAGCCGCCAGGCGGTGGCACAAGGTCTGATGGCTGAGAGCGAGATCGAGGACTCGAGACACTGCGCCATGTTTGATAGCTGGTTCTAGCTGCCCGGAGGCGACTTCCGGGTGGGCGATTCCCACAGGCAGATGTAGTCGTATTCGACTACCAGCTCATTGCGCTGGTTGTGGGCTGTCACCCTGAAGGTAATGAACTTGTTGTCTCGGCGCTGAAATTTGTCGGCCACCGTGGTTATGCTGGTGATGGTGTCCCCCGGTACGACCGACGACCCCTGGAAGCGCACCTCTGTAGCCACGAAGGGTGTGCTCCTTGGGGCGGCCTGCGATTGCTCGGGGGCAACGTATCCCCTGGCGTCGACCACATCCACGCGCCTCTGGGGGGCATAGGTGTAGATCATGGTAGCCGGAGCGAAGATGCCTGGGTACCCCGCTTCCCTGGCGGCTCCCTCGTTGGTATAAATCGGGTTCTCATACTGCACAGCCCTGCAGTAATCGGCGATGTTCTCGACAGAGACCTCATAGACGAAGGGTGGGGAGGCATCACCGATCTGGGCCACGTCCCACTCGTATATCTTCTCCGGGCTGCCCGGCTGGGAAGTGTTTGAGATATCGTCTTGCACAGCTTAGTTCTCCTCCACCTGGGTTGACACCGAAGACCGGGCGGGAAGCCTCCCCCAGCACGTGACTCGCTGGGGAGTAATTCGAATCACCGGGCTGCCGTCAATGTCCATTTGCCGGTACTGGTGGTACTTCATACGGAGCAGTGCTAAGGCTTCTCCGTGTCCAACCATCCCTGAGTAAAGAAGGTTGGCTTCACCCTTAATCAGTATATACCAGAGGGTTCCCCAATCTTCGTCGTAGCTGTCCAGCACTACGGACACCTGGGAATTGGAGCGTATGTTACGCACCCTCTTCAGCTTTTCCGGCTGGACAGACTTTGGTTTCCGGTCAAGTACCGAATACAGGTGCTGTCCATCGAAGGCATAGCAGATTGGGACTGCGGAGGGTGATCCTTGGGCATCCACCGTGGCCAGCCGGGCCACTCTCCATGCGATGATCAGGTGGTGCTCAGCCTCAGAAATCAAAACGAAAAGAAAGGGGGTCCTCGGTTGCCTGGATGGCGTCCAGGGCTTCCCTGGCAGCATCCTCCAGGACCGGGTCTCCCATCTTCAAGCAGTGCCGTAGGGCTTTCTTGGAGAGGGAGCCTCCGATTTTGCCCAAGGCCCCGATAGCCGCAAGCTGCACCTGGAAGTCATCATCCTGTATCAGGGAGACCAGGTGAGGGGCAGCTTCCTCCTCATCTATCTCTCCGCAGGCAGTGGCGGCTTCGTACCGCATGGGAGGAAGGCTGCTCTGCAGCTCCCGGTAAAGGACGGGCAGCCAGTTGGAGTTGCCGGTCTTGCCCATGGCGTAAAGGGAGCTGCACTTCAGGTCCACATCGTCGCTGTCGTAGGCCCACTGGATGTACTTGTGAATCTGGGCCATGTCGAAGGGCGCCGCCGATTCCAGCGCCCGCCGTCGCACTCCCAGCCACTCGCCCTCGTTCTCGAGCACCTGCAGCAGGCTCTCTCTGACTTCGTCGCCATCTTTGGAGAGCACCTTACCGTCCTGGGCGAGCACAGCGAACTTGCCCAAAGCCATGGCGGCAGCAGCCCGGACCTCGCCGGCACCGTCGCTTTTCAGCACTTCTACCAACGAGAGGATAAGGGACCTATCCTCCACTTCCCACAACCCTTCGATAGCTCGCTGGCGTACCTGATCGTCAGGGTCCTTGAGACAGACCTTGATCACAGAGCAGAAGTCCAGGTCGGCGTTCTCCTCTGCCGTTACGACCATGCAGTCGATAACGTGACGACGCCGGTCCACGCTTATCTTGGACCAGGACTTGGCGAAGTGCCCCAACTCTGCCGGAGCCAGGTCCGACAAGCCTACGAGTATGTTGTAGTTGAGGGTGGTACCCGCATCAGCGATGTCTTGTAGGCACTGATCCAGAGACAATCCCCGTTCCTCCTACCCAACGCCGTCTTCAGTGTGCCCGCTCACTAGAAAGGACGAAGGCGGGTATCAGTATAGCACACGCTACCGATACACAAGTCGGTTGGACGGAAGGCCGGGAAATGCTAAAATCGGCCCGTGCCACCATCTGAAAATTCGACAAAGAAACCCGTTTCCAAGGCAGCCAAGCCCAAGAAAGGAAATAGGGGCCGGGCCAGGATCAGTTCACCAGATGTGCTGGATATCCTGGCGAGGGAGTACGCGCCCTTCCCTAAGGAGCCCCGCTACGACCCCACCTCGGAGCTGGTATTTACCATCCTCTCGCAGCACACCTCGGACATCAACTCCGAGCGCGCTTTCAATCAGCTGATGGCAACTTTCGAGAGTTTCGAAGCGGTTGCTGACGGCGACCTGGACCTGATAGCTGAGTGCATCAAGCCCGGAGGCCTTGCAAAGGTCAAAGCCCCCCGGATAAAGGAGGTGCTTAACCTCATCCTGGAGATGCGGGGTTCCCTGGACCTGCACTTCTTGAAGGACATGCCCCTGGAAGATGCAAAGGCTTGGCTGAAACAGCTGCCCGGAGTGGGCCCCAAGACCGCCGCCATCATCCTGAGCTTTGCACTTGGGATGCCGGCCATGGCTGTCGATACCCACATCTTTCGCGTGTCCAAGAGGCTGGGACTGATCGGTCCCAAAACGAATTTCGAACAGGCCCATGACATTCTGGAAGCATCGGTCCTGCCGGAGCAGGTTTTCGACTTCCACGTTGCGCTGATCACCCATGGACGCAGGGTCTGCAAGGCGCCAAGGCCGTGGTGCCATCTGTGTGTGCTGGCTTATGCCTGTCCGTCCAACGGCTTGTGGGAGAAGATGGCCAAGAAGAAGAACGGCGCTTCCAACAAACCGAAGAAGAGGGTTGCCGCACCAACCACCTAGTGAAATGGCAGTACAGCAATGACGATAAGAGCAGGAATAATCAACGTCACAGGCTACGCCGGAGCGGAGCTGGTAAAGATATTGTGGCACCACCCCGAGGTTGAAGTCGTATCCGTCACGGGGCGCAGCACCGCCGGAAAGCAGCTTCCCGATGTGCTTCCTCATCTGTCCAGCATAGACCTGCCAATAACGGAATCCATAGTGGGGTCCGTTGACGTAGCCTTCTCTGCGCTGCCCAGCGGTGCCAGCGCAGAGGCGCTTCTTCCCATCGTGGAGGGAGGGGCCAAGGCTATAGATATAGCCGCCGACTTCCGCATGCACGATGTCGCGGAGTACGAGCGAGCATACAAGACGGAGCACCCCGCGCCTCATCTAGTCGAAAAAGCTGTGTACGGGCTGCCCGAGATTCATCGGCAGGCTATAAGCTCCACTAGCTTGGTCGCCAACCCCGGCTGCTATCCTGAGGCTTCCATCCTTGGGCTGGCCCCTGCTGTGAGGGAAGGGATTATCGCCGACGACATTGTCGTGGACGCCAAGTCGGGAATCTCGGGTGCTGGCCGAGGAGGCCTCTCGGCCAGCACCCTGGACCATTTCGCAGAGGCTGACGAAAACGTGGTTGCGTACGGACTGGAAGGCCATGGACACCAGCCGGAGATAGCCCAGGAGCTTGGGGAGCTGCGAGAAGCATCCCCTGCAAAGGTCACCTTCATTCCCCACCGCATACCTATGGTACGGGGCATAATGGCAACCTGCTATGCACCAATCCTGGACTCGTCCATCACCAGGGAACAGGTACTAGAACTCTACCGCGACTTCTACGCCGACGAGCCCTTCGTGCGGGTCACCGGACAGCCACCGCAAACCAAGCACACGACGGGCACCAACATGTGCCTCGTGCACCCTACTATAGATGTAAGGGCTGGCAAGCTGGTGGTGGTAAGCTGCATCGACAACCTGATAAAGGGCGCGGCAGGGCAGGCGGTGCAGAACATGAACCTCATGTTCGGCCTGGACGAAACGTCGGCCCTGGGCCTACTAGCGCTCTACCCCTAGCTGCTGTATAATGCCTCCCCGTGCCCCCATCGTCTAGCCAGGTCAAGGACGCCACCCTTTCAAGGTGGAGATCAGGGGATCGAAGCCCCTTGGGGGCACCACTTTAATGCTTCTACCCGGGAACAACTATTCTTGACCCCGCCGTGGGACTTGTTCCCTCCATCGCGCAGCGTATGCGGCTCCTTGAGAGACCAAAGGGTGAGTATTGGGTCTAGCCATCGCATTTGCCCTCCTTGGGGCCCTAGGGTTTTCCAGCGGGTTAATCATGGTACGGATAGCAACCCAATGGATTGCCCCTGCAACAGCTACTTTCTATGGTGTCCTCTCCGGTGCGGTAGTCGTCCAGGCGCTGGCCTGGTCCATACACTGGTCCAAGGCTGACGCCCTCTCCTGGCCCATCTTGGGATGGCTGGTGATCATCGCCGCCCTGGCATATCCGATCGCCCGGGTGTTCAACTACACCGCCGTGAGCATGGTAGGGGCTTCCAGAGCAACGCCCATGGGGGCAATCCAACCCCTCTTCGCACTGGTCCTGAGCACAATAATCCTCGGCGAGGCCCCCACAACCATCGGCGCCATCGGCACCGTGTCGGTGGTCGCGGGCCTCGTTCTGGTGATCAAGGGAGGAGCCGCAACAAGGGATGAGAATTCCGGCACAAGCGTCAGGAGCCTGGGGTATTTCCTGGCAGCCGGAGCAGCAATCGCCTTTGCCATACGGGACACCATCAGCCGCAGCCTGGTTTCGGATACCCTTTCCCCACTCATAGCGGCCGCCTTTGCCCTGACCATCGGGGCCGCGATGTTGTTCACCTTCACGTATAGGGACGCTATTCGAAGCATCCGCACTGTCCCGCCGAAGTACCTCTGGATGTGCGCGGCTATCGGGGTCCTTCAAGGCTTGGCGGTAACAGCCGTGTTTCTCGCACTGAGCAGGGCGCCTGTAACCGCTGTTTCTCCCCTCATCGCCAGTTCTCCCATCATCACACTGGTGCTGGCCCACATCTTCCTGCAACGCCTTGAACGGATAAACTCGATGTTGGTGGCTGGCACTCTCCTGAGCGTGGGCGGAATAATCGCCGTAATTCTTAGCTCGGCCAGCCAATAGCTCTCGTGTTGCCCCATGGGTCGTGGTACTGGCAATGGATTGCCGTATGGTAATATTGACAAGTAAAGAGTTTCCCCGCTGAGCCGTTCGGGGGGAGGCCACCTTCCTCCGGGAGGGCAGAGCTACGACAGATATAGACCGCACCCTGTCCAAGACCGAGCGCAACCTCTGGAACGCCATCGTCGCCGAGGCTATGGCCCACCTGAAGTACACTGCCTTCGCGCACAAAGCCCTCGCCGAAGGTCATCCCGAGGTGGCTCAGATATTCCAAGAAGTTGCCGGCGCCGAGAACATCCATGGGGTCAACCACCTGCAGGTATCCGGGGAGGTCAAAAGCTCCGTTGAGAACCTGCGCAACGTAATCGAGGGAGAAGCCAAGGAGATCAACGCTTCTTACCCTCGCATGGTGCGCGACGCCGTGGAAGAAGGCCGCACCGATGCCGCCGAGACCTTCACGATGGCCATGGACCGGGAACGCCACCACATAGAGGTGTTTTCCAAGGCCCTGGAAGAGCTGGAGGCCAAGCTGTCCAGTGGCGACCAACCGCCCAACGGGGGACAGACCTCAGCTTTCATTCCTACCCTCCCCACCCTTCGCAAGGCCAGCGTGTCGGAGGCTGATGTTGCGCCGACCTACGCGGCTGCACGGGAAGAGGTGGAAGAGGAGCGCTGGCGGGTCACCGCCACGGGAAGAATTCGAGAAGTAGTCTTCGGGGCCCAGGACGGCCTAATCAGCACCCTTGCCCTTGTCACCGCGGTGGCTACCAGCGACATTGCTACCAATAATTCCATTGTGTTGGTGGCCGGGCTGGCCGGCGCCCTGGCGGGCATGCTCTCCATGGCTACCGGAGCTTACCTGGGATCCAAGGCCCAGCAAGATGTGCAGAGGTCTGAGATCGCCAAGGAAGCCAAGGAGCTGGATGAGCATCCAGGCGAGGAGCTTGCCGAACTCATCGTGCTCTATCAGAAGGAGGGGCTCTCCTTCTCGGAGGCCAAGGGGGTCGCCGAACATATCGCCGCCGACCGGGAGCTGTGGCTGCGCACCCTGGTGGAAAAAGAGCTGGGGTTGAGCTACAAGGTTACCTCCAATCCTATCAAGGACGCCCTGACCATGGGGTCCTCCTACATGGTGGCGGCCCTGATCCCCGTCTTCCCCTTCTTCTTCACCTCCGGTTGGACAGCATTAACCGCTTCCATCGCCGCAACCTTGGCAGGTCTCTTCGTTCTTGGCATAGGCAAGGGACGAATGGTCCAGAAGTCGCCCATCCTTCAGGGACTCGAGATACTGCTTATCGGGGCCGCCGCTGCTGGGATCGGATTTGTCCTGGGAGAGGTCATCCCAAGAATATTCACTTGATCCATCCCCGCCCCACCTCTAGAGAGAAACCTTGGCAACGTACGACCTGAACAAAGCACATGATGCGGCCATTGCCGCCTCGGATGCAGCATCCAGGCTGCTCATGGACAGGTTCCGCTCAGCCGACCGGCCCCTGGACACTTGGATGAAAGCCCCCGGCGCCCTCGTCACCGACGCGGACATGAGCGCCGACGGGGCCATAGCCCAAGCCCTCGCCGCCTCGGGCCTGCCTATCTCCATCCACTCCGAAGAGAGCACTTCCTCCCTGGGAGACGGGGACGCCTGCTGGCTGGTGGACCCCCTTTGCGGAACCGTACCATTCAGCCTTGGAATGCCTCATTGGGGTGTAAACATAGCTCTGCTGGTGGAGGGACGGCTGGAGCTGGGACTCATAAGCATCCCGGCAGCCGGGGAGCGCCTTGTGGCAATGCGCCGGGGAGGTGTGCGGCTGGGCGAATCCACCTTGAACAGCGCGACACCAACGACGAAGCTTGCGCTTTCGACGGTGGGGCTGGAGGTAGATGGAGGGGAGGAGTGGGCCCGGGTCCTTTCAGGGGAGCTGAACTGGGTCCCACAGGTTGGGCAGGTGAACACCTTCTCTTCGGGGGCTTATCCTGCAGCCCAGGTGTGCATGGGACGCCTGGCGGCCGCTGTTTTCTACAAGATAGGCTCCATGCACATAGCAGCCGGGGCATGCATTGCGGAGGAGCTGGGCCTGCTGGTGACCGACTCCCTGGGTCAGGAACTGGACTGGGGCAGCAACGACGACCTGCCCATAGTGGTTATAGGATGGCCGGAGGTGCACAGCCAGCTCATAACGGCTATGAACTCCTCAACCCGGACAGGCTAACCTACGCCGTTTGTTCCGTTCCCCGACGAGACCATGAAAGTGCTCTCGCTATTTCCATCAGGTGACGAGCCATTCGATACGAAGCAGGTCAGGGTCTGATCGGGTTCCAGCGCCACATCCACAGCCGTTCCCTCAGCGTACATTGAGGTGTGGCTTTGCAGGGAGTGCACCACGGAGCCCGATTTAAGCTGTATCACGTAAACATTGTGCGACCCTCGGAAGACACGGGCCGTTATCGTGCCATTGCCCGATTCCGAAGGTTGCATGCTTACATCATCGGGGCGGACCATAAGCTCTCCCTTGGTGCCGATGGGGAATGGAAGCGTAGCATCTAACGTCCCGACTTCCGTCTCCAGCCCAGCATCGGTGGCGCGAGCCTCCACAAAGTCGGCCAAGCCCAAAAACCGGGCCACGAAGCGATTGGCCGGCTGGTGGAAAATCTCCTCAGGTGTCCCGATCTGCTCGATGTTGCCATCACTTATCACCGCCACCCGGTCCCCCATGAATAGAGACTCATCATGGTCATGGGTAACGTAGAGAGCGGTGATTCCCTTTGACTTCAGGATGTTCTTTACCTCTCGACGAAGCTGGGCACGCAGCCGCGGGTCGAGATTGCTCAATGGTTCATCCAGAAGCAGCGCCATAGGGCTGGGGGCCAGGGCACGGGCCAGAGCAACCCTCTGCTGTTCCCCACCGGATAGCTGGTAGGGGTACCTGCCGGCGAACTCTTCCAGGTGCACCATCTGAAGCAGATCAAGGGCGCGCTCGGCTTTGGCGGATTTCTCCCACCCCCTGAGGCCGAATGTAACGTTCTGGATGACCTTCAGATGCGGGAAGAGTGCATAGTCCTGAAACACCATTCCCAGGTTCCTCTTTTCCGGGGGCATCCAAGCGCCGCTGCCACAAGCCCGCTTGTCGGCGAGGAAGATGCTTCCGGTATCGGGAGCCTCGAAGCCGGCCACCAACCGGAGAAGAGTAGTCTTCCCGCTGCCGCTGGGGCCGACCAGCACCATTACCTCTCCAGCGTTCAGCGCGAAGTCGATGTCCTTGACCACAGGGGCTCCTCCGAAACCCTTGGTCACACCTTCACATCTGATTACTGGGGCAGTGGTCATCAGACCATTTCTCCCTTATGGATCATTCCACTCGTGTTTCTTGAAAACAGACTATCTCTATTGTCGTGTAACATCAACCGGGGAAGAAGGGTCTATAACAGGAATTCGGCGCACCATCCGGCAATTGACGTGCCACACCAAGGGTCCGATGTCAGGTTCCCCAATGGTGAGAGCGGGTTTGGCCTGTCGTTCTCGAGAATGGCTTCCGCTAGAAGGAAAAGTCTCGGGAGTTGCTATGAGGTGTTCCGCTGGACCGCTGGAGAGACGGGGCCTACATACCGTTGAGGAAGGAACGAAGGGCCTGAAGAAAACCCGCCGGGTTGTCCCCAGCCACCAGGTGTCCTGCGTTCGATACGACGGCTGAGGAGCTGTTGGGAATGGTCTCCATCATCTTGTCCAGGGTCTCCTGGGTGAACAGGTCGCTTCTGTCGCCCCGTATGACCAGGGTGGGAATGCTAATGCTCCCCAGGCACTCCCATAGCTGTTCCGGTGTCCAGCTAGCGGGCTGAAACCCGGGGGAGCGCAACTGCTTGTCGTACTTCCAGGTCCACTTCCCATCCTCCCGCCTCCGGATGCTGTACTTAAGCGCTCCCAGCACCTGCTGCCTGGTGCGCCCGGTGTACTCCTGGATCCTGTCAGCAAATTCTTCGTAAGAGTCCAGCTCGTCGGGAAGCTCTCGGAACCGCTGGATGCGGGAGATGCCCTGTTGGAGCATCCTGGGTCCCGTGTCAACTATTACCAGGGCTTTCACGACCTCGGGACGCCTGAAGGTGAAGACGTAGCTGTTGCGCCCGCCCATGGAGTGACCCACCAGGATGATGTTTCTCAGGCCCAGCGCATCTGCGAAAGCATCCAGGTCTCGCTGATGGGCATCTAGGGAGTAGTCGCCATCCTCGGCCCACTGGCTGTCGCCATGACCCCTGGCATCCAGGGCCATCACATGGTAATCGGAGCACAGGCTGAGGCTCACAAAGTCCCAACTGTGGCCTTGCTGGAGAGCGCCGTGGAGGAACAACAGCGGTTCCTTGTCGGGAGAACCCCAGTCCAGGTAGTGGAACTTGCGCCCGTTCAGCACCACCTTCCGGTCCTCGGGGTGAACCTCTTCGGAGAAGTCCACACCCATGTTGCGGGCGGCCTGAAACAGGGTCAGTCCTTCGGTTTCGAGGGTCATTGAGCGGACCTCCGGCAGGAAAGCTGGTTAGCGTACCTGGTAAACCCAGACCTGATGATAAACGTCCGGCTCACCTTTGGGAAGGGCCTGAAAAGGTTCGGTTGCTTCCACCAAGCTCCATTTCCCCGCCTCTTCCAAGCTGTCCTGTTTCTCCTTGAAGCCGCTGTCCGTGTACACATCCGGTCGGAGGGTAAACACAACATAGCCACCGGGCTCCGTGATCCGGATCAACTCGTCCAGCGAGCTGGCAGGGGCGTGCCCGACGGTCATCACCCCAGAGCTGACGACGGCGCCCATGGAACCGGTAGGGTAATCCAGCTCTTCACCCAGGATCATCTGGCGAAGATCCTGGTACACGCCCTTCTTGCGCGCTTCGTCCAGCATGCCCTGGGACAAATCGATGGCCACCATGTTGCGGAAGCCCAACTCCCATAGGCACTGGCCCACGAGGCCGGTCCCTACACCCGCATCGAGGACACGAGCGTCGGTGGAGACGTACTTCTTGGTCAACTCGGCCGTCCTTTGGGGGGCGATCCAACCGAATTCGCGCTCCAGGTCGGCATCGTACTCACCAGCCCACTCATCGTAGCGCTCGGCCAGCTCTTCGTTCGTGGTGGATGAATAGACCCATTGGACCCTGTTATCGACTTCCATAGTTTCTTCCCCCTTGCTCCTTTGAGGGTTCAGTTCGCTTTTTTGCGGCAGATGTACATGGCCCAGCCAAGCTCGCCCTTCTGCACCGCCTGGACCATGTGTTCATAGGCCTGGGAAAGGGACCCGTAGATATCAGGCTCCTCGAAGCTCTTTTCCCGGGTGATCAGGGTGAGGCACTGGTAGGTGGTCTTCAGGTGGCAAGAGAGGTCTTCGGCCTCCAATACCTCGAACCCCGTATCCTCCAGCACCGACTGGTATGACTGGAAACTGAATTCGGTATCGAACAACAGCCTGTCGTACACATAGGTCCGAGCTTCACGGCTTATTTGCGGTACCGGCTTTATGAGGTCATCGAAGGCGAGGGTACCGCCGGGTTCCAGCACCCGCCAAGCCTCCTGGAGGGCCTTCTCTTTCTCGTGGAAATGGTAGATGGATGCCTGGCTCCAGACGTGGGTGAACTCACCCTGCTGAAAGGGCAGGTCCGTCGCCGATGCCTTCTCGAAAGAAACACGCTTCCTGGCCCCGTCGGGGAGGTCCTGGAGAGATTCGATGGCATTGGCGATGCGCACCCCGCTAAGGTCAACCCCGACGATCCTGCAGCCGGTGATGGAGTTCAGCCAAGCTGCCGATGTGCCGTTCCCGCAGCCCAGGTCCAGGACGAAGGAATCCCTGTCGATGCCCGCTCGCTGGACCATAACCTTGTTGGTGTTCTCGCAGGCTTCTAGAAAGTCCACGCCTGTGGATGCATCAAAGATGCCCCAGTGGAGCCCACCGCTCCTGTCCCAGAAGCTGCGGTAGAGGGCATCTTCCGCATCGTAAAACGACTCGGTCTCAGCCTCAGTGAACTTCTGCATATTGAGCGCTTTTGATGTACTCGACGAATTGGTTCTCTTCGTCGACCAGGATCATCTTTGGCTCGGGGCGAGTATCGCTGACCTCGAAGGACATGATGATGATGCAGTCACCTTTTTCGCACAACAGGGCGCCAGCGCCTTGTATGGAGACCACGCCCGACCCCCGCTCGCCGGGAAGGGCATACGTCTCCCAACGGTTGCCATTGGTCACATCGCAGATGAGCACTTTCTCATAGTCCCAGAGGTCAACTTTCTCCATAAGTGCCCCGTCGATGATCACGCTACCGACGTAGTTGGGGTCGGCATTGGTAATCCAGGCTCGGTGAATCTTGGAACGTAGAACTTCTCGCATTTTCAACCTCCCACACGCTATTCATAGTTTCTCGGCAATGAATGCCAATAGTCCGCAACAGGCGGCTTGCTAGCAAGCCGGTCTATCTAGGAAGAAAAACTGGACCGTTCGTAGGGGAACTTGGAGAAGCTAAGGTTCGCAGGGGAGGGAGTACTTGAGGCGGTCGTGGTGGGTACAGGTAGTGTTCAGAGATAGAGCGTAAGCCGATGCCGAAACGCCCGCAGAAGCGGATACCAGCAGCGATAAACACCACTGTGCATGAATGTGCATTGTGCGGGGGTCGGTCATGGTTTCTTGGCGTCTTTGGCTGAGCGCCGACCCTTAGTGGATTGCGTTTCCAGCCGACGCTCCCTAAAGATAAAGGCAAGTTTCGAATCTGTCAAATCGGTTTCCAAGGGCCGCTTCCAAGCTAGGATTGAAGGTTGCACGCTGTTTGGGGTACCCTTAACGCAAGCCTCAATCAACCCCAGTTTCAGCTACAGCCAAGGAGGTGCCCCGTTGGCAGAGATACTAGGACTGGGACTGACTCACTACCCTTCCCTGATCGCCCCCGACGAAAACAAGAGTTGGCCTCTACCAAGACTCATTGCCTCTCATCCCGGCGTACCCGAGGAGATGAAGATACCCACCAACTGGCCCGAGCCCATGAGGATCGAGTACGGCGAGGATGAGGGAGTGGCCTCAGCCAGGATACACCGCGAAAAGCTGGTCAGCAGCGTCCGGCGAATCAGAAGGGAGCTGGATGACTTCAACCCCGACTTCATCGTGCTATGGGGAGACGATCAGTACGAAAATTTCAAGGAAGATATCATTCCCCCCTTCTGCGTGCTGGCCTACGATGAAATTCACTGCCAACCCCTGACCTTGCGAGACGGTAATGCCCGGCCCAACGTCTGGGATGAGCCCGCAGACAAGGTCTTCTCTTACGCGGGACACACCGAGGCGGCCCGGTACCTGACCGGCAAGCTAATCGAGCAGAGCATAGATATGTCCTACTCCTACCGCCCCCTGCATGAGCCGGGCTTAGGCCACGCTTTCATCAACACCCTCCTCTACCTGGACTACGACCGAGAGGGGTTCGACTATCCCGTAGTCCCATGCGCCATCAATTGCTATGGCAGCAGGGTAGTCCGCAATCATGGGAGCTTGTTCCCCCAGAAGGCCAACGGGGTCGATCTGCCGGCAGACCCACCCGGCCCTTCGCCCAAGCGTTGCATGGAGCTGGGAGCAGCCACCGTCCGCGCCCTGGCCGATAGTCCGTGGCGGGTAGCCCTGGTCGCATCCTCCAGCTGGTCCCACGGGTTCCTCACGGAGAAGAACCACTGGCTGTGGCCAGACCATGAATCCGACCGGCAGCGTATGGAAGAGCTCGCTGCCGGCGACTACGACGCCTGGCGGGACGTGAGCATCGCCACCATCGAAGATGCGGGGCAGCAGGAGCTGCTCAACTGGATGTGCCTGGCCGGGGCGATGGAAGAGCTGGACCGCAAGCCGGAGATTGTGGACTACGTGGAGACCTGGATATTCAACTCCAACAAGTGCATGGCCATATTCAGGCCCTAGCGCGAGACGCGGGCTGGCACCGAGAATAGAAAGCAGGTGACGCCATGAGGAACGGATACAAGATCTTCGACTCCGATACCCATGTGTTTCCTTCGGCCGAGACCCTGGAACGCTACGTAGAACCCAGTTTCAAGCCCCGGCTGGAAGAGCTGGCGCCCTTCCGGCTGCCCGTCGGCAGAGCCGCGGGAATAGATGAGGACCTGAACCTCTACCGGGTGAACAGTGTTAAGTTCCGGCGCATCCTGGGACAGGGAGCCCCTCACCAGACCTTCACAGGAGAACGGGGAGACACCAAATGGATGGGGTCCAAACCGCCACGCTCGGGGACCCAGGACAGCAATGCGGAGAACCGGCTGCTGGACATGGACGATGAAGGTGCGGACACCCACTTCGTCATACCCACCTCATGGATCAGCGCCTCGGGCTTGGGGGATGGGGAGATGGAGATGGGGCTGTCGCGGGCCTATCACCGCTTCATGGATGACTTCTGCGGGACCGACCCCAACAGGCTCAAGGGACTGATCGCCGTCTCCCCCAGGAGCGTGGAGGAGTCGGTTGACGAGATCAGAAGGTGGGGAAAGTCGAAGTGGGCTGTAGCTGTCCTGCCCGTGGTGGGCAACGACCAACCTGTGGACCATCCCGACCTGGACCCCATTTGGCAGGCAGCAGCAGAGCACGATCTGGCTATCATGCACCACAGCTTCACCTGGACCCCACCCTATTTCCCCGGTTACCAGGACCTGTGGGACAACATCTTCCTTGGCAGGCTGGCATCCCACCCTTGGGGGGGAATGCGCTTCATGGCCGCCATCATCGGCGCCGGGATCATGGACCGGTACCCGGACCTGCGCGTGGGCATCCTGGAGTGCGGCTTCGGATGGCTTCCCTTCTGGGCCCGGAGAATGGATGAGCAGGCCAGCTACGTGGGCGCGACCGCCCAGCTCCTGCATAAGTGTAGCGAGTACGTGACCGGAGGCCGCTTCTTCTGCAGCATAGAGATGCATGAAGGCGAGGAGATGTTCAACCTGGTCACCAGCTACCTGGGCGACGGGGTGCTAATGTACGCCTCCGACTATCCCCACTCGGAATGCCACTTCCCCGAGTCCGTTGACACCGTGATGGGCTGGACCAGCCTAAGCGACGAGACGCGCCAGAAACTCTTCTGGGACAACGCCAGCCGCTTTTACAAGCAGACCTAGGACTGGCTCTCACACCCTGGAGCACAGCAGCCGGTCTTTTCGCACACCCCGGAGACGCGGGCCGTCCCAATCCTGACCGGCGAGGCAGAGGATGAAAGCGATTATAGGCGCCACCCTCATTGATGGCACAGGTCGACCCCCGCTGGAAAACGCCGCCGTTCTGATCGGCGATTCGGGGCGCATAGAGTCCGTAGGCCCCGCACCGGCGGCAGCCATTCCCCCGGACACCGAGGTCATACGGGCCGACGGTTTGACACTGATGCCCGGCCTCATCGATTGCCATGACCACTTGTCTTCCCATGGGTACAACCTGATGGGCAGGTGGGAGTTCGGCGAACCCCAAAGCCTGCGGCACATCCAGACCGCTGCCATCCTGGAGCAGGTGCTTCGGTCGGGCTACACAACCGTACGGGATGCCGGCTGGATGGATGCCGGGCACAAGATGGCCATCGACCAAGGTCTGACCAAGGGCCCACGCCTGGTGGTGGCTACCAGCCCCATCTCCCCCACCGGAGGCCTGGCTGACCGGTGCAGCCCCTCGGGACACCACCAGCCCCATACGTCGGACCCCCTACTCCCAATTGGTGTCGCCAACGGGGTGGAGGAGGTGCGCTCGATGGTGCGGGAGGTGGTGCGGGTTGGGGCGGACGTGATCAAGTTTGCCACCACGGGAGGCGCCGCATCCCGGCCCGGACACGGCCCTAAGGACATAGAGTTCGGCCCCGATGAGGTGCGCACCCTAGTGGAAGAAGCCAACGCCCTGGGAAGGCGCACCATGTGCCACGCCCTCGGAGGCCCCGGCCTGCGCATGGCTGTCGAAGCCGGCGCCAACTCCATCGAGCACGGCTGCTACTTGGATACCGACCCGGAGCTCCTGAAGATGATGGCGGACAAGGGTATCTTCTTCGTGCCCACCTTCTCCGTCTATATGTTCCACGGTGAGCGAGGCACACCCCACGGCCAGGAACGGGCCAAGACGCTGAAGCACCACCACATCATGAGCCTCCAGAAAGCCATAGACGCCGGGGTGAAGGTCGTTGCGGGAACCGATGCCGGCGGCTGGGGTCATCCCAACAACGCCATGGAACTGGACTGCCTGGTGGAGGCAGGCATGAACCCCATGCAGGCTCTGGTCGCAGCAACAGGCTTGGCCGCCGAGTGCCTGGGGCTGGAGGACGAAACAGGTTCGGTCCAGGAGGGCATGGCAGCCGACCTGCTTCTATTCGACGGCGACCCTCTGAAGAACATCTCTCAGCTTCAAGACGAGGAGCGCATCAAGCTGGTGATGAAGGAAGGAACGGTTTACGTAAACCGTCTGCCTTCCCAGATCCCAACGTAGATCTCCAGCTTCCCGCTTTCGCAGACCTTCTATAGCTTGGGCATGGGCAATCCGTTCCCCTTCGATTTCCCTCAGGCGAACGGATTGCCCGGGCCAGCCTCTAGTCGCACCCAACCTGTCCCAGTCCCGTAGCCTCCTGGATTGCGGCCTTCGCCGCAATGACGAGAAGTGTGGCCGACCGGAGCGGGCCTTTAGAAGGCTGGCTATGTAGAAACCCCATGCAGTCATTGCGGCGGAGGCCGCAATCCAGGACGGAGCATAGCCGGCGAGCAGGATGGCTCTATTGCAGGGGAGAGAGATATTCGAGACCTCAACTGCGGCTGTCCGTTCGCCCTGAGGGAAATCGAAGGGGAATGGGCAGTCCACGACGGGGTTAGGAAATGGTCTCCTAATGAAAGAACGACGAAGTTGCGCGAAAGTCTACCCCGAGCGAATGGCGTCCCTAGCCTGAAGCTCCGGCCTTGGTACGGTAGATCTCCACAGCAGCCCCTGACAGCACCGCTCCCTTGATGGGAGGCCTGGTCTTGGTTATCCGCACGCGGATGCTGTCTATGGGGAAGGCCTCAAGGGACCGAATAGCTATCGCTTGAGCCAGGGCTTCCAACAGCTCCATGGTCTCTCCGGCCATCACATCCCGCACCACCCGGTAGATGTGGGCATAGCTGACGGTGTCCTCCAGGCGGTCGGACTTCCCGGCAGGGGCCAGGTCCTTCTCGACCTCCAGGTCCACCTGGAAGGGCTGGCCAAGCGTCCGCTCTTCCCGGCTTCCACCGTGATAGCTGTAGAACTGCATTCCCTGGATCAGTATGCGGTCCATCTACTCCTCGACCACCACCGCCGTGCCGTAGGCCAGGATCTCGGCGGCACCGCTTGCTATCATAGAGGTGGTGAACCTTAGGCCGACGATGGCGTTGGCCCCCATCTCCGTCGCCTCATCCCGCATCCGCTGTATAGCTTCCGCCCTGGCGCCTTCCATCAACCGGGAGTATCCCTTGACCTCTCCGCCAACCAGGCTCTTGAGGGCGCCGACTATGTCGCTCCCGACGTGGCGCACCCGCACCACGCTCCCCTGAGCTGTTCCAAGGGTGCTCACTATCGGCCTTCCCGGGATGTCATTGGTCGTCGCTAAAAGCATATCTCCTCCCAATTCCTAGTCCTCCGAGAGCTTTTCCGCCAGGGCTAGCAGGTTCCGCGCCCGCTTCACAACGGGCACATCGATCATTTTCCCATCCAGGGAAGTGCTTCCCCGGCCCGCCGCCTCAGCCTCTTCCCATGCTTCCAATACCCGGCGTGCATACGCTATCTCCTCGGCGCCGGGAGTGAAAGTCTCGTTGATTATGTCAAGCTGAGCAGGGTGAATTGCGAACTTCCCTTTGAACCCCAGCTTCAGCGCGGCCTGGCAGTCAGCTCTCAGGCCCTCCGGGTCCCGGAAGGCTACGAAGGGCCCATCGAGGGCCGCGATCCGGGCCGCCCTCGCAGCCACTGCCATCGTGCTCCGGGCGAAGTACACCTCTCCTCCCGCCTCGGTGCGCTCCACACCCATATCGTCGGTGTAGTCCTCCGCGCCGAAGGCGACGGCTGTTATGCGAGGAGAGGCGGTAGCGATGTCCAAGGCGCCCATGATTGCCCGGGCGTTCTCGATCCAGGGGATGAACTTGATGTGCCCCGAAGGCAGCCCCAGGCGGTTTTCTGCAGCCGACGCCAGCTTGTGGCACTCCCTTATGTCAATCGACGATTCCGCTTTGCCGATGCTGACCCCGTACAGGTGATCTCCGGCTACCGCCTCAATCTCCTGCCGGGTAAGACCCGTATCCAGGGAGTTCACCCGCACGACCAGCTTCTGGCCCCGCTGGCACAGGGTCGGGCCCAAGTCGGTGACCAGCCGCGTGGCGTTGTCCTTTTCATGGTCGGGTACCGAATCTTCCAGGTCGGCCACGATGACATCGGCATCGAACTGGCGCGCCTTTTCCAGCATATCGGCCCGGTTCCCAGGAACAAAAATCAGGCTTCTCAGGATGTCCAAGGTCGTCCCCCGCTGCCCGGACTTGGAACGCCGGGAAAGCCGATAAAGTTTAGCATTGGACTATGCCTCTGGAAAGGTTGCAGCAGCTTATCGTGCCCCGGATTCGGCGCCTCAACCGAATGCCGAGTGTTACCGGGCTGCTTGGGGATACATGATCGGCCTGTGGTAGAAGGACACGAAGGCCCCGATCATTATGAAGGAGACGACGGTGAAGGCCGCGAACTGGAGACCCCTGATATATAGGTCCTGGGACTCACCTGGGGATAGGAAGGCTATCGTGGCGGGCAAAGTGAGACCCAACGCCGAGGCCGCAACGGTCGCCCCCAAGGTATGGCCAACCTGCCTCGTGGTCTCGATCATTCCCGAGGCAAAGCCCCGGTGCTCGTTGGGCAGAGAGTTCATGATCAGGGCATTGTTGATGGTGTTGAAGATGGAGCTTCCAATGGATGTGGGCGCAAGCAAAAGGGGAATCAGCCAGAAGGGGACCATAGATGAAAATGTGCCCATGAGAAAGATGCCCAAGGCGATCAAGGACATGGAAATAGGACGCATCAGCCGGGGTTGGAACCGGTCATAGTACCAACCGGCCAGGATGGGCACGACCAGCCCCACCGACTGGTGGGGAAGCAGCACGTACAACACGAACAATGGCTCCCGACCGAAACCCTTCTCCACCATGATTGGCACCAGGGTGGTGATGGCCAGCATCGAAAAGTGAAAAGTGGTGTTGGAGAAGATGGCCATCGTGAAGTACTTGTACTTGAAGAGGTTGAAGTCCATGAAGGGGTTGCTGGACCGGGTCTGGAGCACCACGAACAGGCCCGCAAGGGCAATGAAAAGCAGGTGCATTGGCAGGTGATAACCCAGGGCGTCGGAGCTGGTGAAGGACTCTTCTCCTTCATGCAGGTGCATCCCCGACGCAATAAGCACCCCTATGGTGCTGACGAACACCAGTGCCCCGAGCAGGTCCAGGGACACCTTGGCCGGCGCCCTTTCCCGCAGGCCGCTTTTGAGCATGGGCCACGAGGCCAACAAAGCGACGGCTCCTAACGGGATGAAAGAGTAGAAGATGAGGCGCCAGCTGACGAACTGCAGGAATATTGCAAACACGATGAGGCCCATGAAGGTGCCGAAGCGGGCTCCAGTTATCGGGAGGGCAAAGGCCTTGGCCCGCTTCTCCGGTGGAAAGCTGCCTGCGAGGATAGCGTTGAAGTTCCCGGTGATCATGGCCGCGCCCAAGCCTTGCACGGCCCTGAATATCACCAGCTCAGTAAATGACTGAGAGAACCCCGCCAGCCCGGCGCCCAAGGTGGTGACCAGGACACCCAGGAAGAAGATGCGGTTGTGTCCATATTTGTCCCCCAGCCTCGCGGCCAGGAACACCGTGCTGCCCAGGGCCAGCAGCTCCGCCACAACAATCCAGGATGCGGTGGCGACGCTGATGTCGAAGTACTCTGCGATGGTCGGAATGGAGAGGGCTACGGGGAAGCTGGCAACCTGGACCAGCATGTAGGTGGACACCAGGGCCAAGATCACACGCTTGTGAGCGGGCGAGTCGAATAGCTCCCGGTAACTGGAAAGCAAGCTCAACATGATCGCATAGCTCTAGCAGCCTTGCACACGGCACCCTCTATGCAGAGAAGCGACCCCGGTTTGAGGCAGAGAATCCTTGGTGATTCTGCCTTGACCGTAGGTGGAATGTGGTGGTAAACACTAGCACACATCAGCTAAGGGAGCAATAAAGGAACACTGGATATTCGGATGCTCCAAAGCCATTGTCATCAGTCATGTGATACCATTGGGGCGTTGTGGACCAGCTTCGGCTATAGTGGCCCATTTTTGATGCAGAGGCTAGCACCTTGGTAACCAAGGAAGAACTCCGAGAATGCATGTCCCTGTTCGCTTCGGGCGTAACCGTCATCACCACCTTCGATGAGTCCGGCGAGCTACATGGCATGAGCGCCAACTCATTCACCTCCGTATGCCTCGATCCGCCCCTGGTGCTGATATGTGTTGGCCACAGCACCAGGACATATCGCTACGTGGAGGAGCAGGGCTGCTTTGGCGTAAACATCCTGAGTGCAGGACAAGAGGATGTGGGCAAGTACTTTGCCAGGCCACCCGAGGACCGAAAGGGAGATGTGAGCTACCAGTGGGCACCATCAGGGGAGTGCCAGCTCCCGGCCATATCTGGGGCGATGGCGTTCTTCGGCTGCCAGGTTGAGAGCGCCCACACCCATGGCGACCACACCATTTACGTTGCATCGGTCAGGGAGGTGTACAGGGGTGACGAGGACGATCCCCTGTTGTTCTTCCAGCGTAAGTGGTACACCAGCATCGGACCCGACACCTAGAGTCACGCTAAGCCAGGGAGGCGACGAAAGCCTCGATGGCTCTGTTGACCTCCAGGTGCCCTTCCAGTTGCACCCAGTGACTAGCACCTTCCACCATCACGCTCCTCGCCCCCGGGATCTTTTCGGTCAAGTAAGATGTGTACCTTGGAGGCGTCATGACGTCCGCCCCACCGCAAATAGCGAGGGTGGGCAGCGATATGTTCCCCACCTCGTGCATAAGGTCGAATTTGTCGCAACACTGGTAGTCGTTTAGCTGCACGGCTGCCCCGTTCTGGGCCGACCTCTCCAGGAGCTTCTCCCGTACTGCCGGAGCAATGTTCCTGTAGCTCTCCCTGCGAGCCTCCAACCAGGTTGCCGGGTCTGCTATCCCGTCTTCACTGGCCTTCAGGTACTCCGGGGCTACCCTTAGCCGGGCCCCGGTGCCCACCAGGACGATCCCCTTCAGCTCATCAGGGTACTTGAGGGCATAGGTCTGGGTTATGGCCCCGCCCATGGAGTGGCCGCACAGCACCACATCGGTGCACCGGCGACCTGATATGAACCCCCGCACCCACTCCGCATATCCTTCCACGCTGGTGCATGGCTTCCCAACAGGATGGCCGGGAAGATCGATGCCTAGGGCGTCGCTGAAGTACTCAAGCTGATAGTGGTAGGACATACTGGACTCGCCAGCGCCATGCACGAAAACTAGTGTCATGACGGCCCATTCCTCAATGGCTGCCCTTCAATCCTAGCTCGAAGCAAGCTATGCCTAGAAGCAGGCAACCGATGCAACCTCGTCGCCCTCATTTCTCTCTTTAGAGCTCCACAAGATGACACCTTGAGTTATCCTCCCCTGCACAGATACACCTTGGACGCTAATTCTCAAGAACTGGCCCTCTTTGGACACAAGCATAACCTCCTCACCGTGTCCTTCGCCGACGACCCTGGCCGCTGCCACAAGCCCGGTCTTTGGCCCGGTGCGGAAAGTCAGCGTGCCCATCCCACCTCTTTGTTGACGGCGGAAGCCCTTGCTCCCATCCCGCAGGATGTGCACCAGCTTGCCATAGCCTCCACTGGTGACCACCAGTAGGCTATCGTCGTCTCGCACCACCTCCATGGAAACCACCCGGTCGCCCTTGGCCAATCGAATGCCCCTTATGCCGCCCGCTGCCCTTGACCGCCGGGGCAGCTCATCCAAACTGAAGCGGATGGCTTGGCCCTTCATGGTCACCATCATCACATCCGAGGACTCATCGGCCGCCCGGACGGAAACCAGCTCATCTCCGTCGTCCAGGTTCATGGCGTTGAGGCCGTTTTGCCTCATGTTCTTGAACTGGTCCAAGCGCAGTGCCTTTACCTCTCCCTTGACGGTTGCCAATACCAGGGTGGAATCGGCGGACATATCCCCCACGGCAACCACCGCGCTTACCTTCTCGCCATCAGACAGGGGCATCAGGTTGGCCAAGTGTATTCCCCGGGTTGTCCTGGACGTGTCCCCCTGGATGTCAAACCCCCGCTTCAGGTAGCTCCTCCCCTTGTTGGTAAAGAACAGAAGGCTGTCATGGGTATCGGCTACGATGAGGTCATCAAGAACATCATCCTCCCTGGTGGTCATCCCCTTGACGCCCTTGCCACCGCGGTTCTGCAGCTTGTAGGTGGCGCTGGGGATGCGCTTGATGTAGCCGCCCTTGCTCAGGGTGATGACCACCTCCTGGTGCTGGATCATCTCCTCCCGGAGCTTGTCCGTCGGCTCTTCGTCGAATATCTCCGTCCGGCGAGGGTCTCCGAACCGCTTCTTGAGCTTCTGGGTATCATCCCTGATCACCGCCAGCACCTTCTTCGGGTCGGCAAGGAGAGCTTCCAGTCCCCGGATGGTCTTCAGGAGGTCCTGGTACTCCCTTTCCAGCCTCTCCTGCTCCAGGGCGGCCAAGCGCCGCAACTGCATATCCAGGATGGCTTGGGACTGGGGCTCTGACAGATCCAGTCGCTCCATGAGGTTCTGGCGGGCCCCAGCCGCATCATCTGAAGCCCGGATGATGGCGATGACCTCTTCCAGGGACCCCAAGGCCATCCGCAGCCCTTCGACTATGTGGGCCCGGTCCCTGGCCACCTTGAGCTGGTGCTCGGAGCGGCGGGTGATAACATCCTGGCGGTGGGCAATATAGAGCTGCAGTGCCCTCCGCAGGTCCAGCACCTGGGGCTGCCCATCTACCAGAGCCAACATTATCACGTTGAAGGAAGACCTGAGGGCGGTGTGCTTATAGAGGTTGTTAAGGACGATCTCTTCCTCGGCTTCCCGCCTGAGCTCCACGACGACTCTAAGACCGTGGCGGTCCGATTCGTCCCTAATGTCGGAGATGCCTTCGATTCTCTTGTCGCGGACGAGATGGGCGATCTTCTCCACCAGTGCCGCCTTGTTCACCTGGAAGGGCAGCTCTGTGACCACGATCTGCTTTCGGCCACCCCTCAGCTCCTCCACATCTGCCCTGGCTTGCATGATCACTCGGCCTTGTCCCGTGGTGTACGCGTCCAGGATCCCGGACCTTCCATGAATGGTTGCGCTGGTTGGAAAGTCGGGGCCAGGTATGTGGGTCATCAACTCTTCCACTACGGCATCCGGATGGTCGATAAGGTGGACCACCGCATCGCAGACCTCGCTCAGGTTGTGTGGAGGAATATTGGTGGCCATGCCAACGGCGATGCCCGAAGCGCCATTGACCAGCATGTTGGGCAAAAGGCCGGGGAGCACGCTGGGTTCGTTCATCGAGCCGTCGAAGTTTACGGAGAAGTCGACGGTGTTCAGCTCTATGTCCGTCAGGAGCTCGTCGGCGATGGCGCCCAGCCTGGCCTCGGTGTAGCGCATCGCTGCGGGGGGGTCGTCATCTATGCTGCCGAAGTTGCCCTGCCCATCAACGAGCACATAGCGCATGGAGAAGTCCTGGGCCATCCGGACCAGGGCCTCATACACGGGGGAATCACCGTGTGGGTGGTATTTCCCCAGGACCTCGCCCACGATGCGGGCGCTCTTCTTGTAGGCGGTCCCGGGACGGAGCCCCAGCTCGTGCATCGAGTACAGGATGCGCCGCTGTACCGGCTTAAGCCCGTCGCGAACGTCTGGGAGCGCTCGAGCGACTATGACGCTCATCGCGTAGCTCAGGTACGAGCTGCGCATCTCCTCTTCGATTCTTACCGGCTGGATGTTACCTGGCGCTGTTACCATGTATTTCTCCTGATAATCGGATTACCGTGGGGGCGGATGATTTCCCCATTGAGTGCTAGTTCAGTGATCTTCCGCCCTTTCCATGAATGATTGGAACAGATTCGAGAACACCTTGGGCACCTCGTCCTGGCGGTTGGGGCGGCACTGGACGCCGATAACCCAAGCGTGTTCCGGGCTTTCCAGCCCTTCAACCACGCCGTCCTCCAGCGAGTATGCTGAAGTAAGGAGCCTGGGCGACCTATGGGACTCCTTTAGGCCGTCCTGGTGATAGCTGTTCACATTGAAGAAACCGCCCATGCCCAAGACGGCCGCCAGCTTGCTGCCCGGGGACAGGTAGATGGAATGTTTGGTGCAGGCGAATTCCATGTCATCTTCCCGGGAGCAGTGGCGGGGGATATTGGGCATGAGGGTGCCCCCGAATGCTACGTTCAAGAGCTGCATGCCCCTGCACACTCCCAACACAGGCAGGTCCCGCTCGAGAGCGAGGCTGATCAGAGACAGCTGGTAAGCGTCCACACTATCATCAAAGGGCGGGGAGTCTGCGGACATGGGAAGCGCTGTTTCACCGTAAGTGCGAGGAGAAACTCGGGGCCCATCGGTCACGATGAGGCCGTCAGAGCCCTCCATCGCTGAAAAGGGTGAAACGGCGGGATCCGCAGGAGACAGCTGACCCAACCAACCCAAACCCCTCAGCAGCTTAAGGTAGCCATCAAGAACCGAAGGTTCGCTCGAAGCCACAACAACCACAGCCATCCCAACCTACATTGTACCTGATTTGGCGCCTGATTAACATATGGGAAGCTAGAGCTTTCGTCCTTATGCGGAATATCCGGCGCGCAGCTATCCGTTAGGCTTAACAAAAACCTGCCCAACTGCTATCCTTGAAGACACAAACTCTTGCCTTAGTGGGGGTCAGCGCTTGGCCGATGAAAAGGGTATCCGATTATCCGAAGCCCTGAACCAGTACCTTGCCAGCCTCAAGTCCGACGGTCAAAAGAGTGACGGCCACCAGGAGCTAAACAGGTTCGTTAGATGGTGCGGTAGGGACCGCAGCCCTTCAGAACTTACCCCACCCGAGATTGGAGATTACGCCGAGTCCGCCGGGGTTTGGGGCGGGGATTCGGCCCAGAAGCTCAAGCCGGTTAAATCCTTCCTCACCTACATGGGAAAAGAAGGTATGTCCAAGACCGGCTTGGCAACTCACCTCAAGCCCACCAGGGCCAAGAAGGGCCCTCAGCAGGTCTATTCCAGGGCCAACACCGAGCAGGCCGAGCTAAGCCCAGAAGGATTCACCAACCTCCAGACCCGCCTCGAGGTACTTAAAGAAGAGAGGATCAAGGTGGTGGGTGACATACAGCGGGCGATGGCTGACAAGGACTTCAGGGAGAATGCCCCGCTGGACGCCGCCAAGGAGCGCCAGGGACTGATCGAATCCAGCATCCGCGAGCTGGAAAACATCCTGGCCAATGCCGTTGTTGCGTCGCCCGATGCAGACGACAACGGGGAGCGCATCAGGCTGGGCAAGAAAGTCACCATCCAGGAGATCGGCAGCACCAAGGAACTCAGCTACATCCTCGTGGACCCACGGGAAGCTGATCCGAATAGCGGCAAGCTATCCAGCGCATCCCCCGTGGGACGGGGTCTCATAGACAAGCTGGTGGGCGACGAAGTCCACGTCGCTACCCCGCGGGGCGCGACTCGGTACGTGGTGCTGAAGATAGAGTCCTGATCCCGGGCGGGCGCAAGGGCGCCCCCAAGGTCTCTAAGCCCTTCTCACTCCAGCCGGTACACTACCAGCAGGCTAAACAGGTACCCCGCGCACATCAGCACCAGCCACGGACGTGGGGGCAGGAACCGCAGTCTTCCCCTAAGCAGGATCTGGATGAGTCCCGCTGTTATGAGAAGAAGGGCGGCAATTCCGGCTGCCAGGTGGGCGGGTCCCAGCTGATCCAGCAGCACACCTCCCCGGTAGAAGGGGTCCACCACCGCCAGCACCAGCACGTTGAAAGCGCAACTCCCGTATAGGCCGCCGATGGCCAAGTCCACAGCGTTGAAGCGCACCGCAGCTATCGTGGTGGTAGCCTCCGGCATCGTGGTTACCAAGGCTACCGCCACGACACCCACAAACCCACCGGAGAGCCCGGTGACTTCGGATATCTGCTCGGCGCTCCAGGCCAGCACGATTGCAGCCCCGATGACAGCCACCGAGGCAGCTCCAAAGCACAGCCATGCAGTCCTCAGGCCGGGTTGGCCCGTGTCGCTGCCTATGACCACATCAACAGCCCTCGTCGTAGGCCGCTTGACGTAGACCAGCCTCATACCTGCCAGGTACACCACCGGGATGAGGAAAGATCCCAGGCCTACCTTACTCACCGACACGCCGGGGGTGACGGCAGCAAACAACACCGCAAGGCCGGTCAGGAGAAGGGCGACCACCACCAGGTACTTCTGTTCCGGGCTGATCCTCCTGAAGAAAAGAGGCCCGCCAAAGGCCAAGCCTACAGCGGCCAGGGTGAACATGTTGACCATGTTGGCGCCGAGAATGTTCCCTCCGGCCAGCTCCGGGAGGTCCCGGGATACGGCCGTAAGGTTAGTAACGAGTTCGGGAAGGGATGTGGCGACTGCGACCAGGATGGTGCCGACCCACAACCTGCCCCAGCCCATCAGGTCGGCAAGGATATCGCCGTACTTGGCAAGGAAGATGCCGCTGACGATTACTACAGCGGCGCTAGCAAAGAAGAGAAGGAGGGCGCGAAGAAGTTCGGAGTCCAAGTATTAAGTGAAGGCCCCCTGACATGTAGTGGGCGGGAAATCGGCTGGCAGTATAGCAACAGCATCTGAGGGTGTCAACGAAAGCGGCTTCTCTGCCTCCAGCCTGCAATCACTCGCCAGGTTGTGTAACTTCAAACCAGATTGGTTTGAGACCAGATTCCTAACTTATTCTTCTTGGCCTCTTCAAGACACAGCAGTATTCCTGGTAGAGAGCCAAAAACAGTATAGTTTTCGGCCATTCCTGCTTCTACCATCTGATGATTGATGGAATCTCGATGTTCGTATGCGTACAAGACACCCACCGACCGTTTATAGCGATCGGAGGATTCAACTACGGCCAGTCTAAATGTCCGATTTTCAGTCAAGCGTTCGAGGGTCGCCTTAGCTAGGGGACCAAAGGCAGCTTTGTATTCTGGAGCATCGACGCCAAAAAGCCGCAGCTCAAAGGGCGGGCTGCCACCCACAAATTGAACCATCAGAGAATCGCCGTCAATGCATTTAACGACCGTTACTTCAGGATCAATCCACTTGGGCTCATTTGAACCAGTAGTCTCCTCCCGTTCCCCAATCAACTTTTCAAGCATCTCTCTTACGGTGCACCCAGAGACAGGATGCCTGAGGTCGGGAGCGATGTCGGCCAGCGGCTCTAGGACGAATCTTCGCTTGGTCAACTCAGGATGCGGCACTTCCAACCAGAGTGCCGACTTCGCCTCGGTGGGGAGGAGATAGGTACTCTGCTCAGGATGAGGCACCTTCAAGCCGGATTCCGACACCACCTCATCCCCATAGAACAAGATGTCCACATCGAGGGAGCGCGGTCCATTTCTGAAGGTCGGCACCCTTCCCAGGGCAGCTTCGGCTTCCTTAGCAAGGGCCAGCAATTCCCAAGGGGACTGGGCGGTCTCACCCTTGCAGACGCAGTTCAGGAAGGGGGGCTGCTCGGTGTACCCGACAGGCTCGGTCTCGTAAATTGGGGAGACCTTCGAGACCTCCATTCCGTTACGCAAGAACTCGATTGCCCGCAGCAGGTTTTTCTTGCGGTCCCCCAGGTTGGAGCCCAGACCAAGGTAGACCGTCACGGTCGCCAAGCCTCTGGCCTCCACCCCCGTACGATGGCGTCGGTCACTCGGGCTACCCGCACCATCTCCGGAACATCATGCACCCGCACTACGTCAGCCCCTCCGGCGATGCATAAGGCAACCGCCGCCGCCGTTCCTTCCAGGCGGTCATCGGGAGGGAGCCCACCCAGCACCAGACCGAGGTGGGACTTGCGCGAAGGGCCAACCAGGATGGGGAGTCCCAGGGATCGGAACTCCCCTATTCTCGCCTCTAGCTCCAGGCACTGGTCGGCCATCTTGCCAAAGCCGACCCCCGGGTCGATTAGGATGTTCTCACGGCGGACGCCGGCCTCTACCGCCGCTTCTGCAGACCTACCCAACTCTTCGAGGATCTCCGGGACCATGTCGGTGTAGCTGTGTCCGACCCGGTTGTGCATCAGCACATAGGGGGTGTCATGGGAGGCGGCCACCCGCACCATGTCGGGATCGCTGCTAGTCCCCCAGATGTTGTTGATCATGGAAGCACCCAGGGCTAGACACCTTTCAGCCACCTCAGGCTTGTAGGTGTCTATGCTTATGGGCGCATTCACTTCCCGGGCCAGCCGTTCCACCACGGGCCCCACTCTTTGCAGCTCTTCCTCCAAGCTGACTGCCACCGCGCCGGGTCGGTCATTATACCGTCGGGTGGATTCACCCCCAACGTCGATAATGTCGGCACCGGCAGCCTCCATCTCGAGGGCAAGCTCCGTCATTGCCCCGATGTCGGCGTCGAGGCCATCGCCGGAGAAGGAGTCGGGGGTAGCATTCACTACACCCATGATGTAGGTGCGCTCTCCCCATGCAAAGGTCCTTCCCCGGCAGACCATGGGCTGTAGATGCATATCGTTGGTTGTCATAGATGTCGCTGTATTGAAGATGCGTACTTGGAAATCGCCCGGGGGATGCCTTAATTGATTCTAGCATCCGGCCATCGGGCTTGCACCGAGGACACCCCTTTGCTAGCATGGCCTGCGAACCTTCCGAACCATCTGAGGAGTATCAATGGCAGCCCACCGAAGGGCAAACAAGAAGCAGGACGAGCTGAGGGAGCTGAGGCAACGCTCCCGGCTTGGCGGCGGACAGAACAGGATCGATTCCCAGCACTCCAAGGGGAAGCTGACCGCCCGGGAGCGGATAGACCTGCTCCTCGACCAGGGCACCTTCGAAGAGATAGACGCCTTTGTTTCCCACCGCGCCACCGACTTCGGTATGGACAGGCAGAGCTTCCCCGGAGATGCGGTGGTTACGGGCTACGGCAATATAGACGGCCGTCAGGTCTTCGTGTTTGCCCAGGACTTCACCGTGTTCGGCGGGTCCGTCTCCGAGGTTGTCGGCCAAAAGATATCCAAGGTGATGGACCTGGCCACCAGGACGGGCTGCCCCGTCATCGGGTTGAACGATTCAGGAGGCGCCCGCATCCAGGAAGGGGTGCTTAGCCTTTCGGCCTACGGTGAGATCTTCTTGCGAAACACTCTAGCCTCGGGCGTGGTCCCCCAGCTCTCCGTCATCCTGGGGCCTTCCGCCGGCGGGGCTGTCTATTCCCCGGCCATCACCGATTTCATCTTCATGGTGCAGGGGATCGGGCAAATGTACATTACCGGACCCGACGTCATAAAGACCGTCACCGGGGAGGAGATCACCCATGAAGAGCTGGGAGGCGCGCTGCCTCACGGCACTCGCAGCGGAGTCGCCCAGTTCATCGCCGACTCCGAGGATGAGTGCTTCGCCCAGGTCCGGCGCCTGCTGAGCTTCCTTCCTTCGAACAACATGGAAGACCCTCCGAAGGCCCGCGTCCTTGACGACCCCACTCGAATCGACGAGACCCTGGAAGCTGTAGTCCCGTCGGAGCCGAACCGCGCCTACGATATCAGGGAAGTGATCATCCGCGTGGTGGACGATGCCGACTTCATGGAGGTCCACCAGGACTACGCCCCCAACATAGTAGTAGGGTTCGGGCGCCTCAATGGACACCCTGTTGGAATCGTGGGCAACCAACCCGCCCACTTGGCAGGTGTGCTGGACATCAACGCCTCAGCCAAGGCAGCCCGCTTCGTCAGGTTCTGCGACTGCTTCAACATACCCCTGGTGACCTTCGTCGATGTGCCCGGTTTCATGCCGGGAACGGAGCAGGAACACGGTGGCATAATCAAGCACGGCGCCAAGCTCTTGTATGCTTATGCAGAGGCAACGGTCCCCAAGCTGAGCGTGATGACACGCAAGGCCTACGGCGGGGCCTACATTGTCATGAGCAGCAAGCACCTGCGCAGCGACACAAACCTGGCGTGGCCCTCAGCCGAGATCGCCGTCATGGGGCCTGAGGGTGCAGTGAACATCGTGTACCGCGAGGCCTTAGCGGAGGCCAAAGACCCGGAGAAGAAGCGTACGCAGCTGGTAGATGAGTTTAGGGACAGGTTCTCGAATCCCTACGTGGCTGCCGGGCGCGGGTTCCTGGATGATGTGATCGAGCCCCACCAAACGCGGCCCCGGCTGATCAAGGCACTGGAGATGCTCCATAACAAGCGGGACAGCCTGCCTCCCAAGAAGCACGGCAACATCCCCCTGTAATCAGATCCGGATCAGGTCCTTCCTTCCCCTGCTGAGTCCTTCCGGTCGCCGAACCGGCGACGATGCTCCCGCAGAGTTCAATTGTCCATCACAACGAGGATGCCCGCCTCCTCGGCTTTGGCCGCCGAGGCTTCGTCCACCACCCCATCCTGCATCCAGATGAACTTTGCCTTAACCTCTATGGCTTGGTCGACAACGGGCGCAACTAGCTCCGAGCGCCTGAATATATCAACCATGTCGATTGGGTCGGGCACCGAGGTCAGGTCGGGGTAGCTCTTCTCGCCCAGCACCTCTTCAGCCATGGGGTTGACCGGAATTATCCTGTAGCCTTGCTGCTGCATGTACCGGGATACCCGGTGGCTGTCCCGATCAGGATTGGGCGACAGACCAACCACGGCGATGGTCTTGCTCTCCCGGAGCTGTACATCCACGACATCCATTGCCGCCACCTCTCTTCCGGATTGGCCAAATTAGGTCAATGCACGGGGAATGGGAATCTAAGTCGGGCCGTCTCCCAGACGCTCATCCATCTCCTGCAGGAACCGTTGGACTTCGGGGGACAGGGGCTGAACATCTTGGTCCGGCGCCGTCTGGGCTGAGGCGTCGTAGCTGCTCTCCAGCTGGCGGATCAGGCCCTCCGCCTGGGGATTGCGGGCGACCGCTTCATCCACCTGGCGGTACTGGCGCGAACCTCGTTCCCAGTCGATCAGGTGATCGGGCAGGTCGTAGAGCTCGCACAGAATCTCCAGCAGGCGGGATACACCCGAGTAGTCCTCATCGAGCTGGGCATAGTGGGGGAGGCGCACCAGCAGGTTCATCGATTCGATTCCCATTTGTTGCGCCTCTATGGAGATCATGGACACGATGCTGGTGGGGCCCTGGTAGTTGCTGCGCTGGATGCCGAACCGCTCCACCTGCTCCTGGGGCCCCGTTCCCGTCACGAGGAGAGGCCGCGTGTGTGGAACGGCGTCGGACACGCCCCCGACCTGGGTATAACGCTTTACGTCGTAGTGCTTGAGAATCTCCAGCACCGATTCGACAAAGTCTTCTCCCTGGATATGGGGCTCCAGCAGATGCAGGAAGAGAAGGTCCGGGGTCTGGTCCCGCCGGGCGTACAGCAACGTCGTGTTGGGCACGGTTACTCGTCGGTCCACACCCACGTTCATCACCCTGGGGCGATAGCGGGAGAAGTCATAGAAGTCTCCTGGGCGGGCCAGTTTCCCGATCTCCTGGGCATCCAGGAAGCGCTCGACCCTGATCAGGGTGTGGCGGCCAACTCTGCCGACATCCACCCACGGACGCAGCGTTACGAGGGCATGGACCTCTCGCCCAGCATCCGGGGCAGGTCCATCGATTTGGAACGCTCCAACATGACTTTCAGGCACGCGGCTATTCTGCCAACAACCCACTGCATTTGCAAGAATCCCCGCCGTCGCGGGATCCGGCTGTGGCGTTGACGATGGTGCTATGCTGAACCGGCTAGGTGAGACCCGATTAGGACGCAATACAGCCAGCTATGGAACTGACCATCGAACCCGCCGCCCCCTTCGATTTCGACCTGACGGCCCGCTATCGCACCGCCTACCGCAAGTATTTCGGCAACCACGAATACGTGGATGGCGAGTACCGGCAGGTCGTGTCCGGCAACGGCAAGGTGGCCCTTGCATGCGTCACATCTGTCGGGACTGTGGAGCAGCCCAAGCTGAAGCTGAGCCTGAGGGGCGAACACCCGGAGCTAATGGACTTGGCAGCAAGGGACGTGTCGTGGGCCTTGGGGACCGATACTCCCTTGTCAGGATTCTACGCCCTGTCTAAGGAAGACCCGCCCCTGGACCAGTACGTCCAGCAGCTGTACGGCCTTCACCCGACCAGGAACACTTCCCTCTTCGAGACCATCGTGCTGGCCATCACCGGGCAGCAGATAGCCGCCGGGGTTGCCCACTCCATACGGGCCCTGCTTGTCCAGGAGTACGGCCGGCCCGTGGCCCTTGACGGAGAGTCCTACAACCTGTTTCCCACGCCGGAAGCCTTGGTTGAGGCCGGAGTGCCGGGGCTGCGCGCGGTCAAGCTGAGCACCCGCAAGGCGGAGTACATTGTAGAGCTGGCATCCCGCGTGGCGTCGGGAGAGCTGGACCTGGAGGCCTGCCGCGACCTTCCCTCCACGGATGCCGATGAACAGCTACTGGGCCTACGCGGCATCGGCAAGTGGACGGTGCAGTGGCTCAAGATTACGGCCATGGATTACCCCGATGCCTTCCCGTCGGGGGACCTTGCCCTGAGGAGATTCATCTCCTACCTGTACATGGACGGAGCTGTACTGGATGAGAGCGCCGTCGAGGAGTTTTCCGACCGCTGGCAGAATCACAGGACCTTGGTTACCGTCTACCTCTTTGCCGCAGCCCGGATGGGGCTGCTGAACACCCGAAAGACCTAGAACCCGGAGCCAGGAAAGGAGCACGATGTACGGTTGGAGAGCAAAGCTGGGAGTGATCGTCTCCCCACCCAATACCGTATGTGAGAGGGAGATGACTCAGCTCGCTCCCGAAGGGGTCTCCGTCCATGCGGCGCGCATGCTTCGGCCCCGGGGGGTAGGCGCCATTAACAGGGATATGCTCCTTCAGACCAACGAGAGCCTTCCTCAGGTGGCAGAGAGCCTGGGTCACCTGAAGCCCCACGTGGTTCTGTTTGCCCACACCATGGGCAGCATGATCAACGGCCCCGACCAAGAGCAGGCCCTAACGGACATGCTGGCCGAGGCGTCCGAGTGCCCCGCGATTACCACCGCTACGGCTGTGGTGGATGCTCTGAAGGCCCTCCAGGTAAGCCGTCTGTCCCTGGCCGCGCCGTACCCCGATGCGATGACCAAGATGGAGGTCAAATACCTTGAAGCCGCGGTGCCCGGGCTGGAAGTGGTAAATGACATGTGCTTGTCCATGGAGAGCGGCTTCGACATCGGCGCCCTGGAGCCGCCGGTAGCTTATTCAACTGCTAAAGAGGTGGATGACCCCAGGGCCGAGTCCGTCTTCCTGAGCGGCACCAACTGGAGGACCATAGATATGATCGCACCGCTGGAAGCCGACCTCGGCAAGCCGGTGATCACAGCCAACCAAGCCACCTTCTGGGCGGCGATGAAGCACCTCAACATCGGTGGGTTTTCGGGCTATGGCAAGCTGCTGGAGCTGCTGTAACCGCTCATTTCCCGTCTGGAACCTGTTTGACTTCCAGGAGTGCAGGGCAATAGAATTGGCCCGCACCCACCCCCGGCTTGGCAGGAAACTTGAGCACAAAGGCACCCCCACCAGAGGCAGCGCCCCCGGCAGCAACAACCCCTAGCCAAGTCTGGTCGCATCCCTTCGCCCGCCCCTTCATCTCCCTCAGACACCACAACTACGTAGTCTATTGGTTTGCCATTATCGGGGCGATGTGGGCTATGAACATGCAGATGTTCGTTCGGCCGTGGTTCGGCTATGAACTGGTAGGGGAGGCACGGATCATTGGGGCGACCGCTCTGGCCCAGGGGGTGCCAACCCTTTTCCTGTCCCTCTACGGTGGAGCGCTGGCTGATCGGTTCAACAACAAGGTCATGCTCATCTTCGGCTATACAATCTCGACCTTGGCAACCCTGGCCATTGCAGTGCTTATACAGACCGACATCATCGTCTGGTGGCACCTGGTCCTGTCCGCCGGAGTCGGGGGCATAGGCCTTGCCATGGCGATGGGTGCCCGGCTGGCCATAGTCTCCGAGCTGGTACCCCCCAGCGAAGTCCTGAATGGCGTGTCCCTGTCAAACATCGCCAATAACGTTGCCCGAATTGCATCCCCGGCCATCGCCGGTTACCTTCTATCAGAGGCTTTGGGACCCAGCGGCGTCTTTTACATCATGTCCGGGCTGAGCGGCGTGTCGGTGGCGCTCTTCTTCTTCCTTCCCAGTGGAAGGAGGAGGTCCCGGAACGCGACCCAATCGGTCATTAGGGACATGGCAGACGGTTTCCAGTTTGTTAGAAGACACGAGACCGTGCCCTGGTTGATCCTGATGTACATGGTAACGGCAACCCTTGGTATGCCCTACCTGTTCCTATTGCCGGTGCTGGGCGAAGTCGCTTGGGAGGCAACGCCAGCCCAGATCGGCCTCATATTCAGCATGGTGGGCATAGGCTCCCTCATTGGATCCTTCTCCACTGCCACCATGGGAAGCACAGGTCGAATGGGCCTGATCCTGATTCTAGTGTGCATCGGGTTCGGAGTGGGGATAGTTGCCCTGGCTTACTCGCCCCTGTACTGGATCGCCCTCGTCGTGGCCGTCCCCTTGGGCACCTGCCAGTCAGCCCGTCTCAGCCTGAACCCCGCCCTAGTCCAGCTTCAGGCGCCGGACTACATTCGTGCCAGGGTTATGGGCATCTACGAGTTCTCCAACGGCATCTTCCCCATCGGGGTTCTCTTGATGGCCGTTACCATGGACTACATGGACCCGCGGACGGTGATGGCGGCCGCTGGCACCCTGATGGCCCTCTATTCCTTCTACGTGCTGATCGCCAAGCCGAACGTGCGCCGGTTATAGAAGGGGATAGCGAGTCTGGACTACCTCTTCCAGAACTGCCAGCCCCTGCGGGGCGCTCGCTCGTCGGGCTGGTCGCCAGACTGCGGAGGCATTTCTTCTCCGGGATTGGGCGCTGCAGGTGCGGGACCTGAGTCTCCAGCTTCGGCGCCCCCTCCAGCATCTTCCGACGCAACCTGCTCCGGCTCGTTGGATGCGGAGGGATCGGGCTGCACCTCAGCTTCCACACTCATATCCAGGTCGCCGCCGAAAATGTCCCAAGGGTGGAAAAACTCGACGAACTCCTTGGCCTCCTCCAAAGAGGCAAAGCCCTTCTGAGCCCTTCCCGGATCGTAGGTGTTGGTCTTGGCCAGGGCGTCGAACCCCCTCTTGGTCTGGCGGACCGCTCCCACCTCTATCTCTGCGCCAAAGTCATCCAACAGCACCAGGCGCTGACCGGCCCTGCGCTCCTTCCAGTACAACCTCATCTGGGACACCTCCGTTTCTTGCCCCCAGTATGCCATCCCCTCCCATGGCACACAATGCGGATGCATGCCCCGCCTTGAAAGGGAATTGGCGTGACACTAGAATCTGGGAAGGAGGTGTCCAATGCCCACAATGACAGGTGCCCGCTTCCTGGCAGAGACCCTGAAAGCCTACGGCGTATCCGCAGTCTTCTACATGCCCGCCATCGTCCGGCGCGCCCTCATGGAGATGGAGGATGTGGGTATCAAGCGCATCAACACCCACGGAGAGAAGGCGGCGGCCTACATGGCCGACGGATATGCCCGCGCTTCCCGCCGTCCGGGCATCTGCTTCGCTCAGTCGGTTGGCGCGTTGAACCTGGCTGCGGGGCTGCAGGATGCATACCTGGGGCTGTCCCCCGTGATCGCCATCACCGGACACCGGCCCCTGATGCACCAGTACCGGAACTCCTACCAGGAAGTGGACCACATGCCTGCCTTCGAGCCGGTGACCAAGTACAATGTGGTCGTGGACAGCATCCAGCAGATGCCCCACATTCTCAGGCAGGCCTTCAGGGAAGCCACCTCTGGCGCTCCCGGTCCTGTGCACCTGGATTTCCAGGGCATTGCCGGCGACACCATCGTGGATGCCGAGCTTCCCTGGATGTGCTGGTGGAGGATGCCTTCGCCCAGGTGCCCGCCTTCCGGCCCGAACCGGACCCGGAGAAGGTGCGGGAGGCCGCCAGGGTGCTTTCCCAAGCCCAACGGCCCGTCATCGTAGCCGGGGGCGGGGTGACATCTTCAGGAGCACAGCGCGAAGTCGTGGAACTGGCGGAGATGCTCTCCATTCCCGTCGCGACAGCCCTGAACGCCAAGGGCACCATCCCCGAGGACCATCCTCTATCTGCTGGCGTGCCCGGCTCCTACTCCCGCTGGTGCGCCAACCGGATCATCAGCGAGGCAGACCTGGTCCTATTCATCGGCAGCCACACTGGAAGCCAGGTCACCCTGGACTGGAAGATCCCCGCCATGGGAACGCCAGTCATACAGATCGACATCGACCCTTCTGAGATCGGTCGAAGCTATCCGGCCAAGGTGGGGCTTCACGGCGATGCCAGGTCGACGGTGCGCCGCCTGATCGAGGTGCTGGAACCCCTGGGACCGCGAAGCGAGTGGACGGACAGGGTCAAAGAGCTGGTTGGCGAGTGGCGGGGCGAGGCGTCCCCCATGCTGAACTCCGATGAAGCCCCCGTACGCCCCGAGCGCATCTGCCAGGCCATCACCAACACCCTGCCCCCGACGGGCTGCTCGTGTCGGACACCGGCCACTCAGGCATCTGGACGGGCACAATGGTAGAGCTGAAGTCCCCGGACCAGGGATACATCCGGTGCGCCGGATCACTTGGGTGGGGTTTCCCGGCCGCCCTGGGGGCCAAGTGCGCCGCCCCCGACCGCCCCGTGGTGTGCTTCACCGGTGACGGAGGCTTCTGGTATCACATGTCGGAGCTTGAGACGGCCGCCCGGTACGGCATCAACGCCGTGACCGTCATCAACAACAACCGTGGGCTAACTCAGGACAAGCGGGGCGACGAGGTAGCATACGAGGGCCGGGAAGGGAACTCCGATGAGCTGTGGCGCTACACCGACGTGGACTTTGCCCACATAGCCCGCACCATCGGCTGCTTTGGAATACGGGTGGAGAAGCCCAGCGAGCTTTCCGGCGCCATCGAGCAGGCATTGGCATCCAACCAGCCGGCTGTCGTAGATGTGGTCGCCGACATAGACGGCATCTCTCCACCGCCCTGGGGGCCCTAAGGGCCAGAGCGCCCGATAGCTGAGTTTGTACGGCCCTCGACGAGGCTAGTGCCTAAATGGGGCCGGCTGTTATTGACGATGAAACCCTCCAGGCGTCTCAAAGCTTGCTCGAGGTTTTCCAGGGAGTTGGCGTAGGAGAGGCGCAGGTAGCCCTCGCCGTACTTCCCGAAGGAGTGCCCGCCCAGAAGGGCCAGTCCCACTTCGGGAAGGGCCCGCTCCTGGAACTCGTGGCTGGTGATGCCCGTGTTCCTGATGGACGGAAACACATAGAAGGCGCCCTCGGGCATGGGGCATGAAACCCCGGGGGATTTTCCGCAGACCCTCGACCACCGCATCCCGCCTCCGCCGGAACTCCTCCACCATCCTGATCACCGGCTCTTGGTCGCCCTCCAGGGCTTCTATCGCGGCCTTCTGGATGAAGGTGGCTGCGCAGGAGACGCTGTTGGCGGCCAGCCTGGTTATGTGGGGGACCAGCTCCTCAGGAAACACGCCGTAACCCAAGCGCCATCCCGTCATAGCATAGCTCTTAGAGAAGCCGTCTAGGATGATGGTGCGGTCTCGCACCTGGGGCAATGTGGCGATGCTCTGGTGCACCCCCTCGTACAGGATGTCCTTGTATATCTCGTCGGACAGTACGTAGGCCTGGGGGTGGTCCTTAAGCAGGCCTGCCAGTATCTCCATCTCTTCGGCGGTGAAGGCCGAGCCTGCGGGATTTTGGGGCGAGTTCAGTATGATGAGTCTGGTCTTTGGGGTGATCTTGGCTGCCAGGTCTTCGAAATCGGGGTGATACCCCTTCTCCTCCAGGAACCGCATGGGCACCGCCCGTGCGCCGCAGAAGCGGATCATGGACTCGTAGACCGGGAAGCCCGGATTAGGATAAATTACCTCGGCTCCCCGCTCTGCCAAGGCCAGGATGGTAAAGAACATGATGGGCTTGCCGCCGGGGGTCACGATCACCTGATCCGGTCGATCTTGATTCCCCTGGTCTGTTCCACGTTTCGGGCGATTGCCTCCCTTAGCTCGGGGAGGCCCGCCGTGGGGCCGTAGTGGGTGAAGCCCTGGCGCATAGCTTCGATTCCAGCCTCTACGATGTTGGCCGGGGTCTCGAAGTCGGGCTCGCCGATCTCCAGGTGGACCACCGACTTGCCCTGGGCTTCCAGGGCCCGTGCCTTGGCCAGCACCTCGAAGGCGGCCTCGGTGCCCAAGCTCATCATCTTTCTCGATACAGGCATGCTCACCTTTCGCGCATTCTGCAGAATTCAGGCCACTCGAAGCATAGCTCCAAGCACGACTGCTTGTAAGAAACATGTTGCCATTCATGCATCTTTAGGCCCCAGAAATCTATCTCCGTTGAAATGGATTAGGTGGTCTGGAATCTCTGCAACCCAGACATCGGTGTCCCAGGCATCTTGTCCAAGTGCCTCTTGAACTGCCGGATATCCGGGAAGGCGCTGACGTACAGCCGTTTGGCGACACAACCCTTCAGCATGACCTCCAACTCCTCAACCCTCTTAGGGGTGACTGGTCCGTGAGACGTTACGGCCTCGACCAAGAACAGCCAGTCACGCCCCTCATCGTAGAGGACGACGTCTGGGAGCTTGTCATGCTCCGTGAGTGAAACGCCAAGCTCCTCTAGTTTCTTCTTTTCCAAATGCAATAGCTTCTTAGCCGCGTCACCCAAGTACAGCAAAGATGAACCCGGAGCGAATCTGGGGCCGAAATCGTTCACTACTTGGGCCTGCAACTTGTTGTGTCTGCCGGGCGACAGCCTAACCTCTTCACCCATAGAATTACGAACGGGTATCTCCCGAATTCGACGACGGCGCTGGTAGATTTCCAGAAGAGTACTGTGACTGGATCGAAAAGCGAGCAGTTGGGACTTCCAGCCTCTGGCACGATAGACCCGCAGTACCTTTAGGACCTCGTCGGTAAGGCCGTAATGCGTCCTTGGGCTGTTGGTGGGGAGGTCAGGCTCATCAGGATTTCGGTCCACCACTCGAGCCTGCTCCAACTGATGAAGTACATTTCGCCTTATCGACTCCCTCGTATTCTCGGCGTATCCCCTCCCATAAGTTTCTCTCATGGCTCCGAGCATCTGGTGGATAGTAAGAGACGTCTTTGAAGCTCGGCTCCAAGCATCATCCTCGGTCAGTCCGGTTAGAGCCAGCAGAGTCAGGCATGAGATGTCGTTTCGCTGAGCCACTGGTAGTCCCAACTGCTCCAAGATGTCCCGAGCTTCGTCAATCTTGCTCACCCCGTGGCCAACTCCGGCCCGGTACAAAGTTCTGGGGAGAGATTGAGCATTTGAGCCACAATGGCATCAATTTCCGACAAGAGGCTCCCAGACTTCATGTGACCCTGCACCTCGACACCGATTGAACGAATGTCCCGCTCCGCTGGTAGAGGCATAGCTCGTAGCTCTGCGGCGCTCACCTGAGTGTTGCCGTTGGACACGCGAAAATACCGATCCAAGAAAACCGAGTTGAGAAGGGCGGCAAGGCCATAAGCCAAATCTCTGTCCAAATCTCTAGAAACCCCGTGAATATAGTTCAAGTGGTTCTCCAACCCCAACAAGTCCGAGTTAAAGCTGCATCCATTCAACGGAGCAGCCACCAGCCGACGCTTCTCCTCTTTAGCACTGAAGCGTCGTAGGAGGACATAGGTCCCGTTCTCCACCAAAAGCCTTACAGACTTCTGTGCGACCTTGACTCCCTGCGGCTTGTGAGACCTCGCGGATGGCCACTCCACGTGCATAGGCCTTACGTGATGCATCCACAATAGAGGAGCTGTAGATGGCCCAGCCCCATCGGCAGCGAGGAAATGAGTTGCCCTAAACGGCACCACAGGCCCGGTAGAGACACCCAACCCTAGAGACCCTAAAGTTTCGGGCCATGCGCGGACTGCCTGTTTCAATTCCAAGTCTTCTGAGCAAACGGGAATGCTTAGCTCTCGATTCGCATCTCCCGAGTCCAAAACGGAGCCCAGATTCACCATGGTGCACTTTCGAGAGGCAAGATCATCAGCTCCCTCGCTATGAGATATCAACACCTGGTATTCGTTAGAGGTCTCGTCGTTCTTGCACCTCTGGGCAGCCAATATCAGGTTCTCTTGAAGCACCGTCTGATTTTTAAATACGTTCTTCCTAGACTCAAAGAGATGGATTGCCGTGGGAGTTACAAGCTGGAAAAAGACCTCTCGGAATCTCTTGAAGTAGGTGCCTGACGCAAAGCTTCTTGGAACTATGTAAACCAAGTTCCCGGACTCAGATAGAAGCTTGGCAGAAATCGCCATAAACAAGGCGTAGATGTTGGGCTGCCCGTGCACGATGGATGCCCCTGCTTTAGCTCGTGGGTCATCCTTCCCTATCTTGAAATAGGGCGGATTGGCAATCACCAAGCCATATCCGTCTTGCTGCTTGTTCAGGCTCTTTGTATGCTCACGTTGCTTGGGCGAATCCCCCAAGGCGGTTGCATAATCCAAAACGAAGTCTCGGCACTTTACGTCAAATGTCAGAGCTACACCACGCTGGTCAAGCCACTCACGTGAAAAGGCGAGAGAGCGTTGTGTAAGTTCGGCCAGCAAAATATCGGACTCCCAGGCATCAATGTGGAGTCTTTCGACAACTCCGCTGTTTGAGGCCGCCTCGCACACCGCGGCTGACAAGATGCCCGCCCCGCTTCCTGGATCCAGCACCCGCAGATAGGTTTCCGAGTAGGAAGGAGAACACTCCGCCATGAACCTCGCAATGGAGGCAGGCGTCAGATAGTGCCCGCCTTTTTTCCGGTAGCCGTCCTCCGCGAAGGCCAAATAGGTCTGCCCAAGTACCTCTGCATAGCCTAGCGAGGTGGAGTCCTTGGTCGGAAGAGGTGCGTGAAGTTCAGGCAGAAAGAGGCTGAGTTGACTCTCCGACGGCCACTCCGCTGGGCTATTGCCTCTTGCTGGATGGTGCGTGCTTATCCTCATACTTGGAACAGCCCTTCAGACTCCCTAGCCGAACAATAAGTTAGTCGTACCTACACTGATCCGCCAATTCTTTCAAGGCGGTAGCTAAAGTTCAACTCTAATATGTCATAACCCCTCGGGTGCTTCTATGGTCACGGTGTACTCATAAAGTTGTCTCACCGGCGATTATGCGTCAAACCGCTCCAAAAAGCACCTTTAACCCCATACCTTCCCCTAACTGGAACTTGCTTGCCGTTGCACGTATGATGGCGAGGCGTCCCTGGGGTGCCAGGGCAGCGCGGGAGACCAGCCTGGGAGGATCGACATGGCCAAGCAGTCCGATGTGCTTATCGTGGGCGGAGGGATTCTTGGATGCGCCACCGCCTACTTCCTGGCCAAAGAGGGCATCCGCTCCACCATCCTGGAGCGGGAAGCCGTGGCTAGCTGCGCCTCGGGCTTCGCCGCGGGCCTCCTCAATCCCCTCCACGGCGCAGGCATTCCCGGCCCCCTGGAGCCCTTCGCCTGGGAGAGCTTCCGGCTCCACCTGGACATCATCGACCAGATAACCGAGGAGAGCGGTGTGGATCCCCACTTTGCTCCCTATCCGTGCATGTGGGCTATCTTCGACGATTCCGAGGAGACGGTGTGTGGAGAGCTCCATCACCGGGCTAACACCTTCCCTGAGTTCCCCGCCCGCTGGCTGGACTCGGGAGAGGTGCGCTCGGTAGAGCCTCGCATCGCCGAGGGCGTCGGGAAGGGCATGTTCCTGGAGGGCATCAGGCAGGTTGAGCCCTACCAGTACACCCTGGCCCTGGCTCAAGCCGCCGAAAAGAGCGGGGCCGTCATCAGGAACGGCACGGTGCGCGGACTTAAGCACTCGGGAAGCAGGATTACGGGTGTGGTTACGGAGACTGCCGAGATCGATTGCGACACCTTGGTGCTTGCCATGGGGCCATGGACCAGCCAAGCGGGAGAGTGGCTTGGTATTCCCATACCGGTAGAGCCCCTGAAGGGGCAGATTCTCCGGCTGCAGGCCGATGAGGAACCATTGGCTTCGTCCTTGTACCGGGTCGGCGGGGGCTATATCGCCTCCAAGGCCGATGGCCTCATCTACGCCGGCACAACGGAGGAACGGGTCGGCTACGACGACAGGCCCACGACCGAGGCAAGGGAGCACATCATGGGCCTCGCCCTGGATATCCTCCCTTTCCTTGAGGGCGCACGGCTGGCCCTCCAGACGGCGTGCCTTCGGCCCCTGTCCGCCGACGGACTACCCATAGTCGGACGCACTCCCGGCTGGGATGGTGTGTACGTGGCGACGGGGGCTGGGCGGAAGGGGATTCTGCTGGGGCCGGCCATGGGACGGGTCATCGCTGACCTCATAGTCAGGGACAGCACCGAGCTTTCGGTGCAGGAGTTCTCCGTCGGCAGGTTCTCCGCCTCACCGGCGTAGCAACAGGAGCAAGAGCACTCTGCGCTACTCTCCCTGCAGCAGGGGCTCGAGGTACTGGATGCTCTCGACAAAGTTGTCGAAGGCCTCCTCAGCGGATGGTATCTCCAGGACGACGTTGCCCCTGTAGCCTTTCTCTTTGAGCATCTTCACTAGCCTGGGATAGTCCAGGTCGCCGTCATCCACCGTCGGATGCATCGTACCGCCGACCATCTGCTTGAAATGCACCATGAAGAGGTAGTCCAGGGGCAGGGCTTCGATTTCGGCGATTGGGTCGCTCCCCGGGTCGGCCCTGAGGCTGTTAATGGGGTCCACGCACAAGCCCAAGGAGGCGGCCTCGACGGGAGACAGCGACTCGCGGACCACATCAACCATAGTCCCCATGCTGCGGATGGGCTGGCCAGCATTCTCTATGGATAGTTTCGCCCCTCGCGCCGCGGTGGTCTGCGCCAGATCCTTCACCCCCATGGCCTCCTGAGGGATGTCTCCATGCCCCTCCCAGGGGTCCTCGAACCTCACCGGGTCCACCAAGCGCAGGTGTGGGCCAGAGGAGCCGGCCATATCCACCGCAGTTTCCAGCGCCCTCAGGAACATCCCCGATGGCCCCGGGTCCTCGCTGGACAGGCATGGGTAGGCGACAGCCAGGTTGAATGTGGTCATGGGGAAGGTCCGCACCAGCCTGCTCAGCCCCTGGGCGTCGGGAATCCAATTCTCGCCAGCGCCCTGCTCATAGGTGCCCAGGCAAGTCTGGCGCAGCTCTACGTGCTCGGCGCCTCTCCTCCGGGCCCGCTCGACCAGCTGGGGCAGGCTGGTAGTAGAAAGCTGGGCCTGCCAGGTGTTGGTAATGGCTCCGATTCTCAAGGGCCACCTCCAAGCTCAGGATTCGAGATGCACATGCGTCCAGCCTCGTCGTTCTCAGCTATTCTATTCGACCTCAACCCCGCCTGAAAGATGCAAGACATGAGCAACTTTATCCAGACCGCTTGCCTTCTTGACAGTTAGATACGGCTTGCTAAAATAACTTATTGCAAATATTAGCAATAACTTTTGTTTGCACAACATGGATGGCCCTTCGAGGTCAGAGAAACTGAGGCTCTCGTGACGCTCAACCCCAGGTACCTTCTCCCGTTCCTGCTGGTTATATCCCTTGTGCTGGCGGCGTGCGGTCACTCTGCCGAGCAGGATGAAACAGGAAAACTTAAGGTGGTTACCACCGTATCCCCCATCACAAACATTGTGGAGAACATCGGAGGCACCAGGATAGATCTGGAAGGGGTCGTCCCCGAAGGGGTGAACTCCCACACCTTCGAGCCTGCTCCTTCGGTTGCTGCCCTCCTATCCCAGGCCGACCTCGTTATCTTGAACGGGCTGTTTCTGGAAGAGCCGACCCTGGAGATGGCTCGGGCCAACCTGAAGCCCGGGGCTGAGATACTTTCCCTGGGGGACATGACAATCTCTCGGCAAGATTGGCTGTTTGATTTTTCCTTCCCCGAGTCCGACGGCCACCCCAACCCCCATCTCTGGCCTGACCCAATCCTGGCCCTGAAGTACGCGGAGTTGGTAAAGGATGCCCTGGCCTCTGCTGACCCCGATAACGCCGAATACTACAGCCAAAACCTGGAGAAGTTCGAGCAGCGAATCCGTGAGCTGGATGATAAGATAAGGATGGCAGTTTCCACGGTGCCTCAAGAAAACCGCAAGCTGCTGACCTACCATGATTCCTGGGCATACTTTGCCAAGAGGTACGGCATGCAGGTGGTCGGCGCCGCCCAGCCCTCCGACTTCACCGAACCTTCCTCGAGGGAGGTTGCCCGACTAATTGACCAGGTGAGGGAAGAGGGAATACCTGCAATCTTCGGCTCCGAAGTGTTCCCCAGCGATGTGCTGGAAACGATCGCCAGGGAGTCCGGCGCCGAATACGTTGACCAGCTCCGAGATGATGACTTGCCCGGCGGACCCGGCGACCCGCGCCACTCCTACCTGGGGCTGATGCTGCAGAACATGGAGATCATGATTTCCAACCTGGGCGGCGACACAGCGGCCCTGAAAGGCTTTGATCCCGGGCAGGTCTTCGAAGGGGCAAGCCAATCGGAATACCCCCAATAGGACCAGACGATGCTTCATCCCGTTCCCCACGAGCGATCCGAAGGACAGCCAGTAGTAGAGCTGAGAGACGTCACTTGCGGCTACGACGGCCAGCCGGTGCTGACCGGCCTCTCCCTCGCCATCATGCCCGGGGACTTCGTCGGGCTGCTGGGCCCCAGCGGCTCCGGCAAAACCACCCTGCTCCGGACCATCCTTGGGTCGGTCCCCCTGATGACGGGACAGGTGATGGTACAAGGCTCAGACATCACCCGCCAGAGGCAGCACCCGGGGTACGTCCCCCAGCTGGAGACCATAGACTGGAACTTCCCTGTCACCGTGGAAGAAGCGGTGATGATGGGCCGGACCATGTCCAACGCCGTGTTCCCCTGGTACAAGCGCCAGGAACAGAAGCTGGCTAACGAGATGATGGAGCGGCTGGGAATATCCCACCTGGCGAGACGCCACATCCGGGACCTTTCAGGGGGGCAACAGCAGCGGGTCTTCCTGGCGAGGGCTTTGGTGGGCAGCCCTCGCCTGCTGCTCCTGGATGAACCGACCAGCGGCGTGGACATCAAGACCAGGGATGATGCCATGCACCTGCTGCACGACCTGAACCACCAGGGCGTGACCATCATATTGACCACCCACGAGATAAACGCCGTGGCGGCCCATCTGCCATGGATCGTGTGCATCAACGGCCGAAAGGTTGCGGAAGGACCCCCGGCCCAGGTTATCTCTCCCGAGGTCCTGAAACAGACATATGGTTCGGAGATGCCCGTAATCCAGTACGAGGGCATGACCCTGGTAGCTGAGAGCCCCCACCATTACAGCGCCGCAGCGCGTAACAACGGTGACCCTGCCGAGCACCGGGCGTCGCTCAACAGAGGGCCGGAAGCGCGTGCTTGAACCCTTCCAGTACGACTTCTTCGTCCGTGGCCTTGTAGCTGCAACCCTCGTTGGAGGACTCTGCAGTCTGATCGGTGTTTACGTTGTGCTGAGGCGCATGTCCTACATCGGGCACGGGCTGGCCCACGCCATCTTTGGCGGCGCCGTAGTCAGCTATGTTATGTCGATCAACTTCTTCATAGGGGGCAGCCTCTGGGGCTTCCTCTCAGCCCTACTGATCACCCTGACAACCCGGAAACGCAAGATAGGGGCCGATGCGGCCATCGGGATAATCACCACCGCCAGCTTTGCCTTGGGCGTTGCCCTCATCAGCCGTTTCAGGACCTTTACCCGCAGCTTCGACGCCGCCCTGTTTGGAAACATCAATGGGGTGACCGAGGGGGACCTGCTGGCCATAGTGGTGGTCGTTGCCGCCACCGTCGTCATCCTGTTCCTAGGTTACAAGCTGATCCTTTTCACCACCTTCGACGAAGAGGTGGCGCGCTTCTACGGCGTGCCCACGGGCTGGGTGGACACCATGTTCTCCCTGGTGCTGGCCGCCACCATAGTTGTTTCCATGCAGGTTCTGGGAGTCACCCTCATCGCCGCCGCCATCGTGATTCCGCCTGTGGTGGCCCGGCTGATGACCGACAGCTTCAAGGACATGGTCCTCCTATCGACGGGCATCGGCGCAGCCTGCGGGTTAATCGGCATCTACGTCAGCTACTTCATCGATGTGTCTTCGGGGGCCAGCGTCGTCCTGTTTTCGGCGCTGCTTTTTGTTGTGGCCTTGACATACACAAACCTCAAGGGCCGGCTGTTCCCCGCCACCGGCGGCGTCCTTAGCCGACCACGCCGAAACCCCAGCTCCTCAGACCTGCTCGAATAAGGCATTCAGGCTCCTAAAATCGCTCGTCGGCCCTCAACCAGCTCGAATGCGGCGCTTGGACAAAATCTGGTTGACATCGACTATTGCACGAATTAAAGTTATTGCCGAATGTAGGTTGCGCAGGCCCGCTGTGGCAGACCAGCGCATCCTCCTCCTTTCCAGCTATGGACGTGACGGCACTCCAAAGCTGAAACGATCCTCTGAAGCTCGAACGAACCATACCGAAAGGAGGTCTTCATGGCAGAAAGCGACATTGCTCTGATGGCCCATCTGATGCGCCGCGCCGGCTTCGGAGCAACGAGAGATGAGTTGGAAGCCTACGTCGCCAAGGGCTACGAAGCTACCGTTGATGAACTGGTACATCCGGAACAACAGCCCGATGTGGACTTCGATTTGATGGAACGCTCCCTGCCCGAGTACGGAGAGTTGGCTGGAATCGAATCCAACCAGCAGGCCTGGGTGTACCGGATGGTCAACACCAAGCGTCCCCTCCAGGAGAAGATGACCCTCTTCTGGCACGGGATACTCTGCACCGGCTTCGCCAAGATCGACTACGGCCGGATGATGAGCATCTACGCCGACCTTTTCCGACGCAAGGGCTTGGGCAACTACCGGGAGTTGATCATGGAGCTGTCCTCCCACCCGACCATGGTCTATTACCTGGACAACACCGACAACCACAAGGATGCCATCAACGAGAACTACGGCAGGGAGTTGCTGGAGCTCTTCACCATGGGTGTGGGAATGGACGGCAAGTTCAACTACACCGAGGATGATGTGAAGGCTGCTTCCAGGGCCTTCACAGGCTGGAGCGTAAACCCCGCCCTGCCTGTGTTCCCCTATGGGCGCAGTCCCTGGAGCTTCCGCTTCGATCCTACAGACCACGACGACAGCGAGAAGACCTTCCTCGGAAACACAGGCCGGTGGAACGGCGGCGACATCGTGAACATGGCTGTCGAAACGCATGCCACAGCCCGGTTCATCAGCCGGCATCTGTACAACTTCTTCGTGGCCGACGAACCCCAGGTGCCAGCCTGGAAGGACACCCCTCCCAAGGACCCCGAGGCAATACAGATACTGGAAAAGGCCTTTGTGGACAGCGGCTACGAGATGTCCGCGGTGATGTCCGCCCTGTTCAACTCGGACTTCTTCAAAAACTCCCGGTTCCAGAAGGTAAAGAGCCCCGCGGAAGTGGTGGCCGGGACCATAAGGCTGGTCAAGGACCACCAGAATGTGAAACCCGGTCTCTTCCCCGTAATGAAGGAGTGCACCTTCATGGGCCAGGATCTGCTGAACCCGCCCACCGTGGAAGGCTGGCACACAGGCCGTGAGTGGATCGACAGCGGGACCTTGGTGGAGCGCATCAACTTCGTTGCGGACCAGGTAGGCAACCTTGACCTGCCGGGAGTGCAGCTCATCGCCGACAGGATGACGGGCGATTCTTCGATCACCTCACCCGAAGCCTTCGTCGATGGCTGCTTGAGCCTGATCGGCCCCGTGGAAGTCAGCGAAAAGACCAAGGCAGCCTTGATAGAGCATGCCAAGGGAGCCGGCGAGATTCGCCGTGGCACCGAGGAAGACCGTAGCAGCTTGGCTCGCCGTGTTGGGGAGATGCTCCAGCTGATAGTTGCTACCGCGGAATACCAATACAACTAGCAAATCTCAGGAGGACAGATGATGGCTGGCAACGGAAAGGAAAGGGTACTGGTGGTCTTGTCGTTGTCCGGTGGCAACGATTTCCTGAACACCATAGTCCCCTATACCAACCCCCTGTACCAGGACTATAGGCCTACCTTGGGAATTCCCGAGGACCAGGTCCTTCGGATTAACGATGAGGTGGGGTTCCATCCCAGCATGACCGAGCTCAAGGAGATCTACGATCAGGGCAACATGGCGGTCATACAGGGCGTGGGCTATCCCCATCCCAGTCGATCCCATTTCCGGTCCATGGACATATGGCACACCTGCGAGCCCGACACCATAGGCCAGGAGGGCTGGCTCGGCAGGACCATCAAGGAGATGGACCCCAACGCCGAGAACGTGCTGACGGGCGTCAATTTCGGACGAGGCCTGCCCAGGGCTCTCGTAGCTCCGGGAGTCCCGGTAGCTTCCGTGGGAAACATCGAGACCTACGGGCTGCTCACGGGAATCGAAGGCGACCAGCAGCGGACGGACGCGCTGGATGTGTTCTCCAGGATGTACGCCCCCGCCATTGGCTCCGGCCCGGTTATGGACTACATATGGGAGACTGGGCGGTCCGCTCTCAAGGGCGCGGACATCCTGCAGACGGCTCCCCAGAAATACGCCTCCAACGTGGAGTACGGGGCCAACCCCATCGCCCAGGGCATGAAAGCCATCGCCCAGGTGCACTTCGCCGAGTTCGGCACGCGCATCCTGTACACGACCTCGCCCTACAACTCCTTCGACACCCACGCATCCCAGGCCGGCGCCCATGCCCAGTTGTGGCGCAATGTGTCAGAGTCGGTTGCCGACTTCTACGAGGACCTTCGGGAGCACAACCAGGGTGACGAAGTACTCCTGTTCATGTTCAGCGAGTTCGGCCGGCGCGCCAGGGACAATGGAGGCGGAACGGACCATGGCACGGGGGGAGCATGCTGGATAATCGGCGACCATGTGAACGGCGGACTCTACGGCGAGTACCCATCGCTGCAACAGGGCGACCTGGAAGATGGCGGAGACCTGTTGCACAACGTCGATTTCCGCAGCGTGTACACAACCATCCTGGAAAAGTGGCTCGGCATGGATGCCAAACCCCTGGTGGGCGGTTCCTACGAGCCAATGGGCTTTCTCTAGAAGCTACCTATCGGCTGCCCCTCTAAGTGAGGGCAGCCGACAGACATATAGGGTGAGAATCCCTCGGCATCTTCAGATGCCCATCTCTATGGCGTGAGGTAAACATGAGCACCATATTCTTTGGTATCGCCGATAGAACCTTCGTTTTCGACAGGACCGTCGGTCGAGCCGAATTTTCCGGGTCCGGCTTCCGTGCACCCATGGACGTGGCTATCGGGGCCGACGGGCGCATCTACGTGCCCAACCGGTCTTGGGAGTACCGACCCGACGGCGTGCGTGTCACCATGCTCACCGTCGATGAGGACTACATCGGCCAGTTCGGCAGCTACGGCGAGGGCGACGGTCAGCTAATATGGCCCAGCTCCGTGGCAGTGGACAGCAATCAGAACGTGTACGTCACCGACGACCACCTAAACCGGGTGTCCGTCTTCGACAAAGACGGCCAGTTCCTGCACAAGTGGGGCGACGCCGGCAGCGGCGACGGGCAGTTGAACCAGCCCTACTGCATCCGGTTCGACAAAGACGACAATGCCTACGTGTCGGACAGCGGCAACAACCGCATCCAGAAGTTCAGCAAGGACGGGCGCTTTATCTCCAAGTTCGGCCAGCAGGGAAGCAGGGCCGGCGAGCTGAACCTGCCCTGGGGCATAACCATCGACAACGACGGCAACATTCTCGTCGCCGACTGGCGCAACGACCGCATCCAGAAGTTCAGCCCCGATGGGCAGTACCTGTCCGACTTCGGCAATTCCGGCACCTCCGTTGGCCAGTTCCGCAGGCCCACAGGCGTGGCCGTGGACAGGGACGGAGACATATACGTTGCCGACTGGATGAACGACCGGGTGCAGGTGTTCACCGGCGACGCAAGGTACGTCACCACCTTCCTTGGCGAAGCTGAGCTCTCCAAGTGGGGCGCCGAGAAGCTCAACTCCAACCCCGACATGATCCGGCAGAGGAACCTGGTCCAGAACAAGGAAGCTGAGCGGAGACTCTGGCGTCCCAAGGCGGTCGCCGTGGACTCCGAGGGCCGGGTGATCATAGTGGACAGCAACCGGCAGCGCCTGCAGGTGTATCGCAAGGAAGTCCGCTAGACCATCACCCCCTGCACCTAACCGGTGCGCGAACTAGTTCCAAGGCATCGAAATCCCCCACATGGGGGATTTCGACTATCATGGGGGCGGGCATCCATCGACGGCACACCCTGAAATGGTGTCAGCAAGGAGGGCCTGATGAGCGAAGAGCAAGTGCGTTGGCCCAGGGTCAAGGAACTGCTGGATGGAATCATGGAGCGCTGGAAGGCCCGCTTCGGGGAGCCAATGCCGGGCATCCACGAGTACTACTGGAACAGCCCCGAACACTTGGCCAACAGCAAGCCCTACCGGCGCCAGCTCATCGAACCAGGAGTGCCGGGCCGGGACACGAACCTTGTGCTGTTCCTGAGGACTGGGGAGCGGACCTTTCCACGAATGCCCCGGGGTGGCCCTTACCTGAGCGACGAGGAGATCCAGGAGATCATCGACTGGATCGATGCGGGCATGCCAGAGTAGCTAGCGGGTGTGCTCCACCTGAGTGTTTCCTGAGATGGGACAGCCGGGGGTCGGCTTCTCAGGAAAGTCCCGGCATCGCTGGGGACGGCGCTCGTAAATGCGGCACCTGTAGGTCTCTGGGTCCAGCATGGGGCACCGCTCACCCTCATGGTCAGAGAAGCGTACCCAAGCCCCGCCTCCATCTCTGCCGGAAATCACCACCGGCACTCCTAACACATCCCCTTGCACCCGGAACTCCCCGGCTTCTGCGTCGGACAGCGAAAGTACCAATGCGCCCCTGCAGCACATAGCGCGGCAGTAGTTCATGCAAACGTGGCTGGCGAATTCGGGGGTGATCCCCCCTTTCAGCGATGGGCTCAAGGTTGTCTCTCCGGGGCCAGCAGGTTCTAGACGCTGCCGTTTACTGTGAACAGGTCAACGACCTCTGAGGCATCTTCCACATCTTCCAGCCTCCACAGGACGTCCAGCGCCCGGCTGGCCTGCTCCCCGGCCAGCCGTTCGCCGACCAAGCTGGAGAACTTGGCTTCCAGCTCCGAGTCGTCGATGGGGTTCTGAACATGGCCCTTGGGGAAGCCCGTCCCTTCGACCAACCGCCGGCCGTCGTTGGACACCACTTCTATCCTGCACTCCTGGGAGCCGGGGTAGCGGCTGGTGAAGTCCGCATTTTCGGTGATATGGATCTTCTGCATCAGGGGGCGAAGGGACGGGTCTCCGATCCTCTCGGGGAGGTAGGTCCTGGGGGTCACTGCGCCATCCCGCCAAGCAACCGCCACCAAGTAAGGGATACTGTGGTCCGCCGTTTCCCTGGTCTGGGGGTCCCACTTCTCGGGCTCGCTTCCGGCGCTGCGCCAGGCCGCCTTGTAGGTTTCGATGTTTATTTCAGCGATGTCCTCCACCCAGACCTGCTTGCGCAGCTCCAGGGCTATGGAGATGGGGGCCTGGGTGTGGATCTGCGAGGGGAAGTACTTCAGGCTGGTGTCGTCGATCATGAAAGGCGTCTCACCCCCTCCCATTGCCCCCAGCTCGCATGTCCTCCCGGCGATCTGCTGCCACAGGCCGTGCTGCCCCTCGATGGGGTCCGCCGGGCCCTCCATGCCCTCCCGGGCCAGCAGGGCGGCGAATACGCCAGCCCGCACAGAAGCGGCCGTGGCGCACCCCTTCCACATGGACAGCTCACCCATCCTCGTCTGCACCAACGGCATGTTGGGAACGATGGCCAGGGAGATGGCATGGGCGGTCTGCTTGACGGTCATACCCATCAGGTTGCACGACGCACAGACGCTCCCTATGACCACGAAGGCCCCCTGGTCCCAGCCCAGCTCCGGCAGGGGCACTTCATCGGAGAACCTGCCGCAAATTTCGTAGGCCAGCACCGCCGCCGTTATCATCTGCTTGCCGCTTGCGTGGCCCATCTCCGCCACCGCCAGCACACCGCCGAGCATGTCGCTGGGATGGCCGCCTCCCTTGGTCACGAAGGTGTCGTTGCAGTCCAGGTAACGCAGGGCAACGGAGTTGGCAAAGGAGGCCATCTCTACGGACGTAGGCTGCCCGCTGCCCAGAATTCTGGCCGGCTGGAAACTATATACGCTCGAGGCAAGTTTCCGGGCGATGGTTGCAGGTTCGCTGGTATACCCTCCCGTCGCGCAGCCCAGGGCATCGATAATCCTGCATTTGGCTTCATGGACAGTCTTGTCCGGAAGGTTTTCGAAGGTCAGGGACGAGCTGTACTCGCTGATGCGTTCGGTGGTCTTGTCCATGGGAGACCTCCTGGCAGGCAAATTGGGGACAACGCCGGCGCTGTTCCCTGACCTTTGGTGCGGGACAGGCTTAGCCTTTGTCCAGAAGCAGCAGAGCGCTAAGCAGGGCGTTGGCGCCGTTGGCACAGTCCTGGGGCAGGGTGAACTCCTCGGGGGAGTGGCTTATGCCGTCCCTGCTGGGGACGAATATCATGCCGGACTGGGTAATGGCAGCCATCGCCTGGGCATCATGGCCCGCCCCGCTGGGCAGGGCGTGATGGGCCAGCCCCAGGTCAGTTGACGCCTGGGCTATCACATCCTGGATACGGCCGTCGGTGGGGCAGGGACTGCCCATCTCCACTTCCGTTATGCTGATCTCCACGCCGGACACATCGGCCACCTCGGAAGCTATGCTGCGGAAGCGTCGCTCCGCCTCCACCATGCGGGACATTTCGACGTCCCGGAACTCCATGCCCATGTCCACCTGGCCGGGAATGATGTTGTAGGTGTCGGAATGCACCTTCATCATGCCCACCGTCCCGGCGCGGCATATCTCTTCTTCGGTAACCACGGCGTTCACCGCAACAGTGAGCTTGGATGCAGCCAGCAGGGCATCCTGGCGGGCGTCCATGGGCGTGGTGCCTGCGTGGTTGGCAAAGCCCTTCACCGACACTTCGTACACCGCCCTGCCGGTGATGCCCGACACGATCCCCATGGGTATCCCGGAACGGTAGAGAACAGGCCCCTGCTCTATGTGCAGCTCCAAGTAGGCCTGTATCTCACCGGGCTGGCGCACACATTCGGCGATCCTGTCCAGATCGCCGCCGATAGCCCGGAGATGCTCGGCTACCGTCACCCCATCGGGATCGACGGCGACGTAGTCCCCCTCCTCCCACAGTCCGGCCATGGCCCGGCTGCCCAGGAGCCAGCGATTGAAACGGGTCCCCTCTTCGTTGGTGAACACCAGGACTTCCAGGGGATGCTGGGTGGCGATGTCCAGGTCCCTCAGGGACTGGACCACCTCGACGGCCGCCAGGCTTCCCAGGGCCCCGTCGTACTTGCCCCCGTTGGGGACCGAATCGACGTGAGAGCCCAAGGCGATTGGGAGCAGGTCTGGGTTAGCGCCGGGACGCCGCCCGACGATGTTGCCGGCAGGGTCGATGCTCACCTGCAGGCCGGCCTGCTCCATCAGCCCGATGACGTAGGCGCGGCCCTGGACATCCTCGGGGGAGAAGGCGACCCGCTGCATACCAGCCGGGCTGTCTCCTATGCGTCCGAGCAGCTCCAGCCTCGTGTTCAAACGGGCTGCGTTTATGCGGGCGTCGAACATCTCTAGTGCATGGGAGAGAAGGATGCAGGTATGAGCAGCTTGTTCTCCGCCCTAATCTGGAGCTCCCGTGTCGGCGGAGGCCAGTTGGGGTCCTTGGTTGACTCGGCCCTGATCCTCAGCCTGTCATCCAGGGAGTTGTAGGGCCACAGGTGCACCCACTTGTTGAGGGCGCCCACATCGGAGTAGAAGCACCCGGCGCAGGGGGAGTACTCCTCCCGGTAGGGCATGGCTGCTCCCCAGAGCTTGACCACTTCAGCCATGACACCCGCCCTGAAGGTGTAGGTGCGCATCTCGTAGAACCTGCCCAGCGCCTGGTCGCCCAGAGGCCTTGTGAAGGGAGCGGGGATCAGGATATCCGAGGTCATGTCAACGATGCCGTCCAGGTTCTTGGGAGGCCAGTTGGGGTCCTTGCCCGCTTCGGCAACTATCCTTTCCCGCTCGGAGAGGCTTTCATAGGGCCAGATGTGTATGACCTGGTTCAGGGGCCCGAAGTCGGTACGGAAGAAGGCAGCCAACTTGGAGTACTTCTCCCGATGGGGCAGGGATTCCGCGAAGCTCGCTTCGAACTCCGCCGCCGCCCCGCCGGGCTTCATATTGTAGGTGCGCATCTCATATATCATGTTTCGTTCCTTCTACTCTCGCGCCACGCGGTTCGGGAGCCAGTGACTCTCGGGAAATCCGGGCCCCGAACAGGGGGCTGTGTTGGCGCTATTCTACCTTGGCAGTCGGAAGGTGGCAACTTGCGATTCCAGTGGGCCAGCACGGCCGCGCGGTCATTGCCGCCGAGCGTGTATAAGCTGGGCTGCCACCCTCACCCCTGTCCCACTCCCTCAAGGGCGATGGGAGATAGTAGTCCCTTTTCCCCTGATAGTAGTCCCTTTTCCCCTGACGGTAGAAGGCTGGGATGAGGGGGATCATCATGGGGGAAGCGCTCCCGGCGAGGGCATCCCTCTCCCCTTCTGTCCGCTCCCCCTTCGAGAGCCTCAGGCCGAACGGACAGGCTAGGGCAGGGCAGGGTGAACGGACACGCCTCCCGTTCGTGCTGAGGCTCTCGAAGTACGAACGGGGGAACCCCTTGGCAGGAGCCGCCCTGGAACCCGGCAGCGCTCGGTCCTGAATTGCGGCCTGCGCCGCAATGACGAAAGGCGCGGCTGACGGGACGGGGCGTGTCGGACGCATTGCCTGGAAGTCGCTGTTTATGCCGAAAACCCACGCCGTCATTGCGGCGTAGGCCGCAATCCAGGAAACCCCGGATGTGGGACAGGCCGCCTCACCCCCGTTCGTACTTCGAGAGCCTCAGCACGAACGGGGATGTGTCTCAGCACGAACGAGCGGCCTCGCCTTTCGTCTCACCTAGCCCTGCCCTGTCCGTTCACCATGAGGGGACTCGAATTACGAACGAAGGGGGACGCCCCTGTGTTTGAGCCATCTTGGAAGCCGGCAAGTCTTCGTCCTGGATTGCGGCCTACGCCGCAATGACAAAAAACGTGGCCGGCGGGAGGGAACGCGGCGAACACCCTCCGTTCGCCCTTTGAGAGCCTCAGGCCGAACGGACACACCTTCTCCCCCCGTTCGTGCTGAGCCCCACCCCCGTTCGTGCTGAGGCTCTCGAAGTACGAAGGGAGAGTGGAGGACAAAGCCCTCCTCCGTCATTGCGGCGTAGGCCGCAATCCAGGAAACCCCGGAGGTGGGACAGGCCGCCTCACCCCCGTTTGTGCTGAGGCCCCCCTCCCGTTCGTACTTCGAGTCCCCTCAGCACGAATGGGAGGGGGCGCCCCTGCATTAGAGCCATCCTGGAACCCAGCAGCGCTCCGTCCTGGATTGCGGCCTGCGCCGCAACGACGAAAAACGCGGCCCCCCAATTACCGTCACTCCCGCGTGCGCGGAAATGCCGGGGAGGGATGCTGGCGGCAGAGGAGGGGGCAATCAGTTCGAAAGTATGGGATGGGCGGGCGAAGCAGGAGATCGCCTTCGGTCGGGGAGGGGTGAAAGTGTAGTCTGCTGGGCATTATGTCCTCCCTCCCACGTTCCCGGTGAACGTTCCTTGACATGATGCACGGGCGGGTATAGCCTTGGCCTAATACGCGTTGTGAGGTGTTCAGGATGGGTGCACCCCAGTTCAAGGAGCTCCGGCGGGCCTATGGTTTCGACGAAGTTGCCATCGTACCGGGCGAGGTCACCATCAACCCCAGCATGGCATCCACCGACTTCAGCATCGGCGACCGCACCTTCGATATCCCCGTAGTTGCTGCAGCTATGGACGCGGTTGTATCCCCGGCATTCGCATCGGCCATGCACGAGGCCGGAGGCTTCGGGGTCATGAACCTGGAGGGGATCTACACCCGATACCCCGACCCTTACTCCATACTGGAGGAACTCACCTCGGCCTCCCAGGCAGAGGTGACCTCCATGCTTCAGAAGGTGTACTCCGGCGAGATAAGGGAAGACCTCATCGGCGACTGCGTCCGGCAGGTGAAGAAGTCCGGGGCGGTCTGCGCCGTGTCGGTTACCCCCCAGAACACCAAGCGCTTCTCCCCGGTAGCGGTGGAAGCAGGGGCCGACTTCATAGTGGTCCAGTCAACGGTGACGACGGCCCGGCACATGTCCCGGAGCTACCGGGGGCTGGTCTTTTCGGAGCTGCGCAGCTACATAAAGGTGCCGGTAATCGTGGGCAACTGCGTCACCTACGGCGCCAGCTTGGAGCTGATGGAAACGGGCATCGACGGTGTGCTGGTGGGCGTGGGACCCGGAGCCGCCTGCACTACAAGGGAGGTTGTCGGAATGGGGGTGCCCCAGGTTTCCGCCACCCTGGAGTGCGCTGCAGCGCGGGAGGAGTACTTCAAGCGCACGGGCAGATACGTAACGGTCATCACCGACGGAGGCATTAGGACGGGCGGGGATGTGTGCAAGTCCATCGTCTCCGGTGCCGATGCGGTGATGCTGGGGACGCCCTTTGCCCAGGCTGCCGAGGCTCCGGGCCGCGGATACAACTGGGGTATGGCCAATCCCCATCCAGAGTTGCCCAGGGGCACCCGAATCAAGGTGGGGACCAAGGGCACCCTGGCTGACATCCTCTTCGGCCCAACGTCGGTCACCGACGGCACCCAGAACCTGGTCGGGGCGCTGAGGGTTGGCATGGGGATGTGCGGAGCATACACATTGCGGGACCTGCACAAGGCCGAAATGATCATCGCCCCGTCCATCAAGACCGAGGGCAAGTACTTCCAGAGCTTCAACTAGCAGAGAAGAAGCCCGGAGCTATTTGCGGCGGCGGTTGAGCTGCTCCCACACCTGGCTGGGAGCCACCCCGGACTCGGAGAGTAGCACAAGGGTGTGGTACAGCAAGTCGGCGACCTCGGGGGCTAGCTCCTCCGGCTTGGACTCAGCAGCAGCGATGGCTACCTCTCCCGCCTCTTCGATCACCTTCTGAGCGATTCGCCCGATTCCCCCTTTGAACAGGCTGGTTGTATAGCTTCCCTCGGGAAGCTCCAGCTTTCTCTCCTGGATCAGGGCATACAGCTCCTCGAGCACGCCTGAGTCTGGATCTGATCGCTGGTACTCTTCGGGCGCCTCCTCCATGGGTGTGAAGAAGCAGGAGACGTTGCCGGTGTGGCAGGTAGGTCCATGGGGCTTCACCTTCAGAAGGACCGTGTCCCCGTCGCAGTCCAGGTAGGCCTCTTCGACATCGAGGAAGTTCCCCGACACTTCGCCCTTGTGCCACAGCTCCTCCCGACTCCGACTGTAGAACCACGCCTGGCGCCCCTCCATGGTGCGTTTCAGGGAGCCGGGATTCATGTAGCCCAGCATCAGCACCTGGCCGGTGTTGGCGTCCTGGGCAATTGCCGGTATCAAGCCTTTGTCGTCTAGCTTCGCTTCCAAGGCGACCCGTCCTTTACGGGGAGCAGTGGATGCTGCTCCCGAGAATGCTCACCGAGCGCCGTCCAGCACACCCACCAGCTCGTCCAGGCTGGAAAGCACGTAGTCGGGCTGGGGACCAGCCGGGTCCAGGGGAGAACCGGGGCGGTTGATCCAGGCGGCTCTCATTCCGACCGCCTTGCACCCCAGCACATCGTCATGGAGGCTGTCCCCGACGTACAGAGAGTCTTCAGGTGCTACACCCATCTTATCCATGACGATCCTGAAGGGCGCGGGCAGAGGCTTATATGCCTGTACCGCTTCAGAAGAGACCACGGCTTCAAAATGCCACGCCTGGCGCTCCAGGATTGGATAGAGGTAGTCGTTGTCTGCATTAGACAGCAGTCCTGTCCTCCAACGCTGCTGAATACCGGGCAGAGCCGACAAAGCATCAGGGTAGGGCGCCCGCTCACCCATGTCCCGGATGGATGCTTTGGCTGCCGCCGACGCATCGCCTTCGATTCCCAACTCCTCGAATGCTTCGACGAAGCAGTCCCGCCATGCCTCTTCGTAAGACTTGAAGGGAGGACTCTTCTCGGGTTCCTCCATGTTTAACCTCACCTTGCGAAACTGCATCTCCCGGGGCTTCCACTTGTCGAACAGAGTCTGTCCTGAGATATCCAGTCCCTGGTCCGCGCATATGCGCCCGAACAGCTCTACCCACAGGCCGCTGTTGTTCTCAGCCAGGGTCTCGTACATGTCGAATATGACGGCTGTAATCTGCCCCATCATCGTCCTTCGATTCTAACGTTATGCCGGATACGCCTCGTGTCGTCTACAGACGGACGGGCACGCCCCTCCGGTGGAGGTACTCCTTCGCCTGGCCTATGGTGTACGTGCCGTAGTGGAAGATGCTGGCTGCCAGGGCCGCATCGGCGCACCCTTCGGTGAAGGCATCGTAGAGGTGCTCCAGGGTGCCGGCGCCCCCGCTGACGATCACCGGCACCGGCACCGCCTGCCCGACAACCCTGTTCAATTCGTGGTCATAGCCCGTCTGCTGGCCGTCGGCATCCATGCTGGTGAGCAGGATCTCTCCGGCGCCCAACTCCACCGCGCGCACAGCCCACTTCACCGCATCGATACCTGTGGGGGTGCGTCCTCCGCGGACATAGACCTCCCACCCGGAACCTGCATCGAGAGCTAGTTCGGAGCCGTCCGCTTGCCCGGTGGATGCTCCGCCCGCATCCACTCGCTTGGCATCTATAGCCAAAACGATACATTGGCTGCCGAAGCGACGAGCGCCTCCGGCCAGCAGATCCGGGTCATTGACGGCGGCGGTGTTCACCGAGACCTTGTCGGCTCCGGCCCTCAGCAGGCGCTGGACATCGTCGGCGCTTCGTATGCCCCCGCCGACGGTCAGGGGGATGAACACCTCCTCGGAGACCTGCTTCACAACCTCGACCATAGTATCCCGCCCATGGGCACTGGCGGTGATGTCCAGGAACACCAGCTCATCACCTCCCTGGCGGTCGTAGAGGGCGGCCAGCTCCCTGGGGTCGCCTGCGTCCTGCAGATCAACAAAACTGACCCCTTTGACCACGCGACCAGCATCCACGTCAAGGCACGGTATGATTCTCTTGGTAAGCATAGCTAAGGCGAGGGGAAGGCCCTACAGATTCTTTGCCATGGTCATGTACTGTTGACCGTTCAGGTCTCGCCAGCCTCGATGCTGGAATCCCGCCTTCCGGCAGAGACCCGCCATCTGGTCGGGATCGATGCGATGTTCCAGCGGTGGTCCCGATTCCGTCTGTTTCTTAAACCACTCCAGGATGACGCACCACCCTTTAGGCTTGAGCAGACCTCGCGCTGCCTCCAAGAACCCCACCCGGTCCTGGGGATGGTGGGTGACGAAGGCAAGGAACACCCCATCCAAGGTGCCATCGGCCACAGGGAACTCCGCCTCTTCGCACCGCAGGACATCCACGTTGCCGAGCTTAGCTTCCGTCAGCCTTTCGCGCAGGGCATGCAGCATCCCTTCCTCGATGTCCAGGGCGTAAAGTTTGCCATGGATCAGGTACTTGGCAATGGGTATGGAGAAGAATCCCGGCCCACACCCGATATCTGCAACATGGTCATAGGGTTCTATGGGCATGTAGTTGAGGATGGTGAAGGGATCGGTGAGCTCCGCCCGCTCGGGGCGCAACAGCCTCTGGATAAAGGCCTCGGTTTCGGGATACTCAAAGCGTTCCGTCAAGACATGGCTCCTACTCGCCCGGGGCAGCTACCTATAAGTGGGGGTTGGCAGCTTCGATCGCCGCTTCCAAACGTATGTCTCCAGTGTACAACGCCCGTCCCAATATAGCACCTTCCACGCCTATCCCTGTCAGCTCCCGGATATCCTCCTCGGAGGTGATGCCCCCGGACGCCAGTATGGCTCCGGTCGTGGTATGGACAAGCTGCCGGAGGGCATCGAAATTGGGATGGGTCAGGGTACCGTCCCTGGAGATGTCGGTGCACAGGAACCTGGGCACTCCAAGGACACCCATGCCTTGCACCAGATCGACGGCCAGTATTCCCGTACCTTCCACCCAGCCCCTGGTGGCGACGTAACCATCCCTGGAGTCCACCGCCACCACTACACTCTCCCCTCCGTGGATGAGGCACAGCTCTTCAACCAGTGCCGGGTCTTCTATGGCAGCAGTTCCAAGGACCACCCGGGATACCCCCAGGCCCAGCAAGCTCTCGGCCGATTCCCGGCTTCTTACGCCCCCACCCACCTGGACGGGGACATGTAGGATGGACACAAGCTCTCGGATCACATCGTAGTTGGTCTGCTCACCGGTGGCCGCCCCATCCAGGTCAACGATGTGGAGGCGTTCAGCTCCTTCATTCTGCCACCGTTGGGCGACCTCCAGGGGATCGGAGGAGAACACGGTTTCCTGGGCGAAGTCTCCCTGGTATAGGCGGACACATCTCCCGGACTTCAGGTCCAGGGCCGGGATTATCTCCATGTCGCTGAGGCGTAGTCAACGAAGTTCCTGTATATCTTCAGGCCGAAATCGCCGCTCTTTTCAGGATGGAATTGAGTTGCCATTAGGTTCCCCTGGGTCAAGATGCTGCAGAAGGGCAGCCCATATTCCGTAACGCCCGTTGCCACATCGTCCTCCAGCGGTTCGGCGTAGTAGCTGTGGACGAAGTAAAAATAGCTGCCGTCGGGAATTCCATTCAGCAGGGGGTGTTCACGCTTGAAGCTGACGCTGTTCCAACCCATGTGGGGAACCTTGAGGCCGTCGGGCAGCTTTCGCGTCGTTCCGGAAACGATGCCTAGGCAGGGAGAGCTGCCCTCCTCGGTGTCGTCCATCAGGATCTGGAGGCCCAGGCAGATACAGAGCATAGGCTTTCCTGATGCCACCGCCTCTTGCAACGGCTTCACCAGTCCTCTCTGATCGAGGGCCTCCATGGCGGCCCTTCCTGAGCCGACCCCTGGCAGTACTATGGCATCGGCCGATTCCAGGGCAGCGGGGTCCGACGTCAGAACGGGATGGGCGTCCGCGTTTTCCAGGGCCCTGGAAACGCTGCGCAGGTTGCCTGACTCGTAGTCCACTACCTTAACAACCAGCTTTGCCATTGTGACCGACTTTCGCTGCGGTCCACCCACAGAGGGGCGGCTTTACACTTTCTCCAGGGGTATGGAACGGTCCTGAAACCTGGCCAGGACGAATAGCAGGTCTCCCAGCCGGTTCAGGTAACTCAGAATGTGATCGTTGGTGAGCAAGCCCAAGTGCTTTAGGTCGACGGCCCGTCTCTCCGTGGTGCGAATCTTGGACCTGGCCAGATCGATGGCCGCGGAAGGAGGAGACCCGCCGGGCAGGACGAACACGTTGGGCATCTCAGCTTTGCTTTCCAGGTCATCTATGGTCTCTTCCAGGTTGGTGACCATATCTGGGCTAACGGGGTTGAAGTGGGTCAGAAAAAGGTCGTACTTGTCCGGATCGGTCGCCAACTCCGACATGACGACAAACATCTCCCTCTCCAGCTCTTTCAGCAGTGTCTTGACCTCGGCATCGTCGCTGAGGGCTCTTCCAAGCCCCATGGCCGATACAGCCTCATCCGCGACACCGTAGGCCTCGGTGTGGGGGTCGCCCTTGCGGACCCTGCCACCGTACAGCAGGCTGGTTTCACCGGCGTCACCGTACTTGGTGTAGATCTTTTTTCGATGGGAAGACGTCATTGTTCCTCGCTCGGCGTCGTTGCTTCAGGACAGAGGCAGATGCCCGGTAGGCAGGGGTGGGAAGGGATTAAATTCTAGCACAGGGGTACCCTGCACGCTATACTTGGGGCAGCTAGGCGCCGGAGATGGCAGATGACAGCAGTACAGGTAGTGGGCATCGAAGGGATTCCCGAGGTGCAGCAGGGCGACGACCTGTCGCAGCTAATCCTTGCGGCCCTGGACAAGCAGGGTGTTGACCTGGAAGCGGGAGATATCCTGGTCGTCACTCAGAAGGTCGTCTCCAAGGCCGAAGGAAGGGTGGTCAACCTGGATGATGTATCAGCTTCCCGGATTGCCGTCCAGATGTCGGAAGGTAGCCACCGGGACCCGCGCCACACAGAGGTGATACTGTGGGAGAGCCGCCGCATTGTGCGCATGGACCGGGGGAACATCATCAGCGAGACCCGACATGGTTTCATCTGCGCCAATTCGGGCGTAGATGCATCCAACCTGCCCGGCACAGGGACCGTGGCGATGCTGCCCGTCGATCCCGACGCCTCCGCAAGGCACATCCGGCAGGGCATCCTTGCAAACACAGGCAAGGAGGTTGCGGTGGTTATATCCGACACCTTCGGCAGGCCCTGGCGGGAAGGTGCTGTCAACGTAGCTATCGGAGTATCGGGGATGGATGCGGTGGTGGACTACCGCGAAAAGGAAGATGCCTATGGGCAGATGATGCGCACCACTGTCATCGCAATAGCTGATGAAATAGCGGGAGCAGCCGAGCTGGTCACAGGTAAGACGGATGGGGTGCCCGTGGCGCTGATTCGGGGTTATCGGTACGTGGAAGGCGACGAAGGGGCAAGTAAGCTGGTGCGGAGCCCCGAACGGGACATGTTCAGATGACCCAGGCAGAAGCTGGGATCAGAAAGACCTAGCCCTCGGACAGGTCGTCCGTGCTTTCCGCCGATGCGTCGGCGGTAGCGTAATTCGCCGTGGACTGGGAAGACTCCTCTCCCCACGAGATCGCATCTATGTAGTTCTTGAACTCCCTGGTTGCATCGCAAAGCTGGCATATCCCCTTGCTTACCGGACCTTGAGGAGATTCGATCAGCCAGTGATGCTTACACTCAGATGACTCAGCCTGTTCACTGGGACTGGGCCTGGAAACCTGCCGCACCATACCTATTCTGCTCCTTTCCTTGGTCGCAAAATCTAGCATGGCGATATTTTTGTCTGCAAGGTAATTTTGGTACGTGGGAATCCCTGTTTCCGAGACTGGGATGTTACAGAATTTGGCTTTATCCCATCGCCGTAACTGGGTTATACTCCCTGACGCCAGCCCGAAGAGGCTGGGCAGCGTACCCGCAGACCCCAAGAAGGACGGATGGAACGACCTCCACCGACAGGTGACCGTATAGTTAGGCGGCCAAGGTCGCGGGAAGTGGTCCCCGTGGTTGTGAAGACTTCACCTCGACGGCACCCTTCCCGGCATTTCATTCCCGCATTTATCCTCTTCTACAGCTTCAGCGGCCTGGTGCTCATTGGTGGACTGCTCCTCACCCTGCCCTTTGCCAGCACCGACGACGGCTTCACCCCCCTGGTCCTGGCCTACTTCACGGCCACCTCTGCCGTGACCGTGACCGGGCTGACCGTTGTGGATACGGCCACCTATTGGACGGATTTCGGGAAGGCCGTCATATTCGCCCTTATGCTGATTGGAGGGTTGGGATTCACGTCTCTTGCAACCTTCTTTCTCATAGTGCTCGGTCAGCGCATTACCCTCCCAGAACGTATGCTGATGCGGGACACCATGGGCGTCGACAGGCTTGGAGGGATAGTGCCTCTCCTGCGCAACATCATCCTGATAGTTACGTTGATCTATGTGATTGGCGCAGCCCTCATCTGGTGGCGCCTCCACGGCGAGTTCTCGACGGGGGAATCTGTTTGGCAGTCTGCGTTCCTCTCGGTTTCCGCATTCAACAATGCCGGCTTTTCCATCCTCCCCGACTCCAACAGCCTGAGTCTCTTCTTCGGGGACGTTCCCCTCCTCGCAGTGCTGGCGGCCCTGATCGTGCTGGGAGGAATCGGATGGACCGTGCTGGTGGATGTGTTCAGGCAGCACCGCTTCTCCCGGTTCGCCCTGGATACCAAGATGGTGATCGTTACCAGCATGTTCCTGTGGGCCCTGGGAGCAGCGGTGCTCTTCATCGCCGAGTTCGACAATGAGCACACCCTAGGTGCCTCTTCATTGGGGATGAAGACCGTCCACTCCATCTTCCATTCGATCAGCGGTAGGACTGCGGGGCTGACCACCATCGACGTTAGCCAGACCACCCAGCTCCATGACCTCTTTTACCCACTGCTGATGTTCATAGGCGGAGCTGCCGGTTCGGTGGCCGGGGGCATCAAGGTGGCAACCCTCGCGGTCATCATTGCCGCAGTTGTGTCTTCGGTGCGCGGGAGACTGCAGGCCGAGGCTTTCGACAGGGAAATCCCCCACTTCCAGGTACACAGGGCCCTCACGGTGGCGGCCTTGGGAATGGTGATCGTGTTTGCCATTTGCCTTGGCCTTACCTTGACGGAAAGGTCCAACAACATCCCCTTCCTGGACCTCTTCTTCGACACCGTTTCGGCCTTCGGCACCACTGGCCTGTCCACCGGAGTGCCTTCAGAGCTAAGTACACCCGGGAAGGTGTTGTTCATCATTACCATGCTGGTCGGTAGGCTGGGACCTTTAACCCTCGCCCTTGCCCTGACGCCCAGGCAGGAGTCAACCGTATATCGTTTTGTTCAGGAAAGGGTTAAAATAGGTTAGAAATCATGCCTGAACCTGGGCTGAGGAGCACGGCTTGTCTAAACAGGTAGTCGTCGTCGGGTTGGGCCGTTTTGGCGCAAGCGTGGCAGAGGAACTCTACCAGATGGGCCACGACGTTCTGGGCATCGATCTGGATGAGAAGAACGTCCAGGATATGCTGGGGCACGTAACCTACGCGGTGAAGTCCGATGCTACCAACGAAGCTGTGCTCAAGGAACTTGGCGTATCCAACTTCGATGTCGCAGTTGTGGCCATCGGTTCCGATGTTCAGGCCAGCATCCTAGTAACTGTGCTGCTGAAAGACCTAGGCATCCCCTATATCGTAGCCCGCGCCATCAACGAGATTCACGGCAACGCAATCGGGCGCGTCGGGGCGGACAAGGTTATCTACCCCGAACAGGAGATGGGGCGGAGGCTGGCCCACACTGGCTTCGAATTGGGTGTGCTCGACTACATGGAAGTCGCCCCCAACTACGGCATAACCAAGCTCAGACCCCCGGACCCCTTTTTAAGAAGGACTCTCTCAGAGGCGGGACTGGCAAGTCCCAGGGACAAATACCATGTAGCAGTTCTGGCCATACGACGGGGGCGGGAGTACCTGCTGGTGCCCGGGCGTGACGAACAGATCCGGGCCGGTGATATCCTTATTGTCGCCGGCAGCAGTAACGAAATCGCGAAGGTACATGTTTCAACGGTCGGGGAGTCAGGAAGGCGGGAGCTGAGCGCGCCCGACCGCAACGGCAGCGATTCCTTAGCTGAATGAGAAAGAACGGCTAGCGTGGCGGAAAAGTTCAGGAAGATTCTTGTGCCGGTCAACGGCAACCTTGCCGGCGAAGGAGCTTTCCGCCTGGCATGCCAAATGGCCAAGGAAAACAAAGCCCAGGTTTGCGCCCTCCACGTAATCGAGGTCGGCCAGGAGCTCCCCCTGGACGCGGATGTCAACAACGACGCCGGTGAAGCGATTCTCACCGACATTGAAGCCCTGGCTAAGGAAGAAAAGTGCCGCGTAGCCGCTGTCTACGTCCAGGCCCGGCATGCCGGTCCGGCCATAGTCCGGGAAGCTCATGAACGGGACTTCGAGGTCATAGTAATGGGCATTCCCTACAAGCGCCGGTTCGGCCAGTTCACCCTGGGGGATACCAGCTCTCACATCCTCAAGCATGCCTCTTGCCCTGTGCTGGTGGTCCGAGAGAAGCCGGCCCCCGGAAGAAGCAGCTACGGAATAAGGGCCGAAACCACCCCATGAAGGTGCTTGTGGTGGGCAGCCAAAGGGTGGCCAGGATGCTGGCCACCTCCCTGGCCGAGGATGGCCACGAGGTGACGTTGCTAGGCATCGATGATGCGGAGCTGGAGCAGATGTCCGACGAACAACCTGTTGAGGTGCTCCTTTCCAGCGGCTCCCTGATGGAGGACTTCAGGGATGTTGATATCGACTCGGTGGATGTATGCCTCGCCGTTTCCAGCGACGACAACTGGAACGCCATGGCAGCCCAGGTCGCCAGCTCGGTCTTCCAGGTGCCCAAGGTAATCTGCCTGGTGGAAGAGCCCGAGAAGGAAGGCTTCTATCGCCGATTGGGCATCCGCACCATATGCCCGACTACTATTTTGGCCGATATCATCAGCACTGCTATGGTTGACGAAGGCTAGCGGGACACTGGGGCTTAAGTTATGTACATAATCGTAGTAGGCTGCGGGAACATCGGCTTTCACCTTGCTAAAGCTTTGGTGGCCATAGGGCATGAGGTCCTCGTGATCGACAAAGACCAACACCGGTGCGATACCCTGCGGGACGAGCTGGAAAGCATCGATATAGCCATGCAGGGTGACGGGACCCAGATAGATGTGCTGAAGGCCGCCGGGGCTGTTCGGGCCGACGTGCTAATCGCTGTGGCTGCTACGGACCACGATAACTTAGCTGCCTGTCAAGTGGCCAAGCACAGCTTCGCCACCCCCAGGACCATGGCCCTGGTTCGGGACCCCCAGAACGAAGCCCTGTTCAAGACATCGGGAGTTGATGTAACCATAGGTAATACCCATCCCATCGTCTCTACCATCGAAGAAGGGATTCCCGGCCATGCTCTCGTGCACCTGATGAACCTGAAACCCAGGCACATGCAGATGGTCAGCATCACCATCCCACCCGATGCGGCCGTAGTAGGTAGCATGTTGGAGAACATAGTGCTGCCTCCAAACAGTTTCATTACCCTCGTTGTGAAGGATAACGAAGCCCTCATGCCCTGGAACGAGGTGGTCATCGATGCCGGGGACGATGTGGTCGTGGTAACCAGCATCGAAGAGGAACCCCTCCTCTACGAAACCCTGGCTGGGGCAGGGTAATGGCGAAGCGCCTGGCTTACCTGGGGCCGGCAGGCACTTTCTCAGAAGAGGCGGCCGTCCAATACGACCCCGACGCCTCTATGGAACCCCACGCCAGCATCCCAGCGGTAGCCTTGGCAGTTGCGTCGGGCATGGCAGACGAAGGTATCGTGCCCATCGAAAACAGCCAGGAAGGTTCGGTAACCTTCACTCTAGACACCCTCATACAGGAAGACCGCCTGCTCATACGCCACGAGCTGGTGCTTCCCATAGAACACTGCCTGATTGTAAAGCCGGGGACAAAGTCGGGAGATATACAGGCCATATTCTCCCATCCCCAAGCTCTGGCCCAGTGCCGGAGCTTTCTGGAACGCTGTTTTCCCAAGGCCCAGCAGATAGCCTCTCTAAGCACAGCCGCCGCTGTAAACGATGCCAGGGAAAGCGCCGAGATTTCCGCTGCCATAGCTCCTCGAAGGGCCGCTGAGCTGCAGGGGATGGAGATTCTGGGCGAGGGGATCCAGGACAGCTCCACAAACGTCACCCGCTTCGTAGTGCTGGCCCACAGCGACCATCCCCGGACGGGAAAGGACAAGACATCGCTATGCTTTTCGTTCCAGGAAGACAAACCCGGGGCCCTTTACAACGTGCTTGCGGTCTTTGCCCACTGGGACATTAACCTGGCCAAGGTCGAGTCGCGCCCCTCCAAGCAGTCTTTAGGGGAATACATCTTCCTGATCGACTTCCACGGGCACCGTGAGGACCCTGTGGTAGAGGCCGCCATCGAAACGGTTAGGATTCACACTTCCATGTTGAAGGTGTTCGGCTCCTATCCGCGCTGGGACACCTGACCGCCTTAGCCCATCTCCCCGCCGCCGGAGACGCTGACCGCCAACCCCGTCATGTAGTCCGACTCGGCAGATGCTAAGAAGGCGGCCATCCGGGCAACATCCAAACTCTGGGCCACTCTCCCCAAGGGTATGTCTTGCCCCCGGGCATCGAGCATCGCGGCATGATGCTCTTCCACGCTCACCCCAGGCGGCGTAAACGCTTCGGCGATGTATCCCACGCGCTCGGTATCCACCAGCCCCGGGCAGATGGCGTTGACGTTTATCCTGTGCGGCGCCAGTTCATGGGCCAGTGCTTGGGTAAATCCCACGATAGCAAACTTGGAGGCGCAGTAGGCCGCATAGCGCGCCCGGCCCTTCTTGCCCATTCCCGAAGACATGCTGATGATCTTGCCCCCACTGCCCTGGCGGATCATCTCCCTGGCCCCGGCCCTGGAGCAGAGGAAGGTACCTTTCACATTCACCCTCTGCACAGTGTCGAACACATCCTCTTCCAGCTCGACTACGGGGACGCGGTCAGGCCCTGGCCGGGAACCGGCGTTGTTTATCAGGATATCAAGGTGGCCGAATCGTTCAATTACGCGACGGAACATTTCATCGACCTGGTCGCTGTTGGAAACGTCGGCGATGATATGCATAGACTCCCGGCCTATATCCTCTATCTGGCGGACCACATCCTCTACGCCACCCCAGGAAGACGAACGCCCCAGGTACGGGTTAGGGTCAACGTCGTTCACAACCACGTCGGCGCCCTCTTGGGCCAGGCGGACCGCTATTGACCTGCCGATTCCCTGCTCTCCCCCTGCTCCCGTAACAAGAGCAACCTTGCCGCTCAAGTCATACATGTCACCCTCCATTGGTCAACTGGATTCATGACCCGTCCGGAAGTGGGTCAATGCTGGGTCGGCTGGCTGCTCGCCTCTTCGGCCTCCACCACCACGTGAATATCCTTGTCGCCCCTGCCGCTGAGGCACAGCAGGGCCGTCTTATCCCTGGACAATCCGCGGGCGAGGCGGGAAAGGTAGGCGATGGCGTGGGCCGGTTCCAACGCAGGGATGATCCCTTCAGTGCGACACAGAAGGTGGAACCCATCCAGAGCATCGCCATCGTTTACCGCCAGGTACCTGGCACGTCCCGTATCTTTTAGATAGGAGTGTTCCGGTCCGACGCCCGGATAGTCCAGGCCTGCCGAAACGCTATGGGTTTCCATCACCTGGCCGTTGTCATCCTGGAGCAGGTAGGACATGGAACCATGGAGCACACCGGGGGTCCCTTTGCTGAGGGAGGCCGCGTGCTTGTTGGTGTTGATGCCCTCACCGCCGGCCTCGACGCCAATTAGCATCACCGATCTATCATCTACGAATGGGTAAAATGTCCCGATGGCGTTGCTGCCCCCACCCACGCAGGCAACGACATAGTCGGGCAGGCCCCCCTCCATTTCCATAAGCTGGGAGCGGGCCTCTTTACCGATAACCGACTGAAAGTCCCGCACCATCCTGGGATAGGGATGAGGTCCCACAGCGCTGCCCAGCAGATAGTGGGTGGTCTCCACGTTGGTGACCCAGTCTCGTATGGCCTCGTTAATAGCGTCTTTCAAGGTGCGGCTGCCCGAATCGACGGGGACCACTTCCGCTCCCAATAGGCGCATCCGGTAAACATTGGGGGACTGGCGCCTGATATCCTCCGACCCCATGTATACGGTGCATTCCAAGCCCATCATGGCACACACAGTAGCTGCCGCCACCCCGTGCTGGCCCGCTCCCGTCTCGGCTATGATCCGAGGCTTCCCCATGTGCTTGGCCAACATGGCCTGCCCCAAGGCATTATTGATCTTGTGGGCCCCTGTGTGGGCCAGGTCTTCCCGCTTCAGGTATATCTTGGCCCCGCCCAGCTCCTCGGTCAGCCTGGCGGCATAGTGCAGAGGGGTGGGCCGACCCACGTACGTGGAAAGCAGCCTGCCGAACTCTTCCTGAAAGCCGGCATCTTCTTGGGCATCGCTGTAAGACCGGTCCAGCTCCTCCAGGGCAGCCATTAAGGTTTCCGGTACGAACCTTCCTCCAAAGGAGCCGAACCTTCCCCGTTCATCAGGCAGGACTTGTCCGCTTATCACTACTCTCCTTGTCGGCTAGCTATATTTGCCAGCCATACGGTCTGCGGCTGCACGAGCAGCGGCAACGAAAGCCAGCACCTTATCTTCGTCTTTATCCCCTGCCGTTTCCACACCGCCAGATACGTCCACACCCCAGGGACGGGCCACGGAAACCGCCTCACCTACGTTTTCGGGGGTGAGGCCGCCAGCCAGGAAGAAGCTGAACCCCTCCTGGGACAACACCCTTGCAACCTCCCAGTTGAAGGTCTGCCCGGTGCCTCCATGCAGTCCCTCCACCTTGCGGTCCAGAGTTATCATGTAGCCCTTCTTTTCCAGCTCCCCCAACCGGGACACCAGGGAGGTTGGTACATCGTCAAGGCCCATTGTCTCAGGCACATGAATCACCTTTATCAGAGGGACCTCTACCTTGGCGCAGTAGTCCATAGGCTCATTTCCGCAAAGCTGCACCATGTCGATACCGCACCGGCGAACCGTGCCGTTGACTTCTTCGATGGGCTGGTCTGCGAACAAGCCCACCGTAGTTATACCCTGCCAGCCGGCACCCTTGATGCCCGACACGATCCCTTCAGCCGTGCTGGCATCCAGCCTTCGCCGGCGTCGGGGAACAAACAGCAAGCCGATGTAATCGACCCCCGCGGAGGCAGCGTACGCCGCGTCTGCGAGCGTTCGTACACCACAAATCTTTATCCTGGGGCGGGAATCTTGTGGCGAGAGTTCGGGGGTTGTGCTGGGGCCTTGGGATTGCTGCATTTTCGATGAAGTTTCGTGGTCAAAACTTATGACAAGTTCAAAGTTCCTGTATAATATATCATAAGTGATACTCCCACGCGGCTACGAATGGACGGTCCCTGCAGCGGGGGTATCCAAATGGACTAAGCTGGATGGCGGTACGGCTTATCCAGCCGGAAGGATGTCGGGTAGGGCGTGGACCCACTCTTCAACAAACTGGAATCCGTCGAGCTACGGTACCGTCAGATAGAAGACCTTTTAGCTTCCCCGGAAGTGGCCTCCAACCACTCCCAAGTGCAGACTCTAGCCAAGGAACACGCTTCTCTGGAGGAGCTTGTGTCTTTGAGCCGGAAGTATAAGGACCTCCTCAAAGAGCGGGCCGATGCCCAGAGCCTGATCAACGAAGGCGCTGACCACGCGTTGGTGTCCCTGGCCAGGGATGAAGTAGAACGCGTGGACCTTCTGATGGAGGACCTGGCACAGCAGCTCAGGTGGGCCTTGGTCCCCAAAGACCCCAACGACGGCAAGAACGTCATAATGGAGATTCGCGAGGGGATTGGAGGCCAGGAAGCGTCCCTGTTTGCAGGCGACCTGTACCGAATGTACACCCGGTATGCCCAGCTTCGCCACTGGGATGTGGAGGTGCTGCACACCAATCCTTCCGGCTCCGGAGGGTTCAAGGAAGTGGTGTTCGAGGTGAGGGGCCAGGGCGCCTACAGCCTGCTCAAGTTCGAGCGGGGCGCCCACCGGGTGCAGAGAGTACCTGTAACCGAGGCCTCCGGCCGCATTCACACCTCCACCGCCACCGTTGCCGTACTTCCTGAGGCCGACGAGGTGGACGTAAACATCCACCCCGACGACCTTCGCATAGACATCTTCCACGCCGGGGGCCACGGCGGCCAGAACGTGAACAAGGTGGCCACCGCCGTCCGCATCGTGCACATTCCGACGGGGACCATCGCTGTCTGCCAGGACGAACGTTCCCAGTTCAAGAACAAGCAGAAGGCTATGGCGATCATGCGGGCACGCATTTACGAAGCGGAGCGACAGAGACAGGACACCGAGATTGCCAACGAGAGGAAGAGCCAGGTGGGGTCGGGGGAGCGGGCGGAGAAGATACGCACCTACAATTTCCCCCAGGACCGCATCACCGACCATCGCATAAACACCAGCTTCCACGACATCAATTCAGTGTTGGACGGGGAGCTGGAAGGGATCCTGGATGCCCTTGCCAGCAACGAGCGAACCCAGATGCTGGAAGGGGCCCTGAACTAGGCATTCCCACTTTCCATGCGCCTAAGGCGACTCTCGGACCCTCTTCTCCTCCGTTCCGGCCCAGGCATCGCCACCATGAATAGCGCAGCGTTCGCACTTCCCCAATCGAGGTGCCTCTAATGCCCACCCTCGGAGACACCCTCCGACAGACCCACGCCACTTTTGCCGAAGCGGACATTCCCGATGCCCGACTTGAGGCGGAGTTTCTCCTGCACCATCTGCTGGGAATCCCCAAGCACAGGCTCTACGCCTTCCAGGAGCAAGAGGTATCTGAGAGTCACATAGAGCAGCTCCAGCACTCAGTGGAGCGGCGACTCACCCGGGAACCCTTGGCATACATCATCGGCCTCAAGGAATTCTACGGAATAGAGTTGGAGGTCAGCCCCGACGTTCTTATACCAAGGCCCGAGTCGGAGTACCTTGTGGAGCAGGCCCTTTTTGCATCCATGATGAGGGCGGGCGAATCGGACTGGGTGATCGCCGATGTGGGCACCGGCTCGGGGGCGCTGGCCATCAGCTTGGCGATACATCTACCCATGGCCCGCATCTACGCCACTGAGAAGTCGCCAAGAGCGGCTGATGTGGCAGCACGCAACATACAGCGACACAACGTGGCAGACCGGGTAACCCTGGTCCAGGGCAACCTGCTGGATGGCGTCCACGAAAATCCGGACATCATCCTGGCCAACCTTCCCTATATACGGTCCGGAGCAATGGCTGACCTTCAGCCCGAGGTGAAGTGGGAACCGAGGGAGGCGCTGGATGGAGGGGAGGACGGCCTGGATTTAATCCGGGACCTTCTGAGCCAAGCGCCCGGGAAATTGAAGGAGAGCGGTATGCTCCTTCTGGAGATTGACCCCCACCAGGCGTCCCCCCTGGAGGATTTGGGAAGGTCGCTGTTCTCCGAGGCCGAAATATCCGCTCATCGGGACCTGGCAGGCCTGGTCCGCTACTTCATCGTCGATACATTATCGCCCAGCTAACAGGTGCCTGGGCCCGGTACTACGATAGCGGGCAACCTTGACACCCCCTAACACACAAGTAAAATGGGGCCATCATCTCCCATAGCGCGGGAATCCCCTTTGCCAGTCTTCAAAACCCGGAAAGGAGCATATACATCATGGCTTACGACTTGTTGATCAAGGATGGTCTGGTTGTAGATGGTTCAGGTATGCCGGGCTTCTACGGTGACGTTGGCGTAAAGAACGGCAAGATTGCTGAGATCGGAAAGCTGGGCAGCCAGGCAGACAAAGTGGTAGATGCTCAGGGGCTTGTGGTGTCTCCTGGCTTCGTTGACAACCACTGCCATTACGATGCCCAGGTTACCTGGGATCCGCTGTGCACCTACTCCTGCTATCACGGCGCCACCACGGTCATCATCGGCAACTGCTCCCTCTCTCTGGCTCCCGTCAGGCCCGGGACCGAGGAACGCCTGGCCGAGTTCCTGTCATACGTGGAAGCTATCCCCATGGATGTCCTGCAGACCGTGCACTTCTCCTGGGAAACCACAGGGCAGTACATGGACACCCTGGACCGACGCCTGGGTGTCAACGTCGGGACCCTCATCGGCCACAGCGCCATACGGCACTACGTCATGGGAGACGAGTGCCAGGGCCGTGAGGCCACGGGAGACGAGATCGAGGCCATGGCCTCGGTACTCCGCGACGGCATGGAAGCAGGCGCCCTTGGTCTATCCATATCCCAGAACCGGGCCCACTACGACCCCCAAGGCGTGCTGATCCCAGCCATCTGGGCGAACGAGGAAGAGACCTTTGCCCTGGGCCATGTGCTCCAGGAGCTTGGAACGGGAATGATCCAGAGCGGGGGCGGTCGCGTCGCGGAGATCAAGGACCGCATGATGACCCGCCTTTCCGAGGCCACCGGCAGGCAGGTGGTCTATAACAACCTCAGCCATAGCGCCCGCAAGCCCAATGAGTGGAAAGAGCTAATGGCCATAGTTGACGAGACCGCCAAGGCGGGGATCCGGGCCAACCCCCTGTGCACTCCAAACAGCGTGACCCAGACTTTCACCATGAAGAACTGCCAGGTCTTCCGGGGCGTTCCTACCTGGCACCCCATCCTGCTATCTTCCGACGAAGCCAAGATGGAAGCGTACCGAAACCCCGAGGTGCGCACGCACCTGCACGCAGAGGTGGTGGAGTGGCAGGAAGATCTGCCCGACGTGAACATGGCCCGCAACTGGTACGACTACATGTGGGTGCACCAGGTGGTCAACGACAAGAACAAGGGCCTCCAGGGAATGACCATCAAGCAGATGGCTGAATCCCAAGGCAAAGGCATCATCGATGCCTTCCTGGACCTGGTTGTGGAGGAAGATCTCAACACCACATTCCTGCACGGTGAGCTAAACGTCGATTTTGATGCATGCACCCAGATCCTGAACTACCCCAACTCCTTCGTCGGCCTGTCCGACGGGGGCGCCCACGTCCAGTTCCACGGGGGCTACGGGTACAGTACGAGGCTGCTGGGCTACTGGGTTCGGGAGAAAGAGATAATGCCCCTGGAGAACGCCGTCCGCAAGCTGACCTTCGACTCAGCGTCGGCCTTCGGGATCTATGACCGGGGGCTTCTCAGGCCGGGGATGGCCGCCGACATAGCAGTGTTCGACAGGGAGACCGTCCGTCCCCTGCCGGAAGAGGTGGTGTACGACTTCCCCGCAGGCGGATGGAGGATGCAGGAACTGGCCGAGGGGATCAGGTCCACCATAGTGAACGGCGAGGTCTTGATTGACGACGGCAAGCCCACGGGAGCTATGCCTGGGAGGGTGATGCGGAACGCCCTCTACAACGCCTCGCGCAACTAAGCTGCGCCGAAACGAAAGAGGGGGTCAGGGCTAACGTCTGAACTCCAGCTTGCGGTAGGCCTCGGCGTACTCGCAGTCCGAACCTTCGGCCGCAGCTCTAGCCCTCTCCCGCACCGATGCGGACACATCCCTGTCCGGCCGCTTGGATATCTGGCTCTCATGGCAGCTTAGGGCCCTCGCCTTGATGTCGAGGACCTCCCCGATATCTACGTAGGTATCGGCCGCGTCGGGGGCCCAAAAGAGGCACATGCCCGTCTTATGGGGCTCCAATCCTTCTTCCGCGTATAGCTCGTGGAAGTGCAGATAGTCCCTGGCGTAGGGGAAAGCCGCGTCGGCAGTAACCAGCCCGGTTATGCGGTGGTCGCGGTGCCAGTGAAAGGCGCGGCGGTAGGGATCGGGGCAGAGGATCACGTCGGGGCGGAACCGGCGAATAGCCCGGACTATCTCGCGGCGGAGTTCCGCGTTGTCCTCCAGCTGGCCATCGGGATGATGCAGCAGCACCACCTCCTCCACTCCCAGGACCTCAGCAGCATCCAGCTGCTCACGCTCTCTGGTGACGGCCAGTTCAGCAGGGTCGGTGTTGGGGTCGTCGGAGCCCTTGCTGCCATCGGTGCACAGGACGTAGAACACCTTCGTTCCCTGGCCTATCCAGGAAGCAACCGTGCCCCCGCACCAACCCTCGGCATCGTCCGGATGGGGAATCACCACCAAGGCTATACCCGGAGCTTCGACCATTCCGCAACCTCCCTATCTGCCCTTGTTAGCAAGTCGATACTTTGCTACAATCGCCTATGCCTGTCAAGGCGGCGGTTCGGTTGGCTGGACGGCCGGCTCGCTTCTGAGAACAGGTCGAGGGCCTGCTTTAGGCACCTATCGGAGACCAGGTGGCCTTGCATAGAAAGGGCCACCTTTTTTGTAGCCCAGAACCAGACCCAGACAATGAGGCCGATCGTTGGATGTCCGCAAGTTCACGTGGGCTGACCTTCCCAAACTAACCGACCTTATGAGCTTGGCCAATCCCTCTGAAGAAGGGTTGAGGACAGAGGACCTCCTGGCGGAGGACCTTGGCCGTCCCGGCCTTCTTCCGGAGGACAACTACACGTTGTTCGAAGAGGGAGGCGAGCTGATCGCTGCCTCCCTCATCCACCCGGAGTTGGCCATCGGCAGGGCGGTGCTGGAGATGTGGCTCCATCCGGCTCACATCGAACCTTCATTACAGGGTGACCTGGTCCGGACTGCGAGGTCCCACGCGGAGAGCATGGGCAGCCGGGTGCTACACGTCTGCGTGTCTCCCCACGGACCCTGGCCGACCCTCCTCCAGAAAGAAGGGCTGGCGAAGGTGCGGACATACTGGCTCATGCGGTGGCAGGAACCGGAACTGCCTCCCGTCGAGGCACCGGAGGGTCTGAGCCTGTCGCGATACCGTCCCGGCGACGCAGAGGAGCTGACGGGCATTCAGAACGCAGCTTTCGGCGGACACTGGGGGTTCTGCCCCAACACATCGGAAGAGATCGCCTATCGAGCCGAGATGAGCATCAGCCCCCAAGACGGGATTCTGATGCTGAGGAGCGACACGGCAACCGTGGGATACTGCTGGACCTGTACCTTAGGGGATGCTCCCCACTCCATCGGCGTCATCAGCATGATCGGAATCGACCCGGCCTACAGGGGCAAAGGGTTGAGCAGACCTGTCCTTCTGGCGGGGATGGAGTACCTGCGGTCGCAAGACGTGAAGTACATCCAGTTGGATGTCGATTCCGAGAACACGCCTGCCGTCAAGCTCTACAGCTCCATTGGATTCAAGGTGGTTGAGGAGCTTCACTGGTTCGAAGCTTCTCTCTGACTTCCCCTGGGGTCCTCGGTCAGAACACCCTTGTCTGCCATCTCTTCCCGAGACGCCGGCACCCAGATGGGGGCCGCCTGCGGGTCCGATTCTACCTTCCCGGGCGACACGATCCCCGCTGAAATGATCAGCTTCATCGCATCATCCACGCTGATGTTTGTGGCGCTCACCTGCTCCGGGGGCAGGAACACCAGAAACCCTGATGTGGGGAAGGGCGAGGTAGGCATATACACGGCAAACAGGGTCTTGCCATTCTGGTCTTCAATAGTGGAAGTAACCAGTCCGAGGGACCTGAGGCCGTAGCCGGGGAACTCTACCAGCACCACGGTGCTGTACTTGCTGGTTTCGGGCGAGGTCACTGTTGTGAGGATGTCCATGGCCTGCCTGGCGGTCCTATAGATGCCCCGCACCACAGGGATCATATCGACCAGACCGTGCCCCAGCTCAAGGAGCCTTCGCCCGAGGACGAAGGTGGCAGCCAGTCCTATAAGGTAGACGATTACAAGGAGAGCAGCGATCCCCATGCCCGGCCTGTAGCCGCCGGGGACCGCAGCATCTAGGGGTTCCTTGAGGACGTTCTCAAAGATGTTTAGAAAGAAGCCAAGAACGAGGACGGTTACAATCACCGGCATCACTATAAGGAAGCCGGCAATCAAGGTGGACCGGAGATGACGACCGACGGACCTACCGGTTCTTTGAGGCCACCTCAAAGCTATTCCTTTGGCACTGGGATGCCCTGCCAGACCATATCATAAAGCTGGAGGGTCTCCCGGGCGACATTTTCCCAACCCAAGCCTTCCGCCCGTTTCCTGGCCTCCACGCTCATACTTCTTTGCAAGCCCTCGCTGTAGAGTATGACCTCCATGGAGTTGGCGAAGGGCTCCGGACACCGCCAGGGCATCAGGTACCCGTTGCGTCCATGCTGGACAACGGCCGGGAGGCCTCCCACCCGGGTCGCGACGACAGGGGTTCCGCACGCCAGCGATTCCAGGGCTGCCAAGCCGAAGCTCTCGTAGTGGGACGGGACCACGCAAACGTCAGCGGCGCTGTAGTACATGGGTAAGTGCTTCTGGTCCACTATGCCTATGAACTCGGTGATGTTTGAGATACCCAGCTCGTCGGCCAGGTCCTTCAGCTTCTGGATTTCATCTTCCTGGGCAAGATTCCCTCCCACTATAAGGACCTTCAGGGCTTCTCTGCCCTCCATCATAGCTGTGCTCCTGAGCAGGAGGTCCAGGCCCTTGATGGGCTCCACGCGACCCACGTAGATGATGACCTTCTCGCCGTTCAGCCCCAGCTTCTTTCTCGACTCTCCAATATCCAGGGGCCGGAACAAGGACAGGTCTACACCACATGGCACCACCTGGATACGCTCCCTGGGAGCATCGTAGAAGCGCACCATAGCTTCTCGCTCATGGGGACTGGAAGCCACCACCAGGTCTGCGGAGGCCATGCTTTCCCGTTCCACATCGAAGCGCATGGAAGACTCTGTCTCGCCCGCCTTTGCCTGCACTTTGAGCTGGGCCAGGGTGTGGAAGGTCACGCAGTGCACCATGTTTCTGGCCTTGGCAACCCTCTGCCCGACCCAAGCCGACAGCCAGTAGTGAGAGTGGACGACATCGTAGTGAAGATTGTTACGGTCTATGAAGCCGACCACATTGTCCAGGAAATCGGTAAGGTATTGGGGGTAGCTGGCCAGGGGCGCATCGATCGGTCCGCCTCCCAGATGAATTACACGAATGTTCTCGTCTACCTGGTCCACCTCGCTCTCATGGTCGGCATGACGGCGGGTGTAAAGATCAACCTTCACACCCATGGAGCTGAAGCACCTGGAGAGTTCCCTGACATAGACGTTCATCCCGCCAGCCTTCCCCTCGCCTGGGCTGGCCAGGGGGCAGGTGTGGAAACTTATCAGAGCAACGTGGGCAACCTTCAAGAGCGTGTCACCACCATCCGGTAGATAACCCTGTTCTTCCCACCCAAATCGTACTTGTAGGGTTCCGGTCCACGAAGAAAGTCGAAGTAGGACCTGCCGCCGTCGATGGCATCACCTATGCAGAGGGCATGCAGCAGCAGTCCCACGCTGTAATACTTGTAGTCCGGGTCCAAGCCGCTGTTGTACAGGAAGCGCTTGGAATCGTAGTCGAAACACAGGGCCGCCGCTACCTTCCTTCCACCCATCTCCAGGAAGAAGAGCTTCAGCAGGCCGGAGCGGGACAGCTTCATAATCATGGACCGGAAGAAGCTCTCCCGCGGCCCGGTGAGGAAGAGGCTCTTCTCTTCCCTGCTCTTCCTCATCAGGCGAAAGAAATCCTCCAGAGATTCCCCGACTTCCTGCGAATCTGTGATCCCGTACCAACCGAAGCCTTGATCATAGGATTCCAGCCTGCGCATCTTGCGTCGAAGCTCGTGCCGGTCCTTCTTGCTCAGGTTCCCCAAGTACTCATCCCAGGTGTCGGGTAAGGCGACACCTGGGGCAACATCTTCTTCTTCGATGTCCACCCGGTGGCCCCGCTCTCGGGCCAGGTCGGGCAGCTTGGTTAGTGTCGGTGACTCCTGGGGGAGAGAGAACAATTTCAGCTCTTGCCACTCTTCATCATCCAGATAGTCAAGGAGCATGGGATAGAACTGGTCTTCCGCACCCTGGGACACGAGGAAATCGGCGTAGTCGCACACATTGGGGTCCCCTATGAAAGTCATCTCCCCATCCCGCCTGGACAGGGGCGCAATAGCGCGAAGGCCCTCGTCGCCCGTCATGAGAAGCAGGTGCGTCTCCGAGCTGTCGCCATACTCTTCCCACCAAGCCTGCTGCCAGCGCGGCGTCAAGAACGGGGCGTCGAAGGCGCATCGCGGAAGGAGACTTTGCCAAGCTTCCTCCCATCCGTTGATGGAGGTGTATCGGACCAGCCCAGTCACTCAGCCGCCAGTCCCAGCGAGGCGAGGAGCATACCCCGGCTTACTCCCTCACTCCAGAAGCTTCCGCGAACGGCGGAGGTTGAGATGGAGCTTCCCGCCTTCCTGACGCCCCGCATTGCCATGCACAGATGCTCCGCTTCCAGCGTGACCGCCACACCGTCGGGGTCCAACGCCTCGTAGACGGCGTCGGCTAATTGCTGCGTCATTCGCTCCTGGAGCTGGGGGCGTTTTGCAATAACGTCCAAGGCCCTTGCCAGCTTGCTGGCCCCGGCGATCCTACCCCTGGGTATGTAGGCGATGTTGGCCCGGCCGAAGAAGGGGAGCAGATGGTGCTCGCACATGGAATGGAAAGGGATATCCTTGAGCTTTACCAGCCCCCCGTGGGTGTCTTCCTCCTCGAATATGGCGTCTATGACCGAAGCTGCATTGACACCGATCCCCGAGAACAACTCCGAGTACATTCTTGCCACCCGGAGGGGCGTGTTCTGCAGGCCCTCCCGATGGGGATCGTCGCCGATGGCGTCCAGCAGAGAGCGCACTGCAAACTGCACCTGGTTTTCGTCAACCAATCCCTTCTCCAGCTTCGGAAATCGACTGAAGGGCCTTCTCCAGGTCTTGGGGGTCAGCACCGATCTCGGTGATCTCGGGGACGAATCGTTCCACAGCAGTATCCGGGTCTTTTAGTCCGGTACCGGTGATTATACACACAACACGCTGACTGGCCACGTCCAGGCCTTCGGCATGCAGCTTTCGCAGTCCTGCGAAGGATGCTGCCGAAGCCGGCTCGCAGAAGATGCCCTCGCAGGATGCCAGGAGCTCATAAGCTTCCAATATCTCATCGTCGGAGACCATGTCTATCGCTCCGCCAGAGTCATCCCTGGCAGCCAGGGCAGCCGTCCAGTTGGCAGGGTTGCCAATGCGGATTGCTGAGGCTACGGTAGTGGGGTCTTCCACGGGATGGCCGAGCACGATTGGGGCCGCTCCCTCGGCCTGGAATCCCATCATCTTGGGCAGGTTGCGGGATATCTCGGCCTCGTAGTACTCCTTGAATCCCTTCCAGTAAGCGGTGATGTTCCCGGCATTGCCGGTGGGAATAAACAGGTAGTCAGGGGCATCGCCCAAATCGTCCACTATTTCGAATGCCGCCGTCTTTTGACCTTCCAGGCGATAAGGGTTGATTGAGTTCACCAGGGTGATGGGATGCTGATCAGTGAAGTTCCGCACCAGGGACAGAGCCTGATCGAAGGAACCATCCACCATGATAATCCGCGCGCCATGGGCCATAGCTTGGGTGACCTTGCCGGCTGCTATCTTGCCCTTCGGGACAACAACAACCGTGGAAATAGAAAAGCGGCCTCCGTAGGCCGCTGCCGACGCGCTTGTATTTCCCGTAGAAGCACACATTATGGCCCTGCTGCCCGATTCCAGTGCCTTGGCAACAGCCATAGCCATTCCCCGGTCCTTGAAGGAGCCCGTGGGGTTGCAGCCCTCCAGCTTGAAGTACAGCTCCTCACACCCCAGCACCTTGCCCAATTGCACCGACTTCACCAAGGGAGTGTTGCCTTCTCCCATGGAGACTATGGGGGTTGATTCCTCAATAGGGAGGAAAGACTGATAGGTTTCCAGGATTCCCTTCTGCATTCTTCCTTCTGCTCTTTTGCGAAAGCCCAACTTCGTTAGGCCATCTCCATATTAACCTATTCGACGCCCAAAGCCTACCTGGAAGGCCAGTCCTCGATCCGCACCATGTTGCTGACCTTCCTCACCACATCCAACTCTCCCATGCTCCTGATGGACTCCTGGACCGCATCCTCCCTGGACGGATGGGTTGTAACGACCAGATCTGCGGTTTGGGTGGAAAGATCAGCATCCTTCTGGATGACCGAGGCGATGCTGATATCCCTGTCCCCCAGCACCTTGGCAATCCTGGCCAGGACGCCCGCTCTATCGGCGACGTTAAGGCGGAAGTAGTACCGGCTGACCAGATCGGACATGGGAACAATGGCGATGGACCCGGAATTCTCCTCCATGGGAAGGGGCTTGATGTTCAAGTTCAGCTTCCGGGCGATCTCTATTACATCGCCGATCACCGCACTGGCGGTGGACTCGCTTCCGGCTCCCATGCCATGGAAGAGCACCCGCCCCATCAGGTCTCCTTCGACTTCGATGGCATTGAAGGCACCGTCGATGCTCGCTAGGATATGGTCCTCGGGCACCATGGCTGGATGGACCCGGAGCTGCAACGAACCGTTCTCCTTGTGGGCAATGGCCAGCAGCTTGATGGCAAAACCCAACTCCCGGGAGTACCTGAAGTCCTGGGCTTCCAGGCTTGAAATCCCCTCGCGGAAGACATCCTCCGGGACCACCTTGGTGTGGAAGGCCAGCGATGCAAGAATGGCTAGCTTGTAGGCTGCGTCGATTCCGGCTATGTCATTGGTTGGGTCGGACTCGGCAAACCCCAGGTTCTGGGCTTCCTGTAGGGCATCTGCGAACCCCAGATTGTCCATGTCCATACGGGTCACGATATAGTTCGTGGTGCCGTTGACGATAGCGCGGATGGAGCGAATGTCGTTGGCCAGCAAGTCCCGGCTCAGGGGACTGATGATGGGTATACCGGCCCCTACGCTGGCCTCGAATGAGAGCTGGCGCTCAGCGGACCTGGCCTTTGCCGACAACTCCGGCCCGCGCTTGGCGATGACTTCTTTGTTTGCCGTTACGACGTGCTTGCCTGCACCCAGCAGCTTCTCGATGTACCCCGCGGCCGGCTCCTCCCCTCCCATCAGCTCCACGACAATCTGGATGTCGGGGTCGTTGAGGACTTCAACAAAATCGGTGGTCAGCAGATCCTGCGGTATCTGGGTCGACCGGAGTTTCCCCGCATCCCGCACCAAGACCTTCTTAAGTCCTAAAGGGCCGCCAATCTTGCGCCCGAGGTCCTCCGTGCATTCCAACAAGACCTTGGCAACGGCGCTCCCCACCACACCCGCGCCCAGCAGGCCAATCTGTATATTCATCGCCGCTTACCTGATGTCCAGCCCGGGATCGCTCGCAGGCGGAGGGGTAGCATCCGGCGAGGTGGCCTTTAGTTGCTTGACCACCCAAGAGTATAGAGAGCTGTCGTTGTTTATCTCCAACCAGCCCTCTTCGGAACCCAGGCTAATCTGTTCACGCAGCCATCTGCTCAGCTCTTCGGCCTCAAGCCGGAACCGCATGAGATCCGAGATGGGGCGGACCTCCGGGCCATCCAGGACTCTTATGATGAAAATGCCCTCGGGGTCATTCGGGTGGTGGACCGGCTCGCTAACTTCGAAGTATTCCAGGGGGGACTCATCTTCGGTACCGAACAAAAGGTCGTCCAGGAAGGGGAATGCTCCCTCAGGCACCCATCCCACATACCCGGCGCTGTTGGCGTATTCGAAGTCCTGGGAAAACTCCCGTGCAACAGCGCTGAAGTCCTCAGACAGCAGCCGGTCCCTTACATGGTCGGCGCCGGGGCCCGGGTTTTGTTGCACCCTAGGGTCAATCAGCGAAGGAAGACGTACCCACTGTACCTCTACCTGCTCAGCTTCGGGTGGAAGATTCTCACCCAGCGCCTCCAGCATAAAGGAGCGGTACACTTCTTCCTCCACGAACCCGCTGTAGTCAGAATGAGACAGGTGGCTTCTCTCCAGGAAGTTGCTGTAGTTCTCCCTATACTCCCGTTCCGGCCTGTCCAGAGGAGTATCCTCGCCCACATTCCTCGGATAGAACCTCTGGCGCAGCACCACCTCGATATCGTCGGGTGTCACCCAAACGTCGTATTCCGGGGCCGCCCGGCGAATGACCTCAGCCTCGGTAACTTGTCGCACCGCCTCGAAGGGTTCCCGTCCAAGGTCGAATATTTCGCCCAGGGCGATTTTCGCGGCCTGCTGCATCTTCAAGCGAACGACGATATCGCCCTGGGTATGGACCTCATCACCCACGCGCACTGCGAGGATCCTCGTGGGCGCCACGAAGGTCGTGTAGTAGCCGTAGCCGCCGATTCCTCCAATCAGTACAAGTAGGGCGAGAACAATACCCATCAGGACCAGCCTGCGGCGCGGGTTCTCCCCTTGCAGCATGCGCGCCATACGGCGGTCAGAAGGCGGGGGTCTCCTTGACCTCATTCTTCGATCGCCACCCTGGGAACGGGGAGAACGTCCACTGGAGGAGGTGGTCATTATCTTAGCTGCTGGGACAGGGTCATCGGGACCTGATGGATGCGACGGTGGGGTTGGGAACCCTGCCTAATCGCCCTTTCGGCCATGTGACAGAACTAGGCAGGGGCCCGGGAATGGACCGGGGTAAATGGGAGCAACGCCAAGTGCCGGGCCCGCTTGATGGCCGTCGCCAACTCTCGCTGATGGCCTGCACAAACTCCGGTCTTTCTCCTGGGTTCGATCTTTGCACGATCAGACAGGTAGCGACGCAGACGGTCCAAGTCCTTATACCCGATGGAAGGAATGTGGTCCGCGCAAAAGGAGCAGACCTTCCTTCGCTGCACATATCTGCCTCGTCGGGGGCGACCCCCTCCAGGCCTGCCGCCTCTGCGAAACGCGCCTGAGGTCATGGGCTATGTTTCTCCTCTGGATATTGGGCTACTAGAATGGCAGGCTATCCACATCCATGCCTGAATCTCCGTCGCCGTCTCCCCTCGGAAAGTCTTCTGAACGTCCACCGGCGGGATCCAGGAACCGGACTTCCGTGGCGTTAACTTCCATGACAAATCGAGTCTCACCATCCCTGGCCTCGTAAGAGCGGCTGCGCAGCCTGCCCTCCACGTACACCTTCTTGCCCTTGGTCAGGTACTGGTTGCAGGTCTCGGCCAACCTGCCCCAAGCGGCAATGGAAAACCACTCTGTCTCGTCCCGTCGCTCGCCATCGGCGGTGGTGTACCTGTAATTGGTGGCAACGCGGAAGCTGGTCACAGCCTGGCCTCCGGGAGTGTAACGCATCTCGGGGTCAGACCCCAGGTTGCCTATGATGATCATCTTGTTCATCGTCATGGCCGGGTCTCCCCATCTTCCGGATTCTCTGCAGACTCTTCCTCAGCTTGTTCATCAGCCCCGCCATCGGCCTCTTCAGAAATGGAATCCGCATCCCCGGATTCGGCGGTCAGCTCTTCACTACCTTGCTCAGCATCTTCTATTGAAGCCTCCGGGGCGGATTCGCTTTCGGGAAGGTCCGTATCCGCTTCAGGCACGGCCGCCTCAACATCTTCCACGACGGTCGCCTCATCGACAGGTGCTTCTTCAACAGCCGCAACGGGAGGGTCCTCCACAGCGGCGCCAGTCTCCCCTTCAGCCTCGGCGGTGGGGACCTCTTCGACTGCCGCCTCGGGAGCAGAAGCCCCGTCGACCTCGACGCCTTCAGGTGCTGAGGGAGCTTCCTCGGCGGGGGCGGCCTGAACTGGCTTGGGAGGTTCTGACTTGACCACGAGGTAACGAAGTACATCCTCGGAAAGGTTCAGCTGCCCTTCCAAGTCGCGGGAAAGTACGCCTTCAGTGGCAAAATGGGTGAGCAGGTAGTTGCCTTCGAGGAAGGTCTGACCTGCCTTCCGAATGGGGTAGGCCAACCTCCTCATTCCCCACTGGTCTTCCCGGGTAATCGTTCCACCCTGCTGATCGATCAGAAGCTTGATCCGGTCCTTAGAGCCTGCCACCTCCTCGGCCGAGAGGATGGGGCTAAGGACAACCATTAGCTCATAGTGACGCAACGCATTCTCCGACTGCCTCTAGTGACCTTGTATTATAGCATCCTGGCAGCTTGGCCTCAACCGATGCTTGACCGGCCAAGCTGGGACTCACGTGTTCCGGGGCACATGGCGCTTCTTAGGAGTCGATCCCCGGGATAGGAAAGTGGGAGGTGAGCTCCGCCACCTCGTTTTTCACCGCCTGGCCCACCTGATCGTCGCCCGTGTCGTTAAGCCGGCGGAGGATGAGGCCCGCCACCGTCTTCATCTCCTGGGGACCGAATCCCCGGGATGTCAGAGCGGCCGAGCCAAGACGCAGCCCGCTGGTCACCCTGGGCGGCTGGGTGTCATAGGGTATGGCGTTCTTGTTGCCGACGATGTTCACTTGTTCCAGGGCCTGCTCCGCATCCCTGCCCGTCAGGTCAAGCGGAGTCAAGTCCACCAGCATCAGGTGGTTGTCTGTGCCGCCGGAGACGATACGGAGACCACCCTCGGCCAGCTCCTGGGCAAGCACCTGGGCATTTTCAACTACCTGGCGCCCGTATTGGGCAAAGTCGGATTGGGCCGCCTCCCGGAAGCAGACAGCCTTGGCGGCGATGATGTGCATGAAGGGCCCTCCCTGGCTGAAGGGGAACACCGCCCTGTCCACGTTCCTGCCCAGATCCTCTTTGCACAGGATCATGCCACCCCTTGGCCCCCTCAGGGTCTTCTGGGTGGTAGATGTGACGATGTGGGCATGGGGTAATGGAGATGCATGGGCCCCGGCAGCTATCAGCCCCGAGATATGGGCCATATCCACCATGAGCATGGCCCCCACCTCGTCGGCGATGTCCCTGAACCGGGGGAAGTCTATAGCCCTGGGGTAGGCGGTGTAGCCAGCCACGATCACCTTCGGCTTGTGCTCTTTGGCTAGGCGCTCCACTTCGTCGTAGTCTATGGTTTCAGTCTCCCTAGATACTCCATAGGCGACGAAGTTGTACAACTTCCCCGAGAAGTTGACCGGGCTGCCATGGGTCAGGTGTCCGCCCTGATCAAGGCGCATCCCCATGACCGTATCGCCGGGCTCGATAATGCTGAAGTAGGCGCTCATGTTGGCTTGGGCGCCGCTGTGGGGCTGCACGTTGGCATGCTCGGCCCCGAACAGCTCCTTGGCGCGCTCGATTGCCAAGGTTTCCACCTCATCGACGAACTGGCATCCCCCGTAGTACCGACGGCCAGGATAGCCCTCCGCATACTTGTTGTTCATCGTGGTGGCCTGGGCTTCCAGGACGCTGCGACTGGCATAGTTTTCCGACGCGATCAAGACCAGGCTATCCCTCTGACGCCGATCCTCTTTAGCTACAGCAGATGCTATCTCCGGATCCAGGGTCGCCAGCACGTTCATGAGCCCTCCCTCCTGCTCCACAAAAAGAGCGTTAAGGGAGCAGGAAATCAAAAACTCGACCCGGCCTCACGATGGAAGGCGGGCGGGCGAGGTTCAAAGTGAGTGTACCTACGGCCCAATTCCCCGTCAACGGGCGGAGTCCCGGCGGCCAACAACACCGACGATGACGACCCGGCATCTGGCGGCCCCGCCAATCTTGTGGTGAAATGAATACAGGGACCCGATCAACGCGGGCCCCTTGAGGGAACGATGTATCGGACGCTGCCCAGAATCCGCCACCTGCGTAAGCTATTCGCAGCCTTCTTCCTGGTTTGCTTTGCCCTGGGACTTGTTGGGCAGGTTGCTGCCCAGGACGACCAACACGCCTTGGTGGCCGAGGTGGACGGGGCTATCAACCCTGTCTCGGAACGCTTTATTTCCAGGGTGATCGACCAAGCCCATGAAGAGGGTGCGGAGATACTGATCATCACCCTGGACACTCCAGGAGGGCTGCTCGATTCCACCCGGGGTATCGTCCAGGACCTGCTGAACGCTCCCATCCCTGTAGCCGTGTATGTCTGGCCATCGGGCGCCCAAGCCGCCTCGGCTGGCACCTTCGTGACCGCGGCAGGTCACTTCGCCGTCATGGCGCCGGGCACCAACATTGGTGCCGCCTCGCCGGTCACCGCCGGAGGCGAGGATATCCCCGAGACGCTGGAAAGCAAGGTGGTGGAGGACACGTCGGCGCTAATGCGTTCCATAGCTTCCGAACGCAAACGGAACGCCGACGCCCTGGAAGACACCATCGTCAACGCGACATCCTACGATGCCGAAGAGGCTGTGGACCTGAACGTCGTGGACTTCATTGCCACCGGAGTGGACGACCTTCTGAAACAGGTGGACGGGCTGACTGTGGAAACCTCGGAGGGCCCCAGGACATTGGAGACCCAGGGGTTGGAACACCGCAGCGTCAAGATGAACCTTATCGAGCGGTTCCTGGACTTTCTCGCCGATCCAAATGTGTCCTTCATCCTCCTTTCCCTGGGCGGCATGGGGCTGGTGATAGAGCTGCTGAACCCCGGAGGCATAGTGCCCGGCCTGGTGGGAGTCGTATTCTTGATCCTCGCCTTCGTGAGCTTCGGCAACCTGCCGGTGAACTGGGCAGGCGTCGGGCTGATTGCCCTGGCAATGGGGTTATTGGTGGCTGAACTTCTCGTTGCGGGGTTTGGCGTCCTTGGCGTGGGCTCATTAATCTGCTTTATCCTGGGTGGGCTTCTTCTATTCGATAATTTTGGAGCGCCCGACCCAGGGGGACTGGACATCAGCGTGAACATGTGGCTCATAGTTTCTCTGGCAGCAATATTCGGAATAGGTGGGCTTTGGATACTGCGTACCATGGTCAATTCTCGCCGAGCGGAGCGTCATGATCGGCCTTCCAAGCCGCAGCTATTGGGAGTAATGGGTGAGGTGGTGCATGAGCTTTCACCCCGGGGGACCGTCCTCATAGCTGACGAGATATGGACAGCCATTTCCGAAGATGGTACGGTTATTCCAATGGGTGAGAAGGTGATAGTGCGCGGACTCGAAGGCGTCGTTCTTACGGTGGTCCGCTCCCAGGATGGCGAAGTCTAGGGACCATAGGAGGAGAAATGGCTGTCGGAATAGTGGTCGTGAAGCAGTTCGAAAAGATGGTCGTCCTCAAATGGGGCGCCCTGGACAGGGTGAGCGGGCCCGGGTTCCGATTCGTGATTCCCATAATGGAGACTGGTCGCATCGTTGACCTCCGGGAACGGGTGCGCCGGGTGCCGACTCAAAAGTACATCACGCAGGACAACGTGGTTGTCGACCTAGACTTTGTTATTTACCTGCGGATCCTGCCCGAGGAAGCCGAAAGGTCTGTCCTTAACGTAGAAAACGTGGAGCAGGCGGTTATCAACCTCGCCGTAGCCAACCTCAGGGCCGTCATCGGAAACACAGACCTGGCTACTGCCCTGGGAGAAAGGGAGAGGATCCGAGATACCCTGCAGATCGCCCTCGACGAAGAGACAGGCCGGTGGGGCGTGAAGGTAACCCAGGTGGCTATCAACGAGATTGACCCGCCCCCCGGAGTCAAGCAGGCGATGGAGCGGGAGAAGTCCGCTGCTGCCATCAAGACGGCGGAGATAACCGAGTCCGAGGGGCAGCGCCAAGCCCAGATCAACCGGGCCGAGGGTGAGAAGCAGGCAGCTATCCTCTCCGCCGAGGGTCAGCGCCAGTCAGAGATACTGCAGGCCGAGGGAGACCAGCAGGCGCAGGTCCTTCGTGCCGAAGGATTCAGCACCGCCTTGGACCGCATCTACCAGGTGGCAAACATAGTGGATAACAAGACCATGAGCCTGCAGTACTTCGAGACCCTAAAGGCCATGGGAGAGAGCCCGGCCACCAAGTTCATCTTTCCCATGGAGTTCACATCCATGCTGCAGCCCTTCCTGGGCCTCGGCGGCGGGGATCAGCAAAAGAACGATAACTCCTAGCTCGTCTCGGTACCCTCGGAATCGTCGGGAGTCTCGTCGGACGCCTGAGACCCCTGGTGTTGGGCGTCCCTGCGGGACTGCCCGCTCCTGTACACCTTGTGCTTCAGGCGCTCTAGTTTGCGCTCCATAGCATCCACCGCTGAGGTGACAGCTTCTATTACGCTCTCGGACCTTTCCTCGGTTCGCAGGGCGGAACCCGCTACATCCAGGGTCACTTCGGCAATAAAGCGGTCCTCTTTACGGCGGGTGTTGTTGAGAGAAAGCTCGACGGTGGCTGTGGTGATGCCATTGATGCGCTTGTCCAAGCTCTCAGCCTTCCGGGTGATCCGGCTGCGCAGGCGCTCATCCAGTTCGACATCCCTGGTCAATATCTCAAGGTCCATTTCGACACCACCTCATACACAGGATTCAGGAGTTCGCAGAAGGACCGCTCTCGACTGAATGAGACGAAGCGGCCGGCGGACACTAGGGCGCTCGACCAGAAATTTTCGGCACGATTATGTGCCCCTCCTCGGGGATGCCCAAGGCATCGGTCTGATGGTTGCAATGTAGCCAGGCTGTATATGCAGCGAGGATGGCATCGCAGGCGTCGTGGTTCAGCTTGTCCATGTAGTCATCGAGACCGGTCACCATGGTGCTAATGCGGTATTTCAGATACGCCAATCCACGGCTTGTCAGCTTAGAGGGTATCTTCCCGCCAAAGAGGATCACCTTGGTCGCGTATGGGTAGACCTCAATCACCTTGAACCCCCGGCTGGATAGCATCTGGGAGATATCCCGACCGCGATATACGACTCCCCTTATGATAGACCGCTTGGTGGTGAAAAAGCAGCCTATGCCCATCTGGGCCAGCTCCTGCTCAGCAGAGCGTCCCTTGTAGTCGTGGGTGGGACTGCAGGGGTGGGACCCTTCCAGGCAGTCCAAGCCCAGTGGGAGAGACAGGGGGGCATCGATGGCCACCACCTGCGGTTTGTGCTTCTCAAGGGAGCCGGCGAGCTCATCGGTTTCAAAGAACTCGCTGCAGTCGATCAACCCTGCCTCGTCGTCGAGCAACGCATAAGCACTGCCTCGCTTGGAGGATGCGCTCAGGTCTATGCCCATAACAGTCACTGGGCTACCCCCTGGGAAGGATCTGCTAGGGAATAACTCGGGGAGCAGGCTATCTCGGATGCGGGTTACAGGTTCTCGGAGGGGTTTGTACCCGGTTGCACAGCAAGATTACGGGAGATGCCACCCTCCAGGAGCTTCAGCGCTGAGGAGTAAGGCTCCGCCTGCCCGGTGGCCACCTGCTCTAGGGCGCTCCTCAGCACATCGTTCTCCGACAAGCCCTCTTTGAGCTGCTGAAGGAGTCCCCCCTGCAACGCCCGTGTGAACTCGCGGCTCCGTCGCTCATTTCTCCGCTGCTCCAGGAGTCCCTCGGCCACCTGGCCCTCGCGATGCTCCAGAATGTTCTCATAGAGCTCCGTAACTCCAGTGTCCGCATGGGCTTGGGTGGAGATCACCCTCGGAGACCAGCCCTCGGATGCGTCAGCCATGTGCAGCATAGCCCCTAGAGCCGCCGCCATCTTGTCGGCCCCCTGCAGGTCTGATTTGTTTACGACGTAGATGTCGGCAACCTCCATCAAGCCGGCTTTGAGGGTCTGAATTACGTCCCCCGACTCGGGCATCAACACAACTACGACGCTGTCCGCCACATCCAAGATGCCCAGCTCTGTTTGGCCCACGCCCACGGTCTCGACCAGCACAAAGTCGGTGCCGGCAGCATCCAACAGCTGCACCGCCCCCTGCACCATCCTGGGTAGCCCACCGGGATTGCTTCGGGTCGCCATGCTCCTTATGTAAACCCCGGAGTCCATGAAGTGGCGCTGCATTCGGATACGGTCCCCGAGGAAGGCACCGCCGCTATAGGCGCTGGTTGGGTCCACTGCGATCACGCCGGCGGTTTGGCCGCGACTTCTGATCACTTTGACGAGGGAATCGACCAGGGTGCTCTTGCCTGCTCCCGGAGGGCCTGTGATGCCTATGCAGTAGGTATTACCGCAGTGAGGAAAGACCTGGGCCATCACCTGAGCTCCCTGGGGGCCTTCCTGCTCGACGATGCTGATGAGGCGCGAAAGCATCCGCTTGTCTCCACTGATCAGCTGGCGTATCGATTCATCCATTTTAGGAGGGGTCACAGCAAGGTGGGGCCAAGGTGATGGCGTACTCTAGCACCGCATTTTGCGGGCCGTCAAGAATAGGAGACAGGTGAGTCAAACCCCCATTCGTCTCTATTGACCATAAAGAAAGCTGCGTGTTAGCATTGACAACTAAGGCGGTTCCAGAGATGGATCACACGCGCCTATGAAAGGAGCCGAGTTATGCTTGAGGTGACCTCTCCGGCCTTGGAGAAGCTCAAGGAAGTAATGGAAGAGCAGGGGGAGACAGGTTCTTCCCTGCGAGTTATCGCCGCCCCCGCCGAGCATGGCGGAATCCAGTACATGATGACCTTGGAGAACGAGTCCCAGAGTGAGGACACCATCTTGCAGATGGATGGCATTAGCTTCCTCATGGACTCGGACAGCGCACCCTTCCTCGAGGAAGCCACCATCGACTACGTCGAAGACCTTACCCGCGTGGGATTTGTCATCAACAACCCGATGTTCTCCACCGGCGGGTGTGGTTGCGGCGGAGGCGGGTGCGGCTGTGGAGCAGGTGGAGGCGGGTGCGGTTCCGGTTGCGGCCACTAGGCAGTAACCTGCCTCAACACCAGAAACCTGAAGCATGAAAAAGGGACGCTCGTATGAGCGTCCCTTTTCTTGTCCCTCGAAGCCTGGGCCTTAAGTCCTCAGCCGGATGTACTTGAACAAGCGGGGATGGACCTCCTTCACCATCTCAAGCGCACGGACCATTGGCTCCCTGATGGAAAAGTGGGCTTGGGGCTGGGTGCGCAGCTTGAACAGGTGGTAGCACTCCCGGAGGTTCATCTTGGCGAGCACCCGACGGTAGTGGGCATGGGTACCCAAGTACTGGGCTACGTCCGGCAGGCTCTCCCTGGTATGGATGAACGCCTCCTTGGCCAGATCCATGGCGGCGGCGTACTCTCGCTCCAGCCCTGCATCCACAACCAGCTCAGGCGTCAAGTATCCCTCTTCCAAGGTCAGGGGCTGGGGTATGTAAGACTGCATTCGATGCCTCTTGAACTCCCTATAGGCGCCGTAGTCCAAGGTGAACTCGAAGGTGTAGTCGGCCATCTCGAAGGCCCTGGGAGGAGCATCGTGGTCGCCCATCCCCTCCAAACAGGCATCGAACAGGCCTTCCAATTCACCTTCGGACATCTCATCAACCTGGCTCAGCACCTGTGCATAAGGAATGGGCGAAAACTGGTACAGCAGACCCGCCGCTACCTTGCGCTCCGCATCCCGATCGTACTGCACCAGGGCAACGTTGCAGTCGCCCCCATTTGCCCCAGGTAGCCCAGACGCTTTCAGGATCTGAGCATCACGTGAGGAAACCAGGTAGTCCTTCCGCTCGGCGTATCTGACCAGGGTCGGGGCAATCTCCCGTCCCTTCACCTTCAGTTCCTCCCCCAGGGCCTGCTCTTCAGCCAGGTTCGAGGAAAGGAGCTTTGTGATGGCATGCTCCATGAGCCGGGCGTTCATTGTTACGCCCACGTTGGTGAGCGTTGCGGCGGGGACCAGCGCCCGGCAGCTATCCGTAGCTATTCGCCTCAGCCTCAGCCGGTACGTCCCATCTCTTTCGTCCTCCCGCTGGGGGTTAGTCGTTGCCAGGTATTCCAGGCTGGATTCCACCACGCTGGCGTAGGCAGCGAATAGAGACTCGCAGGAGTTTATGTAAACCTTCCTGAGAGCAGGTTGGGCGTCCAGCTCTTGCGGCACGTGATAGTACCCTTGTGGGAGTACCTGGTAGCGGGATGATTTTTCGGTGTAGGACGCCAGCCGGTTGTCTTCCAGCGTATCGCAGGCCAGACGGGAGATGTTTTCCACCGCCATGTGAATGATGGCATGCTCCGCCACGGACGCATGGCCGTAACCCAGGACCCACCGCTCGTGAAAGTCAGCCGCCTTCTCCTCGCTTACCTGCTCGGCTATCTCGTCGAAGGCCTCGGGACGCCGGGAGGTCATAGCAAACACCACGGCCAGCTGCTCCTCGGTCAGATCCCGGGGACTTAGCGGGTACACCCGGCGGGGATATGTAGCGTTTCCCGGCTCAGCAGTCATAGGAGTGTCCATCATCTTCAAAAGCGGGCGAGCGAGGATGCATCAGAGCAGCAGGCGGACGGGGCTTTCCAGGTTTGCCTTGATCCCTACAAGAAAGGCCGCTCCCTCGGCTCCGTCGGCGACCCGATGGTCCACCGAGAGGGTCGCCTTCATCACCTGCCCGACCACGATCTTACCATCCTGGACCACCGGCTGCTCCCTCACTGCGCCTACAGCCAGGACCGCCGCATTGGGAGGGAGGATGATGGCGGCGAAGCTGTCCACATCATGCATTCCCAGGTTGCTGATGCTGAAGGTACTACCGCTGTACTCCTCCGCTCTGAGCCTGTTCTCCTGGATCCGTCGGACAAGGTCGCTGCTGGCACTGGCGATCTCGACCAGGGACCGGTCCTGGCATCGGGAAATGGACGGAACGATAAGCCCCTGCTCCAAGGCCACCGCAATGCCGATGTTCAGGTCGTCGTGCATGAGCAGGCGATCGCCTTCCAGGGATGCGTTGAACTTGGGATGGTTCATCAAGGCCAGGGCCGATGCCTTGACGATCAGGTCGTTGATGCTGATCCGCTGTCCCTCGGGAAGTGTCTCGTTGACCTGGCGGCGCAAGGACATCGCCTGGAACATGTTCACTTCGGCAGTGACATAGAAGTGGGGGACCTCGCGCTTGCTCTGGGCGGTTATCCGGGCTATGGCACGGCGCATGGGGCTGATCTCCGCCCCTTCCTGGGCCGTCGTGGCAAGTGCTTCCCCGGCCTCTTCCGCCCGCAGCACATCCGCTTCGGTGATCCTGCCTCCCGGTCCCGTGCCCGAGATGAAATCCAGGGATATGCCCTTCTCCCTGGCCAGTCGCCTGGCAAGGGGGCTCGCCTTCACGTCCCCTGACGCCTGAGGGGCAATCGGCGGCGCAGCAGGCTCTGGGATTGCAGCGGGGGAGCTTGGGATGTCAGCCGGCTGCTCCAGCTCAGGAACAGCCTCGCCGGGAATTACGATGACCGCAATGGGGTCTCCCACCGGGACGGTGCGTCCTTCCTCGGCCACGATCTTCCCCAGGATGCCCGGGGAGAAGGCTTCCATCTCTACCGTTGCTTTGTCAGTCTCGATCTCAGCCAGGATATCGCCCCGGGCCACGTCGTCCCCTTCTTTCTTGTGCCAGCGGACGACCGTGCCCTCGCGCATATCGTAGCCCATCTGGGGCATGATTACCGTGGTCGCCAATTCCACCTCTTCCCGGGCTGGGACTGGCCCGTCATATGTGGATCGACCCCCCGTCGGCTCCCAAGGCAGCCTCCTTGATGGCCTCGGACAGGGTGGGGTGGGAATGCACCATCCAGCCCAGCTCCTGGGTTGTACCCTCCAGCAGTCGCGCCAGGGACAACTCTCCCAGCATCTCGGTAACCTCCGGCCCCACCAGGTGGGCGCCCAGGATCTCGCCGTACTCGGCATCGACCACCAGCTTGGCCATGCCGATGGGATCACCGATGGCCAGGGCCTTCCCGCTGGCCCTGAAGGGGAACTTGCCTACCTTGATCGACCGGCCCTGCTCTGTAGCCTGGGCCTCGGTCAGTCCGAAGCTAGCAACCTGGGGTATGCAGTAGGTCGCGCGGGGCATGTAGGTGTAGTCCAGGGCGGGCGGGTCCATGCCGGCGATGGACTCTACGGCAGTCACCCCCTGGGCCGAAGCCACATGGGCCAGGAGCATCTTGCCCGTCACATCGCCTATGGCGTAGATCTCTGGAACGTTGGTAGCCATGCGGTCGCCCACCTGGATGAATCCCGACCTTATCTCCACTCCCAGGGCCTCCAAGCCCAAGCCCTCTACGTTGCCCTGGACTCCCACAGCCACCAGCACCTTCGAGCACTGGACGGACTCCTCATTGCCCTCAGCGCTTTGTATGCTGAGCCGTGCGCCGTCCTCCGTATGCTCCAAGCCGACCACCTTGGCCCCGGTGAGAAAGCGAATGCCTTCCCGCGTCAATGCTCGTTCAAGCTGCTGGCTGATCTCTTCATCCTCGTTGGGAACGACCCGGGGCATAAGCTCCACCACAGTGACATCCACGCCGTAGGCGTTGCAAAGGTAGGCGAACTCCATCCCTGTGGCCCCTGCCCCGACAATGACGATGCTTTGGGGAAGCTCTCGCATCTCCAGGGCCTCGCGGCTGGTGATAACAGTGCGTCCATCCACGGGCAGGTCCGGTATAGCGCGGGGACTGGCACCGGTGGCCAGGATGATGTTGGCAGCGCCGATGGTGCGTCCATCAGGAGCAACCTCCACCATGCCCGGACCCACGATTTTGGCATCGCCCTGGATATGCTCCACTTTGTGCTTGCGGAACAGGAAGCCGATGCCCTTAGTGTTCTGCTCCACAACGCTGCGGCTCCGGTCTACAGCCTTGGAGTAGTCGATCTTCAAGTTGTCGAACTGGAAGCCGAAGTCATCAGCCCTTCTCAGCAGGGACAGAACCTCGGCATTGCGCAGCAAAGCCTTGCTGGGAATGCAGCCCCAGTTGAGGCACACACCACCCAAGGCTTCCCGTTCCACGACGGCCGTTTTCATGCCAAGCTGGGCCGCCCTTATGGCTGCGACGTAGCCGCCCGGCCCGGCCCCAATCACCACCAAGTCATACTGTTCGTTGGATGACACCATGCAGCTTCCTCAGACAGACCTACAGGAGTGTCGTACTCTTGCTTACTCTCGTACCCAGCCCAATCCCCCTGAGGGTTCCTTGTCCGTGTTCTGGATTGCGTGTTACCATGTTAGCCAAAGACAGGTGGGGAAACAAGGAGGCAGCAATGACCCCCGTCGCGATGCTTTTCAGAAGCATAGGACCCTATGAGATCATCATCATCGTCGTCGCCCTGATGCTGATCTTCGGGGCAGCCCGGCTGCCAAAGATGGGAGCTTCCCTGGGACAGGGCCTTCGTGCATTCAAAGGCGCTCTGATGGGGAAGGACGACGTGGACATCTCCGACGACAAGGACGAGAAGACTGCCTCCAAGACCACTGAAAAAGAGGGCGCCTAGCCCTTCCCTCGGATAGACTGACCTCCGCCGGCCCTCCCCATTCAGCCTCTATTGTTCTCGCCTTACTCCCTTAGCCGGTGTCAGCTACGCTCTGTGTCCTGCTCCTGGCAGCAAACCTCGACAGCCATATCCCCAGCTCGTACAGCACTATCAGGGGCGCGGCTACCAGGGCCTGGTTCACCGGATCGAAGGTGGGAGTAATCAGCGCTCCCAGAATGAAGGCCACCAGTATCCAGTACCGACGCCATCTCGCATAGGTCCTCCAGGTTACGACCCCCAGCTTGGCAAGCAGGAACATCACCACCGGGGTTTCGAACACCAGGCCCAGCCAGAAGAGCAGGGTCACCATTATTGAAACGTAGTTGCCGATGCGTATCATCGGCGTGGCCAGATCGCTGCCCCAGCTCAGCAGGAAGTTCACCGCCGGGGGGATGAGCACAAAGTACCCGAAGGCCACCCCACCGACGAACGAAAGGATCACGCCGGGCATGAAGGCCAGCAGGAAGCGCCTCTCTCGCTTGGTGAGCCCCGGCGCAACGAACATGATGGCTTGGTAGAGCACCACCGGGAAGGCCAGGATCAGCCCCCCTAGTATGGACACCCGGACGGTGACAGCTATCATCTCCGTCAGCTCAGTGTAGATGAGGCGGGCGGGACCCTCGTCCGAGGACAGCTCGTCGGCGGGGCGCAGGAGCAGCTCGACGATGTCCTCGTAGAAGATCAGGGCAACTACGGTCCCGATGAGCACAGCGGCGCCGGAGATCAGGATGCGCTTTCTCAGCTCCAGGAGGTGTTGGCTGATGCTAAGCTGGCGTTCCATCAGCCCCTGTCATTGGACGGACCATCGGTGCGGTCGCTGGGCCTGCTCTGACGGTCCTCTTCTTCGATGGTGTTCGTCAGATCGGTCATGGCCCGGCGCACCTCGCCCATCATCTTGCCGGCGGTCTTGGCTAAGCTAATGGTCCTGCCCGGCCCAACAACCAGCAGGGCCACAAAAAGGATGATCAGGATCTCCGAGAATCCGATGCCTCCGAATCCCATTAGTCTGCCCCACCCCCTCCTGTTTCTACAGGGGTGCCCGTCCTCAGGCGGCAGTCGGTACAGCGTCGAGTAACATCAGGGTCGTCGGGCGCCGGCATCTGTATCCCGGCCTTCTCCATCATGCCGGCCAGAATGCACAAGGGCAGGCCGACTACGTTTGTGTAGCAGCCCACGACTTGGGAAACCGGATCGAAGGGTTCGTCCTGGATGCCGTAGCTGCCGGCCTTGTCCATGGGATCGCCGGTGGCCACGTATGCCTCGATCTCCCCATCAGAGTAGTCGCGCATGACCACATCGGTTGCGCAGCTCTCCACCCACTCAAGGCCCCTGGCAGCATCTAGGACCGCCACACCTGTGACGACGGAGTGGGTCCGTCCCCTCAAGGTCCTTAGGACTTCTGCGGCTTCATCGGGGCCAGCAGGCTTCCCAAGCGGGACACCCTCCAACACCACCATGCTGTCGGCGCCTACCAGTACATCGCCGGGCCGGGCTTCGGACACCTTCCTGACCTTTGCCAAGGCCAAGCGCTCCACCAAGGATTCGACGCTCTCCCGAGGGTCCATGGATTCATCCACCGAGGGATGCACGACCTCATGGTCGAGTCCCACCGACGACAGGAGCTGGGTGCGACGGGGAGATGAGGATGCCAGCACCAGGTTGCGGCGAAGGGACGCGCCACTTCCGTGCGGGCCATCAACAGCCTCAGGGCTTAGGACAGCCATGCACTCCACATGATGGGTCTGGGGGAACATATCGATGGGCTGCACCTTCTCGAGCCTGAAACCGCCCTGGCGGAGCTGCCCCAGGTCCCGGGCCAGAGACTCCGGCTCACAGGAAACGTACAACAGGCGAAGAGGCTTGAGCCTCGCCACCGCCTCCAGGGCCTCCGGGCGGCATCCTGCTCTGGGAGGGTCCAGGATGAGGGCGCTCGGCTGCTCCTCCATCTCCTGGAGCACCTCCTCGGTCCGTCCCTGGATGAAACTTACGTTGTCGATGCCGGAGGCGTTGGCTTCCGCATCCCACACCGCCGAAGGTGAGTCCTCGATGGCGATCACCTTGTCAACGTAGGGGGCCAGCAGAATGGCAAAGGCGCCAACCCCGGCGTAGGCATCCACCAGCAAGCAATGACCCGAGAGGCCAAGCTCTTCCCGCGCCATGGCAACCATCTGCTCTGCCTGAAGGTTGTTCACCTGGAAGAAGGAGGCGGATGCAACCCGAAAGCTCCGGCCCCCCAGCACCTCCTCGTAGTGCTTCTGCCCCGTCGCCACAGGGACCTCCTGAGACTTCAGGGTGGGCTGCACCAGGTAGCTTCCCGTGCCGTCGCATCCCCGGATGGACAACTGGGTAGTCTCGGCGCAGCGTCCTTGGAGAACGGCCAAGGTGCGGTTGATCAGGGGACTCATCAGCATGCAGTTGTCTATGCCAACGTGCTTTCGCGTCTCTCGATGCACAAATCCCAGGGTGCCGTCCTTGGCGACGGTGAACCTGGCGTGGTTGCGATAGCCCAGCTTCTCCGGAGACGGTATGGTGGGGGCCACGACTACATCTTCCAGGCCGTCGACCTGCTCCAGAGCATCGACGACCATGCTGCGCTTCAGGTCCAGCTGGTGCTGGTAGTCGATGTGCTGCCACTGGCACCCGGTGCAGCGTCCGTAGTAGGGACACGGGGTATCCACCCTGTAGGGGGATGGATCGAGCACCTGCACAACCTGGGCAGAGGCCCCGTCCCGCCTGACCCTCAGCACCTCCACCTCTACATCTTCCCCTGGTATGGCTCCGAACACCATCACCTTGGTATCTCCCTGGTAGGCCAGGGCATCGCCCAGCTTCCCCCAACCCACGGGCGTGAGACGCAGGCGCTGGCCCTTCTGGAGTTCCTGTGCCACCGCTCCAATATAACCCAAGGTACCTGCCAATCCAAGAAACCCGCTGAACAACCTCGTCGTTCCCGCTTTCACGAGAGTGCCGGTATGGGAGGCCTGTCCCACCCCCGGGGTTTCCTGGATTGCGGCCTACACCGCAATGACGAAAGACGTGATTGGCGGGAGGGAACGTGGCGAACACCCTCCGTTCGTGCTGAGGGAACTCGAAGCATGAAGGGAGGGTGGATTACAAAGCCCTCCTCCGTCATCGCGGCGTAGGCCGCAATCCAGGACGAAGCCTTGCCGGCTTCCAGGATGGCAATAACACAGGGGCGCCTCCCACCCGTTCGTACTTCGAGAGCCTCAGCACGAACGGGCGGGGGAAGGCGTGTCCGTTCACCCTGGGCCTGTCCTGAGGTTTTCGAAGGGGGAACGGGCACCCGCGGGCCCTTTGCCACGCCCCGGCCTGTCCCGCGCCCGGGATTTCCTGGATTGCGGCCTTCGCCGCAATGACGGGGGGCCTTTGTTTATATCGGTCCTCTTCCAGGCAATACGTCCCCCACGCCTCGGCCCGCTGGCCGCGTTTTTCGTCATTGCGGCGTAGGCCGCAATCCAGGACGGAGCATTGCCCACTTCCAGGATGGCCCTAACACAGGGGCGTCCCCCTCTCCCGTTCGTACTTCGAGAGCCTCAGCACGAACGGGCAGTCCGGGACTGGGATAGCCTGGTATGACGAAACTCGCGGTGCCGACCTCCGGTTGACCGGCAAGCTGCCCAAAGATAAACTAGATTCCATACGAGCACCAACGACCTTGCCTGTTCTATCCAGGCTTTATCCCTGTATTGTTCTCGTCCCGAAAGGAGAAACATGGCCCATCCCTTCCCCGCGACCGATGCCGATTTCGACGAAACTGTCCTGCAGTCCGACCTGCCCGTGCTGGTGGACTTCTGGGCTGATTGGTGCGGTCCCTGCAAGATGATCGCCCCCATCGTCGATGAGCTCTCCGAGGAGTATGACGGCGTCGTGCAGTTCGCCAAGGTGGATGTGGACGCCAACCCCAGCACAGCCATGGCTTACGGCGTTCGCAGTATCCCCACCCTTCTGCTCTTCAAGGGGGGCCAGCCCATCGATCAGGTGGTCGGCGCCGTGCCCAAGGGCGCCCTCAAGAAGAAGATCGACTCCGCGCTGGGCTAAGGCAAGCCGCGGCTCTGACATACGGGAGTGGATGGGGCCCGGTGGCTCTTGCGGACTTCAAATCCGTTGTGCCTCGCTAAACACGGGGTAGGTGGGTTCGACTCCCTCCCACTCCCGCCAACTTTTCCGCCCGGCAAAGTCCCATGCGGGCTGACAGCCCGCCCTTCAACACAGGTCCGAAAATTGCCAACCCAGGGAAAGGTGCAACCATGATCATCGAGCAAAAGCTAGAATCCATGGGGATCGTTCTTCCCGACTTCGCCCGCGATGGTTTCTACGGCCACTCCTTCGGAAGCATGAAGGCCCACCACCGCACCGGGAACATCCTTTTCCTTGGGGGCCACGTGCCGATAGTCGATGGCAAGCCCTTCGTCACCGGCATCCTGGGCAAAGACCTGACCGTGGAGCAGGGGTACCAAGCCGCCAGGGTAACGGCCATCAACTGCCTGGCAGGCATCAAGTACGCCATCGGCGACCTGGACAATGTCGTCTCCATCATCCGCTCCCTGAACTTCGTGGTGTCCACCCCCGAGTTCCTGGAGGTGAATAAGGTTGGCAGCGGGGCAACGGACCTCTTCCTCGAGGTGTTCGGAGAGGAGAAGGGCCTGGGCGGGAGAGCAACCATCGGCGTTACCAGCTTGGCCAGCGGGGTGTGCTTCGAGAACTGGCTGACTGTAGAGGTGAAGTAGGTGAACATGGCAACTTCCAACGAACTGAAGAACGTCATTTCCGAGGAGTACGCCCGGAGGATAAGCGGCGCTTCCCGTTGCTGCGACACCGATACCTCCTGCGATGCAAGCTATCCGCTGGAGTTGCTGGGGTCCATGCCTGAGGGCGTGGTCAGTTTCGGCTGCGGCACACCTACGACCATAGACGCCCTGAAGCCCGGCCAGTGGGTGCTGGACCTCGGCAGCGGAGCGGGCTTGGACTGCTTCCTGGCTGCCAGAGAAGTGGGACCTCAGGGCAGGGTCATCGGCGTGGACTTCACCCCTGCCATGCTGGAGCGGGCCAACGAGAACCGGGAGAAGCTGGGACTGGACAACGTGGAGTTCCGGATGGGGGACATCGAGTCCCTGCCCGTGGAGGATGGCAGCGTGGACGTGATCATCTCCAACTGCGTCATCAACCTGGCGCCCGACAAGGATGCGGTCTTTCGTGAGGCCTACCGGGTGCTGCGCAGCGGCGGCCGCCTCATGGTGTCGGATATCGTGCTGACGCGCCCGGCCATCGGCAATGAGATGAAAGACATGGCTCTCATGACCGGATGCATCTCCGGCTCCCTGCCCGCCGAGGAGTACGTCGGCAAGGTGGCGGACGCTGGGTTCGTGGACGCCCGATGGGCAGGCGACCCTCCCACCGATGGCTTCCGCTTCTGGTTCAGCGCCTCCATCACCGCCACCAAGCCTTAGAGGGGCGGGCACGCCGGGGAACACGAAGAATCACCATTAGCATCTGTTACCTCAACTTGAGAGGAGGGCGCTATGCCTGGAGTGAGTGAGATGGGAGCAGCGGTGGGGGCTATGCTGAAGGAGAGGCAGGAGAACATCGGCATCGCCGAGTCGTCCTGCGGCGGGCTGATCTCGGCCGCGCTGGTTGCGGTGCCTGGGGCATCGGCCTTCTACCTTGGCTCAGTGGTCAGCTACACCCAGTCTTCCCGGCAAGGTCTCATGAGAATAGATGAGAGCCAGATGACCGGCCTCCGGCCCAGCACCGAGGAGTACGCCTACTTGAACGCCAGGGCTGTTCAGCAGATGCTCGGAGCCACCTGGGCTGTGGGAGAGACCGGGGCCAGTGGGCCTACGGGCAACCGCTACGGCGATGCCTCGGGCCACGCTTGCATTGCGGTGGTGGGGCCTGTGGAAAAGGCGATCACCGTCGAGACGGGCAGCACCGACCGGGAGGCGAACATGTGGGTCTTTGCAGCCGCCGCCCTGACGTTGCTGGAGAACTGCATCAAAGAGGCAGGATGATCCTTGGTTCCCGACGACGGGGAATGGATATCGAGAAAAAGTAGAGGGCCGGGGCTTCTGGAAGCCCCGGCCCTCTTGCTGCTCGATGCAGGTTGGGAAGGTCGCGTTTACCGGACCTGCCGGAGGTCGATCATCGCGGTGTAGTCCCTGCGAGCTTCCTCCTTGGTAGGACCGCAGCAGCTCTTCTTGTCTTGGAGGTTCACGAAGTAGGTGTCGAAGTCGTCACCGTTCCCTACCGACTGGAGCATTCTTACGAACTTGCGGATGTTCATCCTATCCTCTCTTTCCCGGTGTTCCTACACCGGAGCTTTCTTCTTCTTGCTACATACATAGTGTAAATAGAACACAGCATCATGTCCAGAAATGCTATGTGATATAATACATCAACAGTTGCGATATAGTAGCTTGGAGGAGGATATGGAGCTGCGGGAACTCAGGAGCTTTTGCACAGCTGCCCATTTCAAAAGCATTACCAAGGCGTCAGAACACCTGAACATGGGCCAGCCGGCGGTAACCGGACACATCAGGAAGCTGGAAGATGAAATGGGCGTTGAACTTTTCGACCGCGTCAGGAGGCCCATCCGCCTTACCCAGGCAGGAGACAGCCTGTACAAACTGGCAGCCCCTCTGGTGGAAGGCATAGACAACCTTCAGGGCGCCCTGGCGGTCACCGAGCAGGACCGCCCCATCCGGGTCGGCTCCACTTTCGATATCGTTTCCCATGTCCTGCTGAGGGCGGTAAACACCTTCCTGTCCCAACATCCCCACAGCCAGCTGAGGGTGAAGTCGGGGAGCTGGAGGGATGTGCTGGATATGTTGGTGGACAAGGAGGTGGACCTTGGCTTGGTGCCCGGTCCCGGCAACGGAGTGGAGTTCGACTTCCACCCCCTGTTTCCATACGAGCGCGTGCTTATAGCGCCCCTTGGGCACCCCATCCTCGAATCGCCGGTCACCTCCCTGGACGAGATCGCCCGCTGGCCCCTGATTCTGCGGGGTGAAGGCACATCCACCCGTTCCATCCTGGAAGCCGAGTTCCGGCGCAAGGGTCTCCCCTTCGAGGTGGTGGTGGAGCTGGACAGCATAGACATGATCAAGGCCTACGTCGGGGCAGGACTGGGCATCTCGGTAGGGCCCAAGATGGCCATGGAACCCGATGACGCGGAACACCTGGGGATGATCGACCTGATGCACCTCTTTCCCGTCGAACAGGCGGGAGTGGTTACCCTGAGAGGCAAAGAACTTGGCCCCCCCACCAGCGAGTTCATACGGATACTGGAGAGCAGCTTCAGTCCCTCGAGGGTGCCCCAGGCCGCCGTCTTTTAGTAGGAGGGGAGCCGTCAGAGTCTCTCAGGCTCGTGCTATGGGACGCGTTCGGGCCTAAGGCTGGCCGTCGGGCTCCAGGTAGGGCCGTCTCAAAACCCCGGGGAGCAAGCAGATGCTTACGAGAAGCCTGTTGGGCGGCTAGGAGCAGCTTGGGGGAGATAGAGCAGGGAGCATGGATTTGCCACTGTCGTGCGGGAGGGGGCTTGGAACCCGGCCATCAGAATCCGACAATTAACGCGATAGCATTACGTTGCGGGCCCATCGAGTTCAGTGAGACTGTGCGGGTGCTCAATCAATCGTGCACGGGCCCATGCGCAAACGTCCTCCTCATGAGTAAAGAGGATCACCTGTGTGGACTCGCTTACGGAGAGCAACGTCTCCAGTAGGTCTCGTTTCCGTTTAGCGTCCGATGCAGCCACTGCATCATCGAGGATGAGCGGGCAGGTTTCGGTAGTGAGGTGCTGCGCTAGAGCCAACCGTAAGAGTAAGTACACCTGCTCAGCAGTCCCATGCGAGAGAGATTCTGCCGCCAGCCACTTACCGTTTCCCATCGCAACTTGGACAGCTAGCTTCACGGGGTCGACGCGGCAGTCGGTGTATCGTCCAGAGGTGACTTTCGGAAGCCACTGCCGCACAGTTCCGGCTAAGACTGGAGCAATGTTTCGATGAACACGCTCCTCTGCCTGTTCCAAGAACTTAATCGTTTGCTTAAGGGTGTGGTCAAGTGTCTGCACGCCAGCGTACTCTTTTCTTGCGTCAGCTAATTCCTCTTCCGCTACTGCAACATCGATCAGATCACGCGAGAACGCCTCTAGCTGGCTCTGTTCACGGATGAAGGCATCTCGGGCTTCGTTGGCATCGCGTTCGGCTTTGGGGACATCGGCATCCGTCAAGGTGCCAACAAGCTCAGATAAGTCATCCACGCCTACAAAACCCGACAGCTTCTGAGCCTCAGTGCGAAGCCGTTCAACTTCGCGAGTCAGTTCTTCGAGCGAGTTCTGGCCCAGGATGCGTTGGAGGTCCTCCCATTCCTTGATCTCGCTTTCCAGCCTATCAAATTCAGCGCTGCGTTCGACTTGCCAGGTAAGCAGTGCCTCAATTTGATCGTCGGGACCTTCCGCAATTACGCCTGCGAGTCGCGCGGCTTTTGCCACTGCCTCCCCAGCCGCTGCTACCCCGGCTGAAGCTGCTTCGTGCTCCTTCTCCTGCCTGCGACGCTCGTCAATTTCTTGTAGGAGGGCCATTCTTTGCTCCTGGCCGCTGGCTGATTCGCTGGATGTTTCCGGGCCGGGTCGATCAAGTGCAGTGATCAGCAATGCCTCATCGATTCTAGACGCAGCGTCCACTGCCTCGGAACGCAAGACTGCGGCCCTACCCTCGAGTTCTGCTAACGTCTCCTGGCCAATGACCTGCTGAAGCTCCTCCCATTCATTCATCTGAGCGTCGATTTCAGAAAGCCTCTGGGCACGGCCCCTTTGCCATTCGAGGAGCGATGCAACAGCAGCCTCTGGGCTATCCGAACCGACCCCTAGCTCGGAAGCTGTCATCAGCACTGCGTTGGCTGCTTCTTGGACTCGCCGCAGACTCTCCTTCCACTGGCTGTCAGCGTTGTCCCGCACTGCTATCCTCTGCTGAAGCAGGGAACGCCGCTCCTCTAGGGCCTGTTTTTGCTCCGGTTGCATTGATGGTTCACGCCGCCCAGCACCGAACAGCCGTAAGAAGGCCTCAAAGATAGTGCGTATAAAACGGAAGATCGCCGAGAAGGGGCCTCCCTCGGCATTTCTTGAGAAGTGCGCGGTTGGTTCCCTTGTCTCTCCCAACTGGGCACCGATAGCCTCGAGTTCCGATTCCAATTCAGCCACCGTCTGACCGGTCGGTTCATGGACCTCAGGACGTGACTCCCAAGCAGTGAGCACACTCGTTATGCGCTGGACCAAACTGTCATCTTCACTAGGACGGAGAGGCCTCCCGCGGGGGAATCTTCTATTGAGTTCCTGCGCTCGCTCTACCCGCTTCTCGAATTCTACCGCCGCTCTTTCGGCATTCACGGCGAGGAGCAGGTTTACCTCAGCCAGGAGGGCTTCGAGCTCTGGCATAGAATGTCCCTTGGGCTGAAGCACCTTGGGACGCTGATTCCAAGTTGTGATGGCGCTGGCGACTTCCTGAACTACGTTGTCATCCTGGCTCGGACGCCTTGGTGCTCCTCCTGGGAAGTGGGCGTCTAGTTCCTGCGCTTGTTCGAGCCGTTTAGCGGCTTCGGAAGCCGCGGCCGCCGCAATCGATGCCCTCGTAACAATGAGCCTTTGTTCGGCGGCGTGAGCCCCTTGCTCAAGCTGGTCCACACGGGCCCAACGGCTCAGATACTCGTTGTGCAAGGCCTGTGCCTGCTTCAATCTCCTTTCTGCGGATTGAATACGGTTCTGAGTGGCCCTTAGCGGTTTGGTGGGTGCACGTTCGCTCCCGACGTTTTCGGTATGAAATTCGCGCAGTCGAGCAAGAGCCTCTGCGGCGGTTGCCTCACGGTCAGCGGTGTCGGCGGCCTTCTGCAATTCATCCTGAAGATCACTAGGAGATTCCAGCAATCCAAGGATTTGGGACTGACGGATGCAAGCGGTCATAAGGAAAGAGCGTCTGTCGAGACCCAGCCAGCGGGACCCGTCGGGAGCTCCTTCAATCATGATGTCGTTCGAGTAATCGCGCCCAGCGATGTCAGCGTCGAGGGCGCTGCTTTGCACACGGCCTGCTAGGTCATGGCGCAGTTCGACACGCCGGCCACCATCTAGCGTGATCAGGGCGCCGACCTCCCAAGTCTTATTATCGTCCCACGGCCTGTGCCGTTCGGCAAATCCCCCGTCGTCCTTCGGCCTACCGCGTCCCCGCCGCATCCCGCAGAGGCCAGCATATAAGGCAGCGTGCCAAGACGACTTTCCGGCCTCATTCGGGCCGTACACAACATTCATACCAGGGGCAAGTTCAAGTATCTGGTTTGTGAAGGGCCCGAATGCATATGCCTTCACAGACTCGAACCGCATCAGAGCGCCTCCAAGTCGGCACGCCCGTCCAACGCTCGCAGGCCGGTGACCAGGACACGCCTCTTCTCATCTTCTGCCAGATCCGAGTTAAGCACTTCACGGACGAACTCCCCTCGGACCGTGCTTTCTTGCTGGATTGAATCCATGTCGTAGCTCGGGTGAAGGTCACCAAACACGATCTGTACGGCTTCTAAGCCCCTTAGTCTGTCCCGTAGGGCACCTTCGTGGATGTCTATGCTGGATGCAATCTCACCTTTCACGGTCAGGCGAGCGAACCCGGTCAGACCTGCAAACTGACTCTCAATGCGGTCAAGGATGTCTTGCTGGCTCGCCAGTCCGGTGACATCAAGTTTCAAGTCATGCACTTCGGCCACAGCAACCCGATACCTCTCCCGAGTGAGACGTCCTTCGGGGGTAATGGTCGCGACGACGGCGCCCCTTGGGCCATCCTCACCGAACGCTAGTGGATCAGGATTGCCGGGATAAGTGTGGAACTCCTCGTCTTTAGGCCGGTGATAGTGACCGAGAAAGGCGTGGGCAAGTCCTGCCGACTCGATTTCATGGGCATCAAACGGCGCGTGCGGTTCCTTCCCCTCACCCTGCGCTGTTAGCCAAGAACGCTCTGCCCCATGGAACAATGCAATGTGGATTCCGGGACCATCCACTCGGAATCCGCTCAAAAAGTTTCGGGTATTTGCCGGTCCCAAATGGGCCGCCCCCCATAGCCAAACGCCGTCGGCCAACTCTACTCTTCGAAACACTGCCTCGCGGAAGATACAAACATTGTCACTCCAGTCCACCTGTGCATAAAGGCTTTCGGGCCCATACCAGTCGTGGTTTCCCGGCGCGATGTAGATGGGGATCGGGGCAAGGCTAGCGAACGTGTACTTCAGAAACTCTGCGGTGTCTGGCTTGAAGTATTCATGTTCGTAGAGGTCACCACCGCAGAAGAGCGCATCTGCGCCCACCTGGCGCGTTAGTTCCACGATTCTCACCAGAGTGTCCCGAAGTGCCTGTCGCCGCCGCCGGGCCGCCTCACCCATTGCGCCTGCCCACGCGAAAGGGGAATCTATATGAAGGTCGGAGAAGTGAACAAGTTTCATAACTAAAGGGTATTCTACCGTAATCACTACTACGATTCACTCGCTTTAGGAGCGATTTCAAGGAATGCACGAATCGAACCATGCGAAGGTCCATCGAACCCATTTACCTGAATCCGTCGGGACTGACAAAGAGCATCCAGCGGCAGATACATGGAGATGAGTAGTTCCGGTTAAGGGTGCCCCAGGCCGCAGCATTCTAGTCGGGGGAGCCGATGGTGGCCTCCTGGCTCGCCTTCGCAAGCAGGTCAGGCCCTAAGGCTGGTCGACCTGGTCCAGGGCGGAGAATATCCCAATTACCTCATCGACGTCCTTGGCGGTCCACCAGGAGGCCGTCGCCAGGGTATCCTCATGCTCGGCTTGGCTGTATGCGGCGCAGGCGTCGCACACGACGATGGGGTTGTACCCCCGGTCTCCGGCGCTTCGGGCGGTGCTCTCCACCGCCACGTTGGTAAGCAGGCCGGCGATGAGCAAGTTCTCCACCCCCATGTTGCGCAGGAGCTGGTCAATGGCAGTTGAGGCAAAGGGGGTGGCTGTGTTCTTGTCCAGGACAAGCTCATGGGGCAAGGGTGCGATATCCGGGACGATCTGGTACTCCTGGCTGTCCTTGGGGAATATGTTGCCCACACCAGACCGGGCCTGGGCTGCCCGCCAGCTCCACGGGGCGAGGTCTCTGCCTTCGGGAAGCTGCAAGCCCGTGCGGGTGTATATGGCCTCCAGGCCACGGCTCCGGGCGAAGGCCAACAGCCTCTTGATGCCTGGGAGGACGCGCTCCCCGATGGCGCTGTAGTAGTAGCGGTGGATGTCGGGGAAGTCCCTCTCCAGCCCCGGGCCAACTCCCAGTTCGGGGTCCGTGTAGCCCCGCTGCATGTCCACGATCAAAAGGGCGGTCTTGGGAAGGTCGATCTCCCAGTCGTCTATGGTGAACCGGCCTGGGCGGGGAGCTTCCCAGGTAATCCGAGTGCGGGCCAAGCCTATTCTCCGCCGGCGATGGAAGCCGGGGTACCCGCAGCCAGCGTTCCCAGGTCGGCCAGCACCTCATCGGTGGTCTTGACTGCGCCGAAGGCGTCGCCGAAGGTGCGCACCGTCGTGCAGTGGTTGCGCTGAACCGGGTCGATGCAAGCATCCTCCACCAGGATAACGTTATATCCCCGGTCGGCCGCGCCCCTGGCGGTGTTGTCCACGCAGCGGGATGTGGCGGCCCCGCAGAACACCAGGTTCTGCAGGCCCATCGCCTGGAGGTACCGTTCGATTCCCGACGAGTTGAAGGCCCCCGAGGAGTTCTTGTCGATAACCAGTTCTCCCGGCTCAGGGGCCAGGTCGTCCACAACATCGTGGTTCCAGGTGCCGGGATGCACCACCATAGCCGGTACATCCCCCGGGGGTTTCATCCAGGACAGCGCCCGCTTGGCGTGCATGTCCCTCCGTCCCGGCAGCAGCGAGCCGACCCGCAGGTAGATCACTTCCAGGCCGTGGCGGTGGAAGAAGTCTCGTAGGCGTACGCACTCGGGCACGATAGCCGCGTTCTTCTCCGAGTAGTTCTGGACATCCACCATCACCAGCCCCGTCTTGCCCAGGTCGATCTCCAGTTCCCGTACCGCATGGGGCCATGTGCTATTGGCCTGCCAGGGAATAACACCCTTCATGGTCGCACCTCCCAGTAGCTGCGCCTAATTATAAACGATGAGTTCATCCTGGGTCAGTGCCCCCAAGTTGGGTTTGTTGACACACCATGGGGGTACAGCTACCATGTCAACTGCCAATCAACCGCCCTATCCTACGGAGGGGCCATGCCCAAGGCCAAGGTCAACAACATCGAGCTGTACTATGAGACCCATGGCGAAGGCTACCCCATGGTCTTTTGCCACGAGTACGCCGGCAGCTACGAGAGCTGGGACCAGCAGGTCGGCTTCTTCTCCCGCCGCAACCAGGTGATCACCTACAACGCCCGCGGCTATCCCCCATCCGATGTGCCGGAGAGGATGGAAGACTACTCCCAGGAGCAGCACGTCGATGACCTTCGGGGGCTGCTGAACGCCCTGGGAATCCGGGACGCCTACATCGTCGGCCTGTCCATGGGCGGCAACGTCTCCCTCCATTTCGGCATCCTGCATCCCGGCAGGGCCAGAGGGCTGGTCGTTGCTGGAGCCGGGTACGGCTCGACCAACAAGGAAGCCTTCCGGCGCCAGGCTATGGAGTTCGCTGACCGAATCGAAGCCGGGGGCATGGAAGCCTTCGGGGACTACACCAGGGGACCCAGTCGCGTCCAGCTTCTGCGGAAGGACCCCAAGGGTTGGGAAGGCTTTGCCCAGCGTTTCTCAGAACATTCGCCGGTCGGCTCGGCCCTCACCTTCCGCGGCGTTCAAGGGCGCCGTCCCACAGTCTACGACCTCGAGGAAGGCATGCGCTCTCTCCACGTGCCCACCCTCATCCTGGTTGGTGACGAGGACGACCCCAGCCTGGAGCCATCCATGATGATGAAGCGGTGCATTCCCAGGTCCGGGCTGATGGTCATGCCCCAGACGGGCCATGCCCTGAACCTGGAGGAGCCGGACCTGTTCAATCGCGCGGTGCTGGACTTCGTAACCTCCGTCGAAGCGGGCAAGTGGCCCGCCAGGCAGTCCGGCAGCGGCGGCGTCGGTTTTCTGGCAGAAGACGACAGTCCCTGAAGGGACGAAACCCAAAGTAACGGTAGTGGCCAAAGGGCTTCCCCCGAGGAACCCTTCCACATGATGAAAGGAGTAGCTATGCCCGATCGAACCGTAGTAAAGGTTGACAGCCTGCCACCTCCTGGGATCCCCGCCGTCAGGGCCATTAAGTCCGCCGGACTGGTTTTCGTTTCCGGGACCCCCGCACCCAGGAAGGCCGACGGCACCATGGACCCCGACATCCGGGTTCAGGTGCGCACCTGCCTGGAGACCATCGACACCATCCTGAAGGAAGCAGGCACTTCCCTGACCAACGCCGTATCCGTAACCACCTTCCTGAAAGACGTGAGCGTGTTCGAGGTCTATAACGAAGAGTACCGGAAGTTCTTCCCGGTGGACCCGCCCACCCGCACCACCGTGAAGGCCGACCTGGTACGCGACGACATGCTGGTGGAGATCACGGTTATCGCGGCCCAGGGCTAGCCCTAAACCGGGGCTGGTCCGAGCCTGTCATATCGCAGCATAAACACCCTGGGTGAGCTTCCTCGATGGAGCCTCCCAGGGTGTTTGACAGCTTTGCAGCGCCTAACTACAATCTTCTCCAAGCCCTATTAGTCGTCACTTTCCCGCGGATGCTGTCCGCATCCGACGGAAGCGTGGCAGGCAAACTAGTACTGGAGGTGCGCCTTGAACGATCCCAAGTACGTGGATGTGAAGGGCATCAAGACCCGGTACTTCGAAGCCGGCGAGGGCGAACCCCTTGTGCTGGTGCATGGCGGTAACTTCGGCTCCCACAGCAACGCCGAAGACTGGGAGATGAACTTCGAAACCCTGGCCCAGTCCTACCACACCTTCGCCTACGACAAGATCGGGATGGGGTTCACCGACAATCCCCTCTCCGACGAAGAGTACGTGATAGGCGCCAACGTACAGCACCTGTACGACTTCATGGATGCCGTGGGCATCGACAGCGCCCACATCGCCGGCCACTCCAGGGGTGGCTACGCCGTCACTCGCCTGGCCCTGGAGCACCCCGAGGTGGTGAAGAGCCTCATCATCATAGACAGCTCGACGTTGATGACGCCTCCCAACCCCATCTACGATGAGTGGGACCGCCAGGCTGCCCAGATTCCCGACCCCAGGGAGGCTATGCGACACCGGATTACCTGCAACTCCTTCACCGGCGACCACATAACCGACCGCTACCTGGACGTCTGCCTGGAGATCAAGGGTATGGACAAGACCGCCGAGGTCAACGCCAAGATGAAAAGCGGGCTGCTGGACCAGTTCAAGACGGACTTGGTCGCCAAACAGAAGGAGACCCACGAGTGGATCATGGACGGGGGCATCAAGGCCCCAACCCTGGTCATCTGGGCCTACAACGACCCCTCGGCCACCATGGAGCGCTGCGGCATCCCCTGCATGCAGCTCATTATGTCCTCGGTGCCGGACTCGGAGATGTGCATCATCAACCAGTCGGGGCACTCGGTGTTCCGGGAGCAGCCCGACGCCTTCCATGATGCCGTCAGCAACTTTATCAACGCCCGTACGGGAAGCTAAGGACATCGTCGGGAGGATCTGCTGACATGGACTTTGGCATCTTCACAGACTTCCCTGTGCGGGAGGGCATGGTCGTTACCGAGGCCTTCGACGAGGCCTTCAGCCAGGTTGAGCTGGCGGACCAGGCAGGTCTCGATTCAGTATGGCTGGCCGAGTACCACTTCAGCCCGGACCGCTCCGTCTCCTCGGCCCCCCTTGTGATCGGAAGCGCCGTCGCCGCCCGCACCAACAGCATCCGTATCGGGCTGGCGGTGCAGGTGCTGCCCCTGTTCAACCCCCTTCGAATCGCCGAAGAGGTCGCCACCATGGACCAGGTGAGCAGGGGGCGCTTCAACTTTGGCATAGGCAGGAGCGGCAGCACCAAGTTCTACGATGCCTTCGGCGTGGACTACGCCGAGAGCAGGACCCGCTTCTACGAGAGCCTGGATGTGATCCTGGGCGCGTGGACCCAGGACAGCTTTTCCCATCACGGCGAGCACTTCGACTTCGATGATGTGTCCGTGGTGCCCAAGCCCTATCAGAAGCCCTATCCGCCCTTCAGGGTGGCCATCGCCAGCGAGGACTCCTACTCCCAGATGGGCGAGCTGGGCTACCCCATCTTTGTCATGTCCAACACACCCCTGCCCCAGCTGGAGGAGCGGGTGTCCCAGTACAGGGACGCCTGGGTTTCGGCGGGGCACCCGGGATCAGGGGATGTGATGCTCCGGGCGCCCGCCTTCGTTTCAGAGTCGGCCGACGAAGCCTACTCGGTTCCCGAGGCCAGCACCATGCACGGCATCGCTTATCGTGTGCGGGAGCTGATGGCCACGGCCGCCAGCCAGGAGGTCATCGACCGGCTCAAGAAGGTGGCCGACGTTCCCTACGACGACATCCTGAAAGCGCGGTGCATCTACGGCACCCCGGAGGCGGTGGTCGAGCGCATCCATGAGTTCGACGACCGGCTGGGGCTGAACGGCATACTCATGGAGGTCAACTACGGCGGGCAGATACCCTACGACAAGGTGGTGAACACCATCCAGCTCCTGGCGGACCGGGTAATGCCCAAGTTCCGCTAGGATGTCCGTGCCCAGCTTGGAGCCTACCGGATGAGCGAGCCCAGCGCTACGGCCCCCTCCGACTTCATCCGGAGGATAGTCGCCGAAGACCTCAAGAACAACAAGCATGGCGGGCGGGTCGTCACCCGCTTTCCCCCCGAACCCAACGGCTACCTCCACATAGGCCACGCCAAGTCCATGTGCCTCAACTTCGGCGTCGCCCTGGAGTACGGCGGCAAGTGCAACCTCCGCTACGATGACACCAACCCCGAGAGGGAAGATCCCGAGTACGTACAGGCCATACAGGATGATATTCGCTGGCTGGGTTTCGCCTGGGCCGGCGACCCCTGCCACGCTTCCGACTACCAGGAGCAGCTCTACCGGTTCGCCCTTCAGCTAATCGAGGACGATAAGGCCTACGTGGACAGCTTGTCCCAGGAGGAGATACGCCTCCACCGGGGCACGCTGACCGAACCGGGACGGGTCAGCCCCTACCGGGACCGTTCGGTGGAGGAGAACCTGGATCTGTTTGCCCGGATGCGGGCCGGGGAGTTCCCCGACGGGGCCCACATCCTGCGGGCCAAGATCGACATGGCATCGCCCAAGGTGATCATGCGGGACCCGACCCTCTACCGAATACGCCACGCCGAGCATTACAGGACCGGCGACGCCTGGTGCATCTACCCGACCTACGACTACGCCCACTGCCTTTCGGACTACATAGAGGGGGTAACCCACTCCCTGTGCACCCTGGAGTTCGAGAACAACCGGGCCGTTTACGACTGGGTGCTGGATACCCTGGGGCTGCATCCCAGGCCGGAGCAGACCGAGTTCGCCCGGCTGAACCTGAGCTACACGGTGCTGAGCAAACGCAAGCTCTTGCAGCTTGTGGAAGAAGGTTATGTCAACGGCTGGAACGACCCCAGGATGCCCACCCTGAGCGGCCTGCGGAGGCGGGGCTACACCCCCGAAGCCATCCGCAGCTTCTGCGACCAGATAGGAGTTGCCCGGCGGGACAACACCGTCGATATCGCCCACCTGGAGCACAGCATCAGGGATGACCTGAACCGGCGGGCGCCCAGGGCGATGGCGGTGCTCCGCCCCCTGAAGCTGGTCATAGACAACTATCCCGACGGCTTGGTGGAGGAGATAGAGGCTGCCAACAACCCCGAGGACCCGTCCATGGGCAGCCGCATGGCGCCCTTCTCCAGGGATCTGTACATAGAGCGGGACGACTTCCGGGAGGACCCACCCAGGAACTACTACAGGCTGGCTCCCGGCAGGGAGGTGCGACTGCGGTACGCCTACCTGGTCACCTGCGTGGATGTTGTGAAGGACTCATCGAGTCAGGTCACCGAGGTACACTGCACCTACGACCCCGACACCCGGGGCGGGACGGCGCCCGACGGGCGCAGGGTGCGGGGGACGATTCACTGGGTGTCGGCTCAGCACTCGGTGCAGGCCGAGGTGAGGCTGTACGACAGGCTCTTCCTGCACCCTGAGCCAGGCAGGGAGGAGGAAGGGGTGGACTTCACCAGCTACCTGAATCCGTCATCCGTGGAAACGCTGGCAGACTGCCGGATGGAACCGAGCTTGGCCGACGCCCAGCCCGGGGCCAGGTACCAGTTCGAGCGCCAAGGCTACTTCTGTGCCGACACGGAGGAGTCAGCGCCGGGCAAGCCCGTCTTCAACCGCACCGTAGCCCTCCGCGACACCTGGACCAAGCAAGAGAGGGGCGTGGGAGGGAGCTAGGTGTCGGGAACCAAACGTAGTAACCAGGATCCAAGATGCCAGCATACAGAATTGCCTTGACCAAAGCTAGTTGGTCTCAATGGTCGAACCGCCCCTCGGCTTCATTGTGAATAGCCAAAGAGGCAGTGCCTTCTTCTGATAATCGGACGCAGTCAAAGGAGCGAACCATCCAGGCCTTAGCGGTGCCTGAAGCTGAGCAATCTCTTGATTCTCCAAGGTCCGCTCCGCATAGTAACGGCAGAACATCCGACTCAGAGTACCAATTATCTCAAACCCTTTGTTTTGACGAAGTTCCGGCTCCCATTGAAATTCGATCCCTGTGAGAATGTCGCCTTCTAGCAGTGCCAGAGGTTCCTCGCTCTCCTGCCAGTCTCCATACAGCATGAATATCCATGCAATTTCCCTCTCCACAGGGTCTAGTATCTCATCCTGATCAGAGTAGACTCGAACATTGGAGACTGTGAAATTGACTGTGCCATCAGCATCCACTGTTCTAGGCTTGGCAGGGTCGGTCTCCAACCTAAGCCTGAGTGGTGGTCGCGTACCAATCGTGCGATCGCCAAGACGTCCTAGTTCATTCTCGGCAATACCAGTCTGCATGTCCAGGGTGAGGTTGCCCTTCTCATCAACCAGCCTTTCTGGAGATACCAAAGTCCATATCCTCCACCTCGCCCAGTAGACCGCCAGCTTCAAATGACCTCCTGTCAAAGAGGCGTATCTCTCCAACTTCTCCAGATAGGCCCGTGACATCAAGTGCCTCTCTTGTCGGGATGGGTCCTCGATGTAGACGTTTTTGACTTCAATAAGCCATTGCGTGCCGTCAGGCAAGACGACCCGGAAATCCGGAGGCTGGAGACCCTCTTCTGGGTAAGCTCGGCCACTATCCTCTTTGTTCAACAGAGAATAACCTCCGAGACTGATGAGCAAGGCCTCAAACATAGACTCCGTTCTTTGCCCATGAAGCAGAGCTGGGTCTGAAAGGGCAGTACTCAATTCATCACTTACGAAAGTGGTAAATTTTGATACTATATGGGAATCATTCATGGAAATCTTATGTTCACGTCCAAACTTTGCTAACTCCGAAAGCAAATCAAACGGTTTTCGTCCGGCGTTGTATAAGCTCATGTCAGCCCCTATCTTCAGCGGTCGTCGTTGTACCTAAACTCAAATCTAAGATGAAGAGCCACCAAACGTCCCACGACTGATTTCGTCCCCTGGATCCGCTCATAAATGGCACTGTATGATTTATCTGGAAGCCCTGGACTGACCAAAGCCGTTATCACCCCAGCATATTACCGAGCCATCAGTCTTTACTCCGCAGGTGTGGACAACGCCCGCACTGACCGATGCGAAGTAACCGTCGGGCGGCTTCGTCTCGCTATAGCTATCAGATCCCCAGCAAACGACGGAGCTATCGGGCTTTACCCCACAAGTATGCCCATAGCCCGCACTGACCGATGTGAAGGAACCGTCTGGCGGGCTGGCTTGACCCCATCCATCATAGCCCCAACACGCGACGGAACCGTCGGCTTTCACTCCGCAGGCATGTGATGGACCAGAACTGACGGATTTAAAGGATCCTTCATGTGGTGTGGCTTGGCCCTCCCTGTTAAACCCCCAACAAGCGACAGACCCATTGGTTTTCACTCCACAAGTATAGCCGCCGCCAGCACTGACCGATGCGAAGTAACCATCGGGCGGCGTCGCCTGACCAATGGAATTAGCACCCCAGCATATCACCGAGTCATCCGTCTTTACCCCGCAGGTATGCCCGCCGCCAGCACTGACTGATTCGAACGAACCGTAAGGAGGAGTGGCTTGGCCAGCGAATGCTCTCGTCATATCATCGATAGTGCCATACATTATCTCGTTGGAGCCCCAGCAAACAGCAGAGCTATCTGTCTTCACTCCACAAGTATGTCTGCCTCCAGCACTGACTGATGTGAAGGAACCCTGAGGCGGCGTGGCCTCGCCATCCAGGTCAGACCCCCAGCAGGCAACGGAGCCGTTAGTCATCACTCCGCAAGTGTGGAAATCTCCAGCACTGACGGATGTGAATGATCCAGGGTGTGCAGGCGGCGAGTAAGGGCCGGCTGCACGGAGTACCGGAATGCGGCCTTGAACCGTCTGCTCAGATATGGCGAATCCCACCCCTTCCACGCTGGTCTCGGACACCTTAAATGCGTTGATCCCAAGCACCTCGCCGTTGGACGAGAGCATCGGGCCTCCGCTGTTGCCTGGATTGATCGCAGCATCGGTCTGAATTGCCTGACTACGGTACTCAGGTACATAGCGCACGGCCGACACTATCCCCTTGGTGATAGTTGCCGGTCCACGTATGCCCAGTGCATATCCAATGGTTACGACCTCTGCGCCAGGCGACAAATCGGAAGCGTTGCCAAACGACAATGTGCGGAATCTGCCACAACAAATGCGGACAACTGCCAAATCCCGGATGCTATCGACACCCAGTACGACGCCGGAATAAGCATCAGTGTCATTTACCGTGACGCTGACTTGCCCATAGCCCTCGATCACATGGTGGTTCGTAATGACGTAACCAGTCTGGCCCTGAGTTTCAAATATGAACCCGGTGCCGGTTCCTGAACCAGCCTCAATTCTCACCACAGCTGGCCGCGCCCGCTCTACCACAGCACTTAGCTGTTCCGCGGGAGATTTGGTGGGAGTGAGTGTTGGTGTAGGGCGTGCGGTCGGAGTAGGCCGGGGCGTTGGGGTCGGAACTGGCGTAGCTGTAGGGATCGGAGTTGGCTGGGGCGTTGGCGTGGGGGATGCGGTTGGAACAGGCGTAGCTGTGGGAGCCGGTGTCGCCGTAGGCATGGCAGCCATTGTGGCCGCCATGCGCGCCTCGACGGTAGCATCTAGGTCCAGTGTCGGAGTGGGGACTGCTGTGGGCAGGGCGGCTGCCACGGCAGCTTCCACAGTCGCCTCAAGGTCAGGCGCGGGTGTATTCGTGGGGTTCTGTTCGGAGCACGCCACGACCGTCAACATGAGCAGGACCAATAGGAACACGAATTTCGAAGTAGCTGCTACACAGCGATAGCGTCTCAATTCACCAAGTTCGGTTTCAGGTTCGTCTTTGCTGTCCACACACATCGGGAACGATTATAGCAGGGGACGAACCTCTTTCTTCAACGAACTTGGTCAGTCAGGAGCCTATGGAATTCCACCGTCTGTTCTGTCGTCCGAGGAGGAGGAGAAGAGGGTCTCGGTTTGGCTCTCCGCGACACCTGGGCGAAGCAGAAAAGGGGTGGAGGAGGAAGCTAGGAGCCGTGGGTAGGCCTTGCCCGGTGGCTTACGGATCAGTCCGCGGCGGCCCGCTGGCCCTGCATCTGCGTCGATACAAGCTGCGCGTACAGCCCGCCCCGGGCGAGAAGCTGGTCATGGGTACCCTGCTCCACAACCAGTCCACGGTCAAGGACCAGGATTATGTCGGCGTCTCGTATAGTGGACAGCCGGTGTGCCATCACGACGGTCGTCCTGCCCGACTTGAGCCGGTTCAGCGCATCGCGAACCGTCGCTTCGCTGATGGCATCCAGGTGGGATGTGGCCTCGTCCAGGATCAGCACCGGGGCATTCTTGAGAATGGCCCGGGCGATCGCGATCCGCTGACGCTGACCGCCGGAAAGCTGCATACCCCGCTCTCCGACGCGAGTGTCGTACCCCTCGGGGAAGGAATCTATGAACTCCGAAGCGTTCGCCTGCTCGGCAGCCTCCTCCACCTCCGAGTCCGTTGCATCAAATCGTCCGAGCCGGATGTTTTCCCGAACGGTGTCGTTGAACAGGTAGGTGTCCTGGGCGACGAGGGACATATTGCCCCGAAGGTCATCGAGGCGTAGCTGGTCCAGCCTGTTGCCCTCGAGCTCGATGTCACCCCGGTCCGGGTCCCAGAAACGCATCATCAGGTAAGCGACCGTCGTCTTGCCGGCTCCCGAGCGTCCCACGATTGCCACCGTCTGCCCCGACTCTATATCGAAGGAAACGTCGGCAAGGGCCTGGGGGTCGCCCTCGGAGTAGGCAAAGGCCACATCCTCGAAGTCTATCAGGAGCGACCCGGCCATCGCCTCGCCGGCCCGTTGCTCCACCCCTGGGCCGTCCTGCACCGGGACCGCCTCGTCGTGGATGGCTAGAATGCGACGGGAGGCAGCCAGCGTCTCCATCATCTGCTTCATGGTGCGGGCCAGCTCGGTGACCGGGCTGAAGGACGCCAAGCCCAGCACGCTTGCCAGCAGCAGCTGGGTGCGGGCTATCTGCCCATCGAGGACCAGCCAGATGCCCACCGTCAGGACGGCCAGCCCTCCAAGGCCCATCATGGCTTCCATGAATCCGATCTGGAGCGCCTGGGACTTCTGGAACCGGACGAGGTGGCCGACATAGGCCCAGCCCTTCTCGGTCATTTCGCGGTTCCGCTCAGTCCCCCGGTCGAAGGCCGTGATCTCCCGCATTCCCTGGATGCTGTCAACCATGTAGGCGTGCAGGTCCCCAGCCCGGCCGCGTATCTCTCCGCCGAGCCTCTCAATGCGCGAGTTGGCAAAGAAGGGGCTGACCGCCACCGCCACCAGGAAGGGGGCCAGCACCACCGCTATCGGCCACGAAATGATGCCCAGGGCGATCAGCACTCCACCCGGCACCAGAATCGAGACGATCATGGGCGACACGGCGTGGGCAAAGAAGAACTCGACGGTCTCCACATCGCCCCCGACGACGCTGACCAGGTCGCCCGACCGCCGGCGCACCATGTAGGCAGGGGCCAGGGGCTCCAGCTTGTCGTATAGGTCCATCCTCATTCTCGCCAGCAGCCTGAATGCCATGTCGTGGGCCTGCCACGTCTCCAAGTAGAAGAGCAGCCCCGATATGGGAGCGAGGGTGCACACAACAACGATCAGCGTTGTCAGGGGCTCGTCCCGGAACACCGCTCCCACCAGGAGGGCAGTGAAGGCGCCCAGGATGATGACCGAGCCGTGATAGAGCAACCCCAAGGCAAGAATGAGGAAGAAGTGGTACTTGACCGGTCTGACCAGTCCAAACAACCTGACCCATACCGTCAGTGAGCGGAGGTTGACCTGCTCTTTTACGGCAGAACGGACAGAGGCCCCATGGTCTGGTAGAGCATCGTCTGCCGCCGGCACCTGACCGGGGACAGCGGGCTCTTCTACGCCCACCAGGTCAGGGGAGGCAGGCGATGCCATGCCCATCTCGGTCTGCTGGCGCATGAGCCTGGCATAGGCGCCATCGGCGCCCATCAGTTCGGCGTGAGCGCCTATCTCCACAACCCGGCCTTCGTCCAGGACCAGGATGCGGTCGGCGTTGATTATGCTCGACAGGCGATGGGCGATGACAAGGGTCGTCCTGTTCTCCATCAGGCGGTCAAGGGCCCGCTGGATGACCGACTCATTCTCCGCATCCACGCTGGAAAGGGCCTCGTCCAGCAACAGGATGGGGGCGTCCTTGAGCATCGCCCTTGCTATCGCCAGGCGCTGTCGTTGGCCTCCGGAGAGCCTGACCGCCCGCTCTCCCACTACGGTTTCGTAGCCGTCGGGAAGCTCAGATATGAATTCATGGGCGTTGGCCACGCGGGCAGCCTCTTCCAGCTCCTCCTGGGTGGCGTCGGGCTTTCCGAAGCGCAGGTTGTCAGCAACGGTCCCGTGGAACAGGTAGGTGTCCTGGGTAACGACGGAGATGTTCTCCCTTATGACGCTGAGGGGGAGTTCCCGGAGGTCATGCCCGCCGATCCTGATGCTGCCGGCCTGGGGGTCGTAGAACCTGTACATGAGCCATACCAGCGTTGACTTTCCCGACCCGCTGGCTCCTACGACGCCCAGGGTCTCGCCTTTGCGCAGATCGAAAGACACATCGTTGAGGGCCGGCCTGTGGCCTCCATCGTACCCGAAGGTGACCTGTTCGAAGGACACCTCGGGCCTGATTCCGGTGGGCGGCCGCTCGGCAGCAGTCTCGGAATCACGAATCGCCACGGGCTCGTCCAGCATTCCGAAGACGCTCTGCGCGGAAGACAGCACGGTCATTCCCTGGTGGTACAGCATCGTCAGCTCGCGGATGGGCCGGAACACCTCCACACCCAGCATGAGCACGATAAGCAGGGGGCGCAGCTCCATCTCGCCGCTGCTGACCCGGGAGGCGCCCACAGCTACGGCCACAGCGGCCCCCGTCGCCATCAACATGATGGATGCGCCGCTGGTCGCTCCATTGGCCGCCACAACTCCCATCGTGCTCTTGTACAGGTGATGGGCGCGCTGGGCCAGGGCGTTGCCCCGGCTCTTGCTCTGTCCAAAGGACTTGAGGGTGGCGAGACCCTGGACGCTGTCCAGGAAGTCCGATCCCAGGTTGCCGTAGGATATGCGGCGTTTGTAGCTGCTGTTCCGACTCCACCTGTTGAAGGACGCGGGCACCACCAGCGCAAGAAAGGCGAACAACAGGAAGATGAAGGCCACGTAGATGTCGAGAGTGACCATGAAGGCGAAAACGGCGATGGGGGCAACGGCGGACACGATTAGCTGGGACAGGTACTGTCCAAAGAACGTCTCCAGGCGTTCAATGCCTTCCACAACCGTGAGAACCAGGTCGCCGGTGCGGTTCTGATCGGCGTACCCCGGCCCCAGCTTCAGCGCATGTTCGTATGCTTGGCTGCGCAGCCTGACCTTGACGATGTTGGCGGCGTGATGGCTCACCGCGTTCTGCCAGTAGAGGAACAGGCCGCGGGTGACGATGAGGGCTGCGATGATCACCAGGGGGAAGGCCAGGGTGGAGAATTCCGCCTGCCCGGTAATGACCCGGTAAATTATGAGGCCCGATATGGCGAGCCTTCCCACCCCGGCGCCCACGGCGATGAGGCCAAGGGTAGCGGCAAAAAGGATACGAAGTCTCACGCCGCGGGTCAACGCAAATAGTCGCCAGTTGAAATACATTGCGTGGCTCTCTGGAATTAGGGGATATGGAACTTTAGCCCAAACTGGGGAAGGAACGCAACAGAAGGGGCCGCAGTGCGCTTACGGGCATCCTGCCATCAAAGCGCGGCTTCCAGCCCAGATCTGCGCTGGAGCCGCGGAACACCAGGGCGTCGAAGTAGGTGTAGATGACCGCTTGGTCGTGGGCGATACCTACGAGGTCCTGCATCAACTCCTGCCTGGAGGGTGATCCGTCAAGTAGTGCTGCTCCATCCCTACGTGTCGGGTACGACGGCTCTGGGCCTAGTTGTAGGGGCCGAAGCCGATGGTCCTGTCGGTGCGCTCTACATTGGAAGCGGTGTGGGTAGGGATGCAGACACGGCGGCATTAAACCAAGCAGTGGGCGTGGGCTCTGGCCATAGCTGCGGAGGCTCAGTCGGTTCCGGAGCCGTCGTTGGCGGCGGCGGCTCAGTCGGCGTTGGGGTCTCAGCCGGTACCGGGGTAGGCGGCGGCGGCTCAGTCGGCGCTGGAGTCTCGGTCGGTACCGGAGTAGGCGGCGGCGGCTCAGTTGGGGCTGGAGTCTCGGTCGGTTCCGGGGCAGGCGGCGGCTCAGTTGGGGCTGGGGTCTCGGTCGGTTCCGGGGCAGGCGGCGGCTCAGTAGGCGCCGGGGTCTCGGTCGGTTCCGGGACTGCCGTCGGCGCTGGGGTCTCTGTCGGGGCTGGCGTGAGCGTCGGGGTAGGCATGGCGGTTGCAGTAGCAACCAACTGGATCCCAACGGTGGCGTTGATATCCGGCGCCGGGGTAATGACCACTGTGGGTAGGGATGCAGGCACGGCGGCTCTTGCCGTCGCCTCCAGGTCAGGCGCGGGTGTGGGAGGGGTCCCACCAGAGCAAGACATGAACGGCATTGCCAGCAGGAGCAGGGCTGAGAAAAGCACAACCTTCGAGGCGCTCGTTATACGGTGAAGGTACCTCGGTCCTCTGCGCTCGGTCCCAGGTTCTTCTGTGTCGTTCACATCCACTGGGCACAATTATAGCAGGGGGATATGTCCCCTGCTCCAACAGACCCGGTCAATCGGGAGCCGGTAGAGCATCCCCCTGAACAGGGGAAACCTCGACTCCAGGAGCATCCGAGTTCACCATGCAGCGCATTCCACTAAGGAGCGGCGATTCCCCCTAGTCAACACGCGGAGTTACGGAGCCTCTAGTTTAGAGTCCAGTTGTTGGGGCGAATCCGGCCGTCAAAGCGAGGTTCCCAGTCCAGGTTAGGGCTAGAGCCGTAGAACACCAGGGCGTCGAAATAGGTGTAGATGATCGCTTGATCGTAGGCGATATCAACCAGATTCTGCATAAGCTCTTGCCTGGAAGGTGAATCGTAGATGCTGGATGCCCTGGCAAGCTCTAGGATGGGGTGGACGTTCACCGGGTCACAGAAGTTGGAGCTATCGTTGTTGCAGTCCATGCGTCCCAAGCCTGCTGCGAAGTCCAGAGTTTTCAGGGACAAGGTATCCTGATAACTCTGGGGTGAGCAGAAGCACGGAGGCCCTGGGGGTACGTCAAGGCAGTGGGTGGCCCCATGGTCTTCACCCTTGTGGTCCTTCCAAGCGCGGCCGCAGCCTGTGCGGGCGACATCGAGCCAGAGGGCGGTTCCAAAGACAGCCATACGGGCGTTGACACCAACTTCTCTCCACATGCCAGCTTGGGCATCAGCCACATTGGTGTTGGAGGGGTAGCCTCCTTCCAAAACGTTGATGACTATTTCGTTGGCCGGATTGTAGCCGGCGAAGGCGAGCAGCTCCCTGGCCAAATCGGGGTTGTACTCGTACTGGGCCATGGTGCGTGGACTAGTGCCCAAGGTTCCCGGAGGAGCGTAGGTGCCCTGGCAGGTGAACTGGCCCTCATAGATCTGCTCGACGATCAGGTCGCAGTCGGTAGCATGGGCCAAGGCGAGGCGCACATCCCTTTTGCTCAGCTCGGGGTGCCAGATGGTGTCGTGGACCAGCCCAAAGGTCTCGGTGGCGCCGCTAGTCTTCAACACTGGGACATAGTCCCTGTGCTCCAGTTTGAGATCGTGGGCCCAATCGACCACACCCTCCGCTACCATGACTGCCCGGACAAGGGCCTCGGAGCGAAACTCGATGATGATCTCGTCGATCGTCGGGGCTTGGGCATCGTTGGGTGCCCGTGGATTGGATACGTAATCGTCGTACTTCTCCAGCTTTACATGGCGGCCTGGGCGGTGCTCAACCTGAACGTAGGGGCCGAAACCGATGGTCTTCCCGATACGTTCGACTAAAGAGGAGCTAAACCACCAGTCAGGAGCCTGGAATCCTATAAAGATGGCGGTCCTGGGGAAGATGGGGCATGCAGCTTCACAGACCACATCGACGACGAGGTCGTCCATCACCTCGCCCACAACGGTTCCCGTATAGCTGTGAGAGGCTTGGCCGATGTATTCGGATCCCTGGATGTCGATGCCTATCCTTGCTGCTTCAGCATTCCACTCTTCGCCGTTATGAAACGTGACGCCAGGCGTGAGATAGAAACGCCAGCGGTCGTCGTCGACCTGTTCCCAGCTCTGGACACCGGACAAAGGCACAACCTCGAAGGTAGTGCTGTCGATGTAGGTGAGCACATCTGTGGCCATATCCTGGCAGATGGTATGGACTGGAATGACCGGGCAGCCGGGACCCGTCAAGCCGTCACCGGCAACTTCTGCGGAGCCCCAGACACCGAGACGGGTGGGTTCTTCCGCGAATACCATGGAGATGCTGGACCTATCTCGCCAAACCAGGTCCGGACTTGGCTGGGGCGTAGGTGTGGGCCACACGGTTGGCTCTAGCGAGGGAATTGGAGTAGGCGGGCTAGTGTCCCCCAAACAGGAAACAACCAAAAACGGCAGTACCAGAAGAATCACAAACTTCGAGGCGCCTGCTATCCAGCGAAGGCGCCTCGATCCTCTGAGTCCCATTCCCAATTTGTCCATGTAGTTCACACCCAGAACGGGCAACTACGGCGGCGGCTGTGTCATTCTTCAGTTGGGCTAAGCAGGGGAGATGCCTGTACGGCTCTCCCCTGCTCGCTAATCGCACGCCACCCCTGCCGGCCTCACGACCCTAATTGATGCTGAGGTTGTAGAAGACAGCGGCGTTCTTGTGCAGGATCGCTTCCTTGTCGGTGTCCGAAAGCCCTTCTTGCTCCCGTATCTCCCCTATCTCGTGCCGGCAGAACTTCTCGTCCACCTCGTGGGGGAAGTCCGAGGAGAAGAAGAAGGGCTCGTTTCCAACCTCTGCCACCGCATGGGCCAGGGTCGGCTCGTGTCCCTCGCAGCCTATGAAGATGCGCCGGGCCTTCACATGCTTACGGATGTAGTCGGCGATGCTCTCATCGTCGGCGGGACCCAGGAGCTCATCCTTCCGGATGGCGATCTCCTTTCGGGTCTCGTGCATGCGCTCGAAACGCTCGATGCAGAAGGGCAGCCAGCCCACTCCGCCTTCCAGGAAGGCGATCCGAATGCCGGGGAAGCGGTCGAAGACACCGTTGTACATCATGGCCCCGAAGGCGATCATCATGCCGAAGGAGTGGCCCAGGGCAACCACCGGCTCGAAGACGTTGAGGTGGTCCATACCCATGCCGTCGTGGCAGCCTCCATGGATAGCGATGGAGACGTTCAGGCGCTCAGCCTCGGCGTACACAGGCCAGTACTCCTTGGCGCCCAGGTGCAGGGCGAGACCGCGAGACGGGAGCATGGTGCCCACCATGCCCAGGTCGTTGACCGCCCTGCGCAGCTCTTCGATGGCCGCATCGGGCTCCTGCATGGGGATCAGGCACACCCCCTTGAAGCGGTCGCTCTTCTGCAGATAGGTCTCGTAAAGCCAGTTGTTGTAGGCCTTGCAGACCGCTATGGCATAGTCCCTGTTGACCACCTTGCCGTAGCCCAAGCCCCCGCTGGGATATAGGACGGTCTGGTCGATTCCCACATCTTCCAGGAACTGGAACCACTCGTCCGGCCCGACCTGCTTGTTGCCTCGCACCTCGCGCCCGATGGTGGTTGCAAAGTGGGCTGTGTGCAGGTGGTCGATGGGCGGGAACATCGCCCGAAGGTCCAATGCCCCCGGCGTGCCGTAGTAGGGAGGCATATGCTTTGCTATGGCAGCGTTGTCCTCCATGATGTGACCATCGCCATCAATGATGAACTCCAGATTGGTATCTACCATTGTCACCCTCCTGAGATTAGGTTTTTTGTTCCCAAAGAGCTACGCTCTGACATTGGACGAGAATCCGAAGAATTGTATTGCTAGCTCAGTGTCCGTCCTTGATATGGCCCACCAGGCGTTCAGCCATCATCATCACCGTCGGATTGATGGCGGCCCGCACGAGGTCGGGCATGATGGACGCATCCACCACCCGCAGGCTCTCGGTACCGCGCACCTTACCCTGCTGGTCCACCACAGCCATGAGATCCGAGGCCGGCCCCATCTTGCAGGTGCCCGATATGTGGGAGTAAGTGCCCACCTCCCGCATCAGCCATTCATCCAAGGCCTCGTCTGATGCCAGGTCGGCGTCCGTCGGGTCCAACTTCTCATCCAGTACCTCTCTGAAGTCCTGGTGCTCCGAAAGGCTGATGCAAAGGCGGACAGCCTCGCGAGCACGCTGGAGGTCAAAGGGGTCTGACAGGAAGTTATAGTCCATCACGGGCTGATCATTGGGATCTGCAGATGAGAGGGTCAGGCTGCCCGTGCTTACCGGGCGCATCAGCCCCACCACCAGGTCGGTGCCGATGGCCCCAGTGTCGCTGTTGCTCTTGCCGATGTGCTCACCGGTGGCTGGGTTTATGCGACGGCCAGATACCGAGGTGACGTTTATCATGACATCATTGCGGTAGGGCGAGCCTGTGGCGGTATAACGAAGCTGGACGCCTCCCGATGCCTTGAGGCTCGCGCCGGCCTTATTGGTCCAGCTGGTATAGAGCTTGGGATGGTCTTTCAGGTGCTGGCCTACCCCCGGCGAATCGTGCAGTACGGGAATGCCAATGTCCGACAGGTGACGGGCAGGTCCGATGCCCGACAGCATCAGCAGCTGAGGCGAAATGATGGCCCCCGTGCTCAGGATGATCTCCCTGCCGAACACTGAGAATACCTCGCCTCCGCATTCCACCTCGACGCCAATGGCCTTGTTGCCATCGAAGATGACCTTGTGGGCACGGCTGTTGGGTCGGATGGTCAGATTAAGGCGGTGGCGGGACTGGCTCAGGTGGGTAATGGCGGTGCTGTAGCGCACACCCTCCCGCGTGTTGGTGGAACTGGGGCCAACACCCGTCGATTGAGGCTCGCTGGGGACCGGGCTGTCGTCAAAACCCGCCTCCAGGCAGGCGTTATAGAAGGCTTCCTTAGCGGCGTCCCAATCTTCCTTGTGGGAACGCCGGATTGCTACAGGGCCGCTCTCGCTGCCGGTGTCGGGATCGCCCTCCAGCACCTTGAAGAAGGGAAGGACGACGTCATAGCCCCAGAGGTCGTTGCCCTCCTCGGCCCAAGCATCGTAGTCCTCGGGAATGCCCCGCCGGTACCCTGCCCGGTTGATGGCGCTGGAGCCGCCGGTCACCTTCCCCCTGGGAACGTGCATGGGCGGGGCTTTCGGGGTCGATGTGGCCACGAACTGCCAGTTGTGAATGCTGGTTGCCAGGGAGATGGGATGCCCTCCCCTGGAACGAAGGGTGGGGCCTGGAGTAGAGGAGTAGCTCCCGTACTTGAGCTCATCGGGAAGGTTATCCAGGTCGGGATAGTCGGGGCCTGCTTCCAGAAGAAGGACCGAGGTGTCCGGGTCTTCGGTGAGACGAGAAGCGAGGATGGCTCCTGCGGAGCCTGCGCCAACGACAATGTAGTCGTAGATCAGGGCCATTTGCTGTCACCCCTAACTGCGCCGGATGCGACGCCCGGGTTTGGCTTACCCCTGCATTGCCCCAATTATAGTGGTCTCCAGTGTGCCGTCAAGGGCGGCCCTACACGTTTGCCAGCCAGGGGAGTCTCTGATAACCTGACCCTCACAATTCGTAGCCAATTTCTCCAGAGAGGACACCCCCGGTGGCCAGCCAGTCCACAGACCCTAAGGAACGCATTGACAACGGAGGGGAACACGTCTCCCCTCGCGCCCTCCTGTACGTCACCTGCCTGGTGGACCAGCTTTACCCCGAGGTGGGGGTAAGCTGTGTGCGCTTGCTGCGCCGCCTGGGCGTGGAGGTGGAGTTCCCCAAGGACCAGACATGCTGCGGTCAGGCCGTGTTCAATTCGGGGTTTACCAACGATGCCCGGCATCTGGCCCGCAGGGTGCTGGACACCTTCGGGCCGCTGCTGGAAGAGAAAGACGACACCTACATCGTGGTCCCATCGGGGTCTTGCACCAGCATGATGCGGGTGTTCTACCCCTCCCTTTTCGAAGATGATCCCGACCTCCAGCACCGAGCCACCGAGCTGGGCAGCCGGGTGTATGAGCTGTCCGAGTTCCTGGTGAAGGTGCTTGGAGTAACCGATGTGGGCGGAAAGCACGCGGGAAAGGTAGCCTATCACCCTTCCTGCCATCTTCTGCGGGAGCTGGAGGTGGAGGATGAGCCCGTGAAGCTGCTACGGCAGGTTGAGGGCATCGACCTGGTGGAGGTCGAGCAGGCCAGGACCTGCTGCGGGTTCGGAGGCACCTTTTCGGTCAAGTACCCACACATATCCGAAGGCATGCTGGCGGACAAGCTGGAGAACCTGAAGGCCTCGGGAGCTTCAACCCTGGTGGGCTGCGACGTAAGCTGCCTGATGCACATGGAAGGCGCCCTCAGGCGACGGGGCAGCAGCATGTCGGCCTTGCACCTGGCGCAGGTGCTGGAAAGCTCCGAGGGATAGCCTTCATGCCGCATCGCACTTATCAAGGAGCTGGGAGCATGCCTTGGCAGAGGTGAAGACAAAGGAGTTTGTGCCCGCATCGAGGCGGGCCGTGGACAACCCCCAGCTCCAGGCAGCCCTGAAGCGGGCCGGAGGCGGCTTCGACAGCGCACGCATGGAAGCCATCGAAGAACTGGGAGAAGAGCGATGGCAGGAACTGAGGGAGCGAGCCCGCCGGATTAAAGAGCACACCCTGGAAAACCTGGACTACTACTTGGAGCTGCTCTACAACCGGGTCACCGCCAACGGGGGCCAGGTACACTTCGCCGCCGATGCCCAGGAAGCCAACGAGATCATCTCAGAGCTAGCCCTGAGCAGGGGAGCCAAGACGGTCACCAAGAGCAAGTCCATGGTCTCCGAGGAAATGGGCCTCAACCACTCCCTGGAAGCCCTGGGAATACGCTCGGTAGAAACGGACCTGGGGGAGTACATCATCCAGCTTGCCGGCGAAACTCCCTTCCATATTGTTGGACCCGCCATCCACAAGACCAAGGAGGATGTTTCCGAGCTGTTCGCCGATAAGATCGACAGGCCCGGTTTGGTCGAAATCGAGGATTTGGCGGAGACGGCAAGGGAAGTCCTCAGGAACGACCTGCTGCAGGCAGACATGGGCATCTCCGGGGCCAACTTCCTGGTAGCCGAGACGGGGACGCTGGTCATCGTGACCAACGAGGGCAACGGGAGGTTCTGCACCTCGTCCCCACGCATACATGTGGCGCTGACGGGCATGGAAAAGGTGGTCCCATCCCTGGAAGACCTGGCCGTTTTCCTGCGCCTGCTGCCCCGGGCGGCCACGGGTCAGCGCTTGACCAGCTACGTGTCCATGGTTTCGGGGCCCCGGGCGCCCATGGAGGAAGATGGCCCAGAGGAGTTCCACTTAGTGATCGTCAACAACGGCAGGTCGCGCCTGCTCCAGGACGAAAAGCTGCGAGGCGCCCTCTCCTGCATCCGGTGCGGCGCCTGCTTGAACATCTGTCCCGTTTACCGCAAGGTGGGCGGCCACGCCTATGGCTGGGTCTATCCCGGCCCCATCGGCGCCGTGATCGACCCGGTGCTGGTGGGCCTGGACAAAGCCAAGGACCTGCCCTTCGCATCATCCCTGTGCGGTGCATGCAGGGAGGTCTGCCCCGTGAAGATCAACCTTCCCCATATGCTGCTGACGCTGCGCTCCCGCCTCATGGAGGGCGACGAGGAGGGCGGGTCAAAGGCCACCCTAATGGACAGCGCCATGGGCCGCGGATACCGCACGCTCATGAGCAGCCCAGCGATGATGTCCCTAGCACGAAAGGTCGGGCGGGTGACCCAGGTAGCCGTGGCGAGGAAGGGATGGATCAGGAAGATACCTCTGCCTCCCTTCGACCGCTGGACCCGGGCAAGGGATATGCGGGCCATCCCCAAGGAGTCCTTCAGAGATATCTGGGACAAAGAGCTCTCCAAGGAGAATGCCCAGCCTTCGCAAAAGGGCCGCAAAGGAGAAAAACCCTGAAGGCCGCAGACTTCCTGGACATGGTCCAGGCCTCCCTCGGCAAATCCTCCCGTGCGCTTACCGAGCCTTACGGCCCTCTCGACGAGGATCTGGACAGCATCCGGGAGCGGGCCGCCGCTGCGATGGAAAGAGTGCAGAGGGAACGCGCCGAGCTTTGGGAGCGCCTTGGCGACACAGCGACCAAGCGGGGCTGGAATGTGTGCCGGGCAGCAGGCGTTGAAGAGGGACTGGAATACGTATGCAACGTGGCCTCCGCCGCCGAGGCGCCGAGGGCCGTGCGTTCCGACCAGGATGTCTTCGACTCGATGCCCGTGGATGCCGCCCTGGGGGCCCAGGGTGTGGAAACGGCGGTCATGTCCCAGGACGGGGGCAGCTCCAGGGCAGAGCTAAAGAACATGGCGGCCATGGCCGGGGTGGGGATTACGGGCGTGGACTACGCAGTGGCTGAGACCGGCTCGGTGGTGGTGCTGCCTCGGGCTGGCGTAGCGAGGCTGGCCTCCCTCGCCCCTCCGGTCCACATTGCCATCGTCCGACCCCACGAGGTGCTGGCTACCCTGGACGACCTGTTCCTGTTCCGGCGCCTGGCCTACTACGAAGGGGATAGGAACATGGGCAGCTACCTCAACTTCATCACCGGGCCCAGCCGAACGGCGGACATCGAGCAGAAGATAGTCATCGGCGTGCACGGCCCGAAGGAGGTGCACCTGGTCATGCTGGATGAGGAAAAGGTCGGGTAGAAAATATGCCCGCCAGGATCGGCTTTGCCCCTCGGCGAAAGCAGATGCTGGAGGCCGAGCTTGAGCGCATCATCGAGATGTTGCCCCAGCTTGGTGCCGAGCAGGCCTACGTGGTGGGGGATATGGCGCTGGACAAGGTGCAGCCCGACAGCCACCTCGAAGTGGTCATCGTCCAGGACATCCCAGGGTACTTCCACCGACGCTCAGACTTCTTCTCCAGCCATCTATCCCCCATGGTGGGCACCACCTACATGGTCTATACGCCCGAGGAGTTCGATGCTCAAAAGGACACCAACCCCTACCTGCGAAATGCGCTGAAGACGGGACGGCTTATCGTTGACACTTGATGCCAGTAAGGAAGGGCAGCGGTGGCTGGCCCAGGCGGAGAGAGATGTGGCTGACGCCAGGTATCTTCAGGAGGGCGGGCGTCACAACATGGTCTGTTTCCTGGGGCAGCAGGCTGGCGAGAAGGCACTGAAGGCCTTCCTGTACGCCCAAGGGGCCGAGGATGTGTGGGGCCATTCCCTGGCTGACCTTTGCGAGGATGCCAAGGTGTTCAACGGAATGTTCGAAGCCATCAAGTCCCTGGCAATACTGCTGGACAAGTACCACGACCTCACCCGCTACCCTCACCTGCTCCCTGGGGGGATACCTTCCGAGGCCTACGACCAAGAGGACGGTGAGCGGGCCATCTACATCGCCGAAGAGGTCATCAGCTTCGTAAAGGTGCAGATGCCAGCCTAGTCAGGCTCCCTGTTCCCGTCTTCAGCAAAGGCGTGGATTTGTTCCAGTGCGCCAGGGATAGAGAGGGAGGAGTCTGCTGGGAGCTTTCCTCCCACCCTTAGAAGGTGCATGGTGCGTTCGGCGGCGCTGCGCAGTAGCACGTAGCTCCGCTTCAGGCTTTCGTCGAACCTCATGGGTCTGTCCAGTACGGCGACCACGCCGTCAACGCCATGCTGATATACGCTCTCGTAGCCCGTACCCAAGCTACCCGTCAGCAGGATCACGGGAATGCCCCTGGTCTTGGCCAGCTTGGCAACTCCGACGGGAGCTTTATCGAAGGCGGTGGAGCTGTCCACCCGCCCCTCACCGGTGATCACCAGGTCCGCCCCGTCCAGGTAGGAATCCAAGCTCAGCACATCTCTCACGATGTCTGCCCCTGACTTGACCTCGGCATCCAGAAAGGCGATCAGCCCAGCCCCCAAGCCTCCGGCGGCCCCAGCCCCGGGAATGTCCTTGACGTCCAAGCCCAGGGTCCGGTTGATGACCCGGGCGTAGTGCTCAAGGGCTGCATCCAGCTCCGAGGTCACCTCGGGGGTCGCCCCCTTCTGGGGCCCGTACACCATGGAGGCGCCCCCGGGCCCGCAAAGCGGGTTAGAAACGTCGCTGGCGGCGGTGATGCTGGCATCGGAGATGTTCACATCCCGGTCCGAGGTGTCGATCTTTGCCAGCTTGGCAAGGGCCGCCCCGCCAGGGGAGATCTCGTTGCCGCTGGAATCCAGAAAGTGCACCCCCAGGGCTTGGGCCATTCCAACCCCACCATCGTTGGTGGCGCTTCCGCCCATGCCCACGATTATCTTCCGAAAACCCTTTTGGAGGGCTTCCGCGATGAGTTCCCCTGTGCCGTGGGTGCTCGTCACCCTGGGATCGCGTCGTCTGTGGGGAATCAGTGCCAGCCCTGAAGCCTTGGACATCTCTATAACGGCCGTCTCCCCATCTCCCATTACACCCCAAACGGCCGAGACCTGCTCCTGCAGGGGACCTCTGACCCGGGAGACGAACTGCTCGCCGCCGGTGCTCCTTACCAAGGCATCCAGGGTGCCGTCTCCACCGTCGGCCACGGGCACCAGCACCGTCTCCGCCCCCGGCCACCCACTGACCACCCCTTCTTGGATGGCTTTTGCCACCTCCATCCCGGGGAGACCTCCGCGAAAGGTCTGAGGGGCGATGACAACCTTCAAAGTGGCCATAGTGTGGGAATTATACACTCAACCACGGCTATCCCCCTCACGTTGCCGGCGGGCGTGGCCAATGATGTTCATTAGACCCTTTCTTTGCTACAATCGTCGCCAAGCCCCTCCCAATAGCCTCTAACTTTCCTCACTTACCAGGAGAAGAGCCATGCTTTCTAAAGACGATGTAAAGGCGCGAATTTTCCAGCAGATCGACTCCCGTGCCGACGAAATAATCAAGGTCTCCAAGACCATCCTGGAAAACCCGGAGCCGGGCTTCCGAGAGGTGAAGACCTCAAGCCTGGTCGCTTCCAAGTTCACCGAGCTGGGTATCCCCTTTCAGGATGGGCTGGCCCTGACAGGCGTCAAGGGAGAGTTGCAGGGGGGCAGCCAAGGCCCATCGGTGGCTTTGATGGGCGAGCTGGACTCGCTGATCGTCAACAGCCACCCCCACGCCGACCCGACCACAGGGGCCGCCCATGCCTGCGGACACCACTGCCAGATCGGGATGCTGGTGGGCGCGGCCGTAGGCCTCACCGCCGAGGATGTTATGTCTTCTCTGAGCGGACGGGTTGCGCTGATAGCAGTGCCCGCCGAAGAGTACATCGAGATCGAGTACCGGGACTCCCTCCGGGAAGAAGGCAAGCTGGAGTTCCTCGGTGGAAAGCCCGAGCTCATCCGACTGGGCGCCCTGGATGATGTGGACATAGCAATGATGTGCCACACCACCAGTAACGCCGATGAAGGCAAGCTGGTTATGAGCGGCACCAACAACGGCATCGTCGCCAAGAAGATCCAGTTCCTGGGACGGGGCGCCCATGCCGGAGGCGCGCCCCACCTGGGCATCAACGCCCTGAACGCCGCCTCCTTGGCAATGATGGCGATCCATTCCAACCGGGAAACCTTCCAGGATGAGGACACAGTCCGGGTCCATCCCATCATCACCAAGGGAGGCGAAGCCGTAAGCGCCGTGCCCGCCGATGTGCGCATGGAGACCTTCGTGCGGGGACGCACCCTCGCCGCCGTTGCCGACGCCAACCACAAGGTGGACCGGGCTCTGAAGGCCGGCGCAATGGCCGTCGGGGCCAAGGTGCGCATCCAGACGATGCCCGGCTATCTTCCCATGCAGCAGGACCAGAACCTGGCCCAGATATTCCGGTCCAACGCCGTTAACCTGGTGGGCGAAGAGAACGTAGGACAGGTGCACCACCGCACCGGCTCCACCGACATGGGGGACGTAAGCCAGCTGATGCCGGTGATTCACCCGTATGTGGGAGGAGCAACCGGACTGGGGCATGGCGCAAACTACGTGGTCGAGGACTACCCCCTCGCGGTTATCACAGCCGCCAAGTGCCTCGCTTCCACCATCGTCGATCTGCTGTCCGATGGCGGGAGCCAGGCTGGTAAGGTAATTGAATCCCACACCAATGCCATGAGCACCCAGGAGTACCTGAGCTTTATGCGAAGCCAGGCCAAGGACGAGCTTTTCGAGTACTCTCCCGACTCCCCTTAAACGGCTGCCTTGGAGGGTCGGCAACGACCGGACCAGACGAAGGAGCGATAATGCCCGATAGAGATTCCCTCAAGCGCATGGTCTCCGACACCATCGACAACAACAGGGCGGAGATCATCGCATTCGCCAAAGACATCATGGACCACCCGGAAACCGGGTTCAAAGAGCACCGCACATCGGAGATGGCCGCTCGGAAGATGGACGATATGTCCGTCCCCTACCGCAAGGAGCTGGCCATCACGGGCCTCAAGGGCAGGCTGGAAGGCGGAGCAGGACCCGGTCCCAGCGTGGCCATCCTGGGGGAGCTGGACTCCCTCCTGGTTTTCGAGCATCCCTGTGCCAACCCGGAGACAGGGGCGGCTCACGCCTGCGGGCACAACGCCCAGATGGGGATGATGCTGGGCGCCACCATGGGTCTCCGGGCTTCCGGCGTGCTGGACCACCTCTGCGGCTCCGTCGTTCCCTTCGCTGTCCCTGCTGAAGAGTTCGTGGAACTGGAAGACCGGATGGCCCTGCGCTCGGAAGGCAGGCTGGAGTTCCTTGGAGGAAAACAGGAGCTTATACGCCTTGGCGAGTTCGATGATGTCGATATAGCCATGATGTGTCACACCGCCAGCGACATGGGGGAGCGGATGTTTTCCTTCGGCGGCACGAGCAACGGGCACATCGTCAAGTACATCCAGTACATCGGCAGGGGCGCCCACGCCGGGGCGGCCCCGCACATGGGCATCAACGCGCTGAACGCAGCCAACCTCGGCATGGCAGCTATCCACGCCAACAGGGAGACCTTCCGCGAGCGGGAGACGGTGCGGATTCACGGGATCATCAACAAGGGAGGAGAAGCCGTCAATGCTGTGCCGTCGGACGTACGGCTGGAGTGGAGGGTGCGGTCCGCCAACACCGAAGACCTGGTGAAGAACAACGCAGCCGTGGACCGGTGCTTCAAGGCGGGCGCGCTGGCAGTGGGAGCCCAGGTCAAGATAACCAACATCCCCGGCTACATGCCCCTGAAACACGACCCTGTCCTACAGGAGGTGCTGCTGGACAATGCGACAGCCCTCCTGGGGCGGGACCATATCCTGACCATACCAAACCACCGCAGCCGGGGAGGCTCTACGGATATGGGTGACCTGAGCCAGATCATGCCGGTATGCCACCCATACACCGGGGGCGCCACAGGCCCGGGCCACAGCAAGGACTACATGATCGCCGATTACGAGCGGGCCGTTATCAACCCCGCCAAGATAATGGCCATGGCGGTGATAGACTTGCTTGCCGAAGATGGCATCAAGGCCAAAGAGGTGATGCAGCGTTCCAGCCCCTCTATGACCAAGGATGAGTACGTGGCTTTCCAGCGGGAGCGCGCCCAGGAGGAGCTGTACGACGGGGGCATTTAGGAGAAACTAGAGTCCTACCAGCAGGGCCATCACTCCGCCGGAAACCAGCGGGATGGTGATGTTGTCGTCCAGAGGCACGGGCAGGAGCTCCGCCAGCCCCGCCGCTACAGCTCCCGCTAACAGGCCCCAATGCCTGTCCGCCACTCCCGCACCCGGCAGCACCCCCGCTATCCCCATGCCAACTAGCACCATGGCAAGGGTACCCACCGGAGACTTGCCGAAGAAACGTATTCCGGGAGCTCGCCTGCCAACGAGAGCTGCCACAGGGTCACCAAAGGACAGGAAAAGCAGGGCAGCAATCGCTACAGACTGATCAAAGAGCAGGAACGCTGCCAGGGCTGAAAGGACGAAATAGGTTGCGCCCGTGACCTTCTTGTTCTCGGCTTCTTTTAGCAAGAGCCCGAAGCGCGACACAAGAAGGCCATTAAGCCCTGGGAGCTTCAGCCGGGCGCCTTCTACCAGCAAGGCTATTCCGGCGAGGACTGCCGTCACCACAACCATGGTCCCCGAAGACAGAAAAATCGCTGCGATCGGGATGCTGCTACCGGCGGCCATGTGAAACAGGCGACGCCAGACCGGAGGGGAGCTAACTGGTGGAGAAGAGGAGGAAGGGCTGGTCATGCAGGCAAGCTAACGAGAGTCCGGGAACGAGCTACGGGAAGAAGATGACGTCTCCTCCGGCACCCCATCTAACCCTTTCTATCGGCAGATCCTTGGGTACTTCGAAGACCGTCCACCCTCCCAGCAAACCGCGTTTCTCTTGTAGCTCGATCACGCCCGCCAGGAATCCTTCAGGGTACCTGTTGGCCTGATCTGAAATGCCTCCGGCCGCCAACTGCACATTGTCGCTGTTCGCTGCGCACTCATCCCTGGCTTCCAGGTCACCCTTTCGAGCGCACGTCTCCAGCATGATAAACCGGTCGTCAGGGTCCGCGCCCCGGACCTCGACCGCCCTATCTTCCATGTTCAATATCACCAACGAGGCTTCGTCGTTCCACACACTGAGCTGAAGGGTCGCAAGGTCGTATTCGGGGCTGGAGGGAGTGATTACATAGTGGCTTGCGGTATCCCTGTAGATTCTCACTTCCGAAACGCGATTTAGCTTATCGATTTGGACTATTAGAGTCCGCCCCTTGAGGGGCTGCCCAAACGGTAGAGGACTACTCCCTCCAAAGTCGACGTTGAAGATTAAGAACCAAGCAACAAACCCGCCAATTACGACGATTGCGGCAATCGCCGCAACTCTCCCCGTCGTGAAGGGCGAAATTCCTCTAGGCTGTGTATCTGTCGTCTCGTTGGTCTCTTGCATAGGTCCCTTGGCTCTAATTATTGTCTACCCGTCGGCCGCTGTACTCATCGAGGGAAGCCCTCGCAGCTCCTTCACCAGCTCCGCCAGAACGGAGAGCAGGTAGTCCGCCTGTTCAGCGTTGTTCGACCTGCCCAGGGTAAGGCGCAAGCTGCCCCTGGCAAGGTCGGCAGACTGGCCCAGCGCCAGAAGGACATGGGAAGGCTCCAGGGAACCGGAGCTGCACGCGCTCCCGCTGGAGGCCGCTATGCCCTTGATGTCCAGCCCCAAGAGCATCGGCTCGCCATCGACCTGCTCGAAGGAGAAGTTGATGTTGTTGGGCAGGCGCCTGGTAGGGTGCCCGTTCAGATGCGCTCCCTGCACCCTGGAGACCACCCCATCCACTATGTGCTTACTGAGGTTCCCATGATGCTCTACCGCCCAAGCCCTCTCAGACTCGGCGATCTCCAGGGCTATGCCCGTTCCCACTATGCCCGCAACGTTCTCCGTGCCCGACCGCCTCTCTCGCTCCTGGCCTCCCCCCATCTGCTGGGCGAGAAAGGGAGTCCCCCTTTGCACGTACAGGATTCCGACACCCTTAGGGCCATAGAACTTATGGGCAGACAGGCTGAGCATATCCACGCCCAGCTTCCCGACATCCAGATCCAGGAGCCCGGGTGCTTGAACGGCGTCGGTGTGCACGACGATGGTCCTCTTCATCTCCCGGGCCCGCTTCTTGGTTATGGAGGCTAGCTCCGCAACCGGCTGGATGGTGCCGATCTCGTTGTTGGCATACATGATACTGACGACGGTAGTGCGGTCGGTGATTGCCTGCGCCAGGTCGTCGGGATCGACCATCCCGTACCTATCGACGGGGAGATAGGTCACTTCGTAGCCGTGATTTTCCAGGTATTGGCAGGTGTGGAGCACCGCATGGTGCTCTAAGCTGGAGGTAATGACGTGGTTGCCCGTGGAATGCAGGGCATCGGCGGCTCCCTTGATGGCGGCATTGTCTGACTCCGTCCCCCCGCCGGTGAACACTACCTCGCTGAATCGGCATCCCAGCACCTTGGCTACCATCTCTCGCGCTTCATCCAGTGCACGCTTGGCTTCCTGGCCCAATGCATGGATGCTGGAAGGGTTGCCGAAATGGGCGCCCATGTAGGGCAACATCGCTTCCACAACCCGGGGGTCTACCGGGGTCGTGCCGGCGTGGTCCATGTAAACGATGCCATTAGAGGGTGCCATGTGGGAGAACTCAGGCACCGGGATGCTCTAGGTAGTTCATGCTTGAGCCCAATTGTAGCACAACGGCCCAGTCTCACAAATCGGAAGTGGAGGGCCCTGACCCTAGGGTGCATCCCCTTTGTGGAACGTCGAATAGGCGATCAGCTTATATACCAGCTTAGAGGCCAGGAAGGAGCATGCGTCCGGGCCTTGGCGGGGGCTGAGCTCCATGACATCGAAGCCAACAACCCTGCAGTTTTCGCCCACCCTTCGCAGAAGAGAGAGGGTTTCGTACCAGCCTAAGCCTCCGGGTTCCGGCGTACCCACCGCCGACATGATTGCCGGGTCCAGGACATCTAGATCTACAGACACATAGACGTGGGGGCCCAGGAGGCTGACGATGGATTCCACATCCAGCTCCTCCGGCTGCGGAATCCCGCGACCGCCTTTTGGGGGCCACGTGAAGGCGGGAAGAGCGGCCGACTCGATATGGTCTATCTCTTCCTTGGAGAAGCTCCGCCCACCGACGTGTACCAGGGGGCACAGCTCCGATACCCGGCGGGCGACGGAAGCATGACCCCAGCGGGTCCCCATATACTCTTCCCTGAGGTCGCCGTGGGCATCCAGATATAGGACCCGGAGGTCCGGATAGCGGTCAACCAAGGCTTCCACAGACCCTGTGGTCAGGGAGTGCTCGCCGCCGAGTATTCCCACCAGCTTGTCCATGTGCAGGAAGTGCTGTACCGCTTCCCTTACCCGGTCGATCATGGAGCGGGGCCCGGCCATCTGGGGCTCCAACCGCGGAGCAGTGTAAATGCCTATCTCGGCAACGTCGATCCCAAGCTCAGGGTCGTAGTCCTCAAGGTTGTAGGACGCCTCGATTATGGCGCTTGGGCCATCCCTGGCGCCGGTCCTGTAGGATGTGGTGCTGTCGTACGGGGCCGGCAGAATGACGACCCTGGATGAGGGGAGGCTGCTCTGCTCTTCCGGAAGGGCCAGGAAGTTGGAGGGTATCCAGAGGGGGGAAGTTCCTTGCGGGCTGGCCATACTTGGTTCCGCCTGTTCTATTGAGGAGGGTGTTGGCGAGTTGCTGTGAATGTGATGCTGGCTAACTCGACAGCAACCTCGCAGGTCTCTGCCTTGAGCTTGGAACCGCTCCGACAGGGCGACGGTCCAGGAACTCCAGGCCTCTTTCCAGGTCCCAAGTGTCCGCCGAATGGAAACCGAAAATCTCCATGATGTCGCCGTAAGCCTTGTCCCGGTCAAAGGACTTGCAGGAAAAAACGTCGACGTAGGCGAAATCCCGGTTCGGGAAAGTGTGAATGCTGATGTGGCTCTCGGCGATGACCACGAAACCGGTCACCCCCGAGTCCTCATCCTTGGGAGCGATACAGGTCAGCACCTGGGGTTCGCACAGCTTGGTCATACCGAGGGCAGATGGGTATTCCGACAGGAAGTTTCGTACTACTTCCTCATCCCACATCTTCTCCCGGTCGCCGCCGTAAGCATCCATCACCAGGTGCATCCGATATCTCCGATCTAGTATCGTGTTGGCCCAAGATCCATGGGCCCATTTCCTGAAATATCCCGGCACTGGCCGGGTATCATGTGGAATAATCGCACAACCTTCAAGTATAATCTACAACCGCTGGAAAGGCTACCTTTCCCGCTGGCCCAGGTAAATTCCTTACTGAGAGAGGACAACCGCCGTTGGCTGGGATGATCGAGGTCAAAGGGCTGACGAAGTTCTATGGCAGCTTTCCTGCCGTAGAGGACTTGAACTTCGAGGTGAAGAAGGGCGAGATCCTGGGCTTCCTTGGCCCAAACGCTGCCGGCAAGACCACAACCATGCGCATCATTACCGGCTTCATGCCCCCCACCGAGGGCACGGCAACGGTGGCCGGTTACGATGTGGTGGGAAGGTCCTTGGAGGTGCGACGCAGGACGGGGTACCTTCCAGAAACAGTGCCCCTGTACACCGACATGACCGTGGAGTCCTACCTCAGCTTCATGGGCACCCTGCGGGGAATGAACCCCAAGCGCATCAGAGTCGCATTGCAGATGTTGTCGCCATGTGCCGTCTCGGCGATTACCGGAGAAGCATAATCGGAAAGCTCTCCAAGGGCTTTCGCCAGCGCGTGGGCATCGCCCAGGCTATCCTCCACGAACCGGAGGTGCTGGTGCTCGATGAGCCTACTATCGGAATCGATCCCATCCAGGTGGTGGAAACCCGCAGCTTGATACAAGATGTTGGCAAGGAGCACACGGTCATCCTGAGCTCCCACATACTCCCCGAAGTGAGCATGGTCTGCCAGCGGGTGGTTATCATCAACGAAGGGCAGATCGTTGCAGAGGACAGTCCAAAGAACCTGGCCGAAAGGCTGCAGGGGGCGGAGCGCCTGCAGGTGGAGATCCGAGGGCCAGAAGAGCAAGTGACCAACGCTCTTAAGAGAATTCGAGGGGTTGTGAATGTAAGCGTCTCCGTCAGCGGCGGCCAGGACGAGGATGCTCGCAGCACCTACGTCGTCCAAGCCAACAAGGGGCTGGACCTCAGGGGGACCATATCCAGGCTGGTGGTGAGCAACGGCTGGAACCTGCTAACAATCCAGCTGGTCAGCATGAGCCTCGAAGAGATATTCCTGAAGCTGACGACCAGCGAGGAGCTGGGTGAATGAGGGTCGCGCTAGCGGTCGCATTCAAGGAGATACAGACCTACTTCACCAGCCCGATGGGCTACATTGTGGCCCTGGTTTTTGTGGCCCTGACAGGCTACTTCTTTGTGGCCAGCATCAGCACCGATATTCCCGAGGCGAGCATTGACGGCTACGTAACTCCCAGCGCGCTAATACTCATTTTCCTGGCGCCGGCGATGACCATGCGCCTGTTCGCAGAGGAGCAGAAGCTGGGCACCCTGGAGCTGCTGCTAACGTCGCCGGTGCGGGACTGGGAAGTGGTACTCGGCAAGTACGCCGCCAGCTTGGTCTTTTTCCTTGCGACCCTCAGCTTGACGTTGTTCTATGTCGTGCTCCTGGGATACTACGGAAATCCAGATTGGGGGCCGGTCTGGTCGGGTTACCTTGGAATGGCCCTATATGGCGGAGCGGCCCTCTCAATCGGACTGCTGACATCCTCCTTTACCAACAACCAGATAATCGCCCTGGTTGTAGGATTCGGCATCCTCCTGATCCTCTTCGTGATCGACCAATCAGCCAGCTTGGTTAGCGGCACCGCATCGACGGTCCTTTCCCAGATAGGTTTGACGAGCCACCTTGAGGACTTCACACGGGGTGTCGTGGATACTCGCGACCTAATCTATTATCTGACCGTGATTTCAGTGTTTCTGTTCCTGACCGTTAGGTCAGTGGAGAGCCGCCGTTGGCGCTAGGACTTCCATCCGGCAGTAGGAGAATATGACCCAGCAATCCCCAGAACCCAATGAGAGACTGTCCGGGACACTGCTGGGCAGCGCCCGCAATCTTCTGGACTCCCTCCACGATCTGAGCGCCCCCTTCGCCATAGCCGGCTTTATCGGCCTCGTAGTCGGAATCGTCTTCTGGGCCCTCATTCCTGATCTGAGGTTCTTCGCCTACCTGCTACTGGGAATAGGCGCCGGGCTGTTGATCATATCCATGACTATCTCCTTCAGGAGTGTCGGCAGGGCCGCCACGAGCCGCTCAGGCAGGTACGGTGTCAACACGGTCATCATGATTGCGGCTTTTCTTGCCATTGCAGGCTTGGTGAACTTTCTGGCCTTCGAAAACGTGGAGCGCTTTGACGTAACCGCCACAAGGCAGTTCGAACTTGCACCTCGCACCCAGCAGCTGCTGGACAACTTGGCAGAGCCGGTGGAAGCCAGGGTATTCTTCCCCTCCCTTGACGGCATCCGAGATGAGGCTCTGCGGATACAGGTAGCGGCGAGTCGAAGCCAAGTGGAGGATATGCTGCACGAATTCGAAGCCCAGACCGGCAGTTTCTCCTACCAGTTTATCGATCCGGACAGGGAACCCGAGATTGCCCGGGAGTACGGCCTGGAGGACTATGGCAACACGATCTTCACCAGCGTGGACTCCCAACTCAATCACCAAGTTCCCTATTCGGAATTCCTGGAGCAGGATTTTGTAACTGCCCTGCTCATTGTGACAGGAGAGGAGAAGAAGAAGGTCTATTTTCTGACAGGTCACGACGAGAAGAGCATCTTCAACAGGGAAGAGGGTTCTGCGGAGGGCTTCGCCACTGCCAGCGCCAACGTCGAGAGGGAGAACTACGGCGTTTCCACCTTGAATCTCAGCCTGAACTCGGATAAAGAGACCTTCCGGGCGCTGATCGAAGGTGAGATCGTCGGCATGCTGGTAGTCGCCGGGCCCCGTCGCGACCTTCTGGATGATGAGAGAGAGCTTTTGGACACCTACCTGGCCGGGGGAGGCGACATGCTACTCCTTTTCGATCCAGGCACCCCCCAGAGTTTCCGAGACCTGGCGGCACGCTGGGGCGTGGTCGTAGGCACCGAGCAGGTCATCGATCCTGACAATGCACTAGAGGACGACGAAACCACCCTGCTATTGAACCCTGCCGACTACCTGAGCTCCGTCTTACCTGTGATACCCGATGCAACCTTGGAGAACATTCTTGGGACAGGAAACATCACACGGGGGCTCGGCCCAACCATCTATCCCGGGGTGGCTCAGCTTGAGCCTGCCGAGGGAATCGTTTTCGTTCCCGATGTCTTCATCTCCCCGAACCCGGAAGTGGTTGTCGGGCCGGATACCAATATCTTTGGAGCAGCCTTGGGAATTCCTTCCACGGGAGACGGAGACTTCTACTATCCTGCTGTGGCGATACGAGGGTTCGCTGCCCTGGGTGAGAGTTCACCCGAGGGCATAAACTTCGACAATCCCACGTCGCTGGTGGTTTTCGGGGACTCTGATTTCGCCAGCAACACCCACTTCACTACAGGATTCAACAGCGACATCTTCCTTAACTCCGTCAACTGGCTTGTGGGAGATGCAGCATTGGCCAGCATCCGGCCCAAGACCGACAGTTATAGACACTTAATCCTGGACGATAACCAGTACAACCTCATGCGCTATCTTGGCTGGTTCCTCCTTCCATCGGTCATGGCTCTAGCGGGAATGCTAGTGTGGTGGCGTCGACGCTGAGCCAACGCGATGATGCACTCGCTGAACCTCCCAGGCACATTCGACAGGTGTAGAGGATGAACTACAAGCTTACAGCCCTGCTAATCGCCGTCCTGGTAATGGTGGGCGGCGCTGTGTTGCTCACCAGGGCATTGAATACCCGAACTCCTGAAGAGCAGCCTACCCGTCTATACAGGATAGGCGAAGAGTCCTTCGATGGAATCCGGATAACCCACGAGGGCACTACGGTGGAGTACCAGCTGCTGACGGACCCCGAGGATATATCCTCCGCGTTGGGAGAAGATGCCCCTTCGCCCGAACAGAAATACGAGGATATTTGGGTGATCAAGGACGGCCACAATACCCCGGTGTATGGACCGCTGTGGAGCGCCACGCCGTTGCTTCTCAGCGGGCCCCTCACCGCAAGGGAGTTGGAAGGTCTGAACGCCGAGACAGCCGACCTTGCCCGCTATGGGCTGGAGCCTCCCCGCACCTCCGTGAGTCTCGATTTCCGCGGGAGAGAACTCGTCAATTTCCACATGGGAGACCCTACCCCGGACGAAGACCATTGGTATGCCCGGCGTGTAGGCGACAACAGGCTGTTTACCCTCTCGGCCGGTTGGGGAGATTCGGTCAGCAAGTTGGCTACAGAGCCTCCCTATCCGCCGACCCTGTTCGCAGTCCAAGTGGAAGACGTCACCTTAATCAGCGCCACCTCGATTCCCAGGCTGGAGAGGTTCGACTACGAGCTTCGGGATGGCGGTTGGGCCATAGTCGAGTATGAGCCAGGGGGCGGGGAGTGGATTGCCGTTGGAGATGGGACACCCGTCGATGATGAGGCTTGGGCCGAAATCTTGTCCCTGCTCAGCACCCCCCGGATCAGCGAGTCCCAGGAACGGGATATCGAGGAGGATGCTGATGATTTCGAATTGAACATCGACCAAGCGCGGGTGTCGGTATTGATGCGTCATGCAGACGAGGAAGAGACCACCTTCTTCCTCGGCAAAGAAACCCCCGAGGGCGGCTACTGGTATGCGGGAGCAGCCGACCAGGAAACCCTGTACATAGTTCCCGCCGAGTGGGGTGAAGAAATGGTCCGGCTGGTAACCGACCCGCCCTTCCCCGAATAGGGCTGTTCGCTCCTTTAGGTCGTGAGCATCCGGTAGAGCACAGGCAGCCTGGAGGGCAGGCTCCAGATATTGTCCAGCACCTCGTAGCTCATATCACCGCACATGGACTTCAGATAGTCGTGGCCCGACTTGTCCACGGTGAGACAGAAGGGCACAATGGCTTTCCTGCGCGCCTCCACCAAGGCCATGTGGGTGTCATGAACGGCGTATTCCTTCTCCACACCTTCGCGGCTGTACCCGCGGTCCTGGGGGCGTCCATCGCTTATCAGGAATAGGAGCTTAGTCTTGGCTTCCTGGTTAGCCAGCTTTGACGTAGCGTGTCGGATGGCAGGCCCCATGCGAGTAGCATGCATGGGGGTTATCTTGTCGATGCGACGCTTGATCCGGTCATGGAAGGGCTCGTCGATGTCCTTTATGACGTAGTACTCGACGTTCTCCCTGCCATAGCCCGAGAACCCGTAGATGCCATAGGAGTCTCCGATGGTCTCCAGGGCATGGAGCAGGATGGCTGTGCTCTCCTTCTCCAGGTCGATTATTCGCTTGTAATGGCGGCGGATCATCCCTTCCCGACGGCTGCGCAGCCACATCATGTACTCTACAGGGTCGTCGGGCGCATCCCGGTCATCCACGGGCTGGCGCCCTTCGTCGATGGCTTCCGCCGTTGAGGCGCTCATATCCAGCAGGAACACCACGGCAACGTCACGCTCGATCTTGTTTCGGCGCCACCACACCTTCTCTTCGGGGGTCTTGCCGCTGCGCCAGTCGATGGTGGCCTCGATGGCTGCATCCAGGTCCAGGTCTTCTCCATCGATCACACGACGGACTTTGCGGAAGCTCTCCGGGATCACCATCTCGAACTGGCGCCGGATGTCCGACGTGAGGGCCGCAAAGTTGCGCAGCGTGTCGTTGAAGAAGTTGATGTCCCCTTCCTCAACGCTCTTTTCCCGAACAATGCACCACTTGGGCTTGTAGTCGGCGGCCCGAAAGTCCCATTCGTCGTACACCTGGGCCTTGGGCTCCCGGGTCTCCAGGGCTCCTCCCTGTTCATCCTCGTGCACCATTGGCCCGTATCCCTGGCCCGGCTGGGATGATGGGGGAGGCGTTCCGGCTTCTTTCATCATGTTCTGGGCGAACATACCCATGGTCGTCTGTAGAGCGCCCTCTTCCGCATCCAGGTCCAGGTCGGCGCTCTCCTTAAGCAGCTGTTCCAGCATCTCTTTCGTGATGGGCTGGGGGTCTCCCTGCATCTGCTGCCTCTGGTCCATGCGCAGGCGGTTGAGGAGCTGAACCAGCTCCGGTTTGAAGTCTCCCCGGAACTCCACTTCTTGGGGGGACTCATAGGGCTGCTCGTTATCTCCCTGGCCACCCTTGTCCTGCCCACCCTGCATCTGTTGCAGCAGCTCTTGCAGCTCCTCCTCCGAGAACTCCTGCTCGTCGTCGAAGTCCTGGGACTCGAACTCTTCGGGGGGTTGGGGCTCATTGGGGAGCAGAGAGATGAGCTGGTAGGCCCGTATAGTGGCTTCGGCCGTGTCCTCCACGGTGGCCCTGATGGTAAACAGGTGCTTCAGTATCCTGGACAGCATCCGGGCAACCTTGGAGTACCCCCTGGGCACCGGCAGTCCCTTGGTCTGCCCCAAGCTAAGGCGAAGCAACAGCTCCACCATTGCCTGCTTGAGTGGCATCTCTTCTATGGGCGGCCGTTCCTCCAGGGCGCCCTGCTGTACACGCTTGTAGTTAGCAAAAATACCTGGGTACTCCACCTTTACCCTGTGATCCAACCTTCCATCTTCAAGACCGGTAAACAGGTCAAGAGCAAGGCGGCGGTCTTCGAAGAGGTGAAAGAACCTTCCCATGTCGGTCAGGTAACCCCGCTCGGCCACCGAGCTGTCCAGGTCCACATCCAGGTCGGGGTCCAACAGAGTCTCCGCCTCGCCCCGCTTGGCGACAGCTTCCGTCTCCAGCTCCGCCCTCATGTCATAGAACAGGTTGGAGGGACGGTCGAAGGCGAATTCGAAGCTGCCGAACTCCATGTGGGCAACTTGGTGAGTGCTGACCACCTTGAACCAGCCAAAGTTTTCGTCCTTGGCTTGGTAACGGTCCACAACGGGGGGAAGGAACACCTTGGTGCCCTCGGTAGAAGCGTGGGACTCGGATACCCAGCCGATGCCCTTATGCACCAGCTCCTTGCTGTCGAGGATTTCTATGGGAGCTCCGGAAAGGGCCCGGCAATAGAGGCGCATGACCCCTTTCACCCGGTCCAGCTCCAAGCTGGACGAGAGGGTCTCCAAAACACCTTCCGAGGTGTTGGACTCCACCTTGAAGTAGGCAAGGCCTCCATCCGGGTTCTCTTCCAGGACGGAAACGCCCCTCTGGAACCAAGAGTCCAGCTGGCTGAGAGTGATCCTGGACAGGACGTAGTCCAAGCTCTTCAGGAAGGCGGGAACGCTCTCGGGAGAGATGGGCAGCAGCCCTTCACAAAGATCGAGGATGTAGCGATGAGACGACTGGCCAACCCGACCAAGAGACTGGGAGCCCTCCAGGATGAATGCGGGGATGTCCCTCTGTCCCGACTTGGCCAGCCGTTCCGACAACCTGAGAAACCTGCTGCGCTGGCCCTCTTCTACGACGGCTAGGGCCCTATCCACAACCTCCATGCACCCCTTGACCTCTCGCCAGGTGCCTTCGGTGAGGGTGCGGCACATGGACAGGAAGGCTTCCCGCTCCTTGCCCATGTTTGCAAGGACATCCTGCCCCAGCATTAGGCACTCGCTGGCGACGTCGTAGGACTTGTAGGACAGGGCCTCCGTCAAGGACAGGAACACCTCCACATCCCAGAAGGGCAGGTACCGGACCAGGCGCGGGCTTACTTCGAAGAAACGGGCAGCCAGGGTGCTGGACTTCCAAGTACCCTTGTACAAGCTACGTCCGAGGCCGGCCCAGCGGGGAATGTACTGGGCTCGAAGGTTGGCTGCGATCCCCGGGCTGGCCTTGAAATATGCAACAGCCAGGGTTGGGGAGTCCTGGGACAGGTAGGTGCCGCACCGGGCCCACTGCATGAAGGAGGTGAAGGGAAGGGACTTGGACACTTCGGGACCCGCGCGGAAGTACTCCAGGGCCGCTTCCCACGACCGCACGGTCTGGTTTGCAATGGTCAGGCCTTCCTTAGCCCACAGGTTCAGCTCTTCTTCGTTAAAGGCGGAGGCCAACTCCGCTCGAGAGCGGCTGAATTCCTCCACCACCGAGGGCGGCATCTTTGCCAGCTCAGCCTCCACCACCAGGCGGGCTGAGCTTTCTTCAGGACCTGATGGAGAGCTCAACTTTCCCTCCCACTTGGAGATCAATGTCCTTGTGATTTAGATTCTAAGGTCAGTTGCTTAGCCCCGCCGGGATAAGCTCCAACAGCCTGCCGACCATCTGGGCGGTGGCGCCATAGATCAGGTGGTCGCCGTAGGCGTAGCAGGTTGATTTCACAGAACTGCCCCCTGACCAGCGCACCTCTTCACGAAGATTCGAAGGGTCCAGCAGCTCGCTTATCGGGACCTCCAGCACCTCGGCAATCTCTATGGAACTGGGCTCGAATGCATAGGGATAGGGGATGGTGCCCACAAACACCTTCACCCTGAACTTGCTTCGGGTAACGACGTCATCGAGCTGGCCCAGGGTGGTTATGTCCTGGGGTTCGATTCCCATCTCCTCCTGGCACTCTCGAAGGGCCGCATCCAGGAAGCTGGCATCTTCCGGGTCCCTGGCTCCTCCAGGGAAGGACACCTCACCCTTGTGATGCTCCACCATCTGGGAGCGCTTATTCAGCAGAAGACAGTAGCTCCCGTCCTTGCGATAGACCAGGATAAACACGGAGGCAGGGAGAAGGGATCCGCCGTCGTTTGTCTTCGGTGGCCGATGGGAAAGGGTAGCGCGAAAGGCTTCCAGATTGGAGTCGAGTGTTAAAGGCATCTTTGCGTGCAAATCGGGGCTTTCTTCCCGATGCGTCTCCAGCATTATTTTATGGGACCGCTACTCGAATATGGAGGATACGACCTCTTCCACGCTCTTCTGGACCTCTTGGTCATCGGTCAGCGCCCAGACAATCGCTACCTGACAGGCCCGACGGGGAGTTACTCCCTGGGCGATAAGCTTGCCGGCGTAGATCAGGAGCCGGGTGCTGGCGCCTTCCTGGAGACCGTGCTCACGGAGGTTGCGAACCTTTTCGGCCAGCTTGGCGAGGGCCATGGCGCTTTCCGAGTCGCACCCGCTCTCTTTCTGCACGATCTCAGCCTCGATATCCCTGGGGGGATAGTCGAATTCGATGGCGATGAACCGCTGACGAGTGCTGTGCTTCAGGTCCTTCAAGGCGCTCTGGTAGCCCGGGTTATAGGAGATAACGAGTAGGAACTGACCGCTGGCTTCGATGATCTGCCCAAGCTTGTCCATAGGAAGCACACGGCGATGGTCGGTCAGGGGGTGGATGAGCACTGTGGTGTCCTTCCGGGCTTCAACAATCTCATCCAGGTAGCAGATAGCCCCTGCTTTTACGGCCTTGGTCAGTGGGCCATCCATCCACCGGGTGCCTTCCGCCTCCAGCAGGTAACGCCCGACTAGGTCGCTGGCCGTCAGGTCTTCGTGGCAGGCGATGGTCACCAGGGGGATGTGTCCATCCTGGTCCTGGTTGGTGGGCTTGCCCCGCTTCTTGACGATAGTCAAGGGACGGGTGAGGCGCCAGGACATGTACTCGATGAAGCGAGTCTTTCCGCAGCCCGTAGGCCCCTTCAGAAGCACAGGCAGTCGCTGCTGGTATGCGGCTTCGAAAAGCTCTATCTCATCAGAGACAGACCGGTAGTAGGGCTCGGACCGTACGGTGTACTCTTCGATTGCGAACTCTTGGTAGTACGTGGCAGCTCCACTGACCATCCTTAACTAACCTTCCCTTTCGTTCTGGCAACCCATGCTGATTCGACTTTGGTGCGCAGCTCCGGCAAATCGCCCGTGTTGTGTATCACAACCTGAGCGCGGCGAGATGATTCTTCGTACGGTAGCTGGGACCTCATGCGGTCCTCGACCTCTCCCTCTGAGAGATTGCTGCGGACCTTAAGGCGTTCGACGATTGCTTCCTTAGGGGCATGGACGAGCCAGACCTCATCTACCATCGAGTCCCAACCCGCCTCCAGGAGGAGAGCAGCTTCAACTACCACCGCCTCGGCGCCTGCGTTTCGAAACTGGCTGATCCTTCCATCGATGATTTCAGCCATTTTCGGGTGCATGATTGCGTTCAGTTTCTCCATCGCCCCGGGATCGCTAAAGACTATGGAACCCAGGACTTTGCGGTCTATCTCTCCGTCGGACCCGATAATGCCTTCTCCAAAAGTAGCCACTAGCTCTTGCCAGATGGGGGAGGAGTTCCTGTAGGCTTCGTGTCCTATTCTGTCGGCGTATATGACGCTGGCCCCATGGGTCTCCAGCAGTCGGGATACCTCGCTCTTCCCGGTGCCGATGCCGCCGGTCAGACCAATAGTTAACATCCTTTACCTTTGAGAGTCAAGTTTAGCCCCTCAAAGCACCTTCTTCGCTGGTAAGCCCTCAAAGAACGTCCGGATACTGGTCTACACAATGACAATGGACGTTTCCCCGTACCTGTCCGAAAACTTTCTCTGCAGGTCCAGGAACCGGGCTTGGTAATCGGGCGAATCGATTGGCTGCGTCGTCATGATGACCGCATCTTCCCGGTTGTCGGTGTAGTAGGCCTTTCTGAGTCCCACATGCTCGAACCCATATTTGTGGTATAGGGCACGGGCAGGATAATTGGATACCCGGGCTTCCAGGCTCACCACGCCAGACCTGAGGTGCATCGCCAGTGAGATCGAACCAATGATTAACAGCTCGCCGATCCCACGGCGCCGGGCGCCTTCCTCTACAGCAATGGCAGTGATGTGCGCTTCATCGGCCACGAACCACAGCCCAACGAACCCCTGTACGAGGTAGTCGGTGGGGACCGGCGTCTTGCGCTGCCCCAGGCGGTCCTTGACCGCGCCCATCAGCCTGCCGAAGCCGCCAATAGACCCTTCGGTCCCCAGCTCCCGGCACTCTTCGGATGAGGCTCCGATATCATCCAGGGGAAGGGGCTCCCAGGCGACCAGGTATCGGACCCGGCGATTACCCATCTCCCGCTTTAGGGGGGTTGGCGGACAGAGGGTGGGAAAGGCCTGCCTTTCGATACGGGCCACCATATCCAGATCGCCTTCCAAAATCGGGCGGATAGCTACATCCATAGTCTCTTCACCTGCTGGAACAAGAACCATCATTCTAGCATGAAGGGCCCGCATTTCGGGCGTTTCCAGACCAGCAGTCCCGGGAAGTTATTGCACGGTCCGGCGTATAGCGTGGACCGGCATTGCGGTTACCTGGAAGGTCGGCACACCCGTACTGCGGGCCTCAGGTGGGGCTGGTGAAGGGAGGTCTAAGTCTCTTCGGCCACAGCTTGCTCTACAAGGCGGTGGATCTGTACCCGTTCGATCTTCAGGCGCCGCATCTCAAGCACTTCCATGCGAAGGTCCCGGTAGTGCAGGCATTCTTTTTCTTCGGGAATGTGGCCGAGGCGAGACAAGATAAACCCAGCCAGCGTCTGATAGTTGCCCTCGGGCAGGTTGAGGCCCAGCTCCTCGTTGGCTTCCTGGATGCCGATGCCTGCACCCACCTGGAAGATGTTATCGCCAATGATCTCAATTTCTCCTTGGGCGGGCTCACCCTCCTCACCTACCGGCCCTACCACTACCTCCATGAGCCTCTTGAGGGTAACCAAGCCCGACACACCCCCAAACTGGTCGATGACGATGGCCATCTGCTGGCCCTGCTGGGTGAGCTCCGAGAAGAGAGCGCCCACCAGCTTTGTCTCTGGGACGAAATAGGCAGGGCGCACTACTGTTGTAACGCTGGTGCCGGGCTGCACTTCCTTGCGGGCCATAGATTGGACCAAGTCCTTAACCGAAAGCACCCCGATGATGTTTTCGATATTGCCCTGAAAGACAGGGAACCGGGTGTGGGACTCCTGGTTGTAGGTCTCCAGAAACTCCTCCAAGGTGGTGTCCTCTTCCACCCAGACGATCTCGGTGCGTGGTGTCATGATCTCCTGCACCTGCCGGTCGCCAAAGTGGAACACCTTCTCCAGCATCACCGCTTCCGATGCTTCCACAGCCCCGGCCGATGCGCCCATGGAGATCATCGTCCTGATCTCCTCCTCGGTCACCTGAGAGCGGTTCGGCCTTATCCCTAGGATGTACCCTACCAACATACTGAGTCCCTGGAGCAGCCGGACCGCTGGCGAGAGCACGAACCCGATAAAGGACAGGGGCTGGGTCGCCCTGAAGGCCACCCACTCGGGCCGGTTCCATGCCAGGTTCTTGGGCAGGGTCTCCCCGAACACGAGGAGAAGCAGGGTGACTCCGACGGTGGCAAGAAGGACCGCCATGTCGGCGTTGTCAAATACGCTGATGGCAAGGGCTGTTGCGACGGAGGCGAGGGCGGTGTTGACGAGATTGTTGCTAAGCAGGACCGTGGCCAGTAGTTTTTCGGGGCGCTGGAGCATGCGCGCCACTTTCGTGGCGCCGGGCCTGCCGATGTTCACCCAGTGGGCGAGACGGACCTGGGACAAGGAGATGAAGGCTGTCTCAGATGCGGAGAAAAAGGCGGAGAGCACCAAGAAAAGCACTATGAGTGCTGGCTTCCATAAGTCACTCAGGTCCATGACGACAGAATCATCCTACCATTCCAATAGCTTCTGAATCAACCGTATTCGGTACCCTTGGCGCCCCATTGCAGATTACGGGGTCGCTTTCCTTTCGCTGAAGGCTCATTGTAGGATAAGGGCCAACATACGGCGGGAGACAGCAATGCGAAGCATCGACATCCATGCCCATACCACACCCCAAGGCTTCTTCACAGCTAACGATTCGGGGGCCGATTGGCATTCCATCAAGCTCGATCGCAATGCCAATGGTCAGGAAATTATGGCCTGCGGGGAGCAGAGGGCAGCCGTTGCTCCGAAGATGCGTTTTACCCCTGAAATGCGCATCGCTGACATGGACTCCCTGGGAGTAGATGTGCAGGTGCTCTCCACCCACAGTGCCCTTTACAACTACCACATGGACCTGAAAGTCACCGTCGCTACATCGAAAGAAGCCAACGATGAGGTCGCCGAGATGGTCAAGGGGTGGCCCGAACGCTTTGCCGGTCTTGCAACCTTGCCAATGCAGGATGTGGGGTCGGCGGTGAAGGAGCTGGAGCGCAGCATGCAACAGCTGGGCCTCAAGGGCGCCATGATAGACGACAAGGTGAACGGAAAGACCTTCGACGACCCGGCCTACCTGCCCTTCTTCAAGGCGGCCGAGCAGATGAGCGCGCTCATCTTCTTTCACCAGAGCGGCGATACCATAGTCAACTCCCGCATCGCCAAGTATCACCTCCCCAACACCGTGGGAAACCTGGCCGACCGCACCTTGACCTTTGCATCCCTGGTGTTTGGCGGAGTTATGGACGCCTGCCCCGACCTGAAGGTGTGCTTCTCTCATGGAGGAGGTTACGCCTGCTTCGGCATCGGCAGGATGGACCGGGGATGGCAGGTGCGTTCCGAGGCTCGTACAACCTTGGCCAATCCACCAAGCGCGTATTTGGACCATTTCTACTACGACTGCCTTACCCACAGTGAGTCCGCCCTGCGCTACCTTATTGATTCGGTAGGGGCAGACCATGTGGTGCTGGGCACTGATTGGCCCTTCGACATGGGCATCGACTGGCCCATCTCCTGGGTCATGGGGATGACCAGCCTTGACCATGAAGAGAAAGAGATGATCATCGGCAAGAACCTGGAAGGGCTCCTGGCCTTGTGATGGTCGGTCCTTCCCCCGAAGCAGGCTCTGGCCCCTACCCCGCCTTGACCAGGTACGTAGAGTACGGCATCGAGGCCCTTTGGCTGGCTACCATAGCCCTCGTTCCTCTCATATTTGTTCCTCCGGACTATCTCCTATCCGAGGCGGTCAACTCCTACGTAGAAATACCCAAGACCGTGGCCCTCAGGATACTTGTCGCCTTCATGGTGTTGCTGTGGATTGTAGAGTGGGCCCTGAAGGGCGGGCTGCAGCGCCAGTACAACGTGAGAAATCTGCCCCGCAGCGCAGTGACGTGGGTGAGGGCCGCCCCCGGCGGATGGATAGTCTTCGCAGCCGTCCTGTACATAGCTGTAGCCCTGGTTTCCACCGTGCTGTCGGTGAACCTGGACCGCAGCCTGTGGGGAGAGGTTTCGGGCCAGTTTGGGTACTCCGCCTACACCCTTCTCGCCTATTTCTTCCTGTTCATCATCGTTGCAACCCACCTGAAGAGTTACAGGCAGCTTTGGAACATCCTGATCGTTCTGGCTGCCAGCAGCGCCCTTATCGCCTTCTTCGGCATTATGCAGCACTACGGGTTCGACCCCTGGGACCTGGGGGAGGGGGGACAGGCCCGGGTTTCAGCCACGATGGCCAACCCTGTGTTCACAGGAGCTTTCCTGGTTTCCAGCACCCTGCTGATGTTTGGAACGGGCTTGGCCGTGTTGAGCAGCTGGGCAAAGTCCCACAAAGAAGGGCTGCTCTGGCTGCTCCTATGGGTGCCCCTGATTGCCATGCAGCTCCTGGCTGTCTATTGGACGGGAAGCCGCGGGTCCTGGCTCCTGGGTGTTCCCTATGGGCTGCTGGTTTTCCTCCACCTGCCCTTGATCACTGAGGCGTTCTCCAGGAGGAAAGAGCGCCTGCCTCTTTCCAAGGACATCCTGGGGATAGCTGCGCTGCTCCTGGTGCTGGATGTCCTTGTTCTCGTAGCCCAGCTGGAGTTCCTGGACCTTGTCGACTCTCTCGGACTTTCCGACGGCATAGCCGCGCGCATGGTCGCCTTCTGGTTGGGGATCTCCACGCTGGTCGGCATCATCGTCCTGATGCAACCTCATCGATTCTCGGAAGGGGCTGCCAGCTTCGCCAGGACGATAATGCTCTTGGCTTTAGCGTTATTGGTAGTGCTGCTGGTGCTCGTCGTCACCCCATCGCCTCAGGAAAGTCCCGGTTTGGAGCTGAGAGACATGGCGGGGCTCACCGGAACAGGAGTTGCCCTGCTGGCCATCGGGCTCCTGCTGGGAGCCTGCTACGTGGCAAGCACGCTTTTTAAGAGCGCCACTGCTGAGATCGTCGCATGGGGTCGCCGGGCTGCCCTGGCCAGCACCGGGATCATTGTCCTTCTTTTCGTTTTCCTGGCATACCCCCCATCGGGCCCGGACCCGGCCCTGACCGACGGTCCCGACTTGCTCGGCCAGGAAGAACAGGCCCAGCCTAGCCGGGGAACCAGCTATCGCGGCGACATCTGGTCAGCATCCGCCCGGTTGTCTTTGTTCCGTCCGTGGTTCGAGTACGAACCCCTATCCCTCTCTTACATTCGTCCCGTCATCGGTTACGGCCCCGAGATGTTCAAGTACACCTTCCCCCTGGAAACTCCCCTGGGAGGCCTGCTGAGCCAAGCCCACAACTTCTTCATTCATCATTGGGTGGAACAGGGGGCATTGGGCCTCTTCACGTCCATCGGCCTTGCGTTATCCGTCCTGGCCGTCGGCGTGGGTCAGGTGTTCCGGGGCTGGCGCAGCTACTCGGACCTGCATAGATGGCTTCTGGTAGCCCTGATTGCGGCCCTCGTCGGACGCCTGGCTGAAATGATGGTCGGCGTCGCCAGGGAGTCGGACCTGGTGGTCTTCTGGACACTGCTGGCCCTGGTTGTCGTGCTTCCTTACGTCTTTGGCCGGGTGCCACAGGCCGAAGCTGCAGGCTCCCAGCAGGCCCCTTCAGCGTCCGCACTGGGGCGGGAAGGCAGGAATCGGAGGAGGGGCAGACAGGCCCGCAGACGGGGCGCATCGGGCCCCCGCTGGAGCCCGGTCTCCATAAGCGGCGCCTTCCTTGCCGTCCTGCTCATCGGGTTCATATCGTGGCTCACCTGGGACCGGAGCTGGGAATATGCCGTGGCAGCCCGCTCGGCCAGTTTGGGCAGGGCCCATTTCCAATCCGGGGTCTCGTCTTCCCCCGCGAACCTGGACCAGCTCCGGACTGGGCACCAGCTTATGGGAGAGGCCATCTCCAGGGCGCCCGACGTTCCCAACTACTACCACTTCTCCTCCAGCATGCTGGACGCCTACAGAGATTCGGCTACAGCCGACGTAAACGCAGGTCAGCCCTTCCCCAGTTGTTCCGAGATGTTTTCTCTGGACCCTGACGCCCAGTTTGAAGGCCGCCCTTCTGAGGTCGTTTCTTTTGTTCGCTGTGCTGAAGAAGCCTATCTCGCCGACCTCAGAGGCCACCTGGCTAACCCCACATCCCCTCAAGCCAAGCTGGAGGTGGCGAACTCCGCCATAAGGCTGGCGAGGCTGGGGTACTCTGGGAAGGGAGACGAAGCTATCAGGTACCACTTGGAGCTGACCGGCATGCTGCCCCTTCACTACAACATTTACGATGCCCTGGGGGCAGCTTACTTGAACCTGGGATTGAACGACCAGGCAATTGAGAGCTTGGAGGAGAGCCTGGGCCGGTTCAATGGGAATGAGGAGGCGATCAGCGCCCTGACCCGGACCTTAGTGAGGGCATACAACCTCCACTCTCAGGAGCAGCTCCTGGAGGGTAACTATGAGGCGGTTCTGGAGAACGCAAACAGCTCGCTGGAGCTTTCGGGAGAGGGCGACGGAGTAGCCGTTCCCCTGATGTTGCGGGGCATTGCGTTACGGCAGCTCGAGCGGACTGGGGATGCCCTGGAAGCCCTGATGGCCAGCCTTGAAAGAGACCCGACGGGGCCTGCGGCCAGGGATGCCCACAATCAGCTGGCCGAGATTTACGAGATCAGGGGTGAGGATGACCTTGCCCAACAGCACCGGGAGCAGCGGGATGCGCTCTTGGGCCAGTAGTTCATCCTGCGATTGGTCGGCGTAGCTCCACTTTGGGTCTGGCCAGCTAGAAGAAACGGGAGAGCACGTTGGCAACCACAGCCGACATAGTAGTCATCGGTGGTGGGGTGATGGGGTGCAGCATCCTGTACAACCTTGCCGCCATGGGCGCCAGGGACTTGGTTCTGCTGGAGAGGGATTCCCTCGGTTCGGGCTCCACGGGGAAGTCCCAAGCCATCTGCCGTATGCACTACTCCAATCCCGTCACGACGCTCATGGCCTGGGAGAGCATGAAGGTTTACCGGAGCTTCCCAGAGGTCGTGGGGGCCGAATCGGGGTACGTCACAACAGGCTACCTCGTGGTGGTTGGGCCCCAGGACAGGGAAGCCATCGAGCAGAACGTGGCGATGCAGCAGGGCTTGGGCATAGACACCCGGCTGGTTACCCCAGACGACGTTGCAGAGCTTGCCCCGATGCTCAGCGTGCAGGATGCCGGAGGCATGGCTTACGAGCCCCAATCCGGTTACGCAGACCCCCATTCCGTGACGTCGGGCTACGCATCACGGGCGCGGGATCTCGGCGCGAAGGTCGTCCTGGGCAGCCCCGTAAGGAGCATCGAGACCAGCGGAGGCAGGGTTACCGCCGTTCTTAGCGACCAGGACAGAATAGAGACCGACACTGTGGTTGTGGCTGCCGGCCCGTGGGCCAGGGACCTGGTCTCGCCCCTCGGAGTCGAGCTGCCCCTTGACACGGTGCGTCACCAGCTGCTGATCATGCGTCGGCCCACCGGCAAGATCCCGCACCATCCGGGCGTAGGGGACATCGCCCAGGAGTTCTCCTTCAGGCCTGATTCGGTGGATTTGACCCTAGTCGGAGGGAGGGAAGACCCGGCTGACCCGGACACCTACAACCAGGGCGTGGACTTGGACATGGTCGAGGAGTATACAACCAAGCTGGTGCACCGGATGCCTGCCATGTCCGAGAGCGGGTTTCAGGACGGCTGGTCCGGTCTGTTCACCATCACGCCCGACTGGCATCCCATCCTGGACCGGGTGGAGGGGATATCAGGCCTGTACTGTGCAGTCGGCTTCAGCGGCCACGGCTTCAAGCTGGCCGCCATGATAGGCGTGTCCATGGCCGAACTGGTCATGGAAGGCCAGGCAAAGTCCGTGGACATCCACCCCTTAAGGTTCTCCCGCTTTGAAGAGGGAGACCTTATGCGCTCCCGCTACCGCTACAACGTCCTGGCGTGACGGCGCTCCCCGGGACTGGGCCTAGTCGACCGTCGTCAATCCTGATACAGCCTGGATGCCCGCCCTGGCCGCATCCTCATCCTGCTGGGCAGTTCCGCCGCTCCCTCCGACCGCTCCCACCAACTCGTCGTCCTTGAACACCGGCAGAGCTCCCTGGCCGGGGATCATGCGACCATTCTCCATAGCCATCAGGCCTCGCATAACCGGCGTCATGGCCATTTCGAGCATATCCTTGCTGGACCTGCCGAAGGCCGCTGATGCCACCGCCTTGGCTTGGCAAATGCGGGGAGTGCGCCAGGGAGCTCCATCCACCCTGACCATGGTGATGAGGTCTCCCCGCTCATCAACCACCGCCACGCTCATCTTGGCTCCCATCTCCAGTATCTTGGCCTTGGCCGCATCTCGAATGGTTTCCGCTTCTGCCGTGGTCAATCTTGCCATTGGTTCACCTTCCTTCGATATTTGGATATGGAATCGTGGGTCCTTCTACGACCATCCATTATAGGATAGCCCTTGGACTATGACCACCGAGCAGCCGAACCAGCCGCATTGCTCCAACACCCGGGCACCCACCCAACTACATGTTGGACAAGGCAGAGCCAGCAGGATATAGTCAGGAAACAGCATGGATTCACCCAACCGCAAAGTCCCCTTCCCCAATAGAGGGTCGGCAGGACCCCAGATTTGCCCGATTTGAACGACGTGATCGTCATAGGAGCCGGGCCCGCGGGCAACAACACTGCCTACAGGCTGGCTTCCCAGGGACATGATGTACTTGTCGCCGACTGGAGACTGAATGTCGGCGACAAGCTATGCACCGGCATAGTAGGGACGGAGTGCATAGACCGGTATCCTCCGGACCCTGCCCTCATCTACAAGAGCGCTCGCTCAGCCCGCCTTGTCACCCCTGACGGTCGCACCGCTGAGCTTTCCGTCGATGGAGTGCAGGCCCACATCATCGACCGGGTGGGATACGTGGCTTCCATGGCGGAGAAGGCCAAAGCCGCCGGGGCCACTTATCGTCTGGGCAGCCGGGCTATGGAGGTCATGGTAAAGGAAGACCGGTGCCAAGTTCGGTTCACCGCCGGCTCCGGGCAATGGACCGGCGAGGCCAGGGCAGTGGTGCTGGCCAGTGGCTTTGGCTCCGAACTGGGCTACAAGGCCGGACTGGGGAGGCCCGGCGACTACGTAGGGGCCGCCCAGGCTGAGGTGGAAGCGCCGGGCATCGACCAGATATCCATCTATGTGGGGCGCTCGGTGGCGCCCGGATTCTTCGCTTGGCTGGTTCCTATCAGCCAAGACCGCGCCCTGGTGGGCCTCCTGGCCCGCCATCGAGCTACGGAACATCTCGACAGGCTGATCGCCCAACTGGAATCGGAGGGCAAGATAGCGGGCGTCGTGCGGGGCCCCTCCAAGTGGGGCATTCCCCTCAAACCTCCGTCCAGGACCTACGGCCATCGCATCCTGGCCGTTGGCGACGTTGCGGGACAGGTCAAGCCCACCACCGGCGGAGGCATCTACTACGCCCTCCTGGCAAGCGATGCAGCGTCGGACTGCCTGGACGAAGCAATAAAGCGGGACGACTTTTCTGCCGGCCACCTCAGCACCTACGAAAGAGAGTGGAAGTCCCTGCTTTCCAAGGAGCTGAAGGTGGGATCCCTGGCCCGCCGCTTCTTCGAATCCCTAGATGACGAACAGATCTCTTACTTGGCTAATGTCGTCGCCGCCAACGGCCTGTCATCCCATCTTGTGGGTTCCCTGATGCCTTCCTTCGATTGGCACAGCCGCGCCATCACCAAGGCCCTCAGCTATCCCCCCCTTAGCAAGGCCCTGACATTTGTGAGCCCGGCGCTTGCAGGCGTCGTGCCCCATTCAGCAGGGGCCCGCATCACCCAGTCCGACTGACTCACCCGCCCTTTTTTGTCGTAACTCGGACTGAACACAAAAGAAGGCTTTCGGCTGTTGTTTGGTACAATCCAGCATCCAGAAACGCTCGGGGGAAGGGATGCCGGGTCCGACAAATGCTGTTTGCGATGTAACCACCAACGTGGCCCCAGGAAGACCTCGCCATGCATGGCGAGGTCTCTGGAGGCTGCCGTTCCTTGCCATTGGCGCCCTCGCCCTTGTGCTCATGGCGGTGTGGGGCTGCGGAGGCTCAGGAGGAGGCGGCCAGATAGTCTTCGTTTCCACCACCGATTCCGGCCGCGACATCGTCGTAATGGACGCCAATGGCGAGAACGTAGAAAGGCTGACCAGTAACGGCGCATCGAACCGGCAGCCCAAATGGTCCCCTGACAACAAGTACATCGCCTACCTCTCCGATGAGACGGGCGATACGGAGATCAACCGAATCGACATCAGCGAAAGTGACATCATAAACGTGACCAGCTCGCTGGGGACCGACTCCCAGCACCTGTGGTCGCCCGATAGTCAGAGAATAGCCTTCGTATCCGACCGCAGCGGCATTTACGAGATATACATGATCGATGCCGATGGAGCCAACCTAATGCAGGTGACCTCCGATGAGACACAGCCCACCCTTAGCGGCTGGTCCCCCGATGGGGAGTGGCTCGCCTTCACCGAGAGTGTGGATGGCGTGCAAGAGGGAGGCATCGTGACCAGGAACCCCGACGGCGTCAACATCAAGAAACTCACCGACTCGATGGACACCCAGGCAGCCTGGTCTCCCGATGGCAAGCTCATCGCCTTTTTGTCCGAACGGGAGGGAGGCCTGGACATCTACTTGATGAACGGGGATGGCACAGAGCAGAACGCTCTCACCAAGGACAACGGACGCAACTGGCAGTTCCAGTGGTCTCCTGATAGCAAGAGGCTGGTGTTCGTGTCCGACCGGGACGGCAACAACGAGATCTACTCCATGAACATCGACGGGTCGAACGTTCGCAGGCTGACCTTCAACGAAGCTGAAGATGCTCAGCCGATATGGTCCGGGGATGGCAGGCGCATCGCCTTCGTGTCCTACCTTTACGGCACCGGCGAGATATTTGTGATGAATGCTGACGGCTCCGCCCAGGTCCGCCTTACCAACAACAACACCGACGACACGGATCCAGACTGGTAGGAGGGGCCCTTCCGCCCTTGGAGATAGGAGGGTTGGCCGATGGTCGGGGCGGGCAGGTTCGAACTGCCGACCTCCTGGTCCCAAACCAGGCGCGCTACCGCTGCGCCACGCCCCGCCCGAACGATGGGCACGTTGCCCGTGGTGGGCATTATACAACAGGCTCCCGGCCGGCCTGTTCGGTGCAATGGAGACCAAGGTAGGCGCATCCTGATCCGAGAACTCTCACTTGTGCAGACTTCGCTGCATAAGTTCGTCTTCATCCTTAGAATAGGTGCATGACACCTCTCCCTGCGCTGAGGCCAATGAGAAAGGAATAACTTATGTCGAACATGGAAATAGGGATGCAGTTCCACTTGCCCACCTACGCCCACGTTACATTGCCCCACCTGGTCAAGCTGGCAAAAGAGGGCGAAGCCAAGGGAGTCTCCCAGCTATGGGTTACCGACAACCTCCGTAGCCGCCAGTCCTTCGTGGTCCTGACAGCCATGGCTTACAACCTGAACATCAAGCTGGGCACGGCGGTGAACATCCAGTATTTCCGCAATCCCGTGGATTTGGCCGACTCGGCGGCCACGCTAAGCGAGGTGATGGATGGCCGCGAGCTGGTGGTCGGGCTGGGCAGGGGCAATCCCCGCACGCCCAGGCTGATCCGCACCCCCCGTCCCGTCAGCATTCTGCAGGAAACGGCCCAGAGCCTGCGACGGCTGCTGGATGGCGAGGGTGTCTGCTTTGCCGACTACCCCGGCCTCCTGGACTACTACCACTTCAACCCCGAGGCCGTGTTCCAGTTGAACTTCAAGGCGGCCACCCCCATCAGCATCTACTCAGGCAGCAACGGGCCTAAAGGGCTGGCCGTCAGCGCGGCCTGCATGGACGGGCTGATCTTCGGGGGGCACTACCTCGCGGCCCTGCGCACAGGACGGGTGCCCGAGCACCTGGAAATCTTCGACCGCTCGGTCCCTGCCGGGAAGGACCCGGCTTCGGTGCCCAAGGTGGCCGAAATCAAGATATCCCTGTCCCGGGATAACGACAAGGCGCGAGACTTCGTCAAGGAGAACACCGGGAACCGGATCCTGGCCATGTACCGCCAGGGCTTCACCCACGAGGACATCGAGCACCTGGGGGTGGCCATCCCGGATGTGGAGCGACTAGACGAGGTCGAAAAGCGTAGGGCGGACCCCCGGGAATTCCGGTCCATGGTGACGGACTCCATGGTTGATGCCATGTTCATCGCCGGCACGCCAGGCCCGTGCCTGGAGCGAATGCTGGAAGTGCGGGACACGGCGCAGAAGCAGGGCTTCAGCCAACTGATGTTCTCCGAGCTTGGCCCCGATGTGGACGAGGCTGTGTCCCTGCTGTGCGACCACATAGTCCCGAATCTGTAAGACAGTACTGACTCCCAGCCCATGCTCAGTGGCGAGATATTTGCTGGGAGCCGGTTAGGTGGATGGGGCGGTCAGCCGGGACTAGCCGAGGTGCTCTCCGATAAAGGCCCTCATCTTATCCAGTGCCTGCGCTGCCGTCGGCGCGGTGGGGTCGCTCAGCAGGCCCTCGCCCTCACCCTCGTAGACGGTGAAGTCGATATCCCCGCCGGCCTTCCGGTACTGGTGGATGAACTCTTCCAGGTCGGGGCGTGGATGGGACGCCTCGTAGGTGCGCGCCACGCACAGGGTGGGCGGGAGCTCCATCTTCTCCCCAGCGGCCAACGCCTTCGCGGGGGCAGTTTCGGCCATCGCATCCTCGGTCAGGAAGTAGGCGTCGTGGGCGGGCGCGATGCGGTCCACCATCCCCGGGGGCGGGGTGACGTCATCGCGAAGTCCCTTGACGTAGTGATAGCGTCCCAGGGGGTCTATCACCGGGGAGACCATGATCACGCAGCCGAGGGCGCCATCCACGCCTGCTGGGCCCGGCAGGGCAGAATAGCGGGAGTCCTTGGGGCGCATTCCCAGCAGCATTGCAAGGTGTGCGCCACTGGAGGTGCCCATAGCGCCGATGCTGTCCCCGCGGCCGTTCCACGATGCAGCCTGGGTCTTGCTCCAGCGAATGCCATAGTTTACGTCAGCGAAGGAAGCAGGGTACGGAGCATCCGGCGGCACCGTAAAGTCCAGCGCCACCACGATGACTCCCTTCTTTGCCAGGGCCTCGTTGGGCGCATCGCCGTTAAACCTGTTCCCACGGATCCAGGCCCCGCCATGGATCTCCACCATTACGGGGAAGGGTCCGGCGCCAACGGGCTTAAACAAGCGCGCCTCTAATGACCGCTCTCCGTGCCTGAGGTACTCCACGTCCGAAATTTCGACCTCGTAGGTCTTCTGCTCACTGATCGTCATGGGGTTCTCCTTTGTCGGGTAGTCGATGAGTCTGCTTGGGGCTAGGTTAAACGCCGAGCACCTATCCGTCAATGCGGGACTGGCCCTTGACGGGAACTGGGGCATGGAAAGGATAGGGCGGTCCGGAGGCCCAACGGTTCACCCTCAGCCCAACCCTCTCCCTCAAGGGCGAGGGGGAGGTTTATTGCGGGAGGAAAGCAGCCCGTCCATAATCGTGCAGGGGGACGATGTTTACGATCTTTGTTAATCGGCGGGGCAGGTATGCAGCGGTGCACCGCTCAACGTGCAATCGCCTGAAGGTACACGGAGGGCTCAGCGGGACTGACCCGCCCGGCTGCGAGTATTTCGAATACATACCGACGGTGTCGGGCGCAGCGAGCAAGGCCCAGAGCACCAACCTGGAGGTGCGCTACTGCTCCTGGTGCGACCCCCCGCGCCCCAGATTACCGAGGGCAGATTCTTTCGGTAGAGCCTAGGGTGATAACCTAAAGTCTTCACTCAATCATCCATCGGGAGCTGAAGACGTTGCCCGGCGGGTGGCTCTTGGGGGATCTTCTTCGCTTGTCACGCTGTCAAGCAATTGAAGCCAGTTGTTATTCCATTTGCCTTCAGTGTACGGCTGGAGCTTGCCTACGTCATCAAATATAGGTTTCGTTAATTTCATGTACTGGCCTTGTCGCTCTTTAATCCACTCTCTATAGCTCCCATCGTCGTATGCGTCTACATCAACTGGATGCCATCCACGACTTCGAAGCCACTGGTTTAGCTCGTCCTCGTTAGTGAAGAATACTCTGTAAGTTGTCTTCGTCAATTCTTGGAAGCGGTAGAACACAGGGTGGTTCACTTGTAGTATTTGTTGAATGGCGTCATCTGTGCCCTTTCGTTCATCAGTAAGAAAACTCACTAGTTGTTCAAGTGTTTTCGCTACTGACTTCATTTCCTCCAGTGCGCTTATTTCTTGTAGACGCTTTTGATCCTGGAGAAATCGTTGAAACAATCCTGCCCACTGAATTCTCAGAAAGTCGACTATTCCCGATGCCGTCTGAAACGGGGTAATGGGATTGTTTCTCGGAAGTTTGTGGACGGAGTCGATAAACTCATAGACGCGGGCATCATCCACTGATCCATACTTGATGTCAGTATTCTCTTTGTTCAGCGTGTAGGTACCGAATTCAGCGTAGACGCTTTGTTCGATAAAGATGAAGACTTGAACTTGGTTTTCAATAGCGGTTTGCAATTCTTGTTGAGTAATCGAGTACCCGGGCTGTTCTTGTGACTCGGTGCCAAAACGGCCTCCAATAACGCAAATCAATATATCGCACATCTCAATTTCGCGGTGAACGTACCCCTCAGGAGGCCTATCCTTTCCATATGCGATATCACCTGCTTCGTGAAGGACTGCCTCGTAGCCCATCTCTGATATGAACCTATCCAGGTCTTGTCTGACCTGTTTCAGGTCATAAAAGGTAGAGCTTACAAATACTCTTGGTTTGGCCATCCTCGATTCTTTACCTGCTTTTCTGGCGTATTGGAGTCATAAATCGATGTCTCGCCACCGATCTGTCGCACTTGCGCTGTAGATCATTCCGCCACCCGCCATATATTCCAGCTAGCCTAGCACGCGGAGAGTTAGATTCCAAGGAAGGATCCGGGTAATTGCTACAGCAAGGGAATAAGCTTGGCTGAGGCGGTGCACAAGTTTAGCGATGAGGAGCAGGTTACCGAAATATTCATCCAGGCTCGGTGGCCCAATGGGTCGCCCGCCTTCGGCGCAGGTCCCTCAACGTGCAGGTGAGGCCCAGGGGCAGGTTCCGTTGCCGGGACTGCAAGTTCCGCTTCCCCGTTAACAGCGGTACGGTGATGCAGGGGTCAACCTTGCCCCTAGGCAAGTGAGCCTCGGCCATCCACCTTCTCACGACCGGGCTGAATGGGGTCTCCAGCATGAGACCGCACGGTGACCTAGCCATCACTCAGAATGGGCGTGGCACCTATCCCGCTACATCAGGGAGGCTTGTCAGAAAGGACGGGGCTTATTCGTCGGGCAGGTAGAGGACGAGACCTTGGTAGGTGGCAGGGGTCGAGGGCTCCATCCGGGTCAAGGTCCTTGACACATGGCCCCGGTGATAGGGACTAGGGATCGAGCGACCAGTCAGGTGGCGGCGAGGCCGGTGGAGGATACCACCTGCGACACCCTGCATGGCTTCATCGCCGGGTAATTCGAACTTGGGGCAACGGTGTGCACGGACGGATATGGCGGGTATGGAGCGATACCCTACAAACATGAGGTGGTGGCGCACCATCGGGGGGATTACGCCTAGGGCGAGGTCTCCATAACCCTTCTTTCGGAAACCGAGCGACCCCTCTTGCTGGTTGACCATGCATCAACGATACAAGGTTAGGCTGTTGAAGAAGCGATCGATAACAGCTTCATATTTGTCTAGGGAATCCACGCAAGTACGTGCTCTCAGCCAATAGGACTCTAAGCGAGTGGCGAATAGAAACTCCCTAAAATGTTCGAGGCATGACTCTCCCGATATCCTGTAGAGAAAATGAACATAGGCAACACTATCGCCGTCAGACAACGTGCGGCTGTGTTGTTGCAATAATTCAAAGTGCACATGGGAAGTAGAGTCCCTTGTAAACTCCAAATATGATTCAATATCTGCCTCCGCCGATTCTACCGTGTCACTTGGTACGAAGATGCCGACGAAAGGCGACGTATCAGGGCTGAACGCGTTAACCCTGCTGGGGTCGCTATCATATATGGTCCAATCAGCCGGAATGTCGACTGAGTAGTCATATATGATGTTGTGGTAGGATTGCGGTTTCGCTGAATCCGACAAGGGTTCCGAAACAAGGTTTAGTTCTTCCTTCCAAACCCTCATCAGGTAATGGATTGTATTCTGTTCAATTGCGAAACCTACACCTTCGGCAGTATTCCCAGCGCCATCGCTGCTGTATTTGTAAGTGTTTATCCCGACTACCTCCCCTGTGCGCAATAGCAGCGGACCGCCACTGTTGCCCGGGTTAATTGGGGCATCGGTCTGGATTAACCACGTCCTGTCGTAATCGAGACGCACCGCTGATACTATTCCTCGTGTGACTGTCGGGGACCCCGGTATGCCCAATGCATAGCCCACGGCGATAACCTCTGTTCCGGGCTCAGGCCACGAAAGGGGCTTGAGTCCCGGAGCACCTCTAAAAGTTACTTGCCGGAAGTCCCCGCAACAAATCTCCAGAAGCGCCACATCCTCCCAATCTGTATAAGCTAGCACTGTTGCTTCATGCCATCCCGAATCGTCCACGTAGACGTCGACTCGATTCGCTCCCTCTACGACATGATAATTGGTTACTATCAGAGCGCTTTTTCGATTAGTAGTTTCGTAGATTATGCCAGTACCGGTGGTGGATTCTGTTTCAATACGGACAATGCTCGGAGTTATACGTTCTACCATTGAGGCCAGATCATAAGAGGAATACGTTGGTACCGCTGGGACAAAACTGGGCGTTGGTGTCGGTATCGGCGTGGGTTCCCGTGTTGGAGTTGGTGTGGGTTCAGGTGTGGGAGTCAGTGTAGGTACAGGTGTCGGCGTGGATACTAGAGTCGGGGGTCGCAATGGAGTTTGAGTCGCAGGAAGCGTAGGGGTAGGACTTGGTTTAACCGTGAGCGCCGTTGCCATTGCGTCCTCGACCCTCGCCGACACAGTTGCTTCAATTGATCTTTGGGCCTCCGCAGTCGAGGCGATTGCGGCCTTGACAGTAGCCTCAACATTTGGTGTCTCAGTGGGGGACAATGTGAAGGTTGGGTCTACTGTAGCGTCTGATTCACCGCTGCTACATGCAAGAGCCAAGATAGTCAGGCCAACTAATAACAACCCTGCACATATTCGCATTCCCCCTCCCCAAGCACATAGTATATCAGCAAGAAATCCCGAGGCTAACGTCGAACAGCAAGATTTGACAATTGAGCTATTTGAAGGTTCTGGCCATCCGAAGACGAGAATAGGATAGTGCATGCGTGCTCTGAGTGACGCCCAGGGCTTGTATCCGCTCAGCTAGTGCTTAGGAGCAGAGCAAGACATATGTAGGTTCTAAAGCGCGGGTGCGGCACCCCGGGGAAGCCCAAACTCCCCAATTGGCCTGGAATGTCAACGCTGTATCCGCTGGGCCACCTAGACTAGAGCCTAAAGGCATATCATCAGTCCTCGGACCCAGTGCTTTATGACCATTGCGGAGAAATGGCAGCCCGCCCATAATCGTGCAGGGGAGACGATGTTTACGATCTTTGTCAATCACCGGAGCAGGTATGCGGCGGTGCACCGCTCAACTTGCGTTCGCCTGAAAGTGCACGGAGGGGTCAGCCGGACCGACCCACCCTCGTGTGAGTACTACGAGTACATACCAACGGTATCGGGCGCAGCCAGCAAGGCCCAAAGCACCAACCTGGAGATTCGCTACTGCTCCTGGTGCAACCCGCCCCGCCCAACCCCGCGGAAGCCGTAGGAGAGCATGGGGAACTCCAGTCCCGCCCCAATCTTACGTACCAACAGTTAACGGCGAATAGACGTTGTCTGAAGTGGGTTGTGGCAGTCCCAGTTATTGGGGGAGCTTGGAGACGACGGGTTCTTACGGCTGTCCCTTCGATTCAATCACTCCTGAAGGAAAGTCTCGACCGTCAATTTAGCGCGGCATATATGTCCTTCAACCAAGTAACCACCTCTCCTTTGGTGTCAACCTTTGAAAGAAGGTCGGCTGTCATCTTCGAGGCAAATTCACTATTCAATCTTCGCTTTGCGCCCGAAATTCTCTTGCGTAACTTGTCCGGGTTACCTTTTATGTCGTCCCAGGATTCATCACTTTCACTGGATTCGTGGACTACCTGTGCGAACAATTCGGGGACATCCTCGAAGCCAGACCCCGTCCCAGAATAATTAGAGTAGGAGCTTTTGATAACGTCCGGATGGATGTAGTTTTCCAGTTCTTTTCGCTCGGTGATCCATGCCGTGCAGTCTGAACGTGCTTCTATGCTCTCAGCGAACTCATGATGCTTTGGCTTTTGCGGGGGAGGGTTATCTCGATCCATCAGGTAGAATTCGGGACGATTGAACCCCTGCAACTTGGATGTCCACAAATCCATACTGCTACCGCCAAGTGGAATGAAAACTATTCTCCCTGCGTCTTCCTCGAGACCTAGGTCTGGAATATCTCCTTTCGCATCATGCAAAATCTTTGAAATTATGCGCAGGAAATTGATATCGTTTCTTCCTTCGACACCAAAGAACACTTTGACGTTGTGGTCTGGCAAGACTCCTAACGATTCAACAATATCTTTGATCGTCTCTTCATCTCTTCCATGCCTGATCGTAGGCTGTGTCCCGTTCCTCGAAATGAGGCGGAGATCCAGCTGATTAAACCGGCGGGCCAAAACTGGGGTGTGGGTCGAGACAAAAACTTGGCATTCAGACGATTCCACCAATTCTTCTAGAGCCTTAACGAGCATGATCTGGTTGAGAGGGTGCTGGCTTGTTTCGGGTTCTTCTATGGCGTAAACAACACCCGTATCGCTTCCCAGCGCGTCCCTTTCAGCTTTAGCTCGGAAGAAATTTAACAAGACGAGCCTTCGCGTACCGCTCCCACGTTTATTGATTGGGATGTCTTCATCCCCTGATAGGGAAACCGAAAACAAGGAATCCCAATTCTTGTTTGAAACTCGGGGGGTTAGTTGGCTAGCCAATTCCGGGCTCATCTCTTTGATTTTTTCGACGGTCTTGTTGGCAATCTCCTGAACTTCGGCCTTCACCTTTTCGCCTATTGCGTTCAGAGTCTCTTGTTGAGCTTGGATCGCCTCCTTGACGGCAGCTTTCATAGGGTCTTGCGCTTCTGCGTCTTGGTCAGTGCTGGGTCGATCAGCCTTGAACAACGCATAAACCGGCAAGAATCTCTTGAGTTGTGTCCATATCTTGTCGACCTCTCCCTTTATCTCTATGTCAACCTCTAGCTCCTTTAGTTCGTTTGAGTGGGACCAAATCGCTCGGCGGATGTCGGTGTTGACTGCCTGATTAACGCTGCCCAAGTCAACCCCAAGAAAGTTTGCTCGCTGCTTCAATTGTGCATTGGTAAGTGTCAACAAGTCACTATAATGCTCCGCAGTTGGATGCAAAGCCCTAGCGTGTATGGTGGACAACTTAGGTTTGGCCAGTTTGCAATCGTAGGTCTTTGCTATTTCCAGGCATCCTTCACCATTAAGCAAGAATTCAGAAGCAAGGTCGGTCGTATGTTGCGCATCAATCACGATCTGAGGAGGAAGATCCGAGAAAACACAAGCAATCATTATCGATGTGTCACCAGAATGAACGCAGCGATCCTCTCTATCTGGCGCAGCTCTTTCGTCGAAGAATATTTCAAGTGCGTCAAACAAAGACGACTTTCCCGAATCGTTTTTACCAACTAGTACCACTAGGTCATCAAGATCGATGTCCACTTCGTCCTTGTAACACCGGAAGTTCTGTAACTTTAGCTGTTTCAATTTCATTTGCGGTGCTCCATTCCTTACAAGTTCGACCGGAGACTATTGACCACAAACATTCTACAGGACAGCACCCGCTGTAGCGCACAAAGGAGAGGGGTCACAACTGCTCACAGGTAGTGATCGTCCATGCATCTAGAATACCCGGGACTTAGGGCGTGGCATGGTACCCAGGGGAACCTCAAACTCCCGCCCCTGGCTCCGGGGGCCAGCGCCCTATCCTCTGAGTTTCGAGATATTGCGAAATCTAGCGCGCCAGCGCCCATCCATATGCCTACCTCAAGTTTGTCGCGGTAAGGACATCTTCCGGTCAGCAGCCACACTTTACGCCGGGGGTCGAGGCTGCCTCGGCGCCATGGGTGGGATAGCCGTCCCGCTTCCACCAATCGAGCCCGCCGATCAGCTCCCGCACCTGGAAGCCAAGGGTGAGGAGTTTCAGGGCTGTCTTGGTCGAGGCGTTGCACCCGATGCCGTCGCAATATCAGACGTACAGCTTTGACTTGTCGAGCGATTCTGTATTGTTGAAGCTGATGTCCCTGTGGGGGAGGCTGACGGCACCCGGGATATGTTCCCTGGCATAGGCGTCGGAGGTTCGGCCATCAACCACAACGATCGGCTCGCCTCTGCCAAGGGCCTCGTGAAGGTCCGCCGAGTCGATCTCATATTCGAGCTTCCTCTGGTAGAAGTTCATCTGTTCGATGCTCATAGTCCACGCTCCGTCGGTATAGGTCCTGGTCCCCCAACCCCGGGACCCCAGCCGAGGCAAAGCCGACCCAGGGAATCCGTACGGGACAGGGAATAGTCCACAACGGTTTTAGGCGTGGTACCCCCGGGGAGACTCGAACTCCCGCACCTGGCTCCGGAGGCCAGCGCTCTATCCTCTGAGCTACGGGGGCATGTGCCCAAGAAGCATATCATCAGCCCCCTGCCACAACAAGGTCAGCTTCCTTGACCTGTATCTTTCGCCTCAATTACCATTGATTCGGTAAATGAGGGACCCATCCGCCTGACCGGGACCCTGAAACAGGTGTTGTAATGACGAATTGCGTCGGCGTGGTGTTGGCTGCGGGCAAGGGCACACGGATGAAGTCCAAGATGCCCAAGCTGATGCTGCCCATGTGCGGACGAGGGCTTCTGAGCTTCACTCTGCATGCCTTGGCAGGCGCCGGAATCGGCCAGGCGGTCCTGGTGGTGGCCAAGGACGGGTCCGGGCCGGAGCCCCCCGAAGGCTTGGCCGTCCGAAACGTGATTCAGGAGCAGCCCCTGGGCACGGGTCACGCCCTCGGCTGCGCGGCCGAGGCCCTTCTGGGGCAGGCCGACCATATCCTGGTGCTCAACGGGGACCTCCCCCTGGTCAAGTCCAGCACCTTAGCCGAGATGCTCTCCCAGCACATCGCCCAGGGCGCTGCCATTACCCTGCTGACGGCCGCCTCAAGCCCGGCGGCCGAGATGGGGAGAGTACTGCGGGATTCCGACGGGAACGTCTGCGACATCGTGGAGACCAAGGACTCGGGGAAGGCACAACCAGGGGCGTGGGAATGCAACGGCGGGGCTTACTTCTTCGAAGCATCCTGGCTTTGGGAGAACCTGCCTAAGATAGAGCCGTCGGATTCGGGTGAGATCTACGTCACCTCCCTTATTTCGGCTGCCTATGGGCAGGGCGCTGGAATGGGGAGCCTGCTGGTGGACGACCCCACAGAGCTCCTGGGCGTCAACACCCGCTCCCAGCTTGCCCTGGCCGAAGAGGTCATGCGGGAGCGCATTCGCCAGCACTGGATGGACGAGGGCGTAGCCATGATCGACCCCAGGACCACCTTCCTGGATGCCGACGTCAGGCTAGGGCAGGACACGGTTATCTACCCCAACACCATGGTGCTGGGGAAGTCCACCGTGGGGGAGGACTGCACCATTGGACCCGGAAGCACCATCAGGGACTCCCAGGTTGGCGACCGGTGCCGGGTGGTGGCTTCCTTCCTTACGGAAGCTGTGCTTGAGTCCGATGTGTCGGTAGGCCCCTATTGCCACCTGAGGTCGGGCACTCACCTGGAAGAGGGCGTGCATGTGGGCACATTTGCCGAGATCAAGAACAGCCGGCTGGGCCAGGGGACGGCAATGGGCCACTTCGGCTATGTCGGCGACGCAACGGTGGGGGCTGACGTAAATCTGGGCGCCGGGACGGTCACCTGCAACTACGATGGCGAGTCAAAACATCCTACCACCATAGGGGATAACGCCTTCATCGGCTCGGACACCATGCTGGTGGCCCCCGTGGATGTGGGACCCGGCGCAGCTACCGGAGCGGGAGCGGTGGTCACCCACGATGTGCCCCCGTCTGGACTAGCTGTGGGAGTTCCTGCTAGAATCGTGGGGACGAGGAAGAAACCTGCCGGGCCCAGATGACCCTGCGGGAATTCCCTGCCCGCACCCGGATGGTTGGGCAGCAAGTCGCAAGGATTGGATAGTAGCACCGTAGAACCGAGCTTATCACTGGCGGCTGGTCTGCTGGTTTTCTTGTACGCGAGCGCAGCCTCCTCTGTATATCGTCGGCTTGACGAACCCCCCTTCTTCGCTTCAGCCCCCCTTTCCTACCTCCGGTCCATCCACCAGTTATTCAGCTACGCCGGCCTCGTCGCCGTGGTCGTTTCATTCCAGGTCCTCTTGGTCCACCTTGAAGCCACAGCCCTGGCGGTGCAGGCGCCGTCCACGTTGGGTCTTCTCGTTCTTGTACTGGTCGCAGGCTGGGGCGCCCGGGCAGCGGCGAATCGATTTCCCAGGGCGGCTTACATACTGCAAATGCCCGTTCAGGCTGTCACGCTCAGGCTGCTTCCAGGCAAGGGCCGGCACCTAAGGATCCCCGAGCCTATCGACACCCCAAGCGCACAGAACGACTCCAACGGTGAGGAGGCGCTCATCCCTCCACCGGTGGTTATCTCCGAGGAGGCCCAAGCCAAGCTGGACCTAAGGGAGCGATCCATGATCCGCTCCATCCTTAAGATGGACGAGGCTTCGGTTAAGAGCGTAATGGTGCCCAGGATCGACATCGTCGCGGTAGAGGTCGAGTCTCCCCTGTCTGAAGTTGCGGCCAAGATGCTGGAGCATGGCCATAGCCGTTTGCCCGTCTATGAAGAGACCATCGACCAGGTCCTTGGCGTGGTCTATTCCCGGGACCTTTTGCGGTATCTGGTCGGTCCCGAGGAAAGCCCTTCCCTCTTATCCATAATCAAGCCTGCTTACTTCATCCCAGAATCGAAGCTCCTGGACGACCTTCTGAGGGAGCTGCAGGAAAAGCACCTCCAGATGGCCATAGTCGTTGACGAATACGGGGGTGTGGAGGGTCTGCTGACCCTGGAGGACCTGATCGAGGAGATAGTGGGCGAGATTGAGGACGAATTCTCACGCAGCATGGAGCCGCGGGTGGTGCCGTTGCCCAATGGTGAGATTGTCGTCGATGCCCGGGTGACCCTCAACTACATCTCGGACCTGATGTCCACAGCCATCGGTCACGACGATGTGGATACGGTTGGGGGCTTAGTTTACAGCTCTCTCGGCAAGATGCCGGAGGTAGGGGATCAAGTCTCCCTGGACGGCCTCACCATCGAGGTCATCTCTCTCTTCGGCAGGAGAATCAACAAGCTCAAGCTGAAGCGCAATCTATCAGCCAGAAACTAGCGGGACGCAGAAGCGGCAAAAGAGCTAGGTTTGCATTCGCAGCCTAGCTCTTTCTTTTGGGAGTCAACTAGATCAGGAGTTCGCCGGGTGCATGCCCCTGGGGAGAGCTAGCACTTGCCGTCGGAGCTTACACAGACCTCTAGTGGCGCGCTCGCCGCATGGGTCGAACCCACTGTCCTGGCCTTAATCGTGTAGAGTCCTGCTCCGACGCTGGAAGGCAGTTCCGATATGCTGGCACGGAAGGCGCCTGCGAAGTTGGCCCTGCCACCATCTATGACAACCGTCTCATCCTCGCCCATGTAGATCTCTATAAGGACGAGTTCCAGGGGAGTGAAGCCTGCCCCTAGTACATCGAGCCTGCCGCCTTCAGGGACCTCAAGGGGCAGCGGGGTGATCGAAATCACCGAACTCGTAAGCATCTGGTTGGAGGGGGAAGAGCTGCTTGACGCCAGCGCAACGCCTGTTATGACTGAAACTAAGCTAACTACAAGAACTAACGCCGCCAGCTTGCTCCGGAGAAAGAGTTTCATCAGACCTCCTTAGTCCACATCATCACACTGGTGCCAACAGCACTGACTTTTGTTTCTAAAGCTTGCCACATAGCATTGCTAGGCGCAAGGTCAACGACAATCATAGTGGGAACCTTTTGCCTATGTCAAGGTCTGAAATGTAGCTCTCCATACAGATTTTTGGTGAGCTTCATTCAGCCTTCTCCGACCGCATTCCCGGAGGCAGAAGGTTTGGGACCGAGTCTTCTATGGGATACTCCTCCGGGCAGCTTCTGCAATGCAGAGACCCTTTAAGAACCTCCTCCCCTTCCTCCTCATCCACCCGCAGCTCCAGAGCCCCCTTGCAAAGGGGACATGCCAGGATTTCCGTCAACTCTTTGCGCATGCATCCTTCCTATGACGACGTCCCGAACCAAGCCCAACTCCGGCGTCCTGTCGCGGCTAGGACTTCAGGCTCTGCTCCACCAAGCTAGCCAGGATGTCTGCCAGCAGGAATATGATTACCCCCAGCACCAGCACTGTGGTGGCCCCGGTAGCTATCCGGTACGCTTTTCGGAGCCATCCTGCCCCCTCACCGGCCTCATCTATTCTACCGGGCCTCAGGTGGAACCTGGCGAGGTAGAACATATAGAGAGCCATACCGACCTTGATGGCGAGCACCACGATGTAGGGAAGGCCCCCGTACTCGGAAGTGAGCCGGCTTACGGTAAGCACGACGCCTGTGACAATGAGTACCGCCATGGCGGTGCCTACGAGGTGCCGGAAACGCCTTCCCGCTTCAGCATAGCCGGGCCCGCCCTCGGCAGCCGAAGCCTTGATGGCGGGCCTGAGGACCAGGAAATAGAATATTCCGCCTCCAATCCACGCCACAGCCGCAACGGCATGGAGCCACCTGATAGCCAGGAGAAGAACATCGGTGAAGCTCATGGGGTAGTTCGAGGCGCGGTCATCGGTACGCGCAATTCTAGGAAGGGACAGGACGCTAGTCAAACTATTCTACCGGGGAGGCGTGGGTAGGTGGAATGTGCGCGACGGACCGGCAGCTACCAGATTCCAAGATCCACAGATAGGCAAGATATCCGTGCCGGCGGTGCCTGAATCTTGTTGACACACCTGGCATTAGTTCCTAGAATCTGTCCAATCTCGGAACCTGGTGCTCTATGGAGGGGGGATGCGGGACTCCCAGGTAGGCAAGATCCTTGCGATAGACCATCCTATCTTGCAGGCGGGGATGCCGTGGATCTCCAATCCTGAGCTTGTCGCCGCCGTATCCAACGCCGGGGGCTTGGGCATCATCCACCCCACTGCCGTCATGGCTCCCGACGGCGACCTCGTAGCCAACCTGCGCCAGAACCTGCGATTGGTGCGTCGCCTGACAGGGAATCCCTTCGGCGTGGCTTTCTACCTGGGGAACCCCAGGATAGAGGAGATCGTAAACGTCGCCATAGAAGAAGGCGCACGCATAGCTATCACCTACGGGGGCAGTCCTGCCCTCTTCACGGGGTTGCTGAAGAGCAACGATGTGCGGGTGCTCCACCAAGTGTCGACGGTCCGCCATGCCCGGGGCGCTGAGTCTCAGGGCGTGGACATCATCATCGCCGAGGGGTACGAAGGTGGGGGGATGCGCGGCCCCGACGAGAATCCCAACCTTGTACTCATCCCCCAGATTGTGGAGTCCATATCCATTCCCGTCGTCGCTTCGGGAGGGATCATGGATTCCCGGGGGTTCGTTGCAGCCTTCGCCCTGGGAGCCCAGGGGATACAGATGGGCACGAGGTTCGTGGTGACCACCGAGTGCGCGGCCCACAGCGCCTACAAGGCCGCCCTCATGGGCGCCATCGACACCGGCACGGTTGTTGCTGGCAGATACCATCGTCCCACGAGGCTGCTCAGGAGCGACGCCGCCCTTCGTCTCCGAGAGGACGCTCCCAGCGCCGACGCAGATGTGGCCGGACAGTGGGATGCGGATATGGGTCCCATGCAGGCCCGCTCGGCCGTGCTGGACGGCAACCTGGAAGGCATCTCTTACTGCGGCGCGGGCGTAGGTATGGCCTCTGAGCTGTTGGATGCCGGCGAGGTGGTCAAGAGGCTGGTGGAAGGGGCCCAGGCGGTCATCAACGAGATACGCTAGCCGGCAGGTTCGCCGAACCCCGCAGGCACATCGGCGCTGCCCTCACCGTAGGCTTCCATCTCCATAGCCACCAAACTCTCGGCCTTGGTCAACAGCTTCTGCTGCCTCTCTTCATCGGTCCCACGATCGTTCAGGAACATCTGCAGCGCATCTAACGGGGTCAGTCCTTCGGCGGCAGCGGCCGAGATCCTGGTACGCCGCTCCCCTTCCACATCCTTCGTCAGGGAGGCCAGGTGGTGTGCGCCCTTCAGCACCTCCCTGATCTCCCCATCCCGCAGGTGCACATCCATCTCGGCGGGCAGTGATATCCTCACCCTGACTATGGCGCCAGCAATGTTCCGCCGCATGATCTCCTGGACCACCTTCCTCGTGGGGTCCAGGTCTTCGGTGGTGACCTTGACGTCGATGGTGAGGAAGGAACGGCTCTTGACGGGAAAGAACTGGTAGCTGGTCATGCGTCTGCCCTGGTGCGCTGTCGAGTCCAGGTCCACCACGCAGAACCCTTTCACGTCCCCCTCCTCGCTGAAATCCACAGGTTGCAAGCTCCCCGAGTACACCATCATCGGAGCATCCGCCAGCACCTGGTGTTTATGGATGTGGCCAAGGGCGATGTAGTCAAGCTGCGGTTTGTGCACGGCGCTGGGGAAGAGGGTGTGGTCCCGTCCCACCATCATCGACTTCTCGGAGCTGGAAACGGCGCCGTTAATGGTCACGTGGGCGGACAACACCGCCGGCACCGCCGGGTCCAGGTTATCCACGGCGATCTGGATGTGCTCAGTGATGCGCCGTTCGATCTCCTGGGTGATCTCACTTATGTTAAGCCCCCGGGTCTCCTCTCGGGCCAGTAGCTTGCTGCGGTTGGGCCATGGCAATGCCACGATCTGGAGGGGCCCGGCCTTGGTGGGAACGATGTAGGTGCGGAGGTCGCTGCCCACGTGAAGGTTGGGGACCTGCAGGGTGCCGAAGATCTCGACGGACGTAGCCCTGCCCACAGCGTGGGGAAGGTCATGGTTTCCCACTAGGAGGAAGGTCGAAATACCGGCTTCGGCCAGCCGGGACAGCCGGACGGCTAGCTCCCGCTGGTGGGTCTGGGATGGGTCGCGGCCCTTGTACGCGTCCCCGGCCAGAAGCACCAGGTCTACGCCGTTGTTCAGGGCGTACTCCACCACCTCGTCCAGGGCAGCGAGAAAGTCCAGGAGCCTGGTGGACAGCCCGGTATCCGGGTCGGTCTGGCCGTGGTTTTCCACGCCGATGTGCAGGTCCGAGAAGTGGAGTATTCGCATCGGCTACAACCCCACAGCCATCATCGGCCTTCTTCCAGCCTGTCTGACAGAGCGCTGACCAGGCTTTCGATTGGCACCCGCTCCTGCTCCATGGTGTCCCGGTCCCGGATAGTGACGGCTTCGTCCTCCAGGGTGTCGAAGTCCACCGTGACGCAGTAGGGCGTGCCTATCTCATCCTGGCGCCGGTACCGGCGTCCAATGCTCTGGGAGTCGTCGTACTGGGCGGCGAAACGGCGCCTCACCATCTCGAACACCCGCCGGGCGGTGGGCACCAGCCTCTCATTACGGCTAAGGGGGAGGAGGGCCACCTTGTAGGGGGCGATGTCCTTGTGAAACTTCAGGACAACCCGCACCTCTGCCTTGTCGGTGTCCTGGCCCTCGGGCTCTTCGTCGTAGGCATCCAGCAGGAAAGCCAGGGCCGCCCTGTCCACGCCCCCCGACGGCTCGATGACGTAGGGGTAGTAGCGCTCCTTTTCGGCATCATCGAAGTAGGTCAGGTCGTCGCCGCTGGCTTCGCCGTGGTGCTTCAGGTCGTAGTCGGTGCGGTTGGCGATGCCCTCCAGCTCGCCCCAGCCCCAGGGAAACCTGTACTGGATGTCGTAGCAGTCCCGGGCATAGTGGGCCAGCTCATCCTCACCATGGCGACGCAGGCGCAGGTTCTCCTCGCGGATGCCGTAGCGTACGTACCAAGCCATCCGCTCCTTCACCCAGGAGTCCAGCCAGTCATCGTCGGTGCCCGGCTTGACGAAGTACTCGATCTCCATCTGCTCGAACTCCCGGGTCCTGAAGGTGAAGTTCCCGGGGGTGATCTCGTTCCTGAAGGCCTTGCCTATCTGGGCGATGCCAAAGGGGAGCTTGCGCCGGGACGACACCAGGACATTGCCGAAGTTGACGAATATGCCCTGGGCGGTCTCGGGGCGCAGATACACCGGGTTGGCTGAGTCCTCGGTGGGGCCCATGAAGGTCTTGAACATCAGGTTGAACTGCCTGGGGTCCGTCAGCGGGCCGCCGCAGTCGGGGCAGGCCGATCCGTCAGGCAAATCCTCCAGCCGGAAGCGCCGGTGGCACTCACGGCACTCCACCAGGGGGTCCGAGAAGCTCTCGACGTGGCCGCTGGTGACCCACACCTGGGGGTTCATGAGGATAGCCGCATCCAGGCCGACCACATCGTCCCGCTCGTGCACCACGGAGCGCCACCAAGCGTCCTTGACGTTGCGCTTCAGCTCGACGCCCAGGGGGCCGTAGTCCCAGGTGGCGTTCAGCCCCCCGTAGATCTCGCTGCTCTGAAAAACGAATCCCCTCCTCTTGGATAAGGAGAGGATTTTGCCCATCTCGGGCTGCTCAAGGTAGCGGGGCAACTATCTGACCTCCCTGGTAGCGATGCTGGTCCGGTGGTTCCCAAATAGAGGGGAGTATTGCAGCCTCCGGCAGCGGGCGTGTAGCCTGAAACATAGTAACAACTGCCCCTGTGGACGTAAAGATAAATCGTTTGCCTTGCCTGTAGGCTTGCTATAAAATCCCCTTCGCTTGTTTCCGGCGGCCGCTTGGTCGCCCTATTTTGTCCAGGAAGGGTGCATGGACGGAGGCATCTTAGAGGGGGTCAAGGTGCTGGATATCAGCCAGGACATCGCCGGCAGCTTCTGCGCCCGGCTCCTGGGGGATTACGGCGCCGACGTCGTCAAGGTGGAGCCTTCCTCCGGAGCAGACCTGAGGCGGATGGGCCCCTTCTTCAAGGATGATCCCCACCCCGAAAAGAGCCTCTTCTTCCTGATCGCCAACCTGAACAAGCGCGGCATCACCCTGAACCTGGAGGCCCTTGAAGGCCCTGCTCTCTTCAAGAAGCTGGCTGAAGGCGCCGACGTGGTCGTCGAGAGCTACAAGCCAAGCTACCTGTCCACCCTCGGCCTGGGGTACGATGACCTGGAGTCCATCAACCCCGGCCTGGTCATGACATCCGTCACCCACTTCGGCCAGAACGGCCCCTACAGCCAGTACGAGGGCGAGGAGATCGTGGACTACGCCATGGGGGCCATCATGAGCATCAGCGGCACCGCCGACCGAGAGCCCCTTAAGCATGGCGGGTTCCAGGCGCAGTACGAGGCCGGCCTCAACGCCGCGGGCGCCACCGCCGTGGCCCTGCTGGTGCAGACCAACCTGGGCGTCGGACAGCATGTCGATGTATCCACCGTCGAGTGCGTCAGCTCGACCATGATCGGCAACCAGTCCATGTACAGCTTCACAGGCGCGATCCAGCCCCGGCGCAAGCCCCTGGGCACCCAGTTCGGCCAGCCCATGCCCTGCGCCGACGGCTGGGTGCTGAACCAGGCAGGAGGCGGCGCCACCTGGGACGACATCGCCGACTTCTACGAGCAGCCCATACTCAAGGAGCACCGCTTCAGCAACCAGACCCTGCGCAACGAGAACGGGGAGGAGCTGGACGCCCTGCTGGTGGATGCCATCAAGGACAAAGGCAAGTGGGACCTCTTTGCCAAGGCGTCGAAGATGCGCATGCTCTTCGGCTTGGTGCAGACCCCCGAGGAGCTGGCCCGCTGCCCCCAGCTCGAGTCCAGGGACTTCTACAGAGACATCGAGCACCCCGTCATGGGCCCGCTGAAGGTCCCCGCGGTGCTCTTCAACCTCAGCCTTACGCCCTACAGCCTGCGCCACTGCGCCCCCACTCTTGGTCAGCACAACACCGACGTGTACTGCAACGAGATGGGAACATCCGAAGATGAGCTGGCTCGGTGGCGTGAGACAGGAACCATTTAGGAAAGCAGCGTTGGGCTCCACTGACAAACTTCCCACCTCTAAGCCCTTGGAAGGCATTCGGGTCCTGGACTCCACCTACGTCTTCGCCCTGCCCTACGCCGGCGGCCTGCTGGCCGACCTGGGGGCCGACGTAATCAAGGTGGAGGGACCAGGCCGCCCCGACGTTTCCCGGACCGGGGGCTTCGCTGGCTGCTTCCCCGACGGTGAGGTGGGCGCGGACTGGTGGAACCGGGCTTCCACCTACAACCTGCTGCACCGAGGGAAGCGCTCCCTGACCCTGGACCTGACCAAGCCCGAGGCACGCCAGATATTCCAGGAGCTGGTCGCCATCTCCGACGTTGTGATGGAGAACTACACCCCCAGGGTCATGAAAAACTGGGGCTTGGACTACGCCAGCCTGCGGGACATCAAGCCCGACCTGATCATGGTGTCCAACACCGGCTACGGCCACGGGGACGGCCCCTACTCCGAATACCCGGCCCAGGCCACCACCCAGGAGGGCACCCACGGGCACTGTTGGGTCTCCGGGTACGTGGGCGGCCCGCCGTCCAAGGTCGGGGCCTCCTACGTGGACTTCCTGTCCACCTGGTCCGCCATCTTCGCTATATCGGCGGCCCTGCGGTACCGCAACCGCACTGGCAAGGGCCAGTGGGTGGATTTGGCCATGTACCAGTCGGGGGCTATGTTCATCTCCGAGTACATCATGGACTACATGGTGAACGGCAGGTTGGGCGAGCGCATCGGCAACCGCCATCCCCAACGCGCCCCCCAGGGCTGCTACCCCGCCAAGGGCCAAGACCAGTGGGTGGTGCTGTCCGTGGGTTCAGATCAGCAGTGGGAGGCGCTGGCAAAGCTGATGGGCCGCCCGGACCTGCTGGCCGATGGACGCTTCGCCACGCTTTCGGGCCGTCAGGAGCACCACGATGAGCTGGACACCGCCATTGCCCAGTGGACCGTCGGCCACGACCGGTACGCCCTGATGGAGAAGCTGCAGGGGGTGGGGATTGCGGCAAGCCCGGTGTTCCTCAACCGGGACACCCACCTGGACCCCCACTTCAAGGCTCGGGGCTTCCTGGAGACGGCAACCTTCCCCGAGGAGCGGGACATCGGCACCCGGCCCTTTGTGGGCCGCCCCTACCGGTTCTCCAGGAGCGACGTGAGCATCCAGGGGCCGGCCCCCGCCTTTGGGCAGGACAATCAGGACATCATCACCCAGCTCCTGGGCGCACCCTCCGGGGAGTACGAAACCCTCGTGGAGGAGGGCACCGTCGCTTCCGCGCCCACGCGGGGAGAGCCCAACGTGCCGGGTACCTTCGAGGAGCAGATAGCGATGGGGCGCCTGGCAGGCCGAGACGAGGACTACAAAGCCAAGCTCGGCATCCCCTGACGCACGCCTAACCCCCTCGCCCCTGGCGGTCGTCTAAGGGGTCCGTTCGCCCTGAGGCTGCTCTGAGGCTCTCGAAGGGCACGATCAACGACTACGACTGCCCGTTCCCCTTCGATTTCCCTCAGGGCGAACGGCCGGTGAGTCAGTGACGGGGATGGGCTGGCGGGAGAAGGTTGGGGTGAGGGGGAAGATTTGGCTCCCTCGCCCTGGAAGGCGTATCACCCTCCCCTTAATCCCCTCCCATCAAGGGAGGGGGATATATTTACCCCCTCGCCCCTGGGGGAGAGGGTTGGGGTGAGGGGGACTCCAATGGCAGGAAGAAGGACTACGGCTGCCCGTTCCCCTTCGATTTCCCTCAGGGCGAACGGACAGTCCAAGACAGGCGGATCCTCGGTGTGTCGCAAGGCCACGTCGTCATTGCGGCAAAGGACGCGATCCTGAGTCCCGTTCAGTTAGCTGAGCGTAGACTCCAATTGCTTCGCTTCAGAGTCGCTCAAGATTCGGAACACGGTGAACTGGGGAGCATCTTTGGCCTTGCCCCGTACCGCCTTTCGACCATTCTTTAGGGTCACCAAACTGGGTTCCAGGATCTCGCACCTTCTGCGGAGCGGTAAGCAGTAAGCAGTCAGTCCCTCCATGGAACACCTCCGTCGATCTGTTGGCACTTCTCCTAGCCTGGACTTCACCCACTAACAGGCTGTGAGGACCGTTTCGCTACACACGGCCCTTCAGTCCACCTCGTCCTGAGGTCATGGCAATGACGTCGTGGTCCAAGTACTCTCTAATCAACTCGTTAGCCTGGCCAATGGCTTGGTCCAGGTAGTTGCGCGCAGTTTCCGGTTGGACATGGATGACTTGAAACCCCAGCCACTGCTCCGACTGATCCAGGTCATCTCGCACGATCAACTGGACTTCCTTCCAGCCCTGGGCCAGCTGCTGTAATCGATGCAGCACCCGGTCCCATAGGCTGGGTCTGGTCACCAGGCACAGAACGTAGGCCGTTCCTCCGGTGACCTCCCACCAATCTGGAAACTCCGGGTGACCTTCGCAGGAGGAGAGGGTTTCTACCAGGTCCGTCTGGTTTAGAGTCCGCACCAACTCCCTGACCCCTGGCTCCAGCTGCTCGTAGTCCAAAAACCAGGGGTGCATTACCTGGACATCAGAGGAAGTCGTACGGAGTACCGCTTGTTTGAACCACCACATAATGCCTCCTCAGGGGCCCCCAATCTCAGGCACTTGCAGCACCACTCGCGCCTCGGGAGGAAGTTTGGCGGTGCAATATGCCGTTGTCCTTACCACCGAAGGCGAATCTTCTCCGGGCGCTTCGATTGTGAAACCCCCTGCTCCAAGAGTTCGGCTAATGCTCTCTTGGGAAGAGCGACCTAATCGCAGGGTACCCAGCGCAAACATAAATCTTGGAAGTGAAATCGTGAAGCTCGCTTATGATATCTAATCGCACTATCTCATACACAGTCAGCGAAAGTATATCATATTAGAACGATACGACATATCAATTAATAATGGCTATCTCAACACCGGTACTTGTTCCAATTTGGACGCTGGCAGCGCTGAGGGTCGAACCTCGCAACCCAGACCAGGGCGAACGCGTAGGTCCGGGTAAAAGCTGGGCGTAACGAGGGCCGACCCGGCCCCTCCCGTCATTGCGGCGAAGGCCGCAATCCAGGAAAGCCTGGAGCGCTGGCAGTAATGTCGTCATTCCCGCGCACGCGGGAACCTACTGCGGCGCACCTACGACTGGCCGTTCGCCCTGAGCCTGTCCTGAGGCTCTCGAAGGGGGAAATCGAAGGGGAACGGCCAGCAGCACCCGGCCCGCCACTTCCTTGACACCTATAGGGGCCTGAAGTAACCTGAATCTGTCCCCTCCACGCACTTCAAGGTCGCTTCCACACTCACGGGCCCGTAGCTCAGCGGCAGAGCAGCCGGCTCATAACCGGCGGGTCCCAGGTTCGATTCCTGGCGGGCCCACTTACCACACGGCTCACCTAGGTCGGCACCCCCTTGCCAACTACGAATCAAATACCCTCAGAGATTAGAACCAACATCACCAAACTCTAAGCCTGCCAGACCTGGTCAACCCCTATGATCTCTTGACCTCAGAACCCTTGTTGTCCCGGACGTTGTAGAATATCTTCCTGGAACAATCGTCCCTTAGGGACATTGATGTGGCTATGAATAATCCTTGTACTACCAAACTTCTCGCGGACACTCCCTCCGAAATAGATGCATTCGGGGGTCATGCCAAGGTCGCCCGATCGATCGCGGAAGTAGTTATGACCGAATGCGGTGGGAAGGCCATAGGCCTCGAAGGTGGATGGGGTGCCGGCAAATCCACTATCGTCAAGCTTATTTCTAAGGAACTCCCAGAAACCAAGGAGCGCGATTACAGGGTTGCTGTCTTCGATATGTGGTCCCATCAGGGCGACCCGCTGCGGCGCACCTTCCTAGAGAATCTCATCACCCAAGTTCAGGGATTTGGCTGGGTCGACACGGAGAAATGGGACCAGCGCATTGACGAGCTTGCTAGGCGCCGCCGTGAGGAAACGACCAGAGTCGCACCCAAATTGACAGGCTTGGGCATCGCCTTCGCTTTCAGTTTACTGGCTGTTCCCATGGGCTCAGCGCTAATCGCCGCTGGTGCTCGGCTTTTGGCATCCGCAGAAGCTTCCGTAATCCTGGTTGCTCTTCTTATTGGCATCGGCGCGGGCGGCGTGCTCTCGCCAGCTATTCTGTATAGCTTCGTGGGAGGTATCCGACACTGGAGGAGAAAGCGTGGAGGCAGCGATAGAGAAGAAGATGGCGGTTTAGACGCCCTCCCAGCTCTAATAACAGGGCAAGCCTCGACCGAGTCTCGCACCATAGTAACCCAGGCGCCAGATCCTACATCGGTTGAGTTCGAGTCTGTATTCCGTGATCTTCTAGGTGAAGCCTTAGAGAAAGACACTCGAAAGTTGCTCCTTGTCATAGACAACCTGGATCGTGTCCAGGCGTCCGATGCCCTCTCAATTTGGTCAACACTACAGACGTTCCTCGCATATAGTGACTACCGGCGTCCTGGATGGATCGACCTGCTATGGGTTCTAATCCCATACGACGGCACGGCCATAGTTCGCCTTTGGGAACAATCCGATGAGGAAACCGAAGACGCTGATTCAGCAATGGCAGTATCGTTTCTTGACAAGACTTTTCAAATTAGATTTAGGGTACCACCGCTTTTGTTGACGGACTGGCGAGGATTCCTCCAGGGGGCTCTCCAACAAGCCCTTCCTGGCCACCAAGAATCAGATTTCCATGGCGTATACCGAGCTTTTGCAATTAAGGGTGGGCTTGAAACATCGGCGCCAACTCCCCGGGATCTCAAGATATTCATAAACCAAATAGGTTCCCTTCACAGGGAGCGGCATGATGAATTTCCGCTTTCTCATCTTGCGTGCCATGTTCTCTTGCAGAGAGACGGCACAAACGTGCGCGAATGCCTCCTTTCGAGCGACGATTTGGATTTTCCAAAACGGATCATTGGAAACCAGTGGAGAGAGACGATTGCAGCTCTTCACTATGGAGTCTCCACCCAGGAGGCGCAGCAACTCCTCCTCAGAGGGCCGATCCAGGTTGCTCTTGGCGACGGAGACGGGGCCACCCTATCAAGTCTCGCATCGGCTCACCCCGATGGGTTCTGGGCCGTTCTTGAAGACGCCGTACCGGCGGGAGCTCAAGATTGGGCTAGTCTCCCACCTTCGGACCTAGCGAAGGCGGCCTCTGCTCTTGTCAGTAGCGAAGTCTTTGAAAATGCCAACACTCGTCCAGAAGCAAAGGCCCTCAGGTCAACCATTCAGACAGCGGCGTCAGCGCTACAAGCTTGGACTCCGTTCGATGCGTCGATGGCAAGGGGGATGGTCGACTTGGGACAATTGGCAGGCAACTCAGAGGAAATAGTCCCAATTCTACTTGCGGGAGCCTCTAAAGCACCAGTCGAAGCCTCAGATGAAGAGCAACGAGAGGATGACTCAAGGACCAAAAGACAGCGAGTACCTCCGAGCGTATGGATGTCTTCCGCGTTCGCTCTAATTGAAGGCTTGGTTGACCTTGGCTTCAGCAATCAGATGACACAAGGAATTAGGGTTCCATTGGATGCCCACCAATGGCTTGATGTATCCCATGAGGTGGCTGACAAGGACCCATATGGCCAGCTATTGAAGTACTTCAGCCTCCAAGCTGTCGTTGAGATTGATGAGCTGCTGGCTCAGCAAGTGAGTCCCGGTGAAATCGAGGAAAACACATATGACGCTTTGCAATCGGCGATGGCGACCAGATCCGGAAATACCATGAGCAAAGTAGCAAGGGAGGTGTTCTCGCACCTTCAGTCAAGACAAGCGATTGACAGTGAAGAGCTTGCCTTTATGTTGGGGGTACTCCGCTACTCAGTAGCAGTTGGCCTCATTTCGGAAGATGAGTATGCGGCATTCGCATCAGGTGGCTATTACCTCCATCACTTACATCAGGCATTTTCGGATAGCCATCCGGAAGCGGTAGGTGAGTGCGCATTCGGTTATTTGGAAGCCGTTCCTGATGCAAGTGAGCCTGAAGAATTCGGCAATTCTGTCGCTGGATATGAGAACCTCACCGAACTTCTTCAAGACCCGAACACCGTCCCCCAAGCCGCGGCACACTTCATCGCGCGAGCAAAGGAGACCAAGCAACTTCCAGTAGTTCTTCAGATGGCGACTGGGAGACGGCCTGTTCCTCCATTTCTGGTGGAAGTCCTTGGAGCACTCCTCACTTCCGAAGACGTTTCGAAGCCGACTGGATTAGTTAGGGCAAAGTGGTCTCTTATACGGAGTATCTTGCAAAGGAGGAAGGAGGATTCGCAGAGTTTCGAAGTATTCCTGAGAGAATTGCCTGGGCTTGAGGATTTGATTGCTGGAGTAATCGACGGGGCCTTTAGAGTGAATGAGAGCGGCCTCTACCTAGCTCTGTTGAGAGGAGGCACAGACGGCAGTTTTGTAACGTGGTGCGAAAGGGGTCTCGCTGATATCAATCGGGACAATTGGACGAAAGAGATCAGGCCTCGGGGAGACCTAGTGGAACTTGTGGTAGAACTGAAGAACAGAGGGGCTAGCATGACCCTCGGCTCCGCCTACCTTGATGGGCTCGTAAAGTACTCCGAAAGTGTCGCCTCAGATTCTAAGGGGATTCTTCCGAGCGCATCCTGGGATGCTCTTATTGCCTTGCTAGACACTGAGCAACGGGGACTATTCCTCGGTCGTATATTCGACGTTCTTCAACAGTCTGAGGGCGAGGCAAGCGCAAAGTTCTTTGATCTCTTTGGCAGCTTGTTATCGAATGGCGACCTGCTGGTCAACGAGCGTGGATTTATTGAACGCGTATGTAGGCCTGTCTTGGATGCAGATAACGAAAGGGGACTGGAATGGGTCGCGGACACCGTTGAATGCAACCCTACACTGCTAACCGCGAGCAAAGAACAGGGTGCAGCCAACGATTTCAGAGATCGGGTTCGACAACGCCTCAGAGAAGTCTCAGACGATGACTCTATGCTGCCGCCTCTGAGGAGAATCGGAACCATTCTCGGAATTGAACTCGAAGAAGATGAAGCCAAATCAGAGACGCAATCCGAGAATGAGGAAGCCCCTAGCGAATAGGGCAGCACCCATATAACACCTGTTGGGACTCTTCTGGGACGACCAGGCCACCTGCTGGACATCAGGCTGTTCTGGACTCTCTAGGGGTAAGGCTCAATCGCCGCTCCCCCAAAAGGAACCGCCACCCTGTCGGCCAAGGCCTCCCGCTACCCGCCTCCCTTGAGTACCAGCCGCCCCATCCCCATCCTCGCTCCGGCCCCCGGCAGGTTCTGCTTCGATCTGGGAGCCCCCGGGCTAAATCCGACGATGTGAGGATAGATTCAGTGCCGTGGGGTCCCGAGTTTTGCATACGTGCACTGGGGAGAATCGAGGGCTATGCACTTGTATAATCCCCGCAGAGTCTCAAGAAGGGAGCCAGGGTTTGCAAGACGCAGGTGAAGGACGGGAGGACTTGTTCCGTCGGGCCGAGTTTCCCCGCTCGGCAAACTATGATCCCGACTGGGTCCTGGACAACATGATGGGGCCCAATGCCCTCTGGCTGACGGAGTCCTTGGCAGGGTGCATGGACCTCACTCCTGGAATGCGGATCCTGGATTTGGGTTGCGGCAAAGGGCTGAGCTCGATATTCCTTGCGAAGGAGTACGGGGTGCAGGTGTGGGCGGCGGACTTGTGGATCGAAGCCAGCGACAACTACGACCGTATCTGCGCCGCCGGAGTGGAAGACCGAGTTTTCCCCATCAATGCCGAGGCCCATGCTCTACCCTTCGCCGACGGGTTCTTCGATGCAATGGTCAGCGTGGACGCTTACCACTACTTCGGGACGGACGACCTTTTCTTGGAGAACCACCTGGCCTGGGCAATAAAGCCCGGCGGGCAAATGGGGGTCGTAGCTCCCGCGTTGGTGGAAGAACTGACAACAGCCGAAGGGCCGGAACACCTCCGGCAATACTGGGAGCCTGCGTTCTTCAGCCTGCACAGCCCGGATTGGTGGAGACGCCACTGGGAGCGAAGCGGGCTGGTGAGCGTGGAGGTTGCCGAGCTGGTGCCGGACGGCTGGAAGCTCTGGATGGAGTCGGACCTGCTGTGGTCGGAACGGCTGGGCAAGCCCAGCGACGAGGCCGATATGCTGGCGCTGGACAGGGGAGCAACCCTGGGGTTCACCCGCATGGTGGCCCGCAGGAACAACCGCCCGACCGCCAAGCTGGACGCCCTATAGCGACGGGCCGCCTCCGCTCCAGGGTGCCATCCTGTGCCACCCTGTCTGCCCGGGCATTCTGCCAACATACACCTCCACGGCTTCGCCGGCCTACCGCCGCAATCCCCCCAGGTACTCGCATTGCGCCCGGCTCCTGATTGCCCTTCCCATGCATGATGTATCCTCTTGACAATAGATAGTTTATTATATAAACTAGTTTATGTTAATTGACGGAGGCAAGAAATGCAGCACCAGGACAGAGAAGGGCAGCAGATCACACCTGAGCAGGGATGGAGGTCGATACAAGCGACCCTGGACACTTCCCGGACCGCCATGTACGTGGCGGGCTGGCCCACCATCACGCTGATGTGGGGCGCCATCGTTGCGTTAGGGTACTTCTCCATGTACGCTGTCGAAACCTTCGCCCCTGCATTCGCCGACGACTACCCATGGTATCCCGGCCCCATATGGTTCGGCCTGGCAATTCCGGGCATGATTGGGAGCTCCCTCATCGGCTACCGGGCCAGCAAGCGGAACGCTACCGGCCCTTCGGCCACTGCGGCGGGGCTCCGGGTCTTCGGCTTCTGGATGACCGTGGTAGCGTCCGCTTTCATCATTCCTGGCGCCTCGGGCCTTTGGGACAACGACGCCGACCCCGTCGCCATCAGGGGAGTCGCCATCGGCATAATCGCGCTGGGGTACGTTCTCTTCGGCATTATGCACCACCTTGCCATTGCCCTGGTAGGTCTTGGCATCGCTGCTTCCTACTACCTGCCAACCCACTTCGGCGGCGATGCTGGGCCGGTGCTGTCGGCTGTGCTGATACTTGTCATCGTAGCTGTCGCATGGCTATGGATTCGCAGGAGCGAGGCGGCATGAGCGAGGACCCAATCGTCCTGAACGAAACGATCCACCAGTCCACGCGCCTGCGGATCATGACGCTGCTGGTGTCCCGGTCCGAGTCGGACAGGGTGGCGTATGGATTTATCCAGCAGGCGCTTGAACTGACCGGGGGCAACCTGACCATCCACTTGCGCAAGCTGGAGGAGGCCGGGTACGTCTGCACCACAAAGGAGTTCCTTGAGAGGTTGCCCCGTACGTGGGTTGTGGCGACCCCCGAGGGCCGCCAGGCCTTCACCGAGTACCTTGGCAACCTGGAACGCACCCTCAACATGCCCCTCCGATAGGGGCGCCACAGGGCTTCTTTCTAATGTACCTACCGAGGCTTGCCCTGAGAGTGTACACTCTTCCTAAGTTCCACCCGTCCGAGCCGTTGCAGCCGGGCTGCTGGGTGAAGAATGCTACCGCGTCTGCCGTTACGTAGGAGGCAACTCTTGGTCAAGTTGAGCGGAGGGGAAGCGCTTGCCAAGTCCCTTGTAGGGGAAGGCGTCGAGGTCGTATTCGGCATACCGGGCATACAGATCTACGGCATTGTCGCCGCTATTCGGGACGAACCCGACATTCGCATGATCGCCACACGGCACGAACAGGCGACGACGTACATGGCCGACGGCTATGCCCGTGCGTCAGGCAAGCCGGGGGTCGCGCTGGTGGTCCCGGGCGTCGGTCTCTATAACGCGGCTTCCGGCCTCGCCAACGCCTACGCCCGCTCTTCGCCCGTTCTCCTCATCGCGGGCCAGATCCCCAGAGGCGCCATCGGCAAGAACCGTGGGGCTGTGCACGAGGTCGCTGACCAAGCCGGCGCAGTGCGCTCCGTGACCAAGTGGCAGGGACAGGCATCCAGGCCTCGCGAAGTTCCGAACGCCGTGCTGGAAGCCTTCCGGCAGATGCGCACCGGCCGCCCCCGTCCGACGCTGGTCGAGATGCCGCCCGAAGTCGGGGTGGAGCGGGAAGAGGTCGAAGTGCCGAGTCCTGTCCATGTCCCCGGGGTCGTGCCCAACAGGGAAGCGCTGCAGGAGAGCGCGCAGGTTGTCGCCCAGTCTCGCCTGCCCCTGATCTACGCCGGCGGCGGCGTGGCGCGCTCCGACGCTGAGGCCGCGCTTGTCAGCCTGGCCGAGGCGACGAACATACCCGTCATTACGTCCAGCGGAGGCAAGGGCACAATCCCCGACAGCCATCCGCTGTCTTACGGCTCCTGCTTCAGTCCCAGGGGCGAGAGACAGGAGATGAACCAGCTCTACGGGGTGATGCAGTCTGCCGACGTGGTGATAGGAATCGGGGCGCGCTTCTCGCTGGGCAATCCCGCCGGGGAGAGGGCCACGCTGGTGAACATCAACATAGACGAGACAGAGCTGACGAAGCACCCGTCCAACACCATTCCCCTACTTGGCGATGCCAGGGCGACCATAGAGGCGCTGCTTCCCTACCTCATCGAGGCCGGAGCAGGAGAGCGTCCGTCGCCCGCCGAGGCGGTAAGCGCTGCGCGCAAACTGATAGCCTACTACGACATTCGGCTCAAGGAACCCCAGTACCCTGTCCTGGAAGCGATACGGCAGGGCGTCCCTGAGGATGCTTTCGTAGTTTGGGACGTTACCCAGTTCGGCTACTATGCTCGGACCCATTGGCAGGTGAATCACCCAAAGACGTACATAGACTCCGGCTACTCGTTCAATCTCGGTTACGCCTTCCCGACGGCTCTTGGGGTGAAGGTCGCTAAGCCCGACCTCCCCGTGGTCTGCATGACCGGAGACGGCGGGTTCATGTTCAACGCCTCCGAGCTCTCCACGGCCGTCCGGTACGGCATCAACGTAGTGACCGTGGTCTTCAATAACGATTCCTACGGCAACGTGGCGCGCGACCTGGATGACGCCTTTGGCGGAGCCTATGGGACTGACCTGCACAACCCGGATTTCGTCAGGTTCGCTGAGTCTTTCGGCGCTGTCGGCATGAGAGCGGACGACCCGATGGAGTTGGAGAAATTGATTCCCCTCGCGTTGGAGCAGCAGGCCCCGGTGATAATCGATGTGCCTTTCGGAGAGATGCCAGTGGCGCGCGCGCCGCAATTCGCGCCGTTCTACAGCCTGCCCTGGACCATGCCCCAGGAGGGGCTGATAGAGTCCTGATGCGTTGCTGAAGACCTGGAGCGGGGTGCTCCTACACCCAGCTCCAAAGCGCCACCTCCCGGCGAAAAGTTCACATCGGTACGCCTTGGCCACCAGACTCCTGGATTCTATGCACCGCATCACCATTTGCCCGCCCACCTTAACAGGCGGTGAATGTGGGCAGAGGATGACAGGCCAAGGGCCTTGAATCGACCCTCCTGGTGTAATATAAAGCCCCTAAGGTCCAAGTAGAGGGTTTGGAACATCCGGAGAGGAGTGGGGTTGCGTCCAATAACGTCTGCCAGGAGAAAATGTCTGCCGGTCTTGCTTGCGGCCCTGCTCCTGACAGCCCTTTCTGTGGCTTGCACCAGAGGTGGTCCGACGCCTGCCCCAACGCCCGCGCCCACTTCCGAGGACATCTCCACGATCATAGCTGATGCCGTTGCTACGGCCGTGGCGGAAGTCAAACCTGATGCTACTCCCAATCCTGGCCCCACCCCCACTTCTGGCGCCAGGGAGGATGCGATAGCTACCGCCGTAGCTAATGCGCTTGCTGCGACCACAACTGCGGCCGGCCCCACTCCCAATGCTGGCCCCACTGTTGATGCCAGTGCGGAGGCCACCGCCACTGCCGCAGCCAGGATCAATGCCGCCGCCGCAGCCCTAAACAAAGCTGTGGGCATAGCCGTAGATTCCTACTTCAACGGCCCCTACCGCAACGACCTGGAGGGGTCCATAGCTCATGCCGTATCTATGACCAACGCCGATGCCGATGCCGTGACCAGGGCAATGAACGAGGTCTTGAGCAGCTTCGGAGCCAGACCTATCCCAGTCGACCCCGCTGCCAAAGACATGTCCGATGAATTGTCCGCGGCGGTGACCTTGGCCTTGAAGTACATCATTCGATCTCCTCTCGACCGGGAGGGGGCCGTAGCACATGCTGTGTCCATGACCAACGCTGACCCCAACGCCGTTGCCGACGCATTGAACAAGGTCTTGGACAACCCCATCGGCTTTCCCAACCTGGACACTGAGACAGCTGTAGCCGCCGCAAACGCCGTAGCCGAAGTCTCAGCCATAGCCGACGCCCGAGACAGGGCCGACGACGCCGAAGCCGCAAATCAAGCCACGGCCAGCGCCTATGCCGAGTACATCGCCACTGCCACAGCCGTCGCTCCCGCCCCCACCCCCACTTACGCTGTGCCTGAACCTGAAAACTACGACGCTTGGAACGACCACGAGTGGCTGGCGGAGCCGAAGCCCTGGTGGAGGGATTCCAACCCCTACGACTGCGATCCGCCGCCCAACCCCCAATCGCCCTGGACTCCGGCGGGCCTGCCGGATCTGGAAGGCCAGGACCCCCTTTCGCTGATACGCTACTTCGGCAACGGGAGCTACGTGCGCTACGGCCTCATGGGATTTGAAGGATGCACCTTTATGAGCAAGTATCCCGACCGCACCCACCTGGACCCGCCAGTGGACCCCACCTACTACTCCCTGGGCGATCTGGAGATCGCCGTGGACATCACCAGGGTCCCCGTGGGAGCGCCGGACTGGACCAACGACAATGGCGTTCGGGTGGACATGAGCATGTCCGAGGCGGTAAACGCGCTCAACACCCATGTAGCTGCCTACTTTGGCAAGATATCCCAGGGCAAGCTGCGCATGAGTTTCGTCCCCGGCGTCGAGTTCACCCCCAGCGGTCTGGGAACACCCCAGGATGTGCAGGACCAGTGGCTGGCCCTAGCTGGCGTTGTGGGCTGCGACCCCAACGCTCCGGACGCGCCCGGCTGCCGGTGGGGTATGCCCGGCGCCCTGAACCGCCTCCTCCTGGACGACGTGGGGGTCTCCTCCGGGGGGTCGGCGTGGAACGGTTCTGCCGAGTTTGGGCTTGTCAGCCTGCAAACCTCCAGGATGACTACCCTGGTGCACGAAATCGGCCACGGTTGGATGTTTTGGCCGCACTCCTATATAGAGCTCCCCTGGAGGCCCGACCCCAACAAGCCGTACCAGAAGCCCAACTTCTACAGCAACGTTCACGACTTCATGTCGGAGCTGAGCTTCGCCAGGCCCACCGGCTGGTATCAGGACATGCCATCCACCCTAGCCATCAACCGGTACGCCGCCGGCTGGATTGCTCCGGAAGATGTGGCCCTGCATCTTTCGGAACAGGCAACCTACACGCTGGCCAAGCCCAGGGAGAAGGGATACCAGTTCCTCGTCATTCATTCCGGGAGAGCGGGCGCATTCACCACCCTGGAGGTGCTGGATGAACGAAACGCCATCTATCGCGACACCAGCGACCTGGTCTATGACTCCGCAAGACCCGGACAGCGGCGGCCTCTTCACTACGAAGGCGTGCTGGTGAGCCGGTACGACCAGACCACCGGCGCCGGCGTCAACGCGCGGACTGGCCCAGCCCTGTACAACACCGCCAACCCCGACTACGAATCGGACGTAGGCTACGGCCGCGACGACTACTCCGTCATTGCGGACGGCGAGTCCAGATCTATAGGCAGCGGGGTGACCGTCAGCGTGGCGAAGAACCGGGACGGCAGCTACGACGTAAGGGTATCCGGCGGCAGGATAGCGGAGTACGAGTCATGGTGCGTGCCCATCTGGTTCACGGGAGAGTACGACACAGACTGCCTGCTGGCGGACTTTGACTTTGGGAACGCGAATTAGGCGCCGGGGCAGTCCCGCTGGTCCTGAACATGGTCAGTAACACCCACGATGGAAGAAGGCTCCTGGACCACTTCAAAGCCATGCCCCCCTAAACCCTTCGATAGGCTGAGGGTGAGCAAGTTTCGCCGAGGTTGTGCCAAGCCCCGCTCTTGAAGACCGCTTGTGTCCAGCTGCCGTCCGCTGACCTCGGGTCAGCGGACGGCAGCCTAGTCTCCGTTTATTGCCACAGGTCGGGATCGGGTCGTTTCATTAGCCCGACGCCCAGATATCCATACCAGATCACCAGCAGCACGTAGAAGCCCCGGGCCAGGGTGATAAAGGGATCGCGGCCGTCGTTGTAGAGTATGGCTACCACGAAAAAGACCATTATGGCCAGGCTGACAAGGGCAGCCAGCAGGGAGATTATCCGGTTGAAGTCGTCCCTCGTGGAGAGCCCCAACGCGAAGATGAACCCGCCAAACCCTAGCGTGATCCCACCGGCGTAGAGGAGAGCGGAGCCGGCGTAGTAAACGGGAACGCTTCCCTGGATCTGTTCAGGGGTTTGGGCATCGGCCAGGATGAAGTCCATGCCCCCGGCCAGAATCCACCCGGCCAGTCCGACGAAGATCATGAAGAAGCCCATCTGGACCAACGCCTTGCCGTTGCCCTGCAGGGTTACGTTCCGCATCAACGCGTAGAGGCCCGAGAGGATCAGGGCCAAGCCAAGGATTATCGCGATGTTGGTCACATTGGTCAGCGCGGCGTTGGAACCCTTGGCCATTATATTGCTAACAGAGTCCGACACATCGGCGCTGTCTATCAGCAACCCGCCCGGCTCTATGAGGAAGAAGATGAAGGCGATTAACGGGCCGAATATGAGGGACAGACCCGCCAGCCGGTTCACAGCTATTGTGCCCATGATTGGACCTCCTTGATGTGTGATGCCATGGGAAGGACCCGTTAGGTCCGATCCCTCCCAGCGTACATCCTGCCGCTAGCGTCGTGGCATTGCAATAGTAAAGCAGTGCGCCCACCTATAAATAGACCCAGGATACCAGCGAAAGGCAAGTGGGACGCCGACAGGTTTCCCACAGCCACGCAACCTAGCTACTAGAGGATTGCCATTAGTTTCCGAGCCGGAACGGGGGATACCTGTCCGTGGTCAGCAGGGCCGCATAGGCAGTTACCCTGAATCCCCACCGGCCTACTCCAACCACAAAGTCAAACATCCCCCTGGGATAGCTTCCGGTTACCAGTATCGACAGCCAAGCGAAGACCGTGACTATCAATGCAACCACACCTAGAACAATTAGCGCCACATAGTGAGGGATGGCCAACAGCCACTTTACGATGGGCAGGAACCTGTTCAACTCCTCTTGGGCGTTGGGGTATGGGATGTCGAGGTGGACGGCCTGCTCTTCGTCGGTGGAAGGGTACTCATCCCGCAGAAGGAAAAGGAACGAACCTACCCGGGCGCTGAATCTCTGCAGCTCCAGGTTCCAGTCGAACCACCAGCGAGGGTACTTTTTCCTGAACAGGAGCATCAGCAGCGTGGCAGTCCACACAATGCCACCTGCAAACAGGGGAGAGATGGCTTCATCGATTTCCAGATCGCCACTGGACGTGTAGCCGCTCACAAGGGCGATAACCACGAGTATCGGGATAACAAGGATTATCCTGAGGAGGGCGCTCAGCCTGTTCCTGGCGCCTTCGGGATAGTCCACGCTGTACTGGACCGGATACGCACTGGCCTGACCGTTCTCCATCGCATTCCTCCACGAGATTTCGGCGCTGACCGAGGCCAGCCTTCAGTAAGCCACCGTATGTTGGCTTAGTCAAGGACGCACCAACACCCGTTATGAGATGTCTGAGCCTCTTCACCCTCAACGCATCTCAAGCTGTCGGAGAGGTCCGACGAAGCGCGATTATCGGAATCTGGCGATGGGTAGCAGCCCGATAGCGGGAAAAGCGCGGGTTGGCCGCAGCAGTTTTGTCGTACAGCGAGGCCCGTTCCTCACCCCGGGTGATGCGAGCCTGGGCGGGGAACCGCTCCCCCTTGGTTTCGACGATAACGGCTGGGTCCGCCGCGATGTTCAGGTACCAAGCCGGATGATGGTCCTGGCCGTAGTTGGAAGCAACGACAATGAGGTCGCTTGACTCTTCGAACTGGAAGTACATCAGGGGCGACGACCGCGGCTTGCCGGTCTTGCGTCCCTTAGTCACAAGGACCAGGACTCCATGGCCTTCCAAACTGCCGAGTAGCCGGCCCCTGGAGAGGCGGAGCAGGAGCCGGTGCATGGGAACGAAGAGCCATGCGATGATGAGACGCTTATAGGTAGGCATGGTCGGCTCCTCTACGGGACTACAGGCCATGTCAGCATCGTCGCAGGACGCTGTCAAGTCTACCGGGCCCCTGCCTTGTAAGCGCCAGTATAGAACAGCGCTGATTCAAGGACAGGCGTGAAGTAGGGCAGCGGCCCCTGTGGTGCGGTATGATTGCCCAAAGCAGCAGGTTAGCCAGCATGAAACACGAACTGGACTACAAGGAGCTTGCCAAGGACCGGGACATCGTTGCCCCGGACGGTTCGGAGATCCGGCTGCTGTCAGAGACAAGCCGGGGAAGCATGGTCCACTGCACCCTGAATCCAGGAGAGGTGTCGATCGCTGTAGCGCACAGGACCGTCGAGGAGGTCTGGTACTTCCTGGAGGGCACAGGCCAGGTTTGGCGGAGGCACGGTGGAGAGGAGCGGGTCGTGGACGTTGCCCCGGGCGGGAGCCTGTCCATTCCGGCTGGCGCCCACTTCCAGTTCAGGGCAACGGGCGACCGCTCACTGCGGTTCCTGATCGTGACCATGCCGCCGTGGCCTGGCAACGACGAAGCCTTCCCCGTGCCAGGCCACTGGCCCGCTACAATTGACTAAGCCAAGAACCCTTTTCGTTAAGGCATATCTTGAACGTCAGCCTGGTCGTCGTAGTAGCGCGACGTGAAGAGCAGCCCGTCGTAGCGGATGGCCCAGTTATGCGCGTACAGCGTCTCCGACGACCTGGTGTTGGGGAAGAGGTGGCTGACCCATACGCCTTCCTCCGTGGCTGCCGCCAACTCTTCGCCAATCTGCCGAACCCGGCCCCGGGCCAAGTCTTTCAAGTCAGTGCCTATCAGGTGTGGAGAGAGGACAGCGACGCGCACAACGTCGTTCTCATCGGCCATGGTTAAGCTCCACTGACCGTCGACACTCTCCTGGCTGTTGTAGTGGGCGATGGTGGCGTCCAAACCGTTGGCCTCGTAATAATCGATAGCCTGCTGCACATAGTCCCTGGTCTGGCCCGCCGGGTCTTCAACTTGCGGGTAGTAGCCCGAGGCGAAGAGCATTCCGTCACGACGCACAGCGTAGCCCACCTTGGAGACTTCTTGCAGCGTCACCGGATGAGGCCACAGGTACTCCACCCAGACGCCTTCCCCTCCATCCGGGGCCTTGGCAAGCTCCTCGCCCAGCTCGTAGTCGTCGGAACCCACCACATCCTTGATGTCCGTCCCTATCAAGCGCGGCAACAACGGATGCACATGATAGATGTCGTTCTCATCAGTAGCGAACAGGTACCATTCGCCCTCGAAGCTGGCGACGCTGTTGTAGTAGTTAAGCAGGGACTCTAAGCCGTCGCGCTGGTAACGCTCAACAGCCCGCTCCACGTACTCCACAGTGTATTCCCTCGGGTCGGCGTCCTGCCAGGCGGGGGTTCCCGTCTCCGGCCCTCCGGCGTAATAGCCTGAGGCGAAGATCAGCCCGTCGTGGCGGATGGCCCAGGTGACCTTATGCTGTTCCTTCCTGGATACGGGATGGGGCCACAGGTAATCCACCCAGATGCCCTGTTCGGTAGCCTGGGCTATCTCTTTGCCCAATTCCTGCCCGTCGGACCCCACCACATCCTTGATGTCGGTCCCTATCAGGTGCGGGAATATGGGATGGGCAAGGTAGAGGTCGTCTGCGCCGATGAGGAATAGGTAGAACTGGCCGTCCAGGCTGTCTTGGCCATTGTAGTGGGCGATGGTGGCGTCCAGCCCCTCCTGTTCGTACCTGGCAATGGCCTTGTTCACGTACTCCTGGGTAGAATTCGCCACATCCTCCGTCAAAGCGGAATGGCTGGAGGCGAACACCAAGCCGTCGTGAAGGACGGCGAGGATTCGCCGCGGCTCTTCCTGCTTGGTGGCCGGGTTGATGCCGCGAGCGGTATCCCAGCGGCCCTCTTCAGTGGCTATGTCTATCAACTGCCGCAAACCGGGGAACCTTGACTGGGGTCCCACGTACTGGCCCTCCAGGGCGCGTAGCGCGCTGTGGACCAGCAGCACGCTTTCCTCGGCGTCTATGATGGTCAGGGGCCTCCCGTCTTCAACGGCGGCTTCGGACCTGTAGTATTCGACCGTCGCGTCCCGACCGTTGGTGTCGTAGTAGGCGATGACCTTCTCCACATAGGCGCGGGTCAGCGCGTCGTCCGCAGACTCCCCAGGGCCGGGTTCTCCCACCGCGGTGAAGTAGCTGGAAATGAAGATCAGTCCTTCGTGGCGAACCACCCACAAGTTTCTCTGCAATTTCTCCGATGTATTCGGGTTGAACCAGGGAGTGTCATGCCAGGCGCCTTTCTCCGTGGCCGTCGTCAACATAACGCCGTCGTCAATACCTATGGGCGAGTCTCTGTGCCTGCCGTCAGTGCCAATCAGATGCGGGAAGTAGGCATCCGCTATGTACAGGTAGTTCTCATCAATCAGGGTCAGCCACCACTGGCTGTCAACACTCTCCGGGCTGTTGTAATACTCGACGGTGCCGTCCAACCCGTTGGCTTCATAGTAGTCAATGGCATCAGCGACGTATCCCTGCGTGTAGGCCGCGGGGTCATCAATTTCGGGGTAGTAGCCCGAGGCGAAGATCATTCCATCACGGCGCACCGCGTAGCCCACCTTGCGAACTTCCTTGAGCGTTACCGGATGGGGCCACAGGTACTCCACCCAGACTCCTTCGCCGCCATCCCGGGCCGCGGCAAACGCCTTGCCCAGCTCGTAGCCATCGGAACCCACCGCATTCTTAATGTCGGTCCCTTTAAGACGGGGGAACAGCGCGTGAACGATGTAGATGTCGTTTTCGTCCGTAGCGAACAGGTACCATTCTCCCTCAAAGCTGGCAACGCTGTTGTAGTAGTTGAGCATGGATTCCAGGCCGTCGCGCTCGTAACGCTCAATGGCGCGATTCACGTAGTCCTCTGTGTACTCGCGCGGGTCGACCCCTTCCCACGGCGCCGCTTCGCCTTCGACGTCTCGTCCGGCGTAGTAGCCGGAGGCGAATATCATCCCGTCGTGACGAATGGCCCAAGTGACCTTCTCCCCTTCTTTGCGGCTGACCGGATGGGGCCAGAGGTACTCCACCCAGATTCCTTCCGGGGTGGCCTGGGCTATCTCCTTGCCCAGCTCCTGGCCGTCAGAGCCTATCACGTCCTTGATGTCCGTCCCGATGAGGTGAGGGAATATGGGATGGGCCACGTATTTGTCGTCGGCGTCTATGAGGAACAGGTATAACTGTCCTTCCAGGCTGGCCTGACTGTTGTAGTAGTCAACGGTGGCGTCGAGGCCGTCGCGTTGGTAAAGCTTAATCGCCCTGTTGACGTAATCCTGTGTGGCCTCCTCGACATTTTCCCGCACGGGAAAGTGTCCTGAGGCGAATACCAAGCCGTCGTGCAGGATAAAGATGGCTCGCATCGGCGACTGAGCGCCGGTGGCAGGATTCAAGCCAACCAAGTTGGCCCAGATCCCTTCTTCGGTAATTTCCTCTCGGGCGGGAAAGGCCCCTGTACCGAGGCCCAGGGGAGACCCTACCAACGCCGGGAAGGGAGCGACGCTCAATAGGGAGTCTTCGTCGATGACGAACAGAGCCCGCTCTCCTTCGTGGCTCTCTCGGCTGTTGTAGTAGGCGAACGCTGCCTCCCGCCCGTCGCTCTGGTAGCGTTCGATAGCCTTCTCTACGTAAGCGCGGGTCAGCGCCTCGTCGGAATCGGCGGGCGGCGGCGCGTCCACGTCGCCCTCAACGTAATAGGCGGACGCGAAGACGTATCCGTCGTGGCGTATTATCCAGAGGTACACCGTCAACTGCCCCGCCGTCCTGGGGTTGGGCCACAGGTACCTAAACCAGTGGCCTTCCTCGGTGGCGCTTAGGAGCGATTCGCCAATTGGCTCTCCGGCCACGATCCCCCGGAACTGGCTGGCGTTCAGGCCAACCATGACCGGCTCCCCACCCGCCACGGCTATGACGCCCTGGGGATCGACCATCATCAGCCAGTAAGAGCCGTCTATGCTCTCAGGGCTGTTGTAATGGGTAACCGTGGCCTCCAGGCCCTGGTTGTCATAGTAGTCCATAGCCTTCTGGACGTAGGCCCGGGTGTAGGTCGCCGGATCCGCGACGCCCGGATAGTAGCCGGATGCGAATATCATCCCGTCCCGGCGCACCGCGTATCCGACCTTGGGGACTTCCTTAAGCGTTACCGGATGGGGCCACAGGTACTCCACCCACACGCCTTCTCCCTCTCCGGCCTTGGCCAGCTCATTGCCCAGCTCGTAGCCGTCGGAACCCACCACATCCTTGATGTCCGTGCCTAGCAAGCGGGGAATCAGCGGGTGTACATGATAGATGTCGTTCTCGTCGGTGGCAAAGAGATACCACTCGCCCTCAAAGCTGGCGACGCTGTTGTAATAATTGAGGGTGGGTTCCAGGCCGTCCCGCTCGTAACGCTCTATCGCCCTTTCCACGTACTGCACGGTGTACTCGCGGGGGTCCGCGCCCTGCCAGGCGGGCGTCTCCTGCGTTTCGCCCACGGCGTAGTAACCGGAGGCGAAGATCAGGCCGTCGTGGCGGATGACCCAGGTGGTCTTGGGCTCCTCCACCCGGGTGACCGGGTTGGGCCACAGGTACTCCACCCACATCCCGGCCTCGGTTGCCTGGGCTATCTCTTTGCCCAACTCCTGGCCGTCTGATCCGACCACATCTTTGATGTCGGTCCCTATCAGGTGCGGGAATACGGGATGGGCCAGGTAGAGGTCGTTAGCCCCTATCAGGAACAGGTAGAAGTTCCCCTCCAGGCTGTCGGGCCTGTTGTAGTTGGCAACCGTCGCATCCAGCCCTTCACTTTCGTAGAGGGCTATAGCGCGGCTCACGTAATCCATCGCGGCTTCTGCCAGGTTCTCCTGCAGGGTGGAGTGGCCTGACACGAAGATGAGGCCGTCTCGCAGGGCAAGGTAGTGCCGCATTGGCCCCTGCCTGGTTGTAATGCCGGTGTCCGTCTCCGCTACATAGAGCCCCTGGCCATCATACCAAGCGCCGTCCTCCGCAGCGATTCCCAGGAAAGGCGTGATGGACTCGTGCCTGCTTCCCAGGAAGTGATGAAAGAACGGCATTGCCAGCAGGACGCCATCATCGCTGATTAAGTACAGATACCGGCCTCCCTCAATACTCTCTTCGCTCTTGTAGTATTCGACTGTCGCGTCCCGTCCGTTAGCGTCGTAGTAGGCGACAGCCTTCTCCACGTAGGCTTGGGTCAGGGCGTCGTCGTCATCGACGGGCTCCGGTTCTGGGGTTGGAGTCGGCGCGGCAGTAGGCTCCAAGGTCGCCGTGGGCGCGACGGTCGGCATAGGAGTCGCCGTGGGATCCAGGGTTGCAGTAGGCGTTGCTGTGGGATCACCTCCACAGGCCATGCTGAATACCACCACAGAAGCCAAAGCAAGCAGCAATGTCAGCAGGATCACGCCGGCAGGCGACCGCCGATGCTTTAATCCTGTCCCATTCGCCTGAGTCTTGTTCTCTTGATAGTTTCGCAAGATTGACCCTCTCTAGAATATAGTACTGATATATTACATCATATTTGCCGACGGTCGGGTAGCGGCGATATAGCAATATCTCGGATAGTATTAGGATTGGGTATCATCTTATGTTTCCTAAGTCCCAAGGACGACGCGAATTCCAGTACGAACCGGATGAGAAGTGTCCGCCGCTACTGGCAATATCCTCGGCTTTACAGATATTCATTCCCAACACCATCGGCCTCGTCATGCTGGCAGCGTTGGTGGTGCGGGCATCTGGGCAATCGGAAGCCTATCTGTCGTGGGTGACGTTTACCGTGCTGGCAGTCACAGGAGCTAGCATGATACTGCAGGCTCTCCGGCTGCGTTATGTGGGTTCGGGCCGCCTCATTGTGGCAAACTTCAATGTTCCGTTCCTGGCAGTTAGCGCCTTGGCGCTCCATGTCGGCGGGCCTGGTTTGCTGACCAGCTTGGTGGTGGTTTCCACCCTGGTTCAGTCTGTTTTGACCCTGCGCCTTGCCTCGCTCCGGCGGATATTCACGCAAACGGTGAGCGGGGTAGTGATCATGCTGGTGGCGGTTTCCGCCATGCCCTTCATCATCAGCAGAACGGTTATTCCGCCGAATAACGAATCTACCGTGCTTTTCCTGGCGCCGGGATTGGCTGCCCTGGCGGTTGGGGCCCTGATAGCCCTGCAAGGCACAGCGTTCTGGCGGATGTGGATATTGCCGGCCACCGTAGCCGTCGGTCTGATTGTGGCCGTGCCACTGGGTTTTTACGATGCCGGCATCGTAATTAACGCTTCCTGGGTGAGCCTGCCCCACTTCTCGTGGCCGGGGCTGGACCTCAACTTTGGCCCCGATTTCTGGGCCCTGCTCCCAGCCTTCGTATTGGTGAATCTTACCGCCTTTATGAAAGTAGTTGGCGACCTGTCGGTGATTTACCGCGCTTCCTATCGGGTTCGTTCTGCCATCGATTTCCGCTCGGTGCAGGGGGGCTTGAATGTGTATGGGGTGGGCACCCTTCTTTCAGGCCTCCTGGGAACCTTGCCTGTCGCGGCGCCGTGGTCGGCCACGGCGGTTTACATTGGCTTTACCGGGGTAGCTGTCACGAGTGTCGGTGTATATCTGGGACTCTTGACCATAGTGGTTGCCTTCTTTTCCAAGTTGCTTGCCGTGCTGGTCGCCATCCCCGGTCCGGTGGTCAGCGCGGTGTACGTGATCATTTTCGGCATGCTTTTTATCGAGGGCGCCAAGACGGTCTTCACGGGACAAATTGACCAGAAGAAGGCCGCCATCACTGGAGTGTCTATGGTTTTGGGCTTGTCCGCTGTGGCCTTCAAAGACTTGTTCGGAGGGACTATCGGCCATCTGGTAGGCAACACTATTGTCGTCGGCGGTATGGCGGCCATCATGATGACCATATTCACCGAACTGTCAAGTTTTCGCGCCAGGAAGGTGATGGTTGACTTATCCCAGTCCTCCTTGCCTGCCGTTGACGATTTTCTCTGCCGGTTCGCCGATGAACACAATTGGACGGAGGAAGGGAAAAACAGGCTGCGCCTGGTAGGAGAAGAGGTCATGTTGAGCTTGCTCAATGAAGAGGACGACGGGTCGGGCGCGCAGAAGCGCAGGTTGGTCGCCACTATTCGTCCCGACAGCGGATCGGCCGAGATAGAAATCGTGGTCGCTTCGGACGACGCCAGCCAAGGGAATATCGAGAATCGTATGGCCTATCTGGGCGAGGGCCAAGCTCTGGAAGATGAAGAACAACTATCCCTCCGAATCCTGAGCCACTACGCATCGTCAGTACACCACCGGAAATACTACGGCGTAGACATCATCAGTTGCCGCGTAAATAAATAGTGGGACAGTGGCCATGGAACTAGTTGCACGGGAGCGCCAATAAGAAGCGGCAGGTCAGCCACATAGCTGGAGGCCCTGCCGCTTCGGCTATACTTACCCCGGCGCTTCAGGCGAAAAGCCGGCCCGGTGATCGGAGCATCAGGGTTTGACATTTTCGTGCTGGACGCTGCAACACCTGCTTTTCGGAACACGATGTGGGGTGAACGCCATGCCGAGCCGGCAGTCCCGGAAGGGGAAGAATGGTGAGCCACACGCCGCGCCAAGTAACGCCAGCGAGTCGGTGCTCCTGTCCGGAGGCAACCCCCAGATTCCCAAGGGCGACGGGGACGCTCCCGTGCAGGCTTACATCGAGGCCATGCCCGGCTGGAAGCGGGAGCTTGGTCGCCGCCTCGACGACCTCATCGCGCGCGCCGTGCCAAACGTGCGCAAGGCTGTGAGGTGGAACTCGCCCTGGTACGGCATCGAGGGCCAAGGGTGGTTCGTGAGCTACCATGTCTTCACCAGCTACGTGAAGATAACCTTTCTCAACGGAGCTTACCTGCAGCCCGCCCCTCCCGGATCAGGCAAGGATCCGGACTCCCGTTGGGTCGATATCCACGAAGGGGAACTGGACGAGGCGCAGATGGAGGAGTGGGTCCGGCAAGCTTCCTCCATACCCGGCTGGAAGGGATTTGACCGACTGTGAGCGGAGGTCCGGTGTCGCATGTGGTCTCTCCGTAAATCACGCCTTTAAGACAGTGCAGGAGGGCATAATCCCCCTCGACGTTGCCCGCGGCATCAGGCTTCTCCGTCGGGACAACGGTGAGGTCTCAAGGGTCTGTCAGCTTGGGATTGCCCAAGGGATAGCCAATTTGTTATTATGGAAAGCTGGCAGCGAGCGGTCGCTGAAAATGCAGCAATAAGCGCGGGCTCCCCTGGGCCCACTCAAGACGAAAATGTCCGGTGAGAGACCGTAGAGCCAAGGTGAACTCACGTTTGGCATGCCAAGGTTTCTCCGTGGATGGCGAGGGCAGCCCCCGCAGGTAATGGGGACCCAGGTTCAGGAATGCCGCGCTTTACCTGGCACATCGCCGAAAGGAGAGACAAGTTGACCTCGAACCAGTACTGGTGGCCGGATCGGCTTAACCTTAAAGCCCTCCGCCATAACTCCCCTGTATCAGACCCCTTGGGTAAGGACTTCAGCTACACCGAGGCGTTCAAGACCCTGGATGTCGATGCCCTGAAGAAGGATATCGAACAGGTTATGACAACCTCCCAGGACTGGTGGCCCGCCGACTACGGGCACTATGGGCCTCTCTTCATCCGCATGACATGGCACGCCGCCGGCACCTACAGGATCACCGACGGACGCGGCGGCGGCGGTTCGGGCTATCAACGCCTCGCCCCCCTCAACAGCTGGCCAGACAATGCCAACCTTGATAAGGCCCGGCGCCTGCTCTGGCCCGTAAAACAGAAGTACGGACAGCAGATTTCGTGGGCCGACCTGATCATATTCGCGGGCAACTGCGCCCTGGAGTCTATGGGGTTCAAGACCTTTGGCTTCGGCTTCGGCAGGCCCGACGTTTGGGAAGCCGATGAGACTGACTGGGGTTCTGAGGAAACGTGGCTTGGAAGCGAGCGCCACGATTCCGAGGGAACCCTCCAGGATCCCCTGGGCGCCGACCACATGGGGCTGATCTACGTGAACCCCGAGGGCCCCAACGGCAACCCGGACCCCGTTGCTGCGGCAAGGTACATCCGCCAGACCTTTGCCCGCATGGCCATGAACGACGAAGAAACCGTCGCCCTCATCGCCGGCGGGCACACCTTCGGCAAGGCCCATGGGGCTGTCGGCGATGAGAACGTGGGACCCGACCCGGAAGGGTCCGCCATGGAGCAGCAGGGACTCGGCTGGAAGAACAGCTACGGCAACGGCCACGGCGTTCACTCATTCACCAGCGGGCTGGAAGGCGCTTGGACCACCAACCCTGTGAAGTGGGACAACAACTTCTTCGAGAACCTGCACAACTACGAGTGGGAGCTGACCAAGAGCCCCGCCGGCAAGTCCCAGTACGCCCCCAAGAACGCCGCCCAGGTGGCCACCGTGCCCGACGCCCACGATGCGTCGAAGAAGCACGCACCCATGATGCTCACCACCGACCTTTCCCTGCGGATGGACCAGGACTACGCGGTCATCGCAAAGCGTTTTCTGGACAATCCGGCGGACCTGGAAGACTCCTTCGCCCGGGCATGGTTCAAGCTGATCCACCGGGATATGGGCCCCAGAAGCCGTTACCTGGGACCCCTGGTCCCCACGGAAACTCTGATTTGGCAAGACCCGGTACCCGAAGTCGATCACCCGCTGATCGGCGCGAAGGAGATTGCCGACCTTAAGGCCAAGGTGCTCGCCTCGGGACTGTCAGTCTCCCAGCTCGTCGCCACCGCTTGGGCGTCGGCGTCCAGCTTCCGAGGCACCGACAAGAGGGGCGGAGCCAACGGCGCGCGAATCCGCCTCGCCCCGCAGAAAGACTGGCAGGTGAACAACCCCGCTGAGCTAGGGAAGGCGCTGGCCTCGCTGGAGAACATCCAGGCCGAGTTCAACAGTTCCCAGACGGGAGGCGCCAGGGTCTCCCTGGCCGACCTCATCGTCCTCGCCGGGTGCGCAGGAGTGGAGCAGGCTGCGAAGAACGCAGGCCACGACGTTAAGGTGCCCTTTGCTCCCGGGCGCACTGATGCATCCCAGGAGTGGACCGACGTCGAGTCCTTTGCTGTGCTCGAACCCAAAGCCGACGGATTCCGCAACTACGTAAAGGGCGGAAACGGAGGATCCCAGGAGGAGCAGCTGGTGGAGCGGGCGTACATGCTGACGCTGACGCCCCCCGAGATGACAGCCCTGGTCGGAGGCTTGCGGGTCCTTAACGCCAACACCGGCCAGTCCCAGCACGGCGTCTTCACCGATCGGCCCGGCGCGCTGACCAACGATTTCTTTGCCAACCTGCTGGACATGGGCACCGAGTGGCAGGCGTCCTCCACAGCCGAGGGAGTGTTCGAGGGACGCTACCGGAAAACAGGCAGCGTCAAGTGGACGGGAACCAGGGTGGACCTGGTCTTCGGCTCCAACTCCGAGCTGCGGGCCATCGCCGAGGTGTACGGATGCAGCGATGGCCAGCAGAAGTTCGTTCAGGACTTCGTGGCGGCGTGGGACAAGGTGATGAACCTGGACCGTTTCGACCTGGCATGACGCTCGAAACCCCCTAAAAGTCCGCCCACAAGACACCGTGCATGCTACTTGCCTGCTGAGGAAAACAGGCTGCGCCTGTCGTAGTACACGGAGAGTTCCGACGGTCCGTGGTACGTCTTCATCCCGGAGGAGCGCGGGGGCGGCCTGTACGCCGTCGGCCACGCCGCTCGCCCCGACCTTGTGGGAACAACCCGGGAGCGCGCGGGAAGTGGGTTAGTGAACGCCTACCGGCTGAATGGCCAGAAGAGCGTCGGCGCCATCACCATCGTAACCGAAGACCCGTATTTCCAAGTCCGACGGGCCAACGTCCATAAAGAGGGGTGAGTAGGCCTGGAAGGAGAAGACCCCTCCCTCAGACTCGTGTTCCATGTCAGCCACGGTAAGGTCGGTCTCCCAAATGTACAAAGGCCCCAAGTCCGGGAGCAGCAGGACCAGGGGTTCTGTATTTCCCTTGTAATACAGGATGAAGCCGGCCCCCTCGCCATCTACCATGGGGTTGAATAGAGTGGCGCCTTCGTTAAGGATGCCCGCCGCCTCCAGCGCCCCGGCTGAAGCCGTGGGTTCCATGGTCCAGACCACGACATCCAAAGGCTGGGCGTCGAACAGGGCTTCGTTTCGACTGGCGTCGAAGGCCATTCCCACATAGCCCGGGTTCTCCCGGCTCACAGTGTCGTCATCATCCGAACCGTGCCCGTCGGTATCCCCGTTGGCATCGCTGTCCGAGTCATCATTCCCGGAAGAGGATGAGGACTGGTCGCCATCACCTTCAGATCTGTCACCGTCAGAGGGCTGTTCGACGTTATCGTCGCCGTCGGCAGGCTGGGTCGAGAAGGCCTGTGTGCTCACCGGTTCCACGACGGAGGTCGGCTCGGTGTCCCCTCCACACCCCAATACAGCGAAGCACGCCAACATGAGTGTTACAAACAGAAGCTTCATCGTACTGGACCTCCACAGGGTGCGCGCCTGCCGGCGCTTCCATAAATTATCCTGGCGTCAGGATATCACAGGGCAACGCCCGAAGAAGGCAGCCCATAGAGGGTCTTCCTGCAATTATCTGCGTGACCGAAGCCCGGCGGGGGAGGGGCGCCAGACCCTGAAGCCGAAGGAGTACGCTAAGTGCTTCTCAGATGGGCATGGAGACAACCGACGCACATCGTGTGAGACTGGAGGGCCTATGGAACTCGGTTGCCTTGAAACAGCATACGGCACCCTGTAGCTCCCAAGACCAATGGCAAGGCAGTATCGATCATCGCCCAAATGGTCCAGGCGGTGTGGTTGTCGGGCTCGGGGCTGTTCAGGCCCAGGGACATCTGCCAGAACCAGTTGTACAGGAACAGAATGGTGATCGCTGCCGTCGCATAGAAGGCCACGTTGGCTTCCAGGTAACGGCGGGTAACGGCGCCGTCGGGGTCCTGCCCGCACTCTTCCCGCTTGCGGGCATAGTTGTAGAGCAGGGCCGGCGCCAGGGCGATGACCATAAGCACATCCAGCACTGTCCACACCAGGGCCACATCAATGGAGTCCACCAGGAATGCGTTTATCACGAAGTAAATGGCCACCACCAGGGCGACTCCGATGAGATACGCCCCAACCAATTTCTTTACCATATCCATATTTCGCCTCCTTGCAGAGTCGTCTCAGGGTCACCGGAGAGGGCACATGCATCCGTGTGCCGTGTCAGCGACCTGACCCGGGACGCACCCCAATGGGAGATTAATCCTCGCGCCATGCCATCGCCTCCGGCCCCTTCAGCCACTTCCCCTTGCGAAGACCATTAATTGTTCCCCACTCACAGGTAAGAGTCAAGGGTGAAGGAGAACTACGACCCCAAGGGATAGCCCGGCCCTCGCGTTTCGCCCGAATTCCCCCTCGGCCCTAGGCTCCGGGGGGTCGATAGGTGACGGTCTTGCCGCAGGCAGCATCCACCTCTTCCGGGGTGATCAGCTGTACTGTGGTGATACCCAGGGCACCCCCGGCCCCAATGCTTAGCGAGACTGCGGTGGCGGTAGCTGTGTCCGGCAGGTCGAACACCATGTACAGATCGGACCCGCCGAAGGCATAGTAGAAGGCCTCCAGGCTCCCGCCCTGCTCAGCGGCGATGCCCTCGAAGACCTTCCGGCGGGCAGAGCCTCCCTCCTTGAGGAGCCCCTGGAGTCCGGCTTGCGTGTAGTTGCATTGCAAGAGAAACTTGGCCATTGTCACACCTCCGATTCTTGCTCGCCTGGGCGGGCTCTCCTGAAAGGGAGAGACCCAGGTGCCTTCCGCGCCCTATTCTAGCCAGCAGGAGTGCAGGGCGCAATTCGGTCAACATGGATGCTTGGTGGGGCAGGGGATGCTAGAATAACCCCTGACTTACTTTCAGAAAGCTGCCTATGCCTCAGGAGTACATACACGTCAAAGGCGCCAGAGAGCACAACCTCAGGAACATCGACGTGACCATTCCCCGGGATAAGCTGGTGGTGGTCACCGGGGTCTCCGGATCGGGGAAAAGCTCACTGGCTTTCGACACCATCTATGCCGAGGGCCAGCGCCGGCTACGTGGAGTCCCTTTCCGCCTATGCCCGCCAGTTCCTGGGACGCATGGAAAAGCCCGACGTGGAGTACGTGGAAGGCCTTTCCCCCGCCATATCGATAGATCAGAAGGGGGTCTCCCACAACCCAAGGTCCACGGTAGGCACAGTCACAGAGGTGTACGACTACCTCCGCCTCTTGTTTGCCCGCGTGGGCCGCCCCTACTGCCCCAAGTGCGACCGCCCTGTCCAGCGCCAGACGGTGCAGCAGATCGTCGATGCCATCATGACCCTGCCCGTTGGCAGCCGCATCCTCGTCCTGGCCCCCAAGGTGCGCCGACGCAAGGGGGAGCACAAGGAGGTTTTCGAAGAAGCCCGGCGGGCCGGTTTTGTCCGCGTGAGGGTCAACGGCGAGATCCACCAGCTCGAGACCATGGGCGACCTGAACCTGGACAAACAGAAGTGGCATTACATCGAGATCGTTGTGGACCGGCTGGTCGTGGATGCCGAAACCGAGGCCAGCCGTGTGGCCGACTCCATCGAGACAGCCCTGAAGCAGGGAAATGGTGTTGTGCAGGCAGCCATAGACGGCGGGGAAGAGCTCGTCTTCTCCGAGAACTTCGCCTGCGTCCACTGCGGGATTAGCCTGCCCGAGATAGAGCCTCGCACCTTCAGCTTCAACAGCCCCCATGGGGCCTGCCCGGCGTGCACCGGGCTGGGGTTCAAGCTGGAGATCGACCCGGAGATCATCATCCCCAACAAAGACCTGTCTATCGCCGAGGGGGCCATCGTTCCCTGGGTGCGGGCAGGCGCCCTGACGGGCTGGCACAAGAGCCTGCTGGAATCGGTGTCTTCGGCCTACGGATTCTCAACCAGGACTCCCGTGAAGGAGCTGTCCGAGAAGGCGCTGAACATCATCCTGTACGGCACGGGCAGCAAGACGCTGACCATGCGCCATCGCACCCACCACGGCCACGACTACTCCTGGGAGACCACCTTCGAGGGAGTCATTCCCCAATTGGAGCGGCGCCACAAGGAGACCGAGTCGGACTATGTGCGCAGCGATGTGGAGCGCTACATGACCGCCAACCCCTGCAGCGCGTGCGACGGCAAGCGCCTCCGCCCCGAAGCGCTGGCTGTGCGGGTGTGCGGCCTGGGCATCAACGATGTATGCGCCATGACCATAGAGAGAGGCATCGAGTGGGCCCACGTCATTGGACGGGGCGATGCGGCTGACTCCCCTCGAAAAGGATCCAATGGCAAACAGCCTGTAGCAAAGCTGACCGAGCGGGAGCTGTCCATCGGCGCCCAGATTCTCAAGGAGATCGAAGCCCGCCTGAAGTTCCTGGTGGACATCGGCTTGGGATACCTCACCTTGGACCGCACCGCCCGCACCCTGTCCGGCGGCGAAGCCCAGAGGATACGCCTCGCGACCCAGATCGGGTCTGGGCTTACGGGTGTGCTGTACGTCTGTGACGAACCCACCGTCGGCCTGCATCCCGCCGACGATGACCGCCTTATCGGCACCCTGAACCGCCTGCGGGAGCTGGGCAATACAGTGGTAGTAGTCGAGCACGACGAGGCTGTGATGCGGGCGTCCGACTTCATAGTGGACCTGGGTCCGGGCGCCGGAGAGCACGGCGGCAGCGTCGTGGCCTGCGGCACCATCGACGACATCATGAAGAACCCCAACTCCATTACGGGGAGCTACCTCAGCGGGCGCAGGGCCATCCCCCTCCCTGAAAAGAGGCGCCCCTCCAACGGGCATTACGTCACCATCAGCGGCGCCCGGGAGAACAACCTTAAGGGCGTGGATGTGGACATCCCCCTGGGGATGCTGGTGTGCGTGACAGGAGTCTCGGGCTCGGGCAAAAGCACCCTGGTGTACGAGATCCTTTACAAGAAGCTGGCCCAGCAGTTCTACGGGAACAAGGAACGGCCGGGACGCCACGCCGAAATCAGGGGCATCGAGAACATCGACAAGGTGGTGGATATCGACCAGTCTCCCATAGGGCGCACCCCCAGGAGCAACCCTGCCACCTACACCGGCGCCTTTACCCCCATCCGCGAGCTGTACGCCTCCCTCCCAGAAGCCAAGGTGCGGGGCTACGCACCAGGGCGGTTCTCCTTCAACGTTAAGGGCGGACGCTGCGAAGCGTGCCAGGGGGGCGGCTACATCCAGATCGAGATGCAGTTCCTGCCCGACGTGACCGTGCCATGCGAGGTGTGCCGCGGCCTCCGCTACAACCGGGAGGCTCTGGAGGTCACCTTCAAGGACAAGAGGCATCGCCGATGTCCTGGACATGACCGTGGACCAAGCCCTGGACTTCTTCTACAACCTGCCCAAGATACGCAACAAGCTGGAGACCACCCGGGATGTTGGCTTGGGATACATCCGCCTCGGCCAGCCGGCCACCACCCTTTCGGGAGGCGAGGCCCAGAGGGTGAAGCTGGCGACGGAGCTGTCCCGCAGGGCAACAGGCAAGACCATGTACATCCTGGACGAACCCACGACGGGGCTGTCCTTTGAGGACTGCGCCCGCCCTGCTGCGGGTGCTACACCGGCTGGTGGATGCAGGCAACACCGTGGTGCTTATCGAGCACCATCTGGACATGATGAAAAACGCCGACTGGATCATCGACCTGGGTCCGGGCGCGGGGGACGCCGGTGGGAGCCTGATAGCTACGGGCACACCAGAAGATGTGACCACCTTCCCCTCCTCCCACACGGGTCGCTATCTGCGGGAGGTCCTGAGCAGGAACGAAGCGATGCCAGTCAGTCCAGAGAGCGCCCCCAAGAAGCGGCAGCGTCGTCGCAGCCCTGAGCCGGTCCCTGCGGGCGACGGAGGCGAAAGCTAGTAGGAGGCCGACGGTCGCAAATCCAACTCCTCCAATTCCGACATGGCGATCTCCGTCCTATGCGTTCCTATATACGTGTTAAAATGGTGCATCTATCTAACCAAGGCCACGTCCGAATCTATCCGATAGTCCAATGGCATGTAGGATTCGTGGCAAGGATATAGTTGAAGATGGTGTTCTACCTTCCTCACCCGGGTCGCCCGACGGGCCGGCAAGCCCAGTCGGCCTACGGGAGTTGTCTTGACTGAGTGGCTGGCCAGGGTCAGCGCGCGCAGGCCGCGCCTAGTCCTCGCCATCTGGTTGGTCATCGCCTTGATTGCCGGCGGCCTTGCCGTAGATGGCGAGATGGGACCGGGGCCGCAGCTGGTGGACGTCCTGGACAGGGCTACGACGACCGAGCTGCGCCTGGGCGGCGGCGCCGAATCCCAGAAGGCCGAAGTCCCTGCTGGTCTGACAGGCTCCGCGGGCCCCGGCAGCTTCGCGAGATCGTCATTATCCAGTCCGATTCCCTGGACCTGGAGCACCCCGACTTTTCGTGCCAAAGTCGAAAGGGTGTATGCCGGCATCGGAGAGCTGGGGGACGACATCGCTACCCCAGGCCCGAGCTACTACAACAGCTACCGACATCACGGTAAAGCTGGGCCTCGCATCCCAGGACCGCATGACAACGCTTGTTCCCGGTGGACATGGCCGGCAGCTTCGAGGATGCCGTCGACAACATCCCCCATGTTCTGGATGTCGTTGAGCACGAGAACACCGGGGATGGGTTCCGGGTGCTTATCGTGGGGGATGCCAGCATCTCCCACGAGCAGAACGAGCTGTCGGAAAAGGACCTGAGACAGGGGGAGAGGGTGGGCATCCCCATAGCCCTGCTCATACTGGTAGTGCTTTTCGGCACCGTCATCGCTGTGCTTATGCCCATAGGTCTGTCCCTGGTTTGCATCATCGTCGCCCTGGGCACGGCAGCCCTCATAGGGCAGGCCTTCGACCTGGTCTTCTTCGTAACCCTGATGATCATCATGATCGGGCTGGCCGTCGGCATCGACTATTCGCTGCTGATCATTTCCCGCTTCCGGGATGAGATGACCAAGGGGCTGAACAAGTACGCTGCGATAGAGCGGGCAGGAGCCACGGCGGGGCGCACGGTGCTCTTCAGCGGACTGACGGTGGTGATAGCTCTATGCGGAATGCTCATCGTTCCCTTCTCCTTCTTCCAGTCTCTGGGCCTTGGGGCGATCCTGGTGGTCCTGGTCTCGTTGGCAGGCACCCTCACCTTCCTGCCGGCCAACCTTGCCATCCACGGCGAACGGATAAACCGGTTTGCCATACCCTTCTTTGGCAGAAGACTCCGCAGTCCTTCCCCGGCCGCAGAGGTGCCCCAGGAAGAGCAGCGAGGCTTCTGGGAGAGGGTAACCCGCATCGTCATGCGCTATCCGGTAATTAGCATCATCGCCGTGGGCGCGCCGATGGTCGTCGCCATCCTCTTTTACTTCCAGTGGCCCGGCATCAACACCGGACTAAACGGCGTCGATGTATTCCCAGAGGGAGCTGAGACAAGGGAAGCCTTCTTCGTCATGGAAGAGGAGTTTTTCTTCGGGTTCGGGGCGGTCAATCCCACCGAGATAGTGATTGACGGAGACATCGACTCGCCCGAAGTGCAGGAAGCCCTGGGGAAACTCCAGGCCTCCATGGCGGCCCACCCGGGCATAACTGTGCTGCCGGATTTGGCCATTAATGAGTCCCGGGACCTTTTGCTAATGACTGCGGCTTTACGGGGTGAGCCCCGCAGCCGCGAGACGGTGGATGTCATTAACACCATGCGGGACGAGTACATCCCCGAGGCCTTTGACGGCGTGGATGCGGTTGTATACGTGGGAGGCGTGAGCGCTGTGGTGGCGGACGTGTTCTCTGTAGTAGAGGTGTACACACCCATCGTCTTCGCCTTTGTGCTGGGGTTTAGCTTCCTGATCCTGATGCTGGTGTTTCGTTCAATCGTCATTCCCATCAAGGCTGTGTTGATGAACCTGCTCTCGGTGGGCACAGCCTACGGGCTCATGGTGCTGGTGTTCCAGAAGGGCATTGGCGCCAGCCTGTTGGGGTTCCAGCAGGCTGAGGTCATCGACGTCTGGATACCCCTTTTCCTCTTCTCCATACTCTTTGGGCTTTCCATGGACTACCACGTTTTCCTGCTCAGTCGCATCCGCGAGCGATACGACCAGAAGGGGGACAACGCCGAAGCCGTTGCCTACGGGCTTCGGTCTACAGCGGGGATCATTACAGGTGCCGCCCTCATCATGGTTGCGGTCTTCGGCGCCTTCGCATCGGGAGACACCATAGTGAACCAGCAGATGGGATTCGGCCTCGCAGTGGCCGTGCTCCTGGATGCCACCCTGGTGCGGTCGGTATTGGTTCCAGCAAGCATGGAGGTGCTGGGAAAGGGGAACTGGTACCTCCCCTCCTTCTTGCGATGGCTGCCAGACCTTCGGGTAGAGCCCGAAGAGGAATCCCAGGTTTAGGGGCCCGCAAGTGCAGCCGGCCAAAATACCAACGGACTATATTCCAGGCTACGAGAAGGCTCGGGCTATCGACCCGGAGCTGGCGGACAGCTATGCCGCACACACCCTGATCGGCGACCCAATAGCAGACGACATGGTAAAGGCGCTCCTGGGCATGGGGATGCGAGAGGGGGGACAACTCGTAGGACTGATTATCGAAGGCGATGCGCAAGCTCTTCGTGATGCGCCCACGGAGGTCCGAAAGTTCTTCGACGATGCCAACACCCCGCCTGATTGGGCCCAATATAGCACTTTCAGCGCAGGCTGCCGCCTCTTCCACAGGAACGCCAAGCTGGTGCTGGCGGGAATGGTGGGCGGGACCCTGGTAGAGGGGTTTTCCACCAATATTGCCAAGTCCTTCTTCATATCCGGGAGGCTGCGTGACCAGGGAGTGCGGAGGTTGAAGCAAAACAACCGCCACATGGTCGAAATCTTCATACCCGGAGGCTTGGCCAGGTATGGAGATGGCTGGAAGCTTTCCGTCCGCGTCCGTATGGTCCATGCGGTACTCAGGCACCACCTAAACAACTCGCCGGACTGGGACCATGAAGCCTGGGGAACGCCCATCAGCGCCGCTCATGTCGGCTTTGCCATCACCGCCTTCTCTATGAGGCTGCTGGACCATTTGCGCAGATTGGGGGCGGTCTTCAACAGCGAAGAGCGGGCCAGCTTCCTGCAGGTGTGGCGCTACTCCGGGCATCTCATGGGGATACCAAGTACCATTCTCTTTGAAGACGAAAAGGATGCCATGAAGGTATTCCGCATCGGTAACATGTGCGAGCCGGAGCCTTCCCCTGAGTCCGTTTCCATGGCAAATGCACTGGTCAACTCCGCCCCGTTGATCGCTGGGATAACCGATCCCGAAGACCGCCGCAAGCTCTCCAGCTACGTGTATCGCGTATCCCGAGCCCTAATTGGACATACCCTGGCCGACCAGCTGATGTATCCCCATACATACAACTTCGGGGTGCTCTGGTGGTTTCGGATGCAGAACCGCTACGACAGCATTATGGGCAAGCTTTTCAAGAATCGAGCAAGGAACAACAACAAGATGACCGCCATGCTGGATGTGTCTATCTTCGACGAGGGCGGCATCAATTACAGCATGCCGGACCATGTGTACTCGGAAGAGTCGCGACCCTGGTAGACCTGGCAGCTTCTCGCTACTTAGTATCAATTACCAAGACACTGATCCCTCAATTGAGACTTCATCCCAGCATATTCCCCATTGAGCAGGAAACTGGGCTGAGGGTGCTAAGCGCACTTCGTCCCCTAGTAAACGGGCAGCGAAGAAACCTTGCAATTGCTTTGTCGGTCAATTGCTATTCTGTTGCAAATCTTCCCAGCACAACCTATAATGAGACTGTCCCAAATGAGACCATCATTGTGCTGGACAATATGTTCCTGAGAAAGGAGTAGGATGCCCCACGACATACACGAGTGCGACGACCACGAACACCACGCCCATGTTCATGATGTTCACGAGTGCGATGAGCATGAGCACCACGGCGATGAGCCAGGCCATGTCCACGACATACACGAGTGCGATGACCATGAACACCATGCCCACGTCCACGACCCGCACGAGTGCGATGACCACGAACACCACGAGCACTAAGCCTTAGACCTGGGACAGACGGGGTTGTAGCCCAGGCATCCAGCTCTCCCGCGCCCTGCCGCCAGTCCTTTCTGGGGCAGGGGTGGGGGTTCCGGGTGCCCTATCTTGTGAACTAAGCAGGGACCCATGGGTATCGGAGAGTCGAGCATCCCCTGGAGAGGGTATGGCCCCGCTCCGGGGCAGGGATCAGTTGGGAAGGTTGCCGAGATATCTCGCGCCTTGCTCGGATTCAAGCCGAAGCGGGAAGGCCAAGGGTCCACCTTCTTTGTATCCACCCCCGGGGCTGGAGGCAGCTCCGACCGCCCTGCCGACGACCATGGGCATGACCATGACGCCCACGATGAGCACGACCACGACGACCATGGGCATGACCACGATGCCCACGATGAGCATGACCACGATGACCATGGGCATGACCATGACGCCCACGATGAGCACGACCACGACGACCATGGGCACGGGCACGAGGGCCACGACCATTCCCACGAACTGCGAGGCGCCAGTCGCCGCAGCCTGATCATCTCGCTGGTGCTGATCAGCACCTACATGGTGGCCGAGGTGGTCGGAGGAATCGTCTCCGGCAGCTTGGCCCTCATTGCAGACGCCGGACACATGCTCACCGACGCTGCCGCCATTGCCATGGCCATATTTGCCATGTGGATCGCCGAGCGGGGAGCATCTGCTGAGCGCACTTACGGGTACTACCGCAGCGAGGTGATTGCCGCCCTGCTAAACGGCCTAACCCTCTGGCTGATAGTCGGCTGGATATTCTGGGAGGCTTATCAGCGGTTCCGCCTGGACGAGCATCACGTCGAAGGGCTTTCGGTGCTCCTTGTCGGCATCGGCGGCCTGATCATCAACATAATCGTAGCCTATATTCTGCACCGCAACTCGGGTCACAGCCTGAACGTCGACGGGGCATTCCAGCATGTCCTGGCCGACCTGATGGGTTCCGTGGGTGTCGTGGTTGCGGGAATTATCATCCTGACCGTCGGATGGACTCCCATTGACCCCCTCCTCAGCGTAGTCATAGGGCTGCTCATCATGCGCAGCTCATGGTCCTTGACGATGAAGGTGTTCCACGTTCTGCTGGAAGGCACCCCCAAGCACATAGATGTTTACAACCTGTGCAACGATATTGAGGATCTAGACGGGGTTACCCTGATCCACGACGTCCACTGCTGGACCATCACCTCGGGAAGCGATGCCTTCACCGCCCATGTGCTGGTGGACCCTTCCTACCAGGGAAGCTTCGAGAGGCTGCGAAGCCGGATACAGGACATCACCCATAACCGGTACGGCATTTCGCATGTAACGATACAGCTGGAGCAAACTGCAGCCTCTTGCACTGGGGAAGACCACCACGTGGAACACCTGCTTCAAGCCCAGAAGTGATCTTCGCAGGTTTCCCCGAACCTCTGGCGGTGGCTTAAAGGCTAACGCTAACGATATCCCAGGGCCCTCACCCCAAGCGACCGATGCCGTCGAGGGCCGCAGCCACGTAAGCTTCGGATAGGGTTGGGTGGCTGGTCACCGAATCAAGGAAGTAGTCCACAACACCTTCATGAGCGATAACCGCCTGTCCGATATGGATCAGTTCAGAGGCGGCTTCGCCAACGATGTGCACACCTAGCAGCTTCCGGCTCTCGGGATTGAAGATCAGCTTGAGCAGCCCCGCATCTTCCCCCTGTATCATGCTCTTCACGATGTCCTTGTACCTTGCCCTGCCGATCTCGTAGGGGGTCCCTTCCTCCGTTAGCTCGGCCTCTGTCTTGCCCACCATGGCGATCTCAGGAATGGTCCTGATGGTATAGGGAAAGAGGCCGGGAAAGCTGTTGGCTTCAGATCCAAAGGCGTGGCATACGGCGAGGCGTCCCTGCATCTCTGAGGTCGAAACCAGGTTGGGGAAACCGATTACTCCGCCCACAGCATAGATTCCCTTTACGCTGGTCTGATAGTTTTCGTCCACCTTGAGGCGTCCCCGCGGATCGGCTTCGAGGCCGGCGGCTTCCAGGTTCAGTGATGAAGTGGACCCTGTCCGGCCAACGCAGTACATCACAGCATCGCTGACAATCTGGTTGCCGCTGACCAGCTTTACCCGGACCCGGTCCCCGAGGCTGTCCCTCATATACTCGATGTCGAACACCTCCTCCGACAATCTGAAGCTCACATCCCTCTGCCGGAGGTGGTATATGAGCGTGTCCACAAGCTCATCGTCGGCGAAGGGCAGGATACGGGCGGCCATGTTCACCAGGGTGACCCGCACCCCCAACTCGGCAAATGTGCTGCAATACTCCAAGCCGATGGGGCCAGCGCCGACTATTGCCAGGGTGCGGGGCAGGTCGGGCAGGTTAAGGACATGATCGCCCACAAATACCAGGCGCCCGTCGGCATACACGACGGGGGGCATCGTAGAGAAGGTGCCTACCGCTATGACCACCTTCTCGGCGGTGATTGTGCGGTTGGACCTTCCGCCATCCGAGGCAAGATTCAGAGTATGGGGGCCTATAAAAGAGCCTTCGGCATTTACCATGTCCACCCGGGCTTGGATAAGCTGGCTGCGCAACATATCCGCCTGGTGCTCCATCACGTAGCGGGTCCTGACCATCAGGTCCCCCATGGTGATCTTGTCCTTGATGGCGTAGGACTCGCCGTAGATGTTACGCTCCCTGTATCCGGTCAGGTACAGGGCTGCTTCCCGAACGGTCTTGCTCGGTGTGCCTACATTGACGGTTTCGCCGCCGATGTCTGACTGCTTCTCCAGGACGACCACCTTCTTTCCAAGCTTGGAAGCCTGGATGGCGGCCCCATGACCACCAGGCCCGGAGCCTATGATCGCCATATCGTAGTCGTATCCAGCCACTTTCCGATCGTCCCTTCGGCGCTGCTTGGTCATCGTCCGCTAAATGTTATCATGTCTTGGGCTTTCCATCTAAGCCAGTCCATCCGCTGGCAGGCCCGATCCCACCGACCCCATTTGCCCGCTATTGCTGATGTACTTCTGTGTATATGCTATACTATGGTGCAGGCCAGCCTTTGAGGTCTGGCTGTGTTTGGATTGTCATCGTAAAGGAGCGGGGGACGATGGAAACTTCCGGCCAGCAGGGCAATGGAGCTTGGGTTGCTGTTGATACCAAGAATCTCAAGGTCGAAGGTGAAAACAAGGGGTCAGTCCTTGTTGCCAGAACCTCCGGCCGGGTTGATGGCAGCAATGCCAGAGAGGTTCCAGGATGCCCTCGAATCCATCCTCAGCACCAACGCCACCGCCCTCCTCCTTGATATGGAAGACCTTTCTTACATCAGCAGCGCAGGCCTAAGGGTCATCCTTCTCATAGCACGCCAGCTTCAGGGCAAGTCCGGCAAGTTCGGTGTCTGCTCCCTCTCCCCTTCCATCAGCGAGGTGTTCCAGATCAGCGGCTTCGATAAGATCATCCCTGTCCATCCTGCCCAAGCTGATGCCCTTGCTTCCCTTGGCAGCTAGGTAAGTCCCTCCTTCTACCATGGAATCTCCCAAACCCTACAAAATCCTCGTCGTAGATGATGAACCTGATGTGGAACCCCTTGTGCTCCAGCGTATGCGTCGCCACATCAGAGCAGGCAAGTACAACTTCACCTTCGCTCAGAACGGCCTCGAAGCTCTTGCCAAGCTCCGCGAAGATTCGGAAATCGACATGGTGCTCTCCGACATCAACATGCCCCAGATGGATGGCCTCACCCTCCTCGAACAGATTCCCAACGTAGACCCAGACCTTAGAGCTGTCATCATCTCCGCCTACGGAGATATGAAAAACATCCGCACCGCTATGAACCGAGGTGCTTTCGACTTTGTCACCAAACCTATAGATTTCGAAGACCTGGAGGTCACCATCTCCAGGACATTAAGCCACATAGAAGAGTGGCGCGATGCTCTGGCTTCCAGAGATAAGCTCGTTGCTATCCAGAATGAGCTGGATGTGGCCAGCAACATGCAGCAGTCCATCCTCCCCACCCAGTTTCCCTCCTCCCCCACCTTCCAGGTCTTCGGCAACATGGAACCTGCCCGAAGCGTCGGAGGAGATTTCTTTGATGTCATCCGCCTGGAAAACGGGCGCATCGGCCTTGCTATCGCCGATGTGTCCGGCAAAGGGGTCCCAGCCGCCCTCTTTATGATGTCCGCACGCACCCTTCTCAAAGGTGCAGCCATCGGCTCCTCCAACCCTGCCGATGTTCTCCAGGAGGTCAACAACCTCCTCAGCCAGGACAATGAGAGCGCTATGTTCGTCACCATCCTCTATGCAGAATACAACCCTGAATCCGGCCACCTTTCCTACGCCAACGGAGGCCACAACGCCCCCCTCATCGTCCATGCCAACGGCTCCTCCGAGCTTCTTCCTACCTCCGGGGGCATAGCACTGGGCCTTATGCCCGACCTTCCCTACTCTCAGGATGAAATCACCCTCTCCCAGGGAGATACCTTCATCCTCTACACCGATGGGGTCACCGAAGCTATGAACGCCGACTATGAAGAGTTCGGCAACGACAGGCTCTTAAACATCTTCACCGACAGCCCACCCAAAACCTCCCATGATGCCAACGAAGCGGTCTTCCACAACGTCCGCACATTCGTCGCTGAAGCTCCCCAGTCCGACGATATCACCTGCCTTACCCTTTCCAGAGGCAACTTCTCATCTTGACCTCCCTCCTCCTCAAGGTACAAAACAACCGGGATGAACTCCCGCGCATCGTCGATGCTCTCCAGGAGTTCGCAGATGAGCAGGACTGGCCCCAAGACCTCTCCTTCCGCGTACACCTGGTTGTGGAAGAGGTCATCCTCAACATCATGGACTACGGCTTCGACTCAGGCACCCATCTTATAGACCTCAACATCTTCTCCGAACCTGATGCCCTGACCCTGGAATTCATCGATGGGGGCAAACCCTTTGACCCTCTCACCCAAGGCCCCCACCCCGATACCCAGGCGCCCATAGATGACCGCCCCATCGGGGGCTTGGGAATCTACCTCTCCCTCACCATGATGGACCATGCCTCTTACCGCAGAGAAAACAACAAAAACCACCTTACCTTCATCGCTAAACGAGACGAGTGAACCTATGATCAGCTCCGCCGTAACGAGCGCCCGTCACTGGACAAAGTGGGCGCTCATCTTTTTGCTCACCACCTGCCTTCTAACCGCTGCTGCCTGCCTGGAAGGAGACGCCCCGCCCGAGGACAGCGTAGTAGAACAGCTAAAGAAGAATGCCGAAGAGTTTGAGTACACCATCGGAAAGCAGGGCGGAACTCTCACTACTGCGACTATCTCCGAACCGCTGACATTCAACCTAGCCATCTCCACCGATGCTGCATCCTCGGATGTACTGGGGTATCTCTTTGAGGGACTGACCGAGACCTCGTGGCTGACCAACGAGGTAGAGCCTTCCCTGGCCGAGTCCTGGGAGTCTTCAGAGGATGGCCTGACTTGGACCTTCCACCTGCGACAGGATGTGCGATGGCACGACGGAGAACCCTTCACTGCCCACGACGTGGACTTCACATTCAATCGAATCATCTACAACGACGATATTCCGGCAAGCAGCCGGCCCTCATTCAATTTCCGGCATCGGGATGAGGCTAGCGGGACATGGGTGGAGGCGCCGATGAGCGTAACCGCCCTGGACGATTACACCGTCCAGTGTGTGCTCCCGGTCCCCTTCGCTCCCTTCCTCCGCTCCATGGGGACGTCTATATACCCAAGGCACATCCTTGAGCAGTACGTGGACAACGGTACCTTCACAGAGGTATGGGATATCGAAACGGACCCGTCGGAGATCATAGGGACAGGACCATTCACCATCGGCGAATATGTTCCCGGCGAACGGCTGGTCATGCACCGAAACCCAAGCTACTGGCTCAAGGATGATGCTGGCAACTCCCTGCCTTATCTGGACGAGATCGTCCATGTCATCGTCCCCGAGCTGGAGGATGAGCTTGCCAGCTTCAAGGCGGGAGAATCCGATGTCCACGGAGTGCCGGGGAGAGAGTTAGCAGAGCTGGAGCCCCTGCAAAAAGAGGGGAACTTTACCATCTCCAAGCGAGGTCCCGCCTTCGGGACGACTTTCCTGGTATTCAACATGAACCCCGGCACCGACCCCGATTCTGGTGACCCCCTCGTGGACCCAACCAAGCTGGGATGGTTCCAGAATGTGGAGTTCCGCCAAGCCGTTGCCCATAGCATCGACAAAGCGGCCATCATAGGTGAGGTGCAGCACGGCCTGGGGTACCCCCAATGGTCGTCGGTCAGTCCCGCGGCGGGGGACTTCCACAACCCCGATGTTCGCGAGTACGAGTACGACCTGGACAAGGCGAATCAGATTCTCGACGACTTGGGCTGGGATGATTCCAACGGCGACGGAGTGCGGGAAGACGCCGAGGGCAACGAGATCAGGTTCTCAATGGTCACCAACGAGGGCAATAGCGTCAGGGAGGCTGTCGGAGACGTTATCCACCAAGGTCTTCAAGACATAGGCATCGGCGCCGACTACCAAGCCATCGGGTTCGATCAGCTTGTGACCCAGCTGGTCAGCTCATACGACTGGGACGCCATCATCATCGGATTCACCGGCTCCTCTGAGCCTCACTATGGCATAACCATGTGGCACAGCAGCGAGAACCTGCACATGTGGCACCCCAACCAGGCGCAGCCCGTTACGGAGTGGGAAGCCCAGATCGACGAGATTTATGTCACAGCAAGCCAGGAACTCGACCACGAAAAGCGGGTGGATCTCTACCACGAGGCCCAGGCGATCGTTGCTGAGAAGGTCCCGTTGATCTACCTGACCCTGTCGGAACGCATAAGCGCAGTACGGAACGTCTTCGGTAACACGGTCCCCACCATCTACGGCATCTGGGATATCCGCTACCTCTACAGGACCGACGCATAGGCCAAGCATAGGGGAGCGTATAACTGGCGAAATCCTGCTTGCATTCCCGTTGCAGGAAGCTGAACCCCGATGCTACACTCCGACTCGTCAGGCAGCACCTCCGTCCAGGCCAGCTTTGTACCATTACGGACTAATAGGCGACATGTCCTCCGCGGCCCTCGTCGGTACCGATGGTTCCATTGATTGGTGCTGCTTCCCCAGGTTCGACTCTCCAAGCATCTTCGCCGCCATCCTTGATCATGAGGTTGGCGGGCGCTTCCGCATCGGTCCGGCGAACCCTGAATTTCAATCTACCCAAGAGTACGTCACCGACTCCAACATCCTGAAGACCACCTTCAAGACAGCGACGGGAGAGGTCTCCGTAACCGACTTCATGCCCGCCGCCGATGATGACGACGACAACACGGAAACTCCACCGAAAGCCCTTCATGAGATTCACCGCATAGTTGCCTGCACCTCTGGGGAGGTGGGGATGACATGCGAATTCCAACCCAGGCACGACTACGCCAGGGCCCTCCCCCAATTCGAGCCCGTGCGCGGACGCCGTGGTGCAACAGCTGTGCGGGCGTCGGGCGGGCGTCAGGTTGTTAACCTTCTTGCCAGCCTTCCGCTGCCCATGGATGAACGGGGGGTCAGCTTCAACTTCACCCTTTCCGCGGGACAAAAGGAGACCTTCGTCGTTACATATGGGCACGGCCGTCCGGCCAGCATCGAGGTCCTCCAAACGACCGAGAAACTCAACAGCACAAGGCTGTACTGGCAAGGGCTGGTGGCCAAGATGAACTACGTCGGTCTCTGGCGGGATGCGGTGGTCCGCTCCTTCCTGGCCCTGCACCTGATGATGTACCGGAACACGGGGGCTATAGTGGCCGCTCCGACCACCAGCCTGCCGGAAACTATCGGCGGCACCCGAAACTGGGACTACCGCTACTCGTGGCTGAGGGACTCCAGCTTTACCGTGGACATTCTCTACCGATTGGGGGATGTGTACGGGGCTGACAGGTACATGCGATGGCTCCTAGAGCAGTGCAATCTAACCCATCAAAAGACCCGCATCCTCTACGGCGTCAGTTCCAACTCTCCACTGCGGGAACGTAGGCTTGACCATCTGAAGGGCTACGAAAACTCCCGCCCTGTGCGCATCGGCAACGCTGCGGCCCGCCACCTTCAACTGGATGTGTTCGGAGGGGTTATTCTCTCCATCCACTCCCTGTTCCTGCTGCACGGAGAGATATCGGCAGCAAGCTGGAACCTGGTGTATAGCCTGGCCGAGACTGTGGTAGCCAACTGGCACCTCAAGGACCGGGGTGTTTGGGAAGTGCGGGGGGAGCAGCAGCACTTCGTCTATTCCAAGGTGATGTGCTGGGCCGCCCTGGAAAAGGCCTCTTCGGTGGCCGACGCCATGGAACATCGCTCCCTGGCCGGGCGTTGGCAAAAGACGGCAGATGTGATCAAGGCGCAGATCCTGGATGAGGGCTGGTGTGACTCGAAGCGGGCCTTTCGGCAGAGATACGAACACGACACCCTCGATGCGTGCAACCTAGCTATTCCCTTTCTTGGCCTGATTGCACGCGATGACCCACGGGTGCGCTACAACGTAGATGCCATAGAGCGAGAGCTGACCGACGGCTCACTCGTGTGGCGGTACCTACCTGATGAGACCGACGATGGTCTCCGGGGCCAGCGTGAGGGGGCGTTTACCCTTCTCAGCTTCTGGCTGATCGGGAACTTGATCTACACTGGTCAGACCGACCGGGGCTTCGACTACTTCAACGAGGTGATTCGAAGGCAGGCCAACCACCTGGGTCTCTTTGCTGAAATGTACGACCCGATGTCCGGGAGGCAGCTTGGGAACTTTCCCCAGGCGTACTCCCACATCGGACTGATCCACACCGCCCTGAACCTGTCCGGCTTTATCGCCGACACCCCAACCAGACGCAGGAGGCGATCTTCATAGTTGCAGGTCTTTGCCGAACGCCGGTGTCGGTCGGCTCATAGTAATCAAGGCTGTATTTGTGATTCATGGAGCAAACATTCCCAGAGTCGAGCCTGAGGGGCAGTGTAATGAAAGAAGCATTCCGCGACAAAACGAGAGATGAGCTAACCTCGGCTCTGAACACACTGGGCATACGGGCAGAGATGTCTGAACGCGGGCGCAACGAAGAAAAGGTGCAGGATTCGTGGTACCAGCGGTCCCTGGGGATTATTGATATATCGGAGGGACCGATCAAGTGGATAAACGTGCTGAAGCAAGACGGATCGAGACACAACCCACCGAGGTGGTGGATCGTATTCGGCATACCTGATGATAACCATGTGTCGGACAGCGAACAGGTCAAGATCAGCACCTTGAGAAGAAAAACATTCCCGCTATTTGGGAAAGTAGTCGATGTGACCTGGAAAGGCGACGATCAGGGTACCGGACTGACCTACATCCTCTCCAACGACCATACAACGAAGGAGCTAGCCAAGAGAGTCGGCAACCTGGAAGTAAGAAGCCACGCCGAGGAGTTCCAAGGTTGGGCATTGCAGGTGGACAGGAAGCTCAAGCCAACCTACGAGGTTTGGGAAGCTATCCTGCAGGTCGTCGAACATCTTTTATCATCTCCCCGCAGGTTGTAATGACTTGCAGACGGACTTGCCATGTGGCCAGTTAAATGGTATTAACTGGCGTACTCCAATGTTCCCAGCAGACTTTCTGGCCTGCCTATGAGGACAATCGCGTTTTTGCAAAGTTTCAGTCTGAGCCCTTTAGCTTGGCTCAGACTAAACTCCGCCGAAGAATCCTGGTTAACCTGAGGTCCGGCTGGAAGCATATCGCTTACTTAAGGAGGACGTTATGGCCCGAACTCCGCCTGTAACCAGAGAAACAGTTCCAGAGAACCAACGCGCCGCTTTTGACGTAATCGTTCGGGAGCGGGGCGAAGTACCAACCGGCGGCCCAGGTTCCGTAATGATAAACGCCCCCGAGACAGCCCAACGCGCCCTCGGCCTGGCGCTCTACTTGCGGTCCGATACCTCGCTGGAACCCCGCATCAGGGAGTTGGCGATGCTGCTGGCAGCCCGTGAGAACGATTGCCAATACATCTGGAACGCCCACGCCCCGCTGGGGCGGCAAGCGGGACTGCGTGACGAAATCGTCGACTCCCTCCGGGACAGAAAGAGGCTTCCCAACCCGGCGGCGGACGAGGCGGCGGTAGTGAACTACGGGCAGGAGTTCTTCCGTACACGTCGTGTCAGTCAAGAGGCCTTCGATGCGGTGCTGTCTCAGTTTGGCGCGCTCGGCGTCGCCGAGCTTACCACCCTGCTGGGTTGCTACGCCATGCTCGCATTCAACGTGAATGCGTTCGGGGTTGAGCTGCCGGAGGAACTGATCGAGGAACCCCTGCCCATCTAACTCACCCGGCATATTTAAGGTATTTCCCCAACTGAGTAACGCCGAGGGGAGGGCGCGGTCGTCCCGGCAGGTTGGCCGGGGCTTGCGTTCTTCACGGCTGGAGGAGGCGCCATGACTATGGGCACTACCAAAGCGACAGACCGCTTCGTTCGAGTTGGAGACCTGAACCTGCACTATCTGGAGTGGGGCCAAGCCGGCGCGCCACCAGTGATAATGGTCCACGGATTGAGCGGCAACGCCCATGCCTTCGACAACCTGGCGCCTCATTTCTTGACCGGGTACCACGTTATAGCCGTAGATGTCCGTGGACGCGGGGATAGCGATTGGGCCGCGGACGCCAACTATTCCAATGACGCCTACATCGCGGACCTGGAAGGGCTGCGCCAGGCCCTCGGGTTTGAGCGCGTGTCCCTGGTCGGAACATCGCTTGGGGGCCGAATCTCTATGACCTACGCCGGTACTTTCCCCGACCGGGTGGAGCGCACCGTGCTCAACGACATCGGCCCGGAAATCGACCCCCGGGGTGGCGCCCGCATCGCTGTGAGCACCAGGGAAGCGGTCACTTCCTTTGCAAGCATGGACGAGGTCGTGGCCTGGCACGCCCAGCAACGCCCCGGCTTCAATTTGCTAAGCGAAGCCGAGCAGCGCGTCACCGCCGGCCATGCGGTGAAACCACAGCCTGGCGGTGGCTACACCTGGAAGATGGATCCGGCAGTTCGGACCGACCCCCGTCGACCCGACCCGGAGAAATCCTGGATTCTCGCCAAGCGAATTCCCGGCCAGGTGCTTTTGATCAGGGGCGGTGACAGCGACCTGCTCTCACCGGAAACCGCCGAGCGCATGGTACGGGAAATGCAGGACTGCCGGATGGTAGAGGTGCCCGGGGTCGGCCATGCGCCAACCCTGTCGGAGCCGGAGGCCCTTAACGCGATCAAGGAAATGTTCGCCCTTGCCTGAATATTTCGTCCTGTCTATAGCGACATGAGCAGGACATATGGTTAGGAATTTTGCAGGTCGTCGAACATCTTCTATCATCTCCCCGCAGGCTGTAGTCCTCAGCGGTAGAGCCTCAGGTAGGAGGTTCGGCATCCAATCGTTGGCGATAGAAACAAACGGAGAACCAGGTTGACGCAAAGCAGCGGAACGACGTCAACCCCGGTCATAGAGGTACAGGGGCTACACAAGCTCTACGGCCAACTGGAAGCTGTGCGCGGAATAGACCTGCAAATCCAGCGCAACGAAGTGTTTGCTCTGCTCGGCCCCAACGGCGCGGGTAAGACTACCACCGTCGAGATTCTTGAGGGGCACCGAAGCAAATCATCGGGCGATGTTTCGGTGTTGGGCTACGACCCCGGCAAGAACAACCGCAAGCTGAAAGAGCGAATCGGGATTGTGCTTCAATCCACAGGCGTCGAGCGGTACCTGACCGTTGTCGAGACCATCAACCTTTTCAGCCAGTACTACCCACATCCCCTGCCAGTGGAAGATGTTCTTGAGATGGTAGGGCTTGGCGAACAGCGCAAGACCTTGGTGAGGCGTCTATCAGGCGGGCAGCGCCGGCGTCTGGACGTGGCAGTGGGCGTTGTGGGAGACCCGGAGCTTCTGTTCTTGGACGAGCCCACCACCGGCTTCGATCCCTCAGCCCGCCGAGGAGCTTGGGAGATGATCAGGAACCTCCGCTCCCTGGGAAAGACCATCCTGCTGACAACCCACTACATGGATGAGGCCGAGGCTTTGGCTGATCGGGTGGCGATCATGGTGCAAGGCAGAATCGTCGCCGAAGGGACACCTTCCGAGCTAGCTCAAAGGAAGGGTCGCACAATCATACGATTCAAGATGGAAGGCAAGGAACTGTCCTTGCCCCAGGGACTTGAGTTCGACCGGGAAATGGTAAACGGAATGTACTCCCTAACCACAGATACCCCTACCCCTACTCTGCACGTGCTTACAACGTGGGCGGTGGAAAACGGAATAGAGCTGGAAGACCTGGCCGTAACCCGACCCTCCCTGGAAGATGTGTTCGTGGAGCTTGCAGACACAGGCGCCATGGAAGGAGAGAGAGAGTGACCTCCCTTTCACTGGTCCTAAAGCAACTGCGGTACCAGAACACCGCTTTCTGGCGCAATCCCGTGGCCGCCTTCTTTACCTTTGTCTTCCCGCTGATGTTCCTAGTGATGTTTAACCTGCTGTTCGGCAGTCGAGATCTCGAGATACCGGGCGGAACAGTCAACACCTCCACCTTCTACGTACCCGCCATAGGCGCCCTGTCGGTGATCACCGCCTGCTACACCAACCTGGCCATCGGGATGTCCTTCTCCAGGGACGAGGGTATTCTCAAACGGATACGGGGCGCCCCCATTCCTGCCTGGTCTTTCATGGTAGGAAGGATCGCCCATGCAGTGTTCCTAGCTCTGCTCCTGATGGCGATCGTGACAGCGTCTGGCGCCATCTTCTACAATGTGGATGTGCCAACCGGCACCCTGCCAGCCTTTATCGTAACCCTAGCCCTGGGGGGCGCGACATTCTGCGCTCTTGGATTGGCCGTTATGAAGGCCATCCCGAATGCAGAAGCATCTCCCGCCATAGTCAATGCATCCATTCTGCCCCTGATGTTCATCTCGGACATCTTCATCCCCATGAACGACGCACCGGGTTGGCTGACAGCCTTTGCAAACATCTTCCCGGTGAGGCACTTTTCCGTCGCCATGCAGACCTCCTTCAACCCTTTCGAAGGCGGCCTCGGCTTTGAGACGGTGCATTTGCTGGTGATGGCGGCATGGATGGCAGCGGGGATGCTGATCGCCATTCGCACCTTCTCCTGGGAACCTCGCCGCTAGCGCTGACAGCCGACCCCGGTCACGGGCGGCGAAGATCGGCTACTTGCGGGTGGCCCGGCCCTTGAGAGCAGCCAATGACATTCCGATGCTCACTACACCAACGCCGAGGGTTGCTCCAAGGCCCTTTACCAGGGTGAGGGGTTCCCACCCCTCGGAGATCAGCGACCTCAGCGCCGCCAGGAGATAGGTTACCGGGTTGAAGTCAGCCGCTGCCCCCAGCCATCCCGTCATAGCCTCCCTAGGCACAAACAACGTGGTCATAAACAGGAAGGGAAAGAACAGGAGGAAGCTGATGTTCACAGCTGCCGGGTTGCCGGTCTTGAGGGCAATTGCATAGGGAAAGCCCGCGAATATAAGGCCCCACAAGCCGCTCATGAACATGAACGCTAGAATACCCGGCACTCCGGTCGCAAAGCCGACCCCCACTATGAATGCCATAATAACCACGGGGACCGTCAACGCTATTACAAGGGCGAAGTCGGCAATCAAGAGTCCCAGAAGCAGCGCCACACGGTTGACAGGGCTAATGACGAGGCGGTCGAAATACCCTGTCTGGATGTCGGTTACAACCACCATGGCCCGGGAGATGCCGGTCACGGCAAACAGCACCGCTACCGGTATTTGGAACGCCTTGTAGTTCAGGCCGGGGATATCCTCGGCAACATCGTTTAGCGCCCCCACAGTCATCACATACATGAACACGGGGATGACGAGGGCGGGTATGGTGACCTCTGGGTCCCTGGGTATGGACCGCAGCGCCCTCTCGGCGACGCTGGCAGTGTCTCGCAGGAACCCGCCTCTGCGGGCCAAGGTGCGATTTACCTGCAATGCAGTCACCATCGACTTGGTCCCCGACACATTCCCTCTGTCATCCGCCGTCTCCGCTAAGCCTCGCCCCGGTAACCTGGAGAAACACATCGTCCAAGGTAGGGGTGCGCAGGGTGAGTTCCTGCACCATGACACCATGATGGTCCAGCTCCAGGGCTATTGTGCTGATCAGGGCCGCCCCGTTGGCCACCGCAATGGTCAGTTCCTGGCCGTGAACATCCACGCTTTCAACCTGGGACACACCTTTCAAGGCCTGGACTGCTTCATCCACATCCCCTTCCAGGCGCACCAGGATGAGGTCCGAGCCCCGCGCTCGCTTCAGGTCGGCGGGCGCTCCCTGGGCCGCCAGCATCCCTCGGTCGATGATGCCTACCCTATGGGCGAGGGCATCCGCCTCTTCCAAGTACTGGGTTGTCAAGAAGATGGTCACGCCAAGCTGGTCGTTGATGCTTCGCACCTCATCCCATATGCGTGTCCTGCTGATGGGGTCCAGCCCGGTGGTCGGCTCATCCAGGAAAAGCACGGCGGGGTTGTGAATCAGGGCGGCCGCCAGGTCCAGACGCCTCTTCATCCCGCCGGAGTAGGTAGCTATCATGCGGTCCATAGCCTCTCCAATGTCCACTACACTGGAAAGCTCTTCGATGCGCTCTCGCACTTGCCGGCGGGAAAGCCCGTACAACCTGCCCTGGAGGTGCAGCAGCTCCCGCCCCGTCTGCTTGTTGTCCAGAGCGGCTTCCTGGAGAGCGGCCCCTATGCGCAGGCGCACTTCCGCCGGCTGGCGAACGACATCGTAACCAGCTACCCGGATCTCGCCTGCTGTGGGCGCAAGCAAGGTGATCAGCATACGGATGACGGTGGTCTTGCCTGCCCCGTTGGGGCCAAGGAACCCGTATATCTCGCCTCTAGCAACCTCCAGGTCGATACCATCCACTGCCCGGACATCGCCAAAGTGCCTCACAAGGCCCCTGGTGTAAATTGCATACTCCTGGGTGTTCACAACAATTCCCTCTCCAAGCGTGGGCCATTCTACACCAAGGGCTTAGGCGGCAAAAGGTGCTCCCGTCCCTCGATATAGCAATCAAATCTTAAAGTTCGGGCTATCGCGAGCCATCATATAAGCCCGTTCTGAAACCAAGAAAGCCCCTGAACCGGGACTTGGAGGTAAAGACTAAGCTTGTTTGTTCATGTAAAATGTATGCAAGCGACGCGAAGGACACTTCTTCGGTTGCAGCGAAGAGATAATGAGAATTAGGAGGCATTGATGCGCACCATAGTTTCAAAGTGGCTCACTCTGTTAACGTTGCTGTCGGTCATGGCACTGGTCGCCGGTGCGTGCACGGGCGATGATTCCAAGGAACCTTTCGTTATAGGAGTGATGGACTCGGTGACAGGCCCCGGTGAGAGCTATGGGACAGTGATGGTCCAGGCCAAGCAGTTGGCCACCAATGAGATCAACGCCGCCGGGGGAATCAACGGCCGGGATCTCCAGCTGATCGTGGAAGATTCCAAGTGCGGCGCCAAAGACGCTATCACCGCCTACAACAAGCTCACCGACGTGGACGGAGTAAAGATCATCCTCGGAACATCATGCAGCGGCGCTATGCTGGGAGCAGCCCCTCTAGCAGAGGCGGATGGTGTTGTCATGCTCTCCGCATCCGCAACGAACCCCGACATTGCTGACGCCGGCCAGTACATATTCCGTACCGCCATAAACGATGCCCAGCTGGGAATTGACACGGGGAACCTGATGTGGGCCGACGACATTCGCACCGTGGCTACCATTACCGAGTTGACGGACTATGCCGAGGGAGTGCGTCGCACAACCGTCGCCCAGTTCGAAAAGCGGGGAGGGAGCCTCGTAGCATCGGAGACCTACGCCTCGGACGTCACCGACTTCCGCAGCCAGCTGACCAAGCTCATCAGCGCAAACCCGGATGCCCTCCACGTTGCTGCCCAGTCGGAGGCCAGCGGTGGCACCATAGTCAAACAGGCACGGGAGCAGGGTTTCGAGGGCCCAATTTATACTGAGTCAGTTCCATCGGGGACCACGGCCCTGGAAATCGCCGGGGAGGCCGCCACGGGGATGAAAGCCGTTCTTCCCACACCAGACCTCACCAGCGAAACGGGCCGGACCTTCTTGGAGAATTACAGGGAGGAGTATGGCTCCGTTACCCTAGCTTGGTTCCTTGGCTCCGCCTATGACGATGTGCACATTGCAGCCGAGTGCCTCGGTAGGACCGACGACGATCAGGACGCCGACGGGTTCAGGGACTGCCTGAACGACCTCACCTGGAGCGGCGCCATCGGAGATAACTACAGCTTCGACGAAAACGGCGATGTAGTGGGTCTCTATAACACGGTCGTGCAGATACTGCCGCTGGCCGAGAGGAACGAAGAAAACATGGGTTACACGGTGCTGGGTCCTGCTCCTACAGGGTAGGACGCGTTGATCAGGGTCTTCGAAGACCAGGGCAAACTCCTGGCCGGAGTCCTGGTCGTGGCAGCTGCAGGGTACGTCGCCTGGAAGGTCAGCCAGTCCAGCGATCAGGCCCTGCAGTTTGCCTTTAACGGCCTCGCCGTGGGCGCCATATATGCCCTGCTGGCCATGGGTTTTACCCTGGTGTACAGCACCGTGTGGTTCTTCGACCTCTATTACGGCGCCGCTGCCGCCATGGGTGCCTACGGCGTCTTCTACCTGCGCTCTCAGCAGTCCTCCAGCCTGTACCAGACCAACAACCTGTACCTGAACATAGTCTTTGCCCTGGTTGCGGCCGGAGTGGCGGCATGGGTATTCCGTACCACCCTGCATGGACGCCTGCGCGGGCGTCTCGGTGATAACGCCCTGCTTGCTCTAGAAGGAGCCGTGGCTGCCGGCGTGGGAATCTACACTTGGGCCCTTCTGGCCTACCCCGAGGATCTCTACCGACTGCTGAGTCCCGCCGTGGGCATTCTGGCGGCTGGTGTGGTTTACTTGACGGTTCGGCGGGCATGGAACAGCACCAGCCCATTGGCAATCGTGGGGGTCGCGATCCCCGCAAGCTTTCTGGGGGCAGTCTGCGGCTATCTCGTTTACGACACGCCAGGCTCCAGCCTCTACCTGAGCTGGGGAGTGTCATGCCTGCTTGCCGGAGCTGTCGGCTTGGCCCTGTACCGGGGCCTGTACGTCTATATGCGGGAGCGCTCCCGTTCGCCCCTAATCATGCTTGTGGGCAGCCTGGGAATCCTTCTGGCAATCACCGCTTTCGTTACAATCGTGTTCCAAAGCGCTCCCCGTCCCCTCCCGGAAGCCTTCGGCAGCAATCTTTGGAGCCTTGGGGGAGCAAACATCAAGGCATTCAACGTGTTCACCATAGGCGTCGCCCTAGCCGGATTCGTTGGGCTGCTCCTGCTCCTTCAGAAAACATCCTTCGGCAAAGCGGTACGGGCTATAGGGGACGATGAAGATGTGGCAAAGGTGGTGGGCATAAACACCCGGGTCGTTATTGCCGCGGTGTTCTTCATAGGGGCTGTCTTTGCTGCCCTTGCGGGGATTCTGAACGGGCACGACACAAACATTCAGCCCAAGATGGGCCTTCTTCTCCTACTGAAGGGCTGGATCGCCTCGGTGGTCGGGGGCATGGGCAACCTGTATGGCGCCATCGTGGGCGGATTTACCCTGGGCATCGTAGAACAGTTCGGCATCTGGGACCTGGCAGGCGGGTGGAAGGATGCCATCTCCTTCGTGCTGCTTATCCTGTTCCTGGCCTTCTGGCCCAAGGGCATGCTGCCAAGGAGGTAAGAGATGCCCCCGGCGCTCCTCGCCGCCATAGACCACAAGAGAATTGGACAACTCCCCAGGCATTTGTGGAACTCCTCCAAGGGCAACGTGGAGGTGTGGGCCAACATCGTGATAATCGCCTGGGCCGGGACGTTCATGCTTTGGCGGGGCGAAGGGTTTGCCATCTCCATAGGCACCATATTCGCCATCTGGGCTATCCTGGCTGTGAGCCTGAACCTTGTAGTCGGCTTCACCGGCCTGCTTTCCATAGGCCACATCGGTTTCTTCGGCACGGGGGCGTATGCCATGGCGGTCCTATCCTCAACAGCCACATATGACCAGCCTCACTCGGTGGGGATACCGACCTTTGGGCTTCCCTTCTTCGCAGCCCTGCCCGTGAGCGCCCTCCTGGCCGGGTTAGTTGCCTTTGTGGTGGGCATAGCGTTCAACCGCTTCAGGGACGACATATACGTCCTGGTCTCCTTCGGCTTTACGATCATAGCCTTCAACGTGTTCCTCAACTGGTCGAGCCTTACCAGGGGACCCTTCGGCATCCATGAGATACCCAAGCCTGCAATTGGCGGAATGGTGTTCGATGGTGAACTGGAATTCCTGTTGTTGGCTCTTGCGTTCCTGGGACTTGTCGTCCTGGTCTCGTGGCTATTGGTCTCCTCATCCTTCGGGCGGGTATTGACCGCCATTCGAGAAGATGAGCAGGCCATCGAGGTGTTCGGTTACCGGGCGAGCCGATACAAGCTGGCGGTCTGGGTTATATCGGCAATGATGGCCGGGCTGGCCGGAGGTCTCTTTGCCAGCTGGACCAGCTTCATTGACCCTAACTCCTTCATCCTGCTGGAATCTGTCCTCCTGGTAAGTATAGTCATCCTGGGAGGGCTGGCATCCATCAGGGGATCTCTCCTCGGGGCGATGGCTTTTGTCTTGCTGGCCGAGGGTATGCGCTTCCTCCCCTTCCTCCCAAACGAGTACGTCGGTCAAGCACGACAGGTCGTGCTGGGCATTATGCTGGTGGTGCTGATGCTCTTTAGGCCCCAGGGCTTGGCAGGGAGGTACAAACTATGACCACTGACCCAAATCATCCCATCGCCCTGGAGACCCGGGAGATATCCAAGCATTTCGGTGCGGTTAAAGCCCTAGACCAGCTATCCATAGCTATCAGCAAAAAGGGGATGACAAGCATCGTCGGTCCCAACGGGTCGGGGAAATCCACTCTCATCAACGTGCTCAGCGGGGTGCTGCCCTTGGACGAGGGCATGGTCATCATCGACGGCTTGGGCCTGAGGGTTGTGAAGGCACATGAGACCCCCGCCCACGGCATGACCCGCAGTTTCCAGGAAGTGAGGCTCTTCGACCAGATCAGCGTTTGGGACAATATCATGGTGGTGCTGACCGAACGGCGCCTCTTTCCGGCGATGCTGGAGCGGTCCAGGACCCGCTACAAGGAGAAGGCCCAGAGCATCCTGGAGGGCGTGGGGATGTGGGACAAGCGGGACTCCCTGGCCGCGGACCTCTCTTACGGACAGAGAAAGCTCCTGGAGATTGGCAGAGCCATTGCTCTGGATGTCAACATCTACCTTTTCGATGAGCCTTTCGCGGGCCTCTTCCCCCAGATGCTGGAGAGGGCAAAGGTCATCATGAACGACCTTCGAGACCAGGGTCGCACCATCATTCTCATATCCCACAACATGGATATCGTGAGGGAGCTGCCCGACCACTTGGTGGTACTGGACAGCGGCACCCTCCTTGCTGAAGGGAACGTGGAAGAGGTGCTGGCCAGCCCCGAGGTCATTGATGCATACCTTGGCACATGATGCCTCGGCAGTTCGCCATCTTAAGCAGCAATGCCGGTGAATGAGCCATGAACATGCGAGAAACCACAGCAGATTCGGGCGAGCGGTCTATGAACCTGGAACTGGTGGATATATCTGTCCGCTACGGAGCGGTTCGGGCCCTGGACGACGTGAACCTGGGAATCCGGGAAGGGGAGGTTGTGGCCGTTATGGGCCCCAACGGCGCCGGAAAGTCCACCGTGCTGAAGGCGGTGATGGGCTTGGTGCCCGTGGTCTCCGGGCATGTTTACTGGCGGCAGGACCTGCTCGCCGCCGCGACCCACGAGATCGTGAAGGATGGCATCGCCTTCGTCCCCCAGGGCAGGCGGGTCTTCACCCATCTCACCATAAGGGAGAACCTGGAGATGGGCTGCCTCTACCTGGCGGACAGGGTAGAAAAGGAACGCCGCATGGACTCGGTGATGGAGCTGTTTCCAATACTCCACGAGAAACGCCGGGACCTTGCCAGCCAGATGTCGGGCGGTCAGCAGCAGATGCTGGCTCTGGGGCGCGGCCTCATGGCCGACCCTGAGCTGCTCCTCCTGGATGAGCCAACCCTGGGCTTGGCCCCTATAATTGTCAAAGAGGTGTTCCAAAAGGTATCGGAGATAAACGATAACCTCAACACCAGCATCATGGTCGTCGAGCACAACATCAAGGGAGTCATGGGCATAGCTGATCGGGCCTATGTCCTGGACAAGGGCAAGGTTGTCCACCATGGCAGCCCCCAGTCCATCCTGGAGACGAACATACTGACCGAGGTGTTTCTGGGAAGGGTAAATCCAGAACAAGACGAAGTCTGAACCACGCCATCGCTGGCTCATCCACCCCTGTAGTCCTGCCGTTTTCGACTCCCCCACTTATCCCCAGCAAGCAGCCTAAAGACCACCATGAGCAGCACGCCCGCGACAAACCCTCCGACGTGCGCCATGTAAGCAATTCCCACTTCCGAAGCATCTGCCCCGTGGGAGCTCACGATATTCAGAAGCTGGGAGACAAACCAGAACACGATGAAAAGGGTTGAACGGCTGAGCGGAAAGGCAACGAGGTAAACTCCCAGAATGCCCGAGATTGCGCCGCTGGCCCCCACCAGGGGCACCACGGAATCGCTGTTGACCAGAACGTGTGCTCCAACGCCGCCCGCCCCGGCAGCGGCGTATAGCAGGGCCAGCTTGATATGCCCCAACCGGGTTTCCACTCCCTCGCCAGCCACCCAAAGGAAAAGCATATTCAGCCCAAAATGCATCCACCCACTGTGAACAAACATGGACGAAAAGATTGTCCCCCATGTGGGGATGGGGGAGGCCACATCCAGGACCCAAATCCGGACCCCATCGTGAACGGGACGCTGGACAACCTCTTCACCCGATGCCAGCTCCCAGGGTACGAGACCGAACTGGTAGATGAAGCGGTATTCCTCCAGACCGGACAGGGAAAGCTGGTAAAGGAACACCAGCGCATTGATGGCGATCAGAAGATAGATAACCAGGGGTCTTGGACTACGATAGAAGAGGGAGATCAATGGCCTTGATTCAGGCTGCCTAGGCTCAGGCTGACGGCGCGTCCGCACCTTCCAGAAGGCGGGCCCTCCGCCTGGCATACTCGTTGGACAGCAGCCCCATGGCCATGGAGTCGTACCATTTGCCGTCCTTGGGATGGGTGCCTCTCAGACGGCCTTCCAGCACAAAGCCCAGCCGCTCGCATATGTGGAGAGCGGGCTTGTTGTATTCGGGGACATCCACCCACGCCCGGTGAAGCCCGTAGGTGTGGAAAGCCAGGTCCAGCAGATGCAGGAGTGCAGCCGTACCGTAACCCTGGTACCACAGGTCCTTTCGCCCGATGAGAACGTGCATCTGGGCTTCCCGCAGGGGCTCTTCGATGACCATCTGCGTTTCACCTATGTGCTCCCCACCGTCGGTGACAACCGAGAATATCTTTCGCACCGGACTATCGAAAGCAAGGTCCCAGTCGCCGATGGTGGCATTGGCTAAGCCTTTGGGGGAGTAGCCGATGTGGAGGGGTTCGCCGTGCTCATCGGTGCCGTACCATGAGCCGTTAACCTCAGGGTCCTGGAGCCACAGAGCTATCCTCTGCACATCTTCGTGAGATACCCTATTGAGCTGCACGCCGGGAAGCACTATATCCCTCCGGACTCAGGGCGTTGGCGGTCCCGAAAGGCACCGTGGACCATCAGGACCTATGGTTCGGATTATATCAGCAGCCCTTGGTCAAGACAAACCAGGTCCGAGGCCCCACAGGGTAGGTCGTTCTCCTTGAAAATGGCGACTGGGCTGTGGGAATATATGCGGTGCTAAAGGAGATAGTTGTACAAGAACACAAGCTGCGGCAGCCTCCGCGATTCGGACCATGGCCGGGCGGTCGTCCTGGCCGGTTGGGTACATCGCAGGCGGGACCATGGCGGCATAATATTCATAGACCTGCGGGACACCTCGGGAACAGTGCAGGTCGTGCTCAACCAGGATCATTTCCCCGATTCGTACTCCGTTGGAATTGAAGCGCGCCCCGAATGGGTGCTCCAGATCGAGGGAGAGGTGTCCAAACGTCCCCAGGGGACGGACAACCCTCGGAACCCAACGGGCGGCGTCGAGGTGATCGCCCACGAGGCCCGCATACTCAATCCATCCAAGGTTCCCCCCTTCGATCTGGACGAAGAAGCGCCTGAGGCAGATGAACTCCTGCGCCTCAAGTACCGCTACCTGGACATTAGACGCGCCACCCTCAAGGACAACCTGGTACTCAGGCACAAGGTGGTGAAGTACATACGGGACTATCTCAGCGAGAGGGACTTCATCGAGGTTGAAACCCCAATCCTGACAAAGAGCACTCCCGAGGGGGCCCGCGACTACCTTGTCCCAAGCAGGGTGCATCCCGGAAACTTCTACGCCCTTCCCCAGTCCCCACAGCAGATGAAGCAACTCCTGGTCATGGGGGGCGTAGAGCGGTATTTCCAGATAGCTCGCTGCTTCCGGGATGAGGACCTTCGTGCGGACCGCCAACCCGAGTTCACTCAGCTCGACCTAGAGATGGGGTTCGTCGAAGAGGAAGACATCCTGACCTTGATGGAGGACCTGTTCACAGGCTTGGCCGAGAGCATAGTCCCCCATAAGAAGGTGCTGCGGCCCTTCCCCAGGCTATCCTACGCCGACGCTATGGCGAGATATGGCAACGACAGACCAGACCTGCGCTACGGGATGGAGATTGCAGACCTGACGGACATCGCCTCGCAGACGGACTTCCAGGTGTTCCGCAGTGCGGTCGAGTCGGGCGGCGTGGTAATGGGGCTGGTTGCTCCTGGTTGTGCAGGCTACACCCGCAAGCAGGTCGACGATCTGACCAGCCTTGCCAGGCAGTGGGGCGCTTCTGGGCTGGTGACGATCGCCCTGGCGGGTGATGCCTCTGGCAGCCTGGAAGGCTTGACCACGGAGGACATCAGGTCGCCGGCTTCCCGCTTCCTGTCCCTCGAAAATGTGCGCGGTATGGCCCAACACTCGGGGGCAAAGCGAGGCGACCTGATGCTCATAGTGGCTGGACCTTCAGACACAGCTACCCTCGTACTGGGCCATCTGCGCCAGGAGTTAGGGAATCGGCTGGAATTGGCAGACCCAGACCTGCTGGCCTTCGGGTTCATCACCGACTTTCCCCTCCTAGAGTGGAACCAGGATGAGGGCCGGTGGGACTCGCCCCACAACCCCTTCTGCGCCCCAAAGGACGACCATGTTTCCCTCATGGACACCGCCCCGGAGAAGGCTGTCGCCAAGCAGTACGACCTAGTGTGCAACGGCCTGGAGATCGCCGGGGGAAGCATACGAAATCACCTGAGAAGGAACCAGGAGAAGATTTTCGGGCTGATGGGCCACTCCCCGGAGGAGATGCAGGTGCAGTTCGGGCAGATACTGGATGCGCTGGAGTACGGCGCGCCACCCCACGGAGGGTTCGCCAGCGGCATAGACAGAGTGGTAATGCTGCTGGGCGACCAGGACAGCATACGGGAGGTTATCGCCTTTCCCAAGACCCAGAGCGCAACGGACTATCTCTTCGGGGCGCCCTCCCCCGTGCATCAGCGACAGCTACGGGAGCTCCACATTCAGACCCTGGAGTAAAGGCCGCCGGAAGCCAAAGAGAAAGTTTTCACAAACTAGCGGGTATGTTATAATTTCCTAGTTGCACACTCTGGAGGCTTCTCCCATTTGAAAGTCACAAAGGACGAGTCCGCGGTCCGGCAAGTAACCCTCACTGTAGCCCTCGACCCCGAAGACCTGGAACCTTTTCTTGATAGGGCTTTCAGGCGAAACAGAAACCGAGTCACCATCCCTGGATTCCGTCCGGGAAAGGCTCCGAGGCACATCGTGGAAGCCTTCCTTGGCCGGGAAGCGCTGGTGAGGGACAGCTTAGACTACATCGTCCAGGAGTCCCTGGACAAAGCCATCAGCGACGAGGGCCTGGACACCTTCGGCCAACCCGACGTGGAGGTCGAGGGTGTGGACCCAGTCTCCTTCAAAGCAACGGTCCCCCTGGAACCCCTGATCGAGCTGGGAGACCTGCAGCAGATAGATGTGTCCAGAGAGCCCGTAGAGATTACCGATGAGCAGATTGACAAGGTGCTGGAAAGCCTGCAGTACAACGCAGCTCCATGGGAGCCTGCGGAGCGTCCAGTGCAGTTCGGCGACCTTGTGACCCTGGATGTGGACGGCACAATCGCAGGGAGGCAGGTGGCCAACGACCGGGGGGTCGATTTTCTTCCCGCCCAGGACAACCCCTATCCTTTCCCGGGGTTCTCCATCTACCTCGAAGGCCTAACGGAAGGGCAGTCGAAGCAGTTCACCCTGAAGGTCCCCGATGACTACCAGGACGATTCCATAGCCGGGGAGGACTGCACTTTCGACATCAAGGTCCTACAGGTGAAGACCAAGAACCTGCCCGACTTGGACGATGAGTTCGCCAAGGGCATAGAAGATGGGTATGAGTCCCTGGAAGCCCTTAAGGTCTCGGTCCGTGAGAACCTGACCGAGGAAGCAACCCGGTACGCCGAGAGGGAATTCCAAGAGAGAGCACTGGACAAGGTGATCAGCGAGGCGTCCATCGAGATATCCGATGCTACTACCGAGCGGGAGATCGACAACATCCTGGAAGAACAGGCCCGCCAGCAGGGACAGGACGCCAGCGTGGAAGAGTACCTTGCCAACCTGGGCAAGAGCCGGGAAGAGTCTCGGGAGAACCTTCGTACCTCTGCCCAGGAGCGCCTGAGCAGGTTCCTTGTAATCCGCAAGCTGGCCCAGGACGAAAACCTGGAAGTCGACTCCGAAGAGGTCGACGCTGAGATCGACCGGATGGTAGTCAGCGCCGGCGCAAGGTCCGAAGCCATCTTGAGGGCGTTATCTTCGGAGGATGCGAGGGGCTCCATCAGGACGGTATTATTAACCCGGAAGGTGCTGGAGCGCCTGGCCCAGTTAGTGGAAGGAACTGACGGCGTTGAGCCTGCCCCAGAGGACGGCGACGTTCAGGAGGAGGCCGTTGAATCTCAGGAGGGGCCCGAGGAGACAACCCGGGCCAACGGATAGACCTGATCAACTAGGAGTGCGGAGGCAAGAGCATTGCTGGAAAACCCCTTTAGCAGCTATACAAACGACCCCAAGAACATAATCCCCATGGTAATAGAGACCAGCCCAAGGGGTGAGCGGGCATTCGACATCTATTCGTTGCTGCTGAAAGAGCGCATCATATTCTTGGGAACCCCCATTGTGGACCATGTGGCGAACCTGATAATAGCCCAGCTCCTTTTCCTCGAGCGGGAAGACCCGGAACGGGACATCAGCCTGTATATCAACAGCCCGGGCGGCGTGATCAGCGCCGGGCTGGCAATCTACGACACCATGCAGCTAGTCCGCCCAGAAGTCTCCACAATCTGCGTAGGCATGGCGGCCAGCATGGCAACGGTGCTCTTGAGCGGCGGCCACGCCAAGAAAAGGTACGCCCTCCCCAACGCGACCATCCACATGCACCAAGCTATGGGGGGCGCCCAAGGCCAGGCTGCTGATATCGAGATAGCCGCTCGCGAGATAATCCGCATGCAGGACAAGATTCGGCAGATACTTTCTACCCACACCGGGCAGACCTACGAGAAGATCGCGCGGGACACCGACCGGGACTACTACCTGGCGGCAGACCAAGCCCTCGACTATGGCTTGGTAGATGAAGTGTTGGGGCCGCAGGGCAACGCCGAACAGGCTGACGGCTCCAACGAGGCCGAGTCCAAGGAATAGCCCGGCAGGATCCTTCTACCCCTGGCTGCCCGAAAGGGCTTGCTCGATCTCTTCATCCAGGCACAGACCGTCCGACGGCAGGCCATCCTCGTCATAGACCCGTCCAGCTCGCAGGGTTATCCTGCCTTTAACTATCGCCTTTAGGGTAGCGCCCAGCAACCAAGGCTCCCTGCGGTACCCTTCCTGGCGAATAAGCTTAAACAGTGGAAGCTCCTCCCCAATTTCGGCCTGCAGGTCGGCCACCGACCTGCCCTCCACCTGCGCCCATAGCGCATCGAATGGGCCTCCCACGATGGGAAGCGTGCAGTAAGCCACTGCAGGCCCCCTGTCCAGCTCCTCGGTGGCAAGGTGGACCATGGAGCCGGTAACCGCCGCCCTGGCATCTATCAGGTCCCAGATAACTTTCTGCCATGTGCCCACGGAGCCGCCAGGCAGCGCGGGATGCAGGTTCAGCATGGTGTAGCGCCGGCACATTGGGCCGCCCGTGATGAGCATGTACCCCGCCAGGGCGCAAACGTCGGGCGCAAAGCCTCCGAGAGCGTCCATGACACGGCGGTCGTACTCCTCCCGGTGGTCGGCGAACCTTCCTCCAACCTCCCGGCGGAACTTCATGGATGAGATGGTCACCAGGGGCAGCCCGTAGCTTCTGACCCTCTCGAAAAAGCGGTCGCTGCCTTCCCCCTCGCCCGGCTCCCGGTTGCTGAAAACGAACTGGATGCGCCCATCAATCTCGCCGGAGCGCATCCGGCCATACACATGCTCGAACAGGCCCATGGACCCCTCACCGCGGCCGGTGGAGAACCAACCCACTTCCAGCATCTTCAGGCGAGCTTCTTTCTCAACGTAGAGTACATGGTGGCCAATCTCTGAATGGAGTTCGCCCTTCGCAGCACGAGGCTTCTATGGCCTTATGGTCTGTCACGGCGATACAGTCCAAACCGGTTCGAACGCACTGCTCGACGATTCACTTGGGCTTGGCGCCCGGATCATAAGAGTGTCAGGTGTGTGGGTCCAAGTCCGCTCTCAAGGCGCTTTGCTAGGGAGTCTGCTCGTCATCATCGTCGGACAACGAGTCGGGGGCGCCGGCGTAGGAGTCCTTAAGCTGGGTCACCCGCAGCTCGGCGGCCGACAGGAGCTGGTTGCACACCTTCACCAGCTTCATTCCCTCTTCGTACAGTACCGTCGCCCGCTCCAAGCTCAGCCCGCCGCCGCCCAGCTCTTCCACGGTCTGCTCCAGCTTCTTGTAAGCCTGCTCGAAGGAGAGCTCCGAGCTTTCGTCTTCGCTGCTGTTCGTCAATCGAATTTCCCCTGATGCCTCTTTCGTCCCCTAAGGTCGGCGGATGTCGTATGGCGCCGAGCGCCTTATATCAGCGGAGCGCCGGCCCGTTCCGGCTGTTTCTTGGGGCGCTGGGCCTCCCCTGACGTGCCTGCAACAGCAGGGATGGATCCATCGGCAACCCGCAGCTTAAGCCTCTGGCCAGCTCTTACCTGCTCTTTGCTGCGCACGATCCGGCCCTCGGGCTGAGTTTCCACAACCGCATAGCCCCTCTTCAGGATGGCCTTGGGGTCCAGGGCTGTGAGTTGGTCGCCGAATCCGGCAACCTCGTATTTCAAGCTCGTCAGCTGCTCCCAAAGAGGAGTTGCGGCAGCCCTTGCCAGGTCGTCCACCCGACGACGCAAAGTGGGGAAGTCGGGAGTGCGCTGGAGGGCGCGCATAGCCAGGAAGTCAATCGAGCTACGGTAGTAGCTCACCAACTCCTTGAGAGACCGCTCCATCTCCTCTTCCCTGCCGATGATATCCCGCATCAGCGCCCGCCTGTCGGGGACCACCATCTCGGCCGCGGCAGAAGGCGTGGGCGCTCGAAGGTCGGCAACGTAGTCGGCTATAGTGAAATCTGTCTCATGGCCAACAGCACTGACCACCGGAATGCGGCTGCCGTAGATTCCCCTGGCAACCTGCTCCTCGTTGAAGGGCCAGAGCTCCTCCAGGGAGCCTCCGCCCCTGGTCACGATGATGATGTCGGCGTTGCTCCGCTCATTCAAGGCCTTGATTGCAGCGACGATTTCCGGGGCCGCGTTGTCACCCTGGACGGTTGCTGGAGCCAGCAGTATCTCCACCAGCGGAAACCTGCGCCCGATGATGTTGCAGATGTCGTGGAACACCGCCCCCGTGGGAGATGTCACGACTCCAATGGTCCGGGGCATAGGTGGAAGGCCTCGTTTACGGGACAGTTCGAACAGGCCCTCTTCCTCAAGCTGCATCTTCAGCTTCTCCAACTGCAGGTGCAGAGGCCCGGTGCCCTCGGGCATCACAAGGTCGGCGATGAGCTGTACATCCCCCCGGGCTTCGTAGAAGGAGATTCGCCCATGAGCGGTGACCAGCACGCCCGACTCCAGCAGCTCGGAACCCCGGCCTCCTTTGAACATGACCGAGCGGAGCTGCCCCTGGGCATCCTTAAGGGTGAAGTAGCTGTGCCCCGAAGCGGCAGGCCTGTAGTTGGATATCTCGCCGGTGACCCACAAATCCCCTAGGAGCGGGTCTCCTTCCAGGGACTCTTTGAGGTATCGGCTTATCTGGCTTACGGTATAGACAGGCATCTCAGCCCACCGGCCCTATCAGACCCGCTCGATGTACTGGCTGGAACGGGTATCGACCTTAACTGTTTCGCCGTTCATTATGAACAGGGGCACCTGGACGGTAAGCCCCGTCTCCAGCACCGCGGGCTTGGTCCCACCCGACGCGGTGTCTCCCTTGAAGCCGGGAGGAGTGTCCGTCACCAGGAGGTCCACGAAGGTGGGGACCCGGATGTTGAGCACCTCTCCCCGGTAGAACACCACCTCCACGATTTCATCGCCCTTCAGGAAGTTTGTAGCATCCCCAAGCTGGGCAGTGGCAAGCTGGTACTGATCGTAGGTCTCCATATCCATGAAGGTGTAGAAACGGCCATCGCTGTAAAGGAACTGAGCCTCCCGGACCTCAATCTCGGCCAGGGCGAACTCGGTGGTGTAGCTCTGGAAAGCCTTCTCGATGACACGCCCATCCTTCAAGCTCTTGAGCTTCAAGCGGGTGACCGGGGCCCTCTGCTGCATCTTCTGCCTCTCGTACTCCACCACCTCATAAGGGTGGCCCTCCACCTCGATGGCAACTCCCCGGCGCAGGTCTCCGAAACCGATGGTCATTTCACTCCCCCCTCATAGGCGTATCAGCCCCACCCCTAGATGTAAACGTATTCCCGCACTTACTTGCGGGCTTTGCTCAGAACCCTGGCGCCCGTGCCTTCCAGGATAACCATGTCTTCTATTCGCACGCCACCCCAGCCGGACAGGTAGATGCCCGGCTCCACGGTAAAGACCATGCCCTCGGACAACGGATGGTCGGACTTGGGCCCCACTCTCGGGAATTCATGCACCGCCATACCGATCCCATGGCCTAGGCTGTGCCCGAAGTTGTCGCCATACCCAGCCTCGCTGATGACGACCCTGGACAGGTCGTCGGCATCGCCCCCGGTATGACCCGGGGCCACGGTGGCTATCGCGGTAAGCTGCGACCCCAGCACGATGTCATAAATCCGGCGGAAGGTCTCATCCTCCTCGCCGACGCAGATGGTGCGGGTGATGTCGCTACAGTAGCCATCGACCTTTGCCCCCATGTCGATAACCACAGGCTCGCCTTCCTGGATGACCCTCTCGGAGGGCCGGTGGTGGGGCATGGCCCCATTGGGTCCGGCTGCCACGATGGTCTCGAAGCTTATGGCCTCCGCTCCCAACTCCCGCATCGCCACCTCAAGACGCCAGGCGACTTCCTGCTCCGTCTGGCCTGCCCGGACCGTCGGGGTGACCGAATCCATGGCGGCGACCGCCACATCGACGGCCCGCTGTATAAGCTCCAACTCCCCGCTGTCCTTGACGGTCCTCAACTCTTCCACAATGCTGGCAGTGGCGACCAAGCTGGGCTGCTCGGCTGCAGGCAATTCTCGCGCCGCCTCTATTATTTGCTGGTAGGTGGACACGGTCACCTGGTGGCTTTCGAAACCCACCTTCTTCAGGCCCGAGTCCCTCAGCAGGTCCATGAGCCAAGACCAGCCCCCGCCTACCTTAAGCACCTGGAAATCGGGGGCTTGGTGGGCAGCCTGCTCCACATACCTGAAATCCGTGGCGAGGAAGGCGCCTTCCCCCGATATCAGCAGGTATCCTGCCGAGCCGTGGAAGCCCGACAGGTAACGCCGGTTCTCCGCTGTTGATATAAGGAGGGCATCGAGCTCCCTCTCTTTAAGAACGCTCCGTAGGTTGTCCAGTCTGTAGCTCATGCTTCTTTGTCTGCTCCCTCTTGGGATACCAGGGCTTCCAAGGCGATAAGGTAGCCCTTCCATCCCAAGCCTGTTATCTGCTCCCGAGCAGCCGCGGCGGTTACCGAGTGGCGTCTCCACTCTTCCCGGGCGTGGATATCGCTAATGTGAACCTCGACCACGGGAAGCCGGCTGTCAGTTAATGCATCCAGCAGCGAGTAGCCATAGTGGGTAAGAGCCCCCGGGTTGATGACGATCCCCGCGGCCCCGCTGCTCCTGTCCTGGATGTAGTCTATGATAGCACCTTCGGAGTTGGACTGGAAAAACTCTACCTGGACACCCAACTGATCAGCCTTCGCAGCTACTTCGGCTTCGATCTCCGACAAGGTCTTGCTGCCATAGAATCCCATGTCCCGGCTCCCCAGGCGGTTCAGGTTGGGGCCGTTGATCACCAGGATCTTATTCATCGTCATCTTTCGTCGCGGAGGCTTCCCGGCCGGTCATACGCGCCCCGGGATGGGTCGTATAGTACTCGGCCCTGGCTTCGTTGCGAGTAACGTGAGTATACACCTGGGTGGTGGCAGGGCTGGAGTGTCCCAAGAGGTCCTGAACGACCCGCAAGTCGGCTCCGCCTTCCATGAGGTGGGTCGCGAAGGTGTGCCTCAAGGTGTGGGGATGCACCCCCGGCCTGGCATCAACCGACGATGCATACTTGGAAACCAGCTTCTCGATGCTGCGCCGGGACAGGCGTGTCCCGTAACGATTCAGAAATAGTGCGCCGGTCGGCCTGTAGCCAGCCCGTTCCATACCGGCCTGCTGCAGGGCCGGGCGGCCGCCCGTGATGTAGTTGGATATGCAGGTAACGGCGGGAGCGCCCAGGAGGCAAACCCTGTCCTTGGAACCCTTTCCTCTTACCCGAACCTCCTGGGACTGGAGGGACAGGTCGTCGATATCCATTTCCTGGAGTTCGGCCAGCCGGATTCCTGAAGAATAAAACAGCTCGAGGATGGCTTGGTCTCGCAGTCCCAAGGCGCTGGAAGGGTCCGGTGCGGCAACAAGGCGCATGACCTCTTCATGGCCCAGGAACACCGGCAGTCGCTTCTCGACCTTGATGTTAAAACTGCGCCCCTTGGGGATGGGATTGGATGCGATGTGCCCTTGCTGGAGCAGGTATTTGTAGAAAGACCTGAGCACTACCAGCTTGCGAGCGACACTGACCCGGGCATACCCCCCTGAACGTCCCTTGGCTTCAGTGGAAAGCCAGGCAAGGTACCGGCGCAGCACGCCTCGGTCCAGCTTGCGGGGGTCCATTCCTTCCCTGGTCATGAAACGCACGAAGGGTTGGAGGTCGTTGGTATAAATCTGTGCGGTCCGCTCGGTACGGCCGCGCTGGTTCCTTAGGGACTCAGCGTAGCTGCTTACGAGGAGATCCAGGTCATCGACTTGAGTTTGGGTCACTCTAGTATTCCTAGTAATTCGATTGAGGAGGTTAGGCGGATGTGCGGGCCGAATGCTATCTAGTAGAGGCAGCCACCTCTTTTTTCTTCTCTATCTTTTCCGTCCAGGTGCACTGGGTGCACTTCACGCTCTTGGCGCCGGCGGCCACCATAAGCCCCCCACACTCGGGGCAGGGGTCCGGCAGAGGTCTCTGATTGGAAACGTAGTCACACTTGGGATAGCTGGAGCAGCCAAAGAAGGGGCGCCCCCTCTTCCTGGAACGACGCTCCACTATATCGCTCCCGCACCTGGGGCAAGCAACTCCGATCTTGTTCAGTATGGGTTTAGTGCTCTTGCAAGTAGGATAGTCGGTGCAGGCAATGAACCGCCCGAAGCGGCCCGACCGCATCTGCATCGGTTTGCCACACTTTTCGCAGGCCTCGCCGGTATCTTCCGGTTCCTCGGGCGCTTGGCTGTCGGGGGCTTGGGCTTTGCCGTCGGCCGCTAGGGGCCTGGTATTGCGGCATGCGGGGAAGTTGGTGCAGGCGAGGAACCTGCCAAACCGCCCGGTCTTGATGACCATGCTGCTGCCGCACTTCTGGCAGACCTCCTCCGTCGCCTCCTCGATCTTCACCCTGGGCATAGCCTGCTCGGCCGCGTCCAAAGCTTCCTTGAAGGGCGTGTAGAACTCCTGGAGCATGGGCGCCATTTCCTGGTCGCCCTGGGCAACCTCATCCAGTTCTTCTTCCATCTTTGCGGTGAAGTTCATGTCCATCACCGATGAGAAATGCTCCACCAGAAGGTCGCTCACGGTGGTCCCCAATGCAGTCGGCTTCAGCCTGCCTTCTTCCTTCAGCACGTACTGGCGGTCGGAGATAGTGGAGATGATGGGGGCGTAGGTGCTGGGCCGGCCAATGCCCATCTCCTCTAGGGCCTTGACCAGGGTGGCCTCGCTGTAGCGGGCGGGGGGCTGGGTGAAGTGCTGCTTGGGGTCCAGGGACATGAGAGTGAGGAGATCGTTCTGGGAGAGCTCGGGCAACGGCGCTTTCCCTTCTGCTTCGTCTCCATCGGGGTCATCCTTGCCTTCCAGATACAGGGCCCTGAACCCGGGGAACTTCAGCACCGTCCCCACGGCGCGGAAGGTGTAGGTCTTGGGGACCGCCGTGCACTTGGCCCCGATATCGACGGTCGTGGAATCGGACCTGGCATCGGCCATCTGGCTGGCCAGCATGCGCTGCCATATCAGGTTATAGAGGCGGGCTTGGTCCGAGGTCAGGTGGGATCTGATCTGACTGGGTTCCCGCAGTATGGATGTGGGCCGGATGGCTTCGTGGGCTTCCTGGGCGCCCTTAGACTTCTTTCTGAATGCCCTGGGCTGGGATGGCAGGTACTCTGGCCCATATTTCGCCGCGATGTACTCACGGGCTTCCCTGATAGAGCCTGGGTTCACCTGGACCGAGTCGGTCCTCATGTAGGTGATGAGTCCCACTGACCCTTCCTGGCCCACGGAAAGGCCCTCGTAAAGCTGCTGGGCCACCGCCATGGTGCGTTTGGCGGAGAACCTCAGCTTTCGATAGGCTTCCTGCTGCAGGGTGCTGGTGATGAAGGGTGGAGCGGGCGACTGCTTGACCTCCCGCTTCTTCACGCTATCCACTCTGTACTCTGCCCCGTTGAGCTCGCCGCGCACCTTCTCCGCCGATGCAGAGTCGGGTATGCTGAGCTTGCCCCTTTCTCCCTTGAGGCTGTGCAGCGTGGCAATGAAGGGCGCTGCCTTCTTGTCGTCTTTCTGTAGCTTGGCTTCGATGGACCAGTGCTCCACGGGCACGAAGGCGTCGATCTCCTTTTCCCGGTCCACAACCATCCTGAGGGCTACCGACTGGACCCGCCCCGCCGAAAGCCCTCGTTGCACCTTGCGCCAGAGTAGGGGGCTAATCTGATATCCCACCAAGCGGTCCAGGATGCGCCTGGCCTGCTGGGCGTTGACCAACTCCATGTCGATGGTGCGGGGATGCTTGAAGGACTCCTGGACAGCCTCCCGGGTGATCTCGTGGAAGACGACCCTTTGCAGGTCGTGACCGTTGCCTTCCCATCCTGCGGCCTTGGCGATGTGCCAGGCGATGGCTTCACCCTCCCTGTCAGGGTCGGTAGCCAGGTAAATGGAAGATGCCTTACCGCCGAGCTTCTTCAGGTCCTGGATGATGGACTCCTTGTCCTTGGTCACCAGGTAAGAGGGTGAGAAACCGTCCTCTACGTTCACTCCCAGCTTGCCCTTGGGCAGGTCTCGCACATGGCCCTGGGAAGCCCGGACCGTAAAGGTGGAGCCGAGCATACGCTCGATGGTCCTGGCCTTTGCAGGCGATTCGACCACTACCAGGTTGTCGCCCGAGGCCGACCTGGGCCGGCTCTTAACCGTCCCCTTAGAGGCCGTCGCCTTCTTTGTGCTGCTTCGTGTCGGCTTAGTTGCCATAGTGTCTTGCTGCTTCCGATACTCGAGTGTAGTTCATGCCTCCCACCTGTTTCACCAGTCCCTTTAGCTCCATCATCGCCAGAACGCTGCTTACCATGTGGATAGGCAGGTCAGCCAGTCGCACAAGCTCATCAATGTGTAGAGGCTCATGGGTCACGTGACCCAGTATGCGGGCTTCGTCCTCGTTGTCGGGCTGGGCTAGGCCCCGCATCTCCATCTGAAATGCTACCGCATTTAGGTTCAACTCTTCCAGTATATCCGTGTAAGTTACAACGGCCTTTGCGCCTTCCTGTATGAGGGCGTTGGTACCCCGGCTGGCCGGTGAGAAGATGTTCCCCGGGACGCAGAACACATCCCGTCCCTGCTCCAGGGCGTGGCTCACAGTGATAAGTGCGCCGCTTCTGTCGCCCGCTTCGATCACCAGGGTGCCCAGGGTCATGCCGCTGATTAGGCGGTTCCGCTGGGGGAAGTGCTGAGCCTTGGGAGAGGTACCCAAGGGGTACTCGCTCACCAAGGCGCCATGCTCCATGATGTCCTGGGCGAGCATGGAGTGCTCTGGCGGGTAGATGGTATCGACACCTGAGCCGAGGACGGCGATGGTGCGCCCGCCGGCATCGATGGCAGCCCTATGGGCAATGGAGTCTATTCCCCTGGCCAAGCCGCTGACTATCGCGACACCGTTGGAGGCGAGGTCCCTGCACAGGACCCCGGTCGCTTCCTTGCCGTAGACAGAGGCTTTGCGAGTCCCAACCACAGCCAGGGAGCGTTCGTCCGAGGTCTCCAGGCTCCCCCGGACATACAGCACAGGGGACGGATCGTATATCTCTGCCAGCTTGGCCGGATACTGCGGGTCATGCCAGTTGAGGGCATAGCCTCCGCACCTCTCCAGCTTCTCCATGACCGCGTCGGGAGAAACGGAGTCCCGGTGAGTGACTATGGTCCGGGCGACGCCCTCATCCAGCCCGGCAGCCCTCAGCTCGCCAAAGGATGCCCCCCACGCATGTTCGAGGTCGGGGAAGTGGCTTTCCATGGCGCGGAAGCGTACCGCTCCCAGGTTGGGAATGTGGTTGAGAGCCACCCAGTATTTCAGGTCTTGAGACATCGGCCAATTCTAGCACACGCATTTTTGGCCTAACAACGAAGCCTTGACGCTGGGGGTAGAGGGTGGTGCCCGGCGTAGGCTAGCCTATCTTTGAGGCCGGGGAGGGGGTGGGACTAGCACTAGCACGGGTCGGCGTGGAACAATGTCTGGAGTGATCAAGGAATGCGATGAGCCTCCGAAACGAACCGGGAGAACCCACAAACCCTTCAGGTAAGGATAAAGCTGCCCGAATAGCAGGGCAGTTTTTGCTGCTGACGGCGGCAGCTACCGCAGTCATGGTCTTCGCCCGGATTTCCGCCAACGCCGACCAACCTACGCTGCTGGAGTCGCTGCGGGAGATAGCAACCAACAAAGCGATGTACAGTGCCAGCGGGATAGCGCGGGCCATTTCCGGAGTTACGCTGATTATCGGGGCACTGTTCCTGCTGAGGACCTGGATCATCCGGGAAGGCTACGGAACGCGGCTGGTGCCTTACTTGTTGTCGGCGTCAGGCGGGTTCACCATAGTCTCGGGGGCGTACGCCGTTGTCCTGGCAGCCGACGCGCCCAGCGCAACATCATCTGGCTCGGTGGATGCTTCGACCGAAATAATGGCCACCGCCAGGTGGCTGACCGGCAAGATAGGCTTCGCCATAGCAGGGTTGGCGCTCTTGGCTGCGGCCCAACGTCAATGGAAGGCAGGAGGGGCGATAAGGAGGCTGGCTGCAGCGTCGGCAGTGGTCGGCATACTGATGCAACTAATTTGGATTGACGCCGCCACGATAATGCACCGGGTCTCCGGAGTCGCTTTCTTTGTCTGGCTCATCGTCATTGGCATGATGCTATTTACAGGCAGGGTGGAGCGTCACTTCTCTCGAAAGCGGGAAACATCCCCGTGAGGGCATCATGCAGACGAAGGATTCTAGGGGAATGGCGGAGAGGGTGGGATTCGAACCCACGAGAGGCTTGAGGCTCACCGAACCGCGGCTAGACTCGGAAACTTGTTGATCACACCAGCGGGTCGTCCTCAGCCTCCGAAGTGAGGAGCGGGCACGCCGCCCACGCTCCTTGTAGAGTGTTCATGTCCGTAATGACACGGGGCATACCTCGCCCAACGCTCGGCAAGGTTGTAGTAAGCCCAATGGCTTTGTCATATCCGTCATCGCCCGGGAAGAGGAGCATGTAGTCGAAGGCGCGGATCCGGCGTTCGCGCAAGACGAGCACGGGTGGCGATGCTGGATACCCCCTCCCGGATGCTGCTGCAAACTCGATCTTGGGGTTCTTGTTGGTCGAACTGTAGATCAGGGGCCTTGCCTCCTCATCTGATCGACCGACATTAGACCCTACTTGAGACAAATAGACGCGCTGAGTGCCCAAGTCCACCAACCGGAAATATTCTCTGACCACATCCGCGTTGAAGTGTATTTGGGACCACCGGCCCCCCGCCTTTGGCACCTGGGCAATCAGTATGCGATCCATTCTTGCTACACCACTACCTGTACCTGTGGGAACCAGCCGCACAGGTCTACGGGTCCGAGGAGGAGAGGATATGTTGACGCGTCCCGCTTGCTGTCCCTGAGTCACACGTCGGATGAGGTTTTGCTCCGCTCGGGCCAATGCTTCATCGTCAATGTTCCTTATGGCACCTGAGTGCTGCTCCAGAAACTCGTCAAGTGCCGTTACATCTATCTCCTCAGAACTGTCTGCCGATACAGTCGTGTACGCCTCAAGGTTGTTCATCAGACCACCGGGGGTAAGGTTCCCCGAACCGACTATGAGCGTGCGACCTCCATCTGGGTACGTGAATTCAGATATCTTGGGATGAAACAAGGAGAAGACCTCATTCCAGAACACCCGCGGCCTGAAGCGATTGTTCCCTTGCTCCAGCTCCTGTAAGCGTTCCAAAGTCTGTCGGTTCGTTATGGCGTCAAGCCCTACGAGCAAATCAATTTCTCCGCCACTGGTAATGAGCTGGGCGATTACTGGGTCCTCAAAGAGCCAATTCACGCCATCTCGTGAAGCGAATGCGTACACTCCTCTCCATGTGGCCGCACCTTGCGCCGCGCTGAGGATGGCTTCAAAGAGATAGGTCGTGTCTACACGAGTCGGGTCCTGTATGCGGAACGCGATCTCCATGAATATCCTCTTAAACGTTGTATGAGTGGCTCAGAACTGTAGAATGGCGTGGTGACCGTTACGTGATCCATCGACGACGTGTTCCATATCAGCCATCAGGTCGGTGTACAACCTTACCTTGGGGCCCTTCGTCTTCGTCTTGGGTGGTTTTGCGAACACCAGCACATATTCGTGCACGTTCTTGAACAAAAAGTTAGGAGGGTACGGGTAGCTCCCGAATATCGGCCGCTGCGAGCCATAAGAACCCCACTTGCCTCCAGTGCCGTCCTTCGACCAAATGACCTCATTTATCATGACGAATCCGACGTTGCGCAGAAGGACCGTGAAGTCTGTGGCCAGAGGAAATGTCAGGAGGCCGTGGTCGGTGTGCTGGTTGACATTGGCAGTTACTACGCAGATCTTGCGGCCCGGCATCAGCACCCGGAAACACTCCTCAAAGACTGGTCGCACGCCCAGAAGGAAGGAAGAGTAGTTGTCTATGGAGCCTAGATTGCTTTCGGACGTACCGTAATCGGCCTTGTCCCAATAGGGCGGACTGGTGACGACGAGAGCCATGCTGTCGTCCTCTATGAATCCCAGGTTTCGGCTGTCACCGTGGACTACCTGAACCGCACCTAGCTCTGTGGGGGCCTCCTCCAGCCGAGGTGAAATGCTCTCCATCTCCATAGTACGAACGTAGTCACGGTTCTGTTCAACACAGATGGCATTACGGCCTATAGGTACCACGGCGCGGGCGGTGGTTCCCGTTCCTGCGAAGGGGTCAAGCACGGTCTCACCGACGAAACTGAACATCTTGGCAAGGCGATGTGGGATCTCCTCAGGAAACACCGCAGGATGGTCTTCCCTACTAGTATTGGCAATGCTCCACACGGTCTTTGTGTATTCTCTCCACTCTTCTTTTGTTAGTCGGCTCTTCTCCTTGACCGATTGACCTGGTCGTGCGCTCATATTTGCGACCTCTCGCTCGTTATAGTTCCGTGGCAAGCACTGTTGTGGCTGACACGGTACGTTCGGCAAAGCGTTGAAGCTCTTCAACGAAATCTCCATTGAGACCGGCTACATCGACCAGCATTTGGTCCATGCCACGTCTAGCTTCAGTGTGATCGATAGGGTTGTACGCAAGAGATACCCGGCCGCGATTCAGGCTAATAGTTGGACGGCTGCTTATCGCAGACCATAAGGTCGAGCCAGACTCTGACAGAAAATCCACGTGGTGGTCGGCCAGGACATCGTTGCCGAAGGGAAAGTCTAGTATGAAGCGCCTCAGTACGTGGAAACCGTCCCCGTGGGTGTGCCACCACCAATATGCGAAATGACTTGACAGGATTCCATACACGGCGAACGCGATCTCCGGCGTGGCACAGTGGATTGCGTGCAGAGGGTTTTCCGACAGCAGAGGTTTCCCCTCAAGTACAGACTCCGGTGGGCGCAGGAACACGTTGAGAAAGTTGTAAGCCGTGTTTCCCACCAGAACGACGTGGTCGCCTGTGGTAAGAGCCTCGGCAAGGGTCATGCGATTCACGCTGTGCACGGACTGTCCGAGCCTGTCCCAGCGTGCGCTAAGGGTTTCCATTACTGTTGCCTGTTGGCTACCCTCCACCTTTGGTATGCCTGATCGAATGTCGCAATTGATCGGAGTAAAGCTGATGCCTTCGAACATTGCGGCTCGGCCATCGCCCCGCCACCTCCGAAGTGGGCCACTGGCAAGGACTGAATCGGTAGATGACACATCTTTACTCCAGAACAGGATGGCACTTCGAGTCTTCACGTCCTCCCCAAATAGAGCCTGGGGCTCTCTATCGAAGAATGCGAATCGCCATTTGCCCGGCGTTTCCTGGATCAGCTGCCGGGCAACCGCAAACTGCGGCCCTACGTTCGAAGCGATGGAAAGCGGCAGGACAAGCGAGCCGACACACTGCTTGTGGTTGCCTAGGCGTAGCATCTGTTCAAGGAATGCTACGTATACCTCTGCCGTAGGAAGCGGTTTGACCTGCAGTGTCTTGAATGGCTGTATAAGGTCTCCAAGGTGCGGAGGATTGCCGAGGTCGGTATAGGGCGGATTCCCGACGATGACAGTTGGCTCGTCTTTTATGGTGGAGAATAACTTCGACAATGAGACTCGCTGTGAATGGTCCTCGCCTTTCCCATTGGGGGAGACGGGATTAATGAGAAGTGCATCAATGCGTCCCAAGTTAAGCCTTAGTCGAGACCACAACTCTACCGGAGGAGTGTCCCGGTCTGGACCGCGCACTAAGATTTCGGCGAGCAGAACGAACGCTGAGGCGTCGAGGGGCCAAGCGTTGATGTCTGTACCAAAAAGGCACTCGAATGCTAGGCAATACAAATCTTCGCCGCAGTGTCGGCGGCTCAGTTCTCTGAGCGCCGCCCTCAGGAACACGCCGGTTCCGCAGGCAGGGTCGAAGACGGTTGGAATGCCGCCATCTTGTAGGGAGTCCAGGCAGCCCTTTACCATGTACGTGGCAACATCATCAGGCGTATAAAATGCTCCCTCAGCACGTTTTCGCAATCTCGCAGCCCGTGTCGTAGGGTCACGCATTACGCTTAGCCTGCTCCCTGGACCGTGGGGATCCAGAATATAAGGCAGTAGCTCGAGGCAGATCTCGGCATCCAGTCTAGAAGGAAGGGCTCCCTCTGCTTCGCGAACGTCCGCGTCTGACAGCCATTCACTCGATTCGCCTAACTCGTCGCCTCTTAAGAACCACTCTGCCGCTTCGCGCAACGTGGCATCAACACTTAGCCCACCGGTTACAATTCCGGTTAGCCACATAGCAACTAGGTTCCAAGCACTCATTAGTGAACTGAGTTGGGGGGGCACTAAAGCAGGCTCGTAGTAAGTTGACGACCAGATAGGATTACTGAACCCATTCAATCTCTTGCGACCTAGAATAGGCGTCAGGAGTTCTACAGCTTGGCGAATCGATTGAGTGGCCGCCTGTGCAGTCGGTATCGATACTTGGCTGATACTCACTATTGATGCCCCATGCAACTGAGGATTCTGTTCATGGGGCTAAAACGGCCTTGTGTTCGGGGAATACCCGCTGCCGACCATCCACCCCTCGTCGATTCCACCATCGACTTTCACAGGAACCCCCTCGTCCTACGGCACCTTCCGGAATGCGTGTTGGAGAAATCGCGTAACCAGTCATGCTACATGATCATGCCCGAACTTGGTGGCTGGGAGCTTGCCCGCTCTCCCGGCTTTCCCAAAGTTATGTAGGAATCAACGATAGGTTACACATGCCCTCCAAAACAATTAAGCCCTGATTGTCACTAATCTAGTTACCACTGCCACGAGCCTTAAGGTCCAACAGGACCACAACTATTACAAAACAATGGCGGAGAGGGTGGGATTCGAACCCACGAGAGGCTTGAGACCCCTACGCGCTTTCCAGGCGCGCCTGTTCGACCACTCCAGCACCTCTCCTCGTCTTAGCATCACCTGATCCGGTGAGGCCTGGGGATGGCCCCTGGGATCCTCGGATGCTCATGCTCATTATACCTTATCTCACTTCGCATCTAACGCCGTACATCTTTGGCGATGGTCGAATCCTTGCGCCATCAGCCCTTACTTGCCCGGTACCACAGTGCCAGGCCGAAAGCAAGCAGCAGGCTTGCCCCTCCACCGATTATCACCACAGTCCAGGATGATCCTTCCAGGACACCGTCGAAGCTACCCAAAAAGGCGGATAGGCCCATCATCACGGAGGTCAACAGCAGAGCCGCTGCCACCAAGCCGCCCAGCAGCGATAGCTCGAACCGGGCTGCGCCGATTCCTTCCGCTTCGTCGATCCCCTGTCTGCGCATTCGCCGGTCAAGCAGCCGCAGTCCGACAACACGATTCAGTGCCACCAGCCCAACCAAGCTCAACAGAAAGATTGCGGTGTCCTTTAACAAAGGGCGGTCACCTGGGATTCCGAACTCAAAGGCGAAGAACTGGTCCCATCCGATCTGGTTGTGAGAGAAGATGGCTGCGCTTTGAGGCAGGAGCACTATTAGAGCCATCAGCCAGAATGAGATGTGGGCCCGTCCAAGGAGATGGAGGGCCCAGTAGAGCACAAGGCAGACACTCACGGACGGCAGCAAGTCTCTGAAGACCTGGTTGGGCACAAACCTTGCTAGCTGTTCGGACCATGAGAAACTCGGCTGTCCATCGGTAATAATGGTGTCGGGGATGGAGAGGACCGATAAGAGCAGCAGGGCGACTAGCAGGACCGTTTCGGCCGTCGCGTACCGCAGCTCCCTTACCCCCATCGGCTTACCTGAACACCCCAACGTGCCGTACCAGGACTGACATGAACTCCTCTCGCGCAGGTTCCCACTCAATTACATCCGCGCCTGCATCTCTCAGGTCCCTGGCGACCACCCTGGTCTCCCATCTGGCCAGCCCCAGGCCCTGAGACATCGAGGAATCCTCCTGGGCCTCTACGTGCACCACCCGGACCCTCCCCAGCTGTCGAGATTGGCTCCTGAGGGAGGTCAGCTTTCGCACCGCGGCCCGGAACCGCTCAAAGGACCCGGCTCCCTCTCCGGGCATCGAGTAGAGGGCATCCAAGCGGGTGATGATGAAGACATCGGGTCGCAGCCGGAACAGGAAGCTCTTGCACCGTTCCACGCACTGGAGGAGGTCCTGGTCTGGCGGGCCGGGCCTGAGGCCGGTCAGCATCTTCACAAGGCGGTCGAACTGGCTCATCCTCGCCTCGGGCGAAAGCAGCTCGCCGAGACCGGTGCTGTTGTTGTATGCGTATGCGCCGAGAGTGGATCCACTGGAAAGATAGTATTGGGCCAGGGTGCCAGACGCCTCCACCGTGTTTTCAAGGGGGTTGGAAATAGGTGACCCTACGTCCATGTAGTCTGCGATATCGAGGAACATCCAGACCGCCTTCTTTGTCTCCGGCTCCGGTTCGTTGACCATGGGAAGGTTGTCTGTTCTGGAAGACCTGGCGCTGGCCTTCCAGTTGATCCACTTGATCGGGTCCCCCGGTTGGTAGGGGCGAATCTCCCGAAATTCCTCTGTAGTTGCGCCCGTCTTACTGAGGTAGTCCTGGTATCGGAGGTTCTTGCGGGCTGCACGGACTTCGTTCAGTCTCTTGATGCTGCGAAATCTGGGGACTACAGATATCTCGATAGATTTTCCATCAGAGCCGGAAGCGCCCCGGTTTATGCCGAAGGGCGCCTGGGACTCCCAGGTGGCTTCTTCCAGCGTAAAGGTACCCCGTTTGGGGAACCGAATCAGGTAGGACAGGTCCACACTCTTTGCCCCCCGCCACTTCCGCACGAGGCGCAAGTTACTGCCTGACACGATTTGGGTCTCGGGGGGAAGGAGGTCGTGCACAATGACCGACCCTATGCCTGGACCAAGGGCGACTTGCCGATTCACCGTAACGATGTCCCCGATCCAGCAGGAAGTCCTGGAGATGCTTCGCTCAACACTTACATCTCTCGGCGGAGCTATGGTGGTGGTGAGCACGACTGTGAGCAGGACGAAGACTGCGCCGGTCAGAAGGATCGCGTTGCCCATGGCCAAACCAAGGAACAGGAGGACCAGGGAGAGGGCGATCCAACTGGGATGGGCCGGCCCAAACCTCAACGAGACCCTGCCTGACCAACCTCGCTGGGAACCGGGACCTGCTGCACGATCTCGTCGATGACCGAGTCAGATTGAATACCTTCCAGGGTGTCCTCGATGTTGAGGATGATCCGGTGAGCGAGGACATCCATGGCGACCATCTTCACATCATCAGGCACCACAAAGTCCCTTCCGTGGATAAGGGCTATTCCACGGGCGATTCTCAGGAGGGCCAGCCCCCCTCGTGGGCTGACCCCGACCGCCACCCTGGGATGCTCACGTGAAATCCTGACCATCTGAGTGATATAGTCCACGATGACGTCGTCTGTATAAACCTTGGTTTCAACAGTCCTCTGGAGATCCAGAAATCGGCTTATGTCAACAGCAGGTTCGATGTCTGAGGTCGGGTCATCCTTCTGCCAGCGGATCCGGCGGATGAGGATATCATTCTCCAGGTCGCGATTGGCTGGATACCCTGTGCTCAGCTTCAGGAGGAACCGGTCCAGCTGGGCTTCGGGGAGGGGATAGGTTCCTTCTTGCTCAATGGGGTTCTGAGTGGCTATCACCACGAATGGGAATTCTATATCCAGGGTCTGCCCGTCGATGGTCACCTGGCGCTCTTCCATGGCCTCGAGGAGGGCAGACTGAGTCTTGGGGGGCGCCCTGTTGATCTCGTCAGCGAGCAGAACGTTGGTGAACACCGCCCCCCGCATCATCTGGAAAGTGCCTTCGTTCTGCCTCCACACGTTCATGCCCAGGATATCCGAAGGTAGTAGGTCCGGGGTGAACTGGACTCGCTTGGTGTCGCTGCCAATTGCCCTCGCAAACACCTTGGCCAGCAGGGTCTTACCTAAGCCTGGGTAGTCTTCGAAGAGGATATGGCCGTTGGCCAACGCCGCAGCCAGCAGCTTCCGCAACATCAACCTGTTCCCTACGTAGGCGTCCGAAACGCGGTCCAGGATCAGTTCACAGGAGAGGCGGGCCTCTTCGATCTCTCGCTCGTTCAGCATGGCAGTCCAGTCCAGACTGAGAACGTAGTGGAGCCCATGAGCATATCCACCCTCCTTCTTTGGTGCTACCTGTTATCCGCTTGCCCTTGCTAAGGGGAACGGGGCTTCGCCTGCCTCAAGCTGGGGTTCCAAGTGTAGCATGACCGAGCGGCGGTCCCTCCCCGAACAGTTGGGAGATCGCCCTCTCCACCAGGGACCGGCGGTGGCCCTCGTTCTCCTGCCTGGCCTTCAAACGCAGCCTTTGCCACCTGAACAATCCCGGCGACGGGTCGGGGGAGTTCAGGAGCTGGAACCACTGGTCAACCGCCCGTTGCAGGTCATCGCCCTTTTGACGGTGGGCCGCAATCAGAGCAACCGCCAGAGCATCGTGGTCGGCGCCCCTCTCAATGTACGGGATGGCAGCTTCCCGAATGGCGTTTTCGTCAATGACCGTTAGCGGGGTACCGGCAGAGGCCAGCGCCTCTTGAACGCTCCCTAACGCCTGCTCAAGAGCAACGGTCCTCTTGGTCCGGTTTCTCCCAGTCCTGCTGAGAATCTTCCAGACCCAGGATGTGGCGGCTCCATTGCGCAGAGGCCGGCACACCTGCCTCATCGATTCCAGGGACGCATCACCTTGGAAGAGCAGCCCCATAAGGTACTGCCAAAGGGGCTTCCAATCGCCATGGTCCACAAACCGCTGTCCTAGGGCAGCTGCATTGTCTGTGCGTCGGTCCGGCTTGTTCTCCAGCTCCTGCTGGTGGTGTGTCCTGCCCATCCAGGCCGGCGTATCAGGGACGGCAGCGTTCTCGACGTCCCTTTCGTGGTTCAAGACTCGCATCAGCACTGCCAACATGAGGAGAAGCAATGCCGCGTATTCGTACAGAGAGGCTAGGTGGAGGAACTCGTAGAGTACAGGTCGAATCAGAAGCCCGTAGAAGGCTACGCTCATACCCAGCACAAGAACGCGCAGCTTGGAGGTTGCGAGCCAGCCGGCCGCCTCAGCCAACATTCCGCTGGAGAAGTTAGCGAACAAGGATGCCAGGTGGGAAAGGGCCAGGGAGTACAGGCCTACCGCCGCCACCACGCCCACGAGGAGAAAGCCGTGCCCCAGGGAGGAAAGCTGCGAACCGATAGTCCAGGACAAAAAGCCTGCCATGCTGTACACCAGGGTCGGGAGAAGAAAGGCGTAGCGTTCCGGCACGTAGCCTCTCTGGGCTTTAGGCAGCCTGAGGCCCAGGACTGCTGCGTACGACAGGATAGCTGCAGCGTTTCGCAGGTCGTACAGGGTGCCGAAGTGAGGCAGAAGCTGCTCCCCGGTATATCTTGAGGCAGCGTGGTCCAAAAGCGTGGCGTTGACCACGGGCAGATGATTGAGACCTACCCATATCAGCATAGCCCATGGCAGAGGATATGCCAGCTCACCTGCCACCCCGCAGAACCTTGTCGCCAGCCTGCGATAGCGGCCCTGCACTTGGAGGTCGGCGATGTTGCGGAGGACCAAGGCTGCGTAGGACAAGATCAAGGCCTGAGTCAAGACAGCCATAGCTTGAGTCAGATTCGCTTCGGAGGCGACCGCAAGGATGCCGTACTGGGAGAATAGAACATAGACAAGCAGGAGCAAAACCAGGTGAAAGGCGGGGAACCCAAATACCTTGTCAACAACGGGGAGGAACACCCCCAATGCCCTGAGCAGAAAGATAGGCAGAAGCACAACTGCGACAAGTCGATCCAGGCTTCCCGCCAGCAGCACATGGGGGATGAGACCCTCTGGATACCGATCGGCCAGCACGAGCGCCAGCGCCGGAGGCAAGTCCAGCGAAGCGACGACCAGAGCCACCATCCACCCGCCTTCCATGATTATCAGGGCCACCCGATATAGTATCGCAAGCCTGCCAGGCTTTACCGTCGACAGAAATTGGCGCAACAGGGACGCCGCGTAGGAGATTCCCAGCGCCATCCCCAAGCCCTGCAGTATCTTCGATCCCTCCAGGTCGTAGGCCACGGCAAGTATGCCTCCGTCGGCCAGCAAGACGTAGGCTGTGCCAAAGGCCGCCAGCCTGACGCGGGGAAACCTGAGGAACTGGAGGATGCCGGGCCATGCTTCAGCGGCCCCCCGGAGCAACACAAACGGGAGCAGAAGGAATATGCCCACGGTTGCCAACGAATCGAATGCCTGAAGGTGGGCGGAGACGGAGTCAAAATCACCGCCGCCTGCTCCCTGGGAGATCGTGGAGGGAAACTGGGATACGGAAGACAGCAGCCCCAATACCAGCACCATCCATCCCAGGTCCAGGGGCAATCTCGTGAGTACAGAGGGGGCTGCCTGTACAAGCGAGCTTAGGACACCGCCCCCATCTCCCGTGAGCCCCAGCCTCCCGGTGATTCGCTGACCGACGGCTGGCAGGTCGACCCACACACAAATCCTGTTCAGCAGCAGCAGAATTCCCGCAAGGACGACCGGGAAGGCAAGGTGGTGGAAGTCGAAGCCCGTCCAATAGTCTACCCAGCCGTCAGGACCTCTAAGCAGTATCCACGTGGACGGGATGGCCAGAAGCAAGAAAGCGATTGTCAAAGGCACCCGGCGATTCCTGATAACTTCGGCCACGTTGCTAGCCTCGCACGATCTCGCGCCATGCCCGGTACATGGCGTCGTAGTGACGGCGCGCAATTGGGTGTTCGCTGTAGTCCGCTTCTTCAAACCTGGAGATGAGCTCATCCAGGGACTTCTGGTCTAAACGTACGCCTTCGGAGACCAGGATCACTTCTATTTCTCTTGGTGTGGACTGCTCAGTCACACTCGCGGTCCTTTCGGTCACCCAGCCGATGAAGAGGTTGTACAGGCGGACGATCTCCTCCCGGAAGTCCACAACCCTGAATACCGCCGAGGTTGAGGTCGGTAGGTATCCTTCATCACCTTCGTACACCACCACAACCCGGTAGTCCCCCAGCTGGCCGCCGGTCCAGCTATCGGAGCATTCTCCAGAAGCATCGGTCACGAGTCGAGAGAAGGCACCCCAGCCGGCAACAGATACGTTGACCGATGCTGCGCTTATGGGTTCCCCGTCCTCATCTGTTAGCGTGATGGTTGCGGACACATCCTCCCCGAGGCCCCAAACATCGTCCAGGCCCGGGTCAGCCTTGTTGAAGGCCACCTCTAGGACCGTTGCCTGAGACTCTTCGACGTCTTCGCCCTCCTCGTTATCCAGGTCCGGGACACCCACAGGCAGGCCGGGTCCTGGAACGGCGGCCGCGCCTCTCCTGCGGATAAGGACCGGGACGTTGACTGTCCGGAGCCTGCGTCCCGCAAGAACGGATGCGGCGATGAGGGCAACCATGCCCGGAAGCCCAACCCAAAGGAGCCAGTTGAACCCAGACACTGCCGGTATCGCCAGGGCCAAGGACTCTGCTAGGGGCAAGTTTCTCGCATCTCCATCGAAGGAAACGACGACCGGAACAATGACGGCTTCCTTAGTCTCCGGTGTCATCACTTCGATAACCGCCATACCGAAGTCATCGGTGATGGCTTCCACGCCCTGGTCAGAACGTAAAGTGGCTCCGGCGATTCCGGTACCTGTGTCGTCCAGAATGGTCGCAGTCAGCAGCTTCGTGTTCTCCGGAGCCGGCAGGTCCGAGGGATCAAAGCGCATTCTGGGGGCAGACCTTACCTCAATGCCAACGGTAAAGCTGGCCTCGATGTCCGGGGCAGAAACCACGACTTCCCAAGTTCCTACGGGCGTATTGGAAGGAACGGGGTAGTCCAGGATGAATGCACCGGCTTCGTCAGACTCTTGGCTCACCTCCTGCCCGATACCCACCAGGACCCCAGGTGTCGGGCTGTTACCCAGCAGCACGGTTCCCCGCAGAGTTGCTGTTTCACCACGGGCTATGGGTTCCATTGCCTCTACAACGATGCGAGGCAGGCCGACCAGGGTACTCGAGTTGGTAGTGCTGGGTCCCAGGTGGTCGGTGCCCGTGAATGCGACCTCAAAGAAAAGCGCAGACTCGATTACATCATCAGCCTGGCTCCGGTCCAGCACGGCGGTTGCCTCCCAGCTGAATCTGCCATCGGCATCGGTTACAAGTGTCCTGGATTCCGCGCCGGTGACCTGTATTTCGGCCTCCGGGACGGGTTGCCCCGCCTCCTGGACGAGAGCCCCGGAAAGCATAAAGGCTACTCCTTCCCTGACAACCTTTGGGGCTTCCAAGGTCAACATGGTAGGCGCGTAGACGTAGAAGGAGATTCCCGCGGTGCTGGACCCAACATATTGTTCGCCGGGGTAGTGCCCCGTTAGGAAATGAAGGCCAGTGTTGGAGAAAGCGGATTGGGTGTGGGCAAACCTACCGTTCTCGTCGGTGCTGATGGACGTAGTTTCCCGGCCCGAGCTGTCTTCCAAGGTCAACTCCAAGTCCCCCGTAGGAGCGAAGGTCGCGGATTCGAGCCTTCCCTCGAAGGTGGTGCCTTGTCCTTTCTCTATTCGCCCTGGTCCGTCTATAGACATGACCACGAGATGCTGGGATGACAAGAGAGAGCTGCCGTTGGATGCGAGCAATGGCCCGTTCCTTCGGAATTCCGCGCTCACGGTGTATTCGCCTGATTCAGACACACTTTCGCGGAATTCGAAGTTTCCCGAGCTGTCGGTGGTCAAGGTCTGCTCAGCAGCTTCACCTACCTGGACGTGGACAGACTCTCCCGGAAGGGAACTGCCCCGGATGTCGCGGAGCTCGCCGGTGATAAGAAACTCCTGGCCCACCTCCACAATAGCCGGGGCGTGCAGCACAGTCTCTGTGGGCATAGTCACCTGGAAGTTCAATCGCGCCCTGTTGTCCAAGAGGAACTCTTGACCCTCGACTTCAACTTCCACCCAATGACCTCCCGCGGAGTCAAAGGTGCTGGAGAAAGAGAACTCGCCCGAAGAGTCTGTGGTAACCGAGGGGGCTGCTTCTCCGTCTATAGTTACTGCAATAACACTGTCGGCCACTCCCTCACCGACGTCATCGGTCAGGATCCCTTCGAAGGTGGCTTCAACATCTATTGTGACTTCCGCGGGTCCGGTCAATTCCAGGCCACTCCCCGAGAATACAGTGATGTCCGGGTCGCTCCAAGACTCGTTGTATTCGTCATTGCTGACCGCGCGGGCCAAGAGCTGGTAGGGTCCCAGTTCGACTTCCTCGGGCAGCTCCACCGAGGCTACGTATCCGTCGGAATTGGTAATTGCTTCCCCGACCTTGATGCCTCCGTGCTCCTTAGTCTCATTCACATAGATTTCCACTTCCATCCCGCTGACGTTAAGCCCGTCAAGGGTCGTCACCTCTCCGCCCACGACGAAAGCTGTCCGTCTACGGACCTCGACTGGCCACTGGGTGATCGTGGTAAGCGTGTCCTGGGGTGGGCGCTCCGCCTCCTGGAGGATTGGGGCCATTCCTTCCGTAATCAACCTCCAGGAAAGCGCAGCTGGCGCCGTAGGCTCGAAAGTCACCCAACCAAGCCCTTCGAATGGAACCTCGGCCCACTGATGGGCTTGGCCGCCATACACGGTCTGGGTATCTTCGATCGGGAGAATGCCCCAGCCAGAGACCACCCTCGCAGGTATGCCTATCGACCGGGCCATCACCACAAAAGCGCTGCTGAACTGCCCGCATGTTCCCTCTTTAAGGTCAAACAGAAACCAGTCTACGGGGTCCTGTCCGGGCGGTGGCGCATCATCCCCGGAGCCGTCGGCAAAGGCATAGGCGTAGTTCGTGGACAGGAACTGCTCCAGCGCTTTTGCCTTGGCATACGTGCTGGAATGGCCTGACGTGACCCGCAGGGCCAGGTCTCGAATCCGCTCAGGCAGCCCGTCGGGCAGCTGGGTATAGGTGGGGTCCGAAGCGGCCACGGCATTGTGATATTGGGAAGCTGAGTAGATAGGAATCTCGGAGGTCCACGAGAAAGTCTCCCCGGATTCATTCGAAATAAATGTGGAGCTGAAGGGGAAAAATTCCCCATCCCGGTCCACCGACCGCAGTTGCAGGGAAGTTGGAACAGGCCCCGCAGGAATGTCCGTGGACTCCCTCACCGGCCTAATGTGGATATGGTCATGATGAGAATCGCCGGAGTGTTCCAGGAGTCCGAAGAGGGACTCTGTCTCCACTCTGTGGTTGGGAAGATCCCCAAACCCGTCGGAGCGGCTGGTGTGGCTGTCCGCTACCGTGCCTTCAACAATGTGACCGGCTTCGTACGGGATGGAGACGGTGTCGATCTGGCTCCAAGAGCCACCCCGGTAGAAATCGCCTACCGAGGTTCTCAAGTACTCTGTATTTGCGGCCCCGCTAACGGAAAAGAGGGGGATAACAACAGCGTTGGGAGCTTCTCTAAGTTGACTTGTGGTGGTGCCTGCAAACCAGTTGAAGTACTCGACCTGGCCTCCACTACCAATCCCGCCTTGGCCTATCAGGACACTCCCGTTCTCCAGCCGAATTACTTCGAAACCCTGTTCTTCCAATCGTTCCAAAATCTCGTCTCGGCTTCCAGAATCTCCGCTGGCCAGAGCGTCCTCGACGCTCGACACAGCGGCCCGTGTGGTTGCTCCGCCCGGCGCTGTGGGCTCGAAAGTAACCCAGCCAAGTCCCTCAAACGGGACCTCTGCCCACTGGTGGGCCTGGTCCGCATACACTATCTGGGTATCTTCCGTTGCAGAGATGGCCCATCCGGACACCACCCTTGCTGGTATGCCTATCGAGCGGGCCATTACCACAAAGGCGGTGCTGAACACGCCGCACGTCCCCTCCCGATGGTCGAATAGGAACCAGTCCACCGGGTCTCGCCCAGGCGGTGGGTCTCCGCTCCGGGAGGCGTCGGCTAGCCTGTAGGTGTAGTTGGTGGCCAGGTGCTCCTCCAGGGCCCTTGCCTTGGCATAGGCGGTGGAATGGCCCGAGGTGACGGCCAAAGCCAAGTCCCGAATCCGTTCAGGCAGCCCAGCCGGGAGCTCGGTATAGGTAGGGTCCGAGGCCGCGGTGGCCTCGACATATTGGGCAGATGTGTAGTGGGGCACTTCAGAGGTCCACGAATGGGACTGCACCAATTCATTCACAGAGAATGTAGCACTGAAGGGATACAGCTCCCCGTCGTGTCCGACCGACTGCAGATGCAGGGAGGTAGGGGCTAGTCCGGCGGGCAGATCTGTGAACGTCCCTGCGGGATCAATGCTGATCCGGTCATAGCTGGAGCTGTCGGCGGATTCCAGTAAACCGAAAAGGGATTCTGTCTCAATCCTATGGTTGGGCAGGGATCCAAATCCGTCTAACCGGCCGTTGTAACTCCCACTTACCAGATTGGTGACGCCGTCTCCTGCACTGTACGGGATGGAAACCGGGTCCAGCTGCCTCCAATAATTCCCCTGATAGACATCCCCGACCTTGGTCCTCAAATACCGTGTGTTGGCGGCGCCTGTAACGGAAAAGACCGGGATATGAGGAAGCTCCTCCGCCTGCCTTGTGGTCGTACCCCCAACCCAGAGGGAATACCCGCCCTGACCTCCAGAACCACCGTCCTGACCTCCAGAACCACCCCCGAGACTTACGAGAGCAGTCCCGTTCTCCAGCCAGATTACGTCGAAGCACAGTTCCAGGGTTCTCAGGGCCTCCGCCCGCTTTGCAGGATCGTCGTTGTACAGAGCGTCCCACGGCGATGCCCTGGACGGCGCGCCACCTGGCGTGGCGTCGAAGGGTATCCAGCCTGGGCCTTCAAGGGCCACTTCCGCCCACTGATGGGCTTGGTCAGAGTATATGGTCTGTCTACCGCACACAGCGTCTACTGCCCATCCCGAGACCACCCTTGCCGGTATGCCAATCGTCCGGGCCATGATCACAAAGGCGCTGCTGAAGCTGCCACTGGTGCCTTCGCGGCTTTCGAAGAGGAACCAGTCAATCGGGTCTCTGTCAGTCGGGGACGGCACCTCCATGGGGTCGGCAAACCCGTAGGTGTACTCGGACCGGAGGAATTCTTCAATGGCCTCGGACTTTCCGTATGTTGTGGACTGACCTTCGGTGACCCTGACCGCCAGTTCTCGGACCAGATCCACCCACGGCAGGTCCGGTAATTCGGTGTAGCCGTCAACCGAATCCGGCGGTAGTTGCGACAGAGCAGTAAGGTCGATGAAGTCATAGTCGATGACATCGGATTCCCAGGTGTAGGAAGCTCGCGGTGCCGTAAGCACGTATGTTTCGCTCTCAGGCCGGTAAATCCCCGGGGCTGATATGTGGTCCAGCGGGCCAGAAATCGGGATCGAACCAGGGAGAATACCGAATGAAGGTTCGGCGTTGGATATAGAAATACGGGCTCTCTCGATCCTAAGACCACTCACCGATTGCCCGGACTCATCTTCAGGTGTGTCTCCATATTCAGTGTCAATTGAAGGTTCTTGAGGTTCCCTCGGGCTCCAGGTCCCGCCGATGTAGTTTTCTCCAACGGCGACCCGAAGGAGGTTCCCATAGGTTCCGCCACTTAGCGAGAACACGGGAATACGGGTAGATTCGGATACCCTCTCCGACGTTGCGCCGGGGATTAAGGCGATGTGCCCAGGGCCACGGGTCAGCAGCCCAAGCCCATTCTCAAGCCACCTTACCTCCCCAATCCTCTCCAGTGCTGTCAGCGCAGCGTCGCGTACCTCTTCGCTTGGGTCGTACAGGGCGCTGCTCAGGGCCGGAATTGCTTCAATATATTCGCGTTCCCCGAGCAGTTCGGCTGCCGACGCCCTCTCGGGAGCCTCCTCCGATTGCTGGAGAATGGCCACCAGCTCTTCATTGGTCCACTTATCCAAGGCCAACTCGGCGGCCTGCCGGACGGACTCCTCAAGGTCTTCAGAGCGAGCCAGAAGCAAGGGTCGCAAGGCTACAGCTTCCTTGATTTCGCCCAAGGCCCATGCCGCGGCCTCTCTCACTTGCCATGTCGGATCGGAACCGAGAATGGGGACCAGTCCCCGGGCTGTCCATTCCGTCTTTAATGTTCCCAGGGCGCGGACAGCAGCTTCCCTGACGGATGGGTCTTCGTCCGAGGTTGCCACCTGCAGCAGCTGCTCCTCCGCTTGGCCCTTGCCAATGTAGGACAGTCCGCGGACAACCTCTACCCTGACTTTAGCTTCTTCATCATCAAATAGCACTTGCAGGAATGGCTCCACCGCCCTCAAGTCCTTCAGAGCGGTCAGGGCGATGGCAGCTGCTCTCCTCATCTCCGGGTCTTCGTGGTTGAGGAGGATATGGACCAGCTCCTCAAAACTTAAGTGCTGCAATGCCGTCAGGGAAGCTAGCTGGACATCTATGTCCATGTCCCTCTCCATGCCTTCCAGCAATGCTGAGAGAGTTGCCAGGTTGTTTTCCAGGTCCAAGGCTTCAACTTCCTTGGCGAGACCAGCTGTGACCGCATGATCGAAGGTAAACCAGCCTACTCCCTCAAGGGCGATTTCGGCCCAATGATGGGACTGACTGTCATAGACGTCCTGAACTCCGGCTGACTCTCCGATCGTCCAGCCGGTAACCACCCTGGCGGGGATGCCAGTCGCCCGGGCCAGTACGACAAATGCGCTGCTGAAGCTGCCACCGGTGCCTTCGCGGCTTTCGAAGAGGAACCAGTCCACGGGATCGGTGCCGGCAGGAGGATCGGCGACCTTAGCATCCGTTCCATCCGTCAATCGGAACGTTTCATCCGCCAAGTACACCATGATCTGATTGGCATTTAGAAAGGGAGAGAGGCTAGTCTTGAATTCCTCAGCAATCTGGTGGATACGCTCAGGAAGGTCATCGGGCAGCTGGAGATATGTGTCATCCACAATGGCCTCGGCTTCCACAAGTTCGGACAGCGAGAAACTTGGCACAGAAGCCCACCACCCGTACTGGGAGGTCGGACTGGGGAGGCTGAGCGTGTTGCTGAAGGGGTCGTACGTAACCGGGTCCTGGAATCTGGTCGGGTACTGGGAGACCGGGGCAGGGCCGGCCTGCAGGGTGCCTCCCTCATCGGGAGGGAACACCTGGACCAGATCGATAGTGTCGTTGCTTCCGGAGACGGAGGGATAGGCAACCAACCAGAAGTCGGTTGCCTCGGGCTGGTCCTCTCCCTGGTTTTCGGACCGGAGCGGAGGAATGAAGGGAGCCACAGCCTCTTTCACCGCTACTTCCGCGGCGATTGGGACGGGTTGTGTGTCCAACTGCTTCCATTCCCCATCATCGTACACATCGCCTACGGCGGAACGCAGGTAAGTAATGTGAGTTGCGCCACCAACCCGAAATATGGGGCCTGCGGGCGGAGCATCCTCGTCTACCTCTGCGTCTTCAACAAGGTCGCCAGTTATGGGAGTCTTGGCATCAATGATGGGATCAGCCTTGATCACTACTATCCTGGGCTGCACTTCTTCCCTGGCTACTATTCTTATGGTCTCCCCAGGGGCGGTGACTTCCTCAGCAGGGTCCTCTGTATGCCTGTACGTTCCTACGATGGCAGTGAACTCCGCCGGCTCCTCTATCCTGATCGTGCGCTCGAACAGGTACAGTCCATCGAGGGGCTTTGTATCCAAAAAGCCGAAGGCCAGCCCGGCGGCAATCCACACAACCAGGGTGGTCAACAGCATCTTGCGGCCGACCACCGCAGCGAGAGCTATGGAGAAGAAGATGCATGCAAGCACCACCAGGGCGCCGGACTCCAGGAGGTTGACATCCACCAGGTGTTCATCGTAGGACACCTGCCCATCGACGATTCCGGCGAACGACACGTAGGCCCCCACTGCCACCAGGGATGCTGCCGCCAATATGCCCATGACGACAGATGGCTTGAGACGAATTGATGATCGTTTGGGCGGCCATCCCAGGGACGCAAGCAGAATGGCCACGGCGACCATAAGGGAAATGGTGAATACCGAGAACTTGAGCAGACCAGCGCCTGTGGGAAGGACGACGTAGTCGCCCACCGACGGGTTGACCGCAAGGATGTCCTGAGGGGAAGAAGATACCAGGGATATCAGGATGTCGAGGAGGAAAAGAAGGCCCAACAATCCCGCCGACAAGAGTAACAGGAGCTTGGCTCGGCGTGTCAGTCTCCCGATAAGCGGCCAGAAGAGACCTGTAATCAGCCGTCTCATGGTGCGATTATCTTTCGGTTGCGAGCAGAAGCTCGGGTCTTAGAGGCGGGTACTAGCTGGCCCCAGGCATCTGTCTGGAAGGATGGTACCTCTCCCCACACTGGACCACCGGGCCGTTTCGTCAACGCCCCTATCCCCTATAGTGTGGGCATATTATACCGGGCTGCCAAGGCCTTGCAAGCTAGGCTGCTTGGACCGATAGAGGTGCGTTAATCCCTTCGCCCCCCAACTCGAAAGAATCTGCGGAGCTACTAGAAGTGGAGTAGGGGGCAAGTCGTTGAATCGAATCGGGGGTCGATGAGGTCCGATGGGCTTAAATCGCTGCGCTAAATGGCGGGAGGGTTGGAATAGGCACCCCCATCTTGTGAGTCTGTAGACCATTCATTTCAGTCCACTAGCCTATTCTCTACCACATTCATCCCCACAGGGATTGTGGGAGGTTGTAGCCTTGCCTCGGACTACTCCCCTTCCAAGGATCCAAGTTTCTTGAGCAGGAGCTGCAAATTCGCATAAGTGTGGGGCCAGCCTCGAGGTTCTAGCTGCAGAAATCAGCCACCAGAATGGTACAACATCATTGACAAATACCAATAGGGCATTGGGTAGTGTTGCCTACTCGCGTCTATTTTCGCGGCGCCATTCTGCTAATCCATACACACCAACATCATTAGCAGCGAAGTCGGCTGGACAACTGGACAATATTGAGTAAATGACTTGTTTCGGCACACGGGGGTGGTGTGCCCGCACCATAGCAGCAATGATATCCCAAAACATCGGTCTTCCGTGCTCCTTGATTACCTGACGGATGGTGTTTCGCAGTTGGATGTCACCATCTATTCTATGCCGTAAGTATGAAGCGAAGTCAGGATCAGCCGCAATGAGACACGTAGTAGGATCAGTTAACTCACATTTGCCGCAGTCAAAGCGCGTGCGCCTCATACACTCTGGGAGCGCGTAAGGACTTCTCCGGCCAATATACTGAAGAGTCCTCTCGATGCGTCCTGGACTATTAGAGAAATCTAAACCATCATCGAATTCCAGGTCTTCCATTCTTAACCAGAGGGAAAGAACTATGGCCGTGGTCTATTCATCGTCATCCCTTGGAACAATCGTGTTGTCCAGGACATTCACTGCATATTCGGGAGTTACTTTCAAAAGAATGCCTGATTCTATGTCCTCTTCAGCATTTCTAAGGACTACATCTAGGTGCTTCATTATCTCTCTCGGAGTCAGCTTGCTAGTTCTCTGGAGAACCGCTTCCAATCCTTCTTTAGTGAACGGAAAGAACGGCTCCGCACCGTCGGGCGATCTGTGATGCTCCAAGATCTCTTGAACAAATTCCACAGCTTCAGCAAGGGTCATCTTGGACAACTGAATGCTATCCGGATCCGTTCTGCTGGTAACCTCCTCAGCCAGCAGAAAGTTGATGTTGGCGGGATTGCCGAAGGAAAACGACAGCACAATGCACAGGCCTTCGGGACAAGCGTTGAATAACGTGTGAATTCCAGCGTTTATGTCGCGTCTCGCGCGCGGAGGCAATTGGTCAATCCTCTGAAACTCGTCAAGCATGAGTAAGAGCTTGGAGGTTTCGGAGCCATTAGCTACCAGCCCAGTCAGAATTACCATGGCTCGAATCGCTTCGTCGCTCGTGCGGATAGTATTGCGAACCCCTATTGCCGCCAATTCCCTCTTGCTGATGCCTGTATCTGCTCTCAACCATTCACTGATAAGCGAGTTGTACTCGCCGTTGCTGTAGACATGCTCAAGAACCGCCTGAAAGTCCGGATAGACCTCACCGGCCCAATTGAGAACTTGGTCGACGCCCGCCTTGCCAGCATAATCCCAGAACATTGTGGACAGCATTCGCAATGGGAGCCTCGTCGCAATGCTTCGGTAGACATCAACAAACGTTGAGGCCTTTTTGGGCCACTCCACATACACTGGAAGCAGGCCGTACGTCTTGGCCGCTGAGTTGACATAGTACAGAGTATGAGTCTTTCCTGCTCCAAAGTCTGCCCACATAAGGTGCAATGAACTGGGAGACCTGCGACTGACTGAGCGCAAGAGACGGTCAACTCTCTGCCGAAGTTCTCCTCGGCCTGCCCAGACTGGTGAATCAGTGAGCCGAGGCACAACAGTGAACGGCCAATCCGCAAGCTTCAGATGTGGATACTTCACGAAAGGACTATGTGACATGACAGATGGTCCCTATAGGAAATCCTGGACATCGGCTATCGTTATAGACCCGTTCTCTTCAAGTCGTTCGGATAGTACTGCCTTCCTAAGCACTGTCTGGCAATTTCGGAATAAACTTCTAGGTCTCCGCTCAGTCGTTTGTGAAACTATCTCCCTCAGGGCATCCTCATCGAATGGATAGGAATCAGGAACTTTTGCTTCGGAAGTCCTGAATTGCTGCATCACCTCCTTGAGGAACTCCATCGCTTGGTCGACCTCAAGTTCGGGAATCTCAATCGGAGGCCGTGACAAACGCGTCATTACATCGTCGGCTAGCCACGCCTCAAGTTCGGCGGCTTCTGCCGATGCGCCTAGCACTAGGCAGAAATGTTCTGGGCAGGCGTTTATAAGGTCCCGCAGTCCTTGGTTGATGCTTTGGACATTACGCACCGGGATGTCTCTAAGGGTCTCTACCTCGTCGATAAACAAGTAAAAACACCTGGAGATTGCGTCGTTGTTGTCGTCGCCTTCAATTGGACTTGTGCATAGATTGATGAAAGCCGAAAGGCATCGAAGTGCTTCATACTCGTTGTCGATAAAGGCATCCAAGCCATACTTGGCCGGATTCACGCCCTTCGGTTTGCCACCAGCCAGCACAGCCAGAGCGTTCGCGTCGCCTTCGTTGACTGCAGCCAGTAAACTTGGCAACGCTGGGAACGATGGAGACATGGCAGCATGGATGGACGGGAGCTGTTGGGCTGGAAAATCCTGCCTTTTGATCAATCGCCGCGCTTCCTGGGGCAACGCATTCCACGCTTTGTCGATCTGCAAATCGGCGACTTGGGCGACCTCTCCTGCGACTCGTTCGAGGTCTTCCTTCAGAAGTCTCATGATTGACCTGTACAACGCCAAGAAGTCCGTATTTCCTGAAACTTTGAGACGCTCTAGGTACACTACGATGGAGCCGATGTCGTCCTTTCCTTTCTCGGAGATGAGGGATTTGAGATACCGGAGTGCATGGGACTTGCCCGTCCCAAGGAAGCCGTGTAGGATAACGAACTCATACAGGCCGATTTGGTCCGAACGAGGAGCCTCTACCATCTCCAAGAGGGTTTCTTGTATACCCTTATAGCCCGCCCACACTGTAACCTTTTCGCCCGGAAGCAGCCTAAAAGGTTGGTCAACAAACTGGGCGAGTTCGAGTGTCTTGTCCATCACGTTGCCTCCATCTTGGCCTTGATACTTGCAGCTTCTCTATGTTTCCACTGCGAAAATCGAATTGTATCGCGTTCGTTGCGAAATCCATAAAAGACTGTGAGGACGTCCTTGAAGATTGTGCGGTTATGAGTGAACATGGCCACTTCTAGGAGTTTGTCCATCGCCGAGTTTGTTAAGTTGGCAGAACCGAGCAAGCAAGCCTTCGTCAGGTCGGATTCATCAAACAAATAGATTTTGGCATGTAGCCTGTCATTGAATAGCACATTGACGCCCTTTGCAACTAGAAGCTCCATCAGGGTGTATTTCCTCTTGAACTCACTTGGCCCTCCCACTGGAGCCGTGGTCATCAAGGTAATGCTAGTCCCGTCGACCAGTTGTCGTTCTAGCATTTGCGACAAAGGGCCGCGGCCAAAGAACTCGTAGTCCTGCAGAAATGGAGTGACGATGAAGATTTGTTGTAATGGTCGACGCAAAAGCCCGTATAGAGTGGTTGGGATTGCTTTGCCCGTCACAACTCGAATTCTAGGGAGATCCGGATTACGTCGTACCAACATACTTCTTACTTGCGAAATGCCAGGTAGCCTTGTTGACCATGTCGACCAGCAACTCTGTACACCTGGTCGTCAAACTGTTCCAGCACCTTCTTTAGCGACGCATGGTATTGCTCCTCGGTAAACAGTTGGCCGCAGAGGGCGGCCTTGATGGATACACACTCGTAGAGTGCAGGGATTTCTGCCTGATTGAAGTTCTTTAGCTTGACGGCCGGAAAGAACTGCCTGAGGTCTTCTAGAAAGCTCTCGATGCTGGCTCGATATTCGCTTGCCGCACCCTCTTGGTATACATCCACTGCAAGGTGGTGAAAGTAATTCCGAGGTATGCCGACGTCTGTACGTATGTCCAGAGCTTGCGCCAAAGTCACAGAAAACGGAATCCTCATCACACCATTTACTTCAAAGCCATCGGACCTCACCTTCTCCAATAACCTTGAACCGAATGGCGTGAGCCTGTAGGTTCTCTCATGGGTAACAGTGACCAATCCAAGGTCTACGAGCCACCCCCTCCGGGGATCCAAGGTATGACGCAGTGTTTCGGTTGGCTCTGCGGTTATTCGTCTTGCCCGTCCAGCCCTGCTGGCGCGAAGCTGCTTCAATCTCTCTTCTAAACTGAGAGTCCGCTGGGGTCTAGGTTCGTTGAGAATGTCGTACCTGATACTCTCCTCTGCACGTGCGAGGTGTTGTAGGGCAGAACTCTGTATCCATCCCGTGGAGACGAAATGTTTTATCTCATCCCTGCGCTGTTCAAGTAGGCCAAGGATCGATTTGAAAAACTCAATCCCTAGGCCCTTCGCATCTTCTTTACCAGCACTGGTTTCAGGAAGGAGTTTGAGCAAATTAAGCAAGTAGTCCCCGTCGGCCTCGAGAACAACACGGAGGAAAAAGAATTCCTTGCTTGACTCATACCAAGGTTGCTGAGTGAGAGCAGCCAAGGCTCGGCCGTGCTCTGTCAACATCATCCGAGGACCGGCGCGTCTCAAAATGCCAAGCGCACTTAACACGTCAACAGTGCCGGTCGCGTACTTGAGGTCCTTTAGTTCAGGGTGATGCAGCTGAATGTTCCTCACGAGAATCGCTTGCGAAACAGGAAAAAGTTGATGTGTGTTTTTGACTACTTCGCCAAACCGGAATATCTTGTAGAGGGTGTTCGTGTATCCAATCCGGCGAAACAGTTCTTTAACGAGCTGGTCTTTGTAGCGTTGATATTCAAGTACTGAGGGCATAGCCGACCACCGCAGGTTCGTCTCCGGCATGCGCAGTAAGCCTAGGCCTTATCTTGACGAGAAAGCCTCTTTCGGATTCGGCGTCACCCACCAAGGCCTCTCCCTCACCCAAGAGGCGTACCAAGCTACGCGGATCTCCAACATCTCGCTCTCCAATCTTAACTATAGAAGGAAACCTCGCAGGAAATCGAGATGTCGCTGCGGAAATGTCGCTGTCCAATACCAAGCGATGAACGATGCAGAGGTCGACTTGGCTTACAACAGCAGGGTCTATAGCCGAGGGCTGTTGAGTAGCTAGTACCAACGAGAGCCCTGCGTCCCTGCCGCGCTTCACATACTCAATCAACGCCGGCTTCGCGGCAGTGGCTTCATCGTTAGGACATACAACGTGAGCCTCGTCAATGATGGTCCAAACGCCCATAGGTAGATTTGCCTCTGGAGGGGCAGTGTCAAGCCTCCGCGCAATCTTCCTCTTGGTGTGGAAATCTCCCATGATGTCGAAAATCTTCTTGCTGATAACACCTACGACGAGGGATTTCGTTGCATCATCCAGATTCCGCAACAAGAATATTGAGAGTTGCCCAGGGATCAAGATATCTTCAATGTCGATACCTTGTTTATCAAAGAGTTGGCTTTGGGCTAGGCTTTCTAGACGCCATAGCACTGCATCGCGTGTCTGACGCTGCATTTGGTCTTCAAGCTCCGGGTCAGTTTGTAGACAATCAATAAAGTCTCCTATTTCATAGTCAGGTTTTGGCTGCACCCGGCGTTCTGTGGCAGTGCGAGAAGATGGAGTGTATGAATAGCCCTCGGACGTCACCTTAGTGTAGATTGTGCGCAAGCACTGGCCCATGGGCGTGTAACGATCTACTTGGAGCAATCCACACCAGTCCTCAACATCCATGTCCCGCGGTGCCATCGCGAAGGTTCTCTCATTCCCGACCAACGTTCGGTCACCTTTAGGAACAAACAGCACAACGTTTGATAGCGGCCCGGATTGTAGTCTCCAAGAGTCCAGATCAGACAATTGACGTCGATCTTCGGGCAAACCTGATGAAGGCGCATCACCAAGGCTCCAGAACTGGTTCTGAGTGTCGAAAAGGACCGCGGTCACACTTTCGTCTTTGGTGGTTACGTTGGAAGCTGCCGGCAGCGATAGCCCTTCAGCGAGAACCCCAAGGTCGTAGCTCTTCCCTGATCCTCTCTTCCCACAGATAAAGACCACATGAGGCAGCCGAATATCCACCCATACATTCGCGTCGAACATATCTCGTAGTCCGGTATGTTCTATGCATTTGCCTAAGAGAACCAAAGCATCGGTGGCGCCGGCGTCCCGTCGCTGCCCTATGAGCAGATGTTTTCCCCGCTGGATGTACCCACGCGTGGCAAGTGGCTCAGATACGCGGATACTTCTTGTTCCTGTTAGATGACCAATGTTCGGCAACTCAACCACGGGCAACACTCCTTTCCCGTTTTGGAGAATCTTCCCACGATGGGCTGGACCAGTGATTCAAGAGGGGCTCAAAACGAATCACCGTAACGAGACTGCGTTCCCGGATATCCGGATATTTCTCATTTACTAGTTGTCTGAGTGCCCCCGAATCTTCCAGCCCCTCTGCTTCGGCATCCTCATCCGATAGGTGCGAAAAGCGCTTACACACACTGGACGTAACTCTGACGGCCATAGATTCTCTTCCGTCAGACACGAGAAGCAGCCCAGGTTTGACATGTCTCGTACCACGTTGAACAGTTGCCCTCTTTGTTCCTGCCTTAAGCATCTGCATGAGTTCGGCTCTGACACGTATGCGTGGTATGTTTCCCTTCGAATCAGTCGTGTCGCCCACCGCCTTCAAATAGTGCTCACCCTGAAACGTAGAGTGGTCCCAACTGGAACCCAGGAGAACCACTAAGTCAGGGCGCAGGGAATGTAGAAAGGTGTCACAGTGTGGTGCGGCGGCCAGCACTGTTACGCCCAAGCGCCGGGCTATGCGTTGTACGTTGTCGGCTACTATATTCGCGGTTGCGGGGTCTAGGTTTGCACAGAATTCATCGGCGATCCAAACATTGGATCTGGAAGCTATCAATCTTGATAGCATGGCGCGATATTGTTGACCTCTGCTTAACTCCTGAAAACGTTTCAGATACAAAGTCGGCTCGGACAATCCTGCGAGGCCAAGCAGGTAAAGTGCAGAGCGTACATCCCTTTCTCCCAGCGCATCAATTAAGGGCTTCCGCGAACGAAAGTCTCGGAAAGTTTCTGCCCTAACATTTTGTGGCAGAGTAACCTTTCCCTTCGTTAGCGTATCGTGCCTACCAGCCTTCTCGGTCAGCAAACTCAAAAGACTAGTCTTGCCGGAGCCAGAGGGTCCCAAAATCAATGCAACGCACCCAGGTTTGACAGTAACGCTCAGGCCTCTGATGACGGTTGTATGGACATGGTCGGGCGAAATATCAAAAGCTTGCTGCACCGCATGTGTCTGGAAAGTACGACGCACACTCGAACTGTACTCGATGGTGATATTATCCAAGGTGATTGGCTGTGATATCGCTTCGATGTCAATCTTGGGAGGAATGTGGCCGTTCGGGATGTTCAAAGATTGCACTCTATCCGCCAAGAATTTTGCTGAGTCATGCGAAAGCCCGGCCATGTAATGAGGTTTTGGAAGAGATACTATCCCGTGAAACAAAGCAAACCGTCTCAACACGGATTTTTGCGACAAGCTGTCCAACTCTTCATATAAAGAATTTACGTCGATTCCCTCTCGCTCCATAATTGCGATTGAACGGTCCATACGAGCAATTTGTTGATCAAGGATCCCAGAAATACTCTCAAATTCCGTCTTCCCAACAGGGTTGTCGCCGAATCTATTTATTAGGTAGCGCATATCCTTGGCCACTCTCTTGAGGTTACCCTCAGTCTCTCCTACGTAGGTCATACCTGCGCGTTCGGCGAAAGGAACGAACTTTAGCATGTCTGCCGATATCTCGAGGAAGTAGGGAAGATACCCGGAAACCTGCCAGCGGTTCCGTGCAAATGAAGTTGCGTGTTTAACCAAAAGCTGTCCGATATTTGCTCCGCGAAACTCTGGTGCTACAACCGTTCTGGCTATACGAACCACTACATGGATGTATTTTCGGAGGGTAGCCAAGTCCCAACGATTCCAGCTTACATCTCCACATGTGAATGGGGCATCCATGATGTGGGACCTGGGCTTGTTCATGAAGAAAGGGGTGGCTAATTCGATGTAGCCGAGCACTTTGGGGTATTGGGGATGGAATGTGCGAACAATTAGGCGAGCAGTCCTGCCGTGGATGGCTTTGCCCCGGTAATGGTAGTCTGCTAGAGCCTGATAGCCTATATGTTCTTCATGATCCGTGACCTCCTTGACTAGTACTTCAATCTGGACTCCTCCAAGTTTGACTACGTCCGATTCGGCATAGGGTTGCAGAATCTTGCAGTCACCATTCTTGCCGATCATCCACACGTCCCCCGATTCAAAACGAACGTGATCGCCTTGTGTAACGCAGGCGGAGAGTGGAACGTCCAGATTTTGGCCGCCCGGGTTCAATCGGAGACGCTTAGTGTGCGCCCGCCAATTCACGGCCGCGACCTCGTAAGCGGATTCTATGCCTTTTGCACCAGTAGATGACATCACTTCATCCAACGTTGTGCGGCAGCTCCTGAATGCATTCTAGCCATTCGACCTATTGATTCAACTAGTTGGGCTATTGTCGCAAATCATGTCGCCTGATAATGGAAACGACCTGTGGAAACAAAGCCGGCGCCATCAAGTGACTGTTGCGATGCGGTTACGGGATATGGCGGAGAGGGTGGGATTCGAACCCACGATCCCTTGCGAGATACCGCTTTTCGAGAGCGGCGCCTTCAACCACTCGGCCACCTCTCCAGTTAAGCTTCACCGGATATCCTTTACGCAGTGGCCGGGTTAGGGCCCCGGGATTGCCTACTGCATCGGGGAAAAGGACGCGGGCAGGAGAATCTTCGTTTCCTGCTTGATCATGAACTCCGACGTGGGCGGGGGCCAGAGCTCTTCCTTGGAAGACTCAGCCCGTATCCGCTCCCGGTCCTCGAAGCTGTTGTACGGCCACAGATGGACCAGCTTGTTCAACGGCCCCATGTCTGTGGTCCAGCATCCCGCCATCGAGGAGTACTTCTCCCTCACCGGCACTCCTAAGCTCCAGCGTCTCAGCACCTCGGGCATGTTCCCCCGGCGGTAACTGTACATCCGCAGCTCGTAGAAGCTGCCCAGCTTTGCCGGTTCCATGGGTCGCATGAAGGAGGTCGGGTTTAGAAATTCCGTCTCCTGCTCGTCGATGAACTGGGACAGGGGCAGGGCCCGGAGGTCCTCATCCTTGGCCATCGCATCCCGTACCTCGCTACGGTGTTCGACGCTTTCGTAAGGCCAGATATGGATGACTTGGTTCAGCCTGCCGAACTCGGTGTGCCAGAACCCTCCCAGCTTGGAGTGCCTCTCACGAAAAGGCTGTCGCTTCTCGAACACTTCTTCGAAATCGGCCACCGCACCGGGCTTGAGGCTGTAAGTGCGCATTTCGTAAAACATGGCTGCTCCTGGAAAGCAAGGGTTCCGGGGCCCATACCCGGAATTGCGCTCAACTACAAGCTAGTGTAGCAAACCCTCTCTAGTCCAGCAAACGGGGAGGATCCCAGGGCTACTGCGGGCCGACTTCCCGCCCTGAGGAAACCAGGGAGGGCACCTTTGTGAGGAGAGGCAAGGAAGAAGCCATGATGATGACGATGCAGAGGACAGCTGCCTCCTGGTCGTAAAGGGATGTCATCCCTGCCCACATAAGGGGGCCAAGCACCCTTCCAACCTTGCCGACCATGCTGTGAAGCCCGAAAAACTCTCCCGTGTACCCTTCAGGCGTCAGGCGCAGCATCAGGGGACGGTCGGCTGTCCAAACTCCCGCCATGACGATGCCGGTCATGCACCCCACCACCCACCAAAGGTCCCCGGACCAAGAGAACCACGAGATGCTCAGGGCCAGCAGGATAACCAGTGTCCACACAAACACGTTAAGCCCCAACACTATCAGCGGCCCCCGTTGGTCCACCACTCTCCCCCAGAAGGCTCCGCTGGGTATGGCAAAACAGATGCCCGCCAGCAGCACCAGTTGCACCTCCCGGTCGCTCAGACCCAGCACCTCCGATGCGTATACCACACCAAAGGCCGTAGTGGTATTGATGGCCAAGGCGTAGAGGAAACGGGCCGCCAGGAAGATGCGCAGCCCGGGGAACCGGTGCAGGGAGCGAAAGTCCCCCATGAGCTGTAACCAGGACGTGGCTACCATACCCCATACCGAGGACTGGCCCGCCGGCCGGGGCCTCTCCTTGAGCAAAAAGAGAATGGGCACCGCAAATACCAGGAACAGCAAGGCCACAACCCTTATGGTCCATTCGTATCGGTCGGGCTCATCAAGGTATGAGGCGAAAGCGAAAGCTGTGCCGACGGCGATAAAGGACCCTAGGAAACCGATCCCCACCCCCAAGCCAGCCACTCTTCCCCTGTTGGCATCGGTGCTCACCTCGGCCAGGAGGGAGTTGTAGAAGATGACCCCCAGCTCCATGGCCGCCAGCGAGAGGGCGAACAGGATGAGGGTGCCCAGCACCCCGGGAACCCCGATAAACAGGCCCGCAGCCACGGAGACCAAGGTTGTTGCCGCCAGGAAGGGCATCCGCGTACGGGCTTGGTCCGACAGGGTGCCCAGGAAGGGGGAAAGCACCATAACCACTGCCATGGTCGTTCCCAGGGTCAGGCCGAGGGTGGCATCGTCTCCCGCCGTTGCCGAGCTGGTGATCCAAAGGGGAAAGGATACGCCCACCGTGCCGGTCCAAAAAACGGTGTTTGCCACATCGTAGGTTATCCATGAACCCACAGCAGCCTTCGAGGAAGAAGGGCCAGCAGACAGTGCGATAGGTCGCCTCCTGGGGATGGGATGCCAAGCACCGGCCCAATCCAGCCCAGCAACAAGAACGGGCCAGCCAACAGGTTATATCAGCGCCCTTCGTTGGGCAACATTCCATCCCTTCGCCGAAGCAGGTAACGATACTCCTTCAATACCGATTATCAGTTTTTTCACGGTTGACTCCCTTCACTATTCTTGTATAATGGGCTAAGTTCACGGGTCTAGCTTTAGCAGCTAGGCCAAATGGTAGAAGCTCTCCCAAAAGCGGAGACCGCAGGTTCGATGACCAATGCTCGTTGAACCGTAAGATATAGAGACCAGAATCGCAGAAGGAGGTCATATCTTGGTAGCTGATTTCACGTTCTTTGTAGGAACAGTAGGCAGGGGCCTTTCCATAAGCCGTGATGGTGGAAAGACCTTCCGCCGCCCCGACCCGCTGATCGCCGATACCCGGGTCTATGAGGTAACCTCCGACCCCACGAACTCCGATGTCGTGTGGGCTGGTACGGACACCGGTATCTTCAAGAGCGACGACAAGGGCCAGACGTTCAAGCACATGGGCCTGGATGGCCAGTGGATCTGGCGCATCGCCGTTGACCCCGTGGACCCCGACACCATCTTTGCGGGCATCAAGACCCTGACCAGGGACCACCCCGGCCCCTGGATTCACCGTTCTCGAGATGGCGGACGTTCCTGGGAAGCCACCTCCTGCAACTTTGACCCGGTCTTCCCCGCTCCCAGAGAGCAGCAGTTGACCGAGCTCAACCGGCTGACCGGCCTGGCGGTGGACCCCACCAATCACAACAACATCTGGGCATGCGTGGAAGCCGACGGCGTCCGCCGAAGCCTGGATGGCGGCGACACCTGGACTAACCTGAACGCCAATCTCCCCGGTGATCAGTCCTTCGGTTACATTGACTTCCATGACATGGCCGTATGCGCCAACCCCTCCAAGGCAGTCCTTGCCCAACGGAACAACGAGATCCTGCTGAGCACCGACGAGGGCGAGACTTGGGAAGAGACAGGCGCCGGTGTCGGCAACTGGACCCTCCCCTTCGTCCGTTGCATCGGCACCGCCAATGAAGGCAAGACAGTCTTCATCGGCTCCGGCGATACCGCCACCGGCGTGGTCGGCGGTGTGCGTCGCTCCAAGGACAGGTGCTCAAGCTGGGAAGACCTGGACCTGCCCAACGAGACCAACTCCCCCGTCTATGGAATAGGCACCCACCCCGGCGCCCCCGGTGTGGTCGTTGCCGGCACCCGCTACGGCGAGGTGTACGTCAGCAAGGACGATGGAGACTGGTGGGTGAAGGTAAAGACCGAGTTCTCCGAGCTTCGTCGCGGCATAGCGGTGGTCCCCAACTAAGAACTTTCAGGACCAACGCCCAAGACAAGGAACTGGATGATCCGGGCCCCACCGGACGGGAGTTCACCTCCCCTCCCGGTGGGGCCTTGGATTTGTGCAAAGGGCCGGAGGCAGAGGCCCGAAATATTTCGGAGGTGCAATTGTGATTGCCGACTTCACGATACTGGTAGGAACTGTGGGACGAGGCTTGTCGGTCAGCCGCGACGGCGGAAAGAACTGGAGGCGCCCAACCCCGATGGTGGCCGACACCCGGGTGTACGAGGTGCATTCCGACCCCATCAATCCCTCCGTGGTGTATGCAGGCACCGACAACGGCATCTGCAAGAGCGAGGACGGGGGCGTTACCTTCCAACAGATGGACAACATACTGAACGACCAGTGGGTCTGGAGGATCGCCGTCGATCCGGTGGACCCCAACATCATCTATGCTGGAACCAAGCCTCCTTTCCTATATCGCTCAAGGGATGGCGCCCGCACGTTCGAGAAACTGGACTGCCCCTGGAACCCGGTGTTCCCCCTGACCGGTCCGGACCGCATCCCGGAGATCAACCGGGTGACCGGCATCGCGGTGGACCCCATTGACCACAACATCGTGTGGGCATGCGTGGAAGCTGACGGTGTCCGCCGAAGCACCGACGGGGGCGACACCTGGGTCGACGTCAGCCCCAATCTCCCCGGGGATATGTCCTTCGACTATGTGGATATGCACGATGTGGCAGTCAGCGCCAGCCCCAGGAAGGGCGTCATTCTCAACCGCAACAACGAAATCCTCATCAGCAATGACGAGGGCGAGACCTGGCATGCCTCGGGCGCCGGTGTGGACAACTGGCCTCTGCCTTTCCTCCGAAACGTGGCGCTGGCCGACATGGGCAAAACCATCTACGTGGGCGCTGGTGATGATGCCGCCGGGTACGAGGGAGGCATCCGACGCTCCATGGACAGGGGAGATTCCTGGGAGGACCTGGAGCTTCCCATAGAGCCCAACACGCCCATCTACGGCCTGGCCACCCATCCCATGCTGCCCGGCCTCGTCGCGGCGGGCAGCCGTCACGGGCAGATATTCGTCAGCAGGGACAGAGGCGACTGGTGGGTGAAGTCGAAGCGGGAGTTCTCCGAGCTGCGCCGCGGCATGGCGGTGCTGCCAAACTAGAGAATGTCATAGCGTATTGGGGCAGCTTTGGCCAACACCGGGCTGCCCCGAAAGCAGGACGTGAGAATGGAAGAAGCAGGCCGATTGCAGGTGCTTCCCGAAACCTGGCAGAGGGCCCTGGCGGTGGTAGCCCACCCCGACGACCTGGAGTATGGCGCCGCCAGCGCCATCGCCCGGTGGACCTCCCAGGGCAAGGAGATTACCTACCTGCTCATCACCCGAGGCGAAGCCGGCATCGACTCCATGACCCCCGATGAGGCTGCGCCTTTGCGGGAGGAGGAGGAGCGAAACAGCGCCAGGGTGGTTGGCGTAGATGTCGTGGAGTTCCTTGACCACAAGGACGGCGTGGTCGAGTACGGCCTGCCCTTGAGACGGGACATCTCGCGGGAGATACGCAAGCGCAAGCCCGAGGTGCTGATCACCGGTAACCACCACCTGCAGTGGAGCCGGGGCAATTTGAACATGGCCGACCACCGCTGGGCCGGCCTGGCGGTGCTGGACGCCGCCAGGGATGCAGGCAACCGCTGGATATTTCCTGAGCTGCTGGACGAGGGGTTCGAACCTTGGGGCAAGGTCGGCATGGTACTGGTCGGGGGCTCCCCCAACCCAACCCATGGCGTCGATGTAACCGATTTCATAGAGCTGGGAATCAAGTCCCTGCAGGAGCACAAAGTCTATATAGAGAACCTGTCCCAGCAGGTGGACCCCGACGAGATGCTCAGGTGGAACGCCTCCATTATCGGCGAGCGGCTGGGCTGCGAGTATGCTATTGGGTTCGAGGTAGTGCGGATCTAGCGCCTACAAACTCGGCTGGACCAGCATCTCCCTGTCCCTGACTACGGCCCTGCCAGCCTTGATCACCCAGAGCTTCTTCACCTGGTTGACGACTGCCTCATGTCTCGAGGAGGCCTCCAGGATTACCAGGTCGGCGGCCTTCCCTTCCTCGACCCCGTGGCTTCCCTCTATGCCGATTGCTCGTGCAGCGTCGATCGTGCCAATGTCGAAGATACGGTCCATCTCGCGGCTGCTCCGCCAGGTGCCCAGCCGGGCAACGAAGGCAGTAAGGAGCAGCATGTCGCCGTTGCCGAAGGGCTGCCACGTGTCCTGAACATTGTCAGTCATATAGGTGGCTGTGACGCCGCCCATGGATGGCTCCAGTATCCTCTCCAGGACGGTGGTGAAGGGGGTCGCGCACATACTGACTCGTGCCTCCCTAAGCAGCCCGATGGCCCGTTGCCTCTCTTCGGCGCCGACGTGGGCTATGGCGTGGCAGTGGCCCAATAGCACCCTCCCCTGCATCCCTTCGGCCATGGTCTTTTCCGCAATATAGGGAATGTAAAAGGGCGGCGGCGTGGTTATCTGGTCGCAGTGGAAGTCCACATCCTTGTCGTACTCCTTGGCAAGAGAGAAGATGTAGTCCACGTGGGCATTGCCGTCGGGATCACCCTCGGTAACCCCGCCAACGGCGTCACAGCCCATCTCGATAGCCTGCCGGAACATCCTTTCCGTATCGTGCTCGGCAGCAAACCCTTCCCCGTAGTAGTAGCCGCAAAAGGCGTTGCAGACTATCTGCATGTCGATGAAGTCCTTGCAGGCCTCCCTAGCCTGTAGCACTCCCCGCATGCCGGTGAGGCCCATGACCGGGTCCACCTCTGCGTGGGTCCTTATGGTGGTGGTGCCATGGGAGGCGCACATCACAGCATGGCGGATGGCCCGGTCCCGGACGTCCTCCACGGTGAATGAAGGCTTAACCTTGTTGCTCTCATGGACCGCCGTCAGGCGGGGAGTCGTCTGGTACTCCCGCTCACCCCAGTCGTACCGGTCAAGCACCATGCACTTGTCCAGGTGGAGGTGGGTATCCACAAACCCTGGCGCCACCAGGTGTCCATCGGCCTGTATTTCCTCGGTGCCTCGTGCTTCGATGTTGTCGGCGATGGCGGTGATGATGCCGCCCTCTACACCTATATCCTGGACCTCCGGATAGCCCGTGATAGTTGCCTTTCGGATCACAAGGTCCACGTTGTACCTCCCGGGAGCATTCTTAAGCAGGGCCGATGTCTAGAAGTCGAAGAATTCTTCCTACATGTCCTCAGTAGTACGATGACTGGCCGGCAGATGCCGAGTAAGTCAGAACTGGGGCGGATTATCGATGTATCCCTGGGCGACCTTCTGCCCCGTCTCCCGAAGGAGCATGGCATCATCCTCGGCATTGAGGGCGGCTGGGACCCTGACGACGGTGTCGTTGGCGTAGGTGCGCACCACTTGGCCTGTCGGGTGATCGGTACCCAGCGGGCTTAGGCCCTCCTGCACATCACGGATACCCTTGCGCACCAGGTTCCTGAGCATGATCACTCCCCGGTCGGTGTAGCCCAGGTGCTCCAGGCCGTGGCGGGACATCCCCCAATGGATGGTGCTCATAGCATCGTAGTCGCCGGGCACCCTCTGCCTTGCCTTGATGTCCCTGTCCTCGGCCTGCCCAAAGGTAAGCACGGGCGGCCTCTTGGAGGACCGGTAGTCCTCCTCGCTGTAGTGGCGAAGCCGGATGTTCATGGTCTCGTTGTCATCCACCGGCACCGACCATTGTGTGAGCCAGGGGCGGTCGAACCCGTGCTCCTGCCTGCCGTCCTCGGAGCTGGATGCAACCTGGTGAATGTTTGGCGGGATGAAGTCGTTCATGCGCACCCATACGTTGTCGCCGACTCTGCGGGTGGCGATGTACACCATGCCGATGGGGGTCTCGATGAAGTCCAACTCCGGGATCACCCCGAACTCTTCGGTGAACTGGGCCCCCGATACGATGGTGTGGAGAAAGGCTGTGTGCACCGGGTCCATGCTGTTCTCCTTAATCTGGAGCCAGTTGCAGGGCATGTAGTGCTTCCCGCCGTCGGCCGAGGAGGGCCGGTACCCCGGTTCCCCTTCTCCAACGATGGTGTCGAACACAGGAAAGGGAGGCTGCAGGTCCTTGGGCCCCATGTACGCAAACACCAAGCCGCAGTGCTCCCTTGTCGGATATGCTCCATGGTACAGGCGGTCCCTCAGGGTGCTGTCGGCGGGCTCGCCCGGGGTCTCCAGGATGGTGCCGTCGGCATCGAAAAGCCAGCCGTGATAGCAGCAGCGGATGCCCTGCTCAGACAGCAGGCCGAACTCCAGGGAGGTGCCTCTGTGGGGGCAGTGGCGCTCCATAAGCCCAACTCGCCCACTCAGGTCTCGGAATATGATGAGGTCTTCACCCATGATGCGGATGGGAATGGGCACATCCTTCAGCTCATGGGATGCTGCAACGGGGTGCCAGAAACGACGCAAGTACTCACCGCAGGCGGTGCCCGGCCCGACGTGGGTGAGCTCCGAATCCTCCAAGGGGATGTCCCGGTGATGGTAAGCACCATACGGTTGGCCGAGGAACGCAGCTCGCTGGGTCATGAGAGTTCTCCTAGAGCAAGGGTTAGGAGCCAGGGAGAAGCAAGGGGATTCCTTGGTGACGGATTCGAGTGTAGGTAGGTCATTCTGGCCTGTCAATAGAGGCCCTGAAGGCCGGGGCTGGTCCCAAAGGCGACCATAAAAACGGAGTGGGAGCCTGCGGCGGGGAACTGCCCTATAATGCTGGCTCTATGAAGCCTGTACGCGTTGCGATTGATATCAGGCACCCTGGCCAAGGGGTTCCGGCAACATGAAGCTGGTGCCTCTTGTTGCGGCCTGGTTGATCGGCACCTTCATTGGCCTTGAGGTTGCCGTCGATATTAACGCCCTCCTGATCTTCCTAGCCGCATCCGTCATTCTCGGCGCTATCTTCCTCCTGGCCCGCTTTCCCATCACGGTGCCCGTTCTCCTGCTGGTCCTCGTGCTGGGCGCCTTCAGGACCGAGGAGTTGAGCAGTCCCCGCGTCCCCTTGCCCGACTCATCGAGAGAGGCAACCATCCAGGGTGTCGTCGTCTCCGACCCGGAGGCTTCGGGAGGGAGCGTAGAGTTCCACCTGGAGATGGACCAAATAGAAGCCAACGACGCCCCCGTAGAAGCTGACGGCAAGCTGCTGGTGTATGCCCGCCCACCTTTGGGGCTGGCGGCGGCCAGGAGTTCTCCATTCTTCAGGTACGGAGATTCCCTGGAGCTAAAGGGGTCTGTTGAACAGCCGGATTCCACGGGAGGGTTCGACTACGGTCGATACCTGGGGAACCAGGGCATCGTGGGCATCATGGGCCAGCCCGAGGTCCGGTACCTGGGCGAAGGCGGGGGCAGTCCAGCTCTCAGGGCGATTTACGCAACCCGGGAAAGATTGTCCGAGAGCCTGGAGCACGTGCTCCCGGACCCCCAGTCGGCCCTGGCCAAGGCGCTCCTTCTGGGCAAGAGAGGGGACCTGCCGTCGGAAATCACCGAAGCATTCCGGAATACGGGCACCTCTCACCTGCTGGCTATCTCCGGTCTGCACGTAGGGGTGCTCTTGCTCATCACCTTGGGTGGGGCAGTCTCCCTGCTGGGCAAGCGCCGGCAACTATACTTGGTGGTGCCCCTGCTCGTAATATGGGGATACGCCGTGATCAGCGGCCTGTCCGCCTCGGTGGAGAGGGCTGCCATCATGGGCACCATCTACCTGGCGGCTCATGTTATCGGGAGGCCGCGCAGCGTCTTTCCGGCGCTGGCCTTGGCCGCGGGCATTATGGTCGGGTTGCAGCCATCGGTGTTGCATGACATCTCATTCCAGCTCAGCTTCGCCGCTATGGCAGGCATCGCGCTGCTCTTCTCTTCCGAAGGACGCTGGTGGAGCAGGTACGTTCATCGTGACTACGAAGAGGGAGCGCAGGGAGAGGTCAATCGCTTTGTCACCCTGGCGATAGCTACCTCCATCACGGCTACCATATTCACCCTCCCCCTGGTGGCATTCAACTTTCAGCAGGTGCCCACCGTGGGAGTGGCAGCCACGGTGCTGGCGCTGTCCGCCATGCCCTTTCTGCTGGTCAGCGCGGCCGTCACTGCGGCAGTAGGATTGGTCCTCCCCGCTCTGGGCCAGGGGATGGGATGGTTCCCCTGGCTCTTCTTGGAGTACCTGGTCAGGCTGACCGACCTGTTCTCAAAGGTACCCGGTAGCACGTTCTCGGTGCCCCAGATGAGTGGTCTCCTGGTATGGGCGTACTACGGGCTCCTCGGTCTCATGCTGGCGATCCCATTGAACGTACGAGGTAGGGCGGCGGGCGTGGGAAGATGGTTTGTTGAAGCTGTGGCAGCCCTGCGGCGTCCTGAGTTGGGCGACTACCGGCGGACGTTCCGGGTTGGAGGGTTCGTCGCGGTCATCGCCGGAGCGTCCGTGGTGGCAATGCTCACGTGGTCCGCCGCCCTGGGATCTTCGGACAGGATGCTATCGGTCACCTTCCTGGATATCGGCCAAGGCCAAAGCATCTTCATCGAAGGCCCCGGAGGCTCCCAGGTGCTGGTGGACGGAGGGCCATCCCCAAAGGATGCTGCCCGCAGCATCGGGGAAATCATGGGGCCCTTTGACCGCAGCCTGGACGTTGTAGTGCTCACCCATCCCGACGAGGACCATTTCAGGGGGCTCTCCGAAGTTGTCCGACGCTACGACGTTGGACTGGCGTTGGAAGGCCCGGGCGAAACCGAGAACCCTCTGTACGAGGAGTGGCGTTCGGCCCTTGATGCACAGCAGGTCAGGAAGCTGGAAGCTTCGGCGGGGCAGTCTTTTGTGCTGGATGGCGCGGTGAAGGTGGATGTGCTGAATCCCGCCCCCAGCCATTCGGGACCAGCCAGCAACAACAACAATAGCTTAGCCCTTATGTTAACTTACGGAGATATCTCTTTCCTGCTTACCGCAGACATAGAGGCTGAAGCCGAAAGGCGACTCATGGCGGAAGGAGCTTCCCTGGATGCTGAGGTGCTTCAGGTCGCCCACCATGGAAGCCGCACCTCCACCACCCCTGGATTCCTGGGACAGGTGTCTCCTGTAGTTGCGGTCATCAGCTCCGGAGCCAACAATCCTTATGGCCACCCCCATCCTGATGTCGTGGGAAGGTTGGAGGGGAGCGTGGGCCCAGGGCTGATCTACAACACCGCTCAGTCCGGAGACATCAGGTTCACCACCGACGGCGCCCGTCTGTGGGTGAGCCACGGCAGATGACCGGAGGACGGCAGCATGGCCTTCCTTGACACTAAATTGGGCGCACCATACAATCCCGAAAAGGGCGCCAAAAGGCCATAAAGGAGGCCTACTATGTCAACTCAAGCAGACTTGGATGCGCTTCCCAAGACCCAACCCCTGGTCAAGATTGTCGAGATGGACCACATTGTCCTGAGGTGTAGGGATGTGGATGCATCGCTGCGGTTCTACAACGAGGTGCTGGGCATGGAGATTCTCCGCCTGGACGAGTTCAAGGCCGGGAACGTCCGTTTCCCATCAGCCCGCCTCAATGCCGACACCATCATCGATTTCTTCCCTTCTCCCGACCAGCCTCCCATTGGCAAAGACGGCATAAAGAACCAGGACCACTTCTGCATGGTGATAGAACCGCAGGATATGGAAGCCCTGAAGAGCCAATGCCTGTCCCTGGGCATCGAGGTGCAGCAGGGGCCCGGTACCCGCTGGGGCGCCCATGGGAACGGCACCTCTTTGTATATCTACGACCCCGACGACAACGTCGTGGAGCTTCGTCACTACAGTTAGGAAAGCAGGCGGGCGCCAGCCCCTTTAGCTGCAACCCAGGAGGTGTATTACCTTGGCAGATGAATTGTCTTCCGTAATTGTTGGGGAAGCCGAACGGCTGACCACCGGCTTCGAATTCACCGAAGGGCCTCTCTGGCACCCCGACGGATATCTCTTGTTCGTGGATATCCGAAGAAGCCTACTCCTGAGATGGTCGCCGGGCCAGCGCTATAGGACAGCCCGCGAGAACACCAACGAGGGCAACGGCCTGACCCTGGACCTGCAGGGTCGGCTGATTATGTGCGAGATGTCAGCCCGCCGGGTTACCCGGACAGAAAAGGACGGGACGATCAGCGTCCTAGCCGACAGCTACCAGGGGAAGCGTCTGAACAGGGTCAACGATGTGATCTGCATGTCCGACGGTAGCATCTGCTTCACGGACCCGAACTCCCGAATAGCTCCCGAAGACCGGGAGCTGGACTTTTCCGGCGTCTTTCGCCTCTTCCCCGACGGCACCCTTACCCTGCTAACCACCGACTGCGAGTACCCCAACGGGCTGGCCCTCTCTCCCGATGAGAAGGTGCTGTACGTGGCAAACAGCAGGGAGCGCAAGTATATCCGGGCCTTCGATGTGCAGTCCGACGGCTCACTGGCCAACAGCCGGGTGTTCGCCGACCTCTCCTCACCCGAGGAGGAGGTGCCCGATGGCATGAAGGTGGATGCCGAAGGGCGGGTGTTCTGCACCGGTCCCGGGGGCACTTGGATATTCGACCAGGGGGGAGAGCTGATCGGGGTGCTGCGCACCGACGAGGTTCCCGCCAACTGCGCCTTCGGAGGCTCCGACTATCGCACCCTGTTCCTGACAGCGCGCAGCTCGGTGTACACGGTCCGGGTGAAGACTCCTGGCGCCAAACCTCCCTGGGCCTAAAGCGTCCAGTCTTCCAACGATCACAAATGCTAAGGGCAGGCTGGTTAGCCTGCCCTTAGTCTTTCGTTGACTGCCTGTAACGGTTCCGTTTGCTAGTAGGGTATCACCCATGATAACATCTTGTGCAGATAGGAAAAGGATCCCGGCTATCGGGGTCCTTTTCAGACGCCTCAGTAGAAAGCAATGGCGCTTACTTGGTGGGCGGAGAGGGTTCCCGCTTCCAGAAGCAGAGCCTCCTCAGCCAACCGCGCTTGTCCTCACGAACCATCAGCTTGCTGGTCCTGGGCCTCCGGCGTTCCCATGGAAGACAGATGGACGGCCAGTGGCGCACCACAACCCGAGTCCTCGGCCCTGTGTCCATCTGCCCTTCGTATAGGTGACGCTCCTCCGGTCGGGGGATGTAAGCCAGCAGTCCCACAACTTTGCCCTCGGCGTTGACTAGCTTCCACCACTGACCCATGAGATCGTCTGGCGGCTCCCACTCCTGCGATGTAGGCACATACACAACCCGGACAAACCGGCCCATATGCCTCTTGGTAACATCTTTACCGTTGCTCCAGTGCCGCGGGACTTGCACAACTGCATAACCAGGCCCGTCAGACAGAATCTCCCGGCTTATGCGTATCTTCGCCTGTTCCAAACCTGTTCCAGCCATTAGATTAATCGCAGGAGATGTACCTCTCAGGGGTATGATCCAAGTACTTGACATAGTAGACGCCGTTGACCCACGCCCAGCCTTTGCCATAGGACCTGTATGTGCTGGATACGCAGTTAATTGGCGCTTTCACCTTAATCGACTTGTTGCGCTCCACTTCCTGCCAATTCGCCTTGACATTATCCCACCAGCAGGCTTTCCAGAACAGGCACCGCTTCCTTTGCAACACAACGTGAGCGCCAATCACATCGGGGACAATTGCGCACTTACTGGTTACGAAAGTGTTAATCGTCTTAGGCTCAGGCTTATGCCCTGAGATATGGGGACCAGAGATGCTGGCGCCGCATCCATACGGGTTGCCGCCGTGATCTCTGGTGCCTATACCGTCATCCTCCATCATCGGCGCGGAGGAGACGGTGAGCAGCTCGTCCGGCACTTCCGCAGCAACTGCGGTGGATGCACCAACGGCCATCACTCCTCCCTATATATCGGATGGTACAGATAAACAGCCCAGGGGTCTCTTGTCAAATCTGCATTTATTGTCCTGTGTTACCCCCGGGATGGCTGAAGAGGGTGTTGCTGCCTGTACACGTAGGGGTTAGAAGGCCGAGGGGCTGGGCTTCAGTGAGCCGTCGATCACCACGTCAACCACGGCGGGTTTGCCCAAGCTGAAAGCTTCTTCTAGGGCGGGGCGCAGATCGTTGGCCGCCTCCACCTTCTTGCCATGCACCCCGAAGCCTTCTGCGATGCCGGACACGTTTAGGGGAAGATCGAAGTCCATGCCCATGTATTCGCTCTGGCGCTCCTGGTCTTTCAGCATATCCCGCAGGTATATCTCCAGATTGACCTTCAGGATCTTGTACATGCGGTTGTTGCAGACAACCCAGGTCACCGGGATGTCGTAGCGGGCCGCCGTCCAGAGGGCCTGTATGGTGTACAGGGACGCTCCGTCCCCCACCACCGCCACAACGGGCCGGTCGGGCTTGGCGACCTTGACGCCGATGCAGCCGGGCATGGCCCAGCCGAGAGCGCCTCCCCGGATCCCGTAAAGGCTGTCGGGTTCGTCGAAGTTGACGGCAGACTGCAAGGCGCCCCGGGAGGTGACCGACTCATCCACGATGATTGTCCGAGGGTCCATGGTCTGGGCCAGCTCGGTCATCATGCGCTCCAGGGAGATGGGGCTGGCATCCCAGTTTTCCTTGACCTTGGCCTGGTATGCCTCCTTGGCCTTGGCCCGCTCATCGCCAATGGTCGCCGCCCTCGTGCGTGCCGCTTCCTGGGCTGAGCCGGACATCTCCTGCCTCAGAACCTCGGCCAGGTCCTGCAGTCCGCTCTTGGGGTCGCAGATCAGCCCTACCTCGGTGGGGTACACCTTCTCGATCTCCTTGGCGCTGCTGTCCATGTGGATTACCTTGGTCCCCGGATCCAGGTAGGGGTCAGGCACGTACAGGAAAGCCGAGAACACGTTGGTGCCCACCGCCAGCACGACGTCTGCGCCAGCCAGACGCTGCCTGGCTGATCCGGTGTTCAGGTTCAGGACTCCACGGAACTGGGGATGGCTGGTTGGGAAGTTGACCTCGGAGAATGAGGCAGCGAACACCTTCGCTCCCACCAGCTCCGCAACATCTACGATCTCCTCCAGAGCGCCCGATTGGGCCACCCTGTCCCCGACGACGATGACCGGATTCTCCGCCTTGGACAGCACTGCGGCCGCATTGTCCACCGCCCTGCCGTCGGGACGGATGCGGAAGTAGCCGGGGGCCGAGGGGACAATGTCCACGTCGGCTTCATCATCCATAGAGTCCCAGGGGAAGCTGATGAAGGTAGGGCCGGTGGGAGGGGTTTTCGCCTCTTTGAATGCCCGTCGCATCGCCACCGGTATGTCAGCCGCATGGTGTACCTCGGTGCTCCACTTGGTGTACTGGCGAGTCATCTCGACAAGGTCCCCCGACAGCACCGGGTCGGTGAGGTTCATGCGGGTATCGGCGTTCCCGGCGGTGAGGACCAGCGGCGTGCCTCCCTTGTAGCAGTTGTAGAGCATGCTGATGCCATTGGCCAAGCCACCGGCTATGTGGAGGTTGGCGAAGGCGGGCCTGCCGTTAGCGCGGGCATACCCCTCGGCCATTCCTACGGCAGTAGCTTCCTGCAGGGCCACGTAGTACTTCACCTGAGGATAGTCCTGGAGAACATCCATAAAGGGGCTCTCGCTGGTGCCCGGGTTCCCGAAGATCTCGGTGGCCCCCTCGGCAATCAGCATTTCGGCCAGTATTTGCTTGCCCGTCATCCTTGCCATTTTTCTACCTTTCCTGGTGCCCGGCGCCGTTGGCGTCAGCTGCCGTTTCACACCAACACCAGCCCCATCGGCCCTACAAATTGAAGCTGGCGTAATGCTACAAAGGTAACATCGGCGTATCTCAACGTCAACGAACCCGTCGCTGGCGCCATATCGGAAGGATGATCGGGGCTGGGATGCTGCCAGGACGCGAGGGCTCTGCCCAGGGGAATCGGTTTGCAAATCAACCTACGCTATGTTAGCGTGAAATCCACAAACGGACGGATCCAGCTACGTTTTACTGGCCAATTACCCTCGTAGCTGCCAGAGTGCATTTCATGTCAGAGCAGGACAAGATTACCGAAAACCTGGATACCGACCTCTCTTCCATTAACCAGCCGGAGATTCTGCAAACCCCTGAATCGAAGGCCATCGTCTTCCAGGAAACGGAGATGCTCTCCAAGCTGGAAGAGGTGAGCCGGATGGATGAGATACCAGTGGGCGGCGTCACCAGCATAGAGCCCGACGTGATAGGGGCCATAGCAGGACATGCCGCCCAGAGCGTCCCGGGGGTTGCGTCCCTGGGTACCGCCTCCCTCAGGCGGTCCATTAGCGAGCGCCTTGGCAGCGCGGAACGATGGGCCAGGGGCGTTGAAGTGGAACTTGGCAGGAAAGAAGCTATCGTCGACATCAATCTCAGATTAGTGTACGGGTACAGTGTTCCCAGCACGGTCATAGCGGTTCGAAGTGTGGTGTCCGACAGCCTATTGCGGTATGCAGGGCTGGCAGCCAAGGAGATAAACATCCGAGTAGTAGGAATCGATTTCCCTCGCAGGGCGCCCGGCCGGGTCGAATAGGTCACTGGACTAGGTCGGGAAAGGAAAGGCTATGACTGAAGAAGGGACCAGGGATCAGGAGATGATCCCCACCCTGGCAGAAGTGGAGAAGATCGACACCATAGAGGTGGGCGGTGAGACCGCCATCGATGATGAGGTGATCGGGGCGGTGGCCGGAGTGGCTGCCAGGGAGGTCGAGGGGATATCTTCCCTGGGAACTCGCTCCATCAAGCGGAGCATCGCCGAGCGCATGGGGAGCCGGGAGCAGAGAGCGCGGGGCGTGGAGGTGGAGGCCGGAAGGCGGGAAGCTATCCTGGACATCGATGTCCGGGTGTTGTACGGCTACAGCATCCCTGAAACGGTTATCAAGGTGCGCCAGAACGTAGCACGCCGGGTGCTGGAGACCTTCGGCCTAGTGACCAAGGAGATAAACATCAACGTAGTGGGCATCGACTTTGCCGACCGGATGCCGGGCCGACTTGACTAACTGCCATTAGGGACAAAACGGCCATTGGGGCTGCGCAAGGGGGTACTGGGGGAAGTAGCTGGTCAGCTTAGAGGATAGATGAACTTCTGGAACAGACTACTGGTTACTTTGCTGGCGATGTTGACCATCGTCGCCGCCATGTTGATCGTCCTGTTAGCGGCCGGCGCTATCGGCCCCGACTTCCTCCCAGGGTCGGGAGAAGACTCCTGGTTCTACCCGCAGCTTAACCACGTAACCAACTACGATAGTGCGGCCAAGGCGACCACCTTTGGCATCAGCACTGGCGTTATCCTCGCCATGCTGCTCCTCCTATATGCCGAGACGCGCATCATCGCGCCCCGGGATGTCCTGATTCCGGTCAGCAGGTCTCCTGGAATTTCGCCCGAGGGGCAGTCCCAGGGCCAGGCTGCGGGGATGGTAAACGTCGAGGCGAGCAGCGTGCGCCTCTTGGCGGAACGGGTAGGAATAGCAAACCGCGATGTAGAATCCCTGCGCTGTAGTCTCGTGGTAAGGACCAAACCGGTGGGAGGCCCTGCCTCCATAGAGATCCGCTGCTATCCCTGCCTGCGCCTGGGAAGCCACCTGCCGGAGGTCAGCGCCGACATACGCACGCGCGTCCATGAGGCGGTGGAACGCCTGACGGGACTAAAGGTCACGGAAGTCAATGTTGTGCGGGTCAGATATACTAGCGATGACGATTCCTCCGTGGTCATTTCGTAACTAGCTATGGACGATAAGACCAAATTCAAGTTGGCTGGAGCAGCGGTAGGCCTGATCATAGGCCTTGTCTTTGTGTGGCAGGGCTTCCTGGGGGCCTTGATCGTGGGCCTGTTGGTCGCGATAGGCTTCTTCACAGGCAAGTACGTGGCGGGGGACTTCCCGGCGCTGGACGAATTCCTGGAGCGCTTCGCCTCCAGGAACAGGCGTCGGGACTAGTTGCCGTTGGCCTTGCGTCCCCAGGACTCGCCTCGAGGAGTCGATTTGCCCGTGTCCCAACCCTGTCGAGTCTCCGCTTCTCCATCTAAGCTGAAGCTCCTGGACCAAGCTGGCGCACAGGGAACTCTGCTGGGCAGCAGATGCATACTGTGTGACAGCCACACCTTCGGCGCCGTGCCCTCATGCCAGGCCTGTTACTCGACTGAGGTGGAGTCTGTCGAGCTGGGCGCAGAGGGTACCCTGTACAGCTACACCATCGTCCGTACCCCGCCGCCGGGATGGCAAGGGGAAGTGCCTTATCTGCTGGGGCAAGTGGAGCTGCCCCAGGGACCTCACGTGGTCTCCCAGGTAGTCGATTGCCCACCGGAGCATCTCCACATAGGAATGAAGATGCTGCTGCACCTGGACGAGGTCGGCAGCTCTGACCCCAACAACGATGAGGTCATGGTGATATTCAAGTGGCGTCCGATCGTCTAGGAGCCAGCACTATGGGAGAGATTTGAAGCCGGGACGTAAAGTCGTTGTCCTGGGTGTGGGCCTGCACCCCTTCGGCAGGTTCCCCGATCTGGGGCTGCCGGAGTTGGCCCGTCCCGCCGTCGCCCAAGCGCTGGACGATGCGGACGTGCAGTGGAAGGATGTCCAGGCAGCCTATTTCGGTCACGTTTACTACCAGGGTATGTCCCTTGGCGAAGTGACCCTCAGGAGCATCGGGCTTTCCGGCATACCCGTCATTAACGTGGAGAACGCCTGCTCCAGCGGCTCCACAGCCTTCTGGCAGGCGTACTGGGGAATAGCCAGCGGGGTGTTCGACCTGGCCCTCGCCTTCGGGGCCGAAAAGGTGCCGAGGGGGCCAGTGGCCGTCAACTCCGATGACGATCCAGAGCGGTTCACCGGGGCCGACCACATGATGGCGGCCTACGCCCTGAAGGCCCAGCGGTACATCCACAAGCACTCGGCTTCCCTGGAGTCCCTGGCCGAGGTTGCAGTGAAGGCCCACGACAACGCCATCCTGAACCCCAACTCCCACTACAAGAAGGCCTTCACGGTGGCCGAGGTGCTGGAGTCCCGGCCCATCGCCGACCCCCTCACCCTGTACCAGTGCTGCCCCACCAGCGAGGGCGCGGCGGCGGCCATACTTTGCGCCGAAGAGGAGGCTGCCCGATTCGGAGCGGGGCTCGGCAGGTCCGTGAGTATAGAAGCCTCCGTTCTTGCATCGGGGACCTACAGCCCCCAGGGTTCGGACCATGCTGCCCTGAACCCTTATCGGGCAGAGTTCGCGGCCCGCCAGGCCTACGAGATGTCCAGCCTGGGTCCCGGGGATATGGAACTGATCCAGGTGCACGATGCTGCGACCATCGGCGAGATAGAGCACATGGAGGCCCTGGGCATCGTCAAGGAAGGGGAAGGCTGGGTAGCAAGCTCCGCCGGGCGCACTCGCATCGGGGGCGACATACCCACCAACACCGACGGTGGGCTGCTGGCCATGGGCCACCCCTTCGGGGCATCGGGCATCAGAATGGTGCACGAGGTCGTGACCCAGATGCGAGGTGAAGCTACCGGCCGCCAGGTTATCTCTCCCAGGAGCGGCGGGCCTCCCAGGGTGGGAATCGCCCACTGCAGCGGCGCAGGCGACGTCACCACCGTCCATATTCTGAAGCGCTAGACGGGCTAGACAGCCTCCCACCCGCGTTTCGCTTACTCCCTAAGGCGCATCTCACGATAACCCCCACTCCCCCAACCCCGCCGCCTTCACTCCCGCCGCTCCCGCTTGCGCGGGGTCTCCCTTGGCACAATTGCGGCTGTCCGTTCGCCCTGAGCCTGTCCTGAGGCTCTCGAAGGGGGAAATCGAAGGGAAACGGACAACCCGGGGTCCAGGTTACACAAAGGGATCCCTTCCCTGAAAAGATGAAATTGCACTAAGGTCTCCCAAGGCAGCACAGCAACGAGCAATGCTTTACTTGACCGGTTTGACCGGTTATAATGGGACGCATGGGCATAGAATATTCGAGCCATGAAGCTAAGGCGAAGTTCTCCGAGGTGCTTCGCGTTGTCCGAGAGGGAAAGACTGTAACTCTGCTGTACAGGGGTGAGCCGGTAGCTGAAATACATCCGATCCAACAACCTGAGACCATGGACGACAGGCTCAAGGAGCTTGAACAGCGTGGGGTGCTGATGCCATCAAGGGCTGCCGAGAGGCAAATCCCTACGGCGGACGCCCGGCCAGGCGCTCTCCAACGCTTCCTGGTCGAGCGCAGCGAGTGACCGCCGCTTACATCGACACCTCGGCCATGGTTGCCATCGCGTTCCAAGAGCCGGGGTCCGTCCCCCTTGCCCGGCGCCTGGAAAGATGCACCCGCTGGATATCATCAAACCTGCTGGAGGCCGAGATAGGGGCGACCTTCGTCCGGGAGAACCAGTACCTGGACCCGAGCGCTCTCTTCGGCATCGACTGGATCCTGCCCGACAGGTCCCTATCTCCGGAGATCGCTGCTGCCCTGAGAGTGGGACACGTGCAGGGCGCCGCCCTGTGGCACATCGCTACTGCCCTCTACGTAGCCCCACGACCCGGAGACATCTTCTTCGCTACCGCCGACCACCGGCAGCGAGCCGTGGCCGAAGTCCTGGGCTTCCAAGTGTGACGGCGCACACCCAGTCCTGACATCTAGTCGTGGACGACCACGTGTTAGAGTGCTAATCTCGCGGCACTCCAACACACGGGTGCTAATTTGAATCAACCTCTTGAGTCATGGGCAGCTAACTTCGGCGGGCACTGGACCATTATCAAGCTGGATATCCTCAAGCACTACCTGGACTTTTACACAACCGCCTTGAAGGACAATTCCTTCAAGTTGATGTACGTCGATGCCTTCGCCGGAGCGGGCAGCATCAGCTTGCGCGTAACGGATGATGAAGCGAGAGCATTCATAGACGGCTCTGCCAAGTTGGCAATAGATATAAAGGACAAAACGTTCGACCGATTGATATTCGTAGAAGAAGACTCTGCCCGACATGCCCAGCTGTTTGAGTTGCGGAAGAATAACCAAGGCCGGGACATTCAGCTGCATAAGTCCGACGCGAACCGCTTCCTGAGAAACTTGCGAGAAGATTGGAAGGAGTGGAGAGGCGTCCTGTTTCTTGACCCATTCGCAACTGAAGTGGAATGGGCCACGATCGAGAAAGTAGCAGCGTTCAATGCCCTGGACACTTGGATACTTTTCCCTGTATCCGCTGTCACTAGAATATTGCCCAAATCGGGAAACCCGGACGATATCTCTCCGTCTTGGGCCGCAAAGCTCACCCGAATATTTGGCGATGAGAGCTGGCGGAACTTATACTATGTCGATCCTCAGCAGTCGTTTTTTGGAGAAGGGTCACATAAAAGAGACCCCGGCACTGCTGGAATCAGCCAGCTTTACAAGAATAAGCTAAAGCAATTGTTTGAGCATAGGTTCATGGAAACTTCGAAAACATTTGCGAATTCGAGGAATTCCCCTCTTTTCGAATTTGTATTTTGCGTCGGGAACGAGGCCGGAATAGGACCGGCGAAGAGGATAGCCCAGCATATTCTAAATGCGGAGGGCTAGAATCGTGGCTACATTATCAAAAATAGAATGGACTGAGACCACATGGAACCCGGTCACCGGCTGAACCAAGATCAGCCACGGCTGCAAGCACTGCTATGCCGAGCGAATGTCGAAGCGGCTTCAGGCAATGGGCATGCAGAAGTACAGGAACGGGTTCGAGGTTTCGGTACATGAAACTGCCCTGGATGAACCGTCTAAGTGGAGGGGACATAGCCTTGTATTCGTAAACTCCATGAGCGACCTTTTCCACAAAGCCGTCCCAACTGAGTTCATTCAACTGGTCTTCGATGTTATGAACCGGACCCCGCAGCACACCTTTCAGATACTCACAAAGCGCCCAGGACGTGTAGCCCAGCTCGACAGCAAGCTGCACTGGACATCAAACATATGGCTAGGTACAAGCATAGAGTCGGAAAGATGGGTGCGTCGCTTGGATCAGCTTAAGTCCACTGGCGCTTGCACCAAGTTTCTTTCGCTGGAACCTTTGCTGGGTCCCCTGCCAGCTATTGACCTGTCGGGCATCGATTGGGTTATCGTGGGTGGAGAGTCGGGGCCGGGCGCCAGAACCATAAGTCCCGACTGGGTAAGGGATATTCGGGACAACTGTCTGATGAACAAGGTCCCTTTCTTCTTCAAGCAGTGGGGAGGCGTGTTCAAAAAGCGGACGGGGCGGATGTTGGACGGACGCACATGGGATGAAATGCCTCGAACTTATTGCGCCTAGGAGAAGCGGGCGCGGGGCTACCGGATCTTCAAGGCCATCGCTAAACATAGCGATCAACGAAACTCACCTGAGGCACCAGACGCTTTGCAACCCAAGAAAGTAGAATATCTGTAACTGACCAGGACACCCACCAAGGCCGATTAGCCAGCCAGACAAGGATTCGGACAACACGCCACCTCAAGGTCTGAGGAGAAGCAACAGTTACCTCGACTACACCTGACTCCGAATCCAATATGGGCTTAACGAGCAGGGGGTTGCGCCTAATGCCTTTGATTTCGGGGCGAAACCTTTCTCGCTTGTTCTCCTTCTCTTTGGTCTGATCTTTCATGATCTGGTTTCTGTGCCGCTTTTCAGCCTTGGCGACGGGATCCAGCCAGCTCTTGATCGCCGGCATTCTTGTCCATGTGATGGCGATTAGCGAAAACGCAAATGCCGCCACCATGAACGGGATCCACATTTCCTGCCCCACCAGTTTGCCCAGGATGACTAGACCTGACCCGAAGGCTAAATTGACTGCGAAGACCAACACAATGGATCTCATGTCCCCATGCTGCCACATGCCACAACCCGAAAATCCATGTTTATGCACCACGAAGAGGCCAGAGCGGTTTGTAACTTGATTGGTAACAGGTTACAATAAAACATGATCCAGAACTTCAGGCACCGAGGTCTGGAACGGCTTTATGAGCATGGTGATCGGAGACACGTACTGCAAGAGAACATTCCCAAGATCGAACGAATCCTGGCCCGCCTGGATGTGGCTTCGCAACCCGGAGACATGAACCTGCCAGGCTACAGGCTCCACACCCTCAGCGGAAATCTCCGAGGGCATTGGGGAGTAACAGTAACAGGCAACTGGCGCATAGTCTTCCGGTTCGAGGAGGGCAATGTGTGGGACGTTGACTTGGTTGACTACCACTGAGGAGGGAAGAACATGCCAATGAAGAACCCGCCCCATCCGGGCTTAGCCGTACGACACGACTGCTTGGAACCCCTCGGGTTGAGTGTTACTGAGGCAGCCCAAAAACTAGGAGTAAGCCGAAAACAGCTGTCCAGCATCGTAAACTGCCGCTCCGGCATTTCTCCCGATATGGCGATTCGGTTAGACAAAGCCTTTGGGGGAGGGGCCGAAACCTGGTACCGGCTGCAAGCGGCCTACGATATGGCCCAAGCATCAAGCCGTGCCGACAGCATAGATGTCCAGCCCATTGGCACAGGGCTGGCACCACAGCCTGCCGCGAGACAGCAAGGTTAGCCCAGCCATGCCTAACACTCTGTACTACGGGGACAACCTGGACATTCTCCGGCGGTACATCGCCGACGAGTCCGTTGACCTGGTGTACCTGGACCCGCCCTTCAACTCCAACGCTTCCTATAACGTGCTATTCAATGAGCGGACGGGCGAGGAGTCGCCAGCCCAGATAAAGGCGTTCACCGACACCTGGGAGTGGACCCAGGAGACGGAACGCACCTACGAACAGGACATCATCCTGCATCCGGGAACCCCGTCGGCGGTGAAGGACATGATGGCCGCCTTCCGCCAGTTCATAGGGCGCAACGCCATGATGGCCTACCTGGTGATGATGACGCCCCGCCTGGTGGAGCTGCGCCGGGCGCTGAAGCCCACCGGGAGCCTCTACCTTCACTGCGACCCTACCGCGAGCCACTACTTGAAGATTGTGTTGGATACGGTGTTTGGGAAGGATAACTTCAGAAACGAAGTTACGTGGCAGAGAACCGGCGCCCATAGCGACGCACGTCGTTATGGCTCAGTCTCAGACCATCTACTGTTCTTTACAAGATCGAAGCAATGGACATGGAATGAGCAGCACACTCCGTATTCCGATGAGTATGTCAAAGAACGTTATCGGTACGACGATGGCGACGGGCGTTTGTATTGGCGCAACACTATGACTGCGCCAAGCCACGGGAGGCCAGTAACCGCAATGTGGTTTCGTGGAGTGGAGCGTGAACCTCCTTCAGGAACCATGTGGCGTTTCACGCAGGAGCAAATCGACGAATTAGAGAAGCGGGGACGCATTTACTATAGTAGCTCTGGCATGCCATATGTGAAGTCGTACTTGGATGAACGAAAAGGAAGACCTCTACAAAATATCTGGACAGATGTACCTATGAGCAAGAGCGGGTATGAACGGCTTGGCTACCCCACTCAAAAGCCACTGGCCCTCCTGGAGCGCATCATCGAAGCATCCTCCAACGAAGGGGATGTGGTATTGGACCCGTTCTGCGGGTGCGGCACCGCCGTTGCAGCCGCCGAGAAGCTGAAGCGCCAGTGGATTGGTATAGACTTAACGCACCTCGCGGTAGCCCTGATGAAGAGCCGACTTAAGACCGCCTTCGGACTGGAGCCTGGGCGGGACTACGAAGTTGTCGGAGAGCCCCAGGATGCAGGCAGCGCCCGGGCCTTGTGGGAACAGGACCCCTACCAGTTCCAGTTCTGGGCGGTGTCCCTTCTTCAGGGCCAGCCCCAACCGGACCAGAAAAAGGGCGCCGACGGGGGCATCGACGGCGTCCTCCACTTCATAGACGGACCAAAGCGGACGGCCCACAGGATCATCATCCAGGTCAAGGGCGGCAACGTGTCCGTATCCCAGGTGCGGGACCTGAAGGGTGTGGTGGAGCGGGAGAAGGCAGCGCTGGGACTGTTCATCAGCTTGGACGAACCCACAGCGCCTATGAGGACGGAGGCCGCCAGCGGGGGCTTCTTCCACTCGGAGCTCTGGCAGCAGGACTACCCAAAGATACAGCTTCGAACGATCCCCGAGATGCTTGCCGGCCACGGCTTTGACCTTCCACCCCATCCATCCATGTACCAGGCAGCCCAGCGGGTTACCCGCACCGAAGGCGTCCAGGGAGAACTGGTTCCCGGCCCCGACGCCGGCAGCCTGCCGGAAGGGCCCGCGGAATGAACGAGCTTGACCACATAACCGTAAGGGGATTCAAGAGCATCGCATCCATGGAGGAGCTGCAGCTTGGCCCCATCACGGTCATAATCGGGGCGAACGGATCGGGCAAGTCCAACTTCATCGGCGTGTTCTCCTTCCTGAATTCCCTGCGGGAGGGCCGTCTGCGGCAGTACGTGATAAAAGAGGGGGGCGCGGATAAGATACTGCACTTCGGCTCCAGGATTACTGACCAGCTGCATATAGGCCTTTCCTTCCAAGGCGGGATCAATCAATACGAAATCACTCTACAGGCAGACAACGCTGATGGGCTGGTTCCGCTTCAGGAAGAGGGTCGCCTTCTGGACCAGACAGGACGCGAGTCCCCCTATTGGCTGGGCGTTACAGTTGACGGCAAAGAGGCAAGGATAAGCGAGGCCCGAGGTCAAGTCGCAGCATCCGTCAGGCAGCATCTGGACCGATGGCGGCCGTACCATTTTCACGATACCAGTCCCAAGTCTCCGTTGCAGAGGACAGCACGGGTGAACGACAACCGCTTCCTGCGTCCCGACGGCTCTAACCTGGCATCCTTCCTATACCTTATCAGGGAGAAGTACGAAGCCTCTTACAACCTCATCACTAGCGCGATCCGACAGGTAGCTCCGTTTTTCTATGACTTTGTGCTAGAACCACAGAGACTCAATCCTGGGACAATACTTTTGGAATGGACACACACAGGCACCGACTCCTATTTCGATGCTTCCGCGTTGTCCGACGGAACCCTTCGCTTCATGGCCTTGGCAACCCTGTTTCTCCAGCCCCAGGAGCTTAAGCCGTCGGTGATACTGGTCGATGAGCCGGAGCTGGGGCTGCACCCCTACGCCATTACCCTGGTGGCTTCCTTGATAAAACAAGCCTCGACAGAGTCCCAGGTGATCGTTTGCACCCAGTCTTCTCTGCTGCTGGACCACTTCGAGCCGGAGGATGTGGTGGTGGCTGAGCGCATCGATGGCGCAACCCAGTTCAACCGGCTGGACTCATCCAGGCTGGAGTCCTGGCTGGAACGGTACAGCTTGGGACAGCTATGGGAGAAGAACGAGCTGGGCGGACGACCAAAGAGAGAGTAGCAAGTTGGCGCGGTTATTGGTGCACGTCGAGGGTCCGACCGAGGAAAATTTCGTGAACGATGTGCTGTCGCTGCACCTCTATCAGGCTGGGTACACCAGCGTCAGCGCGCGCCTGCTGGGGAACGCCCGGCAACGGTCCCATCGGGGAGGTATCAGGCCCTGGGAATCCGTGCGCAAAGATATAGTTGACCACTTGGCGGAGGACCCGGAGTCCCTGGCGACAACGATGGTGGACTACTACGGATTGCCGGAATCCTGGCCGGGACGTGAAGAAGCCAAGCGTCAAGCTGCATTGACCGACAAGGCAGCACTGATACAGGAAGCATTGCGAAACGATGTTTCTGACCAGTTCGACGATGCTTTTGACCGCGGGCGTTTTGTCCCATACGTCGTGATGCACGAGTTCGAGGGGCTTCTGTTCAGCGACCCCAGCAAATTCGCTCAAGGCATTGGTAGGCCCGAACTATCGACGCAGCTTCGGTATATTCGCAATGAGTTCACTACTCCCGAAGAGATCAACGACTCGCCCGATACAGCCCCCTCCAAGCGCGTCCTCGCCCTTTACCCACGCTACCAAAAGCCGTTGATGGGTGTGCGGACAGTGCAAGAAATCGGCTTAGACGCCATCCGCAGGGAGTGTCCCCTCTTTGACGGCTGGATGAGGGAGCTGGAGGGCAGGGCATAGGCTAGCCCTTCAGGTAGGCGGGGAGGCGCTTGATCTGCTCCAGGTTGCGGGCGGAAGCGAATAGATTGACGTGAGGGCGGGCGGCCTGCAGCCCCTGGGTCAGAGGCTGGTAGTCGGGGGCGCCCAGGAGGGGATTGAGCCACACCACCTGGTAAACCCGACGCTTCAGCCTGGAGAGCTGCCCCGCCAGGTCGTCTGGATCCCCCGTGTCCCATCCGTCGCTCAGCAGCACCAGCGTTGTGTTCCGTTCCAGGAGCTGGCCGTGGTCCCCAATGAGGGTTTTCAGACATCCGCCGATGCGGGTGCCTCCGGACCAGTGCCTCACCTTGTCCCCGACCTGCCCCAAAGCGCCCTGGAAGGTGGGGGCCCGCATCTCGCGGGTCACCCTGGTCAGGGAGGTGCTGAACACGAAGGTCTCCACCCGGCCCGCCCTCTGTCCCAAGGCATAGACCACTTGCAGCAGCAGCTTGGCGTACCGGTCCATGGAACCGCTGACGTCCAGCACCACCACGAGGCGGGCGTGTCGGGGCTTCTTCCTCCTGCGGGGCAGCTCGACGATCTCCATGCCGTAGCTCATGTTGCGATGCAGGGCTTCACGCAGGTCGGGGCGGCCTCGCCGCCGGTGGCTCTTCAGACGCCTTCCGGGACGGGACGGCAGCGCCCTGGCGATCCTGGCGGCGGCCTTGAGCACCTCGTCAAGGCCATCGACGCCCAAGCCCCTGAGCTCGCGCCCGCCTGCCCTCTCCGCTGCGCTGGCGCCGGTGCGCACTATATCGACGCTGAGCGGCTGGTCCTGGGCCCCGGCCCTCAGTCCAGCAGGCGCAGCGCTGAGGTTTCCGGCCCGCAGGGTTCCCTGCTGCCGCGGCGCACGAGTCGGAAGGCCACCCAGTCCCGAGGGGCGCCTGAATGTCCAGTAGCGGGTAAAGCAGTCGTCGAAAGCGGGAATCTCGTCGGCCCTGGATACCAAGATGGTCCGTAAGGCCCAATAGACCTGCCCTTCGTCCAGGATGTCCACGTAGGAGAGGGCGCGGAGGGAGTCGGCGGTCTCATTGGGGCCCACCAGCAGGCCCTGCTCCCGCAGCTCACGGCAGAAAGAGATGCAGTGGGACACCATGTCCCGACGGGCGTCCATGGCCGGTCACACCTTGGCCAGAAGCTCTTCGAGGGCGTGGCTTCGCAGGTGCTCCAGGTCGTCGGCATCCTTGACCAGGCATCCCAGGGTCTCCTGCACGACCTCCCGGTCCAGGTGGTCATGGTGCAGCATCACCATAGCGTTGGCCCAGTCCAGGGTCTCGGAGATGCCCGGGGTCTTGCCCATATCCAGCTTGCGGGCCTCAGACATGAACCGGCAAATCTGCTTTGCCAGCTCACCGGCGATGCTTGGGACCTTTGACGTGACTATCTTCAGCTCTTTCTCATAAGAGGGGTAGTCCAGCCACAGGTAGAGACACCGCCGGCGGAGGGCGTCGGACAGGTCCCGGGTACGGTTGGATGTGAGGACGACAAGGGGAACATGCTCGGCCCTGATGGTGCCGACTTCGGGGATGGTGACCTGGAACTCGGAGAGCAGCTCCAACAGGAACGCCTCGAACTCTTCGTCAGCCCGGTCCACCTCGTCTATGAGGAGGACCGGCGCCCCATCACGGCAGGTAAGGGCCTCCAGCAGAGGCCTTTCCAGGAGGAAGGGCCTGCTGAAAATGTGCTGCTCCTTCTCCCCGGCGTCCATGGGGGAATCTTCAGCCAGCTTGATCCAGAGTAGCTGCTTCTGGTAGTTCCACTCGTAGAGGGCCGTCGATACGTCCAAGCCTTCATAGCATTGGAGACGGATGAGCCTGGTGTCCAGGATGCGAGAGAGGACGTTGGCAATCTCCGTCTTGCCGACGCCCGCCCTGCCCTCGATGAGCAGGGGACGTCCCAAGTTGGCCGCCAAGTAGATGGAGGTAGCGATGGCCGGGTCGGCGATGTACCGCTCCTCCTCCAGCCGCTCCAGGACAGCGGGTATCGACGGGAACATCTACCTTCTACCGGAGGTCCGGAGGGCTCTCCACACCTTTTCGGGCTTGAGGGGCATGTCGATGTGCTTCACGCCGAAAGGCGCAAGGGCATCCATCACGGCGTTAACCACGGCGGGCGACGCTGCGATGGTGCCTGCTTCTCCAGCCCCCTTGATGCCCAGCGGGTTCACCGGCGAGGGGGTTTCGGTGCGATCAGTCTCGAAGGAAGGCAGCACCTCCGCCATGGGGACCGCATAGTCCATCATGGAGCCGGTGAGAAGCTGGCCTTCATCATCGTAGATGGCTTCCTCTTGGAGGGCTTGGCCAATGCCCTGGGTCACCCCGCCGTGCACCATGCCATCGACGATCATTGGGTTGATGACCACGCCTACATCATCGACCCCCACGTATCTTTGGATGCTGACCTCCCCGGTGTCCACATCCACCTCGACTATGGCGATGTGGGTGCCGCTGGGCCAGGTGAAGTTGGGGGGATCGAAGAAGCTGGTGGCTTCCAGGCCGGGCTCCATCCCTTCGGGAAGGCTGCTGGCCAGGTGGGAAGCAAGGGCTACCTCGCCAAAGCTCTTGCCCTCGGCGGGAGCGCCCCGGACGAACAGCTTGCCGTCCTCGAAGACGATATCGTCCTCGGCCGCTTCCAGCATGTGGGCAGCCAGCTTCCTGGCCTTGTCCTTGACCTTACCCAGGCTCTGGAACACTGCGGTGCCGCCCACGGCGGCGCTTCGGCTTCCAAAGGTGCCGACGCCGAACTGCACCTTGTCCGTGTCCCCGTGGATCACCTCTACGTCATCCATGGGGATGCCCAGCTCCGAAGAGACAAGCTGGGAGAAGGTGGTCTCATTGCCCTGGCCGTGGGGGGAAACTCCGGTATAGACGGACACCTTGGCCGTCGGGTGCACCCTTACCAGGGCGCTTTCCCATAGCCCCGCCTGGGCGCCCAGGGCGGTGGCGATGGCCGAGGGCGCTCCGCCGCATATCTCCACGTAGGATGCCATGCCGATGCCCAAGTAGCGTCCCTGACTGCGCGCCTGCTCCTGCTCCCGGCGGAACCCCTGGTAGTCCACCATCTCCATTGCCCGGTCGAAGGACCCTTCGTAGTTGCCGCTGTCGTATGCAACCCCCGTGGCTATGACATGCCCATCGGCGAATGGGGGAATCAGGTTCTTCCGGCGCACTTCCGCCGGGTCCATGCCGATTTCCCCCGCGAACAGGTCGACCATCCGCTCCAGGATGAAGGTCGCCTCTGGCCGACCCGCGCCTCGGTAGGCATCGACTGGGGTGGTGTTGGTGAAGGTGCCATACACCTTGCACGTAACGTTTTCCAGCTTGTAGGCGCCCACAAGCATCAGGCCGAACAGGTAGCTGGGGATCAGGGGCGCAAAGGTGGAGAGGTGGGCGCCCATGTTGGCGTACACATCGGCCCTCAGACCGGTAATGGTGCCGTCCTTGTTGCCCATTATCTCCAGGTGCTGCACATGGTCCCTGCCGTGATTGGTTGCCAGGTAGTTCTCCTGACGTCCCTCCACCCACTTGATGGGCCGGCCCGACTTCTTGGCCAGCAACGTCATGATTATCTCTTCGGGATAGAGGCTTATCTTGCTCCCGAATCCGCCCCCGACGTCGGGCGCGATAACCCTCAACTGGTGCTCCGGTTGGCCCGTAACCAGCGCCAGCAAGAGGCGCACCAGGTGGGGAATCTGGGTGGAAGACCAGAGGGTCAGCTGGTTGGAACCCTGGTTGAAGTCGGCAACGATGGCCCTGGCCTCCATGGCGTTGGGTATGAGCCTCTGCTGCACGATGGTCTGGCTGACCTTGACGTCTGACTGAGCTGAGGCGGCTTCTATGTCGCCTCCTGCAACCTCCCACTCCCAAGCGGTGTTGTTGGCTGCATCCGAATGAAGCTGGGGAGCTCCTGCACGGGCGGCTTCCTCGGGGTTTACCACCACGCCCAGGGGTTCGTACTGGACGTCGATCATGGCGGCGGCATCGGCGGCGACTTCAGGGCTTTCAGCAATCACGGCCGCTACGATCTCGCCAACAAAGCGCACGGTGTCGATGGCTACGGCGGGATGATAGGGCATCTTCAGCTCGGGCAGGAGCCAGCCCACGGGCATGGAGTTCAGGCTGTCCCGCAGGTCCGCGCCGGTAACCACCGAGTCCACGCCGGGCAGGGCCGCCGCCCGGGAGACATCGATGGACCTGATGCCGGCATGGGCATGGGGGCTCCTCAAGAAGACCACGTGGGCCATCCTGGGCAGGCTGATGTCGCCGGTGTAGTTGCCCTTACCCGTGATCAGCTTGGGGTCTTCCCGACGCTTTACGCTGGAGCCAAAGGCGGAAGTGGTCATCTTTCCCTCCCGGTTGCAGAAGCTGTTGGTTCAGACAGAAACGGTGCAGCCTGGCTGATCTCTGGCAGTATTTTATGCCGCAGTTGGCAGTTTGGAAAGGGCTAGGCCGTTCTAGGCCCTGACCGGCGGACTATAGCTTGAAGAGCTGCCGAGCGTTGCCATCGGTAATCATGGCCACATCTTCTTTGCTGAGGTTCGTGTCGGCGATGTTGTCCAGGGGGACCTTGTCGTACACAGGGAAGGGGTAATCGCTGCCCAAGAGCACCCGGTCGGTTCCCACCTGGTCGCACAGGAACCGCAGTGGTGGCCCTCCGTGCAGGATGCTGTCGTACCAGAACCTCTTGAGGTAAGTCGATGGCAGGTTGACGGGCACCAGGGGCACTTCATCCAGGTGGTTCCGGTACAAGCGATCAAACCTGTACGCCTGGTAGGGGAAGTAGCCTCCCCCGTGGGAGAGAATCAGCTTCAAGTTGGGAAACCGGTCCATGGTCCCGCTGAGAACAAGGGATCCCACGGTGGCCGTGGTGTCGTAGGTGTACTCGACGGAGACGTTCAAGTCGTATTTTCTGGTCCGGGTCGGGGGATTGGGGGCGGTGGGATGGATGAACAGGGGAACGTCTAGTTCGGAAGCGGTCGCCCAAAAGCGGTCCAGGGTCGCTTCACCCAGGTTGATTCCATCGACATTGGCGCCAATTACGCCGCCCACAGCACCCAACTGCTTCACCCCATACTCCAGCTCGGCAGCGGCCAGGTCCTCATCCTGGAGGGGCAGCGACGCCATCATCGAAAGGCGGTCGGGATAGGCTTGGGCAGTTTCCGACAGGCATTCGTTCAATAGCCTGTGCCACCGGGCCGAATCAACGGCAGAAACCCCATAACCGAACACATCTGCCCACACCGTCAGAATCTGTCGGTCCACCCCCTGGGTTTCCATCTCTGTCCAACGGTCGTCCAGGTCGAGGAGCCGGTGAAAGAAGGGACGGAGGCGAAGCCCGTAGTCGAAACACAGGCACGTACCGTTGGCGGCCTCCTCCAGGTGGGCGCCGTAGGGAGACGGTCCATTCCCCAAGCGGTCCAGGGCCTTTGGAGGCACATAGTGGGCATGCATGTCTATGGGCATGCTTACTCCTTCCAGTCGCTAGCCCTCGGCCATGAGGGAGATGGGACCTATTTTTCTCGTTCTAGGGAAATCCCAGCTTGGGCAAGACATCGCGGGCAAGGACCTCAGCCTGGGCGTGCAGGTCGCCCACCGGGTTGCACATAAGCAGCTCGATGCCTTCCTCCACCACCTCGCCCAAACCGTCCACGCAGTCCTGCGCGCTGCCATACACTGCGGTCCTGGGCAGCCTGTCCGGGTCCTGGTATATGATCGCCGACCACTCACGCAGGGTCTTCTCGGCAGTTTCCCGATCCTTGTCCACATACAGGTACACCCGCTTGGACAATTTGAAGGTTGACGGGTCCCGTCCCTCCTCATCCATGAACTGGCGCACCAGCTTGATCTCGCCCTTGAAGTCCGCCGTGGAAGCTGCCCCAGCGCTCATCCAACCGTCTCCGAACAGGACGGACCGCCTCAGGGCGGGAGCAGAGTGCGCGCCAAACCACAGGGGAGGATGGGGCTTCTGTACCGGCTTGGGGTACATGACCATATCGTTCAGCTGGAAGTGCTTGCCCTGAAAGCTGGCCTTGTCTTCGGTCCACAGGGCCTTCATGACCTGGATACCCTCCTCAAAGCGGGAGACCCGCCTCCTGACATCCAGGCCAAAGGCGGGATAGGCGCCCTCGTAGAACCCCATTCCGATGCCCAGCACGATCCGTCCCCCGGTGAGGTGATCCAGGGTGGCGACGGACTTTGCCAAGGGGATGGGTATCCTGAGGTTGGCCAGCAGGACGGAGACACCCAGGGTGAGGTCACCGCTGAAGGGGGCTGCGTAGGCCAGCAGGGCAAGGGGGTCCAGGGAAGGCCTGGCCCCGATAACCCCATCCTGCACCCAGGCGCTGGTGTAGCCCAGGGAGCGTATGTGCCGCATATAGCTGGAGATGCTCTCCAGGTCAACGGAGCCTTCGGGGAACATCTGGGGAATACAGATACCGAACTGGAGCTTTCCATCCTCGGACATACGCAACACTCCTGTAGGGGAATCGAGACTGCGGAGACACCGGGGATGTCCGGCCCCATTCTATATCACCGGCTGGGGGAAGGCTAGCTTGGGCCGCGCTGCGGCAGCCGTGGCTAGTTCAGGGGCAGGTCGAAGGTGAAGCGGCTGCCCTGGCCCGGAGCGCTCTCGGCGTAGATGGCGCCACCGTGGGCTTCCACCAGCCCCTTGGCGATGGTCAGGCCCAGGCCTGCCGCCCCCGTCGCCCTGGTACGGGACGGGTCAACCCGGTAGAAGCGGTCGAAGATGTTGGGAAGGTCCTCCTCAGGTATGCCGACCCCCGTATCGGCGACGGAGATCTTGGCGAGGCCGGACTCAGACAGCGAGGCTGCGACCGACACTTGGCCGCCCTCGGGGGTGTAGCTGATGGCATTCTCCAGAAGGTTGCCCACCACCTGGGCGATGCGCATGCTGTCCATCTCCACCGGGGGAGGTCTTCCGGGGCTTCAAGGAACAATTCCACACCCCTTGCGTCGGCCCGGGGCTTCACACCGTCCATGGACCTCTGCAGCACATCGACCAGGGACCCCGGCTGCCGGTGCAGCGGGAGGTCCCCCGCTTCGGCCAGGGCCAGCAGGTGCAGGTCCTCCACCAGGCGGGCCAGCTGCATTACCTGCTCGTGGACGGTGTCTATGGTCTGGCCGTCGGGCTGGAGCAGTCCTGCCAGACGGTCTTCCTCCTGGACCATGGCCGTGAGCATGATTATGGGCACGTCCTTGACCTGGCGGAGCTTTTGGCACAGGTCCATCCCATTCAGCTTAGGCAGCATGAGGCCAAGAATCACAAGGTCCGGGCTCTGAGCTTCGGACAGGGCGAGGCCTTCCATACCATCCCTGGCCGCCAGCACCTCGTAGCCATCCCGCCGGAGGTAGAGCCTCTACGATTTCCAACGTGTTAGGGTCATCTTCGACCACCAGCACTCTTTCGGCCATTCCCTCACCTGCGAGGATGCTCCGTCTATCGTGAAACCAGAGGGGGTTGGGGCAACCGCTCCTCCTTCTTCACGCGCTGCTTCATTGGGCTCCGACCAGAATAGACCGCCCGACCGTGGCCGAGCTAATCGTAGTCCCCGTCATCATTGTCGTGGCCATCACCGTCCTTGTCATCATCGCGACCATCGTCGTCGTAGCCGTAGTAGTCGTCATCGCATATCTCGTCCCCCCACTCACCCAACACGTCTTCCAGGAACACGCAGATCTCACCACCGGGGGAGAGGAATTCCCCATCCTGGCCGAACCAGGACCCCGGCTCTTGCGGGTCTATGCCGAAGAAAGGGGGAGGTCCGTCTTGAAAGGGCCCTTCACGAAATTGTTCTCTGCCAAATGGGAGAATGAAAGTCCTCGGCCCGGACCTGAAAGAAGGCCCATCGGGATCCATGCCGAAGAAAGGGGGAGGTCCTTCGGGAAAGGACCTTTCCCGAAATTGCCCTCTACCAAACGGCAGAATGAAGATATTCGGCCCGGACCTGAAAGAGGGCACATCGGGCTTGGCATATTGCCGCCCCTTGAATCCTCGAAGTCTCGGTTCCTGGAACGGAACATCCGCCTTGTCCCCATGTTCAAGGGTAAGCAGCCCGTAGCGCGACCCCTTGTCATACTCATCGTCGTCAACATCAACGACTCCCAGGGCGAACATAACTCCGACGGTGACGCCGGCTGTGATCAGGGCGACCGCCAAGCTTACGAAAAACAGATTCTTTTTCAACGCCTCGCGCTCCTTTCCTATGGGCTGGCCCTATCCTACAGAACGAATATCAAGGAATTGTGATGGGAAAGCACGGCCCCGATGTCCGTTCCCCTTCGATTTCCCTCAGGGCGAACGGACAGCTGCAAATGTGCCCTTAACGATTGCCCTAACCACCGCTGGGTTGTGTGCCGTGCGGGGAGTTGCGCATGGCCATCCATGAAAGAGAATGCCTAGCGGGACTGGGTGACGGTGTCGATGAGGGCGGCCTTGCCCTCCTCCTTCACCACACGCAGGCCCTTCTTCAAGGCGGCCGAGATTTCCCCGGGCTGGGTGATCGGGCCATCGCCGTACAGGCTGAAGCTCCGGGCCAGGGTGGCAAAGTCGGTGTCCGGCCCCTCCAGGCTCACCCCAACCTGCAGGTTCTCCAGGGAGCGCTCCCTCAGGGTGGTCACCGCCCTCTGGTGCCCTACATCCTGGTAGTAGGCCTTGTTGTTGAACATCACCACCAGCATGGGTATCTCGTGGTGGGCAACGGTCCAGAGCGAGCCTGGGGTGTACAGCAGGTCTCCGTCGTTCTGGATGCTCACGCACACCTTGTCTGTGCCCCGGTAGGCAAGGGCAGCCCCCATGGCAACACCCATCCCGGTGCCTGTGCCACCTCCGCCGGCAATCCAGTGCTTTTCGTCAATGGTGTTCCAGAGACGCTTCTCCCAGCCGCTCAGGGAGCCGTGCACCAGCACCCAGTCCTCGTCCTTGATAACGTCCCATACTTCCGATGCCAGCCTGGCTGTGGAGATGGGAGTCTGGTCCCACCATCGCTCCCGAAGGTCGGTTTGGGCCTTGCCCCTGATGCCGGAGTTTATCTCTTCCGCTTTGGCAGTCCTGGCCTTGGCCTTGGCTTCCGTCGAGCCGTTCATTGAGCCTTTGCAAAGGTTGGCCAGCTCCCTCAGCACCTCGGCGCCGTCTCCCAGTATGGGCACATCGGCAGCCGTCAGGCGCCCGTAGTGACTCACCCAGCTCTTGACGCCGTAGTCTTCCAGCCCTATACGCACCAGCTTGGTGCTCTCGGAGATCAGGCTTTCGTACCGGCGGATGTTGCTGGAGGGAATACGGGGAAGCCCCTCAGGTATGGACCCGGCCTGGTGCACCGGGGTCTTCAGGGAGTTATCGATGTCCTTGACCCCAATGGTGAGCACCAGATCCGCATCCCTGAGGACGTCGCTGTTGGCCCCGGTGACATTCAGGGGATGAGTGTTGGGGAGGCAGAAGGAAGGCCCCACCTCGATGACCGGTATCCCCATAAGCTCGGCCAGAGATACCAGAGCATCGGAGCCGCCGGGGGTCAGCCCCATCTCCTGGGCCAGGATGACGGGCCACTCGGCATCCATGAGAGCCTGGGCGGTCTCTGCGATAGCTTGAGGATTCCCTGTCGGCGGGTGGCCGGGTAGATACCGGCTCACGTCGGGGATGTCGAAGTCGTCGTGGAGGAGGGCTTCCTGGAGCTCCACGTCGAAGCACAGGTAAACGGGTCCCCTGGGTTCGGTCATTGCTATCTGGTAGGCGCGGAGGATGGACTCAGCCACGCTCCGGGCGCCCTCGGGCTGGTCGTCCCACTTCACGTAGTCCCGCACGATCTGGCCCTGCACCTGGGGGGTGTGGATCCAGTCGATCCATGGCCGGCGATGGCTCAGGTCCACCGGCCCGGTGCCCCCTATTACCAGCATGGGGACACCGGCCAGCCATGCCTCGTAGATGGCCTTGCTGGCGTGCTGCAGGCCCACTATGTTGTGCACCAGGGCTGCCAGGGGCTTGCCTGTAGCCAAGTAGTATCCCTCCGCCATGGCGACCGCCAGCTCTTCGTGGCAGCAGGTGATCATCTCGGGGGAGCGGTTGGCCCCGTAGGAGACGATGGACTCGTGCATGCCCCTGGTCGTTGCGCCGGGGTTGGTGGTGGCGTAGTCGATACCCAGCTGATCCAGCAGGTAAACAATCAGGTCAGAGACGTATTCGGGGCGTCCGAGAGCCATGGCAGTACCTCCATCATGGCAGCTTCAATCCAGCTACCCGTCTTCGTGCTGGAATATAGTCTCACCTACCAGTGGTGTCAAACAAGAATCCACTTTCCACGTACCCTTCCCCAAGGCCACCAAACCTTCGTATTCCTCCGCCATTCCGGCTTCGGGTGAGCGCAAGTTGACACACCAATGGGCGAAAAACATAATGGGAACGTTCTAGCTCAAAGCGCCCGCACCCCAGCGTGGTCGAGGGCGCACACCCCGCTTAACGGATACCTGTTAGCAGTATGGGCCAAGACAATCTCCAGGACCTGGGACTCCTCACCGACCTGTATGAGCTGACCATGGCCCAGACCTACCTTGAGCGCGGGATGGGTGAGAGCGCTACCTTCAGCCTGATCATCCGCAGCTACCCCCCTAACCGGGGATACTTCGTCAGCGCCGGCCTCCAGGATGTCCTCACCTACCTGGAGCAGTTCCGCTTCTCCCAAAGCGACCTGAAATATCTGAAGTCGACGGGCATATTCTCTCCCCGGTTCCTCGACTTTCTGGGTGGCGTCAGGTTCACCGGCGATGTGTGGGCCATCCCCGAAGGCCGCCTCTTCTTCGCCAACGAGCCCGTCCTGGAGGTAACGGCGCCCATAATCGAAGCCCAGATAGTCGAGTCATTTGTCATCAACCAGGTGAACCTTCAGAGCATGATCGCCACCAAGGCCTCCCGCTGCGTCTGGGCAGCCAGGGGGCGCGAGGTGGTGGACTTCTCCCTCAGGCGCACCCACGGCGTCGATGCAGGCATGAAGGTCGCCCGGTCCAGCTACATCGCCGGGGCAAGCTCCACCAGCAACGTCCTGGCCGCAAAGACCTACGGCATCCCCCCTGCCGGCACCATGGCCCACTCCCTGGTTACCTGCTTTCCCCGGGAGATCGATGCTTTCCGCGCCTACGTGGAGAGCTTTCCCAACAGGTCCGTCCTGCTGGTGGACACCTACGACACCATCGCCGGCTCGGAGAAGGCAGCCGTCGTCGGCAAGGAGCTGGAGGCCCTGGGTCACCGCCTTCAGGGGGTGCGCCTGGATAGCGGCGACCTAGGCGACCTGAGCCGCCAGGTGCGTAAGTACTTGGACAATGCCGGGCTTGGGTACGTGCGCATCGTCGGCAGCGGAGGCCTGGACGAAATGGATGTACAACGGTTGGTCGATGAAGGCGCACCCATCGACAGCTTCGGCATAGGCACCACCCTGGGCGTGTCCGCCGACGCCCCCTGGACCGACATGGCTTACAAGCTGGTCCGGTACGGCGACAGGCCCGTCATGAAGCTCAGCACGGGCAAGGAGTCCCAGCCGGATCCAAAGCAGGTGTACCGCTCCAGGGATGGCGACGGGATGTTCACCGGGGACATCATCGCCCTGAGGGACGAGAATGTCAGCGACGGAGTACCCTTGCTGGAAAAGGTAATGGCCAACGGGAGAGTCCTGGGCCCCCAGCCCTCCCTGGATGAGATCAGGGGCCAATTTACGCAAGAATTCGCCCAGCTGGGCGAGGAACATAAGGCTTTGGAAGCACCTGTGCCCTACAATGTGTCATTCAGCCCCGCCCTCCAGGCTCTCTGCTCCACGGTGGAGCAGGAGATCGGGAGCGGCGATGAGGAGAGCTTTTCCGATGAGGGAAGAGCGAGCGCACAAATGACCGAGGATGTCCGATGAAGATAGCTGTCTGCGTCAAGCAGGTACCGGTAATTTCCCAGATGCAGTTCGACTACGAGAACAAGACCATCCAGCGCGAAGGGGTGCCCCTGGAAGTTAACTCCTTCGATATGCTTGCCGTAGCCCGCGCCGCCGACCTCGTACAGGCTGAGGGCGGCGAGGTGGTGGCGATCACCATGGGGCCTCGCCAAGCAAAAGAGGCTCTGGTGCAGTGCCAGGCACTTGGGGCGACCCGCAGTATTCATCTGCGGGACCGGGCCATGGCCGGGGCCGACACCCTTGCGACGGCCCGCACGCTGACTATGGCCTTGGAGCAGGACAAGTACGACCTGATCATGTGCGGTCGAAACAGCACCGATGCTGAGACGGGACAAGTGGGCCCGGAGCTGGCGGAGCTTCTGGGCCTCCCCTTTGTGGGCAACGTGCGCCGCCTGGAATATGAGAGGGACGGCAACTGCCTGAGGCTGGAAAGGGAGACGGACGACGGCTACGAGGTCATCCGATGCCCTCTGCCCGCCTTGGTGAGCGTGTGCGAAGGAGTGGTCGAGGAACGCTTCCCCAATCGCCAGCAGATGCAGGAAGCCATGGCCTCTCCGAACATCGAGAAGATGTCCGCTATCCAGCTAACCTCGGACCTGTCCCTGATGGGCTCCGCCGGTTCTCCCACGTGGGTGGCCGACATCCAGATGGTGGAACCCTCCAGGAGAGGCGAGATCATCGAAGAGGATGACCCCGCCGAAGCTGCCCGCCTGGTGGTCTCCAACATGGGCTCCCTCGCCTCGCCTACTTCAGAGCAGCCGAAGGAGGCGGTGCGCTACGGCGGTGGAATCTCGCCCGACATCTGGGTCATAGCCGACCCTCATGTGTCGGGAGTACGCACCTCCACCTTGGAAATCCTGGGGAAGGCACGGGAGCTGGCCGAGGTCCGCAAGTGCGAGGTGGTTGCCGTACACCTGCCGTCGGCCGACGCCCGTGCCAACGCCTCTACCCTGGCCGACTACGGCGCGGACAGGGTCGTCTTGATGGAGGCCGACTCCCCGGTGCACCCTATCAGCGCCCGGTGCGCGTCCCCCCTGGCCAAGGTGATCCTCGTCGAGCAGCCCTATGCCGTACTTTTCAGCTCCAACACCAACGGGAGGGACCTGGCTTCCCGCATAGCCGCCAACCTGGCCTTGGGGCTAACCGGCGATTGCATCGACCTGGCCATCAACGACGACGGAGAACTGGTCCAATACAAGCCTGCCCTGGGGGGCAACGTGGTGGCCCCCATCCAGTCCCGGACCACCCCCTACATGGCGACCCTGCGGCCGGGGCTGCTAAGCCCCATCGAGCCGACCCCAGGAGCGGTGCACATGGTGGAGGTGCTGGACGTTCCCCCCATCGATGCGCCCGACTTTGAGGTGCTGGATGTGCACCACGAGGAGGATGCCCAGGGCTTGGAGCTGGCAGCGGCCCGGGTGGTCATGGGCGTCGGCATGGGCATCGGCGGGCCGGAACATCTGCCGGCCATACAGGAGCTGGCCCAATCCTTAGGCGCCGTGATAGCTGCGACCCGGAACGTCACCGACGCCGGCTGGCTCCCACGCCAAGTGCAGGTGGGCCTGACAGGCCGGGCCATCGCTCCCCAGCTTTACATTGCCGTCGGCATCCGGGGTGATTTCAACCACATGGTGGGGTTGCAGAAGGCCGGCACCATCATTGCCATCAACGACAACCCTAACCCCCGGCGCTCCCCCATCATCGCGGCCTCCGACTTCACGATCATCGGCGACTGGCAGGAGTACCTTCCCCCGCTGGTCGAGGCCCTGAAGCCCGTCGTCTCCCCATAGGCGACCTTCGGTTGGCTTGGGCCTGGGCCCCCGTTCCCCTTCGATTTCCCCCTTCGAGAGCCTCAGGACAAGCTCAGGGCGAACGGATAGAGGGCGGCCTCTAGTGACATCCAGCCTGTTCCTGATTTGAGTCTCCTGGATTGCGGCCTCCGCCGCAATGACGGCAGAGGTATTCATAGTGGCCAGCCTTCTGTAGGCCGGTCCTTTATTGTCGTCCTTCTAATCCGTTCCCCTTCTTTTCCCCCAGGGCGAAAGGATAAGGGGCGGCCTTTCGCATACTGGCCCCTTTCCAGGCACTGTGTCCACAGCCCCGACTTCCCTCGGCCTCCCGTTTCGTCATTGCGGCGGAGGCCGCAATCCAGGACGGAGCATTGCCGGGTTTCAGAAGGGCTCACATCAGGGGCGGCCCCGGTCCCCTTAGATTTCCCCCTTCGAGAGCCTCAGGACAGGCTCAGGGCGAACGGGCGGCGGGGAGCAGTCACAAGCAAAGCTGTCTCCCTTGACACCTGCCTAGCAGGTAGGCAAAATGAGGGCAGCTTTGTGAGGATTTCCCTCTTTCTCTTCTGATACTCCCGGAGAACAACATCCGATCAGCCGAATGGTGAGGTAACGATGGATTTTGCATTTTCCCCAGAGCAGGAGCAGCTACGGCAAGAGGTCCGGGACTTCATCGCCGAAAACGTGACCGAGGCGGTCCGGGCTGAAGTGGAAGATGCCATGGACGAGGGGCATGGCGAAGAGTACATGAAGCTCAGGGCAAAGATCGCTGAACGCGGCTGGATCGGCATCAGCTTCCCCGAGGAGTACGGCGGACAGGGAGGAAGCCGCATCGACCAGTACATTGTCGAGGAAGAGCTGGCCAGGGTTGGCGTAAACGTGGGGCTCTCGGGTAGCGGCGGACCCGCTATCCTGGCGGCCGGCACCGAAGAGCAGAAAGAGTACTTCATCCCCAAGCTTATCAAGGGAGAGGTCACCTTCGCCCTGGGATTCACCGAACCCCAGGCCGGCGCAGACCTTGCGGGCCTTCAGACCAGGGCGGTGCGGGACGGCGACGACTACATCATCAACGGCCAGAAGATGTACACATCCTCGGCCCACTACGCCACCCACATCTACCTGATGGCCCGGACGGACCCGGATGCGCCCAAGCACAAGGGCATATCCATTTTCCTGTTCCCCATGGACACCCCGGGCGTGACCGTCCGTCCCCTGTGGACCATACAGAACGACCCACCGGCCCCCATGGGCACCACCTACGGCATGGGGCGCACCAACGAGACCTTCTTCGAGGATGTCCGGGTGCCCGCCTCCTCCATGCTGGGTGAAGAAAACATGGGCTGGTACGTGGGTGCTATGGGCCTCAACCTCGACCGGGTCGGGGCCAGCAGGTACCTGATTTCGGTGCGCCGGGACGAGGACATCGTCAACTGGGTGAAGGAGAACGATTTCGGCGGACACTCTCCGTCCGAGGACCCCGAGGTGCGCGACCGCATCGCTGAGATGTGGATCGAAGCCCAGGTGTGCCGCCTGATGACCATGCGCAGCATGTCCATCGTGGAGCACGGGGGTAACTTCTCCTATGAAGGGTCAGCCGAGAAGGTGTGGGCGCCCGAGCATGGCGTGCGCACCACCGAAGGCATATCCCAGATACTGGGTCCCTACGCCCAGCTCCTCAACGGATCCATAGGCGCTGTCGAGGACGGAGTGTTCGCCCACAACCTGATGGGGTCCTTCCAGTCGGGCATCAACCACGGCAGCGTCCAAGTCATGCGGGACCAGGTGGCCCGGCGAGGCCTGGGGATGCCCAGGGGTTAGATGACCCGTTTCGCCATTCCAACCAAAAACGGATACTCGTACCGTTGAGGCTCCGGCGGTTTTAGATCCTCGAATAGCTTAACTGTGGAGAAACCATGGACGTACTTCTGACCGAAGAAGAGGAGATGCTGAAGAACAGCGCCCGGGAGTTCCTCGAGGCGGAGTGTTCGCCCGAGCTGGCCCGGGAGATGGAGAAGGATGACCTGGGGTATCCGCCGCAGCTGTGGAAGCAGATGGCAACCCTGGGATGGGTGGGCATGGCCCTGCCCGAAAGGTACGGCGGCCAGGGCCTCTCCCTGACCTACCTCGGGCTGGTCATGGAAGAGGTGGGACGACACATAGTCCCTGTACCCCTGCACAGCACAATGACGGCAGCCCTGACCATCAACGCCGATGGCACCGATGAGCAGCGACAGGAGACCCTGTCCAAGGTTTGCAGCGGGGACATGGTGCTCACCTGGGCCTTCAGCGAAGCCGACCCCAGGTATCGCCCCGAGTCGGTAAAGATGGAAGCCCGACGGGACGGGGACGGCTACATCCTCAACGGCACCAAGATGTTCGTGGACAATTTCAACGCCGCCGAGAAGTGCCTGGTCGTGTGCCGCAGCCCCGGCTCTGAGGGCGCCGACGGCATCTCCCTCTTACTGGTGGACACATCGACGCCCGGCATATCCCACGAGCTGCTCACGACCCTGGCCAAGGACAAGCAGAGCCAGGTGACCTTTAATAACGTGCGGGTTCCAGCCTCGGCCCTGATCGGTGAGGAAGGGTCTGCGTGGCCCATCGTCGAAGCGATGCTGGACAGGGGCACCGCCCTTCTGTGCACCCAGATGACAGGAGCAGCCCGGAAGGATGCAGAGATGGCCATCGACTACTCCAAGAACCGGCTGGCCTTTGGCCGTCCTGTGGCCTCCTTCCAATCGATACAGCACATCTGCGCCGACATGATCCTGTGGGTCGACGGCGGGCAGCTACTTACGTACGAAGCCCTCTGGAGGATGGACCAGGGACTGCCGGCCAGCGTAGAGGTGTCCCAAGCCAAGGCCTTCTGCAACGAGAAGTGTGAAGCCGTCGTCCGCTCATCCCAGATAATTCACGGCGGGATCGGATTCATGATGGAGTTCAACCTCCACCTGTGGTTCCGCCGGGTCACCGCCTGGACCCTGCGTCTGGGCACCACCTTCGAGCACCGGAGTAGGGTTGCCCGCGCCCTGCTGGACCAGCCGGGCAAGATGCGATTGGGCCGGTCCATGTACCAGACAGCCTCTCTTTAGTGGGACCACGGCGCCGTGATTAATAGCCAAGGAGTTGAGAATGGCCAAGGACCCTGTGTGTGGCAAAGAGATCGATGAAGAAGAAGCCCGGCAGCAGACGGGCCAGACCCGCTTTGGCGCCGCTGAGGTAGATCCCCAGAAGGGGACCCGCCGATTCCACAACGGTACGTGGTACTACTTCTGCTGCTTGGAGTGTCGCAGCAAGTTCATGGCGAGCCCGGAGTCCTACCTAGGAGCCGGCTCCAGCTAAGCACGGAGGGCAATCATGGTCTCCTACACCGAAGATGAGGCAAAAGACCTCCAACGTTCCGCCCTGGAACACCTGTGGATCTACACCCGCGAACCCAGCGACATGGCCGAAAAGGGGGAGCCCCACATCTTCGTGAGCGGCAAGGGCTGCCAGGTCACCGACATCTTTGGCGAGACCTACATCGACGCTATGTCGGGCTGGTGGCTCAAGAACGTCGGGTACGGACGCACCGAGATCGCCGACGCGGCCTACGAGCAGATGCTGCAGCTCACCTTCATGCCATCGGGATCAACAGCCCCATCTACCATTAAGTTGGCCCAGAAGATCGCCGACATCACGCCTGGCGACCTCTCCCGCTGCTTCTTCACCAGCGGAGGCTCCGAATCGGTGGAAACGGCGCTGAAGTTGTGCCGGGCCTACCACCGGCGCAATGGTGAAGCCGGACGTTACCGCTTTATCAGCCGCATGGGGTCCTATCACGGAGCGACATTCGGCGCAATGGCCCTGGGAGGATCACCCATCATACCCAGGGACGACTACGAACCCCTCATGCCTGGCGCAGTGCACGTTCCTCAGCCCAATGCCTACCGGTGCCAGCTAGGCAGTACGACATCCTCGGAGTGTGCCGAAAGGTCCGCCAACGCCGTCGAGGAAGCCATCAAGTTCCACGGACCCCAGACCATCGCAGGGGTGATCGCCGAGCCCATTTCCAGCCCCACGGGGGTTATCGTCCCCGGCGACGAGTACTGGCCGAGGCTCCGAGAGATATGCACCAAGTACGGGGTGCTCCTGATAGCCGACGAGGTGATCACCGGCTTCGGCAGGTCGGGCAAGATGTTCGCCTGTGAGCACTGGGGGATAACGCCGGACATCATGACGGTAGCCAAGGGCATCACCAGCGGGTATATCCCCATGGGCGGCGCCATCATGCGCAAGGAGCTGGCCGACTCCTTCGTCGGCAGCGACAAGGCTGCATTCCGCCACATCATCACCTTCGGCGGTCACCCGGTAGCCGCAGCCGCCTCCCTTAAGAACATCGAGATCATGGAAACCGAGGGTATGGTGCAGAACTCGGCGGCCATGGGGCAGGTCTTGCTGGACGGGCTGAAGGAGCTGAAGGCAAAACACCCCATTGTGGGAGATGTGCGAGGCCTGGGCCTCATGTGCGGCATGGAGATCGTGAAGGACCGGGAGACCAAGGAGTTCTTCCCCCAGGAAGCCCGGCTGGCGGAGCGTCTCACCGGGCAGTTCTCCCAGAACCACCTGCACCTGCGGGGCGGAAACTTCGTGAGCATCATGCCACCCCTGTGCATCAGCCGGGGCGAGGTGGAAGATGTGGTCACGGGCATCGACCATGCCCTGTCGACCGTAGAGCGCGACCTGACCTAGTAGGGCCCAGGGCCTAGAGGCCCGCTATCAGCCCGTGCAGTGCCGTGAGGGCCTCACCGTGCTGGGACAGGCCCATGCCGTCCACCGAATAGATGGCCCTACCCACCACGCCGTCGACAGCCCCCATGTCCACCATCATCTGGATCAGCTCGTCTTCCTCTTCGGGGTCGGGGAGCAGGTTCTTGCCCGCCATGCTCGACAGGGCGGCCACTACGCCATACCCGCCCCAGTTGGACACGCTGGAGATGACCAGGTGGGTTGTGCCCGTCTCCGAAGGGATGGGGGGCAGGGAGGACACCTGGGGGATCACATCGGCCAGGTTGCCCATGCCGATCTCGTTACCCCCGTCACCTATGCCTACCGAGTTGGGATGGCCGTGGAACAGGTAGTCCAGCCGTGCCGTCTGGGCGGTGATGTCCAGTCCCCGCATGTTCAGGTAGGTCCCCTCTCTGGTGACCGAGCACCGCTCAATGGCGATCAGCACCGACGGGGCAAGGTCGTTGAGAAGGCCTTCGGCGTAGCTCCTGCTGGTCGCATCGTCGCTGATGGGGAAGTCAATGATCTGGGAGGGGTCTGTGGCGAAGGGTTCCATGATGGGACAGGTGTACCGGTCCGCCACGTAGAACACATCTCTGCCCAGGGTCTCCAGCGCCCTGCCGAGGGCCAGGGCCCCCGGTGGGCCATCGGTTTCCGGCGCCCCGGCCGCCATGATGTAGAAGCCCGTGGCTATTAGGACGGTTCCCGGATTGGCCATCAGGCAGGCGGCCGCTTCTTCGCAGTAGTTGGGCGCAAGGTGCGGCCTCAGGGCGGAGATGCCCCGTCCGTCATTGGCTAGAATAATGTCTTCTATCGTCGGCATGACTCCCTCCGAGTCCAGGTCTAGCTAAAACACCGCATAGTCTTCGTCACGCCAGTCGGTGATGAACATGTACCCCGGTGCATGGGTGATCATCAGCGACGGCTTGGAGTTCAGCGCCACCGCCTGGGGGGTGACGCCGCAGGCCCAGAATATAGGCACCTCATCGTCCCTGATCTCCACAGCATCGCCGAAGTCCGGCCGGGTGATGTCCTTTATGCCGATGGCGCTTGGGTCGCCCACATGCACCGGCGCGCCGTGCACCGAGGGGAAGCGGGAGGTGACCTGCACCGCTCGCACAACCTGGGAGTGGTGCACCGGGCGCATACTCACCACCATTGGTCCGGAGAACACCCCAGCGGAGGTGGTCTCCACGTTGGTCACGTACATGGCCACGTTCTTCCCCTGGTTGATGTGGCGCAGGGGGATGCCGGCGTTAACCAGAGCCGATTCGAAAGAGAAGCTGCACCCCAGCAGGAAGGAGACCAGGTCCTCCCGCCAGATCGATGAGATATCCTCTTGCTCTCCCGCCAGCTCGCCGTTCTCGAAGATACGGCAACGGGGGATGTCAGTGCGCAGGTCGGCCCCGGGCGCCATGTGGGAGGGTTCGAAGCGTCCCGCCTCTACCACCTCCAGCACGGGGCAGGGCTTGGGATTCCTCTGGCAGAAGAGAAGAAAGTCGAAGGCCACGTCGCGGGGGAGGATGGCGATGTTGGCCTGCACGTAGCCGGGAGCGGCTCCCGAGGTAACACCCCGCCACTCGTTGGAGCGAATCAGGTTCCTGACCTCCCTGGGCGTCTTGGGCAACGTAAGGGTGCTCATGCTCCTCCTCCATCGGGGATGTTGCGGGCCGGACCGGTCAAGGAACGGGAAAGGGGGGCTTTGCCGGGAAGTATAGCCGAGGAGGAAATCAGCTTCAATCCCGAATTGCTGTCCCGATGCGCCGGCCCGGCCTGCTGGACTAACCGGATATAATAGTACTTAGAGAAAGTTGGAGTTGGGCTTTGGCCCTTCCTGTCAAAGCTATGGAGATGCGCAGGTGTACCGCCTACTGGTAGTTTCGGGAGCAGAGGCCGGCCAGGAGACCCCATCCTGGGCGGTGGAAGGGTATGGCTTGAGCTATACCATTTGCGACGGCTCCCTCTTCTACGACGGACGCAACGGCCACACCCCCCCGGAGTCCGAGGGTGTGCTAGTCGATGTCGAAAGCCTGACCCAGGAGCAGGTGGAGCAGGTCCTAAGCTATTGTCAGCATTCCCATCTGCCCGTCCTGGGGGTGGTCCCCGCCAACGGGCTGGACGGCTACGTCAGCAACTCATCCATGGACGACTTCATCATCCACCCTTACACCCCCCAGGAGCTGGTCAAGCGCATGGACCGGGTCCTGGCCCGCAGCAGGGAGCCGGGGTCCAACGAGGTGGTCAAGACCGGCGACCTGTTAATCGACATCGGGAAGTACGAGATCAGCCTGGGGGGCCGGCGGGTGATCCTGACCTACAAGGAGTACCAGCTCCTGGTGCTCCTGGCCACCAATCCGGGACGCGTGTACACGCGGGACGAGCTGCTGCAGCAGGTGTGGGGGTACGACTACTTCGGCGGCACCAGGACCGTCGATGTGCACATACGGCGTCTCCGCTCCAAGATCGAGAGCACCAACCGCTCCTTCATCGAGACCATCTGGAACGTAGGCTACCGCTTCAAGGACAGCGCGTAGGGCTGGGAAACCTTTGTGTTGAGGAGATCTATGAGCCGCGCCGTAGTTGCAATATGTGCGATTTTCTTGTTTCTCGTAGCAGTGGGGTGCGAGGGGCCAGCCGGCCCTCAAGGGCCAATGGGAGAACGAGGCCCGCAGGGCCCAGCGGGTGGAACTGGCGCACAAGGGCCAGCGGGTCCGACTGGCCCCCAAGGTCCTATGGGCGAGGCCGGCTCTCAAGGCTTACAGGGACCAGCAGGGGATTCTGGCCTCTCAGAAGACCTCACCGCCTTGGACATTTGGCCGGAATTGTCCATAGACTTCACCATCACCTCTCCATGCAAGGACTACATCCTGGAATTCATAGAGTACCGGGGGACCGAGGACGAGATCACCCGCGACAGGGAGCGCTGGGAAAGTTGGCTAAGCCGTCCGGCAAGATTCATACATGAGAATGGGATCAGCGCCATCCACAACGCTATCGAACACGCCAACTACGTCAACAACAGGGATTACGATGAAGGACCCTGTGCCCAGGACTATCTGCGACTAGCAGCCTTTGACGAGTTACGGGACGATAACCCGATGGGCGAATGGCGAGAGTACGCCTTGTCCTTATACTGGAGCTGTCGTCAGACTCCTTTTGCGAATTCCAGCGGGACACCCGACATCGACCATATACGGAGATGCGCTGCCTTTGAGAAATGGGTGCCCGAAAGCTGGATACCAGAACCTCTGAACGTTCCTCCTACGCCAACACCTACACCGAGTCCTACACCTACCCCTATCCCAGGAACCACGCCTACATAGAAGGAAACCGGGGGAAGTGAGACGGCATTGGTCAGCCGGGATGGCAGGGTTGGTGCGCTCTTTTGCCCGGACAAAGGCAGTTATACTTCCCATCAAAGCAACAAATGGGCGGGTGGGAGGTATGCTCGCTATAGAGATAGAGTGTCGTTCAAGCCGGCAGACTTCAGGCGGATACCAATGGCCGCCCGGTTCTTCAAGAACAAGTGGATCCGAGGGCTGGCTAAGGATAGGCGGCACTATCCGTGGTAGGGGGATTTCGCTTTCTCAAAGGGCGTGGGGGGCATTGTTTTCCTGAAGATCACCGGAGGTGCATGGATGCTCCGAAGGGGTCTCATACTCCTGGTAACCACCCTCAGTTTGCTTATCCTGTCATGCTCGTCCTCTTCCCATACGGCAGACGACCTCCCTGAGCAAGAGGAGCTTTGGAGGACCACCGGGGCAATGGGTAACCCGACGACTTCCTTCCATATGACGGCTTGGGGCTACACCCTAGATAGAGGCTATTGGCATGACACATCAAAGATGCCGGAACTAAAGGTTAATTGCCATCACCCTACGAACAATTGGAGCAGAAATACTATTGCCCCCGACTTACCGGAATACTATCGCTCTATTGAAATCGACTGGGAGGTTGAGAAGGTCGGCCAGCCATTCGACGGAGCTGAGATCATCACGGAATTCAAGCGGGCGGGCAGGGGCAGCATCCTGGAGCACGGGAGCTGGTATGTGTACCGGCCTGGGAATATTGTCCATTTCGATCCTGATGACTTCGTCTGGAAGGCCCGGAAGTCTTGGTTGTTGGAAATCAGGATGTACCGGCAAGGGTTGCCAGTCGGCGGCTTCTACTTTGACCTTCGAGGGCTGACCGACCTGTTCGATCAGGTCAGCCCGTGCAAGAAATAGCCTTTGGCTAAAATCCCGGATTTTAGCCTCTCTACCCTTCTGCCCTAGCTGTTGACGCCTTATGCAGGTGTCTGTATAATGATCAGGTTCTTTCGCGGAATCCAGCTATCGGAGAGTCCAGGTTGTCAACGGTCAGACTAGCTGAAGGCGAGACCTTCGAGAGCCTCCTCAAGAGGTTCAATAAGCGCGTCCAACAGGACGGCATTCTCTCCGAGATACGCCGCCGGCAGCACTTCGAGCCGCCAAGCGTCCGCCGAAAGAAAAAGGAAGCCGCCAAGCGCCGCAAGAGCCGGCGCAACAGCTAGCTTCCCAGTCCCCCTTGTTCTCCCCCGCCTTCTGGAACAGCCCGGCAGCCCCCGGTACCGAAAGTGTGAGTCCCCGGCATCTCCACTACTGCGCCCAAGGGAAGTAGAACGGCACCATGCGCTTCGGCATCCTGGTATTCCCCGGCACCTGGAGCGACCAAGACTGCTATCACGCCATCACGGCCACCCTGGACCAACCCGCCGACCTTCTCTGGCACAAGGACTCCAACATCTCCCTGGATGACTACGACTGCCTCATCCTGCCTGGCGGTTTCTCCTACGGCGACTATCTCAGGGCGGGCGCCCTAGCTTCCCTGTCTCCCATTATGGGGCCTGTGAAGGAGTACGCAGGCCGGGGCGGACTGGTGCTGGGCATCTGCAACGGCTTCCAGATACTATGCGAATCGGGGCTCCTTCCCGGTGTGCTGCTGCCCAACGTTCACTTGGAGTACCGGTGCCAGTGGACCAACCTCCGGGTGGAGCGGGACGACACCCCCTTCTCCGGCGCCTCCAGCAAGGGGGATGTTCTTCGAATCCCCATATCCCACGGCGAGGGCAACTACTACGCCCACGCGGACGTCCTGGAGGACCTGGAGAAGAAGGGCCAGGTGGTGTTCAGGTACGCTTCCCACGACGGCGCAGTCACCCCCAAGGACAACCCCAACGGCTCCATGAACAACATAGCAGGCGTCATGAACGCACGCGGCAATGTGCTGGGCATGATGCCTCACCCCGAACGGTGCTTCGAAGACCTCCTGGGAGGGACCGACGGCGCCCTTGTGTTCAGGTCCCTATTCGAGAGCGTCGCAGGAAGGGCCGTCTAGAACCGCCATGACAATCAGCAAAGAGGCCCTGGACGAGATTGCACTCAGCGAAGCTGAGTACCGGCGCATCGTCGAGGAGCTGGACAGGGAGCCTACCCCCTTAGAGCTCGGAATGTTCGGCGCCCTGTGGAGCGAACACTGCGGGTACAAGCACTCCCGAGCCCTGCTCTCCCTCTTTCCGTCCCGCAGCCCCCGCGTCCTGCTGCCGCCCGGCGAAGAGAACGCCGGGGCCATAGACATCGGCGATGGCCTTGCCATCGTATTCAAGATCGAGTCCCACAACCACCCCTCGGCGGTGGAACCCTTCCAGGGAGCGGCCACGGGGGTTGGGGGCATAGTCCGGGACATACTGGCCATGGGAGCGCGGCCCATCGCCCTCATGAACTCCCTGCGCTTCGGCCCCCCGGACGACCCCAGGAGCCGCTACCTGTTCGACGGCGTGGTTTCGGGCATTTCCTGGTACGGCAACTGCATAGGGGTGCCCGACGTTGGGGGCGAGATCTACTTCTCCCCAACCTACGCCAACAACCCCCTTGTCAACGCTTTGTGCGTCGGCCTGATCGAGAAGGACCGCCTGGTGCGCTCGGCGGTGGGCGACGAGGGGAACCTGCTGCTCTTGGCGGGGGCCGATACGGGCAGGGACGGCATTCACGGAGCTTCGGGGCTGGCTTCCCGCACCTTCGAAGATGACCGGGAGATGCGCCCGACGGTGCAGGTGGGCAACCCCTTCCTGGAGAAGACCCTGATCGAAGCCTGCCTGGAGGCCTCGGCGTCGGGCCACCTGAGGGGCATGCAGGATTTGGGAGCGGCGGGCCTCACCTCAGCCGCCGTGGAATCGGCTTCCCGCAGCGGCGCGGGAATCGAGGTGGATGTTTCCAACGTGCCCAGGCGGGAGCAGCAGATGAACGCCTACGAGGTGATGCTCTCCGAGTCTCAAGAGCGGATGCTCCTGGTCGTCGCCCCACCCGACGAAAGGCCGATACGGGACATGTTCGGGAAGTGGGACATTCCCTGCACCTCCATAGGCAGGGTCACCGGGTCCGCCGAAGCACGCATCTACGATGGTCCCGACCTGGTGGCCCAGCCGCCTATAGAGCACTTGACCAACGCTCCCAGGTACCGGCTGGAGGGCAAGGCTTCAGAAAAGCAGCTTGCTGCCCGGGGCTACCCGATGGGAAAGATTCCGTTGCCGACGGAGAGTCCGGCCGAGATATTGTCCAGGTTGGTCTCGGCGCCGAACATCGCCAGCCGGGAGCCGGTGTACCGCCGGTACGACCACCAGGTGCAAACCAACACCGTTATCGCCCCGGGCGGCGATGCGGCGGTGCTGCGCATCCGTGGCACGACCAAGGGGATCGCCCTGAGCACCGACGGCAACGGACGCCTCTGCTACCTGGACCCGTACAGGGGAGGCGCCATAGCTGTGGCGGAAGCCTGCCGCAACCTTTCGTGCACGGGGGCGACACCCGTCGCCCTGACCGACTGCCTCAACTTCGGCAACCCCGAGGAGCCAGAGATATACTTCCAGCTGGAGCAGTGCATCAGGGGCATAGCCCGCGCCTGCCGGGTCTTCAGTGTGCCCGTGGTCAGCGGGAACGTCAGCCTGTACAACAGCACCCAGGACCAGCCCATCTACCCAACGCCCGTAATCGGAGCGCTGGGCCTCCTGGAGGATGTGACAAAGCACGTATCCTCCGGGTTCGACTCAGATGGACTCGATGTGGTGCTACTGGGAGCATCGGAGGTCCGGGGCAGGGCCCGAGACCTTTCGGGATGCGAGTACCTGGATCTGGTTCACGAGATGGTGGTGGGGAGGCCATACCTGGACCTGCGGCTGGAACAAAAGGTGCAGGGACTTTGCCGTCGCGCCATAGGTGAAGGGCTGGTTTGCAGCGCCCACGACAGCTCAGACGGAGGGCTGGCGGTTGCGCTGGCCGAGGCGTGTTTCTCCCACCACATCGGATTTGTGGGGCAGTTCCCGGTGCTGGGACGCTGGGATGCCGCCCTGTTCGGCGAAAGGCAGTCCCGGATAATCGTCTCCGTGTCGCCAGGACACCTGGATAGTCTTGGGGCCATAGCCGACGAGATGGATGTGCCTTGGACCGTCCTGGGCAGGACCCAGTCCAAGAGAGAGCTGTCAGTCCAGGGATACTTCAACGTAGCTCTCGACAACCTGAAAGAAGCCTGGCAGTCCGGGCTGGAAGCCCACCCCTCCTCTTCCTAGTCAGACCGAAGGACACATCCAGATCACCCTTTCCCCTCTTTCGGCCCATCGGTTATAATCCGTCTTTCAAGCGGGCAAGCGGGCGCACCCACATCCAATCTATTGGATAGGCTGCGCTCCCCAAATCCAATGCACATGGAGTATCTACCGTGAGGGTTATTTTTCTCGAAGATGTCTCAACCCTGGCCCGTGCCGGCGACGTGAAGAACGTGAAGGACGGCTACGCGCGCAACTACCTCATCCCCAAGAAGCTGGCCGAAGCGGCCACCCGCGAGAATATGAAGAAAATCGAACGTCTCAAGCAGACGGGCGATGAGAGACGTACGCGGGAGACCCAGAAATGGGAAGAGCTGGCGGCCTCCCTGGAGGGCACCAACATCACCGTATCCGCCAGGATCACTCCGGCAGGCCAGTACTACGGGGCCATCACGCCAACCCAGCTAGCCCAGGAGCTGACCACTGCTACCGGACGGGAGATCGACCGCAAGCTGATTGACACGGTGCAGCCCATCCGGGAGCCGGGCGAGCACGAGATCGTCCTTAACCTAGCCCCCGGGATCCAAGCCACCATACTGGTAACGGCGGAATCCCAAGAGTAAACGGATGCTGGAAGAGAAGCTTCTCCCCCACAACATAGAAGCCGAAGAGGCTGTGGTCGGCTCGGTCCTGATCGATGGCGATGCGATACTGCAGGTACTGCCCTTCCTCAAGACCACCGACTTCTACCGGGAGAGGAACAGGCTGTGCTACGAGGCCTGCGTTTCCCTGTTCCGGCGGGGTGAGACTATCGACCAGATCACCGTATCACGCCAGCTGGAGGTAGATGGCCGTCTGGAGCAGATCGGCGGAGTTGCATACTTGAGCCACCTTGTGGCCGGGGTGCCCACATCGGTGCACATAGAGTACTACGGGCGCATTGTCAACAAGACCGCTACCATGCGGAACCTCATCGACGCTGGAAGCAAGATCTCCGCCATCGGGTACGAGGATACCGTCGACGTTGACGCCACCCTCAGCAAGGCGGAGGAGACCCTGTTCCAGGTGCGCACCGACCAGCCTACCCGGGACTTCATTCATGTCCGGGACGTGCTGGACCAGTACCTGGAAGAGCGGGCAAACGTTGGGGATGCTGCGGCCCTTTCCGGCGCGCCAGTGATGACGGGATTCAGCTCGCTGGATGAGCTCCTGGGGGGGCTTCACAGATCGGACATGATCGTTCTGGCCGCGCGCCCCAGCCTGGGAAAGAGCACCCTCGCCATAAACATCTCGATGAACGCCGCCAAATCGGGAAACACCATTGCAATCTTCAGCCTGGAGATGAGCCGGGCCCAGCTTGCCATGAGGATGGTTTCCAGCGAGTCCGAAGTGGATGCCCAGCGCCTCAGGACGGGCTTGTACACCGAGGCCCAGGAACGGGCAATCATGAGCTCCATTGGCTCCCTCTCAGACTTGCCCATCTATATAGACGACAGCCCCCTCCAGGGTATCGTCGAGATGCGCAGCAAGGCACGGCGCCTATCCCAGGAAAGAGGGCTTGACCTGCTGGTTGTAGACTACATCCAGATTATCCAACAGGGAGCCGGGCGGGGCGACAACCGGGCCCAGGAGATGAGCGAGATCACGCGCTCCATTAAGGGACTGGCCCGGGACCTGAACGTTCCAGTGCTGGCCGTTTCCCAGCTCAACCGGGCTGTCGAAGCCCGCACATCCCACAAGCCCCAGCTTTCGGACCTGCGGGAAAGCGGAAGCATCGAGCAGGATGCCGACGTTGTGATGTTCATATACCGGGACGATGTCTATTACAACGAGGATGAGTGGGCCTCCCGCAATCCCGACAGGCCTTACCCTAAGAACGTTGCCGAGCTCATAGTGTCTAAGCATCGGCATGGTCCTGTTGGAAATGTGGGTCTGCTTTTCAGAGACAACCTGGTCCGTTTCGAGTCGGCGGCATTCGTTCCAGAGGCCTTCTAACGTGGCCGAGGAAGGGTTCCCGTCGGGCACTGCCTACACACCTGTTCCGAACCAGGTGTTCGGCCGACTCCTTGAAGCAATCACAGACATCGCCGAGCTGAAGTGCACCCTGCGCGTGCTCTGGCTGCTGCATAACAAGAAAGAAGGCCCCCGCTACCTGTCCGAGGTCGATATCACTTCTGACCCCGTACTGTGTCGCAGCTTCTCCCCTTCTGAGGAGCCTACCAATGACGCCATATTGCGAGGCCTCCGGCTGGCCGTCGAGAGGGGAACCCTCCTTAAAGACCGGATAGGTGACGGGGAGGATGTGTACGTGCTGGGCGATGCCCCAGGTAGGCGCACCCTGGAAAAACTGGAGAGAGAAACGGTCAGTCCAGCTTCCCGGAGATGGGCCACCCCTGTGATTCCCGAAAAGCAGGAAGAACGGGCCAACATATTCACTCTGTACGAAGAGAACATAGGCCTCCTGACCCCCATCCTGGCAGAGCGGCTGAAGGAAGCTGAAAGGCTCTACCCGGACGCGTGGCTGGAGGAGGCAGTCCAGCAGGCCTGCGCCTACAACAAGCGGAGTTGGGGATACATTGAAGCCATTCTCAGGCGCTGGCGCGATGAAGGAAAAGATGATGGAAAGCTTGGGGGATATACTAAAAAGATCAGCCTTGGGGAGTACGAGAGGCGACGGGGACCCAGTTCCCCCCGCTACTGAGGCTCCTCCGGAAGCGGATGTCGACCAGTGCTCTCTGTGCCGGGGCACGGGCTGGGTCAGCCGGCGAGTCGCCATCACCCATCCCGACTTCGGGCAGGTCTTCCCGTGCCGGTGCCGTGAGCAGGAGCTCAGGGAGCGGAGTATCGACCATCTCCACCGGTACAGCAACCTGGGACCCCTCAAGCGGATGACCTTCGAGAGTATGGACCTGCCGGACAGCTCTACAGACCAAGCATCACAAAGCGCCTTGACCGATGCCCTCGACGCGGGGCGGGCGTTTGCGGAGAATCCCCAGGGCTGGCTGGTGCTTACAGGCCCCTCGGGTTCGGGTAAGACCCACCTGGCGGCCGCCATAGCCAACCGCTGCATCGACAAGGGACACACCCTCTTCTTCACCCACGTTTCGGACCTGCTGGACCACCTGCGGGCTACCTTCAGCCCCGACTCGGCTTTGAGCTACGACGACATCTTCCAGCAGATCAGGGATGTGCCCATCCTGGTGCTGGATGACATGGGTACCCAGGGCAGCACAACCTGGGCGCAGGAGAAGCTGTTCCAGGTGATCAACCACCGCTTCAACGCTGAGCTTCCCACTATCGTCACTCTTCGAGGCAAGCTGAACCAGCTGGATGAGGGCATGCGCTCACGTTTGAGCTCCAGCCGCACATCCCGCATCTATTCCCTGGGGTCCGACGTCGATTCCTCTTTCCAGGATTTCGGAGGGCTCAGCGTGGACACCCGAAACCGCATGACTTTCGAGACCTTCGACACTACAGGTATGAATGCAGGCCCTTACCAGAGAGAGAGCCTGAAGGCCGTAAAGGACGCTGCGAGAAACTATTCGGCCGACCCCGACGGCTGGCTTCTCCTCTTGGGACCGAACGGGTGCGGAAAGACCCACCTTGCAGTGTCGATCGTTAACGAAAGGCTGGCCAAGGGCCAGGGGGCCATATTCGCCTTCGTTCCGGCGCTTCTGGACCATCTGAGGGCAGCTTTCGCGCCCGACAGCCGCGTCGCCTACGATGAGCGCTTTGAAGCAATAAAGCTCTCGCCCTTCCTGGTGCTGGATGATCTGGGGGCGCAGAGCAGCACACCCTGGGCAGAGGAGAAGCTGCTACAGCTCATTGTGCACCGGCACAACGGAAGGCTGCCCACGGTGATCACAGCCAACGAGGATGTCTTTTCTCTCCCGGTTACGTCCCGGCTAAGCGACAACCAGGTCGTGCAGAAGATCAGGATAAATGCGCCCGACTACCGATTTGGGCAGGGAAAGGAGCGCCCCAAGGGCCGGCCGGCCCGGTCTTAGGGGAGTGCCCTGCTCTATAATCAGCTATTCCCTGTTGATATGTGTTGACGACACCATCAAGTAACTGCGTATTCTGCCGGATAGTCGCCAAGGAAGAACCGGCAACCATCCATTTCGAAGACGACCAAGTCATAGCTATTTCCAACGTCCTGAACTGGGTGCCCGTGATGCTCCTGGTCATGCCCAAGGAGCACATGACCCAGATACAGCTCTGGGAGAAGGGCCCTATGGAGCGGGTGGGTCAGGTTGTGGTCGAGGTGGGGGCGAGGTTCTGCCCCAACGGCTTCCGCGTCCTGTCCAACTTCGGGCCCGATGCTATGCAGAGCCAGCAGCACGGGCACGTTCACGTCATCGGAGGAGTTTACCTGGGCCCCTACGCATAAGTCGGGCAACCGGTCCATGGGACCCTGCACTGGAGGAGAAGGATGACATCTTTGAAGTTCACCGAGCCTGGGGATGCCGTGCTCTATGAGAAGCGCGGCCAAGTCGTGACCATCACCCTGAACCGGCCAGAGTCGTTGAACGCTATAAACCGCCAGCTCCGCAGCGAGCTGGGTGGGGCCATCGAGAAGTACGACCAGGATGATGAGGCCCGGGTTGCCATCATAACCGGCGCCGGCCGGGCCTTCTGTGCCGGCCGGGACCTGAAGGAGCGGGCCGGCGACAACGCGACCGGGGTGCAGGCCCACGCCCGGGACAGCATGGCATCCCCCGAGCGACCCTTCATGTGGCCCCAGACCTGGAAGCCCCTGATCGCCGCCATCAACGGTTTTGCCCTGGCGGGCGGCTGGTCCATCGCCCAGCTCTGCGACATCCGAATCGCGGCAGAGGATGCCAAGCTGGGGATAACCGAGTCCAGGGTCGGCCTCCTCCCGCCCTTTGCGGTCATGCTCCCCAAGATGCTGTCCATGGCCGGGACCATGGAACTGGTGCTGACCGGCGAGGCGATCACCGCCCAGAGGGCCTACGACATCGGCTTCGTCAACAAGGTGGTCCCTCCCGATTCCCTTATGGATGAAGCCATGTCCATGGCTTCCAAGATAATCCTCAACGCCCCGCTTTCCGTGAGGTACTTCAAGGAACTGGCCATTAGAAGCATGGATATGAGCGCCGAGTCCGCTTCCATTCTGACGTACAATATGTACAATCACCTCCTCCAGAGCGAAGACTCGGTGGAAGGTCCCAAGGCCTTCGCGGAGAAGCGTCCTCCCCAGTGGAAGGGCCGATAGGTCAAGGAGAAAGCAAGACACATATGGAAGCTATACGCTGTGAAGCACTCTGCAAGAACTTCGGAAACCTTAGGGCCGTGGACCAGCTGAACGTGTCGGTGGAGCAAGGGGCGACCTTCGGGTTTCTGGGACCCAACGGCGCCGGAAAGACCACGACCCTGCGGCTGCTGACGGGACTGACCAATCCTACTTCAGGGCACATGTGGGTGGCTGGCGAGGATGTTTCCAGCAAGCCAATGGACCTGCGCTCCAAGGTAGGATACCTGCCCGAATCCCCCTCCTTCTACGGCTGGATGAAAGGCAGGGAGTTCCTGCTCTTCACAGCGAGCTTATACAACATTGACCCAGGGAAGGCGAGAGATCGGGTGGCACAAGTCCTCGGGCAGGTAGACCTCGCCGACGCAGGCAACCGGCAGATAAAGGGCTACTCCAGGGGAATGCTTCAGCGTCTGGGTCTGGCCCAAGCCCTCATCCATCAGCCCCAGGTGCTGTTCCTGGACGAGCCTGCCTCAGCCCTGGACCCCATGGGCCGCCGGGATATGCTGGAGACCATCGCAGCCCTGAAGGGCGAGACCACGGTGTTCGTGTCCACCCATATCCTCAGCGATGTGGAGCGAGTGTGCGACCATGTGGCCATCATAAACCGGGGGCGGATGGTCGCCAGTGGGACAATCGACGAGATACGTTCCTCCCAGCACGGCTCCGTTTACAGAATCGAGGTGGAAGAAGACCCTGCGCCCCTGGCTGCCCTGCTGGGAGGGCGGGAGTGGTTGACTTCCATGGAAGGGAGCGTCCACGGAGACCGGCACCTCTTCCGCGTGGCGGTGTCGGACACAGATGCTTCCAAGAAGGAGCTGCCGCGGCTGGTACACGAGAGCGGCCTGACCTTACTTCACTACGAGCTGACCCAAGCCAGCCTGGAGGATGTGTTCGTGGACCTGGTCACCGAGGGAGAGGTGGAAGCATGACTGGCTTCTGGACCTTGATATCCAAGGAGATGCTGGAGCAGCGCCGCACATGGCGCCTCGTGGGCGCGGCCGCTTTCTTTGCCGCGGTAGCTCTACTGATTGCCGTCATCCCTTTCATCGTCTCCTTATTCACCGATCTCGAGAGGGACAGAGACTTGGCCAGGGGACTGCTGGAAGCCTACGGGACTACGACAGCTACAGTAGGCGCCCTGATCGCCATCGTCTTCGGCATGGGCGTCCTGGCCAACGAACGGGCTTCTGGCACCGCCGGGATGGTGCTCAGCAAACCGGTCTCCGTGGCTGCCTTTGTGTCCGCCAGATTCATGGGAATGACATCATCTCTGTGTCTAGGATTTGCCGCGGGCTCGATAGTCATGTTCGTCCTGACAACCATTCTGATCAGCTACTATGATGCCGTAACATTTGCCATATACGTGAGCATCATTGGCTTTTACCTGATTTTCGTGGCTTCGATGACCTTTTTCTGGAGCGGTATGTTCTCCCGCCAGATGCTCGCCGGGGGCATTGCCTCGGTCCTCTTCATCATCCAGATACCCTTGACTGCGATACCCAAAACCGAAGAGTACTGGCCCATAAACCTTGTTCTGTGGGCCATGAACACTAGCGGCATCACGGAAGGCGGAAGGATCGGCGACGCCTGGCAGACCTTCCCCATAGCCGCGGGATGCATCGCCCTGTTTTTGGTCGGGGCTTGGGCAGTTTTTCGGCGGAAGGAGCTCTAGACTTCTCCGTAGCGTGAGGGCGCGCGTCGTCCTACCTATGCTGATCCTGGAGGTCTAGCTAGTTGGTCCTACTGGGATCAATACTTAAGAGGCCAAAGGTGAAGTGGGGGCTGTTAGCAGCTCTTATTCTCCTTGTGGTCGTCTACCTTTTCATAGCTTTCTTCATAGCCCAGGGTCTCACCGGCGCTGAGCGTTATCCCCAGGAGGGCCATCCAGCAGACTTCGACCTTGAGTGGGCGGATGTGGCGTTCCATGGGAGGGGACAGGAGGTGCAGCTCGTCGGCTGGTATATATCAGGCAAGCGGCAAGAGGGCCAAGACAACCCGCACCTGATATTCGTCCATGGCTTGAGCAGCGTACGGTCCGCGGACTACGCCCTGGACTTGGCCGATGGTTTGGTTGAGGAGGGCTACGACCTGCTGCTGTTCGACCTGCGAGGACATGGCCAATCCGAGGGCGACCAGATATCCGGCGGCTACTTCGAGCGCTGGGATGTGCTGGGGGCTTACGACTACCTGGTTGAAGAGAAGGGGGCCACTGCAGGCAAGGTCGGGTTGATGGGATACTCCATGGGCGGGGTTACATCCATCCTGGCCGCCCTCGAAGAGCCGGGCATAGCCGCCATCGTGGCCGACAGCCCCTTTGCCGCAGCAACGGACCTTATCGTCCAGGAAGCCTCGCGCAAGACACCCTTCCCCGGGTGGTTGATTCCCGCCTTCATTCCCGTGACCAGCCTGATGGCGAACGCAGTATATGGCATCGATATCGGCGCGCTAAACGCAGAGAAGGCCGTCGTGGAGCTTAACTACCCACTGCTGATCATCCACGGCGAGGAGGACGAGCGTGTGCCCATCGGCCACGGCGAAAGGGTGGCTGCGGCAGCCCCTGAGGGCACGATTTTCTGGAGCACCGATGCGCCGGGCCACGTGGAGTCCTTCGCCGAGTACCCAGATGAGTACTTCCGGCGGGTCAACGAGTATTTCGAAGGCCGCCTCAAGTAGCTGCAGCTCACCGGCATGCTGGGAAACCCGATCATCTTGGTGAAGCCATCCGGCTGCTATAAGCCGGTCAGGTGGTCGGTGACAATGGGTCGCTTGTGAACCAGTTCACTACGTAAAAGTCGAGGATACTTGACTAATGCTCCGCTTCCCAGGTACAAGGTAGATACTGCCTAGGAGATCCAGGTTTTAGACTGGGGGCGTCCTATGCGAAACTACCTGATCAGACGTGCTTCCCACTCGGTCTTCATAGTTCTGGGCCTCATGGCCCTCCTCTTCTTCATGATCCACATCCTCGGGGACCCGGTTGCCCTTCAGTTGCCCGAAGATGTCGACCCCAAGACCTACGAAGAAATCCGCTGCCGCCTCGGGTATTGCGATCCCCTCCATGTTCAGTTCGTGAACTTTTACTGGGACCTGTTGAGGTTTGATTTCGGCACCTCTGTGCGTAACGGCGTCCCGGCCATGACGTTGGTGGCGGAGAAGCTGCCGAACACGGCGTTTCTTGCCATGGTGGTCTGGGGTGTCGGAATGGTCGGCATCCCCATCGGCGTAATCGCCGCCCAGAGGCCCAGGTCCATGTTTGACCGGCTGGTCAATCTCTTAACCTTCGCGGCCATCTCGATCCCGGGATTCTGGCTGGCCCTGATGTTGATCCTGATCTTTGCTGTCTGGGTAAGGATCCTGCCGACATCGGGCTTTGCAGACTTCCCCTGGGAATCCGGCTGGCAAAGCATAAAGTACCTGATCCTGCCGGTCATCGCGCTATGCCCCAACATCATTGCCCGGAATGCTCAGATCACCAGGGCGACCATGCTGGACGAGATGGGGAAGCAGTACGTCGCCACCGCCCGGTCCAAGGGGCTCTCAGAGCGGGCAGTCCAATATGGTCACGTGATGAAAAACGCCTCGATAGCCATCGTGACCGTTATGGGTGATGAGTTGGCCCTCTATATGAACGGCTCGACGGTCGTCGAGGTCATATTTGCATGGCCTGGACTGGGGCTGTTGATCATCAACGCCATCAATGACCGGGACCTGCCGGTGGTTACAGCCTCGATATTCGTGATTGTCCTCATCGTGCTGGTCATCAACCTGCTTGTCGATGTGGTCTACACCTATCTAGACCCTCGCATCAGCTACAAGTAGCCCCAGCAGCACGACGCGCAACAACCTGCCGGCCTCCTCGGTATATGAGCCTCCGGTTCCGCTCATTGGGTACGCGTCGGTCCCCTTTGAATCTGAGGTGTGGACGCAGGTCCCCGTGTGGGGAGACCTCGATGCAACCTGGGCTCGGGCTGTCCGTTCCCCTTCGATTTCCTCCTTCGAGAGCCTCAGGACAAGCTCAGGACGAACGGACAGCCGTAGTTGTGCCTTCGAATTACCCCTCTCGGCATCGTGTTGTGGGCAAAGACAGACTCTCACTTTGGTGGGAGCGGCGATTAGCCCTCACACAGGGACTTGAGAAGTTCGGCCGCCACGACCTTGTCCAGGGGGTAGTTGTGGTTCCCGCACTTGGGCGACTGGATGCAGCTGGGACACCCCGACTCACAAACACACTCGGTAACCACAGAGAGGGTGGCCTCCCATAGGGCATCTATGACCTTGAACCCTTCCTCGGCTATCCCTACTCCCCCAGGATGCCCGTCGTATATGAAGACCTGGGGTTTCTCTGTGTCGTGGTGAAAGGGGGTCGAAACGCCGCCGATATCGTTGCGGTCGCACAAGGCGAATAGGGGCAACACACCGATGGCCGCGTGCTCGGCCGCATGAAGCCCACCGGCGAATGCGGGACCGCCTCCCCGCCAGCGGTCGATGATCTTCTGGGGAATGTCGAACCAGAGGGCCATCGTGTTGAAACGCCTCGGGGGCAAATCCACGAATTCGTCCCCCAGAACCTCTTCGGTCATCGGCATTCGCTTGCTGTAGCCCACCACCTGGTTGGTGACTTCCACCTCTCCCAGCCAGACCCCCACTCCGCCCACAACCTTGGAGGCATGTATCTTGCCAATGGAAATATCGGTGGTCTCGCTGGCCTCGGTGTAGTAAGAGCCGTCATCCAGCGCGACCTTTGCCAGCTTCGCCTCCAGGTCCATGTGTTCCACCAGGTAGGATGTTCCCTGGTGCAGGTAAACAGCCCCGGGATGGAGCTGAAGGTGGGCCGAATACTCATCCACGGTCTCAAGTATCCTGCCCGTGTCGCCCTCGACCACATGGTAGTTGCTTATAGAAGCTGACCTTATGTTAACTTCTTCAGCCGGATAGTTGACCTGGGGGGCAATGTGCCATTTGCCTTCGCCGTACCTCAGGTATCCCTTCCCCAGCAGTTCTTCCAGGTGCTCGATGACCCCGTATCCGAACAGCTCCGCATCCTGGCCCGATAGAGGCATCTCGTAGGCGGCGCAGAGCAAGTGGGGGCGCAGGATATGGGGATTGCCAGGGGAGAGAAGGGCGGCTTCCACCGAGCGCCCGAAGAAGACATCGGGATGGTTCATGAAGTACTGGTCCAGGGGATCGTTACGGCCGATGAACACCGACAGGGACTCTTCGCCGCGGCGTCCGCTTCTGCCCGCCTGCTGCCATGTGCTGGCGATGCTTCCCGGGTAGCCGGTGATGATGGTGGCATCCAGTGACCCCACGTCTATGCCCAGCTCCAGGGCATTGGTGGCTGCCACGCCGGTGAGCTCCCCGCCGAACAGGGCCCGCTCGATGTCCCGCCTCTCCTCGGCCATGTAGCTGCCCTTGTAGGGCCTGATCCTGTCCCCCAGGGGAGGCTTCTCATCATCCAAGCGGTCCTTGGCATAGCTGTACACCAGCTCCGCCGCCCTGCGTGTCCTGGCGAATGCAACAGTCCGGACGTTTGAGACCACCAAGTCGGCCAGCAGGCCGGCGGCTTCCATGTTGGCGCTCATCCTGATAGGCCGAAGAACTCCCCCAAAGCGGGGGGATAGGCCAGTGTGTTCTCCCGACCCGGACATCGGGGCAGCATCCCGGAGGGGAGGGTTCCAGAAGACGAAGCTCTTTCCACCGCGGGGAGCGCCGTCATCATCGACTACGCCGAAGGGAAGTCCGATAAGCTGCTCCGCCAGATGTCCCGGGTTGGCGATGGTGGCGGAGCAGAGGATAAATCGGGGATTGCTGCCGTACAAGACACACAGGCGTCGCAAACGACGCATCAAGTTGGCGACGTGGGACCCGAACACCCCCCGGTACGTATGGGCCTCGTCCAGGACTACGTATTTGAGAGACCGGAGCAGGCGGGACCAAGCTCGGTGGTGGGGAAGGATACCCATATGGAGCATATCGGGGTTAGTGAGAACCACATGAGCCGAGCTCCGGATGCCGTTCCTCTCGTAGTGGGGCGTGTCGCCGTCATACACCGCCGCGTTCAATGGCAGATCTGTCGTCATCTCCCTCAGGGAGCGGAGCTGGTCCTGGGCTAGCGCCTTGGTGGGGAAGATGTAGATGGCTCTGCTGGAGCGGTCTTCCAGCACCGAGTTGATCACGGGGAGGTTGTAGCACAAGCTCTTTCCGCTGGCCGCCGGTGTGGCCACCACGATGTTCCGGCCCTCGCCCAGCAGGTCCACGGCTTGGGCCTGATGCATATATAGTGGCCACAGACGACGCTGCTCCAGTACGGAGCGAAGGGTCGGGTGCAGTGAATACGCCGGCTCGCTGAAGCAGGCTTCCCTGGGCGGAAGGTTCTCCACCGCCACCATCTGGCGCCGATAGGTGGGGGCCGACTCGATTCCCTTGAGAAAGACTGCAGCGTCCACCGGGCGAGATCAGAAGCCGGAAAGGGTCTCCGTCTCCCAGTCCACCAGCTCCAGATCGGGCCTGGAGTTTTCGATGTAGCTGACTACGCTGGACAGCAACCCACTGGCGTATGCCCCGTCGCTGCTGACGCACACGATTCCCAGGGTCAGCTTCTGCCAGAGGTCAGGATCACCTATCTCGGAGACGGAAACGTTGAATTTCGAGCGGACACGAGAGGTAACGGACTGGGAGATGCTCCGTTTTTCCTTTAGGTTTCGGCTGCCGGGTAGATGCAGGTCAGCCCGGCAGAAGGCGACGTTAGCCAAGCGCCTCCCATCCTCATACGGAGGGTGCTAGGTGGTGGTGCCCGACACGGGGGGTTATTTGCGATTCGTTGGGGCTGCTAGGCTTAGAAGGACTCGGAAGCTCGAACGGACCTGAAGCAATCGTTGCAGTAAACGGGCCTGCCCTGCCTCGGCTGGAAGGGCACTTCGGTCTCGGTACCGCAGGAAGCGCAGGTCGCAGGGTACATGGTCCGAGGTTGGTCGGATCGAAAGCCGGTGCGCCGTCGTGCGGATCTGCAGGCTGGGCACCTTGCGGGTTCGTGCATCAGCCCCCTGCTTTGATAGAACTCCTGCTCACCCTCGGTAAATGCGAAGGATGCCCCACACTCCCGGCACACAAGTGTCTTTTCCTCGAAAGCCACTCCTAGCCTCCTAGATTCCTGATGTCGCTATGGCCTCCATTGCCCCGGGCCAGGTTCCTCGCAAGAACTAATCCAAGGTGCCGAGTCCAAGCAGATTGAAGCCTACTAAGCGCTCAGGCCAGTATATCAAAGGCACCTTACGTTGGCAATCATTTCGCTATCGCGTCTGAGACTGCGCCGTACTCACAAGAATTTTCGTCCCTCCCCGTGCCATGATATATTGTCCGACAGATACCGCTCCAAATCTCAGAGGAGACCGCCGAATGCAGAAACCGGGTGTCAACGGAGGCATCGACCTTGCCGAGGTGAACAGGATCATCAGGACCCTGGCTATGTATTCTTCCGAAGCTGCCGAGAAGGCCCAATCGGCCATATACAGCGAGGTCAACCTCATGAGAGACAGGGTCTCTTCCACCCTCGCCGAATGTATCAATGATGTGCTGGAATACAAGGACCTGAACCTGGAAGACGAAGACAGCTCCATCGACGTCCACATGTTGATGCGGTTGAAGAAAGCCGCCGAGGAGCTTCGCGCCTGAAGCAAGTCCTTGCTCTCCTTTCTTGACCCTCTACGGGGCCCGCAATAGAATGGAATTCGCCATCGGCCCACTTTCCACCAAGTGAGGTGCAATCTACCAGGGATGAATATTGGCCCGGCTCTTTGATATGCATGTCCACACCACCCGGGGGAGCAGCGACAGCAACCTGTCCCCCGAGGAGATGGTATTGGAAGCCGAAAGGCTGGGGTTCATGGGCATATGCATCACTGAGCACAGCGGCCCGTGGGACCAGCACGAATTTCGCGCCTTTGCGGCCAAGCATAACCAAGTGCTGGTACGCGCCATGGAAGTGGAAACCAACATGGGCCATATCCTCGCCTTCGGCTTGGACAGCTATCAGCCCGGGATCTCCGACGCCCGGGTGCTGCGCAAGACGGCAGACAGCGCCGGCGGGTTCATAATCAGCGCCCACCCATTCCGTGGCCTCCACAGCACCCTGCCTTCACGCAAGCCCCTGCTTTACAGCAACGAAAGTCATGTGCCCACCTCTGTAGAGGAAGCTACACTGCACCCGGTATTCGGGCTGGTGGATGCGGTGGAGGTGGCCAACGGAGGCACGGCGGACGCGGAGAACCGGTTCGCCCTGGATGTGGCCCGGGAATTGGGAATGCGAGTTACCGGAGGAAGCGATGCCCACTCCCTTCACGGGGTTGGCCACTGCATTACCGTCTTCGAGGGAGAGGTGAACAACCAGGAAGAGTTCATGAACGCCCTCCGAGCGGGCAGCTTCTATCCTGCCGTCCTCTCCACCAACAACAAGTCGTCCGAAGGTTCCTGGGTGCCCATTCCCGAACCCTTTTCGTAGGCCGGAGGGGAGAACCAGGCAAGGGCTCGGTCAGTGGGCAGGATGGGGACGGCCAAGGTTTAGAAGGGCCGTGAGAGAGGGGAGATGAAGCCTCGGGAATACCCCGTCTACGTAGCTGTGGACCTGGAAACCACGGGCCTTGACGCCAACCTGGACACCATAATCGAGGTTGGCGCCGTCAAGTTCCAGGGGCCGGAGGTGCTTGGCACCTTCCAGACGCTGGTAAACCCCTACCGGGACCTTCCTCCCTTCATCAAGAAACTCACCGGCATCGTCCAAGCTGACGTTGACCGCGCCCCACCCTTCGCTGCAATTGCCGCCGAACTGGAGCAGTTCATCGGTGTGCACCCTGTCGTGGGCCATAACATCTCCTTCGACCTGGGATTCCTGAGGAAACACGGCGCCGCCCTTGCCAACGATTCCCTGGACACATGGGAGCTGGCTTCCATTCTGCTGCCCTCCAACAGAGACTATTCCCTGGCGGGGCTGACAAGAGAGATGGTGGTGGAGAACAGCCGGCCCCACCGCGCCTTAGCCGATGCCCAAGCCACCAGGGAGGTGTTCCTCCGCCTGCTGGACAGGGCCGCCTCCCTGGAGCCCGCTACGGCTGCGTCCATAGGCTACATCGGCGCGCGGGCACGCCAGCCCTTTGCCCGCATCTTTCAGACAAGCCAGCCCGAGACAAGCGACACCCGGGGCGCTATCTCGGACCTCCGACGACCTAGAGACGACCAGCCCAGGCCCACCCCGACGGCCACGCCCGACGAGGGACCGGAACCCTTGGACGAGGACGCTCTTACCTCCCTACTCGACCAGAAAGGCGCCTTCTCTCGATTGTTTGAGGGGTACGAGCGCCGTCCTCAACAGCTCGACATGGTGCGGGCTGTTTGCAGGGCCTTCAACGAAGAGCGTCACCTGGTGGTGGAGGCCGGGACCGGTGTCGGCAAGTCCATAGGGTACCTGCTGCCAGCACTGGTGTATGCGGTGCGCAACCGGGCCACCGTTGTTGTCTCTACCAACACCATCAACCTTCAGGAGCAACTCTTAAACAAGGACATTCCTGCCCTGGTCTCCGTTCTGGAGCAGGAGGGCCTCATCGAAGCCGGATCTGCCCGGGCTGCGCCTCTCAAGGGCCGGGCCAACTACCTCTGCCTGCAGAAGCTGAACGCCCTGTCCAGGTCCGAGGGGATCTCCGCCGAACATGCGCGCCTGGTGTCCAAGTGCCTTGTATGGCTGGAGGTCACCCGACAGGGAGACAGGGCGGAGATCAACCTGGCGCCCCCGGAGGCGGCCTCCTGGAGCCACATCTCCGCGGCCGAAGCCGGTCTCTGTCCCGGCCTCAAGGGGGAAGGGCACTGCTTCCTACGCTCCGCCCGGAGCAGGGCAAGCACAGCCCACGTTGTGGTCGTGAACCATGCCCTGCTGCTGTCGGACCTAGCTGTGGGCGGTGGCCTGCTGCCGGAACACAAGCACCTCATAGTCGATGAAGCCCACCGCTTGGAAGAAGAAGCGACCCGGCAGCTGGGATTCGATCTGTCCGAAGCAGCGCTGGCCTCCTGCCTGGACTCCCTGCTGCGGAATTTCAGGGCCATCAGGATGTTGCTGGCCCTTTCCCAGGCAGGTTCGAACGACCGCCAGCGCTCCGAGGAACTGATGGGAGGACTGGAGGCCAATTGGGCGGGCCATGCAGAGAAGACCTGGCAAACACTATGGGAATCAGCATCGAAGTTTGTGACCCAGCAGAGCGCGGGAGACCAGGGCATGCTGCAGCTTCCGGTCGCCCGCGGCACAAGGACCCAGCCGGCATGGTCCGACTTAGAGATCGCATGGGAGAACCTGGACGTTGTGCTTGCCGACGGGCTGGAGCAGATAGACAGGCTGTATAAGGCCTTGGACCAGCTGGGGATGCAGGCGTTCGACAGGGTAGAAGACTGGGAGGACCTCCAGGCTGGCCAGAGGGAGCTTGTTGCCCGGATGGATGAACTCAGGCTGATCAAGGACCAGCTGGCGGTCTTCTACGCAGGCCCGGTGGATACAGATCGGGTGGACTGGATGACCCTGTCCGAGGAGGGTGCAGGATCCGGGGTGCGCAAGTCCAACCTCAGCCTGCAGTCGGCGCCCCTGAACGTGGCGGACCACCTGTCCAGGGGCCTCTTCGATCAGAAGTCCGCTGTGATCATGACCAGCGCCACCCTAAGCACCGATGGCAGCTTCGACTACCTTCGAAACCGGGTTGGGCCGGCCGAGGCTTCGGAGCTGAGGGTCGGGTCGCCCTTCGATTACGCCCGGGCGGCCCAGCTCCTGATTCCGCAGGATATGCCCCTTCCCGACGCCCCTAACTACCAGGGCGCCCTGGAATCCCTGCTGGTGGAGCTTGGGCTTGCCCTCCAGGGGCATTGCATGGTGCTGTTCACCTCCCACGCGGCCCTGCGCAGCGCCGCCCGCAGCATAAGGGAAGCGTTGGAGTCCGAAGGCGTGGGGGTGATGGCCCAAGGGATAGACGGCTCGCCAGACAGGATCGTCCGCAATTTCGAACAGGACCCAGGGAGCATCATCCTTGGGACAAGCAGCTTTTGGGAGGGGGTGGACCTCCCCAAGGGCCAGATGAAGGCTTTGGCCATCGCCCGGCTTCCCTTCCACGTGCCCTCGGACCCCATATTTGCGGCCCGCTCCGAGCAGTACGAAGACTCCTTCAAGGAGTATGCCGTTCCCCAAGCCATCTTGCGCTTGAGGCAGGGGATGGGTAGATTGATTCGTAACAACGACGACAGGGGATCCATAATAGTCCTGGACCGCCGCCTCACCGCCCGATCCTACGGAAAGACCTTCATGGACTCCCTGCCGCCCTGCACGGTTGTGCATTCGTCCCTGGCAGATACGGTTGGCCATGTCCAGCGGTGGCTGGATTAAAGAAGCGGGGAGGTGTGATGGTAGTCGAGATTGTTTCCGGAACCCGTACCTGGGAGGTTGCCCAACCCTGCGATTTCGTCGCCAGCGTGGAAAGCGGCCAGTCCCACCGCTGGGAGAAGGATGGGGATTGGCACTGGTGCATTCTCGCCGGGCGGATAATCAAGGCCCGCTCCCTTGACCAGGGTCCCAGCTCCGTCACCATAGAGTACCAGGCCAGCCCCCCGGGAAACCCGGAGGAGCTGGAAGATGCGCTATCCAGGTACCTGCGTCTCGACGACGACTTGGTGGCCATATACCAGGACATCTCCAGGGATCCCAGGGTGGCATCCATGGTGGAGCGGTACCGAGGGCTGCGCCTGCTGCGAGTGGACCCGTGGGAGTGCCTGATATCCTTCATCTGCTCTGCCAACTCCAACCTCGCCCGCATACACGCCAACGTGGAGGATATGGCCCGGTCTCTCGGCACTGCCGTCTCCCTTAACGGGATGACTCGCTACATCCTTCCCGACCCCGAGGTGTTGGCAGCGGCAGGCGAGGGCTTCCTCCGGGGACTGGGGCTGGGCTTCAGGGCGCCCTATGTCGCCTACGCCGCCCAAGCCGTGGCTTCAGGGCAGATAGACCTGGAGGAGCTGAAGAGACTGCCCTACCTGGAAGCCAAGGGACGGCTGATGGAACTGTACGGTATCGGCTCCAAGATCGCCGACTGTGTTCTACTGCACTCCCTGGAGAAAGTGGAAGCCTTCCCCATAGATGTGTGGGTCAGGCGCGCGCTGCTGGACTGGTACTTTCCGGGGCAGAAGGCCCCACCGGACAAGGTGCTCCTGGAGTGGGCGCTGGACTATTTCGGGCCCAACGCCGGATACGCTGAGATGTACTTGTTCCACGGAAGGCGCCTGAAGAAGACCCGAGAGGGTGAGGGCGGCTAAGTATCCGGGTGAGTGGAAATGAACTTGGACGAGCGCGCCGGGTCGACCTGGGGCGCCCGCACCTCCACCCCTGCGGCCTCTTCCTGTAGAAGGACCGTAACGCTGCTGTCCATCTGACCCCATCCCCGGTTCATCGCCTGGATGGCTATCTGTTCTGACAGGTTGGCCACAGGCATGGGCACGTTATACTCCTTGCCCAGCTCGGTAGCCAAGCCAATGTCCTTGCGAGCCAACTCCAATGCAAAGCTGGGAGGATCGAACTCTCCTCGGAACTGGGTCCGAACCAGACCTTCGTGAAGTATGCTCATCCGCCCCAGAGCGCCCCTGCGAACACATTCCCACAGGGGCTCGGCTTCCACACCCGCCTTCACACCCAGGGTCAGCCCTTCAGCGATAGCTTGGCGAACGCCGTGGCCTATCATGTTGTGCACCAACTTGGCAACGCTTCCAGCCCCGATGGGGCCTGCGTAGAACACCTTGTCGCCGAAGGAGTCCAGGACGGGCTTTACCTGATCGAATATCTCCTTGTCCCCTCCAACCATGACCGCCAGGTTGCCACTGGCCGCCCCGGATTTTCCGCCGCTCACAGGTGCATCCAGCAGGTGGGCGCCCGCCTCGGTGAACTTCGGGGCAAGCTCTCTGATCAGTGTTGGGCGCACGGTGGACAGGTCTATGTATATACTCCCCTTGCGTATCCCGGTCAGGATTCCATCATTGCCGATTGCAACCTCTTCCACCTCCCGTGGCCCGGGCAAAGAGGTAAACACCAAATCGCAGCGTCCAGCCACATCGGCAGGGGAGTCGGAGAGCCTAGCCCTCTCTCCAGGAAAGGCCTGGTAGCGCCTTCCCGAAGGTCATGGACCACCATTGAATACCCGGCCTTCTGGATGTTTCCGGCCATGCCGGCGCCCATATTCCCCAATCCGATAAACCCTATGGTCTCCATAGTCCTTCCCCCTTTGCGAGAATGCCCATAGGCAAGTTACGGGTTCAACACCAGCTTGCCGAAGAAGTTCAGCTCATCCATAGCTCGATGGGCCTCGACCGCCCTCTCCAGCGGGAACACCTGGTGGATGGCAGGCTCTATCTTGCCCCTGTCCAGCATCTGCACGATCTGGTCCATGTCGGCCTTGGACCCCATGAACACGCCGTACATCTTGAGTTGTCGGGTGAAGAAAGCGCCCAAGTGCAGGTCGGCCTTGTAACCTGTGGTGACACCGCAGTTCCCATAGCGTCCGCCGGGACGCAGGGAGTTGAAAGCCGCCTCAAAGAACTCGGTCCCGAGGTGGTCCACCACCACATCCACTCCCTGTCCCCCAGTGATCTCCTTGACCCTCTGGACGATATCTTCGGTGGTGTAATCGATGACATCATCTGCCCCCAGCTCCCTGGCCTTGGCGGCCTTGTCTGCTGAGCTGGTAGTGGCTATGACATGGGCGCCGACCACCTTCTTGGCAACCTGGATGGCGGCGCTGCCCACTCCGGCCGACGCCGACAGCACAAGGACGCTCTCCCATGGCTTGAGCTCGGCCTTGCGCACGAGCATGCTCCACATAGGAAGAAAGGTGGTGGGCACCGAGGCGGCCTCTTCGTAAGACACCTGGTCGCTGAAAACATGGACGTTGGCTGCGGGCGCCCGCAGGTACTGGGCATAGCTTCCGTCCATCGCCGTCCCGATCATCCGCGAGGCCCCACAAAGATCATCTTCACCCCCAAGGCAGCGCTGGCACTGGCCGCAAGTAACCTTGGGATTTACCACCACCCGGTCGCCGACCTGCAGGTCCCGGACATGGTCCCCCACAGCCTCCAGGTCGCCGGCCGCATCGCCCCCGAGCACCAGCGGCGGAGGAAACTCCCGCCTGGTGCCCCGCACTCCGGCCCGGGTGTACACATCCAGCCTGTTCAGGGCAGAGGCCCGCACCCTTACCAGCACATCATTGGGGCCGATTCCGGGGTCGGGCAGGTCTCCGTAGGTTATTGCCTCAGGGCCGCCATGGGCTTCGATATATGCAGCTTTCACGCCGTTTCCCCCATCTATGAAATGGATAGGACTATCGAGACTCAGTTCTCCTGGATGGCTTGAACGCAGTTGGTGCACAGGAACACCAGGGCGAGAGCTTCCTCGTGACTGGTGATGCTGCCGCACTGGGGCACCTGGGCGTCGGTGTCCCAGGGCTGATGGAACTTGCCTCCGCACATCTGGCAGGAGGTCTGGTGGTACTCATCCATTTCAGCGCCGCATACAACGCACTGTTCGGCATCCGTCAAAGCGCTACCCACCCTTCACACCAAGGTACTGCTCCGCCAGTCGGACCTCGTCTTCCCGGCTGGCGATCCTACCCTCCACCCGGGCATAGCGCAGGTCTCGAAGCACCTCGCCTATCGCCGGGCCGGGAGGAAATCCCAGGGTGATGAGGTCATCCCCGTTCAAGAGGGTCTTTACCTGGCGCATTTGATCCAGGTACATCTGGATCAGGTCTCGTACAACCAGCGTGGACAGCATACAACATGCCCTTACCGCCGTTGTCGAGTACCTGTCGAGGCACCCGGCAAGCTCGCCATGGGGCAGGTCAACCCAGTCTATCTCCATGCCCCTTCGAATGGATATGGTGTCGCGAACCACCGAAGCCCAGGAGTTGGGCATGTAGAGACGGGAGATTAGCACCTCGCCCTCGTAGTGCTCCAGGGGATAGGCAAATCCTCCAAGGTAGAGCAGGGGGTCGTCATCGGTTGAAATCCTCTGAAACGGGGTGAAGTCGGTCCTTCCCATGGGATGGTAAATCGTGTCCAAAACGCCCAGGTCCCGCGCTCGGCCCAGGGTTTGTACCGGCTCCTCCTCGAGGAAGATCAGCTCCAACTCCCTGCGGATCCGGTCTCCCGTGATGGAGGTCAGCTTCTTGTCCTGAACACCTTCCCGGAGAAGGCGTGAGGTGCCTTCTTCTATGCAGAAGTCCAGGCGGCCCTCGTACCGGAGGGCTCGAAGCATGCGGGTTGGGTCATCGGTGAAGCTTTCGTCATGGAGCACCCGGATGTGCCGGGCGGCCAGGTCTTTCTGCCCGTCGTGGAGGTCGATCAACTCGCCCCTGCGGCTGCCCGTCAGGGGGAGGGCCATGGCGTTTATGGAAAAATCACGCCGGGCCAGGTCATCCTCCAGGTTGCTTGGGACCACTTCGGGAAGAGCACCGGGCCGAAGGTAGGTCTCCTTCCTGGCCGTTGCCAGGTCGATTCGCCGTCCCTGCAGGTTGATGGTGGCGGTGCCGAATCGGGGGTGTACCGTCACCTTGCCCCCATGGGCCTCGCCCAGCTCCGAGGCCACCTGGGTTGCATCACCCTCCACCACCAGATCCAGGTCCCGGATGGGCCTACCCAAGAGCAGGTCCCTTACCGACCCACCCACAATATGCAATGGCAATCCCATGGCCTCGGCTCTGTCGCTGACATCCTTCAGCGCCGCCTGGGTTGGGGGCGTCAGGGATTCCTGGAGAGTGGTAAGCAGGAGCGTCCCTCGTTCAAGGGAATTGGGGGCTGCCTGGGTTGGAACCCTGCGATTATAGCACAGCGCACCCCCTCTCCCCATCCCACGCCATAGGGGAGTGGCATAGCTGTTTCTTTGCCCGCATGAGACCCTATGTGCTAGAATCCCGGCTGTAATTCCCCTCCTTCCGACATGCTTCCCGAGAGGTGTCACGCTATGAGAACCGAAGTCCGGCTAAAGATCGATCGTCGCGTCAACTTCGCCGACGGCCATGCCTATGGATCGGCTGGGGCCTACGAGCGCCTGGTGGGAACGGTGCACTTCGCCCTGGACCCCAACGACCCCTCCAACCAGAACGTCGTCGACCTGGACAAAGCCCCCAGAAACGCCCAAGGCAAGGTCGAGTTCTCCGGGGACCTGGACATTCTGAAGCCCGTTGACCTTGGGAAGGGCAACCAGCGGATTCTCTACGACGTCAACAACAGAGGCAACAAGACAGCCCTCCGGGCGATCAACGAGGCCCCCCCGGAACCCGACCCGACCACTTACGCCCACGGCGGGAACGGCTTCCTCATGCGCCAGGGCTACACAATCGTCTGGTCCGGCTGGCAGGGAGACCTGCTCCCGGGGAACGGCCTGCTGGCGGCAGACCTGCCCGAGGGAATGGACAACGGACACAGGATTCGGGGCAAGGTGCGCCAGGAGTTCATCGCCGAACAGGAAGGTGTGCTGTCCATGCCCCTGAGCGGCGCTCCGGTGATCCGCAGCTACGAGCCCCTGGATACCGCCACCTCTCAATCGGTCTTCACCCTGCGGGAGCGGGAAGGAGACCCGCGACAACCCGTGGACCCTGCCCAGTGGGCTTACGCCAAGGCCGGGCTGGATGGCAACGGAGGCGTCAGCGTAGCTCCCTCCGGCACCGACTGTTATGTCAAGGGCGGGTTCAAGCCCGGCTGGATTTACGAGCTCATCTACGAAACCGAAGGGTCGAGGGTCATGGGTTTGGGCCTTGTGGGAATTCGGGACCTTATCTCATTCCTGAAATACGATGAGCGGGATGCCGGTGGCGAACCCAATCCGCTGTATGGGCACGTGGAGAAGGCCTACACCTACGGGCAGTCCCTGAGCGCCCGGGTTATTCGGCAGTTCGTCTATGACGGATACAACGGCGACCCCGACGGGCGCAAGGTATTCGACGCCGTCTATCCCCACGTCTCCGGCGCTGGGCGCCTGTTTGCCAACATCCGATTTGGCCAGGTGGGACGATACCCCCGCCAGCACGAAGAGCATCAGTGGCCCTCGGAGGTGTACCCCTTTGCATACACCCCCGTAGCCGACAAGTACGTGGATGGCTTGGACAGCGTCCTCAAGCGCCCCGAGACCGATCCTCTGGTCATGCACACCCACACCGCCACCGAGTACTGGCAGCGTCACGCATCCCTGGGACACACCCAGCCGAGGACGGGCGACGATCTGGAGCTGCCCGAGAACATCAGGATCTACTTCATTTCCAGCGCCCAGCACGCCGGCAGGATGCCCCCCGAAGCAGAGGTGATCCAGCAGGCCCCCAACACCATGAGCACAGGTCCCGTCCTGCGCAACTCCGTGGCCCTTATGGACCGTTGGGCCAGCGGCGGCGACCCGCCGCCCCCCAGCAGGGTGCCCCGCCGCGCCGACGGCACCCTCGTCTCTCACGGCGAGGCGCTGGAGGCCTTCCCCAACGTGCCGGGGTTCAACGTGCCCGCAACCACCAGCCGGCTGCCCCGTTACACCTACGGGGACAGCTTCCGCAACGGCGTCATCACCGAACATCCTCCCCAGCCCATACCAGGCCAGGAGTACGGCGTCATGGTCCCTCAGGTGGATGAGGACGGCAACGACATGGCCGGCATCCGCGGGCCGGACATCGAGGCCCCCGTGGGGACCCATACGGGATGGAGCCTGCGGAAGGCGGGGTTCTCCGAAGGGGAGCTGTTCAGCCTGAGCGGAAGCTTCGTTTCATTCGCCCGCACCAGGGCAGAGCGGGAGGCATCGGGCGATCCACGCCTGTCACTGGAAGAGCGATATCCCAGCCACGCGGCCTACGTTCGGGCGGTGGCCCAAGCGGCCAGCCGCCAGGTAGCCCAAGGGCTGCTCCTGGAAGAAGATGCCGACCGTTACGTCGAGGCCGCCATGGCGCGCAATCCCCTGGACCCGAAGGTGACATTGGCGCCCCTCTCCCTGGGCACAACCTAGCAAGCGACAGGACCTTTGGGGACTGCTGTCATGCCGGCTCCGCGATAGATCAAGAACACGCGAAAGCAGAAGAGGCTGAGGAATGCAGATATTTGGATTCGACTACCTGGCGTATCCCAAGAACCTGGATACTCTGAAAGAGAATGGCGAGCTGCCATACCCCCTTCCCGGACGCCACTTCCAGTCAGAGCTGGCTGTCAGCAACTACAGCGAGCACCTGGACGGCTGGCAGTACATGGACGAGATCGGGTTCGACGGCATAGGGTTCAACGAGCACCACGGCTCGCCCTTCGGCATGATGAACTCTCCCAACGTGATGGCTGCCGCAGCCACCCAGCGCACCAAGAACCTGAAGCTCCTCATCTACGGCAACTGCCTGCCCATCCATGAGCCCCTGAGGCTGGCCGAAGAGTTGGCCATGCTGGACTGCTTAAGCAACGGCCGCCTGATCTCCGGCTTTGTACGAGGGATTCCCAGGGAGTACTTGGCCTACGGCGTGAACCTGGCTGAGTCCCGGGGACGCTTCGAAGAGGCTTGGGACATCGTCAAGCGGGCGTGGACCGAAGATGTGTTCTCCTACGAGGGCAACTACTGGAGCTACGAAAACGTATCTATCTGGCCCCGCCCCGTCCAGCAGCCCCACCCGGCCATATGGATGCCCGTGAGCGTCAGCAAGGAAAGCATCGAGTGGGCCGCTAAAGGGAACATTCCCATCACCCCTGGAGCTATAAACAATACCCTGCCGGTCCGAAAAGACATGGTCAGGTACTACTCAGAGTGCCTGGAGAAGAACGGGTACAGCATCACACCGGGGCATATTGCCGTGGGCGCCAGCGTGTACGTGGCGGACAGCCGCCAGGAAGCGGTCAAGGAAGCCGGTCCGTACATGCTCTACTTCGTCCACACCCTCTTCGGCCATGGAAACATCACCATAGGCAGCGCCGCCAATGTCCGGGAGTCGGGCTACCGTCCCGAGGCTGCCTACGACTACATTAAGCCCGAGAACCTGGAAGGTTTCTTCAAAGCCTCGGAAGGCTTCCGCAGCATCACATACGAAGACTTGGAACACAGCGAGCGGGTGTGCTGGGGCAGCCCCGACGAGGTGACCAACTCGCTGATCAACCTTTCCGATGAGCTGGGAGCCGGCACCCTCCTACTGAACTTCAACCAGGGTGCCATGCCCCAGGAGCTGTTCATGAAGAACCTGGAGCGTTTCGGGAGAGAGGTGCTGCCTGCAATGAAGGCCCACAACGTGCAGGCGATGCCCGTGGCGGCCGACTAAGGGCAGGTTTTAACGGGGGACCCATCCACAACCGGCGTCGATTGTGTGATAAAATGGGTCACAGCAAAGCCGAGGTGGTGGAACTGGTAGACACGCCATCTTGAGGGGGTGGTAGGCGAAAGCCTGTGTGGGTTCAAATCCCGCCCTCGGCACCACAAAGGCTTTGTGTGCAAGGCGACGTAGCCAAGTGGTTAAGGCGGAGGTCTGCAAAACCTCTATTCGGCGGTTCGAATCCGCCCGTCGCCTCCATCCTCTTCCTCCCCAGCTAGCACCTACCTTCAGGTAAACGCCGCTATGCGAAACGAATTCACAGCGATCATCGAACGGGACGAATCGTGGTACATCGCCTACTGTCTCGAGATTCCGGGAGCGAACGGGCAAGGTAAGACGAAAGCTGAAGCGCGCGAAAGCCTCACCGAGGCAATCGCCTTGATCCTCGAAGACCGTCGAGAGGATGGGCTTCGAGGTACGCCTCCAGATGCGATTCGTGAGACGATCACCGTAGAGTGAATCGGGGTTCACTGCTACGCCACCTTCGTCGCCACGGATGTTACCTAAAGCAAGAAGGGCGCTCTCACTCCCTTTGGTGGAACCCAACGACTGGATCCGTTGAAGGCGTTCCTCGCCACAGCGAAATCCCTAATCAACTGGCACGAAAAATATGCCGCGGTCTGTCTATCCCGGTGGTTGCAGATGGTTGAAGGTATTTGATGAGACCCAATCGTAATACCCAATGATCCGCCAACTGCTCTGCCCCGCAAACATCCCGGCCACTAAGTTGGGACCAAGGCTCCAATGTCTCGCCAGTCGGCCTCTATCACCGATACAGCCTTTAACCCCAAGTTCACATGCTTGTCCAAGCTTGCTACTTTGGAGTAGGCGAAATGCAACGAGGATGTAGGCATGACGTGTATAGGCTGTTCCCTGTACAATGGGGGAGTCAGCCGTAGCGAAACTGCTTGGCCTACTAACAGCCAGACGCTATTGGCCTTAGCCGAGGTGGCGGAACGGTAGACGCGGCGGACTTAAAATCCGCTACCCTTGCGGGTGTGTAGGTTCGAGTCCTATCCTCGGCACCATTAAGCCCTCCTCCCCTGCGAAAGCTGCTTTGATGGCCAATTATTACCTTGACCCTTCCGACTGGGATTGGAGGGAACGCTGATGCGACTTGCCATCGTCATTCACAAGAATGAGGAAAGCAGCTACGGTGTGACGGTCCCCGACCTGCCGGGCTGTTTCTCTGGTGCCGATTCACTGGATGGCGCCTTCGCATCAGCACGGGAGGCTATCCTTCTGCATCTCGAAGGAATGCTGGCCAATGGGGAAGCGCTGCCCAGAACGAAGCCCATCGAGGAGCATAGCTCCAATGATGACTACCGGGACGGCATTTGGGGGTTCGTCGACGTGGACATGGCGGACGTTCCCGACAAGGCGGTAAGGGTCAACATCACGGTGCCATCAAGGATGCTGGCCGCCATTGACAAGTGGGCGGAACGCGAGGGGGAGACCCGCTCTGGTTTCCTGACCAAGTCGGCCATGGAGCACATCCAGGTCAACTCCCTGCAATAGACCTAAGTTAAGCCCAGGCTATCGAACACCCTATCTGGAGGGAGTGGGCCCCTAGATGGGCCAGGAGTGCTCGGAGATGTCAACGCGGTAGCCTTCCTGGTCCTTGATCCAGTGCTCCCCTACCGCTGCGGCGATGTTCTTCTCGGCCGTGGTGTCGGCGGCCTTTTCTATCTCCTCGACGCTCTCCACGTGGAAGCCGAAGTGGTTCACACCCCAGGGCATGGACGGCACGTTGATGATGGCCACGCCCACATGCCCGTCGGACATGTAGATCGTGCCGTTGGGGCCACGCTCGATCTCCTCCAGCCCAAACACCTTCTTGTAATAGTCAGCTTCGGCATCCCGGTCCTGGGCGTTGATGGCGATGTGTCGAATCCTTGGTCGTTCCATTTCTGCTCTCCTTGCTCAGAGATAGCTTAACGCGCCTACCGGTCATCCAATCAAGATCTGCTCCCGTCCTGGAAGCGGGGCATTTTACGAGGCCGCCGCTTCCTGGCGGGCGATCTGCTCGTCCCAGGGCCCGGGGAACTGGCCCTTGGGCCTGCCGTCGCCCATGAAGATGCTGTCCTGGCGGTGCCACTTCTCCCTGGGAGTCTCGTAGTACACCTCTATGCCGTTGCCGTCGGGGTCCCGGAAGTAAATGCCCAGGGAAAGGCCGTGATCGGCCACCCGCTCTATGGGCACTTCCATCTCCTGCATGCGATGGTAGAACTCCTCCAGGTCTGCAAGGCTCCCCACCTGCCAAGCCATGTGGTTCAGGCCCACCTGGCCTTCCCGGCGTCCGTCGGCATCGTCCCCAAGTTCCATCAGGGCTACCTCGTGGGAGTGCTCCACGTTAGCAGACATGAAGGCCGCCCGCCCCGGCTGGAAATCGTAGGTGTGGAGGCCCAGGAGCTTCTCGTACCACTCCCGGGAGCGCTCGGCGTTGCGCACGTAGATGTTGACATGTCCCAAGCCCTTTGGTTTGAAGGTCATGGTGTCCTCCTGGTTGCCCGCAACGGGGGCTACTTGACTACGATTTTATGCCCCTCTTGAGACATGGTCAACGCCAAGCTAAACGCGACATCTTCATTGTTGAGATATAATCTTGGCCAATCACCCATCAACCTTAAGGAGCGGTCATGGCTCAGATAGTAAGGGTCTACACCGGAAGCGACGACCTCACCCACATAGAAAAGGTGGACCTGCCCATGGAGTCCTTCGTCGATACCGAGGGCGCCTACGGCCTAGGCACGCCTTTCCAGCCTGCGTCGGGCATCACCTTCCGGGAGTCGCCCCCAGGATATTTCCTCGACTGGCACAATGCGCCCCGCCGCCAGTACACCATCACCCTTACCGGCGAGGCTGAGATCGAAGCCAGCGACGGGACCAAGATGCGCGTCGGCCCCGGCGACATCCTGCTGGCCGAAGACCTGACGGGAAAGGGCCACACCACCAGGGTAGTCAGCATGGGGACCAGGCTTTACGTGGTCGTAGCCCTGGAGGAGTAGCCCTCCATCAAGTTCTCTCCTTCCCTTCAACAAGGCCATGATATATGCTAACTGTGAAGAGGAAGCTGAACATGCTGAAGAAAATCACCATAACTATGGACGGGAACGTGTACCAGGGCTTATGCCGCGTGGCCGGCCGCCGGAAGATCAGTAAGTTCATCGAATCCCTGGTCCGCCCCTACGTCCAGGAGGACGAAATCAGCGAAGGGTATCGGCAAATGGCCGCCGACCGCAAACGAGAATCTGAAGCCATAGAATGGATAGAAGGCACGGCCACGGACATAGTCGATGAGGCGCGGTGAAGTCTGGTGGGTTGCATTCGGTCCGCCCATAGGCGGCGAGATCCAGAAGATCAGGCCAGCCATCATCCTATCTACAGACCCGGCCATGGTCCGGCTGAACAGGGTGCAAGTCGTACCTCTCACAACTAATGTGACCGGGGTATATCCCGGAGAAGCTATCGTTCAGATTGACCAGATACCCCACAAGGCGATGGCGGACCAGATAACCACCGTAAGCAAATCTCGGGTGTCGAACTTCTTCGGGAATCTATCGGAGCCCGATGTTCAGAGCGTAGAGGAAGCCGTGAAACTCCAACTGGGACTCTAACTCGACCTCTTTGTCGATCCTACATCCACCCAAGAAAGGAGCGCCATGCCCGGCCCAACCAGTCTGAATATGCCCTTGGGGGAAGCCATCTACACCCTCCGGGCCATCCGCCGCCAAAAGCCCGACCCGCTGCCCGAGAATGACCTGCGGGAGATCATGGAGGCGGCCATCCGCGCTCCCAACGGGGGCAATGCTCAGAACTGGCACTTCCTGGTGCTGAAAGACGCCGACACCAGGGCCAAGTTCGCCGAGCTGTACCGGGAAGCATGGTGGGCCAAGCGCAAGGACGAGGGAATCAACGGCCCCGAGGACTTACCTCCAGGGAAGAACCCCCGCCAGTCAGCCATGAAGATGGCAAACGAGATCGGCAACTCCCCGGTGATCGTCATGGTCTGCTCCACGGTCAAGGGGGCAAATGCGCGGGGGTCGGTGATCCCCGCCGTCCAGAACATGCTGCTGGCAGCCCGGTGCCTGGGCATCGGGGGGACCATTACCACCCTGCATCCCACGGTGGATGAGCGAATACACGATCTCTTGAACATCCCAGACACGGCGGAGGTGGTGTACTGCATTCCCCTGGGATATCCGCGGGGAAACTTCGGACCCAACCAGCGCAAGCCTCTCCCCGAGGTGTGCTCAGTGGACCGCTGGGGGACTCCCGTCGCCTAAGCCCTTGAGCCGGGAGGCTCTTTACAGCAAGGACTCCAGAAGGGAGTGGGCCTGCAGCCTGGACATCTCCCTGGGGATTATTTTCAGGCGGTGCCAGGGCACCAGGTCCAGCGCCGGCTCCATATCGTCTGAACCGAATCCCAAGTCTTCCAGCTTGGTCTTCAGGCCGCATCGCTTCATTATCTGCGCCACCCTGGCAACGGCATCGTCCAGCCCCTCCACTCCAAGGGCCTCCCACAGGGCCGGCAGCTTAGGGCTGATGGCCGGGGCGTTCCACTTCAGGCATGCACCGAGGGAAACAGCCACCGCCTGACCGTGGGCCACGTTCCTCATCAGGGTTAGGGGCTGGGAGAAGGCGTGGCAGATGTTGGGGTGGCTGTTGGTGTAGCCCACCCCCGATATGGTTGCCGCAAGAGCGCAGTTGGCCCGCGCTTCCGCCTCAGCCCCGTTGCAGGATGCTTCCAGGTTCTGGGCATAGAGGCGTATGACCCTGAGGGCCAGGGCATCTGTGATGGGCTGGGACTCGGTGGCCCAGTAGGACTCGAAGGCGCTGGAAAAGGCGTCCATCCCCGTTGCAGCGGCCAGATCCGAAGGCATGCTCAGGGCAAGATCAGGGTCCACGATAGCCGTCGTCGGGTACATGTGCATATGGCTGACGGCGTAGGACTCCTGCTGATTGAATAGCCAAATCCGGGCCGCCGATGTGACTTCACTGCTGCTGCCCGACGTCGTGGGTACCGCTATGTATGGAAGGCCCGGCCGGCTGATCTTCCTGGCTCCGGTGCCGTAGTCCAGGGCCGGCCCCGGATTAGACTCCATGACTGCCACCAGCTTGGCCAGGTCGAGGACACTGCCACCACCGATGCCCACCACCACATTCGCCCCGCTGTCCCGGCGGGCCTCCACCGCATCGTCCACAAGGTTCGGCGGCGTAAAGGGCAGGGCACCCCCGAAGTGAGTCACATGGAAGCGCTCAAGGTCGGACAGGACACGGTCCAGGGTGCCCTGGACCTTAAGGTTGTTGGGCCCGGTTACCAGGAATACGTGGGCGTCGGGGCCGACCGTCTCTTCCACCACTGCGGGTAGGCGGGCAAGGGTACCCTGCCCGTAGATTATCCTTGTGGGCATGTAGAAGCTGTGGTTCGGTACGCCGTGATTAATGATGGTACAGCCTCCTTTGCCGGTGAGGGTGTTACCTCACCCTGTTGCTCCCCCTCGGAGAAGGAGGGGCTAGTCGTGCAGGTAGCTGATCACCTCGTCGGTGGTGCGAACGTGCACAAGGATGGGAAGGATGTACTTCAGTGTCATGTCGGACGCTTCGACCTCAGCGGCGGTGCAGCTGTCGCTCACCACGACGCTGGGGATGTCACGGTTCTTGGCATCCCTGGCGGTCCCCTCAATGGTGCGATGGGTGCCCACACCGGCCAGGATCAGGGTTTCCGTCCCCAAAGCACGTATGATGCAGTCCAGGTTGGTAGCCCAGAAGGCGCTCCACCGCTGCTTCACCAGGATGAAGTCCTCGGGCGCAGGAGGCAGCTCATCTATGAAATCGGTATCGGGCACCCCGGCGATGAGCAGGTCCTGCAACCCCTGAAACACATCGGACATCTGCTTGGGTCCGTCCTTCATGTCCTTCCTATAGTGGGTGGTAATCCAGACCATGGGTACACCTACGGAGCGGCTGTGGTCAACCAGCTTGATCACGTTTTCCAGCATCGCCTGCCGGTGAGGCGGGGTCGAGTAGGGGGGACCCTGACCCTTGAACAGCCGGTTAATCATGTCGTTCAGGATCAGCAGGCACTTCTTAGGCTCCAGGGCCAACGGTTCGGCAGCCATATGACCTCCTCGCTAAGGCGACATTAAGGGTGGCCCGGGGAAAGATGGGTCGATTATAGACACGGCTCAAATGCCGGTCAAACCTAGCCGCCAGATATCGGATAGGGAATCGGATCACGCTTGACAAGGGTAGCTGTTTTTGTTGGAATGACCCCATTCCTACAACGACCCAGACCCCTTCATTTCCTCCACATCTTGCACGGGAGGCAGCTATGGCCACCAACGATTCAACAAGACGCACCAATATCTACGCCGGCTTGGCCGGAGAGAACACCCCCGGGCGGGTGGTGAACGCAGGGCTTTACAGGATGACCGATGGCGATGGCCAGTGGGAGCAACTCACCAACGGCCTGCCCGAATCGCCAGCGGTGCGGGACATAGCAGTCCATCCCCACCAACCCGACATCGTTTACGCGGCGACCCAGGACGGACCCTACCGCAGCACGGACCGGGGGGATAGCTGGGAGAAGGTGAATGTTCCCGACCACCGGAGGGCTTCCTGGTCGGTGCTGTTCCACCCCTGGGACCCCGACGTGATGTTCGCCGGGTACGACTCGTGCGAGATATACCGGAGCGTCGACGCCGGCGATAGCTGGAGGCAGCTTCCCGTCAGCGTCCGCTTCCCGGAAGTGACGACAGGCCCCGGCTCCAACCCTGCCAAAAGGGTGCTTATGATGGCCGCCAGCATTGCCAATCCCAGCGACGTCTATGGGGCCGTCGAAGTAGGCGGGATCATCAGGAGCACCGACGGCGGCGAAAGTTGGGAGAACCTGAGCCACGGCCAGTACCTGAACGATGACTACGTTGACATGCACGGGGTGCTGTGCAGCACGCTGAATCCCAACGTGGTCATCACCATAGCCAGGGCGGGAATATTCCGGAGCGAGGACAAGGGAGACCACTGGAGTAACATTCCTGTGGAAGCCTTGAACGTGAAAGGACAGACCTACTGCCGGTGCATCACCGAGACTCCCGGAGACCCCAGGATCATATGGGTAGCCGGGGGCGCCAACTTCCAGAGCGATATGGGCGCGCTGTTCAGGAGCACCGACGGCGGGCAATCCTTCGAGCGGGTGGACATGGGCTTCGTCCCCAACAGCACCATATTCGGCCTGGCCTTCGACCAGCGGGAGCCCAGTCACATGTTTTGCGCCACCAGCGCCGGCGATGTGTACGCCAGCAAGGACAGCGGCGACACCTGGAGCATCCATTCCCTGCCCGAAGGCGCTTCCCAGGTGTACTCCCTGGCCTGCGGCTGATAATGCTCATAACGGGCGCACCTACTTTACGGGAGGTCATCCTTGATAACCAAGTTCGATAGCATCTATGCCGGCCATGTGGATATGGGTGATATAGGGTACGCCGGGACGGCCGTGAACGAACGCATCTTCCCCAACGAACACCTGGTGACGGCCTTTGACAAAGCAGTTCACATCGCCCAGAAGATGGACGGCTTGGGCTACGACACCCTTTGGCTGGCTGAGCACCACTTCCAGCCCGAGGGCTACGAGTGCATCCCCAACCTGCTGATGCTCAGTCTCCACCTTGCCCACCTGACCCGTAACATTCGCCTGGGCTGCGGGTTCAACATCTCCCCAATGTGGCATCCCCTGCGCCTCGCCGAAGACTACGCCACCGCGGACTACCTCACGGGCGGAAGGGTGATCTTCGGGGTTGGCAGGGGTTACCACACCAGGGAGGTCGAGACCTTCGGCGCCCCCCTGCGGGACCAGGAAGGCAACAGGGACCTGTTCGAAGAGCAGGTTGATATCATGTTCAAAGCTTTCAACGAGCCCTTCTTCTCCCATCATGGGAAGTACTACGACCTTCCTCCCACGCCCGACGTTCCCTACCGGGGGTACGACCTGAAGGAGATCTCCCTGGTGCCCCGACCGGTTAACCTCCCTGTGGAGTGCTGGCAGCCCATCCAGAGCGCGACAGCCAGGGGGCTGGACTTCATGGCCAAGCACAGGATGAAAGGGATCATCGGCGGAGGCGTTGCCGAAAGCGGCGCAATGTCCAACGTCATCGAGGCGTGGAGGGATGCCCAGGCAAGGGCGGGCATCGAAACCCAGCTGGGCGAGAACCTGGCCATAGGCTTCCACTTCTACGTGTGCGACGACCAGGACCAGGGCATAAAGGAAGCCTCGGCCTTCTTCGAGGAAAACCTGAAGATGTTTGGCCCCCTGAGGCTCACCCGTGGGCTCAGCGAAGAGCAGATACGGGACATCAGTGACCCAAGGCTTGCGCCATACGCCGACCTGCCGAGCCTGGAGAAGGCCGCCAAGTCTGGGGCATTCCTATGCGGGCCGGCCGACATGATCATGGAGAAGCTGAAGGGACTGGAACCAGCCTTCCCCGGCTTGGATCGCGTCAGCATGGGGATGCCAATCGGCACTCCCGAGGCGGTGATCCTAGAGCAGATGGACCGGCTGGCCGAGCAGGTGATGCCCGCCTTCCGACCCCAGGAGGCCCGAGCGGCCGCACCAGCCTTGGATTAAGCTCCAAGCACCACGTCGATGATGGCCGTCCGGCCGTTCCGGACGGCTTCCAGGCCTGCGGCCAGCGCCGCAGTCAGCTTTTCAGGCGATTCGACGGTGTCGCCATAGCCTCCGAAGGCTGTGCACAGTTCTGCATACCTGGGCCCTGGGATGTTCACGCCGTAGAAATCGTCATTGCTTGCCGCCACGCCGCCGGGGTAGAAGGTCAGGTGGTTCCTGCGCATCGAGGCGTAGCGCCCGTTGTTGAAGACAACGATCAATAGCGGCAGATGGTGCTCCCGGGCGGCGCCCAAAGCCTGTGTCACAGGATTGTAGTTAAACGAACCGTCCCCCATTAGGCAGACCACGGGTCTTTCCGGGTCGGCCAGCTTGACGCCCAAGGCTGTCCCCAAGGCCACGCCGAGTCCCCCTGTGGGAGGATGATAGTAGCTCCCGGCGCGGTTCCAGCCGACATGCTTCAGGATGGTGGGTCGGTGAGTGATGGTCTCCTCCACGTAAACGGCGTTGTCGGGCATCACCTCGCTCAAGGCGGCGCACAGCCACACCGGGTCGATGGGAGATGCTGAAAGGGCCTTCTCCACCTCAGTTGCTGCCTTATCCCTTTGCGCCTTATGCTCCGCCTCCCATCGCGCCCGCCGCTGTGCAATGACGCCGTCGTCTAAGCCGCCCCCGGACTTGAGCGCATCCAGAAGGAGGCCCAAGGTCGTTGCCATGTCGCCTTCCAGGGTCATGTCGGCGCCCAGGGTCTGATAGACCATGTAGCCCTTGTAGGGGGTCTCGTCGATGGCGACCACCTTGGCTGAGGTCGGACGGTTTGAAGGCGGGTACCAGGGTACCTTCGCCCCGATCAGGAGGAACAGGTCCGATTCGGCCAGGAAGGGACCCGATTCCCAGCCCAGGTGGAGGGTGTTGTCCTTGGGGAAGTTTGCGAACACCGGGGTGCCTGTCTCGATCACGGGAGCGCCCAGCAGCTCGGCCAGCTCCCTGATGTGGTCGAAGGATTCCGGGTCCCTGCCTCCCGACTCGGAAACGATTACTGGATTCTTGCAGATACGCAGCAACTCTGCGGCGGCGGCCATACCTTCGGGATCGGGATAGACCCTGGGAGCGCCGTGGGGAGCGCCGGGACCTTCCGCGGGTGTCCAGTCCTGGAGCATCACCTCCAGGGGAACATCGACGTAGGTCGGGCCCTTGGGCAGGCGCTGGGACATCTCCCCCGCCCGCAGGACCGTCTCGTACAGGGTGTGATGGCTGGTGACGTGGCTGCTCCACTTGGTGATGGGCGCCGCCCATCGGTCGGGGCCTCCTACCACGCTCAGGCCCGTTATCCACTGCCTGCCGGGGTCCAGGTCCGGGTCTTCGCCGTAGGACACAGCTTCGCCGGACAGGATGAGCATAGGGACTTCTCCCTGGGTGGCGGTCTGGATGCCCAGGGAGCCTTGGAGCAGGCCGACCCCCGCGTGAAGGAGGACAGCCTGCATGCGCCCCGTCGCCTGGGTGTAGCCCATGGCCATCGCCACAGCCAGGGTCTCGTGCCAGCAGTTGATATAGGTAGGCCCTTTGGTCTCGTTGGCCTTCTGCCGGGCCAGCGCCTCCCACACGGGCGCCCAGTCCGAGCCGGGGGAGGAGATAATGTAGTCGATATCCAGCTCCCGGATGGCCTCCAACAAGGCTTCCCCGCCGTCCAACGCTTCAGGCATATCCTGCACCTCTTAAGTGTAGTACCGGGCTGACCGATTTTCCGATGTCCAGAAAACCATCTCGCCACTAGGGGGATGCCCCATTATACAACGCTGCCGTGCTGAGCATGCCCATTATTCTCCCTTCGCTCCTGGGGAGAAGGTTGGGATGTGGGGGAGCGCGGGGCAACCCTTGTGGTTGCCCCTACGGGGTCGCTGGGCGTGATTGCGGCGTAGGCCGCAATCCAGGAAATCCCGGGCTGATGACAGGCCAGGTGTGACAAAAGGCCGCCCCCGTCCGTTCCCCTTCGAGAGCCTCAGGGCGAACGGGCAGGGGCCAAGATAGGAACGCTTTTGTGCTCCCCTGAATTAGAGCCATCCTGGAACCCGCCAATGCTCCGTCCTGGATTGCGGCCTTCGCCGCAATGACGAAGAACGTTGCCTCCGTGAGGAGGGTTGTGGGATACAACGCTTGAGAACAGGCTGCTCATGACGAACCACCCTAGCCGTCATTGCGGCGGAGGCCGCAATCCAGGAAGGTCCGGGACCGGGAGGGGACCCCCACTGAAATGTCCATCCCATCGGGCAGACTGCCCAGGTCTAGGGGGTGGCGCATTTGCCATTCACCAGGTTCATCCCCGATGGACAGCCCAGCCTCCGCCCATCTATCTGCAACGCCACCGATTTGCCCAGGCGGTTCGCTTTGTCGTTGCTCCCCGACCCCCCTGTGTTCACCTCGGTCCACAATACCTTGTTGGCGATGGCCCAGCCCGTTTCATCGTTGCTCCCCGTGAAACGCACCTTGAAGCTGGAGGCGCTGACATCGGAGGGAGCTATCCGCAGGTACCACTTCTGGGACTCTTTCTGCCCGTTCCCCGGCACCTCCACGCTCCCACCTGCGGAGTGCAGCAGCACCCTGCGTCCCTCAGCAGTGTCGGAGCTGCTCACAAAGTCCCCCGCAAGGCAGTCTTCGTATATGGCTGGGCTGTAATCAAAGGTAGAGTCTGTGCTGTGATAGATGGTGTGGAGGTCATCGTCGTACCTGCAGAAGCGGGCTGTCAGCCTGACCCCGGGGTCACTGGCAAGGGTGATGCGATGCACCGCAAACTTGTCATGCTCGCTCCCGTAGGCCCAGGCGCCGTTGTCCAGCTTCACCTTCGGTCCCAGCTTCTGGTACAGCACAGGCCCTGTGTTGTACCCGCTGCCCAGGTTGAGGGTGGTGTCCGAGCTTTCCTTCTGGGCAAGGTTGTCCGAAAGGGTGATGAGGGGCTCCGAGATGCGCAGCATAAGCTGGTCTCCAGAGGACCAGGGCTGCCTGGAGACGCCCCAGGTCAGGGCGCCGGCGGCGCTGTCCCCCGTGGCCCCGGTTAGGGAGAGCATCGTTGTCCCATCGCCGGTGATGAAATCAAGGATGTGGGTTGTCAGATCAACGTAGGGGGAGAGGATCATGGTGATCGCATCCCCGGTCCCGTAGAAGCTGGTGATGGTTGTGGTGGTGTCGCCGGTGGTGAAGGCTGCGGGGGAAAGGTCTCCTGTGCTGAGGTTGCCGGAGCTGACGTAGCCATCCCCGATGCCTATGGCCTGGGAGTCGAAGAAAGCTTCATGCACCGTGCCCGCGGGAGCTGTGACTGTGACGACAAACTTCAGTTGACTGACAGGTGAGAAGTTGCAGGGAATGTATCTGGGCAGACGAGAACTGAAAACAAAGGTGTACCTATCGCCCGGCAGAGGCCGGACGATTGTGACGTTTTTGCTATAGCCGTTAGATGCTACCTCATCATCGTCAACGATTTGAGCTGTGAACAGGCCCGCATCCTCACCAGTCAGCCGCAATTTGTCATCGTATTGCGCTCCGGGATGAGTACCGAAATCGCTGACATTGGTTCCTGCACCCGTGCCAGATGGCACTTGATTCTGCGACTCCTTTGAGGTCCAAGGACTCTGGTAGTATGCCTCCCAATCCCGATAGAACCGCAAGTGCCTCAGGCTTTCCCGGATGCACTCACTGTACCCTGCAATGCCGTCGCCTCCCTCTAGCCATGCTATCTTTGACTTAAGGTCGGTTAGGGTGATGGTGGGGGAATCCCCTGTGCCAACTCCCACACCAGTGATGAAGGTCGAGCTGCCTGAGGCTGAGGCCTCATCGCTGGTGCTTGAAGAGCTTGCCGCCGGCAGCCACACAGGGTTCCGACGGTCCACACTGTAACCGACGGGCAGCCCCCCTGTGTAATCTTGAGATGTTTCCACAAAGCGGAACTCGGCAGAAGAAGATGTATTGGCATCCCCGGACCCGCTGGGCAGGTCCAAGAACAGAATAGCATCGCGGTTGTCCCAGGAAGTGTTCCTGCCCGTAGTGCCGGCCTTCACCGTAAACTCCGCGGCTCCGGTGCCCTTCAAGTACTCCACCGCCCGGAATCGAAGTCCATCTCCGGTGGAAACTAAGGAGGCCCGGACGATGACATCTGACAAAAATATTCGCTCTTCCGTAGAAGCAGTCGAGGCGCCATGTATTGGGACCACCACCATGCCGGAGAAGCCTTCGTTGCCGCCCGCAGACCTCTCTGGATTCGTCGTGGCTTTCATCGAAGCATCGGGAACCTCATTGTCCGGCCCTCCGCACGCCGAAATCATGAGCGCAGACAGGAGCATGAGCGAAACCAGCAGGGCTAGGCTCCGTCGTCTCAGCCCTTCGGGTAGCTCAAGCAATCGCTTGATCATGTTCCACCTCAGTGAGGTTGATGGTTATTATAGATGTGTAGCAGACCATTTATGTCATACGTAGTGGGAACCACCTGGGGATCGCCAGGGAGGTAAGGGGCCATTGTGCCGTTTCCGATGCCACCATAGTGCCCCAGCCCAGCCGTATGTCCAAGCTCGTGCATGATCACACTCGGCAGGTAGTAGTACTTCGCGAATTCATTTCTGGCCCTTTTTATATCGTCCGTCCACTCAGTGCCTTGTCCGCCAGGGGGTTCCTTGATCCACAAGTCTTGCTGGCCAAGATGGGGATAGGCCCCCCAGGAGGGGACTGGCATCGGGCAGACTGCCCAGGTCTAGGGGGTGGTGCACCTGCCATCCACTAAGTCCATCCCTGATGGACAGCCCAGCCTCCGACCATCTATCTGCAACGCCACCGACTTGCCCAGCCGGTTCGCTTTGTCGTTGCTCCCCGACCCCCCTGTGTTCACCTCTGTCCACAACACCTTGTTGGCGATGGCCCAGCCTGTTTCCTCATTGCTGTTTGTGAAGCGCACCTTGAAGCTGGAGGCGCTGACATCGGAGGGAGCTATTCGCAGGTACCACTTCTGGGATTCTTTCTGGCCGTTCCCCGGTATCTCCACGCTCCCACCCGTCGAGTGCACCAGCACCCTGCGTCCCTCAGCAGTGTCGGAGCTGCTCACAAAGTCCCCCGCAAGGCAGTCCTCGTAGGTGGCTGGGTTGTAATCGAAGGTGGAGTCTGTGCCATGGTAGATGGTGTGGAGGTCATCGTCGTACCTGCAGAAGCGGGCTGTCAGCCTGACCCCGGGGTCGCTGGCAAGGGTGATGCGGTGCACCGCAAACTTGTCATGCTCGCTGCCGTAGGCCCATGTGCTGTTGTCCAGCTTCACCTTTGGTCCCAGCTTCTGGTACAGCACAGGCCCTGTGTTGTACCCGGTGCCCAGGTTCAGGGTGGTGTCGGAGCTTTCCTTCTGAGCAAGGTTGTCCGAAAGGGTGATGAGGGGCTCCGAGATGCGCAGCATAAGCTGGTCTCCCGAGGACCAGGGCTGCTTGGAGACACCCCAAGTCAGAGCGCCGGCAGCGCTGTCCCCCGTGGCCCCAGTGAGGGAGAGCATCGTTGTCCCATCGCCGGTGATGAAATCGAAGATGTGGGTTGTCAGGTCAACGTAGGGGGAGAGTATCATGGTGACCGCATCCCCGGTCCCGTAGAAGCTGGTGATGGTTGTGGTGGTGTCGCCGGTGGTGAAGGCTGCGGGGGAAAGGTCTCCTGTGCTGAGGTTGCCGGAGCTGACGTAGCCATCCCCGCTGCCTATGGTCTGAGGGTCGAAGAAAGCTTCGTGGACCGTGCCCGTAGGGGCGGTGACGGTGACCGTCCATTCTGTCACCGAATCCGGAGAGTCGTACTTGCAAGGGAACCAGTCAGAGGATTGGTAGTGTGATTTGAATGTGTAGACACCCGTGGGCAGCGGACGTGTTATCGCAGTTTCAAGCGGATAGTCAGGCTCTGGGTTACCATCAGGATCATTGGGTCCCATGGTGAACAATTCTGCATCGTGGCCCGATAGCCTAAATCGCGGATACTGGTTTCCACTGCCTTGCCATACCGTCGTATATACTGCTGTCCCAGTGCTGCTACCCGACGCTATAAGCTCAGCTTTTGGGTCGATTCCGACATAGTCATCGCCGAAATACGCCCGAGAGTCACGGAATATCCGCTGGTGTTGCAGGCTGTCCTGGATGCAGGCATCATATCCTGTGATACCCCGCCCCCCGTCCACCCAAGCGATTGCCATCTTGATCTCACTCAAATTGATTTCCGGGTTAGTCTCCCCGGACGGTGACTTGGACTCCGTGATGAAGCTGGGATCAGATGGGCTTGACCGACCAGATTGCGCAGAGGCTCCAGGTGCCTGGGTTGATGGCATCCAGACAGGGTTGTTTGAATCGATGGAGTGGCCAGCTCGCCTGTCGCCTGTGTAGCTCCCTTGTTTGGGGCTGCCCCCTGCGAGAGTGTACTGCCACGAGGTAGTGTCAGCAAAGCTGAACGTCGCCCCAGGTGCTCCTTGTGTTTTGGCGTTCGACAAGAAGAGCACAGCCTCTCGCGCATCCCACTGGGTGTTCCTGTCATCGGTTGAAATACCGACAGTGAACTGCTGGTCGCCAGTGCCCATCATGTACTCGATGGCGTTAAAGGTCAGAGTCCCATCCCCAGTGGACACTAGGCTGGCTCTCACAATGACATCCGAGAGGAAGGCCCTCTCCTCCAATGATGCAACGGCCGCGCCATAGGGTTCCGTGAATTCGAAGCTGTGGAGCTGGTCCTCAGAGGTTGGTATGGGGCCGACCACGGGATCTTCAGGAACACCACAGGCAGCGAGAACCGCAACCAGTACAAGGGCCAGCATGAACTCACCGAAAGGTCTAATAAACCTGGTATCTTTCATGATGCTGCTCCCCCTGACGTTACGAGCCATGTGAGTGCTGCACTGCCACTTCCTCGATGCCATAGACATCCTCTGAATCCAGGTAAAGAGGTGAGTACCACTTGATGCCATATGGCCCCATGAACCCCTCGCCAAAAGGGACATGCCCTAGTCCCGCCAAGTGGCCCAGTTCATGCAACATAACGAAGGGCAGATAAACATACTTGGCGGGGTTGTTTTTGGCTAGGTCAAGCTTGTCGGTCCATCTGGACTTCGTGTCCCCACGCGGCGGATACTGAAGGAAAAGTTTATGAGTGCCGAGATGAGGATAGTCATCGCCTGGAGGCGGGGTTGTGCACGCAAAGGCTCCACGGCATTCGTCATCCCCGCCCCCTTGGGTCGTATAAGCATGGATCATCACTTCCTGCCCACTCTGCACAGGGGTGAACTGAGCCCCTCCAACCCTGTTCCACACGGTCACGCCGTTCTGAATCTCCGCGACCATCAGGGAAGCCTGGGGATTATCTATATTGGTATCGTACAATTTCGCAACATCGACCTTATAGGCTGTGTCAAAATCTAATCGGTGCCATCCCTGCGGGATCCGAGGCGTAGATCCAACAACCCATTGGCGGATCTTGCCCGTGTATCGGACATCTAGTTGCATCCCGCTGTTCCGGGGGTCGCCCAAGTGACACCGAATCAACGCAAACTTCCTTTTTTGGCCCTCACGTAACTGGAACCAGTTGCTCTTCTCTTTCAGTGTCGCATGCCTACAGCCCTCGTCTGCTGTCGGGATGTAGAAACCAGTCCCTATGGGGGGTGTGTCCAGCCTGAACTCATAGTTTTTCCAGAAACGATTACTCGTGCCACGGCGGCTCGTACTAGGAGAAACACTCACAGCAACTTCATCGCTTTGATGCAATACGCTCCAGTGGGACTTCGCGGCATCATGGAGGTCGTCCCCTTCGTAGGTTATCTTGAACGAGTTGAAGGGAGGGCGTGGGTTACTGGGCGCAGATGTGGGTGTAGGGGTGGGGGTGACAGGCGTCGGTGTAGGTGTAACAGGCGTCGGCGTGGGCACTGGCGTAGGTGTTGGGGTGACGGGTGTGGGCGTGGGCACTGGTGTGGGTGTGGGGGTGACAGGCGTCGGTGTAGGCGGTGCAGGTGTGGGAGGCGGATCATCGTTGTCCCTTACCGTCACTGTCTTCGAAGAAGGGGAACCTACTCTGTACCCGGTTCCCGATGTGATGGACGCGGTTACGCTGCCGTTTGGCTCATCAACGCTGTCGTTTCTGGTGCACACGCTGAAGCTTCCGGCGGCGCTCCCCGAGGGGATGGTTACGCTGGAAGGGGTTGAGCTGCACAGGAAAGACCCGGACTGGGACACGCTCAGGTTCACGGTGATCTGGGAGGTTGGCGCGGGACTCGCCGTGACGGTGTAGTTGACGCTCTGTCCCTCGGTTACCGAGCTCTGAGAGGAGGAGATGGCGACTGAGGGAGTGGGTGGTACGGGTGTAGGGGTCGGCGTAGGTGGAGGGTCGGTTTGACCCGAGCGAGTGGGCGACCAGGACCCAATGCAATCACTCCCACTACTATAATGCCCCGCCCTTACTCTGGCTTGGTAATAGGTGTCGGCCAGAAGCCCTGTGACGGTGGTGGTCGTTCCGCTAAGGTTGCTTTCGTACTTCCAACTTCCTGAGGGATATAGCCGCCTGTAGGTCACATCGTAATAGAAGATCCCATAACCCGGACTGCTCACCGCCGACCAGTCGACGGTGATGCGCTTGTTGCCGCCATCAACCGAAGGCTGGTCAGGTGCGGTGGGGGTTACACAGGGAGGGGCTAGAGGTTTGATTTCCTCAGCCGAAGAGACCACCGGTCCCTGCAGAGAGGCGAGAAGAAGGCGAGGCCGACTGCAAGGCCCAGTCCGAGGATGGCGGCAAGACGACCCTTTGGCGTGAAGGCCATTAGACCCTCCCGGACCCGGAATCCCCAGATGTCCCGGTTTCGTACCTAGGGTCCAAAAGGCTGCGCCCGAAACTGGTTTCAGTTTATGTAAATTAACCGCCGGGGTCAATGCCCTTCGATTAACATTTATGTGAAGACTTCGCCAAGGCCAAAGCCCCTTTGGCAATAGCTATTTTGACGCGCAGCGGGTCGTTGACACCCGAAACAGGGGCAAATTACACTTCCATCCGTTTTCAGCGACCCTATTCAGACCTCGGCGGCAAGGGGAGGCCCTCGTGAGCATTGACCATCTGTTCGACCTGGCAGGCAAGGTTGCCATCGTGACCGGCGGAAACGGCGGCCTTGGCTTGGGAATCGCTGCGGGCTTGGCGGCCGCCAAGGCCGATGTGGTCGTGGCCGCCAGGGACGAGGAGCGGAACACCGCCGCCGCAGAGCAGCTCAGCGCCCTGGGTGTGCGTTCCATAGCCCTGAAGGTGGACGTCTCCCAGGAGGCGGACATCGTAAGCATGATCACCGACACTGTGGCCGACATGGGCAGGGTGGACATCCTGGTGAACAACGCCGGAATCTCGGTGCGCAAGCAGCCCCAGGAGATTAGCATCGACGAGTGGGACCGGGTGCAGAACGTGAACCTGCGGGCGGGCTTCCTGGCTTCCAAAGAGGTCTATCCCCATATGAAGAAGCAGGGCGGGGGCAAGATAATCAACATCGGCTCCATGTTCTCCCTGTTTGGCAGCGACTGGGTGTCGGGCTATTCAGCCAGCAAGGGCGGGCTGGTGCAGCTCACCAAGAGCCTTGCCGTTGCGTGGGCGTCGGACAACATCCAGGTGAACGCCGTCCTGCCAGGGTGGTTCATGACGCGCCTCACGTCCAGCATTCCCCAGCGAGACCCGGAGCGGTACGAGCTTATAAGCCGCCGCATCCCCGCAGGAAAGTGGGGAGAGCCTCAGGACTTGCAGGGACCGGTGGTGTTCCTGGCAGGTCCGGGGTCCGACTACGTGACCGGCGCGGTGCTCACCGTCGACGGCGGCTTCGCCGTCAAGTGAACCCCTGCTAGCCCTGGAAGATGTCCTCGGGCAGGAAGGCCGAGACTGTCACGTTGGGGAGATCCACCACGTTGCTGACCTTCAGGTCCACGGCCACGCTGCAGATGATGTAGGCCTGCTCCCTCGTCCATCCCCGCTCCTGGAGCAGGTCGATCATGTTCAGGAGGGCGTTCTTGGCAGCCAGGGTCAGGTCTTCTCCCTCCTGGGTGCCATCCCTCCGCACCGGCATTCCCATGGTGGCGATGAAGTTGCGGGGCGCTGCCCACTCGGGCGGCAGGAAGTAGCCGGAGTGGGAGAAGCGGGGCCAGACAATGTTGCGACGGGCGGCTTCCCCTTTGTACACCTGGAACCGCACCGCCACCGTTGCGCCCATCTCTATGGCAGTTAGGCAGCACTCGCCGTCCCCCTGGGCGAAGTGGGCATCCCCCGCCGAGTACAGAGCGCCTTCCACACTGACGGGGATGAACAGCTTCGAGCCCCTGGTAAGCTGCTTGGCATCGACGTTTCCGCAGTTCTCCCTGGGAGGAATGGTGCGCACCCCGTGGGTGGCCACAGGTCCAGCCGAGGGTACCGCGTCGATTGGGTCGGGGGGCTGGGCAATGCCTCCCCGCGTCACTAGATCGGCCTCCCGCCGAGTCCACTCCTCCAACTGGCTATGGGAGGGAGCAACGCCCGCCGTGCCCATGAAGGAGCCGTTGGGAATGCGCACTCCGGGAAGCTGCTCGGAAGTGGCCCACCCGTCGGCGATGTCCCAGTGCACCAAGTAGGGCTCGGTGAACTCATCCCGCAGGAACCCGCCCCCGGCACGAAAGCGGTTCAGCCGTAGGGCTGGGGGACGATGTCCACGTACTCCACTTCCAGCAGGTCTCCCGCCTCGGCCCCCTTGACGTAAACGGCGCCCGTCAGGGGATGGGCCACCTTGGCATCCATGCCCACCAAATCCTGAACAACCATGCCCTTACGTATCTGGCAGTCGGCGGCATCCCTCGTCTCCAGCACCACCTCCTCCCCAAGGTCCGCCTCTACCACCGGCGTAACGCCGGGGTGCCAGCGGTTGTGCCCCTTGGAAGGTTCTTCCTTAAGGCGCTTACTGCGGTCGATCTCTACGCTCTTCATGGAGGTACCTTTACAGTCCCATCGCCTGCAGCCCCACCCTGGCGATCTCCTCGTCGGCGACGCCGGTGGGCAGGCCCCCCACACCGATCCCTCCCAAGCATGCGCCGTCGGCAGGGTTCAGGATGACGACGCCCCCCTGCAGACCGGTCAGATTCGGATCCCCGGAATCGGCCACGCTGCGACCCTGCTCCTTGAGCCTGGCGGCATAGTCGACGGTGTCGGACACCATGATGGCCGCTGTGTAGGCCTTCTTGATGCAGTTGCGGCCCGCCATGAGCCTGGCCCGGTCCGTCCTGGCAAAGCTGATGAGGTTGCCCCCGTCATCGACTATGGCCATGGCGATGGGGCGCCGGCTGGTGTCCTTGTTGTAGTCCGCGATCATTGCGGTGATGGCGGCTTGGCACTGGTCCAAGCTGAGCATCGACTTGGTGTACATACTTCAGCCTCCCGTGGAATAGTGGCCCCATTATAGGGTTGGCTTATAGTGGGGACAAGGAGACTGCCCTCTTGGGAACCTTCATGTAAGCTGGGACTGAGCCGTCCGTTCCCCTTCGATTTCCCCCTTCGAGAGCCTCAGGACAGGCTCAGGGCGAACGGACGAAAGTCTAGGGTATCGAGTTATGCAAGGGTGTCCCCGTCTGGGGGTTGGAGGAGCGCAGGACCCTTTGGGGAGACCGGTCTTATGCGCCCAGGGCTTGGTCCAGGAAGGCTTGGAACAGGTCCCGCATCTGGGACTGGTGGACGGGAGCAAAGCCGGTGAACTCCCGCATATTGCGCTCGGACTCCCGGGCAGGATCGAAGGCGTCGCCCATCATCCCGTAGCAGTCGTACATCTCCCGGTCCCACACCACCAACTCTTCCAGGGTAAGCTGGGGCTCGAACTGGAACCCGTAGCTGGACCCGTACCGGTAGGCCATGTTGATCTTCAGATAGCTCCCGTCACGGCACAGCATATGGCCGCCTGCCAACGGGACAGCCTGCGGCGGGAGGATGAAGTGGTCGCCGTGCAAGGTGGGCACCAGGGGCACCCGTATCTTCCCGAATACCGGGTCGGCGCTTCCCTCAGCCGTAACCTCGATCTTGCGGAGACCGAACTGGAACCCGCCCGTGGGCTCGACGCGGCCACCCAGAGCAGCCGCCATTAGCTGGGCGCCCAGGCAAACACCGAACACAGGGACTTCCGACCCAACGGCTTGCCTGATGTACTCCTGTTCCCTCTCCAGAGCCGGGAGCTTGTCGTTCACCGACATTGGCCCACCCAGTATTGCGACGACCCCCATTTCTTCCAATGCCGGAGCGTCGAACCAGTCGTAGTCGGGAGCGTGCTCGAACAGGTTGACCTCGTGTAGCTCGAAGCCCCGCTCCGTGAGCACGCCAGTGAAGTTGGACCCCAGGGTTTCTACCGGAGAGTGTCGAATTACGACGGCGCTTCGTTTCATAGGACCTCTATGGCTCGATCAGGCTTCATTGCTGGCAGGGTCGGGCAGAAAGCTCCTGAATGTGCTATATGCCCCGCACGCCGCCAGGATCCCACAGGCGACAAGGGTGATGTACAGGCCCGGGGCCGCCGAAACTGAAAAGGACTCTTGAGCTTCGCCTTCAAGTTTGAGGTCCCCCAGCAATTCAGTTTGAATGTAGACAAGGTCGGTTGCGGTGATATAGGTGGCTCCCAAGGCCACGATGAGGATAAGTATGCTCAAGAGCTTGATATGCTGCCACTGCTCCGAGATGAGGAAGTACACTATCAAAGCCAGGACCAACACAGCCCCGGCGATGGCATAGACACCATGTACGCCGCTCTCTCGTGCAAGCCTGTCTACTTCCTGATAGAACTCCTCGGGCGCAGACACCCATGGCATGGATGCGCCGACAATCAGGAGCACAGCAGCCGCGAAGGCTACGACAAGTGTCTTTGTTCGCAGCTGGTGCCCTGGAACTGCCCACAGGTTCATCCGGCGCCCCCTTTCCTGCATGCACATCCCGCCACCCACTAATCATACACCTGGGGCATATACCAGGGCACAGTGCCAAGGTGGACATGGGGCTAAGCCTTAATCTATGATGGGCTGAGTCCAATGTGGGAGTGAGGGCGCAGGGTGCCGAATATGGAGCATCTCAAGATAATCGAAGAGCCGGAAGGGACTGCCGCCCACCTGATCACGGCATTCAAGGGATGGCCGGATGCGGGAGAGGGGGCCAGCAGCGCCGTGCGCTACCTGATCCGAAAGCTTCTGGCCAAAAAAGTCGCGGAACTTGACCCCGAGGAGTTCTTCAATTTCACCGAGATGCGGCCCACCGTTAGTATCAATTCCGAGGGGCGTCGCATCGTAAAGTGGCCGTCCAACGAGCTGTACTACGCTGCGGAGGAGGATGGCTCGCCGGGCCTCATGTTCTTCCTGGGCATCGAGCCCCATCTGAAGTGGAGGACCTTCTGCACTACCCTCCTGGAAGGAGTGCAGCGCTGGGGGGTGGGAACGGTGGTGCACGTGGGCGCCCTGCTGGATGCGGTACCCCACACCAGAGAGGTCCGGATCACCGGGTCTTCCAACAACGCAGACCTGAAGGACAAGCTGGAGGCGCAGAACATAGTGCCCTCCCACTACCAGGGACCGACGGGCATCGCCTCGGCGATAATGAGCGCCTGCATAGAGCAGGACATGGGTTACGCCACCATCTGGGGGCACACTCCCCACTACCTGCAGGCGGCCCCCAACTACCGGGTCGGCTACACGTTGATCAGCAGCTTGAAGGGGTTCCTTGACTTCCGACTGGATCTGGATGAGTTGAGGTCGGCGGCAAGGACCTTCGACGATGAGGTGGGCAAAGCCGTCAGCAGGGACTCCCAGATCGGCTCATACGTCCAGAGGCTGGAAGAGCGCTACGACGAGGCTGCCGTCCTGACCATGACGGAGATGCCCAAGTCCGAGGAGCTGGTCAAAGAGCTGGAGGAGTTCCTGAAGAGCCAGCAGCGCCGCGAGGGCGGAGGTTAATCAGGCCTCGCTGCTACCGGGCGTATTTCTCGCCCAGCGCTTCCTCCCACCGCAGGTAGTTCATCATATCCGCATAGTTTCGGTCAGGACCGGTGGGCACCATATCGGCGGGGGGAGCCATCACCCCGGACAGACCTCTCTCCAGCAACCGCCCCTCATCACGCCACCGAGCTGTGCCTCCTTCAAGCACCGCAACATCGGCGTAACCCATGTCTGACAGTGTCCCTCCCGCCAGAAGGGACTGGATCCCATCTACGCAGGTGACCAGCACCGGGTTATCCTTGGAAGACACCGCCTCTTCTACCTGCAGCTCCAGCCAGCCCCTGGGCACCCATCGGGAACTCGGCAGGTGGCCGTACGCGAACTCCCGGCTGGTGCCAACGAAGATCCTGACGCCTTCCGGCTCCTGGCCTACGTCATCGGGATGTACCATGCGGACCTTGGAACGGGCTTCATCCGCCCCGAAAGGCCCGGCGTCGGGCATCCCCGTCTCCAGGGATAGGCCGGCGGCCTGCCATGCTTCGATGCCTCCATCCACCACGTACACCTTCTCGAACCCCATCTGCCTGTACCAGGATGCGGTGATGCTGGAGCGCACTTTCTTCTCGCAGGCGAACACGATAGTTGCGCCCCGGATGGCCACCACGTCGTCGCTGCGCTGGACAGCCTGCCCGCCGGGGAACCAGTGGAAGCCGGGGATGTGCCCTTCCGCGTACTCCTCCTCGGTGCGGACATCGATGGTGTAAACGGGTTCCTGTGCGCTCCTGTTCAACAGGTCCCGCAGCTCCCCGATGGAGAGGCGACCCACCTGGTCTTCCTCCGCAACCCTGTCTGCATAAGCTTCGGCGGCATCCAGACCCTCGGTTGACGGGCCGGGCAGGTCCAGGCGGTCGCCTCCCGTCTCCAGACTGAATCCTGCCAGCACCCAGCCCGAGGTGCCGTTTTTCAGGCCGAACAGGTCGGAGATGCCCATGCGCTGGAGGGTGCGGGTGCCGATGATGCTGCGGGTGCGTCCGGCGCAGTTCACCACCACTGTCGTCCCCTCCCCTGCGCCTTCCAGGATGTCGTTGATCCGCAGGGCCAGCTCCCCTCCGGGAACGCTGCGCCCGCCAGGGATGCAGAAACGCCGGTACTCCTCGGGGGTGCGGGTGTCCAGGATCACGATTTTGTCTCCCCAGCGGACCCGTTCCTCCAGGTCCACGGCTTCGATCTCGGGAACATGGTGCTCCACCTCCACCCGCTCGCCAAAGTCCTTGCTGGGGACATTTGTGCCCCACTCTGTCGGGTGGCCCTCGGTGACCCACCGGTTGATGCCCCCAGCCAGTACCGACACCTTGCGGTACCCCATCCCCTCCAGGGTGGCAGAAGCCAGCTGTGCCCGCCGACCATCATCGTCACACACCACAAGCGTTGCGCCAAGATAGGGGACCAAGTAGTGAGCCTGGAACTCGATCTGCCTGCGGGAGAGGAGGCTGGAGCCGTGAATGTGGGAGCTGTTGTACTCCCCAGCTTCCCTCACATCCAGCAAGGCGAAGCTGGCCCCGCTTTCAAAGAGACTTTGCAGTTCGGTGGGTGTGATCAGGTCTGCCATGATGGGATAGCCCTCCCTTGCGACTTCCGGGGATGGGCAAATTATATGCGTCTGCTGTTAATATAGGGAAGCTAAACCTTAGATGGGCGAAAGGGGTCAGGAACCTTGGCGACGTACCGGTCCGTCATGGAAAAATTCAACGACAGGGTGCTGGGGTTCCTGTTTCCCATCAAATGCGTGGGCTGCGGGGTGGACGACAGCATCATCTGTCCGTCCTGCCTGCCCAACCTGGCTAAGCTGGAGCCTCCCTACTGCCGCATCTGCTCTGACCCCACCGATGGAAGGCCCCTGTGCGAAGATTGTGAAACCTCTCGGCTGCCGATAGACGGCATACGGGTCCCCTACTTGATGGAAGGCGCCATAAGGAGCGCCATCCACAAGCTGAAGTACGAGGACCTACGGGCTACAGCCCCCACCTTGGGGCGTCTGCTGGGAGAGTGGCTGCAAACCAAGGACATGCCCGGAGACTGCCTGACGCCGGTGCCCCTCCATCCCCGGCGCATGAGAGGCCGGGGCTACAACCAGGCAGTCCTCCTGGCCGACCATGTGTGCAGGATATCGGGCCTGCCAGTCAGGAACGTGCTGAAGAGAACGCGTGATACCACGCCCCAAGTTAACTTGGGGAGAAGGCACGAGCGAGAAAGAAACATGGAGGGTGCTTTTACCTGCAGGGAAGATGTACGGGGCGCCAAGGTGGTGCTGGTGGACGATGTGGTCACCAGCGGAAGCACCATGGCAGCCTGCGCCCAGGCGCTGAAGAAGAGAGGCGCTGCCAGCGTCTGGGGAATAGCCCTGGCCCGCTAGGCCCTAGCCATCCAGACCGAAAGTCTCGGCCGCCATGCCCACTATGCGCTGGCCGATGGATATGGAAGAAGTAGCCCCCGGCGACGGGGCGTTCAGCACATGAATGGCCCCGGCGGTCTGCCAGATGCTGAAGTCGTCTAGGAGTGCGCCGTTGCGGTCAACGGCCTGGGCGCGCACACCCGCTCCCCCCGGCGCCAGGTCTTTGTTCTGGACTGCCGGCACCAAGCGCTGCAAATCCTTCAAGAATATGCGCCTGCTAAGAGAGCGGTGCATCTCCCCCAAGCCGACCTTCCAGTGCCTGCGGGACATGGACCAGAACCCCCGGAAGGTCAGTGTCGAGGCCAGCTCGCCGGGGTTTATCACGCTCTTGCGGTACCCTTCCCGGGCGTAAGCCAGGACGGCGTTGGGGCCCGCCTCCACATGGCCGTGAATGTTCCGCGTGAAGTGCACCCCCAGGAAGGGGAACCGGGGATTGGGGACGGGGTAGATCAGGGTCTTGACCAGGTCTCGGCTCTCTTCCCTCAGGGTGTAGTACTCCCCTCGGAAGGGCACGATCTGCACAGGGGAGGGGGCGCCCATCATGCGGGCAACCCTGTCCGAGTACAGCCCAGCGCAGTTGACCACGTAGCTGCACGACACTTCCCCGGAGGAGGTTACGAGGGTCGTGGTGTCTCCCCTGCTGTCGATGTTCAGCACCCGGCTGTTCAGGTAGATCGTGCCCCCGCTCTCCTCGAACCGGCTGGCATAGGCGTAGGCAACCTTGGTGAAATCGACGATACCCGTGGCGGGAGAGTGCAAAGCCCTTATGCCCCTGGCGTAGGGTTCGACCTCGGCCAGCTCCTCGGGGCCGATCATTCTCAGGCCGGGAACGCCATTGGCGGTGCCCCTTTCGTAGAGGGTGTCCAGGCGTCCCAGCTCCGATTCGTCGGTGGCGACGATGACCTTCCCGCACCGCTCATAGGGTATCTCGTTCTCGTCGCAGAACTGGACGAGGGCATTAACCCCGCCGGCGCAGAACTGGGCCTTTTGAGAGCCCGGCCGATAATAGATTCCCGAGTGGATCACTCCACTGTTGTGTCCGGTTTGGTGGACCGCCAGGCGGTCCTCTTTTTCGACCACGGCCACCTTCAGCTTTGGGTTGCGCTGAAGAAGCTGGAAGGCGGTGGAGAGACCGATTATTCCTCCGCCGATGATGCATATGTCGTAACTTGGGATGTTCATGGCCCGACCCAACTTTCGCAAGGCTTAGCTCAAGGAGTAGGGGATGCCCAGCTCATTACAGATGTCCTGGAACCACTGGACCACCTCTTTGTGCAGGGGTATGCCGTTGGCCCGGCGGTCCTCGGTGGCCTCCACCTCAAGCTGGCCTGGCACAATAACCCGCTCATGGCCCGGCGCCGGAGGAGTGTCCTTGAGCGCCCTGAGAAAGTCGTCCATCAAGCTCTTGAACTGGTCAATCTCGGTGAAGGCCTCGATGCTGTAAGCGGCCACCATGTGGCTGAAGTTGGGGCGGCCGGGCACCATGCCGAAGGCGCTACCCGCCAGGATGCCGCTGAGGATATCAACCATGCAGGCGAGGCCGTACCCCTTGTGGGAACCGCCTTCCCGGGTGCTGCCCAGGGGTAGCTGCTGATAGCGCCGGGCGGAGCCGGGCACCCAGTCCGTCGGCGCGGGTACAGGCTCCATCAGCGGGGTGCCATCCCCGTCGGCAACCCATCCCGGCTCCAAGTCCAGGCCCAATCTGCTGGCAAGGCCCAGCTTGTTGCCTGCTATAACGCTGGTCGCGGCATCGAACACAAAGGGCGGCTCCTCGCCGGCTGGCGCTGCCAGGGCGATGGGGTTGGTGCCGAGGCGGGGTTGAGCGCCGAAGGTGGGAAGCACCGATGGGGGGCATCCGGTCATGCACATGCCGATCATGTCGTGCTTGAGGGCCATCATGGCATGGTAGGAGGCCATGCCCAGGTGGCGCCCGTTGGTGATGGTCACCATGCCCAGCCCGGTGTTGCGGGCCTTCTCTATCGCGATGTCCATCGCCTTGGGCGTGACGATTATTCCTAAGCCCCGGTCCGAGTCCATGTTGGCGGTGGATGCGGTCTCGCGAACGATCTGCAGGTTGGGCGTGGGATTGATCTCGTCCCGGTTGTAGCCCCCCACGTAGGCCCGGAGCATGTTGGACACGCCGTGGGTCTCCACGCCTCTAAGGTCGGCGGTGACCAGGGCATCAGCCCCTAAGGATGCGTCCTCGGGGGGGACGTTCATCTTCTCGAAGATTGCGCCGACGGTAGCCCTGAGGTCGGCCTCATTTACACGGACGGCATCTGTTTCATCGACGTAAAAGCGTTCTAGCATCTATCTTCCCTTTCGAGGTACTGCTTACTTCTCACCCATCCACGCCACTCTCACCCACCAGACTACCGTCACTCCAGCGGAAGCGGGGTCTACGCCCCCGCGCCGCCCTGGGCTGCCCGTTCCCCTTCGATTTCCCTCAGGACAAACGGACAGCCGCACTTGTGCAACGGTCTCCTTTCGCGGTAACGACGAAGTTGGATGGAGGTCTACTTAGCTGTCCAGGATACCCCGGATGAGGTTTAAGCTGCGCACCGTGGAGCCTTCCTCGTCGGTCCCGTCCCATCCCTTGAAGGTGATCATGCCAGAGACGTTGCGCAGGAAATCGGCATGGGGAGCAAGGTCAATGGTGCCCTTGCCGAACTCCAGGTGCTCATCGTTGCCCCGCTCGCCGTGATTGTCGTGAAAGTGCACCGAGTGGATATTGGGCCCCAGCGCGTCGATTCCGTCCTGGATGCCTGTAAATGTGTGGCAGTGGGCAAGGTCAAAGATAAACTTCACCCTGCTGCTTCCGATCTCCTCCACAAGCTGGTTGTACTGGTCGTAGGTCTCCAGCACCTCCAGAGGCCTGAGCTGGGCGTTCTCGATGAGCAGAAGGGCGTTCGCCCTCTCGGCCAGTGGAAGGCCCTCCCTGAGGGCATCGGCGATGCTGGTCTGGGCTTTTCTCCGCATCTCATCTGCGTTTTCGGGCAGGCTATCGCTGATCAGCCCCACCCGCACGGAGACTGACCCGGCACCCAGCTCCTCGGCCAGGCCAAGGTCGGCCTTCAGCTCGGAGATGCCCTGCTGCACCTTGGCCTCATCGAAGTTGTCCATGTTGGCGGTCTTCATGTTGTAGTCGATGTTCAGCACCCAGCCGTTGCGGGCAACAGCTTCCCGGATCGCCGCCTTGTCGTCCGAGGACAAAACATCGGGCCAGTGGGCATCGGTGCCCAGCTCGATCCCCGCCACTCCGAGACTCTCGGCAAAGGCTATGAACTGGGGGATACTCTCCCGTCCCCTGAAGCTGTAGGTGGAAACGCTAACTGAAGGCATATCTTCTCCCGTAGTGCGTGAAGTGGGTTGATCGTGCGGACTTAACCGGGCTGTCAGCTTGGTTAACTGGGTAATTCTACCTGCTGGGGCTAAGGCTGTCGAGGCAAGTCCTTTGTTGATACCGAGGGAGGCTGGGCTTAAAATGGAAGTAAGAAACCAGGCCCTGCTGGGAGGAGCGAAATGGCGAACGTGGTACTGGTCGTCGATATGCTGAAGGGCTTTATGGAGCCGGGGCACAACCTGTACTGCGGCGATGGCTGCCGGGATATTATCTCCAACGTCCGCACCCTGCTGGAGCGGGAGAAGGAGCAGGGCTCGAAGATACTCTTCGTCAGCGACAACCATGATCCCGACGACCTGGAGTTCCAGATGTTTCCCGTCCACTGCGTGAAGGGCACCGACGAGACACAAGTCGTGCCCGAGCTGGCTGAGTACGTGGAATCTTCCGGAGGAAACGTGCTGCCCAAGAACCGGTACAGCGGCTTCTTCGGCACGAACCTTGCCGATCAGCTCGAGTCCATGGAAGTGGAGAAGATCATCGTCTGCGGGGTGTGCACCGACATCTGCGTTCTACACACCACCGCCGATGCCCGCAATCGGGACTATCAGGTAGAGGTGCCCACCGACTGCGTGGCCAGCTTCGACGGCGACGCCCACCAGTGGGCCTTGAGACACATGGAACGGATCCTGGGGGCTAAGCTGGTCCAGGCTGTAGCCTGAGCGGACCTAAAGAGGCCTGAGGATCAGCCCCCGCCGACGGGGCGCACCACCTCCAGGACATCCCCGTCTTGGAGCATGGTTTCCGAGAACCGGTCCTTCTCCAGCACGGTGCCGTTATACCCCACGGCGATGTGCTGGATGTTCACACCGAAGCTTTCCAGGAAGCTGACTAAGTCCTGGCTTCCCTCCAGCTCCCGCGTCTTGCCGTTGACCACCAGCTTTATCATGAGTCGCTTCCCGAAGGATTTCGTGCGCCTTCCTTTGCTGCGATAGCGGCCTGCTTCATCTGCGTCATTATGTCCCGGCACGTCTCTCGAGGGTCGTCGGACTCCAGCACCGCCGAAATTACGGCAGCGCCCCATGCGCCTGCTTCAATGACGTTCGCTATGTTGCCGGGCCCAATGCCTCCTATGCCCAGGAGGGGCAGTGGCACCTGCCCGGCGATGCTGCTCAGCAGACTGCTTCCGGCTGGTTCGACCCCCATGTGAGAACGGCTGGCGTAAATGGTGCCCGCCACCAGGAGGTCGGCCCCTTCCCGCTCGGCATCGATGGCACCCTTAACCGAATGCACGGACCTACCGATCAGCTTACCATCCCCGATTATGTCCCTGGCCGCGTCCACAGCCACCCCCGCCTCGGGAAGCTGCACTCCATCGGCTTCACAGGCTGCGGCCACCCGAGGGTTGTCATTCGCTATCAAAAGGGCGCTGCCCCGGGTGATACGACGTAGCTCCTTGGCGATATTCAGCAGGGCGTGTTCCTCCATGCCCCTCTCCCTGAGTTGCACCATGTTGGCCCCGCCTGCCACGGCTTCGCCTACGCACCGCACTAATCGGACCGTGTCGCCCCCGAAGAGACCCCGGTCGGTAACGACACACAGGCAGGGCATGGGTACCGCAGGATTCATTGCTCTCCGACCGGCCCTTACCTGGCGGAGGGTATGGGCTGGGGGACATCCTCGGTGGGGCTGCTGGCGGATGCGTAGGCTTGGCGGGGGATGCGACCGGCTACGTAGGCTTCCCGGCCCGCCTGCACACCCTTCTGGAAGGCTTGGGCCATCAGGACTGGGTCCTGGGCTTGGGCGATGGCTGTGTTCACCAGGACGGCGTCGGCGCCCATCTCCAGGGCTTCCGAGGCATCGGAGGGAACGCCGAGACCCGCGTCCACCACCACCGGCACATTGGCTTGCTCGATAATGATGCGTATCTCCTCCGCAGTGTGAATGCCCTGGCCGGAACCGATGGCGGAACCCAGGGGCATTACTGTGGCGCAGCCCGCCTCCTCCAGGTGCTTGGCAAGCACTGGGTCGGCGTGGATGTAGGGCAGCACTATGAAGCCTTCCCTGACTAGCTGCTCGGCGGCTGCCAGGGTCCCCACAGGATCGGGGAGGAGGTACTTGGGGTCGGGGATGACCTCCAGCTTCACCCAGTTGCTGTTGGTAACGGACCTGCCGAGGCGCGCGGTGAACAGGGCTTCCTCCACCGTCTTGCTTCCCGCCGTGTTGGGAAGCACCTGGTAGACGTTCCAGTCGATGTAGTCCAGGATGGTCTTCTTGTTGGGGTCGTCCAGGTCCAGCCTGCGGATGGCTACCGTTACCATCTCGGTGCCCGAAGCCTGGATGGACTCGACCATGTCCTCGGGGGATCTGTACTTGCCGGTGCCCAGGATGAGGCGGGAGCGGAACACCTTTCCAGCGATCACCAGATGTTCATCCATAATGGACTCCTCTCTCACCCCGGAAACTAAGAAAAACCGCCAGGGGCAAGCCTGACGGTGCGTCATTCACTGATCATCGACTTATCCCTTCGCCGGCATTACCCGGTTCAGGTATAACGGTCGGTGACGAGTGCCGGCCACCCTCTCAGCCTGGCTTGCCCAAGCTCCCGAATGTGGTGTATCTGCAAGGATTCTAGCACGGGCCTTCCTTGCAAGTCAAAGCAGGGCCTTACCCCCTCTCCCCTGGTGGGAGAGGGCTGGGGTGAGGGGGAACGCCCCCGGTTCGTGCTGAGGAAATCGAAGTACGAACCGGGGCCTGTGTGAGCCACCCTGGCGCCCGGCAGCGCCCCGTCCTGGATTGCGGCCTTCGCCGCAATGACGATTGTCCTCGCAATGACGAAAGTCGTGATGTACGCAATGCCCCCCGGCTTGTCGGTTCGCCCTTCGATTTCCCTCAGGACGAACCGACCCGGGCCTCTTATTGCAGCGTAGGACGAACGGACAAGCGGCCGTCATGGAGTCAGGATACCCCTCCTGGTGGGAGAGGCTGGGGTGAGGGGGAACAACATGGAAACGACTCCTAGAGTTGACGTTTCACCCTCCCCTTAATCCCCTCCCTCAAGGGAGGGGGGAGAATATTCGAATGGGGAATTCTACAGCTTGGCGATGACCTCGGTGCCGAAGCCGTCCAGCCACTCCATCCTGGCTTCGAAGTTGTCGGGGAGGTTGTAGAACTGGCAGGTTACGTGGGTGAGGCCCAACTCATCCCGGCATCTGCGGAGACCAGCCAGGCAGTCCTGGTAGCTGCCCGAGATGGTCCAGTCCTGGTACGTATCCTCCCGGAGCTCCAGGGGCAGCTTCACCGTCGTGGCTTCCTGCATGCCCCCTTCGTGGTACCGCTTGAAGGTCAGCCTGCCTCCCTCCACACCCCTGCGGTACCCATCCTCCGGGCTGTCTCCCAGCAGAAACACCCTCCACGCCCCAACCCGGTCCGGCACCCCTACATGGTTCTCAGCCCAGGCCGACCTGAAGGTGCCCAGGAGGTCTCCCACGTCCGAAAAGGTGGTCTGGGGCCCAAGGACGATGCCGTCCAGGATGCGCCCCGCTCTGGCCGATGCGCCGTGGCTCTGGGACGACCCCCACAGGGGGGGATGGGGTTCCTGCACAGGGCGAAGGGTGAGACATGTGCCGGATACGCTGTGGTACCTGCCCTGGAAATGCACCGGCTCTCCCTTCCAGAACTCCTTCATCAGGCGGACCGACTCCTCGAACTTGGGCACCCGGTCGGCCCTCGTGAGTCCAAAGGGCTCCAGTTCCAGGGGATGGTAGCCTAGCCCCATCCCGAGGTCCAAGCGGCCCTCGGTGATATGGTCCAAGGTAACTGCATTGTAGGCAGCGTCCATTGCATTCATCAGGGGGAGGAGGAGCACCTGGGTCGCAAGTCGCAGCTCACCGGATATAGGGGCCAGCCGAGACACCAGAACCAGGGGTTGTATTCCCCCGGAACCCGCCGACTGGTAAGAGTGGGTGAAGGCGACGAAGGTGAATCCCGCCTGAGACAGGCGCTGTAAGAGCATTTCCGCTTCGCTGATCCATCGACCGAAGTCCCGCCGATACCCCGGCGGTCCGCCCATGAACGACATGAACACAGTTCCGACTTGCATCTTTCACCCCATGAAATGCGCGTTATGGTAGATGTCCTTTACGAGAAACGGAGGCTGTGGGGAATTGCTTTTTCACCCCATGAAATTCGCGCCATGGGAGGGCACGGCTGTGGGAAGCCGAAGGCGTGGGGCTAGTTCCGGGCCATCTGCTTCAGGGCAGCCAGCTCAGGGAAGGACCCATCGGCGGTGCGCCAAGCATCCTCCGCATCCCGGAATCGCCCTTGGGCTTCATCGCCGGCGCCCCTTCCGGCCTCCAGTCGTCCCAGCCAGAAGGTGTCCCTGGGGGTGGACCGCCGCCCCAGGCGCTCGGTCAGCATAGCTTCAGCGGCATCGAACTCCCCCGCCCGCAGGTAGGCCTCCAGGATGGTGTCTTCGAACACCTCCCGCTGGGCATGGCTCCCGCCGATACGCACGATCTGGCTTTCCAGTGGGCCCAGGTGCTTGACCGCGCTCTCGTAGTCCTCGTGGGCGAAGGCGTCCAAACCCTGCACCAATGGGACCATCACCTCCCCCGCGAGGGCGTTACCCTTCCCGGCTTCAGCGTGCAGCCCATCCAGCATCCTGTCCAGGGCGGCATGATCACCCGACCCGGCCAGTGCTAGGGCTGCGTGGGCATCACCGAAGGCCACCCCTACCTTCCCGGCGGCCGGGGCGGCCAGGGGACACACCACATCCCAGGGCAGCGTAGGCGCAGCCCCCGAATACACCTGCATCCGCCACAGCAGGGAGGCCCCTTCCACCAGGGACGCCAGCCTGCCCCGCCTGATGGAGGGCTCGATCTCTTCGTAGTACCAAGTTTCCACTGACTGCTGGCGACCCAAGGCCAACTCGAAAAGGGCTTGGTGCCACGACAGGTGCACCCGGTAGTCAGCCCTCTTGTCCAGGGTCTCCAGCCATGCGCCCAGGAAGTCCGAGCCTCCCGACGGGTCGCCGGTCTCGAAGTGCACATGGGCGATGGAGTGGGCTGCGACAGCGTTGTCGGGCCGCAGATCGAGGGAGCGCTGGGCCAAGCGCATACCCTCATCCAGGAGACCGATCTCGTGGTTGGCCCAGGCGTACTGGCCGTAGAAGGCCCAGTCCTCCCCGTAGGCAGGGGCGATGCTGCTGAGCAGGGCGTAGTAGGCCGGGGGAAAGTTGGGATCCCCGGAGCCTACGGTGCTGCAACCCCGGATAAACAGCCTCTGGGCCATGCGGATCATCATGCAGTCCCTGGGGTACTCGGCCAGGTGCTCCCGCAGGCGGGCGGTCGCCTTGTGGCCTTCACCCCGCACCCAGAGGTCGATGATCTCGATCTGCTGCCGTTCCCTTTGGGACACACCCCCGGACGTATCGTGGGCCTGCTGCATGCTCTCCCTGGACTGGGGGGCCGCGCCCCGCATCATCCGCACCATCCCCAGGGCTGCATGAGCGGCGGCGAACCCCTCGTCGGCCTCCACGGCGGCGACCAAAGCATCCTCGGGGCCGTACTGCTGGGCCAGCACCAGGTCCACGCCCCGGACATAGTGGTCGGCGGCTGCGGTGGACGATGTTGTTATTGGAAGGCCGTACCGGTCGAGGGCGCTCATGATCGCTATACCTCTATCTATCTCGTGAGGGGCGCCGGCCCATGGCCGCCCACGGGCCTGTGGGCGGCAGGGCCACTTGAAACCATAGCTGGCGTTAGGGCAATTCTAGATTTGGGGCTAAAGGTTAGTCAACCGGGACGATGTGACGGGGAAGGAGTTGACATACGCATTGGTTAGGACATACATTCGATTTATGGCCTTTATGAATTACCCTCTGCAGGTTGCCCACAAAACAGCATCGGGTCTGGCACCATTGACTGGTGCCCTGTTAGTGTGCGCCCTGATACTCCTTCTCTTTGGCTTGGTGCTATACCCGGCAATAGGTCCAGCCTCCTTTGACCCCGTTCTCGGTTTCATTGGAGACGTATCTCCGGCGCTGGGTGAGGCCTTAGCCTATCTGAGCATGATCATAGTAGTCTTGGTGCAACTCACCGGCTTCTGCTATGTGAAGTTAATCTTCCCCAGCGACGCGATGCCGGTGCAACGTATTAGGCCGCTCGCCGCATACTGGCCGGCACTCCGCGATTCCAACCCCCTCATCTCCCCCTGGTCGGACAGTCTTCTGTCCGCTTCCTCCTCGGGCCGGATGGTCGTGCCATGCGCGGCCTCGGCGTCCGGCGCCTCTCCACAGCTGGAATAGCCCCCCTCTGTAGGCCGTAACGGTCTGCGACCCTGTGCGTCGTCACATTAACTGTTCGTTGCGGCCGCATTCTCCTGTGTCCCTTCATCATCACGGGATTAGTGCGCCAATGGAGTCTATTCCCAACAAAGGAGAAGAAGTCATGTCTAGTAGACGCGACTCACACGGACGGTACAGACGAAAGAATTCTCGAGAAAAAGCTCGGGATTTGATCGCCAAGGGGAAGAGGGCTTGGAAGCGTGCGAAGAGGTATCTTGACTCTTTTGCGTAAGGGTTCCGTCGGGAAATGGGGTTTGCAAATAGATGAATCGCAAGGACAAAAAGAATCAGCCACAGCCCTGCACAACTGGGTGTTCAAAGGCTGGGCAACGCCCCGCGGGGCCCGCGCTGTAGAAGCTGATGAACGTAAAGGAGATGGTGAGTGGAATATAACTATCAGCACCCAATGCATCTTGAGGCGAGGGCTGGGGCCTTCGCAAGAAGCAAAGGTATTTGCCAGTTCTGCGGCCAGCGTCCCGCCGCTGAGGGCCATCACTGGGAGATGAACTATCCGAAAGAGAAAGACATGACCAGCGACCGCCTGACGGCGCTGTGTTACGTGTGCCATAGGATTGCAACAACGATGAGGCGATTCCATGGCTCAATCTGGGAGTTCCAGTCAATATTCGAGGAGGATGTCATCCAATGCTATACGACGTCGAAATCAAGGGGGTCCGTCCGATCATCATGCATTCTGGCGCTGGAGTTGACACAAGCCACCCTGCCAACATCGAGAAGGCGGAAATCTCATCAAAGAAGGGAAGAAATCGAACCAAATCTGACGATGCCAGAATCGCTGAGCTTGAATGTGAGGTCTCCCTCTGGCTCGACGAAGACGGAGCGCCTACCATCCCGGCCTCGGCCCTCCGCTCGGCGATAGAGAAAGGGGCCAAGAAACGGAAGCAAGGAGGCCAAGTCAGGGAAGGGTTGATTGTTCACGACGTGCTCGAGTTCACCTATGACCGTGGAAGGTACGGAGACAACTTGGACGATCTAATCAAGAAGACCGCCTTCTCCGTCCCCGTAGTGCTGCGGGGCAGCCGCATAATACGTACCCGAGCCAAGTTCGAACTGCCTTGGGGCTGCAAGTTCGTTCTGGAATGCTACGACGACCAGGTTGACGAACGTATGCTGTGGGATTGGCTGGATATCGCCGGCCGGCGTCTTGGTCTGGGGAATTGGCGGCCAGAGAAGAGCGGAGACTATGGCCGCTTCGAGGTTGTCGAGATCAGTCCAAGAGAATCGTAGCACGATAGGGCTCGGCACGGCAGGGCCCGGCATGGCCCGGTACGGTATGGCCCGGCAGGGCTAGGCGTGGCACGGCAGGGCGTGGCAGGGCACGGCGAGGATATCTTACGGTGGGACCGAACTGAGAGCGAGGAAACGATGTCCCCTACCGCGAGACAGAACGGAACCCAGTGAGATAGGGCAAAAGCGGCAGAGACGCCGCCATCATGCCTAGCGGGACAGAGCGGGTGACGTATATGGCTCGCACCGATGCGCTCGTCCGTTCGCCCTTCGATTTCCCTCAGGACGAACGGACGGTTGGGTTTTAAGAAGGGCTGCCCTGTCATTGCGGCGGAGGCCGCAATCCAGGAAAGTCAGGTGCCGAGACAAGCCGGGGTGTGGCGAAAGGACGCCCCTGCAATGCCCTATTTTGCTGGTGTGCGCCATCCTGGGAACCGGCAGCGCTCCGTCCTGGATTGCGGCCTTCGCCGCAATGACGGTAGAAATGACCGGTATGACGAAAGAAGCGGCTGTTCCCAATTGTCGTCACCGCCGCGAAAGCGGGAGCCTACACCTCTCATGGGGGGGCCCGGGCAGCCCGTTCGCCCTTCGATTTCCCCCATCGAGAGCCTCAGGACAGGCTCAGGACGAACGGAGAGTAACCGGCGCTGGGGATGGTATACTCCAACCCAATGGTCCCTTTAGACGCAAACCCGGCGCCGCGCTAATGGCTCGTTTTGCACTGGCCCCACCGGCGCATCCGTCCGTTCGCCCTGAGCCTGTCCTGAGGCTCTCGATGGGGGAAATCGAAGGGGAACGGACGGGGACCTGGAGCGAGCGGACCCATCCCAACACTGCCGTGGAGAACAAGTTGACCCAGCAGGTAATCAACCTACCGGAAGTGGACAAGGTCAGGATCACGGTCCTGGTGGACAACACCATCGACCTGCTTCTGCCCAGCGGCGGCGGGGTCGAAAGGTACCCCCTGGGGCCTGCGTGGCAGGACACCCTCGGCGAAGTACCCAATCCCTGGGAAACGGCCGTGGCCGAGCACGGCTACTCCACGCTTATCCAGGTGACCCAAGGCGACCGCAGCGCCACACTCATGTACGACACCGGCGTCAGCGCCTACGGCCTGCTCAAGAACATGGACGCACTGGGGGCCGATGCCCGGGAAATCCGCGCCGTCACCATCAGCCACGGCCACCCGGACCACTCCATGGGGCTGCTGGGGTTGGTGGACAGGCTCGGCTCCCGCTCCCTGCCCTTGGTGCTCCACCCCGACGCCTTCCTGGAGCGCAGGGTGGTCCTCCCCGACGGCCACCAGCTGAACTACCCGGCCCCAAGGAAGGCGGACTTCCGGGCGGAGGACATCGAGGTCATCGAAGATGTTGGGCCTTCCATGCTGGTGGACGGCTTGGCCCTGGTTTCAGGGGAGATACGGCGCACCACCAGCTTCGAGACAGGCAACCCCTATCACCACGCCCACCGGGAGCACGGCTGGGAGCCGGACCCGCTGATATCCGACGATCAGTGCGTCATCATCAACCTGCGAGACAAGGGGCTGGTCATCGTGACCGGGTGCGGTCATTCGGGCATCATAAACACCCTGCAGAACGCCCGGGAATTGACCGGCATCCAGAATGTTCATGCCCTGGTGGGCGGCTTTCACTTGACGGGCAGCCTCATGGCGCCGTTGATCCCGCGGACCGTGTCCATGATCCGGGATGTCGGACCCCAGTACATAATGCCCGGCCACTGCACCGGCTGGTCGGCCTGCCACCAGCTGGCCACCACGATGCCCGAGGCCTTCATAGCCAGCAGCGTCGGGACAACCTTGGAGTTGACCTAGAGAGCTAGCTGACCGCTACCGCCCGAAGCTCGGTTACCCCCTCAGGTAGCTGGTGCTCCTGCCATGTGGCCCCGCCGTCCCCGCTGCCAAACACCTGGCCGTACCGTGTGCAGCAGTAGATCGTGGACGGGTTGCTGCCGCTCAGGGAGACGCAGCGCACGGTGCTGTTGGGCTTCACGCCCTTGTCCGCCCGCTCCCAGGTCTTCCCCATGTCCGATGAGCGGAGCAATGCTCCGTCCTCGCCGTACACGCTGGCGCCCACGCCCGCGTAGAGGGTGCCGGGCGCATGGGGGTCCAACTTGAAGTCCCTGGTGTGGGTAATAGAGCTGAAGGGCTTCAGGTCTATGAACTCCCAGCGGTTGCCCCGGTCGTGACCTCGCCAGGGCCCCAGCCGGGTGATCATGTAAGGCGTTTCAGGTTCCAAGGAACTCATAGCGACGCCATGGATGTCCACCCTGTCCTCGTCGCCGATCATCCCGTTGTTGATGGACTCCCAGCTATCACCGCCGTCCAGGCTGCGAATCATCCCGCCCACCTCCATGCCTGCGTACATCTCCGTCGGGTTGGCCGGGTTGACGACCATGGCGATGATCCGTGTTGGGAAGCCCAGGTCGCACACCGCCGCGGGGTCGATGACGATGGGCAGGGTGTCCCAGGTCACCCCGGCGTCCCCGCTGCGGTAGATGTGGGCCGGCGCGGTGCCTACGTAGATGGTGTCGGACTGGGTTGGGTGGAAGGCGAAGGACCAGATCTCCAGTCCCGATTCGGGCAGCTCCACCTCGCTCCAGCTGTCACCCCGATCATAGCTGATGTAGGCGCCATTCCGGCTCCCCAGCAGCACCAGGTCGGGCCGGGCAGGGTTGACCGCCACCTGGACAACCACTAGATCCGAGGGCAGGCCGTTGGTCAACACCTCCCAGGCGCCGTCGCCCTCCTGTTTTCTCACAAGTCCCCCCTTCTCACCGCCCACGTAGATATATGGTCTGCTTGCTGTCTGTACCATGCGGTCCCCCTTGCGTGAAATCACCTGGGTTATTGGTAGCCAAATAATACCACTGGCCCGTGGGGATTGTCAGATGGCCTCAGAGGGGAACCGCCAGTCCTCGGGGAACCCTCGCGCAACATTATCGTTCCCGCTTGCGGAGAAGCTCTCTAGCAAAAAGAGCGGATTGTAGGTACAATAAAACTGTGGAATATGAATGGGACGAAGTGAAGAATGAATCCAACATTGCGAACGGTCGGATAGGCTTTGACGCAATGAAGGACTTCGAGTGGGATACATCGGTAATCCAGCAAAGCGACCGGGGTGGAGAGGTGAGATGGGCAGCCACTGGATACATTGGCAATCGACTCTATAGAGTTGTGTACACTTTAAGGGAAGGCAGAATTCGGATCATCAGCCTTAGGATGGCCAGCAGAAAGGAGGAGCGGGAGTATGCCGAGGCTTAAGCGCGACCATATAAGCCCCACAGACGGCGAAGAGGCCGAAATCCAACGACAGATCTCTGAAGACCCGGAAGACGCGGCCCACTGGGAAACCTCAAGTCTGCCCCGGCCAGCCACGGAGATTGCTCCTCACATCGTTGAGGGGTATCGACGCACTCGAGGCAGTCAGAAGTCCCCAACAAAGGAGAAAATAACCGTACGGTTGGATTCCGACATAGTAGCCCACTTTCGGCAGAGCGGACGGGGCTGGCAGACAAGGCTAAACGAAGCGCTCCGGAAATCAGTTGCTGATCTGTAAGCAGATACGTCCTCCCTTATTCGAGGAAAGCATCTTCGTTGACACCGGAATTGGGTTGACCATACACTCCTGCATACACACAGGAGCGCAATTCATACATCTTCCGTTGCGGACAGGAGAAAGAGCATGAACGTCGATCTGGTAAAGGTGCAGACCAAAGATGGGCTGAGGCTGGACGGCTTCTTGAGGTCTCCCGCCGGCTCCTCGGCTTCCCAGCTAAGCGTGGACATACTGATCATGCTGCACGGGGTGGGAGGAAACTTCTACGGCCCCGGTCTTTTCGAGGAGATGGCCGATTACGCCATCGATGCAGGCTGCGCCGTTCTGAGGGTGAACAACCGGGGCCACGACCCTGTCAGCCGGGGGCCGATGGACGGCCAGCGATTCGGGGCCGCCTACGAGATGGTCGACGACTGTATGCACGACTGGGATGCCTGGATCTCATTTGCCCAGGACGCGGGCTACCGGAACATCGGCCTCTGGGGGCACAGCCTGGGCGCGGTCAAGTCTATTTACTACATGGCTACCGAGAAGGACTCCCGCATCAAGAGCATGGTCGCCAGCTCTCCTCCCCGGTTCTCCTACAACACCTACCAGCGCATGGACGACTGGGGCAAGTACCAGGAGCAGCTGGAGGAGGCCCAGAAGCACATCTCCGACGGCCATCCCGAGGCCCTGATGGAGGTGCGCTACCCTAGCGCCAACCTGCTCACCGCCGGGATGTTCCTAGACAAGTACGGCCCCGGCGAAAAGTACGATGTGATAAGACTCCTGCCCAACGTGAAGGTGCCTACCCTGGTGACCCTGGGCAGCCTGGAAGGGGTCGAGCGCGGCCAGTCCAACTCGCTGATGGGTTTTGCGGGCTTGGCCGGGGAGTTGGAGAAGTTGTCCGGCGAGCTGGACAATATGGCCTACGCCTCGGTCCTCAACGGGGACCACTTCTACACGGGAGAGCGCGAGCCCGCCTGGAAGATAGTGCAGGGCTTCCTGGCTTAGCTGCCGTCCATTCTCCCAGGGAAACCTTCGATCTCGTCGTTCCCGCGGCCTACCGTCGTTGCCGCTACCCACTGCCGTTCCACCTACTTACCGTCATTCCCGCGCAAGCAGGGAACAGCCTTGGCCGGCAGCACGGCTGTCCGTTCGCCCTGAGGGAAATCGAAGGGGAACGGACAGGACGGGCAATGGAAGGCGTAGACTCCCGCTGTCGCGGTAGTAACGGCGTTGGGGCTACCTCGCTTTTCGTCATTGCGGCGAAGGCCGCAATCCAGAACGGAGCATTGCCGGCTTCCAGGCTGGCTCACACCGATACGCCAATGCATTGCAGTGGAGAACCTGCCCCAGTCCCAAAGTTTCCTGGATTGCGGCCTTCGCCGCAATGACGGCCAGGGTTTCGCCACATCCAGCACTCCGAATCCCCCGCCTCACAGCCCCTCAGTCCGTTCCCCTTCGATTTCCCCCTTCGAGAGCCTCAGGACAGGCTCAGGGCGAACGGACAGGATAGGTGACGGGGGACCTGGACTCCCACCTGCGCGAGAGTGGCGGGGATGGAGCCGCGGGAGGGATGGGGGACGGGACTAGGAAAAGTCCTCCTGGTGAACGACCCTTCCTCCTACCATGGTCAGGAGGGAGCGCAGCTCGGGGATGCCATCCTCGGGCATGGTCAGCAGGTCGTCGGACAGCACCGCCAGGTCCGCCAGCTTCCCCCGCTCGAGGGAGCCAAGCCGGTGTTCGTCGAAGGTGAAGTAGGCTCCGAACTGGGTGAAGGACCGCAGGGCTTCCAGCCGGTTTAGCACCTGCCCGGCTCCCAGAACTGTGCCGGTGTGCCTCTCCTTGCGGACAATAGCGGCCCATAAGGTAGCAAACGGGTTGTAGGGCTTGTTGTCGGTCCCCAGGGCATACCGCGCCCCCTCTTCCAGGTAGGTCCTGTGGCTGACTGCTATGTCAGCCAGATGGGGTGTGTCGAAGTACCGATTTCCACGCAGCCAAAGCTCCGTCAATGGCAGCGTCTCCATGAGCATCCCCAGGTCCCTGATGCGCACCACCTGGGGGCGCGTAAGCTGGCGGGCATGAATCCAAACCCACCTGCGCCCATCGATGGGCGTGGCCCTGTGGATATCCTCGAACAGGTCGAGGGCGCCGTCGGCATCCTGTCCGACCAGTGCATTCACTCTGAGGCTATGGCGCGCCGCCATGCGGACCAGCTCCCTGAACTCCTCGGGTGAGTAGTGGCTCTCGGCAAACCCGGCCCAGCCCGTGTAAGGCAGCTCCGCCGAGCGGGTCTCGGCAACGTATGGAACGCTGCTAGCCTGGATAAAGCAGCCCCCGACTCTCAGCATATCGTCGCCGAATCCCGCTCCCGATGCGAAGTATCCCCAGCGGGCCATGTCGTCTTCGGCCCCTTCCAGGGACTTCCAGGTGGGGCTGAGCACGAGGTAGGAGCGCACGTTCATCTCTCCCGCATCCCAAACCTCCTTGTAAACGTCCATCACCTCGGGGGCGATGCCATGCCCCTCGTAGATGGACGTGGTGCCGACGGAGTTGTACAGGCGCATGGACTCCTTCAGGGCGGCCACCCGCTGGGCATGGGTGAAGCGGGGCACCACTCGCATCAGGTTGAACTCCACGGTGGGAAAGCGGTTGGCATCGACGAACACGCCCGTTGGCTCGCCGTTCTCGTCCCGTTCGATGGTCACGCTGTCATCGGGGCTGACGGTGTCCCTGTCTATCCCTGCCAGCTTCAGAGCCTGGCTGTTGGCGACGGACACCGACGGAGGCACGTTCCAGGGCGTCCAGATGCCCCGGATGTACACCGGGTTGTCCGGCGACACCCGGTCGAGCTCCCACCGGGTGGGATATCGTCCCTCGGCAAGCTGCTCCGGCACTCCTGAAAAGTTGGGCGGGTCACCTATAGGCATGGTCACCACCCACTCCCCCGGTGGAGTGCGATCAACCTCCCGCTTCACCACAGCCAGCACATCTCCGATGGAAGACACCCCCGCCAAAGATGGGAACAGGCCCTTCAACCCTTCTCGGTCCATGTGGGCGTGGGTGTCTATGATTCCGGGGACCATGGTGCGGCCCCCCAGGTCGATGACCTGCGTACCGGACCCCGCCAGGGAAAGAACGTCGTTGCTGGAACCCACAGCCTGGATGGCGCCCCCGCTGATAGCAATAGCCTGCTGGATGGAATCGGATCCGTCGACAGTGACCACTTTGCCGTTGTGGAAGATGTAGTCCGCTCGGCCTGATTCTTGCGCCACGCTGCCCCCTTCCGATGGAGTCATGTTCGCTGAAGTATAGGAGGATTCCGCCCCATCGCCAAGGCAACCAGCACCCGTTCGCCCCTACAGATACACACCCTTTCCCGCGACTGGCCCAGATGGTAGGATAGCAGTGCCGACTACACATTCAGACAACGCAGCCCATTTCCGGGCCCACTCAGGACATAGGAGGAAAACATGGCGTCAGACGATTGGGGCAGCATATACAAGGAGCTGGGAGCCACTCCCATTATCAACGCCATCGGCAGCCTTACCCTGCTGGGGGGCTCAGTTCCTGCACCTGAGGTCAAGGAGGCCATGGAGCGGGCCGACAGCGCCTACATTCCCCTGATGGAGCTTCAGGAAAAGGTGGGTGCCTCCGTAGCTGAGATGGTGGGAGTGCCCGCCGCCTACGTCACCTCAGGCGCCGGCTCAGCCCTCACCCTGGCAACGGCGGCGGTCATGGCCGGCGATGATGACGACAGGATTCAGCAGCTTCCCAACACCACAGGAATGAAAGACGAAATCCTTATCCAGACACGGCAGCGGTACTGGTATGATCGATGCCTGGAGCTGGCCGGCGCAAGGCTGGTCAACTTCGGTAGCGCCGATGGCACTACCCCCGAGGACCTGGAAGCCGCCATTGGCCCCAACACCGCCGCAGTGGTGTACTACGCCACCGAGCAGTACCCCGATCCGAAGGCCCTCTCCTTCGAGGACACGCTTCGGATAGCCAAGGACCACGACCTGCCCGTCCTGGTGGACTCGGCTGGCCAGATATATCCATTGGAACTCTTCGGCAAGTACGTCCGGGCAGGTGCGGACTTCCAATGCATAGCCGCCAAGTACATGGGTTCCACCCAGTCCACGGGCTTGGCCCTGGGAACCAAAGAGATGGTGCGGAAGATATCGCTTCACTCCTTCGTGGGCTACGAGGGACGGCGAATCCGGGGCGTCGGCAGGCCCCAGAAGGTGGACCGGCAGGAGATGATGGGGGTGCTGGCCGCGGTTCGCCGCTGGATGACCATGAACCACGAGGAGAGGCTGGCCGACTCCGAGAGCAAGTCCAGGACCATTCTGAACCACCTCCAGGGCATCCCTGGCCTGCAGGTGGAGCTCATCGACAACGTTATCGGCCACCAGGCCTTCGGTATTGTCTTGAGCATCGACCCCCAGGTGGCGGGCATGACGGGGCGTGATGTGGTGGCGAGGCTGAAGGAGGGAGACCCGCCCATCTGGACGCGGGTGAGGGACGGCGAAGAGCAGATCATTATCCACGTCTTCGGCCTCAGGGACGGCGAAGACGACATCGTGGGCCAGCGCATCGCCGCCCTGTTCTCACGTTGACCCCTTTCTCTTACCCCCGCGCCCCGGTCCGTTCCCCTTCGATTTCCCTCAGGGCGAACGGACCGCTGAGTATGGCGAGACCCTTGCCGTCATTGCGGCGGAGGCCGCAATCCAGGAAACTCAGGCCCGGAAGAGGCTGGTTGTGACGGTAGGGACGCCCTGGCAGTCGCATCACCTTCCACTTAGTCCCCTCCCGTCAAAGGAGATGGGTTGTCGCCCCTTAGTCGGGCTACCTCGTCCCGCATCAACCGCACCTCCTCGACCAAGGAAGCCACGACCGCCGAATTGGGGGTCTCCCTCCGCACAAAGGTGGAAGCTAAGTTGGCGGTTAAGGCGCCGAACAGGGCAACTCCCCCTATCATCAACACCAGTGCGAGGGCCCGCCCTGCCTCAGTGACAGGCACTATGTCTCCGTATCCGACGGTCGTTACCGTCACAATGGCCCACCACAGGGCGTCCGGGAAGGAGTCCAGCCTGGACTCGTGGCCTCTCTCCACCGACGTAACGATTGCGGCTACCAGCAGCACCAAGCCGGCGGCATAGGCTGCTAGGAAGTCAATCCGGGCAAGGCGCACAGCACCCCGGTAAGCCCTGGAGCCATATACTATGATGCGCAGTATCCGCAGGGGCCGGGCAAAGGGAATTAGCACTACCAGCACTTCCAGCCAGTGCTCCCGCAGGTAAGCCAGGCGCCTTGGAGCGATGGCCGTCTTCAATCCAAGGTCCACCGCAAAGATGGCCCAAATGAGCACATCCAGCGACAGCACCAGGGACTCCGCCCTTGGGGTCAAGTCCCAATAGATAGGGGCCAGCAGCAACGGCACCATCAGAAAAGCCAGGAACATCAAGGGGATCTCGGTGACTCGCTCCAGCTTGTCCAGGATGGCTTCCCGCTCTTCGACATTCCCTTTGAACAGCCTGCTGATGATGTTCACTTGGTCTCCTTCTGCAATGCGGCCCAGCCGCTGCGTCTTCTGTTCGATCGTCCGGGCTCTTGCTCCCCATGAGATAGCTTCGCCCGGCTAGCGCGCTTAGTGTATCCGAAAGAAAGGGGCCCGCGTTCTAGATTTTGGCGAACCAGCCCGCTATAGTAACCAAGCTGTCTCAGATTGTGATTCGAGGTGCCGTGCCCATGTTGCCCTTACACAGGATCAGGAAAACGTCTCTCCTTGTCGTAGCTATGTTAGCCTGCGCGACGCTGTTCTGGGCATCCTGCGGAGATCAGGGGTTCGAAGGGGGTCCATTGGGCGCGGTGGAAGTCCCTGAGGGTGAGGATATCCATATCCGCTCCCTGTCATCCCTCTCTGGGGTGTCCAGCCTTGGCACCCCTAATCTTCGAGGTGTGGCCCTGGCCGTCGCAGACTACGGCACGATTATGGGCTACGAGGTGACCATGGGCGCAGGCATTGACTCAGCTTGCACCAAAGAGGGAGGCCAGGCCGCCGCCGAAACAGCCATCGGCGACCCGAGGGTCGTGGGGGTAGTCGGCACCTCCTGCTCCATTGCCGCTACCGGGGCTCTGCCGGTCATCGGCGAGGCCGGGCTGGTGATGATCGCACCCTCCACCACAGCACCGTCGCTGACATCCGACCTGAAGGGCAACCGGGGCGCCGAGAACCGACCCGGCTACTACCGCGCTTCCACCAACGATCTGCATCAGGCCAGCGCAGCGGCCCGCTTCGCATACGAGGAGCTTGGCTTGCGCACCATAGCTTCGATACATGATGGAGGTCCTTATACCTCCGGCTTGGCAGGGGCCTTCAACGACGCCTTCCTAGAGGTCGGAGGCGCAGCCACCATTCACCCCATAAATCGGGGCGACTCGGACATGCTCCCCCTTCTCACCGGCATTGCTGAGAACAGCCCGGATGGCCTTTTCTTGCCCTTGTTCCCCGCCGAAGGCGTCCGGATCATGGAGAGCGTAGGACAGGTTGACGGGCTGGAAGATGTCACCCTGATGGGCGGGGCAGCCCTCCTGGTCACCGAGGTGTTCTCCCTTTCCCAGTCCGAGGGCATCTACTTTATGGGTCCCGAGGCGGACTTTGGGAGCAACACCAACGAAGCCACCGGCAAGAGCAATGAAGAACTGGTTGCCTCCTACGTGGACCAGTACAATGAGAGCCCGACATCAGCCTACCTGGCCCATGCCTACGACGCGACCACCATCCTGCTCAGGGCTATCGAGGAGACCGCAATTGCCGAAGGGGACACCCTGTACATCGACCGGGCTAAGCTCCGAGAGAACCTGAGCGGCACGAGCAGCTTCGGGGGAATTATCGGGAGCATCACGTGTGACGAGTTCGGGGACTGCGGCACGGGGCGGATCGTTGTGTACCACCACACCGACTCTAGCGTAACCGAGGTTGCCGAGCTGCCCGTGGTCTACCGGTTCGCGCCCTAGCTCCTCCGGCAATACGGGAAGCTAGCCCAGCTCTTCCTCCAGGATGGCCCTGATGCCCCTCCACTGCACCCGGCCCACTGTCCTGGGGGCGCGTCCCCCAAGGCCGCGGCCCCAGATGGCCGTCAGCCCCAGCTCCCGGGCCGCATCGAAGTCGATTCCCCCCGGAGGCGCCGCCAGGTCGATTAGCAGCGTGTGGCTATCCAGGCCCTCCAGCACTGCGCGGTCCAGAAGGGGGGCGGTAGCTATGTTGAAGATGACGTTCGACCTCTGGGCCAACGTGGTGAGCTGGTCCAGGGGCACAGCGGCGCATCCCATTTCCCAAGCCCTCGCCCGCTGCAAGGGATTTCGGGCCGCAACGGTCACCCTTGCGCCGACACCCGCCAGGGTCCGGGCCAGGGCCGGCCCGATCTTCCCAAAACCGACGATGAGGCAGGGGTTGTCGTGGAGAGTGACCTCGGTGTGCTCTATGGCGATCCTGATAGCCCCCTCAGCGACGGCGGGCGCCCGGAGCACCATAAGCTCCTCGTCCTGCTCGTACTCCCGTATCTTCAGGCCGTGTTTTTCCGAGGCTTCCTGCATCTTGGCGCTGGACCTGCCAGTGACCAGAACACCACCGGGGACCGCTCCAGCCAGGCTCTCAACGTCCACGTAGAGCTTGTCCGCGCTGTGGGGCGCGAAGAGTGCCCCGTCGGGCTGGGGCAGGGGAACGGGGCACACGATTATGTGGGCGCCCTGCGCCGCTTCAGCCACGGTATGGTGGGCAGAAGCCGCTTCGATGCCGTCGCCCTCGGGCAGGCCGCACGTGCGCACTGTTGCGCCTTCGGCCAGCAACTGCCGGACGCACTCTACTTCCCGGCCATCTCCTCCCAGCACCGCGACGGTGTACTTGCTCAATTCCATCCTGTAGCCTCCTTCAACAGCTCCAACACCTGCTCCCTGGACCAGCCTCCCAGCCCCAGGGATGCCAAGGTGCGGGCTTCAGCCCAGTAGTCCCTCTTCGTAGTAGTGCAGGCGATTTGAACGACGGCGCTCATGGTGGGCGTCGAGGCGCCGACGGCCCAGCCGAGGTCGATCATGGGGGCTAGCCCGAAGGGGATGTCCTCATGCATGTACCTATGGTCCATGGAAGGCGGGGCCTTGATGTGGTGATTGGGAACGCTGTCCAACAGGGTCAGCAGGTAGTCTTCCTTCTCACCTGCAGCCACAGAGGTTGAACCGATGCTGGCGAACAGCCGTGGGAAGGAGGGTACGTCCACATCCCAGCCGGAGGCAACCGCCCTCCGCTCCGTGTCCAGGGCTTCCATGAGGTGGGCAACGGCGGGAGTGGCGGCATCCAGGTAGTAGCGGAAGTCGCCCTGGGTGTGTTCTATCCACGCGGCGCCAAGCACCATGGCGGGAGGATGCAGGACGGCGTTTACGTTGGCAAATCCCGCAGCGATGATGTGGAAGTCCTCCTTGAGGTTGGGCACGATGTCGGCCACGTCGGATAGGAAACCCTTGGTGGATGAAGCTGGGAAGGCTGCGCAGGGAACTTCCTTTAGCACATTGGTGATGAATACGCTGCCCGGGTCCGGCTTCCGGCAGATGTAGGTCAGGGTGCCCGTCTCAGCTATCTCGATGTTTCCAGAATGTCCAGCGTCCCTAAGCTCCCGGAGGAAGGCCAAGCTCCCCAGCATACCTCCGGGATTCAGCAGCACCTTCTGCCCTTCTTGGAGATGCGGCGCGAGGGTTCGGGCGAGGGAACGGTGGGCCGTTGCTGGAACGCAGACGACAATAAGGTCCGCCTTTGCGACCACCCCCTCAAGATCGGTGACCATGTTGTCCACGGGGGCAAAACCTTCCCCCAGCACACCGGTGTAGTTGATGCCTCCCTGGGCCTTTACCGCGGCCAGGGTGGGCTCGGTGCGGTTGTACAGGGTGGTCTTGTGTCCCCGGACCGCCAAGTCGGCTGCCATGGCGAACCCGCCGTTTCCGGCGCCGAGGACCAGCACTTCGGCCATAGAGATACGCCTCAGACCGAGTAGTGGGACAGCTTCTCCTCGTCCACTTCGATGCCCAAGCCTGGGCCGTTGGGAACGTAGAGCTGCCCCTCGCTGTAGCTGATCGGAGTCTTGATTATGTCATCCAGGTAGTAGATGCCGGCGATGGAGACCGGTGCCTCTCCCTCCACGTTGGGCACCGGGCAGACGCTGGCCCACCTGAGGTTGCCCACCGCCACTCCCAGGTGCAGATTGGCGGCAACGCCTATGCCCATCTCGATGGAGCCCCCGATATCGCAGGTGATGTTGCAGGCCGACGCCACAGCGGCCACCTGCAGAGCAGGATGCAGTCCCCCAGGCTTGCTGTAATAAAGGGAGATGATCTGGGCGGCTCCAAGCTCGTGCAGTCGCAGCACATCCTGGGAAAACCAGGCGCTCTCGTCGGCCATTACCGGCGTCTTTATGCGGTGGGCCACTTGGGCCATCGCCTCGAAGCCGGCCACCGGCTGCTCGTGGAAAGCTATGTCATAGGGTTCCATCTCTTCGGCGGCCCGGATAGCATCTGCGGGTGTCTTGTACCCTTCGTTGGCATCCACCCGGATGACCAAGTCGGGACCCAGCGTTTCGCGCAGCCGGCGCACCAGGTCCACATCCCGCTTAGCGTCCAGTCCTGTCTTGCATTTGATAGTACCGATGCCCTCGGCGACAGCCTGCTCCGCCTCGGCGACCGCAGGGTCGTTCTCCATGATCCCCAAGCTGTGGCACACGGGGATGCTGTCCCGTTGCTTTCCGCCGAGGATCTCGTAGACCGGCAGGCCCGCAGCTTTGCCGGCGATGTCGTAAAGGGCAAGGTCCACGGCCGCCTTGGCGTAGGGGTGGCCCTTGATGGCGCCATTCATCAGGTTGTGCAGATGGCCTATCTGCTGGGGCTCCTGGCCTTCTATAGCCGGGAACAGGTAGCTGCCGATAACGTGAGAGACTGTGTGGGCGTCCTCGCCGTAGTACATGCCGTCGGGCCCGCCCCAGGTGGCGATGGCAGGCGTTTCGCCCCATCCCACCACACCATCGTCGGTCTCCAAGGCCAGGATGTAGTGATGGCCGATGGGGGTACGCATCTTGCTGGCCCAGTTGTGCACCCGGCGTGGGGGCAACTGGATGAAGTACTCCCTGTAGCGGGCGATCTTCACCCCGGATCAGGCCTCGCGCATCTGCCAGAGCTGGCTGGTGTCGAACTGGTTGGTGATCAGCTCATAGCCCGTGTCGGTAACCAGCACCGCTTCCTCAAGCTGCATTCCCAGCTCGGGGAAGGTGACAAGGGGCTCTATGGCCAGCACCATGTCCTTCTGCAATGCCGTGTCCGCATAGGGGTTCAGGTACGGCTCCTCGTGGAGAGTCAAGCCCAAGCCATGGCCCAGGAAGTTCAGGGTGGGCAGCTCCCACGCGTTCATGTTGTCGATGTACTCTTTGAAGATGCTATGGCTGCTCACACCGGGCTTGATCCGATCCAGTGCGGTGTTCCGGGAGTCCACCAGCTTCTGCCATAGCTCCTTCTGCTCGGGGGTTGGCTCTCCCACGACGGCCGTCCGGGCAACGTCGCAGGTGTAGTCGTTCACCAGCCCGATGCAGTCTATGCGGATCACGTCGCCCCACTTTATCTCCCGCTCGGTCGGCCCGCCGTTGAGCATGGGCGTCCGCTCTCCTGACGTCACCGAGGGCATGGTGAGCTTGTCGCCACCGCCCGAGATGAAGTTGTCAACGATGGTGCGGTACAGGTCGGCCTCGGTCATTCCGGGCCACCAGGTGCTCAGGGAGGCGCGGTCCACCCGCTCGGCAAGCTGGGCGGCGAAGGTGAGCTTCTCAATCTCCTCCTGGGTCTTGATGATGCGCAGCTTCTTGAGCAGCTTGTCTATAGGTTCGATGTGGGCCTCGGGAAGGGCCTCGGTCAGCTTGCGGAAGTCCTCCTGGTTCAGGTACGAGACCTCCAGGCCGATGTTTCCCGAGGCGTATCCCAGCTCCCGGAGCCTCTCGGCCGCCATGAGGATTGGCACCTGGGTGAATTCGTTGTAGGCGGTCACGTTCTTTATCGACGCCTTCTCCCTGGCGAGCTGCTCCTCGACGGTGACCACGATCATCTCGGGGTCGTAGTCCCTGGGGACGATGACGATGGCGTGGCGGTGCTGGACGATCTTCTGGGATGGCACAAGAATCCCGCTGGTCCATGCCACGTTCTCGGGAGAGATGACCAGCATTGCATCCAGCCTGTGGGCTTCCATTGCTTCACGCTGCTTGTCCAGAACCGTTGTAGGCACTATGCCACCTCCGCTGGGAGAATTAGCTGTTAGTCGTATGCCTTGGTAAATACCGGGATGTCCGCCAAGAGGCCGCTGCGCTCGTTGACTCTCTTCGATTGCTCCCTGGCCTCCCGGTATATCTCCTGTTCATCCAGGTGCGTAATCCTGCGCCCCTCCATCACCACGTTTCCGTCTATCAGCACGGTGTCGATGGAGCCGGGTGTGGACGAATAGACCAGGGTCTGGACTGGGTTGTTGTAGGGCACCCAGTCCGGGGTGTTGAGATCGAACAGGACGATGTCGGCCTTCTTGCCCACTTCCAGGGAACCGATATCTTCGTCCCAGAGAAGGGCCTTCGCCCCTTCGATTGTAGCCATGCGCAAGGCCACCTCCGCCGGGACCATGAACGGGTCCATGCGGCAGTCCTTGAAAAGACCAGCGACGAGATACATCTGCTGCATCTGGTTCAGGGTACCCGAAGCGGCGGTGCCGTCGCAGCCGAGGGCAACGGTGACTCCCGCGTCCATCATCTCTGGGTACTTGCCGATCTTGGTTGCGCCCTTGGCTATCTTCAGGGAGGTGCCGGGGCAGAAGGCGACCTTGGCCCCCGATTCCGCAAGGTAGCCCACCTCTTCGTCAGTGGTTGCCACAACATGGGCCAGCACAAGGTTGGGCCCCAAGGCGCCCATGTTATGAAGGCGGGTCACCGGCCACACGCCGTACTTGCTCTCGCTGACCTGCGCCTCCTCTATGGATGAGGCGATGTGGTAAGTGGTGCCCACGCCGAGCTCCTCGGCCAATGCCCGGGAGCCGTAGTGAAGCTCAGGCGAGCAGGGCTCTTTGCCCTCGATGTTCACCCAGACGCGAACACGCCCGCCGGCAGAGTTGTTGTATGTCGTCACGCACCTTCCCAGCTCCTCCAGGGCCACCATGTGATTGGGGAAGAAGTGGTGGTCGATCATCTCCTGGGTCCAGTGGTCCGGAAGCTGTTCGGGCTTCACGTCGGCGGCATGCCGTCCTGTAACGCAGCGAAAACCGGCCTGCTCGATAGCCTTCACCGTGTTGCCCACATCGTTCTGGGTGCCCATATCCAGGCAGGCGGTAGTGCCCGTCTTGATCATCTCGATGCCGGCCAGCAGCGTCCCAACGTACTCGGCTTCCTCATCTACGGCGGCGTACAGGGGCTTGGCCCAGTTGAACACCCAGGGACGGGTAGAGAGCTGGTCAGGGAAGAGGCCTCGGCCAAGGTGCTCCGACAGGTGCAGGTGGGCATCCACCATGCCGGGCATAGCCAGCCTGTCCTTGCCGGAGATTGTCCTGTCGAAGGTGGTGCCAGCGTAGCGGGACTCGATCTGATCCACGGGGCCGATGGCGGCGATGCGGCTATCTTCGATGACGATGGACTGCTGTGTAAGCTGCTCGTTGTCGGGGTTTACCGTGAGCACCACATCGATGTTGCGGATCAGAGTTAGGGCCATTACAGGTCACTCCTTGGAAGCCGGTGGATGGGGTGCCGCATCACGCACAGGAGCTACCCCTTTGCTTCGTCGCTGCCCAGCACGCCGGCCCTGCCCCAGTTGTGTAATTGGCTTTCGTGGATGACCACGTGAAGGTGGTCCGGCTTGGCCCCGGCGTGCTCGATCATGGCATCGGTAATCGCCTTGACCAAGGCGCGCTTCTGCTCAACCGTGCGCCCCTCCCACATCTCTACGATGACGAACGGCAATTATTATTCCTCCGTCCGAAGCTGTGTGGAGTACCGCCTTCTAGCTGCAGTGGCGGTGGTCTATCGTTGAGGTCTCTAAGGTTGGGACTCCCTCATGTGGGGGTCTCTATATGGCGGACCCGACCGGATTCGAACCGGCGATCTCAGCCTTGACAGGGCTGCATGTTAGGCCACTACACCACGGGTCCGTAGGAAGGTCTCGGAGTACGATTGTATTTCCTGGCCAGCTATCGTGTCAACGAATACGGAAGGTGACGGGGAGCCGACGGCTCCCCCACTAGAATGCTCAGCCAACTCCGTGATAGCCGACGGTCACCTTGTCGCCCTCTACCACCACGGGGGTGATGCGCTCACCGCTCGTCAGCTTCACCAGGTCATCGATGGCTTCCGGATGAAGGGCTACGTCTATCTCCGTGAACTCCACCCCGTCCCGGACGAACTCATCTCTCTGGGTGTCCGAATAGTTGCAATCGGGGTGGGTGTACATGACGATTGTTGCAGTCTTTTCCTGGGTCAACGGGAATCACCTCCTGGGACATACCCGGATAGCTTCATTCTACGATACCCACCAAGGCCCTTCAAGCTAAGGGGTCGTTCGCGAACGCCTCCCTAACCGCCGCGGCCGAAGAGCTTGCCGAAGAAAGAGCGCCTCGGAGTATTGGGGTCGTCCATGGCCATGCCGGTGTAGCTCTCGCTAAGGTACTTTTCAGGGTCGGCCTCGAAGGCCTTCAGGCAGCCGGGAGCGCAGAAGTAGTAGGTCGTCCCCTGGTAGTCGGTCTTGCCCCCCGGCGGATTGGATTCATCGACATCCATCCAGCAGATCGGGTCTACGGCCATGGGTCACCTCCTGTTCCAGGGTTGATAGCTTCTAACCTGCCAGTTTGCGGGCCCGCAGACGCAGAGAGTTGCCGACCACGGTCACCGAGCTCAAGGCCATAGCCGCGGCGGCCATGACCGGGTTGAGGAACCCAAGGTCGCCGAAGAAGAAGCCCAGCCCCCCTGGCACTCCTCCCAGCCCCTGGAAGACAGGGTACAGCACGCCGGCCGCCACCGGGATCAGGGCTGTATTGTAGAAGAAGGCCCAGAACAGGTTCTGTTTGATGGTCCCCAGGGTGCTCCGGCTCACCTGCAGGGCTGTAAGCACCCCCCGGAGGTCGCCGCTCATGAGGGTTATCCCCGCCGACTCCATGGCTACGTCGGTCCCGGTGCCCAACGCTATGCCCACGTCGGCCTGCACAAGGGCGGGGGCATCGTTTATGCCGTCGCCTACCATCGCCACATTCATGCCTTGCGCCTGGAACTCCTTCACAACCTCGGACTTCTGGTGGGGCAGCACATCGGCGACGACCTGGTCCACACCTGCCTGGGCAGCCACAGCTTCCGCCGTGGGCCGGTTGTCGCCGGTGACCATGACAACCTGCAGACCCATGTCCTGAAGCTGGGCGACCACCTGGGCCGACTCCGGCTTCAGGGTATCGGCAACGCCGATGATGCCCAGCACCCGGTCATCGAAGGCAACGTACATGGGCGTCCTTCCGGACTTAGCCAGCACGGAACCTTGGGATTGCATCTCCTGGACGCCTACGCCCAGCCTTTCCATGAAGGCCATGTTGCCCACCGCAGCCTTCTGCCCATCAAGCTTGGCGGAAACCCCCAGCCCGGGCACCGCCTCGAATTCCGTAGTTTCCAGCAGGGGAATATTTCGCCCTTCTGTCTCGTTGACGATGGCCTTGCCCAAGGGATGCTCGGAGTCCGCTTCCACCGAGGACGCCACCTGCAGCAGCTTTCTTTCGTCGCCTCCGGGGACCGTCACGATGTCCGTTACCGACGGCTGGCCCAAGGTCAAGGTACCCGTCTTGTCCAGGATCACCACATCCGTCCTGTGGGCCCGCTCCAAGGCTTCGGCATCGCGGAAGAACACACCCCGTTCCGCACCTCTGCCCGTTCCCACCATGATGGCTGTCGGTGTGGCCAGTCCCAGGGCGCAGGGGCAGGCGATGATCAGCACCGCCACCATCACCATCAGAGCGTAGGTCACGGAAGGCGTGGGACCCATGAGCAGCCAGACGATGAAGGCCCCAGCGGCAACGGCCATAACGGTCGGAACGAAGTAGGATGCTACGACATCGGCGAGGCGCTGTATCGGGGCCTTTGAACCCTGGGCATCCTCTACCAGCTTGATGATCTGGGCTAGGGCGGTGTCGGCGCCCACCTTGGTCGCTTCGAACCGGAAGCTTCCCGTGGTGTTGATGGTGGCAGCGTACACTGGAGAGCCTTCCGTCTTCTCTACCGGGATGCTCTCGCCAGTCAGCATGGACTCATCCACGGACGAGTAGCCCTGTAGCACGGTCCCGTCCACGGGCAGCTTCTCCCCGGGACGCACCACCAGCACATCCCCAAGGGACACCATGTCTACCGGCACCTCTTCTTCGCCCCCGTCCCGAATCACCCTGGCGGTGGACGAGCGCATGTCCATAAGCTTGCGAATGGCTTCGGAGGTGCGTCCCCGGGCCTGAGCTTCAAGGAAGCGTCCGAGGAGGATAAAGGCGATGATGAGGGCAGCTGTGTCGAAGAAGACCTCGCCCTCGAACCCGTCCACATCTACCAAGCTGGGGTGGAACTCTGCGATGAAGGTTATGGCAACGCTGTAGCCGTAGGCCACGCTCGTCCCCATAGCTATGAGGGTGTGCATGTTGGCTGAGCCGTGACGCAGGGCTCCAAGGCCCGAGGAGTAGAACAGGGAGCCTGCCCAGAATTGCACAGGGGTGGCCAGTCCCCAGAGCAGGAAGGGGTAGAAGGCGCGGTCCATGAGGCCCTCCACCCAGGGGAACCCGCCGAAGCTGCCAAGGAAGAGGAGCACAGCGATGACGCCCGCGAAGGCAGTCTTCCTGCCCAGGAGCCGGACCTCCTCGGTCTTGGCCAGCCTCTCCTGCTCCTCGTCGGCCAGCAGTCCGTCGGACGACCCGAGCACAGCGTATCCCGCATTGGCGACGGCTGTACGAAAGTCGTCCCAGGTAGCCAGGTCGGGCGCGTACTGCACCGAGGCTCGCTCGGTGGCAAGATTGACCTGGACCGAGGACACCCCAGGGACCTTTTCCAGGGCAGCGCCTACGTGGCTAACGCAGGCGGCGCAGGTCATACCCCTGATAGGAAGGTTTATCCGCCGGAAGCTTTTTGTGGCCTCCGCCATACAGCTTTCTCCAGTTCCCCTTCGTAGTCGAAGATCACGGCCGACGCGACTGTCGCCACCACGTCAGGCATCTCCAGGTCTTCACCGATTTTTTCCTTAAACGTTAGCCATCGGTACTCCAGCTCCACCTGGGGCTCGACAAGGCCTTCGGCGACTATGGCCTCACCGGCCTTGAAGTTGAGCTCGCAGGCCTGGAGTACGTCGGGTTTTCGGGGATTCCAGATTGGAATCCCCCACTTACGGGCAATTATGGGTCGATGGTCATAGATGATGCAAGCATCATCCACGAGGGCTGGGCAGGGTATGTGCTTAGTACCTGCCAGCGATTCCAGGGCGGTTGCGACAAGGGTGCCATGCTCCTCAATGCTCTGGGTCTCATTCACCGAAAGGCCAAGCATCTCCTCCAGGTAGGCCCTTGCCCGGTCCCGCATGCTTTCCTGGGCATCGCTGTCGAGATCCTTGACGCCGTGGGAGACGTAGGCCGCCTCGATAAGGCTGATGCCGAAAAGCTGGCTGCAGCACATGCTGCATCCCTTGCGGCACTGCATGCGCTCGCTGAACATGCTGCTGACCCTGTTGAACTCTCCCTCCACATCCTTCAGCAGCAGAAGGTACTCCCGGTATATCTCTTCCAGCCGGGCGTCCATGCGCCTCCAATTCACTAAATGATCAAGGGCCCTCTGCAATTATCTCAGAGGGCCCCGCACATAGCCAACCTATCTGAGCACAAGAGCCTCTTAGAGCTGGACTGACGCCGGCTTTTCGAAAACGTCGCGTGGGGGGCTACACGCCCACGATCTTGACCATGGACTGGGTCTTGTAGATGCGGTTGATGTTCACCAGCAGCGTCGTTAGCTGCTCCACATACCTTGCGTTGGACAGGGCGCCGCCATCCACACCCCGTAGATTGGGGATCTTCGACACCATCCCAATCACCTGCTCCCGTGCCTCGCCGTGGTCCGAGCAGACCACCACATCGCCTTCCATCTCGACCGCCGGGTCCATGAGCTTGACGGCGCTGATGTTCTGGAAGGCGGCGACCACCTGGGAGTTCTCCAGGATGTTCTGCGCCTCCTGGGCGGCCGAGCCATCGTCCACATCCACCGCCATCGCTCCACGGCCTCTGATAAAGGACATGGGCGCAACCGCCGTAATTACCAGTTTGTCTGCCAGTATGGGCGCTAGGTTCTCCAAGAGCGCCCGCTGCCCCTCGTAGGGCACCGTCACGAATATGGCGCTTGCTGCAGACGCGGCAGCCTCGTTCACATCACCCGTGATGGACGAGCCAGGGGCCAGCTCCAGCAGCGATTGGGCGGCCTCCGTCGCCCGCCCGGAATCCCGGGAGCCGATGACAACTTCCTCCCCCGCCAGGGCGTATCGGAGGGCCAAACCCTTGCCCTCAGGTCCAGTCCCACCTAGAAAAGCCAGCATGGTCCAGTCCTTCCAACAATGATCGCCCTTCAATATACCCGCCTCACCTCTTTCCCGAAAGGCCCCTTGCCTAAGCTCGAACTGGCTATATAATGAAACCACCTAACCACTCCCGTACCAGGTCCCCGTATTTGTGGGAAACGGCAAAACGATGCGTAAGGAGGCCGGCAAGATGGGCGCAACAGAAAAGATAGCCAAGTGGATCGTGGAAACGTCCTACGAAGACATCCCACCCGAGGTGATCGAAGTGGCAAAGCAGTCCTGCTTCGACTGCCTGGGAGTGATGCTGGCCGGATCGGTGCAGCCGGTGGGCCAGATCGTCCAAAAGTACATCACCGAGCAGGGAGGGTCTCCCGAGGCCACGCTTCTGGGCTCTGGCATGCGCTCGTCGCTGTCCAACACAGCCCTAGCCAACGGCACCATGGGCCACGCCCTGGACTACGACGACTTCGGCGGATTCGGCCATCCCACGGTCGTAACTTTCCCGCCGCTGCTCGCCCTGGGCGAAAAGCTGGGATCGTCGGGCAGAGATGTGCTGGAGGCCTACGTGACAGGGGTGGAACTGGGGGTAACCCTACAGCAGACCACCAAGTACAACCAGATGGCCCGCGGGTTCCACAGCACCGCCGTCATAGGACGCATGTCTTCGGCGGCCGCCTGCTCCAAGCTGATGGACCTGGACCAATCCACCACCACCACCGCCCTGGCTATCGCCGGCTCCATGGCCAGCGGGCTGATCCACAACTTCGGCACCATGACCAAGCCCCTGCACGCCGGCTTGGCTTCCAGGGACGGCCTGATGGCCTCCCAGCTTGCCAGCATGGGCATGACGGCGGGCGACCAGATATTCGAACACCCCCTGGGTTTCGCCAACACGATCATCGGCGAGGGCATATATGACCTCAACCAGATGGCCGACAACCTGGGCAACCCCTACCGCACCGCCGAGGCGCTGATCATCAAGAAGTACCCATGCTGCGGCGGTAACCACGGCATGCTGGACAGCATCTTCAGCCTGATGCGGGAACACGAGTTCAACTATGAAGATGTGGAGTCGGTCGAGGTGGGCCAGTCCTACCTCTCGGTAGTGATGCTGTACACCGAGCCCGACGATGAGCTGAAAGGCAAGTTCAGCGCCCTGTACAACACAGCTTCGGCCCTGGTCGACGGCGAGGTGGCAATCGACACCTTCACCCCAGACAGGATCGCCAACACCACCGTCAAGGACACCATGGACAAGGTGCGTCTTAACGTGCAGGCCAAGTGGGAGCAGGGCTCGGGCGACTTCCTAGGCGGCACGCCGGTGACGATACGCTTGAAGGACGGACGGGTGCTGGAGCACACCACGCCCAGAGATATGATCCTGGGCGGCTACAAGAACCCGTGGGGGTTCGAAAACGTCCTGGGTAAGTTCAGGTTCAATGCCGGGCTGGCATTGTCTCCCGACCAGGTGAGCACAGCGGTGGACACCTGGGTACCCATGGAGGAGATAGCCGACGTCAGCCAGGCTGTGAAGACCCTGGTGTCCTAGGGGAAACCAGCACTATCGGAAGGCGGGCATTACCTTATCGGCGATTAGCTGAAGGGACTTGTTGAGCTTGTCCGCAGGTAACTGCCCGCCGTAGTTGGTCTCCAGGACCACGCCGGAGATGCCCAGCTTCTCCCGGTACATTTTGAGGCGGTCGACGACGGCCTCGGGTGTGCCGTACATGAGCCGGTCCTTCAGAACCTCATCGTAAGGGGTGCTCCCCACCTGGCGGAACCGCTCCGCCAGCTCAGGACTGGCGGCCGCGTCGGCCAGCTCAGTGGCAGCGTACTCTATTCCCCGCCTCGTGCTGACTTCAGGCTCGTTTCGGGCTTGGGCAGAGGTTTCCGCAACGTAGGTGGGGATGCGAAGGCTCACAGGGCCGACCCCCGGGTGTCCTGCGTCGCTCCAGGCCTTCTGGTACTCCTTCACCCGGTCCACCACCCGCTCCATGCCGAGGATGATGCTGACGAATATGGGATGGCCCAAGGCGCCCATAACGGGATAGGTCTCCGGGCTGGCCGCGGCGACCCAGACCGGCGGATGGGGCTTCTGGAATGGCTTGGGTACCACGTTTATCCCGTGGAAGTGGAAATGCTCGCCGTCGTGCTCCAGGACATCGCTGTCCCAAGCCTTCATGATGACGTCCAGGGCTTCCCTGAAGGTAGCGCGGGCAGCCCGGAAGTCCAGGTTGTAGCCATCGTAGGAACGCCGAATCCCGGACCGTCCCACTCCAAGGTCGAAGCGTCCCTGGCTTATGTGGTCGACGGTAGCGGCCTCTTCAGCCACACGAATGGGGTTGGTGAGGGGGAGCACCTGCACAGCCAACCCGATCCTGATCCGCTTGGTGCGGGTGGCGATGGCGCTGGCCATGGGTATGGGAGACGACAACACAGATCGGGCGGGGTCGAAGTGGTGCTCGGCCAGCCACACCGAGTCCAAGCCTGACTCCTCGGCCATGTCGATCTGGGACATGGACTCCTGGAAGGCTTCGTGCTGGGTCATCCCCTGCCTCAGGAAGAATTCAGCAAACAGCCCGAAATTCATCGCTTCCTCCTTGGCTTGAGACAAGGCCTAGCCTATCCATCTACCCCTGCATTGTCAAACTATACTGCCGAAGACACCTCGGGCATCACTGTAGAAGCGAACAACTCCAGGCTGCCCGTAGGGATGGGGTCGGGGAATATCAGGAAAAACCGGGTGATACCGGCATCTACGTAGGCTTGCAGCTTGGCTGCGCACTGCTCCGGCGTGCCGACGATGGCGTTCTTAAGCGACTGCTCATACCGGTCGGTGGTCATCCCGGCGGCCCGGGCGCCCTCCTCCAACATGCTCTGCACCCCATCCTCGGTGGTCGCTATCTTCACGCGGGTGTTGTGGCTGACCTCGATCTCCGCAATATCCCGCCCCGCCACTAGGCAGTGCTCCTCCAGCGCTCCCAGCATTGCTCTATGTTCGGCCACGCTCATTTCGAATCCCATGTTGCACATGTCTGCATGCCTGGCCACAGCGCGTAGCAGGTGCGTCTTTCCATGTCCGCCGATGAGCACCGAAGGGCGGGGGGTCTGAAGGGGCCTCGGCTGACATATCGCCTTGTCGAGCCGGTAGAAGCTCCCATCGTAGCTGAACTCCCGGGCAGTCCAGAGCCCCTTGATGACCTCTACAGCTTCCTCCAGCATCTCCACTCGGCAGGGTGTTTCGGGAAAGGGCAAGCCATAGGCCCGGTGGTCTCTACCATCGCCGCCGGCCCCAATGCCCAGCTCCATCCGGCCCCCACTGATGACATCCAGGGTTGCGGTCATCTTGGCCAGCAGGCCAGGGAAGCGGTACAGCACCGCCAGCACCAGCGGCATGAGGCGAATGCGCCGCGTTTCGGCCGCCAGGGCGCTTAGCGTCGCCCAGCACTCAAGGGCTGGGGCATTCAAAAGGTCGTAGAGAGAGGCCCCGTAGTAGCCCAAGCTATCGGCGGCCGTCCAGATGCGGCGCAGGTCTTCGTAACTGTAGCCGGCATGGTGCACCCGCACCATGCACTTTACCGCGGGGTCGTCTGCCATGATCTGGGGACCACCTATCGGAAGGCTTCGTCCAACATGCGCACCTGCTCGCTGCTGAGCATCCAGCCCGATGCGCCGCAATTCTCCTCGACATGCTCCATCCGGTTAGCCTTGGGTATGGTGATCACGTTATCCCTGGAAAGGCACCAGTTGAGGGCAACCTGGGCCTTGGTCTTTCCCACTTCCCCGGCTATCCTTTCCAGCGTTTGAACACCCTGCCTTCCCCGGAGCAGGGGCTTGTCGGCCAGAGACCCGCTGTCCAGGGGGGTGTACGCCACAACGGTCACCCCCGTCTCCTGGCAGTAGGGGATAAGGTCTCGCTCGATACGGCGCTCCCTCAGGTTGTACAGCACCTGGTTGCTCACGATTCGATGCTTGGTCATGGCGTTCTGGGCTTCCTCCATCTCCCTGACGGAGAAGTTGCTGACACCTATGTAGCGCACCTTCCCCTGCTCCACCAAGTCCTCCATGGCCCCCATGGTTTCAGCTATGGGCACACGGGAGTTGGGCCAGTGCACTATGTACATGTCGATGTGATCTACTCCCAGACGCGCCAGGCTGGCGTCGGCGGCGGACATCACTTGGTCGTAGTGGAGGTGGTTGCCCGAAACCTTGGTTGCCAGGAACACCTGGTCCCGACGTCCCTCCAGGGCGCGGCCGACCACATCCTCGGTGCCGTACATCTCCGCGGTGTCAACGTGGGTTGCGCCCAGGGATATGGCCCGATGCAAGGGATCGACACCTCCGCTGTACTTCCATGTGCCAATGCCCACCTCGGGGAGAAGAACTCCGGTATCGCCTATTTCCCGCACTTCCATAGCAGCCTCCCTGCGTTGATTGACGGCCCCGGCTAAAGCACATCTTCCAGGGCCATAGCAAGCTCATCAAGGGTTGCGAAGCCCTCGAACCGGCCGGTAACTATGCCGGCCCTGTCGATGACGAAGGACCATTCGGTGCTGGGCAAGCCCCACTCCAGCACTGTCGGAGAAAGCACGGCCAGGTCCAGGTCTCCCTTTATTTCGTGGGGGTTGTCATACAGGTCCACGTGGATGAAGTTGGCTTGGCCCTTGAAGTTCTCCTTCAGCTCATGCAGCACATCGTCCTGGGGGCCGCAGACCGCATTGGTGCAGAAGGCTGGGCTGGCCATGACCACTACTGTAGGCAGGTCATTGTCTATGGCTTCAGCAATGGTGAGTTGGTACAGATCCTCATCCCGCAAGGTGCCCGTGGTCAGCTCACCGATGTCATCCACGTCAGCCAGCGTCATGCTGTCGCTTCTCACGGCCGGGCTGCCCGTGTTGACAGCTTTGGGGACCTCGGTTACGGGAAATCTCAAGGTCGGGGTGCCCCCCAGGCCCTCGGGGCCGGGAATATCAACCTCAATGCCCCAGTCTCCAACCGCATCGAAGGACAGCTCCGTCGTGTGCAGTCCCCGGGTGCCGAAGGGCCATGGGCGAAATACCGCGTTGACCCTCTGCTTCTCCTCTCCCGGTCCATCCTCCGAAGAATAGAAGAAGGAGGTTACCTCGACTTCGGGCAGGCCCACCACGCCCTGCGACGAAGTGACCACAAAGCCGATGCGGTTGGCGCCCAGCCCCAGGTCGGGGGTGGCGAATATTAGCTGCAAGCCCTCGGGGGTTTCAGGACCCCTGACCAGGATCGGCTCTTCCAGCATCCCAGGGGGCACTGAAGAGCTGCCGTTCCCCTCCCCGCCGGACGAGCAGGCCAAGGCGCCAATGAGGGATGCCAGGGCAACGAGGGCTATGAGGAGATGCAAGGCTCGCATAGGGCTAAATGCCCGACTCGTACACCCCGAAAGTGAAGGCGTACAGGTCGAAGTCTGGGGAGTTGGAGCTTAGCTTCAGGTCGTAGGTGTCGAAGGTGGGCGCTTCGACGATGGCGTACAGCCTGGGCTCATCTATAACCAGGAAGCTGCGCCCATCGTCCTCTATGACCACATCCTGCCCCTTGTTGTCTTCTGTCATGTACTCGCCATCCAGGGTCACCAGCACTTTGTAGGGCACGGGGTCGGCCTCGTCGGGCTTGATGACGGCGTTGACGCTTAGGGCGGAGAACCGGACCATCATGTAGTCCTCGTAGTCCTCGGTCTCCCGCCCGTGCCTTAGGGATTCAGGCCCGTTGTGCCATGAGCCTTCCAGGTAGATCAGGTCGTTCCTGTACTCCCCCGGGTCCTCGTATACTTGGGTTACGTTCGTTTCCCTGTAGAAGTCCCTGTTGAACACATAGCCGCCGCCGTAGAACACATCGCTCTGGCCCCTACGGGTGCCGGCGTACAGCTCCCTGGTCTGTCTATTGAGGCCAATAGTGAACGAGGCATCATAGACCTGGTCCGAGGGGAGCGAATCGCTAATGCCGCACAGGTCGTTTCCTGCTTCCAGGAGCAGCTTGCGGATCATCTCTTCGGTTTCCGCGTATGCCCCTTCACCAAAGTGGGCGTATCGGACGATGCCGTCTTTGTCGATCAGGTATTTCGCAGGCCAGTAGCGGTTGTCGAAAGCCCTGAAGGTGCCGTAGTCGTTGTCCTGGGGGATGGGCCAGACGATGCCGTGCTCGGAGGCCGCATTCCGCACGTTCTCGATGTTCTTTTCGAACTCGAACTCCGGGGTGTGAACTCCCAGGATTACCAGTCCGGCATCCTCGTACTTGGCGTTCCATTCCCTCAGGTACGGGAAGGTGCGGATGCAGTTAACGCAGGTGTAGGTCCAGAAGTCCACCAGCACCACGTTGCCCCTCAGGCTTTCGATGGTGAGGGGACCGGTGTTCAGCCAGCCTGTGATGCCGGTAAGCTCGGGGGCTTCGGGTCCGGAGGCCACCTCCGTGGTCGCTTCGGGGGCTTCGCAATCTTCAGCCATCGCCGCTTCCGTGGCCGGCATAGTGGCTTCCGGTTCCTGTTCCGACGAGCAGGCCGCAGCCACGAGTAGCAGACCGACACCAAGCAACGTCAGGATAGGTGATGATTTGATTTTGAATCTCTTTGTCATGGTCAAGGGGTTGGAAATGCTCTAGTTGAGCACCCTTATTCTAGCTGATATGATACAAAATGGCATGGAGCTAACCTCCATTAACTAGCCGCGTTCGTACTGCCCGCCAAAGCGCCATCCTTCTGGGAGACAGCAATGGTGCAGCCCAGCATCATACAAGATATTCTCAAGGACTCGAATCATCGCCTCTCACTCTTCACCGATGATGAGGTCACATCTCTGCTGGAAAGGGTTACTTCCAAGACCGTCAAGGGGAAGGAAGCTCACCTAGTTAGGTGCATCGTCCGCGATAAGGACATCCTGCTGAAGCCCGAGGAGGTTGTCCGCCAACTTTACGCAGCCAGGCTGATGCACCAATACAGATACCCCAAGAACCGGCTGGTCGTCGAGTATCCGGTCAATTTCGGCTTGGAACAGAAGCGCGCCGACATTGTCATCCTGGATAAGGACAGGCCCGACTCGGCCTACGCCATCGTAGAGGTCAAAAAGCCCAAGCTCAGCGACGGCAAGAGCCAGCTTCGCTCCTACTGCAATGCCACTGGTGCGCCCATCGGAGTGTGGACCAACGGGCATCAACTCTCCCACTACAACCGCAAAGACCCCAACTACTTCGAGGACATCAGCGACATTCCCAACGTCAACCAGACTATTGCTGATATTCTCAACGAACACTTCACCCTGAAGGACCTCATACTCAAAGACAAAGTTGCCAACGAGCGAAAGTCCCTCAAAGACCTCATCCTGGAGATGGAGGACGAGGTCCTGGCAAACGCGGGTGTGGACGTTTTCGAGGAAGTCTTCAAGCTCATCTTCACCAAGTTATATGACGAGTATCTAAGCAGGCAGGACAAGGGGATACTCAACCATTTCGTGCAGCAAGCAACGGGCACCGGAGTTGGAGAAAATCGCGCCCTCTATCTCGCAGGTCAGGATTATGAGGCCCTCAAAGCAGCGGTAAGCACGGTTTCCGACGATGGCTTTCGAGCCATGGAGTTCCGAAACACAGGCCAAACTGATACTGAATTGAAAAATAAGATTCAGGACCTGTTCCGGCGCGCCATTGACCATTGGCCGGGTGTTTTCCCCGAAGGCTCCACCTTCGATCTGTCCGACAGCCACTTGGCCATCTGCATATCCAGCTTGCAGGATGTCAAGTTATTCAACTCCAATCTGCTGGTCGTGGACGAAGCCTTCGAGTACCTGGTCAACAAGTCAGCCAAAGGCGAGAAAGGACAGTATTTCACCCCCCGTCACGTTATTGACATGTGCGTCCAGATGCTCAACCCCCAGCGTGGCGAATACATGATCGACACCGCCTCGGGAAGTTGCGGCTTTCCCGTGCACACCATCTTCAAGCTCACGGGCAAACTGTTCACCAATGACGAGATGTCAGAACAAGATAAACAGGATGCCCTCAAAGTGTTTGGCATCGACTTCGACGAAAAGACGGTCCGCGTGGCCCGCACCTTGAACCTCATTGCAGGGGATGGTGAGACCAACGTCCTGCACCTGAACACCTTGGACTATGAACGTTGGAGCGACAGGACTGAGAAAGACCGCAAGTGGATCGGCACCTACAATAGCGGTTTCGAGCGGCTGGAACGGCTAAGAGCAGAGACGGGTCAGAATAGGCGGTTCAGCTTTGACGTACTGATGGCCAATCCCCCCTTCCCCGGCGATATCAAGGAAGGGCGAATCCTGCACCAGTACCAGCTTGGAGTCCGGAAAAACGGCAAGTCCCAACCTAAGGTTGGTCGGGACATACTTTTCATCGAACGCAACCTGGACTTCCTCAAGCCTGGAGGGCGCATGGCCATCGTTTTGCCCCAGGGGCGGTTCAATAACACGTCCGACAAGCACATCAGGGACTTTATATCTGAGCGCGCCCGCATCCTGGCGGTGGTGGGGCTGCACCAGAACACCTTCAAACCCCACACAGGCACCAAGACCAGCGTTCTACTCCTGCAAAAGTGGAACAACGACCCAACTAAAGGTCCTCTCTGCCCCAGGGTGGACGACTACCCCGTCTTCATGGCCGTCTCCCAAAAGGGCGGCAAGGACAACTCCGGCGACTACGTTTACGTCGATGGAGGGAGGCTGGACAAGAACGGCCACATGATCGTGGACCACGACCTGCACAGCCACGACGGAGAGCTTCCGCCGGGAATTGCCGAGGCTTTTGTCGAATGGGCCAAGGGGGAGGGCCTGAGCTTTTGGCCCGAAATGCCCGATGGTACAGAGAAGGCCCAGCAACGAGCCGGGCTGGACTTCATCAAGCACAACCGCAGTCGGCGGATATACATCGAACCAGACGTAGATGTAAACGCCTTGATTGACGAGATGTACGAAGCGCCGGAGATTACCGGGCGGTGACCTACTTCGATACCGATGTGCTGATCAACGCCTACCTAATGCAGGACACTGACAAGAACCGACAAGCCAATGACCTCGTGGAAGCGGCTATCCGGAACAGTTCAGCGATAATATCGACCCTGAGCGTGCAAGAGACGCTGTTTGTCTTAGGCAAATTGCAAATAGATGCGGGAGAAATCCACACTGCCTTTGAAGACCTGATGAAGTTGCAGCCAGTTGCCTATGGCTCGGTGGAGCTGCACCGGGCCTATGAATTGGCAACGAATGTGGGCTTCGAGAACATCAACGATTGCATTCACACTGCCATCGCCGAGACCCACTGCACAGAACTCGTGACGTACAACAAGCAGGACTTTGACAAGATACGAGGGCTCGCTACCCTTATGATCACAATTCTGTGAAACGGTGTCGTAAGGATCAATGCAATACTCGATAGTTCAACTAAGTGAATTGGAGTCCTCGTCCCGTCGCCTTGACGCAGGATACTACAGCAAATCAGCAATTGCAGCCGAAAGACTTCTCAAGCGAGGTAAGTGGGACTACCTCAAGGATCTGGCTCAATCCATCAAAAGTTTCGGGGCATATTCTCTGAACAATGCATTCAAGTATAGAAGCGATGGTACACCTTTCCTTAGGGCCGTTGACATTAAGGACGGTCTTATTGACTTCTCAACTGTGCTCTACGTTGACAAAGAGGCAAATAAGATTCTATGGAAGTCTGAAATCAAGCCCGAAACCACCTTGCTTACCATGTCTGGCACTGTTGGTGAATCATCGGTCACAACGGTCGAAATGGCCTATCCGATGAATTCAAGCCAAGATGTTGCGAAGATCGTCACAAACGGACGGTGCAACCCCTATTATCTCTCGGTGTTTCTCCAATCAAGGTACGGCAAGGCCCAGACATCCAGGTTGCCTATTGGGAGCGTACAGCAACATATCTTCTTGTGGCAGATTGAAAAACTAGTCGTTCCTATACTCAGTAGATTGTTTCAGTCCAGAATAGAAGGCACGTTCAAAGAAGTGTTGTTGGTTCGAAAGAAATCCAATGACGTCTACGAACAGGCTAGTAACAAAATCCTCGCCGAGTTGGGCATTCCCGAGTGGCGGCCAAAGCACAACCTGACATTCGTCAAGAATTACTCAGAACTCAAGCTAGCCCAGCGGTTTGATGCGGACTACTTTCAACCACAGTATGATGAGGTCGTCGATGCCATTAAGAACTACCCTGGAGGCTGGCGACTCCTTGGCCAAGTAGTGAATCTAAAGGACCGAACTTTCATCCCACAGGACCTGACCGAGTATAGATACATAGAACTGGCGAACATCGCCTCCAATGGAGAAATCAGCGGCTGCATGATAGCCGAAGGGCAAGAACTGCCCAGCCGAGCCAGACGCAGGGTGTCCTCCGGTGACGTCATTGTGTCCTCAATTGAGGGGTCGTTGTCCAGCATTGCCCTGATCGGTTCAGGTTACGATCAGGCCCTTTGTTCCACCGGGTTCCATGTTGTCAACTCTTCGGTCATCAATTCCGAGACATTGCTGGTGCTGCTGAAAAGCGTTGTCGGCCAACAACAGCTAAAGAAGGGATCCAATGGCACTATCCTCGCCTCAATAAGCAAGAATGAGTTTAGACAGATAGTCATACCTTTCCTCTCAGAGGTAACACAGGACCAAATCAGGGAACTAGTCGGCGAGTCATTCAGGTTGCGACGTCAGTCCAAGCAACTGCTGGAAAAGGCCAAGCGGGCTGTGGAGATAGCCATCGAAGAGGATGAAGGAACAGCCATAGATTGGCTAAAGCGGGAAACCTCAGAGGAAGACTTGGGATCAGGCCTCGTGAATAGTGCCTGAGGGCACTTGGGTACATCGAAACCTTTTGTCAGGACGGAAGAATGAGCTTCTTGAAGTACGCGGTGTTCAACACAAACTTGGGCTGGATTGCAGCCCTGGCATCGCCTAAGGGCCTCCGACGGGCCACCCTCAAGGATACGCCCCAGGCTGCACTGGATGAGCTGGGACCTGAAGGCGTCGATGCTGAGGAAGACCCGGCCGCCCTGGAGGATATCCGCACCTGCTACGAGGCCTACCTTGCCGGCGATGAGCGGGCGCTGGACGACATGCCCCTGGACTTGGATGGAGCAACCGAGTTTACCAAGGCTGCTTGGGAGGCGTGCCGGAGCATCCCCCCAGGCGAGACCCGCAGCTATCAGTGGCTAGCGGTGCAGGCGGGCAAGCCCCGGGCGCCCCGCGCAGCAGGCCAGGCCATGGCCAAGAACCGCCTGATCCTGGTGATACCCTGCCACCGAGTCATCGGCAGCGACGGCAGCCTGCACGGCTACGGCAGCGGCCTGGACCGCAAGGCCCACCTGTTGGAGCTGGAACGGGACGCCATCGCCCGCAAGTCCGGCTAGGGAACGCTCCCCGGTCTTACGCCCAGACCCTCAGGGCTTTCGCTGCTACTTGTGGTTGGAGACCGAGTGCTCCTGACCCCTGAGAAAGGTGTACACCACCGAGCCCGCGGACGCGCCCAGGATGGGCCCCGCCCAGTAAGCCCAGTGGGTTCCCCATATCCCGCTGGTCAGCGCCGGCCCGAATGAGCGGGCCGGGTTCATTGAAGCCCCCGATATCGGCCCAGCGAATATAGCCTCCAGCGCCACCGTCCCCCCAATGGCCAGGGCCGCTGTCTGTCCCACAGCCCTGGTGTCCGTAGCTACCGCCATGATGACGAACATCAGGAAGAAGGTCAGGACTATCTCCAGGCCGAAGGACTGCCAGACGCTTCCCGCCGGCAGCGTGGAACCCATGCTGCCCACGTCGCCCAGCAGGGCCAGCAGTACGGCGCTGGCAGCGGCCGCTCCCATGAGCTGGGCGGCCCAGTAAAGGGGCACGGTTTTCCAGGGGAAGTGTCGGCACAAGGCCAGGGAAAGGGTCACGGCAGGGTTGATGTGGGCGCCCGATATGTGGCCGGTGGAGTAGACCATCGCGGCCACGGCAAGGCCAAAGGTGAGACCTATGCCTACGTTCCCGACCCCGCCGCCGGACAGCTCATCTATTATGATGGCGCCGGTGCCGGCAAAGACCAATCCGAAGGTCCCGATCAGCTCAGCAATTAGAGGCTTGATAAGCGCAGGCAAAGCTTACCAGTTCCGGTTGCGGGAGTAGATGTGCCTGAGGATAACGGCCACACTGCTCATGGAAAGCAGCACAGCCAGCAGTACGATTATCCCGGCGGCGGCGTTCTGCTGAAACTCTGGCAGGGGCTTGCTGATCCAGCTATATACCTGGATGGGTATAACTGTAAAGGTGTCGGTGGGGCTGGTGGGCGTGAAAAATACAGAGGTGAAAGCGCCAATGACGATAAGGGGCGCAGTTTCCCCTATGGCGCGCGCAAGGGCAAGGATTACTCCCGTAAGTATGGTCGGCACAGCGGCCGGAAGCACCTGGAAGCGCACCGACTGCCACCGTGAAGCGCCTAGGGCCATGGCCGCTTCCCGAATGGATGGTGGGACTGACCGTAATCCTTCCCGGGATGCCACGATTATGATGGGAAGGATGAGCAAAGATAAGGTGAGGGCGCCGGCGAGGATGATGGGACCCAACCTTGCCCAATATACAAACAGGGCCAAGCCAAGAAGGCCATATACCACAGATGGCACGCCAGCCAGGTTGCTGATATTGATCTCTATCAGCTTGGTGAACAGGTTCCTGCGGCCGAACTCCTCCAGGTAGATTGCCGCCCCCACCCCCACCGGGACCGCAAAGAAGGCGGTGAACCCCATCACCCATAAGGTGCCGAACAATGCGGACTTAATCCCGGCGTCCTCAGGGAAGCGGGATGGGAGGCTGGTAAGGAAGTCCCAGCTCAGCACTTGGACGCCTTCCGAGGCAACATCATAGAGGAGCACCGCCACGGCCAGTACGCCGAAGGCTGTGGATGCCATAGCCAAGGCCAGGAAGACAACGCCCGTCGCCCTGGGGAAGCGCCGGCTGCTGCGTACCGATTCGCCCAAGGTGGTGAACGCGCCGGGATACCTCACTCGTACACTTCCCTGAACTTCGCGAGAAGGCCTTGGGCAAAGAGATTTATGGTGAGGGTAAAGACGAACAGCAGCAAGCCCACAGCAAAGATGCTTTCATACTCAACAGTGCCCCGGGGAGTGTCCCCAGTCGCCACTTGCATGATGTAGGCCGTCATGGTCTGCATGGCTTCGAGGGGATTGTAGGCCAGGTTGGGAATTCCACCGGCAGCTATGGTCACGATCATGGTTTCCCCCACCGCTCGCGCCAGGGCGAGTAGCCCCGACGCAACCACCCCGGAAAGGGCCGCGGGTAGGACCACCCGCACCGCTACCTGGAAACGGCTGGCACCCAGGGCATAAGCTCCCTCCCGCAGGTTGGCCGGAACGGCCCGCATTGCATCATCGCTCAGGGAAACGATCATGGGGATCAGCATCACGCCCATGGCCATGGCCGCAGTCAGGGCATTGAAGTCCGTCTCCGTGTTGAAAATCGGCTGAATGATGTTTGGGCTGATGAAGGAGATGGCAAAGAAACCGAACACCACCGTCGGTATTCCGGCCAGGATTTCAACGATGGGCTTGATAGCGTTGCGGACATGACCGGGAGCGTACTCGCTGAGATAGGTGGCGGTGAGAAGGCCGACGGGGAAGGCGATGGCCAATGCTATCGCAGCGATCAGGACGGTTGCATTGAGGAGGGGCAGGACACCAAAGCTCTTGACGGAAAATAGGGGAGTCCACTCGGTCCCCGACAGGAAGCTGAAGATGGATACCTTCTGGAAGAAGGGGACCGCCTCGGACAGCAGGATAACCACTATACCGATGGTCGTAATGATGGACAGCGCGGCACATGCGAAGAGGAAAAACAGGATGGGCGCCTCCCGGACCTGCCGTTGGAGGCGCCTCCTGCTTAGCTGTGCCTGCTCCAGCTGGGCCACCGGCCTATTGTATCTCCCTCAGGGCATCGGTGATAGATACGCCGGGCTCCACCTTGTTAAACACGGAACCGGTCGAGCGGCTGTTTATCCGCTCCCTGGCCCAGTCGTAAACACTGGCGGGCAGGGCCACGTACCCCACATCGGGAACTATGGCCGCAGCATTGTCCAGGAAAAAGTGCACGAAGGCCGCCAGCTCAGGCTGGCTGTCCAGGAGATCGGCCCTCACGTAGATGAAGATTGGCCGCGCCAAGGGCTGGTAAGAGCCGTTCTCTACGTTGACGGTGGATGGTTCGACACACTCGCCGGTGCCCGGATTGCGTATGTCAACGCCCTTCACAAGCTCCCGGTACTGGTCATAGTAGGCCAGCCCAAAGTACCCTAGTCCACCCTCGGAGCCGTTAACTCCCCGGGCAATCAGAGGGTCTTCCTCGGTGATCAGATCCAGGTCTCCTCTGTGAGCCCCTTCCTCGCCAACGACAGCCGCCGTAAAGTAGTCAAAGGTGCCGGAAGCTGTAGAAGGACCGTAAAGGCGGAGCTTGGAGTCGGGGAAGTCAGGCCTGACCTGGTTCCAGTTGGTGACGCTATCCTGGGCTTCGGGGCCGAAGATGCCCGCCAACTCCTCAACCGAGAGGCAACTGGCCCAGTCGTTGTCCGGGTGCACCACTACCGATAGAGCATCGAAGGCCACCGGTACCTCGATCAGCTCTATATCCTGCTCAGCGCATGTGTCCAGCTCCGACTGCTTCACTGGCCTTGAGGCATCGGCAATCTGGGTGTCCCCGGCGCATAAGGCCCGAAATCCGGCGCCTGTGCCCGTCGAAGCTACGTTGACCCTGACTCCCGAGTTGGCTTTGCTGAACTCCTCACCGATCGCTTCGCTGATGGGAAAGACGGTGCTCGAACCGGCAACCGCTATCGAACCTGATAGTTTGGTGTCGGGCTCCCCAGTAGGACCGTCTCCCCCACCGCAAGCTGCCAAGTGCAGAGCCAGTAGTGACGCTGCCATGACCCCCAGGATGGTTACCTTCCTTAGTCTTCCAGATCTGTTGAACATCCCTTCTCCTCTGTTTTTTCCCAGGTACGGGTTAGAGGGTATTCCATGTTTGAGCGCCGGTCTTTAATCCAAGTTGAACACTGTGTTAAGGCAGTGTTAACGCTGCGTCGCAGGGGCCGACCGCACGGCCCCTGCAGCAGGGGAGCTAGGCGGCGCGGGGGATGGTGAAGCTGAAGGTAGCTCCCTGCCCTTCTTCGCTCTCCACACCGACCTCGCCCCCGTGGAGCTGCACAATGTGCTTGACGATGGCCAGCCCCAGGCCGACGCCGCTGTCGTGCCGGGACCTGTCCACCTTGTAGAACCGCTCGAAAACGTGGGGTAGGTGCTCCCTGGGGATGCCGGGACCCGTATTGCTGATCTGCACCTCGACCCAGGGGTCGCGGAGACCTGTGACCACCCTGATCTCGCCATCGGCGGGCGTGAACTTCACGGCGTTGTCCAGCAGGTTAATCAGAACCTGACGCAGATAGTCCTCGTGGCCCATCACAGCAGGAAGCTGGTCATGGACTTTGACAACGATCGGGATTCCCTTCGCCTGGGCACGGGAGTGAAAGCTGTCACGGACTTCCTCCAGAAGGGGAGCAAGCGTGACGGCATGGAGATCCTCAGATGGCTGGCCGCTCTCCAACTTGGAAAGCTCCAGGAGGCTTTCGGCCAGGCCTATGAGCCGGTTGGTGTCCTTGTGGATGCGTCCGACAAAGTCCCTTGCCACCCCCGGCTCGTCGAGGGCGCCATCCTCCAGGGTCTCCACCGCAGCCTTGATGGAAGCCAGGGGGCTGCGGAACTCGTGGGAAACGTTGCTGACGAACTCCCGGCGGGTCACATCCACTTTGTGGAGCCGAGTCAAGTCGTGCAAGGTGAGCACCACACCTGCCGGAGAGGAGTTCGCCCTCAACGGTATGGCAATGGCGCTGATATATCGTCCCTGGGACAACTGAAGCTCTTCGTGTTGCGTTTCATCGGACTCCCTTGATCTCGCAACCAGTTGATGCACATCCACGTTGCGGGCAATCTCAATAAAGCGCCTTTCGAGTACACTGCGAGGGCTTACACCCAGCAGGTCCCCCGCAACCTGGTTCAGGTGCACTATCCTGCCCTCCGGATCGATCATGACCACACCGTCGGCCATGCTCTCCAGGATGGCCGACAGCCTATTCCGCTCGGCAGCCAAGTCCTGAAGGTTGCCCCTCAGTTCATCGGCCATGGTGTTCAGGGTCTCGGCCAGCTCCTTGGTCTCACTGTCCCGGGAAGCCGGGACACGATACCCAAGGTCACCCTGGGCTAGGCGGCGGGCTCCGTGGGTTACCTGCAAAATGGAGTTGTATGTGTCTTTGACCAGCAGGTAGGCCAAAGTGCCGACCAGGAGGGCTGCTCCCAGGCTGGACAGGGCAATTACGACTACCGACGGGGCCCCATTTCCCCCGGACGGCGAAGCCAACAGATATGTGAGGGTGCCGGCTATAGCTACGCATGCAAAGGCCAGCGCTGCAAATACGAAGGGGACGCGCCGCCTTAAGGACCTGGGGAGCCTCATCCCTGAAATCGGTAGCCGACTCCGCGGATGGTTACGATCCGTTCGGGGTTCCCTGGGTTGGGCTCAACCTTCTCCCTCAGCCAGCGCACATGAACATCCACAGTCCGCGTGTCGCCGATGTAGTCCTGTCCCCACAGGCGGTCGAGTATCTCGTGTCGGGTGTACACCTTGCCTTTTCTGGCCATTAGCAGGGCGAGCAGATCGAATTCCCGCGGCTTCAGGTCGAGGTCGATGCTGTCGAGCTTGACCGTATGGCTGGAGGGGTCCAACTCCAGGTTTCCCGATATCAGCACCTTGGCACTGGGGGAATCGGCATCGTAGCGGGGTCTCCTTAACAGGGCCCTTACCCTTGCCAGGAGCTCCCGCATACTGAAGGGCTTGACCACATAGTCGTCTGCGCCCAGCTCCAAGCCCACAACCTTATCCACCTCTTCGCCCTTTGCGGTGAGCATTAGAATAGGCACGTCGCTGTCCCCGCGAATGTTCCGGCATACATCCAGGCCATCCATCTCGGGTAGCATGATGTCAAGGATGACGAGGGCCGGGCCGACGCCTGTCGCTAGGGCCAGCCCATCCCTGCCATTGTCGGCCGTTGCCACATCGTAGCCTTCTTTGGCCAGGTTGTACCTCAGGGCTTCCAGAAGGTTGTCTTCATCTTCAACGACGACTATTCTTCGGCGCTGCATCCCAAGCTCCCGGTGGTGTACCGGCAACTCCGCCTACTGCACGGCGGAGGTGTCCGGCTCGAACAGGTGGGCTTGGACCGAGCCTGCCCCCAGCAGATCATCAAGTCGTTCTTCCAGATTAGCACAGTACCCTGTGGACACATTGGGAAGATCCAGGCGCACCCTTTTGCCTTTGGATATTATGTCAATTTGCACTCTATCTTCCCCGGGGTACTCCAGCAGCACTCCCATGGCTTCCCGAAGGAGGTGTGCATCCTCTTCGGAATCGTCGGATTCGACCATCTTCACCAGGACAATCCGGGGCTTCTCCGGCAGGGACACTTCCCCTTGCCCACCCGGTCCGGGAGCATAATGCGTCGCTCCGTTCTCCGAAACCGTCATCTGGTCGCTGGGGACCATATGGCCCTTCCCGTTGCCATTTCCAACAGCTTTCCCGTTGGCCCCCTCATTACTGCCATCGTACATTTTGGCTTGCTCACAATACACTGAAAGTTCATCTCCCCGGGCCTTGATTCGACCTGTGACCTCCAGCAGGTTTCCTTCCTGCCAGATGCCCTGTGTGCGTTCCAGTACGTCGGGCCAGGTGAGCACATCGATGCTACCGTACAGCATCTCCAGGGTGGTCACCATGTATGGCTTCTGGTCCTTGGTGTACCGCTGAGAAGCCGAAGACACCTGGCCTATGACGGTCACCCTCTGGTTTTCCATTTCGCTGTCCAGCTGGTCCCGGGAAGTCATCGCCCTTCCCTGGCTCACGAGGGCCACTGCCGAAAGGGAGTTTTCAGACAATGGCACCCCGAGCAGCTCCTTTTCCCACGACACCTTTTCGGAGGCGGAGGCTTCTTCTCCGTTGAGGGATATGCCGGGCCCAGGGCCGATGTCGCCCACATCCATGTCGAACATGCTGGACTGGCCAGACTGGCGACGGTTGGCCTCCCTTTGAGAGAAAGCCAGTATCTGTTCCACCGCCTTCAGCAAGGCAGGCCGGTATCCAAAGCGGTCCAGCGCGCCTACCTTGATCAGGCTCTCCATGGTACGGCGGTTCATACCCCTCAGGTCTGCCCTGCTGCAAAAGTCATCCAGGTTTTGGTAAGGGCCGCCTTCCACCCTCTCCTCTATGATGGGCCGCACTGCACCATCGCCGACGTTCTTGACTGCGGACAGCCCGAAGCGGAGAGCCTTCGATCCCTCGGGGGTCTCAGCGATGGTGAAAAGCACATCGCTCTCGTTGATGTCGGGCAGCATCACCGGAATGCCCATGCGGAAGCATTCGCTGATGGCGCCTGCGGTCCTCTCTGGATTGTCCATACGGGCGTTCAGCACTGATGCCATGTACTCGTGGGGATAATTGGCCTTGAAATAGGCTGTCCAGTAGGATATCAGGGCGTAGCTGACGCTATGGGCCTTGTTGAAGGCGTAGCCCGCAAAGGGTTCGATGAGGCTGAACACTTCCTTGGCCAATCCCTCGGAAAAGCCCATGCCTATGGCTCCCGAAGTGAAGCTTTCCGCCTCCTGGGCCATCAGCTCGGGGATCTTCTTGCCCATAGCTTTTCTGACGATGTCAGCGCCACCCAGGGAGTAGCCGGCGAAGGCCTGGAGTATCAGCAGCACCTGGTCCTGGTAAACGATAACGCCATGGGTCTCTTGAAGCAGGTCCTCCATGCTGGGATGGGGGTATTTGATGGGCGCGCGCCCGTGCTTGGCTTCGATGAAGGTCTCGATGTGTTCCATGGGGCCGGGGCGGTATAGGGCGATCATGGCCGCTATGTCACCCAGGGACGAGGGTTTCAGCCCCTGTATGTGGCGCTGCATACCGGCGCTCTCCAGTTGGAAAACATCGGTCGTCTTGCCCGAGGACAGCAGGTCGAAGGTCTTCTTGTCGTCCAGGGGAAGCTGGTGAAGGTCTATTTCTGCCCCCTGGGTTTCGGCCACTACTTTGACCGCCCGGTCCAGGATCGTGAGGCTGGTTAGACCAAGGAAGTCCATCTTTAGCAGGCCCAGCTTGGCAACGGGGTCCATCGCGTATTGGGTCATGAGAATCCCGCTGGACTCATCGCCTCGAACAGGCTTCTGTAGTGGGATGTACTCGGTCAGGGGGTCACTGGAGATCACTACCCCGGCGGCGTGAGTGCTCACGTGATGCACGGTGCCTTCCAGCCTCTTGGCTGTATCGACCAGGTTCTTCACGCTTGAATCGTTGTTGTAGATGTCCTTCATCTCCATGCTCATCTCAAGAGCATCATCCAGGGTTCGGCTCTTGAAGGGCACCAGCCGGGCAACCCGGTCCACGTCGGAATACCCCATCCCAAGGGCCCTGCCAACATCCCGCAAGGACGCCTTGGCTCCCAGGGTACCGAAGGTGATTATCTGGGCAACCCGGTCTCGTCCATAACGCTGGGTGACGTAGGCCAGGACCTCATCCCGTCGGTCATCCTGAAAGTCCATGTCTATGTCGGGCATCTCCTTGCGCTCCACGTTCAGGAAACGCTCGAAGACCAGCCGGTACGACAGAGGGTCCACCTCGGTAACGCCCAGGCAATAGAGGGCAAGGCTCGCGGCGGCGCTTCCCCGCACCCCGAAGAGGATGTTGTTGCGGTGGGCAAAGGAGGTGATGTCCCACACAACCAGGAAGTAGTTGGCGAACTGGGTCTGACGGATCACATCCAGCTCATAAGAGAGTCGCACCACCGCTTCTTCGGATGGCTCTGGGTAAAGCCTGCGAAAGCCTTCCCAGCAAAGCTGGCCCAGGTACTCCTCAGGGGTCATGCCTTCGGGCACAGGGAAGTTGGGAAGATGAAGCTCGCTGGTATCCAGGGTCACATGGCACATATCGGCGATACGCTGGGTGTTCGCCAGGGCTTCGGGGTGCCTTTCGAAGATGGCCTCCATCTCCTCGGTGCTCTTCAGGTAATAGGAGTCATCCTCCATCTTCAGGCGTTTTTCGTCGTGGATGGTGGTGTTGGTGTGGATGCAGATCAGGACGTCCTGGATGCTCGCATCCTCCCGGTCGACGTAGTGGCAGTCGTTGGTGGCCACAAGGGGCAGGCCAAGCTCTTCTGCAAACTTCACGAGGGCCTCGTTGATGACGGGCAGCTCATCGACGTAGGCGTGCTCCTGCAGCTCCAGGTAGTAGCATCCTTCTCCCAACAGATTGCTGTACCACAGGGCGGCCTCCCGGGCATCATCCAGCCGTCCCTCGCTGATGGCCCTGGGCACCTCGGCGGTTGGACAGCCCGAGAGGATTATCAACCCTTCGTGGTACTGCTCCAGCAGCTCCCGGTCGATCCGCGGCCGGTAGTACTGGCCCTCCAGGTGGGCATGCGTGACCAGGCGCATCAGGTTCTGGTAGCCCACGTTGTCCTTCGCCAGCACCGTCAGGTGATAGGGGCTTCGCTCCGACGGGCCTTTTTCGTGGCGGCTGTTGTGGGCAACGTAAACCTCGCATCCGATTATGGGCTTGATGCCCGCCGCAACGCACTGGGTGTAGAACTCCACCACGCCATAAAGGGAACCATGGTCTGTGATGGCGAGGGATTCCATGCCCAGCTCTTTGGCGCGGGCAACCAGTTTGGGGATGCGGGATACTCCATCCAGCAAGCTGTATTCGGTGTGAACATGGAGATGGGTAAACATAACGGACGAGGGATAAGTTATTGGAGGGCGGGGTTGGTGTCAAGGCAAATTCTTGCGGGTTTCCGCACCCGGTTTTCTTGGACATTTTGCGTTGCCAACCCATTGAGGCTATGTAAAATGAAACATCCTCAACTGGATCCCAAGACCCTTGGAGGTGCAGCCATGACTACCCACGGTTCTGCGGACCTTGTGCTCTCGGGAGGGACCATCCTGACTGTAAACTCTGCCGATGATGTGGCGGAATGCGTTGCTGTCAGGGACAATAAGATTGTTGCGGTGGGAGGCAGACAGGATGTGGAACCCTGGATAGGCCCTGCGACCAGGGTCATCGACCTTCAAGGACGTTCGGCAGTCCCCGGCTTTATCGAAAACCACATACACATGACCAACTCCTATCGCCGGACATGGCTGGACCTCAGCCCCGACTCGGTGAACTCTGTGGCGGATATTCGGAACATGGTTGCTGAGCGGGCCGGGAGCATGGAGCCGGGCCAGTGGATATGGGCCCACGGATACCATCCCGAGCGCCTGGCGGAAGGGCGCCACCCAACGAGGCATGACCTGGACCCGGCATCCCCCAACAATCCTGTGGGAATCGTGCACAGGGAAGGCATGGGGTGGACCTTCAACACCATGGGCCTTAGGACCATCGGCGTAAACGATGACACCCCCGACCCTCCCGGCGGGCCGATGCACCGGGATGACCAAGGCGCGCCCCTGGGGCCCATGTTCGACAACACCCGCGCCGTCTTTGTGAGGCCCAATCTGCCCAAGCAGACCGACGAGAGCATCGTGGAGGACTACCTCTGGATGTGCGGCAGGATGGCTGCCAACGGCATCACCAGCGCATGCGAGGCGGCCATACGCTCCGCGCAGGAGACCCAGGCTTGGAAGAGGCTGCGGGATGCCGGCGCCCTGACCCTGCGTGTGAACCTGGGCCCCTATCCCCTGGAAGGTTCCGACTGGAACATGGAGGGTGCAGGCACCAGGATGCTCCAGGCCGGGCTTTGCACAGGATTCGGGGATGAGTGGATCCGGCTGGGCTCCCTCACTTACGGCGTGGATGGCGGGGTCTTCGGCCAGACGGCAGCGCTCTTCCAGCCCTACTCCAACGACCCCGCCGGCAGCTACCGGGGCAGCTACCGGGTTACCCCCGAGGTGGCCGCCTCTTTCTGCTCAGCAGCCCACAAAGGAAACTGGCAGATCTCGGCGGTCTGCCACGGAGATGAGGGTGTGACCCGGGCGGTGGATGCCATCGAGAAGGCCCAGGGAGAGCTTCCCGAACGCCGCTTGAGGCACCGACTGGAACATGCTTACCTGTGGAACGAAGCTCTGCCGGAACGCATAGCCGGACTGGGAATCGTCTGGAACACCCAGGCATCGGTGATCGCAGGTGTGGGCCGGTGGGGCACGCTGGAGCCTTGGGGGGAGCGGTGCAGCTACGCCTTCCCCATCAAAACAGCCCTGGACCATGGAATCGTAGTATCGGGCGGCTCCGACTGGCCGGTCAGCAACATGAACCCCATGGTCAGCATCCACTTCCTGGTCACGCGGATGCTGGAACCCCTGTCGGACGGCGTTGCGCTGGCACCCGACCAGGCCATTAGCGTGAAGGACGCTGTGCGGATTCACACCTACAACGGGGCCTTCACAACCTTCGAGGAGGATATCAAGGGCTCGCTGGAAGTGGGAAAGCTGGCAGACATCACGGTGCTGTCCGAGGACATACTGGCTATCTCCCCGGAGCATCTCCGGGAGGTGCGCACGGACGTCACCATCCTGGACGGCAAGGTGGTGTACGAAAGACCGGACCTATGAGATACGGAACAGGGAAGCCGCGTTATCCCACAGGATCCGGGTCTTGGACTCATCGCTGAGCAAGGGATCGGCTACAAAAGCGTCCAGCTCATTGGGGAAGTCCGTCAGCTCCGGATGGGGGTACTGGCTGCCCCATACCAGGCAGTGATTGCCTACCTCGTCCACTACTTCGGGCGTGGTCCGTTCTCCTGGCTCCACGCAGGCAAACCCCTGGCGCTTAAAGAGTATGCTCGGCGCTTCGGTGCTGGAAGCCTCGTTCCCGAAGGGTCCGCCCCAATGCTCATCCACCCGGTCCAGCCAGTAGGGGATCCAACCGGCTCCCGATCCCAGGTAGCCCACCTTCAACTCTGGGAACCGCTCCAAAACATTGTGACCCATGAAAGACATCAGGGCCAGCATCATCTCGAAGGGGTCAAGGACTCCCTCCAACCCGAAGATGGTGTCCTGGCGGTCTTCCCCAAGCTGGTGAAGCACGCTCCCCCATCCTTCGTGGAGCAGTATGGGGACACCCAGGCTCTCCGCCTCGGCATATAGCGCGTCGTATGCGGGATCATGTAGCTTGCGCTTCAGCAGAGGGTTGGGTCTCATGTATGCCCCGACGAATCCCAGCTCCTGTACGGCGCGTCGTAGCTCTGTCTTGGCTTCCTCGGTCCCCTGGATGGGTATGAGGGCTACGCCCTTAAGGCGCCTGGGATCCGCGGAGCAGTAGCTGTGAAGCCAGTTGTTGTAGGCCCTGCACAGGGCGGCCGAAAGGTCGGTGTCGATATGGTCCGCCCAGATCACGTACATGCCCCTGGTGGGCAGGAGCACACCTACATCCACGCCCTCCTGGTCCATGTCTTGGAGGTGGGACGACGCATCGAAACCCGCGGCCAGGGCATCCTGGAAGACCCGCCTGTAGGACGGCACGTCAAGGTAGCTGGGCCGGGAGTCGGACACAGCCCTGCCCTTGACGACGATGGAGGTGCGATCGTCTCCCACCGTCACCTGTCCTTTGTATCCCTGTTCCAGCCATGTGTCCCACAAATCGGACGGTTCCATCACGTGACGGTTGGCATCGATGACATGAAACTGGCCTTTCATAGCGCCTCCTAGATGCTTACACCCTACCTTCGACCCACGCCTCTCAGCCCACGTATGGTAGTATCGCCCCAAGTCGTAGTCAACCTATGTTGTCCAGCCTCGAAGCCTTGCAAACGGGCAGAAATGCGCAGCTATCTACTTCCGGATGCCAGCACATCTAGATATCGATCTGCTAACTTTGAGGGAACGTGAGAGGGCAGTTTGGGGATTATATGCTTAACTTGCTCTGACTAACTGCATGCCCGCGAATCGGATGCGTCCGTGTGGTCACTAGCCTGGTGAGCCGAACTAGAAACCTCTGCCTCAAGCCTGTCCCCGACTACTCGCATGAGCTCTACCGAGGCGATCTCAATGCCTGAGTCGTTGTCGGTTATTACGAAGTCTGAACGCGCAAACTCATTCGAGAATGCGCTGCTGAACCCTTTGTGCCTCCTAAACGCAAGAGACAAGTTACCGCTGGGATACTGCGTTGGTTCCTCGTAGTGCTTGCCTATGGTTGCGAGGTAATGGCACAGACTGTATGGCCATTCGTGACGCCAGTCAGCTTGCAAGCAGTCGTGCATTAGATGCCACGAATGTATTGCCCAATCCTTGAGAATCTCCTTGATCCTGTGGTCTGGGTGTTCGTACACGCCCCTTAGCATCTGGACGTACCACAATACTTGCTCAGGAGTAGAGGCTGGATCCTCTTCGTACGGCTCTGGGAATATGCGTTGTATGTCAGCCTTTAGTTCTTCTTTGGTTTTCTTGGCCATGTCTTGGCCCTCTCCTGCTGGCCTGTGAAGCGCTTGGACATTCCCTTCTCGTAGGTCTACCTACTTGGTTCGGCTTCCTGCTCTTCGTTCTCTTCCGGTTCCTCGCCGGTTGGCTTGTACCCCAAACTCTCGATTGCAGCGACTATCGAGGCGTCAGATAGTGACAAAAGTGAGAACCTCTGAAATGTCCGCCATAGGCACCCTCGTTCGCCGGGCCGTATTGTTTAGGATGCCCATACGTCGACCCTGTCGTTGCTGTGTGCGCCGGGAGGCGTATGCAACATCATAAAGCTGATATCCGCTGTCCTGAAACGTTCGACGAATGATCTCTGGAAATAGAATCCTCTCTCCGGTAGTAATGGTGCGTGAATTGGGCACAATGATAGTACAACGCCCTCCTTGAGCCTGACTAATGCGGAGTTCCTTGGCGATTTGTTGCATGGCGCTGATCCAAGCTTCCGGTGTCATGTTGGCTAAGTCGTTGGTCAAATCAGAGTATTGACCATCGACAAGACCACAATATGGTGGGTCAATGATGATGTAATCGGATTGTTTAGCGGGCTTTTCTTCGAGCAAGTCGCATTGGATTATCTGCTGTTGATAAGGTCCTCTAGGAATCAAGTCCGACATGAGGACTTCGATATTGAACGGGTCGTCTTTGAACCATGAAAGGCGGTCATCCCAAACCCTAAGCAGCATGCCTGAGCCGGCCATTGGATCGAAAACAGTATCTCCCTCGCGGGCGTAATACCAAAGGCAATTCGCATATATTTCACCTGGAATGTAGCCGAAGCCTTCATCATCGTCTATGCGGGTCCATTGCACTTTGCTAAAGTTCCAGTTATCGGTGGACTTGATGACCGGCGAGATAGGATTGGGCTGGGCGTTTCGCAATATCTTGGTTTGCGTGTCAGTCATGGCTGGATGGATCATTCGGTCAGCAGCGGCCTTCAAAAGAGATTCAGTTGAAAGATCTGCTAAGGCTTCCAGCGTGCGGATGCGATAGGGCAATTTGACCGCTGGGCTGACTTCTAGGAGCGGAGAAACGCGCCGGCCAATATGTTCGAGCACTCGGGCGTCTCTTGGAGTGATGCCCACTTCGCGAAGAATCTCTAGAAACTTAATCTCGGTGAGATTCTGCCTAGCTTCGCTGATGCGCCAACCCTGCTCTACGATTGCACGTCCGGCATCCGTGCGCTTGTTGGAGATATAGGCCCGCCAGTTTGAAACCATAATAGCTATTCAATCACTGTGAGCTGCGACCTCGACCGATCTGCCCGCACATGAAGTATGGATGCTATGCCAAAGAAGTCGACAAGCATTTCACCAGGCGCGAGCTTATCCGCGTTGTTGAGCATATCCCTAGCTGCTGTAGGCATGGCTTCACGTAGAACGTTCAAGTGACGATGCCTACCAACAATGGTCGTATTGAGGTTTTGGCGGGTAGTCGCAGGCACGGCACCGGCATCTTGGACAGCAATCACGTAGCTAATGTGTAGCGATCTGCCTACACGAATACGGGAGTTCAATTCGCCTGTGGCTATGCGACTTAGATAAGGCGATTCGTCTGTGAAAATCTCCGCAGCTTCATCTATGATAACTAGAATGTCAGGCGGGCTCCCATTTTGGCCAGCTGGCTGGGAGCGAAAGGTTGTTGCCTGTTCCAATAGATGCGACAAAAACAGGGCATAGCCCCGTTTGTCCCTTTCCTCCATCCGGATGACGTTTAACCCTGGTTGGAAGATTTGGTCTACGTCGGCGACCTCGCGCTGGGGGGTGCCAAAGAGATCGGTTGGCGGGGTGGGATCGATGAAGGAAGGTATACGGCTGTGCCCGAACCGAAGTTTTCGCCTAATAGCTCCCATCGTTCTTTGATCGACTTGGAAGTTATCGCCCAACATGCTATTGATTTGATGATTGCCGCTTTGTTGCACGAAATTTCGTAGCTCTTGGATGGTCCATTCTTCATGATCTTGGGAATAGGCATCAATGATGGCAGAGAAGTTTTCTGCCTGTAGTTCCTCACCGGCTCTGTGAAATACAGTGGCCGCCAGAAGTTCCGCCTGTAAATCTCGAGCTCGTGTTCTTACTAGGCGCGCATTCCAGTTGGGGTCCTGTGGGTTAAATGTCCAATAGTTCACCTGAGAAAAGGCTCTCGGGTTTCGAGCTTCAGGGTGTGGGTTGGGCATATGGTGGTGTTGGTGGTCTGGCTTGTGGTCGAAGAGGATGATGCACTGGCCCATATTGTCCGCCACATGCGCTATGTTGGATAGAAGATTGGATTTTCCAGATCCTGTGGAGCCCGCGACCAGAATGTGATGCTGTAGGATCCTTTCATTTAAGGCTACCGGGAGGTCAACATCCCCACCATATGCTATTTCCCCGATCCTGAAGTTGTCGTCGGTAGCATTGGGCAACTGGAGATATCTAGTTACTTGCTCAGCATTGGCGCGGATAGCGATAGCTCCAGTAGAAGGTCTGACTACCGGAGTTTGTGGACTATCGTCTGCGTCGATCTGGGCTATGACATTTGCCTCATAAAACCGGATTTGAGATATCAAGGACTCGGGGCTATATCCCCTATCCTCTAGGAGCACTAGCATTTGGGTTAGTGATATGACGTCAAAGGGACTTGGGGAGAACCGACTAAGGTTACGATTGGGGGTCGACGTCTGCAGCAGAAACCGTTCGCCGTCCTTCTCCGATATCAAGTATGTGAACAGCGGTATCAGAGGCTGGCTGTCCAAACCAACTAGCCTAACAATGTCGGTAGAGGTTCCTTGCTCATCCGCTATCTGAATGAGTTGGATCATCGTAGACTCCGTTCACTGATGAGTGCGGTGAAGCGGTCAGGGTCATTGATTGAGAACCTGGCTAGAGCTTCATCGCGGGCGGCTTGCCCGTTAAACTGCGATTGCACGTGAGCGTCTGCGATCTGTAGAAGCATGGGTATATTATGGTCGGCAGGCCCACCTGGGTCCTGTTCAAGGATGGCTAAAGCAAGGGATATAAGCGGGGCATTACACTCAATGGCATAGGCTTTCCGTTGGGTCTTGTATATCACACGAACGATGTCGCTGGCGTTGGCTGCAATCCACTCAGCTATAGCCGCTTGGTCATGCCTGAATCGCTCCTGGAGGAGATTCGTCCAATGCTGGAGTATGAATGCTTCTCCAGGTTGAAGAGCTGTGCCGATTGCCACAAGCAGCGGATTGGCAGACAGTTCCTTGATGAAACCAATGGCCCGACTGCTGGAAGCTATCGCTTGCAAAAGACCGTGAGCAGCATCCTGTGAGAGCAAGTTTTGAGTCAATATGGGGCCGTCTATGAGGACAATGTGGTTGCTGTCCATATCGAGCCAGTCCCTAGCCATCTGACGCTCTTCGTATTCGCGAAAAGTGTTGACCCATGACATTTCACTGTCGCGGGCACTGCGGAGGTACTCAGCCCATTCCTGGATGATCTCGTTCCAGGGCCTGTCAGGGTTGTTGGCTGGGTTATATGAGGTTGCGCGAGTCCGCGTGACACTAGCTCTAGGTTCATGCACCGAAGCGGGGGTAACCCGAACCACACCAGTAGCATAGAGCGTGTCTGATACAAACCTTAGCGGTGAAATCGCGTTGGTCCCATCCACGGCTGCCACAAGATTATCCACATAGATGTGCCTTGCTTGAGGCAACGCCGGTTGAGCAAATTCGGCAAGGTTGAAGATCCCCTCAGGCTGTTGGTCGAGGAGACCACGCATACGGGTGATGATTTGGTCGTCGGCTTGAGCTGATAGACCGACGAGTTCGGGAATGCCTCCCAATTCTAGATAGCTATCGGTGATGTCCCTGCGCTCTCGGAGCGCATCCCTAAAGTGGTTGTACTGTGATGGTTGACTGGTCATGGTTGGTACAGTCTGACTTATGGGTTTGCATGATTGGCACTCCAGTAGTATAGGGTTGGGGTTCTTTATGGGTCAATGAACGAGGGGCAATAGTCAGGCTATTTCAGCTTGACAGGAAGTTGCCCGGATAGCTACTATTCCGTTATATGAGCAGGCCTCGAATTGGGCTGCCTGCATGGTCATTTTACCAACTCCAGGGAGGTCATCATGCGAGGAAACATCAAGGTTATGGACTGCGACAGGCATGTGATGGAGCCGGCGACCCTGTGGGACGACTACCTGGAGGCGCCCTACAAGCACTACGGCATCAAGTCCGAAGGCTGGTTCTCCTTCGGCACCCTCATGGGGGGACAGCGCTTGGGCTCGGGCAAGGTTGGGGGCGGCCCCATGGAGGTCAACCCCCTGGGCATGCTGAACAACCCCTTCTGGCGGGGCAAGTTCAAGTACGCCATCTCACGTAAGTTCGACAACGTTTCCTACCTGCACGACATGGATGTCGAAGGGGTCGATGTAGCATTCCTGTTCACCAGCATCGGCCTGTACGCTACCTTCGATGACACCTTGGACCCTGAGCTGGCGGCCGGAATGTGCCGGGCATACAACAACTGGCTGTACGACTACTGCTCCATCGACCCTGACCGCATGAAGGGCGTGTGCCTGCTTCCCTTGCAGGACATAGAGCTCGCAGAGCAGGAGCTTCGCCGGGCCGCTACCGAGCTGGGTATGAGGGGCATATTCTGGCGCCCCAACCCCCTGCGAGGCCGCCGGGTGTCCGACCCCTACTATGACCCCTTGTTCGCCATCTGCGAAGAGACGGGCGTGGCCGTGTGCTTCCACGAGGGCCAGCAGGAGAAGCTGCCCTACTACGCCAGGGGGCGAGTGGACAACTCCTTCACCCGCCACGCCACCTGCCATCCCATGGAGCAGATGGGCGCGATGGCATCCATGACCTCGGAAGGCGTGTTCGACCGCTTCCCCAAGCTGCACGCCGCCTTCCTGGAGTCGGGCTGCGGGTGGCTCCCCTACTGGCTGGACCGCCTGGACAAGCAGGTTGACCACGACTACTTCGGACAGGGGTACCAGGGCAAAGAGAAGCCGTCGGAGTACTTCCGGCGGGGCCAGTGCTACATATCCTGCGAGGCGGGCGAAGAGACCATTCCTATGCTGCAGAGGCTCGTGGGAGAAGAGAACCTGATGTGGGCCTCGGACTACCCGCACCCCGACGTGATCGAGTACTTCCCCGACACGCTGAAGGGCCTCATAGATTCGGACGACGTAACCGACGAGTTCAAGTCCAAGATCCTGTGGGACAACCCGGTCCGGTTCTACAACCTGTAGCCGAGAGACCTGCCCCTAGAATAAGGACTTGCTCTGGCCTCCGTCGATGTTGATGCAGGCCCCGGTTATCAAGCTGGCCCGCTCTGACGCAAGGAAAGCCACCAAGTCGCCCACGGGCTCGGGCCATCCGAACCGTCCCGCCGGCAGGTTCCACTTGATGAACTCGTTGACCACCTCGGTGGGGTTATTCTGAGTGTAGCGGTCCCAGCTTCCACCCGGGAAGATGATGGACCCCGGCGCAACGCAGTTCACCAGAACGTTGTCCTTAACGTACTCCAAGCCCGCGTACTTGCTCATGGCGATCAGGGCCGCCTTGCCCGCCATGTAGTCCACCGAGCCTCCATGCTCCCGGCCCCAGATGGATGCGATGTTGATGATACGCCCCCAGCGGCGCTCCCGCATCCCCGGTATGGCCAGATGCATTAGCCGAAGACCGCCAAACAGGTTCAGGTCCATGCCGCTGCGGAACTGCTCTTCGGAAGTGTCCGATAGGGTTGTGCCCCGGCGTCCTCCCACGTTGTTGACCAGGATATCGACCGGGCCCAAGGCTTCCTCGGTCCCACGGAATACCGCCTCGGCAGCCTCGGGCTCGACGACGTCCGCTACAATCCTTATGGCTTTCACGCCCTGGGCCTTTAGCTCATCAACTGCGGCGTCGAGGGTGCTCTTCGTTCGTCCGCAGATAGCCACCTTGGCCCCCTCGCGGGCCAGGGCCAGCGCCGATATCCGACCCAGGCCGCGGCTGCCTCCGGTGACTATCGCCACTCTCTCCTTTATGCCCAGGTCCATGACTTACTCCAGGTCTCCCCAGCTATAGCCCATCTTCACATCCACCTTCAGGGGCACCGACAGCTCCAAGGCCAGGGGCATCTCTTCCCGCACCACCTCCGTCAGCGTTTCCAGCTCCTCCTTGGGCGTCTCGAACAGCAGCTCATCGTGCACCTGGAGGAGCATCAGGGAACGCATCCCCTCGCTGTGCATACGGTCGTGCACCCGGATCATCGCCAGTTTCATGATGTCCGCCGCCGTGCCCTGGATGGGCATGTTCACCGCCACCCGCTCGGCCGCCTGGCGTACATGCATGTTGGAAGCGCCGATGTCGGGGATGTACCGCCGGCGTCCCAGCACCGTCGAAACGTACCCGTCGTGCCTCGCCTGGGCCTTGGTCTCCTCGATGTAGTTGCGTATCCCGGGATAGCTGGCGAAGTAGCTGTCGATGAACTTCTTGCCCTCCTCGGGCCCGAACTCCGTCTGCTGGGATATCCCGTAGGGAGACAGGCCGTAGATGACGCCGAAGTTGAGCACCTTGGCGATCCGGCGCATATCGGCCGTCACATCGTCCACGCCGACCTCGTACATCAGGGACGCCGTTGCCGAGTGGATGTCCTCGCCCCGGTGGAAGGCTTCCAGCAGGTAGGGGTCCTGGGACAGGTGGGCCAGCACCCGCAGCTCGATCTGGGAGTAGTCGGCGGACAGCAGGGTCCAGTCCGGGGCCTGCTCGGCCACGAAAGCCTTGCGCACCTCCCGGCCCAGCTCGGTGCGGATGGGGATGTTCTGCAGGTTGGGGTCGTTGCTGGAGATTCGTCCCGTTGCGGAGCCTGTCTGGTTGTAGCTGGTGTGCAGCCTGTTGGTGCGGGGATTTATCAGCAGGGGCAGGGAATCGACATAGGTGGACTTGAGCTTGGAGACCTGGCGGTACTCCAGGATGCCGTCCACAACCGGGTGCATCCCCTTCAGAAACTCAAGGGAGTTGGCATCCGTAGAGTAGGCGCCCGTCTTGGTGCGCTTGCTCTTGGGCAGCCCCAGCTCCTGGAAGAGAAGGTCGCTAAGCTGCTGGGGCGAGTTTAGATTGAAATTGTGCCCCACCGATTCGTATGCCTTGACCTCGAGCTCCTTAAGCTGGAGGTCAAGGCTCAGGGACATGGCGTCCAGGGACTCCCGTTCCGCCAGGATGCCGTTTCGCTGCATCTCCACCAGCACGGGCACCAAGGGCATCTCTACGTTTTGCATCAAGTCCGCGAAGCCCGCGCTGTTTATCTGCTCCTCGAACACGCCACGCAGGCGTCCGGTCATGTCCGCGTCGGCGCAGGCGTAGGGCGCGGCCTTCTCGACGGGCACCGCATCCATGGAGAGCTGCTTCTTGCCCGTTCCCAGCAGCTCGGATATTTGGGTCATCTCCACGCCCAAGATATCAAGGGCAAGGTTCTTCAGCCCGATGGCCTTCTTGCCCAGCAGATGGGCCGCAATCATCGTGTCGAAGTCCACATTGCCCGGCACGACATCGTAGTTCTGCAGGACTGTCAGGTCGTAGTTGGCGTTGTGGGCTGTCTGACCCACGCCATCTCCCTGCATGAAGGGCCTCAGGCGGGCCATGACCTCTTCCAGGGGGAGCTGGTCGCCCTCCCGGTGTCCCACGGGCACGTACCAAGCCTTGCCCGGCGCGCTGGAGAAGCTGAGGCCTACCAAGCCCGCCTGCATCGGGTCCAGGCTGGTGGTCTCGGTGTCGAAGGCGTAGTAGGGGCCGGCAGCCAGCTCAGCAACCATCTGCTCCAGCTTCTCCATGGAATCTACCACCTGGTAATCCACCTCCGACGGCTGCCCTGCCACAGGCCCCGCCGAAATAGCCGTTGCAGGAGCATCGGGTCCGACGCTGGACGGCGACGCGGACGCCGACGGGTCGGGGATGCGGTCCACGCCTCGGAACTCCAGCTCCCGGAACAGCTCCACTATGTTTCGGCGGTCATAGTTCCAGAAACGGCATTGCTCCATGTCCAGGGTCACCGGCGCATCCCTTGCGATGGTGGTCAGGAACTTGCCCTCCATGGCCCGCTCCTGGTTGGCCCGCAGGTTATCCCGCAGCTTCACCGGCTCCACCGAATCTATGTTGCTGTAAAGGTCTTCCAGCGTCCCGAACTGGGCCACCAGCTTGACCGCAGTCTTGTCCCCCACGCCGGGAACGCCGGGTATGTTGTCAGACGTATCTCCTTTCAGCGCCTTGATGTCGGGCTGCAATTCGGGGCCAAGGCCTCCGTAGCGCGCCTTCACCTCCGCCACGTCGTACACCTTCCGGTCCTGGACGCTGTGGTACAGGGCCACCCTCACCCAGGGCGAAACCAGCTGGAAGGTGTCCGTGTCCCCCGTCAGGATGATGGTTTCAACCCCCTGCTCCTCGGCATGGCGGCACAGGGTGCCGATCACATCATCCGCCTCGTATCCCTCCACCTCGTAAACGGGCACGTTGAAGGCGCCCATGAGCTGCTTCACACGGTCGAACTGGGGAATCAGTTCGGGCGCCAAATCCGGGCGCTGGGCCTTGTACTCTTTGAACCGCTCGTGGCGGAAGGTTGGGCCGGGCATGTCGTAGGCCATGGCAATATGAGTCGGGTTCCAGTCCCCTATGGCCCGAAGGAATGTGTTGTTGAAGCCGAAAACAGCGGTGACGTCTTCGCCGGTGGAGCTCACCGAGAGCTGCTGACGCATGCGAATGGCGTTCCAGGAGCGGTGCACCAGGGCATGCCCATCGATGATCATCAGGCGGGGCGCCTGTTCCAGGGGCAGCATGGCAGGAGTCTGGGAAAGTTCGCTGGTCATTACGCACCACCGGCAGGAAGGAAGTCGGGGTGGGAGCCCGGCGGACGGCTGAGTTCAGGCCCCACGCAACCCAACCGCATTATACAACACGCCGGTCCTCGCCCCTCATGCGCCCCAACGAGAGCGGGCTGTGTTGACGGAGGCTTAGCGCCCCCATATCATCTGCTGGTAATGCCGACCAGGATTCTGGGCATCGAGACCTCCTGCGACGAGACGGCCGCCTCCGTGGTGGAAGACGGCGTCAAGCTGCTGTCAAACGTGATCTCTTCCCAGGTGGAGCTTCACGCCCGGTACGGGGGCGTGGTCCCCGAGGTTGCCTCCAGGCAACACGTTCTCCAGATGTGCCCGGCAATAGAGAAGGCACTGGAAGATGCGGGGACCCGATTCGAAGACCTGGATGCCGTCGCTGTGACCAGCGGCCCCGGCTTGGCCGGTTCCCTGCTGGTGGGGCTGAACGCCGCCAAGGCGATAGCCTTCTCCCTGGATATTCCTCTGCTGGGCATCAACCACCTGGAGGGCCACATCTTCGCGGCTTGGCTCAACAGCAAGCCCGAGGAGGAAATCTCGAACCCCAGCGCCGATCCCGGCTTCCCCCTGGTCTGCCTCATTGCCTCGGGAGGGCACACCGACCTGGTGCTCATGGAGGGATATGGCGAATACCAGCTCCTGGGACGCACCCGTGACGATGCGGCCGGGGAGGCATTCGACAAGGCGGCCCGTATCCTGGGCCTCGGCTTTCCGGGCGGACCCGAGATTCAGCGAAAGTCCGCGGGCGTTCACCACGCCGAGCAGCTCCCCCGGTCATGGCTAAGGGGAAGCCGGGACTTCAGCTTCAGCGGCATAAAGACCGCCCTGCTCCGGCGGGCACAACAGTCGGGGGTTTACCCTCCCGATGAGTCCCTAGTGGAAGACAGCGACCGCCTCATAGGTGAAATGGCGTCAGCCTTCCAGGAGTCGGTGGTGGATGTCCTTGTGTACAAGACCCTGGAAGCGGCCGACATGGTGGGCGCCAAAGGGGTGATCCTGGGTGGGGGTGTGGCGGCAAACGCCCTGCTGCGACAGGAGATGGTGCGCCAGTCCAGCCTGCCCGCCCTGATACCCCCGCCCGTATTGTGCACAGACAACGGCGCTATGATCGCGGCGTCCGGCTACTACCACTACTCCAAGGGGCGGGGAGACTCCCTGGACCTGGACGTGGACCCGGGCCTGTCCCTGTAGGCCCCGGCTACCAGATGCTGCGGCCGTACCTTCCGGCCTGCTTCAGCTCGAAAAACCTGTTGACCATCTGCCGGACGTCGCTCCCCGCCCTGCGGCCTCGGAAGGTGCAGCTCACATCGACTCCGGGGCCCTGGAACTTCAGCTCCCCCTCCTCTTCCCACAGTAGGCTCCTGAGGGTCAGCAAGCCGCCTATGACAGCCAGCCCGCCGGCGAGGACGTAGGCCAGCGTTTCCTGGTGGAGAACATAGCTGGCCACAAATACGAAGATGGCCAGGATGATGAGGATGGGGCCCTGGTACATGTCGCGAGGGGTACGGCTGCCGTACTTTACAGATGCCCCGGTAACTTCAGCCAGGGGGGCCACCGCTACTTCCCTGCGGTCGCCGGACTCGGCGAAGGATATAACCCGCCGGTTGGTGAACACCAGCACATCGCCGGTGGCCGGGATGCTGTCCACCACGCCGCGCTCGGAAGAGAAGTGCTGCAACGTTATCTCCCCCTCGGCTAGGGGAAGCCAACGAACATGACGGGCTGTGTGTGGGGATTCGGCTGCTTGGTCTAGCTGGGTGTGTTCTTCTTCCACGTCCGCCCCATCCTACCACAGATAGGGGGTTACCGCCCCCGGAACTCCGGATGCTGGACCGCCGGGGCTATTCCAGGTACTCTTCGATGCGCTTGACGCTGTAGGAGGTGTGGTCCATCAGCAGGCTTTCCACCGCAGCCCGGGCGGTGTCCAGGGAGGTGAAGCAGGGGATGCGCTTCTCGACGGCAGCCCGTCGGATGTAGAACCCGTCCCGCAGGGTGGCGGCGACCCCCGTCACGGTGTTGATGACCCCGCCAACCAAGCCCTCGTTGATGACGTCCACCACGTTGGGATGGCCTTCGCTGAGCTTCTTGGTGATCAGGGTGACCGGGGCGCCCATGGCCTCCACCATGGCGGCCGTCCCCTCAGTGGCATAGACCTTCAGTCCCGCCTGAATGATCTCGTGGACGAGGGCGGTAGCTTCGGCCTTGTCCTTGTCGGCAATGCTGAGCAGCACTCCGCTGCCGGGGCTCAGGGTCAGCCCCGCCGCCTTCAGGGCCTTGGCCAGGGCCGGCGGGAACTCCTCGTCAACCCCCATAACCTCGCCCGTGGACTTCATCTCCGGCCCCATGTACCAGTCCACGCCGATAAGCTTAGACATGGAGAACACGGGGGCCTTGACGGCCGTTACGCTCTGGCGTTTCCACAGCCCGCCCTTGTAGCCCATCTCCCTCAGGGTCCTGCCCAGCATGGCCCGGGTGGCCAGGTTGACAACGGGCACTCCCGTAACCTTGGAGATAAAGGGGACCGTCCTGCTGGAACGGGGGTTGACCTCCAGGACATAGACCGAGGTCTCCCCGTCCGTCTCCCTGGGCTGCCTGGGACTGCGGTAGGGGGGACCTCCCAGGATGACGAACTGGATGTTCATAAGCCCCAGCACACCAAGGCCCATCCCGATGCGGGTCGTGTAATCGACTATGGTATCCACCTCTTTGGGGGACAGGTTCAGGCCGGGGTATATGGCCATGGAATCGCCGCTGTGGACGCCCGCCCGCTCTATGTGCTCCATGATGCCCGGGACCAGGACCTCCTGGCCGTCGCAGATGGCATCGACTTCGCACTCCTTGCCTTCCATGTACTTGTCGATGAGCACGGGCTTGCCTTGGCCCACCTCCGTTGCCATGGAAAGGTAGCGGATCAGCTCGGTTGCGTTCTGGACGATCTCCATGGCGCGGCCGCCTAGCACGTAGCTGGGGCGTACTACGACGGGGTAGCCGATGTCCTGGGCGACCCTCAGGGCCTCCTCCACCGAGGACACCCCGGCCCCCGGGGGCTGGGGGATGCCCAGGCGGGAAAGGAACTCTTCAAACTTATGGCGGTCCGAGGCGATGTCGATAGCCTCGGCGCCCGACCCCAGGATGGGAAGCCCGGCCCGGTCCAGGCTCTGGGATAGGTTTATGGCGGTCTGTCCACCGAACTGCACCAGAGACGGAGGCGGGGAGCCTTCGCCCGTTTCGTTTTCGATGATGTCCCGCAGTCCCTCTTCGTCCAGGGGCTCGAAGTACAGTCGGCTGCTGGTGTCGAAGTCGGTGGATACGGTCTCCGGGTTGGAGTTTACCAGGATGCTCTGGACGTTCTCAGCTCCCAGTGCCCAGGCGGCGTGAACGCTGCAATAGTCGAACTCGATGCCCTGGCCGATGCGGATCGGTCCGCTTCCCACTACCAGGGCCTTGGGCCCGTCCAGGGGAGGAGCTTCGTTCTCCTGCTCGTAGGTGCTGTAGTAGTAGGGCGTGACCGCCTCGAACTCGGCCGCGCAGGTGTCCACCATCTTGTACACCGGGGTGATGTTCCAACGGTGGCGCAGCTCCCGCACCTGCTCATCCAGCTTGTCAGCCATGGTCCCCACCTGGATGTCAGAGAAACCCAGGCGCTTCGCTTTCCAGAGTAGGTCCGGCGTGAGGGACTCGCTCAGAAGGCGACCCTCCATCTCCACTATCCGGGACAGGGCGTGGATGAACCAGGGATCGATAAGGGTCGTGGTGGAGGCTTCCGTGGGGCCCATGCCCTTGCGCAGAAGATGCATTACCTCCCACAGGCGCATGTCAGTGGGAATCTGGGGCTTGGGCGGGGTGCCCCCGTTCTCGCCATCCCGCCAGGCCGGGTCTTCCCACATGAGGGAGCGCCCCGATATCTCCAGCGAGCGAACGGCCTTCTGCAGGGCCGCCTCGAAGCTGCGGTCTATGGCCATAACCTCGCCAGTGGCCTTCATCTGTGTTGTGGTCGTACGGTCCCCGGCAGGAAACTTGTCGAAGGGCCACCGGGGAATCTTGACCACGCAATAGTCCAAGGCCGGCTCGAAAGCGGCCTTGGTGCGCATGGTGACCGCGTTAGGTATCTCATCCAGGTGCTTTCCAACGGCAATCTTGGCTGCCACCCGCGCTATGGGGTACCCGGTCGCCTTGCTGGCCAGCGCAGAGCTGCGGCTCACCCTGGGGTTGACCTCGATGACGTAGTAGGGGGCGTCGGGCTTCCACTCGCCGGGGATGGCCTCAGCCACCAGGGGATGAGGAGGGAGGGCGAACTGGATGTTGCATCCCCCCTCGATGCCCAGGGCGCGGATTATACGCAGGCTGGCCGACCTGAGCATCTGGTACTCTTTGTCTGACAGGGTCTGGCTGGGAGCGACCACGATGCTGTCCCCGGTGTGCACACCCATGGGGTCCAGGTTCTCCATGTTGCAGATGGTGATGCAGTTGTCGGCCGAGTCCCGCATCACCTCAAACTCGATCTCCTTCCATCCCACCAGGGAGCGTTCCACAAGCACCTGGTGAATAGGGCTGGCGGCCAATCCACCGCCCACTATGGACTCGAACTCCTCCGTGTTGTTGGCGATGCCTCCGCCGGTCCCACCCAGCGTGTAGGCAGGGCGGATCACCAGGGGCAGCCCCATGCGCCCGGCTATGATGCGGGCCTCTTCCATGGACTCGACGGTGGTGCTGGGGGGTTGGTGCTCTCCCAGGCCAGCCAGGAGATTGCGGAACAGCTCCCGGTCTTCGGCATTGCGAATGGTCTCAAGGGGCGTGCCCAGCAGGCGCACATCGTGCTTCTCCAGCAGGCCGGCTTGGGCTATATCCACCGCCAGGTTGAGGCCGGTCTGTCCCCCCAAGGTCGGAAGAATGCCCTCGGGCTTTTCCCGGGCCAGCACCCGGTCCATCACATCGACGGTAAGGGGCTCGATGTACACCATGTCGGCGATGTCCCGGTCCGTCATGATGGTGGCGGGGTTGGAGTTGACCAGGACGGTCTCAACACCTTCTTCGCGGAGGGCCTTGCAGGCTTGGGTGCCGGCGTAGTCGAACTCCGCTGCCTGGCCGATGACGATGGCGCCGGAGCCTATCACCAGCACCTTGGACGGCTTGGAAACCATTCCCACTCCCCGAATTGCTGTCGGGTATCTTACCCTGTCCACATTAGGGGCACAAGGCGAGCATAACCGCCCGGCAGGGGGGAGCTGCGATTACGTAAAGGGGTCCAGCGCGGAGATACCGCCTGCTTCAGGAAGTGGGCAGATGCGCTGGCAGGTTAACCAGCCCCCGCGCCTTAAAAGCGTTCAGGAGCTGAAAGATGAAGCTGGCAAAGAGGTCTCCCTCTTTCCCGTACAGCTTCGAATGAGATTCATTCCATTCGTTCCAAGGAGGTACCCTGAGCCGGGTGCCTCCTTCGGACATCTTGTCCACTTCTATGAAACCGACAGATGTCCAGGGGCTTTCTCCTCGTCGGTCCTCAGCAGCTTTGACATCCAGCCTCCAATTGGAACCGACCACGCCTCCCTTGGGCCTCACGTGGAACTCGTAGTCCTGATAGGAGAAGACCGGGACGTCGGTGTCGAGAGCTACTATGACATCCCCTATCTCGGACTCCATTTCCAACTCCACACCCTCCTCCAGTATGAAATGGGCAAAGGACATAAATGGACCTCCATAAATAGCTGTACCAAAAATCGCGCAATCCCATAAATTTATCCCAGTGCGACACCGACTAACCGCCTATAACCATAGCTGGCCAAGGCACAGCGAAGATTCTCTCACCAAGGCAACATGGGACGCCATAGGAACGAATACGTCTTTTGCCCAAATTGGGAAGTTAGCGGCTGGTAGGGGAACCGGCTACCAAGTCTAGGAAGCGGTCGAAGAGGTACTCGTTGTCCCGGGGGCCGGGGGACGCCTCCGAGTGGTACTGAATGGTGATAACGGGAAGGGAGCGATGACGGAGGCCCTCAACGGTACCGTCGTTCAGATTCAGGTGGGTGACTTCCAACTCCTCGGGCAGAGTTTCCAATTCTACCGCATAGCCGTGGTTCTGGGCGGTAATGTAGACGCGACCCGTGCTGACATCCTGCACCGAGTGGTTTGCCCCGCGGTGGCCGAACTTCAGCTTGAAGGTGGATGCACCCAAGGCCCTGGCGACGATCTGGTGGCCCAGGCAGATACCCATCAGGGGCACCTGCCCGATCAACTGGCCCACGTTCTCCACCATGTAGCCGAGAAGGGCCGGGTTCCCGGGTCCGGGGGACAGCAGCACTCCCGACGGCTCCAGCGCCAGCACCTCCCCGGCGGAGGCTGTGCAGGGCACAGTGACCACCTCGCAGCCCCTCTGGTGCAGCAGGCGCAGGATGTTGTACTTGACACCGTAGTCGCCCACCACGATGCGGGGCCTACGACCTGCTTGGTCGCTCCCAGGCTCCCAGGTGTATGGGGCATCGGTCGTGACCCTGCTCACATAGTCAACATCTCCGTAGGGGACAACGTTCCCTAGCTGGGCCAGCGCCGCCTCGGCAATTCGCGTGGACGTTTCCTCGGATGCCTGCCTCCAGGTCTCCGGGTCAACTTCATCCACCTCGTCGGCGGGGATGATCATCCCCATCATCACCCCGTGACTGCGGAGCTTCTTCGTAATGGAGCGGGTATCCACGCCGGATATGCCGGGGGTGCCCCTTTCCTGCAAGAACTGGTGCAGGGTAGCGTCGCTCAGGGCGTGGCTGGGGCTGTCGCAGTGCTCGCGGACGACAAATCCGGCTACCTGGACCTGCCTGGATTCAACGTCCCGGCTGTTGGTGCCGTAGTTGCCCACAAGGGGATAAGTGAGCACAACGATCTGTCCGGCGTAGGAGGGATCGGTCAACGCCTCCTGGTAGCCCGTCATCCCGGTGTTGAAGACTACCTCACCGTGGGCGGATACGTCGGCGCCAAAGGACTCCCCCTGGTACACGGAGCCGTCCTCCAGCACCAGGTAGGTGGCCTTGGGCGCCGCTCCACTTCTATCGTTTGCCTGAATCATTCCCCATCGTCCTATTCGTCCTGGTCTATCCTCTTGGGTTGGCGCAAGCCCCTGGCTTGGGCGGTCGCTGTGTCTCTGTAAAACCCGAAGCGCTCGGCATCCACTCGTTCCTTGGGGAAATCGGTCATCGGATGATAGACCTCCCCGAAGGGGTAGGAGAAGTATGACGGTGTAGTCTCCCGCTCACAGTAGCCGCACACGAGGCGAATGAAGGGGCGCTGGAAGATGGTGAAGCTGTGGGCCGCGTTTTGGCTCTCCTGGGTGGCCGCACAATTGGGGTTGTCGCAGAAAATCTCCTCGGGCTCATCCCACACTGCTCCCCGTGGGGGAGCATCTTTGTCTCCACGAGAGGCCTTGCTCCACGGGTACAAGCCCAGCATGAGGGCGATGAGGGCCATACGCACCGGAATTCCGTTGCGGGCCTGCTGGAAGTACCTGCTCCGGGGGTCGGCATCGATGCTGGGAGAGAGCTCATCCACCCTGGGGAGGGGATGCAACACAAAGGCCTTGGAGAAGTCGGACATCCTGAGGATGGAGCTGTCGATTCTAGGGTAGGCCCCCGGCCGGTCGTTCGCCTCCGAGGCTTCCCTCTCCCCCTGCCGCCGGGTAGCGTAGAGTGCAAAGGTCTCCCCCTTCTCCATGCGCAGGTCCATGGAGTCGAACAACGTCAGGGTGTGAGGATGGCTGGGAGTCATATAGATGGCGTCCACCACCTCCTCCCGGCCTCCCCTGCTATGCGAATACAGGGCCTCCAACCCCTTATGGCGTATCTGCTGTATGGGGAGATGGTATTCCGCCTCGATCTTGTGGATAACGTGGTCGGGAAGTCCCAGACCTTCTCCCGGCACGAAAATGATTACGGCTCCGAACCGAAGGAGGGCATACACCAGGGAGTGGACGGTTCGTCCGTTCTTCAGGTCTCCACAGAGAACAATCTTTTTGCCCCGGAGGCTCCCGAACTCCTTGCGCAAGGTGTACAGGTCCAGCAGGGTCTGGGTGGGATGCTCGTGGCTGCCGTCTCCGGCGTTGACGACGGGAACATCGCTGTATTCGGACGCCAGCCGGGCCGCCCCCTCCCAGGGGTGCCGAATAACCATCATGTCGGCGTAGCTGCTCCAAATACGGACCGTATCAGCCAGGGACTCTCCCTTGGTCATTGAGGTAGAGCCAACGTCGGAAGTGCCTACCACATCGCCTCCAAGGCGTTTCATGGCCGACTCGAAGGAACCTCTCGTGCGGGTGCTGGGTTCGAAGAACAAGTTGGCCATAAGTACGTGGGACGCTACGTCGCGAAAGTTGTCCCGGTTATTCTCCATCTCCTGGGCCAGGTCGAGCACATCTTCGATCTGGCTGGTGGACAGGTCCTCGATGGTGATCAAGCTGCCTCTGTACATGGACAGGATGCCCCTCTAGGTTCGGGATAGACAGCTCCCATTGGCCTGAAAGAGGGCCAACAATCATCGTAGCACAGGACATTGAGGCCAACAACAGAGAGGGCTATCTGGCCCAGCGCAGCGGATCGGAGGGCCTTCGGGAGATTCTATTGCCGTTCCCACTCTAAGGCGAAATCATCAAAACGAACACGTTAGGTTTCCTTGACAGGCTTTGTCTCAACTGCAAGACTTTGAGAATCTCAATGCTTATAAGAGGCAAAGAGGCCATAGTGAGATTGAAAAGAATGATGCTATCTTGTAGCTTCCCTTTCCCTCTTGGCACGACAGAAGCAAGACTCTAACCCGCGGATGGGAGGCGTGCGACTCGGCCGTTCCTAGGGCAATTGGGCCGGGGAGGTGACCGAAATGCCCAAAAGATACTATCTGGTTATTTTCCTAGTACCGATAGCGATCATCGTATTCGTCGCTGTGTTCTTGCTGACCGTCCAGCGCGGAGGTGACGTTCAGCCCACAGTAGGCCTGACGGCTGCGGCCACGCTGCACTCTCCCGACGGCGATGCCATGGGAACGGTTACCTTCCGGCAGGCACCCACTGGGGTCCTGGTCATGGCAGACGTGAGCGGTCTAGCGCCAGGGGGACACGCCTTCATCATTCACGAGACCGGCTCTTGTACACCCGACTTCGATGCCGCGGGCGATCACTTCAATCCCGAGGATTCGGAGCACGGACTTGTACATCCAACCTGGAAGCGCGGAGAATCGACGGGGGGCCACGGCGGCGACCTGCCAAATATATACGCCGCCTCCGACGGTTCTGCCCGTGCCGACTTCTTCACCGAGGGCGTTATCCTGGACGGAGGTCCTCGCCATTCCCTCTTCGACGACGACGGCTCCGCCATAATTGTGCACGAAAAGCCCGACGCCTACGGCGAAGAGGAGTCGGACACGGGCGATCGCGTCGCCTGCGGGGTCATAGAGCGCACCTAGGACCGCTCCGTGGCCTAGACGATGGTGGCCTGGCGCTATCAGGGATCAGTGACCGCCACCCCCCGGCCCTACCCACTCAAGGGGGCCATCGGCCCCTACTCTCTCAGCAGCGCCGACCTCAGGATGCGGTACTGGGGCCCCGGGAGAGTTTCTAGGCCTTGATCAATGTCGCTGCCGTTTGGATATCGGCGGTGATAGCGGGCCTTTGGCCAGCTAGCTTGCGAAAATCGCATTCCACCTGTACACCATGCCAAAACTGGTCCGACTGACCGAAGAAGGCGCCGAAACGGATGGACATGGCCGGAGTGATGGAGCGCCTACCCAAGACGATCTCGTTTATAGCGCGGGGTGCTACTCCGATGGCGCGAGCCATGGCGTTCTGGGAGATACCCATCGGCTTCAGGTACTCCTCCAACAGAATCTCCCCGGGTGTAATAGGATCATTCATGTGGTATATCCTATAACGTTATAGTGTCGTAAGTCAATGATAGTCCACGATGGCTACCATATCCGGCCCTAATTCGGTCCAGCGAAAGACAATGCGCCACTGGTCGTTGATGCGTATGGAATGGAACTTCGCTAGGTTCGTCTCATTCGCAGGACAATCCGTAGTCATTTCGTATTGGACTCCCTAACGGTTGCCTCAGATCTGACTCAACAAATCTAGAAATCAGACCATCTAGTTCTAAGGGTTGAGGACTTTGTGGGACCAGTGATAAGCTCCCTTTAGCTGTGGAATCCTCGCTCCATCGTTATAGTTTCGCGCCCTGTTGCCATTGCTGGCGGAACTTGGGCTGTAGTCTGTCAAGTTGACCCGAAATCCCGCAAGGAGCTGTTCAATGATACGGCTTGTGTTCTGTGCACTGATATTGTCATTTCTGGTGATGGCGTGTAGTGGCAATGCCGGTCAGGAAATCACGGAAGCAGAATACGGCGACAGCTGGCCTCTTAATGTACCTAGAGCCACGTTGCACTGCGACTCATATATGGTGTGGGTAGAAACAAATGGATATGCCTATCCGATCAACGGAACGGCTATGTCAGGGTTGGGAAGAACTCAACCTTCATTACAAATCCGAAACCTGGAACATATCTGGCGCTATGACGACAAATATAATCTGGAATGGCAGAGCGCTACTGGGGAAAATCCGGGCATCCGCATATCCATCAGTGGCCTGATCGATGATGGTCTGGCACTATGCGAAGCCCAGTGATTGCTCCCCACTGACCCAATATACCACCATCTCCTTATCCTCTCAGAGGCGCTGACCCCAGGGTGCGGTACTGGGGGCCCTGGGGGAGAAGGGTGCTGTGCACCAGGGACAGCTGGGGCACCTGCCAGGTGATGACCTCGGGGGGCGGGGTGGCCTCGATGCCCTCCCATATCTGCCGACGCTCCGCCTCAGACGCGCCCCTGCGCACCCGGGCCAAGGTCAGGTGGGGCCTGAATGGACGATTCTCCAGGGGCAGACCCGCGGTGTTGTGCAACTCTCCGTCCAGTTTAGCTTGGAGCACGCCCAAGGGTTCCATATCCCCCTCCAGGCCCAGCCATACCACCTGCGGCGACCTGCGGTTGGGAAAGCATCCCAGCCCCCCGGTGGACAGCCCGAAGGTGGATGCGCCATTGCAGCTTTCACTCATCGCCGCAAGCACCCGACCGACCTTTTCTTGGTCGATCTCCCCTAGGAACTTCAGGGTCAGGTGCATGGCCTCGGGCTGTACCCAACGCAGCTTCTCAAGTCCTATGGTCCGAAGCTGGGACAGAAACAATGCCAGGCCTTCCCTAGCTTCGTCGGGGATGTCGGCAGCGATGAAGGTGCGCAAACCGGTCTCTCTCCAGCCTCCTAGGAGCCCAGCAGATGCCAGGCGTTCTTGCCCAGGATGCGCGCTCTCAGTTCGGGGTCCAGGTGGGCCTCCTCGAGGTGTTCCATGCAACGCTTGTAGGAGAGCAGGGGGTAGTCGGTACCAAACAGGATGTGGTCGGGACCAGCCACTGCCGAGACGATGGAATAGATAGCGGGGCGGTACAGGAAGGGAGACGCCGCGCTATCGAAATAGACGTTCCTCAGCTCGTCTGCCAGCTCAGGCATGAGCGTGTAGAGGGGGAGGCCGCCGCCCCAGTGAGCGCAGACGATAGTGTTGTCGGGGAAGTTCCGCACCATCTTGTACAGCAGGTCGGGGGTGGTCGTGCCCTTGCCCGGATATGCGTGGCCTACCGGCTCCGAGCCGTGCACCAGGACCGGGAGCCCCCGCTTGTTCGTCAGGTCCATGAGGGGCGCCAGCGCTTCCCGGTCAGCAACGTCGAATCCCTGGGAGTCGGCATGAAGCTCGCCAATGCCCCGCAGGCCCGCGTCGGCGCAACGTTCCGCCTCTTCCAAGGCGGCTTCGCCCCAAGCCGGGTTGACGGAGCAGAAGCCTATGAGCTTGGAGGAGTGCTTACGCACCGACTCGATAACGTAGTCGTTAGCTTCCCTCGCTACCCGGGGGTCAGTCCAGCCCGCTCCCATGACGACCGCCTTATCCACACCGGCTTCGTCCATGGATGCCACCAGCTCTTCGGCGGTGCCCAGCTTGGCCCTGGGGTTGGAGTAGAGGGCTGCGAAGGTGGCATCCAGATCGAGGTAACGCTGCCGGTTGTCCCGGAAGGCCGGAGGGAAGATGTGGGTGTGGAAATCGACTATCATACTGGGTAGGATTATATATTCAGGCGAACCCGGGAAGAAGTGAATCCCGGTAACGGGCGCCAGTCCAAAGCCCGTCCGACGGCAGAAAGGCAGGACCGATGCTTGGACAGCCTGCTCCCGGCTTCAGCCTGGAATCCACTGCCGGCCACCGGCTTGCCCTAAGCGGCATGCTGGGCCGCTCCGTCGTACTGGTGTTCTCCCGCCACAACTGCTGACTTGCCGGGCGGGACCACCTGCTGCAGTTGCAGCAGCACCACGAGGAGATCCGGGGGCTGGGGGCCGAGGTTGTCGCCGTCTCCTTCGAACCCCTGCATAGGCTGAAGGGTCAGGTGGAGGATATGCGCCTCGCCTTCCCCATCCTGTCCGACCCTGGGCTGGAGACCTACCGGGCCTATGGCGTCCGCCGTGGATCGTTTCGGGACGTGTTCAACGTGGGAGCGTCATGGCAGTTCCTCAGGCTTCTGCTGCGGGGCAGGTGGGTGTGGGGAGGGCACGGCGACATCATGCAGCTTGGTGGTGACTTCATCATCGACGAACGTGGGCAACTGAAGTACTCCCACCCTGTCTCCAGGGCCCAGGACCAAGCCGACGTGGATGTCCTACTGGAGGAGCTGCGGAAGGGGTAGGTCCTGGGCCCATTCGGAGGAGTGACATCATGGCTATGAAAAACCCACCGCATCCTGGGCGTAGCATCAGGGAGAACTGTCTAGAGCCCCTTGGGCTTAGCGTCACTGAGGCAGCCGAGGTTCTGGGCGTTGCTCGCCACACGCTTTCCCGGGTACTAAACGGACACGCCACGATCTCGCCCGACATGGCCATTCGCTTCGAGAAGGCTGGATGGTCCAGTGCAGATTTCTGGCTGCGTCGCCAGGCCTCCTACGACCTGGCGCAAGCGCGCAGGCGTGAAGACCGGACACAGGTTGAGCCATACCAGCCGTAGGCCATGCCTAGGCAGTTGACTGGGTGCGCATGGCGAAGGTGCTTCTAGAAGGCGTCTCCACACGGAATATCTCCGTCTTGATGTGAAAGGACGAACGGAGATACGGCATGGCTAATGGTGAACAGTGGCAACCTTGTCGGATTGGCTTGGTTTCTAGACTTCGTTAGTTCCCCTGACGTCTAGATGATGGGGACGCACCGGAAACGCAAAGTTATGCCAATACCGCCCTTAGTGCCGTGTCATATTCCCCTGCTGCTTTAGCTGCAAGGTCTGCTACAAGACTGGCATCCTTCGCTATAGAGCCGAGAATGCTACTGTCACGCTTATTCACCTCATCAGCAACATTGTGGGCGATATTCGAAATCTCTCTAGCCAAGTAAGAAGCTGGCGAGGCTATCGTGGGATCCGGAGTGGGAGACTCAATGACTGCTCGGATAGATGCCATCATGCTCTGGATATCTAAGCGAGCAGCGTCGAGTATGGCATCGTAACTCGCAGCCCATTGTTGACTTGATGTGCCTGCGATGAGTTGAGTCCGATTTGAACCAACCAAAACACGAAGTACTATACGAGTTGCGCTTATGACAAGACCTGTTGGCTCTTGTGCGTCCAAAAGCAAGCGAATCGGAATTGACTCCTTGCCTTCTGTGTCTCCCTCCCGTGCCAATCTGAAAATAATATCTAGATTTGCACAACTGCAAGCAACCCGGAAGACACTGAGACGAACTAGGGCTGCGGCATCAGAAGCAAGGCACAATGCGAAGTCGTCCGTCGATGTGAGTGGTTTGCCGTCCTCTGGCTCGGGGCGTCCTTCTCTTTCTAGAATCAAATGTTTCAAGACGTTCAGATGGTCATAGGGAGACATCGCTGAACTGCCAACGAAATTGAGGATCAAGTCAATGGAAGTGCAGTCTTGGTCCGCAGCAGTAGGGTCGCCAGCCAGATGCCTACCGAAACCTAATAACCTGCGCCGCTGCCTAGCATCCTGGACTGCCGGAATCTCGCACACGGAATGATAGAGACGAACACCAGTTGTGGCAGCATCGCAGGCAGAGATAATTGCAGAGGCTATGGCGCCTTGGGTATGAGCTTCCATCAATTCACCCCCAGTCGTTGCTCAGCCCCTGCCTGAACGGCTAGCCATAGCGCATCCCATCACCCAGGGAATCAATTACAGACTTAAGTAGTCCACCAAGTTTCCCTACTGCGCCGGCTCGGCGCCGTTGCCCCCGAAGCCGGTGTCGCTGTACACGCCGGCCTCCCTGCCCTGGAATATGTGGACGATGAACTCCTCCCTGGACACCCCGATGGAATCGACCAGCTCATCATCGATCGCTTCGATCAGCTCCTGGATTCCTTCCTGGGTAACGCTCTCCACGACGCACAGGGTCGAGTGCACCACAGTGGGGGTGAAGTGAATGTCCACCCGGCCCACAGGCTGTTCATCCTCCAGGATGGTGTAGCATTCCGAGTAGGGAGTCCGACAGTCCCGTTCGAAGTAGAAATCGCCCATCGTACCTTCGCCTCCGGCAGAGGGATGCTTCTGGCTAGCCCAGCACTTGTCCGTTGCCCTGGACTATCCACTTGTAGGAGGTCAGCTCCCGCAGTCCCAAGGGCCCCCGGGCATGGAATTTCTGGGTGCTTATGCCGACCTCGGAACCCAGCCCGAACTGGCCTCCATCGACAAAACGGGTGCTGGCATTGACCAGCACCGCCGCAGCATCCACCTCTTTCATGAACCGGGATGCTGATGTGTAGTCTCCCGTTACAATTGCTTCCGAGTGCCCCGACCCGTACTTCTCTATGTGCTCCATCGCCTCGTCCAGGGAGTCCACAACCTTGACCGAAGCTATCAGGTCCAGGTACTCCTGCCCCCAGTCGCCCTCCCCGGCGGGCACCACAGCCTTGCCCTGCGTCGCCCCCAGGATGCTCAGCGCCCGGCTGTCGCAGCGCATCTCCACTCCCGCCCGGATCCACCGGTCCGCGATGGCCGGCAGGTGGGTTCTGGCCACGCTCGAGTGCACTAGCAGGGTATCCAGGGCATTGCAGACCGAAGGTCGCTGGGTCTTGGCGTTAAAGGCAATGTTCACCGCCATATCCAGGTCAGCAGACCTGTCCACGTAGGTGTGGCACACTCCGACTCCTCCGGTGACCACGGGCATGGACGCCTCTTCACCCACGTAGCGGACGAAGTCAGCGCCGCCCCGGGGCACCATGAGGTCTATGTACTCCTTGAGTTTCAGCATACCTTCCACGATAGCCCGGTCGGTGCTGTCGATGAACTGCACCGCATCTTCGGGGACCCCTGCTTCCCCAATGGAACTCCTCACAAGCTCAGCCAGCGCCCGGTTGGAGTTGATAGCTTCCTTGCCGCCGCGAAGGATGCAGCCGTTGCCCGACTTCAAGCACAGCGCGGAGATGTCGATGCTGACGTTAGGCCGGCTCTCGTATATGGCGCCTATGACGCCAAGAGGCACGCGAATTCGACCCGCTGAGAGGCCGTTGGGCAGTACCTGCATGTCAATAACTTCACCCACAGGGTCCGGCAGGTCCGCAATCTTCCTCACATCCCTGGCCAGCCCTTCCAGACGGGCGGGATCCAGGAGCAGCCGGTCCAGCAGGGCATCACTCATACCGCCAGCCCTTCCGGCCTCGATGTCCTTGGCATTGGCTTCCAGGACATCCTCCTGACAGGCAATGAGGTTCTCGGAAACCTTTGCTAGCCCCCGGTTCTTGGCGTCGGCTGAAAGAGAAGCCAGCTTGCGGGAGGCCCGACGCGCAGCCTGGCCCTTCTCCACTAAAATATCCACGGTAGTTGTCATGACATCCTCATAGCAGCACAAGGTTGTTCCGGTGGATGATCTCCTGGCCGTAGTGGTACCCCAGCAGGCCCTGGATACGGTCCGAGCGGGCCCCTTTGACCCGCTCCGTATCGGCGGATGAGTAGTTGGCGATGCCGCACCCGAACCTGTCCCCCTGGGGACCGACTATTCCAACGATGTCTCCCCGATCGAAGGATCCCTGGACCCCATTGACTCCTGCCGGCAGCAGGCTTCGGTTCTCATTCTCCAAGGCCGACGCGGCGCCCTGGTCGACGACGATGCTTCCCTTGGCCCCCGGGGCGCTCAGCATCCATCTTTTCCGGCTTTCCATCTTGGAGGCGGTTGGCGGGAATAAGGTGCCCACGTTCTGCCCGTTGACCACCTTAAGGAGCACATCCTCTTCATGACCGTTGCAGATGATCATTGCAGCCCCGGCGGAGGTCACCGTCCTGGCAGCTTGCAGCTTGGTCGCCATGCCTCCCCGGGCCCTTGGGTCCAGGTTCCGGCTCGCCAAAGCCTCTATGGCGCTGTCCACCCTTTCCACCCGCTCCAGCTTCTCGGCATCCTCGTGTTCCCTGGGGTCGGCAGTGTAAAGTCCGTCTACCTGGGTCAGCACCACCACAAGGTCAGCATCCACCAGGTTGGACACCAGGGCCGAAAGGCGGTCGTTGTCCCCGAACACCTCGCCGATTTCGTCCACAGCTACCACATCGTTTTCGTTGAGCACAGGCACCGCACGGAGCTCCAGCAGAGCTGTGAGGGCGTTGCGCACATTCAGGTAGCTTTGCCGGTGGGAAAGGTCGTTCCAGGTCAGGAGGGCCTGGGCAGCCATGATGTTGTGCTCGTCGAAGAGCTCCTCATATATGCGCATGAGGCGGCCCTGGCCCACGGCAGCCTGCACCTGACGGAAGGGGATATCCCTTCGCTCCTTTTCTGCGCCAAGGATTTGACGCCCCGTCGCTACCGCCCCTGACGATACCAGGATAACCTCGCCCCCTGCCTCGTGGATCTGGGCGATCTGGTCCACCAGGGACCGCATCACCTCCACGTCCAGATGATCGGAGCCGCGAGTCAGCACCCCCGTGCCGGCCTTGACCACGATCCGCTTGTACGTGGAAGACACGGAGTCCGGAGAGCTTTTCTGGATGTTGTTCACGGTCGGAAGCATCGAATGTAGCAAATGCCTGGCTGGGCCAATTGCCACGTAGATTATATCAGTACGGGGCAGATTCACACACCTACGCCGTTGTGGTAGAATTGCTGCCCATCCAGATGAATAACCCTCTAACTGCATTACTTTCCCATTTTCTGGTCGGCTGCCCGGCAGGCTGGCGTTGAAGACCAAAGCTGTATTCTTCGATTTCTACAACACCCTGGTCAGGTTCTGGCCGCCCGTGGACGAGATACAGCAGGCCGCCTGCGCTGAGCTTGGACTCAAGGTTTCCAAGGAGGGCATACGCAGGGGCTACGTCCGCGCCGACGAATACATGAGCGAGGAGAACGCCAAGCGATCCTTATCGGAGCGCAGCGAGCAAGAGCGGGCCGATTTCTTCGCAGCGTACGAGCAGATCATCCTCGGGGGGGCAGGCATCAACGCATCCATTTCCCTGGCCAGGGATGCATGGATGATGGCCAGCCAGGTGCCCAAGGACTTTGCCCTGTTCGAAGATGTGCTTCCGGGCCTGGAGCTGTTGAAGACCAGGGGGCTGGTGACGGGACTCATCTCCAACCTCAGGAGAGATATGCCCGTCATCTGCGACCAGCTTGGGTTGTCCCCCTACCTCGACTTTTCGATCACCTCGGCAGAGGCGGGGGCCGAGAAGCCCCACAACCGGGTGTTCCTTGCAGCCCTGGAGCGGGCGCGGGTTGAACCGGCCGACGCCGTGCATGTGGGAGACCAGTACAAGGCTGATGCTCTGGGTGCCAAGGCGGTTGGGATTACCCCGGTGCTGATCGACCGGGAGGGATGGTACGACCACATCGACGATTGCACCCGCATCGCCAGCCTGCCCGAGTTGGACAGCCTCTTGGCCAACGGTCTCTAGCGTCACCCCCGACGGCCTCTACCTGCCGGCTAAGGTCATCTCCAAGCGCCGGGCAAACTCCAGCAGCCCCTCCAGGGCAGACACCACGCTCTCCTTCCAGGCGTCTCCCTGCTCGAGCCTGATGTGTATCTGGTGGTTGCCCACCTTAACCCCAGGCCCCAAGGCCTTCTCCAGGGCCAGCCTCGCCCCTCGTACTCCCTGCACCAGGTTCAGGGTAGCCATCCCGCCGTGCACGTTAATGCTCTCCACACCTGCGTCCCCGGCCAGCAGTTTGACGTTGACAAGGTAGAGCAGTTCCTCGACGGGTTCCGGTAGAGGTCCGAACCGGTCCTGCAGCTCGGTGCGAATATCATCCACCTCCTGCCGTAGCGCCAGCTTGGATAGCCTCTGGTAGATGGCAAGGCGGGTTGGCAGATGGCTGACGTAGTCCTCGGGAATGTGCGCAGCAAGTGGCACGCTCACCCGAGCGGCGGGGGCGGGATCTTCCACGGGCTTTCCCTCGCCGGCAGGTTCGCCAGCCTTGATCTCCGCCACCGCTTCGTTCAACAGCTGGCTGTACAGGTCAAAGCCCACGGCGTGAATGTGGCCGCTCTGCTGGGCGCCCAAGATGTTGCCCGCCCCCCGTATCTCCAGGTCCCGCAGGGCGATGCGATAGCCGCTGCCCAGCTCCGTCGCCTCCAGGATCGCCTTCAGGCGCTTGGTTGCTGTTTCGGTGATGCGCTGTCCCCGGGGGAGCAGCAGGTAGGCATAGGCCCGGTTGGACCCTCGCCCTATCCTGCCCCGAAGCTGGTAAAGCTGGGATAATCCGAACCGGTCGGCCCTCTCCAGCACCAGGGTGTTGGCGTTGGGAATATCCAGACCCGACTCGATGATTGTGGTGCACACCAGCACATCGATATCTCCCTGCTGGAAGGACGCCATCACATCTTCCAACTCCTCTTCTGGCATCCTGCCGTGGGCAACGCCGAATCTTGCCTTCGGCAACAGCCGGGCCAGCTCACCGGCCACCCTGCCGATGGTGTTGACCCGGTTGTGCAGGTAATAGACCTGGCCTCCCCGGTCCAACTCCCGCGTTATCGCCTCCTTGACCACTTCCTCCTTGTACTGGGAGACGAAGGTTTTCACCGGCTGCCTGTCCTCAGGCGCCGTATCTATGGTGCTCATATCCCGTATGCCCGATAGGCCCATGTGAAGGGTACGGGGGATGGGCGTGGCGCTCAGGGTGAGCATGTCCACCTCCCGGCGCAACTGCTTCAGGCGCTCCTTGTGGGCAACCCCGAAGCGCTGCTCTTCGTCCACGATGACCAGCCCCAAATCCTTGAACGCAACATCCTTTTGCAGCAGGCGGTGGGTTCCTATGATTATGTCAACCGCGCCGGACTGGATGCCTTCGATCACTTCCCTCTGCTCCCGCTTGGTCCTGAACCTGCTGAGCACCTCGACCTTGATGGGGAAGGGACTAAGGCGCTGGCTGAAGGTGGCGTAGTGCTGCTGGGCCAGCACCGTCGTGGGCACCAGCAGGGCCACCTGCCGGTTGTCCCCCACAGCCTTGAAGGCGGCCCTGAGGGCGACCTCCGTCTTCCCGTACCCCACGTCGCCGCACACGAGGCGGTCCATGGGGTGGGACTGCTCCATCTCGTACTTCATCTCGTAGATGGTGCGTCTCTGGTCGGTAGTCTCCTCGTAGGGGAAGGAGTCTTCCAGCTCCTGCTGCCACAGGGTATCGGGAGAGAAGGCGTGTCCCTGGGTGACCTGGCGCGCTGCGTACAGGTCCAGAAGCTCCCTTGCCATCTCCTGGGCTGAGTGTTTTACCCTCTCCTTGGTGCGGCTCCAGTCGGCGGTGCCCAGCCGGGTCAGTACCGGCGGACGGTCGGTGGTCGCCACGTAGGGGGAGATGCGCCCAAGCTGGTCCGTGGGAACGTACAGCTTGTCGGCCTCGGCATACTCCAGCACCAGGTACTCCCTGGGCTCGCCGTCGCTGTCCATCTGGATGGTGCCGGCAAACCGGCCAACTCCGTGGTCGATGTGAACCACGAAAGAGCCTGGCACCAGCTCCGACAGGAAGGCCTCCCGCCTGACCGTTCTCCGAGAGCGGGACCTGCGTTCCTTGGCTATGCCGAACAGCTCGGTGTCGGTGAATACCGTGAGGGTTGATGCCCCCAGGGGCAGCGCCCAGCCCCGTCCAAGGAATCCCGAAACGACCCTGGCCTCCCCCGGCGCGGGCGCATAATCCAGCCTCGGCAGAGCGGAGGCCGGGATTCCCCCGTCCGATAGCAGCTCGACTACCCTGCCGGGATAACGGGTCACCAGCACTACTCGATGCCCCTCTTGAAGAAGCTGAGGCAGCTCCTGGGCAAAGCGTTCAGGGTGCCCGAAGTAGCTGTCGGTAGAGCTGAACCCAAGTCCGCCGGTATCCTCAGCCCAGGGTTCAATGGGCAGCCGGTGCAGCCTGTCGGTCGTTTCGGCGAACTCCTCCCACGTCACTTGAGGAAGGGGGAAGTTCCGGGGAAGGTCTCCTGCCTGCTCCCTGGTGGAACGCAGGTGCTCAGCCCGGTCGGTCAGCTCACCGATCTCCCCTCGAATGTCGTCCTGGCGGTCCAGCACCAGGATGCTGCCAGCAGGTGTGTGCTCTAGCAAGCCCCCGGTATTAACCACCCCGTTGTAGAGGGCTAGGTCCTCCTCGATAGTGCCCGCCAGCACCGACTCCAGATCGTCATCGAACCTCTGCTGAACGTCGGGCCTGCATCCGTCGATGTCCATGGCCCTAATTGCTTCTTCGATGGCATCGGGAGACGCCAGGCGCGGCAGGATCTCCCGGGCGGGGATGACCTCCATGCGGTCCACAGGAGCGACGGAACGCTGGGTGCCCGGGTCGAACAGCCTCATGCTTTCGATCTCATCCCCCCACAGCTCTATCCGCACGGGCAGGGGGGAGTTGGGCGAGAAGACATCCAGGATGCCCCCCCTGGAGCTGAATGTCCCCGGCGACTCCACGTTGTCATCCCGCTGGTAGCCCAGGCGCACCCATCGCTCCAGCAGGTCCGAGACTCGGAGACGCGCGCCTACCTCTAGGGTGTGGCAGCCAGCCTGAAAGGCCTCGGGATCGATGGTCTTGAATATGGCTGCCGAAGCAGAAGCTACGATGATGGGAGCCCTGCGTTCGGGGGTGCCATCAGCGGCGTCGTGCAGGGTTGCCAAGGCGGAGAGACGTTGGTTGGTGGTCGATGCCTCCGTGAGGATGCGCTCGAAAGGCAGCACCTCCGGCTCGGGGAACAGGTACAGCTCGGCGCCATCTCCCAGGTAGCCCAGCAGATGGTCGTACAGGGAGCGGGCGTCTTCGGGACGGGGCACGACCACGATGACGGGCCTGGATGTGTGGTGCCACAGGGCGGCCAGAAGGTAGGGTTTGGCGGCATCCAGCACCCCAAGGGGTTGGATGCCCCCCGGTGATGCCAGCGTGTTCAGAAGCTGCTGGAAGCTGGTATGGTCCCCCAGAAGATCGAGAAGCCCCTTCAGACCCGGTTCGGTGGCGCTGTCTTCGATCCCTCGGGGCGACGGTGGGACCGGAGTGAGAGTCATATACTGTTTCCGTAAGATATTGGACGGCAAACCCGGGTCGATGTCAAGGTGAATGGCCTTCCTTGACTGCCCTGTTTTGGCTATGACACAATGGCCTCCCCCAAGATTCCAGCTAGCAGGCGACTGTGAAGATACTCATTACCAATGACGATGGTGTGGAATCCCCCGGCCTGTGGGCAGCCGTCGATGCCCTGAAAGGCACGGGGGATATCTATGTGGCCGCTCCCGACCGGGAACAGAGCGGCGTGGGGACGGCCCTCACCCTCCACATCCCAATACGCGCCAAAGAGGTTACCCCGCGCGTGGAGAAGGGCGCCGGGGAACTCAAGGCCTACGCCATAGAGGGCACCCCCGGTGATAGCTGCGTCCTGGGCCTGGAAAAGCTGGTGGGTCCAGTTGACCTTGTGGTGTCGGGAATAAACCAGGGCTCCAACCTGGGGGACGATGTCCTCATATCCGGCACCGTGGGCGCCGCCCTCCAGGGCCACCTCCGGGGATATCCCTCCATCGCTATCTCCGTTGCCTCCGTCAGGAACACCCGATACGAGGTGGCGGCATCCCTCCTGGAGTCCCTGGGCAGGCAGATGGCCGAAGGGAAGACCTTGCCGCCTTCTCTGATCAACATTAACCTGCCCAACGAACCCATCGACAGGATCAAGGGGATCAAGGTAACCACCCTGGGCGCACGCAGCTACGGGGAGAACATCAAGGACGGAAACGACGGCCGGCGCAGCTACTACTGGATCTCCAGGGACAAGTTCCTGAATCCGACTACAGGGGAGAACACCGACAACAAGGCCTTGAAAGAGAACTATATCTCGGTGACCCCCCTGCGCGTCACCCTTACCGACCACGACAGTCTGCCCCAGGTGGACGACCTGTTCCGGGATGTCTTTGCCGGAGAATAGACCAGGGCCAACGGCGCCCCACTAGCATTAAACAATTCAGGTTCAACAAGATGCCCAATCTATCCAAGTCCAGGTTCCAGGCGGGCCTCCAGTGCCTGAAGAGTCTCTACCTGGAGTGCTACAGCCGGGAGTTGGCTGACGCCATCGACCCTGCCACCCAGGCCATCTTCGACACCGGCAACGCCGTCGGCGAAAAAGCCAGGCTCCGCTTCCCCGGCGGCACACTGGTGGACGAATCGCATATGGAGCACGATAGGGCGATAGCCACGACCCAAGCCCTGCTAAGCGATCCGTCCGTCCCGTCCTTGTACGAAGCCGCCGTCAACTTCGAGGGCATCCGCGCAAGGTTCGACATCCTGGTGCGGAAGGATGGGCAGATATTCGACCTTGTGGAGGTGAAGTCGTCCACCAGCGTGAAGGATGAGAACTATACCGACGTCGCCGTACAGTTGTACGCTGCCGAGGGGTCCGGCATAGCCATCGACAGGGCCTACCTGATGCACATCAACAACACCTACGTCTACCAGGGGGGCGAGCACGACCTGGAGCAGCTGTTCACCCTGGCGGACGTCACCGAGCGCGCCAGGACATACGTGGCCGAGGGAATGGCCGGCGACCTGGCCGAGATGTGGGCCACCCTGGACCTGGACAGCCCGCCGGACATCGACACCGGGAAGCACTGCAAGTCGCCGTACACATGCAGCTTCTTCGGCCACTGCCACAAGGGCGAGCCGGAGCACCCGGTCCGCCAGTTGCCACGGATTAGCGAAAAGCTATGGGCGCGCCTGAAGGCCTTGGGGATAGACCGCATAGCCAACATACCCGACGGCCTGTCCGGCTTGAACGCCCTGCAACAGCGGGTGCGAAATTCCGTCGTTGCCGGGCGTCCCTACAAGGGCCCTGGGCTGCGGGCCAGCCTGGAGCAGATCAGGTTTCCGGCCAGCTTTGTAGACTTCGAGACCGTAAGCCCGGCCCTTCCCATCTATCCCGGCACTCGTCCCTACGAGATGATACCCTTCCAGTGGTCCCTCCATCTTATGGACGGGTCGGGCGAGCTGACCCACGACGAGTTCCTGAACCCTGACGATGAAAACCCCAGGGAGCGGTTCGCCGCCAGCCTGCTGGAGGTGCTGCCACCTCAAGGCTCCATCGTCACCTACTCCTCCTACGAAAAGACCACCCTGGACGGGTTGGCGCAGGTGCTGCCCCAGTACCGGGAGCGCCTGCTGGTCCTGTCAGACCGCATCGTGGACCTGCTCAAGGTGGTGCGGGACGGCTACTATCACCCCCAGTTCCATGGCAGCTTCTCTATCAAGCAGGTGTTGCCTGCCCTGGCGCCCGGCAAGGGCTACGGGGAGCTGGAGGTGCAGGAGGGCATGGCCGCCTCGGCGGAGTATCTCCGTCTCGTAACCAGCGATGTGTCTGCGGAAGAGGATGCGAGAGTACGGGAATCCCTGCTGGCCTACTGCCAACGGGACACTGAAGCCATGGTCCTGGTCTACCGCGCCCTACTGGGCGCGTCCAGCGGGTAGGGGCGGACTCGTTCAGGCCCAACAACAACGGAACAGGGCTAAACAACGGAACAGGGCTAAAGGAGGGGAGCTATGCCGATTCTGGGCATCAACAACAGGACCGAGAACTGGAAGACGGCCTACGAGTTTTCGCCCTTCTTTAAGGACGAGAACGCTCGTGCCCGGCTGGCCCGAACGTTGGATGAGAGCCAAAGCCCCACAGGAAACGACGTAAGAATAGAGCTGTTCTGGAAGGGCATGCGGGACTACATCAATGGGAAGCTTTCAGAGAACCAACCCACGCCTAAGGAATGTGCGGAGGCCTACAACAAGCTGTTTCCACGCTTGCGCGCCAAGGTCGACGGGTTCGCAAAGCAGCGAGGTCGCACACTTAATTCGCTCCAGGACAATAACTACGATGTATCCAGCTCTGAGCGGGAGGAGGGCCTGTACAACAACCTTCTCAACACTGAAATCGATATTGTGCTGGAAACACCAGGAAGTCTTTTCATCGGGGAAGCCAAAGGTGAAATGGGTTTAGGGGCTGACGGTGGCCTTATCCTGGTGCATCAACTAATTCGCCAGTATGTGACAGCTAGCATCCTTCTTGACATTATGGGAATCGAAAAGAATGTGGTTCCTTTCCTGGTTGTTGAGGAAGAAAATCGGGAAAGTATGATGAATACCGGTCAAGTCAGATTCATGACCGATGTGAAGAGATGTCTCAAGAAAGAGAACGTCCTCACCTGGCGCTTCATTAGGACGCTTCAGCCCTGAAGTCTTCCATGACCTCAATTTCATTGAGGACGCAATTTGTTGAACCAACCTGAGAGCACCGAAGCCCCTGCTACACCCGGCGGCCTGATGAGGCTGGTAGCCCTGGCCCGGCGGGTGGTCGAGGCCCCGGGCTTCGAGTACTTCATCATCGCCGTCATCCTGGGCAACGCCGTGGTGCTGGGGCTGGGCACCTCCCCCACCCTGGAGCGCAGGTACGGCGACTGGTTCGAGACGGGGAACAACATCGCCCTGGGAATCTTCATAGTCGAAGCCCTGCTCAAGATGTTTGCCCTGGCGCCCAGGTCCCATCGCTACTTCCGCGACGGCTGGAACATCTTCGACTTCCTGGTGATCGTCGCCTCCCTTATCCCGGTGACCGGCGAGTACGCCATGATCACCCGCCTCGCCCGCCTGCTGCGGGTGGTGCGCCTGATATCGACCGTTAGGGACCTGCGCCTGATCGTAGCGGCCCTGGTGCGGTCCATCCCCAGCGTCATCCACGTCATGCTGCTGATGAGCATCGTGGTGTATATCTACGCCATCATGGGCTACCACCTGTTCCACGAGCACGACCCGGAGAACTGGCGGAGCTTGGGAATCTCGGTGCTGACCCTCTTCAACATCATCACCCTCGAGGGCTGGACGTTGGTGATGTACAAGGCCATGGAAGCCCACCCTTGGGCATGGCTCTACTTCGTCAGCTTCATCATCGCCGGCACCTTTGTGGTGATTAACCTGTTCGTAGCCATAATCATCAACAACCTGGAGGAGGCCAAGGCCGACCGGCTCCGGGAGCTGGCGGTGCCTCCCAGCAGGGATGAGCTGTTGCGGGAGATACGGGCCACCCAGGCTGCCCTGCAGCGCCTGGAGAAGCGCCTGGACGGCGATGACGAGGAGCAGGCGTCAGGCCCACGATGACCTCCGGACGCCTGCCGTTTACCTTGACACCTATAGCTGGTTGGGATAGCATTTTTTTGAAACGCCTAAGGCGGCAGCCCGTCGAGGGAGTTCTTGGGGATATAGCTCAACTGGGAGAGCGCGGCGTTCGCAATGCCGAGGTTGGGGGTTCGAGCCCCCCTATCTCCACCAGCGTGCCCCTGTAGCTCAGTCAGGAAAGAGCGGCGGCGTCCTAAGTCGCGCGTCGGGGGTTCGAATCCCTCCAGGGGTACCACGCAGGAGCGTAGCTCAGTCTGGCCAGAGCGCCGGTCTCCAAAACCGGTGGTCGGGGGTTCGAATCCTCCCGCTCCTGCCAATTCCTTCACCATCCTTCCTGGCAGTACTTGCGTCCAGTGCCCTGATGTCCTCCATTCGCGCCGTTCGTCGCTCCCGCGACAGATGTCCGTTCCCCTTCGATTTCCCCCTTCGAGAGCCTCAGGACAGGCTCAGGGCGAACGGACATCCAGGAGGCGCCTGACTTCCACGCGCGTGGGAATGACGAAGATGGGGCGGTGGGAGGAACGGAGAGAGCAACCCCTCTCACTCCAAGGCTGTCCTGGATTGCTCCATCAACATTCCTGGCCGTTCCCCTGAGCCTGTCCTGAGGCTCTCGAAGGGGGAAATCGAAGGGGAACCGACAAGGACCTGGTTGTGAGCCTGAGTAGGTTCCCTAGACTCACAAACGAAGTGCAACACCTTGTTAGGGTGTTGTCATGGGAAAAGAGTACAGGCATGTCACCATTGAAGAACGGTGTGAGGTGGCCCGTTTACGAGCTTCGGGACAAAGTGTCCGTCAAATCGCAGCAAGTGTGGATCGCTCGCCATCGACAATTGCTAGGGAGTTGAAGCGGAATGGTTCTCAGACCCAAGGATACCAACCTGTGTATGCTGACCAGCAAGCCCATGCCCGGCGTTGGCGGGGTTCCAAGCTGGAACGGGACAGCGAACTGCGGGAGCAGGTCCTGGCACGTCTCCAGCAGGGCTGGTCTCCGGAGCAGGTGGCTGGTCGTCTGGCCCTGGAGCCTGGCAAGCAGGTTGTCTCCCATGAAACCATCTACAGGTTCATCTATGCTCAACTGGCCAGAAAGAAGGACTACTCTTGGCGCAACTATCTGCCTCGTGGGAAGTCCCAGCGGGGCTGGACAGGTCGCAGAGGTGGAAACCCTGCCTCCTTCATTGCCCATCGCCGTCCCGTTGCAGAACGCCCCCAGGGAGTTGACAACCGGCAGACCCCTGGCCACTGGGAGGCTGACCTGATGCTCGGACCTACGGCCAAGCTGTACTTACACTGCATGAACGCCACTCTCGGCTGCTCATAGCTGTCAGACCGAAGGGATAGGCTTCAGGCCCCATAGCTAAAACCATGGCAAGGGTGCTGGCTCCACTACCCTCAGAGTGGCGCCAGACCATCACCTTCGACAACAGCACCGAGTTCGCAAGGCACCATCACCTCCACAACCTGGGTATCCAGACCTTCTTCTGCAACACCCATTCCCCCTGGCAGAAGGGAGGTGTGGAGAACGCCATCGGGAGAATGCGACGTGTACTCCCAAGAAAGACTGATCTGGCAGGTTTCTCCAAAGACCAGTTTACTCGGCTGGTGCAGGCCTACAACAACACCCCTCGCAAGTGCCTGGGGTACAGTACCCCCGCCGAGATATTCTCAAATCAGGTGTTGCACTTGAAATGTGAATCCACCCTCCCGCGCACGCGGGTGTGAGGGTAAGGGGCGGAGCTTCAAGAAGGCCGGATGTGCCGAAAGGCTATGCCGCCATTGCGGCGTAGGCCGCAATCCAGGACGGACACTGCCGGACTCCAGGTGGACTACTTAATCACGGCAGTTACTGCTTGGGGGGCCTGTTCCCAGCTCGGAGTATCCTGGATTGCGGCCTACGCCGCAATGACAAAAGGCGTTGCCGGTGTGCGGAGAGGTGGGTATCGCAATGCCCGGAATGAGGCGGCCTGGTGTTTCCCATGTCCGTTCGCCCTTCGAGAGCCTCAGGGCGAACGGGGGTATATTATCCCCCCTCCCTTGGGGGAGGGTGATACCCTTTTCCTTGACACTGGTATCCCGTGGCCCTACCATCACCTTGTCAGCCCCCCAAACTTCCCCAACCCCTGATTTCCTATCCGAACAGGAGGTGAAGCATGATCAACGGAATCAAGGTTGCCGATATGGATACCCACGTTGACCCCAGCCTGGTGGTGCTGGAGAAGTATGTAGAACCCAGCTTCAGACCCCGCCTGCCGGAGTTGGAGCCGTACAAGCTGGTGCGCCAGAACACCCGCAGGGGCCCCAACCAGGAGACGGTGGGCGGGGTGCGCTTGAGCATGGGTGCCCTTCCATTGAATCGCTGGCCCGGCGACAAGCTGGAGGCCGATCACCAGACCCCCGGCGCGCCGGGGCGAATGGGCGCCAGGGCCGGCACCGTAAGCATGCACCGGGGACCGGTTACCCCCGGCGTGGAGGATGAGAACTCCGAGGGCCGCCTTATCGACATGGACTTGGAAGGACGGGACCTGGACTTCGTCTTCCCCGGCACATGGGCTTCCACCCTGACGGGCATCTACGACACCGACGTTACCCTGGCCGAGGGCCTGTACCGGGCCTACCACAACTACATGGACACCTACACGTCAGTAGCGCCCGACCGCATAAAGGCCAGCCTCCAGGTTCCCGGCTCCGACCCCGAGTGGGCAATCTCCGAGATCAAGAAGTGGGCCAACAGCAAGTGGGTGGCCGCGGTGTGGATACACCTCCCGCCGGGCCTCCCCGTGGACGACCCCGACCTGGACCCGGTGTTCGCCACCATGAACGACCTGGACCTGCCCCTGGTGCACCACAGCTTCTTCATGGAGCCTCCCTACTTCCCCGGCCACCAGGACATCTGGGGCAACTCTGTGGTCGCCCGCACCGCAGCCCATCCCTGGGGCGCAGGCAGGCTATGCGCCTACCTGATCGTGTCGGGACTCTTCGACAAGTACCCGAACCTGCGGGCTTCCGTTTCCGAAGTTGGTCACGGCTGGTTGCCAAACTGGGTGATTCGCCTGGGTTTCAACAAGAGCTACGGACAGGGGCTGACGCCCGAGCTCAAGTACACGCCCATCGAGTACGTCCAGATGGGGCGGTTCCGGTGCGCCGCCGAGCCTTTCGAGGGGCCGCTGATGACCGAGGCGTGCGTGAAGATACTGGGCGAGGACTGCCTGATGCACCAGTCGGACTACCCCCACGGGCAGGCATGGTTCCCGGAGACGGCCAAAGAGGTCATGGAGTGGGACTTCTGGGGCAACTTCAGTCAGGATGCCCTGCAGAAGCATATGTACGGCAACGCCGTGGACTTCCTACGCATGTCCTAAAAGGGCTGCCCTTCTATGGGGCCTTCTAGTGACCCCTTCTCATCGCGCTAGGGGATGAGAAGGGGAGCCTGGAAGCTGGGACTACTGGGCGGTGCACCCGCCATCGATGACCAGCTCGGTGCCTGTGACGTAGGACGATTCATCGGATGCCAGGTAGAGCACCCCGTATGCCACATCGTCACAGGTGCCGACCCTGCCCAGGGGCGCCCGGGACAGCCTCTCCTGCAGGTTGGCGTTACCCAGGGCTGTGTGGAGCATCTCGGTGTCTATAGGGCCGGGGTGGACGGAGTTGCACCGGATCTTGTCCTTTGCCTGCTGCACAGCCGTCAGCTTGCTGAACACCCGCACGGCTCCCTTGGAGGCGCTGTAGGCAGCCATGCCATATGGGCTGCCGACGATCCCGGCTATGGACGAGATGTTGACGATGGATCCGCCCCCGGCGGCGCGCATGGCCGGAATGGCATGCTTGGTGCCCAGAAACACCCCGCGGGCGTTGACGGCCAGCACATCATCCCACTCCGACGCTTCCGTGGCTTCGATGCCCTGGGGACTCAGTATGGCCGCGTTGTTGACGAGGATGTCCAGCTTCCCATAGGCAGCCAACGTGTGCTCGATGGCAGACTGCCAGTCCTGCTGATCGGTTACATCCAAGTGGATGTAGCTGGCTTCTCCGCCCAGCTCTGCGATTGCAGCCTCAACCTGCTGCCCCTCTCTGTCCAGCACATCGCCGAGGACTACCCTGGCACCCTCCCTCGCGAAGAGCTTGGCTTCCACCTCTCCCTGTCCCCTGGCAGCGCCGCTGATCAGGGCAACCTTCCCATCCAGTCGACCCATGGGGCACCTCCGGAAATAGGTTTGCTAGCTGCTAAAGTCTGCTGGCTAGCGTTCGGTCCACTCCGGCGTCTCTTCGTTGACGCAGTACAGGAACACGAAGGCCCCCGTGCGTCCGAGGCCGTTGAACTGCTTGGACAGCTCCTTTACCCGCGCATAGTAGTCGAGGGGGTCCAGGGTGCGAAGGTAGGCGTGAAAGGAGCCGTGCTCGGCTGAGAGCATCTGCATGGTGCGGGCGTTCTCTATTGTGGCGAGTATCTTCCTACGGTTGCGGACGATGCCCTCATTGGCCAGCAGGCGGGTGATGTCGTCGCCACCGTAGCCGGCCACCTTCCGCACATCGAAGCTGTTGAAGGCTGCCAGGAAGGCGTCCCACTTGTTGCGCACGACCTGCCAACTGAAGCCCGACCGGAAGATGGCCTTGGTCATCTCCTCCAGGTACCCGTCGTCGCCGTCGGGAGTGGCCCTGGGCGGTATCTCTACCATAGGCATTAGGCGCTATGCTCCTACGCCGGCCCTTTAGCTTCCGTGCTGGCCGTGCCCGTGACCATGCCCATGCTCTTGTTCATCCCCGTGGCCGTGGCCCTCTTCTTCGATCTTGGTCGCTACCAGGGCATCGTCGACGGTCTTGAACCCACGCCACTGGTCCACCATCCAGTACCTGATGCCGAATTCGAAGCGCAGCTCTCTGGTCTCTCCATCGGTGGGGTTGAAGTGCTGGTGGTGCATCATGCCCGGCGGCACATGGACAGCATCGCCCTTCTCCCAGTGGTACTCCTTGCCACCGATCTCCGAGTAGCCAGCACCCTGAAGGCAGTACAGGTAGGCCTCGGGATGGGAGTGGCTGTGGCTCTTGAAGTGGGGATTCTCGACGAAGATAGATGTGATGCCGGCGGCGGTCATCTTGAAGCCGTTGGACGTCATGCCCGTGCCCTCCCGGCCTGTGCCTCCCAGGGAGTAGGTGGCGCCATGGCCCGGACGGGTGGTTAGCACATGTTCATCCTTGCGCATGATGATGCGGCGGCCATCCACGGGCCACATCTGGGACTTTTCCTGGGGGAAGTTCTCCAGCTCCGTCGGGTCGTTGGTCCCGCAGTCCTGGAGCTGCTCCATCTTGCCCATACTTAGGAAGGCTTCCAGGTGCCAAGCCAGCGCGGAGAGGTAAACCACCGGCACGTTTCCGGTGTTGTAGAGCTGGTGGGGAGAGCGGAAGGGGATGTGGATTACGGAGCCGGGCCCGAAGTCGTACCTCTCGTCGTCCAGCACCAGGAACCCCTCGCCCTCATCTATGTAGATGGCTTCCTCGCCGTGGAAATGCTGGCCTGTGTGGCAGCCAACGGGTATCCTGGCCTTCATGAGCAGGCTGCCCGCCGTGGGGAAGCCGGTCTCTGGGGCTATCATCAGGGCCGCTTCATGGTCCTGCCGTGTCCGTTCCCAGCGCAGATCCTTGTTCCGGGCCACCCGAACACCTTCGTTAACAGCCTTTTCGACCTCCTCGGACTTCTTGAGCCACTCTGAGTAGAAATCGGCCATGCTCCACCTCCAATAGGGTCAGCTTTGGGCTGGATTATAGCAGTGGCGTAGCTAGCTCACAATCGCAGGGAAGGGCCCGCCGTCATTGCGGCGGAGGCCGCAAACCAGGAAACCCAGGGGTTGGAACGGGTCGCCCAGTGGGAAATCAATGGTCAAGAGCGCAAAATGGCTGTCCGTTCCCCTTCGATTTCCATCAGGGCGAACGGACGGCCCGTGCCGATGGAGCCATACTGGAAGCTGGCAATGCTCCGTCCTGGGTTGCGGCCTTCGCCGCAATGACGAAAGGCGAGGCCGATGTGAGGGAGGCTGGACATGGCGGAGCGATTCACCCTCCCCTTAATCCCCTCCCTCAAGGGAGGGGGGATAGAACTGGCCACTCTCCCCATCGGGCAAGGGAGAATGGTATATTGAACAGGCGCAAGTTAAGCTGTCCCCACAGGAAGACAAGGAGGCAAAATGCTGCTGGGTATCGACCATATAGAGATCATCGTTCGTGACGTTGAAGAGCACGTAGCCTTTTACGAGAAGCTGGGCTTCGAGGTGCTGCTCAGGAGCTCCCACCATGGCGGCTCGGCGGAGCTGAAGCTGCCGGGGGAGAACCAGCCGGTCATCGAGATACACAAGGTTTCTGGGGAAGAGAACGTGGGAGTCAACCACATCGCCTTCAAGGTGGACAATGCTCAGAAGACCCACCAGGAAATCACAGGCAGGGGCATAACTCCCGAGAGGGCGCCCCACTTTATCGAATCGACGGGCAGGACCAACATCAACATGCGGGACCCCGATGGCTGGCGCCTCCAGCTTGTGGACGCCGACCGAAAGGAAGCCAAGTAAGGCACACGGCGCGCTCATTGGCGTACATGGGCCGGCGGGGCCTTGCAGGGCGGCCTGCGCTGACCGTTCAGCCGGAGGGACTCCCAAGCCGAGAGGAGGAGCCATGGCAGAAGTAGTGTTGGGGATCGGGGCATCCCACAGCCCGATGATGAGCCTGCCCCCGGAGCTGTGGCACGACATGGGCGAGCGGGACAAGAGGAACCCTATGCTGTCCGCTCCCCCAGACGGCAAGGTGCTGACCTACGAAGAGCTACTGGAGAGGGCCGACCCGTCCATTTCCACCCGGCTCACCCTGGAGCATTTCACCACCCAGCATAACGCCATCCAGGAGTGCCTGGCACAACTGGCGGCCACGCTGTCTGAAGCCAAGCCCGATGTGGTGGTCATCGTGGGAGACGACCAGGAGGAGTTCTTCTTCGACGACGTCATGCCCAGCCTAGCCATCTACTGGGGCGAGTCCATACGGCTGATCCCCAGGATACCCGGCGAGGAGGCTCCTCCTTCTGCCAGGGCTTCGGCGTGGGGGTACGGCGACGTGGAGATGGATGTGCCGGTGGATGCCGGCTTGGGGCTGCACCTCATAGAATATCTCAGGGACTCGGACTTCGACGTTGCCCACTGCCGCTACCAGCGGGACAGCTACGGGGGGCACGTAGGCGCGTCGGGCTACCTTCCCAACTTCGACCGCACCACCGAGCCGAGGCGCCAGGGGATGCCCCACGCCTACTCCTTCGTGGTCAAGAGACTGATGGACAACAACCCTGTGCCCATAGTGCCGGTGATCCAGAACACCTTCTACCCGCCCAACCAGGTGACCCCCAGGCGCTGCTACGCCCTGGGCCAAGCCCTGCGGGAGGCTATCGAGGCATGGAAGGGCAGCGCGAGGGTCGCCTTGGTGGCCTCGGGCGGCCTCAGCCACTTCGTCGTGGACGAGGAGGTGGACAGAATGGCCTTGGATGCCATGATGGCGAAGGACACTGAAGCCCTGCGAAACCTGCCCAGGCACCGCCTGTACTCGGGCAACTCGGAGACCATGAACTGGGTGACCATCGCAGGCGGGCTGGAACACCTGGAGATGGACCTGCTGGACTATGTTCCGGTGTACCGTTCTCCGGCCGGCACGGGCGGCGGATGGGGATTCGCCCAGTGGACCTAGCCGGCACAGGAAAGGCGTAGCATGGCCAGGAGCACAAACCCCATACGCTTCGGCCTCCACACCAGGGCCATCCCGGGGGACATGATCATCCACGTCGGGCAGGTGGGGGAGACCAACGGCTTCGATTTCATCGCCTTCAGCGACCAGCCCCCCGGAAACAACATCGAGGCCTGGACGGCGGCCACCGCCGTGGGCGTGCAGACCCGGCGGATACAGGTCACCCATTCCACCCTCAACGTCCCATGGCGCAACCCGGCCCTGCTGGCCAAGATGGCGGCCAGCCTGGACCAGCTCACCCAGGGGCGTGTGATCCTCACCCTGGGCGCCGGTGGAATGGAGGAGCAGTACATCTCCTACGGATGCGCTTTCGGCACACCCGGCCAGCGCATTACCGACCTGGGCGATGCCATTGCCATCATTCGCGGGCTGTGGGAGGGGGAACCCTTAGACTACCAAGGGAATCGCCTCTCTGTCGCAGGAGCCAGGGTGCTCCCCAGGCCATTCAATGAGCGGATACCCATATTCATTGGCGCCGGCAAGCCACGCAACCTGCGCCAGGCGGGAGGGGTGGCCGATGGCTGGTTGAAGAACCAGGGCTGGATCGACGACGAAGCGAGCTACGCCTCCCAGATACACATACTGGAAGGCTCGGCAGAAGCAGCCGGCCGTGACCCCCGCACCATCCACAGGGTGCTCAGCGGCTACGGCTACATAGGCGACGAGGACCCAGGTACCAAGGTACCCTGGGTGCACGGGACTCCCGGCGGCCTCGTTGGCCCTCCCGACCGGATCCTGGAAGGCGTCCAGCACTTTATGGACCTCGGTGTCGATACCTTTCAGCTGGCCTTTGCCCCAGACGGTATAGATGAGCAGCTTCAGCGCTTTGGCGAAGAGGTGATCGCAAAGCTGCGAAGCCCGGCAGCCGCAACTCTATGACACGCAGAGGTGCCACATGTCCGACGTACTGGTAACCGGTGGATACGGCGTAATCGGCAGCCAAGTCATGCGCCAGCTGGTCCGGGAGAACCTGCGACCTGTGGGAATGTCCCGCAACCCCGACCTCAGTTTCCTGGCGGACATCTCGGAGGCCATCGACGTGGCCAAGGGGGACATCACCAACCTGGACGATATCCTCTACGTCATCGAAAGGTACCGCCCAACCCGCATCATCCACGCCGCCAACCTCATAGACGCCGAGTCGGACCCCTATATGGGTTTCCAGGTCGGCGCAGTCGGCACCATCAACATGCTGGAGGCGGCCAGGCAGAAGGGCATCCGGCGCTTTGTGTTCACCAGCTCCAAGGGCGTGTACGGGCAGATACGGTCGGGAGAGCATTTCCACCCCACCTACGAGCCCGTTACCGAAGATCATGTACGTAACCCCGAGAACGACCTTGTTTACCCCGGCGCCAAGATACTGGGGGAGAACGTGGGCGTCGCCTACCAGAAGCGGTATGGCCTGGAGTTCGCGGCCCTGCGCTTCGGGCACACATGGGGTCCCGGGAAGCTGGCCCGCCACGGCATTCTCTCGCTGTTCAGCACCCTGGTGGAAAACGCCATGCTGGGCAGGCCGACCAGGATAAAACAGGGGGCCGAACAGAAGGACGACATCGTCTATATCAAGGACGCGGCCCAGGGTATCGTCAAGGCCTGCCTCGCCGATGAGGTGCCTTCCAATTTCTACAACATCTCCAGCGGGCGTCTGACCGACGTGGGCTCATTTGCCGAGGCCCTGGGGCGGGTGATTCCCGGGGCGGATGTGGAGATCGGGCCGGGCCTGGACTACATGGGAGGCAACCATCCCCGTTACGCCCTGTTCGACATCTCCAGGGCGCGCAGAGAGCTGGGCTACGATCCCCAGTTCGCCGACCTGGAGGCTGGCATAAGGGACTACCTGGAGACCATGACCGCCTTCGGCCTCCAGCCCATCGCCAGCATGTAGGTACCCCCAACCACGTGCCCCAATCCCCCCTCCCTTGATGGGAGGGGATTAAGGGGAGGGTGATACGCCCACCAAAGGTCGCCCGCCCGTTCCCCTTCGATTTCCCTCAGGACGAACGGACAACCCAGGGCCGCCACGCTCTTCGTCATTGAGACGTAGGCCGCAATCCAGGCCGGAGCGCTGCCGGGCTCCAGGGTGGCTCCCCCAGCACCGCTGCCGGTTCGCCCTTCGATTTCCCTCAGGACGAACGGACAACCCAAGGAAGGCACGCCAGTCGCCACAACATGCCTGTCCCAGTCCTGGGGTTTCCTGGATTGCGGCCTACGCCGCAATGACGAATCGAGGTCCCCCTCACCCCAACCCTCTCCCCTGGAGGGAGAGGGGGCTGAAGATTCCCCCTCCCTTGATGGGAGGGGACTAAGGGGAGGGTGATGCGCTCCGTCAAAGACCGGTAGGCGGTTGTATCGGCGGGACTGGTCGAATAAGATAGGGGCAACCTAGCACTTGAGGCCATTTGGCCGGGAGGCACTAATGGCGCGAGATTACCGGCTTGTTTCCAGCGACGGGCACCTGGAGGTGACCCCGGAGACCTGGATGCACCGCGTCCCCCAGAAGTACAGGGACAGGGCGCCCCACACCGTCAAGCTCCCCGACGGCGGGGATGCGATCCTGGTGGAAGGCCAGCCTCTGCAGGAAGCCAACTTCCTGGATCTGCGGGCTGGAAGGTCGGCGGCCCAGTGGCAGCCCTTCGGCATAACGGTAGATGGGGCTGCGGGCGTCGGCCCCCCGGAGCAGCGTGTTAAGGAGCAGGACATCGACGGCATAGATGCCGAGGTGCTCTTTACAGCAATGGTGGCAGGGCCTGTCCTGTGGCGGAACATCAGCCACGATGAGGTGTACAAGGCGGTAATCCGCGGGTACAACGATTGGCTGGGCGAAGAGTACTGCCCCGTCGCCCCGGACCGGCTCATCGGCATGGGCGTCATACCCTGGACCAACGTCGATGATGCTATCACCGAGATGGAGCACTGCGCCAAGCTGGGACTGAAGGGCGTGGTGCTGGGTGTGTTCCCCAGCGCCAAGGGCTACCCCACCGCCGACGATGACCGCTTCTGGGCGGCCGCCGTGGATATGGATATACCACTGACGTGCCACGTTGCCTACAACCGTACGGGCGCCCGGGCCAACCATCCCACCTTCGTTTACCCCAAGGAAGACCCCAAGGTAATGTCCCGCCTGCGCCGACCCTTCCTGGAGTGGATCACCAACTTCGGGCTGCCCCCCGCCGTCAGCATCACCCAGATGGTGCTCTCGGGCGTGTTCGACCGCTTCCCCGAGCTGAAGATGTTCTTCGCCGAAACGCGCCTGGGGTGGGTGCCCTTCTGGCTGGAGCACGCCGACCTGTGGTATGAGCGCCACAGCGGCTGGGCCCAAGAGCAGCTTGGATTTGTGCCCCTGAAACGCCTCCCCAGCGAGTACGTCAGGGACCACATCTACTTCAGCGTGCAGTACGAGAAAGTAGCCGTGGAGCTGCGCCACCACATAGGCGTGGACCATATCCTCTTCGCCACCGACTTCCCCCACATTGAATGCGAATGGCCCAACTCCCGATCCTTCATCGACGAGATATACGCCGAAGTACCCGAGGATGAGAAGGAGCGCATCTGGGCCAGGAACACCGTCGAGTACTTCAAGCTGGATGCCCAACCGGCCCACCAGCCCGAGGAGGCGGCGGCCACAAGCGCCTAGATGTGCTTGGCTTACCGGTTTTCCGAGTGGCTCCCGGCCTTATCCAACGGGGAGTTCCTTGCATTGCCTTATCGTTCGCGCGCCCGCTTTCCGTCGTTGCCGCGAAAGCGGGAACCTATTGTGGCCCTGGACTGCCTGATCATTGTCCGTTCGCCCTGAGGGAAATCGAAGGGGAACGGACATCCCAGCCTCGCGGCACGGCCGTGAAAGGCGTAGCTTCCCGCTTCCCCGGAAGTGAAGGGGAGGAGGGAGAATAGCAGCGATGAAGTGGCAGGAGCTCAGCATAGTAGTCTCCTACGAATACGTGGAGCCTATCTCCTACCTGTTCGGCCGATACGGCCGTGGCGTATCAATGGAGACTGCAGGATCGGGACGCATGCTGCTGCGCACCTACCTGACGAACACATCCAAGCGCCGCATGGCCCATATTGAAGTCGGGACCAAGCTGGTGCAGGTCATCGAACCCATGGCCAAGCTGACGGTCAAGGACCTGGACGACGCCGACTGGGAAACTGCCTGGAAGGCCCACTTCACCCTGCTGAACATCGGTAAGAGGCTGGTCATCAAGCCCTCATGGATCAGCTACGACCCTTCCCAAGGGGAGGTGGTCATCGAGCTTGACCCTGGGATGGCCTTCGGCACAGGCTATCATCCCACGACAAAGATGGTGCTGGAGGCCCTGGAGGAGGAGGTCAAGCCGGGGATGCGCCTGCTGGATTTGGGCACCGGTTCGGGCATACTGAGCATCGCTTCTATACGCCTGGGGGCGGACAGCTCCCTGGCTATGGACATCGACCCTACAGCGCTGCGGGCCGCTCGTAAGAACATCCGGGATGCCCGTCTCACGGAGCAAATCACCCTGGTGCGGGGCAGCCTTCCCCACCGCTCAGCCGCCCCAGCATACATTGATCTGGCGGCCGCCAACATCAGCAGGAAGACCGTGGAGGAGCGAGGGCCTGCCCTTTACGACATCCTTAAGCCCGGCGGTAAGCTCATCGCATCGGGATTCCTGGCGGACCAGGCCGACGAGACGTGCGCATCCCTTGGCGAAGCAGGGCTAGTGATGGAGAAAGTATCGACAACCGATGATTGGGCTGCCGTCACCCTGGTAAAGGGCGTCTGAGCCCGACTAGGCGCCTGAGGGACCAAGGGAGCTGCCGCCGTCGCCCTCCGAGCGGGGAGGGCGTTCCATGAGCTCCATCACCGCTTCCGCTGGGTCCAGCTTTTCGAACAGCACCCTGTACACAGCCTGCGTTATGGGCATCTCCACCCCCAGCCGTTCAGCCATCTTCAGCGCCTCGGCGGCGGTCTGCACCCCTTCAGCCACGTTGGTCATGGAAGCCAGTATCTCGTCGGTGGTGCGTCCCAGGGCGAGCTGCTCCCCCACGTAGCGATTGCGGCTGAGGGGGCTTGCACACGTTGCAACCAGGTCTCCCATGCCCGCCAGTCCAGCAAAGGTGGCAGGATTGGCCCCGGCCGCCGCTCCAAGGCGGGTGATCTCGGCCAGCCCGCGGGTGATCAAGCCCGCCTTGCCGTTGTCGCCGTACCCCAGTCCGTCGCAAATCCCAGCCGCAATAACGATCGTGTTCTTGAGTGCCCCTCCCAACTCCACGCCTATCACATCATCGTTGGTGTAAACCCTGAAGGCGGGTGAAATCAAGGCCTCCTGGGCCTCAAGCGCTGCGCCGGGAGAACGGGAGGCGACGACGGTGAAGGATGGCCTGCCGTCGGCGATCTCCCGGGCAAGGTTGGGCCCCGACAGCACGCACAATAGGGAGTGTAGGGCCGGCGGAGCCTCCTCCTCCAGCACCTGGCTCATGCGCAGGGCCGATTCGGGCTCCAACCCCTTGGTGGCGCTCACCAGAACAACTTCATCCCGAAGGAACGCAGTGACGCCTCGCAGGTTGTTTCGGAAGTCCTTGGCCGGAACGGCAACTATGCCTATGCTGGCTTCCCCCAGGGCTTCCTCGGGGTCCCCAGACACCCTCAGGCCGTCGGGGAGGGAGACGCCCTGTAAGTGACGCGGATGCCGCCGTTCCGACTGCATACGGGATGCTTCTTCGCTGGTACGGGCCAGAAGGACGACATCGATGCCCTTCCGGGCCATGACTATCCCCAGGGTGGTGCCCCAGGTGGTCGAGCCTACGATCGCGACCTTGGCCAAGCTAGGCTTCCCGGCCTTCCTCGGTCGGAGGCTGGCTTATCTTCCTGGCAGGTCTGCCCAGCCTGTTCTCGGTACCGTCGAGCATCCTCTGAATGTTGCCACGGTGCTGCCAGATGATGACGACTCCCCCAATGGCCGTGTAGTACAGGTACGTCGACGAGGTATCGTGGACCATCACCAGGACCAGCATGGCAACGAAGGCGGTGATTACGGCGCAGATGGAACCCAGGGACAAGTACCGGGTGAGCAAAGTGATGGGGAGGAAGACAGCTATTGCAATAGCTCCCGATAGTGGCGACATCATCAGCAGACCCCCGACCCCTGTCGCAATGCCTCTGCCTCCCTTGAAGTCCAGGAAGATGGGCCAGTTATGGCCGATCAGGGCTGCAAGCCCCGCCGCCACCTGTGCCACCTCCGTATCGGCAACGACCCGTGCCAGGAGCACAGCCAGCACTCCCTTGCTGGCGTCCAGCACCAGGGCCGCCGCCGCCAGCGCCCCTCCGGCGGTGCGGAGCACGTTGGATGTCCCGGTGCTGCCGCTGCCGTACTCGCGCACATCCATTCCCTTGATGGTCTGGGTTAGCAGATAACCCCAGGGAATGGAACCCAAGAGGTAGCAGATGGGCATGAAGTAGGCGTACTGGACTACCGTCTGGTCCATGTCCAGCACCAGGGGCACAATGATCATGTAGGCAGCCACCATGGGAGCTATCGCCAGCTTGAAAGCTACGATGGCCATCTCTTTACCTGCGCCCCTTGAACACCAGTCTCAGGTGGGTGTGGGTGAACCCCAGGGAGGTCCTCAGTCGGTTCTCCAGGTACCTTTGGTACGAAAAGTGCACTAGTTTGGGGTTGTTCACCTTCACGATGAAGGTTGGCGGATTGATGTCCACCTGGCGTATATCTCCTATCCGGAGGCTCTTGCCTTTGCGAGCGGGGGGCATGTGGTCCCCCAAGGCATCCATCAGGGCATGGTTCAGCCTGCTGGCCGGGACCCGTCGTGTACGTTCGCCGTACACCTCAAAGGCCAGGGCCATCAGCTCAGCCAAGCCTTCCCCCTTGGTTGCCGAGGTGAATGTTATGGGAGCGTAGGGCATGAAGTGGAAGCGCTGGCGGATGGTCTCCACGGCGATCTCCCGCTCCCCTGGGTCCTCCTTGGGCACCAGGTCCCACTTGTTCACGACCACGATGATGCCCTTGTACTCATCCCAGACATCTCCCAGAATGTGGGCGTCCTGGGCGGTGGCCAGCTCCGTCGCATCCATGACCATCAAGGCTATGTCGCTTCGCTGCACCGCCCGCATCGCCCTGAGTACGCTGTAGAACTCGATGCTCCTCCAAATCTTTCCGGGGCGCCGGATGCCGGCAGTGTCCACCAGCACAACGGGCTTGTCACCATAGAGGAAGGGGGTGTCGAGGGCATCACGGGTGGTGCCCGGAATCTCGCTGACGATGGCCCGCTCCTCACCCAGGATGGCGTTCACCAGCATCGACTTGCCGACGTTGGGCCTTCCCACGATGGAGAGGCTCATGCCCTCGGGGGCATCTTCTGCCTCCTCGGGCGACGCGCCTATGGTCGGTATGACCTGCTCCATCAGGTCGTAGATGCCCAGGTTGTGGTAGGCGCTGATCAGTACAGGCTCCGACAGGCCAATCTGTTCGAACTCGGCCGCCGAGGCCCGCCGTTTCAGGTTATCGACCTTGTTGACCGCCAGGACCAGGGGCTTCTTCCTCTGACGGAGCCAGCCGGCGATCTCCAGGTCCATCGGCACCAAGCCGTCCTCCACATCCACCACGAAAACGATAAGATCGGCCTGGGCCACCGCCGCCTCCACCTGGGCCTTCACCTGGTCCCGCAGGACATCCTGGGGATAGGGTTCAAGCCCGCCTGTGTCCACCAGGATGAAACGGGAGTCGTCCCAGGCCACCTCGGCCAGGAGCCGGTCCCTGGTCGTGCCCGGGATATCCGTGACGATAGCATCCCGCCGGTTCGCCAGGCGGTTGAATAGGGTGGACTTTCCTACGTTGGGTCGGCCTACGATGGCTACCAGTGGAAGGGGCATTGGAGGTTTCCTGCAGGTGTTGCTTCCGGATAGACCTTGGCTTGCGCTACATGACTACGAAAGGACCAGTTCCAGGAGGGCCTTCTGGGCGTGGAGCCGGTTCTCTGCCTGGTGGAACACTACCGATTGGGGATGGTCCAGCATGCCTTCGGCCACCTCCTCTCCGTAGTGGGCCGGGAGGTCGTGCATGAAGATAGCGCCGGGGTTCGCACGGGAGAGGAGGGCGGAGTCCACGGTATATCCCGCGAAGTCTTCCATGCGAGTTGCGGCATCCTTCTCCTGGCCCATGCTGGTCCACACATCGGTATACACAACGTCGGCCCCCGTTACACCATCCCCAGGCTTGCGCACACAGGATATGGAGCTCCCCGAGGCGAGCTCCTGTGATCTTTCGAGGGTTTCCCGATCCAGGTCGTATCCTTCGGGGCAGGCGATGGTAAAAGAAGAGCCTACCGCCGCAGCGCCCAGGCACAAGCTGCGGGCGACGTTGTTGCCGTCACCTATGAAGGCAATGCTGGTGCCTGGGAGCGCTCCCTTGTGCTGGCAGATGGTCTGCAGGTCGGCCAGGGCTTGGCAGGGGTGCTCCCAGTCAGAGAGGGCATTGATCACCGGCACGCTGGAGTGATGGGCCAGCTCCTCCAGGCGCTCGTGGGAGAAGACCCGCGCCACGATGCAGTCCACGTAGCTGGACAGCACCTTGGCCACATCCGACACCGCCTCCCGCACACCCAGGCCGACCTCGTCGGGGCCCATGTAGAAGGCGTAACCCCCCATCTGCTGGATGCCCACCAGGAAGCTGGCCTTGGTGCGGAGGGACGGCTTCTCGAAGACCAGGGCCGCGTTCCTGCCCGCCAGGGCCGAGCTGGGCTGGCCTTCTGACAGCTCGATAGCCCTGTGGACGACGTGGCTGATCTCCTGCGGGGTCAGGTCCAGGATGGACAGGAAGTCTCGCTTGCTCATAGCTGCATATCCGGCGGGGCCAGGTCCAGGATGGACAGGAAGTCTCGTTTGCTCATAGCTGCATATCCGGCGGGGCCAGGTCCAGGATGGACAGGAAGTCTCGTTTGCTCATAGCTGCATATCCGGCCTGCATAATATCCCAAACGCATCCGCCTATTCAAGGCAGACCCACACCCCCTCCCCTTAATCCCCTCCCTCAAGGGAGGGGGGATAATAAACCCCCGTTCACCCTGAGGGAACCCTCCCCCGTTCGTGCTGAGCCCCCACCCCCGTTCGCCCTGAGGCCCCCACCCGTTCGTGCAGAGGCTCTCGAAATACGAACGGGGGTCCAGGCCCTCCCCCCTGTCCGTCCCCCTTCGAGTCCCCTCAGGGCGAACGGACAGGCCTTCTCCCCCCCGTTCGCCCTGAGGGGACTCGAAGCATGAACGGGGGGGGGGGGGACCAAGGCGCCGCTGGCATTACCATTGCCGCCAAGATAGAATAGGTGGGCCTTCCTAAGCTGCCCGAGTTCCCTCGTCAAGGCGGTGACGGGCGGCCCAATTGCCTGCCAGGAGATTGCCGGATGGTTAGTGAGAAGATAGTTCCGGGCCTTCAGGCCCGCAGTGAGACAGTGGTATCCGACCATAACATCGCCCAGCATGTGAAGAAGTTCAGCACTCCTTCCATGATCCACCTGATGGAAAAGGCAGCCAGCACAGCCTTGGAGCCTTACCTGAACGAAGGGCAGGTGTCGGTGGGGTACGAGGTGAATATCCGCCACATTGCCGCCGCCGCCCTGGGCGCTACCATAGTTGCCACAGCCGAGGTTACCGAGGTGTTCCGCAACAGGGTCAACTTCAACATCAACGCTTACGACGGAGAGACCAAGATCGGCGAAGGCACCCACCAACGCGCCATCATCATACCCAAATCCTGATCAATCTCCCGCCAATCACGCCTTTCGTCATACCGGCGTAGGCCGGTATTCAGGACAGAGCGCTGCAGGATCCCAGGTGGCTCAGTCATCGCGACGGGCATGAAGGTGCGCTACCTGTCCCAATGCTGGGGTTTCCTGGATTGCGGCCTCCGCCGCAATGACGGGTAGCCTCTGGTCAAACCAATCCTTCTTCAAACCCTTCCCTCCGTCGTTCCCGCGAAAGCGGAAACCTACCTTGGGCCAACTATGGCCGTCCGCTCTCCCCGCCCGCGGGATCCTACCTTGTCCCAACTACCCGTGTCCGTTCGCCCTGAGGGAAATCGAAGGCGAACGGACAGCCCGATCCCTCAGAACGGCGGTGGGGGGCGTACACCTCCACTTTCGCGTGAATGTCGGGAGTGAGGGTGACACACCTCTCCCAAAAATAGAGAGGGGCGGGTCTTCAGACCCGCCCCTTCTTGCTCCAATTCATCTTCCGGCTGGGCCGGGCTTTCCCTACGCCTCTTCGGGCGGGGTCATCATATCGACGACGCCCTGGGTGACATACTGGGATACCTTGCTCTTGAACTGCCTCAGCTCGGCATCCCCTTCCGGACCCTCAGGAATCTCGCCCTTGCAGACCTTATCCTTGAACTCCTCGAACACCATGTCCTCGGACTTACCGTGGGGGATGGCGAAGAACTCCTTGTCAAAGTGAGGGAGCTCGCCGGGGCCATAGTAGCCCTTGTCCCGCAGGTTGAAGCCTTCCAGCAGGTGGGTGCCCTTGCCCAGGATCTGTCCAGTCTCGTTGTAGTGGTCCAACACAGGCTTCATTCCGTATCTCTGGATGGGGCAGACCTTCATGCAAACGGCGCATCCCTCGTACTGGGCCATGACGGGACGGCAGCGCTTGTAGATGAGCTTGTTCTTCTCCACGCCCCTCCACATAACCTTGTCGCGCATGAGGGCCCGGCCGGGACAGCGGTTGACGCATATCTGGCAGATGTTGCAGAAGGCGTGCATGCCGTAGTCCACGGGCTTGTCATAGGTGACCTTGGCATCGGTGGAGATGAGCATCAGCCTGGCCCTGGAGCCGAAGTGGGGCGACAGGAGCTGCCCGTTGGCGCCCAGCTGGCCCAGCCCAGCTTCCACAAACATGGGTATGTAGGCGCCGCTGTTGTCGTTGGGGCTGTGCACCTGGGCATAGTAGCCCAGGGTGCGAATGTAGTCGGCCAGGTCTAGGGCTACGGCGCCCATCGTTCTGTAAACACCGAAGTGGGGGCCTTCAGCCTCGATGCTGGGGGCTGTCTGGGTGGGCTCGTAGTCCTGCTCCCATGCCAAACAGATCGCGTGGGGGAACTTGGCCCACGACTTCTTGTACTTGAATATGTAGCGAAGGTCCAGCTTGGTGATGCCGACCTCACCGAAGCCCAGCTCCCTGGCCCTGGTCTTGATAGCGTCGGTCACATCCACCTCGGGGTCGGCCTTGCCCGTCGGCTCGATCTCGCCGGTGTTAAGGGCGGCGGCCACGATGGGGCCGTTGAGCCGGTCGTGCTGCTTCCGGTCTTCCAGCACCTCATGGGTGTAGACAGTCCACACCCACTCCCGGTCGGCGGTCAGCTCGATGTTCTGGCTCTCGAGGGGATACTCACGGCTGTAGAAGTCCACATCCGCCTGGTTCTGGTTGACCCCCGGGACCGTTTCCAACTCCTCGGGAACGTTGATTTCGATGGGGTCGTCACCGTGATTCCTGCCGGGGCGCTTTACCTTGTGGCCTATCTTCAGCATGCTGCTACCTCCCCTTCTGATATGGGTGCCGGTCCCTTAGACTGGCGACGGATGCATTTCCGCCATGGTAGGGAACATCTCCGCCCATTCTGACCACCTGCCCCGCCAATGTCAAGCTAAGCGCAGGTAGCAATTCCCAGGAAGGGCGACATGCCAGCAGCACGTCTATATGATCGTCGCAAAGGTCTAAGGGAGCCTGGACCTCAATGAACGCTGTCGACGTTCAATACGATGTCAGGATCCTCCTTCAACCGCTCGAACTTGTTCCTATAGTAGAACATGAGCACCTTCCAGGACTCCGCCCCCATCAGCTTGGGAATGTGCCGATGCTCTTTCAATCTCCATTGGACCACTTTTTCGACTTGCTCCTCCGTCAGCTCCAGGTCTCTATGGGTTTCCCTTAACACTTCGCCGATGGTGGATTCGAAATGTTCAATGTTTAGATGACCACAGAATTCGTGGTACTCGTCCACAAGAGCTCCGATGGCCTTGTTCAGGTGGCCATTATTATTTGGCGAGGGGTGCAGGACTCGCTCTGTCCGTGGGCACAACCCTTTATCCATCAGGAACTCTCCCACCACCTTGCCAATGGCAATGAGGCGCGTTTCTCCTTCCTCTTTGTTTACCAGCTTGAGTTCCTCCGTAAGGAGGGGAAACCAACGCTTGTACCTTTCCTTGTATCCCCTTCGGGCGTCCTGGGTTTTCATAGCTCCCTTGGACAAGTCTGTAATGTGGTAGGTCTGGCCTCTCTTGCAAAGGTAGTTCCTGATGCAGTAGTGCAGTAAGAAATCTGGAATCTGCCACGAGAAGCCTTGGGGAGGCGTACAGGAATCTAGATAATTGGGCCGACGCCCTATTGATGGCTCCATGGCAATAAGGACAAAGTCCACGCGGCCGACCGGTCGCGGGTTGGAGACGTATATGCTGTCTACTCCATGTCTAACTCGGTCTTCCTCTACTTGAGCACGGAACTTCTCTTCCAGGGCTGCATACTTCTCTTTGAATCCCATATCCAAGCCTCATAGCCCAAGCTAAGTCCAATCTGATCCCGCCTACCCCGCTTTGGCACTCAGGCGGCGGGCTACCATGGCGTCGGCGAGGGGGCTCTGGGCTGAGCGGATCCTGATGTTCACCAGTGACGGCCTTCCCGAAGCCAGGGCCCGCTCAACGGCGGGCGCGACGTCCCGAGGTCTCTCCACGTACTCACCATAGCCTCCCAGGGTGTCCACAATCTTCTCGTAGCCGACGAACCGCAGGTCCGTGGCCACCGCCCGCCCGTAGTAGGCAAGCTGGAAGTTCTTGTCGATGCCCCACGCCGAATCGTTCCCCATGACGACGGTGATGGGCAGGTTGTGGCGGACGGCGGTGTCGAACTCCATGGCGTAGAACCCGATGGAGCCATCGCCAATGAACAGAAAAACCTTGGAGTCAGGCTGGGCCAGCTTGGCCGCTAGGGCATAGGGGAGCCCGCACCCCAGGTGGCTCAGCGGACCCAGGCGCATCCAGTGGCCCGTCTTCCGTGCGCTCAGGTAGGACCGTCCCCACTGGGCGTAGTCGCCCCCATCGAAGATGATGAACGAGTCATCATCGGTCAGGTGCTCGATCTCCTTGAACACCTTCATCGGGTGCAGGGGAAGCTCGTCGGATGCATTGGCCTCCAAGTTATCCTTCCATGCTTGGCGGTCCTGGCGAAGCTGATCGACCCAGGGGGCCAGCTTCTGGGGGGACCACGTTGCCTTCCCGGCCTCCTGGGTGAGCTGCTCTACTACCGCGCCGATGTCGCCCACTATGCCCACGGAAACCCCCCGGTTCCTCCCGATCTCTGCTGGGGAGGGGTCCACCTGGATGAGGTTGGCGGCGCCGTCGAAGTAGGGGGGCTTGCCGTAGCGGTAGCGGTGGTCGAAACGCTTCCCCAGCAGCAGGACCGTGTCAGCTTCCCGGAACCGCCGGGCGGTGGCGTTCAGTGCGCCATCGGCATAGCCGAAGCATAGGGGGTGGTCGTCTGACACCAGCCCCCTGGCCTGCTCCACGGTGAAGACGGGTATCCCCGTGGCCTCCACCAGGTCCTGCAAGCCCTCGCTGCTCACCGAGTAGCGGGCTGCATTGGCAGCGATGATGACGGGCTTGCTGGCCGAGGACAGCATCTGCACCGCCTCCCGCACCAGAGCCGGGTCGCCATGGGACCGCCCCCGGTTGCGGTACTGGCCGGGGGTGTACTCGGGCAGGTCGTCCTCGGAGCATTCGGCTTCCTGCACGTCGATGGGGATGGTCAGGTGCACTGGTCCCGGCCGGCCCCCCATGGCGGTACGGAAGGCGGTGGCCACGTAGTCGGAGATGCGCTGGCGGTCGTGCACCAGCCACGAGCCCTTGCTCATGGGAGAGGCTATCTCCACCTGGTCGATCTCCTGGAAGGCGTACATCCCCTTTTCGGGCAGCTCGGCGGCCCCGGTGATGAACACCACGGGGCTTTCGGAGGTGTAGATGTTGGGCAGCGCGGATATGGCGTTGGAGAAACCGGGGCCTCCTGTGAACAGGGCTACCGCCGGTTCCCCCGTGACCCGGCACCAAGCATCAGCCATGTGCATAGCAGCCGCTTCGTGCCTGGTGTCTATAAACTCCAAGCCTTCATCCTCTATCGCATCCACCAGAGGGAGGATGGTGTCGCCGACGATAGTGAATATCTTCTTGATGCCTTCCTGCTTGAGAGCCCTGACCATCACGTGGCCCCCCGTCAGCTTTGCCATATAACCTCCTCGCGGCTGTCCCGGTACGCTTCAGCTTTGGAATCCATAGAGCTTACAGCCTGCCCTAGGGCATAGCAAGGTCTGGCTTGCCTAGCCCTCAACCCAGCAGATGTTGCACATTTCCCCATCCGTGAAACAGGCTGCAAAGCGGCGGTCGCAAGGCTTAAGAGCAAGTTTGGATATGGAACTTCCGAACGCCTCCCGAGGGAATCCTATTGACGCATCGGTGAATTGCCGTGTCGATAAGCGATTGGCATAACTGGTGCTTGCCTGTACACTCTTAAACCACGCTGGTAGTCCATGACTATTCTGCAACGGGGCGAAAGGCGTCTGGACCATTTCAGCAAGCCCCCGCTTTCCCGATCCGATCTATTCCGTGAAATTGACAGGGTTTTCAGCCGAGCACAAGGTGTCTCATTTGGAAAGGTTTCGGATGGAGATTCTAGGTGACATCTGCCGAGGCCCTTCTGATGTGGAGTGAAATGGTTCCCGTTCCAGATTGCCACTACTGCGGCGTATCTCTTGACCTGAGGTACAACTATGCTTGTACCCTATGCCAGCGGGAGGTCTGTGATAACGATACGCAGGCATGCCAAGAGGAAGATTGTGACATGATTGCCTGCTTCAATTGCATTGACTCGCACATGGAAACAAATCATCTCGACCCAATTGCATTTGGGTAGAATAAGGAGAACTCTCTCAAATGAATGACGACCCAACTGCGCTAAGAGAGGCTCAGGATGGCTTGAAGAAAATCGAGGACGCAGTCCTCAGATTGCTCGACCAAAATCCAGGAGGCCTTCGCAATTCGGAAATTGCAGACCTCTTGCACTTACGTTCAGACTTCTTGGGCCGGCAAAAGGATTGGTTGACTTACTCTGTCTTGGGCGGCCTAATTGCGCAAGGAAAGATCTTTCACCAGCGCGAATCTCGTTATAGGGTTTTCACCAAGGCGTAAGATCGGAAAGAGCCTTTTCATGATCAACCCAGCGGTTGTACGTTGGTCATGATGTTAACCGACTTGATTTCTGTTCTGTAGCCTAACTCCGCTGTGCCTTCCTTCTTCTGACAGATCATCTCTTAGGAACACACTTACCCCGGAGGTTCTGAATGCGAATAGCTATCGTAGGCGCAGGGGCGGTTGGGGGCTACTTCGGCGGGCTCCTGGCAAGGGCCGGCAACGAGGTGACCCTGCTGGCCCGGGGCGAGCACCTGGATGCTATTCGCAGGAACGGCCTGGAGGTGCGCAGCAACTGGGGCAACTTCAAAGTTTCCGCACAAGCTACCGACGACCCCGCCGACGTGGGTCCCGTAGACCTGGCTTTCCTGACGGTGAAGACCTACCAGAACGCGGCCGCCATACCCTCCATGGCGCCCCTGATGGGCAGTACGACCTCAGTGATCACCCTGCAGAACGGCGTGGAGGCGTACAAGGAGGTGGGCAAGGCCTACGGCGTGGAGAGAGTGCTCCCCGGGGCAGCCTACATCGAGACCCATGTGGCTGAGCCGGGGGTTGTGGAGCAGGTGGGGGAGGTGGTGCGCATCGTGTTCGGGGAATCCGACGGCTCCTCGACCCAGCGGGCCCTGGACATCCAGGAGACGTTCTGCGCCGCCGAGATCAACTCGGAGCTGGCCGACGATGTGCTCAAGGCCCTGTGGACCAAGTTCGTCTTCATCGCCACCCTAGCCGGGGTCACCAGCACCTCCAGGGCATCCATGGACCCGCTGCTGGCAGACCCTCAATCAAGGCCCATGGTGCTTGCATGCCTGAGGGAGATCGAAGCGGTGGGACGGGCCGAGGGCGTAAACCTGGACGACGATGTGGTGGACAAGATCATGGCCTACATGGAGTCAACAGCCAAGGACCTCCACGCATCCATGCACACCGACCTGGAGCTGAGGAGGCCCCTAGAGCTGGAGGCCCTGAACGGCACCGTGGTGCGCCTGGGCAGGGAGCACGGCATCCCGACCCCGGTCAACGATGTCCTCTACTCGCTGCTGGTCGTCCACAAGGACGGGTACCGGTAACAGATACTCTTGTTGGGGGAACGTTTGGCGTAGCTTAGACCCGGCTGTCCGTTCCCCTTCGAGAGCCTCAGGACAGGCTCAGGTCGAACGGACAGGTGAAATTATGTTCCCAACTATGGCCCCTCCCAAGGCCGCGCTGTGTCCTGTCCGGAGAGTAGTTCAGAGGCTTCCCTGAGGGGGGCTGTCAGTCCAGCGCGATGATGGAGGTGGACTTGATCACCAGATAAACGTCCTGTCCTTCCCGCAGGCCCAAGTTCCCCAGGGCTTCGGGCGTTATCTCCGCCATGATGGTCGTTCCTACGTCGGCGTAGACCAGCACGTTGCTCTCTATGGAGTGGATGCTTTCCACCCGGCCGGGAAGGATGTTGCGGGCGCTCATGCGACTGGGCGCGTCCAGGGCCACGATGATGTCCCTGGCGGGAATGGCGACGGAGATAGGAGTCTCAGGGGCCATCTCCCCAGGGATGCCGGAAAGCCAGAGAAGGGCATCCCCGCACCTGACCGAGGTCAGGCTGCTCCCCGGCAGGTGCTCCTCTACCTGGCCGTCCAGCATGTTTTCCAGGCTGCCGGACCCCACCAGCGAATGAACGTAGGGCTCTAGGAGCACCTTGCGGGGCTGGTCGAAGGCCAGCTGCTTGCCGTGGGAGAGCACCAACACCATATCCGCGATGGCCATGACCTCGGAGATAGCGTGGGACACGTAAATCATGGGGATGGCCAACTCCCTGTGAGCCGCCTTCAGGTACCGCAGAATCCTGCCCTTCAGGCCCATATCCAGGGCGCTTAGGGGCTCATCGAGAAGAAGCAGCTCCGGGGAAGTAGCCAGGGCCCTGGCGAGGGCTACCCGCTGCCTCTCGCCCGAGGAGAGGTTGGCAGGACGGCGGTCAAGAAGACTTCCCATGTCCAGGAGGTCCACCAGATGGTCGGGCTGAATCCGTCGCCTCTCCCGGGGGGTGCGCTTATAGCCATAGACGATGTTGTCTATGACACTGTAGTGGGGGAACAGCAGCCCTTCCTGGAACATGTAGCCTAGATGACGCTCCTGGGGCTTCAGGCGCACTTTTGGGGTCGAGGAGGTCAGCACCCGCCCATTGAGGGTTATCTCCCCCTCCTCGGGGTGCTTCAGACCTGCGATGCAGTCAAGGACAGTCGTCTTGCCGCTCCCCGATGGCCCAAAGATGGCGGTGATTCCCGGCGGCACCGAAGCATCTACCCTCAGCTCGAAGGTCGAGTATCTCTTGGTTGCTGCTATTTCCAGGAAGGGATTGGCCATCTCTCCCTAACTCCTGCCTAATTCAAGACTTGGCGGGTTGACGGCGCACCAGCTGCTGGTGCACCAGCAGGGCCAGCAGGGCCAGCAACATGGACGCTACTATGAGCCTGACGGCGGCCGCATCGTCGCCCACCTGGATGCGGTTGAACACAAACAGGGGTATGGTCTGAGTGCGCCCCGGTATGTTCCCCGCCACCACGATCGTAGCTCCGAACTCCCCCAAACCCCTGGCAAAGCCCAGGAGCACAGCAGCGATGATCCCTCGCCGGGCCAAGGGCGCCGTGATGGTGAAGAAAGTCCAGAGACGCCCGGCCCCCAGGCTGCGGGAAGCAAACTCCAGGCGCGAGTCCACCCCCGCTATGGCAACCTCTATGGCCCTGACCATCAGGGGCATGGCCACCAAGCCCGCCGCCAGGGCGGCCGCCACCCAGGTGAACACCACGTCGATCCCGAACCAGCTCTGCAGGGCCTTACCCACCGGACCTTCCCTGCCCATGATGAGGAGCAGAACGTAGCCCGTCGCCACCGGGGGCAGCACCAGGGGGAAGGACACCAAGGTGTCCAGCAAAGCCTTCCCGGGCAGGGACGACTTGGCAAGAAACCACCCCAGCCACAGGGCGAAAGGGAGGGCCAAGAGGGTCCCCACGGCCGCCACTTGGAGGGAAAGGGCAACAACCTGCAGTTCTTCAGCCGAGATCACCTATGCCGCTCCCGCGATGAAGTGTTCGACGGGAATTATAGCAATCCTACAAGACGGCGAGGCTTTGCCGTAAGCCGGGCTCCGTTCCTGGCGCCCCTATCTTGTCAGGGGCGTAAAGCCGTGGCTCCGGAATATCCGGCTTGCGGCGTCGCTAGCGAGGTAATCGACAAATGAGGAGGCAGCGTCCCCCTTGCCCGTGGTCAGCGCCGCCGCGGGGTAGATGATGGGGGAATGGCTATCGGCGGGTATCTCCTCCAGCACCTGCACTTCGTCGGCGGCATGGAGATCCGTCACATAGATGATCCCCACATCGGCGTTTCCAGTTTCGACATAGCTGAGGGCGGCCCGGATGTGGGGGCTGGGAAGGATGGACGGCTCCAGGCCTTCCCACAGCCCCAAGCTCATCAGCGCCTCTCTGGCGTACTGCCCCGCCGGCGCCAGTTCGGGGTCGGCGATGGCGACGCGCACCCCATCGGCCTCGCGCAGGTCATCGATGGAGGTTATGCCCATCTCCTCAGCGACGGATGGCTTGCCCACCAGCACAAGCCGGTTGGTCAGGATGTCCCGGCGGCTGGCCGGGTCGATCAGACCCGACGCTTCCAGAACATCCAAGGGAGCGCCTCCTGCCGAAAGGAAGACATCGCCCGGCGCTCCCCTGACGATCTGTCGGGCCAAGGCTGTCGAGCCTCCCAGGTGGAGCTCCACACCCACTCCCGTCTCCTCTGTGTACCCGTCAGCTATCTCCCCCACAACGTCGGCAAGGCTGGCGGCGGTGTAAACGAGGATGCTCTCTTGCTCTTCAGAGGCGCAGGCGCCAGCTGCGGCGATGAGCAGAACAGCCAAGAGGACTCCAGGTACGAAGGAGGGCATTGTGCCGGCTCAGGAGCGTTGCTTAGATAGCGCCATCACGCCTCAGCGTCTCGACCTCTTCGGGCGAGTACCCCAGCTCCCCCAGCACCTCTTCGGTGTGCTCCCCGAGTATGGGGGGATGGCGCCTGACTGTGGCGGGAGTCCCGTACAGCTTCATGGGCCCTGCCGGCACCTTCAGGTCGGGGGCTTGGGGATGGTTCACCGGGACCAGCATGTTCCTGGCCTCCACCTGGGGGTTGGCCACCACGTCGGCGATAGTGTTGATGGGCCCGCAGGGGACGCCCGCCTCTTCTATCAGTGACAGCCAATGGGAGGCGGGCTTGGTCCTGAACAGGTCGTACAGGATCGAGTTCAGCTCCTCCCGGTTCTTCACACGGGAGGTGTTGTCCTTGAACCTGGGGTCGTCGGCCAGCCTTTCGCAGCCGATGGCCGGGCAAAGCCTCTGCCATAGTCCGTCATTTCCGCAGCCGATGATGAAATAGTCGTCCTCCGAAGGGAAGCACTGGTAGGGCGCGAGGCTGGGGTGGGCGGACCCCATGGGAACCGGCACCTGGCCCGTGGCCAGGTAGGCGACGGCATGGTAGCTCATGTTGGCTATCTGGCCTTCCAGCAGGGACGCCTCCAGGTATTGGCCCTCGCCCGAGCGTTCCCGGGCAAGGAGGGCGGTGGAGATGGCGCCGTAGGCCATCATGCCCGTGAAGATGTCCACCACCGAATAGCCCGCCCGCAGGGGCGCTCCTCCCTCTTCTCCGGTGGTGCTCATAAGGCCGCCATAGCCCTGGATGATCAGGTCGTATCCCGGCCGGTCTGACAGGGGACCTGTCCTGCCGAAGCCGGATATAGAGCAGTACACGACCCGGGGGTTGGTCTGCTTGATCTTGTCATAGCCGATGCCCATGCGGTCCGCGGTGCCCGCTCGGTAGCTCTCAATCATCACATCGGCATCCTGGGCCAGCTTGAGGCAAACCTCGACCGCCTGGGAATGCCTCAGGTTCAGGGTGATGCTGCGCTTGTTGCGGTTGAAGGATGCGAAGTGGACGCCGACCCCGTCCCAGAAGGGAGTCCAAGAGCGAGTCTCATCCCCCTTCGTGGGTTCCTCCACCTTTATCACGTCGGCGCCCATGTCCCCCAGCATCATGGTGCAGAAGGGACCAGCCAAGGTGCGGGTGAGGTCAAGTACTCGAAGCCCGTGGAGGGCAGCTTCCAACGTATCCTCCCGCTTTGGGTGGCGGGTCATTTCTAGCTGACCGGCAGACGGGATTATACCAGAAGCATCCGCCGGGCAGTGGCTGGCAGCCGTAACTCAGAAACCCGATAGACGAACTAGCCTGTACGTCCGTAGGTGTTCACGATTTGCTCGAGAACCCCGCCCGGCCACTATGCTATCCTGTATGTATGTTTATGCCTGCTAGGCCTGCTAGGCCTGCCAATTGGTCCGTGGTGCTTCGGTGAAATCCCTATCTGTCGGTATGCTCAGGGCTTCCGCCCTAGCAATCGCCATCCTGCTCATAGCGACGGCTTGCAGCAGCGCCTCGTCCGCTACCGAACCACCATCAGAAGCCTCCCCTGATCCCACGGCTTCTTCCACAGCAACCCCGGAAACCACGCTGGATCCCCTTAGCCCCTTTGCTGCTGTGGCAGCCCTGGAGCATGTCATCCGATACATTTATGACACCTCTCTCCCCTCAATAACCCACATCCGGGTGGTCCAGAAAGTAGAAGCCCCCACTTCATCCTTTTTCTTCCCTAGCACCCCCGAAGACCAGTTCAGAAGGGGCGAGGGGTCAGGCTTTATTTGGGACGAAGAGGGGCACGTCGTCACCAACTACCATGTGGTCGCCGACGCCGACGAGGTGGTTGTAGTGATGGCCGATGGCACCGAGCTGGAAGCCCGTGTACTGGGATTCGATCCCGACTCGGACCTGGCGGTGTTGAAGCTCAATGATCTTCCCGAAGAGATCGTGCCTCTAAGAATCGGCGACAGCGATGTTGTTACCATAGGCCAGTTCGTGCTGGCCATAGGCAGTCCCTTTGGGCAGGAGTTCACCATCACCAGCGGGATCGTCAGCGCCCTGGGGCGCACCATCACCAGCGGGAACAGCGCCTTCTCCATTCCCAGGGTTATCCAGACCGACGCTGCGGTCAACCCGGGCAACTCGGGCGGCCCGTTGCTGGACCGGACAGGCCGGGCTATTGGCATCAACTCTCAGATCGCCACTCGTAGCGGGTCCAGCTCGGGAATAGGATTTGCCATTCCCATAAACGCAGCCAAGCAGGTGGTGCCGGAGCTCATCGCACAGGGGCGCTTCGACCATGCGTGGCTTGGTATCGCCGGCCAGTCCGTAAACACACAGATCATCGAACTTATGGACCTGCCCGATGATACCCGCGGGGTCCTAGTAGCCGATGTCGCCATTGATAGCCCGGCAGACAGGGCAGACCTGCGGGGCAGCAACGAGACCCGCACAGTTCAAGGGCTGAACTTCGCCCTGGGAGGAGACATCATTACCGCCATAGATGGCGATCCGCTGGAGGGCCTGGACGACCTGATAGACCACCTGGGACACTCAGCCCGCCCCGGCGACCGCATCACCCTCGATATCCTCCGCGATGGGGCTGAGAGTCTGACCATTGAAGTGGAGCTGGGGTCCCGTCCCCAGTTGAGCCTGCGCACATCCAACATCGCCTGAGCGACCAAGGATAAGGGCGGGAGGTGTGTCCGGGAAGCAGGCGGGCTAGTTCACCTTGACCCCGGAAACGCCGTACCGGCGTTCCATTTCGTAGATTTCGCTTAACCCAAGTAACTCTGAAGCTTCCATCCTGCTGGCATACCGGTTCGGGTCCACCATCCCCGTTGCCTTCAGCTCCTCAAAGGCATCCCTCACGGCTTTGTACACCAGCCAGATGGTGCTGCCGCAGATCATGATCTTGTAGCCCATGGCTTCCACTTCCTGGGTGGGAAGCAAGTCGCCGTTGTAAAGCCGCGGAACATCCCTCAGGTCGGAGGCATAGGCCTCCAGGTCCTCTACCGTCTTGATGCCATCCACAAACACCATGTCAGCCCCGGCCTCCATGTAGGCACGACAGCGCGTCACGGTATCTTCCCAGCCGTTCACAGCGTAGGCGTCGGAACGGGCGATGATCACTAGGTCGGGGTCGCTACGGGCATCCAGGGCCGCATGTATCTTCTCCACCATCTCCTCGGCGGGGACGACATCCTTGCCCTCGAAGAAGCCGCACTTCTTGGGAAAGACCTGGTCTTCGATGTGAATGGCGGCAACCCCCGCCTTCTCGTATTCCCGCACCGTGCGCCACACGTTGATGGGGTTGCCGTAGCCGGTGTCGGCGTCGCACACCACGGGCACGGACACCGCGTTGACGATGTAGCCAGCGTTCTGCACCATCTCCGTCTGACTGAGGAGGCCCACGTCGGGGAACCCCTTCTCAGCCGACGTCCCGGAGCCGGTCATATAGACAGCCTGGAACCCCGCGGCTTCGGCTATCTTGGCGTGGAAGGCGTTCAGGACGAAGGGGGCTACGACCATACCTCCCGAATTGATGAGCTCTCTGAGCCGGGACGTAGGATTCATGTTGCCCTCCTGACCTATTCTATCGGGGGGAGTTGTGGAGCGAGGCTGCCCTATCTTTTGGAGGCCTGCTGGGCGCTTATGTACCTGAAAGCCCCGATGGCAGCGGTCGCCCCGTCTCCGGCGGCGCTGACCAGCTGGGATGCCGAATGCTGGCGGATATCCCCGGCCGCGTACACGCCGGGCACCTCCGTCTCCATGTTTATGTCCACAGGGATGTGCCCGGCCGCGTCCAGTTTAAGCGAATCCTTGAATATAGCTGTGTTGGGTTCCAACCCTACGTAGATGAACACCCCCGACACCCGGAACTTCTGGGTTAGGTTCGTGATCCGCTGTCGCACCTCCACCGCAGACACCGTCTCCTGCCCGGTGATGGCTTCGACGCTGGTATTCATCATGAGATCTATTCGCGGGTTAGAGGCCAGCCTTTCCCTCAACGCTTTTTGGGCATTCAGGCGTTCATCCCTGTGAAACAGCATCACATTGTCGGCATATTCAGCCAAGGTAAGGGCCTCGTCGGCTGCCGAATCGCCGCCGCCGACAACGCACACACTTTCCTTCATGAAAAGGGGACCGTCGCAGGTGGCGCAATGGGAGACGCCGCTGCCCAGAAATTCAGACTCTCCGGGTATCCCCAAGGACTTGAGGCTGGAGCCAGCAGCGATGATCACACACTTAGCCGTGTAGTCTCCCTGGTCGGTGGTTACGGTCTTTACGGGCCCTTTGAGCTGCACCTCGGTAGTCTGACGTAGTACTATGTGCGCCCCTGCCGCCACTGCCTGCTCTTGCATCTGGGCCGCCAGCCTGGAGCCTGCGATACCTTCGGGAAATCCCGGGAAGTTCTCGATCTTCTCTACGTTGATGATCCCAAGCCCGGGGATCATCTGCTCTATGATGATGGTTTTGAGACCGTACCGTCCTGCATACATTCCGGCGGTGAGGCCCGCCGTGCCGGCGCCCAATATTGCAACATCGTACTCATCAGCCACTTCATCCTCCCGACCTAGCCCGCCAGCTTTCCGAGGAAATGCTCGACCCCACGGGAGCAGGCTCTTATCTGAGCCAAATATATCTTTGGCCCAATTGGGGTGTCAAGGAAGGCGAAGCTGTACTGCGCCTGGTTTCGGCCAGCTTCTATTCGACGATGGGCTGGCCGATAATCCACAGGCTGACCATGGTGTAGAGGACCATCAGGAACAGCATCGGATATTGGCTGGCGACCGCAATCCGACGTTCGTCGAAGGTGCGCATGGCGATTCTGTGCGCCAGGTACACAGCTACGATGTGTCCCACTACGATCACGCCCACAGACAGGAACCACACCGTCCTTGCGCCCAAGACCCCGATGTTTATGTTGTACAGGGCAGTGCCGAACAGATCCCACCCCCACCCGAAGGGGTCCGAGGCCAGCGGGATGATCCGCTGGCCCGACACCAACAGCAAGGGCAGGAAATGGGCTATGTTGTACGCCAGGGCTATGGGTATGAGCGAATATACGAACACCCGCGCCAACTTCTCGGCAGGGAAGGTGTTCCGCGCCATGCGGGCCATCAGGTGGGCAAAGGCCAAGTACACCGCGTAAAAGACGAAGGGGAACAGCAGCAAACCGATGCTGTTGGCTATGGTGGCGCTGTTCAGGAAAGGGTTGTTCAACCCTGGGGAGACATCGGCTGCGAAGCTCTGCACATGCACCCAGGCGGAGGTTGCGCTGAACCCGTCGAAGGTCACCGTGGCCAGCAGAAGGATGACCACCGCCAGCATGCTGCTGTTCACCTTCTCCGGGCGGGCAAGGCTCACCGCATAGGGCCTGATGCTCAGCTCCCTGGGAGGCTCATCCTCCTCGGCTGAAGAAGGTCTCTCCGGCTCGCCATCGTCCAGGCCCACATCATCGCAATCGGCGCACACGTCGGTAGAAGGCGTCCGAACCTCCAGGGGGGAGAAGCGGGACAGGAACCCGAACACCACGGAGAATCCCTCGCAGTTCCGAAGCCAGGTGCTCTTCCCGAAATAGACCATCCCCCCCAGGGTAAGCAGGGAGTACGCCACTATCAGCAGGGATATGCGGGCAGGCAGGTCGTTTTCCGAGTACACATTCTCCACCCATGCAAAGCAGAAGAACGTTATGGCGGCCGGCCACATCCCCCAGCCTTCGGGATACTTCTCGTGCAGCGAGAGGCTTCCTTCGGGATAGAAGCGCCTGTATAGCCACTCCGCGCCTTCATACATTGCGGCCCACGGGTTCACCAGCGCCCAAATGTTTCCCACCAGCGCCACAAAGAAGCCCATGCCCACCCACCAGATTATCCAGATGAATGTAGGCGCGAGGTTGTCGCTGGGATCGCTGTCCCCGAAGAACCCCGCAAAGATGAGCAGCCCCAGCACAAACACCGATGCCAGCTTTATGGGCACGATAAGCAATGGGCTGGTCAGGATGTCCCTGGCAGTCCGGTATTTCAGCAGGTTATACCGGGGGTAGTCCGATGTCCTATATCCCCCCCGCACGAAAAGGCCCACCACCACGAAGGAGAGGGCAACGGCGAGGCCCGCCCCAACGACATAGTACCCAAGGGGTACTGGCAGATCGTACCGTTCGCCGAAGCCGTGGGCGTACAACGGCTGGGCCATCAGGGCTATCCCTGCCAGCAACAAGGGCATCAAGGGTATGAGCACCCTTGGACGTATCATTTTTAGACCTCCAGACCCGTCCTTCAGGGCAGGAATGACCTACCTGGGGTGCACCTCCAGCACACCCACTTCTATCTCTTGGGCTGGGCCTGCATCCCCGCTGCTATGAGACACTTCCCCATTGGTCTCGTGGCCGTGCTCAGCGGCGCTCCCTGCATGGACGGTCTGGAGAGCGCTGCTCTCGTTGGTCCAGCGTATTGTCGCGCCCGGGGCGGCCCTTACCTGATGCGGGTACAGCCCTTCATCGATTATGCGGACCTCTATAACGCCCTCCTGTCCGTTGTTGGACACCACAACGGAGCCGGCGAGTTCCGGCTGAAGGTGGCTGTGATATGGGGTATGAGTTCCCATCATGGAGTCCGGGATCATGTAGGTGAAGGTGTCCCCGGTTTCCAGTATTCCCGATTGAAACAGGGCGGCGAATGTCGGGTGGAGGGTCATGATGAACCGTCCCTCCAGGGATGCGACGAACTCCATCTCGTGATTCTGACCAGCCTCCACGTCGGCCGTTATGTCGTAGCCGTGCAGGTGCAGCTCCCCCGCCTGGTGGGCATCGATCTGAAGGGTCACAGTGTCTTCATGGCTCACCACAATGCGCCCGGGCTCCAACATGTTGTCTGCCAGCTTTAGGCCAAAGCTCCTTTGTTCTGGTTCACCCCCATCCCCACATGCAGTTGCGAGGACGGCCAGGATCCCCAGGGCCATCACAAGAATGCCCAGAACGGCCCTTCTTGCATTCATTTCTTTCTCTCCGAACATTGTAGGTCATCGCTTTCGTTGTTGGCGCCGTCGCCTGCCCTTGATCCTGTCCCATGTCCATATGGACACTGCCAATATGAACACCACGATTGCCGCCAATAAGGCCAGGCTTATGCCACCCGAAGTCACCTCCAGGGACACCTCCTGGGTGGCCAATCCCTGGGCTGCATCTATCTGCATTGTCACTACCCAGCTGCCCTCGGCATCCAGCCAGATGTCCGCCTCGTAGAAGCTCTGATCGGCAAGGGGGCTTTGGGCCGGCGTTGACGAGACGTTGGTCGCGTCTTCAGGACCGACGGCCGAGACAAAGACTTGGGCGTCGGTAACCGGCGCCTCCGAGACGGCATCATTGACCTGGATGCTCAGGTGCAGGTTTCCCACCTTGGGGTTCCCGGGGATTATCCCCACCTGCAGCAGGTAAGGCCCTGCCTGCACATCCTCCAAGACCAGCTTGGTAGCCCCATTAGCCAGGACGGTGCCTTGACCCAGGAGCATTGAGGCGCACCCTACCAACAGGACAAGGGTTATCACCCTGAAGAAGTGCCACAGACCACAGTATCTACCGAAGGTCAGCATTACGGTCCTTATCCACTCCAATGGCGGCAACAGAAAACTGCTGTCTCGGGACAGGAATAGAGCGCCCAACGGGACCTGGGAGAAATCACTATCGCGCTCTCCTACGGTCCCCTTAAGGAAGGAAGAGACTATACGGGAGGGCGGAGAGGTTGGCGAAGGAACGAGGCTTCCGGTGTGCCCTGCTTCCCTACCCTTCGCAACAGCTCATGGGGAGGCGGACTGACGGCAATGAGATACCCCAGCAGGGCTATTCCCAAGCTGAGCAGGGCCCAGTAGCCTGCGCTGGCGTAGTTGGCGCTGACGGTCACGACATCGGAAGGCGCTGGGCCGTGGCTGTGGTCATGGTGTTGATGCTCGACCCCATGCTGGTGGGTGTGTTCCGACAAGCTATGGCCCGAATAGATATGGTCGTGCCAGGGTTGGCGGTCTGCGTAGTGGTGGTCGGTGATGGCGCCCAGCAGGCCTGCTGCCAGCACGGCAAGCATGACACAAGCCAGGAATCTGTGCTGCGAAGGAGGGAGCATCACTAGCAAATATCGTTCATAGGCAAGGCTGCTCTGGCGTCGGGCTTCCCTAAGTCATCGTACCACCGCTCCAACCGGACTTCCATAACGGCTTTGGCGGGTTGTACCATTTCAGCACGAGGCCTTAGATGCTCCCTACACTGATCAGAGCCGCCGGTCGTCCAATCACAATCGCCTTCGCAGCCGGGATGCTGGTGGCATCATCTGCCACAAGCTGCTTCCTGTCCCCTGATCCGGGAGATGCCTTTATCGACGCAAGGGTCGTCCGGGTCATCGACGGAGACACCGTAGAGCTGGCCTCGGGAGAGCGGGTGCGCTACGTTGGGTTGGACACCCCAGAGATGGACGAAGGCCCGGAGTGCGGTGCCCAGGAAGCCACGGACCTAAATCGGCGCCTCGTGGAGGGGAAGCGGGTGAAGCTGTTGGCTGGACCGGAGAATATCGACGGATTCGGCAGATTGCTGCGCTACGTGTTCGTCGACGGCATCTTCGTCAACGCCGAGCTGGTGAGCACAGGCCACGCTATTCCCAGGATATACCACCCAGAAGAGCCCTTCGGCAGGCTGTTCGCCCAGCTGGCCCAGGACGCCAAAGCCGCCGGCCGCGGCTCCTGGACCATCTGCACCTGGTGAGCCTGAGCGTCTGCATCAGGGACAGTCGCGGAAAACCGGAAATACCCCCATAGGACAGTGTGCCAGAACTTTGCGCCAAACTGCGTTTGACAACTATTTCACCCCTACCCATAATGCGGCCACGCCACTGAATTCGATAAAGAGATGACAACCGGCCTGCTATCAGCTCCAGTCCAATCCCCCCATAACGCTTCCGTTATGGCGCGACGCTCGTTGCATCACCGATTCGAGGGCCGATTAGCAGTTAACCCATCGATGTCACGCAAGGCTGTGTCCTATCAGGGGAATCGCCAAGCGCCAGGATTCCGCTGGATGAAGTACAAGGAAGGCTTCTCCATCGGCCTGGTTGAGAGTCTGCTTGAAGAAATTAAGCCCGATAGCGTCCTGGATCCTTTCTCAGGCATTGGAACTACCCCTCTTATTGCAACAGGAAGTGGGCTTAAGGGAACAGGCATAGAGATCATCCCTGTTGGTGTATGTGTGGGGAATGCGATCGCACATGCGGCAAATGGACTGAACCAAGCCCAATTCAGAACTGCGGCAAAGGCGCTGCTACAACACATCGAATCGCCCGGGGAAGTTGGCAGCGAGCACGCTTTCCCCCATGTGAGCATTACCGAATCCGCCTTTCCACGAGATACTGAGCTTGGTCTGGCTAAGGCCAGAGAGTTTATTGGCACGTTGGAAGATGTAGGTATTCGGGAAATGCTGAACCTCGCATGCATGAGCGTACTCGAATCGGTGAGCTATACACGCAAGGACGGCCAATATCTGCGTTGGGATCAGAGGTCGGGGAGGAGTCTGAGGGCACATATGCTCAAGGGCCCCATTCCGACGCTCAAAGATGCCCTCAAGGCACGCCTTTCCCAAATGGAGGAAGACCTGAAGCCTCTAAAGCTGAAGTACGGGAAAGGACATCCAGAGTTGATCACCGGCTCATGCCTTGAACAGCTTAAGGGCCTTCCCGCCTCGTCCTATGACATGGTGATCACTTCGCCCCCATATGCAAATCGCTACGATTACACAAGAACATATGCGTTAGAACTAGCGTGGTTGGGGTACGACAGGGAGGCTTTTTCAGTCCTCCGACAAAGCATGCTGTCAGCCACTGTCGAGAACAAATCAAAGACCGCGTGGCTGGAAACGGCGTACGGGGAGTCAAACCTACTCAAGAACGCCGTTGATATGTACCTGCAACAGTCAGCAATACAAGAAGTACTCGGCGTTCTCAAGAACCATGCTGATGAGCTAAGCAATCCCCACGTAGTCCGTCTTTTGGAAGGGTACTTCCTTGAACTGGCCGTGATCGTGTCGGAGTTGGGTCGCGTTGTACGCCCTGGAGGCACTGTGGTTATGGTAAATGACAATGTCCAATACCATGGTGAAGAGGTTCCTGTGGATCTGATTCTGTCCGATTACGCTGAGCAATCCGGGTTTGACTGCAAATATATCTGGGCCCTTCCACGTGGAAAGGGGAACTCCAGTCAGCAGATGGGTCGATTTGGGCGGCGCGAACTGCGCAAATGTGTGTACTGGTGGGTGCGGGCCAGTGGCTAAGCTGGACGATGCGCTGAGGCGATCCACCCTTATGGCCGAGAGAATTCAACAGAGGACAGATATAGCCCTTCGCCAGACAATCGAGGAATTCGCTGATGCGCTATCTTTCGTGCCCTTGGAAGAGATGATGATCAGCGAAGGTGCTTGGAAGCACGTTGCAAACCTCGGCATAGAACCCAAATTGGTTTTCGCACATCCATCTCTCTTGCGACAGTACCCATCCACTTCCCAGTACTATCGTGGCATCGCTCTGCTGCCGAGTAAACGGGTCACCGAGATAGCAGGATCAGTGGACTCATGGGAAAGCGAATCTCAAACGACCACAATAAATGAAGACCGACTGTCCAGAGTGGTTAAGCTCTACAATGCCTTGATATCCTCGATCATAGAGGGCTCTACGCAGTGGACCATTGAGAACGGGTACAGGAACATTATTGCTAACATGGGTATAGGGTTGGACGGTACATTTCGCAATATAATTGGTCGAGACGCGGAGGAGTTGGTCAAAACCCGAATAAAGGATTGGTTAGATGGCCAAGAGCTGATATTGGAGCGAAACGATGAGGAGACACTTTTTGAGTTACCTGACGGCTACCGCATGCGTTATGGGTCAGAGCCGGACATCGAGTTCAGCCAAGTTAAGGACGCAGGAACCACCGTCACATCAACAATTGAAATCAAGGGCGGAAAAGATCCAGCAGGTGCTTTAGAACGTCTGGGGGCGATCCAAAAGAGCTTTGAGGCGACACCTCCAGGTTGCGTAAACATGCTTATTGCCGGGGTGATTACCTCTGAAATGCAAGAGCGCCTGGATAGCATGGGTCTGAAGAAGATTTTTCTGTTGGACGAACTTGTGAGCAACGGAAAGTACTGGACCGAGTTTCTAAACGAAGTATTCCACTACATAGTACGCATCACTCCTGACCTGGTAAGGACGGCAGGCTAAACCAGCAGTCCCAATTTAATAATGCTTGAATGCTTGCTTAACCTGGGTAGCGTGGCTCATGGGAAATGCCCTCCGAGCTGTGCCTTGAAGCGTCCGGTCTGAGCTTCCGCCCGGCCCTCCCCTGTCCCTAGGCTTCTACGTAGTAGTCCATTCCCAGGTGGGTGATCTGCTCCTCCCCGGCCATCCAGCGCAGGGTGTTCTTCAGAATCGATGGGTCGACAAGCCTTACTTGACCTTCTTAAACCTGCATATCTATAGTTGCCTAAAGAGGAAACGATCTAGTCCAACAGGAGCGAACCAGCAAGACCTTTTGAGTCAATCCTGGTTCAGTCGTAGCCCCAACGTTTATGACAATATGACAAATCCAGCCAAGCATCTCGAAACGAGAACTGCTGACTCTCTCTGCGCACTTAAGGAAACATTGTGTGCAGACCTAAATTTCCACAACACAAATGGGAGCTATGGACCTCACTCATGGCACCCGTTCCCAGCAAAATTTCCGCCTCAATTACCTGAATTTCTCATCGTACGTCTCTCGAACCCGGGCGACATTGTACTTGACCCGATGTTTGGTTCTGGAACCACCCTCGTTGAGGCAGCTAGACTAGGCCGCCAGGCTATCGGCTGCGATATTGACCCACTGGCGAGAATCATAGCTGAGACCAAGCTGACTCCAATAGACCCTTTGCTGGCCCTACGAGACGGACAGTCTGTTCTGTTGGCCGCCAAGACTGACTACTGGGAGGATGGGCCTAAGCTCCGACAAGAATTGAATTCTCGCTTTGATTCTCAAACTAGGACCTTCTTGGACTACTGGTTTCTGCCACAGCACCAACTTGAATTGCTGTCCTTACTAAGACACATTGAAGCATTGCCTCAAAAAAGCACACGCGAGTTTTTGCGAGTAGTATTCTCTGCGACCATCATCGCCAAGTCTGGGGGAGTTTCACTGGCACGCGACCTAGCACACACACGCCCTCATAGAGACACTAGCAAGTTGCCTGGCTCGGCTTTTGTAGAATTTGCCAAGCGGTTAGAACGAAACGTGGCCGTCGTTGGCGACCGTAAGTCACACGATAACGGAAGCACATTCCCCACGAAAGCGGGCAGAGCACCGGCCTCCAGCGAAGCACATTGTCTAGGTGAGATTCGCTCCGCTAGTGCGGCCAACACAGGACTTGCATCTGGCAGCGTCGACTTAATTGTAACGTCACCCCCGTACGCCAACAACGCTATTGATTACATGCGAGCTCACAAGTTTTCGTTGGTATGGTTTGGCTGGACTATCGCGGACCTCGCCAACTTCCGGACCAGGTACATTGGGAACGACGCCGTATCGAAATCAAAGTACGTCAACCTACCAGACCAGTGCGAAAAGACCATCACAAAACTCTCCAAGCTTGATGCAAAGAAAGGGCTGACCTTACGCAGATACTTCGGGGAGATGTCAGCAGTGATAGCTGAAATGCGCCGAGTTCTCAAACAAGGTGGACCGGCAGTAATCATAATTGGAGCATCGAAGCTGCGGGGCATTGATGCGGAGACACACAAAGGTCTAGCTGCGATAGGAGAAAGTTCCGGCCTGGAGCTGGCAGGAATCGGAGTTCGTCGCCTTGATCGAAATAGGCGGATGATGCCAGCGCGTTGGGGTGATCAATCTCATTCGCAGATCGAGGCACGCATTAATGAGGAATACGTAGTCGGGCTGGTGAGATCATAATTGCCGGGAGAATTGAAGAACTAAGACGAGCTTATCATAAGCAGGTCTTCCTCAACGTACTGCGGCTGAATGAGACTGGTATCCCCAACAACTCGGACAAAGGAAGTGCTGCAAGCGTAAGCCTTGGAAAAGGGATTGTCGAAAACATTGGGCTTCCGGTAGCAACCGGACCGCTAGCGGGGCAAACTGCAGGGCGTCGATTTGAGGCAGTTACGAAAGACTTTCTGAGAGACTCATTCAGCCTACTTGCCCACCTTCGCCCAGGAGAATGGGGATTTACTGTGGGAGGGGATATAGGGAACTACGAGCAGTATTTGCATCTATCTGAATTGCGTCGAGTGATTGACGAAGACGAAAAACTACGAATTGTCTTCGGAGACTACATCGTTAAGCCCGACATTGTCATTTCTCGCAAGCCAGTTACCGACCCAGAGATCAACAGGCGCGAAGCCCCGGTAGCTGATGATGGAGCTGCAACTCATACACCCCTCCGAAAAGAGAATTCCGAGGTCGAGATCCTACATGCCAGCATTTCCTGCAAATGGACGATCCGCAGCGACCGTTCGCAAAATGCACGAACTGAGGGTTTGAACCTTGTTCGCAACCGGAAAGGGAAGACTCCTCATATAGTGGTAGTTGTAGGGGAGCCATTGCCCGGTAGGATAGCGTCGCTTGCGTATGGCACCGGTGATATAGACTGTATCTACCACTTCGCTTTGCGGGAGCTAATTGCCACAGCCTCAGGCAGTGATTCAGAAACCGAGCTATTGAAGACACTAGTCGATGGTCGGAGGTTGCGAGACATCAGTGATCTGCCGTTTGACCTAGCTATCTAACCCGGCTAGACCTACGCGCGGATCAGGAGTAGGAATTTCGAGGCGTCAGGGAAGACCGTCCTTCATTACAGATTTCCGAATTCACCCTTGGTGGCTGGTCTGGACAGCCATCAATATAGGCCAACCCCAAGCCCCGTGTAGGATGTAACGACCGCACCGACCGCAGTGGTTTGCATTGGCTGGTCTGCGAGGCTAACCCGGTATTCGCTACGCCTCCACGTAGTAGTCCATGCCGAGGTGGGTGATCTGCTCCTCACCGGCCATCCAGCGCAGGGTGTTCTTCAACTTGGTCTGCTGGATGAACAGGTCGTGCTCGGGGTAAAGGTCTCGGGAATGGTGGGGGCTCTTGAAGTAGAAGGAGAGCCACTCCTGGATGCCCCCTAGCCCAGCCCTCTTAGCCAGGTCCATGAACAGGGCCAGGTCCAGCACCAGAGGCGCCGCCAGGATGGAGTCAGAGCACAGGAAGTTGACCTTTATCTGCATCCGCCGTCCCAGCCAGCCGAAGATGTCGATGTTGTCCCAGCCTTCCTTGTTGTCGCCCCGGGGCGGGTAGTAGTTGATGCGCACCTTGTGGTAGGCATCCCCGTACAGCTCCGGGTACAGCTCCGGCTGGAGGATGTACTCCAGCACTCCCAGCTTGGACTCTTCCTTGGTGCGGAAGTTCTCGGGCTCGTCCAGCACCTCGCCATCCCGGTTCCCCAGGATGTTGGTGGAGAACCACCCCTCCATGCCCAGCATCCGGGCCTTCAGCATGGGGCCCAGTACGGTCTTCACCAGGGTCTGGCCCGTCTTGAAGTCCTTCCCACCTACGGGCACCCCAGAATCCACGGCCAAGCGTTCCAGGGCAGGGATGTCCACCGCAAGGCTGGGGCTGCCATTGATGAAAGGGATTCCCTCCTGGATGGCGGCGTAGGCATACAACATGGACGGGGCGATCCGGTCGTCGCTGTCCTGCAATCCGCCCACGAAGCTTTCGATGTCCTGGTGTAGGTCATCTTCCGTAATGAATTTTTCGGTAGAAGCGGCGTAGATCATCACGAGGCGGTCGCAGCCGTTAGCGCTCTTGAAGCTGCGAATGTCCTCCCGCAGGGATTCCACCATGTCGAGCTTCGACCCTCGGGTCTTTACGTTGAGCCCGGAGATTCGCTTGACGTAATCGCCGTCGAAGGCCGCCGGCATAGGCTTGATGGCCTTGAGGAAGTCGGCAATGGGTTCGATGTCCTCGTACTGGTTGAGGACTCCGCACTTCAGGGCCGCCTCGTAGGCATCGTCGGGTATGGGGTCCCATGCGCCGAAGACCATCTGGCCCAGGTCAGCCAGGGGGACCAAGTCTTTGATCATAGGACTGCGGTGCTCCGTTCGCTTGCCCAATCGGACGGTAGCCATCTGGGAGATGGAGCCTATGGGAAGCCCCATGCCCCGGCGCACATGCTCCACGCCGGCGATCAGTGTGGAGGACACCGCCCCAAGTCCCACGAGGAGCACCCCTAAACGCCCCTCGGAAGACTCGATATAGGGCGCCGCGGGTGATATGAAGTCCCTCGCCTCCAGGGATATTCCCCGCTGTCGCGCCAGGGAAATCAGGGTCTCATGCCACTGGGACGGGACCCGGCCCGTCTTCGCCCAGTGCTGCACGGTGCTTTGACGCTTGCCTATGAGGTTGGCCAGAGCCGACTGGCCGCCGAAACGCTGGATGATCTTTTCTGCTGAGTTAGGTTCTTTGTTCATGTAGGCCATGCTAACGAAATTTTTGTTGCATGTCAAGGACGGAGGCATCTTGGGCCTCTGCGCGCTCGCCGTCCGTTCGCCCTTCGATTTCCCTCAGGACGAACGAGCGGCCTGGGGCACCCATTGTTACCCTCATCCTGTTCTCGACCTAAATTTCCTGGATTGCGGCCTCCGTCGCAATGACTCCAAGGGTTTCGTCACACCTGGAGTTTCCGAAGCTCTCCCACTTACTGCGTTCTCTTTGTCCGTTCGCCCTTCGATTTCCTTCAAGACGAACGGGCGGCCTGGGGCACCCCTTGTTACCCTCATCCTGTTCTCGACCTAAGTTTCCTGGATTGCGGCCTCCGTCGCAATGACTCCAAGGGTTTCGTCACACCTGGAGTTTCCGAAGCTCTCCCACTTACTACGTTCTCTTTGTCCGTTCGCCCTGAGGGAAATCGAAGGGGAACGGACAACAGTGGCAGGGCATAAGGAGACTGCTCAAGACGCCATTGGCCCAGCGTACCAGGTACGGGCTATAATGTGGGGGCAAAGAGCCAGATACTCTGCCATAGGCCAAGAGCTGGATTTGCCGCCAGGCTGACTAGCTGGACGGCAAGGCCAGCCAAATGAACGAGTTTCCATGAAGTACAAAGACCTGCGGGATTTCATCCGCTTCCTCGAACAGAAGGGTGACCTGAAGAGGATCACCACCCCCGTCAGCTGCGAGTTGGAGATTGCCGAGATATGCGACCGGGTGGTTAAGCAGGGAGGGCCGGCTCTCCTCTTCGAGAACGTCGATGGCTACGACATTCCCGTGCTAATCAACATGTACGGCACGGAGCAGCGCATGGCTTGGGCACTGGGCGTGGAAAAGCTGGACGACCTGGTGGGCCGGATAAGCGAGCTCCTAGGTATGGTGCAGGGCGCGCCCGAGGGCATCATGGAGAAGATCCGCACCGCGGGCCAGCTTGCCCGCATAGCATCCTACCAGCCCAGGAGCGTCGGCAGCGCTCCCTGCCAGGAGGTGGTGCACACCGGTACAAGCATAGACCTCAACAGCTTCCCAGTCCTCAAGTGCTGGCCCATGGACGCCGGCAGGTACATCACCCTGCCAATGGTCATCACCAAGGACCCGGACACGGGAAGCCGCAACGTCGGCATGTACCGCATCCAGGTCTATGACAGTCGCACGGCCGCCATGCACTGGCAGACCCACAAGGTCGGCACCAGCCACCTGAGGAGCGGCGCCCGCCAGGGGCTGGAGCGCCTGGAGGTGGCGGTGGCCCTGGGAGGCGACCCTGCCAGCATCTGGACAGGCTCGGCCCCCCTGCCGCCGGGAATGGACGAAATCATGGTGGCGGGCTTCCTCCGGGAAGAGGGTGTGGAGATGGTCAAAGCCCGGAGCGTCGATCTGGAGATCCCTGCCCACGCCGAGATCATCATCGAGGGGTACATCGTGCCCGGTGAGGAGGCGATGGAGGGGCCCTTCGGCGACCACACCGGCTACTACTCCATGGCAGACACCTACCCCGTCCTCCACGTGACATGCATAACCCACCGCCAGCAGCCCATCTATCCGACCATCATCGTCGGCCGCCCACCCATGGAGGACTACTTCATGGGTAAGGTCACAGAGCGGGTCTTCTTGCCCATCATCCAGACCATCCTCCCCGAGGTTGTGGACATGAACATGCCTGCCGAGGGGGTGTTCCACAACCTCGTCATCGTGTCGGTGCGGAAAGAGTACCCGGGCCAAGCCCAGAAGGTGATGTATGGGCTGTGGGGAATGGGGCTGATGTCCCTGGCCAAGGCCATCGTGGTCGTGGACGCCAACGTGAACGTCCACGACCACTCCGAGGTGGCCTGGAGGGTCACTAACAACATGGACCCGGCCCAGGACATCCTCTTCGCTACAGGCCCCCTGGACGACCTGGACCACGCCTCCCCGACACCCAAGTTCGGCAGCAAGATCGGCATCGACGCCACGAACAAGGGTCCCATGGACGGGCGCAGGCGGGAGTGGCCCCCGGACATAGTCATGGCCCCCGAGGTGGTCGCCCTGGTGGACCGCAAGTGGGCAGAGTACGGTCTATGACCCTGGCCGCGCCCCTGCGGGGCCTGCACAAGGCCCACCTGTTTATCCAGGCGGTGCGCTTCGAGCACACCCTGTTCGCCCTTCCCTTCGCCTACCTGGGCATGTTCCTGGCGGCGGGGGGATGGCCCACCTGGGAGCGGTTCGCCTGGATCACCATCGCCATGGCCGGGGCCCGCACCCTCGCCATGGCTTCCAACCGGCTCATCCACCATAAAGAGGACGCCTCCAACCCCCGTACCGCCGAGCGTCATCTGGCCAAGGGGACGCTCAGACCCTGGGAGATGGGCACCTTGATGGCGGTATCCCTGGGCGTGTTCATGTTCGCCGCCTCCCAGTTGAACACTCTGACCTTGATCCTGGCCCCCGTGGCCGCCATCTACGTGGTGGCCTACTCCTACGCCAAGTACTACACATGGAGCAGCCACCTCATCCTGGGCTGGGCCGACGGCATCGCACCTGCCGGCGCATGGATAGCAGTAACCGGAAGCCTGGACCCCCAGGCGGCCCTGCTGGCAGGCGCCGTCGCCTTCTGGATAGGTGGGTTCGACATCATCTACTCCTGCCAGGACTACGAGTTCGACGGCAAGTACGGCATCCACTCTATTCCCCGGCGGTTCGGCTTGGTGGGCGCCTTCTGGTGGTACAGGGTACTGCACCTCTTGACGGTGGCGTGCTTGGTCGCCCTTGGGGTCTGGATGCAGCTGGGAGTCTTCTATTACGCAGGCGTCGGCATCGCCACAGTTTTGCTGGCCTACGAGCACACCCTGGTGAAGCCCGGTGACCTGTCCAAGCTCAACAGGGCCTTCTTCACCGTCAACAGCTATGTGGCGGTGGCTCTCCTCGCCTTCACCATGCTGGAGGTGCTCCTGTGAACGACAAGAACACAGCCACCCCGCCCCTGATCGTAGGCATCTCGGGGGCCAGCGGCTCCATGATCGCCAAGGCTTCCGTGGATGAGCTGCTGCGTCGGGATGTCCCCGTCGCCCTGGTGTGCACCAACGATGCCCGCCTGGTGTGGCAGGATGAGATGGACGAACCCTACAAAGACGTGCTATCCCAGTGGCGGGAGCACCCCCACTTCGTCGATTATCCTGTTGGGGACACCCGCGCGCCCATAGCCAGCGGCACCTACCCGACCCGCGGCATGGTGGTGGTGCCCTCCAGCATGTCCACCGTGGCGGGGATCGCCCATGGAATGGCCAACAACCTCCTACTGAGGGCCGCCGACGTCTCCCTGAAGGAAGGGCGAAAACTGGTTGTGGTGCCACGGGAGACCCCACTGCACGCCATCCACCTGGAAAACCTGCTCACCCTGGCGCGGATGGGTGTGGTGGTGCTGCCCCCGGAGCCGGCCTTCTACCTGCGTCCTTCCAGCATCGACTACATGGTGGGCTTCTTTGTAAGGCGCATCATGGTGGCCGCCGGCATCGATCAGGACATGGGAGACGACTACCGGTACACGGGTCCTTCGGCCTAGCTGTGGGCAGCCCCCCGCGGCGCGACGAGCAGGGAGCCTTAGCCCAGAGACGCTACGTTGGGGAGCTGTTCCACAATATCGTTCCCCGCTACGACCTGATGAACACCCTAATGACCGGAGGCTTGCACCACCGCTGGCGCAAGGCAGTTGTGAGAAAAGCCACCCAGGGCCTGGAGGGAGTTGCCCTGGATGTGGCGGCGGGCACCGGCGACCTGACCCTTGCCCTGGCAGACGCTCCGGGGATCAGCCATGTCGTAGGGCTGGACCTGGTCCTCTTGATGCTGGACACAGCAAGGTCGAAGGCCTCCCGGAAGGGTCGCGGGACACGCTGCAGCTTCATGGTGGGAGATGCCCTGTCCCTGCCCTACCCAGACGACACCTTTGCCTGCGCCGCTACCGCTTGGGGGCTGAGGAACATGCCCGACCTGGACCGCTGCCTTGCAGAGATGGTGCGGGTGGTGAAGCCGGGTGGCCGGGTGGTCTCCCTGGAGTCCTTCCCTGTCCGCAAGGGCGCAATGAAGCTGGTAGTCCCCTTCCTGTTTCACAAGCTGGTCCCCCTGATGGGCCACCTTGTGGCGGGCCAGAGAGAGGCCTACACCTACCTGCCCAGGTCCGTGGAGGGATTCCTGACGGTGGAAGAGATGGCCCGCCGTTTCGAGGAAGCAGGGCTGGTGGACGTGGGCTATGCCCGACGGGGCTTCGGCGCAGTGGCCCTGCATTGGGGGACTGTGCCCTGAGGCGCCTTGCCCGAAGTGTGTCCCGGCTATAGAATTCAGATGTTGTCGTATCAGAGGAACGGTGAAGGAGGAGAAATGCCCATCATCGATCACAGGACGGACCCGCCTCCAGAGGATATGGGTGGCCGCACCAGCCGGCGTTTCATCAACAAGGCCGCCGGTGCCCACAACCTGACCATCGGGGAGCTGGTGATGCACGACGGCTCAGCCCTCAGGCTGCACACCCACCCCACCGACGAAGCCATAATTCTCCTGGAGGGAAGCGTGGAGATGGTGGTAGGAGATGAGAGCCGGGTCGTGGAGCCGGGGCACACCCTGCTTGCCCCGCCGGGAACACCCCACCGCCTCATCAACAACACCGGGGGCGATGCCAAGATGTTCACCGTCTTCCCCACCGACAACCCGGAAACCACCTACGTGGACTAGAATTCTGTTCCTTTCGCCGCAGGTGGTGATGATAAAATAACCTCCTGGAGGGAGCTATGCCACCGCGTCGGAGAGGCACTTACCAAACCAAGCGTCCCATTGAGTCCTACGACCACCGGGACAAGGACAGGCTGAACAACCCTCCCGTCGGCTTGGTCACGCCTGAGACCGACCGCGAGTCGGGCAGCAAGTCCTACGCCTACGACCCCCACCTGGACCCCCAGCTCCAGTGGGCGGGGAAGGCAGAGCACACCTCCTTCGAGGTGCCCACAGTCTCGCTCCACGTCCACGAGCGCATTGACCCCCGCACCATCATCGAAGCCACCCGCAAGCTAAACGGCAACGGCGCTCCCGTGCAGGGCAGCCTGTTCGAGCTCCCAGAGGAGAACCCGCCCGTCCGCAACGCCATCGAGTTCTACCAGCACCGACACAACTGGACCAACCGACTTGTCGCCGGCGACAGCCTACTGGTGATGAACAGCCTGCTGGAGAAGGAGGGCATGGCGGGCAAGGTTCAGATGGTGTACATAGACCCGCCCTACGGCATCCGCTACGGCTCCAACTTCCAGCCCTTCGTGAACCGTCGAGAAGTGAAGGACGGTCGGGACGAGGACCTCACCCAGGAGCCCGAGACAATCAAGGCATTCCGCGACACTTGGGAGCTGGGCATCCACTCCTATCTATCCTACCTACGGGACCGGCTGCTTCTGGCGCGAGAACTGCTGACCGAGACCGGTTCCTGCTTCGTGCAGATCGGGGACGAGAATGTTCATCGGGTTGGCGCGTTAATGGATGAGGTCCTTGGAGACAACAACAGGATGACGACAATATCTTTTGCCACTACGAGTGGCAGTTCTGCTACCCATCTCCCACAAGTAGCAGACTACCTGCTGTGGTATGCCAAGGACCGGGACAATGTGAAGTACCGGCAATTGTACGAGCCGCTTACGCGCGGGGAAGTAATCGATTTCTTTAGTTCCTACGTAGGCATTGAATTGTCAAACGGAGAGAGTCGCAAGCCGACCGCTCAAGAACGCTTCGATCCCGACAGCTATCTGCCTGAGGGTGCCCGGATATATCGGCGTAGTGGGCTGGATTCACAAGGTGTCTCTACCACAGGGCGTTCGGATCCTTACGAGTGGAACGGCAGGACGTTCTATTGCTCCGCGAACCGGCATTGGTCTATCTCCAAACAGGGGATGGATAAGTTGGCGGAGTTGGGTAGGCTGGAGGCACTAGAGGGACAAGATTCGCTGAGCTGGAAGAGATATGAAGACGAAGTGCCAGGGCGACGCATGAACAATGTGTGGCCGGCGCAGATGTATCCGAGCAGCAAACGTTATGTCGTAGAGACTTCTGTTAAGGCCATCCAGCGCTGCATGCTGATGACAACCGATCCAGGCGATCTAGTGCTGGATCCCACTTGCGGTTCTGGCACTACTGCATACGTCGCGGAGCAGTGGGGCCGTCGCTGGATAACCTGCGACACCTCGCGCGTCGCCCTATCTCTTGCCAAGCAGCGTTTAATGACTCCCCTTTTTGACTACTACGAGTTGGCCCATTCTGATGAGGGTGTAGGCAGTGGTTTCAAATACAGAAGCGTCCCCTACGTTTCACCTAGCATTCTGGCAGAAGACGCTGCGGATCATGGGATAACACTGTACGACCAGCCCCTGGTGGACAACAGCAAGCGGCGAGTCACCGGTCCCTTCAGTGTCGAGGCGGTGCCCGCTCCGGCGGTCAAGACCATCGACGATGTTGACGATTCAGGGCCTCTGCCCGCCGACGACACGGTGGCCCGCTCCGGGGAAACGCTGCGACAGTCGGACTGGCGGGATGAGCTGTTGAAGACAGGTATCCGAGGCAAGGCAGGGCAGTTTATCCGCTTTGCCAGGCTGGAAACCCTGCCCAACTTGCGCCACCTGCACGCCGACGGTGAGAGCCTGCCCAACCTCGACGGCGCAGAGACAGTCAAGGAAGGCCCTGCTCGGTCGTCTCAGCGCATTGTAGTCTCCTTCGGACCCGACCACGCCCCGCTGGAACAGCGCCAAGTGAACCAAGCCCTGCAGGAAGCCCAGACCCTTATGCCCCAGCCGAGGATCATCGTCTTCGCGGCCTTCCAGTTCGACCCCGAAGCCTCCAAAGACATCGACGAAACCAACTGGCCTGGCATGACCCTGCTGAAGGCCCAGATGAATGCCGACTTGCTCACCGAGGACCTGAAGCGCAAGAGAGCCAGCAATGAGAGCTTCTGGCTCATTGGCCAGCCAGACGTTTACCTGCATCACATCAGCAAGGGACAGGAAACGGGCAAATGGCAGGTGGAAGTGCGCGGCTTCGACTACTACAACACCAAAACCGGCGAAGTCGAGTCCGGCGGCGAGGACAAGATAGCCATGTGGATGCTGGACACCGACTACGACGGACGCAGTCTCTACCCAAGGCAGGTGTTCTTCCCCATGTCCGGCTCCGACGACGGCTGGGCCCGACTGGCCCGCAATCTGAAGGCAGAGATAGACGAAGATTTGATTGAGGCCTACCGCGGCGCCGTCTCCCTCCCCTTCGAAGAGGGAGAGAACCGACGGATAGCAGTCAAGATCGTCGACGACCGGGGCATAGAAAGCCTGAAGGTAATGGACTTAGACGCCGTTTCAGGCAGCCGCACCGTCTCTGAGAATAAGGTCCCCACCCTGGACCAAATATTGGACGATACCGCCGGCAAGTTGCCTCAAGATGTGAAGGACCAGTTCCCCGATGATTTCATGGAGAATATGGACCACTACTTGTATGGCGCAGATAAGCAATGACCCCGGTCTTTGTGGACACAGCGTACTTCGTGGCCAGCTTGGACCTGAAAGACCAATGGCGCGAACTTGCAGTCGCTGGCCGTGATCGCCTGGGTGAGAATGTGCCTCTGGTAACGACAGATGAGGTGCTTGCAGAGGTACTGGCGTCATTCTCCAGGTCAGGGCAGCGAGGTCGAGAGTTAGCCGCGGAAACGGTCCGGCGGATTCTGGACTCGGGCACAATGAAGGTCATCCCCCAGTCCCGCCAGTCTTTCCTGGGCGGCCTTGCCCGTTATGCGCGACGCCCGGATAAGAGCTATAGCCTCCAGGACTGCATCTCCATGAATGTCATGGATGCCGAGGGAATCACAGACGTCCTCACTACCGACCGCAACTTCGAGCAGGAAGGCTTCACCATCCTGATGAAGCCCGCGCAAATCTAGAGATCTGCCAAATGCCCAATGTATCAAAAGCAAAAGCTGTCGAGCTTCTGCGAGAGCAACAGAGTTTGATCGCAGCGATGAAGTCTCTTTCCCGTGACGAAGCCGGCTTCAAAAAGTGGCGGAGAGATACTGAGATAGCACTCGCCACTCTGTTTGGAGAAAAGTCTAGAAACATCAAGGACTTTATGGATATAGCCTATTCGCCCGGCTACCATAGTTTCTCCGATCCAAACATGGGCCAGGTAATCCGTTCCCGTTACCTGGGAGGACTAGACGTCGCTTCCGCGATACTTCAATCGATGATCGAAGAAGTCGAAAAATTCTGGCCTGACGAGAGCGAGACAAGCACCATCCCGACCCATGCTGCAGGGAAGCCACCCAGCACCAACGATGTCTTTGTCGTGCACGGCCGAGATGATGGGCCAAAGGACGCTGTAGCCGCATTTCTGAGAAAACTTGGTCTGAACCCGATAATACTGCACGAGAAGCCGAACCAGGGCAGGACCATTATCGAGAAGTTCGAGAAGGAATCCAATGTCGCCTTCGCCGTGGTTCTGCTGACACCTGATGACGTAGGAGCACTAGCAGGTGAAGAATCCAACCTAAAGCCCCGTGCGAGGCAGAACGTGATCTTCGAACTTGGGTACTTCACCGGAAATCTCGGAAGGGAGCGAGTGTGCGCTTTAACTAAAGGAGATGTCGAGAAACCATCGGACTACGATGGTGTTGTGTACATACCCTTTGACGATAGTGGGGCGTGGCAGATGGCTCTCGTTAAGGAACTAAGGAGCGCCGGATTGGACGCCGACGCTAACCGCGCCCTATAGCTCCGAGACGCATTCTCAGTTGTGTAACCTTCCCGTAGATAGGAAGCGAATGAACCTCCGGCGAAGGCTATTGCGTGAGGTAGTCGCCTAATGGAAAAAACGGCAATCGACCAGCTCATCATCAACAAGCCGTATGAAGAGCCGGCTGAGCATTGGAAATACAACCGGGAAAAACGGACCTTTTCCCGGGAGCCTGGGCGTCGCTCGGCGGGGTACCTGATAGCATCGGGGGATTCCAAGACCTTCGACGATCCGGGGCAGTTCGTCGAAATCCCTTTGGTCAACCTGATCAGGCCTCGGGTAAAGGCATGGAGCGAGGCTGGATACCCCGGCGTGACCGCCATCACCAAACGCCTGCTGGAGTACTGGACGGACTCGGAGGAGTTCGAGAGCCGTCGTTTCTTCTTCTGCCAGATCGAGGCTGCCGAAACCCTCATTTGGCTCGCCGAAGCTCCCGACAGCGATAAGGCGGGTATTGACCTTCCTGACGACGGAGGCCCGTTCCGGCGCCTGTGCGCCAAGATGGCCACCGGTACGGGCAAGACCGTGGTCATGGCTATGGTGATCGCCTGGCAAATCCTGAACAAGGTCGCCTATCCCCAGGACACCCGGTTCGCCAGGAACGTGCTGGTAGTCGCTCCGGGTCTCACCATCAGGAACCGTCTTGCCGTTTTGGAGCCGTCCCATGAGGAGAACTACTACAAGGCTTTCCGAGTCGTGCCTTCATCTATGTTGGAGCGGCTCCGGCAGGGAAAGGTGATTGTCCGCAACTGGCACCTCCTCAACTGGGAGACCGAGGAACAGATCGACAGGAAACGGAGCGTGGACAAGCGCGGGGCCAAGAGCGATGAAGCCTATGTGCGCAGCGTGCTGGACGACATGGCCGGTGCGCGAAACCTGTTGGTCATTAACGACGAAGCCCACCACGCCTGGCGAGTGCCCGCCGAGTCAAAGGTCAAGGGAGTCGCCAAGGCTGACATCGAGGAGGCGACCAAGTGGGTCGGAGGGCTGGACCGCATTCACAGAGCGCGGGGCATCCTTAACTGCTACGATTTCTCGGCCACGCCCTTCGCCCCCTCGGGCAAGAGAAGCTCCGAAGAAGCCCTGTTCGACTGGATAGTAAGTGACTTTGGACTGAACGACGCCATCGAGTCCGGGCTGGTCAAAACGCCGAGGGTCGTAGTGCGTGACGACACGCCGGTCGATGCCAAGACCTACAAGTCTCGCCTTTACCACATCTATAACGATCCGGAGGTGAAGGACGACCTGAACCGCCCCGCCCAGCCCCACGAGCCGTTGCCCGACCTCGTTACCAACGGGTATTACCTGCTTGGCTATGACTGGAGAGAAGCATCTAGAAAGTGGCAAGAGGCCAATCACAAAACACCCCCAGTGATGATAACTGTGGCTAACCGCACTGAAACCGCAGCCCGTGTCAAAAACGCTTTTGACCGCAAACGAGTCCTTATAGACGAGCTCTGCGACCCGGACCGAACTCTGCATATCGACTCCGGCGTATTGAAACGAGCGGAGGAGTCCGAGGAACCGATAGCCGAGATCGCTCTGGACGGGGAAGAGGATTCAGACAGCGTCGCCGTCCGTCCCAAACTCACCAGGGACCAGATGGCCGAACAGTTGCGAAGGGTGGTGGACACTGTTGGACGGCCGGGGCAGCCCGGTGAGCAGGTGCAAAACGTCATCTCTGTGGGAATGCTATCCGAGGGCTGGGACGCTAAGACCGTGACACACATCATGGGTCTGCGGGCATTCTCCAGCCAGCTATTGTGCGAGCAGGTGGTCGGGCGTGGCCTGCGACGCACCTCCTACGAAGTGAACGCCAAGACGGGCATGTTCGACCCTGAGTACGTCAACATCTTCGGCGTGCCGTTCACATTTCTCCCTCATGAGTCCGACGAAAGCGTAACTCCAAGACCACCCTCGCCCAAGACGCCCATCGAGCCAGTCAAGGAGAAGGCCGGTTACGAGATCACTTGGCCCAACATCATCCGCATCGAGCACGTCTATCGGCCCCGGCTGTCCCTCGATTGGGGCAAAGTGGAGACTCTGGAGCTCAATGCCAACGATACCCCGCAAGTGGCTGAGCTTGCACCAATAGTGGACGGCAAGCCCGACGTATCCAAACTGACCAGCATCGACATGGAACCGCTGGCCAAAGAGTACCGGACTCAGAAGATCATCTTCGAGACCGCAAGGGAAGTGTTTGACCTGATGAAGCCCTCCTGGAAGGGGAGCCGTGAGTCTCTCATCGCCCAGATAGTTAAGCTCGTAGAGGGGTTCCTCATGTCTGAACGACTCGCTATCACGCCCCCGCTGTTCTATCAGGACGACACTGCCCGAAGGCTTATCGTTACGCTGAACATGACAAAGGTCGTGCAGCACATTTGGGACGCTGTGAGAGTCGAGAACACGGAGAGACTTGAGCCTGTGTTCGACCGTGACCATCCCATACGCTCTACCGCAAACATGGCGACCTGGTACACAGGCAAGCCATGCCATTTCGCTAGTCGCAGCCATATCAATATGTGCGTGTACGACAGCACCTGGGAAGCTTCGGAGGCTTTCGAGTTGGACCACAACCCCCTTGTGGACGCCTGGGTCAAGAACGACCATTTAGGGTTCGAGGTCCTCTACGTATTCCGGGGAGTTGTGCGGAAGTACCGCCCAGACTTTATCATTCGCTTGAAATCAGGAAAGATCCTGGTCCTGGAGACAAAGGGGCAGCCGGACGAACAGAGCTTCTCCAAGCGCCGTGCCCTGGAGCAGTGGACCCAAGCCGTTAACCAGCACGGTGGCTTCGGCCAATGGTGCTCCGATGTGTCAACCTACCCCGGGGACGTCAAGGACTTGTTAACTAGCCACGCCAACCCAATGACCGTTTAGCTGAACGGCGGGGCCCTCCCCCTACCCCTCCTCCGGATCTCCCCAGCCGCCGCCGCCGGGTGTGCGGATGCTCAACACGTCTCCCGGCTCCACATCCAGCACCTCTTTGCCCGACAGCTTCACCTCTTCGTAGCCTCCCCTGAGGAGGACATTCTCCCCCAGCGTGCCGTGATGCCCGCCATGCAGCCCATACGGCGCCCGCTTGCGACGCTCCGAGAGCACCGTCACCCGCGCCGGGGTCAGGAACTCCACATCCCTGGTCAGCCCATCGCCTCCCTTGTACTTGCCCGCGCCCCCGGTGCCCCGCCGCACCGCATACTGCCTCAGGCGCAGGGGATAGACGAACTCCATGGCCTCGATGGGAGTGTTCATCGTGTTGGTCATGTGGGTGTGGATGGCCGACACCCCGTCCTTGGTCGGGCGTGCGCCCATGCCCCCTGCGATGGTTTCGTAATAGACGAAGGGCTTCTCCCGCACCGCATCATGGCCCCCGATGAGCAGGTTGTTCATCGTCCCTTGGCTGGCGGCGGGGATGAGCATGGGCAGGGCTTGGGCCATGGCCGCCAGCAGCACGTCGGTGATCCGCTGGGAGGTCTCGACGTTGCCCCCTGCAACGCCGTGCTGGGGCTTGGGGTTCACCAAGGATGCTTCCGGGGCTTTGACGGTCACCGGGCGCAGCACACCCTGTGTGGGCGGGACGCTGGCCCCAGAGATGCACTGCACCAGGTAGAGCACCGCCGAAACGGTGACGGCCAGGGGTGTGTTAATGCAGCCGGGACGCTGGGGCGACGTGCCCTCGAAGTCCACCACCATCTCGTCGCCCGCAACGCTGATGGCCACGGAGATGGGCACAGGCTGCTCGGTAAGGCCGTCGTCGTCCATGTAGTCGGTGAAACTGTAGGTGCCGTCGGGTATTCGCCCGATTGCAGCGCGGGTCAGGCGCTCGGAGTAGTCCAGCAGGGCATCCATGTGCTCGAAGGCGGTGTCGGCGTTATAACGTTCCACTATCTCCCGCAGCCTCTGATCACCCACCCTGATGGAGGCGAACTGGGCTACCAGGTCTCCCTTGCGCTCCTCAGGGGTGCGGGAGTTGCGGCAGATGAGCTCCACCACCTCCTGGTTCAGCCTGCCCCTGCGGGCCAACTTCAAGGGCGGGATGATGGTGCCCTCCTGGTACAGCTCGGTGGACAGGGGCAGCGACCCCGGCGTCATCCCCCCCACGTCGGCGTGGTGCCCCCGGTTGGCTACGTAGCCCACCAGGACGGGAGCGCCCTCGTTGCGGATGTACACAGGGGCCACCAGGGTGATGTCCGGCAGATGGGTGCCTCCCAGGTAGGGGTCGTTGAGGATGATCACGTCACCGGGAGCGAAGGTGCCCGAGTGCACGCTGATGGCCGCTTCTACCGACGCGGGCATAGCCCCCAGGTGCACCGGCACATGGGCGGCCTGGGCAACCATCTGGCCCCTGGGGTCGAAGAGGGCGCAGGAGTAGTCCCGGCGCTCCTTGATGTTGGGGGAGTAAGCGGTGCGCTGGAGGGCTACCCCCATCTCCTCGCAGGTGGAGATGAACAGGTTCTTGAAGACTTCCAAGCTTATGGGGTCGAACATCTTGCTGCCTCGCCGTTAGTATTGCTTCTTCCCTGAGAAGGAAGGTGCACAGGAAAACACCCTCACCCTAACCCTCTCCCTTGAGGGAGCGGGGACTAGGCCTTAGTTATTGATTCCGCCGGGGGTCGAAGGGACGGCCACCAGGTTGCCCCAGCCGTCCACTTCCGCCTCCCAGCTCGGCGGGAGCACCGTCGTGGAGTCCATCTGGACAACCAGCGCTGGGCCGGGTACCCGGTTTCCGCATCGCAAGCGCTCCCGCAGCACCAGGGGAGCTTCTATGCCCTTGCCCTCAAAGACCAGGGTCTTCTGTCCGGCGACCGCCTCTGCCCAGCCGCTATCGTGGCGCGCCTCCGGGGAGGGAGCCGGTTTCTCCACGGGCACCACCATCTTCAGGCGCAGGTTCACCACCTCCACGGGCTCCTTGGAGTCCGAGTAGCCGAAACGCTGGCGGTGGGCCTTGTTGAAGGACCTGGATATGGCCTGGACAAAGTTGCGGGAGCGGGCAGGATGGTCCACGTTGAGCTCGAAGGACTGGCCCACGTAGCGAACATCCAGGCTGCGCTGCCCCACGGCGCTGTCCAGGTCCAATCCCTCGCTGAACATGTCTTCCCTGGCATGGTCTTCCAGCAGCCGGTACTCCTGCTCCAAGCGCTGAGGTGTAATGTCGTCCCCCCGCAACATGACGGTACGGGAGTAGTCCTTGACGATGTCGGCAATGGCGACCCCCAGGGCGGACAGGATGCCCGGGTTGGGTGGGATCAGCACCCGGGAGATGCCCATCTCCTGGGCCAGCTCGCAGGCGTGCATGGGACCCGCCCCGCCGAAGGGCACCAGCGTGAACTCCCGGGGGTCGTAGCCCCGCTCCAGGGAGATGGCCCGGATGGCCCGCTCCATGCTGGCGTTAACCACGCGGACTATGCCAGAGGCTGCATCTTCCACCGACAGGCCCATCTGTTCGGCGAGGCGGCCCACCAGCTCCCGCGCCCTGTCTTCGTGCAGGGACAGCCTTCCCCCCAGGAAGCGGTCAGCTTGGAGCCTCCCCAGGATGAGGTTGGCGTCGGTCACGGTCACATGGTCGCCCCTGCCGTAGCAGGCCGGGCCAGGGTCCGCCCCCGCCGACTGGGGGCCCACAAGCAGGGCGCCGCCCTCGTCGATGCGGGCGATGGAGCCTCCGCCGGCCCCGACGCTGTGTATCTCAATCATGGGCACGCTCAGTGGATACCCGCCCAGGTTGGAAGTGGTGGTCTCCTTGATCCTGCCGGGGCACAAAGACACATCCGTCGATGTCCCTCCCATATCCAGCGTGATGATGTCCCTGTAGCCGGCCATCTCCCCCAGGTAGTAGGCGCCAACCACGCCTCCCGCCGGCCCGCTCAGGATAGTGCGCACCGGCTGGCGGGATGCCAGGGAAGCGGTGATGCTGCCCCCCGAGGACTGCATGATTCGGAGCCCGCTGCCCAGGGACCCTTCCAGGTTGCCCAGATAACGGGCCATGGACGGGCCGACGTAGGCGTTGACCACAACAGTGCTGGTGCGCTCGTACTCGCGGAACTCGGGCAGCACCTGGCTGGAAACCGAGTAGTACAGGTTGTCGTTTACCTCCCGAAGGGCCTCCAGGAGCATCTCTTCATGAAGGGGATTCAGGAAGGAGAAGAGCAGGGAAACGGCCACAGCTTCTGCACCCGAGGCTGCAACGGCGCTGGCCAGCTTGCGGACCTCATCGGGGGAGGGGGACTGGAGCGCCGAGCCGGTGAACTCCACCCGCTCGGCCAATCCGAATCGCAGGTCGATGGGCACCAGGATCGGGGCCTTCTCCAAGTCCAGGTTGTACAGATCGGCCCTGCTCTGGCGTCCTATCTCCAGCACATCCTCGAACCCGCCCGTGGTGATCAGGGCTGTGCGGGAGCCCCTGCGCTCCAGGAGGACGTTGGTCGCCACCGTCGAGCCGTGCACAAAAGAGGCCCCGTCCACGCCCAGCTCCTGGACTCCTTGGAGCACCGAGCGGGAGGGATCGGCGGGAGAGGACGGTATCTTGTACACCGACAAGGCGCCGTCGGACAGCACCGCAAAGTCGGTGAACGTACCGCCCACATCGATGCCTACTATGGTGTGGCCCATAGGATTCCTCTCCGTGCTCCAGCTTTCTCCAGCCGTGAGATTATATCATCAGCCAGGGGCCGGGCTAGGAGGCATCAGGGCAGTCCAACCTTAGCCTGACCTGCGAAACAGGCTGGGGACACTCTCATTGAACAGGTAGTAGATGATGGGCACCACGATCAGGGTCAGGGCCGTGGAAGTCATCAGCCCGCCTATGACGACTGTGGCTAGCTCAGCGCTGATGATGCCGCCGGAGCCGCCGGAGAAAGCGGCCAGGGGCAGCAGGGCAAAGCTGGTGGTCAATGCGGTCATCAGTATGGGGCGCAGGCGAACGCGCCCTCCCATGATGAGGGCATCGAACACGGACATTCCCTTGGCACGGAGCTGTTCGACGAAGGCGATCAGCACGATGGCGTTGGTGACCACTATACCCACCAGCAGCAGGACGCCCATCATGGCAGGCAACCCCAGTGTGCGGTCGGTGACGACCAGGGCCACCAGCACACCAACCAGGGCAAGGGGAAGGCTGGAGACGATAACGATGGGGTTCCGCAGAGACCCCAGGGCGGCCACCATGACCAGGTACATCAGGACTATGCCCACGGCCATCGACAGGATGATGGACTGGAACCCCTCGGCGATGTCGGCGAATATCCCGCCGCTCTTGACGATCACTCCCGGCGGGAGGGACAGGTCTGCGATGATGGCATCGATCTCGGATCCCACAGCCTGAACGTCCTCCCCGATGGTATCCCCCGTGATGCTGGCGGAGCGATGGCCGTCGGTGCGAACGATATTCACCGGCCCCTCCTGGACTTCCACAAGAGCGAGCTGTTCTAAGGGCGCAGCGCCCCCCGGCCCGGCGATCACCAGGTTCTTGATCTGCTCGATGCTTCCAAGGGCCTCCTGGGTACCCGACAAGACCACATCCGTTGCCCGGCCATCCAATTCGATGGTGGTAACTAACCTGCCCTGCATAAATCCGCTTAGCTGGAACCCAACTTGGCGGGCAGTGAGCCCGATGCTCGCGGCCGCCCCGGGGTCCACCAGGACGGCAACCTCGTCGCGAGTTTCAACAACGTCGCTCTCCAGGTTGGCCACTCCGTCCACATCGGCAAGGGTGGTGGTGAGCTCCTGGGCAACCAGTCGTATGTCGTCATAGTTCGGCCCGGTAATGCTGATATCGACCCCGCCGGTTGGTGGTCCGTCGATCTCCTCGGTGATTCTCACTATGCGGTCCGGTCTGTCCAACTCCTGCCTGAGCACATCGGCTAAGTCATCTGGGGCATCGGGGCGCAGAAGAACCAGGATGCTGGCCTCGTTGAGCCCCGTCGGTGCGTCTATGAGGCCGAGGTCGCTGGCGCCAATCGTTGCAGTGTAGGTTTCGGCCACGCTGCCGACCCGGTCTTCAATCTCCATCACCTCAGCGAGGGTCTGCTGGGGCGAAGTCCCCGGCGGAAGGCTCATTTCGATTGCCAGGCGCCGAGCTCCCTCCGTCGGGAACAGGGTGATTGGTATCAGCGGCAGCAGGGCGAGGCTGAGCCCGATCACCACGACGGTCCCTGCCAGAGTAGTTGCCTTGTGTCCCAGCACCCACCGCAGCACAGGTGTATAGGTCCGCTGCATCCAGGTCTCGTGGACGAAGGCGATGTCGTCTTCATCTCCCGCTCCTTCGGGGAGGTCGCCCGGCCGCAACAGGTATGCTCCCAGCACGGGAACGGCGGTCAGGGCCACCACTAAGGACGCCACCAGCGCAAAGCTGATGGTCATGGCGAAGGGGAGGAAGAAAGCCCCCACCAACCCTTCGATGAATGCCAGGGGTATGAATACAACGATGGTCGTAAGAGTCGAGGCGAATATGGCCGGCCCCACTTCCGCCGTAGCATCCAGGGCTGCCCGCCACCGCTCCCGGCCCGCCTGTATGTGGCGATACACGTTCTCCAATACGACGATGGCGTCGTCCACAACCCGGCCCACGGAGATAGCCAAGCCTCCCAGGGTCATGAAGTTCAGCGACATGTCCTGCCACGCCATGAGGAGCACCCCTGTGAGCACGCTCAGGGGGATGCTCAGGGCTATGACGACGGTTGGGCGCACGGTGGTGAACAGCCCGCGCACGATGGTAGGCCTGATTGTCAGCATGAAGATAAACACCACGGTCACAGCGAACAGGAAGCCGAAGCCCGCCTCTTTAAGCAGGACATCTATCTGCTCCTGAATCTCCGGCCCCTGGTCTTCGACGATGACGATTTCCAGGCCGCTAGGTATGGGCGCTGCCTCCAGCAGCTCCCGGGCCGCCTGGGTGACCTCTACCGTGTTGGCTTCCGGCTCCTTGATTATCGAAACGTTTATGGCTTGCCTGCCGTTGGTCCGGGATATGCTGGAAGGGGACTCATCTGTGAGATCCACGCGGGCCACATCGGATAGCAGGACGGGACCTGCGGGAGACATCCCCACCACCAAGCTGCGGATGTCTTCGACGGAGCTGAGGACGTGAAGAGTCTTTACGGGCATTGCCCCATCGGGGCCGGTCAACAGGCCGGTCGGCACGGAGGTGTTGTTGTCGTTCAGGACCTGCGCTAGCTGGGCGAGGGATACGCCGTTGGCCTCCATCCGGTCCGGGTCTGCGGCTACGCTCACTTGGGGCAGAAGCTCCCCGGCAACCTGCACCTGCATCACTCCGTCTATGGCCTGGAGATCTGGAAGGAGGATGTCCTCGACGGTGGAGACGGCCAACTGCTGAGGAGCAAAGCCAGAAGAGTCACCGTCGGGAGCCTGTTCCGCGATCACACTGAACCGGAGCACGGCCACCTGGTCGGGGTTGAACCGTCCTACGTCGGGCTTCCCTACCCCCGGAGGAAAGGGGATGCTGCCCACAGCGGTTTCGATGGTGCTCTCTGCTTCGGCCATGTCGGTCCCGTACCGGAAGTTGGCCAGCACCAGGGAGTTGCCCTCGAAGCTGGTGGACTGGACCGATTCCAGTCCATCGGTGCCGGAGATAGCGTTCTCTATGGGCGACGTGACGTCGTCAACAACTGCCTGAGGGCCGACGGCTGGGTAGGAGGTCGAAATCGCCACAAGGGGAAACTCGATCTCGGGGAATAACTCTACGTTGAGGGAGTTATAGGCGAACACCCCCCCGGCCAGCACCATGACTATGGCCAGCATGGTGACCGTCCGCTTGCTTATAGCGAAAGCGGTGAGAAATCTCAATCGTTGTTCCTTTCTGTCTCGGCAACTGGCGCCTCTCGGACATGTCCGGCCTGCTGCTCAAATATCGGAGGGATGTTACACGACTACGCAATTCTAATCTACAAGAAATGTTGAAGGGAGGCGGGCCGCCGGTGGGGTCGAAAGGCCTTTGGTTGACACCATATCCGATTGCCTGTATCATGGCCTCCCGGCCTGACCGATGCGGTTGCGCCGAAAAACAATCGAATAAGTAGACCCACCTTATCCAGAATGGCTGAGGGAACGGCCCTGCGAAGCCGAGCAACCGGCCTAACGCTACACCCCAGATTCCCAACGTAGTGTGACACGGTGCTAATTCCGGCCCCGAATGGTCGGGGAAAGATGAGGGTGGCCTTAGAAATCTATGAGCTTCTCTCACGAGAAGCTTTTTATTTTCGGTTTCACATCCCATCGATGATAAGCGTGATTACCCCTGCCAGTGCCCTCTTACGTGGCATGCGGGGGAAGAGCCTACAATGACCAAGGTTGGTGCAATGCCCGAAATCAAGGCCATAGAGTGGGAAGCAGGAAAGCTCAAGCTCCTTGACCAGACTGCCCTTCCCCTGGAAACAAACTATATCGAGCTGGAAACCTACCCCGAGGTCATCGACGCCATCCGGCGCATGAAGGTGCGCGGGGCGCCGGCCATCGGCGTGGCGGCAGCCTATGCTATGGCCATGGCCGCCCGGGACGCCAAGGCAACGGACAAGGCAGCCTTCCTGGAGGCCCTGAGGGTTGCCTCCCATCGCATCGGGCAGGCCAGACCAACGGCGGTAAACATCACCTGGGGCGTGGAACGGATGCTGCGCCTGGCGAAGCGCATCGACGATGTCGCGCAGGCCCCGGACTTGCTCTTAGAGGAAGCCCACCGGGTGCAGAGCGAAGATGAGGAAGCCAACCGGCGCATCGGGAGCGAGGGCAAGGGTCTCATTCCCAACGGCGGGTCGGTGCTCACCCACTGCAACACCGGGGCACTGGCAACTGCCGGCTACGGTACGGCCCTGGGGGTGATCCGCGCAAGCTGGGAAGAGGGGAACCGGTTCCAGGTGTTCGCCACTGAGACCCGCCCCTTCCTGCAGGGCGCGCGCCTCACCGCCTGGGAGCTGGTGCAGCTAGGCATCCCGGCCACCCTCGTGGTCGACTCCTCGGTGGGCCTACTCATGAGCCGGGGCGAGGTGGGCTGCGCCATCGTGGGCGCCGATCGCATCGCCGCCAACGGCGATGTGGCCAACAAGATTGGCACCTACCAGGTGGCGGTCCTTGCCAAGGAGAACGGGGTGCCCTTTTACGTTGCCGCCCCCACCAGCACCATCGACCTCACCTTGGCAGCAGGAGGCGAGATACCCATCGAGGAGCGCCATCCCGACGAGGTGGCGACCTTGGGCAGCATACGTACCGCGGCCCCCGGCATCGGCATACGCAACCCGGCCTTCGACGTCACTCCCTATACCTATATCGCGGGCATCATCACCGAGGAAGGGGTTATCAAGGCGCCTTACGTGGAGAATCTTGCCAAGGCCGTCGCCCAGGGCCAGGGAGGTGTTCGTGGCTGAACCCCTCATCGGCATCATGGGAGGCAGCGGCCTGTACCACATGGAAGGCCTTTCCGACGTCCGGGAGATGGATGTGGACACGCCCTTCGGCAAGACCAGCGACAGCATCATGGTAGGCTCCCTGGAAGGGCGACAGGTCGCCTTTCTATCACGCCATGGCCGGGGACATCGCATTAATCCCACCCAGCTGCCGGTGCGGGCCAACATCTACGCCCTCAAGAGCCTCGGCGTGGCATGGCTAATCTCTATCAGCGCGGTGGGCAGCCTCAAGGAGGAGATGGCGCCGCTGGACTTGGTGGTTCCCGACCAGCTTATCGACCGCACTCGCCTGAGGGACAACACCTTCTTCGAGGACGGGATAGCAGCCCACGTGGGATTCGCGGACCCCTTCTGCTCCGCCTTGAACAGCACGTTATATGAATGCGCCCTCAAGGTCGGGGCTACGGCCCACCTGGGCGGCACCCTGGTTGTCATGGAAGGGCCTGCCTTCTCCACCAGGGCAGAATGCACCGTGTACCGCTCCTGGGGAGCGGACATCATCGGCATGACCGCCCTCCCAGAGGCCAAGCTGGCCCGGGAGGCGGAGATGTGCTACTCAGCCCTGGCCTGCGTCACCGACTACGACTGCTGGCGGGAAGCGACCGAAGTCGTAACCGTCGATATGGTGGTCGCCAACCTGATGAAGAACATCTCCGTTTCCAAGGAGGTCTTAAGGACCATAGTCACCCGCATTCCCCTAGATCAGGCATGTCCGTGCGCATCGACGCTGAAGGACACGATAATCACCGCCCCTGACAGGATTCCCCAGGAGCTGAAGGATCGACTGGGGGCCCTGGTAAAGAAGTATCTATAAGCAAGGAGGGCCGAAATGCCCAGACAAGACCCGGGAGAACCCTTCTACAGGGTGGATTCCAACGAGGCGGCGAGGTTGGTTGAGGAGTCCGGAGCAGAGGCGGCCATCGTAGATGTCCGCCGGGATGATGAGTGGGTGTCGGGCCACGCCAGCGGGGCTATGCACATCCCCATCGACGATCTGCTTGGACGGATGGACGAGCTTCCCACGGACAAGAAGCTGTTCTTCATCTGCGCGGCGGGTGTGCGCAGCGGCCTGGCCTGCGAGATGGCTGCATCCATGGGCTACTCCCCGGAGAACCTGTTCAACATCGAGGACGGTACGCCGTCCTGGATCGAGGCAGGCAACGCCACCAGCTACGGGGACGACCCTTAGCTGTTTTCCCAAGCGCCCATGTCTCTTGAAGAATGGAGGTAGCGGCTAGGGATGTCGATTCTGGTAGTGGGTTCCGTTGCATATGACAGTGTTATAACACCGGCAGGCCGCCGGGAGGATTCCCTGGGCGGGTCCGCCACCTACTTCTCCGTATCCGCGGGGAGGTTTTCCCAGGTGCACCTGGTCGCCGTAGTGGGGGAGGACTTCAAGGAGGACCATCTGACCCTCCTGCGGCACCACCAGCTGGACCTGTCCGGCTTAACAACCCTGCCCGGAAAGACCTTCAGGTGGTCTGCCGAGTACCACATGGACGACCTGAACAGACGCACCACCCTGGACACCCAGTTGAACGTCTTCGTGGACTTCCAGCCGGATCTGGACAGCAATCACCGGCAGCAGCCCTACCTGTTCCTGGCCAACATAGACCCGGAGCTCCAACTGAACGTGCTGGAGCAGATGGAAGAGCGTCCCAAGCTGGTGGCCATCGATACGATGAACCTGTGGATCGACAGCAAGCCGGAAGCCCTGGCCGAGGTTATCAAGCGCGTGGATGTGGTCTTCATGGACGAGACCGAAGTGCGAATGTTCGCTGGCCCGCACATAGCAGGAAATAGCGTGTTGAAGGCTGCTCACTACCTGTTGTCCCTGGGACCCCGCATGGCGGTGATTAAGCGAGGAGAGCACGGGGTCGTCCAGTTCACCCGGGATTCGGTGTTCGCTGCCCCGGCATTCCCCGTGGAGTCCGTCGTAGACCCGACGGGGGCGGGCGACTCCTTTGCCGGGGGATTCATGGGTTATCTGGCCTACAGCAACGACCTGAGCGACCGTGGCTTTCGCAGGGCCAGCATTTTGGGCTCGGTGATGGGGTCCTTCGCAGTGGAGGACTTCAGCGTAGATCGACTGCACAAGCTGAACCGGGCGGAAACGACAGCCCGGTTTCGGGCTTTGAGCGACATGACCCGTTTCGATTCATTGGAAGAAACGGAAGTGTTGGCGTGGCGGGAGGGAGTCATCTTCGGATGAGTAATTTTTCTAGCGGCGATTGCGCCCAGACAGAACAGAAAGGAGATGGTTGAGCGAGTTAGGAGAGCGCGGCCACATTAAGGATCCAGGCTTGGCGCAGGCGGGGGTAGCCCGCATCGAGTGGGCAGATCGAGAGATGCCTGTGACCAAGCTCATAAGCGACCGGTTCAAGAAGGAACGCCCCCTGGAAGGGGCAAAGCTGGCGGCGTGTCTGCACGTCACCGTGGAGACAGCCAACCTCGCCCTTGCGCTGAAGAACGGCGGGGCGGACGTTACACTGTGCGCCAGCAACCCCCTGAGCACCCAGGACGACGTAGCAGCCGCCCTGGTGGAGAAGTACGGCATACCCACCTACTCCATCAAGGGAGAGGACAACGAGACCTACTACAAGCACATCCACGCCGCCCTGGACAAGGAGCCCCAGGTAACCCTGGATGATGGCGCAGACCTGGTCACCACCCTGCACACCGAGCGCCAGGAGCTGATGGGCAACATCATCGGGGGGACCGAGGAGACCACCACGGGCGTCATACGGCTGGAGGCGATGGCCAAGGAGGGGAAGCTAAAGTACCCCATCGTTGCCGTCAACGAAGCCGACACCAAGCACTTCTTCGACAACCGGTACGGCACCGGCCAGAGCACCCTGGATGGCATCACCCGGGCCACCAACATCCTGTGGGCGGGACGCAAGGTCGTCGTGTTCGGTTACGGCTGGTGCGGTCGAGGCGTAGCCATGCGTGCCCGCGGCATGGGCTCTAACGTTGCGGTGGTGGAGGTCAACCCCATCCGGGCCCTGGAGGCCGTTATGGACGGCTTTGCGGTGGCTCCCAGCGTGGAGGCGGCCAGGACGGGAGAGGTGTTCATCACCGTGACCGGCGGGTTCAAGGCCATTGGACAACAGCACCTGGACGTTATGCCCGATGGGGCAATCCTGGCCAACAGCGGTCACTTCAACGTGGAGATAGACATCCCCGCCTTGGAGGCTATGTCCGTTTCCAGGCAGGAGGCCCGGCCATTCGTGGAGCGGTTCGAAACCAGGGACGGGAGGAACATCTTCCTGCTGGCCGATGGGCGGCTGATCAACCTGTCGGCCGCCGAGGGACACCCGTCGGCGGTTATGGACATGAGCTTCGCCAACCAAGCCCTCAGCGTAGAGATGCTGGTAGCCAAGAAGGGTTCCCTGTCGCCGGGCGTTTACCCGGTGCCCCGGGAAACCGACGATGAAGTGGGCCGGCTAAAGCTAAAGTCGATGGGCATCGAGATAGATTCTCTCACTGCCGAACAAAAGAAATACCTGGACAGCTGGGACCAGGGAACCTAGAAACGAGGAGGATAACCAAAATGGCATCTACCTTTATGGACCTACCATCCTACCTTCTGACCTCGGAGTCGGTAACCGAGGGACACCCGGATAAGCTGTGCGACCAGATCTCCGATGCTGTGCTGGATGCGGTACTGGCGGGGGACCCCGAAGGACGCGTAGCCTGCGAAGCCTGCGTAACCAACGGGCTAGTGGTTGTGATGGGAGAGGTTACCACGGACACCTACGTCGATGTGCCCCTCATAGTGCGAGACACGCTGAAGCAGGCCGGATACACCGACGCAGAATTCGGCATTGATTACAAGAGCTGCGGCGTGGTCGCTTCCATACAGGAGCAGTCCAAGGACATAAGCGCAGGCGTGAGCCAGTCTCTGGAGCTGAGGCACAGGGGTTCCAACTCCAGCAACAGGGAAGACTTGGACCAGATCGGCGCCGGCGACCAGGGCATGATGGTGGGCTTTGCGTGCAACGAGACCCCGGAGCTGATGCCCCTGACGATGAGCTTGTCCCACAAGCTGTGCCTGAAGCTGGCAGCCCTGCGCAAGGAAGGGGTGCTTCCCTACCTGAGGCCCGACGGCAAGTCCCAGGTCACCGTTGAGTACGCCTACGGTGTGCCCAAACGGGTGCATACGGTCATCATCAGCGCCCAGCACGATCCCGACGTGGACAACGACAAGATGACCCAGGACCTTATCAATCTTCTGATCAAGGATGTCATTCCAGCAGAGCTTCTGGATGACCGGACCCTGTTTTACATCAACCCCAGCGGCCGTTTCGTAATAGGGGGGCCCATGGGGGACACCGGATTGACGGGCCGGAAAATTCTGGTGGATACTTACGGCGGGATAGCCAGGCACGGAGGAGGGGCTTTCTCAGGCAAAGACCCGACGAAGGTGGACCGTTCCGCCGCCTATGCCGCCAGGTACGTTGCAAAGAACCTGGTGGCCGCAGGACTTGCGGACCGCGCGGAGATCCAGGTCTCCTACGCGATCGGCAAGGCCAACCCCATCTCCGTCAGCGTGGAGACCTTTGGAACGAGCAAGGTTGATGACCAGGTGATTCAGGACCTGGCTTCTAAGCATTTTGACCTGCGTCCCGGGGCTATCATCGAGGACCTGCGTTTGAGGAGGCCCGGCTACAAGCAGGTAGCTGCGTACGGCCACTTCGGCAGGGACGACCTTGACCTCACGTGGGAACGTACGGACAAGGCTGATTTCCTCCGGGCAGAAGCGGGCCTCAGAAGCTAGACTCGGTCCGGGACAGCCCCGAAATATCCTGTTTCCGAAAGGGCGGCATGGCCGGGAGCATACGATTCGGCACCGATGGCTGGCGGGCGATCATCGCCGACGAGTTCACTTTCGGCAATGTCGCCCTTTGCGCCCAGGGCGTCGCATCCTATCTGCTAAAAGAAGGAACCGCTCGCCAGGGTTTGGTTGTGGGTTACGACACCCGATTCGCCTCCAGGGAGTTTGCGGAACGGGTAGCTGAAGTGATGGCGGGCAATGGCATCCGCACATTCCTGTCGGCGGAGCCAGCGCCCACGCCCGCCGTCAGCTACAGCATCCTGCAGCACAGCGCAGCCGGCGCTTGCGTCATCACCGCAAGCCACAACCCGGCTGCATGGAACGGCCTGAAGTACAAACCTAGCTACGCAGGCAGCGCCTCACCGGAGGTCATAGCCCGACTGGAAGAGGAGATCGCTGCGGCGGAAGTGAAAGGCGTTTCCTCTATGCCCCTGGAAGAGGCTCGTATCTCCGGCCTCATCCAGACAATGGTCCCCGGCCCAGCCTACCGGGCGCAGATGGGAAGACTGGTTGACCTGGAGCTGATACGCCAATCAGGCCTGAGCGTGGTTGTGGACTCTATGTACGGGGCGGGGGCCGGCTACCTGGCCCAGCTTCTTGCCGAAGACGGCGCCGGGGATGACGCCACCAGGGTTATGGAGATTCATGGCGAGGTCAACCCGGCCTTCCCGGGAATACGGCAGCCCGAACCCATTGCGGCCAACCTGACCCAGCTGTCCCAGGCAGTGGTCGAGCAGGGGGCCAGCGTCGGAATAGCCCTGGACGGGGATGCCGACCGCCTGGGTGTAGTGGACGAGAATGGCGTATGTCTCTCCACGCTTCAAGCCTTCGCCCTCATCGCCTACTACCTGCTGGAGTGGAAGGAACAGAGGGGCCCTCTGGTCAGGTCCCTCACCTCCACGACCATGATTGACAAGCTGGGGGAGCGGTACGGAGTGCCCGTCATCGAGACCCCCGTCGGATTCAAGGACATCGGGACTGCCATGATCCGTGAAGATGCCCTGATGGGCGGAGAGGAGAGCGGCGGATACGGGTACAGGGGACACATCCCCGAGCGGGACGGTGTGCTTAGCGGTCTCCTGTTCCTGGAATACATGGCCACGACCGGTCAGTCGCCCTCCCAGCTACTGCAAAAGCTATACCGTAGGGTGGGAGAGCACCACTACCAGCGGAGGGACGTCACCTTCGCTCCCGAACGCCGACCTGAGATACAAGCCGAGCTGGAAGGGGCGAAATGGACCCTCCTGGGAGGCACTCCCGTCGTTTCTTCAGATTTTCTGGATGGGCGCCGGTTTCTGCTGGCCGGTGGGGCTTGGTTGGCTGTAAGATTCTCAGGTACCGAGCCCCTGCTTCGCATCTACGCCGAGGCCGGAAGCCCCGACCAGGTCAAGGACATGCTTGATGATGCCGGGGCCCATTTGGGGGTCTAACGGGCAGCCGGAACGGCCAATACGGGCACGCTAGGAGGGTCTAAGGATGATGCTCGGCGCCCTCGACAACCAGGACCTGTACGCCAGGATCGACTCATCGGGTCTTCGCCACCGCTTGCTGGATTTTCCCGACCAGTGCCGGCGGGCTTGGCGGGAAGCTTCGGAATTCCCACTATCCCTGGATGTGGGAGGCTGCAAACAGGTGCTGGTCGCCGGGATGGGCGGCTCGGCCATAGGGGGCGACCTCCTGGCGGACCTGGCTTCCACCTCGCCCGCGGTCCCCATCATCGTCGTCCGCGGTTACCGGATACCCTACGCCCTGGACATGGACACGCTGGTCCTCTCCTGCAGCTACTCGGGCAACACCGAGGAGACCCTGGCCACCTTCAAGCAGGCATCATCCCAAGGAGCGCCCATAATCGCCGTCTCCAGCGGAGGCGCCCTGGCCAGGGAAGCCCAGGCCCGCTCCCTTCCATTCTTCCAGATCGACTACCAGGGAGAGCCGAGGAGCGCCCTGGGGTACAGCTTTATCGTGCCTGCCGTTCTGCTGGCCAAGCTGGGGCTGATGGATGCGGAGAGCATCGGCTTCGAAGATGCTTTCGCTGCCGTGGACTCCCTGCTGCCCACCCTTATCGAGGATGTCCCCACGTCGGACAACCCGGCCAAGCAACTGGCCCAAGCCCTGCTCAACCGCCTGATAGTGGTCTATGGCTCCGGCATATACTCGGGCGTGTCCCGACGGTGGAAGACCCAGTTCAACGAGAACTCCAAGGTGCCCGCCTTCTTCGAGTCCCTGCCCGAAGCACACCATAACGCGGTAGTGGGACTATCGCTGCCCGAAGCGGTGAGGGAGATGACGACGGCGTTGCTGCTGGAGCCCTACGACATATCGCCGCCCATGGCTAGGCGGTACGAGGTTACCAGGGAGCTCCTGGACCGGGACTCTATACCCCATCACACCATTCGCGGTGTCGCTGGCAGTCCCTTGACCCAGATGCTCACGACGACGCTGATCGGGGACTACACCAGCTACTATCTGGCGATCTTGCAGAGGGTGGACCCATCGCCCGTGAATCCCATCGCCTACATCAGGGAACGGATGGGACAGCCTTACTAAGGCTGGGATCGGGGTTGTAGGTGACCGGGCTCTGCGCTGACTAGCGCTTGGTGTACTGGGGAGCCCTGCGGGCGCGCTTGAGGCCGTACTTCTTGCTTTCCTTGATGCGCGCGTCCCGGGTCAGAAGCCCGTTCTTGCGAAGGACCGGCTTTTGGGTCTCGTCATACACCACCAGTGCTCTGGAGATGCCGTGACGGACAGCGTCGGCTTGGGCGGAGATGCCTCCACCCAGCACCCTTGCGACCACGTTGAACTTGCCAACGTTGCCGGTGACCCTCAGGGGTTCCTGTACGCTGTTCTGCCATGACGTCCACGGGAAGTACTCGTCCAGGGGCTTGCTGTTGATTTGGTACTGAGCAGCCGTGGACGTGGCGCCCCCGCCTGCAGCTACGTACAAGCGTACCTTGGCGATGGCCGTCTTACGCTTGCCTGTCCCGTAGTAGTACCTTTCCCTAGCGCTCTCTTGGACCACTAGCTTACCTCCCTATCCTATTGGGCCTTGGACAATCTAGGTGACTACCAGCTTGCCTTCTACCGGCTGCTGGGCTTCATGGGGATGGGACTCACCCTTATAAACGCGGAGACGCCCCAGCATCTCCCTCCCCCGGTTGGTCTTGGGCAGCATGCCCTTGACGGCCAGCTGGATCACCCTCTCCGGATGGGTCTCCAGCAAGTCCTTTAGCAGATAGGTCTTCAGGTTGCCCACGTACCCGCTGTGCTTGTAGTAAGTCTTCTGGGTCGTCTTGCGGCCTGTGACTCGCACCTTTGAAGCATTGACCACAATCACATAGTCGCCGGTGAGCATATGGGGGGTGTAGGTAGGCTTGTCCTTGCCCTGGAGGGCTCGGGATATCCGCGTAGCGAGCCTGCCCAAGGTCTGCCCTGTGGCATCCACCAAGTGCCACTGGGGGTCGATGTCCGAGGGTTTGGCCATGAATGACTTATTGCGTTTCATAGGTGTCCTTATTGCAGAAGAGGCATTCTTCGTATTTCACATGCATGAGGCATAGGCCCCTGGCTGGTAGGGAGGAGCGCTGCTCCATCACCTTTGTTTCCCCGCTCAGTGCTGCCTCCATCGCTTCTATGGGGGCCTTCCCCAGCCCTATGTCCGCCAGCAGGCCGTTGGTGCGCCGTATCTGGTACGGCAGGAACCCGTTGGCTTCGGCATCGATGTGGACAAGGCCGCCTTCTTTGCGCACCGTCCATCTGTTAACTTTCCTGACAGGGGACCTTCCGACTGGGAGGGTTGTCGTGAGTGCCGAAAAGTCGTGCTCCCCTTCCAGGCTGGAGGCAGCTTCTTGCATATCGGCGATGTTCAACGGATAGCGCACCCAGCAGGTAGTGGTGCGGAGCAACGGGGACGGCCACGGGCTGTTTAGCAGCGTGTAGCGGTACATCCGGGCAACCGCGCTCTTCCTTGCATGGAAGCTGAATGGTGTCTCGCGTCCTCCTCTGATCTTTATATCTTCGGGTAGATGCCAGTTCAGGGCCTTCACAAAGGTGTCCACCGGATAGCCGGCACACGTTGCGAAATCGACCACCTGTCCCCTGGCATGGGCGCCCGCATCGGTGCGACTGGCGCCTCTGACCCTGATATCTTCGCTTGTTAAAGCCTTCAAGGCCTTTTCCAGCTCGCCCTGGACCGTCGGAGCGTTGGCCTGGAGCTGAAACCCGTTGTATCTAGTGCCTTCGTACTCTATTAGCAGGGCAATCCTGCGCGTTGGACCCTGGTCGGAGTTGCCCTCTTCTATTCCTTTCATTTGACCATTGGGGAATCTCCATCCCCTCGCACGGTCTTGGTAAGGGGACCTGGACCCTACACAAGCTCCAGGACAGCCATGGGTGCCGCATCCCCTTTTCGTGGTCCCAGCTTGATAAGGCGCGTGTAGCCTCCAGGCCGGTCGGCATATCGGGTGGCCAGATCGTCGAAGACCTTTCTGACCACCAGGAGATTCGGCACCTGGGAGAGGGCCAGACGCCGGTGATGCAATGACCCGTCCTTGCCGTGGGTGATGAGCTTCTCCACCAAGCGCTGGGCTTCCACAGCCTTGGGCTCCGTCGTGGTGACCCGTTCGTGACGGATTACGTCCGCCGCCAGGTTCCGGAGCAGAGCTATTCTCTGGTCCTTGGGTCTGCCTAGTTTCTTCCCAGCTACGCGATGTCTAACCATGGTAGTTCCTATTCTTCGTCGTCATCATCGTCGTCGAAGTCGTCGTCATCATCGTCGTCGTCATCGGGGTTGTCGTCCTCGCTATAGACACGCCTTCTCGCCCTTGGCGCTCTCGCAACGGGATGCTCCTCTTCCTCCTCCATGTTGTCCCAGAAGACCTCATCCTCATCGGTGGCGAGGGAGTCATCTTCACTTACGAAAGTCCCAGTAATGTCTGTATCTCCACCGTCGGCGGACTCACCGTCGGAAGCGGAGTAGCCGAGGAGCATTCCATCTTCCTTCAATCTGCTAAGTAGCTCACCGAGGGACTTCTCTCCGAAGTTCCTGATCTTGAGAAGCTCTTCGTTGGTCATCTCCAGCACCTGTCCCACCCGGGTTATGTGGGCCCTCTTCAGGCAGTTGAGGGTCCTGGGAGAAAGCTGGAGCTTTTCAATGGGAGTCTGGTAAACCTCGGGGGAGACCATCCCCGTCGGCCTTTCGGGACCTGCTTCCCTCTCCTTCCCAACGTTGGCAAAGGCGAAGAAGTGCTTGACCAGGATATCCGACGATGCCCTTATGGCTTCGGCGGGGGTGATGGTGCCATCGGTCCAGACCTCCAGCACCAAGCGTTCGTAGTCGGTTACCTGCCCCACGCGGGTGCGCTCCACTGCGTAGTTGACCTTGCGCACGGGGCTGAAGATCGCATCCACCGGCAATACGCCCACCATGGGGCCCAGCATCGCATCGCCCTGGGGCACCGGCTGATAGCCCTTGCCCGGCTCGACGTTGAACTCGACGACCAGGGTTGCATCGTCCGAGTCCAGCGTTGCCAGGTGCAACTCCGGGTTGACCACCTCGAAGTCCGCAGAAGTTGCGATGTCCCCGGCGCACACCCTGCCTTCACCCCGTATGTCCAGTCGCATCTTGCCCGGACGGGACGCCCGTGAACGAATTCGTATCCCCTTGACGTTCACCAGGAATTCCATCACCCCTTCCTTGACGTTGGGGATGGTGGAGTACTCATGGAGGACGCCGTCAATCTTGACCCATGTAACGGCCGCGCCTTCGACCGAGCTGAGCAGGATACGGCGAATGGGGTTGCCGATGGTTATCCCGTAACCCCGCTCCAGCGGCTCGATGGCGAACTTTCCGTACCTGTCCCCCGTCTCCAGCACCTTGATCTCCGGGGAGATGGACTCGGGACTGTGGGGGGTGACTCCCTTAGAAAGGAGTGAGGTTTCCAGCATTGCTAATACTACCTCGAGTAATACTCTACGATGAGACGGGTATCGATGCCCGACTCCAGGTCCTCTTCGGCGGGCTGGCTGATCACCGTGCCCGTCATCGCATCGATGTCGAGAGTCAGCCAGCTGGGCACCGGCCTCTTGGGTATACCGCTTACGAGGGCCTTGTAGAAGTCCTTTTCCTTGCGGGTCTCAATCCAGGCTATAACATCTCCCGTCCGCACCAAGTAGGAGGGGATGTTGGTCTTTCGGCCGTTGACGGTGAAGTGACCATGAAGCACCAGCTGACGGGCCTGCCTCCGGGATTCGGCGAAGCCCAGCCGGTACACAGTGTTGTCCAGCCGGCGTTCCAGCAACTCCAGCAGGTATTGACCTGTAACACCCGGCTTCTTGAAGGCCATGCTCATGTAGCGCCTGAACTGCTTTTCCATCACGCCGTGCATGTAGCGAGCCTTTTGCTTTTCCTTAAGCTGCAGCCCTCGGTCGGAAACCCTGCGCCTTCGCCCCGAGTGGTCCCCCGGAGTGGTGCGCCTCTTTTCGATAGCGCAGCGAGGCGTGTAACACCGCTCACCCTTCAGGAAGAGCTTCTCTCCAACTCTGCGGCAAAGCCTGCATGCAGGTCCTGTATAGCGTGCCATCGGCTCCTCCTACACCCTGCGCCTTTTGGGAGGACGGCAGCCATTGTGGGGGATGTGGGTAACATCCCTGATGCTGGTGATGACCAGTCCAACCGCTTGAAGGGAACGTATCGCTGCTTCCCTTCCTGCACCCGGGCCGTTGATGAACACTTCCACTTGACGAAGGCCCTGGTCCATGCCACGCCGAGCGGCCTGCTCGGCCGCCCTCTGGGCCGCAAATGCGGTCCCTTTGCGGGAGCCCTTAAAGCCCACGGTGCCGGAGCTGGCTGCGCCGATCACAGCACCCTGAGGGTCGGTTATGGTCACGAGGGTGTTGTTGAAGGTGGAATGGATGTAGGCCCGACCCCTGGGAACGTTCTTTCGTTCACGACGCCGACTTCTTGGTCTAGGCATTAGCCTCCTTTACTTCTTCCCGCCTGTGCGACGTCCACGTCCGGCCACAGTCCGCCTGGGTCCCTTACGCGTCCGGGCGTTGGTGCGGGTGCGCTGTCCCCGGAGGGGCAGCCCGCGGCGATGGCGCAGTCCTCGGAAGGAACCTATCTCGATCAGTCTCCTGATGTTGCCGTTGACTTCCCGGCGAAGGTCCCCTTCAACCTTGTAGTCCTGGTCTACGATCTCTCGTATGCGGTTTATCTGGGTCTCGGAAAGCTCAGACATCCTGGGCCTTGGGGTGCCGATGACCTCCGCCTTGTCCAGGATCTCCACTGCAAAGGTGGGCCCCACGCCGTATATGTGGCGCAGGGCTGCATCGGCCCGTTTGTTGTCAGGTATATCGACGCCAGCTACTCGTACCATAGCATCCCTCCCTGGATCAGCCCTGCCTCTGGGCATGCCGAGGATTGGGGCAGATGATCCGTACCGTACCTTTGCGCTTTATGATCCGGCACCGATCGCACCGGGGCTTTACTGAAGCTCTTACTTTCATTGCCTCACCTATTTGAAGCGATAGGTAATTCGCCCTCTGTTCAGGTCGTATGGAGAAAGCTCCACCAGCACCCGGTCGCCCGGGAGCACTCGAATGAAGTGAAGGCGTATCTTGCCCGACACGTGGGCCAGCACCTTATGGTCGTTGGGCAACTCGACCCGGAACATGCCGTTGGGCAGGGCTTCCGTCACCGTCGCCTCGACTTCTATCGCTTCTTTCTTGGCCATGGCTCCTCTGGGCGTTACTTGCGTCTCACCCGTAGCGGGTCAAGACTAGCTCTCCCTGGTAAGCACCTCTGCTTCTCCATCGGTGATCGCGATGGTGTGTTCGAAGTGGGCCGACAGGCTCCCGTCAAAGGTAACGACGGTCCACTGGTCTTCCAGGAGTCGGGTGCGCCAATCGCCAAGGTTCACCATCGGCTCTATGGCGATGCACATCCCCTTCCGGAGCATCGGTCCCCTTCCTCCAGGCCCATAATTGGGTATTTGAGGATCCTCGTGCAGGAACCTGCCCACTCCATGACCTACGTATTCCCGCACTACGCCGTAGCTGCCACGCTCGGCAGCGTACCCTTCAATGGCGGCTCCTATGTCACCGGTGCGGGCGCCGTGGGTGGCAGCCGCTATTCCGGCTTCCAGGGAGCGCCGGGTAACGTCGATAAGCTCCTTGGCCTCTTCCGATATGGCCCCCACGCCTACGGTAATGGCTGCGTCCCCTATGAAACCTTCGTATACTGCTCCCACATCCATCTTGATCAGGTCGCCCTCATGGAGCGCCTCATCACCGGGGATGCCGTGCACAATCTGTTGGTTTATGGAGGAGCATATGGAGCCCGGGAATCCCCGGTAACCCTTGAAGGCGGGAACTGCGCCCATTTTCCTGATATTGCGTTCTGCGATGGAATCCAGTTCCCGGGTCGTTACGCCCGGCTTCACCGAGTCCCGCAGCAGGGTCAGAGTCGATGCCACAACCTTGCCGGCGGCCCTCATGGACTCCATCTCCTGAGCGGACTTTATCGTTATCCCGCCGGAGTAGGAGGACGGAGAGTTGGATGCCGTCGTTATTTTCTTTGAGTTCGTCATTCTATTACGTGTGGTACGGGCCGTATGGCGTTTGTCGAAGGGAATTCGAAACCGTATGACCGGACAAACGTATATTTTACGACAATCGCCTACATTTTGGAAGAGGGGCCATCCCCGGATATTCTAAGCCCGAACGCTTTCCACCAACCTCCTGCTAACATCATCCACGCTGCCTCTACCCTGTATCTCCACCAGCTTGCCTGTCCGGTTGTAGTATTCGATCAAGGGCTGGGTCTGCATCTCGTACACCTTGATGCGCACCTTCGTAGTTTCCGGGACATCATCCTGCCTGGTGTAAAGCTCGCCCCCGCACAGCTGGCAGACTCCCTCTGCGCCGGAAGCTGCCCCGTTGAGGTTGTAGGGGGCCTGGCATTTGCGGCAGACCACCCGCCCGCCCAACCGGCGCACCAGCTCCTCGACATCGTCTATCTTGATGAGGACAACCTGGTCGATGCCCGCACCTTGGCGAGATAGGGACTCGTCCAGCACCTCCGCCTGGTGGATGTTCCTGGGAAATCCGTCCAGGATGAACCCGCCCTCATTCCTGGGTGGCAATACCTCCTTGAGAACCATTTCCACCGCTATGTCATCGGGCACCAGAAGCCCCTGGTTTAGATAGCCCGTTATCTTGCGACCCAGGGGACTTTCCTCTTCCTGGTGGTGTCTCATCAGGTTCCCGGAGGATATGTATGGCACCCCAATCTCACGGGACAGCATCTCCGCCTGGGTACCTTTGCCCGCCCCCGGGGGGCCCAGGAGTATGATGCGGCTTCTGCCTTTCGATGGGCTGCTACTCACCGGAAAGCCTCTATCTCAGGAATCCTTCGTAGTTTCGCATCAGGAGCTGGGCCTCCAGCTGGCGCAGGGTATCCAGGCCCACTCCCACGACGATCAGCAGGCTGATGCTGGGCAGTATCAGGGCCTGGATATCTGTCAGAAGAGAGGCCAGATATGGCACGAATGCGATGAACCCAAGGAAGATTGCTCCACCCCAGGTGATGCGCAAGATCACCCGGTTCAGGTAGTCCTGGGTGGGCTGCCCCGGCCGGATGCCGGGGACGAATCCCCCGTTTCGCTGCAGGTTTTCGGCCAAGTTCTGCTGCTGGAACACTATCAGCGTGTAGAAGAAGGCGAAGGCGATGGTCAGCAGGGCAAATAAGATCCAGTACACGACATTTGTGGGATCGAACAGCCCCACGAAGAAGTCAGCTACCGACCCTATCCAATCACCTCTCACACCAACGAAGTTGGCGACGGTGCCGGGCAGAATCACCAGGGAGGATGCGAAGATCAGAGGGATCATACCGGCCGAGTTCACCCGTATGGGAAGGTAGGTAGCCCCCGATTGCCGGTACATCCTACCGCCCCGGAAGATGCTCCGTCCGTACTGCACCGGGATGCGGCGATGGCCTTCGTTGAAGACCACGATCAGTGCAATGATGGCGAAGCCGAAAATCAGCAGCCAGAGCATTCCGAGGGCATTGGTCTGGTCGCCAAACTGCTGTATCAGGCCCGGAAAGCCGGCGACGATACCGCTGAAGATAATCAGCGATATTCCGTTGCCTATCCCCCTCTCGGTGATGAGCTCGCCCAGCCACACAAGGAACATGGTCCCGCCCACCAGAGATGCCAACATAGCAACAGTGGCCAGGGGGTCGCCGCTGGTGCCGGGCCCGGACCAAACGTTGTCGATAACCCCAGCCTGCTGTATGAGCTGGAGCTGCCCGAAGCCCTGGGCCAGCGCAATGGGCACGGTCATAAAGTGAACGATGCGGTTGATCCGCTGCCTTCCCGACTCTCCTTCCCGGGAGAGTCGCTGAAGCGGCGGTATGACAGGGGTCAGGAACTGGATGACGATGGACGATGTGATGTAGGGAAAGACTCCCAGGGCGGCCACGCTCATGTTGCCAAGAGCACCGCCGCTGAACACGTCCAGGAGGCCAAAAAGCGTGTTGCCCTCAAGGAGGCGATCGAGGGCGGCTTGGTCTATGCCAGGGAGGGGAACCTGTGCCATGAGGCGGAACACCACCAGCATGGCCAGGGTGAAGAGTATCTTGGCTCGAAGGTCCGGGATGCGGAAGGCATCGATTGCTGCTTTGAATAATCGCGGAGGACCCTCCGCCTCCCGGGTCATCATGTCTAGATCACCTCTGCCCGGCCTCCGGAGGCTTCGATCTTTTCCCTCGCGGAACGGGTGAACCTCTGGGCGTACACGGTCAGGGCCACCTGGAGCTCGCCGTTACCCAGCACTTTCACAGGGTGCCTGAGATTCTTGATGAGCCCCGCCTGCACCATGAGTTCAGGGGTCACTTCCGAGTTCTGGGGCAGGCGGTTCAAACTCTCCAGCTTTACCAGGGAGAACTGCTTCTTGAAGATGTTTGTAAACCCCCGCCTCATGGGAAGCCCTTTGATGAGGGGCATCTGGCCGCCTTCGTAGCCGGGCCGGGGGCCGGGACCGGAGCGAGACTTGGCGCCCTTCATACCCCTGCCGCTGTAGCTGCCGTGGCTGCTGGCATCGCCGCGTCCAAGGCGCTTTCTTTTTCTTCTAGTTCCTTTAGGGGGAGCTACATCGTGCTCCATCATGGCTAAGCGTCCTTTCCTTGCACGTCCTACCCCTCGGTCCCTTCTTCGACATGGAGCATGTGGCTGACCTTGCGGACCATGCCAAGGATCGTGGGGCTGTCCTGGTGCACCACCGTCTGGTTCAAACGCCGCAGCCCGAGGGAGCGGACGACCCTCCTTTGTGCCTCTGTGGAGCCGGCGTAGCTTCTTTTCAGGGTGATCTTAAGACTTCCCATGATTCGTTCCTGTCATCGGTGGGTTAGCGGGTCGAACGGGGCGCCTTTCGTCGGGCGATCTCTTCTTCCGGGTCCTTGAGCTGTTTCAAGGCCTCCAAGGTAGCATAGACCACGTTTATGGGGTTGCGGGAGCCGAGGGACTTAGCGACTACATCCTTCACTCCGGCCAGGTCCAGCACCGCCCTCACAACACCTGCGGCGATAATGCCGGTGCCCGGCGGGGCAGGCTTGATCAGCACCAGAGAGGCACCCTTCTTCAGGGTGGTTGCCTGGGGAATGGTGCTGCCCTTTATCGGGACCCGTATCAGGTTTTTCTTCGCGACGGCATTTCCCTTTCTCACTGCATCCGGAATAGCCAGGGCCTTACCCAGCCCCGCACCCACGACACCTTCGCCGTCACCGACGACCACGAGGGCGTTGAACCGGAGATGCCTGCCTCCCTTGACCACCTTGGCAATCCGGCGGGTGTATACCACCCTTTCGTTAAGCACCAAGGTGTTGACGTCGAATGACGATTCTGTAGGAGTGGTCAGCAAGCTTACCATTAGAAGGTCAGTCCTCCTTCACGAGCCGCTTCGGCAAGCATCTTGACGCGACCATGGTACTTGTAACCGCCACGGTCGAAGACTACCTTATCGATCCCCTTAGACTTGGCCCTCTGGGCGATGGCGGTGCCCACCAGCTTGGAGCGCTCCGACTTACCCGTCTTGGAGCTGGAAGGGACCACCTCCGCCTCCTTGCTGGAAGCGGAAGCCAAGGTGAACCCGATGCTGTCATCAATCACCTGGGCGTAAATGTGGTTCAAGCTTCGAAACACGCACAAACGGGGCTGCTGGGAGGTGCCCGACACCTTGTTACGCACCCTCCGGTGCCTGACGACCCTCAGTTTTCGAGCATCTTTATCCCTGGGCATTGTCCGGTCCTCTACTTCTTCCTGGCTGCAGCTTTTCCGGGCTTGAGGCGCAGCACCTCATCCGAGTACTTGATCCCTTTCTCCTTGTAAGCGTTGGGAGGCCGTACCCGGCGTATCCTCGACGCCACTTCGCCCACTTTCTGCTTGTCCATTCCGCTCACGTGGATGCGATTGTTGCCTTCGACGGTTATGGTGACCCCCTCTAAGGGGGAGAGTTCCACAGGATGGCTGTACCCGACGTTTAGCACAACGCCATCGCCTGACTGCTGGGCGCGATACCCCACTCCCATCAGCTCGAGGGTCTTCTGGAAGCCTTCGGACACCCCTGTCACCGCGTTTGCCACCAAGCTGCGGGTGAGTCCATGAAGGGAGCGGTGGAACTTGCGCTCCGAGTACCTTTCGACAACTACCTGGGAATCTTCCACCCGGACGGTCACATCGGGGTGCAGAGGCTGGACCAAGGTGCCCCTGGGCCCGTCGACCGTGACCTGACCATACTCGGTGGTCACCTTGACGCCGGCAGGAATGGGGATGGCCTTGCGCCCTATCCTGGAGAGAGTGCGTTCTCGACGTTGTGTAGTTACATCACCAGACATAGCAGAGCAGCTCTCCTCCTATCCCCTTCTCCCAGGCTTCCTTGCCGGTCATGATGCCGCTGGACGTGGACAATATCGCTATGCCCACTCCTCCGTACACCCTGGGGATCTCGCCTTTGCCCACATAGACCCTGAGGCCGGGCTTGCTGACCTTCTTGAGGCCGGTTATAGGCAGGCCCTTGTTCTCGCGATAGGTCAGGTGAATGCGCAGCTGGGGGTGGGGTTGGCCCCGCAGCAGGTCGTAGTCCCGTATGAAGCGCTCCTCTTTCAGTATCTTGGCGATGGCGACCTTGGCCTTGGATACGGGCATGACCAGATGGTCATGGCGCATCTGCTGAGCGTTCCTGATACGGGTCAACATGTCTGCTATTGGGTCGGTTACCGGCATCTTTGCCCCCCGGCAATGCGTTGTTTTTCTCTAGTGTTCATCATCTGCTACCAGCTAGCCTTGCGCACTCCAGGAAGCTCCCCAAGGAGGCTTAGCTGCCTCATGCAGATGCGGCACAGACCGAAGTAGCGGATGAAGGCCCTTGGCCTGCCGCAGCGGTTGCACCGGTTGTGGTTCCGCACCGGGAACTTCGGGGGTTGCTTCCACTTTGCTATCTTGGATTTCTTAGCCAATACAAGTACCTCAGTTCTGCCTGACGAAGGGCATTCCCATCAACGCAAGGAGACGATTTGCTTCGGCGTCGGTCCTTGCCGTAGTGTTGATCGTTATCTGTAGTCCGCGTATGCGCTCGATCTGCCCGTAGTCGATTTCAGGAAAGATAATCTGTTCGCGGATACCCAGGGAGTAGTTGCCTCGTCCGTCAAAGCTGGTAGCGGGCACCCCGCGAAAGTCCCGGATACGGGGAAGGGCCGCATTGAGCAAGCGGTCCATGAACTGGTACATCCGTGTGCCACGGAGGGTGACGCACATGCCTATGGGGTTTCCTTCCCTGAGCTTGAAGCCTGCTATGGACTTCTTGGCCCGGGTGACTATCGGCTTCTGGCCCGATATGGTGCTGAGGTCCTTTGCCGCGCTCTCCATGGCCCGGGGATTGGTCAGCGCCTCTCCCAAGCCTATGTTCAACACCACCTTCTTCAGCTTCGGCACCTGCACCACGTTCTTGTACCCAAACTCCTGGAGCATGGCCGGCACTACCTCGGTCCGGTACAACTCCTTTAGTCTGGGCGTAGCACTCACCTGGGGAGGCGGGCTGGCGGGAGCGGCTTCCTCTTCGGCAGCCGGAGTTGCGGCAGCAGACCTGCTCCCTCTTCCGGACGAGCTTCTCGAAGACGTCCCACGTGCGGCCCTGGACCCACTACGAGGAGCCCTCGCCCTGGCGGGCTGGGCCTGCTCGGCGCTCGATTCGGTGGACGCGGCGGCGTTCTCCGCCGTACTCTCGTCCGCCGGGGAGGGAGCTTCCTCTAGTCGATCGTCTCCCTGCACTTCTGACATTCCCGTACCTTTCTTCCGTCATCCAACCGATTGATCCTGACTCTTGTGGGTCTGCTGCACTTGTTGCAGACCAACATTACGTTTGACATGTGAAGGGGGGACTCTTTCTGGATCCTTCCTGCCTGCCTGGCTTGGCCCGTGGGGCGCATATGCTTAACAACCAGGTTGAATCCTTCGATGGTGACCCTGTTCTCTTCGGGAAGGACCTTTTCCACCTTCCCTCGGCGGCCCTTCTCCTTGCCCCCGATGACCAGCACCGTATCGCCCTTGCGGATGTTCATCACACAACCTCCGGAGCGAGGGAGATGACGCGCATGTAGCCCCTGTCCCTAAGTTCACGGGCCACGGGGCCAAATATGCGAGTTCCCCGAGGGTTGGTCCCGGTAACCAGCACCGCGGCGTTGTCGTCGAACCGAACGTAAGTGCCGTCGGGTCTCCGGTGGGGCTGAGCTGTGCGAACGATAACCGCCCTTACCACCTCACCCTTCTTTACCCCCGCCATTGGGGCAGCTTCCTTGACTGCGCCCACGATGATGTCACCGATGGAAGCATACCGGCGACGGCTGGACCCCGGGATGTTGATACACATGATCTCCCGGGCGCCGCTGTTGTCAGCTACTACAAGTCGGGAAAAGGTCTGGATCATTGCCTTGTCTCCGATTCGGGGTCTGCTTCTGATTCTTCCTGGGCGGGCTCAGGCTCGTCTACCACATCTTCTGCGACAGGTTCAGCCTCCGCCACTGGCTCCTCAACAGCCTCTTCCGCGACAGGCTCTGCATCAGCCACCGGCTCCTCAACAGCCTCTTCCGCGACAGGCTCTGCATCAGCCACCGGCTCCTCAACAGCCTCTTCCGCGACAGGCTCTGCATCAGCCACCGGCTCCTCAACAGCTTCTTCCGCGACAGGCTCTGCATCAGCCACCGGCTCTTCGACAGCTTCTTCCACGACAGGCTCAGCTTCAGCCACTGGCTCTTCGACAGCTTCTTCCACGACAGGCTCAGCTTCAGCCACTGGCTCTTCGACAGCTTCTTCCACGACAGGCTCAGCTTCAGCCACCGGCTCTTCAACAGCTTCTTCCACGGCAGGCTCTGCCTCAGCCACCGGCTCTTCGACAGCCTCTTCCACGGCAGGCTCTGCCTCAGCCACCGGCTCTTCGACAATCTCTTCTGCGACAGGTTCTGCATCGACAACTTCGACTTCATCGACGATTTCAACCGCCGGTTCCGCATCGGCATCTTCCGTAACAGCGGGGGTGAAAGCTTCGGTCAGCACAGCTTGGTCCAGTTCGACGGGCTTCACCTCCGCAACCTCATGGCGCTCCAGTATGGCCAGCACTCTCCAGCGCTTTGTCTTGGAGATGGGGCGCGTCTCTTCGATGCGCACAAGGTCACCGAGAAGGCATTCGTTGCTTTCATCGTGGGCGTAGCACTTGGTTATTCGCCGGAGGCTCTTCTTGTAGATGGGATGGCGCTGCTGCCAACGGACCTCAACCAAAGCAGTCTTGTCCATCTTGGTGCTGATTACGCGGCCCACTCTGACCTTTCGAAACTCCCTGGCCATACTAAGATTCTCCCTGTTCCCGTTGCCTGATGATGGTGTTGAGGCGGGCTATGTTTCTCTTCACGTACCTTACCTGAGATGTGTTTGTCATCTGTTTAGTCGCCAAGCGAAAGCGGATGTTCATGAGCTCCCTGTAAGACTCCTCCAGGGACCTTCTGAGCTCCTCATTGTCCATCTCTCGTATTTCGTGCGCTCGCACTTCGTTACGCTCCCGTTGACCTGGTTATGCTTCGGCTATATCGCCGGACCCGTCCCGGCGGACAGCCCTGGTGGCGATGGGCAGTTTATGGGATGCCAACCTCAGGGCTTCCATGGCGACCTCTTCGCGGACTCCGCTTACCTCGAACATGATCCGGCCCGGCTTGACTACCGCTACCCAGTGGTCCACGGCGGCCTTGCCGCCTCCCATGCGCACCTCTGCCGGCTTCTTGCTGACTGCCTTGTCCGAGAACAGGCGGACCCACACGTTGCCTCCCCGGCGCATATGGCGGTTGATGGCGATACGGGCGGCCTCTATCTGCCGGGCTGTGATCCATGCACATTCCATGGCCTTGAGGCCGTACTCTCCAAAGGATACCGAGTTCCCGGAGGTGGCTACGCCCCGCCGGTGTCCCCGGTGCATCTTTCGGTACTTGACCCTTTTAGGTTGCAGCATCAGCTAATTCCTCAAGGTTTACTGTGGGGGTGTCCTCGGCATGCACCGTCACCTCAATGGTATCCAGCTCTTCTGCGATCTCCTCGGGTGGCGGAGGCAGCACTTCGCCCTTATATATCCACACCTTCACGCCGATGCGTCCCATCAGCGTTCGGGCTTCGGTGATGCTGTAGTCGATGTCGGCCCTTAGGGTGTGGAGGGGAAGCCGTCCATCCATGAGCTTTTCCCGGCGGGCGATCTCGGCGCCGGTAATGCGCCCCTTGATGCTGATCTTTATTCCCTGGGCCCCTGCCTGCATCGCCCTCTGCGCAGCCTGGCGCATGGCCCTGCGATAGGAGACCCTTCGCTCCAGCTGATCGGAGATGTTTCGGCTCACCAGGAATGCGTTAAGCTCCGGCTGGGATATCTCTAGGATATTGAGCTGGATGCGCCGCACGGTCAGCTTTTCCAGGCGGGAGCGCAGCTTCTTTACCCGCTCTCCATCCCGTCCGATAAGAATGCCCGGCCTAGCCGAGTGCACGTTGATGACTATGTCCTGGGATCCCCGGTCAATCTCGATGCGCGCTATGCCTGCGTTGCCGAATCCCTCGTACTCCTTGGCAATGCCGTTGCGGATTGACAGGTCCTCCAGCACCAGCTCCCGGTAGTCCCGGCCACGGGGAGCGTACCAGTGGGTCTGCCAGTCCTTTACGATTCCCAGGCGAAAGCCCGTAGGATGGGTCTTATGTCCCACCTAGGACACCTCCTCAGCATCGTTTACAACCACCGTGATGTGGCTGGAGCGCTTGGCGATGCGCCCTATGCGCCCCCTGGCCCGGGGACGGAAGCGCTTCAGGGAGCGGGCCCCGTCGGCGACTATCTTGACGATAACCAGGTTGTCCGGGTCCATGAGCAGGTTGTTCTCGGCATTTGCGGCCGCCGACCTCACAACCTTATACACAGTCCGGGCCCACGGTGAAGGCAGCAGCCTCAGCGTGTCCAACGCTTCTTCCACAGGCCTGCCCCGCACCAGGTCGGTGATGGGCTTGAGCCTCTTGGGGGAAGCCCCGACATCCCTTGCTGTTGCCTTTACCTCGGGCACCTGGAGTCCTCCTCAAAATGGGCAGCCACGTTCATCTACCTGCGTCCCCCACCTCGGGGTTGAGTCGTCCTCTCAGAGCGGGCCACATGCCCCCGGAAGGTGCGGGTGGGAGCAAACTCTCCCAGCTTGTGGCCCACGGTGTTTTCGGTGATGAAGACGGGCACATGGCGACGGCCATCATGCACCGCTATAGTCAGACCGACCATGTCGGGCATTATGGTGGAAGCCCGGGACCATGTGCGGATGACCGACTTTGTGCCAGCCCTCTGGACGCTTTCCACTTTCTTGGCCAGCTTCGGATGCACGAAGGGGCCCTTCTTGGTAGAGCGGGACATCCCTTACCTCCTCCTTCTTCCTCTCACCATGAGGCTGGTGCTGGCCTTCTTCTTCTTGCGGGTCTTGTAGCCCAGGGCAGGCTTGCCCCAGGGCGTCTTGGGCCCCGGCATACCGACGGGGGAACGACCCTCGCCTCCGCCGTGGGGATGGTCTCTGGGGCTCATGGCCACACCGCGCACCTGAGGTCTTCGCCCCCGGTAGCGGGTCTTACCGGCCTTCCCCAGCTTTATGTTCTTGTGGTCCGGGTTGCCGAGCTGCCCGATGGTAGCTTGGCAGTCCACCAGCACCCGTCGCACCTCGCCTGACGGGAGGCGGATGAGCACGTATGGGTCTTCGCGGGACAGCACCTGGGCCGCCACACCTGCGCTGCGCACAAGCTGGCCTCCCTTGCCAGGGGTTATCTCCAGGTTGTGCACCTGGGTGCCCGCCGGGATGTTCCGCAGAGGCAGGGTGTTTCCAGGCTTGATCTCGGCGCGGGGCCCCGATTCTATGCGGGCCCCTATCTCCAGGCCCAGAGGAGCCAGGATGTATCGCTTTTCGCCGTCTGCATAGACCACAAGTGCGATGCGGGCCGACCGGTTGGGGTCGTATTCCACCGACCTCACCTTGCCGGGCACGCCCACCTTGTCCCGCTTGAAGTCGACGACCCGGTACATCTTCTTGGAGCCGCCGCCCCGATGGCGCAGAGTGACGCGTCCCCGGTTGTTCCTCCCGCTGGACTTGCGTTGGGGACGAAGCAGGGACTTCTCCGGCTTGGAGGTGGTGACCTCTTCGAAAGACGGGAGGGCAGCATCCCGGGTACCGGGCGTTTTGGGGTTAGGTATTCTTAAAGGCACTCCCTTAGACCCCTTCGATAATCTGGATCCGGTCTCCCTGCTTGAGGGTGACCACAGCTTTCTTAATGTCGGGTGTCTTCTTCATTCGGGGGCCGAACCGCTTCATTTTGCCCCGGTTCTTCGTAATGTTGACGTCGAGGACCGTGACGCTGAAGGCCTGTTCGACAGCCTGCTTTACTTCGACCTTGTTTGCCCGAGGGTCGATATGAAAGACGTACTTGCCACTTTCCTGGGCAATTGTGCTCTTTTCCGTGATGAGGGGCTTGACGATGACTTCACTCTGTTTCATCACCGCCATCCTCTGAGACCTGGAACTCTCTCTCCCCGGAGCCCAGCATCTCCTCGGCCTTCCTGAGAGCATCCAGGGTGATCACCATCTTTTCCGGCTTCAGCACCTGTTCGGCGTTCAGCAGATCCACAGGCAGGGTCCATATCTTTGGAAGGTTCCGCGCCGAGCGCACCACGTTGGCTTGGGGCTCTTCGGTGACGACCAGGGCTGATGCGTTGACCCCCAGGTTCCCCAGGATCTCCTTCATGGCCTTGCTCCTGGGAGCATCCATGGAGAGGTCATCCAGTACGATCATCCGCCCGCCCCGGACCTTCTCGGAGAGGACGCACTTCAGGGCCAGGCGGCGCATCTTCTTGGGCATCTGCTTCGTGTAGTCGCGGGGATGGGGCCCGAAGGCCACTCCGCCGTGTCGCCAGTGGGGGGATCGGGTGCTGCCCTGCCGGGCGCGCCCGGTGTACTTTTGAGGCCACGGTTTCCGACCCCCACCGGAGACGTAGGCACGGGTCTTGGTCTGGTGGGTACCCTGGCGGCGGTTCTGCTGGTACATCACCAAGGCCTGGTGCACCACGGACTTGTTCATGGGGACGCCGAATATGCCGTCGTTGACCTCGGCGGTGTCCACCACTTCACCCTTTAGATTTCTTACCTGTACTTCCATACCGGTTTCCCGTTGAGTCCTGCAGGCCCCTATCCGGGCGCCTACTTCGCCTTTCTTATCATGAGCAGGCTGTTGGGCGCTCCCGGAAGGCCCCCCTTCAGAAGGAGCAGGTTCCGCTCGGCATCCACCTGGACCACCTCTATGCCCTTGACGGTGACCCGGGCATTCCCCATATGCCCCGCCATCTTCTTGCCCTTGAGCACACGGGCGGGGTAGGTTGTGGCCCCGATGGAGCCGGGGGCCCTGGCCCTGTCCGACTGTCCGTGAGTCCTGGGGCCTCCGCCAAAGCCGTGGCGCTTCATGGTGCCCTGGAATCCCTGGCCCTTGGACTTGCCAATTACATCGACCCTATCTCCGACCTCGAACAGGTCGCCCGCGTTGAACTCCTGGCCCACGCTGAGATCTCCCACCGAGTCCACGGGCATCTCCCGCAGGTATCGGTAGGATGCTCCTCTGCCGATATGTCCCCGCTTGGGTTTGTTCAGGTTCTTGGCAGTGCCAAAGCCGACCTGGGCCGCTTCGTAGCCGTCCAGGTCGTCGGTCTTGATCTGGGTGACGGTGCAAGGCCCAGCCTGGACAACGGTAACGGGGACCACCCGCCCGTTGGGCTGGAAGACCTGGGTCATCCCAATCTTTGTTGCCAATATGCCCTTGATCAAATCTGCTTCTCCAGGGGACCTGCCATGCTTTCTTCCATGCCGGCCAACACTTGGGTTAGCCAGGCCTCGTTCTCCTACAGCTTTATAGCGATATCGACGCCCGCCGGCAGATTGAGCCGGGTCAGGGCGTCGATGGTCTTGGATGTGGGTTCCACTATGTCAACCAGTCGCTTGTGGGTCCGTATCTCGAAATGCTCCCTAGAGTCCTTGTCCACGTGAGGTGAGCGGATCACACAAAAACGCCGGATGTGGGTAGGCAGGGGCACAGGCCCCAGTACCACCGCCCCGGTGCGCTCGGCTGTGTCCACGATCTGTCCTGCCGACAGGTCGAGGGACTTATGGTCGAAAGCCTTCAGTACGATCCTTATTTTTTGACGGCTGGTTGTCATTTCCTACCTTACCTACCCTGCCTAAGCAGAAACACCGCGGATTATACCTTGAACCATACCTTCGGGTACAGGTTCGTAATCTCGGAACTCCATGGTGTAGGTTGCCCTGCCCTGGGTGACCGAACGCAGCGTTGTGGTGTACGCGAAAGTCTCTCCCAGCGGGATCATCACCCGCACCACCTGTATCCCTTCATGTCCTTCTATGTTGCGTATCTGGGCACGGCGGGAGTTCAGGTCTCCCAGGACGTCGCCCAGGAAATCTCCGGGGGTTACGACCTCCATGTCCATGACAGGTTCCAGGAGCTGGGGACGGGCTTTCCTGACGCCGTCCCGAAAGGCGATGGACCCCGCCGCCTTGAAGGCGATCTCCGACGAGTCCACGGTGTGGAAGCTGCCGTCGTACAAGGTCACCTTGATATCCACCATCGGATATCCCGCAATGGGGCCGTTGTTAAGGGCTTCCTTGACACCGGCCTGCACCGCAGGGATGTACTCCCTGGGTATGACCCCGCCCTCGATTCGGTTCTCAAACTTAAACCCTTCTCCCGCCTCGGCCGGCTCTATCTCCAGCCAGACGTGCCCGTACTGGCCGCGCCCGCCCGACTGGCGGACGAAGCGGCCCTCGGACTTTATGGAGGTAGTGATCGCTTCCCTGTAGGAAACTTTGGGCTTACCGACATTGGCGCCTACGTGGAACTCGCGGCGGATCCTGTCCACCAAGACCTCCAGGTGCAGCTCACCCATGCCCGAAATGAGGGTCTGGCCCGTCTCCTGATCATACTGGACGAAGAATGTCGGGTCCTCTTCCGCCAGCTTGTCCAGGGCGTCGCTCAGCTTGTCCTGGTCCGCCTTGCTCATGGGTTCGATGGCCACCGAGAGCACCGGTGAGGGAAACTTGGGGGGTTCCAGGACCACGGGAGCTTCCCGGGTGCAGATGGTATCGCCTGTGAAGGTGTTCTTCAGGCCGACAGCGGCGCAGATATTTCCCGCGCCCACCTCTTCGATCTCCTCCCGGCGGTTGGCGTGCATCTGGAGGACCCTGCCCATGCGTTCGTTCAGATTCTTGGTTACGTTGACCACCGATGCGCCCGACTTTACGGAGCCGGAGTACATCCTGAGGTAAACCAGCCTGCCCACGAAGGGGTCGGTGGTAACTTTAAAAGCCAGGGCTGACATCGGGGTGTCTTCCCTGGCTTCTCTGACTACTTCCTGCCCGTTGTGGGCCAGGACTCCCGTTACTGCCGGAACGTCGGCTGGCGACGGGAGATAGTTGATGATAGCGTCCATGAGGGGATGGATGCCTCGGCCCGTGGGGGCGGTGCCGCACAGGACGGGGATGAGCTGGCCTGTGATGGTAGCCTGTCTCAGCCCCGTCATCAGGTCGTCGACGCCTATGGTCTCGCCTTCCAGGTACCGGATCATGAGGGCATCGTCGGTCTCGACTATCTTCTCGAGCAGGGCATCCCGGTGCTGCTGGTAGTCATCCTGGTATCGATCTGGGATGGGCTCCTCGTGGGGGGCCATGCCGTTGTTGTCCTCGTAGACCAGCGCCCGCCCGTGAATCAGGTCAACGACCCCGCGGAAGGAATCGTCCTCCTGGATGGGAAGCTGCACTGGAACGGCGTTGGCCTTCAGCCTGTGGCGTATTGTTCCGATGGTCCGGTCGAAGCTGGCTCCCAAGCGGTCCATCTTGTTGACGAAGCATATCCTGGGGACGTTGTACTTGTCCGCTTGCCTCCACACCGTCTCGGACTGGGGCTGAACGCCGGCCACGGCATCCAGCACCACGATTCCGCCATCCAGCACCCGCAGGCTGCGCTCCACCTCGGCAGTGAAGTCCACGTGGCCGGGGGTGTCAATGATGTTAATCCTGTGGTCGTCCCAGAAACAGGTGGTCGCTGCCGAGGTAATAGTGATGCCCCTCTCCTTCTCCTGGGGCATCCAATCCATCACCGTGGTGCCTTCGTCCACGTCGCCCACACGGTGAATCCGTCCGGCAAGGTACAGCACCCGCTCTGTAACGGTAGTCTTGCCCGCATCGATGTGGGCAATGAAACCTATGTTGCGTATCTTATCTATAGGAGATTTATCGGACATAGCTACATACTGCTGCTGGAACTGACTCTCTGAGGAGGCCCGGCGCCCTGGGCGGAAGGCTACATGCTACCACCTGTAATGGACGAAAGCCCTGTTGGCCTCGGCCATCCGGTGGAGCTCCTCCCGGCGGCGCACAGCAGCGCCCTCACCTCTCGAGGCATCCATCAACTCATTGGCCAGCTTCCGTGTTGAGGGCATGCCCTTACGGGCCCTGGCCGACCTGATGAGCCACCTCATGGCGAGGGCTTCGCTGCGGTTGGTGCGAAGCTCCGTTGGAATCTGATAGGTTGCTCCACCCACCCTCCTGGGTTTGACCTCTAGGAGAGGTGTCGCGTTCTTCAAAGCCTGCTGGAACACCTCAAGGGGTTCCCTACGGGTATCCCGCTCCACCACATCCATTGCCCCATACACCACCCGCTCGGCAGTGCTCTTCTTTCCCCACTTCATAATCTTGTTGATGAAGCGGGCCAACTCGGGACTGTTGTACTTCGGGTCGGGAGGCACAACGCGCCTCTCAGCCCTTCTGCGCCTAGACATATCTTCCAGGTCCTCAGGATTGGGCTAGGCAGTGATACCGTAGAAGAGAGGGGAGCTAGCGGTTTCTGGGTCGCTCGGAGCCGTACTTGCTGCGGCCCCGCTTCCGGTCGCTAACGCCTTCGCAATCGAGGGCACCACGCACCACATGGTAACGAACACCCGGCAGGTCCTTGACCCTGCCTCCCCGCAGAAGCACCACGGAGTGCTCCTGGAGGTTGTGCCCTTCACCGCCGATGTAGGCGGTAACTTCGAAACCATTGGTGAGGCGCACCCTGGCAATCTTGCGCAGTGCAGAGTTAGGTTTCTTAGGCGTCATGGTCCGTACCTGGACGCAAACCCCTCTACGCTGCGGTGAGCCCGGGCCCCAGGTTACCTTGTTCCTCAAGGAGTTCTGGAGCCAGTGCATGGCAGGGGACTTGGTCTTCTTACGGACCTTCGTACGACCTTTTCTCACCAGCTGATTTACTGTTGGCATAACCGTTCCTTTGCCAATAGAGGCACTAGCGGGAAAGTGTACCAACAAACGAAATCAGTGTCAACAATTTCAGGTGGGCGGTGGTACCACAATCTGTGACTCACGTGGGTCGGGCTTGTGGGAGTGAGCGCGGGCATATGGGAGAACACGAGGCTCTTATGCTATGCTAGGCGGCGGTTGGAAGCTGAAGCCGATCATCGCCAACACACAGAGCGAGGGCTAATAGTGGTCTCCGATTTCAACGTCCGCGACAAGGGGTACACCCGCCGGCAGATGCGCCAGGGAGGCGGCCGGGGCGAGGGTGTGGCCGACGACCATTTCGACGACCTTATCGGCAGCACCGAGTTCTATATCTACCGCCCTCCAAGCCGCAAGATGGACGGCTATGAACCCCTGAAGCTGCTGCTGGAATCCGAGGGCTGCGAGGTCGTCTATCTTCTGGAAGCCAACTGCGCCGCAGGCCCAGGCTACGAGACCATCCGCATCACCAGGAAGTCCGGCCCCATCCCCAACCCCGCCTTGAAAAGAGCCCATGCATGGGCTCACCGGCGAAACTTCCTCCACCTGTTCTACAAGGGTGGGTCCACTTCGGTGGGGCGCTTCAACGTAAGAGAGGGCCTTTAGGGCCCTCTCAGCATGTAGGCCAGCCTCACTCGAAGATTAGTACTTGGAAGCGCCGGTCTCTTCCATCTTCCCGGTCACCAGGTAGATCACCCGCTCGGCGATGTTGGTGGCCCGGTCCGCGATCCTCTCCAGGTCGTGGGATACCCACAGCAGGTAGGTGGCGCGCCGTATGGTCTTGGGGTCCTCGATCATGAACAAGAGAAGCTCCCTGTATATCTGATCGTACAGGTCATCCACATCATCATCTTCGGAGCACACCTGCTGGGCCGAGACGGTATCCCTGTTCACCATGGCATCCAAGGCCTTATGAAGCATCCCCTGGGCCTTCTCGGCCATCCTGGGGATATCTATAAGGGGCTTCAGAGTGGCTTCCTCGCCCATCAGGAGGCTGATGCGGGCGATCCCCTCGGCATAGTCCCCCATGCGCTCCAGCTCCACGGTTATGTGGAGCATGGCAATGAGAATACGCAGGTCAGTTGCCATGGGCTGCTGGGTAGCGATAAGGTCGATGCACCGCTCTTCGATGTCGAAGCGCTTACGGTCGATCAGGTCATCTTCCTTGATGACCTGTTCCGACTCTTCCAGGTCCCTCCGGGAGAGGGCATCCACCGCTCGGGCGATGGACTTTTCTACCATCCCCCCCATCATCAGGACCTCGTCCTCCAGCATCTGGAGCTGTCGGTCTAACCCGGATCTGACTCGCACGTTTACCTCCCTTACCCAGACCGGCCGAAGGCTGGGACTTCAGGATAGTTGCGCTTCATCCGAAGCGCCCCGTTATATATGCTTCCGTGCGCTCGTCCCTGGGGTTTGTGAATATCTGGCGGGTGTTGCCGTGCTCTACGAGGTAGCCCCCTTGGTCGGGCCCTGCAGTCAGGAAAGCTGTCTCATCGGAGACCCGGGCGGCCTGCTGCATGTTGTGGGTGACGATGATTATGGTGTAGGTGCCCGCGAGGGAGCGGATCAGGTCTTCGATGGCCAGTGTTGCGATGGGGTCCAGGGCTGAGCAGGGCTCATCCATGAGGATGACCTCCGGCTCTATGGCCAGGGCCCGGGCGATACACAACCTCTGCTGCTGACCGCCGGACAGGGTCAGCCCGCCCTTCTTGAGGCGGTCCTTTACCTCATCCCACAGGGCCGCCCGCTCCAGCGCATTCTGCACCATATCATCCATGTTGCCCTTGAAGCCGTTGATCCTCAGCCCGAAGGCGACATTGTCATAGACGGACTTGGGGAAGGGGTTGGGCCTCTGGAACACCATGCCGATGCGGAACCTGATTTCGGTGGGGTCCACACCCGGTGCGTAGAGGTCCTCGCCGTTGAAGAGCAGTTTGCCCTCCACCAAGGCATCGGGCACCAGGTCGTTCATACGGTTGAAGCATCGGAGCAGGGTGGACTTGCCGCAGCCCGACGGGCCGATAATGGCGGTAACACGGTCGGCCGCTATGTCCATGCTGATATCCCGCAGGGCAACCACGTTCCCGTACCTGACGCTCAGCCCAATGGTCTGCAGTTTAGCCGGTCCGCCGTCGGGAGGCGCCGAGTCACGCCGACGTGGAAGGTCTTCACCGACGGATACCCTGATGTTAGTCATAGCCGGCGCTTCTGCCCATGTGGTTGTCATGCTTGGAGATTCCCCCGTGTCTGTGGCTGTGCGGGGTACCTGGACCATAACTGCTCTCTCCGAGGTCAGGTTACCATGTCGACGTCCCACATGCTAACGCAAAGACGGGGCCATTTGTTTAACAATAGTTTAACAGCGGGCAGGGTTGTGCCCTAGCACCTCTGGAGGGGGAAACCTTTGTGTGTCAGAGCACAGACCGCCCGTTCCCCTTCGATTTCCCTCAGGGCGAAAGGGCGGGAAAGTGGGTTCCCGCCTTTGCGGACACGAGGAAGGGCGCGGCTGGTATGAGCGATGTCGGGTGTGGCGAAACTATTGCCGTCATTGCGGCGCAGGCCGCAATCCAGGACGGAGCATTGTCAACCTCCAGGCAGTCTATTGTCAGGGCGCAATAATCCCCCTTCCCTTGAGGGAGGGGATTAAAGGGAGGGTGATACGTTTGCCAAGGGCGCATCCCCCGTGATGTTCCCCCTCACCCCAACCCTCTCCCACCAGGGGAGAGGGGCTCTATTGCACGGCGCCAATAACGAGGCGGCCTCTCATCGTATCGGTTCGCCCTGAGGGAAATCGAAGGGCGAACCGCTGGAGGGTGTAGACTCCCGCTTTCTCGCGAGTGACGAAAAGCTCGTGTGGTATGAGCAAGGTGGAATGTGACTAAGTCCGTTCGCCCTGAGCCTGTCCTGAGGCTCTCGAAGGGGGAAATCGAAGGGGAGCGGACCGGGCTGCTACCGGCCTTTGCGGGCGAGGAAGTCCTTGAAAGCCTCCTCCACTCCCATCTCTTTGACCTTGGTGGAGAGGATCTCCCGCTCGTTTCTCCACATATCTTCCCAGGTGGAGCCAATGTTCGCGGTAAGGAGGTGCTTTGCGCCCTGCACAGACTCGGCCCGGTTCTCAGCTATGGTGACAGCTATCTCCGTGGCCTTGTCCAGCACATCGCCGGCGGGCACCAGGTGGTTCAGCAAGCCGATGCGGTAAGCTTCCTCAGCCTCTACTATGCGCCCTGTGAAGAGCAGCTCCTTGGCGACGGGCCAGCCTACCTGCATGGGCAGGGTCCAGGTGCAGTTCAGGCGCCCGTAGGCTGCGGCCAGGAAACGGAACTTGGTGCGCTCGCAGCCAACGCGGATGTCCATGGAGGTGGCAACAACGCATCCACCGCCGTAAGCCAAGCCGTTCATAGCGCCGACGGTGGGCTTTATGGAGTTGGCGAGGTGCCAGCTATAGCCGGCCCTGATGGCCTTGCGCCTCTCATCCTCTTCCTCGGTGAGCTCGACTGCATCCCGTCGCTGTTCGTGGATGTCTCCACCGGCTGAGAAGGCCTTGTCCCCGGACCCGGTCAGCACGATGGCGCCAACGGCATCGTCCCGCTCGGCGTCGGTGATGGCATCGTCCAATTCGGACATTAGCTGGAAGCTGAGAGCGTTGAGGACTTCGGGGCGGTTCAGCGTAATGGTGGCCACTCCCCGCTCTTTGGACACCAGGATGGTTTCGTAGCTCAAGGTCTCGCTCCCAGAAGTGTGATGACTTACCTTGCAGATGACGTTCCCAAAGGAAACACAATGACAAGTGGTACCAGGACCCTTTAATTCTAATGGGCCGACGCTAATGGGTCAACGAGGCTGGGGCCGGGCGCGTTGTTTGACACCATGATAGAGCCAAAACTAAAATTGGGGCATCACACCCACCCTTCGATGGGAAAGGGTGGTCCCCCTACGCGCCCTTAGCGGACATGATTTCGCCGTAGGCGTCCAGATTCCCCGATCTCCTTGAGGCAGGAGGCACAAAATGACATCAAACAGCAAGACCCCGGTCCTTGTAGTGCTGCAGATCACCGGAGGAAATGACTACCTCAACACCATCGTGCCCTACAACAACCCACTGTACTGGGACAGTCGCCCAACGGTGCACGTGCCTGAAGAGCAGGTCCTTCCCCTTGACGACGACCACGGCTTTCATCCCAGCCTGGGTCCCATAAAGGAGCTGTGGGACCAGGGCAAGGTCGGCATCGTGCACGGCGTCGGGTACGAAAACTCGCCCCGTTCCCACTTTAGGTCCATGGATATCTGGCACACCTGCGAACCCGACAAGGTCGGCACCGAGGGATGGCTTGGGCGCGTGGTCAGGGAGATGGACCCGAACAAGGAGAACGTGCTAACCGCCGTGAACTTCGGGGCCGGCCTGCCCCGGGCGCTGGCGCTGCCCGGCGTCTCGGTAGCTTCGGTATCCGACCTGGCCACCTACGGGCTGCTGACGGGCATGGCCGAAGACCAGCGGGCAACGGCCTTGGACCGGTTCGCCAACATGTACGCCCCCACCATCGGGAGCGACTACGTGATGGACTACCTGGGGCGCACCGGGCTGGATGCCCTGATGGGCGCCGACATACTGCGGACAGCCCCGGAGCAGTACTCCTCCAGCGTGGAGTACGCCCCCTCATCCATCGGTCGCAAGATGCGCGATATCGCCCAGGTGCACTTGGCGGACTTGGGCACCAGGATCCTCTACACCTCCCACGCCAGCTTCGACACCCATGCCAGCCAGCTTCCCGTTCATGCCCAGCTCTGGAAGGATGTATCGGCGGCCGTCGGGGACTTCTTCGACGACCTGAGGGAGCACGACGCTGCGGACAACGTGGTGCTGGTCATGTTCTCCGAGTTCGGGCGACGGGTGCATGACAACGGCTCGGGCACCGATCACGGCGCAGGTGGGGTGGCTTTCGTCATAGGCGACCATGTACAGGGCGGCCACTACAGCGAGTACCCTTCCCTCAGGCCCGAAGACCTGCAGACGGGCGACTTGGTGCCCAACTACGATTTCCGGGGCTTTTACTCGACCTTACTGGAAGACTGGCTGGGACTGGACGGGGCGCCCATTGTTGGGGGCCGATTCGAGAAACTGGACTTCATAAGCAGCTAGTCTGGGACCCAGCCCCGGCGCCCTTCCCTGAGCTCTGAATGGAAAGCACCGACCTCTAGAACGGCGGTGCTTTCTGCTTTGTATAGACCGACCTCCGAAATTCGGGGGTTGGTTGCTAACGGCCCTGGCCGGGCGGGCCATATCTGCAAAAGGATGATGTGATGCTCTCAGGAGGAGCGCTGGCGCTGGCGCTGGTGGTCGTGCTGGCCGGCTCCATGGTGATGGGGCTGGTCAGCTTCGGCCTTGGGATGGTTCTGTCTCCCCCGCTCCTCCTGATCATGGAGCCCCAGAGCGTGGTGGTCACTATAAACAGCCTGACCATCCCCATCTTGGCCATCGTGCTGCTGCGCACCTGGCGCCTGCTGTCCTTCCGAGAGATGCTGCCCATGGTGCTGGCTGGAGTGGCAGGCGTCCCAGTCGGGGTGCTGATCCTGGACACGGTGAGGCCGGGCGCCTTGCGTATCGCCATCGCCGCCCTGATCCTGCTGCTCCTCATACCCATCTCACTGAAGCTGGAACGGCCCTTCACCCACACCAAGCTCACCACTCCCATCTTCGGGTTCCTTGGCGCGATGCTGGTCACCGGCATGGGGGTGGGCACTCCCCTGGTGGTCTTGTACCTGGTAAACCAGAAGTGGGGCGTCAGCGCTGTAAGGGCCTCCATCGCCTTCTACTCCCTTGTGGTAGCTATCGTGGCTGCCGTGCTCTATGCCGCCATGGGGTTCTACACGGAAGAGCGAATCGATACCGTCTTGAAGCTGACACCCATGGTGGTGCTGGGAGTGGTAACGGCATCCTTCATGGCAAAGCACATCGACGACAGGAGGCTCAGGCAGGTAGTCCTCGTGGTGGTAGCCATGGCCAGCATCACCCTGCTGGCCATGGAAGCAGCAGGCATCGGATAGTACGCTCTGGTCGGGAGTGTCTAGCCTTCGTTGAGGTATCGGTAGGCTGCCAGGGCGGCGGTGATGCCGTCGCCTACCGCAGTGCCCAGCTGGCGGAAGGACGAGGCCCTGATGTCTCCGGCGGCATACACCCCCGGGACCCTGGACTCCATGTCGATGTTCGTGTAGATATGCCCAGCAGCATCGGTGGGCACCTGGCTCCCAAGGAAGCCCGTGTTAGAGTGGAAGCCGATGTATATGAACACAGCCGACGTCGGATAGTCGTAAACTTCACCCGTCTTCAGGTCCTTCACCCTGACGGCCTGCACCCCGTCGCTCCCCAGGACTTCCTCTACAACGTGACTGTACAGGAACTTGAACTTGGGGTTGTCTCGCACTCTTTCCTGAGAGATGGGCTTTGCCCTAAGCTCATCGCGCCGGTGCACCAGGGTTACCTGGCTGGCCAGGTTGCTGAGGTACAGCCCCTCGTCCAGGGCCGCATCCCCTCCCCCTACGACGACCACTTCCTGTCCTCGAAAGAAGTTGCCGTCGCACACTGCGCAGTATGAAACGCCCCTCCCGGCCAGCTCCAGCTCGCCCGGAACACCCAGCTTGCTGGGTGAGCCTCCCGCCGTAATGATCAGGGTCTTTGTGGATATGGTGCCCGAATAGGTGGTTATCTCCTTGACCTCCCGATCCAGGCTCCCAACTTCCAGTACCTGGTCGTGCTCCATCGTGGCGCCGAACTTCTTGGCCTGGGTGCACATGGCAATGGACAGGTCGGGGCCCTTTATGCCGTCGGGGAACCCCGGATAGTTCTCGATGATGTCGGTGGTGAGTATCTGGCCGCCGCACCCGATGCTGTCCAGGATGAGGGTCCTCATCGAAGCGCGGGAGGTGTAGATGGCGGCGCTAAGTCCCGCGGCCCCGCCGCCTATGATGACGACGTCGTAGTCCGTCGCCGCCAGAGACTGCATAGGGGCTTACCTTTCGACGGTGGTGCCCTTGGAGGCGTTCCGGAGATAGTCGACGGTCCGAGCAAGGCCCTGCTCCAGGGAGAGCTTGGACATCCAGCCCATCTCTCGCTGCAGCTTGGTGCTGTCCAGGCTGATGCTGAACACCTCCCCCGGTTTGGCGGGCCCGTAGGTCGGCGTCCACCTGTATTTCAGTATCCCCTTCAGCATCTCGAAGATCTGATTTACGGAGGTGGGAGTACCGGTCCCTACGTTGTACTCGCCCTGTCCCTCATCCATGGCCGCGATGTTAGCGTCGATGACATCGTCCACGTAGATGAAGTCCCGCTCCTGGCGGCCGCTCCCGTATATTTTGGGCTGCTTGCCCTCCAGCATCGCCCGGGCAAATATCGCGATTACCCCAGCTTCCCCATGGGGATCCTGGCGTGGGCCGTACACGTTGCCATACCTGAGGGCCACGTAGGGAAGCCGGTAGATGTTGTGGTACAAGCCCAAGTAGCCCTCGGCCGAGAACTTGGAAAGGCCATAGGGGGAAATCGGCCGGACGGGATGCTGCTCGTTGCACGGGTTCTGCTCGGGCTCGCCGTAGAGCGCTCCTCCTGACGATGCGAAGATGAACTTGCTGACCCCGTAGCGCCTAGATATCTCCATTAGGCGCAGGGTCCCCTCGATGTTGATTTCCGCATCCCGGATGGGGTCCCGCACCGACTCGGAGATGCTGATCTGGGCGGCGTGGTGGGCAATTATGTCCGGCTGTTCGTTTCGGACGATCTCCTCTACGGACGGATGGTTTATGCTGGTGTGGTAGAACACCGCACCCCGGTCCAGGTTCTGCAGCCTGCCGGAGCTAAGGTCATCTACAACAACAACGCGATGTCCCAGGGAGATGAGCCTGTCAACGAGGTGGGACCCGATGAAGCCGGCGCCACCGGTCACCAGGACGGTCTTTTGTATCACAGCGGGATCTCTACCAATCTGCGCGCATGTTTCGCAGGCGCCGTACGCGTTCGGCTATGGGAGGATGCGTGGAAAACAGGCCGGATATCCCAGAGCCTCCACCCAGGGCGCTTACTTGGTGGTCCCCGACATGTTTGCCTTTCAGCGGGTTGACGATGTAAAGATGCGCTATGGCATTGTTCACTTCCATAGCTTTGCGGCTGGTGCCCATCTCCAATTTCTCCAAGGCGCTGGCAAGGGCATTGGGGTTGCCCGAGGTACGAGCGCCGGTGGCGTCCGCCTGAAACTCCCGGGCCCTGGAAATGGACATGCGCACCAGGGTTGCAACCAGTGGCAGCACTATGGCCACTATCAGCAGGCCGACAAGACCGACGATCATTCCTGAGCTGCCTCCACCGCCGCCAACTCGACCGCGACCGAAGCCTCCGAACCACATAGCGAACTGGGCGGCCATGGCTATGAAACCTATGGCCATGGCCATAGTTGCCACCATGGTCATTATCAACGTGTCCCTGTTCCCAACGTGGGCCAGCTCATGAGCGATCACGCCGCTAAGCTCTTCCCGGTTGAGCAAACGACGAATGCCCGTGGTCACCGCAATTGTGGCGTTGGCAGGGTTGCGACCTGTGGCAAAAGCGTTGGGCGAGTCATCCTCGATGACGTACACCTTGGGCATAGGTATGCCTGCCCTCTGCACCTGTTCTTCGACAAGCTGGTGCAGCTCTTTGTCTTCTTCGTAGGTAATCAGCCTGGCATGGGCCATGCGCAGGGCTATCTTGTCGCTGTTCCAGTAGGCGAAGAAGTTGAGGGCCATGGCAATGCCGGCCGCGACTATAACCCCATTTACGCCAAACGTGAGCATTCCCGCCAGCAGCAGGAGCCCGGTCATGACGAGCATAAGTACGAAGGTCTTAAGGGTGTTCATATCCGGTTTTTTCACCCCTCCACGTAGCAGTAGTACACCATAAATTATATCACCTTATGTAACCCCGGCCCGCTGGAATAGTAGCGCCATCCCGCCCCCCGCCTTCTTTGGCCAATCTTTGGCGGGTTTAGGGGAGTGAACCCTCCCCCGAGGAACCTCTTCAGTTACGGCCTCTGAAATTCTGGTCGGGCGGGATATACTATCGAACAGGACCCTCTTGGCATCTAATGATGCCAGTGACCAGGCGCCTACGTCCTATGAAGAACCTGACATATTGCTGTCCTTTCTAAGTCCCCGTTCCACCCTGACAGAGGCTGAGGTAAACCGAAGTCTCCGTTACATGGTGTTGGGCGGTATGGGCGAAAATGGCATGTTCGCGCTGGCCAGCGGCGGCTTTATGGCAGCCTTTGCGCTGGCGCTCGGCGCAAACAACCTCCAGATCGGCATCCTGGCAGCCCTCCCTTTCCTAACCCAGGTAGCCCAGCTGCCTGCCATCCTGGCTGTCGAGAAGTTCCGAAGACGTAAGGTCCTGGGAATCCCCGCAGGCTACGTCACCAACCTGATGTGGGTCCCTGCCGGGGCAGTGCCCCTCGTGATGGAAACGCCGGGGTCCGGGGCGATCCTGGCTCTCATGGCAATTGTCGCTTTTCGGGGCTTGTTCGCCGCCACTTGGAACACTGCGTGGGTCAGCTGGATGAGCGACCTCGTCCCACGATCTGTCGTGGGAAGCTACTACGGCAGGCGGTGGGCATTCATCATAGGAACAGTTGTAGCGGTCAGCGTGGCGGCCAGCTTCTTTGTAAGCTGGTGGACCGAATCTGCTCCTGCGGGGCAACAGGTTTACGCCTACAGCTTCCTGCTTATTGGAGGAGCGCTCACTTTAGGCATCTCCGGTCCATCCTTCGCTTCATTGGCTAGCGAGCCACTGATGCCCAAGGCCGCAAGCACGGACAGGTCGGTGTTGGACATCCTGACCGAACCGCTCCGAGATAGAAATTTCTCTCACCTCGTGCGTTTCCTCTTCGCGTGGAACTTCGCCGCCAACCTGGCAATCCCCTTCTTCGCCGTTTACATGCTTCGAGATCTCGGCTACTCCCTGCCCACCGTGATCGGATTCACGGTCCTCAGCCAGTTCACCAACCTTCTCTTCATGCGGATGTGGGGCCCCTTTGCTGACAGAGTCGGAAGCAAGACGGTGCTTTCCCTATCAGCATCCCTCTATCTGCTGGCCATTGTCGCCTGGCCCTTTGTGACGCTTCCCGATCCACACCTCTTCACCCTGCCTCTGATCGCAGTGATACACATCTTTGCAGGTATAGCCGCGGCCGGCGTAACCCTGACCGTCGGGACGCTGGCGCTAAAAGTCGCCCCGGATGGCCGGGAAACCCCCTTCCTTGGGGTCGCCGGCATCGCCACCAGCTTGGGCATTGGGTTAGGGCCCATCGTCGGCGGCTTGCTTGCGGACCTGGCGGCGGAAAACAGCTTTGAGGTGGCGCTGCGCTGGCTGTCGCCAGCGGGGATTGAGGAGATCTCAGTGGTCTCTCTGCGGGGATACGATTTCGTGTTCGCCTCTGCGTTCATACTTGGCCTCGCATCCCTGAATCTCCTCATTGCCCTCAGGGAAGAGGGTGAAGTGGCGCGTGGGATCGCCCTGGAGCAGCTCGCAGCGGGGGCAGCCCCTTTGTCCAGGCTTGTCTCCTCCGTGCCGGGGCTTAACACCATGTCGGCCTACTCCGCCGGCTACCTGAAGAGAGTCCCGGGGGCGGACGTTGTAATGGGGGTCACCGCATACCAGGTGGCGGCATCTACCAGGGCGGCTGCAGAGGCCTCCGCCCAAGGGCAGAACATCGCCAGAGAGATTTCCAACCTTGTGGGTCAGGAAATGCACCGTCGAATGGAGGGTGTTCAAGATGTGGCTGACCATGCCGTTGGGCTGGCCCGTCACGGAGCCAGGGGCGCGGTGGAAGCGGGTGAGGGAATTGTGGCCGGATTAGGCGACCGCGTTCGCGGTTCGGTGACAGGGTCGGTGCGGGCGTTGAGCGCTTACCAAGTGGACAGCGATGCTATGCTGCAGGGCGCGGGCTACGGCGTCGTACTGGGAGCATCGAACGCAGACCAGGACATGGCAGAGGCAGTCCACAACGCCATCGAGGCGGCGAAGGAAGTTTCGGAGGACCTTGGGTTGACCGAAGATGAGGCGGCTTTAGCCCTGACGTCCGGGGTGCTCGAGGCGGCGCGAGCCGAAGGCGTGGACACGATGACTAAAGTGCTGGATGCGCTGCCCGACGAACTTACGCCGCCCCAGACTTCTTCCCGAGGCGAGGAGCCGGACCAGTCCTGATTTCGTTCGTATAAATGCGGGACGGACAGCGTAGGATTGAGGCGTGCCTTCCAGCACCCCAGCCTGCTGTGGTAGTGCAGGCGCCTCTACGCCACCAGCTTGCGGCGGCTGGTCAGGTAGTCAACGAGGATGTACTCCCCCAGCTTGGTAGGGCTGGTGTAGAAGACCTTGCCCCGGTTTATCCTGTTCATCTGACTGACAAACTGCACCAGGGAAGAGTTGCGGTCCAGCATGAACATGTTGATGGTGATCCCCTGCTTGGTGCAGCGCCTGACCTCTTTCAGGGTCTCGCTGATAGTGCGGGGCGCCGGGGGGTACTGGCAGACCAGCTCTTCGCCCTCGGTGTGGGCTGTAGGCTCCCCGTCGGAGACCATGATTATCTGCTTGGTGCTCCCCCTGGCGCCGGCAAGCAGCTTCCTAGCGGTGGACAGTCCGTGCTGGATGTTGGTGTAAGGATCGAACTGGTCCCAGGCGAGGTCTGCTACCTGCTCGGGCCTGACCTCCCTCGCATAGGTGGAAAAGCCCACTACGTGAAGGGAGTCGTGGGGGAACTGGGTGCGTATCAGATTGTCCAGGGCCAGGGTCACTTTCTTGGCTGCGGGAAAGTTGCCTCGGGTGGCCATGGACAAGCTCAGGTCCAGCATCAACACGGTTGAGGTCGAGGATATCTGGTCAAGCTGCTGGACCTCGAAGTCCTCGGGGGCAAGGTACACGGGAGTGCCCGGAGAGCGCAGGACGGCGTTCAGGAGGGTGCGCTGGAGGTGCAGGTTGAAGGGCTCGCCGTACTGGTAGGGGTGGGTGTCTTCCGACGGATCGCCTCCGCCCCTTTCAAAGGTGCGATGACCGCCGTTGCGCTCCTTGCGTATGACACCGAATATCTCCTGCAGGGCACTCTGGCCGATCTTTCTTACCCCCTTCGGGGTAAGCTCCAGCCGGCCCTCGTTCATGCGGAGGTAGCCTGACTTCTCCAGCACTTCAGCCAGGGAGTGCATCCGGCCCCAAGCTTGGCAGATCTCCTCGCCCAGGTGCTTTCGCAGGAGGGGCAAATCGACGTTCCCCCTCGCACCCTGGCCTGCCTTCTGCATACAGTCATGCAGGTCACCCAACTCGCGCAGTTCCTCGATGATCTGCAACGCTTGCTCTAAAACGGCATCCTGGCCTCCTCGGAAATCCAGTCCCGCCGGAGGCTCTGAGGTGGGCGACAAACGTTGCAGGTGCTGGGACAGCCTAGCAATCTCCCGGTACAGGTCATCATCCTGAAGGACGGATTTGATGACCGAGTCCAGCTGCTCGCGGAGCTCGGCCGGCAGGCTCTGAAGCAGTTGGCCCATCTGGGACTTCCGTTGCTGCAGGAGGTCTGCCAGCTCTTCTACCGTCGATGGATTTCCCAGGTCGAGGGCCGGGCCATACTTCTGCATGAACGTGTCGAACATGGACCGGGACATCGCGCTGCTGCCATTCAGGTGCTCTTCGAAGAGTTCGTTCAGGTCGCGGAGCATCTGCTTCAAGCCAGACATCTGCTGAGAGCCTGCCTCTCCCAGCCCCTGCATCATCCCCTTGAACGTGGCGTCCAGCACCTGCTGCTTCAGGGACGTCATGAGGCCATCGAAGTCCGACCTCGCTCCATCGTCCATGAACTCGTACCCGCTTAGCTGCTCGATGGCTTCAGCGAGGTTGGAGGGAAGATGGTCGAGATTTTCGCGGTTGCGGTCGACCATCCGCTCCAGGTGGTCCAGCAGACTGGCCATCTGCTCCGGGGTCGGGGCCGCAGAGTCGCCCGCTTGGTCAGCAATGAGGCGTTCCCTGGCCTGCTGTAGACGCCGGGCTATCCCCGCCCTCTCGCTCTCCACGATCCCGCGGATACGTCCCTCTATACCCTCCAGGATGTGGTCGAGGTTGTAGAGGTCCAGGATGTCCTGTTCCAGTGACTTCAGTCGGCGGAGAATCTCATCGACGCCGGGCACAGCTTGGCCATATCTTGTGCGCAGGCCGTCCTTAGCCAGTGCTTCCAGTGCTTTGGCAATGTCGCTGTGGTTGACCAGGTGCTCGGACAGCTGCTCCATCACATCTTCGCCATCCAGATCGAAGACCTGCTGGGCGCCATCCCAACGGGAATACCGGAAGTCGGGCACGACTAGCTCCTGTAACGAAAGCTTCCACCCACCTGATCCCTATTTAATCTGCGATTGAGATGCAGTCCCTCGAGGATAAACTCGGAAGCCGAAGCGACCAGCTCGGGGCGCTTGCCAGCTCCCAGGCTTCTCACATGCTCCCCAAGCTCGCCCATCTGATTCTGCAGCTCCACGTACCTTGGGGAGGGCAAGTCGCTGCCTACCTCCACCTCCATCCCTTCCTCGAACCGCTGGACCACACCCTCGAGGTCCGTCACGTTGAAGTATCTTCCAAACACGTTTAAGACTGCCTTCTTCGACAGGTCCTCCATCACCTTGGATTCCCTGCCCTCCTCGAAGGTCTCCAGCTCCACCTTCCCGGAGAAGGAGGCGATAATGAAGGGCAGGTCGCTGATCCTGGGGCTGGCCTTCTTTTCACCTTGGACGATGGCCCGCCTCACCGCATTGCTGATAAGGGTCTCGTAGTTGGCAATGGAAACCCTGACGCTCACCCCCGACCTCTGGTTGATGTCGGGGCTGCGCCGGGCCAGGGACGTCACCTCTGCCACGATCTCCTTCATGTAGGGTGGGATAGAGATGTCCTTCTCGTTTTCGAAGGTGCACCGCTCCTGCTCCATGATGGCGATCTCGTCGCGCTGGTCCCTGGGGTAGTGGGTCCTGATCTGGGCGCCGTACCTGTCCTTCAGGGGCGTGATGATGCGGCCCCGGTTGGTGTAGTCCTCGGGGTTGGCGGTGGCGATGGTGTACACATCCAGGGGCATGCGTATCCGGTAACCCCGTATCTGCACATCCCGCTCTTCCATGAGGTTGAACATTCCCACCTGTATCCGTTCGGCCAGGTCTGGAAGTTCGTTAATCGAAAAGATGCCCCGGTTGGTGCGCGGGATGAGCCCGTAATGAATGGTCAACTCGTCGGAAAGATACCTTCCCTCGGCCACCTTGATGGGGTCTACCTCGCCGATCAGGTCGGCGATAGAGATGTCGGGGGTGGCCAGCTTCTCAGAATAGCGTTCATCCCGGGGAATCCAGCGGATTTCGACCTTACCACCATCCTTCTTGACCCAGTCACGGCAGCTTCTGCAGATAGGGTTGTAGGGATTGTCGTTGATCTCACAGCCGGCTATGGCCGGTACCTCTTCATCCAGCAGGCCCACCAGCATTCGCACGAGACGGGACTTGGCTTGGCCCCGTTCCCCCAGCAGGACGATGTCCTGGCCTGCCAGGATGGCGTTCTGCATCTGGGGCATGACTGTGTCATCGAAGCCGACGATGCCAGGAAACAGGGTTTCCCTGTTGCGGAGCTTGGCCACCAAGTTCTTGCGCAGCTCCTCCCTGACGGGCAGGACCTTGTAGCGGCTTTCTCTCAGATCCTTAATGGTCCGAGGCTTGGCGCTAGCTGGCATCCAAGGGCCTCCTGAGTCCCAGCGCGAGGGGAAGTGCGACAGAAGTAGGTATAGCTGTCGGTCTGTGCAAAGCGGTCAATACAAAATAAGAAAACGGAAACTAGTCCGGGATGCCCGCAGGTCAAGGCGGGGCAGAGGGAAATATATAGATGGGGCTTTCCCGGTGTCAATGCGAATGAGACACGTTTCCCAAGCAAAAGAGGGGGGCGGCCGCGCTCACGACGACTATGCCCTTTCTTTGGTGGGGGTTGTGTGAAGGCCTATGCCCATAAAGGAACAACGACACGAGAGTCGATCCTCTGCATCAGGCGCAGTCCCGAGGTAGACTCCAGTCCACCGGTCATGGGACTCTCAGAAAGGTGATTCAGCTTCTGAGCGAAGTTTATAGGGGAAACTAATCCCGCGATTTCACCATGATATACTACCGCCAGAGCTTAAGCTGAAGAGGGAAAGCTGATGGCGGAGTTGCATCAAGAGGCGGTTTTGGAGGAACCTGAGGGTGTTGGCGAGGACGGCGATCCAGGCAGTGATTACCCTCTGGATAAAGTTCTGATCAGGAACGAAACTCGTACTGTTCACGAGGTTCTTCGACGGATCCGGCAAGGCCAATTCATCATGAATCCCGACTTTCAACGCGACTTTGTCTGGGACGACACCAAACAAAGCAAGTTAATCGAGTCAGTGTTAATGAGGATACCTTTACCAGTACTCTATCTGGCCGAGGATAAAGACGGGAATATGGTCGTTGTCGATGGCCTGCAACGGCTGTCGACTTTTCGACGATTCATGGATTGTGAACTAAGGTTACGTTTAGACAAGCAACCTGACCTGAACGGCAAGCGGTTCGATAACCTCTCTGCAAAGCTCCAAAATCGTATAGAGGACTGCAATCTCACGCTGTATGTCATCGACAGCCAAGTCCCCGAGCGAGCAAGACTGGACATTTTTGAGAGAGTAAACAGCGGTGTTCCACTAACGCGTCAGCAGATGCGAAACTCCCTATACAGCGGCCCCGGAACTCGTTTACTGCGCCAAGAAGCAGAAAGCGACTTGTTCCTGGATGCTACCGGGGGGAGTCTCAGAAGAGACACCATGCGTGACCGAGAGTTCATCAACCGATTCTTTGCCTTTCATCTACTCTCCTTAGAAAGATACAGAGGGGAAATGGACGAATTTCTCGCTGAGGCTCTCATCAAGATGAATCAAATGGATGATCAAGAGCTTGACCACATGTCATCGGAATTTCAAGCTGGGCTCAAGAATAACCTCTATGTGTTCGGACGCCACGCTTTTCGCAAACGACTAAGGGATCAAGACCATCGCAGCGTAATCAATGCCTCACTGTGGGACGTCATGGTCGTGGGCCTGTCCTGTATAGATTCCCGCACCGTGGAAGCTCGCTCAGTCGCGCTGCAAGAAGCATTCTACGACCTAATGGAAAACGATGACTTTATCGCTGCCATTACCTACGGCACCAACGATACTAGGAGAGTAACTGACCGCTTCAGGATGAGCCAGGAATTGTTCAAAGAGGTTTTCAGTGCTTAATCTGCTCGAACTGAGTCACTTTAAGTGCTTTGAATTCCTTAGACTGCCTCTCGGCAAATTGACCATATTGTCTGGCACAAACGCCTCTGGAAAGTCGTCCATTCTACAGTCCCTCATGTTATTGCACCAAACCATGCGTGACCATGAGTGGTCGACTCGCCTTATATTAAACGGACACGTAGGGCAGGTAGGGGCAATGTCTGACGTAGTCGATCAGTTTAACGGCCGTGGCCAATTTGGAATAGGAGTCGGAAACGAGGAGGTCCATTGCAACTGGGTATTCGAAGGAGATCGGCGGGACCTGTCGGCTGAGTTAATTCAAATCTCGATCAGCGGAAAGCAAGTAAGCCCGATACCCCAAATTCGTTGGCTGGTTCCCCTCGACGACGAAGATGAAGCTCGGACACTAGCAATTGGCATTAGGGACTTAACCTATATTACTGCTGAGCGAGACGGCCCACGTGAGGTGTACACCCTAACCGATGAACACGCAGGTCGAGTAGTCGGAACAAGGGGGGAATACGCCGTTAGTGTGTTGTATCAGGGGCGTGATGATCGCATAAGCCCTGCCCTTGCCCTTACCGGATTAGCGTCTACCCTTTCGAGGCAAGTAGAGGCCCGACTGGACATCTTTTTCCCTGGATGCAAGCTAGAAGTGAAACAGATTGCGGGAACTACTGCCTTAACTCTTGGAATTCGCATGTCCGATGCCACGGAGTTCCTGCGCCCGATCCACTGTGGTTTTGGAATCACTCAGATTCTCCCCATCATAGTGGCTATACTTTCTGCTCACAATTCCGACGAGCGTGGCATCCCACTACTCCTGATAGAAAACCCTGAAGTACACCTCCATCCAGCAGGACAGGCGTTAATGGGAGAATTCTTGGCTGAAGCTGCCCATTCTGGGATACAGATGATTGTAGAAACCCACAGCGACCATGTGCTGAATGGTGTTCGGAGAGCCGTAAAATCAGGGCGCATATCCTCAGATGAAATAACGATCCATTTTCTTCGTAACCGGTTTTTGTACGATACTCAGGTATTGAGTCCAATCGTAGACTCTTCCGGCAACATCGATGTGTGGCCTGAAGGGTTCTTCGATCAGTTCGACAAAGATTTAAACTACTTCGCAGACTGGGGGCAGTAACTTGGAACTAATGCTGAACGAACTTTCTGTGCATGAACAATTCGCCAGTCAGTCCATGCTTCGAGATGCTTTCGCTCGGATTATGACGATCCGAAATATTGCTCGCCGATTCGGCAGAGAAGTGTATTGTCACCGAAGTGCCTGGTACCGAGCTGTAAGTCCAGGAACTCTGCTTGTACAGATGCTTTCTCGCGAACAGCTTTCAGCAGCAAAGCTGTGGCTAACTCGGCAGGGGCCCTTCTGGGACGACGCTCAACACCATGATCCCAATGATTTGTTCGAGTGCCAAGGAGACATCGTTACAGAGGCAGGCTTGGCTGAAGCTGCATATTGCACAAACATAGGGCTGGACCGCCGGATGGTCAGTTTCACTCCGTCACTTTGGGAATATACCCCTTTAACAGTTACTTGGTGGAGAGGTGACGCATTGTTCACTAACGTTGAGTTGAAGAACTACTGGGACGCTCCTAGGTTGGAGTCAGATTTGAGGCTAGCCGACCCAGCAATCGATTCCTGGCGCAAACTAGAGACATTGTCTAGAGGGAGATTTCACAATCTTAATTTCACTCCAGGGTCCTTCGACCCCCTAGACGGCCAGCCATTTGCTCCCGGAGCAGCGGGGAGAATTCTCAGTCGTCTTGAGGTTTTGGATCGACTATGGGCCGCTGGCCGGGGTACTTCTCTAGGTCAGCAGCTCTACGAAGACTATTTTATGGGGGATCGGGCTTGGTTTTCGGATTCATCAGATACCGAAAAACGTGACTTCAAGCAAGCTCTCACCTTCCCCTCCCCCGATGACGAAGGTGGCTCTCTCTTTTGCACGTGGCATGGCAAGGTGAATAATCCCCCCTATAGGATTCACTTCTCTTGGCCAATTCCAGCGGGCGGCCAAATTTATATTGTATATGTCGGACTGAAGATTACTCGCAGATAAGACTTCGAAACACCAATTGCTAGGGTGCGAGCGTGCGAACATATTTGCGCCAGACTGACCTGGCACAACATGTGACGTTTCGTTGTTAGCGCAAATCTTGCGATCTGATAATATGGTCTAGCAGTCAGAGTACCGAGACCCGACCACGCCTCCGAACGTAACCGGTCAGAAGGGTTGCATTACCCCTATGCCCTGGCGGCTTCCTTGGCCTTCTTGGCTTCCTCGGTGACCTTCTGGGTGATGTGGGCGGGCGCTTCTTCGTACCGGTCGAACTCTATCACGAAGGAACCCCGGCCTTGGGTCAGGGAGCGCAGGTCGGTGGCATAGCGCAGAAGCTCGCTCTGGGGCGCTTCCGCCTCGATTATGGTCTCGCCGTTCTGGGGAGTCATCCCCATTATCCGGCCGCGTTTGCTGTTCAAGTCGCCTATCACATCGCCGTTGAAGGCGTCGGGAACCCTGACGGACAGCCTCATGATGGGCTCCAGCAGCTTGGGGCCCGCCTCGGACACGCCCTTCCGCAAAGCGTAGGAGCCGGCGATCTCGAAGCAGATGCCCGAGGAGTCCACATCGTGGAAGCTGCCGTCGTACAGGACTGCCTTTACCCCTACAACCGGAAAGCCTCCAAGGACACCCTCCTGTAGCGCCTTTACCACACCCTTTTCTACGGAGGGAACGTACTCCTTAGGTATAGAGCCTCCCACAAGCTCCTGGCCGAACTCGTAGGTCTGGTCGGCGCTCATGGGCTCCAGGCGCAGCAGCACATGCCCGTACTGGCCATGGCCACCGGTCTGCTTCTTGTGCTTGTACTCGGCCCTGGTCATGGTGCTTATGGTCTCCTTGTAAGGGACCTTGGGCAGGTGCAGCTCGAGCTCGGTGCCGAACTTCCGCTTGACCCGCTCCATAGCTACTTCCAGTTGGGTCTCCCCAAAGCCGGAGACCAGGGTCTCGCCGGTGTTAGGCTCGCGGGTAAGGTTCAAGCTGGGGTCTTCCTCCAGGACCCTGGTCAAGGCCATGGACATCTTGTCCACGTCGGCCTTGGACTTGGGCTGGACAGCCATGGTGTAGAAGCCTGAGGGGAAGTCTATGGGCTTCACCACTTTGGGGTTCTCCTTCTGCGTGAGGGTGTCGGCCGTAACGGTGGCGGCGAGCTTGGAGAGTGCTCCCATGTCGCCCGCTCCCACCTCGGCGGTCTGCTCCTGATTCTTTCCCCGCATGGTATAGACCTGCCCGATGCGCTCGGATGAGTTGCGCGCCTCATTCCACACCTCGGAGTTGCTCTTCACTGTGCCGCTGAACACCCGGAACAGGGACAGCTTGCCCACGAAGGGGTCGGCGGTGGTCTTGAAGACGAAGGCCGCCAAAGGCCCGGAACCGGCGTCGGCAGACGCTTCCAAGTTCGAGTCCACCAAGGGCACTTTTGCCCTTTCAACGGGCGAGGCCATGTACGCCTTCACACCTTCGAGCAGCTCCTCCACCCCAAGGTTCATCGTGGATGAACCTACGAAGACGGGGGAGATGTTCCCGGAAAGGATGGCCTCTCGAATGGCCCCGGTGATCTCCTCCTGGGTCAGCTCTTCACCCTCCAGGTACTTGGTGGCAAGGTCATCGTCGGTCTCGGCGACGGCTTCGATGAGCATGTCCCTGGCTTCTTCCACCTGGGCAGCTACTTCGGCGGGCGATTCGGCCCCCGGGTCCAGGACATTCACGACCCCTTTGAAGCTCTGTTCAGACCCCAAGGGTATCTGGAAGGGCACGCAGCCCCGTCCGAAGTTGGACCGGATGTCCTCCAGGCACCGCTGGAAGTCGCTGTTCTCCCGGTCCATCTTGTTGACGAAGAATATGCGGGGTATGCCCGCCTCAGCGCACTGGTTCCAGCCTCGGATGGCGCCGACCTCGACGCCCGCCGACGCCGGCAAGACTATGATCGCGCCCTCCACCACCCGGAGGGCGGCGATGACTTCGCTGACAAAATCGTCGTACCCAGGCGTGTCCAGCACATTTATCTTGTAGCCATCGGAGATACAGGGGAGCAGGCTGGTCTGAATACTGGTTGAACGTTTCGTCTCCTCGGGTTCGTAGTCGGAAACCGTGTTCCCGTCCTGCACGTTGCCCAGGCGGTTCACCGCCTTGGTGTTGAAGAGAAGGGCCTCGGCCAGGGAGGTCTTCCCCGAGCCTGCATGACCTAGAATTGCCACGTTCCGTATCTTGTTGATGTCCGCCATATCAGAAGTGTTCTCCCTTCAGCATCGCATCCGGTGGGGCGCCGGCGAAGGCCAATATGAGACCCGGCAAAGCCGCCACATAGGGCGACAAGAGATGTTCCCCATTTTAGCCAATTTGGCGCGCGGGGCGCAACGCCAGTGAGGGGGCCCACTTTGGCCCCCGGCTGGCAGCCTGAATCCCAATCATTATGCTATCCTTTGCCGAGGCGTATGCACCTTCTATTGAGAGCAGTTGCCACTCTCCTCTTGTCCATCCTCTTAGTCTTTGGCAGCAGCGGAGACCTCAAGCTGTCAACCCTGGACCTTGCCATCCTTCCCCACCAGCACCAGCTTGTGTACTGGGAGCTGACCCACCTTCCCGACAAGTGGTCCCACAAGGCGCTGAGCTACCTGCCGTGGCGGTCCACTGGGGAAGATGAACGGCTGGAAAACGTCCGCGAGTTCTTCGAACTGAGCGGCCAGGTCCGCTCCCTGGAGGACGCCATCCTGCAGGGGCAGGCTCCCGTTGAGCCCGAGGCGGCCGCCTCGGGCCTCAGGGAGGCTAGGAAGCAGCGCTCCGACCTCCGGCCCGTTACAGAAGAGACCCTGGAATCCTACATAAGCCAAGTCGCCGGGGAGGAGGGGTTGGACGGATGGCTGGGCATCATCTTTCCACCCGTGGATGTGGCCCTGGAAAACCCTCCCCTGCTGTTGACGACCTCTCCCAGGCACACCATCCGTGTCGATAGGTCCATCCTGCTCAAGCCGGACATGTCCCTGGAAGAGCGTGAATCCCTGGAAGAACTCATACTCCAAGGGGAAAACCTGTCCGCCATGGTGGAGGGAATTGGGGGGGTGGCCACCTACCCGTCGGTGGTGACCCAGGGCTCGGGTCTTCGGGGGGCTTCCATCACTGCAGCCCATGAGTGGCTGCACACCTACTGGTTCCTGCGGCCCCTGGGGTGGAACTACTGGAGGAGCCCGGAAATGACCACCCTCAATGAGACGGCCGCCTCCCTGGCGGGACGGGAGCTGGGCCTGCGGGCCTACTCAGCCTTGACAGGCGAGCCCTATGAGGCGCCGGGCAGAAGTGAAGCCCCTAGGGAAGAACCCCATGGAGACCCACCGGCTGTAGAGGAGGACATCTTCGACTTTCGCAGGGAGATGCACGAGACCCGTCTAAGGGTGGACGACCTGCTGGAGCAGGGGCGCATCGAGGCTGCGGAGGAGTACATGGAGTCCCGGCGCCAGGTGTTTGTGGAAGAAGGGTACCCCATCCGAAAGCTGAACCAAGCCTACTTCGCCTTCTATGGCACCTACGCCGACAACCCGGCGTCGGTCAGCCCCATCGGGCAGGAGGTGGACCGCCTGCGGGAGATAAGCGGCTGCCTGGGGGAGTTCGTACGGTTGATGTCGGGCTTCGGCAGCTACCAGGAGTTCCAGGATTACCTGGCACTCCACGATGGCGGACCGCTGGGCGAGAGGGCTGTGCCGTAAAGCAGGCGATCAGGAACCGTGGGTAACGTGGCTCTTCACGGGCGCTGCATCTACCAGCAGCCCATGAATGATCCTGATCCTGAGAGGACGGGGAGTCAGACCCGGAGCGGGAGAGCACTCCGCCTGACCTTCATGATACTGGGGGTCCCCCGGCACCTCCAGCACCTCGTCTGCTTCATGGTATGGACAGCGAATCCGGTACTCCATCTCGATGCTCCTGCCGTCTCAAATCAGGATGATCGCCAGCCACAACTAAGCTGTTCTGGTCGGTCTTTGCTGAGATTCAACTGAGCCTGCGAAATTCATTATAGCGAGACCCCATCGCCTACGGCAAATGCGGGCGATCAGGGCTCGCACTTGTGCTGGCGAAGAGGGTCGATCCGTCGTTGCTGGGGGTAGGGGGCTATGCTATTATGTCGGCTGCAGGGATTGACCATGAACAAAGCCCCAATCCCCCGGGTCGATGTCACAATCTCCCCAAGCTACAGAGGCGAGGTAACTCCAGCCTGGCTACGCAAGATCGCCAAATGCGCCCTCGCCAGCGCCCTTCCCAACACCGCCTGCCAGATGGGTCTCGTCATTGGCGATGATGCAATGCTGAAGGATCTGAACTACAGGTACCGCGGCCTGGATGAAGTGACCGATGTTCTGTCCTTCTCCACCGGTCATGGAGGCCACTGGGAAGGGGACGGGGAACCTCCTCCGCCATCGCCCGATATTTCGGGCTTCTTTCTGATGCCCGAGGAGCCACTACACCTGGGCGAGGTCATCATCTCCCTTCCCCAAGCGGAGAGACAGGCCCTAGATGCCCAACACTCCAGGGAACGTGAGCTGGCCCACTTAGTCGTGCATGGGACCCTGCACCTGCTCGGGTACGATCACATCGAGGATGCCGAAGCCGCCGACATGCGCTCCAGGGAACAGGAGATAATGACCGCCTTCTTTGGGTCGGGTGCGCCGTGAGTACCCAGGTCTTCTACCGAAAGTGGCGTCCCCAGGGGTTCGACCAGGTGGTCGGGCAGGAACACGTTACCACCACCCTGGCCAACGCCGTTACCCATGGCAGGGTGGGGCACTCTTACCTGTTCTGCGGCCCCCGGGGCACGGGAAAGACCAGCACAGCCCGCATCCTGGCCAAGGCGGTGAACTGCACAGGCTCCGAGGAGAGCAGGCCCTGCGGCACCTGCTCCCGCTGCGCGGCCGTCCAGGAAGGGCGCTTCATGGACCTCATCGAGATGGACGCCGCCAGCAACCGGGGCATCGACGAGGTGCGCAACATCCGGGACAAGGTGAACCTCGCCCCGGTAGAGGGCCGGTACAAGGTCTACATCATCGACGAAGCCCACATGCTGACGGAGCATGCTTCCAACGCCTTTCTGAAGACCCTGGAGGAGCCTCCTCCCCATGTGGTGTTCATCTTGTGCACCACTGAACCCCACAAG